>NZ_LMIV01000001.1:0-366124 GCF_001428865.1 Sphingomonas sp. Root241
GACTGGATGTGGAAGTGCGGTAACGCATGGAGCTAACCAGTACTAATTGTCCTATTCGCGCTTGAGAGTTCCACCATCAATGACAATCCTGGGTAACACCAGCGTTGCTTGTGGTCGGATGATCCAGTCGCAGCTTTATTCAATCCCCATGTGCACGGTATCGATTTGAACCCCAAGATTTGCGCCCAAAGGATAGCCCCTGGCTATCCGTCGCACGGGCTCCATTGCCTGGTGGCTATGGCGTCTGTGAACCACCCGATCCCATCCCGAACTCGGCCGTGAAACCAGACAGCGCCGATGGCAGCGCCGATGGTACTATCGCTCAAGCGATGGAAGAGTAGGTCGTCGCCAGGCATTGCAGCCCGTGCGAAACGCAAATCACAAAGGTCCCCACAGGAAAACCCATTCACAACGTCAGAAATGCCAAACGGGAGCGCAGCTCCCGCAAGGCCGTACGGCCGCCCGACCCCGGATCCAGTCCGGGGGAGGAAAGCCAAGGCAGCGCATGCTGCCGCCGGCGCTTGAGGCAAAACAAATTGCCGCGGGATGGAGCAGCCCGGTAGCTCGTCAGGCTCATAACCTGAAGGTCGTAGGTTCAAATCCTACTCCCGCAACCAACACACCAAAGCCCGCACGGCACCAGCCGCGCGGGCTTTTCGCGTCGCGCCGCGGCCCCTTACATCCAATAGTCCAGATGATGCTGCGACACGGCATCGTCCTGCGCAGAAATGTCTGCCCATTCAGGCTGTGCGGCGGCGCTCTCCACCTCCGCGCTGCCCGGTGCCCGCCGCTCGCCCTCGAGGAGAAAACCGAACATCAGGTCGCCGCCGGCGGCTGCCGAATAGTGATCCTCCAGACCGGCGACATGGCCGAGTTCGTGCATCACCACGGTGAGCAGGTCGATGCCCGCGGGGCCGTTGCCGCCCAGGAATTCTGAGTCGTCGAACGGCGTCGCGTCGAGATACCAGCCGAAGCCCGCGGCATCGCTGTCGATCAGCACGCCGCCGCTGCCGTGCAAGCCGAGATCGAGCCCGACGAGATCGGCGACCGCGAATGACGTGGCGTGCATCGCGGCGATCGCATCGGCGCCGGCACCCGCATCGGCCCAGCGCTGGATGGCGGCATCGACAAGGCCGTCCAGATCGGCCTGACCGAGCAGATGGCCCGTTCCGCTCGAGGCGCCGGCCACCGCGCCTGCCATCAATGGCGTCGGATTGTCGGGGACCAGCGCCGTGCCCGCGCTGGGCGCCGTCGCGCCGGCGGTCAGGCTGACGGCGACGGTCGCCGCAGTGACGACCGGCGTGTTGCCATTGGCGTTCCAGGTGGCGACCGCATCGTCGTCGACGCCGGCCCCGCCCTCCACGAAACCGCCGAGGAAAATCCGCGGATCCGAAGTGCCGTCGAGGTCCGCTACGCGCAGGCGCAGCGCGTTGGTCGGTCCGCCGGCAAGGACGTCATTGTCGATGATATTGGCATAGACCTGGCTGGTCTCGCCCGCCGCCGAGGAGCCCGAGGTGATGTTGATATCGGCAAGTGCCGTCGGGTTCGAATCCAGCGTGTTGTTGTCGAGCGTGAGGTCGAGCCGTGCGTCGCCGAACCGCGCCTGTGCGTCGATCGCGGCATTGCTGTTGCCCGTCCCCATCGTGATGCTGTTGTTGCGCACTTCGACGATCGCGGTGCTGCCGGTGTCTTGCGGCAGGATCCGCACGCCTGATCCGGCCGTATTGGCGGTGATGATATTGTCGTTGATCCGGCCCTCGATGTCGGCACCGCCGAATGCGGTGACATTGATCGCATTGCCGCCGCGGCTGGTCACGGTGTTGCCGATGACGTTGAACGCGAATTGCGACGCGCTGCTCGCATTGAGATCGATGCCGGTGCCGGCCGCGGCCTCGCTGTCGATGAGGTTGTTGACGATATCGACGCTGACGACCGAATCATGGTCGCCGATGACCTGGATCGCCTGGGTCCGGAGCCGCACGAAATCGCTGTCGACGATGTCGATATTGGTGACCGGTGCGCCCGGCGCGGTGCTGAAGCTGCGGAACTGCAGCCCGCCATCGCCATTGGCATTGGCCGGGCCGCCCGACGACGCTGTCTGGCTGTCGCGGATGGTGACGTTATTCAGCACCAGGTTCAGCCCCGCATCGGTGTTGACGATGTCGAGCCCGTTGGTCTCGAAGAAGGAAATGTCGGTGTTCGAGATCGACGAATTGCCCGAGAGGTTGGTGAACTCAAGCCCGCTCTCGTTCAGGGCATTGCCGGCCTGGGTGATCGTGCTGTTGTTCATGACGAAATCGGCGACGTTGATGCCGACCACGCCGCTGTCGGCCGCGCCGTTGATGTCGACATTGCTGAGCGACGCCCCGGTGACGCCGCTCAGATAGATCGCCCCGTTCGAATTGCTGACGTCGAGATCGGTCGAAGTGCCGTTGACGGTGTTGGCGTTGGTGAGCGCGACGTTGGCGATGCTCACCTCGGCGGTGTTGATCAGTTCGATGCCGCGCACGCCGATATTCTGGATCACGCCGCCTGAGCCGTCGGTCGTGCCGGTGCCGGTGATGTGCAGCCCGCCGGCCGCGCCGGTGCCGTTGAGGCGGATCGCATAGGCGCCGCCATCGGCCGAGACGCTCTCGAAAGTGAGGTCGGCAGCGCCGATCGCGGTGCCGCTGACCGCCACCGCGACGCCGGTCGTCGAGGTCACGCTGTTGCCCGCGCCGGTCGCGGTCACCGAGCCGCCGCCGCTGGCATTGAGGCCGGCGCCGCTGGTCGTGACGATGTCGAGCCCGCCGCCGAGCGCGAGCGCGCCGCTATTGCCGACGAAATTCACTGCGGTGGTCGTGGAGGTCGCCACGGTGCCGCCGCCGGCGAAGCTCGCGGTGATCGACGATCCGGTGATGTCGATGCCGCCGCCGCTATGCATGCCGGTGATCGAGGTCGCGCCGGTGACGGTGAAGCTGCCCGCCACGCCGGCAAGGTCGATCGCACCGCCGCTCGAGCCCGACGAGGCGGCGCTGTTGAGCGTGACGTTGAGCGTGCCGCCCTGATCCACATCGACGATCTGGCCGGTACCCGATTTGCCGACGTCGCTGATCGTCAAGCTGCCGACGCTGCCGCCGCCGTCGGCGATGCCCGCGCCGGTGGTGTCGCCGATGTCGAAGCCCGACACATGGTTGTTCTGGGCGAGATCGACGCCGTTATTGGCGCCGCCGGTGACGACGATCGTCGGGCGCCCGGTGCCTTGCTCGATCGTTTCCGCGCCGATCACGAGATCCTGGCCGCCGCCGACCAAGGTCTGTCCGTTCAGCAGGTTGATGCCATCGGCCTCGGAATAGGTGCCGGTGCCCTCGCGCAGATAGATCGTATCGCCGGTGCCGGGACCGCTCGGCGACCCTTGCGCCGCGTTGAACGCTGCGAGCGACGTGAACGGATCGGCCTGCGTGCCGAGATTGGCACTGCCGGTCGCGGCATTGTCGATGAACCAGACCTGGTTGGCGCCGACATTGACGGTCACCGTCGCGATGTCGGTTTCGCCCTCGGCGTCGGTGAGCGTGTAGGTGAAGCTGTCGGCGCCGCTGAAGCCGACCGGCGGCTCGTAGCTGAACGAGCCGTCCGGATTGACCGTGACCGCCCCCCCGTTCGCCGATGTCGCGTCGAAGGCGGTGACCGAGGCCTCGCCCGGTCCTGCGCCCACTCCGCCGTCGTCGGTGTCGTTGGCGAGCACGCCGTCATTCGCATCGACGGTGAGCGTGACATTGCCGGCCACCGAATAGGCGTCGTCGACCGCGTCGGGCGGCAGATTGTCGGATTCGCCGGTGATCGTGACGGTGACATCCTGCGTCGTGGTGCCGCCATGCCCGTCGGCGACGGTGACGGTGTAGACCTGCGTCAAGGTCTCGCCTTCGTCGAGGAAGTCGATCGCACTGTCGTCGACTGCGAAATGCCAGCCGACGCTGTCGGTGCCCTGGTTTACCGCATCGAGCGTGAAGGTGCCGACATAGCCGCCGGCCTGAGGCGCGAAGCCCGCGCTGTGGGTATCGCTGAGATCCGCATCGTCGAACGCGATCGTGCCGCTGTCCTGACGCGTGAAGGCATTCTCGTTCGGATCGCCGTTGGGCAGTTCGGTGACGCTGCCCGTCGCGTCGGTACCGCCGGCATCGATCACCGGCGCATCGTTCGTGCCGGTGACGGTGAGGGCGATCGTCGAGGCGGCGGTGGCGCCATGTTCGTCGGTGATCGAATAGCCGACCGTGACGACGGTGCTTTCGCCGACGGCGAGATAGTCGAAGTCGCCGCCGGGCGCGAACTGCACCTGATTGCCGACCACCGATGCGGTACCCTGACCTGCGGGTGCCGAGGCCGAACTGACCGTGAGCACCGCGCCGTCATCCACATCGGTATCGTTGGTGAGGACGTTGACGAGAATCGTCGCATTCTCGGTCGTCGCGGCGGCGTCCGGATTGGCGACGGGGCCGTCGTTGGTGCCGGTGACGATGACCGTCACGGTCGAGGCGGAGGCCGCGCCGAACTGGTCCTGGATTGTGTAGCTGACTGTGACGCTGGCGGTGGCGCCCACCGCGAGATGATCGAAATTGCTGCCCGGATTGAACTGGACCTGGTTGCCGATCACTGCGGCGCTGCCCTGGCCGGCCGGGGCGGAAGCGGTGGTGACGGTGAGCACCGCGCCATTGTCGACATCGGTATCGTTGGCGAGGACGTTGATCAGCACGCTCGCATTCTCGCTTGTCGCCGCATTGTCGGGATGGGCCACGGGGGCGTCGTTCACGCCGGTGATCGTGAAGACCAGATTGGCGGTGTCCGAGGCGCTGCCGTCCGACGCGGTGTAGGTGAAGCTGTCCTGGACCACCTGCCCCTGCGCCAACGTCTGTGCGGTCGCGTTGAGCACGTAATTATAGGTGCCATTGGCGTTGAGCGTCAGCGTGCCATAGGTGCCGTTGAACACGCCGGGCGTGGCGGTCAGCGTGTCGCCCTCGAAATCGAAGTCGTTGTCCAGCACGCTCGCGCTGCCGCTGCTGTAATTGCCGGCATCCTCGGTGAGCGCGGCCGCGTCATTGGCCGCGAACGGCGCGTTGTTCGCAGTGAGGTCGATGGCGACATCGGCGAATTGCAGCCGCTCGACCGAAACCAGCAGGTCGGCGCCGTCCGCGCCCGAACCCGGCCCGCCGGGCCCGTTATGGACCACCCCCGCGATCGGGCCGAGCCGGTAGATCGTGTAATCGGCCAGCGAGCCGGAATAGACCGCGGTATCGGTGCCCGCGCCGCCGTCGATAAAGTCGATTCCGCCACCGCCGGTGAGCGTGTCGTTGCCATTGCCGCCGGACAGGCTGTCATTGCCGTTGCCGCCCGACAGCGTGTCGTCATTGTCGTCGCCGGAAAGCTGATCGTTGCCGTCGCCGCCCATCAATATGTCGTTGCCGGTGCCGCCCCACAATTCGTCATCCTCGGTGCCGCCATCCAGCGTATCGGCGCCGGTGCCGCCGTACAGATGGTCGAGGCCTGCGCCACCATGGAGATAATCATTGCCGTCATCGCCATACAGCGTGTCGCTATCGGCTTCGCCATAGAGGATGTCGTTGCCCGTGCCGCCGTGCAGCACGTCGTTGCCGGTCCCGCCGGTCAGCGTGTCGTCATTGGCGTCGCCGGACATGTCGTCATTGCCCGTACCGCCGCTCATGACGTCGTTGCCATTGCCTCCCGACATGCTGTCATTGCCGTCTTCGCCGTAAAGCGTGTCGTTGCCGTCGTTTCCTTCGATATCGTCGTTGCCCGTACCGCCATAGATCGTGTCGTTGCCGCCACGCCCGTAGAGATGGTCGTTGCCGCCGAGACCGTAGATCGTGTCGTCGCCGTTGGAGCCGTTGATGGTGTTGTTACCATTATTGCCGGTGTAGATGGGCACATCCGTCTCCTATTGTTGCATTGCAGAAAACAGGCGATTCGCGATGAAAAGAATATGGAATAACAATTAGAAAGCTCGCCGCGATGGGCGCGCGCATCCCAGAAATTGTTGTGATAGTCCCAATCCCCCGTCCGATCGCAGCGCTCGAAATCTCGAACGAACCTTTGCCCCGTGCGACTCGACATTATTTCATATCGGAACACACACAGGTTACTCGCCGGCGACTTCGAGTCCATAGCAAATGATTTTGGCCGGAGCGCCCGCGGAAAGGTCCGATTCCAACGAGGGGTTATCGCGGCGGCGCCGCAATCGACACCAGGTTCGAACGCAGCCATAGTGGCCGGGCGGGAGTTGCTACGGCGTGACGACAAGCCTGGATGAAGCGCCGGACGAAGTGACTGCGGGAGCGCCGCCGCGCCGCACCCGCTGGCGGCGCCTTTTTTTCGCACTGTTCGTGCTGCTGCTGACCGTTTTGCTCGTCGCATGGCTGCAGCGGCGGACCATCGCGCGCGAATTCGTCGATCAGGAGCTGAGCCGCCGGGGCGTCCGCGCGCAATACCAGATCGACCAGCTCTCTCCGTGGCGCCAGCGGCTCACCAATGTCGTGATCGGCGATCCCCGCAATCCCGATCTGGTGGCCGACTGGATCGAGCTCGGCACCACGCTGTCGCCCTGGGGTGCCAGGGTGCTGGCGCTGCGTGCCGGTAAGGTCCGCATCAAGGCGCGGTTGGTGCAGGGGCATTTGTCGTTGGGGGAGATCGACCGGCTGATGCCGCCCCCTTCCGGAAAGCCTTTTACGCTGCCGCATGTCGAGCTCGACGTCGCCGATCTGGCGATGCGGCTCGATAGCGGCCACGGCCTCGTCGATCTCGGTTTTGCGGGCAAGGGAATGCTCGACAATGGCTTCGCGGGCACTGCGCGCGTTGCCGCGCCCCGGCTCGATCTCGCCGGCTGTGCGATGCTCAGCCTGTCGGGCACGGTGAAGCTGCACATCCGCCGGGCCCGGCCTGATCTTGCCGGCCCGCTGACCGCGACGCGCCTCGACTGCGGCACCTTCCGCGCCGATCGGCCGCAGGTCGCGCTCGAGGCGGTATTGGGCGAGGGACTGGACAGCTGGAACGGCACGGCGCGCGTGAACCTCGCCGCGCTCTCGATGCCACAGCGGCGGGTTTCCGATGTGGCGGGGGACGTCTCCTTTGTCGGCGGGCTTCCTGGAACGCGCGGCAAGATCGCCCTCGGCACGGGGCGCTTCGACATGCCCGAAGCCGTCGGGGGGCAGTTGCAGCTCCGCGGCGACTATGCCCAGCGTGGCAATGGCTTCGAATATCGCGGGAGGGTCTCGGCCGGCTCGGCGAGCCTGTCGCGGGCGTTGCTGGACAAGGTCCGGGGTACTGCCGCGGCGGCACAAGGCACGCCGCTCGGACCCGTCGTCGCGCAGATCGCCGGAGCCACCGCCACGGCGGCCGCCGCGTTCGATGCGAGCGCCGACCTCGTCCTCGCCGTCTCCTCGACCGGGATGCAATACCGCCTGCCGCGCCTCGAAGTCGCCGCTGCAAATGGCGCCCGATTCTCCTTCGACCGGGGGAGCGGCCTACGTGGCGACAGCAAGGAGGCGGCGCCGCGGATCGACGGCACGCTGGCGCTGCGCGGCGGCGGAATGCCCGAGGCGCTGATCCGGCTGTCGCAGAAACCAGGCGACGCGCGGCTCTACGGCGTCGGCTTCGTCCAGCCTTATGCCGCCGGGGGTTCGAGCCTCGCGCTGTCGAATGTGGCTTTCGTGCTCGGCGAAGGTGGCGGCACGATGCGGACATTCGCCACCCTCTCGGGCCCATTCGCGGGCGGCCGTATCGATCGCCTCGCGCTCCCGCTCGATGCACGCTGGCGCGGCGGGAGCATCACCCTGAATCCCGGCTGCATTCCGGTCCGCTTCGAGCGGATCGCCGCGGCGGGCGCAGTGCTGGCGCCGGGCGGCGTGACGGCCTGTCCGCTGGCAGGCGCGATGCTGCACACTGGGCCGGGCGGCGTCGGCGGCGGCATTCGCCTCGTGCGCCCCGATCTCTCCGGCCAGGTCGGATCCAGCCCGCTGGCCTTGCGTGCCGCGGAGGCCCGGTTCGATCTGGGCACGCGCCGGTTCGGTGTCACCGGGACGGCGGTACGCCTCGGCGCGGAGAGCGTCACGCGCCTCGATATCGGCACGCTCTCCGGCGGCTTCGGCGACACCATCGACGGGCATTTCGCCGATCTGGGCGGGCAGATCGGCAGCGTGCCGCTGGTGATCTCCGGCGGCGCAGGCACATGGAAAGCCGATGACGCCGGCCTGTCGCTCGCGGGCAAACTGCAAGTCGCCGACACCGCCTCGCCGGTACGCTTCCACCCGCTCGCCAGCGACGACGCGATGCTGCGGCTGGTCGGCAACCATATCGTCGCGACGGCGGGGCTGAAGACGCCGGCGGCGGACGTTCCCGTGGGACGCGTCGAAATCCGGCACGATCTCTCCACCGGCAAGGGCGTCGCAACGATCGCAGTGCCGGGCCTGCGCTTCGCCGAAGGCGGGCTGCAGCCGAGCGACCTCACCCCGCTCACCTTCGGCGTCATCGCCGATGTGAGCGGGACGGTGGAAGGCGAAGGCCGGATCCAATGGTCGCCCGAAGCCGTGACCAGCACCGGCCGCTTCGGCACCCGCGCCGCCGATCTCGCCGCGGCGTTCGGATCGGTGCGCGGCCTCGCCACCGAATTGCGGTTCAGCGACTTGCTCAACATGCGCACCGAACCCGGCCAGGTCGCCACCATCGCGGAGGTCAATCCGGGGGTCCCGGTCACCAGCGGCACGATCCGCTTCCGCCTGCTCGACAGCCAGCGCGTCGAAGTGGAAGGCGGGCGCTGGCCCTTTGCCGGCGGCGAGCTCGTGCTCGAGCCGACGATCCTCGATTTCAGCCAGAGCCGCGAGCGGCGCATGACCTACCGCGTGATCGGCGCAGACGCGGCGCTGTTCCTGAAGGAAATGGAGTTCGACAATCTCGACGCCACCGGCACGTTCGACGGAACGCTGCCGATGGTCTTCGACGAGAAAGGCGGCCGGATCGAAGGCGGATCGCTGCGCGCCCGCGCCGGCGGCTCGATCGCCTATGTCGGCGAGATTTCGCAGCGCGACGTCGGTTTCTGGGGCAACATGGCGTTCCAGGCGCTCAAGGCGCTCGACTATCGCAGCTTGACGATCGACATGAACGGCCCGCTCGCCGGCGACATGGTCACCGAGATCCGCTTCGCCGGCGTCAGCCAGGGCAAGGGAACGAAGTCCAACTTCCTGCTGCGGAGGCTGGCCAAGTTGCCCTTCGTGTTCAACGTCCGGGTCAGCGCCCCCTTCAAGCAACTGCTCGATTCGGTGCAATCCTGGTACGATCCGAACCGGCTGATCGAGCGCAATCTGCCCTCGTTGCTCGAAGAACAGGAACGATCTGGCGGCGAAAGCGGCGCGAAGCCGGTTCAGCCGCGCGAAAGCGACAAGCTGCGATGAAGGGAGCCGTGATGCGGTTGAATCGAACTAAAGGCCTTTTGGCCGCGGCACTGCCGGTGATGATGGCCGGCGGCTGCGTCAACGTGACGGCGCCCGACAAGCCGATCGTCATCAACCTCAACATATCGATCACCCAGGAAGTGGTGTATCGCCTCGACAACAAGGCGAAGACACTGATCCAGGAAAATCCGGGGATATTCTGATGCGCCCTATGCTCTTCACCGCCGCACTCGCGGCAGCCTCGCTCGTCGCCATGCCGGCGCTCGCGCAACGCGATCCGGCTTATGCGGCCGCGCGCGCCGCTGGCCAGGTCGGCGAGCAGCCCGACGGCTATCTCGGGATCGTCGGCACGGCGACCCCGGAGCTCCGCGCGCTGGTCAACAACCTCAATATCCAGCGCAAGAAGCAATATACCGATCAGGCGGCGGCCGGCTCGACGGTGCAGCAGATGGCATTCGTCACCGGCTGCAACCTGATCCTGCGCACTGCGCCGGGCGAGAAATACCAGGCTCCCGACGGCCGCTGGCTGACGCGTGGTGCCGAAGCACCCGTGCGGGATCCGCGCTGCCTCTGACTAATCGTCACCCCGGCCTTGAGCCGGGGTCCCGCTGTTCCAAGTCGACAGAAGAAGCGGGATCCCGGCTCAAGGCCGGGATGACAGGAATTGATCAATGGGGCGTGTTTGGGTTCTCGGTTAATGCGCTGCCCCCATCTCGACCGTCCGTGACGGCCGCGGCGTGAGCCAGATGATCATCGCCGCGAAGGCGAACACCACTGCCGAGATCAGGAAGATGTGCGTGGTCGCCACTGCCAGTGCCTCCTTGTCGACGAGCTGCGCGATCACCGCCCGGATCTGATCCACCGAGAAGCCCTGCGCGGCGAGCGCGTCGCTGGTGCCCTGCGTGTTCAGGCTGGAGACGATCTCGCTGCGGGCGACCCGGCTGCTGTCGTCCCACATCGTCGCAGATACCGAGGTGCCGATCGCGCCGGCCATGGTCCGCAGGAAGCTCATCACCCCAGCGGCCGCCGCGGTCTCGCGGGGCTCGACGGCGCCGAGCGCGAGGGTGGTCAGCGGGATGAAGAAGAACGGCATGCCGACGCCCTGAAGCAATTGCGGGAAAGCGAGCGTCCAGAAATCGGCGCCGCTGTTCCAGTGCACCCGCAGCAGCGAGGTCACGCCTAGCCACAATATGCCGAAACACACCAAGGCGCGCGGGTCGTATTTGCCCGATAGCTTGGCGACGATCGGCGACATGATCACCGCCGCCACGCCGGTGAAAGCGGTGGCGTACCCCGCATAGGTCGCGGTGTAGCCCATGCTGGTCTGCAGCCATTGCGGGATGATCACTGCCGAGGCGAAGAAGGTCGCGAAGGCGAAGGACAGGCTCGCCACCGCCACCGTGAATCCGCGATGCCGGAACACCCGCAAGTCGACGATCGGCTGGTCCTCCGTGAGCTCCCAGGCGAGGAACACGACCAGCCCCACCGCGGCGATCACGGCCAGCGCGACGATCGTCGGATCGCTGAACCAGTCATGCTCGCGGCCGAGATCGAGCATGATCTGCAGCGCGCCGATCCACAGCAGCATCAGCGCGAGGCCGACGCCGTCGATCCGCATCTTCTCAGTCTTGGTCTCCGACGAGCGCAGCAGTCGCATCGCGCCGAATGCGCAGAGAGCGGCGACGGGAATGTTGATGAAGAAGATCCAGTGCCACGACCAGGAATCGGAGATGGTGCCGCCAAGGATCGGGCCGAGGATCGGCGCGGTGACCGTGGTCATCGCCCACACGCCCATCGCCTGGGCGCGCTGCTCGGGCTTGAAGATACGAATCAGCAAGGTCTGGCTGAGCGGCATCAGCGGGCCGCCGCACAGCCCCTGCCCGATCCGGCAGGCGACGAGCATGCCGAGCGACGTCGACATGCCGCACAGCAAGGAGAAGATGCCAAATCCGATCATCCCGAAAGCGAAGGTGCGGACCGTGCCGAACCGGGTGGCAAGCCAGCCGGTCAGCGGCACGCACACGGCCTCCGCGACCGCATAGGAGGTGATGATCCACGTCCCCTGGCTGCTCGAGATGCCGAGGCTGCCGGCGATGTGCGGCACCGAGACGTTGGCGATCGTGGTGTCGAGCACCACCATGAAGTTGGTGAGCGCGAGCACCGCGCCCGCGAGGATGAGGCGGAACCCGGTGAGCGGCGCCGCTGCCTCTGCCTTGGCGTTCATTTCGAACCGTCCTTACTTGGCGGAGACGTCGATCTCGGCGTCCATGGAGAGGCCGACCCGCAGCGGGTGCGCCTGCAATTCCTTCGGATCGAGCGCCACGCGCACGGGCAGGCGCTGGACCACCTTGATCCAGTTGCCCGTCGCGTTCTGCGCCGGGATCAGCGCGAAGGAGCCGCCGGTGCCGCCCGAGAGCCCGACGACCTTGCCGTGATATTCGACATCGCGGCCATAGAGGTCCGACGTCAGCGTCACCGCCTGGCCGACCCTGACCCGATCGAGCTGGCCTTCCTTGAAATTGGCGTCGACATAGAGCTGGCCGACGGGAACGATCAGCATCAGTGCCGTGCCGGGAGCGACGCGCTGGCCGATCTGGACGTTGCGGCGAGTGATCACGCCGTCGATCGGCGCGCGGATCACGGTGCGCTCCAGATCAAGCTTCGCCTGTGCCACCTTGGCCTGTGCGGCGAGCACTTCGGGTGCGTTATTGGCCGTGGTGCCGCTGATCAGCGCGTTGTTGGCGGCAAGTTCACCGCTCGCCGCGCCCTTGGTCGAGCTCGCCTGCGCGATGCCTGCGCGGGCCAGTTCGAGCGCTGCCCTTGCCGAGGCGAAGGCGTTGGTCGCGGACGAGAGTTCCTCGCCCGACACCGCGCCATTGGGGGCGAGGCGCTGGCGCCGGGCGAGGTCGACGCGTGCCCTCTCGTAATCCGCCTGTGCGGAGACGAGTTGGGCGCGGGCACGCGCGATATCGGCATTGCGGGCGTCGACCTGCGCAGCGAGCGCCGTGCTGGTCGCCGAAGTCTGGCCATATTGGCGGCGGGTCCTGGCGAGTTCGGCCTCGGCCTGCGCGAGGGCGATCTGCGCATCGCTGTCGTCGAGCTGGACCAGCACGTCGCCCCTGCGCACCGCCTGGGTGTCCGAGACGCGGACATTCAGCACCTGCGCGGCGACCATCGGAGTCACGCTCGCGGTATCGGCGCCGACATAGGCATTGTCGGTGCTCACATGGTGGCTGCCGACCAGAACATACCAGCCGCCATAGCCGGCACCGGCGAGCAGAACTGTGCCGGCGATACCGCCGAGCAGCTTCTTGCGGAGCGTGTTGGGCTTCGGCGCTTCCTCGTCGGTGCGCAACTGGAGGCCTGCGGGATCTGCGTCAGCCATTGGTCGAATCCTTGCGTGCGGGGCTAGCCGCGATGTTGTTGGAAAAGCCTCCGCCGAGCGCGCGGACCAATTGGACGTCGAGCGTGAACGCCCGCGCCTCGAGGTCGACGACGATCTGGCGGTTCTGCAGCACCCTCTCTTCGGCAGTCAGAACATCGAGGAAGGTCGACAGGCCGCCTTCATAACGTTGCCTGGCGATCGAATAGGCGGCTTCCGAATCGGCCAGCGCCTGCCGGCTTTCGGACAGTCGTGTGCCCAGCGCGCGCTGGCTGGTCACGGCATCGGCGACTTCGTGGAACGCCGTGGCGACAATGCCGTCGTAATTGGCGACCGCTTCGTCATAGCTGGCGCGCGCGCCCTTATACTGGCCGGCCAATTGCCCGCCGCGGAAGATCGGCAGGCTGATCGCCGGGCCCGCCTGTCCGAAGGTCGATCCGCTGTCGAACAGGTTCGAAAGGCCGAGCGACTGGAACCCGATCAGCGCACTGAGATTGACCGACGGGTAGAAATCTGCGCGCGCCACCTTGATCCGGCTGGCCGCGGCCTCGACCCGGGCGCGCGCGGCGGCGACGTCCGGACGGCGGCCGATCAGGTCGGTGGTCACGCCGGCGGGCAGCGAACGTGCTTCGGCCGGCGCGGCGGGCAGGGCGATGGTCAGGCCGCGATCCGGACCCTTGCCGAGCAAAGCCGCGATGCGGTTGCGAGTGAGGCCGATCGCCTCGTCGGTCGCGGCAAGGTCGGCCCGCGCCGCGGGGACGGCCGAATCGGCCTGTTTGAGCTCGGCGCGGGTATCGAGGCCGGCGACGACGCGGTCCGAGACCAGCTTCTGCGTCTGGGTGCGCACGCTCAGCGCATTCTCCTGCACCCGGCGCTCGGCGGCGAGCCGCGCGAGATCGGCATAGGCGCCGGCGATATTTGTCGAGAGGACGAGCCGCGATTGCTCGAGCTCGATCCGTGCCGCTTCGGCGTCCGATGTCGCGGCGGCGAGCGCAGCGCGGTTCTTGCCCCACAAATCCAGGTCGAAGCTCAGGCTGGCGGCGATCCTGCCGCTGTCGTTCCAGCCCTGCTGCACGAACGCGGGGGGGATGCCGTTGTTGTAGCTTTGCTTGGCCTCGGTGGCGCTCGCATCGACTCCGATCGAGGGCAGGCGCGCGGCACCGGCCTGCTGGGCGAAGGCTTGGGCCGAACGCAGCCGCGCGGCGGCGGCGGCGAGGTCGGGCGCGTCCGTCAGGCCCTCTTCGATCAATGCGGTCAGCTGCGCGTCGCCGTAATCGGTCCACCAATTGGCGGCCGGCCAGGCCGAGGCGGTGGCGGCAGGGGCGAGGGTCTGGCTTGCGGCATAGCTGTCGCCGGCGCGGACTTCGGGCCGCGCGCCGAGCTGCGGCACCGGCGCGCAGGCGGAAAACAGGAAGGGGAGGGCCAGCGTCGAGAGAAGGGCAGGCCGGAAACGGGAAGCGATCATGATTTATATACCGTACTGGAGGGTACGGCTGCGCAAATGGTCCCGGCCTCGCGCCTTGTCAATAGAAAATCGTACCCTATAGTACGGTTATGGAAACTCTAACGGAAAAGACCTCGGGCAAGCGCGAGGCGCGCAAGGAGGAGCGGCGGCTGGCAATCCTGGAGGTCGCCAAGCGCTCGTTCCTCGAGAACGGCTATTCGGCGACGTCGATGTCGGCGATTTCCGCCGAACTGGGCGGCTCGAAGGGCACCTTGTGGAACTATTTCCCCTCCAAGGAAGAGCTGTTCTCTGCGGTGCTCGAACAAGCGACGACCGCCTATCGTCAGCAACTCAGTGATCTGCTCGAACCGTCGGCCGATCTATGGACAACGATCCTTACTTTCTGCCGCAGCTTCATCGATAAGATCACGTCACAGGACAGCGTGCGCCTTCATCGCCTGATCGCCTCGGAGGCGGCGCGCTTTCCGGAGGTCGGCGAGATCTTCTATCGGCGCGCGCCCGAGCCGACGCAGCGGATGCTCGCCGATTTCTTCGCGGGCCAGATGGCGGTCGGTCACATGCGCGAGGCAGACCCGCAGGTGGCAGCCCGCGCGCTCGGCTGCCTGTGCCTGGGCTGGCTGCACCAGCGCGTGATCTGGGGGATTGCTGAACCCACCCCGGAAACGATCGAAGCCGAGGCACAGGCCGCCGTGGACGTCTTCGGGCACGCCTACGACATCGCCCGCAGCGGTGCGGTCTAATTCCGCCGCCGCCGTTGCGGAGTGCCGAAATTGAGCCGCCGCGTCACATTATAGTCGAGCACCGTCATCACGAAATAAGCGGCGAATTGCTTGACCCGCGTCCACGCGCCGGTGCGCGCTTTATGGATTTCGGCGGTTATCAGCTCCGACTGGGCGATCTCGCCTTCCACGAAGCGCCGGACATGCGCAGCGAATTTCCTGTCCTCGATCCTGAGCATCAGTTCTAGGTTCAGGAACATGCTGCGAATGTCGAAATTGGCCGAGCCGATGTACACGACGTCGTCGATGACGAACAGCTTGGTGTGCAGTTTGCACGGCTGGTATTCATAGATCTGCACGCCCTTGCGCAGCAGGCCGGCATACGTGAAGTGCGCGGCCCAGAGCGAAGCGGTGTGATCGACCCTGGACGGCAGCACCAGCCGCACTCGCCCGCGCTTTCCCGCTTTGTCGAGCCGGCGGAGCATCGCCGGATTGGGCATGAAATAGGAAGTGATCAGGTCGATCGCGCGCGCCCGCTGCATGTCGCGCTTGACCACCCGCGCCCAGGGCGAGAGCCGCCGCATCGGGCCGCCCAGCAGCCAGCGGGCCGCGCCTTCGGGCTCGCTCCACGAATTGAGCATCCGCGCGAGCGAGCGCATCGATGCGCGCGGCTGCTTCGCCCAACGCGAGAGCGCATCGAAATAGCCGACCAGCCGGGCGGCCGCCGGTCCTTCCACGATCAGCCCCAGGTCGCGCCATGCGTTCTGCTCGGGAGTGCCGAAATAGCTGTCCTCGATGTTGAACCCGCCGATGATCACCCGCGATTCGTCGGCCAAGGCGAGCTTCTGGTGGTTGCGCAGCAGATAGCGCCGTCCCCAGCGCGGCACGAAGCGGCACAAGTCCACCCCGGCCGCCTGCAGCGGATCGAAGAAGTGGCGGGCTGCGGCGTGCTCGCTGCCTAGCCCGTCGACGATCAGATGGACCTTCACGCCGCGCTTCGCGGCCTCTATCAGCGCGTCGCGGATCGCGGCACCAGCGGCGTCATCGACATAGATATAATAGAGAACCCGCAGCGTGCGCGTCGCCGAACGGATCAGCGCCAGCAACGCTTCCATCCGTTCGGGGCCCCTGGGCAGCATCGTCAGCCGGTTACCGTCCACCGTGAAGGGCTGCGACCAGGGATCCATGGCGGTCTCATGGGCTGCGCCGGCCGTGGCGGCAAGTGTGGCACTCTCCAGCAATCGCATGCCCTGATCTTTCGTGACGTAACTGAAACCATTGAACCCGCAAGGCCCGCGCCGGTTTCCGTGCCGCCGCTAACTGGCGTTTTTCTTGACAATCCGCAGGGCCATGCCTAAGTGCCGCCCCTCTCCCGGACACCATTATCCAAGGAAAGCGTAGATGGCGCGCGTCACAGTCGAGGATTGCGTCGACAAGGTCTCGAACCGGTTCGATCTGGTTCTGTTTGCGGCGCAGCGCGCCCGGCAGATCTCGGGCGGCGCCGAGCTGACCATCGATCGCGATCGTGACAAGAACCCGGTCGTCGCGCTGCGCGAGATCGCCGAAGAGACGGTTCGCCCGAATCATCTCGAGGAAGCGGTGGTCAGTAGCCTCCAGCGCGTCCAGATCGACGACGAGGAAGCGCCGGACGAGGTCGGTTCGCTGGCGCAGTCGGCCGAGGCGCTTCGCCTCACTGCGGCCGCTCCGCCCCGCAACCAGAATCTGGGCAGCGACTACGAAGGCTGATCGTCGTAGCCTGAGAAATTCGCGGCCCCGGAGCGATCCGGGGCCGTTTTCTATTCGGGCGCCTCTTCCGCGCGGCCCTTGAAGCCCTGCGCGACGACGAACCATTCGACCGAGCCCTTGCGGCTGGCAGGCGGCTTGGCGTGCTTCACCGTCGCGAAATTGCGCTTCATCTCGGCGACTAGCGTCGAATCGGCGCCGCCGGCGAACACCTTGGCGACGAAATCGCCGCCCGGCGCCAGCGTGCGTATCGCGAAGTCGAGCGCGGCCTCCACCAGCCCCAAAGTCCGCAGTGCATCGGTCTGCGGATGGCCCACGGTATTGGCGGCCATATCCGATAGGATCAGGTCGGGCGCGCCGCCGAGCTCCTCGATCAGCCGGTCCGGCGCGGCATCGTCCATGAAGTCCATCTGCAGGATCGTCGCGCCGTCGATTGGATCGACGGGCAGCAGATCGATCCCCACCACCGCGGCCTTGGGCAGCCGCTTGCGCACCAGCTGGGTCCAGCCGCCGGGCGCGATGCCTAGATCGACGACGCGCTTCGATCCTTTGAGAAAGTCGAACTTCTCGTCGAGCTCGAGCAATTTGTAGACCGCGCGGCTGCGATAGCCCTCGGCCTTGGCGCGCTTCACATAGGGATCGTTGAGCTGGCGTTCGAGCCAGCGATTCGATTGCGGGGTGCGGCCCCGGGACGTCTTCACGCGCGTATGGCCGCGCCCGCCGCCGCGGCTCATAGCCGGTCTCCGTTCATCAGGCGCCTCAGGATTCCCTCGCGGATGCCGCGATCGGCGATGCCCAGGCGCTCGGCAGGCCACAGGTCCATGATCGTCTCGAGGATCGCGCAGCCTGCCACCACCAGATCGGCGCGCTCGCCGCCGATGCACGGCACCTGCGAACGCTCGGCCATGCTCATTCCCGCGATCCGCTGGCTGACCTCGCGCATCGCCGCCGAGGGCACGATGAGTCCGTCGACGACCGAGCGGTCATAGGCAGGCAGTCCCAGATGGACGCTCGCCAGCGTGGTCACCGTGCCCGACGTGCCCAGCAGCCGCGGTGTGCCCTTCGGAGTCCTGAGCCGTGCGACGAAGGGCGCGAAGCTCTCCCGCACCCGGTCGCGCATCTCGGCGTAGAGCGCGGCGCCACGCTCGGCTCCGTCGATCAGTCCCACGGCCTCGGTCAGCGAGACCACGCCCCAGGGCGCGCTGTGCCAGTCGAGGATGCGCGGCACCTCGGCACGCGAATCGACCAGCACCAGTTCGGTCGATCCGCCGCCGATGTCGAATACCAAAGCGGGGCCGTCGCCGGGCTCGAGCAGTGCATGGCAGCCCAATACGGCGAGCCGGGCCTCTTCCTCGGCAGTGATGATGTCGAGCGCGATCCCGGTCTCGTGATAGACGCGTTCGATGAACTCGGATCCGTTCGAGGCCTGTCGGCATGCCTCGGTCGCCACCGATCGCGCCAGTGCGACGTTGCGGCGCTTGAGCTTGTCCGCGCAGATCCGGAGCGCCGCCAGCGTGCGGTCGATCGCGGCGTCGGAGAGCTTGCCGCTGGTCGCGAGGCCCTCGCCCAGCCGGACGATTCGCGAAAAGGCGTCGATCACGGTGAAGCCCGCGCCCTGCGGCCGGGCGATCAGCAGCCGGCAATTGTTGGTGCCCAGGTCCAAAGCCGCGAAATGGCGCGATTCGGGCCAGCGTGCGCGTGTGGGCCGCTCGGGCGGTGCTTTGGGTATCGGTCGGGCGGAACTGCCGCTCCGGCCACGGGGCACTCTGGCTGGGCCATCCCCCATCGGGTTCACTCGCTTATGTTCTGTTCCGTCTCGGCCATGGTAGCCGTCCGGTGCTTGGTAGCGAGGCTAGCGCAGCGCGACCCATGGGGCAAGGCGCGCCGCCAGAGCGGCGTTGACAGCACTGAAACCCCGCCGTATCTGGCCGGCCCTGTTGCCCCGTCGTCTAAAGGTAAGACTACGGACTCTGACTCCGTCAATTGAGGTTCGAATCCTCACGGGGCATCCAGACTTTTCGAAAAACGGCCATATACCATGCGGTTCCCTTCGGGGGGGTCTCGGGGTAGGCTGTTTGATGTCACACAGCCGCGTCACACAGGGGCAGGGCGATGAGTTCCCTCCCCACCCAAATGGGTCGCAGGGGTTCGGCCTATTACGTTCGGTTCCGCCTGTCCGCCCCTTTGGTTCGTAGTTTGGGTGTTCCAGAACTTCGGCGGTCGTTGAACACCGATGATTTTCGGGTTGCCCGTGTGCGGTGTTTGGCTGCTACGCTATGGTTCGAAGCTCGGGTGGAGACCCTCTCGGACATGAAGTCGCCGACGCGCGAAGACCTAGAGGCGGCTGCGAACGCATACTTCGACGGACTGGTCGACTATCACACCTGGCGACTCCTGAAGGGCGTCGCGCTCACGACCCTGCTTGGCGTCGGGACCGAGCTGACCCTGGCGGCGAAAGCGACCTGGTGAAGGCCGTGCGCGAGTCCGCTCAGCAATCGGCCAATCAGGCTGGCCGGCAGATCGTCACCAAGAACCTCAACATCCAGCCGACCATCACCGTCCGCCCCGGCTGGCCGCTGCGCGTGATCGTCCACAAGGATCTCGTGCTCCGGCCTTGGGCGGGCTGAAGGAGACACGTCATGCTGAAGCTCGCCAAGCTGCCCGACCGAACTCCGATCAAGCTCACGATTACGGTGATGCCCGACCTCAACGGCGCGCTCGCCGACTATGCGGCGCTGTACCGCGAGACCTATGGCGAGAAGGCGGAGGTCATCGATCTGGTCCCGGCAATGCTCGAGAGCTTTCTCGCGGGTGACCGCGATTTCGCCAAGGCCCGCAAGGAGCGGGAGGCAAAACCATGATGGTCATCGGGACGTTCAGGCCAACCAATCAGGGAGGCTGGGAAGGCAGCATCGAGACGCTCTCGATCGATCGCAAGGTCCGCCTTGTTCCGAACGACAATCGCCGCAGCGATCGCGCGCCGCACTTCATCGTCCTGAGGGGCTGGTCGCGGGTCGGCGAGGCCTGGAGGGCCAGAACGCGAGAGGAAGCGCCCCGCGAGTTTCTTCGCGTCGAATTGGATGACCCGGCGTGGCCGGCGCCCCTGAAGGTGGCGCTTTTCCCGGACGCCGACGGCGCGAAGGCGGAGATGGTGTGGAGGCGTCCGCCACGGGAACCTAGGTCCTCGAAGCTCCAGACCGAAACCGCCGCGATAGGAGCCGAAGATGGCGAAGCATAACCCAACGGAGCCGCCTCTCGACAACGCTCCGATCACGGTGCGCATTCCAAGGGCCGTGGCGATCACAGGTATGTGTCGGTCGGTCATCTACCAGCTGATCCGGGCCGGGGAGATCGAGAAGGTGAAGATCGGCCGCTCGACGCTCATTCCCGTCGACAGCCTGCAGGATTTCATGCGCCGCCGGCGCGGCGGGTGATCGCCCGCTGATCGGCGGCAAGCTATTCGCCGGGCGGGCCGGGCCGGTCGAGCGCCTCTAGACGCTCGGGCATCTCGAGCAGCTTCAACGCTGCCGCGGTAATCGCTTCCGCCTTACTGGGATAGGTTTCGGCGGAGCTGATTTTGGCACCCCCTTCGAAAGCAATTGTCGCCTGATAGCCATTGCCTTTTGGCGTGGCGGAAAGCTTGACCTCGCCCATCGTGCCTCGGCTGCGAAGTGTCGTGATGCTTGCTGCCATAGCAGATCTAGCGATTAGTAGACACCTCGGCGGGCGCTGCGCTTTAGTCAGATGCGATCACCCCTGCTGTGCTCTGACCTCCGGCGTCGCCTGGCGGAAGCAGGTCGCGAAGCGAGCCCGGTCGGCCTCGCTGACGCCGGCGGCTTCGAATTGATGCTGCCAACGGGCGTGGACCTGGTCCGCCAACTCGTTGACCAAGGCCTCCGCCTCCTCTCGGCTGAGGTCGAATTGCGCAGGGGTGGAGAGCGCATTGGTGAGTGTCGCCGAACGGCCATCGGATCCGACTCCGAGGACTAGCCGCCTGTCGAGGCCGACCTGGGGCTTTGGCACAACGTCGTACAAGGGCGAAAGCCGCCAGCCCTTACCGTCCCAGAGGAAGCCGTGGTTGCGCAGGTGATCGTCGTCGTTGGTCACCAGGATGTTGAATACCATGCGCCGGAAGAGCTCCTTCAGGTCCGCCCGGACGCTTGTGCCATATTTCCGGAGCGCGGCGGCTAGATCGGCATACGCATAGCGGCTGACCTCGCTCTCGTGGGCGCCGAGCAAAGTGAGGCCTGACGCGAAGGGCAATCGATCAAGTCGATTGCCGACCACTTTTCTATCGAAGCGCTCAATGAGATAGATGTCGCGGTCGAGCACCCGCTGGAACGCCAGTGGCGGCACGTTCAGTCCGCATTCCGCGGCAAGCCGCATCGTCGCCAGCTCGATCCGGCACTCGGGGAAGGTATCGTTGCGGGCTGGAAACTTTGCGATCCAGGGCATGCCAGCGATCTCTGTGGCTGCCTTGGGTCGAGCCCCGCCAAGAGACGATCCCGCCGTGAGGAGTCGTCTCAGGTTCTCGTCGAGTTCGTCGACGTGCTGGGCCCGCTCGGCCGCTTGGGCAAGCTCGGCTAGTGTGAAACGCTCGCCAGGTGCATCGCCATCACCCCAGGGCGTGATGCGCTGAGGACGCTGCGTAGTCGGTCCGAACGCCAGCGCTCCGACGCGATGATCCCCCGACGCGAGCAACAGGTCCACGTCGTTGGGAAGGCGATCACCCATCGCCTTGTACATCAGATATTGGCCCCAGCCGTCGGGCGCGGCGTCGCGAACCCCGTTGAAGACCGAAAACCCCTCCTCGGTTCGAAAACGCACCTGAGTACCCGGCTCCGGCAGCGCCAACGCGACCGGATCGACGGGGATCCGGTCAGGCCGTTCGAGATAGCGATCGCCATAGGCAAAGGTTGCGAAGCTGGCCCTACCGTCTTGTGTCAGGTCCAACAGTCCAGCGGGAACGAAACCTTCGTTCCGGTAGACGAAGACATAGGTGCGTGTCGTCTCGACCATTGGCTAGAAATCCAGATCAGCGCCGTCCCGCGGCGCATGAGCGTTCCGTGGCAGGCGGGATATCTCCTCCGCAGTGCCGGCCGGATCGCTCTCTGGGGCGACGAGGTTCTCGAGACGTTGCGTCATGCCCAGAACAAACAGTGCCGCCGCGAGCACCGCGAGCCCGACTGTCGGGTCGCCGGCTTCAAGTCGTTGCAATGTCTGGAGTGACACCAGCATGCGCTCGGCCATCAGACGTTGGGGCATGCGACGGCGCTTGCGCGCGGTGGCAATGTCCTTGCCCAGCCTCGCGATCGCACGCGTGCTTTGCGGTGGCAGGGCAGTGGCGGCTCGGGAAGCGCGAGGCATGGCCTTGACATGACATATCATGTGCATCGCGTCAATTCGCATGATACGTCATGTCAAGGCGCTATTGTTAGCTGGGTGGCGGGCGACTCATCTGAGGTGAATTCGGCGATCAGCCAGGGACGTTCTGCCAGGATCAGCTCGAGGCGGCTCTCCGCCCATGACTCAATGCGCGGCACCTTTTTCGCGTCATTGTGCTTGTCGATCCACGAGACGGCGTCTGCCGAAAAGCGACCAGTGGTGGCGATAATCAGAGTATCGACCTTCGGAGAGTCCCAGTGCTCGGTCTGCGCGACGGCTGCCGCGACGTCAGCCGCTCCAACGCTTTTCGATAGCCAGTGCTTGCACTGGATAATGACGCGGGCGCGTTGAACGTCCGATAAGGAGTCTCGCATGACTCGAAACACGGAAAGGTCGCGCCCGCGATCGGGCGCATTGGTCTTCATCGACCACTCCGCGGTTTCGTAATTCGGTTCGGAAGAAATCAACGTGAAGATCAGTCGTTCGAACGCCTCCGCACCGAGCCGATCCCATTGCAGTTGGGTTGCGACCGAGCCTTTCGGCTTTGACGAAGCCAGCTCTCCGAGATCTGCGGTCATCTGGGGAAGCGGCTCATTGGCGCCGTAGAGCCCCTTGCGCAGCGCGTCGCGCGCAGGCGGCCAGTCGCGCGTGTCGATGTCCAGGAAGTCGCCCACCATGCCAAAATGGAGGTGCCGGCGAAGGTTGGACCATGTGGCCGGATGTTGGACGCTGCTGCCGAGCAGAACTTCGATCTGCTTCACCTTCGCCTTGAGCTGTTCCCAAGGCTCAGTCGGAAGTGCGTTGTGCTTCTCTAGAGGCTTGGTGGTAGCGCGCAGCGTCTGAAGGTCGCCATCGATCCCATCCATTGTGTCGATTAGCGTATCGCGGATGAGCTCGCGGCGTTTTTGGGTGAATCGTGCACGGTATTCGCGGAGTTCCTTTCCAGGCTGGTCGACAGCTTCATCGAGTGCGAGTTCAGCGCCGGGCTCTCCGATCTCCATGGCGTCGAAACGCCACTGCGCCACCTCGTTCGGCGTCATGAGGCGGATCGGCGGCTTCCATCCGTCGATCATCGGGAGGGCGCTCAAGACCGAAGTAAATGCGCGTTCGCGGTCTTCGAACTCTGGGTTGATCCCAAACGAGAGGCCGCGCGGGAGCATCTCGTCGATCTCGGACCACAGCCGCTCCAGCTTCACCAGATTGGCTTCGGCGACCTCGAATTCCGAAAGGGCGAGCATCAGCGAAGACGTCAAAGGGCTTCTCCCATCTGAGCCGCGACTACCGGCTACCTCGAGAGAAATATCGTTGGTCAGCGAAGAGGGCCAGCGAGCCTGCAAATCGCTATCGGCTCCGAGTCACTCGAATCTCTGACGAGCGGCAGCGCCAACCCAATCCGCCGGGCAGCCGAATCGTCGTCCACCAGCAGGCGTGGCCGTGCAGGGGCGCTTATTTGACGTATATTTGACAAGTTTGCCCCGGAGGGGGCTAAGTCATTGAAAAGGTGGCGCACCCGACAGGATTCGAACCTGTGGCCTCTGCCTTCGGAGGGCAGCGCTCTATCCAGCTGAGCTACGGGTGCCTTGGAAGCCGCGCCTAGCAAAGCAGAACGGAGCGCGCCAGCCGTTTCCTTGCCAAGGCGTTGCCGGTTTCACTGGCTGGAACCTCCAGTGTCGCCGGGATTGCGCACGGTCGGCGCGGGGGTCTTGGGCTTGAACGCGCAAAGGTCGGCGACGACGCAACGCCAGCATTCGGGCGTCCGTGCCTTGCAGGTGTAGCGGCCGTGCAGGATCAGCCAGTGATGCGCGTGGAGCCGGAAGGGCCGGGGCACGCGCTTTTCGAGCTTCAGCTCCACGTCGAGCGGCGTCTTCCCGCGCGCCAGCCCGGTACGGTTGCCGACGCGGAAGATATGCGTGTCGACCGCGAAGGTCTCCTGCCCGAAGGCGCTGTTGAGCACGACGTTTGCGGTCTTGCGGCCGACCCCGGGCAGCGCCTCCAGCGCCTCGCGGTCGGCGGGGACTTCGCCATCATGCTGCTCGATCAGCACGCGGCTGAGTGCGAGGACGTTCTTCGCCTTGGTGTTGTAGAAATTGATCGTGCACAGCCGCTCCCTGAGCGTCTCCTCGCCGAGCGCGAGCATCTTCTCGGGGCTGTCCGCCTCGGCGAACAAAGTGCGGGTCGCCTTGTTGACTCCAACGTCGGTCATCTGCGCCGAGAGCACGACCGCGACGAGCAAAGTGAACGGGTTCGAATATTCGAGCTCGGTCTCGGGGTGCGGATTGTCCGCCGCCAGCCGCGCAAAGAATTCGACGATCTCCGCCTTGTTCAAATGCCGAGCACCTGGTCCATCGTGTAACGGCCCGGCTGCTGGCCCTTGAGCCAGAGCGCCGCCTGGACCGCGCCGCGCGCGAAGATCGCACGATCATCGGCGCGGTGGGTGAGCTCAATGCGTTCGCCCGCGGTCGCGAAGATCACGCTGTGGTCGCCGACCACCGATCCGCCGCGCAGCGACGCCATGCCGATCGTACCTTCGGCGCGCGGGCCGGTGAGTCCGGCGCGATCGGTGACGCCGGCTTCGGCAAGCGTGGTGCCCATGCCTTGCGCGGCGGCATTGCCGAGCATCAGCGCAGTGCCGGACGGTGCGTCGGCCTTGTTGCGATGGTGCGTCTCGACGATCTCGATGTCCCAATCGGGCCCAAGGCGTGCCGCGGCCTCGCGCACCAGTCGCGCGAGCAGGCCGATGCCCATCGAAGTGTTGCCGGTCTGCAGCACCGGGATTTCGGCGGCGGCGGCGTCGATCAGCGCGTGATGGTGCGCGCCGAGACCGGTGGTGCCGATCACGATCGGCGTCCGGGCGGCGCGTGCAGCTTCGAGATGTGCTTCGAGCGCGGCGGGTGCGGAGAAATCGACCAGCACATCGGCCTTGCGCGCGAGATCGGCGGGATTGTCGCCGACGTCCGAACCGCCTGCCAGTTGTGCGCCGAGGCTGGGAGCGACCGCCGCGATCGCCTGCCCCATCCGGCCCATGCTCCCGAAGATACCGATGCTCGTCATGCTTCCTGCTGTGGCACAATCGGGGGGCAGCGCGACAGGGGCTATTTCTTGCCCTTGCCCAGTAGAATGCTGAATCGCACCATCGCGGCGGGCCGCCTTCGCACGAACACAGTCGAACATTGCGGCAGTGGCAAGGCTTCCCCTTGACCTCAGGGCTCCCGCGCGAACAGATTCAGGCGATGGCCGACATTCGCAACATTGTGATCCTCACCGGCGCCGGCGTCTCGGCGGAGAGCGGCGTCGCTACCTTTCGCGGTCCGGGCGGACTGTGGGAAGGGCATCGGGTCGAGAATGTCTGCACGCCGCAGGCGCTGTTCCGCGATCCCGAGCTGGTCCATCGTTTCTACGACGAACGGCGTGCGAAACTCGCCAGCGTCGAGCCCAATGCCGCGCATCGCGCGCTGGCGCGGCTCGACCAGAAATGGCCGGGCGAGCTGCTGCTGGTGACGCAGAATGTCGACGATCTGCATGAGCGCGCCGGATCGCAGCGGCTGGTGCACATGCACGGCGAGCTGAAGTCGGCGCTCTGTGCGGCGTGCGGCAACCGTACCGACTGGGAAGACGCGCTGCCGCCCGAGACCGAATGCCCCGATTGCGGGACGCCGGCGCTGCGGCCCGACATCGTCTTCTTCGGCGAGATGCCGTACCATATGGACGTGATCGAGCGCGCGCTCGCCCGCGCCGATCTATTCGTGTCGATCGGCACTTCGGGCGCGGTCTATCCGGCGGCGGGCTTCGTCCAGACCGCGCGCCATTACGGCGCCGCGACGCTTGAGCTCAACCTTGATCCGTCCGAAGCCAGCGCGTGGTTCGGCGAGAGCCGGATGGGGCCGGCGGGGACGCTGGTCCCCGCTTGGGTCGATTCGCTTAATCGGAACCTAGGGTGAGAACCTATACAAGCTGTTGATTCATAACGGCTGTATGTCATCCATCGCGAAAACCCTTATCGTCATCCCGGCCTTGAGCCGGGATCCCGCTTCTTCTGCTCAGCCCAAGGCAGCGGGACCCCGGCTCAAGGCCGGGGTGACGAAGAAATATGAGTCCTGACCCTGGCCGGGCCCGGTCACTTCAGCAGCACCAGCTCCTCGGCCATGCTCGGATGGAGCGCGACGGTATCGTCGAATGCTTCCTTGGTGAGCCCCGCCTTCACTGCCACTGCCGCGGCCTGGAGTATTTCGGGGGCGTCGGGGCCGATCATGTGGATGCCGACCACGCGTCCCGTCATCCCATCGCACACCATCTTGTACAGCGCGCGTTCGTTGCGGTTGGCGAGGACGTTCTTCATCGCCCGGAAATCGGAGGTATAGACCTTCACCGAGCCGAGCTTGTTGCGCGCCTCCCCCTCGGTCATTCCCACCGAGGCGATCGGCGGATGGCTGAACACTGCGCTGGGGACACTGTTATAATCGACCGTCCTCGGGTTGCCGCCGAACACGGTGTCGGCGAACGCGTGCCCCTCGCGGATCGCGATCGGCGTGAGCTGGAGACGATTGGTCACGTCGCCGACGGCGTAGATGCTGTCGACGTTCGTGCGGCTCTGCGCATCGACCTTCACCGCGCACCTGGCGTCCAGCTCGACACCTACTTTGTCCAGCCCCAGGCCCTTGGAATTGGGAACGCGGCCGGTGGCGAACAGGACGACATCGACCTCGACCGGCTCCTGCCCGGTGAGGAACACCTTGAGGCAGCCATTTTCCAGCTTCTCGATCCGCTCGAATTCGGCGTGGAAGCGGAAGTCGATGCCCTTGGTCAGCGAGATCTGGAGCAATCGGTCGCGAACCGAATGATCGTAGCCGCGCAGGATTACGTCGGTGCGGTTGACCACGGTGACGTGGCTGCCGAACTCGTTGAAGATGCCGGCGAACTCGTTGGCGATATAGCCGCCGCCCGCGATCATGATGCGCCTGGGCAGGGTTTCCAGGTGGAAGGCCTCGTTCGACGTGATGCCGTGCTCGCTGCCGGGGAATTCGGGAATGTGCGGGTGCGCGCCGGTGGCGATCAGGATGTACTTCGCGGTGATCTTCTTGCCGCTCGCCAGCGTCACTTCATGTGGACCCGTGACCGTGGCGCGTTCGAGTATGATCTCGGCGCCGGCATTCTCCAGCCCCTGGGTGTAGAGGCCATTCAACCGGTCGACGTCGGCGAGAACATTGTCGCGCAGTGTCGCCCAGTCGAAGCTGCAATCGGGCACGTTCCAGCCGAAGCGCCGCGCATCCTTCAGATCCTCGGCGAAATGCGCGCCGTAGACGAGCAGCTTCTTGGGCACGCAGCCCCGGATCACGCAGGTCCCGCCGACGCGATATTCCTCGGCCACCGCCACCCTGGCGCCATAGGCCGAGGAAACGCGGGAGGCGCGCACGCCGCCGGACCCCGCACCGATGACGAAGAGGTCGTAATCATAGTCGGTCATGCAATGCTCCCCGCTTCGTCGCGCTGGAGCCGCAGATAGGCGTGCGGAGGCCCGATGCCAACGGAGCGGTTTCGGGGCCGATGGGTTGATGTGCGAACAAGGAGAGGCGTGATGCACATCATTCTCGGCGGCACCGGCCATGTCGGCTCGGCGGTCGCGGACAGGCTGCTGGCTGCGGGCGAGCCCGTCACGGTCGTCAGCCACGATCCCGCCAAGGCGGAAATGTGGAAAGCCAGGGGCGCCAAGGTCGCTATCGCCGACGTGCACGACGTGGACATGTTGCGCTTCGTGTTCCGCAGCGGCCGGCGCGCCTTCCTGCTCAATCCACCTGCGGCTCCCCGCCTCGATACCGATGCCGAGGAAAAGGCGACGGTTGCCGCGATCCTGGCCGCGCTGGAGGGTTCGGGACTGGAGAAGGTCGTCGCCGAATCAACTTATGGCGCGCAGCCCGGCGAGCGGCGCGGCGACCTCAACACCTTATGGGCGCTGGAGCACGGCCTTGCGGAACAGTCGACTCCCTATGCGATAAACCGTGGCGCCTATTATTTCAGCAACTGGGCGGCGAATCTGGAGGAGGTGCGCGACGAAGGCGTGCTGCGGACGATGTTCGACCAGGATTTCGAATTGCCGATGGTCGCGCCCGAGGACCTCGGCGCCCATGCCGCCGCGCTGATGACCGATGATCGCACCGGCATTTTCTTCGTCGAGGGGCCGCGATCCTATACGCCGCAGGACGTCGCCAATGCGTTTGCGGCGGCGCTCGATCGCACGGTGCGGGTCGAGACCATTCCGCGCGACCAATGGACGCCCGCGTTCAAGGCGATCGGCTTCTCGAGCCCCGCCGCCGAAAGCTATGTGCGAATGACCGCGGCGACCGTCGACGATCTCGAGGTTCCGGAGGATCCGGTCCGCGGAGCCGTGCGCCTCGAAGACTATATCGCCACGCTGGTCGAGCAGGCGGCCGTGCCCGCCTGACGACCGCGCGTCAGGGAAAGGCGCGGGCGATCAGATCGGTGGTCGAAGCGTCGAAATCGCCGCCCTGCGCTGCTGCCCGCGCCATTTCCTTGCCGAGCTCGACTCCGAACTGGTCGAACGGATTGATCCCGAGCAGCACCGCGTTGACGAAGGTGCGCTGCTCGTAGAACGCCAGCAGCGCGCCCAAGGTGCGCGGATCGAGCGTGTCGAGCAGCAGGGTCGAGCTTGGTCGGTCGCCCGGATAGGCGCGCGCCAGGTCGTCATGCGCCTTGCCCGCCATCAGCGCAGCGCCCTGGGCGAACATGTTGAGCAGCAGCTGGTTGTGATGCGCGTCGGCCTGGCTGTCGCCCGGCTCGATCACGCCGACGAACTCGACCGGCACCAGCCGCGTGCCCTGGTGGAGCAATTGGAACACTGCGTGCTGCGCGTCGGTGCCGACGCCGCCCCAGGTGATCGGCGCGGTCGGCCATTCGACCGGCTGGCCGTCGGCGGTTACGCGCTTGCCGTTCGATTCCATCTCGAGCTGCTGGAGATAGCTCGGCAGCAGCCGCAGCCTTTCGTCATAGGCGAATACGCCACGCGTCTCGCAGCCGCGCGCCTGGGTGTAATAGAGGTCGGCGAAAGCGGCGAGGGCGGGGGCGTTTTTCTCCAGCGGAGTCAGGCGGAAGTGCCGGTCCATCTCGGCGGCGCCTTCGAGCATCTCCTCGAACGCGTCCCAGCCCAGCGCCAGCGCCGCGGGAAATCCGATCGACGACCAGAGCGAATAGCGCCCGCCGACGCTCTCGCCGAAAGGCAGCACGCGAGTCTCGTCGACGCCCCACTCGATCGCCTTTTCGGGCGCGGCGGTGAGTGCGATGACGCGGCCATAGGGGTCCTCGACGCCGTTCCCTTCGAGCCAGGCGAGTGCGCTGTCGGCGTTGAGCATCGTCTCGGTGGTGGTGAAGGTCTTCGACGCGACCGCGATGATCGTCGCCTGCGGATCGAAGCGGTCGAGAGCCTCGTCGAGCGCCAGCCCGTCGACGTTCGAGACCACTGCAACGTCATAGCGGTCGGCATCGCGGCCCAGTGCGTCGACCAGCAGGTCGGGACCCAGCGCCGATCCGCCGATGCCGATATGCAGGATGTGGCGCACCGGCCCCAGCGCTTCGGCCTCGATCGCGTCGATCAACGCCCGCATCCGGCTGTGGAAACCGCGCGCACGCGCCACGCTCTCGGGCGCGCCCTCGCCGCGTTCGGCGCTATGCTCTGCCGCCCGGCCTTCGGTGACGTTGATCGCGGCGCCTGCGAACAGCGAATCGCGCTTGGCGGCGAGGCCCATCGACTCGGCCAGCGCCGTGAACGCCTGCACAGCCTCGGCGGTCAGATGCGTCTTCGACCAGTCGAAATGAATGCCCGCGACATCGACCGACAGCGCCGCGACGCGGCCCGGATCGGCGTCGAAAAGCTGTTGGAGCGGGGCGGATTTCAGGGCGCGAATCGTCGACCAATCGGGCAATGCCATGTTCATCTCCTTGGATGCAGGCTGCCCCTAACGTCCCCTATCGGTCGCTTCCAGCCGGATTCAGCCGCTTGACCTCCCCGCTTAGCCCAAGCAGAGCACGCCATATGGATAAAGTGCCCTCGACCGAGCCCGAGAAGCCGGCAGCCGACGCCCCGAAGCCTTATTCGGTGGGGACGGCGACGGAGAAACCCAAGTCCGAATGGCGCGATCTGGGCAGTTTCCTGCTCAAGCTCGCGCTGATCGTGTTCGTGGTCAGGAGCTTCATCTTCTCGCCTTTTTCGATTCCGTCCGAATCGATGCTGCCGCGGCTGCTGATCGGCGACTATCTGTTCATCACCAAATGGAATTACGGTTATTCGAAACATTCCCTGCCGTGGAGCCTGCCGCTGATTCCGGGCCGCGTCTTCGGCGGCACGCCCGCGCGCGGCGACGTGGTGGTGTTCAAGGCGCCCCCGGGCAACGACACCGACTGGATCAAGCGCGTCATCGGCCTGCCCGGCGATAGCGTGCAGATGGTGGGCGGCCAGCTGATCCTCAACGGCAAGCCGATCCCCAAGGACGAGGTGGCCAAGTTCGTGCTGCCGATCACGCCCAATTTCCAGCGCTGCCAGCCGCAGTTCCAGAACATTGATGCCGCGGGCAATCAGGTGTGCAGCATCCCGCGCTTCCGCGAGACCCTGCCCAACGGCAAGACTTACGAGGTGCTCGATCAGGGCACTTATCCCAAGGACAATACCGGCATCTACACCGTGCCCGCGGGGCATGTCTTCCTGATGGGCGACAACCGCGACAATTCGACCGACAGCCGATTCAGCCACGCCGATGGGGGCATCGAGTTCGTGCCGCTGGAGAATCTCGAGGGCAAGGCAGTGGTGAATTTCTGGTCGACCGACGGCAGCGCCAACTGGTTCCTGCCCTGGACCTGGTTCACCGCGGCGCGCTGGAGCCGTATCGGAGAAGGCTTCTGACCGCCCCCGCGCTGGGGGGATGGATCGCCGAGACCTTCGGCCGCAAGCCTGCGGACCTGACCGCTTATACCCGCGCCTTGACCCATGGCAGCCAGGCCGCCGCCAATTACGAGCGGATGGAATTCCTCGGCGATCGCGTGCTCGGCCTCGTAATTGCCGAATGGCTGTTCGAGCGCTTTCCCGAGGAGCCCGAGGGCGCGCTGTCGCGCCGGCTCAACGCCCTGGTGACCGGCCCGGTCTGCGCCGATGTCGCGCGTGAAGTGGGCGTGGTCCCGCATCTGCGTCTCGGCAAACAGGCGCGCGAGGACGGCGCGGCGGACAGCGACAATGTCCTGGGCGACGTGATGGAGGCGCTGATCGGCGCGCTCTATCTCGAATTCGGCATCGAGCCCGCGCGCGACTTCATCCGGAAAACCTGGGCGAAGCGCATCGATTTGCAGGTGCAGGCCCCCAGGCATCCCAAATCGGCGCTCCAGGAATGGGCCGCCGCGAACAATCGCCGCCCGCCCGAATATGAGATCGTCGACCGCTCGGGGCCCAACCATTCGCCGCGTTTCAAGGTGAAGGTCGCGATCGGCAAGCTCGCGGAAGCGACGGGCGAAGGCACGAGCAAGCAGGAAGCCGAGACGGCGGCAGCGGCGGCTTTGCTGGAGAAGCTCGAGAAATGACCGATTCTCCCACCCAGCATTGCGGCGTGATCGCCGTGGTCGGCGCGCCCAATGCGGGCAAGTCGACGCTCGTCAACGCGCTCGTCGGCCAGAAGGTCGCGATCGTCAGCCCCAAGGCGCAGACGACGCGCGCGCGGCTGATGGGGATCGCGATCGAGAGGGACGCGCAGCTCATCCTCGTCGACACGCCGGGGATCTTCACGCCCGAACGCCGGCTCGATCGCGCAATGGTCGCCGCGGCGTGGGAGGGCGCGGAGGGCGCCGACCTGATCGCTTTGGTGGTCGACGGCAAGGGCGGGACGGGGCCCAAGGTCCAGCAGGTGGTCGAGAGTCTCAAGGGCCGCCCCGAGCGGAAAATCCTGATCCTCAACAAGGTCGACATCGCCGACAAGCCGCGCCTGCTCGGCCATGCCGCGCGGCTCAACGAGATGCTGCCGTTCGACGAGACCTATTTCGTCAGCGCGCAGACCGGAGATGGTGTTCCCGAGCTCAAGGCCGCGCTCGCCGGGGCAATGCCCGAAAGCGCGTGGCATTTCCCCGAGGACCAGGTCTCCGACGCGACCGAGCGGATGATCGCCGCCGAGGTCACCCGCGAGCAGCTTTATCTCCAGCTCCACGCCGAGCTCCCTTATGCCAGCGCGGTCGAGACCGAGAAATATTCCGAGCGGCCTGACGGTTCGGTCGAGATCCATCAGCAGATCCTCGTCGCGCGCGAGACCCAGCGCGCGATCGTGCTCGGCAAGGGCGGCACGCGGATCAAGGAGATCGGCGCCCGCGCCCGCGCCGAGCTCTCACGGATCATGGGCGTGCCGGTGCATCTGTACCTGCACGTCAAGGTCAACCCGAAATGGGAGGAAGACCGCTCGCTCTATCGCGAGATCGGGCTCGACTGGGTCGAATAGCCTATTCGCTCAGCAGCGCATCGGCCTCGCTGGCGGAGTCGTCGACATCGCCCGAGCGGATGCTGACCGCACGGGTGGTGGACACCTGCATCGCGACGTTGCCGAGCGTGCGGAAGATGTCGGGGATCGTCTCGACCGCGACGAGCAGCCCCAATGGCAGGATCGGCACGCCCATGGCAATGGCGATCGGCGCGATCGAGCTGACGAAGCTGACCGTCCCGGGCAGGCCGACCGCGCCCATCGTCGTGATCGCCCCAGCGGCGAGCCCCGCGGCGAGCTGGCCGGGCCCGAGCGGTATGCCGAACCAGTGCGCGACATAGATCGCCACTGCGAAGTTCATCGCAGGGCCAGTCCATCGGAAGATCGCGACGCCGATCGGCAAGGTCACGCCCGAATGCGCGACGGGCACGTCGAGCTTCTCGGTCGCCTTTAGCATCGCCGGCAGGCTCGCCAGCGACGATTGGGTGCTGAGCGCGACCGCCTGCGAGGGACCGACCGCGCGCAGATAGCGGAGCAGCGATACCCGGCCGGCAATCCACGCGAAGGGGGCCGCGAGCAGCCACAAGACGATGCCGACGCCCGAGATCACCGCGACATAATGGAGCAGCGCGCCGAACGCCGAGGTGCCGGCGCGCGCGCCGACCACATAGGCCAGCGCGCCGACGCCGATCGGCCCCAGCCACAGCACCCAATTAATCACCACCAGCATCGCATTGCCCAAAGCCTCGAAGAAGCCGGTCAGGCGCTGGCGCTCCTCGGCGGGCAGGCGGGTCACCGCGAAGGCGAAGACGGTAGTGAACAGGATCAGCGGCAGGAAGGCGTCGCTCGCCGCCGAGGTGACCGGGTTCGACGGCACCATCGCGATGAGGAAATCGGAGAATGGCGGCACCTCGCCGATCTTCGGCGCTTCCTGTGCCAACGCGCCCTTCAGCGCGGCGGCGGCGCCCGGATCGAGCGGCCAGAGATCGAGGAAGCCGAGCGTCAGCGCTCCCCCCAATGCCGAAGAGACCCAGAGCAGGACGATGAAAGTGATGAAAGCGCGTGTCGCGAGGCGGCTCGCTTTGGCCCGCTCGGCGGTTGCGGCTATTCCGGTGATCAGCAGCGAAGTGACCAGGGGCACGATCGTCATCTGGAGCGCATGGAGCCAGACCGTGCCGATCGGCTGGACCCAGTCTGCGACCTGCAGCGCGACCTGGGGGGACCAGTTGGCGGCGATCACGCCGATGACGAGCCCCGCGATCAGCGCGAGAAGGATACGGGTAGGTTGCGACATGCTCGCCCTTTGTAGTTTTCGCCGCTATCTCTGCGGGCACGAAACGCCACAAGGGCGCGAACAGGCAGGGCATGGCAAGAAAATATTTCGGTACCGACGGAATTCGGGGCACGACCAACGTCTCGACGATGACCGCGGCGATGGCGATGAAGGTGGGGATGGCGGCCGGGGCGCATTTCGCGCGCGGCGATCACCGGCACCGCGTGGTGATCGGCAAGGATACGCGGCTGTCGGGCTATATGCTCGAGAACGCGATGGTGGCGGGGTTCACCAGCGTCGGCATGGACGTAGTACTCGTCGGGCCGATGCCGACTCCGGCGGTGGCGCTCCTCACCCAATCGATGCGCGCCGATATGGGCGTGATGATCTCGGCCAGCCACAATCCCTATGCCGATAACGGCATCAAGCTGTTCGGGCCCGATGGCTACAAGCTCTCCGATGAAGACGAACTCGCGATCGAGGCACTGATCGACGGCGAGGTCCCGCTGGCGCCTGCCGCCAATATCGGCCGGGCGCGGCGTGTCGAGGATGCGCGCGGACGCTATATCCACGCCGCCAAGTCGACCTTTCCGGGCGACCTGACGCTCGACGGGCTCAAGATCGTGGTCGATTGCGCCAATGGCGCGGCCTATCAGGTCGCGCCCTCGGCGCTCTGGGAGCTCGGCGCCGAGGTGATCGCAATCGGCGTCACGCCGAACGGCAAGAATATCAACGACGGCGTCGGCTCGACTGCACCTGAGGCCCTCTGCGAGACCGTCGTCGCTTCGGGCGCGCAAATCGGCATCGCGCTCGATGGCGATGCCGACCGGCTGATCGTCGTCGACGAGACCGGCCGGGTGATCGACGGCGACCAGTTGATGGCCCTGATCGCCGGGGGTTGGGCGCGACAGGGCAGGCTCGCCGGCGGCGGGCTGGTGACGACGGTGATGTCCAATCTCGGGCTCGAGCGCCACCTCGCCGCGCAGGGCCTCGGCATGGTCCGCACCGCGGTGGGCGACCGCTACGTCCTCGAGAAGATGCGTTCGTCCGGCTATAATGTCGGGGGCGAGCAATCGGGGCACATCATCCTCTCCGATTATGCCACCACCGGCGACGGACTCGTCGCGGCGCTCCAGGCCCTCGCCGAACTGGTCCGCGCCGGTGCGCCGGCCAGCGAAGTGCTCCACCGCTTCGATCCGCTGCCGCAGATCCTCAAGAATGTCCGCTTCAAGGGCGGCAAGCCGCTCGACGACGCGCGGGTCAAGGATGCCATTGCCGGCGCCGAAGCCGAGCTCGACGGCAATGGCAGGCTGGTGATCCGCGCCTCGGGCACCGAACCGGTGATTCGCGTGATGGCCGAGGGCGACGATCGCGGCCAGGTCGAGGCCGTGGTCGACCGGGTGTGCGACGCCGTGCGCGAGGCGGCCGCCTGATGCTGGAAATGCGCCCCGATTGCGAACGCTGCGGCACGGATCTCCCCGCCGACGATCCCGGCGCGTTCATCTGCTCGTTCGAATGCACCTTCTGCGCCGGTTGCGCCGAGGCGATGGACGAGAATTGCCCCAATTGCGGCGGCGAGCTGATGGACCGGCCGACGCGAACTGGTAAAGCGCTCGAGCGCCACCCCGCCTCGGCGGAGCGCAAGTTCAAGGGGTAGACCAGTGACGCCGCGTATCCTGATCATTGCCGGTTCCGATTCGGGTGGCGGCGCGGGCATCCAGGCCGATATCAAGACTGTCACCATGCTCGGCGGCCATGCCATGACCGCGATCACTGCGATCACCGCGCAGAACACGCTCGGCGTCGGCGCGGTGCATCCGGTGCCCACCGACATGGTGATCGCGCAGATCGACGCGGTGGTGCGCGATATCGGTGTCGATGCGATCAAGATCGGGATGATCGGATCGGCCCGCACGGCGCTTGCGCTTGCCGACAAGCTCGCCGAGCTCCCCGTGCCGGTGGTGTTCGATCCCGTCATGGTCGCGAGCAGCGGCGCGACGCTGGCGGACGAGGCGACGGTCGCCGCGTTCGAGCGGCTGATGGGCCGCGCGACGATCGTCACGCCCAATCTCCCCGAGCTCGAAGCACTGGGCGGCGATCCCGCGGCCTTGGTAGCGGCGCATGGCTGCGCAGTGCTGGTCAAGGGCGGGCATGGCGATGCGCCGCAAGTCACCGATCGGCTGCACTCGGCCAATCCCGAGGATCCGCCCATGATCGAATGGAGCGATCCGCGGATCGAGAGCGAGGCGACGCACGGCACCGGCTGCACGCTCTCTTCGGCGATCGCCTGCGGCCTCGCGACCGAATGGGACCTGCCCGAAGCCGTCAACCGCGCACGCCGTTTCGTGCGGATTGCGATGCGCGAGGCACCCGATCTGGGGCGCGGCCACGGCCCGATGGGGCAGCAGGCGGTGCGGCTCGATCTCAACATGAGCTTTTTCGAGCCGATGCTGAACCAGGTGACGGTGCCTGCGCGGGATCTCGCCGCTTCCGAGCGATTCTATCGGCTGCTGGGCCTTCGGCAGGTCGTCCGGGCGAGCCCGCGTTATGCCCGTTTCGAAACCGAGGGCGGCGCGACTTTCTCGGTCGCCACCGACAAGGACTATACCGCGCCGGTCGTCTATTTCGAATGCGGCGATCTCGACGTGACCGTGGCCTACCTCCAGCAACAGGGGTTCGCGTTCGAGCAGGAGCCCAAGGACGAACCCTGGGGCTGGCGCGAGGCGCGGCTGCGCGATCCGGCTGGCAATGCGATCCGGCTCTATCAGGCTGGCGAGATGCGGCGCTTTCCGCCATGGCGGCTCGACGATGCCTGACCTCAAGTTCGAACGCCGTTACCAGCGCCTGCATAAGGGCCATGTTGCCGGCGTCGATGAGGCGGGGCGTGGGCCGCTCGCCGGTCCGGTGGTCGCCGCCGCCGTGGTGCTCGATCCCAGATGCATTCCCGACGGCATCGACGATTCGAAGGTGCTGACCGCGGCGAAGCGCGCCGATCTCTGCGCGCGCCTCCTCGAATGCGCCAAGGTCGGCGTCGGGATGGCGAGCGTCGAGGAGATCGACACTCTCAATATCTTCTGGGCGACGATGCTGGCGATGACCCGCGCGGTCGACGCGCTCGGCTTCGTGCCCGCCTTCGTGCTGGTCGACGGCAATCGCTGCCCCGATTGGGACCATCAGAGCCATGCGGTGGTCGGCGGCGACGCGCTGTGCCTGTCGATCGCGGCGGCCTCGATCGTCGCCAAGCATCGCCGCGACTGCATGATGACCGAGCTTGATGTGGCGTTTCCCGGCTATGGCTGGGCGAGCAACAAGGGCTACGCCGCCAAAGTCCATCAGGAAGCGCTGCGCCGGCTCGGCCCGACGCCGCACCACCGCCGCAGCTTCGCGCCCGTCGCCCAGGCCGAACTCGATTTCGGGCCGGCGATGCGGGCGGCGGAATGACCCTTGTTTGGTTTGGAAGGGCAGACTTCCAATTCCGTTCGCCCTGAGCTTGTCGAAGGGCTGTCTTTCCTTCCGCAGGATAGAAGAACAGTGCTTCGACAAGCTCAGCACGAACGGAGGGCGGCATTACCCCCGCGTCAGCCGGACGACCCGCAGCATCGCCAGTGCGGCCAGCACCAAAGTCGCGCTCGCGAAGGCCATCGTCCAGATCGGCTCGCCGGGGAAGAAGCGCTTCATGATCGATCCCATGGCAGTCGCGACCAGCAATTGCGGCACCACCACGAAGACGTTGAACAGCCCCATATAGATGCCGAGCTTCTTCTGCGGCAGGCTCGAGGCGAGGATCGCATAGGGCATTGCGAGGATCGACGCCCAGGCAATGCCGATCCCCACTTCGCTCAAGAGCAGCCAGTGCCGGTCTGGCATCGCGAAGAAGCTGGCATAGCCCGCCGCGCCGCACAGCAGCCCGACGATATGCGTCCGAGCCTGGCCGATCCGCGCGGCGAGGAAGGGCAGGAGCGTCAGCGCGGCGATGGCGGCGACGCCGTTATAGGTGGCGAACAATGCATCGACCCAGTTCGCGCCCTTTTGATAGAGCGGGTCGGCCGCGTCGGCGGCGCCGTAAAAAACCTGCGTCACGATCGGGGTGGTGTTGATCCACATGATGAACAGGGCCGACCAGCTGAAGAACTGCGCCACCGCGAGCCGCTTCATCAGCAGAGGCATGCCCGAAAAGTCGCCGACGATGCTGCTCAGCATGTTGGCCGCCGACCCCGCCCGGGCCAGCGCGATCGCGACGGCGCTGGCGAGGCCGTAGCCGAGCAGCAATGCGCCGAGCAGATAGACTTCCTTCTCCAGCCCGAACTGCCCCACCGCCCAGATCACGAGCGCTCCTGCGGCGAGCCAGACGAAACTGCTGGTATAGCTGCGGGTCGCGAGCAGCGGAGCGGCCGGACTCTCCGCCTCTGCGTCCCGATCGAATGCCGCCATGGCGTCGGGCGCATATTCGCGCGTCGTCACCACGGTCCACAGCACCGAGAGGAACAAGGCCGCCCCGCCGAACCAGAAAGCGAAGCGCACGGTATCCGGGATGCCGCCGTCCGCTGCCGCATTGGACACGCCGAGATGCTCCAGCGCCCAGGGGAAGATCGACCCGACCACCGCGCCTGTGCCGATGAACGCGGTCTGCACCGCATAGCCCGCCGCGTGCTGGTCCTTGCGCAGCATATCGCCGACGAACGCGCGGAACGGCTCCATCGAGACGTTGAGCGAGGCATCGAGCACCCACAGCATCACCGCGGCGAACAGCAAGGCGGGCGCCAGCGGCATCGCGAACAGGGAGAGCGCCGCGAGCAGCGCGCCGGCAAAGAAATAAGGCCGCCGCCGCCCCAGCCGGCCGAGCCAGGTCCGATCGCTCATATGCCCGATCACCGGCTGGACGAGCAGCCCGGTCAACGGCGCCGCCACCCACAGCCACGGCAGATCGTCGATGTTCGCGCCGAAGGTCTGGAAGATCCGGCTCATATTGGCGTTCTGCAGCGCGAAGCCGATCTGGATGCCGAAAAAGCCGAAACTGATGTTCCACAGGCCGACAATAGACTGGCGCGGCTTTTCGATCATTTGCTCATCTTTCCGCTGGCGCCGCAGCCCGTGACCGGCACTAAATTGACTCAATTCGCCGAAACGCGATTCATCTCGTAATTATATTTCACGGAATTCTCGTCCGATCCGGCCTCTCCCGGCGCGAACGAAAACAGAACAAATCCTACTTTGCAATAGGCTGCTCTGGTGCACCGCACGAGCGGCGCACCACCAATCTGGTCGGCAGCAGCGCCGATCCGACCGGCTGTTCGCGAATGCGGCCGATCAGCGTCTCGACGAGCTTGCGCCCTGCCAGCCGCGGGTCCTGCATCACCGTGGTGAGCGGCGGGCTGGCGGAGCTGGCGGCGGGAATGTCGTCGAAGCCGACCACCGCCACGTCGTCGGGCACGCTCAGCCCCGCCGCCTGCAGGGCGCGCATCGCGCCTATCGCGATCAAGTCGCTGGCCGCGAGGATCGCGTCGAACTTCTCGCCGCTGGCGATCAAGGCGTTCGCCGCCGCGGCGCCCGCCTCCTCGGTGGTGATCGCGTCGAACTGGAGGCCGGGGCGGGGAATGATCCCGGCCTGCTTGAGCGCGGCGACATGGCCGCGATAGCGATCGTGGAATTCGGGATAATGGCTCGATGCGCTGCCCAGAAAGGCGATGCTGCGCCGCCCGAGATCGAGCAGGTGCCGCGTCGCTTCCTTGCCGCCGCCATGATTGTCGCAGCCGACGGTGAGGCCGTAGGCTTCGGACTGGACCGAGCCCCAGCGCACGAAATGCGTGCCGGCATCCTCGAGCGCGCGCAGCCGCGAGCGATAGAGTTCGTAATCGCCATAGCCGAGCAGGATGATCCCGTCCGCCTTGCGCGAATCCTCGTAATCGGTGTGCCAGTCGCTGGAGAGCTGCTGGAAGCTGATCAGCAGATCGTGATCGTGCTCGGCGCAGGCGCGGATGATCGAGCCCAGCATCGAATGGAAGAAGGGATTGATCAGCGAATCGTCCGCGGTCGGATCCTCGAAGATCAGCAATGCCAGTGTCTGCGAATGGCGCGTGCGCAGGTTCGAAGCGGCCTTGTCGACGCGGTAGTTGAGCTGCTTGGCGATCGATTCGATGCGCAGCCGCGTCGCCGGGTTCACCCCCAGCTCGCCGCGCAGCGCACGCGAGACGGTGGGCTGCGAGACGCCCGCCAGTTGCGCGATATCGAATGAGGTCGGCTTGCGCTGCATGCCTCTGGCTGTCCCTTCCCCGCAGGCGGTCTGTGCCGCTTCGCATAATATGCAATGCGCGCAGATCGCCCCTCAGGTCAACGACAGGGGTGATGCAAACGGGTCACTCCGGGCAGGGAACGGCACTGAATACGTATGTGACCGGCTGGTCGGGGAGGGGTGTTTCGGAAGAAGTGCGCCGCAACGGCGGGCAGTTCCTTTGCACGCCACAGGTTACGCACTCGAAACGAACCGGCCGTGAGAGCTGGAGCGGGGCGGTTTAGGGGAGACGGACTTTGATCAGCAATAACCGTGGCCGTTCGGCCACTCGCATGGCTCTTGGGGCGAGCAGCCAGGCACTTGGCGTCGCGCTCGCGCTCGCGGCCTTCGCCGCGCCGGCAATGGCGCAGGACGCGCCCGCCGCCGATCCGGCGCAGAGTGCCGATACCCAGGGCGAAGAGATCGTCATCACCGGCATCCGCGCCTCGCTCGCCTCGTCGGCCGCGATCAAGCGCGACCAGTCGATGATCGTCGATTCGATCTCGGCCGAAGACGTCGGCAAGCTGCCCGACGTCTCGATCGCCGATTCGCTCGCCCGCCTCCCCGGCGTGACCGCGCAGCGCCTCGAGGGCCGCGACCAGCGCCTGTCGATCCGCGGCCTCGGCCCCGATTTCTCGACGACCCTGCTCAACGGCCGCGAGCAGGTCACCGTCGGCGACAATCGCGGCGTCGAATACGACCAATATCCCTCGGAATTCTTCAAGACCGTCAATGTCTACAAATCGGCCGACGCCTCGCTGGTCGCCGCGGGCATCGCCGGCACCGTCGACCTGCGCATGCTGCGCCCGCTCGATTCGAAGACCGCCTTCGTCGTCTCGGCCCGCGGGCAGATGAACGAGAAGGACAAGCTCAATCCCGACGGCAGCCGCTACGGCTATCGCGCTTCGGCGACCTATGTCGGCAAGTTCGCGGGCGACACGCTCGGCATCGCGATCGGCCTGTCGGCGCAGAGCACGCCCACCCAGATCGAGCGCTACGCCGCCTGGGGCTTCCCCACCGAACCCGCGGCCGGCGGCAACCTCTTCCTCGGCGGCGCCAAGCCCTACGTCCAGTCGAACGTGCTCAAGCGCTATGGCGGCGTCGCCACGGTCGAGTGGGCGCCGAGCGAGAATTTCCATTCGACCTTCGACGCGCTCTATTCGAATTTCGAGGAGACGCAGCGGCTGCGCGGCATCGAATTCCCGATCGCGCCGACCTGGGGCTCGAACGCCGTCATCCAGCCGGGCTACACGGTCGAGGACGGCCTCGTCACCGAAGCGACTTTGACCAATGTCGTCGGCGTCCAGCGCAACGATTTCAACAAGCGCTCCGCCGACAATCTCTCGCTCGGCTGGAATAACGATCTCCGTCTCAGCGATTCGGTCCATTTCGTCGTCGACGCCAGCTGGAGCCGTGCGACCCGCACCGATTTCCTGCTCGAGACCTATTCGGGCACCGGCTATAATTCATCGGGCGCCAAGGATACGATCCACATCTCGCACAACAGCGACGGCACCTACGACATCGTGCCCACGCTCGATTATACCAATACCGGCATCATCCGCCTGACCGATCCGCGCGGCTGGGGCTTCAACGGCACCCAGACGGTGGTGCAGGCCGGCTTCCTCAACCGCCCGGACTTCACCGACGATCTCAAGTCGCTGCGCGCCAGCTTCAACGGCGAGTTCAGCAACTCGATCGTCAAGGGATGGGAAGTGGGCGCGAACTACAGCCGCCGCGAGAAGCAGAGCCGCTACACGTCGTACTTCCTCTGCCCGCCGGGCGGCGGCACCAACTGCACCGTCGCCAGCGGCACGCCGACGAGCTTCGCGGTGCCGGCCGACGCGCTGCTCGATGAGCAGGTCTCGCTCGGCTATCTCGGCGTGCCGAAGATGCTGACCTACGATCCGATGAAGGTCTACGGCCTGCTCAATTCGGTGTTCGACAACCGCCCGGACTCGCTGGTCCGCGACAACGTCATCACCGAGAAGGTGCTCACCGGCTATGCCAAATTGGCGATCGACGGCACCGTCGGCGGCAAGGCATTGAAGGGCTCGCTCGGGTTCCAGGTGGTGCACACCAAGCAGGGTTCGTCGGGGCAGATCGCCGCGCTGCAGGCGGGCGTGGTCACCACCGCGCCGGTCGACGGCGAGATCAGCTACACCAACTTCCTGCCCTCGGCGACGTTCAGCGTCGAGCTCGACGACGGCTTCTACATCAAGCTCGGTGCCGCGCAGACGATGGTGCGCCCGCGCCTCGATCAGGAGCGCATCACTCAGGCGGTCAGCGTCGATTTCTCGAAGATCGGCCTCGGCGGTTCGCCGCAGAACAGCCCGTTCAGCTCGAACGGCGGCAATTTCGAGCTCAAGCCCTACAAGTCGGATAACATCGACGTCTCGTTCGAGAAATATTTCCACGGCGGCGGCTATCTGGCGCTGACCGGCTTCTTCAAGCACCTCACCGACTTCGTCGATCCGAACAACAGCGTACTCTATGATTTCTCGGCCCTGCTGTCGGTGCTGCCACCGGCGCAGCGCGCGATCGTAGTGGCGCAGAACGCGCAGTTCGGCCTGGTCAAGGCGCCGGCCAATACCGGCCGCGGCGAGATCCTCGGCGTCGAGGCGACCGCGTCCTTGCCGTTCAGCGTGTTCAGCCAGGCGCTCGACGGCTTCGGCATCTTCGCCACCGGCAGCTATGTCGACAGCAAGATCGTCTATGCCGACAATAGCCCGGTGACGCTGCCGGGCCAGTCGAAGTGGATCGGCACCGGCACTGCCTATTTCGAGAAGAACGGCTTCCAGGCCCGCGCGACCTATCGCTGGCGCGACGAGTTCCTCGCCGAGCTGGCCGGCCTCTCGGCCAATCCCGAATATCGCACGGGCAAGGCCGAGGGCGTGCTCGACGCCCAGATCGGCTACGAGTTCCAGAGCGGTCCGCTCACCGGCCTCTCGATCCTCGCCCAGGCGAAGAACCTCACCGACGCGCCGTTCGTCACCACCGAGGCGGGCGATACGCGGCTCACGCGCGAATATCAGCGCTACGGCCGCGATTATTATCTCGGCCTCTCGTACAAGTTCTGATGCCTACCCTGCCCGGGCTCCGCGGAGCCCGGGCCATGGCCTTTCCGGGAGCGTAAAGTGGCGTCCGAACAGCCCTATCGCATCGTCGTGGCCGGGGGCGGCACCGCAGGGTGGATGACCGCCGCCGCGCTGATCCGCTTCCTCGGCCCCGGCTCCAGCGTGACTCTGGTTGAATCCGAGGAGATCGGCACGGTCGGGGTGGGGGAGGCGACCATCCCGCAGATCCGCATGTTCAATGCCGGGCTGGGGGTGGACGAGAACGCGTTCATCGCCGCGACGCAGGCGACGTTCAAGCTCGCGATCGAATTCGTCGGCTGGACGAAGGGTGGCCGCTACATGCACGCGTTCGGCGATGTCGGCCGGCCCAATGGCGGCGTCGCCTTCCAGCATAGCTGGCTGCGCGGCATGGCCGAGGGCGTGGCCCGGCCGCTCGCCGAGTATTCGCTCAACAATGCGGCGGCGCTCGCCAATCGCATGCAGCGCGGGCCCGCGCACACTGCGGCGATGCTGCCCGAAATGCCGTACGCATTCCATTTCGACGCGGGCCTCTATGCGCGCTTCCTGCGGAGCTACGCCGAGCAGGCCGGCGTCGTGCGGCACGAGGGGCGGATCGTCGAGGTGCTGCGCGATTCCGGAACCGGTGACGTCACCGCGCTGCGGCTCGAGCGGACATATGATGGGTTGAACCGCCCCTCTTCCGTTCGGGCTGAGCCTGTCGAAGCCCTCCCATCCACGGGCGCATCGCAAGCGGACAGCCGCCCTTCGACAAGCTCAGGGCGAACGGTTGGGGTTGCGTCAGCCCAGGCGGAGGCTGCTCCAGACGACTCCCCTGAAATCGCGGGCGACTTGTTCATCGACTGCACCGGCTTTCGCGGCCTGCTGATCGCTGACGCGCTCGGCGTCGGATATGAGGATTGGTCGCACTGGCTGCCCTGCGACCGGGCACTCGCGGTGCCGAGCGCGCGCGCGGGGGACTTCACGTCCTATACCCGCGCCACTGCGCACGCCGCCGGCTGGCAATGGCGCATCCCGCTCCAGCACCGCACCGGCAACGGTATCGTCTATTCCAGCGACGCATTGTCCGACGACGAAGCGGCGGCGCAGCTCCTCGCCAATCTCGACGGGCCTGCGCTCGCCGATCCGCGTCCGCTCCGCTTCATGCCGGGCAAGCGCCGTGCCTTCTGGCAGGCCAATGTCATCGCCGTCGGACTGGCGAGCGGCTTTCTCGAGCCGCTCGAATCGACGAGCATCCACATGATCCAGTCGGCGGTTGAGCGGATCCTCAAGCTCCTTCCCGGGCGGTGCATCGGCGAGGCTCAGCGCGCCGAGTATAATCGCCAGGCCGATCGGGAATATGATCGCATCCGCGACTTTCTGATCCTCCATTACGCCGCCAATGATCGCGACGAGCCCTTCTGGCGCGCGCGCCGCGAGACGCCGTTGCCGGAGAGCCTCGCGCACAAGATCGCGCTGTGGCGCGCCTCGGGCCAGATCGTCCGCGAGGAGAGTGACCTGTTCAGCGAAGTCGCGTGGCTGCAGGTGCTCGTCGGGCAGGGGATCGCCGCCGAGGGGCACCACCCGCTCGCCGACCGGCCGGGCAGCGCGGAGCTCGCCGAATATCTCGATCTGCTCGCCAAGCTCACTGCGCGCGAAGTCGCCCAGATGCCCGATCACGCCGCTTTCATCCGCCAGCATTGCGCCGCGCACGAGGAGATCGCCGCATGAAGCTCGCCGCGTTCTTCCTTGCCATGCTCGCCGCCATGCCTGCCGCCGCGCAGAGCTATCGCGATCGCCTGCCCGAGGACGAGGTGCTCTATTTCCTGCTCCCCGACCGGTTCGAGAATGGCGACACCGCCAATGATCGCGGCGGACTGAAGGGCGACCGACTCGTCACCGGCTTCGACCCCGCGGCCAAGGGCTTCTACCATGGCGGCGATCTCAAGGGACTGACCAAGCGGCTCGATTATGTCGAGGCGCTCGGTGCCACCGCGATCTGGGTCGGCCCGATCTTCAAGAACAAGCCGGTGCAGGGCCCGAAGGGACAGGAATCCGCCGGCTATCACGGCTATTGGGTGACCGACTTCACCATGGTCGACCCGCATCTCGGCACCGATGCGGACTTCAAGGCCCTGGTCGACGCGGCGCATGCCCGCGGGATCAAGGTCTATATGGACATCATCGTCAATCACACCGCGGACGTGATCCGGTATCGCGAGTGCGGCGACTGCACGTATCGGTCTCGCGCCGAGTTTCCGTACGGGCGCAAAGGCGGCGTCGCCGGTGCGGCGATCAACAGCGGTTTCGCCGGCGACGACATCCGGACGCCCGAAAATTTCGCGAAACTGACCCGGCCCGATTACGCCTATACGCCGTTCGTGCCGGCGGCGGAGCGGCAGGTGAAGGTCCCGGCCTGGCTCAACGATCCGATCTACTACCACAACCGCGGCAACTCGACCTTCGCGGGCGAGAGTTCGACGATGGGCGATTTCGTGGGGCTCGACGACGTGTTCACCGAGCATCCGCGCGTGATCGCGGGCATGATCGAGATCTTCGGGAGCTGGATCGATCGCTTCGGGATCGACGGCTTCCGCATCGATACCGCGCGCCACGTGAACCCCGAATTCTGGGCGGCGTTCGCGCCGGCGATGCTCGAACGCGCCAAAGCGAAGGGCATTCCCAACTTCCATATCTTCGGCGAAGTCGCCGATCCCGACACGTCGGCACTCGCCCGGCACACCCGCGTCGACAAATTGCCGACCGTCCTCGATTTCGCCTTCGCGCGCACCGTCAACGCGGTCAGCGCTGGCGAGGTCGGCACCGACAAGCTCGCCGCGGTATTCGCCGCCGATCCGCTCTACGAAGGCGGCGAGGCGACTGCGCGCAGGCTCCCCACCTTCCTCGGCAACCACGATCAGGGCCGCGCCGCCTTCTTCATCCGCAAGGCCAATCCGAATGCGAGCGCGGAGGAACTGCTGGCGCGTGACCGGCTCGCTCATGCGATGCTGCTCCTGCTGCGCGGCGTGCCGACGATCTATTCGGGCGACGAGCAGGGTTTCGTCGGCGACGGCGACGATCAGAATGCGCGCGAGGACATGTTCGCCAGCAAGGTGGCGGTCTATAACGACAACCAATTGCTCGGCACGGCCCGCACCAACGCCGTCGCCAATTTCGACACCGATCATCCGCTGTTCCGCGAAATCGCCACGCTGGCGAAGCTGCGCCGCGCACACCCGGCGCTCACCCGCGGCCGGCAGATCGTGCGCTTCGCCGGCGACAAGCCCGGCCTGTTCGCGGTCTCGCGCTTCGATCCCGATAGCGGCGCGGAGATCCTGATCGCGTTCAATTCGAGCCCGCAGCCTTGGACCGGCAACGTTCAGGTGGAGACCGGCTCGACGACGTTCGCGTCGCTCGCCGGCGCCTGCCCCGCAACCGCCGCCGCCCCCGGCAGCGTCACCCTGACCCTACCCGCCTTCGGCTATGCCGTCTGCGCCGCCGGAAAGTCGCAATGAACCGAGTGCTTGCCCCGCAACCCGACACCGATACGCGCGAATGGTGGCGCGGATCGGTGATCTACCAGATCTATCCGCGCAGCTTCGCCGATTCGAACGGCGACGGCGTCGGCGACCTGGCGGGCGTGACCGCGCATCTCGATCACGTCGCCTCATTGGGTGTCGACGCAGTGTGGCTGTCGCCCTTCTTCACCTCGCCGATGCGCGATTTCGGCTACGACATAAGCGATTTCTGCGGCGTCGACCCCGTGTTCGGCACGCTCGCCGATTTCGACGCGCTGATCGCGCGCGCACACCAGCTGGGGCTGCGCGTGCTGATCGATCAGGTCTATTCGCACAGCTCGGATCAGCACCCCTGGTTTCAGGAGAGCCGCGCCAGCCGCGACAATCCCAAGGCCGACTGGTATGTCTGGGCCGATGCCCGGCCCGACGGCTCGCCCCCCAATAACTGGCAATCGGTGTTCGGCGGCCCGGCCTGGACGTGGGACGCGCGCCGCGGCCAATATTATCTCCACAATTTCCTGCGCGAGCAGCCCGATCTCAACTTCCACAATCCGGCGGTGCAGGAAGCCGCGCTCGGCGTCGCGCGCTTCTGGTTCGAACGCGGGGTCGACGGCTTCCGGCTCGATGCGATCAACTTCACGATGCACGATCCCGAGCTGCGCGATAATCCGCCCGCGCCCGACATCGGCGCGCCGCGCACCCGCTCGTTCGATTTCCAGCAGCACATCTACAACCAGAGCCACACCGATATCCCGCTTTTCCTCGAAAAGCTGCGTGCTCTGGCGGACGATTTCGGCGGGCGCTTCACCGTGGCCGAGGTCGGCGGGCCTGCGCCTGAGCCCGAGATGCATCTGTTCACCGAAGGCGAGACCCGGCTCAACAGCGCCTATGGCTTCAACTTCCTCTATGCCGATCGTCTGACTCCCGCGCTGGTGCAGGGCGCGGTGGCGGGCTGGCCGCATGCGCCCGGGATCGGCTGGCCGAGCTGGGCCTTCGAGAATCACGATGCGCCCCGCGCGATCTCGCGCTGGATCGCGTCCGAACACGCGGCCGCCTTCGCGCGGCTGAAGATGCTGCTGCTGCTGTCGCTGCGCGGCAATGCGATCCTCTATTACGGCGAGGAATTGGGGCTCACTCAGGTCGAGATCGGCTTCGAGCATCTCCGCGATCCCGAGGCGATCACCAATTGGCCGCTGACCCTGAGCCGCGACGGCGCCCGCACGCCGATGCCGTGGAAGGCCGACGCGCCCCAGCTGGGCTTCACGCAGGGTCGCCCCTGGCTCCCGCTCGGCCCCGATCACGCCGCGCTGGCAGTCGATCGGCAGGAGGCCGATCCGGAATCGCTCCTCAATCTCACGCGCCGTCTCATCGCATTGCGCCATTCGAGCCCGGCGCTGATGACCGGATCGATCACGATCCGGCAGGCAGACGAAGCGCTGCTGTTGTTCGAGCGTGAGGCCGGGGGCCAGACCCTGCTCTGCGCGTTCAACCTCGGCGACAACGCCTTGCCGGCACCCGCGGCGTTGCACGGCCGGCGCGTCGTTCAGGCGATCAACGGCGCCACCCCCGAACTGCTGCCGCCCTTCGCCGCGCTGATCGCGGAGTAGCGGCGCCGGGGGTTTGTCGGGTAGGATGGGCCATGCACATAGCCTTCCTGCTCTTCCCGAACGTCACGCAGCTCGACTTGACCGGGCCCGCGCAAGTGCTGTCGCGAATGGGCGACGTGAAGCTCGACCTGGTCGCAAAGACGCGGGAACCGGTGGAGACCGATGCGCAATTCGCGCTTTTGCCCACTGCGACCTTCGCCGAGGTTCAGCGCACCGACATTCTCTGCGTCCCCGGTGGCTTCGGCACGATCGCCGCGATGGAGGATCCCGAAACGCTTGCCTGGGTCCGGCAGGTTGCCGGGGACGCGCAATGGGTCACCAGCGTCTGCACCGGGTCGCTGATCCTCGCCGCCGCCGGGCTGCTCACCGGCTATCGCGCCGCCTGCCACTGGGCCTCGCGCGATCAGCTCGCTTTCTTCGGCGCCGAACCGGCGGCTGAACGCGTCGTCTTCGATCGCAACCGCGTCACCGGCGGCGGCGTCACCGCAGGCATTGATTTCGCACTCGCCCTCACCGCCAGAATACGTGGCGAGGACCATGCGAGATTCGTCCAGCTCAGCCTCGAATATGATCCCGCGCCGCCCTTCGACAGCGGTTCTCCCGAACGTGCCGATCCGGCGACGCTCGCGCGCTACCATGCGATGGTCGAGAAATTCGCGCCCGGCCGCGAGGAAAAAGTGCGCGCGATCGCAGCGCGGCTGGCGGAGGCGCGATCCGACAGCTAAGCGACCTGCCATGCCCGATACACTGATGATGAACGACGGCCGCACGATCCCCGCGATCGGTTTCGGTACCTATCTGGTCCCCAATGACGACGCCGAGCGGATCACCCGCGAAGGACTCGAGGTCGGCTACAAGTTGGTCGATACCGCCGCCTTCTACGGCAACGAGACCGGTGTCGCTGCCGGCCTGGGCGGGCGAGACGACGTGTTCGTCACAACCAAGCTGTGGCGCAGCGACATGGGGTTCGATTCGGCGCTGCGGGCGTTCGACCAGAGTCTCGAACGGCTCGGGCGCGATCATGTCGACCTTTATCTGATCCACTGGCCGATGCCGTCGCTCGGCAACTATGTCGAGACATGGAAGGCGCTGGTGCGGCTGCGCGACGAGGGGCGGGCCAAGTCGATCGGCGTGTCGAACTTCGGTGCCGACAATCTGCGCGCGATCATCGACGCGACCGGCGTGGCGCCGGCACTCAACCAGGTGGAGCTTCATCCGGGCTTCCAGCAGCGCGCGCTGCGCGAATTCCACGCCGCGCACGGCATCCTGACCCAGAGCTGGGCGCCGTTGGGGCAGGGGACGATGCTCGGACATCCCGGGATCGTCCGCATCGCCGAAGCGCGGGGTTGCACGCCCGCGCAGGCGATCCTCGCCTGGCATCTGCATCACGGGCTAGCGGTGATTCCCAAGGCCTCGGCGCGCGAGCGGCTCGCCGCCAATCTCGCGGCGGGCAGCGTGACGCTCGAACCCGAGGACATGGCCGCGATCGACACGCTCGACGATCCCGCCGGCCGGCTGGGGCCGGACCCCGCCAAGCTTTAGCCGACCGCCTTCGCCGCTCCTCTAAGATCTTCCACGAAAGCGGCGAATTCGTCCTCGGCGCGGCTCTTGTCGGGCATGCGCAACAGGAAGCTGGGGTGGATCGTCACCCAGCCCAGCCCCCCCTCGGCGAGCTCGATCGCCTTGCCCCGCGTGCCACTGATCGTCACGACCTTGCCCAGCATCTGCCGCGCCGCGGTGGCGCCCAGCGCGACAGTCATTGCGGGCTTCACCAGTAGCCGCTCCTGCTCGTACCACCAGCGGCACGCCTGGATCTCGCCGGCATCGGGCTTCGAATGGATCCGCCTCTTGCCGCGCGGCTCGAACTTGAAATGCTTGACCGCGTTGGTGACGTAGACGCGCCCGCGATCGATTCCCGCCGCGCCGATCGCCTTGTCGAATATCTGCCCGGCGGGCCCCACGAACGGTCGCCCGGCAAGGTCCTCCTGATCGCCCGGCTGCTCGCCGACGAACATCATCCGCGCATCGATCGGCCCCTCGCCGAATACCGTCTGCGTCGCATGCTTGTACAGATGGCAGCGCGTACAGCTCGCCGCCTCGGCGCGCAGCGCTTCCCAGGCCGTTTCGATGTTGCCGCCGATCGAGTTTCGCGCCGTCCGCACCATGCTTGCCTCCCGTGTCCGGGCATCCGCTCCCTAACGCACGGGGGCGGATTTCGGCATCTCCACGATCCACTCGCGGACAAGTGCGATGCCTTCCTTGTGGACGGTGGCGCGGCCGAGCTCGGGCATGGCGATCCCCGGATCGGTGCTCTCCATCCGATAGATCAGGATCGAGGCGTCGGGAGCGCCCGGCTGAATCGCGAAGTCGCGATCGCCGCTGCCGCGTCCTGCCGCGACTGGGCGCTTGAGGATGCCGAGCGCGCCAGGGTCGCGCTGGCGCCAGTCGAGGAACAGGCCCGAATTCGAGGCGGCACCGGCAGGGTTGTGGCAATGCGCGCAATTGATCTCGAGATAGGCCCGGGCGCGGGCCTCGACCGGCGCGGCGCGGTCATCCCAGCGGGCGATGCGCGGCGCGTCGGGCGGCAGCCGGTCGAGCATGCCGGCGGCGAGCAGCCTCTCGAGCTGGCCGTTATGGTTGAGGTAGCGCGCCTTGACGCCGATCGGTGTCACCCGGCCACCCAGCGCGTGGCAGTCCTTGCACTGGTTCTGGTTGGGCACCGCATAGCTGATACTGCGCGACATGCCCGAGGGATCGGTGAAGGTCACCGGGATTCGCGTGCCGGCGCGCTTCAGGTCCGCGTCGGTGCCTGCGGCGTTCCAGACATAGGGAAGCGCCACCCAGCCGCTCGCGCGGTGGAGCAGCAGCCGCGTCTCGAGCGGCTTGAATACGCCGCCCGCGCGATAGCCGAAGGTCTTGACCAATGCGGCGCCCACCGGAAGGTCGAACGCCTTGTCGGGATCATAGCGAGCCTGCGCGCCCTCTGGCAGATAGAGGTAACGCTCCTTCTCGGCGTAATCGGAGAAGAGCGCGGTCTCGAGATCGTAGCGAACCATCCGTGCGGCGGGGGTGCGCGTCGCAAGGTCGGTGAACAGTCCGAATTCGGAGAGATGTACGGGTAGGTCCTCGCCGGTGATCGCCGCGTCATTAACGCCATCGGCCCGCGCGAACAGCGCCGCGAACAGCAGTGCCGCGGCGCTCAGCAATGCTTTCACTTGGCCGCGGCCTCCATCGCCGGGGGCAAGGTCACCACGCCGAGCGGCGGGGGAATCTCTTCGCGAAGCTTGACCGGCTGCGGCTTGGCGGTCTCGATCCCCGCGCCGAGCGCGAGACCGAGCGACAGTACCGGCACCTGATTGTCGCCGGTCAGGTCCACTGCGTCGCCGCCGGTGCCGTCCCAGAAGATCGGCGGCAAAATGCCTCCCAGCGCCTTGGCGAGCTCGGCGCTCCCCGGCATCGCCGGCGCGAAGCCGGCGCGGCCGTGCCGGTTGGCGGCGAGATGGATATGGCGCGGAAGCGGGTTGTAGCCCTTGTCGTCGAAGGGCTGGCGATAGGCGATGACCATGATGTTGGCGGTGCCGTTGCCGGCCAGATCGTTGCCGGTGACCGTGACGTTGTTCGCGGCCATGATCAGCACGCCGGTGCCGGTGGGCACCGTCGCGACGATGTTGCCCTTGGGCGCGAAATTGGGCGTGTCGTTGTCGACCACCTTGTTGCCGCTCACCGTCACCCAGCCCGCGCCGCGCCGGGGCAGTGCCGGCAAGTCGAACACCAGGATGCCGCCGGTATTGTGGGTGACCAGATTGCCGGTCACGTCGGCATGGCCGCTATTTTCGATCTCGATCCCCGCGACATTGTGCGTCGCGATCGAATTGCGGACGATGATCCGGTCGGACTGGCCGACATAGATGCCCGCATCCGACGCGCCCTTCACCAGGACTCCGTCGATCAGCACGTCGCTGCTCTCGACCGGATAGACGCCATATGCGCCATTGGTCGCCTTCGGGCCGCCGGTCCATTCGACGCGGATGTCCTTGTAGACGATCCGATCGGCGCCCTTGGACTTGATCCCGTCGCCCTTGCTGTCCTCCACCGCGAAACCGCGCAGCACGACATCGTCCGACGTGACGAGGAGTCCCTCACCGGCGCCGAGCTGTCCCTTGAAGCTGAGGATGGTCTTGTCGGGACCGGCACCGCGCACCGTCACGCGGTCGACATCGAGGCTGAGTCCGTCGGTGAGTTCGAAGCGGCCCGCGCCGATCCGCACAATACTCCCCGGCTTCGCCTCGATCAGGGCGGCCTGCAGCCGCTCCTGGGCATTTGCGCCGGGCTCCACGGTCACGGTCTGCGCCGCCGCCGGGCCGGCAGCCAGCACGGCCGCGAGCGTCCAGTATCGCTTCATCCTGCTCTCCCATCTTCATTTTTGGGGCATGATAATCAGGGCGAAGCGAATTGACACCCTTGTTAATTAACCGGGTTCGGCGACGTGGCAGACGAACTCGACCAGCCGTCCGTCGGGATCGCGGAGATAGCCGGCATAGTAATTCGGGTGAATGTGCGGGGCGAGCGCGGGCGCCCGGTCCAGCGTCAGCCCCGCAGCGCGGCCGGCATCGTAGATCCGGTCCACCATCGCGCGATCGGGCGCGGCAAAGGCGAAATGCACGTCCGACGGCGTGCCCTCGACGAGGAACAGGTCGAGCGCATCGTCATTGCCGAAACCCTTGGCGTCGCCATCGACCTTCTGGGTGTAGCCAAGCGGGCCGAGCGCCTGGGCATAGAAGGACAGGCTTTCGGCCATGCGCGACGTGCGGATTTCGATATGGTCGATCATCGGGGGGCTCCTTGAAGAACGCACGGAGAGAGATAAGGGCGGCGTGCGCTGGATTCCGGCGAAATGGCGGGACAAAATGGCGGATTTCGGCGAAGGTTGACGCTAGAGTGACGGCGATGGCCCGATCCGACCTCGACGCGTTCGACCGCAAGCTCCTCACCCTCGTCCAGCACGACGCGGCGCGCACCGCAGATGCGCTCGCCGAGGAAGTCGGGCTCTCGCCCTCCGCCGTGCTGCGCCGGCTCAAGCGGCTGCGCGACGACGGCGTCATCGTCGCCACCGCCGCGGTGGTCGATCCGCTCAAGGTGGGAAAGCCGAACTTCTTCCTCGCCGCGCTCGAGATCGAGCGCGAGCGGCCCGAGCTGATCGCGCGCCTGCGCCAATGGCTCGCCGCCGAGCCGTGGATCCAGCAGGTCTACTACGTCACCGGCACCGCCGATTTCGTGCTGGTGGTAGTCGCGCCCGATGTCGGTGCGTATGACACGCTGATGAGCCGGCTGATGGGCGACAATCCGAACGTTCGCCGCTTCACCACCAATGTCGCGCTGGGGGTAGGCAAGCGCAGCCTGTTCGTGCCCGTACAGCTTGAGGACTGAGGCTTATCGACATTCGACAAGCAGTCGGCATGGACGCCGTTGGTCGCGCGCGATAAGCAGCCGGGCCATGGGTTGGGCTCTTCCACGCGATGTGAACTGGCGCGTGGCGTGGCTGTGGATCGCGCTAACCCTTACCATCGGCGCTGGCTGGCTGTTCAAGGGGCATTGCGTGCCCGGCGGCTGGACCGATGCCGAGCAATATACCACCGGCTGCTATAACGACGTGATGCCCTTTTGGCACGGGCGTGGCGTGGCCGAGGGCAAGATACCCTATTTCCAGGCGCAGATGGAATATCCGGTGCTCACCGGCGCGCAGATCTGGGTTGAGGGGACCGCGACGCGATTGCTGTTCGGCGAGCGCGCGCGTGATGGCCATTTTCTCGGTGTCGTAGTGGTAGCCAACGGATTGCTCGCGGCTCTGGTGCTCAAGCTGTTCCTGCAAGCGGGGATGGATCGGCGAAGGCTATGGGCGTGGGCGCTGGCGCCGCCTCTGATCCTCTATATCGGGCATAATTGGGATATGGCTGCGGCGGCACTCGCGGTCGGCGCGCTTCTGCTCGCGCGCGAAGGGCGGCTGGTGCCCGCGGCGGCGGCGGCGGGGCTCGGCACCGCGGCCAAGCTGTTCCCGGTGCTCGCATTGCCGTTGATCGGACTGAGCGCGCTGTTCGGTGACGCCCGGCCCTGGCGCGAGCGGCTGCTCCGTGCCGCGGCGCTGTCGGCGGCGGCGATCGGGGCATGGGGGCTGGTCAATCTGCCGGTCGCCTGGTTCGCGCCAGAGAACTGGAGCGAATTCTATCGCTTCTCGCAGGAACGTCAGGGCACGGCGGCGGCGAGCTGGGAAATCTTCTCCAACATGGGCTGGTGGTTCACCTGGATCGAGCAGCGCAACCTTTATGCCGCGATCGGCTTCGTGGTGGGCGCGGCGCTGATCGTCGGGCTCGGCTGGCGCAAGCATCGAACCCACCTCTGGGTGCTGCTCACGCCGGTGCTCGCCTGGTTCATGCTGACCAACAAGGTCTATTCGCCGCAATTCGACCTGTGGCTCTACCCGCTGCTGCTGATGACCGCGCCGCGATTATGGCCCGTTGCGCTATTCGTGCTGGGCGACGTGGCCGCCTATTTCGCCGAATTCTGGTGGTTCGCCGGGAACGAACATGCCTGGCCCGCCGCGACTACCACCCATATCGCGATCGCCGCCGGCTTTCGCGCCGCGGCGATGCTGTGGATCATCGGCGAATGCGTACTGCGCGATCCGCCCGCGTGGCTGGTACGCCGCCCGGGCTGAGGCTGCGTCAGGGCAGCGGCAGGTTCGACGCTTCTTCCCGGCGCGCCCGCGTCTCGGCGCGCGCGCGGGTGGCCTGGCGCACGAAGCATCCGGTCGAGCCGCCGGGGCCCACCGTCGAGCAACTGCCGACGCCGCCCGTCCGGCCCGTGTCCAGCGCATCCTCCGAACGCACTGCCCAGCTTTCGCTCGCCTGCGGCCGGCCGGGCTGTTCGCGCAGCGACTGGGGGATGCGGAAGCGCTCGCTCTCGTCGAGCCGCTGGCACACGACGATTTCCTCGCCATTGTCGTTGGTCGGGCATTTGTCGTTGCCATAGATGAGCAGGACGCCGTTCTGCGCGGCATTTTGCGCCTGTGCGGCCGGTACCAGCAGGGGCGCTGCGGCAAGCCCTGCCACGATCACGATCCGCTTGAGCATCATGCTGTCTCCTCGCGCCTGTCCTGGCGCCTCAACGCCTGACCCGGCCTGTCATATCCGTTTCGATACTGCAATGGCCGCCCGGCACCCCATCCGGATCAGCCCCGATAGAAGCGGATAGGCCACCGCATTTTCCGCGCCCGATGCGATCGCCGTGTCGCGATGCTCGATTTCCTCGTCGCGGAATTGCGCCACGGCATCGCGCAGTTCGGGATCGCCGTCGCCCAGTTCGGCGAGCTGGCGCTGGTAATGCAGGTCGATCTCGGTTTCGATCGCCGCGGTACAGGCCATTGCGGCGGACGGGCCGATCGCCGCGGTGACGGCGCCCAATGCGAAGCCGGCGACGTTCCAGAAGGGCTGGAGCGCAGTCGGCCGCACGCCGCGGCGCGCGATCATCGCGTCGAAAAAGGCGCGGTGGCGCTCTTCCTGATTGGCCATGCCATTGATCATGCGCGCCATCGGCGTGCGATCGCCCATCACCGCGAGCTGCCCCGCATAGATGCGCGTCGCGCCATATTCGCCGGCCTGATCGACGCGGACCATCGCGTCATGGCCCTCGCGGCGATCACCCGGCTTCCAGCTCATCGCCGCGCCTTTCGCGGCGCCAGCGCGAAGATCGCCACGGCTCCACCCAGCGAAAGGATTGCGTTGAAGCCCGCGAGGCTGATCCCGAAGAGCGTCCATTGCGGTACGTCACAACGCACCAGCGGGCGACGCAGCGCCTGATTGAGAATGTCCATCGCGTCGCCGTGCCCGACCGGGGCGGTGCAAGCCGTGATCCCCTGCCACCAATGATATTCGACGCCGGCATGGAACACGCCGATCGCGCCGCTGACTGCGATTAGCACCGCGGCGAACAGCACGAACAGCATCTGCACCGGGCGCGGCAGCGGCGCGAACGCCAGCAGCGCAACTGGAATCGCAGCATAATGCGGCCAGCGCTGCCAATGGCACATCTCGCACGGCACCAGCCCGAACAATTGCGACCCCCACGCCCCGGCGAGCAATGCGGCCGGCAGCAGGAGCGCGATCAGCCGCGCGGTGCGGAGCCCGTCTTTGCGCACGCCTCAGCGGCCCTTGACTGCGACCTGGGGCTTGCCGCCCGAGCGGGCGATCGTCTGCAGCGCATAATGGAGCTGGAAGTCGTCGATGCCCTGCTTCTTGAGCTGCTCGGCGGTCTGGGCGAAGCGCGGATCGGTGCGCGCATCGTCCTCGAGCGTCGCGTCGTCGACCTTCTCGGCGTTGATCAAATGCTTCCGAAGGTCGGCCTCGCGGATCACCGTGCGATCCTTGTAATCGGGATCGGAGATCTGCGGCACGAGCAGATCTGGCTTGATCCCGCCTTCCTGCACCGAATGGCCCGAAGGCGTGAAATAGCGTGCGGTGGTGAGCCGCAGCGCGGCGCGCTGGCCCATCGGCAGGATGGTCTGCACCGATCCCTTGCCGAAGCTGCGCACGCCCATCACGAGCCCGCGATGATGATCCTGCAGCGCGCCGGCGACGATCTCGGAAGCCGAAGCGGTGCCCGAATCGACGAGCACGATCACCGGCAGCCCCTTGGCGAGATCGCCCGGGACCATCGATTCGGCATAATAACGCTCGATGTCGTTCTTCTCGCGGCCGCGCTGCGAAACGATCTCGCCATGGCCGAGGAACACGTCGGAAACCGCGATCGCCTCGCTCAGCAGCCCGCCGCCATTCTCGCGAAGGTCGACGACATAGCCGAGCGGCTTGTGGCCGAGCTGCTTGTCGATGCCCTGGATCGCCTTGATCGTGTCGGCGCCGGTCTGTGCGGTGAAGGTGTTGATGTTGATATAGCCGACGCCGTTCTTGACCTCCCACTTCACCGGCTTCTGCACAATGATCTCGCGCACGAGGCTGAACTGGAGCGGCTTGTCGGCGCCGGGGCGGACGACCGTCAGGTTGATCTTGGTGCCCGGCTGGCCGCGCATCTGCTCGATCGCCTCGTCGAGGCTGCCGCCGACGATGAACTTGCCGTCGAGATGGGTGATGAAGTCGCCCGACTTGATTCCCGCGCGCGCCGCCGGCGTGTCTTCCGTGGGCGCGATCACCTTCACTGCGCCGTCTTCCTGCGTCACGGTGAGGCCCAGCCCGCCGTAATTGCCGTCGGTCTGGATCTTGAGATTGTCGAAATCGAGCCCATCGGCGTAGGAGGAATGCGGGTCGAGCGCGGCGAGCATGCCCTGGATCGCGCCCTTGATCAGCGTCTGATCGTCGACCTTCTCGACATAGTTCGCCTTCACCTGGTTGAAGACTTCCATGAAGGTGTCGAGCTCGCGGTAGCTGTTGGTGTCGACACCCGCCATCGCGCCGGAGGCAATGGGGACGAGTGCGAGCGCGCTGACTGCGGCAGTGACCTGGAGAAGCGGACGAAGCATCATACGACTTTCGACAAAAACGACTTGCACAATCTAGTGCAGGATAACGGCATTTCCACGGCCTGTCAGTCGAGCAATTGCGTGAGGTCCATGGGTTGGCCGCGACGGCGCAGCTCGATCGTGACCCTGGGATCACCCGCACCGGGCGCCCTCCCGATCACTTGCCCCGGCGAAACCCGATCGCCGACCCGCACCGCCAACCCGCCGAGCCCCGCGATCAGCGAAGTCCAGCCATTGCCATGATCGATGATGATCACGCCGCGATAGGCGCGAAAAGACCCGGCATAGACGATGCGCCCCGCGGCAGGGGCGATCGCGCGGGCGTTGGGCACGGTGGCCAGCGTGAGGCCGCGGGCGCGGACGCCGGTGGCGGAGAGCTCGCCAAGGCCGGTGACCAGTTGTCCGGTCAACGGCAGGCGATAGGCTGCCACCCGCTTGGCAGCCACCGGCGAGGGCTGGGCGTCGGGGCGCGGCAGCGGGCCGGGGAGGGCAAGCAATTCTCCCCGTATCTGGTTGGCTTCGCCCTGCGACTCCATCTGGTCGACGATGTCGCGCGCCCGTTCGCCGAGTGCGAGCGCGCGGTCCGATTCGACCAGCGCGCTGCGGCCCAGTTCCTGTGAGCGTGCGCGATGCTCGGCCTCGAGCTGGACGAGAGCGATGCGCTCGGCCTCAAGCCGCGCCCGGCCGTTGCGCAGGCTCTTTACCGCCGTTCCGGCATTGGCGCGAAGCTGCTGGACGCGGGCGAGCTCGGCGCGGACCTCGGCGGTACGTCGCTCGACGACGGGCATGGTGGTGCCCAGCACGGCACGGACATGGACCATGTCCTCGGTCGATCCGGGCTGGACGAGCCCGAGTATCGCGGGGCGCCGCGCCATCGATTGCAGCGCGGCGACAAGCCGCACCACCGGTCCCTGCCGTTCGGCGACCTGGCCACGCTGCGCCGCGAGCAGCCGGTCGACGATCGCGATCCGTGCCTCGGCGGCAATGATGTCGGCTTCGGCGGCCTTGATGCGCTCGGCGGCGGCGGCTTCCTGCGCGCGCGCCTGCAGGGCCTGATCGCGCTCATTGGCGGCGGCGGCCTCGAGCGCCCGCGCGCGTGCCTGCGCGGCATCGGAAGCCGCTTTCGCCGATGTCAGCCGCGCCTGCTGCTCCCGCAACTGCTGGGCGTCGGCCATGCTTCCCGCGGCGAGCATCGCCAGCAGTGCAGCAGCGGTGGCGGTGCTCCGCGCGGGTCCCATGGCTCACCCTTCGCGGTGATAGGGATGATTGGCAAGGATCGAGGTGGCGCGCCACAATTGCTCGGCGAGCATCGCCCGCGCCATCAGATGCGGCCAGGTCGCGCGCCCGAACGAGACGAGCAGGTCGGCCTGCGCGCGCTGGGCATCGTCAAAGCCGTCCGCCGCGCCGATCAGGAACCGTGTCTCGCGCACGCCGTCGTCGCGCCAGCGCCCGAGTTTCTCCGCCAGCACGCGCGACGGCAGGTTCTCCCCGGTCTCGTCGAGCATGACGATCCGCGCGCCCGGCGCCGCTTCGGGCATCTTGCCGCCGGTGTCGGGAAGCTCGGTGATCCTGGTCGGCCACGCGACGCGCTTCAGATAGCGCTCGACCAACTCCGCCTCGGGCCCGCGTCCGATGCGCCCGCGCGCGACGATATGGAGCAGCATGCGCCGCTCCTGATCGTCAGGCCTGCCCTACGTTTTCCCCGAACGACCACATCCGCTCGAGATTGTAGAAGGTGCGCACTTCGGGGCGGAACAGGTGGACGATCACGTCGCCCGCGTCGATCAGCACCCAATCGGCGGTGGGCAGGCCTTCGACGCGGGGGCTCCGGCCGAACTCGGCCTTGATCTTCTCGGCGAGCTTGGTCGCCATCGACGCCACCTGGCGCGTCGAGCGACCCGAGGCGACGACCATATAGTCGGCGATGCTGCTCTTGCCGGCGAGCGGGATCGAGACGGTTTCGACCGCCTGATCGTCGTCGAGCGAAGTCATCACGAGTGCATGCAATGCCTCGACGCCATCGGCACCGGGGACGCGCTGCACATTGGGGGAAGTGGCCAAGTTAATTCCTCAGGGTTGCAACATGTCTGTGCGCGACGGTGGAGACGACACGGACGGCGCCGATATGGATATCGAACGCGCGTTCGGAAAGTGCCGGTGCCAGGCAGGGTCGGCGGCGCGGATGCGGGTCGCCGAAGTCGGATCGGGGCGAAAGCGCAGCAGCACGAGGGCCGGCAATCTCCAACTCGTCCATTTCTTCGCCTGGCCTGCGGGCCGCACAGCGCGCCGCAGCCAACTCATCGCGGGACTAGCGTGAGCACGTGCATCATAGCCCGGACGTGCAATCACCGCAATCGGAACCTGCCGCGCAATGTCGCGCCACCGTTCCCATTGATCGAATTGGGCAAGATTGTCGGCGCCCATCAGCCAGATGAAGCGATGTTTGGGAAAGACCCGCGGGAGCCGATCCAACGTATCGGCGGTATAGCGCGTCCCGAGCCGCTTCTCGATATCGGTGACCCGGATCGGCGCGTGGCGCGCCATCCTCTGCGCCGAGGCCATGCGCGCCTTGAACGGCGCCATCCCCGCTTTGTCCTTGAGCGGATTGCCGGGGGAGACCAGCCACCACACCTCGTCGAGCCTGAGCGCGCGGATTGCGTGGAGCGAGAGCTTGCGGTGCCCGCGATGCGCGGGATTGAACGAGCCGCCGAGCAGGCCGATGCGTTTCACAATTCGATTTGCCAGTCCTCGCGCTCGTGGTGCACGCGCAAGATATTGATGCCGTCTCCCGACAGGCGGTAAACGATCAGATGCGGCGTATTGATGACGCGCAGAACGCGTACGCCATCGCCAATTGGTCGTCCTCCGTGCGGGAAATTCTCCAGAAAGTAAGCGCGAGAGCGGATTGCCGCGAGCGTAGCGAGCGCTATCTCGCCGGAAGCATTCTCTTCCAGCCAAGCGTCGATCGCCCAGAGATCATCGGTGGCTTGCTGGGTCCATTTCAGCGTCGGCATCGATCCCGATGCTTTTCCATGCGCGCCTCGAGCTCTGCCATCACTTGCTCGTGTGGGACCAATTCGCCGCGGTCGGCGGCGTCAATCCCCACCTGGACAAAGGCTCTGAAGTCGGCTTCGCTCTCCGCCACGCGCTGAATTGCTTCGGCGGCAAAATCTTCGATACTTCGTCCGCGCGCTTCGGCGAGCTGTTCCACCAAGGCGAGCGTTTCGGCGTCGATCTGCGTGGTGATGGAAGTCGGCTTGTTCATATCGTCAAGCTACGCCTACCGGCTTTCCGCTTCAAGGCCGCGCCTGGCCTGTTCCCCGCACCACCCATTTGTACGTCGTCAGCCCCTCGAGCGCGACCGGGCCGCGGGCGTGGAGGCGGCCGGTGGAGATGCCGATCTCGGCGCCGAGGCCGAATTCGCCGCCGTCGGCGAATTGCGTCGAGGCGTTCCACATCACGATCGCGCTGTCGACTTGCGCAAGGAAGCGCTCGGCAGTGCCTGCATCCTCGGTGACGATCGCGTCGGTGTGATGCGATCCGTGCGCGGCGATATGCGCCATCGCCGCATCGGCATCGTCGACCAGCTTCACCGAGAGGATCGCGTCGAGATATTCGGTGTCCCAGTCGCCGCATTCCACCGGCAGCGTCCGCGGCTCGATCGCCTGGATTTCGGCATCGCCGCGCAGCTCGCAGCCGGCATCGGCGAGCGCGGCGAGCACCGGCGCGGGATCGGCGAAACCGCGGTCGATCAGCAGTGTCTCGGTCGCGCCGCAGATGCCGGTGCGGCGCATCTTGGCGTTGAGCGCGAGGTCCCTCGCCATCGCGGGATCGGCCGCGCGATCGATGAAAGTGTGGTTGAGTCCGTCGAGATGCGCGAGCACGGGCACGCGCGCCTCGGCCTGGACGCGGGCGACGAGACCCTTGCCGCCGCGCGGCACGACCATGTCGATCGCGCCCTCGGCAGTCAGGATCGCGCCCACTGCAGCGCGATCGGTGACCGGGACGAGCTGGACCGCGTCGGCGGGCATGCCGCCGGCCTCGAGCCCCTTGGCCAGCGCGGCATGGATCGCACGGTTGCTGCGGATCGCTTCCGAACCGCCGCGCAGGATCGCGGCATTGCCCGACATCGCGCAGAGCGCGCCGGCATCGGCGGTGACGTTGGGGCGGCTCTCATAGATGATGCCGATCACGCCGATCGGGATGCGCACGCGCGTCAGCACCAGCCCGTTGGGGCGCTCGACGCGCTCGATCACCTTGCCGACCGGATCGTCGAGCCGGGCGACGGCCTCGACGCCTGCTGCGGTCGCCTCGACCCGCCCGGCATCGAGCCGGAGCCGATCGAGCAGCGCGCCCGACAGCCCGGAGGCCTCGGCCGCGGCCATGTCCTCGGCATTGGCCGCGACGATCGCGTCGCTCGCCTCGCGGATCGCTGCTGCAGCCGCGAGCAATGCGCGGCTCTTCTGGTCGCTGGTCATCGCCGCGAGCCGGCGCGCGGCGGTGCGCGCCCGCGCGGTCATGTCTGCGATCAGCATCTGGATATCGGCATCGGCCATGCTGCACCCGCTAGCACGACTTGGTGCAAGCTGGTAGGCCATGGCGCATGGGGGAATTCGAGGCAGCCGGCGAAATCGTCACCGGAGGATTGCTGGGCCGCGCGCTGGAGCCGCGGGCCGGCGAGGGGCAATCGCACGCGCACCGGATGTGCCTCAATTGCGGCACTGCGCTGATCGGGCCGCATTGCCATCACTGCGGACAATCGGGACATGTCCATCGTTCGCTCGGTGCGGTCGGGCACGAGATCGTCCACGGCGTATTCCACTTCGAAGGCAAGTTCTGGCGCACGCTGCCGCTGCTCGCATGGCGCCCGGGCGATCTCACTCGGCGGTACGTTGCGGGTGAGCGCGCGCGCTTCGTCTCGCCGATGGCGATCTTCCTCTTCTCGATCTTCGCGATGTTTGCGGTGTTCTCCTTCGCGGGGATCGCGCCGCCAACCGACATGCGCGGGGTCAACGCCTATCCGCTCGCCGCGATCAAGACCGAGCGGGGCCAGGTGGAGAAGCAGCGCGAAAAGGCGTTGCGCCAGACCCGGGACGCCGATCTCGACGCCGACGACCGCGCGGACGCGGGCAAGGACCTCGCCGAAGCCGACGCGCGGCTGAAGGACCTCGACAGCGCGGCCAAGGCGCTCAAGGAAGACCCGGTCGAGGCCAATGTCGCGCATACCGGCTGGTACACGCTCGATCACGGCATCGAGAAGTGGCAGCAAAACCCGGCGCTGATGGTCTACAAGCTTCAGTCGAGCGTCTACAAATTCTCGTGGTTGCTGATCCCGCTGTCGCTGCCGTTCCTGTGGCTGCTGTTCTTCTGGAAGCGCCAGTACAAGCTCTACGACCACGCGGTCTTCATCATCTATTCGATCGCGTTCATGTCGCTGCTGTTCATCGCGATCACGCTGGCGGCGAAGCTGGGCGTGCCCTCGGGCTGGCTGGGCGCGGCGGGCGTATTCATCCCCTTCCTCCACATCACCCGGCAGCTCAAACAGGCCTATCAGCTGCGCTGGTGGTCGGCGGTGCTCCGCGCGATGGTGCTGACCTGGTTCATCGCGATCGTGCTGGTGCTCTTCCTGCTGATCCTGGTGGCGATGGGGATGACGGGCTGAGTGGCTATGCCATCGGACAGGGGTAGGTCTTGTTGAGATAGGCGTAGAGGCCGTCCTTGAGTTCGACTTCCTGCTCGGCCGGTGACAGCGCCTTGAAATAGGCCATGAGCTTGTCGCTATCGAATTTCGCTTGTCCGCGAGGCGGCGGACACGCGATGGGTTCCCCCGTCGCCTTCCCCTTGTCGACATCGGCACGCCAGGCCTCGAGGATCGCCTCCAGCTCGTTCACGAGCCGCCGCAGCTCGGGATCGAGCCTCGCCATCTCGCCGAGCTTCCCCACCGCAGTCCACCGCGCGATGAATTCGCGGACCGGCATTGCCTGCACGGGAGCCGCGAACAGGCTGATCGCCGCAGCCGGAAGCAGCAGGTGCCTCACCGGCAAGGATAGGTCCGCTTCATATAGGCGTAGACCGCCGCCTTCATGCTCATCCCCCGCTTCGCCGGCGGGATCTTTTCGAGTTCGGCGAGCATCTGCTTCGGTGTAAGCTTCGGCTTGCCGGTCTCGGGCGGGCAGCTGTGCGGGGGCTTGCCGGCGGCGCGCGCGGCGCGCAGGTCGGCGGTATAGGCGGTCCGGATCGCGGCGACTTCCCGCTTGAGCAGCTCGGCATCGGGCGAGAGCAATGCCAGCGCGCCCTGTGCCTGCAGCGCTTTCGCCTTGGCGAGGAATTGCGCGACGGTCATCGCCTGCACCGCGTTCGGCACTGCGAATACCAATACGGCAACCACAGCCGTCAGACGCCGCATATGAAAAGCCCTCCCGCGATTTCTCGGGGGAGGGCTAGTCGTATCGGGTTTAACGGCGACTGAATTCACGCACCCTGCGGGGCAGGATTGCCGAACGGCCCCTTGGGCTTGCGGATCTTGGGGATCGAAGTGCCCGCGGTGGCGACCGGAGCCGCCTTCGAGCCGGGATCCTCGCGGCCCAGATCCTCGCCGGCGATCAGCCGCTTGATCTCCTCGCCGGTCAGCGTCTCATATTCGAGCAATGCCTGGGCGAGGCTGTGGAGCTGGTCGACATGGTCGGTCAGCACCTGTTTGGCGCGGTTGAGCCCGCCCTCGACCAGTTTCTTGATCTCGGCATCGATCAGCTGCGCGGTCTCGTTCGACATCTGCGCCGGGCGTGCCATGCCGTAGCCCAGATAATTCTGGTCATCCTCGGCATATTCGAGCGGACCGACCGCCTCGGACATGCCCCAGCGGGTGACCATCGAGCGCGCGAGACGCGTCGCCGACTGGATGTCCGACGAAGCACCGGAAGACACGCGGTCGTAGCCGAAGATCAGCTCCTCGGCGACGCGGCCGCCCATCGCGATCGAGAGATGGGCATACATCTGGTCGCGGTGCATCGAGTTCTGGTCGCGCTCGGGCAGGCGCATCACCATGCCGAGTGCGCGGCCGCGCGGGATGATCGTCGCCTTGTGGATCGGATCCGAGGCCGGCTCGTGCATCGCGACGATGGCGTGACCGGCCTCGTGATAGGCGGTCATCCGCTTCTCGTCCTCGGTCATCAGCATCGACTTGCGCTCGGCGCCCATCATGACCTTGTCCTTGGCGTCCTCGAACTCGCTCATCGCGACGAGGCGCTTGCCGCGGCGCGCCGCCAGCAATGCCGCCTCGTTGACGAGGTTCGCCAGATCGGCGCCCGAGAAGCCCGGCGTGCCGCGCGCGATGACGCGCGGATCGACGTCGGGCGCCAGCGGCACCTTCTTCATGTGGACCGAGAGGATCTTCACGCGGCCTTCGATGTCCGGACGCGGCACCACGACCTGGCGGTCGAAACGGCCCGGGCGCAGCAGCGCCGGATCGAGCACGTCGGGGCGGTTGGTCGCCGCAATGATGATGATGCCTTCGTTCGCCTCGAAGCCGTCCATCTCGACGAGCAGCTGGTTGAGCGTCTGCTCGCGCTCGTCATTCTGGTTGCCGAGGCCCGCGCCGCGCGAACGGCCGACCGCGTCGATCTCATCGATGAAGAGGATGCACGGCGCCGATTTCTTGGCCTGCTCGAACATGTCGCGGACGCGGCTCGCGCCGACGCCGACGAACATCTCGACGAAGTCCGAGCCCGAAATGGTGAAGAACGGCACGCCCGCCTCGCCCGCAATCGCACGGGCGAGCAGCGTCTTACCGGTGCCGGGCGAGCCGACCAGCAGCGCGCCCTTGGGGATCTTGCCGCCGAGGCGGGCGAACTTGGTGGGATCGCGCAGGAATTCGACGATCTCCTGCAGCTCCTCGCGCGCCTCGTCGATGCCGGCGACATCGTCGAAGGTGACCTTGCCTTCCTTCTGGGTCAGCAGGCGGGCGCGGCTCTTGCCGAAGCCCATCGCGCCGGAGCCCGAATTCTTCTGCATCTGGCGCAGCACGAAGAAGGCGATGCCGAGGAAGAGCAGGAAGGGGAGCGATTGGTAGAGGATGTAGAACCAGACCGACGGCTGCTCCTCGGGGCGCGCGTTGATCGCGACGCCTTTCTCGCGCAGCGTCGAGATCAGCTGGGGATCGTTGGGCGCGTTGGTGCGAAACTTGGCGTCGCTGGAGAGCGTGCCCGAGACGAGGCTCGTGCCCGCCGAGCCCGCTGCGATGTTGACCGACTTGACCTCGCCGGCCTGCACCTTGTCGAGGAAGCTCGAATAGGACATCGCATCGCCCGCGGTCTGCGCGCCCGGACGATCGAACATCGTCACGAACAGCGCCAGCGCTGCGAGAATGCCCACCCAGATCAGGAGGCTCTTCATCCAGGGATTGCCGCCGCCGTTTTCGGGACCCTGCGGCTTGTTGTTGTCGTTCATCGAGCTCGATACCTTTCGCCCACCCTAGATAGGCACCGCCAGGTTAATGGCAATGGAACAACGCCGATCAGTGTGATCGACGCGCCGGGGCCAGGCTGAAACGCCATTCAGCACGTTTCGCCTCGGCTTTCACCCCCGCAATCGTACCGGTGCCCCCCGAGAGGAGCGTGGCGACGATACGATCTAAACTTTCGCCGCGGATTTCCGTCTCCAGCTCGAACTCGAACCGGATGTAGTCGATCGCTCTCTCTGCCAGTCGGCGCCGGAGTTCGTGGGGCAGATCGGTCGGGTCGAGCCAGACGACTTCATGATTCTCGATTCGGCTGCGCACGGACCATTCGCGTTCGGCAATCCATTTCAGTGCATCCTCTGCGTGCCGCAGGTTGGACGCTGCCAGCGCCAGGCGCGCGGCCGGCAATTCGCCGGTTTCCGCAAGGAGTGCGCGCATGCGGGCACGGTCATAGCGGGTATCGCTATTAGACGCATCTTCAACTGCGCTCACTCCCGCCGCCGTCACGATGCCTGCCAGCTCGGTCCGGCTCCAGCCGAGAAGCGGCCGCACGAGCGCAGGCCCCGGAATGCCTTCGCACAGCGGACGCATGCAGCGCATCGCGGCCAGCCCACGTACGCCGGCACCCCGCCGCGCCCGCATCAGGAAGGTTTCCGCGACGTCATCCTGCTGGTGCGCGACCGCCACCCATTCCGTGCGCCAGGGCCGGTCCGACCGGAACGTTCCGGATGCGCCCCAGAATTGAAGGAGGAAATAGCGAAGCCAGCGCGCCCATTCCTGCAAATTGCCGACAGGCAGTGTCCCGTCCGGGCGCGTCAGAATGTCGTGAGGTACGCCGAGCCGATCGCAGAGGCGATGCACGAATGCCGCTTCCTCCGCGGCTTCCGGCCGCAGGCCGTGGTCCACCGTGGCTGCGACGACGTGTCCCGGATAGGCAGCGGCAGCGAGCAGCAGTAATGCAAGGCTGTCCGCTCCACCCGAAACGGCCACGCCGAGCTTATGCTCCGCATCGGGCGCACGGCCAGTAATTGCTTCCAGGTCGCGCCGAAAGCGCGCAACCTGTTCCGCCGGGGGCGTCAGCTCATTTGCACTTTTGCGCGGCACGTCCCTCGGCGATGCCGTTCTTCATCTCCGCCGACAGCCGCGCGCCGTAGAGCTGGTCGAGCTCGGTATAGACCTTGCACACTTCGCTCGCGGGCTTCTTCAGCTTGGTGAGCGCCTGCGCCAGATAATAGAGGCTGTCCGGCGCGCGCTCGCCATTGGGGTTCTTCTTGTAATTCTCGTAAAAGGCGACCGCTGCGAGGCTCGGCGCACCGGCGTCGAGATAGGCGCGGCCGAGCAAGTTCTGCGAAAAGCTCGCGCGGCGATGCTCCGGATATTTGGTCGCCACCGCTTCGAGTTCGCGGCGCGCTTCCGGATAGAGCTTGGCCTGCCACAGGCGATAGCCATAGGTATAGCCGTCCTCGGCCGGATCGCCGCTATTGGGCTTCTGGATCGCTGCGACTTGCTGCGCGCGGGTGCCGGTCGGCTTGGCGGCGGGTGTCTCTTCGGCGGGCGGGCGGGTCGCGGGCCGGGTCGGCCGCGTGGAGGTTTCGCCCAGATCGACCGGCGCGATCATCGGATCGCCCGATGCGCCGATCTGCGCGCGGCCGTCTTCCAGCGCCTTCAGCCGCGCGTCGGTCGCGCGCTTGTATGCGCTGAACCCGTCCTCGATCTGGCGGAGCCGATAGCCGTCCTGCTCGACCTGTCCGGTGAGCGACTGCACCTGATTCTCGAGCGCGGCGACGCGCTGGGTCAGATCGGCGACCGGGCTCCCCGAAGGGACACCGGGCACTTCGGTGGTGGCGTCGGGCACGATCTGCGGCTCGATCGTCTGGCCCGCGCCGCCCGGGAACACCTTGCGCTGCACGGCGCGCATCTCACGCTCGAGCCGGTCGACGCGGCCCTCGACCGCTGTGGTCTGCGCCTGGGCGGAGACCGGCCCGGCAATGGCGGCGGTCAGGCCTGCCGCAACAATCAGAAAACGCATTCGTCACACCCCCCGGTGCAGATTTCGGGACTTAACCAGATGATATAGTCGACACGCCGTGCCTTGTCGCCAGCCTTAAAGCGTGGCGGCGGCGTTGCCAGCAGGCGCGTCCGCGGGTGCGGCAGATGGGGTCGATGGCGCGCCGGATTGCCCGCGCGCCTGTAGCGCCGCGGCACTCACCTCGACTTCGACGGTCGTCACGCCGGTGCCCAGCGGCGGCACGTTCGAGCCGTTGAGCAGCACCTGGATCCGATCGGGCCGGGCGGTGCGAACCCGCGGGCGATCGGCATCGGCCGGTACGTCATAGCGCTCGTTCGGCGCCATTTCCTTCTCGAACAGCCGTTTGCCGCTCGCATCGGTCACGCGAATCCACGCACTGTCGGTCGCCACCAAAGTCACTTGCCCGCCGGTGACCGGCGCTGGTGCGGGTGCCTTGGCATTGCCCGGATCGGCGGCGATCGTATTTTCAATGGGGATCACATTCTCGTCCGGCGCGCCGCCGCGGAACAGATCGGTGCCATACCAGAGCCCCACGCCGATCAGCACCAATATGGCGACGACGACGCCGACGATGACGATGCCGCTCGGCGGCGTGCGCGAGCGCTCGTTGAAATCATAGGCCGGGGGCGGCGCGGGGCGTTCCGGCCGCTCGCCGATCTCGAGCCGCAATTCGCGTGCGAGTTCGACCTCGTCGGCGCCGATCGCCCGGGCATAGGCCTTGGCGAAGCCGAGCGCATAAGTGGATGACGGCAGGCTGGCGAAGTTCGACTGCTCGATCGCCTCGAGATGGCGTAGCGGAATCCGGGTGCGGCTCGCGATATCGCTCAATTCGAGCTTCTGCGCCTCGCGCGCCGCACGCAGCTTCTCACCCACGGTCGCAGGGAAAAGCGTCGGGTTGTCGGCGTTTTCGCCTTCCATTCTCACCTCCGGCGGAAGGGTTCGCGGCCCTGGGTGCTCCCGCCTTTGGGCGGGTGTCCCTCACGCCGCTGCCCCTGTCAACGCTGCCGCAGCAAATCTGGCGAAAGATCAGGCGAGTTCGACCGAATGCTCGCTCGCCCAGCCCGTGAGCACGTCGCGCAGCGGCGCGCGCGGGTCGGCGAGCCACGGCTGCATCGCGTCGATCAGCGCGCCGCGATCGAGCGAGCGGACCATCGCCTTGATCGGGCCCACCGCCGCCGGGGTGATCGAAAGCCGGTCGATGCCGAGCCCGATCAACGCCATCGCCTCGAGCGGACGTCCTCCCATCTCGCCGCACACCGCCACCGGCACGTCCGCCGCATGCGCCTGATCGATCACGCGCTTGAGGAAGCGCAGGATCGAGGGGCTCAGCCAGTCGTAGCGCAGCGCCAGCTTGGGATGCGCGCGATCGGCGGCGAACAGGAACTGAGTGAGGTCGTTGGTGCCGATCGACAGGAAATCGATCTTCGGCAGCAATATGTCGAGCACTTCGGCGAGTGCCGGCACTTCGAGCATCGCGCCATAGCGGATCTCGGTCGGCATTTTGCGCCCGCGCGCGGCCAGCCATGCGCGCTGCGCCTCGAACAGGTCTCGCGCGGCATCGAATTCCCAAGGCTCGGAGACCATCGGGAACATGATGTTGAGCGTCTTGCCCGCGCCCGCCTCGATCAGCGCGCGTGCCTGCGCCTTCATCAGGCCATCGCGATCGAGCGCGAGCCGCAGCGCGCGCCAGCCCATCGCCGGGTTTTCTTCGTCGCCGTCTTCGTCGTGGTTGAGATAGGGGAGCGCCTTGTCGCCGCCGATATCCACGGTACGGAAGGTCACCGGGCGCTCGCCCGCGGCTTCGAGCACGTCCTTGTACAGCCGCCTTTGCGCCTCGCGCTGCGGCAGCGTCGCCGAGACGAGGAACTGGAATTCGGTACGAAACAGCCCGATCCCGTCGGCGCCGGTCAGGTCCAGTGCGGCGAGATCGTCGCGCAGCCCGGCATTGACCATCACCGTGATGCGATGCCCGTCCTTCGATATCGGCACTTCGCCGCGCAACTGGGCGAAGGCGGCGCGGCGCTTCTGGCTGAGCGCCAATTTGGCCTCGAACGCCTCCTGCATCGCCGTCGTCGGGCGGACGAACAGGCTCTCCTCGGCAGTGTCGAGCAGCAGCATGTCGCCCTCGGCGATCAGCCGCCGCACGTCGCGTACGCGGCCGAGCACGGGCACGCCCATCGCCCGCGCGACGATGGTGACGTGCGCGGTCAGCGATCCTTCCTCGAGCACCACGCCCTTCAGCCGCCGCCGGTCATATTCGAGCAGTTCGGCCGGGCCGAGATTGCGCGCGATCAGGATCGAATCCTGCCGCAGGCCCATCTGCGCCGCAGTGCCCAGCTGGCCCGAAACGATGCGGAGCAGCCGGTTGGAGAGGTCCTCCAGGTCGTGCATCCGGTCGCGCAGCAGCGCATCGTCGATCTCGCGCATCCGCATCCGGGTGCGTTGCTGGACGCGCTCGATCGCTGCCTCGGCGGTGAGGCCCGAATCGATCGCCTCGTTGATCCGCCGGCTCCAGCCTTCGTCGTAGGCGAACATCTTGTAGGTCGCGAGGACCTCGTCATGCTCGCCGCCGCCGCCGAACTCGGCCTGGCTGGCCATGCGCTCGATCTGGTCGCGCATCTTGTCGAACGCGGCATAGACGCGGTGGCGCTCGACTTCGATATCTTCGGCGACAGTGTGCTCGATGGTGATCCGCGGCTGGTGGAACACCGCGACGCCCGCCGCCATGCCCTCGACCAGCTTGAAGCCGCTCGCGCGCGATGCCGCGGTCGATTGCGGACGCGTCGTCGCGCCGCCGGTCTGGTCGACCAGGTCGGCGTTGGCGATCAGCTCGGACAGCACCATCGCCACGGTCTGCAATGCCTCGATCTCGACATCCGCATAGCGCCGCGGCTCGGCATGCTGGACCGCGAGCACGCCCACCGCGCGCTCGCGCCGGATGATCGGCACGCCGGCGAAGCTGTGGAAGCGCTCTTCGCCCGTTTCGGGGCGATAGGCGAAATCGGGATGCGTCGCCGCCTCGTCGAGGTTCAACGTCTCGACATTGGCCGCGATCGTGCCGACCAGACCCTCGCCCAATGCGAGCTTGGTGACGTGCACCGCCTCCTGCGCCAACCCGCGCGTCGCGAACAGTTCGAGCACGCCTTCGCGCAGCAGATAGATCGAGCAGACCTCGCTATCGAGCACGGTGCCGATGATTTCCGCCACCGAATTGAGCTTCGACTGCGCGGGCAGCCGTTTCGCCATCACGTCGTGAAGGCGGGTGAGGATCTCGCGGGCGGAAGCGGCGGCAGTGAGGGCCATGCTCCTCGGCTAACAGATTGTCCCGGCGCGCGCCATTGTCCCGCACGACAAAGCGCGCCTCAACAAAGCAGCGCGCCGAACCGCTGAAGCGCCGCCGTCGCCACCCCCCGGCAATTTCCTATTGCATTTGGCTTTACTGTATATCATACAGTGTATGACACATACCATGTGAGGCACGGCAATGCCCATCGAAGAGGATCTGTTCGAAAAGCTGCGCGTCGAGCTCCGGCGCGGCTCGCTGGTGCTGGCGGTGCTCGGGGCACTGCGCGAGGAGCGCTATGGCTACACGCTGCGCACCAGCCTCGAAGAGGCCGGGCTGCCGATCGACGAAGGCGCGCTCTATCCGCTGCTGCGCCGGCTCGAGGCACAGGGCCTGCTCACCAGCGAATGGCGCGAAGAGGCGAAGCGCAACAAGCGCTTCTACCGCCTCTCGCCGGAAGGCCTCGAGATCCTCGCCCAGTTGCTCGGCGAATGGAACGCGATCTCGGAATCGATCCTGCTGCTCACCGGAAAGGACAAGTGATGGACCTCATCGAACGCTATCTGGGCGCAGTCCGCTGGAACCTGCCCGCCGACCGTGCCGACGACATTCTCGCCGAACTCGGCGATCTGATCAGCGCACGGGTCGAGGATCGTGAGGAAGCGCTGGGCCGTTCGCTAGGCAAGGACGAGATCAGCAAGCTGCTCAAGGAGTTCGGTCACCCGCTCGCAGTCGCCGGACAATATCACGATCAGCGCGCGTTGATCGGGCCCGAAGTTTTTCCCTTCTATTGGTTCGCGCTGCGCGTGTGGCTGGCGGTCGTCGCTGTTATAGAAGCGATCCAGATCGGCGGACGCGTGATCGTCGGCAGCGAGCATATCTCGCGGGCGTTGGCACACGGCGTGGGCCAGGCCTTCGAAACGCTGCTGCTCCATGCCGCGCTGGTCACGCTCGCTTTCGCCGTGATCGAACGGACCGGCTGGCTCGCCACTTATCTCGAGCGCTGGAAGCCCGAGGAATTGCCGGAACTCCCGGCGCTGCGTGTTCGCGGTCGGCAACGTCCGTGGTCGTGGGAATCGGTGTTCGGCATCGCGTTCGGCATCGCCTTTCTCGCCTGGTGGAGCGGATCGATCGAGCTGCCGCTGATCCCGCACAATGCCGGAGTCACGGTCCATGGGGCACCGGTCTGGGCGGATCTCTATTGGCCGGTGGTCTTGTTGGTCTGGGTGCAGATCGTGCAGAATCTGGTCACGCTGCTCCGCCCCGGATGGAAGATGGTGCGCGGGACGCTTGTGATCCTCGCTACTGCGGGCACCGTGGCCATCGCCGCCGTCCTTCACCAAGCGGGACGTGTGGTGATCGTAACCGCCGCGACCGACGCCGCGCAGGCGGCACGGATTCAGGACAGCCTCGACAAGGCGCTTGAATTCGGCGTGGTGATCGTCGCGGCGATCACGATCTTCCAAGGTGCGGTCGAGCTGTGGAAGCTCTTCCGCGAGCAGCGGCTGGCTGACGCGTAAAATCCTCCCCCGCTTCGCGAGGGAGGATTCGAGAACAACCTCAGGCCGCGCGCTTCTCCAGCGCGTGCGCGGCTTCGGCCATCAGCGTGGCGATGATCTCGGCGACAGGCTCTTCCTTGTTGACCATGCCGACCGACTGGCCGGCCATCACGCTGCCATGCTCGACATCGCCGTCGATCACTGCGCGGCGGAGCGCACCCGCCCAATAATGTTCGATCTGGAGCTGGGCCTCCATCATCTCGACCTTGCCCTCGTCGAGCAGCTGCGCGACTTCGCGCTGCTTGGCAGTGAACAATTCGCCGGCGGCGTTCTTGAGCGCGCGTACCGGGATCACCGGGAGCCGCGGATCGATCTGGACGCTGGCAGTGGCATCACGGGCGGAAGCGCGGATGAATGCCTTCTTGAAATTGGCATGCGCGATGCTCTCGGTCGCGCAGACGAAGCGCGTGCCGAGCTGGACGCCCGCCGCGCCCATGTCGAGATAGCCGGCGATCGCCTCGCCGCGGCCGATCCCGCCGGCGACGAACACGGGGACCTGGGTCGCTACTTCAGGCAGGATCTCCTGCGCCAGCACGCTGGTCGAAACGGGGCCGATATGCCCGCCGGCCTCCATGCCCTCGACCACCAATGCATCGACGCCCGACCGGATCAGTTTCTTGGCGAGGCTCAGTGCGGGCGCGAAGCAGATCAACTTGGCGCCGAACTCCTTGATCGCGTCGAGGCTGCCCGCGGGGGGCAGGCCGCCCGCGAGCACGACATGGGTGACCTCATGCTTCTTGCACACCGCGATCAGCTCGAGCAGCTGCGGGTGCATCGTGATCAGATTGACGCCGAACGGTTTGCCGGTGAGCGCCTTGGTCCCCGCGATCTCCCTGTCGAGCAATTCGGGGCTCATCGCACCGCATGCGATCAGCCCGAAGCCGCCGGCGTTGGACATCGCCGCGACGAGGTTGCGCTCGCTCACCCACGACATCGCGCCGCACATGATCGCGACCTCGCTGCCCAGGAATTCGCATCCGCGCGCCATGCGGCGGGCCAGGCGCTCGGCGCCGATCGTGGTGTCAGTCGTCATGGCGGCAGGGCCTAGCCGGGCGGAAGCCTTTGGGGCAAGCGCGGAACGCGGCTCACTCGTCCGCTAAAGTGCCATAAGTGATGCGGATGCTTACCCAGGTGCCGGTCAGCTCCTTGCCGCCGACACGCGGCGCACGCACGCGAAACTGCCACGCCGCTTGCCGCACCGATCCGGCATAGCCCGAGCCGCGCGGTCCCTCGCCGAGCTCCTGGCAATCCTCGACCCGGTGATCGGCGACCGTGCGGCACGCGATCAGGCCCCAGCCCGGCCCGCGGGCGCGCCTGGAGATATAGGGCGAGAGCTCGTTGTCGCGCGGACGGCGAAACCATTCGGCGGCGTAGAGCGGCTCGCCATTGGGTGCCTTGCCGACCACGGCGCTGTCGCCCGGCCGGCTCCCCGATTCCGCCGAAGCCGTTTCCCCCTCCGGCGCCGGTGCCGGTGCGGAGCCTCTCCCCGCAATGTCCGCGGCCTTGTATTCGGGGCGCGTCATCCGGACGAAGGTGGGCGGGAGCGGCGGCGTCGGCGGCTGGGGCACCGGCGGCGGCTCCACCGGCTTGGGCGGAACGGGGCGGGGCTTGCCGCTTTCCGTCTTGCGCTCGACGGCCTTTTTCTCCGGTGTCTTGTCCGCTTCCTCGTTGTCGCTGCGTGGCCCCTCGATGCCGAAGACGCTCGGCACGTCGCCCTTTTCCTTGCCCGGAAGCACCGGCGCCATGAACCACAGCAGCAGCGCCACCAGCAATTCGATCAGCAGCGCGAGGACGAACGCGATGCCGCGCTGGCCGAGCGAGGCGCGCAGCCGGACGGTAGCGCTGGGGCGCGTTTCGATGGAATCGGCTACGGACAAGGCGGTGCGAGCGATGCGTTCCGAAGGCGGCGGAAAGATGTCAGTCGCGCTCCAATCGGTGCTGGCAATGTAGGATTTCGCCTGCTGTATCCTGATCGATGGAGATCCGACTCACCTCGTCAACCCGCCGCACGCAAGCCGCGTCGTTGTCACGCGGGCAAACCGGGAATCGTGTCAAGCGTGTCAACCGGATCGTCGCTGCGTGTCCGCCGCGCGGCCGGCAGTCGATGGAGGCGTGCGCCGCTTCGTTGACATGCCTGGTTGTCACGCGTGTAAACCGCGATTCGTGTCAAGCGTGTCAACCACCATCCGGTTGGCAATCAGGCCGCGGCGTCTTCCGCGTCCAGGCCATAAGCCGTGTGCAGCACGCGCACCGCGAGCTCGGTCTCGTCCTCGTTGATCAGCACCGAGACCTTGATCTCGCTCGTCGTGATCGCCTGGATGTTGATCCCGCGCGCCCCGAGCGTCTTGAACATCGTCGCCGCGACGCCGGCATGGCTGCGCATCCCCACGCCGACCACCGAGATCTTGGCGACGCGGGTATCCTGGAGCAGTTCGGCGAAACCGATATCGGCCTTGGACTGGTTGAGCGTCTCGATCGAGCGGGCGAGGTCGGCCGCGGGAACCGTGAAGGTCACGTCGGTCGCGCTCGCCGAACCCGCGCTCTGGTGCGCGATATTCTGGATGATCATGTCGACGTTGATGTTGGCCTCGGCCAGCGGGTCGAAGATCGACGCCACTGCGCCGGGCTTGTCCGGCACTGCGGTCAGCGTGATCTTGGCTTCGTTCTTGTCGTGCGCGATGCCGGTGATGAGCTGGCTTTCCACGTCCTGAATCTCCTCTTCGCCCACGATCATCGTGCCGGGCAATGTGTCCGCCATCGGCGCGGTGTCGCCGGTGAACGACGACAGCACCTGGACGCGGACCTGTTCCTTCATCGCCAGCCCCACCGAGCGCGTCTGGAGCACCTTGGCCCCGACGCTGGCGAGCTCCAGCATCTCCTCGTACGTCACCTTCTTGAGCTTGCGTGCCCGCGGCACGATCCGCGGATCGGTGGTATAGACGCCGTCGACATCGGTGTAGATGTCGCAGCGATCGGCCTTGACCGCCGCGGCGACCGCCACCGCCGACGTGTCCGATCCGCCGCGGCCGAGCGTGGTGACGCGGTTGCTGCCGTCGCTCGTCACGCCCTGGAAACCCGGGATCACCGCGACTTCGCCACGGCTCCAGCCTTCCTCGAGGCCGGCCGAATCGATCGACTGGATGCGCGCCTTGGCGTGGGCGCTGTCGGTGTGGATCGCCACTTGCGAGCCGAGCCACGAGCGCGCGGGCACGCCGAGCGCCTGCAGCGCCACCGAAAGCAGCCCCGAAGTGACCTGCTCGCCGCTGGAGACGACCACGTCATATTCGCGCGGATCGTAGAGCGAGCTCGCCTCGCGGCAGAAATTGACCAGCCGGTCGGTGTCACCCGCCATCGCCGAGACGACCACCGCAACCTGGTTGCCCGCTTCCCATTCGCGTTTGACGCGCGCCGCCACATTGCGGATCCGCTCGATGCCGGCCATCGAGGTGCCGCCGAACTTCATCACGATGCGTGCCATGTCGGGTGCTTGTTTTCCGGGCCTTGGGAAGGATGAGGCGGCCTGATAGGAGGCGGCCATGGCGAACGCAACCAAAGCAACTATTGACCCGGGTGAAGCTGAGCATTTCGGCCGGCTCGCCGCCGACTGGTGGAACCCGAAGGGTTCGTCGGCGATGCTCCACCGCCTCAACCCCGCGCGCCTCGCTTATATCCGCGAAGTCACCGACGCGCATTTCCATGGCGACGGCATGTCGTTCGCGCCGCTCGCCGGCAGGACCGCGCTCGATGTCGGCTGCGGTGCCGGCCTGCTCGCCGAGCCGCTCGCCCGGCTCGGTGCCAGGGTCACCGGCCTCGACGCTGCGCCCGAGAATATCGGCGCCGCCCGCGCGCACGCCGCTGCCGCCGGAGTCGATGTCGAGTATATCGCCGGCGGGATCGAGGATTTGCCCGGCCGCCGCTTCGATCTCGTCACGTCGATGGAAGTGATCGAACATGTCGCGAACCCCGCCGCGTTCGTCGCCGGCCTCGCCGATGCGCTCGCGCCCGGCGGGCTGATGATCCTGTCGACGCCCAATCGCACCGCACTATCGCGGCTGGCGATGATCACGCTCGGCGAAGGCACCGGCGCGATTCCCAGGGGCACGCACGACTGGAACCAGTTCCTCACGCCCGACGAGCTGACTGCGTTGCTCGAAGGTGCGGGGCTGAAGGTCGGCGACCTGCGCGGCCTCGGCTTCTCGCCCGCGCGCGGCTTCGTCCTCCGCGACGATACCAGTCTCGACTATCTGATCACCGCCCGCCGCGCCTGAAAATCCTCACTGCCCCATGTCGAGCACTGCGACCGGCCCCATGTCGATCACCTGCTTGCCGGTATTGAGGTGGAACGCCGCGCCGATCGTCCCGACGGCATAGTCCTTGTCGACCTTGCCCGAGAATTGGAGCAGCTTCCATTCGGGCGTGACATCGAACGGCTTGCCGAACAATGCGGTGTAGGGCGCGGTCGAAAGCTGGATCTGCCCGTTGATCTTCGCGGTCGGCGCGTCGCTTTTGTTCAGCCGGGCATAGAAAGCGACGACCAATTTGTCGCCCGCCTTGACCGGCTTGAGCAGCGGCACATTGACTCCCATGCTCCACGGCTCGCCCGTGCCGGTCAGCGGCAGGCGAAGCGCCTTGCCGCCCTGCACTTCCTTGTCGCTCACCAGCTTGGGCGCGGGAGTGAAGCCATAGGCCTGGAAACTCGCCGGGTTGGTGTTGCTGATCACCTTTTCCGCGAGCGCGTCGTCGGCCGATTTGGCATCCTGCGCGACGCCGGGCATTGCGAGCAAGGCAGGCAAGGCGGCGCCCAGCGCGAGTGCGATCCGCAAGTTCATGATTCCCCCTCCTTATGTCTTTGGGGGAGAGACTATGCCGCGCCGCGCTGCCGTCAACGGCAAATCGGGTGGGCGAACTCGGGGATCAGAACAGCCTGCCCCCGTTCGGCACGGTCGTGCTCGGCCGTACCAGCACGACCTTGCCCGCTTCGTCCGGGAAGCCGAGCGTCAGTACCTCGGACATCACCGGTCCGATCTGCCGTGACGGAAAATTGACCACCGCCGCGACCTGCATCCCCGGCAGATCCTCGAGACGATAATGCTCCGTGATCTGCGCCGAGGACCGCTTGCGCCCGATCACCGGCCCGAAATCGATCACCAATTTATATGCCGGCTTGCGTGCCTCCGGAAACGGCAACGCCTCGACGATCGTGCCGACGCGGATGTCGACGGCGAGGAACTGGTCGAAGCCGATCGTCTCGGCGGGGAGGGCGGCGGGATCGTGATTGACGTGCATGGCCGGCCCCTTATCGCGCCGACTCCGCCTCCGCCAAGGCCGCTTCGACCAGAGCCGGCCGCGCCTCCTCGCCCAGTTGCTCCATCGTGCATTGCCGCGGCGCCTTGTCCGGCCGCCAGCGCAGGAAACCGGTGCCGTGGCGGAAGCGGCGGCCGGTGACATGGTCGTAGCGCACCTCGGCGACCAGTTCCGGGCGCAGCGGCTGCCACTCGGCCGAGCGTTCGGTGGACCATCGGCTCGGCCCGCCGGGAGCGTCACCTGTGAAGCCGGGCGCTTCGACCAATGCTTCCAGCCGCTGGGTCAGCGCCGGACGGTCGGCCGCGGCGATCGCCGAGGTGAAGCCGACATGATGGAGCAGTCCGGCATCGTCATAGAGCCCGAGCAGCAGCGAGCCGACCTCGCGCTTCTTGCTGGCGTAGCGGAAACCGCCGACCACGCAGTCGGCGGTGCGCAGGCGCTTGACCTTGAGCATCGCGCGCTCGCCCGGCTGGTACGCCCCGTCGCGACGCTTGGCGATCACGCCGTCGAGCGCCCCGCCCGCCGCGTCGAGCCAGCGTTGCGCGATTGCCCGTTCCTCGGTCAGCGGCGACAGGCGCAAGGTCTCGGAGCGATGCTCCGCATGAAAGGTTTCCAGCGCCGCCCGGCGCTCCGCCAGCGGCCGATCGGCGAGCGAACCCCGTTCGGACGACCACAGGCAATCGAACAGCATCAGCCGCGCCGGCGTCGCGGCGGAAAGTTTCCGGATCCGGCTCTCCGCCGGATGCAGCCGCATCTGCAATGCTTCGAACGACAGAGTCGACCCAACCGGAATCAGCAGCTCGCCGTCGAGGACGACCTGCTCCACCGGCAGTGCCGCGATCATCGCCGCCACTTCGGGGAAATAGCGCGCGAGCGGCTTGCCCGATTTGGACTGGAGCGCGACTTCGCCGTGCTGCTTGAATGCGAGGCAGCGGAACCCGTCCCATTTGGGCTCGAACTGCCAGCCGGGCTCGTCGGGCAGCGCCTCGACCAGCCGGGCCTCCATGGGCTCGATGTTGCCAAGTTTCAGCTGCTGGCCCCGTCATGATGTTGGAAGGGCATTTCTGTCTCCTGGCTTGTGAACGCCTGCGCGCGCTCGGCGATCCGATATTGCGGACCGGCCGTGAAGATCATTGACAATGTTCCCGATATGTTCTAAGTTCGGGCAATGCAATCGAGCTTCGCGTTTCGGGGTCGCGACGATCTGCTTCTCTGGCATCGGAGGCTGAGTCCGCTGCTGGAGCGGGTCCGGCCCCAGCCTGTACGGCGGCCGGTCGGCCAATTGGTCAAATCGATGATCAGCGGCCGCACCCGCGATGCGGTGTCGAGGGCCGCTTATGACCGGTTGGTCGCGGCCTTCGGCTCGCCGCGATCGGTCGCCGCCGCGGATGCGCGAAACGTGCAGAGAGTGATCCGGGACGTCACTTTCGCCGAAGCCAAGGCCGCGCACCTCGTGGTCGCGCTGCGCCGGATCGCGGCGGAGCGCCGAAGCTTCGATCTCGATTTCCTCGCCGATCTTCCGCTCGACGATGCGCTCGCCTGGCTCGAGCGCCTGCCCGGAGTCGGCCGCAAGGTCGCGGCGTCCACACTTAATGCCAGCACGCTTTCGCGGCCCGTGTTGATCGTCGACAGTCATGTGCTGCGCGTGCTCCAGCGCCTCGGCTTCGTCGGCGGGCATGCCGACGGTCGCGTCGCAAGCGAAACCGCCACTGCCGCCTTGCCCGATTGGCAGGGCAGGAACTTCCTCAATCTCCATATCGTGCTCAAGCTGGTGGGGCAGATTTGGTGCCGCCCGATCGCGCCGCAATGCGATGCCTGTCCACTCTCCGCTGCTTGCGCGAAGCGGTTGACGGAGTAGCGCCGCATACCGCAATTGATGGCCATGGCGGACGTAAAGCTGCACCCGAGTTGGCTCGAACCGCTGCAAAGCGAGTTCGCGTCGCCGTACATGGCCGCATTGCGCGAATTCCTCGTTGCCGAGAAGGCCGCGGGCAAGCGAATCTTCCCCGCGGGCGGCGAATGGTTCCGCGCGCTCGATCTGACGCCGCTCCAGGATGTCCGCGTCGTGATCCTCGGGCAGGATCCCTATCACGGCGAAGGGCAGGCGCATGGCCTGTGCTTTTCGGTGCGGCCGGGAACGCGCATCCCGCCCAGCCTCGTCAACATCTACAAGGAGATGGAGGCCGACCTCGGCATTCCCCGGGCGCGCCACGGCTTTCTCGAGCATTGGGCGGAGCAGGGCGTGCTGCTGCTCAATGCGGTGCTCACGGTTCAGATGAGCATGGCGGCATCGCATCAGGGGCGCGGCTGGGAGCGCTTCACCGATGCGGTGATCCGGCTGGTCAATGCCAAGCAGGAGCCGGTGGTGTTCCTGCTCTGGGGAAGCCACGCGCAGAAAAAGGCGGCGTTCGTCGATTCGATCGACAAAGGCGGGCGGCATCTTGTGCTCAAGGCGCCGCACCCGTCGCCGCTCTCCGCCCATTCGGGGTTTTTCGGCTGCAAGCACTTCTCGAAGGCGAACCAGTTCCTCGTGAGCCGCGGCCAGAAGCCGATCGACTGGGCGCTGCCGTGACAGGGTGCCATCTCGCTGGTAAGCATCTAGAATATTTAGAAAGACCCGATGATGCGTAAGTCCGTTGCGTCCGTGTTGAGCTTCGCGATGGTCCTGTCCGCGTGCGGCGGAGGTGGCGGCGGCAGCGGATCGGTGGTCACGCCGCCCCCGACGGGCGCGACGCCGACCCCGACTCCCACTGCGGTCGCCGGCTGTTCGCTTCGCGAACGGCAGGATTGGGCGGCGGCGCAGCTCAATGAATGGTATCTCTTCCCCGAGACGCTGCCGGCCAGCTTGAGCCCCGCCGCGTACGGCAATGTCGATGATTATATCGACGCGCTCACCGCCACTGCGCGGGCGCAGGGCCGCGATCGCTATTTCACCTATCTGACCTCGATCGCCGAGGAGAATGCCTATTACGCCTCGGGTTCCAGCGCGGGCTACGGCTTCCGCCTGGCTTATGATTCGGCCGGCGGGCGCATATTCGTTGCCGAAGCGTTCGAAGGCGCGCCGGCGCTGAATGCCGGCATCGATCGCGGGGCCCAGATCGTCGCGATCGGTACCAGCACGGCCACGCTGCGCACGGTCAGTTCAATCCTGGCGAGCCAGGGCACGGCCGGCGTGACCGAGGCGCTGGGACCGTCGGCGGTCGGCACGACGCGCGTGCTGCGCATCAGCGACGCCGCGGGCACCCGCGACCTGACCGTCGCGATGGCCGATTATGCGTTGACGCCGGTGTCGTCGCGCTATGGTGCCAAGGTCCTGGACGATGGTGGCCGCAAGGTCGGCTATGTCAATCTGCGTACCTTCATTTCCACTGCTGATCCGGCGTTGCGCGCGGCGTTCGCGCAGTTCAAGGCGGCCGGCATCACCCAGGTGATCGTCGATCTGCGTTACAATGGCGGCGGCCTCGTTTCGATCGCCCAGCTGATGGGCGATCTGATGGGCGCCAATCGCGCCGCGACCGATGTGTTCGATTACATGGTCTTTCGCCCCGAGAAATCGGCGGAGAACGAGACGCGCTTCTTCCAGCCGAAGACAGAATCGATCGCCCCGACGCGGATCGCGTTCATCGGCACCGGCGGCACGGCGTCGGCGAGCGAGCTCGTGGTCAATGCCTTCATCCCCTATCTGCACGCCAACGCGGCGCTGATCGGCACCAACACCTATGGCAAACCGGTGGGGCAGATCGCGCTCGATCGCGCCCAGTGCGACGATCGCCTGCGCGTCATCGCCTTCGCCACGCAGAACGCCGCGCATCAGGGCAATTACTTCAATGGTCTCGCAAGCACCGTCGAGGCGAGCTGCCGTGCGGGCGACGACATTTCCTATCCGCTTGGCGATCCGCGCGAGGCATCGACCAAGGCGGCGCTCGATTTCCTCGCGGGGCGCAGCTGCACCTCGATCGCATCGAGCGGACAGACGACGCTCGCACTGAGGACGAGCGCGAACGAGCTACTCACCCCCGAACGTCCGACGACGGTGCAGCGCGAAGTGCCCGGCGCATTCTAGCGTTCAGGGATGGATTCCCTTCCTTGCAAGTGAGGAAGCAACCGCGTCTTTACGTTTCGGTCTGACCGGAATTGGCTTCGGCCTGATGCTCCGCCTCAGGCTCGGCAGCTTCGGGCGCGACCGGTGTCTCGGGTTCGAGTTGAGCTTCGCCCTCTGCCTCCGCCGCGTCGGCCTCTCCGCCTCCCGGCACCAGCGCCCGCACTTCTTCCATGAAACGGACGAGACTTATCGGTTTGGAGACATAAGCATTGGCGCCGGCGGCACGGATCCGGTCCTCGTCCTCACGTCCGGCATAGGCGGTCACCGCCATGATCGGGATCGCACGTAGCCCGGCATCCAGTTTCATCTCCCGGATCAAATCGAATCCGGTGACGTGCGGCATCTGGATGTCCATCACGATCAGATCGGGTTCGAACGCGCGCGCCTTGGCCACGGCTTCGCGCCCGTCCGCTACCGGCTCCGCGGCGAAGTCGTGCGCGCGGAGCAGATCGCAAAACAGCTTCAGATTGAGTTCGTTATCCTCGACAACGAGAACCCTTTTTGCCACGCGCAGACCTCATGCAGTTGGAGACGGTTTAGGCGATGCCGCGAATGGAAACAAACGCAGACGCAATTGCGCTCCAGGCATTGGTCTGGACGCTCGGCGATCCGGGCCGCGCGTCGCGGCTGCTCGATCTCACCGGGCTCGATCCCGAGGGGCTGCGCACCCGGGCCGGCGAGCCTGCCTTGCTCGCGGCGACGCTCGGGTTCCTGGAGGCGTACGAGCCAGATCTCGTCGCCTGTGCCGAGGCGTTGTCGGTCAGGCCGGCGGACCTCGTGGCTGCGCGGGCGGAGCTCGAACGCGCATGAAACCGCTGCTGATCACCGATTGCGACGAAGTCCTGCTCCACATGGTCCGCCATTTCGGGGTGTGGCTCGACGAGGCGCATGACATCGATTTCACGCCCAATGGCGGCGATTTCGCCACTTCGATGCGCCGCCGCGCCGATCAGGCGCTGGTCGAGCGCACGCAGATGTGGGCATTGCTCGACGGCTTCTTCCCCGCCGAGATGGATCGCCAGACACTGGTACCGCACGCGCGCGAGGGGCTGGCGGCGCTTGCCGAGCATGCCGAGATAATCGTCCTCACCAATCTCGGTGATCATTGCCGCGAGCATCGCATCGCCCAGCTCGCCACGCATGGCATCGCGCACCGGGTCGAGTGCAATCAGGGGCCGAAGGGGCCGCCGGTGGCGAAGCTGGTCGCCGAGCTCGGCGCGCCTGTCGCGGTGTTCGTCGACGATCTCGCGGTCCATCACGAATCGGTCGCGAAGCACGCGCCGCAGGTTCACCGCCTCCACATGATCGCCGAGCCGAGCCTCGCGCCCGATGTCCCGCCCGCGCCCCACGCGCATGCCCGGATCGACGATTGGCGCGAGGCTCGCGACTGGATCGCGGCGCGGTTCGTGGCGGGCTTGACCGCCGATGCCGCGAATGGTTGAGCACCTGTCATGACCGACACAATCGACGCGAAGCTGGCCGAGCTCGGCCTCACCCTCCCCGAAGCAGCGGCTCCGGTCGCGGCTTATGTTCCCGCGGTCGAGGCCGGCGGCCTCCTATATGTCTCCGGGCAGCTCCCGTTCCTCGACGGCCAGCTGATGACCGGCCGGCTCGGCGAGGATCGCGACCTGGATTATGGCCGGCAGGCCGCAGAGCGCTGCGGGCTGATGCTGATCGCGCAGATCAAGAAGGCGCTGGGCGGCGATCTCGGACGGGTCGAGCGGGTCGTGAAGCTCGGCGTGTTCGTCAATTCGGCTGCTGATTTCACCGATCAGCCCAAGGTCGCCAATGGCGCGTCGGAGCTGATGCAGGCGCTGTTCGGCGAAGCCGGCCGTCACGCGCGCAGCGCGGTAGGCGTACCGGCGCTGCCGCTTGGCGCAGCGGTCGAAGTCGATGCGGTGGTGGCGCTCCGCCGCTGATCGCTGTGGCGGTACAGCAACAGTTCGTCACGATCGAGCAACAAAACCGCAAATAATGTTGTGCGCCGCAGCGCCATCCGGCAATGATCTTGTGTCGCCCGGAAATCGCGCAGGGTCTCGAACCTCATAGACGCGGTGCCAGCGGCAGCAGGTGGGGACCCTTTACGCACCGGATTTGAAAGGGATTTCCATGCGCTTTTCCACGTTCAGCCTGAGCGCGCTCGCGCTCGTCTCCGCCATGCCTGCAATGGCGCAGGAAGCCAGCGAGGCCACTGCACCGGCGCCCAGCGTCACGGTCACCGGCAGCTTCGGGGCCACCACCGACTATCGCTTCCGCGGCCTCAGCCAGTCGCATGAACATGCTGCCGGCCAGGCCACCGTCAACGTCAATCACGAATCCGGCCTCTATGTCGGCACCTGGGCCTCGACGATCGACGACGATCATTCGCTGCCGGGCTACGGCAATTACGAAGTCGATCTTTATGGCGGCTACACCAAGACGCTCGACAACGGCTTAGGCTTCGATGTCGGCATGCTCTATTATTTCTACGCCGACGCACCGTCCTATATCGGCGGCGTCAAGAACAACACCGACTTCTTCGAGCCCTATGCCTCGGTCAATTATTCGATCGGGCCGGCGAACGTGAAGGTCGGCGCCAACTATGCGTGGAGCCAGGCCGGGCTGGGCGACGAAGACAGCCTCTATCTCTATTCGAACCTCGCGGTCACCGTGCCGAACACCCCGGTCAAACTGACTGGCCATATCGGCCGCTCGGACGGCGCGCTCGGGGCGTTCAACCTCGATCCGTCCGACGAGAGCTACATCGACTGGTCGCTCGGCGCCGAAGTTGCCTATCAGGGCTTCACGCTCGGCCTCCAATATGTCGATACCGACATCACGCAGCAGCGCATCCTCGGCGAGCGCTTCAACAATTCCGTAGGTGGCGACAGCACCGTGCTGGGCTATCTGACCTACGCCTTCTGATCCGGCGGAGGGCGCCTCGGCGCCCTCCCTCTGGCGGACACGAAAAAGCCGGGCCGCTCCCACGAGCGGCCCGGCTTTTCCATTGATATTTACTGCGGCGTAGCGGGCTGCGGTGCGGCAGTCTGCGGCGTGCCGGCGCGTGCGGCCTGGCCGTCGCCCTGCGGCGCGGCGATGATGTCGCGCGTCGTGCTGCCCTTGTCGACCACATTGGTGGTCGGGCTGCCCGCGCTGCTCCGCGTGCCGATTTCGGCCGAGGTGCGACCGGCGGCATCGAGCGTGGCATTCTCCGAAGCGCTGCGCGCCTGCGATCCGCCGAACAGGGCGTCGAGCGCCTGTGCCGACGGATTGGTGTCCTGCGGGCGCGGCGCACCCGGCCGCGGCGGCACCAGAGAGAAATCGGGCGGGATCACCAAAGGCGCGGCGCGCGCGACGGCGAATTCATCGGGACGGTTGCGGTCGATCCCGCTCTTGCCGCAGGCGGAGAGCGAGCCCGCGAGCGCGATGCCCGCAGCGACGGTGATCAACTTACGCATTGACTTCATTCTCCACAGCGGGCGCTTGCCCGGCCTTATCGCGCACGAACAGGGCGCGGATCAACAGGATCAGCACGCCGATGGTAATCGCCGCATCGGCCACATTGAAGACCAAAAAAGGGCGCCAGTTCCCGAAATGCAAATCGGCGAAGTCGACGACATAGCCGAGCCGCGTCCGATCGAGGATATTGCCGAGCGCGCCGCCCAGCACGAGGCCCAGAGCGATCACGTCGGGCCGCTTCTTCTCGCGCAGCATCCACCAGAGCACACCCGCCGCGATTCCCGCGGTCAGCAGCACCAGCAGCCAGCGCATCGCCGCGCCGCTCGCCGGCAACAGCCCCAGCGACACGCCGACATTCTTGACGAAGCGCAGGTCGAAGATCGGCAGCACGGTCAGCGACGCGTCCTGCACATTGAGCCCCAGCGGACCGGTCACATAATATTTGGCGGCCTGATCGATCAGGAACACGCCCGCTGCGACGAGCAGCCCGATATGCCAATTCTTCATCAACCCACCACCTTGGCGCAGCGGTCGCACAGCAAGCCGTCCTCCGCAACCTCGGGAAGATGCCGCCAGCACCGACCGCATTTATGGCGCTGGGTGGGCGTCACCGTGACGCTGTCGCCCGGCTCGACCTTCGAGACGATGAAGAGCTCCGTCAGAAGTTCGCTTGATGCAGGCAGATCCGGAACTGTGACCTCGGCTTCCAAGCTTGAGCGGATGATCTTTTCCCGGCGCTTCGGCTCGATTGCTTCAGTGACGAGACCACGCAGGAAAAGAATGCCGGTCCAGTCGGCGGTCGTCGCCGTGCCTTCGGGCAGCACCGGCCAGTCGAGCAGATGCACCGATCCGTCCTCGCTCGGGAAGCGCGCCTGCCACACTTCCTCGGCCGTGAAGCTCAGGATCGGCGCGGCATAACGGACCAGCGCATGGAACAGCGTGTCGAGCACGGTGCGATACGCCCGCCGCTTCGGATCCGTGGCTGCATCGCAATAGAGGCAGTCCTTGCGGATATCGAAGAAGAAGGCCGACAGGTCCTCATTGGCGAAATCGGTCAGCGCGCGGCTGTAGCGGTTGAACTCGAAATCGTTCGCCGCCGCCTTCAACTCGGCATCGAGCTCGGCGAGCTTTGCGAGCACGTAGCGCTCGAGCTCGGGCATCTCGGCGACCGAAACCTTCTCGCTCTCGTCGAACCCGTCGAGTGCGCCGAGCAGGTAGCGGAAGGTGTTGCGCAGTTTCCGGTAGGTGTCGCCGGTGCCGGCGAGCACTTCCTTGCCGATGCGGACGTCCTCGAAATAATCGGTCTGCGCGACCCAGAGGCGGAGAATGTCCGCGCCGCTCTCGCCGATGATCTTGAGCGGATCGACGACATTGCCGAGCGACTTCGACATTTTCCGGCCATTGCCGTCGAGCGCGAAGCCGTGGGTGAGGACGGCGCCATAAGGTGCACGGCCACGGGTGCCGCAGCTTTCGAGCAGCGACGACTGGAACCAGCCGCGATGCTGGTCCGAGCCTTCGAGATAGAGGTCGGCGCGGGCGTCCGCGCCATAGCGCGCCTCGACCACGAAGGCATGGGTCGAGCCGCTGTCGAACCACACGTCGAGGATGTCGGTGATCACCTCGTAATCGGCGAGATTGTAGCGTTCGCCGAGCAGGGCCTGGTGATCGGCCTGGAACCACGCGTCTGCGCCGCCATTGGTGAAGGCCTGCAGGATGCGGGCATTGACTTCCGGATCACTGAGATAATCGCCGGTCGCCCGGTTGACGTAGAGCGCGATCGGCACGCCCCAGGCGCGCTGGCGGCTGATCACCCAGTCGGGGCGCCCCTCGACCATCGAGCGGATGCGGTTGATCGAGCGCTCGGGGACCCAGCGGGTGGTCTCGATCGCGTCGAGGGCGATGCCGCGGAGGGTGGCACCGTTGCCGCCAGCCGTCATCCCGGCGGAAGCCGGGATCTCATGCGACTCCTGTCCCGCGCCTTCGCCTGAGGCCCCGGCGTTCGCCGGGGTGACGGGCGTGTCCATCGGGATGAACCATTGCGGGGTCGCCCGGAAGATGATCTTGGCCTTGCTCCGCCAGCTATGCGGATAGCTGTGGGCGAAATCGTCCGAGGCGGCGAGCAAGGCGCCGGCTTCGCGCAGGTCGTTGCAGATCGGGCCGTCGCTGGCGACGAACTTCTTGTTGATCACCGATCCCTGGCCGCCGAGCCACAGCCAGTCGGCGCGGTACATCCCCGCGCCGTCGACGGCGAACACCGGGTCGATCCCGTGCGCCTTGCAGAGCAGGAAGTCGTCCTCGCCGTGATCCGGCGCCATATGGACGAGGCCGGTACCGGCGTCGGTGGTGACGAAATCGCCGGGCAGGAACGGGCGGGGCTTGGCGAAGAAGCCGCCGAGCGCTCCCATCGGATGAAGCGCGATTGCGCCTTCGAGATCGCGACCCTTGATGATCGGCCCCAGCCAACCAAGCGTACCCGCGATCTGGGAACCGACAAGCGATGGTTCGAGATCGCCTATCCGGCGGCGTACTGTTTCGAGCAGTTCGAACGCCACGAGCAATGTCTTGCCTTTGGCCGGGCCCTGGCTCGGCTTGAACGTTACGTATTCGATGTCCGGGCCATAGCTAAGCGCCTGGTTCACCGGGATCGTCCACGGCGTGGTCGTCCAGATCACTGCATGCGCGCCGACCAGCTCGGGTGCGTTCGGCGCCTCGACGATCTCGAACGCCACGTCGATCTGCGTCGACACGACGTCCTCATACTCCACCTCGGCCTCGGCCAAAGCGGTCTTCTCGACCGGGGACCACATCACCGGCTTGGCGCCGCGATAGAGCTGGCCGCTCTCGGCGAATTTGAGCAATTCGCCGGCGATGATCGCCTCGCTCTGATAGTTCATCGTGAGGTACGGCGTGTCCCAGTCGCCCATTACCCCGAGCCGCTCGAACTGGCCGCGCTGCACGGCCACCCATTTCTCGGCATAGGCCCGGCATTCGGCGCGGAAGGCGACGGGGTCGACTTCGTCCTTGTTGAGCTTCTTGGCGCGATAGGCTTCCTCGACCTTCCACTCGATCGGCAGGCCGTGGCAGTCCCAGCCGGGGACGTAGGGCGCGTCCTTGCCGAGCAGGGTCTGGCTGCGCACGACGATGTCCTTGAGGATCTTGTTCATCGCGTGGCCCATGTGAATGTCGCCATTCGCATAGGGTGGGCCGTCGTGGAGCAGGAAGGTCTCGCGGCCGGCGCGGGCCTCGCGGAGCTTCCGGTAGAGCCCGATCTTCGCCCAGCGCTCGAGGATCGCCGGTTCCTTGGCGGCAAGGCCGGCCTTCATCGGGAAATCGGTCTTCGGCAGGAAGACGGTGTCGCGCCAGTCGCGCGTGGAATCGGTTGCGTCGGTCATGGGTCCGCGCCGATTAGAGGATGGGCCCGATAGTTGCAAAGCCGATGTTGCAGGGGCCTTTTTCGTCCCCCTCCGTCACCCCGGCCTTGTGTCCGGGTGACAGGGAAATCAGGCCAGCACCGCGCGTGCCTTGGCGGCGTCCGCGTCCATCTGGACCTTCAGCGCGTCCATCGAATCGAACTTCGCCTCGGGGCGCAGATATTCGATCAGCGAGACTTCGATCACCTGATCGTAGAGATCGCCCTGAAAATCGAAGAAATAGCTTTCGAGCAATTCCTCCGGTGGCTCGATGCTCGGGCGGATGCCGAGATTGGCGACGCCGTCGAGCATCCGCCCGTCCGCCAGCTGGCCGCGTACCGCATAGATGCCGTAAGCGGGGCGCAGATAATTGGCGAGATCCATGTTGGCGGTCGGATAGCCGAGCTCGCGGCCGAGCTTGGCGCCGTGCTGCACCGGGCCCTGGATCGCGAAGGGCCGGGTGAGCAGCTTCGCGGCGCCGCGCGGATCGCCGTCGCGCAGATATTGGCGGATGCGGCTCGACGAGACGGTTTCGCCGTCGAGCGTCACCGGTGCGACGACCTCGGCGGAATAGCCGAATTCACTGCCCAGCGCGGCGAGCATCGCCACATCGCCTTCACGGCCCTTGCCGAAAGTGAAGTCATTGCCCGTCACCACGCCCCCCGCGCCGATGATCCCGACCAGCTGCCGTTCGGCGAATGCCCAAGCGCTCAGCCCCGCCAATGCGGTGTCGAACCGGAAGACGAGCATCGCATCGGCCCCCGCCGCGGCGAACAGGCGCTGGCGCTGGTCGAGCGTGGTCAGCCGGAAATGCCCCGATTGGGGCTGGAAATAGCGCTTGGGATGCGGATCGAAGGTCGCGACGATCGCCGGGCGCCCCTCGGCGCGCGCGCGCGCGATCGCGCGGCCGATCACGGCCTGGTGCCCGAGGTGAAACCCGTCGAAATTGCCCAATGCGACGATCCCGCCGCGAAGATGCGCCGGCACCGGCGAGCCGTTGTCCAGTCGCTCCATCGGGGTGGCTATAAGGAGAGGCAGGGCGCCTGCCAATTCCTCCCTCGCAGGGCGGGTGAGGGGGACCACGAAGTGGTGGAGGGGGTTTGGCCGCAGGCGACACCGCTTGGAGCTAGGCCCCCTCCGTCGCCTTCGGCGCCACCTCTCCCGCTTCGCGAGGGAGGAATTTATTGGGGAACGATCCCCGCCCGCAACACCCGCAGCACATTGCCGCCCATTACCTTGCGGATATCCTCAGGCGTGAACCCACGGTCCACCAGCGCCTGTGTCACCGCCGCGAGCTGCGATGTGTCGAACGCGGTGGTCACCGCGCCGTCGAAGTCGGAGCCGAGCCCGACATGATCGATCCCCACCAGATCGCGAACATGCGCGATCGCATTGACGATCGCTGCCGGCGCAGTCGAGCAGATCGCCGCGTCCCAATAGCCGATGCCGATCACCCCGCCGGTCTTCGCCACGCCGCGAATCTCTTCGTCGGTCAGGTTGCGGTTGACCTTGCACGTCGCCTGGACGCCGCCATGGCTGGAGACCACCGGGCGCTTCGCCATCGCGAGCACTTCGGCCACCGTCTTGTGGCTCGAATGGGCGATGTCGACGATCATGCCGATCCGCTCCATCCGCCGGACGGTCTGGACGCCGAGCGGGGTGAGCCCGCCTTTCCTGACGCCGTGCATCGATCCGGCGACTTCGTTGTCGAAGAAATGGGCGAGGCCGGCCATGCGGAAGCCCGCGGCGTGGAGCTTGTCGAGATTGCCGAGCTGGCCCTCCATGTCCTGCAGCCCCTCGATCGAGAGCATGCCGCCGACCACCTTCCTGCCCGCCGCCCGATCGGCGAGCAGCCGGTCGAGCTCTGCGGGCGTGCGGATCACGCGCAGCTTCCCGTCCGATCCCGCCGCGGCGCGGTCGAGCTTCTCGGCGTGCCACAGCGAGCGCTGGAGCAGAGAATTCCATGTCCTGGGCGGCTGGAGCTGCGCCACCGTCAGCATCGTGATGTTGTCGGTGTCGGCGCCGTTCGAATCGTAATTCTGCTCCTTGGGCGTCTTGGTCACCGAGGAGAAGATCTGCAGCGCTACATTGCCCTGGATCAATCGCGGCAGATCGACCTGGCCGCGATTTGCCCGGTCGAGCAGGCTGCGGCGCCACAACAGGGTGTCGCCGTGCATGTCGGCGATCTGGAGCGAATCGTGGAGCGCGCGGGTCTGTTCGGTCACCCTGGGGAGCGGCGCGGGCACGACCTTGTTCATATCCGATTCGACCATTGCCGGGGCGAAGCCGAAAAAGCCGATCGCGGCCAGCAGGATCACTGCCGCCAATCCCCAGAGGATCTTTTTCATCGTGTTCGCTCCAGCGTGACGAAGCTGTAGGCGGGGCGCCCGGCTTCGCTCGCATGATCCTCGCGCGCGGTTTCGCGCCAGCCTTCACCGAAGCCCGGGACGGTGGCGTCCCCCTCGGCATGGATGTGCACTTCGGTCAGCTCGATGCGATCGGCGCGGTCGAGGAACAATGCGAACACTTCCGCGCCGCCGATCACCGCGACTTCGCCATCGCCCGCCAGCGCCAGCGCCTCGTCGGGCGAATGCGCGACTTCGGCGCCCTCGGCATGCCAGCCCGCATCGCGAGTCAGCACGATGTGGCGGCGGCCGGGAAGGGGGCTGGGGAAGCCCTCGAAGGTCTTCCGCCCCATCACCATCGGCTTGCTCATGGTCTGCGCCTTGAAGCGCCTGAGGTCGGCGGGCAGGTGCCAGGGCAATTTGCCCTCCTTGCCGATCACGCCATTGTCGGCGCGGGCGAGATGGAAGGTAATGCGCCCCACGTGGCTCAAGGCTGGCAGCGCATCAGCGCGGCGGCCTGGTCCTGCGCCACACCGTTGGCGGGGCCGTCGCTCACGCGGACCTCATAGAGCTGCGGCCACATCTTGCCGGTAACGAAGATGCGTTTCGCCGCGGCGTCATAAGCGATGCCGTTGGGCACTTCGTCGACGCTGGGCGTGGGCGGGCCGAGCGCGGCGACGTCGACGAAGCTCTTCACCTTGCCGGTCTGGGGATCGATCCGCGCGATCAGATCGGTCTGCCAGATGTTCGCCCAGATCTCGCCGTCGATCCATTCGAGCTCGTTGAGTTGGGCGATCGGGCACCCGTTCGCAGTGACCGCGAGTGTCGATTGCTGTGCCATCGTCTCGGGATCGAGGAAGCGCAATGTCGCGGTGCCGTCGCTCATGATCACCGACTTGCCGTTGTGCGTGAGGCCCCAGCCTTCGCCCTTATAGGCGAATTCGCCGAGCGGCCTGAAGTCGGCGCGGCTGTAGATGAAGCCCTTCTGGTCCTTCCACGTCAGCTGGTAGATCCTGTCCTTCCACCCGACGATCCCCTCCCCGAAATAAGGGGAGGAGAGCGGCGCCTGCGCGGCGACTTCGCCGCTGTCGAGGTTGACCTTGCGGATGCCCGAGGTGCCTTCCTCGCCGGTACTCTCGAACAGGGTGCCGCCGTCGACGTACAGCCCCTGGGTGAAGGCCTGCGAATCATGGGGGAAGGTCTTCACCACCTCGACCGTCTGGACCTTGGGCATATCGTCCTGGGCAGCGCAGGCGGTGAGGGCGAACAGCCCGAGCAGGATCATTTTGCGCATCAGACCGCCACCGCCGCCTTGATATGCGCCTGCGCTTGATAGTCGTGGATCACGAAATCCTCATAGTCATAGGAGTCGATCGAGGGCGCCTTGCGCAGGATCTCGAGACGGGGGAGCGGCCCAGGTTCGCGGGTCAATTGCTCGCGGGCCTGCTCGAGATGGTTCGAATAGAGATGGCAATCGCCTCCGGTCCAGACGAACTCGCCGACCTCCAGTCCCGCCTGCTGCGCGAGCAGATGCGTCAGCAAGGCATAGCTAGCGATGTTGAAGGGCACGCCGAGGAAGATGTCGGCCGAGCGCTGGTAAAGCTGGAGGCTGAGCCGGCCATTGGCGACATAGGTCTGGAACAGGCAGTGGCACGGCGCCAGCGCCATGGCGTGGAGCTCGCCGGGATTCCATGCCGAGACGATCTGGCGGCGCGAACCGGGATTGTTGCGGATCTGATCGAGCAATTCGGTGATCTGATCGATGTCACGGCCGTCGGCGGTCTCCCAGCGGCGCCATTGCTTGCCATAGACCGGGCCGAGATCGCCGGCCTCGTCGGCCCATTCGTTCCAGATGCTTACCTTGCGTTCCTGCAGCCAGCGGACATTGGTGTCGCCGCGCAGGAACCAGAGCAATTCGATGAGGATCGATCGGATATGGAGCTTCTTGGTGGTGAGCAAAGGAAAGCCCGCCGCGAGATCGAAGCGCATCTGGTGTCCGAACACCGAGCGGGTGCCGGTGCCGGTGCGGTCCATCGTCTCGGCGCCGTGTTCCAGCGCGCGCTCCATCAGATCGAGATATTGACGCATCGCGGCAGTCTAGCCGGGCCGCACGCGCGCGCCAAGCGGATCGGTCAGCTCCATTTCGGCGCCGAAGCGGAGGGAGAAACGCTTAGGGGGATGCGTGGCTCGCTGGCAGTCTGGCGAAATGGCCCTCGAAGCTCTCGCCGCGCCGCGCCGGCTCGCGGATGCCCATGCCGCAGGCGCGCTGTTCGAGTGCCTCGCCGACGAACCCGTCGAAGTGATGGCGTTCGTCTATCTCGACGCGGACCAGCGCGTGCTGGGGCTGCGCCATGCGCGTTCGGGATCGGTCGACCGGCTCGTGCTGCCGATCCGCGAAATCGCCGCCGACGCGCTGGCCTTCGGGGCGGTGGCAGTGGTGATGGCGCACAACCATCCGAGCGGCGACCCGAATCCGAGCATCGCCGACCGCGAGGCGACGCGGCTGCTGGCCCGGGCACTGGAGACGCTGGAGGTGCGGCTGATCGACCACCTGATCGTCGCGAGCCAGGGAATCGTCAGCTTTCGCCGCCTGGGACTACTCTGAACCCTCGCCCGGTTGCATCGCCGCCGGGGTGGCGCGTGCACCGCTCTTGCACGCCTTGATCATGCCGGGTTCGGGGCGTTCGCCGGCGGCTCGGAAGATTGCCAGGTAACCGCCGGCCGAAGGCATGGGGCGCATCGAGACCAGTTCATAGCCGACCGCGCCGAACTCGCATTTGAGGAGTTCGGGGGGCGTACCGTGATGCTCGGTAGGCCGATCGGCATCGACGACGATCACCTGACCGTCGGGAGTCAGCGAGGGACGCAGGCGCCACAGGAATTCGTAGGGCGATTCGATCTCGTGGTACATGTGCACCATCAGCACGCGATGGAAGCTCGCTTCGGGCAGCCGTGGGTCGGCGGGCAGGCCGAGCCGCACGCTGACATTGTCGAGCCGCTCGCGCACCACGCGTGTCGCCAGTGCGTCACGAACCTCGGGCACGATGTCCTCGGCGACCACGCGGCCTTCCTTGCCGACACGCTGGCCGAGGCGGATCGTGTAATAACCTTCGCCCGCGCCGATATCGGCGACGGTCATGCCGGGCTTGATGCCGGCCAGGTTCATCACCTGGCCCGCTTCGTTGAGCCGGTCGCGGGCCTCTTCGGTCGACCAGCGCGCCGAGACGATCGTCGCCACGGGGCGATCGGCGGCGGGGAAGCCGGTATTCTTGGTCTCCGCCTTGTGCTCGCGCAGGACCGGCTTGCCGCCGTCGCACCCGGCGAGCAGCAGCAAAAAGGTGCCCAGAGCGAGCGCTGGCCTCAATCGACATCCTCCACTTCGACCGTTTCGCCGGTCACGCGCTGCGATAGCGCAGCCGCCATGAACGCGTCGAGGTCTCCGTCGAGCACGTCGGAGGGCGCAGTGGAGGTCACGCCGGTGCGCAGGTCCTTCACCAGCTGATAGGGCTGGAGCACGTAGCTGCGGATCTGGTGGCCCCAGCCGATATCGGTCTTGGTGGCGTTCTCGGCATTGGCGGCCTGTTCGCGGATCTGGAGCTCGCGTTCGTAGAGGCGCGCGCGGAGCTGGTTATACGCTTCGGCCTTGTTCTTGTGCTGGCTGCGCTGGTTCTGGCATTGGACGACGATGCCGGTGGGGATGTGCGTGATGCGCACCGCCGAATCGGTGGTGTTGATGTGCTGCCCGCCGGCGCCCGAGGCGCGATAGGTGTCGATGCGCAGATCGCTCTCATTATATTCGACCTGGATGTCGTCATCGATCACCGGATAGACCCACACGCTCGAGAAGCTGGTGTGGCGCCGCGCCGCGCTGTCATAAGGCGAGATCCGCACGAGCCGGTGCACGCCGCTCTCGGTCTTGGCGTAACCGTATGCGTTCTCGCCCTTGATCAGCAAAGTCGCCGACTTGATCCCGGCCTGCTCGCCGGCATGATAGTCGATCAGCTCGACCTTCATGCCGTGGCGCTCGGCCCAGCGCGTGTACATGCGCTGGAGCATGCCCGCCCAATCCTGGCTCTCGGTGCCACCGGCGCCCGAATTGATTTCGACATAAGTGTCGTTGGGATCGGCCTCGCCCGAGAGCAGGGCTTTCACCTTGTCGACCTCGGCGCGGTCGGCGAGCGCAGCGAGCGCGGCAGTGCCTTCGCTCGCCATCTCCTCGTCGCCTTCGGCCTCGGCCATCTCGATCAGCTCGGCGGTGTCGTTGAGCTCGGTCTCGATCGCGCGCGTCGCGCTCACCGCCTCGTCGAGGCGACGGCGCTCGCGCATCACGTCCTGCGCGGCCTTGGCGTCGTTCCACAGGGTCGGATCCTCGACGCGCGCGTTGAGCTCGTCGAGCCGGCGCAACGCGCGGTCCCAATCGAGGAACCGGCGCAGCAGCGCCAGCGCCGCCTTGATCTTGTCGACATGAGCCTGCGCTTCGGCGCGCATGGTAGTAACCTTTCAAACCAATCTATCGTCATCCCGGCGGACGCCGGGATCTCGTGCCTCAAGCCATTCGCTCGTGGCCTGAGATCCCGGCGTCCGCCAGATGATGTATGTAGGGTGCCGCGCTAGTAGATTCCGCCCTGGCGTTGCAAGAAGTCGCTGTCGGAGGGCGCCTTGGTGGCGGGCGCGGCCTTCTTCTCGACGGTCTTCTTCTGGCTCTCGGCCGCTTCCTCCTCGGGGGTGCGGCGGCGGCGCTGTGGTTCGACCTCGGGCTTGAAGGCTTCCCAGATCACCGAGGCGAGCGGGTCGCTGGTCGGCCAGCCGCCGGCGACCTTGCGGCCGCTCGCGCGATCGATGCGGACCATGCGGATGCCGGCGGGGGCAGTGAAGGGCAGCACTTCCATGCCCTTGAAGGCGGGGATGGCGAACTGCTTGAAGATCGGCGCGGCGATCGATCCGCCCTGGGCATAGCCACCCAGGTTGGTCGGGCTGTCATAGCCGAGATAGAGGCCGCCGATCATCTGCGGCGTGCCTCCGACGAACCACACGTCGGTCGGGCCCGACGTGGTGCCGGTCTTGCCCATCATCGGCCGGCCGAGTTCGCGCAGCGTGGTGGCGGTGCCGCGCTGGATCACGCCTTCGGTGATATGGACGATCTGATAGGCGCTCATCGGCTCGACGACCTGACGGGCGCGAGTGATCGGCCGCGGCATGGCGCCGCCGTCATAGTCGCGCGCATTGCAGCGGTCGCAGGCGCGCCAATTCTCGGGCCAGATCACTTCGCCGCGGCGATTCTGGACGAAATCGATCAGCGTCGGATTGAGCGCACGGCCATGGTTCACGAGGATCGAATAGGCATTGACCATGCGCAGCACGGTCGTCTCGCCCGCGCCCAGCGCATAGCTCAGATAGGTCGGGAATTTCTGCTTCGAGACGCCGACCCGCTGGATCAGGTCGACGACGTGTTCCATGCCGATCTGGTTGGCGACCTGCACGGTCATGAGGTTGCGCGACTGTTCGACGCCCCAGCGCAACGTCTTGGGGCCGGCGCCGCGCTGGTTGCCGAAATTGCGGAAGCATTTGTTGCCGAGATTGGCGCCCTGCCACACGCAGAACGGGCCATCGACGACGATCGTCGCCGGGGTCAGTCCCTGCTCCATCGCCGCGGCATAGACGAGCGGCTTGATCGTCGACCCGGGCTGGCGCTGCGCCTGGGTGGCGCGGTTGAACGACTGGAGGCGTGAATCGAACCCGCCCTGCATCGCCAGCACCCGGCCGGTGCGCGGATCCTCGACCACCATGCCGCCCGAGACCTTGGGGATGGAGCGGAGTGCCCAGCTCGCGCCTTCGGGTGCGACCGCGAGGATGTCGCCGGGCCGAATCGCGTCGAACGCCTCGCCGCCCTGGCCCCGGACGGGCGTGGTGGCGAGGCTGCGCGGCAAGGTCCCGGTCTGGCCGTTGTCGAAGCCGATCTCCCAGCCGCCGGAATTGCGCGCGATCGCCACCGCGGCGCGCCAATCCTCGTAATCGACGCCGATATTGGTGTTGAGGAACGGCTGGAGCCAACCGTTCGCCACTTCGACATGGTTGATCGGACCCGACCAGCCCCGGCCGCGATCGTAGCGAAGCAGGCCGTCGCGCAGCGCCTTCTGGGCATATTGCTGGAGTCGCGGGTCGAGCGAGGTGCGCACCCACAGCCCGCCGCCATAGACGCTGTTGGGGCCGTCCTCGGCCTTCTCGCCGAACTTGTCGATCAGCTGGCGGCGGACCTCTTCGACGAAATAGCCGCCGACGCGTTCGTAACGGGGCGTCTGCCGCGGAATCGCGCCCAGCGGCGCCGCGATCGCCTCGGCATGCTGCGTTTGCGTGATGAAACCGTTGGCGAGCATCTGTCCGAGCACCCAGTTGCGCCGCTCGAGCGCGCGCGCCTCGTAGCGTTCGGGGGCGTAGTTGGCCGGGCCCTTGGGCAGGATCGCGAGATAGGCCATTTGCGGCAGGCTGAGCTGGTCGAGCGCCTTGCCGAAATAAGCCTGGCTCGCCGCCTCGACGCCGCCGGCGTTGCGGCCCAGCTCGATCGAATTGAGATAGAGCTCGAGGATCTGTTCCTTGGAGAGCGTGTTCTCGATCTTCCAGGCGAGGATCGCTTCCTTGCCCTTGCGCAGATAGCTGACTTCGTTGCCGATCAGCAGGTTCTTGGCGACCTGCTGGGTGATCGTCGAGGTGCCGCGGGGGGTCTCGCCGCTCACGATCCCCTGGAACGCGGCGCGCACCAGGCCGGGGATGTCGATGCCGTGATGGCTGAAGAAGGTCTTGTCCTCGGCCGAGATGAACGCTTCGACCAACTGCTTGGGATATTCGGCATAGCTCAGCTGGACGCGGCGTTCGCGGGCATAGCTGTGGATCGGCAGGCCGTCGGCCGAGCGGACATTGGTCGGCAGCGGCGGCTCATAGGCGCGCAGGCTGTCGACCGAAGGCAGGTTGCGCGCGATCAGCGCCCAGACGAGAAACCAGAACAGGCCGGCAAGCAGCGCCAGCCACGCCAGAATGCGGAACCACCAGCGACGATGCACGCGGCGATACCAGCCGCGGACGCCGCCGACCTCGCGCTTGATCGTCACCTTCTCGCTGGAAATGCTGCCGTCCGCCATGCGGGGTGCGGTGTAGCAACTTTCTCGGACGATGAAACCCGATCAAAACGCCCGCGAAACCAACCCGTCGTTTTCCGTCTATAATGCAGGGGTGGGGAGTCTCGAAACAGCCAGGTCAGCGCGCGGCCATGCGGGTGGCGAAGTGGATCTCCACTGCCTTGCGCACGCTCTGCGCGACCTTGCGCCGGCCTTCCGGCGAGGCGAGGAACGCGGCGTCGCCGGAATTGGAGATGTAGCCGGTCTCGAACAGCACCGACGGCATGTCGGGCGCCTTGAGCACCATCAGGGAGGCCATGCGGTGGTAATTGGCCTTGATCGGCATCAGCGGCTGCGCCTCGCGGCCGAGCAATCGGGCGAAATTGGCGCTGGCGTTCATCGTCTCGCGCTGGGTGAGATCGATGAGGATCGACGAGATGTCGGGGCTGGCGGCACCGAGATCGACGCCGGCGAGGATATCGGCTTTGTTCTCGCGCGCCGCGAGCCGCGCCGCTTCCTTGTCGGAGGCGACTTCGGAGAGGGTGTAGACGGTGGCGCCGGTGGCGTCGGCGTTGCCGGCACTGTCGCAATGGACTGAAATGAACAGATCGGCCTTCAATCGCCGCGCGAGTCCGTAGCGCTCCTGGAGAACGAGGAAGCGATCGTCCTCACGCGTGAGCGCCACCCGGACGCGGCCCGAGGCGAGCAGCGCATCCCGGATCGCTTTGGCCACCGCGAGCGTGACGTCCTTCTCGCGAAGACCGCCGTCGCCGGAGACCGCGCCGGGATCGTGCCCGCCATGCCCGGCGTCGATCACCACCAGCGGGCGGTTCGCCTCGCCGTAGACGCGCGGCAGCGGCGCGGCGGGCATGCGCCGGGGCAACGGCATCGACACGCTGTACGCAGGTCGGCTCGCCGGCTGGAGCCAGGCGAAGGGCGGCAGGAAGCGCATCCGCCGCTCGGCCGCGGCGCGCGCGAAGCGCTCGTCGTCGACGGTCCTGAGCTGAAGCGTCAGCGTGCGGCCGTCCTTGCCGAAGCTGCCCTCGCTCACGATCGCCGGACGCGCGAGATCGAAGACGATGCGGGCGCCGTCGCCCTGTACACCCTGGCGGATCCGCGCGACCGCGCCGTCGGCGACCGCGACGCGACCGGGCTCCGTGCCGGCCAGGTCCAGCGCGATGCGCTGCGGTCCGGAGAGGAGGAACGCACTCGCCCGGGTGACCGGCGCGTCGAATTTCACGACGACGCGATCGCCATGGACGCGCACTTCCTGCACGACGCCTGCCCAACTCGGCACCCCGGTCAACCAGCCGGAGAGAAGGGCAAGCAGGAATAGCACCCGCGCGATATGCCGCGCCGAGGCTCGAGGGGTCCAGCCCAAATGCATGATGGCTAACTCTTGAACACGTCTTCCCTGACGAACGCGTTTTAGCCGAGGCCCCTCAAGTCGAAGTGAAACAGCTTGGTTAATCGGCATAAATCTGCCGGACGACGGCAAATTCCCGCCGTGGCTTGCGCGACGTTATTCGCATCGGGCGCGGTTGCCGCATCGCGCGGGGGGTGCTAGCAAGCTCCGGCTCCGATCCTTGTATCGGACGATATTTCGCGGCCACATTCGCCGCGACAGTTCAGGTTGACGCTCGCATGAGGCAATTTTCCCATCGTCCCACCCGCCAGGCCCCTTCGGCCGGCCGCGTGACGATGGCGAAGCTTCCGGACCACGCGTCCGGGCGTGCCTTGCGAGCAGCAGCAGTTTTCGAAACCTGCGAGACCGCAGCCGGCACCGCCGGCCAAGGCCGCATTCTGTATCGCGCGCACGCGCCCCAACCCTTCAGGGAAACCCCCTTCAGGGATCCAGGCCGGCGCGCCCGGAGAACAATAAATGACCATGCGTATGCTGATCGACGCGCGGCACCGGGAAGAAACCCGGGTTGCCGTCGTCAAGGGAAACCGGATCGAGGAGTTTGACTTCGAGTCTGCCGAGCGAAAGCAGCTCAAGGGGAATATCTATCTGGCCAAGGTCACGCGGGTGGAGCCGTCGCTCCAGGCCGCGTTCGTAGATTACGGCGGCAACCGCCACGGCTTCCTCGCTTTCTCGGAAATCCACCCCGATTACTATCAGATTCCCAAGGAGGACCGCGACGCGCTGCTCCGCGAGGAGGCCGAGCACGCCGCCGAGGAAGCCGCGCTGCGTGCGCAGGATGACGGCGACGACGACGATCACGAAGGCGAAGACGGCGTAGAGGTTCTCGAGCGTCCCCATGACGACGAGGAGCATGACGAGGATTCCGACGGCGAGACCGCCGAGGGCGAGGAAAGCAGCGAAGGCGGACGCGGACGCGGTCGTGGCCGCCGCCGCGGGCGTGGCGGCAAGGAAGACGAGGCCGAGGCACTGCGCCAGCGCCGCATGAACCTGCGCCGCCGCTACAAGATCCAGGACGTGATCCGCCGCCGTCAGGTGCTGCTGGTCCAGGTCGTCAAGGAAGAGCGCGGCAACAAGGGCGCGGCGCTGACCACCTATCTGAGCCTTGCCGGCCGCTATTGCGTGCTGATGCCCAACACCGCGCACGGTGGCGGCATCTCCCGGAAGATCAGCTCGGCCGCCGATCGCAAGCGCCTCAAGACGATCATGTCGGACCTGAAGCTGCCGCCGACGATGGGCTGCATCGTCCGCACCGCGGGGCTCCAGCGCACCAAGACCGAGATCAAGCGCGACTTCGATTATCTCGCGCGTTTGTGGGATGGAATCCGCGAGACGACCTTGCAATCGTCGGCGCCGGCTCTGGTCTATGGCGACAGCGACCTGCTCAAGCGCGCGATTCGCGATATCTACAACAAGGATATCGACGAAGTCATCGTCGAGGGCGAGGATGGCTATCGCCAGGCGAAGGAGTTCATGCGGCTCCTGATGCCGAGCCACGCCCGCAAGGTGAAGCAATATGCCGATGCGGTGCCGCTGTTCCAACGCGCCGGCGTCGAGGAGCAATTGTCGGCGATGTACCATCCGGTGGTGCAGCTCAAATCCGGCGGCTATCTCGTGATCAACCCGACCGAGGCGCTCGTCTCGATCGATATCAACTCGGGCCGTTCGACGCGCGAGCATTCGATCGAGCAGACCGCGACCCAGACCAACCTCGAAGCCGCGCAGGAAATCGCGCGCCAGCTGCGGCTGCGCGACATGGCCGGCCTCGTCGTCATCGACTTCATCGACATGGATCACGGATCCAATGTCCGTAAGGTCGAGAAGGCGATGAAGGAGGCGCTCAAGAACGATCGCGCCCGCATACAGGTCGGCCGCATCTCGGCCTTCGGCCTGATGGAGATGAGCCGCCAGCGCCTGCGCACCGGCGTGCTCGAGGCATCGACTCGCCAATGCCCGCATTGCGAAGGCACCGGGCTGGTCCGCACGGCTTCGTCGGCAGGACTTTCCGCATTGCGTCTGATCGAGGACGAGGCCGCGCGCGGCCGCGGTTCGCAGATCACGCTGCGTGCCAGCCAGGAAGCGGCTTTCTATCTGCTCAACCGCAAGCGCGGCGAACTGGCCGAGATCGAGGATCGCTACGGCGTCCTCGTAGAAGTCGTGTCGGACGGCGAAGTCGAGGGTGCCCGCATGTCGGTCGAGGCGGGTGGCCCGCCACCGGCGCACGCACCCAAGATCGAGCGGCTCATCGACGTCGCCGAGGACGAGGACGATTACGTCGAGGAGATCGACGAGGAGGAAGAGGAAGAACCGGCCGAGGCCGAGGCGCCCCGCGACCGCCAACCCCGCGAAGCGCGCGAAGCGCGCGAGCGCGACGAGGGTGAAGGCGAAGGCCGCGGCAAGCGCCGCCGCCGCCGTCGTGGCCGTGGTCGTCGTGGTCGTGAGAACGAGGCCGGCGAAGGCACCGAAGGCGAGCACGAGGCCGAGTCCGAGGGCGAAGAGTCCGAGGAGATCACTGCCGAGGCGGGTGCTCCGGAGCGTGCCGAGCACGAAGGCGGCGAGGGTGAGGCCGGTCGCAAGCGCCGTCGTCGCGGTCGCCGCGGCGGCCGTCGCGGACCGGGTCATCCCGAGGACAATGCCGTCGAGGCAGGCGAAGGCGCGGAGCCTGCGGGCGACGTCGAGGCGCTGGCCGAGGTAGCGCCCGAGCCTGAGGCTCCGGCCGAGAAGCCCAAGCGTTCGCGCCGCAAGAAGCCAGCCCTGAGCGACGTCGAAGGGGCCGATGCCGAAGCGCCTGCCGAGAGCGTGGCCGAGGCTGCTGTCGTCGCCGCTCCCGAGGCTGAGGCTCCGGCGGAAAAGCCGAAGCGCGCACGTCGCAAGAAGGCCGATGCCGAGGCCGAGACCACGCCGATCGTGGTCGAAGCCGCACCGGTCGCCGAACTTGTCGAGTCTCCGGCCGAAAAGCCCAAGCGGACCCGCCGCAAGGCTGCCGCCCAGGCCGCTCCGACGCCCGCCGACACCAGTGTCGAGGCACCCGCCGAAACCGAGATGGTGGCGCAGGACCTCGGTGCCGAGAGCGACGCTGACGGCGAATCAGGCCCGCGCCGTGGCTGGTGGCAACGGACTTTCGGCGCCTGACTTCAGGGGAGCGCGCGGGCCGAAATGTCCGCGCGCTCCCGAGAGGCTTCACGACATGTTCATCGCGCATATCCAACAGCGTTGCCGCCAGAGGAGTTTGCCCCGATGATGCCGCGCATGAAGCGTTTTGCGGCCCTGGTTGCCCTGCTCTGCCTGAGCCTCTTCGCGGCGCGCCCGGCGATGGCGCAATCGATCCTGCGCGATGCCGAGACGGAGGCGATGCTCGCCGACATGACCCGGCCGATCATCCAGGCGGCGGGGCTCTCGCCCAACAATGTCCGCGTAGTGCTGGTCAACGATCCGTCGATCAACGCCTTCGTCGCCGGCGGGCAGATCGTCTATATCCATTCGGGGCTGATCGACGCCGCCGACAACGCCAATGAAGTCCAGGGCGTGATCGCGCACGAGATCGGCCATATCGTCGGCGGCCATGCCGTGTTCCAGAACGACGGCGGCTATACCAAGATCTCGATCCTCAGCCTGTTGCTCGGCGCCGCGGCGATGGCGGCGGGCGCGGGCGAGGCGGGCACCGGCATATTGATGATGGGCCAGCGCGCCGCGATCGGGAAGTATCTCGCCTTCAGCCGCATCCAGGAATCCTCGGCCGACGCCGCGGGTGCGCGCTTCCTCAACACCGCCGGCATCACCGGCAAGGGGATGCTGAGCTTCTTCGACAAGCTGACCGCGCAGATGCATCGCTACGGCTATTATGCGACCGCGGCCAATCCGGAGGTCGATCCGTTCGCGCAGACTCACCCGATGTCGGCCGATCGCGTCGAGAATCTCCGGGCCGATCTGCAATCGTCGCCGGCCTGGAACAAGTCGATCGATCCGAAGCTGGAGGTGCGCTTCAAGCGGGTGCAGGCCAAATTGCGCGGCTACGTCAACGAGCCCGAGGCGACGCTGCGCATCTATCCCGCGACCGATCAGTCGGCACCCGCGCATTATGCCCGGGCCTATGCCTATCACAAATCGGGTTATCCCGAGCAGGCGGCGGCGGAGACGGCCGCGTTGGTGAAGACCGCGCCCGACGATCCCTATTTCCTCGAATTGGAAGGCCAGATCCTGCTCGAATCGGGCAAACCGGCCGAAGCGATCGCGCCGCTGCGCGAGGCGACACAGCGTTCGAACAACCAGCCGCTGATCGCCGCGACCTTCGGCCACGCGCTGCTCGCGACCGAGGACAAGGCAAATCTCGCCGAAGCCGAAACCGTGCTTCGCCAGGCAGTCGCGCGCGACAAGGAGAACCCGTTTGCGTGGATGCAGCTCGGCACCGTCTATGAGCGCAAGGGAGACGAGCCGCGCACCGCGCTCGCCACTGCCGAGCGCGCGAACCTGATGGGGGACGCGCGGACCGCTCTGGTGAGCGCGCGATCGGCGATGGCGAACCTGCCGCAGGGCTCGGCCGACTGGATCCGCGCGCAGGACATTTCGATGGTGTCGCAGACCGCGATGGATGAAGAGAAACGGCGGCGGCGATGACCGAAAGACTGTTGCGCAGCCCGCTGGCGCTCGCCGGCGCGATGCTCGTGTCCGCCTTGCTCGGCGCCGGGCTGTTCGCATTGATCCTGAGCTGGATGCCCGGGATCGCGGGGCCGGCGATCCGCGGCTATCTGCTCGAGCATCCCGAAGTGCTTCCAGAGGCGATGGACCGACTTCAGGCGCGCGAGACCGCGCGCTACGAAAAGGCGCAGCAGGGCGCGCAAGCGGCGGTGCCGCAGCATCTTGCCCAGCTGCAAAAGCCCTATGCCGGCGCCTGGGCAGGCAATCCGAATGGCGACGTCACCGTCGTGGCCTTCATGGACTATGCCTGCGGCTATTGCCGCGCCAGCCTGCCGGGGATCGAGGAACTGCTGGCCAAGGATCCGAATGTTCGCGTGGTCTATCGCGAATTTCCGGTGCTCGGGCCGGAGAGCGTGGTCGCGGCGCGCTGGGCGTTGGCGGCAGCCGAGCAGGGCAAGTTCCGGGCGTTCCACGACGCGCTCTATGGGGCGGGATCGCCGAACGTGGAGAACATCACGCTGGCCGCAGGCAAAGCGGGGCTCGACAAGGAGCTGGTGAACAAGGCGGTACAGTCCAAAGCCGTCGAGCAGGAGATTCTCGCCAACCACAAATTGGGCGAGAAGCTGGCGATGACCGGAACGCCGGCCTGGGTGATCGGTGGCAAACTGCTCTCCGGCGCGCGCGATTATGCCGGACTGGCCGCAGCCGTCGCCGAGGCGCGGGCGGGGAAGTAGCTCCTCCCCCTCCGGGGAGGAATTGAAGTCCCCGGCTTGTCCTGTCCCGAGCCTGCCCCTACGTAACGGGTCCGTTCCGGTCCGGGGTTCCCCATGCAATCCATTTTGTCGGTTTCTCAGGTCAGCAAGACCTATGGCTCGGGCCAAAAGGCGCTCGAGCATGTCGATCTGGAGATTCGCCGCGGCGAGATCTTCGCATTGCTCGGCCCCAATGGCGCGGGCAAGACCACGCTGATCAGCATCATCTGCGGGATCGTCACGCCGAGTTCGGGGACGATCCTCGTCGACGGGCACGACGCGATCAGCCATCCGCGCGAGGCGCGCAGCCGAATCGGGCTGGTGCCGCAGGAGATCGCGGTCGACATGTTCTCCACCGTCGGCTCGACCCTGCGCTTCTCGCGCGGGCTGTTCGGCAAGAAGCCCGACCAGGCGCATCTCGATCAGGTGCTCAAGGACCTGTCGCTGTGGGACAAGCGCGACGCGAAGATCATGGAATTGTCGGGCGGGATGAAGCGCCGCGTGATGATCGCCAAGGCGCTCAGCCACGAGCCCGACATCCTGTTCCTCGACGAGCCCACTGCGGGCGTCGACGTCTCGCTGCGCCGCGACATGTGGAAGATGATCGGGAAATTGCGCGAGCGCGGCACGACGATCATCCTGACCACGCACTATATCGAGGAGGCCGAGGAGATGGCCGACCGAGTGGGGGTGATCAACAAGGGACAATTGCTGCTGGTCGAGGAGAAGGCCGCGCTGATGAAGAAGCTCGGCAAGCGCGAGATGGATATCGCCCTCGTCGAGCCGATGACAGCGGTTCCGGCCGAGCTCGATGAATGGCATCTCAGCCTCGAGGACGAGGGGCACCGGCTGCGCTACGTGTTCGACGCGCAGGCCGAGCGCACCGGCATTCCCTCGCTGCTCCGGAAACTCTCGGACATGGGGATCGCGTTCAAGGATCTCGACACGAGCAAGTCGAGCCTCGAGGACATCTTCGTCGATCTGGTCGAGGCGAAGCAGGCGTCGAACGAAGGAGCCGTGGCATGACCGGCGTGAATTTCCATGGCATCTGGGCGATCTACAAGTTCGAGATGGCGCGCACCCTGCGCACCTTGTGGCAGAGCGTGGCGACACCGGTGATCACCACTTCGCTCTATTTCATCGTCTTCGGGGGGGCGATCGGCAGCCGGATTCAGTCGATCGGCGACGTCAATTACGGCAGCTTCCTCGTGCCTGGGCTGATCATGCTGTCGCTGCTGACGCAGAGCATCGCCAATGCATCGATCGGCATCTATTTCCCCAAATTCACCGGCACCGTGTTCGAACTTCTCTCCGCGCCGATCTCGGCGGTCGAGATGGTGATCGGCTTCGTCGGCGCGGCGGCGACCAAGTCGATCGTCATCGGGCTGATCATCCTGATCACCTCGGCGTTCTTCGTGCCGCTCCGGATCGATCACCCCGCGGCGATGCTGGCGTTCCTCGTGCTCACTTCCGTAACCTTCAGTATGTTCGGCTTCATCATCGGCATCTGGGCCAAGGGCTTCGAGCAATTGAACGTGGTGCCGGCGCTGCTCGTGACTCCGCTGACCTTCCTCGGCGGCGCCTTCTATTCGATCGATATGCTGCCCGAGCCGTGGCGCACGGTGAGCCTGTTCAACCCGGTGGTATATCTGGTGAGCGGCTTCCGCTGGAGCTTCTTCGGCGCGGGCGATGTCAGCGTGGGCTGGAGCCTCGGCGTGACCGGGCTGTTCCTCGTGCTCTGCCTCGGGCTGATCGTCACGATCTTCCGCACGGGATATCGGCTCAAGAACTAGGGAAACTGGCGCGGCGTCGACAACTCTGTATGGTCGGTGGACCAATGGAGGACGCGCGATGAAATATACGCTAGCGACGAGCATGCTCCTGATCTTGACGGCGTGTGGCGGCAATGTCCCCAAGGACGCGCAGAAGACTGCCGATATACTTACCGGCGATGCAAAGGGAGCGGCGGCGGACAATCCGGTGTGCAAGCTGTTCGCGCCGGCGGATCTCCAGACCTATGCGGGCGAGCCGCTCAACACAGGCGAGAATGCCGGCGGCGGCACCGGGTGCCAATGGCCGGCGAAGGACGGCGAGGGCTTTGTGATGGTCGTCGCGGTGCCTGCCGATTATGCCGAGGTGCCAAGCCTGGCCGAGGGCTTCCGCGAAGTGCCCGAACTGGGCGGGAAGGGATTCGCGGCGGCCGACATGGGGGGCTGGGTTGCGGGCGCAGTACGCGGAAAGGAATTCGTCAAGGTATCGATTTCCGGCGGCAAAGCGACCGCCGATAATGCGATCGCGCTGTTCAAGGAAACCGTGAAGCGGCGTCCGGCCGGCTGAGCGGACGAACGGCCCGAAGCTGATGGCGGACGAGCGGCATAACGGGTGGCGGCAGATGTCCGCCGGCGATCTCGCTGCGGTATCGGCGATCTCCGACGCGGTTCACGGGTGCTTTACCGAGCCGGTGGCGGTCTATGCCGAGCGGCTGGCGCTCTATCCTGCCGGGTGCCTTGCCCTCGAGCAGCGGGGCGAGGTCGCCGGCTATCTGATCACGCACCCCTGGTATCGCGATGCTCCGCCGAAGCTCGGCGCAATGCTCTGTGCGATCCCGGCGCGCGCCGACAGCTATTATCTCCACGACATCGCCCTGCTCCCCGCGGCGCGCGGAACCGGCGCGGCCAGGGCGGCGCTGGACTTCGTCATGGTGCGCGCTCGGGCGCTCGGATTCTCCGACATCGCGCTGATGGCGGTGGGCGGCGCCGATCTTTACTGGGCCGCGCAGGGCTTCGACACTGTCCCGCGCGAGGCCGACCCCTCTTACGGCGCGGGGGCGCATCTGATGCGGATGCCGGTCGCTATTTGACGACCGGCAATTCCAACAGCGATCCGCCGCACACGCGCTGGGTCGCCTTCACGAAATCTTCCGGCGCCGCCTTGTAGATGTTGGGCACGAACTTCTGCGGATTGCGGTCGATCACCGGGAACCAGCTCGACTGGACCTGCACCATGATCCGGTGGCCCTTCTTGAAGACATGGTCGTGGCTTCTGAGCGGTACGTCCCACGCGATCACCTGGTTCGGCGTCAGCGGCGTCGCCTTCTCGAAGCTCTGGAGATAGCGGCCGCGGCGGACCTCCATTGCGATCGGAAACTGGTAGCCGTTCATCGTGCGCGGATATTCGCCGAGCGCGCCGGGACGGAAGGGCTCGTAATCGTCCGGCAGCACGTCGATCAGCTTGACCACGAAGTCGCTGTCGGTGCCCGAGGTCGACGCCATCAGCTTCGCCGCGACTTCGCCGGTGACGGTCAGGTCCGCCTCGAGCGGGGCGCTGGTGTAGCTCAGTACGTCAGGCCGATGATCGACGAAGCGCTGGTCCGCCGCTTCCCACCAGCGCCATTCCTGCGAGGGATAAGTGCGCGAGATCGGGCGTTCGCGGAACGGCACCGGATTGGCGGGATCGGAGACGTACTCGCGGCACTGGCCGGCATCGGCGGGCGCAGTGAAGGAAAGCGTGCCGTCGCTCTGGAGATAGAGGTTGGTCAAGGTCGCGCCGGGGGCCGGCCATTTGGGATAGGACTTCCACTCCCACGATCCGCTTTGGAACATCCGTGCCTGGAAGGCGGGGTTGGCCCCCTTGCCGTGGAGCCAATAAGCGAAGAACGGTGCCTCGATGTCGCGCATGAACTCGGTGCCGCTCTCCTTGCCGTGCTTGATATAGCCGACATCGCTGCCCGGCGAACGCCAGGTGCCGTGTGCCCAGGGGCCGGCGACGATCATGTTGAGGCCGTCGGGGTCCTGCGCCTCCATCTTCTCGTAGATCTTCCAGGTGCCGAGCGGATCCTCCTGATCCCAGAAGCCGGCGACGTGGAGCGTCGGCACCGTGGTGCGACCCAGTTTCTCGGTCCAGCGCTGGCGCTTCCAGAAATCGTCGTAATCGGGATGCTCGATCATCGCGGTGAGCTGGGGCACGCTCCCCTTGAAGTAGAGCCTGTCGAGATTGGCGACCGGGCCGAGTTTCAGGAACCAGTCATAGGTGTCGACTGGCGTCTTGCCGCCATAGTCGAAATCGTCGCCCTTGTCGTTGTTCTGCAGGCTGAACAGCCAGTCGGTGGCGTAGGACAGCCGCATCGCGCCGTAGCGGTGGAGATCGTCGTTGATCCACCAGTCATTCCACGCGGCTTGCGGACTGACCGCCTTGAGCGCCGGGTGCGGGCGGGCGAGCGCCACTGCCGAGGCATAGCCGGGGTACGACACGCCCCACATCCCGACCTTGCCGTTATTGTCGGCGACGTTCTTCACCAGCCAGTCGATCGTGTCGTACGCATCGGTCGCCTCGTCGACCTGATTCTTGCCCTTGGCGTCGAGCGCCATCGACATGGTGAAGTCGCCGTCCGACTTGAACTGGCCGCGCATGTTCTGGAAGACGAGGACATAGCCGTCCTCCATCAGGAAGCGCATCGACGAAGGCACGCTCGCGGGCGGCTGGCCGGGGACGCCATACGGCGTGCGCTGGAGCAGGATCGGCAGCTTGCCGGTCTTGCCGCTGGGGCGGATGATGACGGTCTGGAGCTTGGTGCCGTCGCGCATCGGCACCATCACTTCTTGGTAAGTGAAGGGAAAGTCCGCGACGGCTGCGGATGTCTGCTGACGCGCGGGCGCCGCGGCCATCGGAAGCGCGGCAACGCCAGCCGCGAGCAACAACATCAGCTTGTTCATGTGCGATCCCCGTCCGGTTCTGGCCGGACTAAAGGGACGCACCGCGCGGCTGTCAATCGAGCCGGTGCTCGCCCTTCACCCAGCGCACCGTGCCCGAGCTTGCGCGCATCACCACGCTCTCGGTGGTCATCTTGCCGCGGACGCGCTTGACGCCTTCGAGCAGCGAGCCGTCGGTGACGCCGGTCGCGGCGAAGATGCAGTCGCCCTTGGCGAGTTCGGTGAGGTCGTAGATCTTGTCGAGATCCTCGATGCCCCATTTGCGCGCGCGGGCACGCTCGTCGTCGTTGCGGAATACCAGCCGGCCCTTGAACTGGCCGCCGACGCAGCGCAAAGCCGCGCAGGCGAGCACGCCCTCGGGAGCGCCGCCCGAGCCCATGTACATGTCGATCGTGGTGTCCGGATTGGTGGTGGCGATCACGCCCGCGACATCGCCGTCGCCGATCAGCACGATGCCGCAACCGATCGACCGCAATTCGGCGATCATCTTCTCGTGGCGCGGGCGATCGAGCACGCAGACGATAATCTCGTTGGGCTCGACGCCCTTGGCGGCGGCGAGCGCCTTGACGTTGTCGGTCGGCGATTTGGCGAGGTCGATGATATTGTCGGGATAGCCGGGACCGACTGCGATCTTGTCCATATAGACGTCGGGAGCGTTGAGCAGGCCGCCATGCTCGGCGACCGCGAGCACCGCCAGCGCATTGGGGCCGGCCTTGGCGCAGATCGTCGTGCCCTCGAGCGGATCGAGCGCGATGTCGATCTTGGGGCCGGTGCCGATCGCGTTGCCCACCTTCTCGCCGATATAGAGCATCGGCGCCTCGTCGCGCTCGCCTTCGCCGATCACCACGGTGCCGTCCATGTAGAGCGAATTGAGCGCCTCGCGCATCGCCTCTACCGCGACGTGATCGGCCGCCTTCTCGTCGCCACGCCCGACCAGGCTCGATGCGGCGATCGCCGCCGCTTCGGTGACGCGCACCATTTCGAGCACGAGGACACGATCGAGAACGTGGCTGGCGGTCGTCATCGGCTGGGGATTCCCTCTACAGAACTGAGCTGGCGATAGGGGGTGCATATTGCACTGTCGAGGCTGCTAGCGCTGTCAGGCGCAGCGCGCTTTCAACACAACCGTGCGGCAGCCTCGCTTCGTCGCAACCGTAGGGGATTTGGAGCCGACCTATTCGCCGAGGATGTGCATCCACATCGGCTCGCCGACGAGGCTCTGCGATCCGCGCAGTTTCTCGAGCGCCTGCGCGACGCTGCGCTCGGGGCCTTCATGGGTGACGATCGCGACGAGGACGCTGCCGTCGGGATTGGCGCCGCGCTGGATCAGGCTCTCGATCGACACGCCGGCATCGCGCATCGCCGCGGCGATCTCGGCGAGCACGCCGACCTTGTCGGCGACCGTCAGGCGCACATAAGCGCGGGCGCGACGATCGCCGCTTTCGGCGGCGTGCTGCGCGGCGAGCGCATCGGCGGGCATCGCATAAGGATGGCCGAATTCGCCGCGGGCGATGTCGATCAGATCGGCGACAACGGCCGAAGCGGTCGGCCCGTCGCCGGCGCCGGCGCCCTGGAACAGCAGGCGGCCGACGAAATTGCCCTCGGCGACGACGGCGTTGGTCGAGCCGATGACGTGCGCGAGCGGATGGCTGAGCGGGACGAGGTGCGGGTGGACGCGCTGGAACAGCCCGTGCGGCCCCGCATCCGCCACACCGAGCAGGCGGACGCGATAGCCGAGCGCCGCGGCCTCGGCGATATCGGCGGCGAGGATGTGGCGCACGCCGGTGATCGCGACATCGTCGAAGGCGGGCTGCGTGCCGAACGCGACGCTGGCGAGGATCGAGAGCTTGTGCGCGGCATCGACGCCGTCGATGTCGAAGCTGGGATCGGCTTCGGCATAGCCAAGCGCCTGGGCTTCGCTGAGGATCTCGGCGAAGTCGCGGCCTTCGGCCTCCATCTTGGAGAGGATGAAATTGCAGGTGCCGTTGAGGATGCCGTAGACGCGGGCGATCACGTTCGCGGCGGCGCCTTCGCGCAGGCCCTTGATCACCGGTACGCCGCCTGCGACTGCGGCTTCGAACTTGAGCGCGAGGTTCGCCCCTTCGGCGGCGCGCGCGAGCTCGAGTCCGTGATGCGCGATCATCGCCTTGTTGGCGGTGACGAGGCTCTTGCCCGCCGCGAGCGTCGCGCGGGCGAGCGCGAGGGCAGGGCCGTCCGAGCCGCCGACCAGTTCGACCACCACATCGGCTTCCGGATGCCGCGCCAGCTCGGCGGGATCGTCGATCCACTCGAAGCGGCCGATATCGACGCCGCGGTCCTTGGTGCGGTCGCGCGCCGAGACCGCCGTCACCACGATCGGCCGCCCCGCGCGCCGGGCGATCAGCTCGCCATTGGCGTCGAGCAGGCGAATCACGCCCGCGCCTACGGTGCCGAGGCCGGCGAGTGCGATGTGGAGAGGCGGTGTTTCAGGCATGCGCCTCGCCTAGAGGAACTTCCCCCCGCGCCGCAAGCCAAGCAAATCTGCCCCGCGGTAGAGATTGCGTTAAGCCGCCTGGGTTATTGGGGGCCGGGAGGCTCGCTGCATGGAACTCAGATCCGCACGCTGGCACAACGCGCTGCTCGCCTTGGGACTCGCCCTCGTGGTGTGGCCGATGATCACCACCGGCCTGTTCGGCGCGCCTTTGTTCGGCGATCGCCTGTACCCGCTGGTGATCCTGGGATCACCGTTCCTCGGCTGGCAGTTGCCTACGCGTGTCGTCGCGCGGATCGAAGGGGCGCATGTCCGCATCGGCAGCAGGACGGCGCGCATCGCCGACCTGATCGGCATCGAGAAGCGGACGCTCTGGGTCAATTTCATCCCGACGAGCCGCCACATGATCTTTTCGTTCCGGGCGCAGGAGAACGATGGCCTGTTCGCCCGTATGACCGGGGTGCGCAAGCTCGCGATCACGCTCGGCAATGTCACGGGCGGGAGAAAGGCCGCCGAAGCCTTTGCCGCCGCGCTCAGTGCAGCGCGTGATGTTTCGACGCCAGCCGCCACCTCGGCGCCGCTACGCGGTGCCGCGCCCGCGCCAAGCGAGCCGGCCAACCCCGGCTTCGATGCGGATGCGATCATGGCGCGCTATCTCGCCGAGCGGCGGGACTCGCTGGTGGCCGCGCCGCGCACAACCGAGCGCCCTGGTTTCGGGCGCAAAGGGCTGTAGCACCTACTTTTTGATCAGCCCGATCTCGACCAGCCGTTCGTGGAGATAATCGTGCGAGCTGATCGGTTCGGGATAGCGGTTGGGCCGCTCCGCGCTGATGCAGCCGGGCAGGGTCTCGATCAGGAAATCGGGCGCGGGATGCAGGAAGAAGGGCATCGAATAGCGCGAATGGCCGCGGCGCTCGGGCGGCGGATTGACCACACGGTGCGTGGTCGAGGGCAGGACATGGTTGGTCAGGCGCTGGAGCATGTCGCCGACATTGACCACCATCGCGCCTTCGGGAGGCTTGACCGGCAGCCACTTGCCGTCGCGGTCGAGCAATTCGAGCCCGGCCTCCTCGGCGCCGAGCAGCAGGGTGATCAGGTTGATGTCCTCATGCGCGCCGGCGCGGACTTCGGGCGCATTCGCGTCGACCGGCGGATAATGGAGCAGGCGCAGTACCGAATTGCCGTCCCTGACGGCCGGATCGAACCAGTTCGGCGCCAGCCCCAGATAGTGTGCGATCGCGGATAGCAATTTGTCGCCGGCATCGTCGAACGCCTGGAACAGCTCGAGAAAGGTCTCGCGGAAACCTTCGGGCCGGTTGGGCCAGATGTTCGCCGGCATCTGCTCGGCGAAGCGGTGGTCGCGCGCCAGCTCGCGGCCGACATGCCAGAATTCCTTGAGGTCGACATGAGTCGCGCCCTTGGCGATCTCGGTCTTGAACGGGGTGTAGCCGCGGGCGCCGCCCCCGCCCTCGACGAAATAGCTGCGCTTTTCCGCCTCGGGCAGGTCGAAGAATGCCTTGGTCATCGCCCAGGCGCGCTCGATCAGATCGGCGGGGATGCCGTGATCGCGCACCACGGCGAAGCCGAAGCGCTGGAAGGAACGGCCGAACTCCTGAGCGAAGCCGTCGGGATCGGATTGCTGATCGGCGAGTGAAAGCGCCGGGATTTCAGCGAGAGTGTCGAGCATGCGAGTCTCCGGGTTATGCTCCACCTAGACCCGCAACCCGCTGCGGAACAAGCGGGTCCGCCTTGCTATCCATCAAAGGCTCAGCTGCCGATCTCGAGCTTGCCCTTGGTCTTCCGGTCGCCATCGGCGCCGAGCACGAGCCTGAAGGGGTCGCCGTCGTCGGTGGTGCCCTTGAGCCCGCTGCCATCGGCTTCGATCTTGAAGCCGCGCGCAGTCATCTTGTCGCGGAACCAGCCTTGCACCTGCGCCAGTGCCGCCGGGCTTTCGAATGCGACGCGGACCTTGCCCTTGTCCTCGCCGGTCTTGTTGTCCTCGGCATCGACGTTGAGCGCACTGACCTGCGAATTGGGGTAGAGCTTGACGCCGTTGAAATCGAAATTCTCGGCGTTGACGTGGAATTTGGGCAGTTTGATCGCGCCTTCGAAGCCGGGAGCCTTGATCGCCATCTGGCCGTTGCTGTCGGTGGTGATCGTGGAATTGCCGTCCTCGTCGGAGGTGGCGTTGATCGAGAAGCTGGTGCCCGTACCCGATCCGTCACAGGCGGCGAGAGGCAGAAGCGTCAGCAGCAGCAAGGCACGATGCATTCCGGATCTCCGCATGCGTATTATTGTCACAATACACTAGGGATCGACCGTGCGAGCGTCAACAAGGGGGTGACGCCTGCGCGGCGATCCGCCATTGGCTCCAGCCATGTCCGAGCCGCATCTCTCCACCGAATCCGCCAATCGCGCGCCGCTCCGGTTCGGCGAGTTCGTGGCGCTGATCGCATCGATGATGGCGCTGACCGCGCTCGGCATCGATTCGATGCTGCCGGCGCTTCCGGCGATCGGCGACAGCCTCGGCGTGGCCGAGCCCAACCACCGCCAGTTCGTGATCACTGCGTTCCTGCTCGGCTTCGCATTCGCGCAATTGGTCTATGGTCCGCTCTCGGACCGGTTCGGGCGACGGCCGGTGCTGATCATCGCACTGACCAGCTATGTGCTCACCAGCGCGCTCGCGGCGATCTCGGGCAGCTTCGTCCTGCTGCTGATCGCGCGCGCGGCGATGGGCGCTTCCGCGGCGGGCGCGCGCGTGGTGACGGTGGCGCTGGTGCGCGATTGCTTCGCCGGGCGAGCGATGGCGCGGGTGATGAGCCTCGCCTTCATCGTCTTCATGGCCGCGCCGATCTTCGCGCCCGCTTTCGGCCAAGGCGTGCTCGCGGCAGGGGGATCGTGGCGGATGATCTTCTGGGGCGTCGGCGCGGTCTCGGCGCTGGTGGTGGCGTGGTTCTGGCTGCGCATGCCCGAGACGCTCAACCCGGATTCGCGCCAGAGCCTCCAGCCGAGCCGGATTCTCGCCGATTACGGGCTGGTGCTGCGCGACCGTCACGCGGTGGGCTATACGATCGCCACGGCATTGCTTTCGGGCGGGCTGTTCGGGTTCATCGGCTCGGTGCAGCAGATCATGGAAGTGGTGTTCGGCCGGCCCGAATTGCTCACCATCGTCTTCGCCACGGTCGCCAGCACGATGGCGATCGGATCATTCCTCAATTCGCGGATCGTGATGAAGATCGGCACGCGGCGGATCTCGCACACCGCGCTTTCGGCGCTGATCCTGTTCGCCGCGATCCATCTTGCCATCGCCCTTTCGGGGCATGAGAACCTCTGGACCTTCGCGATCCTCCAGGCGCTGATGATGGCGAGCTTCGGTCTCGCCACCTCGAATTTCTCGGCGATGGCAATGGAGCGGATGGGCGAGATCGCCGGGACCGCCTCGAGCCTGCAGGGCTTCGTCGCGACCTTGGGCGGGGCACTGATCGGCGCGCAGATCGGCCAGTCGTTCGACGGCACCACCGTGCCGCTCTATTTGGGTTTTCTCGTGCTGGGCGTGCTCGCCTTCGTCGCGATCGCGATCGCCGAGAAGGGCCGGCTTTTCCGCCCGAGCTGAACGGTTCCTTCCGCGATCACGGAACGGATGTGGCATGATCCCCGTTCGACCGGTGATGGGGGACGTTCCCATGTCCCCGAAGCGAAGAGGACAAGCGATGGGTGGTCATCAGGTTCCGGCACAGGGCCCCAACGACGACGGCTTCGACGAGGACGGCTATGACGAAAGCCAGCGCGCCGAGATCATCGAGGTGACCAACGACGCGCCCAGCGACGGCAACATCCTGACCGACATCCCGATCGACCTCGGCGACGACGGCGATGAGGACGATACCGACGAGCTCGACATGATCGACGACGAGCTCGGCGAGGAGGACGATGATCTCGACCAGGATGAGGAGGATATCCGCGAGGACGAGATTCAAGATGATCTCGATGACGAGGATGTCGATGCCGAGGACCTGGACGAGGAACTCGGCGACGGCGACGATATCGCGCTCGAACCCTGACCCGCTTGACGGTGCGGCGGCGGGAACCCAGCATGCCGCCGATCAATCGGAGAGGCGCCATGCCGCGGGACACGCGGGTCGATACCTATATCGCCGGCAGGGCGGAGTTCGCTCAGCCGATCCTCGGCTGGATGCGCGAGCGCGTCCATGCCGCCTGTCCGGAGGTCGAGGAGTCGATCAAATGGTCGATGCCGGCCTTCACCTACAAGGGCAAGCCGGTGGCCAACATGGCCGCGTTCAAGGTGCATGCGACCTTCGGCTTCTGGGATCGTCAGGCGCTGGCGACGGGCAAGGAAGGCGAGGCGATGGGGCAATATGGCCGGATCGAGAGCCTCGACGACTTGCCTTCGGCGGAGATATTCGAAACGCAGGTCCGCGACGCGGTCGCGCGGATCGATGCCGGGCAGAAGCCGGTGCGCGCGGCGAAGGCGCCCAAGCCCGAGGCCGAAGTGCCGGCCGAGCTTGCCGAGGCGCTCGCAGGCGATGCGAAGGCGGCGGAGACCTTCACCGGCTTTCCGCCCGGATGCCGCCGCGAATATTGCGAATGGATCGCCGAGGCCAAGCGGCCGGAGACGAAGGCTAAGCGCGTCGCCGAAGCAGTCGACTGGATACGCGAGGGCAAACGGCGCAACTGGAAATACGAGAATTGCTGACGGTCTAAAATCCTCCCTCGCGCAGCGGGGGAGGGGGACCACGAAGTGGTGGAGGGGGCTTGGCCGCGAGCGATCCGCCTGTGGAGAGGCCCCTCCGTCGCCTTCGGCGCCACCTCCCCCGCTGCGCAAGGGAGGATTTGAAAGAACTATTGCGGCCCCTCCTTGAGACGATATGTTACATCATCAACGATGAGGAGAGGTGTCATGGTCAAGGCCGCGCGTGTCCCCGAGCCCGTTCCGTTCAGCGCTATCAACGTCACGCCGTTCATCGACGTGATGCTGGTGCTGCTGATCGTGATGATCCTTAGCGTCCCCATCGCGACGCACAAGGTGCCGATCGATTTGCCCACTGGTGGCGATCCCGGAATCGAGCGGCCGCATCAGCTGGCGATCGACCGCGGCGGCACGCTGTTCTGGGACGGCCGCCGTATCACCGATACCGAGCTGCCGGCTTTGCTGGAGGCGATGCAGCGCGATACCGCGGCGGTGCTTCACATGAACACCGATCCCGACGCGCGCTACGACCGGTTCGACAGCGTTCTTGCGGTAGTGAAGCGTGCCGGCGTCGATCGGCTCGGCTTTATCGGGAACCGTCCTTTCCCGGATTGAGGAACTGGCGCGGCAGCGGGCGCGTTCGTCGCCCGCCGCTAACACGGATCATGTTCATGCGCCTGTCCCTGCCGTTGCTTCTGACGCTTGCCGCCTGCTCTTCCCAACCCGCGGAGAATGTTGCGGTGCCCGCGAAGGATGTCGCGGAACTTCCGGACGAAGCTGCGCCGAGCCCCACGTCCCCGCCGGTGGCGGCGACGCCCGCGCCGCTCAATCCCGCTGCCCCCGGAGAGCCGGGCGGACTCGACAACTACACCACGCCGATCAGCGAGGCGCCGTTCACCGAGGACAGCGCACAAGGCGCGGCCAATGTCGTGCAGACCTATTATGCGCTGCTGGAGCAGGGGAAATATGGTCAGGCGTATCGGCTGTGGGAGCCGGGCGCGGCCGGGACGGACGCCGGCGCGTTTGCGGCGAGCTTCGCCCGCTATTCCGAATTTCATGCCAATATCGGTGCGCCGGGCAGGATCGATGCGGGCGCGGGACAGCGCTACGTGACGGTGCCAGTGCAAGTCTATGGCCGGCTGAAGCAGGGCGCGCGGCCGTTCAACATGCGCGGATCGGTGACGCTGCACCGCGCCGGCGACATCGATGGCGCGACGGCGGAGCAGCGCCGTTGGCGCATCCGCAGCACCGACATCAAACCCGGCCCGGGCGAGGCGACGCCTTCGTCGGTGCCGACCGAGGATAATCGCTCGACCGCACGCTATCGCTGCATGGACGGATCGCGCCTCGTCGCGCGCTTCGATCCCGACAATGACCGAGTCACTATCTCGCGCGGCGGCACGGCGCTCGCGACGCTGCGGGGCCAGCGCGTCGCTTCGGGGATTGGCTACACCGCCAAGGGGTACGAACTCCGCGGCAAGGGCGACGACATGACCTTCACCGCACCTGGCCAGCCACCGATCGCATGCACGGTCATTCGTTGAGCGGAGCCTGAGGCTGACCTTCGGCCGTCAGTTGCGCTAAGGGTCGGCCATGACGCCCTACAGCACCACGATCACCGCGGGCCCCGAGGACATCGACATTCTCGGCCACGTCAACAATGCGGTCTGGGTCAAGTGGATCCAGGACGTCGCAGTGGCGCATTGGCACGCGATCGCCGCTCCCGAGCATCACCAAGCGTATATCTGGGTGATCACGCGGCATGAGATCGATTATCGCGGCAATGTCTCCGCAGGCGAGACCGTGACTGCCGAAACCTGGGTCGACGAACCGCCGAAGGGCGCGCGGTTCAACCGGTACATGAAGTTCACCGGCGCCGATGGGAAGGTGCGCGTGGAGGCGAAGACGACCTGGGCGATCCTCGACCGCTCCACCGGCCGGCTGGTGCGCGTGCCGCCGGAAGTGGCGGCGCCGTTTTTGGCGTGACGTCATCCCGGCGAAAGCCGGGATCTCATGCCGCGTGCGGTTCGCTTGACGCCTGAGGTCCCGGCTTTCGCCGGGATGACGAACTAGCCGCTGTTCCGCAGCGCCGTCGCGATGGCATTGATCGAGAGCAAAATGCCTTCGCCGATCCGGGCGTCCTCCTCGCCAGCGCGGTGGCGCTTGAGCAGTTCGATCTGGAGCAGGTTCAGCGGCTCGATATAGGGCGTACGCAGCCGGATCGAGGTTTCGAGGCCGGGGTGCTTTTCGAGCAATCGCGTCTGGCGAGTCACTGTCAGCAGCCCGTCATGCGTGGCCTTCCAGCCGTCGCGGATGCGGCCGAAGATCCCGTCGCGCAGTGCCTTGTCCTCGACAAGGGCGGCATAATGCCGGGCCACGTCCATGTCCGACTTGGCGAGCACCATCTCCATGTTCGCCAGCGTCGCGGCGAAGAGCGGCCAGCCCGTGGCCATCTCGCGCAGTAGGCCCTTGTCCTCGAACGCCTCGATCGCCGCGCCGACCCCGTACCAGCCCGGCAGCATCACCCGAGCCTGCGCCCAGCTGAATACCCAGGGGATCGCGCGCAGATCCTCGATCGCGTCCGATTTCTTGCGGCTCGCGGGGCGSGAGCCGATCTTGAGGCCGGCGATCTCGGCGATTGGGGTCGCCTGGCGGAAGAAGGTGGTGAAGCCGTCGGTCCCGTAGACCAGCCCGCGATAGGCCTTGAACGCAGTATCCGAGAGCTGATCCATCGCCGCGGCGAAGCGCTCGGCATCGGCGGGCGCGAGCTGCTCGGGTTCGAGGCTGGCGAGCAGGGTGGCCGACGCCATCGCCTCGAGATTGGTCATGGCACTCGCCCGCGTGCCGTACTTCGCCGCGATCACTTCGCCCTGCTCGGTGATGCGGATCCGACCCTGCACCGTGCCGGGCGGCTGGGCGAGGATCGCCGAGAAGCTCGATCCGCCGCCGCGCCCGACCGCACCGCCGCGGCCATGGAACAGCTGCATCGCGAGATCGGCCTTTTCGAATACCGGCTTCAACGCAGTCGAGCCGCGCGAAAGCTGCCAGGTCGAAGTGAGATACCCGCCGTCCTTGTTCGAATCGGAATAGCCGATCATCACTTCCTGATGGCCGCGCCCGGCGGCGATCGCCGCGACTTCAGGAAGGCTCAGCCAGGCTTCCATGATCGCCGGCGCGCCTTCGAGATCGGCGATCGTCTCGAACAAGGGGATTGCCATGATATGCGCCTGCGGCCGTTCGCCGGGGATATAGAGCCCGGCTTCCTTGAGCAGCACATGGACCTCGAGCAGGTCCGACACCGACTGCGCCATCGAGACGATGTAATGCGTGATGCATTCGCGCCCATATCTGGCGTGCGCCTCTGCCGCGGCGCGGACGATCGCCAGCTCGGAGGCGGTCTCTTCCGAATAGTCGGCATAGGGGCTGGTCAGCGGCCGCACGCTTTCCAACTCGCGGCGGAGCAATGCGATGCGCGCATCCTCGTCGAGCGCGGCATAATCGTCGCAGACGCCGCCGGCCTTGAGCAATTCGGCGATCACGCGTTCGTGGACTGCGCTGTTCTGGCGCATGTCGAGCGTGGCGAGATGGAAGCCGAAGGTCTCGACCGCGCGGATCAGCCGGCCGAGCGCGCCGCCGCTGGCGAGCGGGCCGGCGCCCTCCGCCGCGAGCCCGCGGGCGATCGCTGCGAGCTCCTCGCGAAGCTGCGCAGGTTCGGCATAGGATTCGCCCTGAAGCGGCGCCGGGCGGCCGGGGCGCTTGCCGGTGAGCTTCTCGTGAGTCGCCGAGAGCCGCGCATAGATCCCGGTGAGCGCGCGGCGATAAGGTTCATCCTCGCGGCTGCGGCCGGTGTCGTGGCTCGCTTCGGCAAGCTTGAGCACCGCTTCGCTGACGCTGGCATGCTCGGTCGAGATCGACAGCTCGGCGCCGAGCGCGTGGACCGCATCCATATAATAAGCGAGCACCGCCTCGGCCGAACGCGCGAGCGCGAGCTTCATCGAATCGGCAGTGACGAACGGATTGCCGTCGCGATCGCCGCCGATCCAGCTTCCGGCGCGCAGGAAACTCGGCGCGCGTTCGCCGAGCGCGCGATCCCAGCGGGCGTAGAGCGCCGGGAGCACCGGCAGGAACACGTCGCGCAGATAGGAGAGCGCGGTTTCAACTTCGTCGGCGACGCCGAGCTTCTCACGGCGCAGCACGCGCGTCTGCCAGAGCAAGGCGATCTGGCGCAGTATCGCCTCATCGACCTTGTCACCGTCCTCGGTCTCCTCGATCCCGAGATCCTTGAGCGACATCAGCTCGGCGATCCGGTTCTTGTGGTCGATCATCGACTTGCGGCGCACTTCGGTCGGGTGCGCGGTCAGCACCGGGGCGACCAAAGCGTGATCGAGGAGCGCCATCACGGCGTCGTGCCTGATGCCGTGTTCCTTCAATCGCGCGAGCGCCGAGGCGATGTCGGCATGCGGCTCGGTCTCGACGCCCTGCCGGTCCTCGGCAAGGTTGGCGAGCATCGAGAAGAGCATGAAGCCGCGGACGAAATCGAGCGTCTCGTCGAGCGTCAGCCGATCGAGTCCCGAATCGATCGCGCCTGCGCCGGCGACGCCACGGTGGCGGTCGACCGAGGTGGCACGGATATATTCGATCCGCTTGAACAGCTCCTCGCCGCCATAAGCGCGGATCACGTCGCCGAGGAGCCGACCCAGGAAGCGGATGTCCGGGTTGTTTGCGATCGCCAGGCTAGCCATGGCAGCGGTTGCTGCACTGCAAAAGGCGCGCGGTCAACGCCCTCCGCTTAACCCCTCATCGGCAAGCCATTGGTCGATCATCTCCTCGTCGCCGAACAACTGGCGCGGCGGGGGCAATGCGCCGACCCCCGAGGCAAGGCTTTCGGGCACGACCACCATCGTAGCGCCGGGTCCGACCAAAGTGGCGAGCCCGCGCTGGAACGGGTCGCTCGCTTGCGAATCGCCGCCATCGGCAACCGCGAAGGGGATGCGCGGCATCACGCGTTCGCCCGGCAGCGTGATGCGGGTCCAGCCGGTGTCCGCGCGCAGCACATAGGCTTGGGGGCGCTCGACAACCCCGTCGAATGCTGCGGGTGCCGAGCCGATCTGCACGCCGTCGCGCAGCACGATCATCCGCCGGTCCGCGCCGCTGACCACGATCGTCACCGGTCCGCGCGTGGCGAGGCCGGGCCGCCACCAGGCCGGCCCGGGCATCGGGCGGGCCCGCACGGCGGATCGGCCGCCGACCACCATCACCGTCATTCCCGTGCGCGTCTCGCGGAATAGCTTCCGCGCGAAATCGTGCGGCAGCCGGATGCAGCCGTGCGAGGCGGGGTAGCCGGGAAGGGTGCCGGCGTGCAGCGCCACGCCGCTCCAGGTGAGTCGCTGCATGAACGGCATCGGCGCGTCGCTGTAGAGATTCGAGCGGTGGAAGCTCTTTTTCTGAAGGATGGTGAACACACCGCGCGGAGTGCCGTAACCCGCTCTGCCGGTGGAGACGGGGGAGGTCGCGACCGGTTCGCCGCCGCGATAGGCGACGAGGCGCTGGCTCGCGAGGTCGACGACCACCAGCATCGGATCCACGCCTTCGAAAGCGCGCTGCGGAAGGCTCTCGATCGCGGGATCGGTGCCGACGGCGCGTCCGGCCGTAGCGAGCAGTGTCGCGGCGAGCAGCAATGCGCAGGCGGGTCCGAAGTTCGGCAAGTCCGCGAGTCCCCCGATATGGTTAATGCTAGCCTATCAGCGAAAGCGCCGGGACGGAACTGCGCGCGGGCGGGTTGCGGCGGCGCCGCGAACCCCTAGCTTGGGAGCCGATGACACCAGGCCTCCCCGTAGCCCGCACACTCAGGCGCGCCTTGATCGGGCAGGTGCGCGCGGTGTTCAACGATCAGTCGAGAGGCGAGAAGCCGGTCCAGCGCAAGCCCGAGGAGAGCCTGTTCGGGCCGCGATCGGTGGTGTGGCGGGTGCATGGCGACGTCACCACGATGATGGTGGGCGGAGTCGCGGCGTTGCTGCTCCAGATGCTCCACCCGGCGGTGCTCGCGGGCGTCTGGGATCATTCGAGCTTCCGCGGCGACATGCTCGGGCGCCTGCGCCGCACCGCGCGGTTCATCGCCGTCACGACCTATGGTTCGGCGCAAGAGGCCGAGGCGATGATCGAGAAGGTGCGCGACGTGCACACGCGCGTGAAGGGCATTCTGCCCGACGGCACGCCTTATGCGGCGGACGATCCGCGACTGCTCGCCTGGGTGCACGTGACCGAGGCGGTGAGCTTTCTCGAAGCGTGGATTCGTTATGCCGAGCCGAACATGCCGCTTGCCGATCAGGACCGCTATTTCGCCGACTTCGCGCGCATCGCCGAGGCGCTGGGTGCCGATCCGATCCCGCGCAGCCGCATCGAAGCCAATGCGCTGATCGCCGGAATGCGCGGCGAACTGATAGCCGATGCGCGGACACGCGAAGTCGCGCGGATGGTGCTCGATCAGCCCGCGCCGAGCCTCGCGGTGAAGCCTTTTCAGGCGCTGACCTTCGCCGCCGCCGTGGACCTGCTGCCGGATTGGGCACGCGCGATGCACGGGCTGCAGGGGGCCGGGCTTGCGACGCCGGCGGTGCGGATGGGCACGCGCAGTGTCGCCGGCACCTTGCGCTGGGCATTCGGCCAGGCCCGGCTTTCCGGGAAATAACGGCACGATCGCCCATAGCGCTGCACCCCGACGGGAATCGATTTCACGCCAATGCGGTTCTGCCGTTGATCGACCAAAAGACCCTCGCTATAGGCCTCGGGTTCGGGGCCCTTTCCGGAGACGTGGGTGAGTGGCTGAAACCAGCGGTTTGCTAAACCGCCGTACGGGGATTACTCGTACCGAGGGTTCGAATCCCTCCGTCTCCGCCAGTGCCTTGACGCTGAAAATGTATTCGAAGCACTTCGATTGTCTGCGCAATGCCGGCGAGCTGGTGGGCGGTTTCGCCAACGCGCTCGATGCCCTGCGGGATCGCAACTATTCGAGCCGGTCCAACCTGTACGGCTCGATCGATCTCCTTCCGGTTGCGGCCAAATGGGGCTAAAGACCGCAGCCAGCATTTCTCATCGGCCGGACGATTTCCGTTCCGGCCAGCACCTCAGCCAGGAGCCGATGGCCACCGCGCAGCCCCTATCCCAGCCCGATGCGAAGCCGAAGCGCGTGCGCCGGCGCCCGCCGCGGCCGCGCTCGCTGCGGCTGCACGGCACCGTGGCACGCGAGCTGGGGATCCGCATCGTCTCGGGCGTGCTCCAGCCCGGCCAGATACTCGACGGCGAGATCGCGGCGAGCGTGCAGTTCAACGTCTCGCGCACTGCCTATCGCGAGGCGATCCGCATCCTCGCCGCCAAGGGCCTCGTCAATTCGCGTCCCAAGATCGGCACCCAGGTGAGTCCGCGCCGCGAGTGGCATCTGCTCGATCCCGACGTACTGAGCTGGATATTCGTCGGCGAGCCCGACGAGCGCCTGATCGCCAGTCTGTTCGAACTGCGCCGCATCGTCGAGCCCGATGCCGCGCGCCTCGCCGCCACGCGCCGCACCCCCGAGCAGCTCGCCCGGATGAAGGCCGGGCTCGACGGCGTCGCACAGCACGGCTTCGCCACCGAGATCGGCCGGCGCTGCGACGAGGAGTTCCACTCGGCCTTGCTCGAGGCCTCGGCGAACGACTTCATCGTCTCGCTGACCAGTGGCGTCGCCGCGGCGATCGCGATCACCACTGCGTTCAAGCAACACCGGCTGCCGGCGCCACACGACGCGCTGCCGGTCCACCTCGCAGTGTATGAAGCGATCGCGGCGCAGGACGCCGAGGGCGCACACGACGCAATGGCCCGTCTGGTCGATCGCGGCTTCTCCGACACGATGGAGGCGCGCGATCCGGGCGCCGCCCGCCCGATTGCCGTGTGCTGCTGACGCGTTCGGGATTGAACCGCGGGTCCGCGATGCCTAAGTCGCCCCCGAAGCATTGTTACCGCTAACTTCATTTTGATATCGGGAGAGTTCGCATGGCCCTGACTGGGGAATTGTTCGTCGCTTCGAAGCGCGTGCGTCGGGACGGCCCTGGCTTCAAGGCGGTTGCCGCCGCGACCGGCACCGAGATCGAGCCGAGCTTCAGCATCGCCACGACGGACGATGTCGAGACCGCCGCCGCCGCCGCCGAGGCCGCCTTCCCGATCTATTCGAGCCTGCCGCGCGAGGAGCGCGCCAAGTTCCTCGAAGCGATCGCCGAGGAGATCGAGGCGCTGGGCGACGAACTGGTCGAGCGCGCGATGCAGGAAAGCGGCCTGCCCCAGGCGCGGTTGACCGGCGAGCGGGGCCGCACCGCCGGCCAGCTCCGCCTGTTCGCGAAGGAGCTGCGGCTCGGCGACTATCTGCGCGCGCGCATCGATCACGCCATTCCCGATCGCGCGCCGGCACCCAAGCCCGACCTGCGGCTGCGCATGGTGCCGCTGGGCCCGGTCACGGTCTTCGGCGCGAGCAACTTCCCGCTCGCTTTCTCGGTCGCCGGCGGCGACACCGCCGCGGCGCTCGCGGCCGGCTGCCCGGTGATCGTCAAGGGCCATTCGGCGCATCCCGGCACTTCCGAGCTGGTCGCCGGCGCGATTACCCGCGCGGCGCAGCGGACCGGCATGCCGGAGGGCGTGTTCTCGCTGATCAACGGCGCGGGCAATTCGGTCGGCTCGGCGCTGGTCACCGATCCGCGGATCAAGGCAGTGGGCTTCACCGGCTCGCGCGGCGGCGGCACGGCGCTGATGAAGCTCGCGCAGAGCCGTCCGGTGCCGATCCCGGTTTATGCCGAGATGAGCAGCATCAACCCGGTCTTCCTGCTGCCGGGCGCGCTGGCGGCCAAGGCCGAGGCGCTGGGCACCGGCTTCATCGCCTCGCTGACGATGGGCGCGGGCCAGTTCTGCACGAATCCCGGCCTCGTGCTCGCGCTCGAAGGTCCGGATCTCGACCGTTTCGTCACCGCGGCATCGGACGCGATGTGCGGCGCGCCGTCGCAGGTGATGCTCACCCCGGGCATCCACAAGGCCTATGAGAGCGGCGTCGCGCGCTGGGCCTCGGCACCGGCGCTCAAGCTGGTCGCGCAGGGCCAGGAGCCGGCGGGGCCGACCTCGGGCCGCGGGGCGCTGTTCACGATGACCGGCGCCGACTTCATCGCCGATCCGAGCCATGCCGAGGAAGTGTTCGGCGCCGCTTCGCTACTGGTGCGCTGCGCAAGCGTTGACGAGCTGATCCAGGTGATCGGCCTGCTCGAGGGCCAGCTCACCGCGACGCTGCACCTGACCGACGAGGATACCGCGCTCGCGCAGCAGCTGCTGCCGGTGCTCGAGCGGCTCGCGGGCCGCATCCTCGCCAATGGCTGGCCGACCGGCGTCGAAGTGACCGACGCGCAGGTCCATGGCGGGCCCTTCCCGTCGACTTCGGACGGACGCAGCACGTCGGTCGGCACGCTGGCGATCGATCGCTTCCTGCGCCCGGTGGCCTATCAGGACCTTCCCGCGGCCCTGCTCCCCGCCGAGTTGCGCGACGGCGATGCGGGCATTCCCCGCCGCATCGACGGCAAGCCGACACTGTAAAGCGTGAAAATCCTCCCTCGCGCAAGCGGGGGAGGTGGCACGCGCAGCGTGACGGAGGGGGCCTGCCCGCGAGCGACGTCGCTTGCGGAAGCGCCCCCTCCACCAGCTTCGCTGGTCCCCCTCCCCCGCTGCGCGAGGGAGGAATGCTGATAGCCCGCTCACGGCTTCGATCCGACCTGACGTTCGTCCCACCGGCGCGACGTTCGGCCCGCCCGACGTTGCGCTGAAATTCACACGCCTTAGGCTGGACTCCTCAATCGGGAGGAGTCCAGCTTATGCGTAGCCTATTGCTGCTTGCCGCACTGACGATCGCCGCGCCCGCCTTTGCGCAGGAAAAGAACGAGGCCGGCGCGCGTGCCGCAGTGAACCATTATCTCGCCGGCCACGCCACCGGCAGCCCCGACGAGTTCCGCGCCGCCTTCCATTCCAAGGCAATGCTCTACTGGAACCGCGACGGCGCCTTCGCCGAGCGGACCAGCGCCGACTATATCGCCGGCGCGTCCGGCAAGCCCGCACCCGACGAGGCACAGCGCCGCCGCTCGATCGAGAGCCTCGACGTCACCGGCAATGCCGCGATGGCCAAGGTCGTGCTCGATTATCCGAGCGTGAAGTTCACCGACTATCTCTCGCTGGTGAAGGCGGACGGCGAGTGGCGGATCGTCAACAAGATCTTCAATGTGGAACGGAAAACGCCGTAGGGCCGAAGTGCTCACGCGAATGTCGGCTATTGGTGGTTAACGGACTAAATTTCCCTCTCCCCTTGTGGGAGAGGGAAGGGGCCCGCTCGCAAAGCGAGTGGGAAGGGTGAGGGGGACTGAGTCTCATTCCCCCTCACCCTTCCGCCGACTAAAGTCGGCTCCCTCCCTCTCCCACAAGGGGAGAGGGAAGAAACGATGTCCGCAATTGGGCCGTAAGCGGCCCTTGATCTGACGATCCCCTTCTTCGTCACCCCGGCCTTGTGCGGGGTCCCCAGGCCGCTGGAGAGCAACTGGACCTGCACAGTGGATCCCAGACCGAGCCCCGGGGTGACGAGTGGTGGAAGTTATGCGTTCCTGACCTTTCCAAACGCCCCGGCCGCATCCTTGGCGGTGCGGAACCGGAATGCCATGTCGTGCCGATATTCCTGACCCGGATCGAGCCGTGCCGAGGGGAAGTTGGGCTTGTTGGGGCTGTCGGGGAATTTCTGCGGTTCGAGGCAGAGACCGCCCCGCGCCGGATAGACGCCGCCGCCGGTGCCGGGCGCTCCGTTCGCGAGATGGTTGCCGGTGTAGAATTGCACGCCCGGCTCGGTCGAATGCACGTCCATCACCCGGCCCGATTTCGGATCGAACAAGGTCGCGATGCGGCGGATCCTGCCGGCAGCGCCGTCCAGCACGAAATTATGGTCATAGCCGCCGCCGAGCTTGAGCTGCGTATCGGCCGCCTCGATGTCGCGGCCGACCGGCTTGGGCGTGCGGAAATCGAACGGCGTGCCTTCGACCGGCCTGAATTCGCCGGTGGGGATCAGCGCCGCGTCGGTGGGCGTGATCTGACTCGCGGGGATCTGCAGGACATGATCGAGGATCGTCGTCCCGCTGCTTTCGCCCGCGAGATTGAAATAGGCGTGGTGGGTCAGGTTGACGACCGTCGCATGGTCGGTGGTGGCGTGGAAGCTGACTGTGAGCCCGCCCGCCTCGATCGCGTATCGCACCTGGACGTGCAGGTTGCCGGGAAAGCCGCGATCCAGATGCGGGCTCAGCAAAGTGAAGATCACCGAATGCGCGTCGCGCACAGCGACTTTCCAGTCCTGAACGTCGAATCCGCCCGGCCCTGAGTGCAGGTTGTTCGCCCCGTCATTCGCCGGCAGCCGATATTCGGTGCCGTCGAGACTGAACCGCGCGCCGCCGATCCGGTTGGCATAGCGGCCGGCAACCACGCCGTAGAAGCGCGGATGCGCCCGATATTCGGCAAGGTCGCGATAGCCGAGCACGATATTGGCGGGTTTGCCGTCGCCTCCGGGCACTTCGAGCCGGCGCAAGGTTGCGCCAAGCGTCAAGAGCTCGGCGCGAACCCCGTCCCGCGCGATCACGATCGTCTCGATCGCCGCGTCCTTGTTCACGGCTTGGCACCGGGACAGATCGAGTTGTTGGGATCGGAAACGATCCGCACATCGGCGATGCTGAGCCCGAACGGGCCCGATGCCGCCAGCACCAGCGGCGCATTGACCTTGGTCAGATCCACGCCGTTCTGCTGATAGCATTTGAGGAACACCTTCGCGGTGCGCCACGTGCCCGCCTGGCCGGAGAACAGGCTGGTCGCGTCGATCGCTCCCTTGTTAGCGCCGCCTTCCATCGAAAGCTGCACCTTGCCCGCCGGCGCGCGATCGACACGGTAGCTGATCTGCAGCGACAGATCGCCATTCGCCTCGCGGCTGAGGTCGAGCTCGCTCCCGCCGATCCGCAACGTCGCGGGGCCGTTCGGCCAGACGAGCTGCTGCGCGCCTTCCTGCGTCTGCGGCCCGTCCACCGTCTTCCGGGTGATCCGACTGTCGGTCGCGAACGAGAAGGGCGCGGGCGTGACGCCCTTGGCGAAATAGGTGCTGGTGTTGCCGAGCGACGGATCGAGGCCCGCTTCCTCGCTCAGCGCCGGCACATTGCCGCCTTTGGCATAGGTCAGGCCGTAACCCAGCGCGAACAGCGGATCATAGCTCGGCTTGCCCTTGTTGTTCGCGAACTGGCCCGCCGTCTTCGGCCAGCTGAACGACAGGCGACCCTTGAAATCGGTGCGCGGCTTGCCCGCGGCATCGCCTACCAGCACGTCGGCCACGCCGCCGCCTTCGCTGCCCGGCAGCCATGCGGCGACGAACGCGTCCGAGGCGTTGATCTCGGGATTGGTCCAGAGTGGGCGGCCCGAGAGGAACACCGAGACCACCGGCACGCCGGCGCTCTTGAGCTTCTTGAGCAGTCCCAGCGCCTGCTTGTCGCCCGGCTGGAATTCGAGCGTGCGGATGTCGCCGCGCATCTCGGCATAAGGCTGCTCGCCGAATACGACGATCGCCACGTCGGGTTTCGCGGTGAAGGCCCCGTCTTCCGAGAGGGTCGCCGTGCCGCCCGCGGCCTCGACTGCCTTCTTCACACCCGCGAAGATCGTCTCGCCATTGGGGAACAGGTCGTTGGCATTGCCGTCGCCTTGCCAGCTCAGCGTCCAGCCGCCGGTCTGCATCCCCATCGAATCGGCGCCGGGACCGGTGACGAGCACCCTGGCGCTCGCCTTGACCGGCAGCACGCCATTGTTCTTGAGCAGCACCAGCGACTTGGCGGCCGCCTCGCGTGCGATCGCGCGGTGCTCGGGCGCGCCGAGCACGCCGGCCTTGCCCTCGATCGGCCGCGCCGGATCGAACAGGCCCAGCTTGGCCTTGACGCGCAGGATGCGGCGGACCGCATCGTCGACCCGCGCCATCGGAATCGTGCCGTCCTTGACGTGCTTGACCGTCGAATCGAACAGGCCCTTCCAGCTGTCCGGCGCCATTGCCATGTCGAGCCCGGCGTTGAACGTGGCGGCGCAGTCGGTCGGCGTGCAGCCGGGGATCTGGCCATGGCCGTTCCAGTCGCCGACGATGAAGCCCTGAAAGCCCATCCGGCCCTTGAGCACGCCGGTGAGCAGCGACTTGTTGCCGTGCATCTTCGCGCCGTTCCAGCTGTTGTACGATGCCATCACGGTGAGCGTGCCGGCGTCGACTGCGGGCGGGTAGCCGGCGTCGTGGATCGCGATCAGTTCGTCTTCGCTGACGCGCGTATCGCCCTGATCGACGCCGTTGAAGGTGCCGCCGTCGCCGAGGAAGTGCTTGGCCGAGGACGCGACCTTGCCCTTCTGGATGCGGTTGGTGGTGCCCGGCTCGCCCTGCAGTCCGCGCACCATCTCGCCGGCATAGGAGCGGACGATCGCCGGATCCTCCGAATAGCCTTCATAGCTGCGGCCCCAGCGGTCGTCCTGCGGCACGGCGAGCGTCGGGCCGAATGCCCAGTCGGGGCCGGTGGCGGCGGTCTCCTCGGCGGTGGCAGCGCCGATGCGGCGGATCAGCGCTGGATCGTTGGCGGCGCCGAGGCCGATATTGTGCGGGAAGATCGTCGCGCCGATGACGTTGTTGTTGCCGTGGACGGCGTCGACTCCGAAGATCAGCGGGATCGGGGCGTGGCGCTGATGCGGCTCCATCGCCACGGCGCGGAAGGCGCGGGCGGTGGCGACCCAATCGCCCTGTCCGGAGCGGTCATTGCCCGAGAGCGGCGGCGAATTGCCGCCGGCGAGGATCGAGCCGAGCGGATATTTACGCAGATCCTCGGGCTTCACGCTGCCGATATCGCCTTGGATCATCTGCCCGACTTTTTCCTCGAGCGTCATCTTGGCCATCAGGCTCGAGACGAACTTCTCGGTTTGGGGATCGACCAGGCCTTCACTGGCGGCTTTCGGCCATTTTGCGGGGTGGGCGACGGTCGGCCCACCTGACAACGCTGTCGGCGCTTGCTGCGCAACAGCCGGCACGGCCCACAGAATCGTGGTCGCAAGCAACAGCTTCGTTCCAGGCCGCATCTCAACTCTCCCTCTTGTTCTTTGAGTTAGCGATAACGCGGATTCAGTGCCCGAGTCCACGCCCCAGCCATCGTGCGGCGGCGTCGGGGCTCTGCTTGTCGGTATCCCGATCGACCAGATAATTGGCCTCGCGCATCTTCTCCACTGGAATCGCGCCGATCAGCGGGCGCAGTGCCGCATGGAAGCGCGCATCGCCGGCGCGGCGCGGGGCGAGCAGCAGGATCGCGTCATAACCGGGAATCGCTCCCTTGGGATCGGTGAGCACTGTGAGCTTGTCGGCGGCGATGCGGCCGTCGGAGGAGAAAGCGGAGATGATATCGGCCTCGCCGCTCGCCAGCGCACGGTACATGAAGGTCGGTTGGTACGGGTGCGCCGATTTGAAGTTCAGGCCATAAGCGCGGCGCACCGCCGCCCATTCCGGCCGTTCGAGAAATTCGACGTCGGTGGCGAAATCGAGGTCGTCGGCTTGGCCCGCGAGGTCGTTCAGGCTGGCGATCCCGCGCCGCTTCGCATCCTCCCCGCGCATCGCAAAGGCATAGGCATTCTCGAAGCCGAGCGACCCGAGCAGCGTGACGCCGTGGTTCGCCTTCGCCCAGGCCGCGACGCCGTCGACGATCGCCGCGCGGGGCGGCACGTCGGTGCGCTTCATCTGGTTGGCCCAGATCGTCCCCGAATAATCGACATAGACATCGACATCGCCGCTCGCGAGCGCGCCGAACGCCACTGCCGAGCCGAGGCCTTCGCGGTAGCGCACCTTGTAGCCCGCCGCCTCGAGCCGGTGCCCGATCAGCCGGGCGAGGATATATTGCTCGGAAAAGCCCTTGGCGCCGATGGTCACGGTGCCCCGCGCCGCCGGCCACGCCGGCGCCAGCGCGACCGCCGCCGCGACGAGCAATGCCGCAAGGCTCGCCCAGACCAGCCCGCGCCGACGCCACGCGATGCCGACTTCGGCGAGCCCGAGCAGGGCGTCGACTGCCAGTGCGAGACCGGCGGCGGCGGCGCAGCCGGCGAGGACGAGCGTCCAGTTCTGGGTCTGGAGCCCGGCGAAGATCAGGTCGCCGAGGCTCGGCTGGCCCACCGTTGTCGACAGCGTCGCCGCGCCGATCGTCCACACCGCGGCGGTGCGGATGCCGGCCATCAGCATCGGTGCGACCAGCGGCGCCTCGACCAGCCACAGCCTTTGGTTACGCGTCATCCCCATGCCGTCGGCCGCCTCGATCACTGCGGGATCGAGATTGGCGAGGCCGGTCACGCCGTTCCGCAGGATCGGCAACAGCGCGTAGAGCGACAATGCGAGCAGCGAGGGCAGGAACCCCAGCGCCGGAATGCCGCCGCCGACCAGCGCCGAGAGCCACAACAGGATCGGATAGAAGAGCGCGAGCAGCGCGAGGCTCGGGATCGTCTGGACAAGGCTGGCGAAACCGAGTGCGATGCGCCCGACAGTCTTGTTGCGCGACGACAGTACGGCGAGCGGCAGGCTGACGACCAGCCCGAGCAGCAACGCCGAGAAAGCGAGCAGCAGATGCTGCGCGAGCAGTTCGGGCACGCGCGCGAAGGCGGCGGTCACTTCTCCAGCTCCGCCAGCCGATGCGCCTGTTCGCGCGGCACTGCGACCAGGGCGTCCGCGGCGGCGCCTGCCTTGCCCGCGAGCAAGTCGCGCGGGGTGGAATCCGCGACGATCCGGCCGGCCTCCATCACCAATACGCGATCGGCGAGGAGCAATGCCTCGGCCATGTCGTGGGTGACGAGGATCGTGGTGAGACCCATCCTGTCGTGCAGCGCGCGGATCGCCTTGCCGAGTCCGTCGCGGGTGACCGGATCGAGCGCGCCGAACGGCTCGTCCATCAGCAGCAGCCCGGGCCCGCAGGCGAGCGCGCGGGCGACGCCGACGCGCTGGCGCTGTCCGCCCGACAGCGCGTCGGGCATGCGCCCGGCCAGCTCCGGCGCGAGCTCGACCAGTTCGAGCAATTCCGCCACCCGGTCCTTCGTATCGCTCCGGCCCGCCAGCCTGAGGCCGATCGCGACATTCTCGCCCACATTCATGTGCGGAAAGAGCCCGATATTCTGGAAGACATAGCCGATCCGGCGGCGCAGCAGATGCGCGGGCTCCGCAGCCACCGGCTCACCATGGATCCGCACTTCGCCTTCGCTCGGCTCGATCAGCCGGTTGATCGTCTTGAGCAAGGTCGACTTGCCCGAGCCTGACGTACCGACCAGCGCCACGAAGCTGCCGCCTGCAATCTCCAGCGACACGCCATCCACGGCCTTCATGCCAGCATAGACCTTACTGACATTTTTGAAGGTAACGCTGCGCGATTGCTCTGGCATCGCCGGCGGTTGTGCGGGATGAAGTCGCAAAGGTCAAAAGAATGGGAGGGGCGGATGGCGGGCGAGAAGGCGATCTTCATTACCGGCGGCGGATCGGGGATCGGGCAGGCGGTCGCGAAGCTGTTCGCCGCGCGCGGCTGGCGCGTCGGGCTGGCCGACGTCAACGCCGCCGGGCTCGAGGCGACCAGGGCGATGCTGCCCCCCGGCATGGCCAACACTTATGTCATGGACGTGCGCGACCGGGACCAATGGCGCGAGGCGCTGGTCGCCTTCGCGGCGGCGAGCGGCGGGCGGCTCGACATCCTCTTCAACAATGCCGGCATCGCGGTGGGCGGGCCGCTCGCTTATGCCACCGACGACGAGATCGACCGGATCGTCGGCATCAATCTGGTCGGCGTGATCAACGGCGCGCGGGCGGCATATCCCTTCCTCAAGGCGACGCCGGGTTCGAGCCTCGTCAACACGGCCTCCGCCGCGGCGATCTACGGATCGAGCGGACTCGCGCTGTACGCCGCGGTGAAGTTCGGCGTGCGTGGCCTGTCGGAAGCGCTCGATGCCGAATGGGCGCTCGACGGGATCAGGGTCCGGGTGGTGATGCCGAGCTTCATCGATACGCCCCTGCTTGATTCGAACGTCGCGGGGACCAACCGTACCGCGCGCGATGCAGTGCGGGCGGCGGGCCTCGAATTCACGCCGCTCGAACAGGCCGCGGAAGAGATCTGGAACGGGATCGAGCGCGACAAGGTGCACGTCATCATCGGCAAGACCGCGCGCCGACTCGCTTTCGCCGCGCGCTGGATGCCGGGCGCGCTCCGCAAACAGATGCGCCGCGGCGCGATCGCCTAGAGCAAGGCGTCGATCGCGTGCGCCATCGCGATGTCGCGCTGCGAGAGCCCGTCGGCGTCATGCGTGGTGAGCAATATGTCGACCCGGTTCCACACGTTCGACCATTCGGGATGATGATCGGCCTTTTCGGCGATCAGCGCGATGCGGGTCATGAAGCCGAACGCCTGGTTGAAGTCGTCGAAGGTGAAGCGGCGCGTGATCGCGTCGCGGGCTTCGTCGTACGTCCAGTCGGGAATCGCGGCGAGCGATTCGTTCCTGTGCCCTTCGGTCAGTCGCGCCACCATGATCGCCTCCTTGCCCAGCCTTCGCCGCTCGGCCTATGGGTTCGCGGATGAGCGGGCAAGCGCCTTCCCACGCGCCGAGCGCGGCAACGATCGAGGCGCTGGCCCGCGAAGCGCTCGCGCGCATCCCCGAGCCGTTCCAGACGCATCTCGCCGACGTGGTGTTGATCGTCGAGGAATTCGCCGACGACGAGACATTGGACGCGATGGGGATCGAGGATCCGTTCGACCTGACCGGCCTCTATCACGGGCGACCCGTGGGCGAGAAATCCGCGTTCGATTCTGGAGGCTTGCCCGATCGCATCCATCTCTATCGCCGCCCGATCCTCGACGAATGGTGCGATACCGGGGTGACGCTGCAGGCGTTGGTGGCGCACATCGTGGTGCACGAGGTGGGGCACCATTTCGGGCTGTCCGACGACGACATGCACGCGCTGGAAGACGCCGCCGGGTGAGTGCCGGCCTGTCCTTCGCCCATGTCACCTGCATCCGCGGCGGCAATATGCTGTTCGAAGGGCTGAGCTTCACGCTGGCGCCCGGCGACGCGGCGCTGGTGAGCGGCCCCAACGGCGCCGGCAAATCGAGCTTGATCCGCATCGCCGCCGGGCTGCTCCCGGCCGCTGCCGGGCGCGTGGAGGGCGAAGGCGCGCGTGCGCTGCTGGCGGAGACGGCCGCGCTCGATCCGGAGTTGAGCGTCGCGGCAGCGCTGCGCTTCTGGGCGCGGATCGACGGGCGACCTGCCGCAGTCGACAATGCGCTCGCGGCGGTCGGCCTCGGCGATCTCGCGCAGGTCCCGGTGCGGCTGCTGTCGACCGGGCAGCGGCGACGCGCGGCGCTGGCGCGGGTGGTGGCGAGCGGTGCGCCGGTCTGGCTGCTCGACGAACCCGCCAACGGGCTCGATGCGGAATCGGTGCGGACGCTGGAGGCGCTGATCGCCGCGCATCGTGGCAGCGGCGGTATCGCGTTGGTCGCGACACACCTGCCGATCGCATTGCCGGATGCCCGGGAGCTACGGCTATGACGGCACCCTCTCACGTTCGTGCTGCGCTTGTCGAAGCACCGTCCTTTCCTCGCGAGGAAGTAAGGACAGCCCTTCGACAAGCTCAGGGTGAACGGGGTGATGACGCGTGAGTATCTTCGCCGCCATCGTGTGGCGCGAGCTGCGGCGGGCGTGGAGCACCGGCGGGCTGCTGATGCCGATCGCCTTCTTCCTGCTCGTCGCGATCCTGTTTCCCTTCGCGATCGGCCCGGATGCCAGGCTGCTCGCGCGGGTCGGCGGCGGCGTGATCTGGGCGGCGGCACTGCTTGCGGCACTGCTCCCGGTCGAGCGGCTGGTGACGCCCGATGCCGAGAACGGCGTGCTCGATCAGTTCGCCGCGCGCGGGCTCTCCGACGTCGCGGTCGCGGCGGCCAAGATGGTCGGCCATTGGCTCGGCTTCGCGCCGGCACTGCTCGCCGCGACGGTGATCGCCGCTGCCCTGCTGCACTTGCCCGCCAACGCGCTGGTGCCGCTTCTCGCGGGCCTTGCGATCGGTACGCCAGGGCTCGCCGCGCTGGGTGTCGCCACTGCCGCGCTGGTCGCGGGATTGCGCGGCGCGGGCGCGTTGGCTGGACTGGTGATGCTCCCGTTCGCGGTGCCGTTATTGATCTTCGGCGCGGGTGCGACGGGCGACCAGCCCGGCGCCTTCAAGCTGCTCGCGGCGGTGAGCCTGTTGCTGGTGGCCGGATGCCCGTTCGTCGCGGGCGCGGCGATCCGGATGGGGCGGAGCTAGCGGCTCCAGCGCGCGAAGATCGCGGTGGGCAGCATCAGGCCGCGGGCTTCCTCGCGCACCGTCAGCTCACCGGCCTCGACCTTGCCGCCGAGATCGCCGAATGACTGCCGGACCAGTTCGCCGATCGCGAGCGCGGACATGCGTACTGCGTAGACGGTGAGGAACAGGAAGCGCGAATCGGCGTCGAGCAGTTTCCGCGTATCGGCGATCAGGCCCGGAAGGCCCTCCTCGAGCTTCCATACCTCGCCATTGGGGCCGCGGCCCCATTTGGGGGGATCGAGGATGATCCCGTCATAGCGGCGCCCGCGACGCACTTCGCGCGCCACGAACTTGCCGGCATCGTCGATCATCCAGCGTATCGGCAGATCCTCCATCCCCGACAGCGCGGCATTCGCCTTGCCCTCCCCGACCGATTTCTTCGAGGCGTCGACATGCGTCATCCGCGCGCCCTTGGCGGCCAGCGCCAGCGTGCCGACCCCGGTATAGCCGAACAGGTTCATGCACTCGGCTTCGGGTTTGTCGGCGATTCTGGAACGCATCCACGACCAGACCGGCGCCATGTCCGGAAAGAAGCCGAGATGGCGGAAGGGCGTGGTCTGGGCCGTGAAATGCGCCTCGTGCCAGGCGAGCGGCCAGCCCTCGCGCGGGACCGGCTTCTGGAACACCCAGCGGCCGCCGCCTTCCTCATCCGATCCGGGCAGGAATTCGCCATGCGCGTCCCAATCGGCGGAGGCGGGCGCCCACAGCGCCTGCGGCTCGGGGCGGATGAAGCGGTATTGGCCGTAGCGCTCGAGCTTGCGGCCATGGCCGCTGTCGATCAGCCCGTAATCGGTCCAGGGCTCGCCGGTGAGAGTGATGAGGTCCATGGGCCTCCCTTAGAGCGCCGCACCTTATTCGTCATCCCGGCGAAAGCCGGGACCTCAGGCCTCGGGACGTTCGCTTGCCGCACGAGATCCCGGCTTTCGCCGGGATGACGGTCAGGTCTTCGGCGTCGCGCGCTCGGCGATATAGGCGGTCACTGCCTCGAACGTGGCGGGAAGCACGTCGTAGCGCTCCTGCCGCTCGTGGAGATCGCCGACCCGCGCCGGGACCGGGGGGCGCAGCCCGGTCGCGCGCTCGACGGCTTCGGCGAACTTCGCGGGGTGCGCGGTAGCTAGCGTCACTACGGGCACCTCGGCCGGCAAGTCGGCGCGGCGCGCGGCGGCGAGGCCGATCGCGCTGTGCGGATCGAGCACTTCGCCGGCCTCTGCATGCGCCCAGCGCATCGCCTCGTTCATGGCACTCGAGTCGATCCGGTCGCTGGCGAACAGCGACGCAGCGCCTTCGCGCTGCGCATTGGTGAGCCGCATCGCGCGCTCGGCCTCGAACCCGCGCATCTGATCGGCGATCGGACCGCCGGCGAGATCGGACAGCAGCCGCTCGAAGTTCGAGCTGACCTGGATGTCCATCGACGGGGCGGCGGTGGGGGTCACGGTGCCGGTCGAATAGTCGCCCGACGAAAGCGCGCGGTGGAGGATGTCGTTGACGTTGGTCGCGACGATCAGCTTCGCGACCGGCAGGCCCATCTTCGCCGCGACATAGCCGGCGAACACGTCGCCGAAATTGCCGGTGGGCACCGCGAAGGCGATCGGCTTGTCGGGCGCGCCCAGGCGGACCGCGGCGTAGAAATAATAGACCACCTGCGCCATCAGCCGCGCCCAGTTGATCGAATTGACTGCGGTCACCTGGAAGCGGCCGGCGAAGTCCGCGTCGTTGAACATCGCCTTCACCAGCGCCTGGGCGTCGTCGAAGCTGCCTTCGATCGCGATATTGTGGACGTTGGGGGCGAGAACCGTCGTCATCTGGCGGCGCTGTACTTCGGAGACGCGGCCCTTGGGGTGGAGCATGAAGATGTCGATGCCCGCGCGCCCGGCGACCGCGTCAATCGCGGCGCTGCCGGTATCGCCCGAAGTCGCGCCGACGATGGTGAGGTGATCGGTGCCCGCGAGGAATTTCTCGAACAGCAGCCCGAGCAGCTGGAGCGCCACGTCCTTGAAGGCGAGGGTGGGGCCGTGGAACAGCTCGAGAAGCCAATGCTGGTGGTCGAGCTGGACGAGCGGGGTCACTGCGGCATGCGAGAAGCGGCCATAGGCCTGGGTGCAGAGCGCGCGCAGCTCGTCTTCGGACAAATCCGGGCCGACGAAGGGCAGCATCACCCGCACCGCGGTCTCGACATAAGACAGGCCGGCAAGCTCGGCGATCTCGTCGCGGGTCAGGCTCGGCCAGGTTTCGGGGACGTAGAGCCCGCCGTCGCTGGCGAGGCCGGCGAGCGTGACGTCGCGAAAGCCGAGCAAGGGCGCGGCGCCTCGGGTGCTTTGATAGCGCATGGGCGCGGGGTTAGCGGTGCGGGCGCTGGCTCACAAGATAGGCAATGTTTACTCGTGTTCGTCACCCCGGCGAAGGCCGGGGCCCAGAGTTTCAGGCGATGGCCTCTCTGGCTCTGGGCCCCGGCCTTCGCCGGGGTGACGGCTATTGTGGTGGAGGGCCCTTCCGCCCGCGCCAGCGCAGCGCGAGGACGTAGATCACCGTCGCCACCAGCGCGAACAGGAACCATTGGACGCCGTAAGCGAGATGGTTGTTCGGCACCGATGACAGGTCCGGCGTGCCGTTGGGGGCGAGGCTCGGGGCTGGGGTGTCCGCGACCAGCAGCAGCCCTTTGGGCGTGCGATCGAACAGTGCGCCGAGCATCGAGCGGCCGTCGGGCGCGTGGCTGATCGTGCCGCGGACCTCGCCGCCCTTCCAGACGGGCTTTGCCATCGGATCGCGCGTGGTGCCGAGCTGGACGAGCATGCCGGGCCCTTCGCCGCCGCCGGTGCGGCATTCGACGATGAAGCGGAAGCCGGCATTGCCCGCGCCGGTCAGCTTGCCCGACACGGGCTCGACGCAAAAACCGTGCGCCCGGCGGAACAGCAATTTGTCGTCGGGGAGGCGTGGAAAGGCGATCTCGGGCAGCGCCGGATTGGCGGCAAGCTGGGCGAGCGCGGCCTCCTTCTGCGGCTTGCGGATCAGGAGCTGCCACAAGCCCAGGCCGATCATCGCCGCTACCGCCAGCGCGACGATCGCCGTGGGGATCAGGGGAATGCGCCGGGTCATGGGTCCTTCGCGATCCGGCCCTCGCCGGCGCGGTTGCGATATTCGAGCGCGAGCAGCCAGCCCTTGCCGATGCGCAGGAACCCCACCGTGAGCGCCGCCGTCAGCGGCACCCAGAGCAGGATGTGGATCAGCAGGCCCGGCTCGAACGTGAACTCGACCCAGAGTGCCAATGCAGTGATCAGCGCGCCGATGCCGAGCGTCAGGAACACCACCGGCCCGTCGCCGACATTGAACTGGCGGAAATCGAGCCCGCAGCCCGAGCAGCGATCGGCGAAGGCGACGAAGTTGCGGAACAAGGTCTTGGCGCCGCAGCGCGGACAGCAGCCATGGAGCCCCGAATCGAAAGCGGGACGCTCGCTCACGCCGTGCCGACGCACCATGGATCGGGCTGCATGTCGGTGGGCAGGCCGGCCTCGCCCGGCGCCGGGAAGCGGGCCTTGAACGTGAAGGCCTGCGCGCTCGGCCCGAAGCGATCGAGCAGCCACAGCCTGGAGAGGCCCTCGGCCACGGTGGGAATATGCCCCGCCTCGATCCACCACAATGCCTGATAGGCGCCGTCGAAAGGCGCGAACCACTGGCGGCGCTGCGCCATCACCGGCGTGTGCGCGCTGCGATAGACGAAGGCGAACAGCGCGTCGGCGTCCTCCCACACGCTCATATTGGGGATGAGCAGCGGGTCCGGCGTCGCCTGGATATCGGTGGCGTTGTTGCCTTCGCCCTTCAATCGCCAGACGAAGCCCGGGCTCGCCTCGGCGAGCGCATTGACGCGGTCGAGCGCGGCGAAGAAGCCGGCGACCTGCGGGTCATCGGCCGGCGCCACCAGCCGGCCGATATTGATCTGCGCGAGATGCCAGCGGCGCATGTCCGCTTGTCAGCCCCCGTGGACGGGTGCGCCCCAGCCGCCCCAGACATAGATCGAGGCGAAGAGGAACAGCCACACCACGTCGACGAAGTGCCAGTACCAGGCGGCGGCCTCGAAGCCGAAATGCTGCCGCGGGGTGAAGTGGCCCTTGTAGACGCGCACGAGGTTCACGGTCAGGAAGATCGTGCCGACAAGCACGTGGAAGCCGTGGAAGCCGGTCGCCATGAAGAAGGCGCCGCCATAGCTCGATCCGCCCTCGCTCGCGCCCTTGAAGGGGAACGGCGCGTGGACATACTCATATGCCTGCACGCAGCTGAAGATCAGGCCGAGGATGATCGTCAGCCACAGGCCCTTCTTGACGCCGTCATTCTCGCCGACGCCGAGCAGGCCCCACAGGCCCTTCAGTTCGCCGCCGCGCTGATTGTGGAGCAATGCGTGGTGCGCCCAGGTGACGGTGCAGCCCGAGCAGAGCAGGATCAGCGTGTTGAGCAGCGGGAATTCCCACGCATTCAGCACTTCCATGCCCTTGGGCGGCCACTGCCCGCCGACCGCCTCGACCGTCGAGGGGAAGAGCGCGAAATCGAACCAGGCCCAGAACCAGCCGACGAAGAACATCACTTCGGAGGCGATGAACAGGATCATGCCGTAGCGCAGGTGAAGCTGGACGATCGGCGTGTGATCGCCCTGATGCGCTTCCTTGATCACGTCCGACCACCAGCCGAAGAAGGTGATCAGGATGCCCGCGACGCCGGCGAAGAACACGAGGTTCGCGCTCGGCATGCTGTGCATCCACATGATGCCGCCCGATGCGAGCACCAGCGCCGCCATCGCGCCGAAGAGCGGCCAGATGCTGGGCGGAAGGATGTGGTATTGATGGTTCTTGGCACCGGCCATCGGCTCGTCCCTGTTCCTTGGTTTGCGGCGTCTCTAGCTTGCGGCTTTACCGGAATCCACCGGGTAAAATGTATAGGAGAGCGTGATCTCCTGAATGTCCTTCGCGTCGGGATCGTTCTGGATCGCCGGATCGACGTAGAAGATCACCGGCATGCGGACTTCCTCACCCGGCTGGAGCGTCTGCTGGGTGAAGCAGAAGCACTGGATCTTGGTGAAATATTTGCCCGCCGCGGCGGGGGTGACGTTGAAGGTCGCGGTGCCGGTCACGGGCTTGTCCGAAAGGTTCTTCGCCTTGAAGAACGCCATGTCGCGGCCGCCGATGTCGATCGTGTCGGCGCGGCGTTCCGGCTCGAACGTCCACGGCAATTTGCTGCTGACGTTGCTGTCGAACGCCACGGTCACTTTCTGGCCGGTGGTGCCCGGTGCGCGCAGGCCACGCTGGGTGGTGCCGTTGAGCCCGGTCACTTCGCAGAACATCCGGTAGAGCGGGACGCTCGCGAAGCCGACCCCGGTCATCGTGCAGACGCCGAGCCCGGCGAGCAACGCAGTGCGCAGGTTGCGGGTCACGGGCCATAGCCTTGCGTGATCTTCACGATCGAGATCGCGAAGACGAGGACGACGAACACCGCGAGCAGCACGCCCATGATCCGCGCGCGCGAGCGCTGGCGGGCGCGGATCAGGTTGGTCTGGTCGATATCGCTCATGCAAACCACCTATCGGCGACCAATGCGCCGAACATCAGGAAAAGATACAGAATCGAGTATTTGAACAGCCGCTTCTCGGGCGCCATCGTGTCGTCGGGCCCCGAGTTGCGGAAGGTCACCTGCGCGACGAGGCCGAGGAAGATCGCATTGAGCAGAACCGCCGACCAGCCATAGAGCGCGCCGGTGAGGCCCAGCGGCCAGGGCGCGATCGCCGCGGCGACCATCGGCAGCGTGTAGAGCCCGATCTGGGTGCGCGTGCTGCGCTCGCCCGCCACCACCGGCAGCATCGGCACGCCGGCATTGGCGTAATCGGTCTTCACGAACAAAGCGAGCGCCCAGAAATGCGGCGGGGTCCACAGGAAGATCAGCGCGAAGAGCAAAGCGGGGAGGAGGGCGACGTTCCCCGTCGCCGCGGCCCAGCCGATCAGCGGCGGAAAGGCGCCCGCGGCGCCGCCGATGACGATGTTCTGCGGCGTCCGGCGCTTGAGCCAGATCGTGTAGACGAAGACGTAGAACAGGATCGAGACGGCGAGGATCACCGTCGCGGCCAGGTTGATCGCGAAATACATCAGCACGAGGCTGAAACAGGCGAGGCCCACGCCGAAATGCAGCGCCGACTGGCGGTCCATCCGCCCGGCGGGCAGTGGCCGGCCCTTGGTACGCCGCATCTTGGCATCGAGATCGGCTTCGTACCATTGGTTGAGCGCGCCGGCCGCGCCTGCGCCCAATGCGATGCACAGGATCGCCGTGAAGCCGAGGATCGGGTGGATCGGCACGGGTGCCGCGAGCATCCCGCACAATCCGGTGAACACGACGAGCGTCATCACCCGCGGCTTGGTGAGCGCAAGGAAATCGCGCCAGTCGGCGGGAAGGGCGATGGGGGCGGCGGTGGTGGTCATGACTCGCGAGGCGCTATAAGCCCCGGTTGCGCAAGGGGAAAGGCCCGCGATCTAGGCGCCGGGCTTCGCCAGCATGACCTTCGCGATTCCCCGGGCGATTTCGCGCGGTTCGGCGCCGCCATTGTTGGTCAGCACGATGATCGCCAGCTTCGCCTCGGGATAGCGCGCATAATAGGAACGAAAGCCGGGCAGGCTGCCGCCATGGCCGATCTCGGCATGCCCCTCGACCGATTCGAGCCGCCAGCCGAAACCATAAGGGGCGGTTTCACCGCTGGAGAGCTTCGCCGGAGTCCACATCGCCGCGCGCGGTGCGCCGCCGGTGAGGCCGCCTCGCGCCAGTACGGCTTCCCATTTGGCGAGATCGGCCGCTGTCGATGTGAAGGCGCCGCTCGGGCGAAGCGCCAGATAGGATTGCGCGTTCAGGAGGCGCCCCTCCTCCCAGGAATAGCCGCGCGCACGATGCGGGATCAGATCGGTCAGGCTGGTCGGCCGCGTCGCGTTCATGCCAAGCGGCCCAAAGACGCGCTCGGCGAAGAAGGCGGGCCAGGGCTTGCCCGAGGCGCGGCTGATCACTTCGGCGAGGATGAAATAGCCGAGATTGCTATATTCGAATCGCGTGCCGGTAGGGGCGTTCAGCGGCACGCCATAGGCTGAGCGGATGATATCGATGTCGCTCTGTATCTTGCCGCCATCGAAGCCGGGCGCTTCGCGGATGAGCCCGGCGGTATGGCTGAGCAGATGGCGGATCGTGATCGCCGACCAGCTCGGCGGCGCATCGGGCAGATAAAGCGACACCGGCGCGTCGAGCGCGACCTTGCCGTCCTGGACCAGCAGCAGGATCCCCTCGGCGAGGAATTGTTTGCTCAGCGAGCCGATGTTGAACGCGGTATCGGCGCGGACGGGCAGATCCTGCTCGAGATCGGCGACGCCGAAGCCCGCCTGATGGATGATCTTGCCGTTACGCAGGATGGTGAGCGCGACGCCGGGGATGTGCTGTTTGCGCATCTCGTCGCGAACCACGCCATCGGCGGCAGTAAAGCCGGTCTCGCTGGCAGCGGCGGGAGCATCGCGTACCGCCGTTGCGCCGAGGGAGGGTGCGGCGATCGCGACCAGCGCGATGACCCGGCCGAGCAAGACGACGCGCATTCTGCATTCTCCCGCAATGGAATCGCATCACGAGCGTATCGTGCGTCCTTGTGCCTTACAAGGGCAATACAGTCGCGGCCGCCCAAACGAAAACGCCCCGGAATTTCCTCCGGGGCGCTTCGTCCTGCCTTTCGGCCGATGGTTTAGTGGTGCGCGTTGCCGTCGATCACCGGCAGCGTCTCGAACTGGTGGAACGGCGGCGGGCTGGACAGGGTCCATTCCAGCGTCGTCGCGCCTTCGCCCCACGGATTGGCTTCCGCCTTCTTGCCCGCGATCAGCGACCAGATGATGTTGACGAAGAAGATCGCCACACCGGCGGCCATGATCATGTAGCCATAGGTCGCGACCTGGTTCCAGTGCGCATAGGCGTCCGGATAGTCCGGGTAGCGGCGCGGCATGCCCTGCAGCCCGAGGAAGTGCATCGGGAAGAACATCACGTTCACGCCGATGAAGAACACCCAGAAGTGCAGCTGGCCGAGCAGTTCGCTGTACATCCGGCCCGAGATCTTCGGGAACCAGTAATAGAAGCCGGCGAACAGCGAGAACACCGCGCCGAGGCTGAGCACGTAGTGGAAGTGCGCCACCACGTAATAGGTGTCCTGCATGTAATCGTCGACGCCGCCATTGGCGAGCACCACGCCGGTCACGCCGCCGACGGTGAACATGAAGATGAAGCCGAGCGACCAGACCATGGGGGTCTTGAAGCTCAGCGAGCCGCCCCACATCGTCGCGATCCACGAGAAGATCTTCACGCCGGTGGGGACCGCGATCACCATCGTCGCCGCGGTGAAATACATCTTCACGGTCACCGAAAGCCCGGTGGTGAACATGTGGTGCGCCCAGACGACGAAGCCGACCAGGCCGATCGCGACCATGGCATAGGCCATGCCGAGATAGCCGAACACCGGCTTGCGGCTGAAGGTGGCGACGATCTGGCTGACCATGCCGAAGCCCGGCAGGATCATGATGTACACTTCGGGGTGGCCGAAGAACCAGAAGAGGTGCTGGTAGAGGATCGGATCGCCGCCATAAGCGGGATCGTAGAACGCCGTGCCGAAATTGCGGTCGGTCAGCAGCATCGTGATCGCGGCAGCCAGCACCGGCAGCGCCAGCAGCAGCAGGAAGGCGGTGATCAGCACCGACCACACGAACAGCGGCATCTTGTGCAGGGTCATGCCCGGCGCGCGCATGTTGAAGATGGTGGTGATGAAGTTGATCGCGCCGAGGATCGAGCTGGCGCCCGCGAGGTGGAGCGACAGGATCGCCATGTCCACCGACGGCCCGGGCTCGCCATAGGTCGAGAGCGGGGCATAGACCGTCCAGCCGGTGCCCGCGCCGACGCCGACGAACGGCGAGGCGAGCAGCAGGGTGAATGCCGGGATCAGCAGCCAGAACGAGATGTTGTTCATGCGCGGGAACGCCATGTCCGGCGCGCCGATCATGATCGGCACGAACCAGTTGCCGAAGCCGCCGATCATCGCCGGCATGACCATGAAGAACACCATGATCAGGCCGTGCGCGGTGATCAGCACGTTCCAGAAGTGGAGCGCGTCGTCGAGGCTGTGGCCGCCGCCGTGCAGATAGGCGAGCCAGGTCGGCAGATACTGGATGCCCGGGTGCATCAGCTCGGCGCGCATCAGGCCCGATATGCCGCCGCCGATGATGCCGGCGACGATCGCGAAGATCAGATAGAGCGTGCCGATGTCCTTGTGGTTGGTGGACATGAACCAGCGGGCGAAGAAGCCCGGCTTGTGGTCGGCATCGTGATGGTCATGCGCATGATCGGCATGCGCGGCATAGGGAACGGCGGTGTCGGTCATGGTCTCAGTTGCCCGTCTGTCCGAGGCCCGCCGGGTTCTGCGTCGCGGGCTTGTTGGTGACCGCAGGAGCGGCGGTGGCGTTGGTGGTCGGGCCGGCATCCGTGGCCGTGCCGTTCGCGGTATCGTCGACGCTGTCGTTGCCCGCGGCGGTCGCGCTGGCCGGCGCGCCCTTCGGGACCGGCATCTTGCCGCCCTTCGATGCGACCCAGCGCGCGAACACTTCGGGGCTCACTGCCTCGACTGCGATCGGCATGTAGGCATGGCGCGCACCGCAGAGCTCCGAGCACTGGCCGAAATAGAGGCCCGGCTTCTCGATGATGAAGCTGGTCTCGTTGAGGCGGCCGGGAACCGCGTCGAGCTTGATCCAGAAGGCAGGGACCGCCCAGCTGTGGATCACGTCCTGCGCAGTGGTGATCAGGCGGATCGGCACGCCGACCGGCAGCACGACGCGCTGGTCGGTCGCGAGCAGGCGGGGCCCGTCCACATCGGTGCGGTAGCGCTGGCCGGCGGGGACTTCGGTCTGCTCCTTGAGCATGTTGGCGGTCAGCTTGATGTCGCCGTGATCGGGATATTCATAGCTCCAGAACCATTGGTTGCCGATCGCCTTGAGCGTCACCGCATTGTCCGGCGCGGGCTTGAACTGCGCGGCGAGCAGCTTGATCGAGGGGACGGCGATCGCGATCAGGATCAGCACCGGCAGCAGCGTCCAGACGATCTCGATCGCGGTGTTGTGGCTGGTGCGCGACGGCGTCGGGTTGGCGCCGCGGCGATAGCGGATGATCACCCAGATCAGCAGCGCGAGCACGAACAGCGAGATGACCGTGATCAGCGGCACGAGGATCACGTTATGGAACCAGTGCGCCTCGCGGCCATTGGGCGTGACCTGCTCCTGCAGGCCGTAGAGCGCATCCTGCGGCTGCCCGATCGTCGTCGAGGGTCCCAGCAGCGGCTTGCCCGACGCATCGAGTGTCGGATCGGCGACCGCGGGGGTCGCTGCCGCGACGGGTGCGGGCGTCGCCGCAGCGGCCGGGGCCGGAGCGGCGGTCGCCTCAGGCGCCGTAGCGTTTGCCGCGGGTGCGGCGGCGGGTTCCTGGGCATGGCCGGGCGCCCCAAGCGCCAGCCCCGCTGCCAGGACAATCGAAGTCAACCCAAGCATGCGCATCTTGTATATTCACCCTGTTCGCGTGGCTGCGCCGTAGGCGAGAGAAAAAAGGAAAGGAACCGAGTCAGGGGCCTATACCCCGCTCGACCCCTTTCTCAACCCTTTTTGCATGGCCGTTGCGGTGACGGGGTGCCCCCCTTAAGAGTTGCCGCCGCCTGGAGCTGAAGGAGTGCATGGTTTGACCCGAGACGAGATTCTGGAGGAGTTCCGCGCCGCGGACGCGCTGCTCGAGGGTCATTTCATCCTTTCCTCGGGGCTCAGAAGCTCGCGTTACCTCCAGTGCGCGCGGGTGCTGATGGATCCGAAGCGCGGGAGCCGGCTGGCCGAAGCACTCGCCGCGCAGATCCCCGCCGATCTTCGCGCGCAGATCACAGCGGTGGTGTCGCCTGCGATGGGCGGGGTCATCGCCGGGCACGAGATGGCGCGGTCGCTCGGCGTCGACGCGATGTTCGTCGAACGCCCCACCGGCACGTTCGAGCTGCGCCGTGGCTTTCGTCTCACGTCCGGCCAGAAAGTGCTGATGATGGAGGACGTCGTCACCACCGGCCTCTCGTCGCGCGAGGCGATCAGGGCGATCGAGGAGGCCGGCGGTCAGGTGATCGCGATGGCGTCGCTGGTCGATCGCTCGGGCGGCAATGCAGTTTTCGACGTGCCGTTCTTCTCGCTGCTCCAGCTCGACGTCCCCACCTACGAACCCGACGCGCTGCCGCCCGAGCTCGCCGCGATCCCGGCGGTCAAGCCCGGGAGCCGGGCGGCGGCATGACCGGCAAGCTGCGCCTCGGCCTCAACATCGATCACGTCGCGACCGTGCGGAACGCGCGCGGATCGGGCTATCCCGATCCGGTGCGTGCGGCCCTGCTCGCCGCCGAGGCAGGTGCCGACGGCATCACTGCGCATCTGCGCGAGGATCGCCGCCACATCACCGACGACGACATCGCCCGCCTCTCCGCCGAACTAAGCGTCCCGCTCAATCTCGAAATGGCAGCCACCGAAGAGATGCTCGCTATCGCGCTGCGCCATCGCCCGCACGCCGTCTGCATCGTCCCCGAAAAGCGCGAGGAGCGCACCACCGAAGGCGGGCTCGACGCCGCCGGCCAGCACAATCACCTCGCTCCGATGGTGGCGAAGCTGCGTGAGAACGGCAGCCGCGTCTCGCTGTTTATCGAGCCCGACGAGCGCCAGATCGACGCGGCGCTCCGCCTCGGCGCGCCGGTCGTCGAGCTTCATACCGGGCGTTACTGCGAACTGACCGAGGAAGAGCGCGCCGGCGAGCTGCGCCGCATCGCCGACGCCGCCGCCCTCGCCGCCAAGGCCGGGCTCGAGCCGCATGCGGGTCATGGCCTGACGTTCGACAATGTCGTCCCCATCGCCGCGATCCCTCAGGTGATGGAGCTCAACATCGGCCATTTCCTGATCGGCGAGGCGATCTTCGACGGGCTGGCGCCGGTGGTGCAGCGCATGCGCGCACTGATGGATTCGGCACGGTGATCCTTGGCCTCGGCTCCGACCTTTGCAATATCGAGCGGATCCAGTCCTCGCTCGATCGCTTCGGGACCCGCTTCGAGCAACGCGCCTTCACCGAAATCGAGCTGAAGAAGGCCGCGCGTCGCCCGCACAATTACGCCGCGACCTTGGCCAAGCGCTTCGCCGCCAAGGAGGCCTTTTCGAAAGCGGTCGGAACCGGGTTCAAGCAGGGCGTGTTCCTGAAGGACATCGGCGTCGTCAACGCGCCTTCGGGTGCGCCGACGCTGGCGTTGACCGGCGGGGCGAAGGCAAGGCTTGACGCCCTCACTCCCGACGGCCACGTCGCGAAGGTGCATCTCACCCTGACCGACGATCACCCCTGGGCCTACGCCATGGTGATGATCGAGGCGATCGCGGTCGGGAAGGACGATTGATGACCTTGGTCGCGGATGAGTTGGCGTTGACGCACGAAGAGGGTTTGCACGAGAACGCGGCCGAAACCCGCCGGGGCACCGATTGGTGGGCCGAATTGCGCGGCATATTCTGGTTGGTGCTGGCCGTGCTCGGCTTCCACAGCCTCGTCGCCAAACCCTTTTATATTCCGTCCGAGTCGATGATGCCGGGGCTGTTGGTGGGCGATCGGCTGGTCGTCACCAAATATCCCTATGGCTACAGCTTCGTCACGCCGACCTTCCATCTGCTGCCGTTCATGCCCGGCCGGCTGTTCGGCAGCCTGCCAAAGCGCGGCGACGTGGTGATCGTGACGCCGCCGGGCACCGAGACCGACTATATCAAGCGCGTGATCGGGCTGCCCGGCGACACGATCGCAGTGCGCGAAGGCGTGGTCTATCTGAACGGCAAGGCGGTCCCGCGCCGCGCCGCGGGCACGCGCGACATTCCGGTCGACGCCAACACCCGCTGCGACCCGGACCATTATCGCGACCGGCTGGTCCGCGGTGCCGACGGCAAATCCTATTGCCGCTTGCCGATCGTGCGCGAGACCTTGCCCAATGGCCGTTCCTACGACACGGTCGATCTCGGCTGGAGCCCGGGCGACAATTTCGCCGAGATCCGTGTGCCAAAGGATCGCGTGTTCCTGATGGGCGACAATCGCGACAACAGCGCCGACAGCCGCTTCACGATCGCGCAGAACGGACTGGGCGGGCCGGTGCCGTGGGAGAATATCGGCGGCCGCGCCGAGTTCATCACCTTCTCGCTGGACGGCAGCGCGAGCTGGAATCCCCTGAGCTGGCCGGCCTCGTTCCGTTCGGGGCGCGCCGGCACGTCGCTCCACCCGACACAGGAAGCCCAATGACCGCCGAATCTCCGCATAGCGAAGGTATCCGGGTCGTTCAGGAGCCCGGCCCCAACGAACTGCGCGATCCGATCGTGCGCGCCGAGCTGAAACGGGCTTCGGTATGGTTCGGGCTGGGCATCGGCGTCGCCTTGGTGGTGCTGCTGATCCAGCCGCTGCTGATCATCTTCGGCGGGCTCGTCGTCGCATCGATGCTGGACGGCGGCGTGCGGCTGCTCGGCCGCGTGCTGCCGATCCCGCGCGGGCTGCGACTGCTGATCGTCGTATTGTTCGTGCTCGGCTTCATCGGCAGCGTCTTCTATCTGACCGGGGTCCAGATCGCGCTGCAGGCCGAGCAGCTCCGCACCACATTGGAGGTCCAGGGCAACCGCGTCGTCGAGTGGATCTCGGGGCTGGGGTTGATGCCCGGACGTGCCGACATCACCAGCATGGCGCAGCAGGCGCTCGGATCGATCGGGCGGCTGACTTCGGCGGTGGGTTCGGTGCTCGGTGCCGGTGCGAGCCTGTTGATGGTGCTTTCGATCGGCCTGTTCGTCGCGATCGAGCCACGCATCTATGAGCGCGGGCTGCAATGGATGGTGCCCGTCGCCGCGCGCGACGATTTCTCGGTGACGATCGGCCGGATGGCGCGGATGCTGCGCGTGCTGCTCGCGGGCCGCCTGCTCGGCATGGTGTTCGAAGGCGTGGTGACGTGGATCCTGCTGTCGATCGCCGGCGTGCCGATGGCGCTGCTGCTGGGGATCATCACCGGCATCCTCGCCTTCATCCCCAATATCGGCGCGTTCGTCAGCGGCGTGCTGATGATCTCGGTGGGGTTCAGCGCGGGGACCGATACCGGCTTCTGGGCGATCGCAGTCTATTTCGGCGTGCAGACCTTCGACGGCTATGTACTGATCCCATTGGTCGCCAAGAAGACGGTCGACCTGCCGCCCGCGCTCACCCTTTCGGCACAGATCCTCGCCAGCACCCTGTTCGGCTTCATGGGGCTGGCGCTCGCCGATCCGATCGTCGCGATGATCAAGGTCGCGCTCGAAAGCGAGGCCGAGCGCGCCGCAAAGGCGCAGGACAGGGAGCCCCGCGGCTTCCATTGGCGCGTGCGCCACCGCGACACTGTCGCTGCTGCCGCAACCATCGCGGAATCGCCGGGGCAACCCCCCGTTATCTGAGCCACCCCGGGGAGATCCCATGCTGCTCCATGATTATTTCCGCTCATCCGCGGCCTTTCGCGTCCGGATCGCGCTTAATCTGAAGGGTATCGCGTATGAGAGGCGCGACGTGATGCTGCTCGAGAACCAGCAGCGCAGCGCCGAGCATCTCGCGCTGAACCCGCAGGGTTTCGTTCCCGCGCTGGAGGTCGACGGCAAGGTGCTGACCCAGAGCCTTGCCATCATCGACTGGCTCGACACGCGCTACCCCGAACCGCGGCTGATTCCCGCCGATCCCGACGCGCGCGCCGCGGCGATGGCGCAGGCGCTGGTGATCGCCGCCGACACCCATCCCCTCAACAATCTGCGCGTGATGCGGCGGCTCAAGGCGATGGGCATCGAGGACGATGCGCGCGACGAATGGACGCGCCACTGGATCGCCGAAGGCTTCGCGGCGCTGGAGGCCATGGTGGGAGACGGCCCGTTCCTCGGCGGCGCCGCGCCCAATATAGCCGACGTGTTCCTGGTCCCCCAGATGTTCAATGCGCGCCGCTTCGGCACCCCGATCGACGCCTATCCCAAGCTGGTCCGCGCCGATGCGGCGGCACAGGAGATCGAGGCCTTCGCCGCCGCGCATCCGGACCGCGTGGCGCCCAGGTGAATCCAGCCACCCGTCACCCCCGCGAAAGCGGGGGCCCATCTCCGGCAGAGGCCACGCGCCGAAACGGCTGTTGTATCGGAGCCCAGTTCAGGAGATGGGCCCCCGCTTTCGCGGGGGTGACGTTGATGGGAGGATGGGCACTACCCGCGCTGGCGCAGACCGATCCCAACGAGATCCTGGTCACCGGCCGGGGACTGGATGCGCCGCCCGGCGAAGCTGCGTACGACATCGTCACCATCGAACGCGAACGGCTGACTTCCACCGCCAGCAACCGGCTCGAGGATGCGCTCCGCGACGCCGCCGGTGTCGCGCAATTCCGCCGCTCCGATTCGCGCTCGGCGCACCCGACCAGCCAGGGAGTGACGCTGCGCGGGCTCGGCGGCAATGCGTCGAGCCGGGCGCTGGTGATGCTCGACGGCGTGCCGCAGGCTGATCCGTTCGGCGGCTGGGTGGCGTTCCCCGCCTATCTGCCCGAACGGCTCGCGTCGGTCCGCATCACGCGCGGCGGGGGCAGTGGCTATGCCGGGCCGGGCGCGCTCGCCGGCACGATCGACCTGACCAGCGGATCGCCCGCCGATCTCGGCGCCCTCCAGCTTCGCGCAGCCTATGGCAGCCGCGACAGCGTCGACGCGACGGCATTGGCTTCCGCAACGCTCGGCACCGGCTTCGTCACGCTCGCCGGGCAATATGCCCGAGGCGACGGCTTCATCCCCGTGGTCGAGGAGGATCGCGGCCCCGCCGATCGCGCCGCGCCGTACGAGCAAGCCAGCCTCGCGCTGCGCAGCGTCTTCGATATCGGCAGCGCCGAACTCCAGGCCAATGTCTCGGGCTTCACCGATCGGCGCGACCGCGGAGTCGATTTTACCCGCGTCGCCAGCGACGGTGCCGATGCCAGCATCCGGCTGGTCAAGCGCGGCGATTGGGGATGGTCGGTGTTGGGCTATGTCCAGACCCGCCAGTTCGCGAGCGGCTTCGCCAGCGTCGACGATGCGCGCAACACGGCGACTGCTACGCTCGATCAATATAATGTCCCCGCCACCGGGGTCGGCGGGCGCATCGAGATCGCCCCCCCGATCGGCCACGGAATCACGCTCCGGCTGGGCAGCGATGTCCGGCATGTCTCGGGCCGGACGCAGGAGCTCTACACCTTCGTCTCCCGCGTGCCGACGCGCCGCCGGGTCGCCGGGGGCGAAAGCACCACGATCGGCGGCTTCGCCGATGCGAGCTACGAAGCGGGGGCGCTCACGCTCAATGCCGGCGGGCGGCTCGATCGCTGGACGATCACCAAGGGTTCGCTGGTCGAGCAGCCGCTCGCGGGCGGGGCCGCGCTGACCGACATGGCCTTCGCCGATCGCAGCGGAACCGAAGCGACTGGACGGGTCGGGGCAGCGTTCGCAGCTGGGCCCGTTACCTTGCGCGCGGCGGCTTATCGCGGCTGGCGACTACCCACGCTCAACGAACTGTACCGCCCGTTCCGCGTCGGCGCCGACGCCACTGCCGCCAATGCCGCGCTCGATCCCGAACGGCTGAGCGGTGCCGAGATCGGGATCGACTGGCGTCCGATCCCGCAATTGGCGCTGCGCGCCACCGGCTATTGGAATCGGCTCGACGATGCGATCGCCAATGTCACGCTCGCCAGGGGGCCGGGCACCTTTGCGGGAGTCGGCTTCGTCTCCGCAGCGGGCGTCTATCGCCAGCGCCAGAACCTCGACGCGGTCGAGGCGCGCGGGATCGAGCTGGACGGCAGGTTCGAGAGCGGGTCCTTCAGCCTCGGTGCGTCATATGCGTTCGTCGATGCACGCGTCCGCGCATCGGGCATCGCCGCTACGCTCGACGATCTTCGCCCGGCACAGACCGCTGCGCACCAGGCCTCGGCGACTCTTGCCTGGCATCGCGGTGATCTCGGGGCATCGCTCACGGCCCGCTATGCCTCGCCGCAATATGAGGACGACCAGAACAGCCGTGAGCTGGCCGACGCGCTCACCTTCGACGCGGTTGCCGCACTGCCGCTCACGCGGAACCTGAGCGTGGAGGGCCGCGCCGAGAACCTCGCAGATGCGCGAGTCGAGGCGGGGATCAGCGGACCCGGCGTGATCGAGCGGGCGACGCCGCGGACGCTTTGGCTGGGGCTACGCTACCGGCTGCGCTGAGCGACGAGCCGGTCGAACAGCGCCAGATAGTCGGTAATCGGATCGCCCGTCGCCGTCACCGGGATCGGCCGCACGCGGTCAGGATCGAGCAGCTGGTTCAGCGCCGCGACCAGCGCTTCGGGGTCCTCGCGGGGAATGACCATTCCGTGTTCGGGCAGAGTGATGATCTCGCGGACCGCGACGCTCGATTCGGTCGAGATCACCGGGGTGCCCACCGAAAGCGCCTCGCGAAGCACCCCGGGAACGCCTTCATAGTCCGAGGTGAGTACCGCCACGGTCGCTCCGGCGAGCGCGGGGAGGGGATCGCCGGCGTGGCCGGGCATCGAGACCCGCGCAGTGAGCCCGAGCGCCGCCACCTGCGCCTCCAGTGCCGCCCGCGCGCCGCCTTCGCCGAGGATCAGGAGCTTCACCTGCTTGTCGGCGATATGGGGAAGCGCGGCGATCAGGCGGTCCCAGCGCTTCTGGGGCTCGAGCCGGCCGACCCCTACGATGTAGCGGCCGTCAGGCAGCTTCACCGGTGCGGCATCGGGGCGCGGCAGGGCAGGCGGGTTGGCGATGACGCTCACCCGATCGGCCGGCATCCCCATCTCGGCCCTCGCCTCCGCCGCCATCGCCGGGGTCATCGCCACGACATGGTCGAGGAAGCGCGGGTGGAGCCGCAGCCAGCGCCGATAGGCCCAGGCAGCGAAGCGGCCCTGCTCGGGCCGGACCAGCGCGTTCGACACCTTGGCGACGATCGGCGGCGATGCGCGGCCGAGGCGCAGCCGGGCCATCGCCGCGACCGCGCTATAGTGATTTCCCGGGCAGAAGATCAGGTCCGGTGCCGTCGCGCGGACATGCTCGCCGAGTGCGAACAGCGCCGAATAGCGCGCATCGCCGAGCCGGATCAGCTCGATGCGCATGGGAATCTCTGCGGCCAGCGGACCCTCGTCGCTGCCGAGGACCAAAGTCACTCGCCGGCCCTCGCCAAGCCACCCTTCGGCCATGCGCAGCAATGCGCGTTCGACCCCGCCGCCGCGCATGCTTTGGGCGCAGGTGAGGATGTGCTGGGCAGTTTCGGAATAGGTGCGGTGCAACATATGCCCTTGCGGATTGCCACTCTTAGGCCCAAATCGCCCCCGCAATAAACCGCAATCTGCTGTCAATCCGCCATCTCCGCACGGGCGCGCATATCGGGGAGGCGATGCAAGACGCGGAAACAAAGCGAAATTTGTTTTGACGTGTCTGCATCGGAAATGACCCAGTGAATGAACCAGCAGTGGAGGCTTCGGTGAATACCAGCGCTGTCGAAGCTCCATTGGGGAGTGCGCCGGACCTTGCGGGCCTCGAGCCCGTCGAAAAAATCACGCGCCGCTGGCCGATGCTGCTGGGCGGCGCGCTGACGCTGCTGATGATCGGTGCGCTGGCGCACGAGCTGTTCGATTCAGGGCTTGCGGGGCTTTCGCGGCGGCTGCCGACCAATCCGCTCTTCTATCTGGCCTTCGCGCTATATTATCTCGGGCCGCCGACCTTCGACTATGTGATCTTCAGGCGGCTGTGGAACATCCCGCTCGCCGGCATGGCCGCGCTCCATAAGAAGCGCATCTCGAACGAAGTGCTGGTCGGCTATTCGGGTGAGGCCTATTTCTACGCCTGGGCGCGGCAACGCACCCAGATGGTCGCGGCCCCGTTCGGCGCCGTGAAGGACGTGACGATCCTGTCGGCGATCGCCGGCAATGCAGTCACGCTGGGGGTGATTCTGCTGGCCGCGCCGTTCGGCATGGGACTGCTCACCGGCGTCCAGCAGAATTGGGTATGGGGATCGATCGCGATCATCGTCGCCACGTCATTGCCCTTCATGATCTTCTCGCGGCGGGTCTTCTCGCTGCCGCGCGGCACTTTATGGTGGATCTTCGGCGTCCATTGCGTGCGTATCCTGACCGGCTCGTTTCTCATCGCGGTCGCCTGGCATTTTGCGCTGCCGCAGGTGTCGGTGGGCTTCTGGCTGCTGATGGCCGCCGGACGCCTGCTCGTCTGGCGCCTGCCGCTCGTCCCCAACAAGGAAGTCGCCTTCGCGACGATCGCCGGCGTGGTGATCGGGCAGGGCGAGGCGCTCTCCGAACTGATGGCGTTGATCGCGGCGCTGACGCTGCTCGCGCACGTCGCGCTGATCGCGGCCTTCAGCGTCCATGCGCTGGTCACGAGGAACAAGAAATGATCCGCTCCGCTTCTCTCTCCTTCGTGCTTGCTGCGCTGGCGCTGCCCGGCGCGGCGCGGGCGCAGGATCCGATCGACGGTTCGTGCGCGCACGGCGTGGGCCCCAAGCTCTATGTTAATGTGACCGGCCTCAAGGATCGCAGTGGCCGTCTCAAGCTCGAACTCTATCCGGGCAACGAGGAGGATTTCCTCAAGGACGATCGCACGATCAAGGCCGAGGGCAAGCAGATGCGTCGCGTCTGGTCGCAAATGCCGACCTCGGGCCCGGTCACTCTGTGCATCCGCGCGCCGAGCGCCGGGCAATGGGCCTTGCTGTTCACGCACGATCGCGACGGCAAGAACAAGTTCAACTTCTGGCAGGACGGCGCCGGCTTCCCGAGCAACCAGCGGCTCGGCCGCAGCCGCCCGAAGGTGCGCCAGGCGCTGGTCAACATTCCGGCCGCCGGCGGCCAGATCACCGTACGCGCGCAATATCTGAAGGGGCTAGGCGGCTTCGGCCCGCTCGACTGAGGAGACGGCCATGCGGATCGTCGACGTCAACGAATTCTATTCGCCCACTGGCGGCGGGGTGCGCACCTATATCGACCGAAAGATCGGCATCATGGCCGATCTGGGCCATGAGTTGACCGTGGTCGCGCCCGCGCTGGAGGACGGTGTGGAGGATCGTCCGGGCGGCGGCCGCATCCGCTGGGTCAAATCGCCGGCTCTGGTGCTCGATCGCAATTACTGCATCTTCGTCAAGGACGAGCCGGTCTGGGCGGTGCTCGATGAACTTCAGGCCGATATCGTCGAATGCAGCTCGCCCTGGCTGCCTGCCTGGACCGTGGCGAACTGGAAGGGCGACGCGCTCAAGGTGTTCTTCGCGCATGGCGACCAGATCGGCGCCTATCCGCAGCGCTGGCTCGACAGCGTCGCGAGTCCGATCCAGGTCGAGAACGCCTTTGCCTGGTACACGCGCTACATGAACCGCTTCCTCGGCCATTATGATGCCTTCGTCACCAACGGCCCGGCGCTCGCCAAGCGTTTCCGCCGCCGCGGCATGCATGTCGATGCTTCGATGCCGCTGGGGATCGAGCGGAGCTGGTTCTCGCCCGATCTGCGCGACGAGAAGCTCCGCGTCGCGTTGCTCGAGCAATGCGGCCTGCCGCCCGAGGGGCATTTGCTGCTCGGGCTGGGGCGGCATCACAAGGAAAAGCGCTGGCCGCTGGTGATCGATGCCGTCGAGGCGGCGGCGACCGACATTCCGGTCGGGCTGATCCTGATCGGCGACGGGCCCGAGCGCCGGCAACTCGAGGCGCGGATCGCCGGCAGTCCGCATATTCGCATCTTCCGTCCGGTTTACGATCGCGTCCGCCTATCGCGGATCATGGCGAGCTGCGATGCGCTGGTGCACGGCTCCGACGCCGAGCCGTTCGGCCTGGTCGCGTCCGAGGCGCTGGCGTCGGGCCTGCCGCTGATCGGGCCCGACGAGGGCGGGTTCGCCGAGCTCGCCGATCCGCTGTTCGCCGAGACCTATGCCGCGCGCGATGCGCTGTCGGCAGCCGACGCGATCCGCCGCATGTTCGCGCGCGAGCCGGCGATCCTGCGCGCCGCCGCTCGCGTCGCTGCGGGCAAGGTGCGCAGCGACCGCGACCATACGGTCGAGCTGATGGCCTATTATGAAGGGCTCCTCGCCGCGAGGCGGGGCACGGCCACGCCCGCGGTGCTGCCCGGCGCGGCATAGACGTCAAGCAGCGACTTGCCGAGCGGATAGCGTCCGCGCAGCACGTAATTACCTTCGCGCAGCCGGTCGATCACCAGATGACGCGATTCCGCGCGTTCTCCCGAAAATGTGGGAGCCATCACGACCACTTCCGGCCGCTTCGCGAAAATCCGGCCGATCTCGGCGAGCTGATCGACGCCGACCGCGCCATTCTCGCGCTCGCGCGACAAATGGCTGGGATAGACCCAGGGGCTCAGCGTACAACGTCCGGAGTGCGAATAGAGACTCGAATTGCCCGAATATACATACAGGCAGCCCGGGCCGTGACCGATCGCCTCAGTCAGCGTCTCTAGCTGTGCGGCGTTGCCGCGATGCCAGCCCGCGCTCAACACGGTATATTCCCCGCCAAGCCCGGCGGCGAGCAGCAGCAAAGGCGTCACGATCCGCCTGCCCGTCGGGTGGCTGCCGAGAAAGCCCGCGCAACACAGGCATGCCGGCAGCATCACGGGCAGGGCGTAGTGGTTGAAATAGGTCCCGAACACGATCAGCCCGAATACCGAGGCGATCAGCCAGCCGAAATAGAGCGCGCGCACCGGATGCTCGCTCTCGTCATTGACCGGTACGTGGCGCGACAGCCCGCTGACGATCAGCAGTGGCCCCAGGATCAGTGCGACCTTGAGGAAGGCGGCTAACAGAACGAGCGCCGGATCGCTGTTGCGGGCAAGGATCGAACCAAGATTGGCGTAGAACCACGCATTGCCATGTCCGATCGCGGCATAAGCGCCCCAGGCGAGCAGGGTCGGGACCATCGCCACTGCGACCAGGACGGCGCCGAACCGCACGATGCTGTCCAGCGGATAGCCCAGCCGCCGCTCGCGCCACAGCAGCCAGAGCCCGAGGAACATGCCCTCGAACAGCACCGAATACTTTACCTGCAGCGCGACGCCGATCAGCGCCATCGCCGCGATTGCCTTGCCCTTGCGCAGCCGCTCCGAATCGGCCGAAGCGGTGCAGGGCAATGCGAGCAGCATCGCGAAGGCGGTGATCAGATTGTAGAAGACCGGCGCCTGCCCGCTCTGGCCGTCGCCGAAGCCGAGCATGAGGATATAGAGGAGGGCGGCGACCAGCCCGCCTTTTCCCCAGCCGGCATGTCCGGCGAGCCGCATAATCAGCAGCGCGGTCAGCACCACGCTGGCCAGCGCCATCGCCTGATAGATCCACAGGCCGAGCACTGGGCCGAAAGCCGCGGCGGGGAGGTAGATCAGGAACAGCCCGATCGGCTTGCGGTCCCAGATATCGACGTACGGCAGGGCGCCGTCGAGCATCCGCTGCGCCGTGTAGAAATAGAATTCCTCGTCGACATGGACCACCGGGTTGCCGAACGCGACCGCGCGCACCGCGATCGCCGCGAACAGCAGCACCGCCCAAGCGGGCACCGCGTCGAGCAGAACCGCAAGCGAGGGCAAGCGCGCCGCGCGCACCGCGACGGCGCCGTTGCCGGCCATCAGCTCAGGCGACCATGCCCGGAGTCCGGCTTCCGAAACGAGACCATGCGATTTCTGCCTTGTTTGCGACCCACTTAGCTGCTGCTTAGCGAAGGCGCGGTCCGCTGTCACGAACCCGCCAAGTTTTCCGGGCAAGCCTTGCGACGAAAAGGGGTATCCGCGCCATGAACATCGATCGCCGCCGCCTGCTGCTCACCGGCACCTTCGGGCTCGCCGCACTCTCGATCCCGGGTTTCGCGTTCGGCCAGGCGGCGAGCGGGTTCACCCATTCGGTCGCCAGCGGCGAGCCGGGCGCCGACACGATGCTGCTATGGACGCGGTACGTGCCGGCGGGCGGCGGCGCGGCGAAGCTGCGCGCCGAAGTTTCGATCAGCGAGGATTTCGCGCGCGTGGTGAGCGGCGGCGAGATGATCACCGGGCCGTGGCGCGATCACACCGCCAAGATTACCGTGCAGGGGCTCGCGCCGGGCACGCGCTATTTCTACCGCTTCGTCGCGCCCGACGGCAGCTTTTCCCCGGTGGGCCGTACGCAGACGCTGCCTGACGGCAATGTCCGCCGCTTCGGCATCGCGGTCTTCTCCTGCGCGAACCTGCCCTTCGGCTGGTTCAACGCTTATGGCCATGCCGCCGTGCGCGACGACGTGGACCTGTGGGTGCATCTCGGCGACTATCTCTACGAATATGCGAAGGGCGGCTATGCGCCCGAGGACGGCGCGGTCGGCGGGCGATGGCCCGAGCCGGTGACCGAGATGATCCATCTCACCGATTATCGCCTCCGTTATGCCAGCTATCGCAGCGATCCCGACCTGCAGGAATTGCACCGCCTGAAGCCGATGCTCGTCCAGATGGACGATCACGAATCGGCCAATAACAGCCGCGAGATGAGCGCGCAGAACAACCAGCCCGAGTTCGAAGGGCTGTGGAGCGATCGCAAGGCGGCTTCGCTGCAGGCGTTCAAGGAATGGATGCCGGTCTCCGAGACGCCATGGGGCGCCTATGACATCGGCGGCCTCGCGACCTTGTTCCGCACCGAGAGCCGGCTGATCGCGCGCAGCGACGAGCCCGAGATCGGCGACTTGTTCAAGGCTGCCAATCCGGCCGCGGCGCTTACCCAATTCCGCGACGGGCCGCTGCAGGATCCGGCGCGGACGATGCTGGGGACGGAGCAGGAGGCGTGGCTGGCGCACGCGATGCTCGGCTCGGTGCGCAGCGGGCGCAAATGGCAGGTCGTCCAGTTCGGCACGATCCTGGGCCAGCAGCGCACCCCCGAACAGGCGATGGATTGGCTCAAGCCCGACGCGCCCGAGCGGACCAAGGCCTGGGTCCGCAACGGCGTCGCGGCGAGCAAGGCGGGACTGCCGTCCGATCTCGACAATTGGGGCGGCTTCCCCGCCGCCCGCGCGCGTTTTCTGAAATCATCGCAGGCCATGGGCGCCAATCTGCTCGTGCTCTGCGGCGACAGCCACAATGCCTGGGCGTTCGATCTGGGACAGGACGGCAAGCCGGCCGGCGTCGAGTTCGCTGGGCACAGCGTCACGTCGCCGGGCTATGAGGACGCGACCGGCGTGGATCCCCGGGTGGTCGCCGCGGGGCTGGTCGCCGCCAATCCCGAGCTCAAATGGTGCGACACCAGCCGGCGCGGCTATATGGCGCTGACGCTCACCCCCGAGCGTGCGAGCAACGATTGGGTGTTCGTCGATACGATCCTGACGCGGAACATGGCGGCGAAGGTTGGCCACACCGCCGTGGTCCAGCGCGGGCGCAATGTGATGGTGTAGTTCCTCCCCGTTCCGGGGAGGAGTTGATCAGTCCAGCGACTTCGTCGCCTGCTCGAACATGTCCTTGCTCAGCCCGGGGGTGGCGACGATCCGTTCGAGCTCGGCGCGCATCAGGGCGGCACGCGCGGCGTCGAAGCGCTTCCAGCGGCCGAGCGGCGGGATCAGCTTGGCCGCGGTCTGCGGGTTGAGCTTGTCGAGCGCGATCAACTGGTCGGCAACGAAGCGATAGCCGCGGCCCGACGGATCGTGGAAGGCGCGCTGGTTGACGCTGAACGCGCCGATCAGCGAACGCGCGCGATTGGGATTGGAAAGGGTGAAGTCGCGGTGCGCGGCGAGCCGCTCGACCATTTCCGCAGTGTCCTCGCGCGCCGACAGCGCCTGGGTCTGGAACCATTTGTCGAGCACCAGCCCGTTGCCGGCATAACGCTGGTAGAATGCGTCGAGCGCCTGCTCGCGCAGCGGCGAATCGCCATTGACGAGCGTGGTGAGCGCACCCTGCCGGTCGGTCATGTTGTCGGCGCCGCTGAACTGGTCGAAGGCCAAAGTGTCGGCATCGGGCACGCCGCTCGCCGCGATATAGCCGAGCGACACCGTCTTGAGCCGTCGCGCGCCCTTGGCCGCCGGCGAATATTCGAAGCGGTTGGCGAGGCTGCCTTCGTAGGCGGCGCGCCATTCGTCCGCCAGCGCCTTGCCCAGATCCTGGCGCAGCGCCTCCCGCGCGCGGAAGATCGCCTCGGGATCGACCACCGCCATCTGATCGCCGATGAAGCTGTCCGAAGGGAGCAAGACCGCTTCGGCGATGAAGGCGCGGTCCAGCCTGGCATCGGTCAGCGTGTTGCGCACCGCATCGATCACCGGCGCATGATCGGTGCCGCCATTGGCGACCGAGGCGACGAGCGTGTCGAGCATCAACTGCTGCATCGCTTCGTAGCGCGCGAACGGATCGTCATCGTGCGCCGAGAGGAAAGCGAGGTCCTTCGCGGTACGGTCGGTTTCCACGATCACCGGAGCCGAAAAGCCGCGGTTGATCGACAGGATCGGCTGCTCGGCGAGGCTCTCGAACGCTATCTCGTGGCTTTCGTCCTCGAGCAGTATGAGCTGTTCGTCGCACAGCGGCCGCCCGCTGGCTGCGCCGAACAGCTTGACCTTGAGCGGGAGGACCATCGGCTCCTTGACCGGCTGTCCGGGGGTCGGCGGCACCACCTGACGCAGCTGCAGCCGTGCGCGGCCACCCTCCTGCGCCAGCGATGCCGAGACGCGCGGCGTGCCGGCCTGGGTGTACCAGCGACGGAACCGAGTGAGATCGACGCCGCCGCCCTGCTCCATGCACTGGACGAAATCCTCGCAGGTCGCGGCCGTGCCGTCGAAACGGTCGAAATAAAGGTCGGTCGCGGCGCGGAATTTCTGGGGGCCGAGGATCGTGGCCATCATCCGGATGACCTCGGCGCCCTTGTTGTAGATCGTCGCGGTATAGAAATTCGAGATTTCCATATATTCGTCGGGGCGCACCGGATGCGCGAGCGGACCGGCATCCTCGGGGAATTGCGATGCGCGCAAGCCGCGGACGTCCTCGATCCGCTTGACAGCGGCACTGCCCTGATCGGCCGAGAAGCTCTGGTCGCGGAAGACAGTGAAGCCTTCCTTCAGCGAGAGCTGGAACCAGTCGCGGCAGGTGACGCGGTTGCCCGACCAATTGTGGAAATATTCGTGCGCGACCACCGCGGCGATCGCATCGTAATCATAATCGGTGGCGGTGTCGGGATCGGCGAGGATGTAGCGGCTGTTGAAGACGTTCAGCCCCTTATTCTCCATCGCGCCGAAATTGAAATCGTCGACCGCGACGATGTTGAACACGTCGAGATCATATTCGCGGCCATAGACCTTCTCGTCCCACGCCATCGACAGCTTGAGCGCGCGGAGCGCGTGGTCGGTCTTGGGCAGATCGGGCGCGCGCACCCAGATGCCGAGCTGCACTTCGCGGCCCGACATCGTGACGAAGGTACCGCGATTGGCGACGAGATCGCCGGCCACCAAGGCGAACAGATAGCTCGGCTTGGGGAAGGGATCGTGCCATTCGGCCCAGTGGCGCCCATCCTCGAGATCGCCCTGCGCGATCGGATCGCCGTTCGCTAGCAGCACCGGGAAGCGAACTTTGTCGGCGGTCAGCTTGACCTTGTAGCGGCTGAGCACGTCGGGCCGATCGGGGAAGAAGGTGATGCGGCGGAAGCCCTCGGCCTCGCACTGGGTGCAGAGCATGCCCGACGAAGCATAGAGCCCCTGGAGTTGCGTATTGCGCTCGGGCGCGATCTCGACTTCGGTCTCGATCGTGTGCGCAGCCCCGCTCAGCGGCACGACGAGGTTCGGGCCGTCCATACTCCAGTCGCTGGCTTCGACGCCGTCGACCCTGACGCTGATCGCGGTCAGCCCGTCGCCGTCGAGCCGCAGCGGCCGATCGTGGACGCCATTGCGCTCGACCGACAGAGTCGCTCGCACGCGGGTCGCCGCGGGATCGAGGTCGAAATCGATCGCGATCTCGGGCACGCGCCAATCGGGCTCGCGATAATCCTCGCGGCGCGTCACCTTGGGCGTCTGGGTTGCGGTCTGAACGTCTGCCATCATCGCCCCGATATAGGGTCAACCCATGGTGCCGCCACAACAAACTGCCGCTTGCCTATGAGTGGCGCGATGCTACCGATACGGCATCCCAGAGACACCGAGGTTTCTCCCTTATGCTTCGACTGACATCGCCGCTCGGCCTGATCGCGCTCGTCGCCACTTCGGCGATGGCGCAGGAGGCGCCGGCGCCCACACCCGCGCAGAACAATGCGCTGCTCAACGCCGAGCTTCCCGCCGATCAGGCGGCGCTCAAGAGCCACATCATGTTCCTCGCATCGGACCAGATGCGCGGCCGCGAAGCGGGCAGCGCCGAATATGACATCGCCGCACAATATGTCGCGTCGCAATTCTACGAACGGGGCCTGCGCCCCGCCGGCGACGACGGCTCCTATCTCCAGAAGGTGCCGCTGATCAGCTACAAGCCCGCGGACAAGGGCAGCATGGCGTTCACGGCCAAGGGCGGCCAGCCGGTCAGCCTCGTCTTCGGCGAGGATTATCTTCCCGCCGGCAATCCGAACAAGACCGCCTTCCAGCTGACTGCGCCGGTGGTGTTCGTCGGCTACGGCATTTCGGGGCTCGGCCGCGACGACTACAAGGGCGTCGACGTGAAGGGCAAGATCGTCGCCTTTTTCGGCGGCGCGCCGTCGAGCTTCCCGGCCGAGGAGCGTGCGCATTTCAGCAGCCCGGCTTCCAAGGCTGGGATCGCGATGAAGAAGGGCGCGGTCGGCTATATCACGCTCGAATCGCCGCGCGCGGGCCGTGGCAGCTATCCGTTCAAGACGATCGCGGCGAACTGGGACCGCACCCGCTTCACCTGGGCCGAGGCGGACGGCTCGGGCCATATCCCGACGCCCACCGCGCCCGGCCTCGGCATGCTGAGCATCGCGGGTGCCGCAAAGCTGTTCGAAGGCGCGAAGGTGAAGTGGGAAGAGGTCGCCGAGCGCTCGCAGGATGACGGCGCCATTTTCAAGGCGACCCAGCTGGCCAGGACGCTGTCGGTCACGCTCAACACCGCCAACACCGCCATCACCAGCTACAATGTGGCGGGGCTCCTGCCGGGCAGCGATCCTGCGCTCGGCAAGGAGGTCGTCGTGCTCTCGGCGCATCTCGATCATGTCGGCGTCGGCAAGCCCGATGCGAAAGGCGACACGATCTATAACGGCGCGATGGACAATGCCGTCGGCATCGCCTCGCTGATCGAGGAGGCGCGCCGCTTCAAGGCATCGGGCAAGCCGCCGCGCCGTTCGGTGCTGTTCCTGGCGGTCACCGCCGAGGAAAAGGGGCTGATCGGCTCCGACTATTTCGCGAACAACCCGACGGTGCCCAAGGCGAACATGGTCGCCGACGTCAATCTCGACATGCCGATCATCACCTACAAGTTCGAGGACGTGACGCCGTTCGGCGCGGCGCATTCGACTCTGGGCGAGACGGTGGCGCGCGCCGCCGCGCAGATCGGCGTCGGCATGGGCGGCGATCCGCGTCCCGACGAGGCGTTCTTCGTCCGCTCGGACCATTACCGCTTCGTCCAGCAGGGTATCCCCTCGGTCTTCCTGTGGCCGGGCGAGAAGGGCCCGGGCAAGGCCGCGACCGATGCGTTCCTGAGCAGTCATTATCACCAGCCCTCGGACGATCTCGTCCAGCAGCCGGCGATCGACTGGGAATCGGGTGCGCGCTTCGTCGACGTGAACTATCGCATCGCGCGCGAGATCGCCGATGCCGATCAGAAGCCGATGTGGAAGAAGGGCGACTTCTTCGGCACCCTCTTCGGCGGACCGATGGAGAAGTGATCATGCGCAAGTCCCTGCTCCTCCTCCCGCTTCTCTTCGCCACGCCTGCGACAGCGCAGGACCTCCCGCCCGCCGAGGCGGCGCTCAAGGCGCACGTCGCCTTCCTCGCCTCGGATGCGATGCGCGGGCGCGACACCGGTTCGCCCGAGCTGGCGATCGCCGAGCAATATGTCGCAGCGCAGATGCTTGCGGCGGGGCTCGCGCCCGGGCCGAATGGCACATGGCTCCAGCCGGTGCCGCTCGTCTCGTTCAAGGGTGCGGATCACGGGACGCTGACCCTCACGCGCGGCACGACGGTGACTCCGCTCGAATGGGGCAAGGACTATGTCGCCCGCTCGAACGCGCGCGAAGCCAAGGTCGCGCTGACCGGGGAGGTGGTGTTCGCCGGCTATGGCGTGACCGATCGCGCCACCGGCTATGACGACTACAAGGGCCTCGACGTGAAGGGGAAGATCGTCGCGATCCTGCGCGATGCCCCGCAATCGCTGCCGAGCGAGGTCCGCGCGCATCTGAGCCAGCCCGAGGAGCAGGCGAAGAACGCCGCCGCGCATGGCGCCGCGGGCGTGATCCTGATCGAGGGCAATACCCGCCACGCGATCTTCCCGTTCGAGGCGAGCGCGGGGTATTGGAACAGCCCGGGCATGACCTGGGCCGATCCCGACGGCCGCGCGCACAGCGACGGGCCGAGCGCGCCCGCCTTCGCCTATGTCGGCATGGCCGGCGCCGAGAAGCTGTTCGCCGGCTCGAAGATCAAATGGGCCGAAATCCTCGCCGCCGACAAGGCGGGCAAGAAGTTGCCCACCGGCGCGCTCGGCGTGACCGCCCAAGGGACGGCGAACACCGAGATCAAGACGCTCTCCGCCAATAACGTCGTCGGCCTGCTCGAAGGTTCGGATCCGGCGCTCAGGGGCCAATATGTCGTGATCTCGGCGCATCTCGATCATGTCGGCGTGGGCAAGCCCGACGCGAAGGGCGACACGATCTACAATGGCGCGATGGACAATGCGGTCGGTACCGCGTCGATGCTCGAAGTCGCGAAGGCGTTCACTGCATCGGGCAAGCGGCCGCGCCGCTCGATCCTGTTCGTCGCGGTGACGGCGGAGGAGAAGGGGCTGGTCGGCTCCGATTATTTCGCCGCCAACCCGACCGTCCCCAAGGGCAGCATCGTCGCCGACGTCAATCTCGACATGCCGGTGCTCACCTACAAGTTCGAGGACCTGGTGGTGTACGGCGCCGATCGCACCAGCATCGGGCCGACAGTGGCCGCGGTGGCAAAGGCCGAGGGGCTGGCGCTCACCCCCGATCCCGCGCCCGAGCAAGCGAGCTTCGTGCGCTCGGACCATTACAGCTTCGTCCGCGCCGGCATCCCGGCGGTATCGCTCGAACCCGGCCCCGCCGGCCCCGGCAAGGCTGCGGTCGAGGAATTCGGCGAGAAGCATTATCATCAGCCCTCGGATGAAATCACGCTCATTGATTTCACGCAGGGCGTGCGCTTCGTGAAGCTCAATTATGCCATTGCCCGCGCGCTGGCGGACGCCGATCAGCGTCCCTTGTGGAACAAGGGCGATTTCTTCGGAACGCTGTACGGCGGCCCGGGCGCGAAGTAGCGCCGACCTGCCTCTCCCGGCGGGAGAGGGAGCCCAGAGGAGTTTCGATGTTGCGTAGCCTGCTCCTTCTGCCGCTGCTCGTGCTGGCGCCGCTCGCCCAGGCGCAGCAACTCGCGCCCGAACAGGCGGCGCTCAAGGCGCATGTCCAGTTCCTCGCCGCCGATGCGTTGCGCGGCCGCGAAGCGGGGACGCACGAATATGATATCGCCGCGCAATATGTCGCCGCACAGATGCTCGGCGCCGGACTGAAACCCGCCGGGGAAGAAGGCTGGCTCCAGCCGGTCGGGCTCGTTACCTATCGGCCCGCCGCCAGGGCGAAATGGACGCTCATGCGCGGCGGCACGGCGATCCCGCTCCAGTTCGGAATCGACTTCGTCAATTCGGGCATCCCGACCACGCCGGATTTCACGGCCGAGGGACAGGTCGTCTTCGCCGGCTACGGGCTCGTTTACCCCGAGGGCAAGCGCGACGATTATCGCGGGCTCGACGTGCGCGGCAAGATCGTCGCGATCTATGCGGGCGTGCCCGAAGGGCTGCCGGGCGAAGTCGCCGCGCATCTGGGAGACGACGACCAGAAAGCGCGTCTGGCGCAGGCACGCGGCGCCAAGGCGGTGATCATCATCGAATCGCTCGAACGGCGCGCTGAATTCCCGCTCGAGGCAATGGCGCCTTATTATGATTACGAGCGCACCACCTGGGTCGGTCACGACGGCAAGGCGCACATCGTCGCCCCCGGCGCGCCGGTGGTCGGCACGATGGGGCAGGCGGGCGCCGAGAAACTGTTCGCGGGTTCGCGGATCAAGTGGCGCGACGTGCTCGCCGCCGAGCGCCGCGGTACGCGGATGCCTACCGGGCCGCTGGTCGGCGTGCTCAAGGCGACGGCCAGCACGCGCGTCGCGACGGCGCGCAGCAGCAATGTCGTCGGAATGCTCGAAGGTTCGGACCCGGCGCTCAGGAACCAATATGTCGTGGTCTCTGCACATCTCGATCATGTCGGGGTGGGCGAGCCCGAAAAGGGCGACGACATCTATAACGGCGCACTCGACAATGCCGCGGGCGTCGCGACGATGCTCGAAGTGGCGCGCGCGTTCGAGGCATCGGGCAAGCGTCCGCGTCGCTCGATCCTGTTCGTCGCCGCGACCGCCGAGGAGAAGGGACTGGTCGGCTCGAGCTATTTCGCCGCGCATCCGGGAGTGACCGGTCCGCTCGTCGCCGACGTTAATCTCGATATGCCGATCCTTACCTTCACGATGCAGGACCTCGTCGTGCTCGGCGGCGAGCGCTCGAGCCTCGGCGCGACCTATGCCGCAGCCGCCGCGACCGAGGGCCTCAAGGTCGTGCCTGATCCCTCACCCGAAGAGATGTTCTTCGTGCGCTCGGATCATTATAGCTTCGTCCAGGCGGGTATTCCCGCGGTCTCGATCGACAGCGGCCCCGGAGGCCCCGGCGCGGCGGCGCAGCAGGATTTCCTCGCCAACCATTATCACAAGCCTTCGGACGATCTGTCGCTACCGATCGATTGGGCGGCCGCGGCGAAGTTCACCCGCGTCAACTACGCCGCCGTTCGCGCGCTCGCCGATTCGGATGCGCGGCCGAGTTGGAACAAGGGCGATTTCTTCGGCGCGCAGTTCGGCGGCCATGGCGCGCGCTAGATGCGCCTGCTGATCTTCGGCCTCGGCTATACCGGCGGCGCGATCGCCCGGCATCTGGAGCCCGGCGGCTGGCGGATCGCGGCAGTCACGCGCGAGGGGCGCGAAGGCAGCATCGCGTTCGCCGATGCCGATCGCGTCGCCTTCGAGATCGCGCATGCCACACACATCCTCTCGACTGTGGCGCCCGACGAGACCGATCCGATCCTCGCCGCATACGGCCCGCAGCTCAAGGAGGCGCGCGCGTGGCTCGGCTATCTCTCCTCGACCGGAGTCTATGGCGATGCGCGTGGCGCGTGGGTGGACGAGACCGCGCCGATCGGCACCGGCCGCCGGGCCGCCCGCGCCGAGGCCGATGCGGCATGGCTCGCGCGCGGCGCGCGGGTGTTCCGGCTGCCCGGCATCTACGGACCCGGCCGATCGCCGCTGGAGCGTGCAGCGCGCGGCGAGGCGGCGCGGATTCTTGTGCCCGGCCAGGTCTTCAGCCGCGTCCACCGCGATGACATCGTCGCCGGAGTGGTCGCGGGATTCGACGCGCCGGCCGGGGCGTACAACCTTGCCGACGATCTGCCCGCGCCGCAGAGCGATGTGGTCGCCTATGCCTGTGCGCTGCTCGGTATCGCCCCGCCGCCGCTGGTGCCGCTCGAAGAGGCGGAACTCAGTCCGCAGGCACGCGCCTTCTATTCGGAGAATCGCCGCGTCGCTAACGGCAAGGCGAAGCGCCTATTAGGCTGGCGGCCGCTTTTCCCGGATTATCGGTTGGGCCTGCGCGCCTTGAGCGCCAGCACCAGCCCGACGATCACCAATGCGGCGCCCGACACGGCGAGCAGCGACCAGCGATAGCCCTCGAACAGCGTCGAGAGCAGCATCGCGATCACCGGGATCAGAACGCTGGTATAGGCCGCCTTGGCCGGACCGATCGTGCGGATCAGCTGGAAATAGACGGTGAAGGCCAAAGCCGATCCGAACACCCCGAGATAGAGCGTCCCCGCGACATAGCCCCAGCGCGGCTCGATCACCGGCGGGCCGACGGTCGCCCACGCCCAGACCGCATCGATCGCCGCGCCGGTCAGCATCGCCCAGCCGAGCGTCGTCGCCATCGGATAGGCCTTGGCGGTCTTCATCGCCTGCATGACATTGGCGACCGAGGCTGAAAGCACGCCGAGCAGGGCAATGCCGATGCCGATGAGCGCCTGTTCGGGACCCGCGTCGCTCAGCCGCGCCTCGTGGAGGAACAGCAAGGCCACCCCGGCCATCGCCACTGCCGATCCGATCAGCAACTGGCGCCCCATCAATTGGCCGAGGAAGATGCGCGCGAGGATCGCGTTGGGCACCAGCAGCAGTGCATAGACGATCGCCACCACGCCCGAGGTTATGTGCTGCTCGGCGCGGTAGACGAAGTTGAAGTTGAGCACGAACTGCGCGAACCCGAGCGCGATCGCAAACGCCCAGCCGCGCAGGTCGAGCCGCAGCGAATCGCGCCGCAGCAGCGCCCAGCCGAGGATCACGATCCCCGCGATCGTGAAGCGATAGGTCACCGACCAGCTCGGCGGCACCACCGCGAGCTGGTCGCGGATCACGATCCAGGTCGATCCCCAGATCAATGTCACGACGAGGAACGGGATCAGCACGACGAGGTGCGCCGAACGCGGCGGCACCGGCTCGACCGGCGGCTCGATGATCGGCGCCTTGTAGGAAGTGAACCGTCTCACAGCCTTGCGATCGCCTCCGCCAGCGGCCGGATCGCGTCCTCGCTCTGGTCCCATGAGGTCACCAGCCGCACTTCGCCCGGCGCCCAGTCGTAGAAATCGAAGCCCAGTGTCCGCAGCGACGCGGCTTCGTCGGGGCCGACCTTGAGGAATATCTCGTTCGCCTCGACCGGATGGACCAGCCGGTCGCCCGCGGCAGCGGCGAGCAGTCGTGCGCCGGCATTCGCCGCGCGGGCATTGGCGAGCCACAGATCGCCTTCGAGCATCGCGAGCAGCTGCGCCGCGAGGTAGCGCCCTTTGGAGAGGAGCAGTCCCGCGCGTTTGCGGCGATAGAGCGTCGCGTCGGCGAGTTCGGGCTTGAAGAAGATCAGTGCCTCGGCGCTCATCCCGCCATTCTTGACGAAGCCGAAGCTCAGCACGTCGACACCCGCGCGCCACGTCACGTCGCCGGGCGTGCAGCCGAGATGCGCGACTGCATTTGCAAAGCGTGCGCCATCCATATGCAAACCCAGCCCGCGCGCTCTCGCCACGTCGCCGATCGCAGCAACCTGTTCGGGCGCATAAGCCAGCCCGTATTCGGTGGCGTTGGTGATCGAGATCGCGTGCGGCTGGACCCAGTGGACGCCGCTCTGGACCCGGTCGAGCACCGCCGTCACGCTCTCCGGCGTCAGCTTGGCACCCGGACCCTCGGCCAGCGCGAGCTTGGCGCCGTGGGTATAGAATTCGGGCGCGCCGCATTCGTCGTTCTGGATATGCGCGTCGCGGTGGCAGACGACGCTGCCGTGCGGCGGGCAGAGCGCGGCGAGCGCCAGCGCATTGGCCGAGGTTCCCGAAGGCACCCAGAGCGCGCGCACCGGCGTGCCGAACAGATCCGAGAACGCGCCGTCGAGCTGCTGCGACCAGCGATCGCCGTCATAGGGGGTGTCGAGCGTGTTCGCGCGCGAAAGCGCATCGAGCACCTGGCTGCAGACCGGGGCGGCATTGTCGGAGAAGAAGCGCATGCGGTTGCCATCGCGGCCCCTGCGCTTCAGGTCAATTCCCCGTGTCCTCGCGGCGCTCGTCACGGTCGCGCGGCGGCGGGCCCGGCTCGTCTCCCGGGATTCCCTCATCGTCGGGCGGCAGCCGATCGCGCGAGGGTGTCACTTCGGTCTCGATGCCGGAGCCTTCGACGAAATCGCCGACGGCGTTGAACACGTCGTCGAGCGTCATTTCGTTGTCGCCATAATCGTCCTCGACCACCGGGGACGGCGGCAGCGAGACGCCCAAAGCGCGGACCATGAAGTCGCGCCACACCCGTGCCGGGATGCCGCTGCCCGACAGGCCGGGGCTCGGCGAATTGTCGTCATTGCCGATCCACACCGCGGCGACCAGATCGCCGGCATAGCCGATGAACCAGGCGTCGCGATTGTCCTGCGTCGTCCCAGTCTTGCCGAAGGCGGGGATCGACAGCGCGGCACTGCGTCCGGTGCCCGAAGTCACCACCGATCCCAGCAGCGAGCGCATGTCGTCGAGCTCGCCGCCGCGGAAGCGCGTCGCCGATCCCAGCCCTGCCGCCAGCCAGTCGTCGGCGGATTCGGCGTCGTCGAGCCCGCGCGGGCGCACCGGATAGCTCCCGTTCGCCACCGCGGCATAAGCAGCGGTCAGCTCGAGCAGCGACACGGTCGAAGTGCCCAGCCCGATCGAGACGTCGTTGGCGATCGGCGTCGAGATACCGAGATCGCGCGCGGCGCGGGTCACCTTGGCCACGCCGATCTCGTTGGTCAGCCGCGCCGCCACGACGTTGCTCGATTTGGCGAAGGCCTGGCGCAGCGTGATCTTGCCGGCATAGCGCCCGTTGCTGTTGGTCGGAGACCAGCCGCCGATCGTCACCGGCGAATCGTCGACGATGCTGTCCGGAGTCATCCCCGAGCGCAGCGCCGCGAGATAGACGAACAGCTTGAAGGTCGACCCCGGCTGGCGCCGCGCCTGGGTGGCGCGGTTGAACGGGCTTTCTCGGTAACTTTTGCCGCCGACCATCGCGACGACGCGCCCGTCGGGCCGCATCGCCACCAGGGCGATCTGCGTCTTTCTGAGCCCCGCGCCGCGCACCGCGCGTTCGGCCGCCGCCTGGATGTTGGTCTCCAGGGTGGTCTTGACGGTCTGCTCGGTCGCCACGCCGCCGGCGCGGTCGCGTGCCTCGGGAAGCACCCAATCGGCGAAATAGGTGCCGTTGGGCAGCTCCTTCTCCTTGCTGACCCGGAGCACCGCAGGCCGGACGCGCGCTGCCTCCTCCTTGTCGAGCAGCCCCGCCGCGACCATCGCGCCCACCACAAGCTTCTGCCGCTCGCGCGCACCCTTGAGGTTACCCGTCGGCGCGAGCCGGCTAGGCGCCTTGACGAGTCCCGCGAGCAGACTTGCCTGGCTCAGCGTCAGATTCTCGGGCTCGACGCTGAAATAATGCTGCGCAGCCGCGCGCAAGCCATAGACGTTGTCGCCGAAATAGACGTTGGAGAGATAGCGCGAGAGGATCTCGTCCTTTGTCAGCCAGGCCTCAAGCCAGAAGGCGATCATCACTTCGCGCAGCTTGCGCGTCACTGTCCGGTCGGAGGTGAGGAACGCGTTCTTGGCGAGCTGCTGGGTGATCGTGCTGCCGCCCTGGGAGCCGCCGCTGCTCGTCGCGTTGTGGAGGAAGGCGCGCAGGATGCCGCGCGGATCGACGCCCATATGGCCGAAGAAGCGCCGGTCCTCGATCGCGATGAACGCGCCCGCGACATGCTTGGGCAGCTTGGTGACGTCGACCGGCGCAGCGATGTCCGCGCCGCGCCGCGCGATCGGCTTGCCTTCGGCCGAGAGCAACGTGATCGACGGTGGCGCCGGCGGCTGGAGCGATTTCGACAAGGGTGCGGTCAGCGCGAGCCACGCCACTGCGATCACGAACAACAGGATGAACCCGGCGACACCCCAGCTCACCCAGCGCCAGCGGAAGCGGAACCGTTTGCGGATCGCGGGGAGGTTCGGCGTCTCGCCTTCGCCGGCGGGCGATCCGCCTTCGGGCGGCCCGGGAGGCGGCGGCGGTGGCGGCGTCGCGGCGCGCCAGAACGGGTCGGGCGTCAATGTCGGCTTGGGCGGCGGGGGCGCTACCGGGCCGATCTTCACGTCGAGCGGGGCAGGATCGGCGCGCGAGGGCCGCCACGCGCGGACCGCCGCCGCCGCCGGGTCTTCGCCGGTTTCAGCAGGTCGCCGTAGCGGGAAGCGGACATCGCCGGAGCCGGGTTCGCGGGCCATCAGGGCCTCTTATCGGCCTCAGGCCATTGGGAAAAGCACAACGCCACGGTGTGTTGTTATTATAAGACAGTTCGCGGGGCAAGTTCGGAAATGTGCAGGTGTCCCGCCTCAGGCCTCCAGCTCGACGTCCCAGTAGAGCCAGTCGCGCCAGGTCTGGTGGAGATAATTGGGCGGAAAGCGCCGGCCATGCTCTTGGAGCTGCCAGCTGGTCGGGCGGATCGGCTCGATATGGAGCGGCATCGCCGCCTGTTTCGGGGTGCGCCCGCCTTTTTTGAGGTTGCACGGCGCGCAGGCGGTGGCGACATTTTCCCATGTGGTGCGCCCGCCCTGGGCGCGGGGAATGACATGATCGAAGGTGAGGTCGCGCTGGGTCCCGCAATATTGGCAGGAAAACTTGTCGCGGAGGAACAGGTTGAAGCGCGTGAAGGCGGGGAATTGGGAAGGTCTAACATATTGTTTGAGCGCGATGACCGAAGGAAGCTTCAGCCTCGCGCTGGGACTTCGGACCTCGCGTTCGTAGAAGGAGACCACGTCGACCCGGTCGAGGAACAGGGCCTTGATCGCGGTCTGCCACGGCCACACGCTGAGGGGATAATAGCTCAGCGGCGTGTAATCGGCGTTGAGCACGAGCGCGGGGCAACTGTCCGGATGGCGGATCAGATCGGGATGGTACATGCGCTCCCTCACCCGTTTTGCTCGGCCAGCACTCCCTGGCCGGGAATGGTGACGGGCGCATGACAGCATATGCCGCGACTCGCGGTCAAGGGCCGGTCTGATGGTTATCCACACGCGATTCGCACCGAGCCCGACTGGGCGCCTGCATCTGGGGCACGCTTTCTCGGCGATCCAGGCGCATGATTTCGCGCGGGCGCAAGGCGGGCGTTTCAGCCTGCGCATCGAAGATATCGACGGCGCGAGGAGCCGGCCGGAACATGTCGACGCGATCCTGCGCGATCTCGAATGGCTGGGGCTCGGGTGGGACGGTGAAGTGACGTTCCAGTCGCAGCGGCTGGAACCGTATCAGGCGGCGCTCGATCGGCTGAAAGCGATGGGCCTGCTCTATCCGTGCTTCTGCACCCGCTCCGACATCGCCGCGAGCCTGTCGGCGCCGCACGGGCCCGAGGGGGCGCTGTATCCGGGGACCTGCAGGGGGCTGGCGGATCCGGGCCTGTCGCGACCCCATAGCTGGCGGCTGGATGTGGAGAAGGCTCTCAAGATCCTCCCCGGCACGGGGAGGGGGACCGCCGCCGAAGGCGGTGGTGGAGGGGGAGTGCCACAAAGTACGCCGCCCGCGGAGAGCCCCCTCCACCAGCCTGGGGCTGGTCCCCCTCCCCGTGCCGGGGAGGAATTATACTGGCACGATGCCTTCGCCGGCCGGGTCCGCGCCGATCCGCTATCTCATGGCGACGTGATCCTCGCGCGCAAGGACGCGCCTGCCAGCTATCACCTCGCCGTCACGGTCGACGATGCCGCGCAGGGCATCACACATGTCGTGCGCGGGATGGACCTGTTCGCCGCCACGCATGTCCACCGCCTGCTCCAGGCGCTGCTCGGTTTGCCGATCCCCGAATATCGTCATCACGCGCTGCTGCTCGGCCCCGACGGCACGCGCCTCGCCAAGCGCCACGGCGCACCCAGTCTCGAGGCGATGCGACTGGCGGGCGAGGACGGCCGCGCGCTCGCCGATCGGCTGCGCCGGGGTCTGCTTCCGGTTGGATTCGCGTCGGCAAAGGCGTAGGGCTGGGGCATGACCTTCTTCCTCGCCGCCCTGCTCATCGCCGCCATGCTCGCGGTCGTCTTCGTCCTCATCAAGGGACTGGTGAACATGGCGCAGACCACCACCAAGGATCTGGAGGGCGAGGGGCCCAGCGATCGCGCGCTCAGGTCGAACAAGCTGATGCAGCAGCGCATCCTGCTGCAGGGGGTCGCGATCGCGATCATCGCATTGCTGCTGTTGATCCTGTCGGCAAAAAGCTGATCGGCGCGCCGCTCAGCGGCTGAGGATCACGAGGCACCATATCAGAGCGATCAGCATCAGGCCGATTAGGACCGCGAGTTCGACATCGAGCAGCGGCGGGCGGCGCATCGTCGCGCCGCTTCAGAGAAATCCGAGGTGCGTCACCGTCGATTGATGGAGCGGATTCTTGAACCTGAGCCCGACCACGCCTTCGCGCGACCAGACTACCGTTGCCGGCATCGGTGAGAGATGGGCGATCGCCACCCATACTTCGTCGCCTTCGTGCAGGCCCCAGGTGAAGACCTTGCACCCCTCGACCGAGACATCGGCGACTTCGCCCTTGATCCGGCGCACTTCGCCGCTCGCGCGGATCGTCGCCGTCAGGGCGGTGGGAGTGCGTGGATTCGCGCGTCGATCGGTCTGCGCGAAGCGACCGAAGCGTGCGTCGTTGGTTTCATGATCAATCGGGTTCATACGGACTTCCCCTACCTGACCAGATATCCTTCCAAGGGTTTACGGGTGGTGCCGGAAAAGGGTTAGCGACGCATAAAATCGCTGCGGGCCGCGGCGCGGAAGAGCAGGCCCGACACCAGCCACATGCCGACGAAGAATATCGCGATTCCCACCGGCAGGTCCATGTGCGCGATCAACGCGACTGCGCTCACCAGCAATTGTGCGAAGGCCGTGGCGAACAAGGCGCGCGCCATCCCCTCGGGCCGCAGCCGGGCGAGGAAGGCGCCGGTGATTGCGATGGCGAGGATGCCGAAGAACGCCAGATTTGCGGGATTGCCCTCATCGCCGATGATGCCGACGGCCAAGTTGCTCCAGACGATCAGGAAGCCGGTCAGCAGCGCGACGGCGACCGTCGCGCGATAAGCGGCGTTGCCCGTCATTCCCACCACGAGCTCATACGCGATTCCGACGCCGCCGATCAGCAGGATCGCGAACACGAAATCGGACGCCGTCCACGCCACTTCGTCGGTGAACCGCATCGCGATCAGCGGCAGCAAGATCAACGCCGCGGCGGTGCCCCAGCCTGCAAGGCGCCAGGGGCTCACGTGACGATTTGCGTCCGCAGTCATGTTTCATCTCCTGTATCCGATCGGACCGACAATAAGCCGGGCCCCGCATGAGCGGCATGAGCGGCGGGTGAGGATTTGCTGAGCAATGCGCCGGGCTTTCGCCCCGGCTGCTCCGGGCGTAAGGACAAGCGCGCATGGTAAAGCTCAACAAGATCTACACGCGCACCGGCGACGACGGTACCACCGGGCTGGTCGACGGATCGCGCGTGTCCAAGGCCGATCCGCGCATGGCGGCGATCGGCGATGTCGACGAGGCCAATAGCGCGATCGGCGTGGCGCGGGCCGCGCTGGGTCCGGGAAGCGTCAGCGAGATGCTCGCGCGCATCCAGAACGACCTGTTCGATCTGGGCGCCGATCTCGCCACGCCGATCGGGATCGAAGGCGCGCTGCGCGTCGTGCCGGCGCAGATCGAATGGCTCGAGGAAAGCATCGATCATCTGAACGGCGCGCTCGATCCGCTGACCAGCTTCATCCTCCCCGCCGGCGAGCCTGCCGCCGCCGCTCTCCACCTCGCCCGCGCAATCGCCCGCCGTGCCGAGCGGACCACGGTCGCCGCGGCGGCGCAGGTGGCATTGCGGCCGGAAGTGGTGACCTATCTCAATCGGCTGTCCGACCTGCTGTTCGTCGCTGCGCGCGCAATGAACCGGAACGGGGCCGGGGACGTTCTATGGGTGCCCGGCGCCTCGCGCTGATCGGATTCGTTTCGGGTTGACGCTACGGCGCCCCCGGCGTAGGGGGAACATTATGAGAACGGAGCGCGATGTAAACCCGGCTTCCTCCGCACTCGCGTCGCGTTTCGCCGCGGTTCGGGCGCTGACCGCCGATCTTGTCGCGCCGCTCTCCGATGCCGATGCGACGATCCAGTCGATGGACGATGCGTCGCCCGCCAAATGGCATCTCGCGCACACGACGTGGTTCTTCGAAACCTTCGTTCTGCGCGATCACGTGCCCGGCTACCAGGTGTTCGACGAACGCTGGCCGTTCCTGTTCAACAGCTATTACGAGGCCGAGGGGCAGCGCCACGCGCGGCCGCGCCGGGGCATGCTGTCGCGGCCGTCGCTCGACGAGATCCTCGCTTATCGCGAGGCGGTTGACTCGGCGCTGCTGGCGGCGCTCCCTGATCTGCCCGCATCGGTGCGGGATCTGGTCGCGCTCGGTTGTCATCATGAGGAGCAGCATCAGGAGCTCTTGCTCACCGATATTCTCCATCATTTTTCCATAAACCCTTTACAATCAGCTATTTGGCCGGGGGATCCCAAGGTCCCGGTCGCAATGCCCGGTCCGACCGGCTGGATTGAAGGGCGCACGGGCGTGATCGAGATCGGCCATGACTTGGTGTCAACCGGGCCGGGAAAAACGCGAATCGTGTCAAGTGTGTCAACCGTGTCAACCGGATTTGCCTTCGATTGCGAGGGCCCGCGGCACACCGAATTGCTCCATCCGCACGCGCTGGCGGACCGCACCGTGACCAACGGTGAATGGGCCGCTTTCATCGCCGACGGCGGCTATCGCGATCCGCGGCACTGGCTGTCGGACGGCTGGGCCTGGGTGCAGGCGGAGCGCATTGCGGCGCCGCTTTATTGGGAACAAGGCGACGGCGGCTGGACCCGCTTCGGGCTCGATGGCCGCCGCCCGGTCGATCCGGCCGCGCCGGTCACCCATGTCAGCTTCTTCGAGGCCGATGCCTATGCCAGCTGGGCCGGCGCGCGGCTGCCGACCGAGTTCGAATGGGAAGCCGCGGCGAGCGGGCATGATCCGAACGGCGGCAACCAGCTCGATGCGGCCGGCGCGGTCGAGCCGCGTCCGTCCGCGGGCGGCCCGGCCTTCTTCGGCGATGTCTGGGAATGGACCGGCAGCGCCTATCGCCCCTATCCCGGCTTCCGCCCCGCCGAGGGCGCAGTCGGTGAATATAATGGCAAGTTCATGAGCGGGCAGTTCGTGCTGCGCGGCGGCAGCTGCGCGACACCGCGCGGTCATGTTCGGGCGAGCTATCGCAACTTCTTCTATCCGCACCAGCGCTGGCAGTTCACCGGCGTACGCCTGGCCAAGGATCTCTGAGATGCTCAAGCAGGAGCCCCAGGACGGCGAGCAGAGTCTTGCCGATCCCAATTTCCGCGCCGATGTGCTGAGCGGCCTCGGCGGACAGCCGCGGGCGATCCCGGCGCGGTGGTTCTACGATCGCCGCGGCTCGGAATTGTTCGAGGCGATCACCGATCTGCCCGAATATTATCCCACCCGCACCGAGACGGCTTTGCTGATGCAGATCGGCCCGCAGCTCGGCGCGCTCGCCGCGTCCAACGCGGCGGTGGTCGAGTTCGGATCGGGCTCGTCCGCCAAGACGCCGATCCTGCTGCGCGCGATCGATCCCGCCGCCTATGTGCCGATCGACATTTCAGGCGAGTTCCTGCGCCACTCGGCGCGCGAATTGTCGGCGGGTTTTCCGGGGCTTCCGGTGTTGCCGGTCGAGGCCGATTTCCTGCGCCCCGTGCCGCTGCCTCCCGAAGTGAGCGGCCTGCCGAAGCTCGGCTTCTTCCCCGGTTCGACGATCGGCAACATGAACGCCTTTCACGCCGTCGATCTGCTCCGGGCGATGCGCGAATGGCTGGGCGAGGGCGCTCGGCTGCTGATCGGGATGGATCGGATCAAGTCGCCCGGCATCCTCGTCCCCGCTTACGACGACGCGCAAGGCGTCACTGCCGCGTTCAACCTAAATCTGCTCGAGCGGATCAACCGCGAGCTCGCCGGCACGATCCCGGTCGAGGCCTTTCGCCACCGCGCGATCTGGAACGCCGATGCCGCGCGGATCGAGATGCATCTCGAGGCGCAGCGCGAGGTGGAATTCTCAGTCGACGGCCGCACTTTCGCAATGGATGCGGGCGAGACGATCCACACCGAGAACAGCCACAAATACGGTCCCAATGGCGGCCGCATGCTGCTGCGCGCGGGCGGCTGGACGCCGATCCGCGAGTGGACCGATCCGCAGGACTGGTTCGCATTGATGCTGTGCGAGGCACAGCCATTGCGGATGGCGCCCTAGCGCGCCGGCACCGCCTCGGCCTTCCATGTGCGCAGCCAGTTGTTCGAACCGCGGCACTCGCCCATTGCGCGGGCCTCCACCAGCCGGAACATCGCGCCGTCCCAGACATAGGTTTCCGAACTTCCGCAATCGCCGATCCCGCGACCCTTCATGTAGCTGCCGAGCTCGGCCTTGGCGGGATCCCAATCGGCATTGACCAAGGTCGCAATGCCCTCGGCCTCGGTCCAGCCGGGCACCTGGTCGAAGCGTGCGACAACGGCCTTGCCGTTCTCGATCACGAAGGGGACGCTCGAGAAGTTGTACGCGCCGCTGCCGCACGGGATCAGCGCGAGCGTCTTGCCGCCGCCCAGCGCCCATGCCTCGGTCTTGGGCAGGTCGCCCTCGCTGCCCGCGTACACTGCGTCGCAATCCGATTGCTTGCCCATCGCCGCGCGCAGCGCCGCTGAAATCGCCGCAGGCTTCCCCGTGGGCCGCACGAAGGTCACGCGCGGCGCGGGCGGTGCGGCTGGTACGGCGCCCGGGGGCCTCGCCCCTTTTGCGACCAGTGCCGCCGTGGTCCCTGCGCGGCCCTGCCCGGCGTCGAAATAGCGCAAAGTCGCTGAAAGGCCCTTGAGCGAAGCCTGGCTCAACACCTTGTCGCCGCCGCGCAGCACCAATGTGTGGCCCTTGAGCATGGCATCGGCGAGCTGGTTGGCCTGCAATCCGATGATGACAACGCTCGGTCCGCTCACGCCGCCGCTCAGCACCGTCTTCCCGTCGACTTCGATCCGCCAGCCTCCGCGATATTCGGCATCGGGGGATATCTCGATCGCCAGCGCGCCCGTCGGCCCGGCTTCGCGGGTGATTGCGATCTGCGGCACATTGTCGAGATTCTCGTCGGCCATCAGCGACGCCGCCTCACAGAACCGAAGATTGTCGCAGGCGGCCGCCCAGTCGCCGAACGACTTGACCTCGGAGGGGCTGGCGGCCTGTGCCGCGGCGAGGAGCGCGAGGATCAGCATGCCGCAAGTCTAGCCGAAGCGCTCTCGCGGGGGTAGGTGGCGCGAAAGCGACGGAGACGGACGATGCAGACGATAGGCGTGATCGGTGCGGGACAGATGGGTGCGGGAATCGCGCAGGTGTCTGCGCAGGCGGGCTATTCCGTGCTCCTCTCCGACATGGACCTCGCCCGTGCCGAAGCCGGCAAGGCGGGAATCGCGAAGCAGCTGGCCCGTCTCGTCGAGAAGGAGAAGATCGCCGCCGCCGATGCCGAGGCCGCGCTGGCCCGCATCCAGCCGCTGACCGACGTCTCGGGGATGGCGCCCTGTACCTTGGTCATCGAGGCCGCGACCGAGCGCGAGGCGATCAAGCGATCGATCTTCGAGACTGTCGGCAAGGTGCTGGGCCCGGACGCGATCCTCGCCAGCAACACCTCGTCGATCCCGATCACGCGGCTGGCGCAGGCCGCCCCCGATCCGGCGCGCTTCATGGGCGTGCACTTCTTCAATCCCGTCCCGGTGATGGGCCTGATCGAGCTGATCCGCGGCCTCGCGACATCCGACGCGACGGTCGCCGCGGTCGAGAAGTTCGGCCAGTCACTCGGCAAGCGCATCGTCCATGCCAACGACGCACCGGGCTTCATCGTCAATCGTGTGCTGATGCCGATGCTCAACGAGGCCTGCTTCGCATTGGGCGAGGGCGTCGCGACGATTCCCGACATCGATGCCGCCTGCCAGCTCGGGCTCAACCACCCGATGGGCCCGTTCACCCTCGCCGACTTCATCGGGCTCGATACTTGCCTCGAGATCACCCGCGTGCTGTTCGAAGGCACCGGCGATCCCAAGTTCCGCCCCGCGCCGCTGCTGGTGAAATATGTCGAAGCCGGTTGGTATGGCCGCAAGACGAAGCGCGGCTTCTACGATTATTCGGGCGCGGAGCCGGTGCCGACCCGCTAACGCCGGTCTTCGATCAGGCCGGTCCGCTTCATCTCCGCCAGCCATTGCGGTGTGACCCATCGAAGCGGCGCCGGCAGTTCATCGAACGCGATCACGCCCTTCGCGCCCTTGAAGGTGGGTGGCGGCGGTATCATGCCGGGGCAGGGCATTCCCGAATAGAAGCCGTGTGCGGGATAGGCGTCGATCACCTGCCCGCGCTTCAACGCGCCCTTGTAGACCTTGAGAATCCTGAAGCGCACCTTGTCGTCGTTGCGCGTCACCACGCCGGCGACGATGTTGCGCGAGGTCGTGGCGATCACCCGCGCCTTCTCCGCCTCGCCCGGCGACTGCGGCTCCGGCATTCCCGGCGGCGGCGGCAGGCATAAAGCGGCGAACAGGACGAGCGGGGTCACGGCAGCAACAACCCCGCCAGTGCCGCCGACATCAGGTTCGCCAGGCTGCCGGCGATCAGCGCGCGGATGCCGAGCTTCGCGATCATCGGGCGCTGGTTCGGCGCGAGGCTGCCGGTCGCGGCCATCTGGATTGCGATCGAGCTGAAATTGGCGAAACCACACAAAGCGAACGTGATGATCGCCACGGTGCGCGGGGCGAGGTCCTTCATCTCGCCCAGCTGGATGAACGCGACGAATTCGTTGAGCACGACCTTGGTGCCGAACAATCCGCCCGCCGCGACTGCCTCGTGCCACGAGATGCCGAGCAGGAACATCACCGGCGCGAAGATCGTGCCGATGATCTTCTGGAAGCTGAGATCGGCGAGCGGCTGCGCCCAGGCGGCATTGCCGCTGGCATAGACGATCCAGTTGCCCAGGCCCCCGAGCAGCCCGTTGGCGAGCGCCACCAAAGCCACGAAGGCTAGCACCATCGCGCCGACCGCGACTGCGATCTTGACGCCGGTCGAAGCGCCGGTCGCTGCGGCCATGATCAGGTTGGCGGCACGTTCTTCCTCCAGGTCGTGCTCGGCGACCTTGATCACTTCGTCCTCGGGAACGTCGCCGAGCGGCAGCTCGCCGTTCGCCGGAGCGATATCGTCGGGCATGATGATCTTGGCCATCAGCAGCCCGCCCGGCGCCGCCATGAACGAGGCTGCGAGCAGATAGGGAAGCGCCTGCGGTCCGAGCAGGCTGGCATAGGCCGCGAGGATCGTTCCCGCGACGCCGGCCATGCCGACGGTCATCACCGCGAAGAGCTGCGAGGGCGTGAGCCGGGCGAGATAGGGCCGGATCACCAGCGGCGATTCGCTCTGGCCGACGAAGATGTTGGCGGCGGCGCACAGCGATTCGACCTTGGTCGTGCCCACCACTTTCTCGATCGCGCCGCCGATCCAGCGGATCACGAACTGCATTACGCCGAGATGGTAGAGGATCGAAACCAGAGCCGCGAAGAAGATGATTACCGGCAGCGCCGCGATCGCGAAGCTCTGGCCGCCCAATTCGGGCTTGGCGAGCGGGCCGAACAGGAAGCTGGTGCCGGCTCCGGCATAGCCGAGCAGCGCCGAGACGCCGTTCGACATCCCATGCAACGCCGCCTGTCCCCAGGAGGTACGCAGCACGAGCACGGCGATCCCGGCCTGCAGCGCGAATGCCGCGCTGACGACGCGCGGCCGGATCGCGCGTTTGTTGCTCGAAAGCAGCCAGGCGATGCCGAGGATCGCCGCGATGCCCAAAATGCCGATCGGAAACTGATTCATCCGCTGGTCTGCGCCCCCCCGAGCCAGCCCCCGAATTTGGCCAGCGAAAGCGGGAGCATACACGCTGCACGCCGGTGTGCCAGAGGGCGCGGCGCGGCATCTTTCGCAGGCGCTTCTTTCCCGCTAGCGTCCGCCGATGGAAATCCGGCCCAACATCACGCGCTCGCTCTTCTTCCTCTCGATCTTCTACGGCGGCATGGTCTGCATTGCCGGGGTGCTCGGCAACAAACAGGTCTCGCTGGGCCCGATCTCGCAGCTCGGCAATCTGGTCGGAGTGGGGCCGCTCGCGGTGGAGGCGGGGATCTTCGCCTTCCTGCTGCTGGTCTCGGTGTCGAGCGCGGTCGCCGAGCTCAATGGTCCCGATACGGCACGCCGGCTGGTGCTGTGGGGTTTCGTGCCGCTGGTCACGTCGGTGCTGCTCTCCCTGCTCGTGCTCGCTTTGCCGCCTTCGCCGAGCATGGAGCCCGATCGCCTCCACGCCTTCGAGCTGATGATGTCGGGCACCCCGCGTATCTGGCTCGGCGGAATCGTCGCTTACGGCATCTCGCAGATCCTCAATGTCACGATCTTCAGCGCGCTCAAGCAGGGCGGCGGCAAGCTGTTGTGGCTCCGCGCCGCGGTCGCGAGCATGCTCAGCCAGATCGCCGACACGCTGATCTTCATCACCATCGCCTTTTACGGCGTCTTCCCGATCGGCGAGCTGCTCGTGGGCCAGATGCTCACCAAGGTCGTGCTCAGCCTCGTGCTCGTCCCGCCGCTGATCTACTTCTTCGTCGGGCTCGGCCGCTTCCTCGATGGCCGGCGTTCGCTCTGACGGGCTTGCTTTGCACGTAATTCCTCCCCCGCGAAGCGGGGGAGGGGGACCACGAAGTGGTGGAGGGGGCGTAGCCGCAGGCGATGTGCTTGCGGCTACGCCCCCTCCGTCATGCTGCGCATGCCACCTCCCCCGCTAAAGCGAGGGAGGAATCTGCCTGGATTGTGTTCCCTGCATGACCATTGCCGCTGGTGCATACGGACCGTAAAGCCGCGCGATGACCGATAACGCACCCGATCCCGCGCTGCTCGCCAAGGCCGAGACGCTCACCGAGGCTCTGCCCTATCTACAGCGTTATGCCGGCGCGACCTTCGTGGTGAAATATGGCGGCCACGCGATGGGCGATCCCGAGCTGGCGCGCGATTTCGCCGAGGATGTGGTGCTGCTCCAGGCGGTTGGGATCAATCCGATCGTCGTCCATGGCGGCGGGCCGCAGATCGGCGCGATGCTCAAGCGGCTCGGCGTCGAATCGCAATTCGTCGGGGGGCTGCGCGTCACCGATGCCGAGACCGCGCGGATCGCCGAGATGGTCCTGGCCGGATCGATCAACAAGGAGATCGTCGGCTGGATCGGCCAAGCGGGAGGCAAGGCCGTCGGCATCTCGGGCAAGGACGCGGCGCTGGTTACTGCCGAGAAGGTCCAGGGCCGTGAGCCCAATCCGCTGAACGGGATCGAGCGCCATGTCGATCTCGGCTTCGTCGGGGAGCCGGTCGCGGTCGATCCCTCGATCCTGCGCTCGCTCGCCGCACAGGGCTTCATTCCCGTTGTCGCGCCGATCGCGCTCGGCGCCGACGGCCACACCTATAATATCAACGCCGATACCATGGCGGGGGCGATCGCCGGGGCGTGCGGCGCCAAGCGCTTCTTCCTGCTCACCGACGTCGCCGGGGTGCTCGACAATGCGGGCGAGCTGATGACCGATCTCGATCCCGCGGGGATCGCCGCGCTCAAGGCGGACGGCACGATCTCGGGCGGGATGATCCCCAAGGTCGAGACCTGCGTGGCGGCGGTCGAGGCGGGAGTCGACGCCGCGGTCATCCTCGACGGGCGCGTGCCGCACGCGATGCTGCTCGAGATATTCACGCGGCGCGGCGCGGGCACGCTCGTCCACGCCTGAGCGAGGCCAGAGCGAGTCTTGTCCGGGGGCGCGGCTTTCCTGTATCCAATGCACAACTCGACCCTTCGGAGACGCACTTGACCTCGTTCCTGATCATGCTCCTGCAGATCGTGCAGCTCCTGCTGACGGTCTTCACCTTCATCATCGTCGCGCAGGCTATCCTATCGTGGCTGATCGCGTTCAACGTGATCAACACCCATAACGAATTTGTGCGCGCGCTGTGGAACGGGCTCCAGACGGTCACCGAGCCGGTCTATCGCCCGATTCGACGCGTCCTCCCCGATTTCGGTGCGCTCGACATCTCGCCTCTGGTCGTGCTGCTGGTTCTCTACATCCTCAACAACTACTTCATCCCCTGGCTGATCGTGCAGATCGCCACTGCGGGTTATGCCGGCTGAGTGCCGGCATGGCGCAGCGTTGCTGAGGGCCTGGAGATTGCCGTTCGCGTGACGCCGCGCGCCTCGCGCGATGCGTTCGCGGCGGGCACGGACGAACATTTCGCCGCGCGGCTGGCTGCGGCGCCCGTCGAAGGTGCGGCGAATGCGGCATTGATCCCGCTGGTCGCCAGGGCGTTCGGGGTTCCCAAACGCGCCGTGACGCTGATTTCGGGCGACACTGCGCGACACAAAAGGCTCGCCATCGCGGGCGATGCGGACGCGCTGGCGAAGATCGCCGCCAGCCTTTATGGAGCCGAGCCATGAGCGCAGCATTGATCGACGGCAAGGCATTCGCGGCGGGCCTCCGTGCCCGTGTGGCGGAGCGCGTCCCCGCATTCCGGCAGGCGACGGGCCGCGCGCCGGGGCTCGCGGTGGTGCTGGTCGGCGAGGATCCGGCCTCTGCGGTCTATGTCCGCTCCAAGGGCAAGATGACCCGCGAGGCGGCGATGGAGAGCTTCGAGCACAGGCTGCCCGCCGATACCGATCAGGCGACGCTGATCGCGCTGGTCGACCAGCTCAACGCCGATCCGGCGGTCGACGGCATCCTCGTCCAATTGCCCTTGCCCGCGCATCTCGATGCCGATGAAGTGTTGCTGCGGATTGATCCCGACAAGGATGTCGACGGCTTCCATCCGGTCAATGCCGGCCGGCTCGCCACCGGGCTGCCGGGGTTCGTCCCGTGCACGCCGCTCGGCTGCCTGATGCTGCTCGAGGATCGGCTGGGCGATCTTTCGGGACTGGACGCGGTAGTGGTCGGCCGTTCGAACATCGTCGGCAAGCCGATGGCGGCCTTGCTCACCGCCAAGAGCTGCACCGTTACCGTCGCGCATTCGCGCACCCGCAATCTGCCGCACTATCTCCAGCACGCCGACATCGTCGTTGCCGCAGTCGGCCGCGCGCATTTCGTCAAAGGCGAGTGGCTCAAGCCCGGTGCCACCGTGATCGATGTCGGCATCAACCGCACCGAAAACGGCCTCACCGGCGATGTGGATTTCGACAGCGCCGCGAGCGTGGCCGGCGCGATCACGCCGGTGCCCGGCGGCGTCGGCCCGATGACGATCGCGGTCCTGCTCCGCAACACCTTGGTGGCGGCGCACCGCCGCGAAGGCGTGGCGCTCGACGAGGACGGGATTTGATCCTGCTGGCGCTCGCGCTTCAGGCCGCCGCTCCGCAGACGGCGGTGGAGGCCGAGCGTGCGTTCGACCGCGCAGCGAGCGAGAGGGGTCAGTGGACCGCATTTCGCGAATTCGCCGCCAATGACGCCGTCATGTTCGTGCCGCAGCAGACGAATGCGCAAGTCTGGCTCAAGGACCGCCGCGATCCGCCGCGTCCGGTACGGTGGCAACCGATCGAGAGCTATGTGTCCTGCGACGGCAACGTCGCCGTAAATACCGGCGGCTGGGCACGGCCAGACGGGTCAGTCGGCTATTTCACCACGCTCTGGTTTCGTCAGTCCAACGGAGCGTGGAAGTGGACGATGGATCACGGAGACGTGCTCGCTAAGCCACGCCCCACTGTGCAGCAGCCGAAGGTCCGCCGCGCCACCTGCAGTACGAAACCGCCCGAAATAGCATTCGACACGTGCCGCGGACGCTGGAACCGGTGCCGCGCCGAACAGTCTCGCGATCGCTCGCTCGCTTGGCACTGGCGCGTTGAAACCAATGGAGCGCGCCACTTCGACGCCCGTATCTGGAATGGCCGCACCTTCGAGACCGTCATCGAAGACAACGTGACTGCTGCGCCACAATGATCGAGCTCTTCCTCTCCGCCTTCGTCACTTTCTTCGTGGTGATCGATCCGCCCGGCTGCGCGCCGATCTTCGCCGGACTCACCACCGGAGCCAGCGCGGTGCATCGCCGTGCGATGGCGATCCGCGCGGTGCTCGTCGCCTCGGCGATCCTGTTCGGCTTCGCATTGTTCGGCGAGGCGCTGCTGCGCGCGCTCGGCATCAGCCTCAATGCCTTTCGCATCGCCGGCGGGATCATGCTGTTCCTGATCGCGCTCGAGATGGTGTTCGAACGCCGCACCGAACGCCGCGAGGATCGGACCGAGAAGGTCAAGGCCACCGAAGTCGCCGATATCTCGATCTTCCCGATGGCGATGCCGATGATCGCGGGCCCCGGCTCGATCGCTTCGGTGATGCTGCTGATGTCGCAGAATGACGGGCTCGCGCGCTCCGCCGTTGTGCTCGCCGCGATGGCGTCGATCCTCGCGCTCACCCTCCTCGCCTTGCTGATCGCCGGGCCGATCATGCGGATCGTCGGTGCCAAGATCGAAGCGGTGGTGTCGCGGCTGCTCGGCGTGCTGCTCGCCGCGCTCGCCGCGCAGTTCGTGATCGACGGGCTCCGCGCCAGCTTCAGCGCGGGGGCGGCGCTTTCGGGGCACTGACCGGCACATCCGGCAGATCGTAGCGAATCCGCCACAGCCGGAACGGCGACTTTGCCGGCAGCGCCACCGGTTCCAGCCAGTTCGGCACCTGACCGCGATGCAATTGCCCGTAAAAACCGTTGGGGCTGCGCGAGCGATAGACCGTGGTCTCGGCCATATCGGGGCAGATCAGCAGATATTGCGCCTTGTGCCGCGCGGCGATCGGCCGGAAGCCGCTGGCCGGTCCGGTGAAGGCGTGATGCACGTCGAGGATCGCGTTGCCGTTGCGGTGATAGGGGCCCGCCACGCCGTCATGGTGCGTGATCGTGATCAGCCGCGGTCCCATGTCGACATGGCTGAAGAGGATCGCCTTCGGGATCGCATTGAGCTGCCGCAGCGAGGTCATCCGCGCGCAGGCGGCATTGGCCTGCGCCACCCGGTCGGGGCCGCTCTTGCCGCCCTTATTGTCCGCAGGCAGCCAGGGCAGGACCAATCCGGCGAACAGCCCCGAGACGATCAGGAACGCCAGCACCGAGCCGAACACCCGGACCAGCATCGACGAGCGCCCGAGGAACCATGGCACCACCAGCCAGGCCAGCGCCGTCGCGCCGGGCACGCTCAGCATCTGCGCGGCGGGGCCGGCGCGGATCTGCCAGAGCAGCATCGCCGCTGCGAACGCCGTGAACAGCGCGATCGCCGCCCACGCCACCGCCGCCTCGCTGCGCCGCGCCCGCCATGTCGCGACCAATGCGCCGATGATGCCTATCACCGGCAACGCCGCGATCGGAAAACCGGTCTTGAACGAATGCTGGTAGATCGGCCGTGCCTCGCGGACATTGTTGAGCCAGGTCCGCGCCAGTTCGTCCGAAACCTGCTCGGGCCGTCCCAGGCATTGCGGAAACAGCAATATGAACCCGGCGACGATCACGCCGGCTGCTGCTGCGGCCAAGGCGAGCCGCAGCCAGCGATTCTCCGGATTGAGCAGCGCCAGCGCAAACAGCAGGGTTCCCGCCGCCACCATCACGCTCAGCCAAACCGGCGTCAGCGCGTCGCAGCGCAGCACCTGGTTGGCGTTCGACGCGAACAATGCGAAGCCCAGCCCGGAGCCCCCGGCGAGGCTCAGTCCATAGACCTGCATCCGCCGCGCATCGCCCGCATCCCATACCCAGCGTAAGCCGATGATCGCTCCCGCCATCGCGCAATAAGGCAGCATCTCCAGCCCGATCGTCAGCGACAGCGCGCTCGACAGCCCGACGGTGGCGCCGCCGCGCGCGCGGCGCGTATCGGCCAGCCCCGCCACGGTCAGCGCGAGGCAGGCGAGCTGCCAGCCATGATGATCGATGCGCATCGGCGCATACATCAGGATCGTCGAGGTGCAGCCCATCAGGATGATCAGCGCGAGCAGCCAGGCCTGCGGCGCGACGAGCCGGCGGACAATGAGGCTGAGTCCGGTCATCGTAATCACGAGCGGGAGCAGCGGCGCCAGCCCGCAAGCCCATTTCTCCGCCGCGGCCACTCCCATGAAGGGCTTGAGCAGCAGGATCAGTCCCGCGATCGGCAGATCGACGATGCGCGACCAGTGGATGTCGAAGCCGCCCAGCGCCGGATCGAGGCGATATTGCCACAGGTCGTACCAGCCCTGGCCCGCCAGCCAGGCGCGGACCTGCATCAGCCGCATATTGTCGTCGGTGTCGCCGAGCACGAGCCAATGAATGTTGCCCTGCCGCTGCCACAGGAACCAGGCGGCCACGCCCAGCCAGAAGACGAGCATCCCCGCCAGCCAGCGCCGGTCCAGTTCCTCTTTCAGGCGCAGCCCGCTTATCCCGCTCAGCTTCAAAATCGCTTCCCTCGCTCCACGCTCCGCATTAGGGCGGCGCCTTGCGCAAGGGCAAGCTAGACTAGTGACGGCAATCCTGCACCGACTGGAATCCATGATGGCGAGCGGGCTGCTCGGCCAGCTGATCCGCTTTGGCATCAGCGGCGGGATCGCCACGGCGGTCTACGCAATCGTCTATTCGCCTCTCGCGAAATACGAGATCACGACGCCGTCGATCGCGAACCTCGTCGGCTATTTCTTCGCGATGATCACCGGCTATTTCCTCCACAGCCGCTGGAGCTTCCGCGGTCACGGCGAGCGCGGCAATGTCGCGAAGACGGGCGGCCGCTTCTTCGCGGTCAGCCTCGTGAGCCTTGGCCTCAACAGCCTGTTCGTATGGGTGCTCACCGAGGATTCGATGCTCAACGGCGCCTGGTGGTGGCCGCTGATTCCGATCCTGTTCGTCACGCCGCTCGTCACTTTCGCGCTCAATCGCATCTGGGTATTCGGCTGACATGGATCGCATCGTCTACGAACGCATGGCCGCGCACGACACCACGCATTGGTGGTACCGCGCCCGCCGCGACATCCTCGCCGATTACCTGACCCGCTGGGGCGGCCTACCCGGGGATGCCCGCATCCTCGAGATCGGCTGCGGCACCGGTCATAATCTGCCGATGCTCGCCCAGTTCGGCGAGATCGACGCGATCGAGATCGACGAGACCGCGGGCGCCAAGGCCAGCGAGCGCCTCGGCAAGCCGGTCGGCACCTCACCGCTTCCCGAGCTGGTCGGCGTCGCACCCGGCAGCTACGATCTCGTCGCGGTGCTCGACGTGATCGAGCATGTGGAGGACGATGTGGCAGCGCTGAAGGCGATCGCCACTGCGCTCAAGCCCGGCGGCAAGATCCTGATCACCGTGCCCGCGCATCAATGGATGTGGAGCGCGCACGACGTGGTGAACCATCACAAGCGCCGCTATTCGAAGGCGGGCTTCGAGGCGTTGCTCGCCAAAGCGGGGCTGCAGGGCCGCAAACTCGGTTATTTCAATTCACTGCTCTTCCCGGTCGCGGTCGCGGCGCGCTTTGCCGGCAAGCTGATGGGCAAGGACGACAGCGACGATTCGCCCCCGCCCAAGCCGCTCAACACCCTGTTCGAAGGCATTTTCCGACTCGAACGCCACATGGTCGGCCGCGTGCCGTTGCCGCCCGGCCTCTCGCTGATCGCGCTGGCTTCGGTGAAGTAAAAATCCTCCCCCCGCTGAAGCGAGGGAGGATTTGATTATTCGCTCACCTCGCTCCGCACCGTCTGCGGCGAAACGCTGACTTCGCCCGAATCCTCGAAGCGATAGCCGAGCGAGGCATGCCCGCGCACCGGCCCGGCGACGTCGGCCACGAGGTACAGCGGCCGCCGCTTGGACTCGACATACAGCCTTCCGAGATATTCGCCGATCATCCCCAGCACGAACATCTGCACCGCGCCGAGCACCACCACGACCAGCATCAGCGAGGTCCAGCCCGGGATCGCCCGGCCGAACAGCCATCCGACGAGGATGTAGAGCACGAGCAAGGCCGAGGCGCCGGTCAGCAGCAGCCCGACATGGCTGGCGAAGCGCAGAGGCGCGGTCGAGAAGCCGGTGATCGCGTCCAGCGCGAAACGGATCATCTTGCCGAGCGGGTATTTGCTCTCGCCGGCGTGCCGCTCGTGGCGGTCGTAGGGAAAGGGCACCTGCTTGAACCCGATCCACGCCACCATCCCGCGGATGAACCGTGCCTGCTCCGGCAATGACAGGAAGGCGTCGAGCGCGCGCCGGGTCATCAGCCGGAAATCGCCGGTGTCGAGCGGTATCGGCGTGTCGGTGATCCGGTCGAGCATGCGATAGAAGAAGGCGGCGGTGATCTTCTTGAAGATCGTCTCGCCGTCGCGCTTGCGGCGCACCGCATAGACGACGTCGGCGCCCTGGCTCTTCATCGCCGCGCGCATGTCGGTCAGCAATTCGGGCGGGTCCTGCAGATCGGCGTCGATGATCAATATTTCCTCGCCCGCGCACAGATCGAGCCCCGCGGTGAGCGCGAGCTGGTGCCCGTGGTTGCGCGAAAGGTTGATCGCGACGAGCCGCGGATCGCTTTCGGAAAGCCGCTGCATCACCTTCCAGCTCGCGTCGCGCGAGCCGTCGTTGATCAGCACGATCTCGTAATCTTGGCCCACGCTCGCCTGCGCCGCGGCCGAGATGCGCGCATGGAGCATCTCGAGGCACGCCTCTTCATTGTAGCAGGGGACGACGATGGAAAGCTTGGGCCTCTTCATGACCGGCCGCTGTAACGTGGTGCGGCTCTGGCGTCACATGAAAATCCGCCACCGTAATCAGCCGCCGCCTGCTTCAGATCGCCGATGAACTGCAGGCAAGATCAGCGAAGCCGACGCGATCTGCACCGCCAAGGCGCTGACGGGCCAAGCCACCAAGGCTGCGGAGGGCTGATCTCCGTATCTTGCTTTCTTCGTCACCCCGGCCTTGTGCCGGGGTCCACTCAGCCTCACCGGTTAGCCTTGAGCCTCTTGTCCAGCCCTCGCTCGCGGTGGACCCCGGCACAAGGCCGGGGTGACGGCTGGAAATAGGGCTGCCGAAGAGTAAAGCTCCAAACGTCGATCCGTCCTAGCGCTCCGTTTTTTCACAGACGTTGATGCCGCCCATTTTCTTATCGGCCTTGCACTTATACCCGCATTCATAGTCGCCCTCGACCATCTCACCGTCAGGGTTGACGATATTGAAGTTAGCCAGGACCGTAGTTGCCGAACGCCTGCATTCTTCAAGTGTATCGAAAGCGCCCAGCGCCACATGTGCGCCGAGATTATGCTTATTGGGATACACCCAGCCCTTCCATTGTGGACTGAGTCGGTCGCAGCCTGATACGGCGACGGCGAAGCAGAGCGCAGCAATTCGCTTCATCCCATCAGCATACACAACCGCGCCGGTTCGGTTAGGGGGCTTTCCGCCTAAATCCGCTCGGCCGAATTCACTACGTCTGCCGCGCGCAGTGCCGCGAGCAGCTTCATCAGATGCGCTGCGTTGCGGACCTCGAGATCGATCGTGTTGGTGTGGAAAGTGGTGTCGCGATTGTCCATCCTGAGCCCGAGGATGTTGGCCTTTTGCTGGCCGATCAGCGTCGCCACCGCGCCCAGCGCGCCGGGCTCGTTCTTCAGCGTCACTGCGATGCGCGCCGTCCCGCCCTCGGCCTTGTCGCCCCAGGTCAGGTCGACCCAATCCTCCTCGTCGGTGTCGGCCAGGCTCGCGCAATCGATGCGGTGCACCTCGATCGGCTCGCCGGCGCGACGCACGCCGACGATCCGGTCGCCGGGGACCGGACGGCAGTCCTCGGAGAAATGGAAGGCGACGCCGGGGGTCAGCCCCTTGATCTCGATCGCCTGCGCCTGGGTCGGCAATTCATGCTCCGCGCCCTCGGTCGATCCGGGCATCACGGCCTCGAGAACCTGGCTGTCGGTCAGCTTGCGCCGCGCGATGGCCTCCATCAGCGTTTCTTCGTCCGCCAGTTTTAGGCGCTTGAGCGCGTCGGTCAGCGCGCTCTCGCCGGGCGGCGTCGGCAGCCGCCGGACGATGTCGTCATAGAGCTTGCGCCCCAGCGCGACGGTCTCGTCGCGCTCTTTGTGGCGGATGTGACGGCGGATCGCCGCGCGCGCCTTGCCGGTGATCGCGAAATTGAGCCAGTTTGCCTGCGGCTCCTGCGCCTTGGAGCGCAGGATCGCGACCTGGTCGCCCTGCTGGATCTCGGTGCGCAATGGCACGACCTTGCCGTTGACCTTGGCGCCCACCGCCTGATCGCCGAGATCGGTGTGCACGGCATACGCGAAGTCGATCGGCGTCGCGCCCTTGGGCAGCTGGATCAGCTCGCCCTTGGGCGTGAAGGCGAAGATCCGGTCCTGGTACATCGCCATCCGGGTATGCTCGAGCAGCTCCTCGGGGCTCTCGGCATGCTCGAGGATCTCGATCAGGTCGCGGATCCAGCTCACCTGCGTGTCGGGCCGCACCGAATCCTGCTTATATGCCCAATGCGCGGCGAGCCCGAACTCGGCCTGGGCGTGCATGTCGCGGGTGCGGATCTGGATCTCCACGCGCGTGTCGCCGGCGTGCATGATCGTCGTGTGGAGCGATCGATAGCCGTTGCGCTTGGGCGTCGAGATGTAATCCTTGAACCGCCCCGGCACCATCGGCCAGCGGCGGTGGATAACGCCCAGCGCGCGATAGCATTCCTCCTCGGTCTCGACGATCGCGCGGAACGCCATGATGTCGCTGAGCCGCTCGAGCGAGACGTGCCGCTCGGACATCTTCTTCCAGATCGAATAAGGATGCTTCTCGCGCCCCGATATCTCGGCATCGACGCCGCCGCGCGCGAGCAGCAGCTTGAGCCCCGACGCGATCTTGGCGATCCGGTCCTCACCCTCGACCGATAGGCTGTCGAGCCTCTTGCTGATGCTCTCATAGGCTTCGGGCTCGAGTTCCTTGAAGGCGAGCGTCTGCATCTCCTTCATGAACTCGTACATGCCGATCCGCTCGGCGAGCGGGGCATAGATGTCCATCGTCTCGCGGGCGATGCGCTTGCGCTTGTCCGGATTCTTGATGTGGTGGAGCGTGCGCATGTTGTGCAGCCGGTCGGCCAATTTGACCAGCAGCACGCGGATGTCGTCGGACATCGCCAGCAGGAATTTGCGGAGATTCTCGGCGGCGCGCTCGCTCTCGGTCTGCGCCTCGATCTTGGAGAGCTTGGTCACGCCGTCGACCATCCGCGCGACATGATCGCCGAACAGCCGCTGGATCTCCTCGGGCGTGGCCACCGTGTCCTCGATCGTGTCGTGGAGGATCGCCGTGGCGATCGTCTCGGCATCGAGATGCAGGTCGGTCAGAATGCCTGCGACTTCGATCGGATGGCTGAAATAGGGGTCGCCGCTGGCGCGCTTCTGACTGCCATGCGCGTTGACCGAAAACACATAGGCGCGGTTGAGCAGCGCCTCGTCGGCCTGTGGGTCGTAGGACAGGACCCGGTCTACAAGTTCATATTGACGCAGCACGGGGCCTAGATGGCGTCCCGTGCTGCGGCATTGCAACGAAATAGTTGTTTTAGCGTGCCTTCATTGTTCGGCGCCGGCCCGCTCCCCCACCCGGCCACCCAACGGCAGTATATTCTGGGTGGCCGGGTGGGGGAGCGGGCCGGCACCGCTCAGATCAACGTGCCTTCGTGTTGCACTTGGCGAGCGCGTCGGCGTCGAAGTCGGCGCCGTTCACCCGGAAGGCCGAGAGCTGGCCCACTTCGCGGGCGACGAGTTCGCAGACGATGTTGTCGCGGGCATTGGCCTTGGACGCCACGCACACGCCTTCGCCGCACTTCCAGATCGTCGAACGCGTGACGAGGCTGGTCTTCTCGGGCGAAGTCACCGGAGTGGCGGCGTAATAGCCGCGGGCGGTCTGGGCAAAGCTGGCCGCAGGGGTGAGCGCCAGCGTGGCCGCGGCAGCTGCCGCGACGGCAAGATAACGGTTCATGTTGTCCTCCTGGGGAACCTTTGTTCGCAACATCAGTTGCGAATCAATACCTAATTGACATAGAAGTAAGTTGCAAGCAGAAACTCTTGCTGCGTTGCAATGCGTTATGCCGTTTCCCTGGATCGGCGATTTGGAGTAAGGTGTTCAGTCATGGGTGGTGCGGTCCGAGAGTCGCTGCGCGAGCTGGCGAAAGAGTGCAGCCTTCCGGCGGCGCTGGAAGCAATGGGCGAGCGCTGGTCGTTCCTGATCCTGCGCGGCTCGTTCAACGGGCTCTATCATTTCGAGGAGTTCCAGTCCGAGCTCGGCATCGCGCGCAACATCCTCGCCAATCGCCTTGCCCGGCTCGTCGACAAGGGCATCCTCGAGCGGCGGCCGTGCCCCGAGGATCGCCGGAAAATCGAATATCGCCTCACCGACAAGGGGTATGCGCTGCTCCCGACGATGATCGCACTCCGTCAATGGGGCGAGCGCTGGGAGACCTGCGTTCCCGCCTTTCCAGTGCTGGTCGACACCCGCGATCGCAAGCCGATCGCGCAGGTCACCGTCCAGTCGCACGACGGCCGCGTGCTCCAGAAGGGCGATCTCGTCTGGGCGCTTCCCGAGGACGTCGCCGAGGATGAGGACGAGCCCGAGGCGCGCGCCGCCGAATAGCGTTCGCTATGTGAGGCCCAGGAAGCGTGGCCTTCGCGCCACAGTTTGCCGCAGTCGCGGTTTTTTCTCCATTGCAGTGCAACAAACGCGGCGCTCATCGATTCTGCCCGAACCGATGCCGCGAGTGCCCAGCGTATCCGGGTTGCGGCACCGGGAGTTTCCTTCGCTTTCTGCGCTGCGCCGCAAACAAAACCGCCCGCCGTTTACCTTTCGTTAACGCTCGACGTTCATTTTTCGATAACAGTTTTCGACAATCCGGACGTTGATCGGAGGGTGGCCAATGTACCGGCGCATCGTCACTATTGCTTTGTGTTCCCTGCTCGCTGCCTGCGCAGCGCAGACGCCGCCGCCGCGCGTCGTGCTGGTCAGTGTCGCGCCGGTCGAGGAGCCGCCCGAGTGGCGCAAGTCGATCCGGCCCGAGGATGACGCCCGGCTCGAGAGCCTTCGCGCCGATTGGGGCAAGCTCCACGCCCGGCTGTCCAGCCGCGTGCGCACGGCGCAGGGCAAGCTGGTCGATCCCGGTGCCGGCCTCGACCTGCCGTCGCTCACGCCCGGCTCCTATCGCTGCCGCGTCGTTCGACTGCGTAGCCCGGCGAGGGGCGCGACGAGCGCCCGCAGTTCGACGAACGACTATTGCTTCGTCTCGGCCACCGACGAGGGCGTCGCCTTCGTCAAACAGACCGGCAGCGATCCCGCGGCCGGCTATTTCTATCCCGACGGCAAGCGTTACGTTTTTCTGGGGGCGCGCCAGCGCCGAGCGGGCGAAAATTCGCTCGGCTATGGCAACGAGCCTGCCCGGGATATGGTCGGCGTGGTCGAGCGTGTCGGCGGCTTCCGCTGGCGCCTCGCGGTGGCAGGTGCCGACGGCCGCCAGCTCGACATCTACGAACTCACGCCCGTCCCCGTCGACCAGCAGCCGCGCGGCTGAGACGCCTCCGTTTCGGAGACACTTGCGTCCGAAGTGGAGCCGAACCGTGCCACCTTGTGCGCGTGGCAGAAGGCAATGCTCCTCGGGTAGAATATGCGTGCGAACGCTGCGGCAGCATAGCCGTGACGCGCGACGCCTGGGCGGAATGGAACCTGGAAAGCCAGGCCTGGGTGCTCAGCGAGATATTCGATTTCGCCTTCTGCCACACCTGCCACCGCGAGAGCCGACTCATCGAGCGCGCGCGGCGGTAGGTTGAGTACCTGTACAAGCTGTTGGTTTAACTAACGGGCTAGTCCTTATCTTCGTCATCCCCGCGAAAGCGGCGACCCCTCTCCGACAGCGTCCACAAGCGCGCCGGTGCATCTTGTCGCCCGCTCAGGAGATGGGTTCCCGCATTCGCGGGGATGACGGATTTTGAATACGAGTCCCCACTCGGATCGGGCAAGTCCGGAAAACCAAACGACCGAGTGAGAGGGCGCCTGTCCTTGGGCAATCTATGCGTGGTGTGCCGCCGTCGCCTCGGGAGCCCCTTTTGCGGCGGCATGGAAAAAAGCCGCCGATACCAGCCACAGCATCATGAAGACTCCGCTGAACAGCAGTATCTTGAATGGGCCACCCGGTACATTCGTGGTCGATGGAGCGGTTGCGATGGCCAGCCCGAGCAGTGCCTGCATGATCGCGACGCCAACCATGGTCCGCGCCATGCCTGCGGGCCGAAACCAGGCGGCGAACCAGCCCGTGCCTGTCGCCAGGATCAGCAGGAAAAAGCCGATGCCATGGCCATCGTCACGAACGATGGTGGTCCACACCGTCAGGAACGATGTCACGAGCGCGACGGCGACTCCCGCACGGTAGTTCCGGCTACTCTTCGCTTGTTCCCTCGACCCAGTCATTGCGCGCCTCCTGCGGAATTGGACGGGCATCGTGGCATGAGCGGCAACGCGCGGCATGAGCGGAAGGTGAGGAAAGATTGAGGAATACGCCTCGGCATCGAGAGCGCGCTGGATTGCAGACTCATATCCAAAACGCGTCATCCCCGGGAAAGGGGGGACCCATCTCCGACAGTTTCCGCAAGCGCGCCGGTGCAGTCCGCTGCTTGCTCGGGAGAGGGGTCCCCGCTTTCCCGGGGATGACGAAGAGAGGGAGCCCGTTAGTCAAATCAACGGGTTGAATAGGTTCTAAACCTACGGGGTGCCCACAGCCCCCACGCCCGCTACTCCTCCACCCCCAGCTGCCACAGCACGAATGCCATCTCGTCGGCGGCTTCCTTCAAACTCTCCCAGCGGCCCGATTTGCCGCCGTGCCCGGCGCCCATGTTGGTCTTGAGCACCAGCACATTGTCGTCGGTCTTCGTCGCGCGCAGCTTCGCCGCCCACTTCGCCGGCTCCCAATAAGTCACGCGCGGATCGTTGAGCCCTCCGCTGATGAACATCGGCGGGTAGGCCTGCGGCTTCACATTGTCGTAGGGCGAGTAAGAGCGGATCAGCTCGAATGCCTTGGGATCCTCCACCGGATTGCCCCATTCGGGCCATTCGCCCGGAGTCAGCGGCAGGCTTTCGTCGAGCATCGTGTTGAGCACGTCGACGAACGGTACGTCGGCGACCACGGCGCCCCACAGATCCGGGTCTGAATTGACCACCGCCCCCATCAGCTCGCCGCCTGCGCTGCGCCCGGCGATCGCGATCCCGCCTTTGTGGGTATAGCCGAGGTCGATCAATCCCTTCGCCACGTCGACGAAGTCGTTGAAGGTGTTCTCGCGCTTGTTGAGCTTGCCGTCGAGATACCATTGCTGGCCCAGATCGTCGCCGCCGCGGATATGCGCGATCGCGAACGCCATGCCGCGATCGAGGAACGACATCCGGCTGGTCGAGAAGCCGGGCGGGATCGCATAGCCATAGGCGCCATAGGCATAGAGGTAGAGCTTGCCGCTGCCGTCGCGCGGGAAGTCCTTCGGATAGACGATGGAGACCGGGACCTGGGTGCCGTCGCGCGCGGCGATGTTGAGCCGCTCGGTGCGGTATTTCGATGCGTCGTAGCCGCTCGGGATCTCCTGGACCTTGAGCGTGGTGATCGCGCCGGTGGCGACGTCGTAATCCTGTACCGTCCCCGGGGTGACCATCGATTCGTAGCTCAGCCGCAGCGTGTCGACGTCGTACTCGGGATTGTCCCCGAGCCCCGCGACATAGCTCGCCTCGGGGAATCTCAGCCGCACCGGTGCGATCGCGGGATCGTAGCGGTGCAGCTCGATCTGATCGAGCCCGTCGTCGCGCCCCTCGACGATGAAGAAGTCGGCGAAGCAGTCCACACCGGTCATGTAGAAATGTTTCGACGGGCCGATCCGCTCGATCCATTCGCCGGGATTGTCGATGCGCGCGGTCACCAGCCGGAACTGCGGATCCACGTCGTTGGTGTGGATGAACAAGGTCCCGTCATGCTCGTCGACGTCGTACTCACGACCGACTTTGCGCGGCGATACGCACAGCAATGGCGCGGTGGGGTCATCGGCCGGCAGCAGATAGACTTCGCTAGTCACGTGATCGCCGGTCGCGACCACCAGCCATTTGCGCGAGCTCGTCTCGCCCACGGCGACGCGATAGCCCTCGTCGGCCTCCTTGAAGAGCTCGATATCCTTCTCGATCGGCGCGCCGAGCTTGTGCCAGCGCGCATTGTCGGTGCGCCACTGCTCGTTGGCGACGCCGTAGAGGAAGCCCTTCGAGTCCGCCGTCCAGACGATCTCGGAAAGCATGCCGGGGATCGTGTCGGGCAGCAGCGCGCCGCTCTCGAGATCCTTGACCCGCACTTCGAACCGTTCCGATCCGTTATCGTCGACGGCGTAGGCGAGGTAGCGCCCGTCGGGGCTGACGCTGAACGCGCCAAGCCGGAAATATTCCTTGCCCGCGGCCAATGCCGGCTCGTCGAGGATCAACTGGTCCTCGCCGCCGCTCACCGGCTTGCGCCACCAGCGCGGATATTCGCCGCCGGTCTCGAAATCGGTCCAGTAGAGCCAGTCGCCGTCCTTTTGCGGCACGGTCGATTCGTCTTCCTTGATCCGCCCGCGCATCTCCTTGAACAGCCGCTCGCTGAGCGGCTTCAAGGGCGCGATCACCTTCTCGAAATACGCGTTCTCTTGCCTAAGATAGGCGAGCACATCCTTGTCGGTGACCTCCGGATAGCCGGGATCCTTCAGCCACGCCCAAGGATCGTCGAGGGTGACGCCGTGGATGGAGAAACTATGCGGGCGCGTGGCCGCGACGGGCGGCTTGGGAAGATCGGTCATTCCCCGCCTTATCGCGCCGTTCAGGCGAGCGGCAACAATATCTGTCCGGGGCGGCTCGCGCAGGCGACGCGGGCTCGACCTGCGCGTTTCGCTTCGTGGAGCGCCTTCTCCGCGCCGAGGACCGTCGCGTCGATCGCCTCGCCTCCGAAACGACAGACTCCCGCCGAGAAAGTCAGCGCCTCGCCATCGAGCACGATCAACGGGTTGGCGATCAGCCGGCGGGTTACCCGCCCGAGCACGCCCGCCGCCTCGTCCTCGGTGGCGCCGCGAAACAGCACCGCAAATTCCTCTCCGTCCCAGCGCGCGACCAGATCGCCGCGGCGCAGCTCGGACGAGAGCCGCCCGGCGAAATCGCGCAGCACGCGGTCGCCCACTTCATGGCCGAACTGGTCGTTGATCTGCCGGAACCGGTCGAGATCGAGCAGCGCGACGGTGCCGCGCCGCTCGGCGGGCAGAAAGTCCTCGATATCCGCCAGGAAGCCGCGACGGTTGCGCGCACCGGTGAGCAGATCCTCCTTCGCCGCGAGATCGAGCTCGCGCATCCGCTGCCCGGCGGCGCCTGCCGCGCGATTGACGCTGGCGAGCAGGCTGCCGATCGCATCCTCGTCACGCTGCGGCAGCGGGGTGACCATGGCGCGCCTTTCCTGCGCCGCGGGGAGGTCTGCCAGCAAACCGCCCATTGCTTGCAGCGCGATTGTCATACCCGCGACGCTCGCCAGCATCAGCGCCGAGAATTCGGCCAGCATTGGACTACCCGCCGCCACGCTCCAGCCGATCCAGACGAGCAGCGGCAGATTTGTCGCGGCAACGCAGATCGCAGCCAGCCGCAGCCGAAGGGCGCGCGGAAACGCGAGCGAAGTGGCGAAATAAAAGCGCATGGATCCCTTCACGCTTGTGGCTGCAGCGGTCCTCTCTCCACCATGGCCGTCAAAATATTCGAAACGGTAAAGCTTAACGCCGAACGAATCGCTTGCTTGGGTGCAGACCCCAGGTTGAGAACCGTATTTCCGTCATCCCGGCCTTGAGCCGGGATCCCGCTTCTTCTGTTCTGCCCAAAGGCAGCAGGACCCCGGAACAAGTCCGGGGTGACGGAAGAGGAGGAAACCGCTCCAAGTTGGATGTCGATACGGCCTAGGTCGATCGGCCGCGCGCGGTCACCGGCCAGCTCCCAGTCACCATGTCGCCGTCGAGCACATGGTAAAGGTCATAGAGATTGACCGTCGGATCGCAGTGCGGCGGCATCAGCGTCACGCGCGCGCCGAGTTCGGGCAGCCCGTCGCCCAGCAACGCGCCGTGCTCGTCGCCGGTAAAGGCGTAGCGGGTCCCCTCCGGCGCGCCGTCGAGCACCACCGGCACTCCGGCATCGGTCGCGAAGGCCTTCAGCCCTGCATCGATCGTCACCATCCCCGGCGTGTTCGCGCTCACCACCGTGGCGTCGACGAACAGGGCCGGCTCGAAGCTTGGCCCGGCCAGCTCGCAATCCAGATATTCGCGGTCGAGGAAGATGTACGATCCCACCTGCAGCTCGGTGAACACCCCCAGCGACGCGTCGATCGCGAAGGTCCCGGTGCCCCCGCCGGTCACCACCGGGATGGCGAACCCGGCATCGGCCAGCGCACCCAGTACTTCGCGGAGATATTCGGTCCGCTCGACGATCGCGGCGCGCCGCTCGGCCAGGCTCTGGATATGCTGATGCGATCCGCAATAATATTGCACCCCGCCCAGCTTGAGCGTGCCCGTCGCGGCGATCGCCCGCGCCAGCGCGACGGCCGCTTCCGCCGAAGTCACGCCGGTGCGATGGCTCCCCGGATCCAGATCGATGAACACGGTGAGCCCCTCCACTGCGCCGAGCGCCCGCGCATTATCGGGATGGTCCACCACCACCGACAGCGCGATCCGCCGGTCGAGCGCTGCCAGCCTCCCGATCGCCGCCGGGGTCACCACCGGCGAGGTGAGATGGATGTTCGCCACGCCGTCCGCGGCCAGCGCTTCGGCCTCGCCGAGCTTGGCGCAGCAGATTCCCGCCGCTCCCGCTACGATCTGCCGCCGTGCGATCTCGCCGCTCTTGTGCGTCTTGGCGTGCGGCCGGAGCGCGACGCCCTGCGCCTCGGCAAAGGCCGCCATCGCCGCGATGTTGCGCTCCAGCGCGGCGCGATCGATCAGCAATGCGGGCGTGGGCAGGTCGCGGCGGAGGAGGGGCGTGGTCATGCGCCAGGGCATAGCGCTTCCCAATCGCGATTCCATCGGCCAAACGGTCGGGCAATCAGCCGCTCGACTCGCGCGCGTCCGAAGTCCGCGGCACCCGATGTTCGAGGAACCGCCATGTCCAGCTACGCCGATCGCCTCTCCGCCCTTCGCGAGCAATTGAAGCGCGACCGACTCGACGGCTTCGTCGTGCCGCTCACCGACGAGCATATGTCCGAATATGTCGGCGCCTATGCCCAGCGCCTCGCCTGGCTGACCGGCTTCCAGGGCAGCGCCGGCAGCGCGGTGGTGCTGTCGAGCGAAGCCGCGATCTTCACCGACGGGCGCTACACGCTGCAGGTCCGCCAGCAGGTCTCGGCCGATCAGTGGCAATATGTCTCGGTGCCCGGGACCAGCATGGCCTCGTGGCTGGGCGAACACGCCCCCGATGGCGACCGCATCGGCTACGACCCCTGGCTCCACACGCGTGCCTGGGTCGAGGAAGCGAAGAAGGCGCTCGCCGAGAAAGGCGCGGAGCTGGTCGCGGTGGACACCAATCCCGTCGACGCCGTCTGGCCCGATCGCCCCGCGCCCTCGGATGCGACGCTTGCCGTCCAGGACGATGCCGCCGCAGGCCGCACCTCCGCCGCCAAGCGCGCCGAGATCGCCGAGTGGCTTTCCGCGCGCAAGGCCGACGCAGTGGTGCTCTCGGCGCTCGATTCGATCGCCTGGGCATTCAACGTCCGCGGCAACGACGTCAGCCACACCCCGGTCGCTTTGGCCTACGCCATCGTCAATGCCGACGGCACCGCCGACCTGTTCGTGAGCCCCGAGAAGATCACCGACGCCGTCCGCCAGCATCTCGGCAACGCCATCCGACTGCACGACCGCGCCGCCTTCGCGCCTGCGCTCAAGGGCTTTGCCGGCAAGCGCGTCGCCGCCGATCCCGAGCGCGCGGTCGCCGCGATCTTCGATTCGCTCGACGCGGGCGGCGCGAAGATCCTCAGCCTGCGCGATCCGGTCGTCCTCGCCAAGGCGCTCAAGAACCCCGCCGAGATCGCCGGCCACAAGTCGGCGCAGGCCCGCGACGGCGCCGCTCTGGTCCGCTTCCTCAAATGGTTCGAGGAGACCGCGCCCGCCGGCCAGCTCACCGAAATGTCGGCGGCGGACAAGCTCCGCGAACTCCGCGACGCGACCGGTGTGCTCAAGGACCTGAGCTTCGACACCATCTCCGCCACCGGCCCCAACGGCGCGATCCCGCATTACAAGGTCACCCAGGAATCGAGCCTGCCGATCGAGCCCGGCCAGCTCTATCTCGTCGATTCGGGCGGCCAATATGCCGACGGCACCACCGATGTGACGCGCGTGATGCCCGTCGGTGAGCCCACGCCCGAGATGAAGGACCGCTTCACCCGCGTGCTCAAGGGCCATATCGGTATCGCAACGGCAATCTTCCCCGAAGGCACTACCGGTGCCCAGCTCGACAGCTTCGCCCGCGCGCCGCTCTGGGAAGTCGGGCTGGATTACGGCCACGGCACCGGCCACGGCGTCGGCGCCTATCTCTCGGTGCACGAGGGGCCGCAGCGCATCGCGCAACCTTTCTACCCCGGCGGCCAGAGCCTCGAGCCGCTGCGCGCCGGCATGTTCCTCTCGAACGAGCCCGGCTACTACAAGGCCGGCGAATACGGCATCCGCATCGAGAATCTGGTGCTGGTGATCAAGGCGTCGATCGCCGGTGCCGAGCAGCCGATGCTGGCCTTCGAGACACTCACCTTCGCGCCGATCGAGCGCACCCTGATCGCGCCGTCACTGTTAACCCCAAAGGAACTTCAGTGGCTTAATGGCTATCACGCGCGGGTGCTCGAAGTGGTCGGCCCGCAACTGGCTGAGGATGAACGGCAATGGTTGGAAGCGAAGGTCGCGCCAATCGGGTAATGTGGTTCCTGGCGGGTGCCGTCACCATGGCGATGTACCTGCAGGGCCCGCACGCGATTGCGGACAAGGCCTATGACTTCAGCGCTTTCGCGGCTGCCTGGGTGAATTCGCTCTGAGGCGTGGGCTCGGCGTGCTGCTCGCGCGCCTGTGCCTTGCGCTTCCGGAGATTTGCCCGGAGTGCTTCCGCGAGTCGCGCCTTCTTCTCCGCATCGTTCATGCGGACAGTCGATAAACCGGTCTGCTTCGGGTTGACAATCGGTCTGCCCCAAGCACATAGGCCCCTCCCGCCCGGTCCCGGACCGGCGAGTGCTGCCGTAGCTCAGTGGTAGAGCGCATCCTTGGTAAGGCTGAGGTCGTGAGTTCAATCCTCACCGGCAGCACCATTTTTCGATGATCTTGCGACATTTCCCCGACAGGGGGCCGCCGGCACTACAGTCGCACGACTTCGCCGTCTTCCTTGGTGAATTCGGCGGGAACGCGGTCCAGCAGCGGCAACACGGCTTCGGACGGGCGGCACAGCTTCGTGCCCTTCGGCGTCACTACGATCGGCCGATTCACCAGGATCGGGTGTTCGATCATGGCTTCGATGATCGCGTCATCGGACACCGTCGAATCGACCAACCTCAGTTCGGCAGCGGGCGTGCCCTTTTCGCGCAGAACGTCACGCGGCTTCGCGCCCATTGCGGCCAGCAGTTCCTCCAGCTTCGCCCGCGTCCAGCCGACCTTGCGATATTGGACGATCGTCGGCGCGTAACCGGCCGCTTCGATCATCGCCAGCGTGTTGCGCGACGTGCCGCAATCGGGGTTGTGATAGATGGTGATCGGGAACGCATTCACTGTGGACTTTCCTCTCTCAATAGCCAGCCGAAGAACGCGATGGCCGCCAGCGTGCCGACGAGCTGCCCTGCGATGAAACCTGCGATCGATGCGGGCGCGATCCCGGCAAAGCTGTTCGACATGCTTCGGGCGATCGTCACGGCCGGGTTCGCGAAGGAGGTGGACGCCGTGAACCAATAAGCGGCGGTGATGTAGAGCCCGACTGCGAATGGTGTGAATTCGGGCCGATTGCGCTGCGTACTGAAGATCGTCCCGATCAGGCCGAAGGTGGCTACGCATTCGGCGAAGCCCTGCGGCAGCCCGTCACGAGCCTTGCTCGATATCTGGAGCATCGGTTCGGCGAACATGGCGTGTGCCGCCCACACGCCCATGATCGCCCCGGCCAGTTGCGCAGCGACATAGGCGATCGCGATGCCAGCCGTCGTCTCGCGCTTCAGCAAGACGGCCAATGTAACCGCGGGGTTGAAGTGCGCGCCGGAAACGGGGCCGAACATATGGATGAGGACGATCAGCCCCGTGCCCGTCGCGATCGTGTTGCCGAGCAATGCGACAGCATCGTTCCCGGCCGCGAGGTGCTCGCCCATGATGCCTGAACCAACGACGATCGCGAGCAACATCGCCGTGCCGACGAACTCGGCGACGATGCGCCGCGACAGCGTCACGAGCAGCAATCGGCGTCGATCGCGAGCGCGCCGAGCGAGCCGCATATCTCGGGATGCCCTGCGCAGCAGTCAGCGACGAGGAAACCCAGAAGATCACGCATGCCGTCATAGTCGGCCGAATAGATCACCGAACGCCCTTCGCGCCGCGACTGGATCAACCCCGCATTGCCGAGGATCGTCAAATGCGTCGAAAGTGTGTTGGGGAGCGCGCCGATTTCGCGGGCGATATCGCCTGCCGCCATGCCTTCCGCGCCTGCCCGCACCAGCAGGCGGAGCACAGCAAGGCGGCTGGCGTGCGCGAGCGCCGACAGTGCTTCTACGGCCGTGGGCAGCTGCATCAGCAGCACGCTTTCGCGGCCGGTTGCATGTCGCCGGGGATCACTTCGTCCTCGCCATAAGCGGTCGCTTCGCCGTGCGTGAAGAAGGTTTCCCAACGAACGCCCGCGGTGTCCGTAACCCATGACTTGTCCGACTTGGCATAGCAGCAGGTCGTCGCTTCCTGGTCGAACGTCGTCGATCCTGCGGCCTTCAGACGCGTGGCGAGTTCGGCGAGTTCGTCCGGGCTATCGACCTGAAGGCCGACGTGGTCGATCCCCCTTCCCCGGGCCCGAGACGAGATGGCGAGATTGACGTGCGGATCTTCGAGCATCCATTTCGCATAGTCGTCCTTCACCACGGCCGGGGGCGAGTCGAACAGGGTGCTGTAGAACGCGATGGCCTGTTCGATGTTGGGCACGCTGACGTGCATGTGAAGGCGTTTCATGGTTGCCATCTCCGTTGTTTCGATATTTCGACTATTCCAGAAATATCGATTCGACAAGAGGCAATCTCGCTGGCCTTCGATGCCTGGCTATATCGAGCGGCGCCTCGGCGCTTGCAACGCGGACCCCTTTGGCGGATCAGGCCCCGGAGCTAGCCGGGAGTATCGATCATGAAGACCAGGGCCGCCGTCGCGTTCGAGGCGAAGCAGCCGCTCGAGATCGTCGAGCTCGATCTCGAAGGGCCCAAGGCCGGCGAAGTGCTGGTCGAGATCATGGCGACCGGCATCTGCCACACCGATGCCTATACGCTCGACGGGCTCGACAGCGAGGGGCTGTTCCCCAGCGTGCTCGGCCATGAAGGTGCCGGCGTGATCCGCGAAGTCGGGGCAGGGGTGACCTCGGTCAAACCCGGCGATCACGTCATCCCGCTCTACACCCCCGAATGCCGCCAGTGTAAGTCGTGCCTCTCGGGCAAGACCAATCTCTGCACCGCGATCCGCGCCACGCAGGGCAAGGGGCTGATGCCCGACGGCACCTCGCGGTTCAGCTACAAGGGCCAGACCATCTTCCATTATATGGGCTGCTCGACCTTCTCGAACTTCACCGTGCTGCCCGAGATCGCCGTCGCGAAGATCCGCGAGGACGCACCGTTCCAGACCAGCTGCTATATCGGCTGTGGCGTCACCACCGGCGTCGGCGCGGTGGTCAACACCGCCAAGGTCCAGGTCGGCGACAACATCGTTGTGTTCGGGCTCGGTGGCATCGGGCTCAACGTGCTCCAGGGTGCCAGGATGGCGGGCGCGAACCGGATCATCGGCGTCGACATCAATCCGGCCCGCGAGGAATGGGGCCGCCGCTTCGGCATGACCGATTTCGTCGATGGTCGCAGCAAATCGCGCGAAGAGACGATCGCCGAGATCCTCGCGCTCACCGATGGCGGCGCCGACTTCACCTTCGATTGCACCGGCAACACCGAAGTGATGCGCACTGCGCTGGAGGCGTGTCACCGCGGCTGGGGCACCAGCATCATCATCGGTGTGGCCGAAGCGGGCAAGGAGATCGCCACGCGCCCGTTCCAGCTCGTCACCGGGCGCAACTGGCGCGGAACCGCATTCGGCGGCGCTAAGGGGCGGACGGACGTGCCGAAGATCGTCGACTGGTACATGAACGGCAAGATCCAGATCGACCCGATGATCACCCACGTCCTCACGCTTGACGAGATCAACAAGGGGTTCGACCTGATGCATGCCGGCGAGAGCATCCGCAGCGTCGTGGTCTATTGAGCAAAGGGGGACGGCACATGTTCAGCCATATCATGGTCGGCAGCAACGATATCGCCCGATCCAAGGCCTTTTACGACGCCGTGCTCGGCACGCTCGGTGCCGGTGAGCCGTTCCGCCATGTGAACGCGACCGGCCAGGTCCGGCTGTTCTACCGGCATGACGGCGGCCGCTTCGGCATCAGCGAGCCGATCGATGGCGAGCCCGCCACCTGCGCCAATGGCGCGACGATCGGCTTCAAGTGCAGCTCACCCGAGCAGGCTGCGGCATTCCATGCGGCGGGTCTCGCGCATGGCGGCACCGCTATCGAGGATCCGCCGGGCGTGCGCGAAGGAGGCTCGCTGGGATCGATGTACCTCGCTTATTTGCGCGACCCCGATGGCAACAAGCTCTGTGCAATGTGGCGCGTGCCTGCATGAGCGGCGCCGTCAACCTGGCGGAGAAATTCGCCAGCTTCACCGAACACTGGGCGCCGCGGATCGTCGCTACCTATAACGACAACGACATCCGCATCGTGAAGGTCGCGGGCGAGTTCGTCTGGCACAAGCATGACGAGACCGACGATTTCTTCCTCGTCCTCGACGGCGTCCTCGATATCGAGTTGCGCGACCGGACGGTGACGCTCAACCCCGGCGAGTTGTTCGTGGTGCCCCGCGGCGTCGAGCATCGCCCGGTCGCCCGCCACGGCGAGGTCCGGATGATCGTGATCGAGCCCGCCGGCACCGACAATACCGGCGACTCCGCGACCGCAACGCGCGCCGTGGCGATCTGATGGAGATCGTCTCCACCAGCAAATCGCACGGCGGCATGCAGGGCGTGTATCGCCACGCCTCGCTGGCCACCGGCACCGACATGACCTTCTCGGTCTATGTCCCGTCGCACGAAGCGGGCGCGAAGCTGCCCGTGCTCTGGTATCTCTCCGGGCTCACCTGCACCCACGCCAACGTCACCGACAAGGGCGCGTATCGCCGCGCCTGTGCCGAGCAGGGCGTGATCTTCGTCGCCCCGGACACGAGCCCGCGCGGTGAGGGCGTGGCCGATGATCCCGCTTATGATTTCGGTCAGGGCGCGGGCTTCTATGTCGACGCGACTCAGGCGCCCTGGGCCTCGCATTTCCACATGCGTGCCTATGTCGAGCAGGAACTGCCCGCGCTGATCGCCGCCGAATTCCCCGCCGACATGGGCGCCCAAGGCATCACCGGCCATTCGATGGGCGGCCATGGCGCGCTCACCGTCGCGCTCCGCAACCCCGATCGCTTCCGCAGCGTCTCCGCCTTCGCGCCGATCGTCGCGCCCAGCGTCGTGCCCTGGGGCGAGAAGGCGCTTAGCGGCTATCTCGGAGAGGATCGCGACGGCTGGCGCCCGTACGATGCCTGCGCGCTGATCCTCGACGGCGCGCGCGTGCCTGAGCTGCTCGTCGATGTCGGCGATGCCGACCAGTTTCTCCACGAGCAGCTCCGCCCCGAACTGCTCCGTGCCGCGTGCGACGCGGCGGGCATTCCGCTCACGCTGCGGATCCAGCCGGGCTACGATCACAGCTATTATTTCGTCTCCAGCTTCCTGGCCGATCATGTCGCCTGGCATGCCGAACGGCTGCGCGCATGAGCCGCTATGATGTCCTGATCGTCGGCGCAGGCCATGCCGGCGCGCAGGCCGCGATCGCGCTGCGCCAGAACAAGTTCTCGGGGTCGATCGGCCTGCTCGGCGACGAGGCCGAGCTTCCCTATGAGCGCCCGCCGCTCTCCAAGGAATATCTCGCCGGCGACAAATCGTTCGATCGGCTGCTGATCCGCAACGCGGCCTTCTGGCAAGAGCGCGAGGTGACGATGCTCGCCGGCCGCTCGGTTACGCGAGTCGATCCGGTAGGCCATAGCGTCACCACCGCCGATGGCGAGACGATTGGCTATGGCAGCCTGATCTGGGCTGCCGGCGGCAAGCCGCGCCGGCTCGCCTGCGCGGGTGGCGACCTTGTCGGTGTCCATACCGTCCGCACCCGCGCCGATGTCGACCGGATGATCGCCGAGCTTCCGGATGTGCGCCGCGTCGCGGTGATCGGCGGCGGCTATATCGGGCTGGAGGCCGCGGCGGTGCTCGCCAAGCTCGGGCGGCAAGTCACTGTGCTCGAAGCGCAGGACCGCGTCCTCGCCCGCGTCGCCGGCGAGCCCCTTTCGCGCTTCTTCGAGGACGAGCACCGCGCGCATGGCGTCGAATTGCGCCTCGGCGTCACGGTCGATGCCATTCTCGGCGAAGACCGCGTCACCGGTGTTCGGCTGGTCGACGGCGAAACCGTTCCCGCCGAAATGGCGATCGTGGGCATTGGCATCGAGCCCGCGGTCGCACCTTTGCTCGATGCAGGCGCGAACGGTGGAAACGGAGTCGCGGTCGATGATCAATGCCGCACGTCGCTGCCGGATGTGTTCGCAGTCGGCGATTGCGCACTCCACGCCAACAGTTTCGCCGGGGATCGCCTGATCCGGCTCGAATCGGTCCAGAACGCCAATGATCAGGCGACCGTCGCCGCGAAGACGATCCTCGGGATCGAGGCGATTTATGACGCCGTCCCGTGGTTCTGGTCGAACCAGTACGACCTCAAGCTCCAGACCGTCGGCATCTCCGCGGGATATGATTCCACCGTAATGCGCGGCGGTCCGGCGACGCGGAGCTTCTCGGTGATCTATCTGCGCGCGGGCCGCGTCATCGCGCTAGACTGCGTCAACGCGACGAAGGATTATGTTCAGGGACGCAAGCTAGTCCTCGAGGCTGCGGCGATCGATCCGGCGCGGCTGGCCGATTCGGGCACGCCGCTCAAGGATTTGCCGAGCAGTTGAATAATCGAAAGTCCCCCGCCGGAGTATGAACCAGATGTTGAAGCAGATCCTCGCCGCGCTCGCATTGCTCTTCGCCCCGGCGGTCCAGGCGCAGGCGGTCAAGGACGCCGATCCCGCTTTGTGGGTGGTCAAGGACGCCGACACCACCATCTATCTGTTCGGCACGGTCCACGTCCTCAAGCCCGGCCTCGGCTGGTTCGATGAAGGTGTGAAGGCGGCGTTCGACAAGAGCGACGAGCTGGTGCTCGAGATGGTCGAGCCCGACGCTGCGACGATGCAGGGCCTGATCATGAAGACTGCGCTCAACCCCGAAGGGCCGACGCTCACCGAGAAGCTCCCTGCCGACAAGCGCGAAGCCTATGCCAAGGCGATGACCGACGTCGGCGTGCCCGCCGCGGCGCTCGATCGTTTCGATCCATGGTTCGCCGCAGTGACGCTGAGCATCGCCGGTCTCCCCAAGCTCGGCTACGATCCGGAGAGCGGCGCCGAGCGCACGCTCACCACTGCCGCCAAGGCCGCCAACAAGCAGGTGATCGGGCTCGAGACCGCGGAGCAGCAGCTCGGTTATTTCGATAATTTGCCCGAACCGCTCCAGGTCAAGTTCCTCGTCTCGACCGTCGAGGATTATCCCCGGATGGCGACCGAGCTCGACAAGATGATCGCGAGCTGGTCGGCCGGCGATCCCGAGACGCTGGGCAAGACGATGAACGAGGAGCTGGCCGACACGCCCGAGCTCGCCAAGGTGCTGCTCGCCGATCGCAATGCGCGCTGGGCCGATTGGATCGAACAGCGCCTGCAGAAGCCGGGCACCGTCTTCGTCGCGGTGGGCGCGGGGCATCTCGCCGGCGCCGAGAGCGTCCAGGCGCAGCTGGCCAAGCACAAGCTCACCGTCACGCGGGTCGCCTATTGATGGCGCGTCCGCGACCCTTTGTCGGATTGCTCGCCGGCGTCGCCGCGGGTCTGGTCGCGTCGGCGGCGATGGCGGTGTTCCAGGCGCAGGCGCAGAAGCTGCTGCCCGATCCGGACGAGGACGATCCGGCGACCGTCAAAGCAGCGGACGCGGCGAGCGAAGCGGTGATCGGCGATCCTGTCCCCGAGCCGTATCGCGAGCCGGCCGGGCAGATGGTCCATTATGTCGCCGGGGCGGTGATCGGCGGCATCTACGGCGTGCTCACCGAATACCGGCCCGAAGCGCGCTCCGGCTTCGGCGGCGCCTACGGCATCGCGACGGCGGCGTTGCTCGATGAGGCAGCGGTGCCGGCGGCAGGGTTGGCATCCGCACCGGAGGATATACCGCTCGCCGAGCACGCTTATGGCGCGGCATCGCACCTGGTTTACGGCTGGGTGCTCGAAGGCGTCCGCGCGCTGATCGCCGGGCGGCGCTAGAGCAGCAGGTCCTGATTGGCGGAATTGCGGCCGACTGCGCCCCCGCCGGTGCGGCGGATATGCTCCTGCTGCGCGGTGTGGCGCACGTCGACGTCGCGGTCATTGAGGAACACCGCGAGCGATTCGTCGTCGATCTCGCTCCATTCCTTGCCGCGGTCGGGGCCGTAGCGGACCCGCGGCAGCAGCCCCGGCTCCTTCGACCACTGGATCAGCTGCTCGACACTGGCTTCGTTGAGCATGTCGCGCAGATGGAACGCAGTCACATAGGCATCGGGAAACGCACGGTGCGCGGGCAGGCCGCGCTCGTGCACCAGCCCCTTGGGCTTGCGCCAGTAACGCAGCATCTGGTTCGAGAAGCCCGGCGAGCTCGGCCAGAGCCGCATCGCGCACTTCCAGGTGCAGATCCAGTCGTTCCCGCGGGTCAGCGACGCGGTGCAGAATTGCTGCTCGAAATCGGCGCGATGCGCGGCGAGCGCCACGCGCCGCGGCCACGGATCGAGCACCGGCCGCGCGACGTCATGCCACCACGGCGCGTCGGCGACGTCCTCGTCCCGGATATGGTGGACCGCCATGGTCAGCGGCGGGATCTGCCGACCCGGATTGACCATGCGGCTGCCGCCTTCACCCTCTATCTCCCAGCGGCCGTCGCGTTGGAGCGCGACATCCTGCCAGCCGATCTCGCACACGCCATGCGCGGGCGGTGCCTGACCGGTGGTTTCGAGATCGATGACGCGAATGATGGAAGGGGCGGGTGAGGCCATGCGCGCCTAGGTGGGGCGGAAGTGTGCGAAATGCCAGCCGAAACTTGCGGCTACGCGGTCAATGCCGGATTCGAGAGGGATCGTCTGACGTCGGAGCTTCCCGCCCCGCCCGCGCCTTGCATCTCTGCAGCAGATATTCGGCGCGCTCGGACAACTCCTTGGTCGCCTCGATGCTTTCGCGCAGCGCAGCCTGCGCGTCCTCGATTTCAGCGATGTCGTTGATGTTTTTCTCAGTCACAACCCGATCCCACTCAGACGGATAAACCCTTGATCCAGATCAAGGGTTCCACCCGCCCGAACGGTTCGACGCATTTAGTGGGCGGCTTGCGGACCGCGCTCGAGGCCGCTCGCCGCGAGCTGGGCGTCGATCATCGCCATCAGCCGGTCGAGCCCCTCCTGGCTCTTGGCCTCGGCGCGCGCGACGAGCACGTCCTGCGTGTTCGAGGCGCGGAGCAGCCACCAGCCATCGGGCGTATTCACCCGCGCGCCGTCGGTGCGGTTGACGTCGGCGCCTTCGGCTTCGAGCCGGTCGAGAACCTCGTCGATCACTGCGAATTTGCGCGTGTCCGAAACCTGGAAGCGCATCTCCGGCGTGTTGATCATCGCCGGCATTTCGTCCTTGAGCTGGATCAGCGATTTGCCGATCACGTGCACCGCCTGGATCAGCCGCACGGCGGCATATTGCGCATCGTCGAAGCCGTAATAATTGTGCGCGAAGAAGATGTGGCCGCTCATCTCGCCCGCGAGCGGCGCGCCGGTCTCCTTCATCTTGGTCTTGATCAGGCTGTGGCCGGTCTTCCACATCAGCGGCACGCCGCCCAGTTCGGCGACGCGGTCGTACAGTGCCTGACTCGCCTTGACGTCGGCGATGATCGTCGCGCCGGGGACCTCGCGCAGCACAGGTTCGGCCAGAATGGATAGAAGCTGATCGCCCCAGACGACACGGCCCTGCCCGTCGATCGCGCCCAGTCGGTCGCCGTCGCCGTCGAAGGCCAGTCCGAAATCGAGGTTCTTCTCCGCGACAAGCCGCTTCAGGTCCGCGAGGTTCTTCTCGTCGGTAGGATCGGGATGATGGTTGGGGAAATGACCGTCCACTTCAGTGAACAGCGTATGGTGCTCACCCGGCAACAGCTTGACCAGCTTCTCGATCACCGGACCGGCGGCGCCATTGCCCGTATCCCATCCGACGCGATAGGCGCCGCCGGCATAGCCAGCCATCAGACGCCCGACATAATCGTCGAGGATGTCATAGTCGCTGACGCTGCCTTCGTCGCCGGGCTCGACCGATTCCCAATCGCCCTCGGCGGCCATCCGGCCGAGTTTCTGGATATCCTCGCCGAAGAACGGCAGATGCTGGAACACCATCTTGAAGCCGTTGTAATTGCCGGGATTATGGCTGCCGGTTATCTGGATGCCGCCATCCACCTCCAGCGTGGCCTCGGCATAATATAGCATCGGCGTGGGCCCCAAGCCGATACGCACCACGTCGCAGCCCGATGCGGTCAACCCTTCGACCAGCGCCGCCTCGAGCTCGGGCGAGGAAACGCGGCCGTCGCGGCCCACCGCCACGCGATGTCCGCCGGCGCGGCGGAGCAGGGTCGCGAAGCCGCGCCCGATCGCGCGCGCGTCGTCAGGGCCAAGCGCTTCCCCCACGATCCCGCGAATGTCGTATTCGCGCAGCGAAGTGGGGTCGAAACGGTGCGTCATGATGCCTCCGGGAAAGGGTGTTGCCGGCGTAAACCGCGAGCGCCGCGAAAGTTCAATTGCGGCAGCGCAACAAGACCGAAGCGGCGGTCTGTGTCAGCTATGCGCTACGGCGAAGCAGTGTATCACGCGCGGCGTTGATGCGCCGCGTCAATTCCGCCGAACCCCCTTTGTCGGGATGCACGGCGCTCACCAGCCGGCGATGCGCGCTGCGGATCGCTTCTTCGTCGGCATTGGCGCTCACGCCGAGGATCGCGCGCGCTTCGTCCTGCGGCATTCTGGGTGCGCGGGGCTTGGGTCGCGGTTTGAGGAACAGATAATAGATCGCCGCGATGATCAGGGCGGCGAGGAGGGCCTTGGTCATCAGGCGAACAGCGGCATTGCGACTTCGGGGAGCGCGAGGCCGGCCATCATCTCGCGCAGTTCCTGACGCGCGGCGACGTGGCTCAATCCCATTTCGCCGAACTCGCGGCTGTCGAGCATCGTCAGGCCCTGGGGAAACAGCTCACGATAGATCACGCGTTCCGACAAACCCGAGATCACGCGGAAGCCGACTCGCTTCGAAAGCTGATCGATCGCCTCGGAGACGCGGCGCATGTTGCGCGCCTCGATATGCTGCATGCGATTGCGCAGGACGACCCAGTCGATCGTCTCGCCATCGGCCTTGGCGCGGCGTTTGCGCGATTCCCAGATTAGTTCGGAATAGAAGCTGGGCCGCGTCACCTTGTAGGTATCGGGATCGACATGGCCGATCAGGTCGAAGTCGACGAAACTGTCGTTCATCGGCGTGACCAGCGTGTCGGCATTGGTGACGGCGATCCGCGCGAACTTGTCGTCGCGGCCGGGGGTGTCGATCACGAGAAAATCGGCATCGGCGCCGAGCCGCTCGAGCGTCTCTCCGAAATAATCCATGCTCTCGCCGTCATGCGTTTCATAGACCGGCGTGGGCAGATCGCGGCCGGTGCGCTTCACCGTTGCGAGGCGGTTATCGAGATAACGGCCCATCGTGCGCTGACGGTGGTCGAGGTCGAAGCACGCGACCCGAGCGCCTTTGGCGGACAGCGCGATCGCGGCGTGAACCGCAGTCGTCGACTTGCCGGTGCCGCCCTTCTCATTGGCAAAAACGAGCACGTGCAAGCGCTTAGCTCCGTCGGTCAAGCCCACAACTTCCTTTATTGATCCAGCCGCCCCAGCCCCATAGAAGGCCGCGCTCCTGTCTTATCGAAAGTGTCCAAGCGTGCAAACCGTCCGTCAGCTCGATCTCCTGCGGGAGGCGATCGCCACATGGCGCGCCGCGGGCGATCGCGTCGCGCTGGTGCCGACCATGGGCGCGCTGCATGACGGGCATATGGCGCTGGTCGAGGCTGCCAAGCGGGCGGGCGGGCGCGTCGTCGTGTCGATCTTCGTCAATCCGAAGCAGTTCGGACCGAGCGAGGATCTCGCCAAATATCCCCGGAAAGAACTGGCGGATTCGCGGATGCTGGCGGCCGCGGGCGTCGATCTGCTGTGGATGCCGCCGGTCGAAGTGATGTACCCCGAGGGCTTCGCGACCAACATCTCGGTCGGCGGCGTCAGCGACGTGCTCGACGGCGCGCATCGTCCGGGCCATTTCGATGGCGTGGCGACGGTGGTGACCAAATTGTTCAACCAGGTGCACCCCGACGTCGCCCTGTTCGGCGAGAAGGACTGGCAGCAGCTCGCGGTGATCCGCCGGCTGGTGCGCGATCTCGATCTCGACATCGAGATCCAGGGTGTGCCGACCCAGCGCGAGGATGACGGTCTCGCGCTGTCGTCGCGCAATGCGTATCTGATCCCCGAGGAGCGCGCACGCGCCGTGGCGCTGCCGCGGGCACTGGGCGTCGCCGAACGCGCGATCGCCAAGGGCAGCGATCCCGAGGCGGCATTGGCGCAGGCGCGCGAGACATTGACTGCGGCCGGGTTCGAAGTCGATTATGTCGCGCTCGTCGATGCGGAGACGCTGACGCCGATCGATCGCCTCGACCGGCCCGCGCGGCTGCTTGCCGCTGCAAGGCTTGGCGGCACGCGCCTGATCGACAATCTGGCGGTGGCTCCGAACGATCCCGCCTGAGGTCCCGCGCGCGCGGAAAGCGCACGCGCCGGTTCGCTACTTGCCCACCTTGCTATCGCCGCCGCCGGCCGCACCAGGCTTGGCGGCCGCGGCTGCGCCGGAAGGGGCTGCCGCCCCACTGGCCGAACCGCTCGCCGGAACGAACGGGACGGGGTTGGGCTTTCCGCCCATGGCGAGGGCAGCGACTTTGCCGAGCGTTTCGAACCAATGGGCGTCGAACGCGCCGCCTTGCTGCGCATCCACACCTTCGCGCAGCACTTGGGTGCCGTTCAGTGAAATGCTGAAGAACAAGTATTGCAGCATGCGGCTGCTGGTCCCCTGCATGAGTTGGATGACTTCGTCGGCCGGCTTTCCGAGGTCGTTGGCGATGGCGGTGCAGACCCCCTCGGTATGATATTTGGCGTCGACGCTCGGCTCGCAGGTGAGGGTGATCAACGGCCGAACCGAAACCGGCAGCTTCTGTGCCGCGATCTCTATCGCCGCCATGTGCGAATTGGCAGCGTGGCTGCCGGCATAGAGGTTGTCCTCGGTCTCGCCACCGCCCAAACCATGACCCTGCATGTGCAGCCATTCGTAATAGGGCTTCCGTGCATAAGTCGAGGCCGACAGCGGGGCGAGGCCGTCGAGAAGATAGTCGCCCATCACCTTGTTGTTGTTATCGCGGTTGCCCTGCGAGAACTTCGGGACGAACGCCTTGGCGGGCGCGCTCGCGGGTGCGTTCTGCCACATCTGCTTGTCGGCGGCGAGTATGCCGGCCTGCGCCATCGTGACGGGCTCGTCGCCGAGCCTGCCGTAGAAGGATTTTCCGCCGATATGCTGGCGCGGCATCTTGCGCCACTGGCTGGCGCCGCTCTTGAAGCGGATGAGGCGGAATTCCTGTCCCGCGTTGCTGGCATATTCCACGCCGTCGAGCGTGCGGAATTCAAAATTGGCGTAGGCGGCGCCTACTCGGGTCTGCAGCTTCTGCTTCTCCGCTGCGGTGGCTTCGCGCTGGACCACCGGCTCGCTGCTCGCCGCTACTCGCTGAACGGCGCGGATCGGGCGCGTGGCGAGTGCGGCACGCCCCGATTCGATGCTCGCCTTGCGCAAGGCTGGATCACCGAGCCGGGCGGCCACTCCGGCGAGGCCGGCGCGATCGGTTGCGACCGGCCCGACAGCCCCTGGCGGTGCCGCGGCCGGCTTCCGGCCCGTTTCGAATGCCGCCTCTGCCATGCGTGCAATCCTTTTCGCCGGGCGAGGATAGCGCAGGGCTCTGATAATACAATGCTGGCCTCTGCACGAACAAATACAGTTAACCCCGTTAACCTTTTGTTTTCCGCTTACCTGCCAATCCTTGCAAACGTTGGGATAAGCAATTGGGTGGGCAGCAATGGGCAATAGTCTCAAGAGCGCACGTTTCCTGGTCGAGAGCCGCCTGCGTGACGCAACGCGCGGCGACGCCAAGGCCTGTTTCGACCTGGGTATCGTCTATTCGAGCGGCGCCGAGGGGATCGATGTCGATCTCGTCGAGGCGCATAAATGGTTCAACATCGCCGCCGTCTCGGGCAGCGAGCGCGCGCAGGAATGTCGCGCCGAGATCGCCGAAGACATGACCGCGCGCGAGATCATCGAGGCGCAGAAGGCCGCACGCGCCTGGTTGCGCGGGCTCGAGATGCGGGCGGCCTAAGCTCTCGATGGATGTGAGTTCCCGTGCTCCTGCGAAAGCAGGAGCCCAGAGCCACACGCCGGACCGCCTGTAATCCTGGGCTCCTGCTTTCGCAGGAGCACAAGTTACTTCTTCGCCGCTGCCTTTTTGGGCGCCGCCTTCTTCTTCGGCGCGACCTTTTTCTTGCTTTTGCCCTTGGCAGGCCCCGCCGCGGCGCGCGCGTCGATTAGCTGTGCGGCTTCCTCCAGCGTCAGCTGGTCCTTGTCGATCGACTTGGGCAGCGTCGCATTGGTCTCGCCGTCGGTGACATAGGCGCCGTAGCGCCCTTCCATCAGCTTGATCTCGGCCTCGGTGCGTGGATGCTTGCCGAGCATTTTCAACGGCTCGCGCGATGCGCCGCGCGCCGGTCGGCCGCCATTGGCCGCGGCTTCGGCGAGCTTGACCACTGCGGCGTTCATGCCCGTCTCGAACACTTCGGCGGTCGACTGGAGTCGCGCGTATTTGCCGTCATGCGCGAGATACGGCCCATAGCGCCCGATCGACGCGGTAATCGGGTTGCCGGTCTCGGGATGGTTGCCGATCGTGCGCGGCAGCTTCAGCAGCTTCAGCGCCCATTCGAGGTCGAGATCGACGTCCTTCGGGATCGAGGCGCGCGCGGCCTCCTTGCCTTCGCCGAGCTGGATGTACGGCCCGAAACGACCCGACTTGCGTTCGACGTTGAGCCCGGTCTCGGGGTCCTGGCCGAGCACCTCGGGGCCCGCGTCCTCGCTGCCCTCGCCGCCGGGTTGGCCGAAGCGGCGCGTGAACTTGCACTCGGGATAGTTCGAGCACGCCACGAACGCGCCGAACTTGCCGCCGCGCAGCGCGAGCCGGCCGTTTCCGCAATTCGGGCACAGCCGGGGATCGCTGCCGTCGGCCCTGGTCGGGAACAGATAGGGCTCGAGGAACAGATCGAGCGCGGCGGTGACCTCGCTCGGCTTCTGCTCCATGACTTCGGTAGTGCGCGGCTTGAAGTCCTTCCAGAAGGATTCGAGTACCGCCTGCCATTCGGCGCGGCCGCCGGAGACGTCGTCGAGCTCTTCCTCGAGTTCGGCTGTGAAATCGTAGCCGACATATTTCTCGAAGAAGCGTTCGAGGAACGCCGTCACCAGCCGGCCGCTCTCCTCGGCGAAGAAGCGGTTCTTCTCGATTTTTACGTAAGCGCGGTCCTTGAGCGTCTGGATGATCGAGGCATAGGTCGACGGGCGGCCGATGCCGAGTTCCTCGAGGCGCTTGACCAAAGATGCTTCGGAGAAGCGCGGCGGCGGCTGGGTGAAGTGCTGCTCGGCATTGACTGCCTTTTTTGCGGGCGCATCGCCCGCGGACATGCGCGGCAGGCGGCGCGACTCCTCGTCGCCCTCGTCGTCGCGGCCTTCCTCGTAGAGCGCGAGATAGCCGGGGAAGAGCACGACCTGGCCGGTAGCGCGCAGGCCATGCTGGCCGGTGCCGTCCTCGAGATCGATGGTGGTGCGCTCCATGCGTGCCGACGCCATCTGGCTGGCGAGCGCGCGCTTCCAGATCAGGTCATAGAGCCGGCCATGGTCGCCGGAACCCGCCTTGTCCTTCGAGAAGTCGGTCGGGCGGATCGCCTCGTGCGCTTCCTGCGCGTTCTTGGCCTTGGTCTGGTACTGGCGCGGCTTGTCGGGAACGTAGCCGCCGTCATAGCGCGTCGCGATCGCCTTACGCGCTTCCTGGATCGCGCCGCCGTCCATCTGGACGCCGTCGGTACGCATATAGGTGATCGCGCCGTCCTCGTAGAGGCCCTGCGCGATCCGCATGGTGTGGCTCGCCGAGAAGCCGAGCTTCCGGGCGGCTTCCTGCTGGAGCGTCGAAGTGGTGAAGGGCGGCGGCGGATTGCGCATCGCCGGTTTCGTCTCCACGCTGGAGACCGAGAAACGACCTTCCTCGACGGCCTTCTTCGCAGCGAGCGCGGTGCCTTCGTCGCCGATCGACAGGCGATCAAGCTTGTCGCCCTTATACTTGACGAGGCGAGTCAGGAACGGCGTGCCGTCCTGCTCCATATCGGCGGTAACCGACCAATATTCCTGAGGGCGGAAGCCTTCGATCTCGCGTTCGCGCTCGACGATCAGCCGCAGCGCGACCGACTGGACGCGCCCTGCCGACTTGGCGCCCGGCAGCTTGCGCCACAGCACCGGCGAGAGCGTGAAGCCGACGAGATAATCCAGCGCGCGGCGGGCGCGGTATGCGTCGATCAGGTCGGTATCGAGCTCACGCGGCGCCTTCATCGCCTCGAGGATCGCGGGCTTGGTGATCGCGTTGAAGGTGACGCGCTCGACTTCCTTGGGAAGCGCCTTCTTGTTCCGCAGTACTTCCTGGACATGCCAGCTGATCGCCTCGCCTTCGCGATCAGGGTCGGTCGCGAGGATCAGGCGATCGGCGGTCTTGGCGAGATCGGTGATCGCCTTGAGCTGCTTCGACTTGTCGGCATAGGTCTCCCAATCCATCGCGAACCCCGCATCGGGGTTCACCGATCCGTCGCGCGCCGGCAGGTCGCGGACATGGCCGTAGGAGGCGAGGACGCGATAATCCTTGCCGAGATATTTCTCGATGGTCTTCGCCTTGGCGGGCGATTCTACGATGACAAGCTGCATGGGGGTGTCGTGATCCTTACGCGTACGCGTACGAGGATGGGGAGACCCATCGCCCGGCGTCAAGCGGGCGACGAATGCGCCTCAGCCTTTCATCCGTGTGCGGATCGCGTCGATGTCGCTCGCGTCGTGGCGCTCGGGGACGCGCTGGTCCTCGGGTCCCGAGCCGCGATTGACCAGCCGGCCGCGCTGCACCGGTTCGCGTGCGGCGACTTCCTCGGCCCAGCGGTTGAAATGCGTGTACTCGGCGGTGTTCAGGAACTCCGCCGCGCCGGTATAGCCGTCGCCGCGTGCCACGCCGCCATACCAGGGCCAGACCGCCATGTCGGCGATCGTATAGTCGTCGCCCGCCAGATAGCGGTGCTCGGCCAGATGGGTGTCGAGCACGTGATACTGGCGCTTCACCTCCATCGCATAGCGATTTATCGCATATTCGATCTTGAACGGCGCATAGACGTAGAAATGGCCGAAGCCGCCGCCGAGGAACGGCGCCGAACCCATCTGCCACATCAGCCAGCTCAACGTCGCGGCGCGCTTCGCCGGATCGGTGGGGAGGAAGGCGCCGAACTTCTCGGCGAGATAGATCAGGATCGCGCCGCTTTCGAACACGCTGAGCGCGGGATCGACCGAGCGATCGACCAAAGCAGGGATTTTCGAATTGGGATTAATGGCAACGAAGCCGCTGCCGAACTGATCGCCTTCGCCGATGTCAATCTTCCATGCGTCATATTCGGCCCCCGCATGGCCGGCGGCGAGCAGCTCCTCGAGCAGGATCGTCACCTTCTGGCCGTTCGGCGTGCCGAGCGAATAGAGCTGGAGCGGGTGCTTGCCGATCGGCAGCTCTTTGTCGTGCGTCGCACCCGAGACCGGCCGGTTGATGTTGGCGAACTGGCCGCCGCTGGGCTGCTCCCATGTCCAGATCTTGGGAGGCACATAGCCGGAAGGCTGGTTGCTGGCGGGATCGGGTGCATCGGCCATGTGAAGTCTCCCTGGAAAGCAGGACTATCGGTGGTGACGATGTAGGCGCCGGCCGCCGACCCGCCAGACCGGCAGGGCGATGGTTTTGGTTTATCCGATCAAACTCGTTCTGCCGCCGGCATGACGTTCGAGGCGTCCGGCGAGCTCGAGTTCGAGCAGCACTGTCTGCACGAGTGCGGGCGCAAGGCAGGACTGGCGGACCAGCTCATCGACTGCGACCGGAACGGGACCGAGCAGTTCCGTGACCCTGCGGCGATCGGCGTCGCTGGCGTCGAGCGGGGGCGGGCCGCCGAACGGATGTACGGGCGAGCGGACCGCGCGCGCATCGATCGGGCGGAGCATCTCGAGGATGTCGTCCACCGATTGCACCAGAGTCGCGCCCTCGCGGATCAGCAGATTGCAGCCTTGCGCGCGGGGATCCAGCGGCGAGCCGGGGACCGCCATGACCTCGCGCCCGGCCTCGGCGGCGATCCGCGCGGTGATCAGGCTGCCCGAGCGTGGCGCGGCCTCGACTACGACGGTGCCGAGCGCGAGCCCGGCGATGATGCGATTGCGCGAGGGGAAGAAACGGGCGAGCGGCTCGGTGCCCGGCGGCTGTTCGGCGATCAGCAGCCCTTCGCGGGCGACGCGCTCCTGGAGTTCCCCATTCTCGGGCGGGAAGACGATGTCGATCCCGCTGGCGATCACGCCCACCGTTCCGGCCTGGAGCGACCCGACATGCGCGGCGGTATCGATTCCGCGGGCTAGGCCCGAGACGATGGTCGCACCCGCCTCGCCCAGCCCGATTGCGAGCTGGCGCGCGAAACGGCAGGCTGCGGCCGAAGCGTTGCGGGCGCCGACCATGGCGACGCAGGTGCGATCGAGCAGGTCGAGTCTGCCGCGCAGGATCAGCGCGGGCGGCGCGCTCTCCAGCTCGGCGAGCAGTGCCGGATAGCCGGGATCGTCGAGGAACAGGTATCGCGCGCCGAGCTTCTCGACCGCGGCGACTTCGCGTCGGATCCATGCGAGGTCGGCGATCACCGGAGCCCTCCCGCCGCCGCGCGCGGCGAGCATCGGCAGCGCTTCGAGCGCCATCTCGGCGGTGCCGAAGCGCGCGATGAGCTGACGATAGGTAATGGGGCCGATATTCGCCGAGCGCAGCAGCCGCAGCCGCGCTTCTCGGCTGTCAGTCACGCTTCTTGCCGATGCGTGGCTCGGTGCCGCTCAGCAGCCGGTCGATATTGTCGCGATGCTTCCACAGCACGACCAGCGCCAGCGCGAGGAACAGCAAGACCAGATCGATGCGCGCCCAGAAGGCGGCGCTGACCGGTGCGCTGATCGCGGCGGTGATGCCCGCCAGCGAGGAGATGCGGAGCGCCGCGAGCAGTCCGAGCCATATTGCGGCATAGACGAGGCCGGAAGGCCAGTGGAGCGCGACGACGATTCCCATCAAGGTCGCGACCCCTTTGCCGCCCTTGAAGCGCAGCCAGATCGGATAGCAATGGCCAAAAAAGGCACCCAGCCCAGCGAGCACGCCGGTTCCGGGGAACAGCCGTTCGGCGAGCAAAACCGCCGCCGCGCCCTTGGCGAGATCGAGCAGCAAGGTCGCCGCCGCGAGGCCCTTGCGGCCGGTGCGCAGGACGTTTGTGGCGCCGATATTGCCCGAGCCGATCTGGCGCAGGTCACCGGCGCCAGCCAGGCGGGTGAGCAGCACGCCGAAGGGGGTTGAGCCAAGCAGATAGCCGAGCAGGAGCGCGGCAGCGGGAGGCATCCAGATTATTTCGGTCGGCAATGGCTTCCCCCTGATAAGGTCAACATAATCGCTGCCCGGCGTGGCGCAACCGCGGCGTGGTTGACGCGCGCCGGGTGGCGAGCCATTCGCGCTGCATGGCCGATCGCCGCCCCATTCTGTTCTTCGATTCCGGCATGGGCGGGCTTTCGGTGCTGGCGCCGACCGCGAAGCTGCTGCCCCGCGCGCCGTTGGTCTATGTCGCCGATTCGGCCGGATTTCCTTATGGCACCCGCAGCGAGGCGGAGATTGCCGCGCGCGTGCCGGCGCTGCTGGGGCGGCTGGCGGAGCGTTACGATCCGCGGCTGATCGTGATCGCGTGCAACACCGCCTCGACGATCGCGCTCCAGCATGTCCGCGCCGCGCTCGACGTGCCGATCGTGGGCACCGTTCCCGCGATCAAGCCGGCCGCCGAAATGAGCCGCACCCGCGTCATCGGGGTGCTCGGCACCGAGGCGACGGTGCGCCAGCCTTATGTCGACGATCTCGCCGCGCGCTTCGCGGCCGATTGTACCGTGCTTCGCCACGGCTCTGCCGACCTGGTCGAAATGGCTGAGGCGGCATTGGGCGGAGAGCGACCTTCGCCGGCTTCGGTGCGCGCCGCGCTCGATGGCCTGTTGGCGCAGGATCGCGGCGATGCGATCGATGTGATCGTCAACGCCTGCACCCATTTTCCGCTGCTGGAGGACGAACTCGTGTCCGCCACCGAAGGGAAGATCCGTTTCATCGACGGCGGGCCGGGGATCGCCCGGCGTGTCGCCTATCTGACCGCAGACCAGCAATGGCCGCAAGCGCCGGTTCCGGGCCGCATCGTATTCACTGCGAGGAATGCGCGTACCGAGAAGCTTGCGCCCGCGCTGGCCCATTTCGGGCTGACGGAAGTCGAGGGACTCTAGGCCTGTACCGCGCTCAGGATCGCCGGGCTTTGCAACAGGGTCGAATAGCGCTCCGCCAGCTCCAGATGGACCCGCCGCGCGGTCGTATCTTCGGCACGCGCAGCGCGCTCGCGCTCCTGTCGTTCGCGCCGCTGGTAATATTCAAGGTCCCGGCTGCTCATATTGCCGCTCCATTGTACAAGCGGGAGCACGAACCGTCTCTCAGCCGCGGGCCTGCTTGAAGCCCCGAGTCGCCCGCGATGTCGAGTTGATATCATTTCGCGGCAGGCAACATCCTGATCCGGATCAGGATTCGAGCGATGACTGATAATTTTTAAAACTTTTCTATCGCTTTAGGCTCGAATGCGACATTCCGACTGCGCATATGTCATGCGACATTCGCTTGCGCCGGGTGGCTGGAAATGTACGGATTTTGGGGGTAGGGAGCAGGCCCATGCACACGAAGGACAGCCCTGCGCCCGCCATCGACTATTCGCGGGTCTTCAACCAGGCGATCGATCGCCTGCATGCAGAGGGCCGCTACCGCGTGTTCATCGATGTCCTGCGCAACAAGGGCGCCTATCCCAATGCGCGCTGCTTCGCGGGGCATAACGGCCCCAAGCCGATCGTCGTGTGGTGCTCGAACGATTATCTGGCGATGGGCCAGCACCCCAAGGTGATCGCGGCGATGGAGGAAGCCCTCCACGATGTCGGCGCCGGATCGGGCGGCACGCGCAACATCGGCGGCAATACGCATTACCATATCGAGCTCGAGCATGAGCTGGCCGACCTGCACGGCAAGGAAGGCGCCTTGCTCTTCACGTCGGGCTATGTCTCGAACGAAGCGACGCTGTCGACGCTCGCCAGGCTGATGCCGGGCTGCATCGTCTATTCGGACGAGCTCAACCACGCATCGATGATCGCCGGCATCCGCAATTCGGGCTGCGAGAAGCGCGTGTTCCGCCACAACGATCTCGCGCATCTCGAGGAGCTGCTCGCCGCCGACGATCCCGGCGCGCCCAAGCTCATCGCATTCGAGAGCGTCTATTCGATGGACGCCGATATCGCGCCGATCGCCGAGATCTGCGACCTTGCCGACAAGTATAACGCGCTGACCTATCTCGACGAAGTCCATGCCGTGGGCATGTACGGCGCGCGCGGCGGCGGCATCTCCGAGCGCGACGGCGTGGCGGAGCGAATCACGATCATCGAAGGCACGCTGGGCAAGGCATTCGGCGTGATGGGGGGATATATCGCCGCCGATCAGGTGATCGTCGATGTGATCCGCTCTTACGCGCCGGGCTTCATCTTCACTACGTCGCTATCGCCGGTCCTCGTCGCGGGGGCGCTGGCGAGCGTGAAGCACCTCAAGGCATCCACCGTCGAGCGCGAAGGGCAGCAGGAATCGGCCGCGAAGCTCAAGGCGCTGATGACCGACGCCGGGCTGCCGGTGCTTCCCTCGACCACGCACATCGTGCCGCTGATGGTCGGCGATCCGGTCAAGGCGAAGAAGATCAGCGACGTGCTGCTCGCCGAATATGGCGTCTACGTCCAGCCGATCAATTACCCCACGGTGCCGCGCGGCACCGAGCGGTTGCGCTTCACCCCCGGCCCCGCGCATGACGAGGCGATGATGCGCGAGCTCGTGGCTGCGCTGGTCGAGATATGGGGCCGGCTGGAGCTGCGGCTGGCGGCCTGAAGCCTTGGCTGTGCATTCGCCCGGCCCCGAACTCACTCACGACCTCTACCTCCATATTCGCGTGATCATCAGCATCGTGCTGGGGATCGCGATCACGCGTGTGCTCTCCGGGCTGGCGAAGTTCGTGCAGCACCCCGGCAAGCTCAAGGTCTATCCGGTCCACCTGCTATGGGCGCTGATCGTCCTGATCGCGTCGATCCATTTCTGGTGGTGGGAGTTCGGGCTGACCGCGATCGCCAGCTGGCGGTTCGAATTGTTCCTGTTCGTGCTGTTCTACGCATTCCTGTTCGCGCTGATGGCGAACATCCTCTTCCCCGACGAACTCGAGGAATATGAAGGCTATCAGGATTATTTCCAGTCGCGACGGGGCTGGTTCTTCGGGCTGCTGATCGTGTCGATGCTCACCGACTGGTTCGACACCGCGATCAAGGGGCATGACTATCTGGCGAGCTTCGGCGCCGAATATCCGGCGCGGATCGTCGTCACCATCGCGCTCGCACTGGTGGCGATGCGCACGCGCAACGCGCGCTTTCACTTCATCTTTGCGCTGCTCTATCTCGCTTATTACGTCTCGTGGATCATCCGCGTGTACGATCCGGGGCGCGGCTAGGGCCGGCCGAGCACTGCGCTCCAGGTGTAGCCGCGATAGAGCGGGGTGAATTCGAGGCTGAGACCCTGCTCCTCTGCCACCCGCTTGAGCACCGCGGGCAATTCGCGGCGCGGGAAGACGTGGAAGTCGTTGAGCGACTTGAAGTGGAGCCGCTTCAGGAAACCGGGCAGCCGCTCATACTGGCCGAAATCGACGATGTGCAGGCTGCCGCCCGGGGCCAGGCTCGCCGCGCCGCGCTCGATCGCTTCCTGCCAAGGCGGGATCATCGACAGCGTGTAGCTCATGAAGATCCGGTCGACCTTTTCCAGCCCGAATAGCGCGCGCGTGTCGAAATTGCCTGCGTCGCCCTGTGCGAGGCTGATCTTCCCGGCCAGCCCCTGCCTCGCGACCGACTTGCGCGCGGTCTCGAGCATCGCCTCGCTGATGTCGAAGCCGTGAAAGCGCGCTTCGGGCCACATCTTCGCCGCCACGATCAGATTGCGCGCGGTGCCGCAGCCCACTTCCAGCACCGTCCCTCCCGGCGGCGGGGCGAGGTTCCGGACCAGCCGGTCGCGACCGAACAGATAGAACCGCCGGGTGAAGTCGTAGAAATGGCGATGGAACGCATAGACACCGTCCATCAGCGCCTTCTGGTCGTGCGCGGCCACGGTCATGCGTGCGGCTTCAGCGTCCAGAGATGCGTCGCGCCATAGACTGCGGACCGATCACGCCGCGTCCAGTCGTCGCGCTTCGCCGCATCGGCATATTCCCACTGGTCGAGGAGCGTCGCGGGAATATGGCCGGCGACCACGTCGGGCGCCGCGGCGGTGCGATAGAGTATGCGCGCTCCGGGCTTGGCGGTGCGGGTGATCTCGCTCCAGATCCGGGTGAGCTGCGCGTCGGTCATCCAGTCCTGCGCGTCGAGCAATATGTAGCGATCGAGCGACTGCGCCGGCATGCCCTCTAGATAATCGGCATAATTGGTGTGGCGGATCTCGACGCGATCGGCGCGCCGCCGGACCTGGTCGTAATTCGCCTTTTGCAGATAGGGCGGCAGCGGCGCGGCGTCATGCTTGCCATAGCCGCGGCCGAACGCCTGCCATGCGTAGAAATTGTCCTTGATGTCGAAATCGCACGCCAGCTTGCGCAGCCGGCTCTTGAGCGCGCCGGTGATACCCTGCGCGTCGTCGGCCTTGAGCAGATCATATTGTGCCGGCGGAATGCCGAAGCCGAACAGGGCGGCGGGCTGGTCGACCAGCCAGCGCAGGAACTTCTTCTCGAAGAAGGGGGCATAGCGCGTCTCGAAGATCGCGCGCTGCTCCTCGATGCTCCGCGCCTTCAGGATTTCGCGCGGATCGATCCGATAGAGTCGTCCGAGGAAATGGACGAAGCCGATCAGATTGCCGAGCAGCCCGCGGCGATAGAAGCCCGTCGCGAAACCCGAGATCCGGCGGCGGCCGCTAATGTCGCGGCCCTCCCAATAGCTCCGCGTCGCCGCGTCGAGATGCGGGCGCAGATGGCGCTCGTACGAAGCGATATTCTCGGCGCGGTCGGCATCGGCGAAGAAGGCGCGGAAGCTGGCATAGTCGGGCAGGTGCAGCGCCGCCGCCTGCTTGAGCCGGTTGAGCGCGATATGTGCGGGATTGAGGTCCACCGCAGTGATCCGCTTTGGATCGGCGATGAGGTAGGAGAAGACGTTGCAGCCACCCGAAGCGATCGTCACGACGTGGCAATCGGGCGTGATCTCCAGCGCCTCCATGTCGACCACCGGATCTTCCCAGATCTGGGCATAGACCAGCCCGCGAAAGGCGAAGGTGAAGGCGCGTTCGAGCAGGCCCTCCTTGCTCAGATGTTCGTGACGATGCACCGCACCGCGAACGGCGCCGTTCTTCGGCGCCTTGACGAGAGTTCCCATGGCCGGACTCCAGATGCGCGCCGCCCGGACTGCCGGGCGGTGTCGCGCCCTGCTAGCCCGGGCATGTGACAGCTGCCGGTCAGTCAGGTCACTGTTTCGTGACGCTGCCGGCCCCCGGCCAGTCGCTGTCGCCGACGCGGGTGAGCGTCATCGTGAAGAAGCGCCGGGGCGGCTGGCCGGGCGCGATATAGTCGCCCACTTCGGTCCAGCTGCCATTGGTCACGGTGGCGGTGTAGCGGATCGTCATCGCCCCGGCCGGAATCTCCCAGACATAGCCGGTGTCGGTCACCTGCATCGGAAACTTGCCGCCGCGGCCCAGCGCCCAGCTGGTCAGCCACCAGGATTTAGCCTGCGCGTCGTACGAGACCACGCCGAGCGCATTGAAGCCGACGCTGCCGTCCGAATTGTAGCTCTTGCCTTCCATCACCGTGAGCGTGCCGCCCAGAAATCCGCCGATCCGCTCGGTCTGAATCACACGGTGCTCGCCCTGGGGCGACTGGCTGACGGCGGGGCCGCGCCAGACGCCGTGCATCCAGTCGAGCTTCTTCATCGCCTCGCGCTGCGCGGCGATCGCTGCGGTGTCCGTCGGTTGCGCCTGCGCCGATGGCGCGAGCAATGCGGCGAACAATGCCGTCAGTCCGAAGAGCATCAACTTCCGCATCTGGAATCTCCAATTGTCGTGTCGTCCGGCGCATGGCAGCCTGTGCATATGGCTGTAGCGCGGACCGCACATCGAAGCCGCCGCGACACGGCGACCGGCAAGCCGCGTTTCGCGAACCGCGTTCGCGGCTTCGCGAAACGTGCATGGCGCGATTTCCCGCCCGGCTTTCCGATATTGTGGATCGCGTGTTTCGGCGCGGCCGCGCTGATGGTGGTGACCGGCGGCTTCGGCACCGGAAACCTGCCGCTGGGGTCGCGCATCGGCTTCTGGCTGCTGCTGATGGGCTGGAGCGCGCTCAAATGGCAGCTGTGGTTCGCCTGGCGCGTCCGCAAGCCGGCCGACTGGCCGCGCGCATCGCTGATCGGGGCGCCGCTGCTGAACTTGCCGCTTCCACTCGAGATTGCACTGTGCGCCAGTGCGGTTGGCGCGCCGTTCGTGCTCAATCCGTTCGAGACCTGGGTGAGCGCGCTGGCGATCTCCGCGCTGATCATCGTCGTCGCGTCGCTGGTCGCCTGGGTGGTGCTGAGCCGGAAGGCCGAGCCCGCGGTTCCGGCCGATGGCCTGCTCGGCCGCGCGCGGGTGGCGCCCGAGGCGCTCGCCGCTGTGGAGGCCGAGGATCATTATTGCCGGGTCCGGCGCCGCGACGGGCAGAGCGCGCTCATCCACTACCGCTTCGGCGACGCGCTCGCCGAGCTGGAGGGAGTCGATGGCGCGCAGGTGCATCGCGGCGCCTGGGTCGCGGCCGATGCAGTCGAAGGCGCCGAGCGCGACGGCCGGCGCTGGCGGCTGCGGCTCGCCGGCGGAACGGCGATACCGGTCAGCGCCACCTACGCGGCGGAAGCGCGGCGGCGGCAATGGCTCCGCCCGCCGCCGCGCGCGGGAGGCTAATGAGTCGTATTGTCGATCGCGTTGCCGGTGTCGCGAGTGCCCTGTGCGACCGTGTCGCCGACATCGTCCGCGGTGTTCTCGATGGCCCGCCCGGCGCGGTCGGCACCGTTCTCGATCATGTCGCCGGTCTTGTCGGCGGCGTTCTCCAGGCTGTCGCCGGTCTGATCGACGGCGCTGGTCAGATTGTCCTGCGCGCTTTCGGAGCAGGCGCCCAAGGCCAGGCCAAAAGCGAGCGCGGGCGCCAAAGCCAGAATTGATTTACGCATTTCGGTCTCCAAGGGTTGTCTCGGTCTAGCCAGCACAGGCCCGAGGGCGTAGGGAGCGCCGCATGCCGCGCCGTATCGCCATCGCCTCGGATCATGCCGCCTTCGTCATGAAATCGGAACTCGCCGAATGGTTGCGTGGCGAGGGCCACGAACTGCTCGATCTCGGCCCCGCCAATGCCGACAGCGTCGATTATCCCGATTATGGCTATGCGCTCGCCCGTGCGATCGAGCAGGGCGAAGCCGAGGTCGGGGTGGCGCTGTGCGGGTCGGGGATCGGCATCTCGATCGCAGTCAATCGCAATCCCGCCGCGCGTTGCGCCTTGGTCTCCGAGCCGCTCTCGGCGAGCCTTGCGCGCCAGCATAACGATGCCAATGTCGTGGCCCTGGGCGCCCGGCTGATCGGCCTTGAAATGGCCAAGGCCTGCGTCACTGCCTTCCTCGAAACCGAATTCCTCGGCGATCGCCACCAGCGCCGCGTCGACAAACTCAGCCATCCTGAAAGGAGCCCCGCATGAGCACCAACCCCCAGATGGCAGGGCTCCAGCCCGACGGTTTCTTCACCAAGAGCCTGTCCGAGGTCGATCCCGCGGTGTTCGCCGGCGTCCGCCACGAGCTCGACCGCGAGCAGCACCAGATCGAGCTGATCGCATCCGAGAACATCGTCTCCAAGGCGGTGCTCGAGGCGCAGGGATCGGTGTTCACCAACAAGTACGCCGAGGGTTATCCCGGCAAGCGTTACTATCAGGGCTGCCACCCTTCGGACGAAGTCGAGCAGCTTGCGATCGATCGGGCGAAGCAATTGTTCGGCTGCGATTTCGCCAACGTCCAGCCGCATTCGGGCGCGCAGGCGAACGGCGCGGTGATGCTGGCGCTGACCAAGCCGGGCGATACGATCATGGGCCTCAGCCTCGATTCGGGCGGGCACCTGACCCACGGCGCGCGCGCGGCGATGAGCGGCAAGTGGTTCAATGCGATCCAGTACGGCGTCGATCCGACCACGCATCTGATCGACTTCGACGAAGTCGAGGCGAAGGCCAAGGAGCACAAGCCCAGGCTGATCATCGCGGGCGGCTCGGCCTATCCGCGGATCATCGATTTCGCCAAATTCCGCGCGATTGCGGACGAAGTCGGCGCGATCTTCATGGTCGATATGGCGCACTTCGCGGGCCTGGTGGCAGGCGGCGTGCACCCGACGCCGTTCGGCCATGCGCATGTCGTGACCACAACCACGCACAAGACGCTGCGCGGTCCCCGCGGTGGCGCGGTGTTCACCAATGACGAGGCGATCGCCAAGAAGATCAACTCGGCAGTGTTCCCCGGCCTCCAGGGCGGCCCGCTGATGCACGTGATCGCCGCCAAGGCCGTTGCGTTCGGCGAGGCGCTGCGCCCCGATTTCAAGAGCTATGCCGCGGCGATCGTCGAGAACGCCAAGGTGCTCGCGGCAACGCTCAACGAACGCGGCGCCAACCTCGTCTCGGGCGGCACGGACACGCATCTCGCATTGGTCGACCTCACGCCGCTGGGCGTCACCGGCAAGGACGCCGACGAGGCGCTCGAGCGCGCCGGGATCACCTGCAACAAGAACGGCATCCCCAACGATCCGCTGCCGCCGGTCAAGACCAGCGGCATCCGCGTCGGATCGCCCGCCGGCACCACGCGCGGCTTCGGCCCGGCCGAGTTCCGCGAGATCGGCAACATGGTCGCCGATGTGCTCGAAGGGCTGCGCAAGAATGGCGAACAGGGCGACGCGCAGATCGAAGCGAATGTCCGCGAGCGCGTCCGCGCACTGTGCGAACGCTTCCCCATCTATCCGGAGCTGTAATTGCGCTGCCCGTTCTGCGGAAATGAAGATAGCCAGGTGAAGGACAGCCGCCCCACCGAAGACGGGGCGGCGATCCGGCGGCGGCGGCAGTGCGAGGCATGTGCCGCGCGCTTCACCACGTTCGAGCGGATCCAGCTGCGCGACCTCACGGTGGTGAAGAACCAGGACCGTCGCGAGCCGTTCGAGCGCGACAAATTGATCCGCTCGGTGACGCTCGCCGCGCGCAAGCGTCCGGTCACCTCAGCGCAGATCGAGCGGCTGGTGTCGGGCATCCAGCGCCAGCTCGAGACGCTGGGCGACAGCGAAATCCCCTCGCAGCGGATCGGCGAGATGGTGATGGACGGGCTGAAGGGCCTGGATTCGGTCGCCTATATCCGCTTTGCCAGCGTCTATAAGGACTTCCGCGAGGCGAAGGATTTCGAGGAATTCGCCGGCAATGTCAGCGAGGTGGGGAAGGGGTGAATCCCGTCATCGTTCTCGTGCGCCCGCAATTGGGCGAGAATATCGGCAAGGCGGCACGCGCGATGCTCAATTTCGGGCTGACCGAGATGCGCCTCGTTGCCCCGCGCGATGGCTGGCCCAACCCATCCGCTGGGCCGGCCGCCAGCGGTGCCGATGTGGTGCTGGAAAAGGCGCAGGTGTTCGACGGCGTTGCCGATGCGGTAGCCGATTGCGGACAGGTCTATGCCACCACGGTGCGCAAGCGCGGCGTCACCAAGCCGGTGGTCACGCCCGAAGTCGCGGCGAGCGAGATCCGTTCCGCTCCCGAGCGTTCGGCGATCCTGTTCGGACCCGAGCGCTCCGGCCTCGAAACCGACGATGTCGCGCTCGCCCGGACGATCATCACCGTGCCGATCAATCCCGAATTCGGTTCATTGAATCTCGCTCAGGCGGTGATCCTCGTCGCTTACGAATGGTCGAAGGGGGCAAATCTCGCCAGCCCACCAGCCACCGATCTCGATCCACCGGCGCCGCAGGACGAACTGGAAGGGATGATCAGCCAGCTCGAGGCCATGCTCGAGGGCTCGGGCTATTATTTCCCGCCCGCGCGCACGCCCACCACGCGACGGACGCTTCGCACGCTGCTGACCAAGCCGGGCTGGACCTCGCAGGAAGTTCGCACGATGCGCGGCGTGCTGTCGGCGCTCGCCGGGCGCAAGCTGTATCGCGACCGATGAGCCCTGCGGCTTTGCAGAATCGCGCCGGCGCCCCCTAGAAGTGGCGCATGCGCCGATTCTGAGGTGCTTCCGGAGAGTTATTGAATGTTCACGAGCTTTTTCGCGCTGACGCTCGCCGCCGCGCTTCAGAATGCCCCTGCGCCAGAAGCCGCCAAGCCGGCCGAAGAGAGGAAGATCTGCGTCGTCGAGCAATCCTCTTACTCGCGCCTCGCCCGCAAGCGCATCTGCCGCACCGAGCGCGAGATGAAAGAGCGGCAGGAACAGGTCGAGCGGGATTCGCGCCTCCGCTGAGCTGGCGTTTTGCCAGCTTCAGCGGCGGTCGAACGCCTCGAACTCATAAGCGATCGAGGCTTCGACCAGCCGTTCCCATAGTTCGCCGATCGGCGCTTCGGGAATGCCTGCCTCGCGTGCATGCGCGCGGACATTGGTGATGACCTGTGCCTTGCGCGCCTCGTCGCGGACCTGGCCGCGTTCGGGCTTGATGCGGGCGGCGGCGTCCATATAGCCGAAGCGGCGCGCGAGCAGGGCGACCAAGGCGCGATCGACCGCATCGACGCCGGCCCGGACCTCGGCCATCGTCGTGCAGGCTTCGGGATCGAGAATGTCTTGCATGGCAGCCCCTTGGCGGGTGCCCGCGCGCCTGTCCAGCTTGACTCGCCGGCACATGGCGGCTAACCGCGCGCCTTCGCAATGGCCCCGCACCCCGGTGAAGCGGTGGCCCTGCCCTCCCCACAAGGAACCAGCAGGCGGATACCGGGACCAACCCCGCGTTCCCGAAAGGGAGAGCGGATTACGTTGTTCTGTGATTGCAAAGGATTAGATATGTCGAAGCGCTCCAGCGCCAAGCACAAGCTCGACCGCCGGATGGGCGAGAACATCTGGGGTCGCCCGAAGAGCCCGGTCAACAAGCGTGAGTACGGCCCCGGCCAGCACGGCCAGCGCCGCAAGGGCAAGATGTCGGACTTCGGCATCCAGCTGCGCGCCAAGCAGAAGCTCAAGGGCTATTACGGCGACATCACCGAGAAGCAGTTCAAGAAGTCGTACGAGGACGCGTCGCGCATGAAGGGCGACACCGGTCAGAACCTGATCGGCCTGCTAGAGATGCGCCTTGACATGATCGTCTATCGCGCCAAGTTCGCGCCGACGATCTTCGCCGCGCGCCAGCTCGTCAACCACGGCCATGTCCGTGTCGACGGCGAGAAGTGCAACATCGGTTCGCGCCGCATCAAGCCGGGCCAGGTCGTGTCGCTTTCGTCCAAGGCGCAGGAAATGGCGCTGGTGATGGAGGCGCAGAGCCTCTCCGAGCGCGACATCCCCGATTACGTCGTTCCGGAAGGCGCCTCGAAGATCACCTTCACGCGCGTGCCCACGCTCGACGAAGTGCCCTATCCAGTGCGCATGGAGCCGAACCTGGTCGTCGAGTTCTACTCGCGCTGATCCGGCTTCCCGCTCGGGAACGAACAAGGGCGGTCCTTCGGGGCCGCCCTTTTCTTTTGAGATGCCGGCAGGTCCGGCGGCGGCTCCAGCTCAGGCTTGCAGCCGGGGGATCGCACTGTCAAACTCGGCTTTGGTCACGTTCGTCAGGATGCCGCATGCGCTTCGCTTCGACTGCAGCTATTTCGTCTGTCGGGGAAACCGCATGAGCGGTCCCCGGCTCTCCGACTTCGTGGCCGGTGCCGTTTATGAAGTGCGTGCGGCCGATGCGACGTATCCGTTCACGCTGGACAAGGGCCAGGGACTGTCGGATTCGGGACGCGAGGGTGGGTCATTCCGGCTCGAATTCCTCGGGCCTGCCGATCCGATCCTGCCACAGGCGACCTATCGCTTCGCCGGCGAGGGGGCGGATCACGACATCTTTATCGTGCCGATTGCCAAGGACGCTGGCGGCGTGCGCTACGAAGCGATCTTCTATTAGATTCAGACCGTCGCGCGCCATTCCCAGAGATCATAGGCGCCGCGGTCGTCGTCGAGGATCGTGAAGCCCAGACGCGCATAGAGCGTGCGCGCGGGATTGTTCTTCTCGACATGGATGGTGACCTTCCTGCCGCTCGGTGCTGCATCCGCGAGCACGTCGCGCAGCAACGCCGCGCCGATTCCCTGACGCCGGGCCCCGGGCATCAGCGATATGTCGACGATCCGGATCTCTGCCGGCATTTCATAGAGATAGAGCCGTCCTATCGCCGCGCCGCCACGCTCGATGATCATCGAGCGCATGCCCTGATAATGCTGCCGGTAATGGGCATGCTGCGCGGCATGCTGCTGCGCGAGGAATGCCTGTTTGACCTCGGTGGGCCAGGGCACCGGCGCCAGCTCTTCTGCACGCGTCGAGGCATAGAGTGCGGCGGTGAAGGCCAAGTCCGCGTCCGACATCGGGCGCAGCACGACCTCGAGCGCGGCGGCCTCGTGCAACGGCAACGGCACGCTCGGCATCAGGGGCGCGGCGGGAACACGCCCTGGAGTGCGATGCAGAAATAAAGGGTCAGATACGGCATCATGTTGTTGTGCGGCAGGCCGCCGCCAGCGAGCGCGAGCGCCTCGGGCGCCATCGGCGTGACGGTGGTGTTGTTCGAATAAATGTTCGATTTGGCCCGCGAGAGGGCATTGTTGGTCGGTATATTCGTCTCCGCCTCGTCGCTCGTCGATACCTGGAGGGCGTGCGTGTGCGACGGAATCTCGGATTGGAGCAAGGTCACGGTTTCCGAGCCGCCCACCTGACCGAGATCGTAGAGCGGGAGGCCGGGCCCCTGTCCCGGATGCATCGGTACCGAGCCCTGCAGATCGGGAAGCGCGAAATTACTCTTGCCATCGCCGCCATAGACTGTGCCCAGCAGCGAGAAGAGTGCGGTGTTCTGCGACAGCGGCAATAGCTGGCCGTCGCACCACGCCCATCCCTTGGGCGCGAAGTTGAACGGGAAGACCCGGATTTCGGCGACGAACGGATCGGCCACTGGAGGGGCTCCTCAGGTTGGGCTCGGGAAAATCCCGAACAGCGAGATGATGAAGTCGATGCAGAGATAGGGCTGCATGTTTTCGTGCGGCTGGCTCCCCCCGACCGAGGTTACCGAAAGCGAGTTCAGCGGGTCAGTCGGCTGCGCGTTGATGAACGCGTCGATCGAGCCGGACTTGCCGATCACCGTATTGGTCGGCGTGGCCGAGCTCGTCACGTTGAGGGACGCCATCAACGTGTGACTGTGTGCGGGAATCTGGTTGACGGTAAGCGTGATTTCCGGGGCTCCCCCGGTTTCAGCGAGGATGAAGCCGTTCCCCTGGTGCAGCGGAAGGCGGCCGCGCAGGTCGGGCAGCGCGAAGGTGGACTGGCCGTCCCCGCCATAAGTGGTGCCGATCAGCTGGAAGAGCGTCTCGTTCTCGGAGATGGCCAGGAGCGCTCCTTCACAGAACATCCAGCCGGCGGGCGGGAAATTGCCCGCGAACATCCGGATCTCACCGACATAAGGTTGTGCCATCGGCTCGTTTCCTCAGTTCTGCGAGGGGAAGATGCCCTGGAGCGCGATGCACCAGGACAAGGTCAGAAACGGCTGCATGTTGAGATGCGCCTGGCTCCCACCGACACTGGCGACCGAGCCCGGAGCGGTGGGGGTCAGCGCCGCCGGTCCGGTGTAAAAGTCGTTCGGAGCGGAAGAACCCAGAAGCATCGTATTGTTGGGGATGTTGGTGCTCGCCACCGTCGTGGTCGCCTGCAATACGTGCGTATGGGTGGGCAACTCGTTGAGCGTGAGCGTGTGCGCCTGCTCGCCGCCGTGCTCGCCGAGCGTGTGCCCGCTGCCGACATGCATCGGCACGCGGCCACGCATATCGGGCAGCGCGAAATTGGTTTGGCCGTTGCCGCCATAAGTGGTGCCCAGCAGCGCGAACAGCGGCTGGTTCTGATTGATCGGCAGCAGCTGCCCATTGCATAGCGCCCAGCCTTTTGGCGCGAAGACAAAGGAAAAAAGCCTCAGCTCCGATAAAAACGGCTCAGACATGCCTGCATCTCCCCCGATGAGCAATAATGTACTCACGAAACGGACTTGGGCAAGTCTTATTATTCTAGGCCCCGGAACCAGCGCGACGGGGATGCTGCAAGTCAATGTTCTTGCCCGAAAAGATGCTTCGATGCGAAGTCGATGAAGACTGGCCAATTGTCGCGATTGTTGTGTCCGTCATGATGTTGTCGAAAACCGACCCTACCTTCGATAACCGCCGTCAATACTGGCCGGAAATCGGGAGTCGACAGCCCGCGCCACCCCAGCAACGACCCGGCCGGCGAGGGCGCGGCGGCCGCGAGAAAGCTGCCTTTCAGATTGACCCATCTGTTCCCGTATCGATCGTGTCTGCGCCGACGAAGATCGGGCGTGGTGCAGCGAATGCGATCAGCATGTGCGAGTCGATCGGCAGTTCATGCTCGGTCAGCGGACCGGCATGTTTGAGCGCCCGCGCCGGCCGCAATGCTTGCCGGTGCCCCAGCGCGCTGCCACACTCGCGACAATCCCATCGCCAGGAGTTCTCCATGCGCCTTGCACTCTCCGCCATGCTCTTGCTCGCAGGCACGTCCGCGGCCGCGCAGACTGCGCCGCAGATCTCGATCGACACGCTCAGGCAAGTGACCGAACGGCTTTCGTCCGACGAATTCGAGGGCCGCGCCCCGGCCACCGCTGGCGAGGAAAAGACGCTCGCCTATCTCGTCGAGCGCTTCGAGAAAGCGGGGCTCAAGCCCGGCAACAAGGGCAGCTGGTTCCAGGACGTGCCGCTGGTCGAGATCACAGGGCAGAACGTCTCCGCGCTCAGCTTCACCGGGGGCAAGACGCCGGTCAGCCTCGAGTATCGCAAGGACATGGTGATCGCGACCTATCAGGTCACGCCGAAGACCGCGGTCAAGGATAGCGAGGCCGTCTTCGTCGGCTATGGCATCAACGCCCCCGAGCGCGGCTGGAACGACTATGCCGGCGTCGATGTGAAGGGGAAGACCGTGATCATCCTCGTCAACGACCCCGACTGGCAGACGCAGGGGCTGCAGGGCGAGTTCGGCGGCCGGGCGATGACCTATTATGGCCGCTGGACCTACAAGTTCGAGGAAGCTGCGCGGCAGGGCGCGGCCGCTGCGATCATCATCCACGATACCGAGCCCGCGGCCTATGGCTGGGGCGTGGTGCAATCCTCCTGGACCGGACCGCAGCTCGAGCAGGACACGCCGGGCGACCATATGGATCAGTCCAAGGCGATCGGCTGGATCCAGCAGGATGCCGCCAAGGCGCTCTTCGCCAGCGCGAGCAAGGATTACGCGGCGCTTCTCGAGGCGGCGAAGCACAAGGGCTTCAAGGCGGTGCCGCTGGGGCTGAAAGCGAACGTGTCATTCGACAACATTATCCGGCGACAGGCGTCGAAGAACGTCGTCGGCATCCTGCCCGGCAGCGAGCGGCCCGACGAAGTCGTGCTCTATTCGGCGCATTGGGACCATCTCGGCCGCTGCGACGCAGTGAACGGCGACGACATCTGCAACGGCGCGCTCGACAATGCCTCGGGCATCGCCTCGCTGGTCGCGCTCGCCGAGGCGCATGTGAAGGCCGGGCCGGCGAAGCGCAGCCTCGTCTTCCTGGCGGTGACTGCCGAGGAATCGGGGCTGCTCGGCTCCAAATTCTATGCCGAGAACCCGGTGTTTCCGCTCGCCCAGACGGTGGGCGGCGTGAACATGGACGGCGTCAACAATGTCGGCCGGGCGAAGGATTTCGTGCTGGTCGGTGTCGGCAAGTCCGAACTCGAGGATCTGGTGAAACCCTTCGTGGCCGCGCAGGACCGGGTGATCGTCCCGGAGCCCACGCCCGAGCGCGGCTATTATTACCGCTCGGACCATTTCAGCTTCGCCAAATTGGGCGTGCCGATGCTCTATGGCGAGAGCGGCGAGGATCTGCGCGTCGGCGGCAAGGAAGCGGGCAAGAAGGCTTCCGACGACTATACCGAGCACCGCTACCACAAGCCGCAGGACCAATATGATCCAAACTGGAACTGGGACGGCGCGATCGAGGATCTGACGATCTTCTACGGCCTCGGGCGCCAGCTCGCCCAAGGCTCGAACTGGCCCAATTGGTACACCACCGCCGAATTCCGCGCGATCCGAGACAAGAGCCGCGCGGGCAAGTAAGAGCGCGCCCATGATTCTGCCGCCCCCGCCCGAATGGGCATCGCACGACGCCGTCTGGATCGGCTTTCCCAGCCACCCCGAATTGTGGCTGGAGGACCTCGAGCCGGCGCGGAAGGAAGTCGCCGCTTTCGCCCGGGCGGTCCATGCCGACGGGCGCGGCGAGAAGGTGATCCTCGTCGCCGCCGACGAAGAAGCGGCCGCCGCGGCGACCAGCTATGCCGGCGGCAGCGCGCATATCGTGATCGAGCCGTTCGGCGACATCTGGCTGCGCGATACCGGACCGATCGTCGACGGCGCGGGCCGGGCGCATGATTTCCGCTTCAACGGCTGGGGCGGGAAATACGATCTCGAAGGCGATTCGGACATCGGCCTGCGGCTGGCCAAGCGCGCGCAGCTGGGCGTCGAGGAACATCCCTGGATCCTCGAGGGCGGCGCGATCGACGGCGATGGCACCGGGCTGTGCGTCACCACCGAGCAATGCCTGCTCAATCCCAATCGCAACCCGAGCCTGAGCAAAGCCGATGTCGAGCGGCTGCTCGCCGCGGATCTCGGCTACCACCGGGTGCTGTGGCTCGGCGACGGACTGGTCAACGACCATACCGACGGCCATGTCGACAATCTCGCGCGCTTCGTGGCCAAGAACCGGCTGCTGATCCCCGAGGCAACCGACAACGACCCCAATTGGCGCGTCTATCAGGATGCCGCGCAGCGCGCGCAGGGCTTCGGCGTCGAAGTCGTCCGCTTCCCCTCGCCGGGCCGGGTGCTCAGCCCCGAGGAGGAGATCATTCCGGCGAGCTATATGAACTTCTATATCGGCAATGCCGCGGTGGTCGTGCCGGTCTATGGCCAGGAGAATGACGAGGCGGCGATCGTCGCGCTCGCGGAGCTTTTCCCGGGCCGGCAGGTTGTCGGCCAGCGTGCCGATCATATCTTGACCGGCGGCGGGAGCTTCCACTGCATCAGCCAGCAGCTCCCGCGGCTCTGAGGAAACCCATGACCGAGATCACCGTCGCGGCGCTCCAGCTCGCTTTCACCAACGATATCCATGCCAATATCAAGGCAGTGTCCGAACTCGTCCGCGAGGCGGCGGGCAAGGGTGCGCAGGTCGTGCTGCCCCCCGAACTCTTCGAAGGCGAGTATTTCTGCCGGGTCGAGGACGAGAGCCTGTTCGCCAACGCCCGGCCGGCTAACGAGCACAAGGCGGTGCTGGCGATGCAGCATCTCGCCGCCGATCTCGGCATCCACATCCCGACCAGCTTCTTCGAGGCCGACGGACCGCATTTCTACAACAGCCTCGCGATGATCGGTCCCGACGGGCGGATCGAAGGCGTCTATCGCAAGAGCCACATCCCCGACGGCCCGGGATACGAGGAGAAATTCTATTTCCGCCCCGGCAATACCGGCTTCAAGGTGTGGAACGGCCCGGGCGCGAAGATCGGCGTCGGCGTGTGCTGGGACCAATGGTATCCCGAGACCGCACGGGCGATGATGCTGATGGGCGCGGAGGTGCTGTTCTACCCGACCGCGATCGGATCAGAGCCACATGACGACAGCCTCGATACCGCGCGGCTGTGGCGCCGGGCGATGGTGGGGCATGCCGTCTCCAACGTCGTTCCGGTGGTCGCCGCCAATCGGGTCGGCACCGAGCACGGCCAGACCTTCTACGGCACCAGCTTCATCACCGACGAGCGCGGCGACATCCTGGCGGAGCTCGACCGCGAGGAGACCGGCGTGATCGTGGCCAAGCTCGATCTCGAGCGAATCAAGCGCCACCGCGCCGCGTTCGGCTTTTTCCGCGATCGCCGGCCGGAGCTTTACGGGCGGCTCGTGGAAGACATCTAAATTGACTCACTTTGCGGAAGTTGCATCGTTTTCGAATGAAAATTGCGCGTTCGGGAAAGCATGTTGCGCGAAAAACCGCCGCTTAGCCTGACCGATTCAAAGAGCCGGCAGACCACAGCACAGCATTTCCTACATTGGAAGCCTTGGGTCGAGGACTCCTGTCCAAAACGCGTCATCCCCGCGAAAGCGGGGACCCATCTCCTGAGCGAGCGGCAAAATGCACCGGCGCGTTTGTGGAAACTGTTGGAGATGGGTCCCCGCTTTCGCGGGGATGACGAAGAGGGGAATCCGGTAGTCAAAGCCATAAAAGAAGCGCTTTATCGAGCCTCGCGGAGCGCCAGCGCGCGGGCGAACACCGCCTCGAACATCGCGGGGGTCAGCCGGCCGGTATTCTGGTTGTAGCGCGAGCAGTGATAGCTATCGATCAGCACGCGCCCGCCGGGCAGGCGATGCTCGGCGAGATGGCCGAAGCGCGCTTTGGGCAGCCGCCCGCCCAATGCTTTGACCGCCGACTGGTGCGCGATCTCGCCGAGCGCCACGAAGATCCGGGCGGCGGGCAGAGCGGCGATCTCGGCGGTGAGAAAGTCGCGGCAGGCGTGGATTTCGGCGGGGACGGGCTTGTTGTCGGGCGGCAGGCATTTGACGGCGTTGAGGATCAGCACGCCCTGCGGTTCGCTCTGGTCGGCCAGCCCGAACATCGCCAGCGTCGCGAACAGCAGGTCGCCCGAGGCGTCGCCGGTAAAGGCGCGGCCGGTGCGGTTGGCGCCGTGCTTGCCGGGGGCGAGGCCGATGATCACCAGCCACGGGTCCGGATCGCCGAGCGCCGGGACGGGGGCGTTCCACCAGTCGGGATGTTCGGCGCGGAGATCGGTGCGCAATGCCGCCAGCCGCGGGCAGAGCGGGCAATCGCGGTGTGGAACGGGGCTTGGCGCGGACATGGCGCCGCGATAGGCCCTGCGCCGTGCCGACAACAAGCCCGAGAACCAGCTATGTCATCGCTTTGGGCTCCAATCGCCGGGGGCGCCATGGCAGCCCCGAGGCCGAGATCGCCGCGGCGCTCGCGGCCCTGGGCGGCGTGGTCGCGGTGTCGCCGGTGCTACGCACGCCGCCGCTCGGCCCCTCAAAACGCCGCTTCGCCAATGCCGCCGCGCTGATCGAGAGCGACGAGGAACCGCCGGAATTGCTCGCGCGGCTGAAGGCGGTCGAGCGCGCGTTCGGACGGCGGCGCGGGCGGAGCTGGGCGGCGCGGGTGATCGATCTCGACATCATCCTGTGGTCCGAAGGCGCCTGGGGCGAGACGGGTCTGACCGTGCCGCATGCCGCATTCCGGGAACGCGATTTCGTGCTGCGGCCGCTATTGGCGGTGGCGGCCGCGTGGCGCGATCCGGTGAGCGGGCTGAGCGTGCGGCACTTGGCGGCGCGGCTGGGGCGGCGATGAGCGACGACGCGCCTCTGGTGCTCGAGACCGAGCTGTGGCGCTGGACGCCCGATCCGCCGGCCAAGGCAAGCTGGCATTTCGTGACGATCACCGGCGCGGTGGCCGACGCGATCCGCGCGCGGGCCTTCGAGCTGCGCGCGATGGGCGGGGCGCGGGGGTTCGGATCGGTGCGGCTCCGCGCGAGCGTGGACGGCGTGGCGTTCGACAGCTCGGTATTCCCGCACAAGGAGAGCGGCGGCTATCTGCTGCCGGTCAAGGCCGAGGTGCGGCGCAAGGCCGGGGTGGCCGAGGGGGATTTGGTGGAAGTGGCGGTGTGGGTCTAGCGCGTGAGCGTCGGACGCTCAGCCGCCGGTCCGCTTCTTGGTGAGATTGTCTCCTACGGTTCCCCCCGCGCCGCTATGCGGACCGCTGGTGTCGGGCCAGATCTGATCATGGAACGCGTAAACGCCCGCGCCGGCGATGAGCAGCACGGCCACTGCTATTCCCAGAATACGTCGCATCGTGATCCCCCCCATCCGTCGACTTGCCGAACTATGCGCGCGCGGGCGTTGCGCGGCAAGTGTGTCCGGATCGGCGCGATCTCCCTCTTCTGTCGTCACCCCGGCCTTGTGCCGGGATCCACCGGGCGGCAGATTTTGCGGCCGATGATCCTTGGCACGCCCTGCGTCTACATCCTCGCGAACCGCTACAATGGCGCGCTGTACGTCGGCGTGACTTCAAACCTGATCGCCCGCATCCTCCAGCACCGCGAAGGCAGTTTCGACGGGCACACGAAGAAGTACCGCATCTACCGGCTGGTTTATTTCGAGACCGGAGAGTCGATGGAAGGCGCGATCGCGCGCGAGAAACAGCTCAAGCGCTACCCGCGCGACTGGAAGCGCAACCTGATCGAGCGCGAGAACCCAGCGTGGAACGACCTTGCGGTGGGGCTGGGGCTTGAGCCGCTGGCGGCGTGACGTGCGGCACGGTGGACCCCGGCACAAGGCCGGGGTGACGGGTGTGGCTTGGGGTGGCGCTTGCCGCCCTTCTTATCGTCATCCCGGACTTGTTCCGGGATCCACGGTGCGGCGCAGTTCTTATGTAGTAAGATGGGCGCGCTGTGACCAAATTAGCCTGAGGCTACTGGTTCATTGCTGATCGAGCGGGGACCGTCTTCTGCTCGATCCAAATGGGAAGCGTAGCCATTCCCCTGCGGCCCCCAATCAAAATACAGCCCGCACATATGCGATGACAAACTCGCACCCTCGGCGTCGCTCACCTCTAGAGACTGTGACAGCAGCTTGCTCGGAGTTTGATCTCCGAGCAGCTTTGCATACAACTCCAAGGTGTACAGACCTCCTCGGAAACGAAATTCGGAATTATCGGTGGGCAGTAGGAAATGATGATTTGTGACGATGCCAACGTCGCTGACATGGAGTCCGCTGCCTCGTTTCAGTTTGTCATCGCCGTAGACCCAGACGTTAAAGTTCTGGCGTGTCTCTTGCCGGATCAATGTCGCATACAGATGCTCAATAACTCGGCCGCGTTTGGAGTTGGCAATCAATAGCGATCGGAGAAATATCTTGGGGCGATCTCTTGTCCCTCCCGTCCGTGAGCCGTCCGGGCCAAAGTAAATGACGGACGGCTTTGTCATCCGGATTGAGCCGCGCCGAAAGTAGCTCAGCCACAACGTGAGGCAGGAAACGAGAAGCGCGCAGACTGCGATCCCGATCGCAACGAATGGACTGGGCGCTACCATTAAAATGTCCCCCCAAAAGATCGACACGGGCAAAGCCCGTGCCTACGTCGGTCGGCGCTGCTGGCGCCGCCGGCCGGGCGCGCCGCCGAGGAGCGGGGATTAGCTTGCGCTAATCCCACGCGCGGCGCGCCTACTCCGCCGCAATCCCCGCCTTCGTGAACATATCCCCACCCTCGCCGCCGGCGTCCTCGTTCGCCGCGGGCACGGCCTTCGCCTTCTGCCGCTTGTCGAACGAGTCCCACACTTCGTTCCAGCTCCCCCGCGTCGCGCCCTTCGAATATTCCGTCGCGCGCTGTTCGAAGAAATTGGCGTGCTCGACGCCATTCAGGAGCGGCGCGAGCCAGGGGAGGGGGTGTTCGTCGATCATGTAGATCGGCTTGAGGCCGAGCTGGCCCAGCCGCCAGTCGGCGATGTAGCGGATGTACTTCTTGATCTCCTTGGGCGTCATGCCGGTCACCGGGCCGTGCTCGAAGGCGAGGTCGATGAACGCGTCCTCGAGGCGGACGGTCGTCTGGCACATGTCCATGATGTCGGACTTGACCGATTTGGTCAGGCAGTCGCGCTCGCGGGTGAAGGCGTGGAACAGGCGGATGATGCCCTCACAGTGCAGGCTCTCGTCGCGCACCGACCAGGAGACGATCTGGCCCATGCCCTTCATCTTGTTGAAGCGCGGGAAGTTCATCAGCATCGCGAAGCTGGCGAAGAGCTGGAGCCCCTCGGTGAAGCCGCCGAACATGGCGAGCGTCTTGGCGATGTCCTCGTCGTTATCGACGCCGAACTTCTGCAGATAGTCGTGCTTGTCCTTCATCTCGCTATATTCGAGGAACATGCCGTATTCGCTCTCGGGCATGCCGATCGTGTCGAGCAGATGGCTGTAGGCGGCGATGTGCACCGTCTCCATGTTGGAGAAGGCGGCGAGCATCATCTTGACCTCGACCGGCTTGAACACGCGGCCGTATTTCTCGTGGTAGCAATCCTGCACCTCGATGTCGGCCTGGGTGAAGAAGCGGAAGATCTGGGTGAGCAGGTTGCGCTCGTGATCGGTGAGCTTCTGCGCCCAGTCGCGGCAATCCTCGCCGAGCGGCACTTCCTCGGGCATCCAGTGGATCTGCTGCTGGCGCTTCCAGAACTCATAGGCCCACGGATATTCGAACGGCTTGTAGGTCTTGCGGGCTTCGAGAAGAGGCATGTCAGTACTTTCTTGAAAGATAGATATTTTGAACGATTAACGCCACCACGGGAACATAAACGAATAGAAAAAGCACCCAAGCTTCCGAAGGATTGCTAAAAAATGCCCACGCGGTTCCGATTAGAACAGCGACGCAGGTTATAACCAAAAGAATGACGGCAATTACTTTCAGCAACCACCCCGCCATCAGGACGATAGCGACCTGAAAACTGAGCTCCGCTCCGATTATAGGCATTCTCGCCCAATTCTTGATAGCTTCAATGTATAGTGCTTTAGCTAAGCTCATTTCAAAGCCCACCAATTGCCATCACCGCGACGGCCGCGAAGCCGCCGAGGAACAGGCCCAATGCGAACAGCATCATGCCGGCGATGCGCAGGGCATAGCCGGTCGCCTCTATGTCGGGCACGCGCAGCGCGCGGCGGGCGAGCGACGGACGGACGAGCGTCGTCAGTCCGACGGCGCCTGCCGCTCCGGCCAGTCCGGCCATCAAGGCGAGGCTGCGCGTCATTCGTGGTCGATCACGGTGGTGTGGCGCTCGCGGATCACGCGGTCGCGATAGACGATTTTCCGGCCGCGATTCGCGCCGACGCCGAACACGACGATGCCGAGGAAATAGCCGAAATCATACCAGCCGCCATTGTTGGGTACGGCATAGATGGCGACGTCGGGCATGATCAGCGACAGGAACCAGGCGACCGGGAAGATGAAGCCGTGCCACAGCCCGAGCAGGAAGCCGGGCGCCTGCGGGGACACGCCGGCGCTCACTTGTGTCGCGCATCCGGCGAGCAGCATCAGCGCGGCGAGGGCGGCACTGTTACGCAGACGGATCATTTCCTATCTCCTGCATCGTTCGCAGCGTTCATGCGTTGCCGAGCCGAACCAACCAGAGGAGCTTTTCCATGGCCGACGCGAGTGCAATCAGGGAACATATGGAAGTGATCGGCGCAGACGGCGTCCATGTCGGCACCGTCGATCATGTCGAGGGCGACCGGATCAAGCTGACCAAGAAGGACTCGGGCGCCGAGATCGAAGGTGCCGAGGGTTCGCACGCGGGACACCATCATTACATTTCGATCGGGCTGGTCGCCGATGTCGAGGGTGATCAGGTGCGGCTGAGCGCCACCGCGGCGAACGCAGTGCTGTTCGAGGAAGAGTCCGAGGGGTGAATTCATAGCGCGATTCCCCCTCACCCTTCCGCGGCTACGCCGCTCCCTCCCTCTCCCACAAGGGGAGAGGGAATTGGAGGTCACCATCTCCCTCTCTCCTTGTGGGAGAGGGAAGGGGCCCGCGCCGAAGGCGTGGGAAGGGTGAGGGGGCCGCATCACGCGAAACTTCCTCGCAATTCGGGCGGCAAATTCCGGGCGATCTCGGCAAGCACGCCTTCGATGTTCGTCATCACGTCGTTGTTCCAGAAGCGCAGTACGCGATAGCCCTCGGCATTGAGGAATGCCGTGCGGGCGGTGTCCCGGTCGCGGCGTTCGGCGTGCGTTGCATCGTCCACCTCGACGATGAGCTTCGCCGCGTGCGAACAGAAATCAGCGTGATAGGGGCCGAACGGGGCTTGATGGCGGAACTTCGCCTGCGGAAGCGCTTGGCGGAGTTCGGCCTTCAGCGCCTTCTCCACGGGTCCGGCTTCGCGACGTAAGTCGCGGGAGCGGAAGACGGTGATGGCCGGGAGCAGCTGGCGCTTGGTCAGGCCGTCCGCATTCCCCCTCACCCTTCCCACGCGCTTCGCGCGCGGGCCCCTTCCCTCTCCCACAAGGGGAGAGGGAGTTTGGGTGTCCTCCGGGCGGCTTACCCCTGCCACCTCACTGGCACGCCGTGCCTGGCTTGGCCAATGACCCCATCATTGGCACGCCAGGCACTCATCGTAATCCTTCGATTCGACCTGGATCTCGCGCAGGTCGATCGTGTTGTCGGCCTCGACGCCGCCCGCGAAGCCGGCGCGCTGGACCGATTTGGAGCGGAGATAGTAAAGCGACTTGATGCCGAGCTCCCACGCGCGGAAGTGGAGCATCAGCAGGTCCCATTTCTCGACATCGGCCGGGATGAACAGGTTCAGCGACGCCGACTGGTCGATATAGGGCGTGCGATCGGCGGCGAGCTCGAGCAGCCAGCGCTGGTCGATCTCGAAGCTGGTCTTGTAGCAGTCCTTCTCTTCCTGGCTCAGGAAGTCGAGGTGCTGGACGCTGCCGCCCTGCTCGAGGATCGAGCTCCACACGCCTTCGGAATTCTTGCTCTTCTCGCTGAGGAGCTTCTCCAGATACGGGTTCTTGACCGAGAAGGAGCCCGACAGCGTCTTGTGGGTGTAGATGTTCGCCGGGATCGGCTCGATGCACGCGCTGGTGCCGCCGCAGATGATCGAGATGCTCGCGGTCGGCGCGATCGCCATCTTGCAGCTGAAGCGCTCCATCACGCCCATCTCGGCGGCGTCGGGGCACGGCCCGCGCTCGACCGCGAGCTGCATCGAGGCTTCGTCGACCTGCGCCTTGATGTGCTTGAACATCTTGAGGTTCCACGACTTCGCCATCGCGCCTTCGAAAGCGAGGCCGCGCGCCTGGAGGAAGGAGTGGAAGCCCATTACGCCCAGGCCGACCGAACGCTCGCGGCTGGCCGAATAGGCGGCCTTTTCCATGCCCGGTTCGGCGCGGTCGATATAGTCCTGCAGGACATTGTCGAGGAAGCGCATCACGTCCTCGATGAAGCCCTTGGCGTCCTTCCACTCGTCCCAATTCTCGAGGTTGAGCGACGAGAGGCAGCAGACCGCGGTGCGCTCGTTGCCGAGATGGTCCTTGCCGGTGGGCAAAGTGATCTCGCTGCACAGGTTCGACGTTGACACCTTGAGGCCCAGATCGCGGTGATGCTTGGGCATGTTCGAATTCACGTGATCGGCGAACACGATGTACGGCTCGCCGGTGGCCAAGCGAGTCTCGACCAGCTTCTGGAACAGCGCGCGGGCATCGACCTTGCCGCGCTCCGACTGATCCTTCGGCGAACGCAGCGTCCATTCGGCACCGTCGCGCACGGCTTCCATGAACGCGTCGGGGATCAGCACGCCGTGGTGGAGGTTCAGCGCCTTGCGGTTGAAATCGCCCGAGGGTTTGCGGATCTCGAGGAACTCCTCGATCTCGGGATGCGAGATGTCGAGATAGCAGGCGGCCGAACCGCGGCGCAGCGACCCCTGCGAGATCGCGAGGGTGAGCGAATCCATCACGCGGACGAACGGGATGATGCCGCTGGTCTTGCCGTTGAGGCCGACCGGCTCGCCGATGCCGCGGACATTGCCCCAATAGGTGCCGATGCCGCCGCCGCGCGAGGCGAGCCAGACATTCTCGTTCCACGTATCGACGATGCCGCCGAGGCTGTCGGGCACCGAATTGAGGAAGCACGAGATCGGCAGGCCGCGCCCGGTGCCGCCGTTCGAGAGGACCGGCGTGGCGGGCATGAACCAGAGCTTCGAGATATAATCGTAGATGCGCTGGGCGTGCGCGGCGTCGTCCGAATAGGCCGAGGCGACGCGGACGAAGAGGTCCTGATAGGTCTCGCCGGGAAGGAGATAGCGGTCCTTCAGCGTCTCCTTGCCGAAATCGGTGAGGAGCGCGTCGCGCGAATGATCGACCTCGAGCGTGTAGAGCTGCGGCGCGACGGCGCGCGTGTCCTGGTCCTTGCCGGACTTGCGCGGCTTCGCCTTGGTCCCGGCGGCAATCGTGGCTTCGGCGACGGTGTCGTTCACGCTGTTTTCCGTGTCTCTGAATTCCATGTCATCCGACCCCTTATACCCTTGCACGCGCCTCCTTCCGGGAGGCCTCGGTGCGACTCGGGAGCGGCTTGGCGATGGTACCACCGCCACGGCTCCGCGCGAGAACAAAAAGTGACCTTCGCGCGGTCTGCCGGGCACGATAGAGCCTGTTCCGCATATGGGTATGCGGTTGCGGTTCTACCAGTAGTTGAGCCTGCCCCTCAGTCCTACCACTACAGATTGTGCCAAACCGACTCCCGGCACAAGGGGTTAAATCACCGGTTAACCACACGGTTCGTCGCTAAAATGACTCGACTCACGGACGGCAGGCGTACGCTACGGGCCGCGACGCATGGTCAATCCTCGGGTCCCGCAAAGGCAAGAGAACACAGCGCGAACCAAAAAAATATTCCGGGGGAGGAATCGGTGGACACAATGGGTAGTGGTGCGGCTGGAGACCGATCCAGCGCGTTCGACGCAGCACCAATTCCATAGGCCGTATCGACTTCAGCCGCGCAACGCCCCTCCCTCCAAGGGAGGGGCAGGGGGTGGGTGCGAGCGTCAGCGAGCCCACCGAGATGCTCGGGAGAAGAAGGAAAGGCCAGGCATCGAGCCCGGCCTTTCCTTACCCACCCCTAACCCCTCCCTTGCAGGGAAGGGAATCTGAATGCCTAATCGCACCCCGCCAGTTCGCGATACGCCGCCCCGAGCCGCTCGGCGACCGAAGGACCCGGCCGGGGCGCGGCCCCCAGATGCGTCGCGCGCAGCTCATCCATGAACTGCTCCCACATCGCCGGGCCGCCTTCCTCGAGCAACTGGCTGCGTATCGCGAGCTCGGGCGTGACGGGCAGATGCGCGCGGCCCCAGGCCCCCATCATCACCAGCACGGGCACGAGCTGGATCGCCTTTTCGGTGAGGCTGTAGAGCGTCTTCTGCTTGTGGCTGGGATCGTCGGCGCGGCTGACCAGCCCCGCCGCTTCGAGCCGTTTCAGCCGATCGGCGAGGATGTTCGACGCGATTCCCTCGATCGATCCGCGCAGCAGCACGCGGAAATGGCGGTGATTGCCGAACATCATGTCGCGGATGATCACGAGGCTCCAGCGATCGCCGAGCACCTCCAGCGCGAGATTGATCGGGCAGCCCGAACGCGGCTCTTCCATTACGGCCTCCAAAAAAACCGCTTGCAATATACAATCGGTTTGCGTAACTCGCAACCGGTTGCAAAATGCAAGCAGATGGAGAAAGGCAATGTCGAAGGTTCGCGTAAGTGCATTCAGCATCTCGATCGACGGATATGGCGCGGGGACGGATCAGAGCGTGGAGGATCCGCTCGGCCGGCGCGGCGAGGAGTTGCACGGCTGGGCGTTCGAGACCCGGACCTTCCAGACGATGTTCGGCAAGGAAGGCGGCTCGACCGGCGTCGACGAAGGCTATGCCGCGCGGAGCATGGCGGGGCTCGGCGCGTGGATCATGGGCCGCAACATGTTCGGCCCGGTGCGCGGCGAATGGCCCAACCATGACTGGAAGGGCTGGTGGGGCGACAATCCGCCCTATCACTGCCCGGTATTCGTGCTGACTCACCACGAAAGGCCGCCGCTCGAGATGGCGGGCGGCACGGTGTTCCACTTCGTCACCGACGGCATCGAGAGCGCGCTCGCGCAGGCGCGGGCCGCCGCGGGCGCGCGCGACATCCGGATCGGCGGCGGCGTGGCGACGATTCGCGAATATCTGGCCGCGCGGGCAATCGACGAGCTGCATATCGCCGTCTCACCGGTGCTGCTCGGCAAGGGCGAGGCGCTGTTCGCCGGGCTCGACCTCGATGCGCTCGGCTATCGCGTTGCCAAACAGGAGGCGGGCGAGAACGCCGTGCATTTGACGATCGTGCGCGGCGACTGAGTGGTCGCGCTCGGACCAGCTTCGGCTGGCGCTCGGTAGCACGTTCGCATAGCTTCGCCCCCGGAATCGGCGATTTGGGGGCGAAGATGCGGCACTGGCTAGCGGTTGCGGCTTTGGTTTCGGCAGTGCCGGCGGCGGCGCAGGGTGTCGTGCCCGCCAGAGTGTCGGCCGCGGGCGCGGCGGTCGCGGAGAAATCGATCGACGAGCTCCAGGCGATGTTGGCGTCGGGAAAATGGACCAGCGCACGGCTGACCCAGGCCTATCTCGACCGGATCGAGGCGATCGACCGCAAGGGGCCGACGCTGCGATCGGTGATCGCGGTTGCGCCCAATGCGCTCGAACAGGCGCGGGCGAGCGACGCGCGGCGCAAGGCGGGCAAGCTGCTGGGACCGCTCGACGGCATTCCGGTGCTGATCAAGGACAATATCGACATCAAGGAGCTGCCTACCACCGCGGGCAGCCTCGCGCTCGTCGACAACCATGTGGGCCGCGACGCGCCGATGGTAATGCTGCTGCGTGTGCAGGGCGCGGTGATCCTCGGTAAGACCAACTTGAGCGAATGGGCGAACATCCGCTCGAACAATTCGATGAGCGGGTGGAGCGCCGTCGGCGGGCTGGTGAAGAATCCCTATGCGCTCGATCGCACGGCCTGCGGTTCGTCGAGCGGATCGGGGGCGGCAGTGGCGGCGAGCCTCGCCGCGGTAGCGGTCGGGACCGAGACCGACGGTTCGGTAGTCTGTCCCTCGGCGATGAACGGGCTGGTCGGATTGAAGCCGACCCTCGGGATGGTCAGCCGCACCCATGTCGTGCCGATCAGCCATAGCCAGGACACGCCGGGGCCGATGGGGCGCAGCGTCAAGGATGTCGCGATCCTGTACTCGGCGATGATCGGCATGGATCCCGATGATCCGGCGACCATCGATGCGAACAATTATCGGTCCGATTATGCCGCCGAGCTGTCGGCGGATGCGCTCAAGGGTATTCGCGTCGGCTATTGGAAGCCCGAAATGAGCGCCGATCTCGCCGCCCGGTTCGACAAGGCGCTCGACGAGCTCCGCGCGGCGGGCGCGATCCCCGTCGAGGTCAAGATGCCCGAGCTCAAGGGCCTCGGCGATGCCGAGAGCGAAGTGCTCTACACCGAGCTCAGGGACGATCTCGCCGCCTATCTCGCCACCACGCCGGCTTCGGTGAAGGTGCGCACGCTCGCCGACGTCATCGCCTTCAACGAGGCGAACAAGGCGGCCGAGATGCCCTTTTTCGGGCAGGAGAGCTTCCTCAAGGCCGAGAAGACTCGCGGAACCCAGGATCCCGAATATCTCGGCGCCCGGGCCAAATCGGCGCGGCTGGCGGGCATCGAGGGAATCGGCGCGATGCTCGAGGCGGCGGACGCGCAGATTCTCGTGACGCCGACCTATGGCACGCCGTGGCTGAGCGATCCCGCGCATGGCGACCAGTTCAGCGGTCCGTCGGCGAGCGAGCTTCCCGCGGTGTCGGGCTATCCGCATCTGACCGTGCCGATGGGGCTCGTCGGTGGCCTGCCGGCGGGGCTGTCGTTCATCGGCACTGCCGATAGCGACGGGTTGCTGCTCAGGGCAGGCTATGCGTACGAGCAGGCGACGCATGCCCGGGTGGCGCCGCGTTATCTGCCGAGTGCGCCCGCCGATCTGGGGCCGCAGAAGCGCAGGTGAACCGCGTCTATTTGCCGTCGAGCTCGAGCAATTCCTCGCGAACGTGGATCGCGCCGAGCGACATGCGCACTTCGATCAGGAAATAGACAAGGCCCGTCATCAGCAGCAGCATCGAGACGACGAAGGCGACCGCGACCATCGCGCCCACGTGCAGGCCGAACAGCCGCGAGACGAACATCAGCGCCACCACGAAGCAGATTGCCAGCGCGCTCGACACGCACAGGAAGATCGCCATGTTGATCACCGCGATGCGCCGGTCGATCAGTCGCAGTTCCCAGACATGACGGTCATGCTCGGGGCCGGTCGAACGGGGGTGGAGCAGCTCGAGATCGCGTGCCCGATCGACGATGCGCGCGAGGCGACCCACCATCACGTTGAGGATGGCGCCGATGCCGGCGAGCAGGAACACCGGCGCGATCGCGCTCTGGATCGTGTCGGCGACGGTGGAGAGATAGGGGCCTGACATCATCGCGTGTGTTATTACCTGCTCCTGCCTGCGCGTGAAGACGCTAAGAACAGGCTCACCGGTTGGTAACCGATGTGCGGCTACTATCCTCGCGATGACCAAGCCGATGCCGCTCGATGAATTCACGCGCCTGCCGCCGGCGCTCGTGGCCGACTGTGTCGACGGGCTGGCCGCCGGGATCGACGCGGTCGCCGCGCGCGCCGCGCCCTCGCACCGTTTCCTGCGCTATGGCTGGTTCGCCGCGGCGCTGCGTGCCTATGGCGGCGCGGCGCGGACATTGACCGTCGTGCGCGAAGGCGAGCCGGCGGTGGCGCTGCCGATCGTCGGCGCCGGCCCCGCTTGGCTTGGATTGGCGAGCGTTCCCGGCTGCTATTGGCCGTTCCGCAGCTTCCCGGTGCGCGACGATGCCGGAGTCGAGGTCGGCGAGGCGCTGCTGGCGCGGCTCGGGCGCGAGGCCAATGCATTGCGGCTGGGGCCGGTCTATGACGGCGATCCCGGGCTGGAATTGCTGAAGGCGGCGGCGCAGGCACAAGGCTGGGCGGTGCTCGACCGCTTCGTCGCGGAGAGCTTCCTGCTCGACATCGCCGCATTGCAGGCCGAAGGCACCTGGCCGCGCAATTCGACGCTGCGCAAGAACCGCTTCCACGAAAAGCATCTCGGCAGCCATGGCGCGCTCGACTGGGACTTCGTGTCGGGGTCGGGCTGGGACGGAGCCGCCTTCGACGCCCTCGCCGAGGTCGAGACGAAGAGCTGGATCGCCGCGCGGACCGACGGATCGGACGCCAAATTCACTATGGAAGGGCATGGCGGCTTCTGGCGCGCGGCTTCGGCGGATCCGGTGATCGCGGAGATGATGTGGGCGGCGGTACTACGCGTCGACGGGGCGCCCGCGGCCTTTTCGTTCGATCTCAACGCCGGCGCGCTGAAATATGCGATCGCCAACAGCTATGACCCCGCCTACGCGAAACACTCGCCGGGCAAGCTGCTTTACTATCGCAATCTCGTCCGCGGGATCGAGGACGGCATCGCTTGCGTGGATTGGGGCGCCGGCGACAGCGGCTACAAGCGCGTGATCGGTGCCGAGCGCGGCCCGGCGATCCGCGACTGGCTGTTCGTGCGGCCGGGCTTTCCCGCGCTGGCGGGCAGGATGCTGCGGGGGTTGTGGCGGCGCAGCGGACATGCCCAACCCAAGGTTCAGGCTGCGAACGCCTCCGCGTCGATCGAATAGAGGACATCCGCCGGCGCCATCGCGGCAGCCTTGAGCCCCATCGCCTCGGGGATGATCTGCTCCACATAGAAGCGCGCGGCGGCAGCCTTCATCTTGAGGAAGGCAGGGTCGCCCTCGGATCGCGCGGCGATGCGGCCGCTTTCCTCCATCAGCCAGCCGCACACGGTGACCGAGAGCATCGTCAGGAACGGATAGCTTGCCGCGAGCCGGTCGTCGGTTTCGGCGCCGAGCAGATGGCGCGCGACTTCCTCGCAGGCATCGATCAGCCGGAGCAGCTCGGCATCCTCGGCATCGCCGCGCAGCTCGGCGAGCAGGCCGAACAGCGTGCCGCCATTGTCCATGCCTAGCTTGCGGCCGACGAGGTCGGCGGCCTGGATGCCGTTGGTGCCTTCGTAGATCGGCGTGATCCGCGCATCGCGGAAATGCTGGGCGGCACCGGTCTCCTCGATATAGCCCATGCCGCCATGGACTTGAATACCGAGGCTGGCGACTTCGTTGCCCAGATCGGTGCCATGCGCCTTGGCCAGCGGCGTGAGCAATTCGACGCGGGCCTGCGCGGCCGTGTCCCCGGCGCGGCCGCGGTCGAGCTGCCCGAAGGCGTAATAGACCAAAGCGCGCGCCGCCTGGGTCTGTGCCTTCATGCGCAGCAGCATGCGGCGGACATCGGGATGCTCGACGATCGCGGCGGGTGCGCCGGCGCGGACGCCCTGGATGCGCTCGCGGGCGTAGGTCACCGCGCGCTGGGTCGCGCGCTCGGCGACCTGCACGCCCTGCAGGCCGACATTGAGGCGGGCGTTGTTCATCATCGTGAACATCGCGCGGATGCCGCCCATCTCGCCGCCGATCAATTCGCCGATGCAATCGTCGTGATCGCCGAAGCTGAGCACGCAGGTAGGGGAGGCGTGGAGCCCCATCTTGTGCTCGATCGAGACGACGCGGACGTCGTTGAACGCGCCCGGATTGCCGTCGGCATCGAGCCGGTATTTGGGCACGAGGAACAGCGACAGGCCCTTGGTGCCGGCGGGCGCATCGGGCGTGCGGGCGAGGACGAGATGGACGATGTTGTCGGCCATGTCGTGGTCGCCGAACGAAATGAAGATCTTGGTGCCCTTGATCCGGAACGTCCCGTCGCCGACCGGTTCGGCCTTGGACTTGAGCGCGCCGACATCCGATCCCGCCTGCGGCTCGGTGAGGTTCATCGTGCCGGTCCATTCGCCGGTCGCGAGCTTCGGGAGGTAGAGCGCCTGCTGCTCGGGCGTGCCATGATGCATCAGCGCCTCGATCGCGCCGACGGTGAGGATCGGGGCAAGTGCGAAGCCCATGTTCGCGGTGCCGAGCGTCTCGAGCACGGCGATCGACAGGCTGACCGGCAGCCCCTGTCCGCCATATGCCTCGGGCGAGCCGATCGTGCCCCAGCCGCCCTCGACATAGGCCTTGTACGCTTCGGCGAAGCCTGCGGGCATCGTCACGCCGTTCTCGCTCCATTTCGGCCCGTCGGTATCGCCTAGCCGGTCGAGCGGCGCCCATTCGCCCGCGGCGAACTGGCCCGCGCCTTCGAGCACCGCATCGGCCATTTCAGCCGCCTCGGGACTGATCTCGGCGAGGCCGACGATATGCTCGAGGACGAAGCGCTGCTCGGCGATGGCGGGGGTGAAGCTCATGGTCTTCCGGGGGCCTCTCTTGTCGTCTTGTTTCCCGCGCTATAGCCCCGCCCGGGTGAGCCCGACAAATCCCCGCATCTTACCCTACGGCGCGGCCGCGATCGCCGAAGCCGCGGCGGTGATTCGCGCCGGCGGCTGCGTCGCAATGCCCACCGAGACGGTCTATGGCCTCGCCGCCGACGCGACCGATTCGCGCGCAGTGGCGGGGATCTACGAAGCCAAGGGGCGGCCGAGCTTCAATCCGCTGATCGTGCATGTGCCGGATCTGGCGGCGGCGGAGCGGATCGCAGTGTTCGACGAGGCTGCACACGATCTGGCGACGCGCTTCTGGCCCGGGCCGCTGACCTTGGTGCTCCCCCTCCGCGAGGATGCGGGAATCGCGGCCCTTGTCACTGCCGGACTCGATACGATCGCGATTCGTGTCCCCGATCACCGCGCGATGCAGGCGCTGCTCGCGGCAGCAGGCGTGCCGCTGGCGGCGCCTTCGGCCAATGCGAGTGGGTCGATATCCCCGACGCGTGCGGCGCATGTCGCGGCGAGCTTGGCGGGGCGGATCCCGCTGGTGATCGACGATGGGGCTACGCCGGCGGGGGTGGAGTCGACGATCGTGCGGGGGAACCGAGTTTTGCGGCCGGGGCCGTTGAGCCAGGCCGATCTGTTTCGCGGCGAAGGCCGGGGCCCGGTTACCATGCAGCCCGAAACTGGGCCCCGGCCTTCGCCGGGGAGCAGTGAGGGAGTTACGGCGCCGGGCCAGCTCGCCAGCCATTATGCGCCGGGCAAGCTTTTGCGCCTCGACGCCACCGAGCGGCGGGACGGCGAATGGCTGATCGGCTTCGGCGCCATCGCCGGCGATGATACGCTCTCCGCGAGCGGCGACCTTATCGAAGCCGCGGCGAACCTGTTCGACGCGCTCCACCGCGCCGATGCCGGGCCCGCCGCGGCGATTGCGGTGGCGCCGATCCCCGAGACCGGCATCGGCATCGCGATCAACGATCGGTTGCGCCGGGCCGCCCATCCGCGCTGAACGTTACTTGGCTTTACTTTACTTTCGCCTGCGCGGAGTTACACTTCAGTGCCAGTTCCCAAGTATTTGAAGCGGAAGCAAAAAACAGCGGGAGGAATTCATGAGTAACCTGCAACGCGGGCTTGCCGAGCTGATCGGCACCTTCTGGCTCGTCTTCGGCGGATGCGGCAGCGCCGTGCTTGCCGCGGCCTTTCCAGACGTCGGCATCGGGCTGTTGGGCGTGAGCCTCGCCTTCGGCCTCACGGTGCTCACCATGGCGTATTCGATCGGCCATATCTCGGGTTGCCACCTCAATCCGGCGGTCACCTTCGGCCTCTGGGCCGGCGGCCGTTTCCCGGCGAAGGACATTCCCCTCTACGTCATCGCGCAGGTGATCGGGGCGGTGATCGCCGCCGCTTTGCTCTGGTACATTGCCAGCGGTGCGCCGAATTATGCCGGCGGGCTCGCCTCGAACGGTTTCGGCGAGCATTCGCCGGGCCATTATGCCTTCCACGCCGGGCTGGCGATCGAAGTGGTGCTCACCTTCATGTTCCTGCTGATCATCATGGGATCGACCGACAGCCGCGCGCCCGCCGGCTTCGCGCCGATCGCGATTGGTCTCGGGCTCACGCTGATCCACCTGATCTCGATTCCAGTGACCAACACCTCGGTGAACCCGGCCCGCTCGACCGGTCCCGCTTTGCTCGAGGGCGGGATTGCGCTCCAGCAGCTCTGGCTGTTCTGGGTCGCGCCGATCGCCGGGGGGATACTCGGCGGGCTGGTTTACAAAGTGCTCGGCGCCGAAGCCGCAAAGCGCCCGCCGATCGAAGGCGAAGCGCTCCCGGCCGAGTAGAAAGTCAAAATCCTCCCTCGCTTCAGCAAGGGAGGATTTCGCTACGCCGTCGCGCCTTCCTTCAGCCGGTTGGCGAAGCTTTTCCGGAGCTTCCGCAGCTTGGGGGGGATCACTGCGAGGCAATAGGGGTTACTCTGGCCCTCGCCCTGCCAATATTCCTGGTGATAATCCTCGGCGGGGTACCAGTCGGTGAGGGGCTCGATCGTGGTGACGATCGGCTGGGGCCAATCGGGCCGGGCACGCTCGATCGCCGCATAGGCTTCGGCCTCCTGCTCCGCAGAATGCGGGAAGATCGCCGAGCGATATTGGGTGCCGATATCGTTGCCCTGGCGGTTGAGCTGGGTCGGGTCGTGCGTCCCGAGGAAGACGTCGAGCAGTTCGCCATAGCTGATCTGATCGGTGTCGAAGGTCACCCGGATCGCCTCGGCATGGCCCGTGTCGCCGCCGCACACCTGCTTGTAGGTGGGGTTGGGGACGGTGCCGCCGATATAGCCGCTCTCGACCTTGCTCACGCCGATCACGTCGTTGAACACCGCCTCGGTGCACCAGAAGCATCCGCCGGCGAGCGTCGCGGTTTCGACTGTCATTTCATTCTCCTTGTCGCGCCCAAGATAGGTGGGGCTTGGCGGAGCGCAATCGCGGCCCTAGGCGAGGCGCGACAAAGGGAGACGGGCATGCGCGACGGTACGGTGCTGGTGACGGGCGGTGCGGGCTATATCGGCAGCCACGCGGTGCTGGCGCTGCTCGATGCGGGGTGGAAGGTCGTCGTGGTCGACAACCTCGTCACCGGCTTCGACTGGGCGGTCGACAAACGCGCGAAGCTGGTCGTCGCGAATATCGAGGACGAAGCGACCATCCGTGCGACGATGCGCGATGAAGGCGTGGTCGCAGTGATGCATTTCGCCGGTTCGGTGGTGGTGCCGGAGTCGGTGTCCGATCCGCTCAAATATTACCGCAACAACACCGTCGCGAGCCGCTCGCTGATCGAGAGCGCAGTGGCGAGCGGCGTGAAGCATTTCATCTTCTCTTCGACCGCCGCGACCTATGGCATTCCGGAGAAGGTGCCGGTTTCAGAGGACAGCCCGAAGGTGCCGATCAATCCGTACGGCATGTCCAAGCTGATGACCGAGTTCATGCTGCGCGACGTCGCCGCGGCGCATCCGCTCAATTATTGCGCGCTGCGCTATTTCAACGTCGCCGGTGCCGATCCGCAGGGCCGTTCGGGCCAGTCGACCGCGGGAGCGACGCACCTGATCAAGATCGCTGCCGAAGCGGCGACCGGCAAGCGTGCGGCGGTGTCGGTGTTCGGCACCGATTTCGCCACCGAGGACGGCACGGGGGTGCGCGATTACATCCATGTCAGCGATCTCGCCGCCGCGCATGTCCACGCGCTCGATCTGCTGATCGCGCGGCCGGAGGAGAGCCATACCATGAACTGTGGCTATGGCCGCGGCTTCTCGGTGCTGCAGGTGCTCGACGCGGTCGATCGGGTGACCAACCGCAAGATCGACCGTAGGCTGGAAGGGCGTCGCGCCGGCGATCCCGACGCATTGGTCGCCGACAACAGGAAGATCCTGAGCACCTTGCCGTGGCGCCCGAAGCACGACGATCTCGAGGGGATCGTCAAGGACGCGCTCGCCTGGGAGCGCAAGCTGGGTGAGCGATCCTGACTCAATCCTCCCCCGCTAAAGCGAGGGAGGATTTTATGATTTGCGAAACATCCGGAGCTCCACACTCCACCAGAGCAGCGCCCAGCAGCTGCCGAACGCCCAGCCGGCGAGGACGTCGCTGGGCCAGTGGACGCCGAGATAGACGCGGCTGATGCCGATCAGGCCGACCAGCAGCATCGCGACGGCGAGTATGAACCCGCGCATCCGCCAGCCGCGCACCACCGGGAAGAGCAAAGTGGCGAGCGTCAGATAGACGATCGCGCTGTTGGCGGCGTGGCCGCTCGGAAAGCTGCTCGACGCTTCCTGCATCAGCTGCTGGACGAGATCGGGGCGCGCGCGGGCGATCAGCACCTTGACCAGGGTCACCGCAAGCGCCCCCAGTGTCGTCGCCGCGATCACGAGCACGGCCGAGCGGAACCGTCCTTTCAAAGCGAGGAAGGCGGCGGTGACCAGCACCACCATCGTCAGCACGGTCGAGCTGCCGAGTGCGGTCACGTCGCGTACCGCCGAGGGCAGCCAATGCGGTCCTAGCGGCTGTTGGGGATGCCCCGGCACCCGCATCGCGAGCATGATCGCGCGGTCGAGTTCCGCGACGTCGCCTTCCATCACTTCGCGGCCGAACCAGAACAATGCCAGCAGCAACAGCGCCACCGCGCCCAGCGCAAAGATCGGCCAGGGGATGCGGCGCGATGCCGCACTCTCGGGTTTCAGTTCAACGACCGGTTCGGGGGGCGGACCTTCCATCCGCCCCCTAATGCCGGATCAGGGTCAGAGTTGCACCCTTAGCGTCGCGCGCAGATCGCGCCCTGCGAGCGGGGCATAATCCTTGAGCACGCTGGTATGGCGGCGCGCCTCGACGTCGAAGATGTTGTTCGCCGAGAGCATCAGGCTGGTGTGCGAGCCCGCGCCGAACGGCTTCCACGAGACCGACGCGTTGACGAGGGTGAAGCCGCTGGTCGGGGTCTCGAAATCGGTGACGCGATCCTGCTCGAAGCTGTGCTCGATTTCGACCCGGCCGGTCAGCGCGTCCGACTGCGCCTCGAGCCCGCCCATCACGCGCAGCGGCGGAATGCGCGGCACCGGCCCCTGATCGACGATGTCGGCATGGACGTAATCGGCGAGCGCATCGGAATTGATCGCGAAATTGCCGAGCTGGGCGAGCCGCGCCGATCCCTCGACTTCGAAGCCGTAATAGCGGGCGTCGGCCTGATTGTACTGGAAAACCGGCAGGTCATCCTCGATCGCGCCGGTGGGCGCGTCATAGATATAGTCGCTGAACCAGTTGTAATAGGCCGCGGCCGACAGGCTCCAGCCGTCGCCCGAGCCCTTGAGCGTGCCTTCGACTCCCCAGGCCCTTTCGGTGGTGAAGTCGGGGTTGCCGATCTCGAACGCCTGAGTGCCGGCGTGCGGGCCGTTGGCGAACAATTCCTCCTGCGTCGGCGCGCGCTCGCTGCGCGAGACGTTGATGCCGAGGCGGAGATGATCGGCGAGCGCGTAGCTGGCGCCGAGCGAGGCGGAGAGGCTGTCGAAGCTGCGATCGTAGAGCGGATTGCCGATATCCTGATCGGCCTGCGCGCGCAGGCTGTTATGCTCGTAGCGCAGCGCCGCCTCGGCCTTGAGCGCACCGAAATCGAGCGACTGGAGCGTGAACAGGCCGAACTGGTTGCTCTCGGTGCGCGGCAGGAACTTCTCCTCGCCGACGATGCGGGTGTTGCGCGTCGAGAACTGGCCGCCGGTGACGCCTTCCCACTCGCCATGCGTCTCCTGGACCAGTTCGAGCCGGCCTTCGAAGCCCTGGCTGTAGAAAGTGGTGCCGACCTCGCCGGTGTCCTCGATCTCGCTGTGCTGATAGTCGGCGGCGGCGAGGCGCATGCGGATCTGGTGGATGCCCGCGGTCTCGGTGAGGATGTCGCCGCGCACGTCGAGGCGGGTCTGCTTCGCATGTAGCCGGACCGCTTCGGCGTCGACCGCCGGGTCGAGCGAATAGCGGATCGGTACGCCGTACAGGCTGTCGTAGCGCGACACCGAGAAGCCGAGGCTGCCGCGGTCGTCGACGATCGCTGCGCCGCCTGCGATGTCCCAGGTGCGTGCCGCGGTGTTGGGCACCTCGCCCTCGAGATCGGCCAGTTCCTGGATCGCGGGATCGGCGCTCGCTGCGGCCTGCGCGCGCAGTGCGGGAGTCAGCACATAGCCGCCGCCGCGCATGTCGCCGGTCTTGGTGTAGCTGCCATCGGCATGGACGACGAGCTTGCCCGCGACGGGCACGTCGACGGCGCCCGAGGCCGAGCGTTCGTCGGACGCGCTGCCATAGGTCGCGATTCCGTCGGCGTGGAACGGGCTCTCGGGCATGCGGCGCGGGATGCGACTGTCGATGACGTTGACCACGCCGCCGATCGACGAGGGACTGAACAGCAAGGCCGAGGGGCCGCGCAGGACCTCGATGCGATCGGCGGTGAGCGGATTGATGATCGCGGCGTGATCGGCAGAGGTGTTCGACACGTCGATGCTGCCGATCCCATCGATCAGCAGCCGTGCGCGATCGCCGGTGAAGCCGCGCAGCACCGGGCGCGAGGCATTGGGGCCGAACGAGGTCGCCGAGACGCCGGGCTGCTTTGCCAGCGTCTCGCCGATCGTCGGGCGCATCTCGCGGGTCAGTTCCTCCGCCGCGAGGATCGCAGTGCCGCCGAGCACGTCGGCAGTGGCGCGGGCGCGGGTGCCGGTGACGACGATCTCCTGATTGGGCTGATCATGGTCCTGCGCGTCGGGATCCGGGGCATCGGCGGGCGTGTCCGAAGTCACGGGGCTCGGCGGTTTCTCTTCGGCATGTGCCGGCAGCGCGATGAAGGTGGCGGTGGCAAGCAGAAGAATACGCAGCATGAAAGATCCCCGAACTCCAGGATGTGCTGCGCTGCGGTAACGGCGATGATATAAAGTATCAGTAGCCTTTGTCGCTTTTATGCGACGGTGGGCCGCGTGCCACGATGCTATTACTCGTCGCTACCCTCGAGGCGCGGATCGATCCTGATCGCGCGCTCCCAGTCTTCGCGTGCGCGCCGGGTTTCGCCTTGCCGGCCGAGAAACAGGCTGCGCTGATAATAGTTTCGCGCGGCGTTGGGGGCGAGGCGTACCGCCTTGTCGAGATCGGCCCGCGCCCCACCGGTGTCGCCTTTCTGCTCTCGGGCGAGGCCGCGGTTGAGCCACGCGAAAGCGAATCCCGGTGATTGAGCGATCGCACGGTCGAACGCGGCGATCGCGGCGTCACTGTCGCCGCGCCAGGCTGCCGACAAGCCGTCGGCGACCTGCGCCGCGGCGCGCCCCTTGCGGCCGCTGGCCGAGGGATCGACCAGCTTCTTGCAGGCGGCGAGGCTTTGCGCGGAATCGCGCACCGTGCAGGCATCCCACGCGCCATTCTCGGCTGCCCTGGCGACCGAGCGGACGCGCTTGGCTTCCGCACGTTGGGCGAAGCCGCTGGCGGCGATTCGCGAGCCGGTGACGACGACCTCGGCTTCGTCCCGTGCGTCTGCGCTGCGTGCCGCCATCTGGGCAGGCGAGGGTGCGGGTTCAGGCGCCGGTGGCGGAGGAGGTGGGGGCGCGACCGGGGCAAAGGCCGGCATGGGCTCAGCCGGTGGCGGTGGCAGGGACTCCGCCGCCAGCTCGGCGACCTGGCCCATGGCGCCCGGTTTCGCCGCCGGACTGCTGCCCTCTCTCGCGGGCGACGAAGGATTGGCGGTCGGCGTATTCGCTCGGGCGTTTTGCACGGTAGATGGCTGCGCAGCCGGTGACGCCACGGCCGGCGGGCCTGCCGGCACCGCCTTCTGCGCTGCCGGTTGGGTCGGCCGGCTTTTGGGTGTGAGCTGGTCGCCATTCGAGAGCCAGATCGGTACCGCGATCACGCCGACCAAAACGGCGGTGAGCAACGCGCCGAATTGCGGTCGGCCGAGCAGCGACCAGCGCGATGCGGGCCTAACCGGGCGTGGCGGCGCCGCGGCGGGAGCGGGTTCCCCACCGTCGAAGCGCAGCATCGCCGCCTCGATGGCGGCATCGCGCCGTGCGTTGCGGGGCAGCGGCGGCTCGGGCAGCAGCGCCGAGAGGTCTTCGTCGCCCGCCATTCAGAAGCCCCTGCCCGCGAAGTTGCGGGAATCGAACGATCGGCGGCAGGGAACGGAAAGCGGCATTTGCCGACCTTATAGCTGCAATTGCGGGCGGGTCGAATGCGGGCGCGTGCGGCGGCGTGGATCGCCGCACGCGCGCCTTCTACCGGCCGAGCCGCGCCAAAGACGCGGCGGTCTTGGCCTGGCGGACGAGCTGGACGAACTCCGAGCGATAGCCGAACCCGTCGTCGCCGCGCGCAGCCAGCGCGATCCGCAGCACGTCGTCATAGCTCATCGTGCCGCTATATTTGCCGCCGCGCAGCAGCTCGGCAAAGCCGGCCACGCCGGTGGCGAAGCGCGCGTCACGCGGCGCGTCCTCGAAGCGGGCGACTTCGACCGCGCGATTGATCGGAGTCGAGATCAGCCGGCTCGTATTCGCCTTGGGCGTCTTGTAGCGGATCTTCACGAAGCCGTATTCGCTGCCCAGTCCCGCCTGCCGTTGTGCGACTGGAGTCGAATAGCGCAGGTCGCCGATCGCACGCGGGCCGCCTACGGGCACGATCTCGTAGAGCGCGGTCACCGTCTGCCCGGATCCCACATCGCCGGCATCGACCTTGTCATTGTCGAAATCCTCGCGCGCCAACATCCGCGTCTCATATCCGATCAGGCGATATTCGGCGACGGTGGCGGGATTGAACTCGACCTGGATCTTCACGTCTTTGGCGATCGGAAACAGCGTGGAGGTTGCTTCATCGACCAAAGTCTTCCGCGCCTCGCTCACCGTGTCGATATAGGCCGCGGCGCCGTTGCCGTTCTGGGCGAGCGTCTGCATCAGCGCGTCGTTGTAATTGCCCATGCCGAAGCCGAGCACCGAGAGGAACACGCCCTTGCCGCGCTCGCGCTCGACAAAGCCCTTGAGTTCCTCCTGATTGGTGATCCCGACATTGAAGTCGCCATCGGTGGCGAGGATCACGCGGTTGACGCCCTGCGGATCGAGATTCTGCTCGGCCAGCGCATAGGCCTGGCGGATGCCCTCGGCGCCCGCGGTGCTGCCCCCGGCGCCGAGCCGGTCGAGCGCTGCGAGGATCTTGCCCTTCTGGCTCGCCGGGGTCGGCTCGAGCTCGGTGCCGGCGCTGCCCGCATAGGTGACGATCGCGACGCGGTCGTCGCCGCTCAGCTGGTCGAGCAGCATCGACAGCGACTGCTTGACCAGCGGCAGCTTGTTGGGCGCGTTCATCGATCCCGAAGTGTCGATCAGGAAGACGAGGTTCGCGCGCGGACGCGTCGCGCGCTGGATCTCGTAACCGCGGATGCCGATGCGGACGAGCTTGCGGCCTTCGGTCCAGGGACTCGGGAACACGGCGACATTGGTGCTGAACGGCTGATCGGCCGAGCGTGCGCCGGCATAATCATAGGGGAAATAGTTGATCATCTCTTCGGTCCGCACCGCCGCCGGCTGGGGCAGGACATTGCCGTTGAGCGAGGCGCGCACGAACGAATAGGACGCGGTGTCGACATCGATCGAGAAGGTCGAGACCGGCTCTTCGCGTGCGACCTTGAACGGGTTCTCGGCGACGCTAGTGAATTTGTCGCGGCCGACATCCTGGTAATAGCCCGGTAGCCGGCGCTGATCGGAGGGCGCAAGGGCGCGCGCCGCCATCTTGCCGGTGACCGCCATCGCCGGGGGCGGGGGCGGTGCTGGAGCGGATACCGGCTCCGGAGCCGGGGCGTATTGGGCCATGTCGGCGGTGCGGGCGCGTTGCTCGGACGCGATCCCTTCTGCCTTGTACCCCGTGACGACGATTTCCCCTACCGGCGCGGGCGCGGCGGCTTGCTCGACGGCGGACCCGGTGCACGAGGCGAGCAGCATGGCGGAGAGGCTGCCGGCGATCAGAAGATGATATCGGGGCATGAGATACTCCCTGACGAAAGCGGTGCGTGATTGCCCGCCTGTCACTGGGACGCCGCTCCGCCGGATTTCCTTGGAACCGCCTGCGAAAAATTTCTCAGGCGCCGCCGCCGTCCGAGCCGAGCATCCGCCGCACCTCGTGCATCCGCCACGATATCGTCGCCTCGGCGACGCCCAATATCTCCGCCGCTTCGGCGTGGCTGAGCTGCTGCCCCGCGACGAGTACCACCGCGTCGCGATAAGCGGGCTTCAGCCGCGCGATCGCGCTCCGCACCCAGATTGCGTCGTGCAGATCGCGCCCGTCAGGCCCGCGCGCGAGGCCGGCGATCACGGCAAGACGGTCGGTCAGCCCGCGAAACGATCGACGCCTGCGCTGCAGGTCGCGGCAGGCATTGAACACGATGCCGCACAGCCAGGTGCTGAATTTCGCCTCGCCGCGAAATGTCGCGAGCTTCTCGACGAGGATGCAGCACACATCCTGTGCGATGTCATCGGCATCGGCGCGCGAACCGGTGAGCTGCCAGGCGAGACCGTGGATGCGGTTATAGTGGCGCTGGAGCAACGCGCCGAATGCGTCCCGGTCGCCGCTTGCCGCCGCGGCGACCAGCCTGGCGTCCGAATCTTCTCCCCCCTCCGCCATCGGGGGCTGTGTGCCTCATTCGGGCCGGCGATGCCAATGGCTCAGAACCAGAGCCGAATGCCGGCGACGAAGCTGGTCGTGACGGGATCCTCGCCGTCAGCGCGCGCGAACTCGGCGGTCCGGCCGGTCTTCGCCTCTTGGGAAACGCCGAGATAGGGCGCGAATCGACGCGTCACTTCGTAGCGGAGCCGGAGCCCCAGCTCCGCCTCGCTCAGCCCGATGCCGACCGCAACCACATAGAACAACAGGAAGGGGAGGACGCGATGCCCGTCGCAGAACAAAGGTCGGCAAGGGTTGCTGACGCACGATTAGCAACTCCGCCATCAGCCGGCCGCTGAGAACGAAGAACATCTCTACGCCAAGCGGCGCGAAATGGCCGAGATACCGCGGCTCGAAATGGCTAAGTTTCGATTTCAATTGAGTCTCGACCAATTGGCCAAGCCTGGTGCTTCCTATTTGCAAGCCGGTATAGCCGCCCAATCGCCGAAGCCCTCGAAGAGGCAGCGAGACAGATGCCGTTCAAAAGTTTTGAGGTCTCGGCGGTTCCCCATTCCTCATGGTGTGCCGGCAGCGTGTCAGTTGCTCTCCAGCTCCGCTAGTATTGGACAGTCGGGCCGGGCATTGCCCTGGCAGCGGCGCGCAAGGTCGAGCAACGTCGCCCGCATCGCCTCGAGCGCCCTGGCCTTCCGGCCGAGCTCGGCGGCGCGTGCCTCGGCCAGCTGTTTGACCTCGCTGCTCGACCGGTTGCGATCGGACCAGAGGGCAAGCAGCGTTTCGATCTCGGCGATCGGGAAGCCGAGGTCGCGGGCGTTGGCGATGAACTGCAGGCGGTGGATGTCGGCGTCCGAATAGTCGCGATAGCCGCTGTCGCGGCGCGGCGGCGCCGGGATCAAACCGAGCTTCTCATAATGGCGGATCATCCGCTGCGAGACGCCGCTCGCCTTCGACGCTTGCCCGATATTCATAGCCTCACCGCATTCAATCGCAGCGCATTCAATACGATAGTGAAGCTCGAAAGCGCCATCGCGGCGCCGGCGAACATCGGCGACATGAGGATGCCCGCCACCGGATAGAGCAGCCCCGCCGCGACCGGAACGCCGATGCCGTTGAACAGGAACGAGAAGAACAAATTCTGGCGGATGTTGGCCATCGTCGCCTTCGCCAGCCGGCGCGCGCGCACCATCGCCGAGAGGTCGCCCTTGGTTAGCGTCATACCCGCGCTCTCGATCGCGACGTCGGTACCCGTTCCCATCGCCACGCCGACATCGGCCGCAGCGAGCGCGGGGGCGTCGTTGATGCCGTCGCCCGCCATCACAACCCGCGCGCCCTTGGCCTTGAGTTCGCCGACGATCCGCGCCTTGTCCTCGGGGCGAAGATCGGCATGGACCTCGTCGATGCCCCCGATCGTGCGGGCGATCGCCTCGGCCGTGCCGCGGCTGTCGCCGGTCAGCATGACGATGCGAAGGCCCTCCGCATGGAGCGCCGCTAGCGCATCGCGCGCCGACGGCTTGATCGGATCGGCGACGGCAAGCAGTCCCGCGACCTTGCCATCGATCGCAACCAGCATCACACCTGCTCCCGCGCCGCGGTGCCGTTCGGCGGCGGCTTCGAGCGGCGCGGGATCGGCATCGATCCGGCGCATCTGCACAGCGTTGCCGAGCACGACCATGCGTCCGCCGACGCGGCCACTGATGCCAAGCCCGGTCTGCGAATCGAAGGTCTCGACGCCTCCGAGCTTGAGGCCGCGCTCCTCGGCCGCCTCGACGATCGCATGGGCGAGCGGGTGCTCGGATCGGCTCTCGACGGCAGCCGCCGCGGCCAGCAGTTCGTCCTCGGCAAGGCCCGCGACCGGCTCGACTGCGATCAGCTTCGGCCGACCCTCGGTGAGCGTGCCGGTCTTGTCGATCACCAGCGTGTCGACCTTTTCCAACGCCTGGAGCGCCTCGGCATTCTTGATCAGCACGCCGGCATGCGCACCGCGTCCGGTGCCGACCATCACCGACATCGGCGTCGCGAGGCCGAGCGCACAGGGACAGGCGATGATCAGCACGGCGATGGCATTGAGCAGCGCGTGGCCGAACGCGGGTTCGGGGCCGACTAGATTCCAGACGACGAAGGTCAGAGCTGCGATCAGCACCACCAGCGGCACGAACCAGCCCGAGATGCGGTCGGCCACCGCCTGGATCGGCGCGCGGCTGCGCTGCGCCTCGGCGACCATCCGGACGACGCGTGCGAGCACCGTGTCCGATCCGACCGCGCGCGCCTCCATCACCAGGCTGCCGGTGCCGTTGACCGTGCCGCCGGTGACCTGCGCACCCGCCTCCTTGACCACGGGGGCGGGCTCGCCGGTGAGCATCGATTCATCGACCGACGAGCGTCCCTCGAGCACGATCCCGTCGACCGGCACCGCTTCACCCGGGTGAACACGCAGCCGGTCGCCTGCGACGACGTCGGCAAGGGTCACTTCGGCTTCACTGCCGTCCGCCTCGATCCGGCGCGCAAGCTTGGGCGCGAGATCCATCAGCGCGCGTATCGCACGACCGGTGGCAGCGCGCGCCCTGAGCTCGAGCACCTGCCCGAGCAGCACGAGCGTGACCACCACGCCCGCGGCTTCGTAATAGACCGGCACCATCATGCCGTGCTGGCGGAAGCTCGGCGGGAACAGCTGCGGCGCGAGCGTCGCGACCAGGCTATAGAGGAACGCCGCGCCGACCCCGATCGCGATCAGCGTGAACATGTTGTAGTGGCGCGACCTGAGCGATGCCCAGCCGCGCTCGAAAAAGGGCAGGCCGGCCCACAGCACGATCGGCGCCGTAAGAGCGAGCTGCACCCAGGGCGAGGCGGCGGGGCGCACCAGCTCTAGCCCGAGCATCTCCGCACCCATCGACACGGCGAGCAGCGGCGCCGCGAGGATCGCCGACGTCCACAATCGCCGCGTGAAATCGACCAGCTCGGGGTTGGGCCGGTCGTCGAGCGTCGGCTCTTCGGGCTCGAGCGCCATGCCGCAGATCGGGCAGGTGCCGGGACCTTCCTGCCGGATCTGCGGATGCATCGGACAGGTCCACATCGCGCTGGGCGTGGCTTCGGGCTCGGGAGGCGGGGCGTCGCTCAGATAGCGTTCGGGATCCGCCAGGAACTTCGTCCGGCATCCGGCGCTGCAGAAAGGATAGTCCTCGCCGTCATGCCAGGCACGATGCGGGGCCTTTGCCGGATCGACGGTCATCCCGCAGACCGGGTCCTCGACCTGTGCCGCGGCGTTGGTCGCCGGTTCGCCGTGATTCGAGCAACAGCCCTTGCCGTGGCCGTGATGCGCGTGATGGTCATGATTCATGCGTCGATTCCTCCAACGCAGCATCAGATAAGGTCTGACATGGTGTCAGGGTCAAGCGGAACCCGAAAGCTTTGTGGCGCATGGCCAGACGGGCATTTCATAGCGCCCGTGCGGCGTCTCCCATTGCCTACGCGCGGCGAGCGCAAAGCCCTCGCCACTCGCCCTCCGATCGGACCGCCCTGCCTCAGGTCGGCAACGGATCGAGCGTGCCGAGCCATGCCACCAGCGCGAGGATCAGCGCTGCGCAGAGGGTCTCGACGACCAAGCTTGTCCGCAGCACGCCGAGCGCCGCCCGGTGATCCTCGGCTGCGAGCGCCCGCTCGAACGCCGGTACGAGCCGGAAGCGGTGCGATGCGGCCAGACCGAGCATCACGGCGAACGCCAGGAGCTTGAAGAGCAGGAGTTGCCCATAGAGTGACCCCGGCAGCGCGCTGAGTTGATCGAAACCCAGCAGCAGGAGCAGGTTCGCCGCGCCCGTGACGATCAGCGTCCCGACGACGACCGTCCCGATCGTCGCGAAACCGTCCAGCGCCCGATGTGACAGCCAGAGATGATCGATGGTCACCCGCTCGCTCCGCCGGAAGACGAGCAGGAGAAGCGCGACCAGCGCGCCGATCCAGATCCCAGCTGCGAGCAGGTGAAGGATATCGGCGCCGAGCTGTACCGCGCCGGCCGCGTCCTCGCCCATGGCGGCATGGCCGCCCCACGCAAGGCTGGCCAATGCGACCCCGCCGCCCAGACCGGCGCCCGACAGCATGAGCACTGGTCGTTTGCCGCCCGCCAGCACCGAGACCAGAACGAGGACGAGAGCCGCCACCCGTACGATCCAGGCGGTCCCGACCGCGATCTCGGTGACGACCATCGCGATCGAGCCGGAATCGACTGCCATAAGCGGCATGCCGGCCATCGCGGCGGCGAGCGCAGCCAGCCCTGCTGCCGACAGCAGCAGGCCGAGCAGCGCCGTGCCGCCAAGCAGCAGGCGGAATGCAATCGCGGCGCCCGATCGGCGCTCGTCGCCGCGCAGGCCGTAAAAGCCGAACGCGGCGACGCCGAACAGCACCATCAGGTCGAGATAGAGCCCGAACCGAAGGGCGACCGCGACTGCGTCCACGTTTACTGGACTTTGAAGCTGTAGTTGCCCTGCACCCGGTGGGTGTCGGCCGACACCACGTGCCAGTCGACGCGGTAACTGCCCTTGGGCAGCGGCTTTGCCAGCGTCAGCACCAGCGTCTTGCCGTCCCCGGCAACGCTCGCTTTGACCGACATCTTCATCGGCCCGTGCATCTTCATGCCCGCCATCTCGGTCATCACGATTTCCGCGCTGGAGAACTGCCCGATCAGACGTTCGGAGAAGACGAGTTGCACGCGCGCGGTCGGTGCGGTTGCGGCATTGGCCGCGGGCGTTGCCAAGACGAGCTTGGGGTGAGCAAAAGCGGGCAGCGGCGCGACGAGCGCAGCGATGGTGAGAACAGGGGCAAAGCGCATTCGGGATTCACTCCAGGCGCCGGCGACATGCCGGTCTTCTGGACAATACGCATCGCCGAGCTGCAACCCTCATCAACCTTCATTCAAGCGGTTCGATGCGGGCCGGACAATAATGTGAGGGATCAGCTGTTCATCTGCGTAAAGGCAGAAAAGGGGCGAGCGGAGCGATGACATGAACATGGATCTGGATGAGGCGCTTGGCCGCCTATCGGCTACGCCGATGCCCGCTGGCTTGGCGGAGATCGAGGGCAAGGTGTTCGCACGGGTGCGCGAGGAAGCGGCGTTCGCCGCGCAGGCTACGCACCGGTTGCGGGTAGGTGCGGTCGCGGTGGTCGTAGCTCTTGGCCTGGGCTTCGCCGCCGGGAGCCCCGTAACGGCGACGGCGTCGCCGGACACGCTATCGCCCTTCGGCCCGTCGAGCCCGCTTGCCCCCTCCACGTTGCTGGCAGCCGGTTGATGAAGCCCTGGCGCTGGACGGTCGGCGTTGCGGTCGTCGCCTTCCTCGCTGGCATCGCAGGCGTTTTTGCCGGCCGGGTGTTGATGCCGGCGCGGGCACCGGCGTCCGAACTGCACGATGTCCTGCACCATCAACTCAAGCTCGATGCCGGTCAGGAGGCGCGGATCGAGGTGATCGAGCGGCAATTCGCGATGCGTCGCCGCGCGCTCGAGCTCGAACTGCGTGCCGCCAATGCGCGGCTCGCCGATGCCATCCAGGCCGAGCACGGCAATGGACCGAAGGTCGCGGCGGCGGTCGATTCGTCGCACGTCGCCATGGGCGAGCTTCAAAAGGCGACGCTCGCACACATCTTCGCAATGCGGCAGATCCTGCATCCCGACCAGGCGGACAAATTCGATCGGGCCGTGGTGAAGGCGCTGACCGTCGACGCGCGGTGAGCCTCAACCTGTCCGCGCTGAGTGACGGCGAACTCGCAATCCTGAGCCTCGACGGGCGCGATGCCGCTTATGCCGAGATCATGCGCCGGCACCGCGATGCGATCTTTCGCATCGTCGCCGGCAATATCGGCGATCCCGAGGAAGCGCTCGATCTCGTCCAGGAAACGTTCGTCGCGGCACATCGCGCGCTTGGCCGCTACGATGCGCTGCGTCCGATGCGGCGTTGGCTGGCGAGGATCGCGCTCAACAAATGCCGTGACTGGCGTCGGCGCCGCATGGTCCGGCGGCTGTTCGCCTTCGCGCTGCCGCTCGACTCGAGCAGCGCCGAAGTTCCGGAAGATCGGGCGCTACCGGATGCCGAAGCCGCGGATCGCGCCGAAGTTCGGCGCGTCGCCGCGGCGATCGCCGAACTTCCCGCCGCCTTGCGTGAACCGCTGGTGCTGCGCGCAGTCGAGGACATGAGCCAAGCGGAGACTGCGGCAATCCTCGGCATCACCGAAAAGGCCGTCGAAACCCGGTTGCGCCGCGCCCGTGCCAAACTTTCCGAGCGACTGAACCCTTCTTGACTCTGACACGGTGTCAAACCCCATCTGGGTCGAACGAAAAAGATACGGCGTGTGAGGGCACCGCCGAAGACGCGCGTATCGCAATCATAGGCTCAGGCCCGTCACGGGGACAGACATGAAGAACAGGATCGATCGCCGCCAGATGCTTCGCGGTGCCGCGCTCGCGGGGGGCGGGCTCGCAGTGTCGACCTGGTTCCCGGCATGGGCACAGACGGTTTCGGCGGGGATCGTGCGACCGCTGCCGACGCTCTCGGGCAACGATATCACGCTCAGGATCGCGCGGATGGCGCTGGTCCTCGACGGCCGCAAGTCCAATGCGATCGGCATCAACGGCACCGTACCCGCGCCACTGCTGCGTCTGCGCGAGGGCCAGACGGTGCGGCTGAACGTCGTCAACGATCTCGACGAGGACAGCTCGATCCACTGGCACGGCCTGCTCGTGCCGCCGCAGTTCGACGGCGTGCCGGGCGTGTCCTTTCCCGGCATCAAGCCTCGTTCGAGCTTCCTCTACGAGTTCCCGCTTCGGCAGAACGGCACCTACTGGTATCACAGCCATTCGGGGCTCCAGGAACAGCTTGGTCACTACGGCCCGATCGTGATCGATCCCGCCGGCCCCGATCCGGTCCAATATGATCGCGAGCATGTGCTCGTGCTCGCCGATCACAGCCGGATTTCCCCGCAGGAGATCTTCCGCCGGATGAAGGTCGATCCGGGGCATTTCAATCTCCAGCGCCAGACGCTTGCCGGCCTGCTTTCCGGCCGTGACCAGAAACTCAAGGACCGGCTCGACTGGGGCCGGATGCGCATGGACCCCACCGACGTGCTCGACGTCACCGGTGCCGCCTACACCTATGTCGTCAACGGCCATGGCCCGCGCGATAACTGGACCGGACTGTTCAAGCTCGGCGAACGCGTGCGGCTGCGCGTGATCAATGCCTCGGCGATGACCAACTTCAACGTGCGCATCCCCGGACTCCCGCTGACGATCGTCCAGGCCGACGGCCAGAATGTCCATCCGGTCGAAGTCGAAGAGTTCCAGATCGGTGTCGCGGAGACCTATGATGCGATCGTCACGCCGGCCGAGGACCAGGCCTATACGATCGTCGCCGAGGCGGTCGACCGCTCGGGGATGGCGCGCGCGACGCTGGCGCCGCGCCCCGGCATGGCCGGCGAAGTGCCGCCGCTGAGAAAACGCCCGATCGCGACGATGAAGGACATGGGCATGGACATGTCGAACATGTCCGGCATGGATCACGGATCGATGCAGGGCATGGACCATAAAGCGATGGCCGGCATGGGCCACGGCTCGATGAAGATGCGCGACTTCTCGAACGCCCCCCTGGTCAGGAAGGGCCCCGGCGTGCAGACGATCTCGCCGATGCCGATGGACCGCACCGGCGAGCCGGGCCAAGGCCTCGAGGACGCCGGGCACAAGGTGCTGGTCTACAAGGACCTGATGGCGCTCGATCGCAATCCGGACGTGCGCGCGCCGTCGCGCAGCATCGACATCCACCTGACCGGCAACATGGAACGGTTCATGTGGTCGTTCGACGGCGAGAAGATGTCGGACAAGCACGAGCCGATCCCGTTCGCCGAGGGCGAGCGGGTGCGGGTGAACCTCATCAACGACACCATGATGAGCCATCCGATCCACATCCACGGCCATTTCTTCGAGCTGGTCACCGGTCACGGCGATCATGCTCCGCGCAAACATACCGTGCTGGTCCAGCCGGGCGGAAAAGTGACGTGGGATTTCACCGCCGACGCGGTCGGCGACTGGGCGTTCCACTGCCACCTGCTCTACCACATGGAAGCGGGCATGATGCGGATCGTCAGCGTGCGGCCGAAGGGAGAGGCGGCATGAGCCGGGCCCTCACTGCGCTCGCGGCGTCCACGGCGCTCGCCTTTGCCCAGCCGGTGCTCGCGCAGGAGCATTCGCAGCATCAGGGCATGAACATGCCGGACATGCAGACGCCTGCCCCGGCGAAGAAGCCGGCGCCTAAAAAGCCTGCGCCCAAGAAGCGGGCAGCGAAGCCCGCCAAGCCTGCGGCGCCGCAAAGCGGCGGCATGGAGGGCATGGATCATTCGGGGCACGACATGAGCCAGGCGCCGCCCGCGTCCGATCCGGCCGAGCCGATGCCCGGCATGGACATGCAGGACCATAGCCGGCACGGCGCGGCTCCGCAGAGCCAGCACGGCGGGATGGAGATGACCGGGACGGCACTGCCCGCCGGCGATGCGGCCGCACCCCCACCGCCGATGGACCATTTTGCCGACCGTCAGTTCCCACAGGACGAAATGGCGCGCGCGCGGGAGCGCATGATGCGCGAGCAGGGCGGCCAGATCTTCCATCAAATCATGTTCAACCTCGCCGAATATCGCGCGCGGCAGGGCCGCGACGGCTATCACTGGGATGGCGAGGCGTTCGTCGGTGGCGATATCGATCGCCTCTGGCTCAAGTCGGAGGGCGAAGGCGCGTTCGGCGATCGGCTCGAAAGCGCCGAGGTGCAGGCGCTCTACAGCCATGCGATCGGCCCCTATTTCAATCTCCAGGCCGGTGTCCGCCAGGATTTCAGGCGCGGGCCGAACCGCACCTATGCGACGGTCGGCTTCGAGGGCCTCGCCCCCTACATGTTCGAGGTCGAGGGCGCGCTGTTCCTTTCGACCAAAGGCGATCTGCTCGGCCGCCTCGAAGGCTATTACGATCAGCGGATTACCCAACGGCTGATCCTGCAGCCGCGCGTCGAGCTCAACCTCGCCGCGCAGGACGTGCCGGAGAATCGGATCGGCTCCGGCCTCACCGATGCCGAACTGGGTCTCCGGCTCCGCTACGAGATCACGCGCCGGTTCGCGCCCTATGTCGGCGTCACCCATGAAGCGAAGACCGGCCGCACCGCCGATTTCGCGCGCGCCGACGGCGAGGATCCCACCACTACGAGCTTTGTCGCAGGGTTGCGCATCTGGTTCTGAATCCGCGTCAACGCGGGGCAGCCGAGGAGAAGACGACGGCAGGCAAAAGATATGACATCATCTGCCGATCCTCGCATTTGCCGGCGCGCTGGCAGTGCGTCTGCTCCTCGCTGCCGCGGCATCGTCTATTTGGGCGGATACAATGTCGCGGCCGATGCGCTGCACACTGCGCCGGTTGGGGCATTGCTCGATCGCGACGCAGGCGCGGGATCATCCCGCCTGCGGACCTCGCTTCGCCCGAACGGATCCCGGCGGGTGCGGAACTCTGTGGCGAGAAGTGTGCGAGCTGTCATCGCGGTCCCGGCGTCGTGCCTTCGGAACTTAGTGCCTTGACAGGATCGGGATCGAACTGCCGTCGGGCGCGCGGCTGACCGTCGACGCATCGGTCGATGCGGACTCGCTGTCGCGGGTGATCATCGACACGCTGCGGGTGCAGATCGCCCGGCTCAAGCGGATGCAGTTCGGCACCTCGTCCGAGAAGCTGACCGAAGAGATCGCTCACCGGACCGTGCCGACGCCTGGATGCGAGCACCGAACTCGGCGGCGGTCTTCGGTGGACGCAGCGCTCTGGAATGCATGATGCGCGATGAGCGTAACGCGATCTGGGTTACCCGGACGTATCTGCTTGGCGAAATCCATGGCTGGTAGCTTACGCCCCTGCACGCGGTTCGATGTGGCGGGCGACAGAGTCGAGGGAAATTGACTGACAAATCAGGAGATCGCCAGTGCGTTGGATCGATCCGCCGTCTGGCTGTAAGTATGATTTTCCGCAGCCCTTCGACCCGAGTCCCGAACAGGAAATCAACGGATGGCTGATCGAAAACGGATGTCCCCGAGAGTAAACTCGACAAGTGGAACGGAGGGCAAATTCCGCGCCGCGTCTGGGTCAGAGGAAATGATCGGTCGCCAACTCTCGGCGATGGAGATGCTTAAGAGAAGCGTTCGCGAAGCTCACGACAACGCGATCACATATCAAACCGGCAGAACGAAACCATATGTGTGGCGTGGGGCACCTCGGTTGCGGTGGCACCGGGTAAGGTTGTCCCCACAACCTCCCAGCAAAATGGTGGGTCCGCCGGGATTCGAACCCGGGACCTCTCGATTAAAAGTCGCTTGCTCTACCAACTGAGCTACGGACCCACGCAGCCGCCCCCTAGGCGCGGCGGCGGGGCGGGTCAACCAGCGGAATGGAACCCTTTGCCACTGCACGCCTTGTCGGGCGAGGAGGACGCGGCGTGCGGATAGCGACGTACAATGTGAACGGCGTCAACGGTCGGCTGCCGGTGCTGCTTCGCTGGCTTGCCGAGAGCGCGCCCGACGTGGTGTGCCTTCAGGAACTGAAGGCACCCGACGAGCGGTTCCCGGAGCAGGCGATCCGCGACGCGGGCTATGGTGCGATCTGGCATGGGCAGAAGAGCTGGAACGGCGTGGCGATCCTCGCCAAAGGCTGTGATCCGGTCGAGACGCGGCGCGGACTGCCGGGCGATCCCGACGACAGCCACAGCAGGTATATCGAGGCCGCGATCGGCGGAGTGCTGGTGGGCGGGCTCTATCTCCCCAACGGCAATCCGCGCCCGGGGCCCAAATTCGACTACAAGCTCCGCTGGTTCGACCGGCTGATCGCGCATGCCGCCACGCTGATCGACATGGACGTGCCAGTGGTGATCGCGGGCGACTACAACGTGATGCCCACCGACCGCGACGTCTACAAGCCCGAACGCTGGCTCGAGGATGCGCTGTTCGCGCCCGAGGTCAGGGCCGCCTGGTTCCGCATGCTCGACCAGGGCTGGACCGATGCGCTGCGCGCGCTCCATCCGGACGCGACCATCTACACCTTCTGGGACTATTTCCGGAACGCATATGCGCGCAATGCCGGGCTGCGGATCGACCATTTCCTGCTCAACGCGCCAGCCGCGAAGAAACTGAGCGCCGCGGACGTCGACGCGCATGTCCGCGGTTGGGAGAAGACCAGCGATCACGCGCCGGTATGGATCGAGCTGAGCTAGATTCGCACGTATCGAAAGTACCAGACCTCGTGCCCCTTGCGGCGCGCCTTGCGCTCGTAGCGGGTTTCGGGCCAGTCGGCCGGACGCGTGAGGAAGTCGGCGGCGCTCTCCGCCTGCCAGGCGAAATCGCGGCGCTGGTTCATCACCATCATCGCCCAGCGGCAATATGTGGGATCGTCGGTGCCGAGACGAAACTCGCAGCCGGGCTTGAGTTTGGCAGCAATCATGTCGAGCGGCCCGTTGTTGATCATGCGCCGCTTGGCGTGGCGCGCCTTGGGCCAGGGATCGGGATGGAGCAAATAGACGCGGCTCAGGCTGGCGTCGGGGAGCCGCTCGAGCACTTCCAGCGCATCGCCCATGTGGAGCCGGACATTGCCGAGCTCGTCGTCGCGGATGTGGTTGAGCGCGCTGACCACGCCGTTGAGGAAGGGCTCGCAGCCGATAAAGCCCTGATCGGGGCGCATCCTCGCCTGGCCGGCGAGATGCTCGCCGCCGCCGAAGCCGATCTCGAACTCGAGCGGACGGCTGTCGCCAAATAGCAGGGTGGAGTCGAGCGGACCGTTGTCTGGGACGCTGACCTTGGGCAGCATCTCCTCGACCAGTGCAGCCTGGCCTTCGCGGAGCTTGTGCCCCTTGGAACGTCCATAGAGGCGGCGAATGGTGACGGGATCGGGCATGCCGCCTGTTAGCGCGACGGCGGCGCTACGCAACCTGGAGCGCGAGCGCCATGGCCGGCTGCGCGGCAGTGCGGAGCGGAAAGGCGATGCGATTGTGATGCGCAAGCCGGCGGTGCGTCGGCGCGCTGAGCGGGTTGCGCGCTTCGCGGCGCGGCAGGTCGGCCCGGGGCAGCGACGCGGTCTCGACCTGGAAATGGCGCACGCCCATCGCCTCGAGCGCTTCGTGCTCGCCACGGCGCTCGGCGCCGCGGGCAATGACAGTGACGCCCATGTTGCGCGCCAGTCGCATCACGCCCTCGGCCATCAGTCGGCGCGAGAGGCTGGCATCGATGCCGCGGACCAGCGACGGATCGAGCTTGACGAAGCGCGGCGTGAAGCGGGCGAGCAGCTTGAGGGCGACCGGGCCTGCGGCGAAACCGTCGAGTGTGACCGAGAGGCCGCGGCGGGTGCACGCGTCGGCGAGCGCGATGGCGTGGTTCAGATCGCCGCGTTCGTCGGCGTTGATCTCGATCACCAGCCGGTTGGTGGCGATGCCCTGCGCCAGCGCGGCGCGGAAGAGATGCGAGAGTAGCGGCTCGGCAGGTCCGGCGGCGGCGCCGAGAGGAACTGCGATCAGGGTTTCGCCGCCGTGGACACCGAGCGCGGCGGCGCGTTCGAGAGTGAGGGTGATGCGGCGCGCCTCCAGGGCGGGGCGCTGTTCGGGAAGGAGCGACGCCGAGATGGCGGCGAAGCTGCGGCCGTCCACACCGGTGGCGACGGCCTGCCAGGCGAAGGGATTGCTGGTTCCCTTGGCGATCATCGGCTGGAAGCCGATGCGGAGATCGAGACGCGGATCGGCGCGGTTGACCTTGACGGTGGACAGCGTGGCGTGGGTGTCGATCATGCAAGCTCCTCTTCGTGAGCTGAAATATTGGTTAACGCGGCCGCCGCCCACTCCGTGCGTCGCCGCATTGGGTTCGCACCCATAGGGATTCTCCGGGCTTCCGCGCGAATGCTTCGGAAACGCCGCGAGTCGCGGTTCGGATCGTCGCTCTGGGCAGCCCGACGCTGGTTCGAATCAGGCGGCGCGGCGGAGCGAGGGATTCGGGAGGGCGCGAATCGCCGGGCTGGCAATCTCGTCGCCCTGGACGAGATGGATACCAAAGCTGCGCAGGCGCTGGAGCACGGGCTCGCTGTCGACGCCGGTGGCGATCACCTTGAGGCCGAGGCTGCGGATGCGCGGCGTGAGATCCTCGAGGACGAGGCGGCGCGACCAGCTGCTGGCGATGGCGCTGACGAGGTCCGATTCGAGCTTGACCAGCTCGGGAAGGTAGCGGCCGCACAGCGCGAGCCCGGAATGGCCCGGGCCAAGTCCGACGAACGCCGTCAGCGGCCCCATTTTGCGGTGCACGTCGATGATCTCGGCGAGCGCACTGCCCTTGAGCTGCTGATAGCCTTCGAGGCCGAAGATCAGGCGTTCGGGGATGAGTCCGGTCATGCGCGCGACGCGCAGGATCGGTTCGAGATGCTCGGCCGGCGCGCCGATCCCGGCGGCCTGGAGGGGAATGAGAAGGCGGGCGCCGCTGGTGCCCAGCCCTGCCGCCATCGACAGGCGGATGGCGGCCGCCGCGCAGCGCTGGCCGAACGTGGCGCGAGCCTCGCCGTCGAGCGACCCGTAGATCTCCGCCGAGGTCTCGCCGTTGCGGCCGCGCACGATCGCCTCATAGGCGTACACCCGGTTGCCCGAGAGATCGGCGATCGGCTGAAAGGCGATCGTCAGACCCGAGTCGGACACGGGTTTGTGCTCCAATTCGGATGTCACTGATTGCGAATCCACCATTCGGTTCCTGTACCTCCCACATCTAGTGAAGAAATGCGGTTACCCCTGCCTTTAGAAGGGCCTCCGTACTTATCCCTAGACGAGGTGAGCGGACACGGTTCGCTGCTATCGACGAGGCGAAGGGGCCGATGCGATGCCTGCAACGAAAAGGGCCGGGGAATTGCTCCCCCGGCCCTTGCTTGTCCGTCGCCGGCGCGGATCAGGCCAGGGCGGCCTTCAGATCCTCGACAAGGTCGGTCTTCTCCCAGGGAAAGAAGTCGCCCTCTGCCTTGCGGCCGAAATGGCCATAGGCCGCGGTTTTCTGATAGATCGGCTTGTTGAGGCCGAGATGCGTGCGGATGCCGCGCGGGGTGAGCCCGCCGAGCTTGGCCAGGCCTAGGATCGCTTCCTCGATCTTGTCGTCACCGACGGTGCCGGTGCCGTGCGTGTCGACATAGAGCGACAGCGGCTTGGACACGCCGATCGCGTAGGCGAGCTGGATCGTGCAGCGCTGCGCCAGGCCCGCTGCGACGATGTTCTTCGCCAGATAGCGCGTGATGTACGCCGCCGAGCGATCGACCTTGGTCGGGTCCTTGCCCGAGAAGGCGCCGCCGCCGTGCGGGGCCGCGCCGCCATAGGTGTCGACGATGATCTTGCGCCCGGTCAGGCCGGCGTCGCCGTCGGGACCGCCGATCTCGAAGCTGCCGGTCGGGTTGATGTGATAGACGGTCTCGTCCGAAAGCAGCTCGGCCGGAAGAATGTCGGCGACGACCTTCTTCACATAAGCGTGGAGCTCGGCTTCCTTGTCGCCTTCGTCATAGCCCTTGCCATGCTGGGTCGACACGACGATCGCGGTGGCTGCGACGGGCTTGCTGCCTTCGTAACGGAGCGTGACCTGGCTTTTGGCGTCCGGCTCGAGGAACGGCGCCGCGCCCGAATGGCGATCGGCGGCCATCTGCTCGAGGATCTTGTGGCTGTAATAGAGCGTCGCCGGCATCAGGTCGGGCGTGTCGTCGGCGGCATAGCCGAACATGATGCCCTGATCGCCGGCGCCTTCGTCCTTGTTGCCCGAAGCGTCTACGCCCTGCGCGATGTGCGCGGACTGCGGATGCAGGTTGTTCTCGAAACGCAGCGTCTCCCAGTGGAAGCCGTCCTGCTCGTAACCGATGCGCTTGACCGTATCGCGGACGGTCTTCTCGACCTCTTCCTTCACGCCCGGCGCCCAATTGCCGGCCTCGTCCATGATCCCCTTGCCGCGGATCTCGCCGGCAAGGACCACCAGCTGGGTGGTGGTCAGCGTCTCGCAGGCGATGCGGGCTTCGGGGTCCTTCGAGAGGAACAGATCGACGATGGCGTCGGAAATCTGGTCGGAGACCTTGTCGGGATGGCCTTCCGAAACCGATTCGGACGTGAAGAGATAATTGGAACGCATGGTTTTCCTCAAATCGTGGGAAGGAAGCCGGGCCGTTGCCATGCCCATATAAAGCTTTCCTTATATCCTGCCCCTAGCGGCCCAGGCGACGGAACGCAATCGCGAACAGATGGAATGCGCCGGCGACGAGGAAGGCGAGCCAGTTGCCGAGGCGCGCGAACAATGTCGGCGGCAGCGGGCGGGGCAGAGCGAGTTCGATCGCGCCTTCCTGGCGATGCGGAATCGATTCGAGCACGCGACCGTGCGCGTCGATCACCGCCGAGATACCCGTGGGGGTCGAGCGCAGGATCGGCAGGCCTTCCTCGATCGCGCGCAGCCGCGCCTGCGCCAGATGCTGCGGCGGGCCCCATTTGCCGAACCATGCGTCGTTCGAAGGGTTGAAGATGAAATCCGGTCGATTGCGGCGATCGACCACCTGCCCTGAAAAGATGATCTCGTAGCAGATCTGGATGCCGGCCTTGCCGAACCCGGGCACTTCGATCGCGCGCGGGCCCGGACCGGGGACGAAATCGACTTCGCCCATCACGAGGCGGGCGAGGCCGAGCGGCGCCAGCAATGTGCGCATCGGCAGATATTCGCCGTAAGGGACGAGATGCGCCTTGTCGTAGCGCGGGCCCAGCGTGCCCTTGGAATCGAGCGACCAAACCGAATTGCCCGCGCCGTTGATCTTGCCGTCCTTGCCGAAGAACAGGGCGGTTCCGCCGATCAGTGCGACGTCCTTCGGTCCGAGCCTGGTGGCGATCCGAATGCGTACCCAGCGCGGATCGGCGCGACCATAAAAGCGCGTGTCGGGATAGCCGTCCTCGACATAATAATTGACCGTGCCTTCGGGCCACACCAGCAGCCGCGGCGCTTCTCCGGGTCGGCCGCTATATTCGAGCAATTTGACCAGCACGCGCTCGGGATAATCGGGCTCGCCGACGCCCTCCTGCCCGATATTGGGCTGCACGACGCGCACGCGTGGGGCGGCCGGATCGGGCGAAGGCGAGGTCCCCGCAAAGCCCAAGTTGAGCAGGGCCAGCACGAACAATAGCGGGGCGCCGATCAGCAGCGGGCGATATTGGCGCTGCGATGCGAGGAAGAGCAGGCCCGCGGCGAAGACCGCGACTCCCGACAAGGCATAGGTGCCGATCCATGCCGCGATCTGGGCCAGCGGCGTCGGCAGCCAGACCACGCCCAGCGGGTTCCACGGATAGCCGGTGAACAGCACGCCGCGCAGATATTCGGTAATGATCCACGAGGCCGCGGCGGCGAGCACGAAGGCGAGGTCGGGCGCGGTCCCGCCGTCGCGTCGCTTGACCGTGCGGCTGAAGCGCCACGCCAGCCCCATCGCGAATGCCGGATAGACCGCGAGGTACAAGGCCAGCAGCAGCACGGCGAAATAGCCGAGCGCGGGCGGCATCTTGTCCTGATAATCGAAGGCGTGCTGGATCCAGTTGTTGCCGACGGTGAAGTGGCCGACACCGAATACCCAGCCGCGCAGCAGCACTGCCTTGAGCGTGGGCGCGGACCAGGTCAGCCAGAGCAGGACCGCGAAGGCGAGGAGCGCGATCGGCCACAGGTTCAGCGGCGCGAAACCCGTGGCGGAGACGAGGCCGGCGATGAGGGCGGTGAGCAGGGGGCGGGAGAGCATCGGCGTGGGGCTTAGCGCATCCTCCCCCGGAGGGGGAGGGGGACCGCGAAGCGGTGGAGGGGTAGTTGCCCCAAGCGACATCGCCCCGTGGAGACTACCCCTCCACCAAGCTGCGCTTGGTCCCCCTCCCCCTCCGGGGGAGGATCGGCTAGAGGCAATTAGATGACCCTGCGTCCCTTCCACCTCGCCTTCCCGGTCCATGATCTCGCGGCGGCACGCGCCTTCTACGGCGGCGTGCTCGGCTGCCCGGAGGGGCGTTCCTCCGAACAATGGATCGACTTCGACCTGTTCGGCCACCAGATCGTCGCGCATCTGGATCCCGCCGCGAAGCCGGTGGCGGTCGCCAACGAAGTCGACGGGCACCATGTGCCGGTGCCGCATTTCGGCGTGGTGCTGGCGATGCCCGACTGGGAAGCGCTCGCGGCGCGCGTCGAGGCGGCGGGGATTCCGTTCGGGATCGCGCCGCATGTCCGGTTCCCGGGTCAGGTCGGCGAGCAGGCGACGATGTTCTTTCGCGATCCGAGCGGCAACGCACTCGAATTCAAGGCGTTTGGTGATGATGCCAATCTGTTTGCACGCTGATGGCTGACCCGGTCGTCGTCGATATCCCGCACAAGCTCGGCCGCGACGCTGCCCGCGCGCGGATCGCGGGCGGGGTGAGCAAGATTGCCGAGATCGTGCCTGGAGGCGGGCATGTCGAGCAGCGTTGGGAAGGCGACACGCTCCACTTCACCGTCAGCGCGATGGGGCAGCAGGTGGCGAGCAGGCTTCAGGTGTTCGACAACCGCGTCCATGCCGAAGTCGACTTGCCGCCGATGCTCGCGCTCTTTGCGTCGAAGGTGCGCGAGAAGCTCGCCGAAAAGGGCGCCAAGCTGCTCAAATGAGCTTCACTTCGCGCTCACCCGCCAGATCACGTTGCCCACATCGTCGGCGACCAGCAGGCCGCCGCTGGCGTCGGTGATCACGCCGACCGGGCGGCCGCGGGTGGTCTTGCCGTCGGCGCCAAGGAAGCCGGTGAGCAGGTCGACGGGCTTGGCGTCCTTTGCCGGGAAGCCATCGTCGCCGAACGGGACATAGACGACCTTGTAGCCGGACTTGGGCTCGCGGTTCCACGATCCGTGCAGGCCGACGAAGGCGCCCTTCGCCCAATTGCTGCCGAGCTTCGCGTCGCCGGCGAAGGCCAGGCCGAGCGGGGCGACGTGCGCGCCGAGCGCGAAATCGGGGCGCTTGCTATATTCGCGCAAATCGGGCCGCTCGGGCGTGACGCGCTTGTCGACATAGCCGCCCCAGTAATTCCACGGCCAGCCGTAAAAGGCGCCGAAATCGACCTGGGTCAGATAATCGGGCGGCATGTCCGATCCGAGCATGTCGCGCTCGTTGACGACGGTCCACAGCGCGCCGCTGCTCGGCTCGAACGCCATGCCGTTGGGATTGCGCAGCCCCCAGGCATAGACCCGGGCCTCCTTCGTGTTGGGGAACACCTGCAGGATCAGTGCGCGCCCGTCCTTGGCGAAATCGGCGCGCGATCCGCCCGAATAAATCGCGCCTTCGGCCTCGAGGCCGTTCTCGGCGATGTTGGAGGAGGAGCCGACGCTGACGAACAGGGTCTTGCCGTCGGGCGCGGCGACGACGTTGCGGGCCCAGTGGTTTCCGCCGCCCGGCAGTGCGATGACCTTCTCCGGCTTCGCCGTGATCCGCGTCTGGCCGGGCGTGAAGGGAAAGCGGACCAGCGCGTCGGTGTTGGCCACGTAGAGCCAGTTGCCGACCAGGGCCATGCCGGTGGGCGAATTGAGACCGGTGAGCAGAACCGAGCGCTGATCGGCGACGCCGTCTGCGTTGGTGTCGCGCAGCAGCGTGATCCGGTTGGGCGATGGCACGTCGGCGCCCGCCTGGCCGAGCAGCAGACCCATCACCCAGCCGGTAACCCCGCCACCCTCGCGCGGCGGCGAATTGGTCTCGGCGACGAGGACGTCGCCATTGGGGAGGCGATAGAGCCAGCGCGGATGCTCGAGCTTGTCGGCGAAGGCGGCGACCTGAAGGCCGGCGGCCGGGACCGGCTTCGCGCCGCCGGCCCAGCCAACGGGCTTGGCGATGCCGACCGTGGGGAAGCTCTCCGAACGCGTGTCGGTGAGCTGCGGCGCCTTGCCGGTGACGGCCTGCTCGCTGAGCCGCGCCTTGTCGGGCTGGCTGATCCAGAACCAGCCGCCGATCGCCAGCACGATCAGCAATGCGAGCACGATGAGGATGCGCTTCAGCATGAGTCTAGTCCTCGATCTCGGCATGCTTCTTGGGCGGATGGAGGCGAAGCCGCGTCACCTTGCGCGAATCGGCCTCGACCACTTCGAGCTTCCAGCCGCTGTCATGGATCAGGCATTCGCCCGGCTGGGGAACGTGCCCCGCCAGCACGAAGGCGAGGCCGCCCAGCGTATCGATATCCTCGTCGACTTCGCCGAGCCGCGGATCGATCGTCTCGGCGACGTCCTCCAGCTCGGCGCGGGCATCGGCGTCCCATCCGCCGCCCTCGATCGGCACGAGCAAGGCGGTCGGCGCCTCGTCATGCTCGTCCTCGATCTCGCCGACGATCTCCTCGATCAGGTCCTCGATGGTGATCAGGCCCTCGGTCCCCGAATATTCGTCGACGACGATGGCGAGATGCGTGCGGTTGGCGCGCATCTGGGCGAGCAGGTCGAGCACGCCCATCGATTGCGGAACATAGACCGGCTGGCGGATCAGCCCGGCGATGCTCGGCGGATGCGGCGCGCCCGTCGCGAGGATCGCGAACACGTCCTTGATATGGACCATGCCGATGATCGTATCGAGCTCTTCGCGATAGACCGGCAGGCGGCTGTGCCCGGCTTCCGCGAACAACTGCACGAGATCGGCGAAGCTGGTGGCTTCCTCCACGGCGATGATGTCGGCGCGCGGCACGCCGACATCGCCCGCGTCGCGCTCGCCGAAATGGAGCAGGTTCTTGAGCATCTGGCGCTCGATCGGCGCGAGGTCGCCGGCAGGCGTCTTGCCGCCTTCGTCCTCATGCTCGTCGATCGCATCCTCGATGCGGTCGCGCAGCGTCTCTTCCTGCTCGTCGCCGAACAGCAAATTGCGGATTCCCCGCCATATGCCGCCGCTCTCATGGGTGGACTCGTTGGTGCCGGTACTGTGTCCGGTACTGGGGCCCTCGGGCATGTTCGTGTTCAGTCCTCGCGTACGGGGTACGGATCGTGCAGGCCGAGATTGGCGAGCGCGGCGCGCTCCATCTCCTCCATCGCCTCGGCCTCGGCGTCTCCCATATGGTCATAGCCTAGCAGATGCAGCACCCCGTGGACAATCAGGTGGCTGGCATGATCCTCGACCGATATGCCGCGCTCCTCCGCCTCGGCGGCGCAGATGCCGTGGGCGAGGATGATGTCGCCCAGGATCACCTCGCCGTCGTCGCTGTTCTGCGTGACCGTCTCGAGCAGATCGGGCTGGACCATCGGGAAGGACAGAACGTTGGTCGGCTTGTCCTTCTGGCGATATTGGCGGTTGAGCGTGCGGACCTCGTCGTCGCTCGCCAGCCGGACGGCGATCTCGATCGTCACCGGCCAGTCGAGCCACTCGCCGAACGGGGTTTCGGCGAGCGCAGCCTCGGCAGAGCGGGCGGCGAGGGCTTCCCAATCGCCCTCCGGCCAGGGGGCTTCGCGCAGGGCAGCGATGTCAAGCATCCGGCCCCTCATAGGCCTGGACGATGCGGCCGACGATCGGATGGCGGACCACGTCCGCCGCGGTGAACCACGAAAAGGCGATGCCGTCGACGCCGTCGAGCCGGCCGATCGCATCGGTCAGGCCCGATGCGGGCGGACCGCCGGGCAAGTCGACCTGCTTGGGATCGCCGCAGATCACCATTCGGCTGTTCGCGCCGAAGCGGGTGAGGAACATCTTCATCTGCGCCGGCGTGGTGTTCTGCGCCTCGTCGAGGATCACGAACGCGTCGGCAAGCGTGCGGCCGCGCATGAAGGCGATCGGCGCGATCTCGATCTCGCCCGATGCGATCCGCCGCTCGACCTGCTCGGCGGGCAGGCAATCGTAGAGCGCGTCGTAGATCGGGCGGAGATAGGGATCGACCTTCTCCTTCATGTCGCCGGGCAGGAAGCCCAGCCGCTCGCCGGCCTCGACCGCCGGGCGCGACAGGATCAGCCGCTGGACGCTGCCGGTGATCAGCTGCGCCACGGCCTGCGCCACGGCGAGATAGGTCTTGCCCGTACCCGCCGGCCCCAATGCGAAGATCATGTCGTTCGAAATGAGCTCGCGCATGTAATGCGTCTGCGCGACCGAGCGCGGGACGATCGTCTTCTTGCGCGTGCGGATCATGATCGACGGGGGCGGGCCGCCGCCCGGCGCGTCGGCCTTGACGATGCCGGTGAACATCGGCTCGCTCGACATCGCGATCACGGCGTCGATCAGCCCGGTGTCGATATCCTCGCCGCGGATCACGCGCGCCTGGAGCTCCTGGAGCACTTCGCGGGCATGCGCGACTGCCTCGGCCGAACCCTCGATCACGACGCGCTGGCCGCGGGCGTGGATATAGACGCCCAGCCGCTCCTCGAGCGCGAGGATGTTCGAATCATATTCGCCGAAGAGCTGCGGCAGGAGCTGGGGCTTGTCGAACGTGACCTCGACCCGCGAGCGTTCACCGGATTGGGCGGGGACGGGCTTACGGCTCATGCGGTCCTTTCGGGTGTAAAGCAAAGTTGCGGGAGTCGCGGTGCATTCGTCAACTTTGAAACGCGGGGCATGCGGGGCCTCGATAGGCCAACTGGGAGCGGAGCAGGTGGTTCCGTGCGCATGAGTCGCTGCGACGATGGCAGAGGAAATCCTACAAAGACAGGGGCGGGCGAGACACGGGACGAATAAAGTGCGTGTGTGACCTCGCGACGACAGATGCGGGCGGTGTCAGCCTGCGTCTGCTATTGGTGGAAAGCAGTCGTTTAGTCCCGCGGACCAACTGCCTCTCGACGCTGGTATAAGGCGCGCGTTGGCCATGCAGTCAGAGGCAGCGGTCCGGGCTCCACGACAGTGCGGACCTCGCGTGGCTCTGGCCCGCTTTGCAACGCATCCCATTCGGTTTCGAAATCTTCAATCTCCTCCCGATCCTCAGCATCTTCGCGCTCAAGCACGAAACCTATCAGCCACTGAGTTCCGTCATGGCCAAGCGTGACCAGACGAAAATTCGGCGACAGCATACCAAGCATGGCTTGCATGACGGCGACGGATTGAAAGTTCCATTCGTGAAGGTTCGGACCGGTAGACATGGGATTGTTTAGCCCGCTTCCGAATGTCCGCAAATGGGCGTTAGCGGACATCCGGCTTTTGGCCTCAGGCCGCGGCTCGCACCCGCTCCACGCCGGCCAGCGAATTTGGGTCGGCGCGGACGATCTCGACTTCGATCAGGTCGCCGATCTGCGCGTCGGTCATCAGATGGACCGATTGCAGCCAGGGCGATTTGCCGAGCATCTGGCCGGGCAGCTTGCCCTTGCGTTCGATCAGCACCGTGCAGCTCTTGCCGAGTGTCGTGGCGTTGAACGCCGCCTGATCGCGGGCGATCGCGGACTGGAGGCGCTGGAGGCGTTCGTCCATCACCGGCTCCGGCACGAAGCCGTCGGTCATCTCGGCGGCGGGCGTGCCGGGGCGGGGGCTGTATTTGAAGCTGAAGCTCGCGGCATAGCCGACTTCGTCGATCAGGCTGAGCGTATCGGCGAAGTCCGCATCGGTCTCGCCCGGGAAGCCGACGATGAAGTCGCCCGACAATGCGATGTCGGGCCGCGCCGCGCGCACGCGCTCGAGCAAGGCGAGATAGGATGCGCGGCTGTGCGACCGGTTCATCGCCTTGAGGATGCGGTCGCTGCCGGCCTGCACGGGCAAGTGCAGATAGGGCATCAGTTTCTCGACCTCGGCATGCGCGCGGATCAGCCCTTCGCGCATGTCGTTGGGATGGCTGGTGGTGTAGCGGATGCGGTGCAGCCCCTCGATCCGGTCGAGCGCGCGGATCAGGCCGTGCAGGCCGTTGCCCGCCGAATCGTCCCACGCATTGACGTTCTGGCCGAGCAAGGTGATCTCGCGCGCGCCGGCATCGACCAGCGCCTTTGCCTCGTCGACGATCGCGTCGAACGGGCGGCTGATTTCGGCGCCGCGGGTATAGGGCACCACGCAATAGGTGCAGAACTTGTCGCAGCCCTCCTGCACGGTGAGGAACGCCGAGGGGCCGACTTTCCGGCGCGAGGGCAGCGCGCCGAACTTGCTCATCGCCGGCATGTCGGTGTCGAGCGCCGACTTGCCCGCGGCGGCATCGGCGACGAGCTGCGGCAAGTTGTGATAGGCTTGCGGGCCGACTACGACATCGACCTTGGCGCGGCTGACGATCTCGGCGCCCTCAGCCTGCGCGACGCAGCCCGCGACCGCGATCATCGGATCCTTGCCGTGCTTTCTGAGGCGGCCGATGTCCGAATAGACCTTTTCGGTCGCCTTTTCGCGGATATGACACGTGTTGAGCACGACGAGGTCGGCGGCATTGGCGTCGTCGGTCGCGGTCATGCCCTGGGCGGCCATCAGCTCGCCCATGCGCTCGCCGTCATAGACGTTCATCTGGCAGCCGAACGACTTGACGTGGAAGGTTTTCGGGGTCGGTTTCATTTGGGGCGGGCTATAGCTTCTAACTCCCCTCCCTGAAAGGGAGGGATGATCGGGTGAACAGCGCGGGGCGCTGTTCACCCGATCATGGGTGGGTGCGAGCGCAGCGAGCCCATCGAGACGCGGGGAAATAAAGAAAAGGTCGGGCATCGAGCCCGACCTTTTCTTACCCACCCCTAACCCCTCCCTAAGAGGGAGGGGAAGCAGGTGCCTTATACCCGATCGCTTCCTCGGCGTAGCGGAACGGGCGCAGCGGGTGGCCGAGCGCGACGACCAGCGCTTCCTCGATCCGCCGGCGGCTTTCCGCGGCGATCGCCTTGCGCCCGGGATAGTCGCGGGGATCGAAGGGTTCGAGGAAGTGGACCTTGAGTTCGAAGCTTCCCTTGCGCGCGAGGATGCGGCGGGCGTTGTTGAGGCCGCGCTCCTGGCCGATCCAGCCGATCTCCTCGCTGAAATCGCCATAATCGAGCAGCACCGGCTGGACCATCACGCCGGGCGGCGGGGGCTCGAGCACGCGCAGCATCGGGGTCTTGAACGGCAATAGCGACTTGCCGTCGGTGGTGGTGCCTTCGGGGAAGATCGTGATCGCCCAATTGTCGGCCAGCGCCTCGCGAAGCTGGTTGATCTGCTCGGCGACACCCAGCCGGTTCTCGCGCTTGACATAAACGGTGCGGTTCATCCCCGCGAGCCAGCCGACCACCGGCGCGGCACCGATCTCGGCCTTGGCGACGAACGCAGTGCCGCTCGCGCCGCCGAGCGCGAGAATGTCGATCCAGCTCAGATGGTTAGAGACATAGAAGACGTCGCGGCGCAGCGGGGTGCCGATCTTGACGACGCGGGCGCCGGCGATGCGCGCGGCGCGGCCGAGGAACCAGCGCGGCCACGGCATCGGCAGGCGCAGCAGCCGCCAGAGATAGTACATCGGCACATGGGTGAGGACCGCGAGCAGCAGCAGCGCCACCCGGCCCCACATGCGGGCCTGCTCCGACACGGTCAGTTGGGTCGGAGTGCCGGCGGCGGCTTCGGCGCGACGGTCGCTGGTCATACCCCGTCCGTTCGCCCTGAGCCTGTCGAAGGGCGGTCATCCACGAGCGACGCACTCCCTGGATAGTGGCGCTTCGACAAGCTCAGCGCGAACGGTGAAGGGTTTGCGCTCAGCTCTTCCGGTCGAGCGCTACGCCGTAGAGTTCCATACGGTGATCGACCAAGCGGAAGCCCAGGCGCTCGGCGATCTGCTTCTGGAGCAGTTCGAGCTCGGGATCGACGAACTCAAACACCTTGCCCGATTCGACGTCGATCAGATGATCGTGATGCGCTTCGGGCGCGGGTTCGTAGCGGGCGCGGCCGTCGCCGAAATCGTGACGGTCGAGAATGCCGGCCTCTTCGAACAGGCGCACGGTGCGATAGACCGTGGCGATCGAGATGCCCGGATCGATCGCCGAGGCGCGCTCATAGACCTTCTCGACATCGGGATGGTCTTCGGCATCGGAGAGGACGCGCGCGATCACCTTTCGCTGTTCGGTGATGCGCAGGCCCTTTTCGTGGCACAGGGCTTCGAGATCGATTTTCCGCGGCATGGCGCCGATGTAGCCTGTAGACTCCCCTCCCTGCAAGGGAGGGGTTGGGGGTGGGTGCGAGCGAAGCGAGCCCATCGATGCCGGTGGTGACAAAGAAAAGGCCGGGGCATCGAGCCCCAGCCTTTTCTACCCACCCCTTGCCCCTCCCTAGAAGGGAGGGGGGAGAAAGAAGGCTCAGCGCTTGCGGCGCTTGGTGCCCAGACCGATCTTCTTGGCAAGCGTGCGGCGCTGCTCGGCATAATTGGGCGCGACCATCGGATAGTCAGCAGGAAGATTCCACTTCGCGCGATACTGTTCCGGAGTCATCTGATAGTGCGTCATCAAGTGGCGCTTGAGCATCTTGAGCTTCTTGCCGTCTTCGAGGCAGACGATGAAGTCGGGCTTCACCGAAGAACGGATCGAAACCGCCGGCTCCTGCTTTACTTCAGGTTCTGCGGCAACGCGGCCGAGGCCGGTCAACGCGCCGTGAACATTCTGAATAAGCACCGGAAGATCGGAAACTGCAACACTATTGTTGCTCACATGCGCCGCAACAATATCCGCGGTGAGCGTGATGAGCGTTTCCTGAATGTCAGCTGAATTGTCCATGGTGTTCCCTTCGACCCAAAATTATCGACGACTATAAATGTCGTCTGCGAGGGCCCTATCGGGCCATTACAAACCAAAGGCAAGTCATTAACCTTCAGTTACACAAAAAATCACGGAAGCTTGCGCGCATAGGTATGCGCATCAAACGCTTGCCCAGTCTTTCCCCTATAATAGTTCTTGCGTTCGCCGACCTTCTCGAAACCTTCGCGACGGTATAGCCGGACGGCATCGTTTCCCGCGCGTACCTCCAGATGAAGTTGAAGGACTCCGCGATTCTGTGCTTCGGCGATGATGGCGCGGAGCAATGCTCCGGCCACGCCGCGGCGGCGCACGGCGGGGCGCGTCGCCAGCAACAGCAATTCGGCCTCGTCGCCGGTCGAGCGCGCCAACGCGAAGCCGACGTCGCTGCCGCCGATGCTGGCGATCACCAGCCATACTCCGGGAAGCGAGAGCATCCCCAGGCATTGCGCGCTGGTCCATGCCTCGCCGAAGCGCGGATCGAACGCATCCTGCATGATGCGGATGACTTCGGTCAGGTCCTGCGATCCGCCTTCGCGTAATTCGGTGATGTTGAGCGTGCTGCTCATGCCAGGCCCCGCTCCGCGAGAGTCTTGGCGTCGGGCGCGCGACCGTAGATCGGGCGCGCGGGCAGGCTTGTGAATTCGGGGGGAAGCAGCCGCGCATCCCCGGCGCGGGGGAGCGCCTCTATTGCATCGAGCTTCGCGTCCAGCGCCAGTAGATGGCGGACGCCGCTGCCGATCGCGCGACGCCCTTCGAGTGCCGCAAGCGCCGCGGAGGGTATCAGCGACTTGAGCGGACCTTCGGAGGCGAGCGGCGATCCCGTGAACGACTGCATGAAGACTTCACCGTGCCCCCCTTCGAGGATCACGGCAAGCGCGGGCCATTCCGGATGCGCCTCGAAACCGGCCGCGGCGATCGATGCGAGCGACGAATAGCCGGAGACCTCCGCCTTCCAGCCGATCGCGAGCCCCAGTGCGGCGGCAAGGCCCACGCGAACGCCGGTGAAGCTGCCCGGACCGACATCGACGAGGATCCGGGCTGCGCGGCCCTGCCCGGGCAGCGCCGCGATCATCGGCACCAGCCGCTCGGCATGCCCGCGCCCGACGACTTCATGCGCGCTCGCCACCACTTCGCCCCCGCGCAGCAGCGCCACCGAACAGGCGGCGGTCGCGGTTTCGATCACGAGCGTCGTCAACGCGTCAGACGACGCGGTTGAACTGGTCGAACTCGGGACGGGGAAGTCGTTCGAAGATGGTGGAAGGGTCGCCATGGCCCAGCGTGGAAATGAAGTTGGACTTCAGATTGGGCTGGTCGCTGAAAAAGGCTGCGTCAACCTTGGTGTTGTCGAATCCCGACATCGGACCCGTATCGAAGCCCAGTGCGCGCGCCGCGATGATGAAATAGGCGCCCTGGAGCGAGGAGTTGCGGAACGCCTGGGTGTAGCGTGCCGCGTCGTCGGGGAACCAGTCCTTCGCGGTCGGCGCGTGCGGGAAGAGCCAGGGGAGATGCTCGTTGAACGCAAGGTCCATCGCAATGATCACCGCGGCGGGCGCCTTGCGGATCTTGGCGGCATTGGTGTTGCTCGACAAATCGGCGAGCTTGTCCTTGCTCTCCTGGCTCGTCAGCCAGACGAAGCGCGCCGACTGCTGGTTGGCCGAGGTCGGCCCCATCTTCACCAGGTCGTAGATGCGGCGGATGTCCGCCTCGGTGACCGGCGTGTCGTCATAGCCGTTATAGGTGCGCGCGGTACGAAAGATCGTATCCAGCCCCGCATCATCGAGGGGACGGCCCATGTGCAAATCCTTTCTTTGCTCGGCTCACGCCGAGGGCGGCACCGGCCCGCTCCCCCATCCGGCCACCCAACGGCAGTATCATATGGGTGGCCGGGTGGGGGAGCGGGCCGGTGCCGAAATTCTAGATCGCGCGGACTTCGGTGACTTCAGGAACGTAATATTTGAGCAATTGCTCGATGCCGTTCTTGAGCGTCGCGGTCGAGGAGGGACAGCCCGAGCAGGCGCCCTGCATCTGGAGATAGACCTTGCCCGCGTCGAACCCGCGATAGACGATGTCGCCGCCGTCATTGGCGACGGCGGGGCGGATGCGCGTCTCGATCAGCTCGCGGATCTGCGCGACGATCTCGGCATCCTCGGGATTGTCGCCGAAATCGGCGGATTCGGCCGGCACCGAGAAGCCCGCTGCCGTGCCGGCGCGGAACAGCGGCATGTTGGCCGAGAAGTGATCGAGCAGGATCGAGAGTATGTCGGGCTTCAGGTCGCGCCATTCGACGCCGGGCGCTGCGGTCACCGAAATGAAGTCGCGGCCGAAGAACACGCCGGTCACGTCGCCCAGCCCGAACAGGGCCTCGGCGAGCGGCGAGGCCTCGGCGTCCTCGGGTGCGGCGAAGTCGCGGGTGCCTGCGTCCATCACCGTGCGGCCGGGGAGGAACTTGAGCGTCGCCGGGTTGGGCGTGGCTTCGGTCTCGATCAGCATGAATGTCATGTGGCGCCTGGGCGTCCGCGGATCAAGCGGTGGACGGGAAACGAAAGGTTTCGCGGGGACAATCAGTCCGCGTCGTGGCTGGTGGCGCCGCCCACGTCCGCGTCGTGCCCGCTCTTGTCGCTGAAGAAGGCGGCGGCGAACAGCCCGCAGCCGAGCAGGGTCGAGAGGAACACCCCGCCGATCGTCGCGAGGATCGCCGACAGATACAGCGCATCGTTGATCGCAAGATACCAGAGCGCGCCGGCGACCATCAGCACGCCGGCCAATGCGATCCACAGCATCATCCGCCGGAACTCGCTCCAGGCCCTTGCATGATCGGTACGCATGTCGATTTCCTTTGACGCCGAGATGGTGCCGTAGCGACTCCGGTTCAACGGTCGATTGGACGAATCGTCCACCCTCACACGGGGAATTGAGTCCGGAATCCCGGCCCTCCGGCAAAGCCGTACACCTGGGCGAAAGGTCCAAGGTGGCATGCGCGGCAGTTCGCCATTAGATGGGGATCCATGCTTCGTTTCCTGCGGTCGCCGCTCCTCGCCTCCCTTGCCCTCGTCACGCTCTCGCCGGCCCTGCCGGTGCTGGCGCAGACTGCGCCGCGGCCGGTCCAGACCGCGGACGATCCGTGGCTCTACAAGAACAGCGACCTCGTCCATGACGACGCCTGGAAATTCGGGCGGCTTCCGAACGGCCTGCGCTATGCCGTGCGCAAGAACGGCGTGCCGCCGGGCCAGGTCTCGGTGCGCGTGCGGATCGACGCCGGCTCGCTGAACGAGCAGGAGAGCGAACGCGGCTTCGCGCATCTCCTCGAGCATCTCTCCTTCCGCGGCTCGACCTTCGTGCCGGACGGCGAATCGAAGCGGATCTGGCAGCGGCTCGGCGTGACCTTCGGCTCGGATTCGAACGCGAGCACTACCTTCACCCAGACGGTGTACAAGCTCGATCTGCCGACCGCGACGCCGCAGGGGCTGGATGAGAGCTTCAAGATCCTCGCGGGCATGATGTCGGCGCCGGCGATCACTCAGGTCTCGCTCAACGCCGAGCGGCCGGTGGTGCTGGCCGAGGCGCGCGAGCAGCCGGGCGCGCAGGAGCGGCTTCAGGACGCGATGCTCGGCCTGATGTTCGCCGGCCAGCCGGTCGCCAATCGCAAGCCGATCGGCACCACTGCGGCGCTGGCTGCGGCGACCGCCGCTTCGGTCAAGGCGTTCCACGATCGCTGGTATCGCCCCGAAAAGGCCGTGGTGATCGTCATCGGCGACATGGATCCCGCCGTGCTCGAAGCCATGGTGCAAAAGCATTTCGCCGACTGGAAGGGCGAGGGCCCCACGCCGCAGGCCCCGGATTTCGGCAAGCCGGTCGAGGGCCAGCCGCTCGCCGCGAGCATCGTCGAGCCGGCGGTGCCGCCGCTGGCGATGATGGCGGTCGTGCGGCCATGGACGGTGTTCTCGGACACGGTGATCTTCAACCAGAAGCGCATGATCGATCTGGTCGCGATCCGGATCATCAACCGGCGGCTCGAAACCAAGGCGCGCTCGGGCGGCAGCTTCGTCGCCGCGGGTGCCGATCTGAGTGACGTCGCGCGCTCGGCCAACGTCACCACCGTCAACGTCATGCCGGTCGGCGCCGATTGGGAGAAGGCGCTGCGCGACGTGCGCGAGGTGATCGCCGACGCGCAGACCATTGCGCCCACCCAGGCCGAGATCGACCGTGAAGTCGCCGAGATCGAATCGTCGATGAAGCAGCGCATCTCCACTGCGCCGGTCGAATCGGGGATGAAGCTCGCCGACGACCTGGTCGAGGCAGTCGACATCAACGAGACGGTGACCACGCCCGAGGCATCGTACGACATCTTCAAGTCGGCGGTGACTGCGAAGATGTTCACGCCCGAAACGGTGCAGGCGGCATCGAAGCGCGTGTTCCAGGGCACGGCGGTGCGCGCATTGGTCAACACCCACACGCCCGATCCGCAGCTGGTGACCAAGGTGACCTCCGCGCTCGCGGCCGACGTCGTCGCCAATGGCGCGAAGCGCAAGACGCTCGGCAACGTCACTTTCGCGCAGCTTCCGAAGCTGGGCGCCCCGGGCAAGATCGTGAGCCGCACGCCGGCGCTGGCCGAGCTCCAGATCGAGAGGGTCATCTTCGCCAACGGCGTCAATCTGCTGATGCGCAAGGATTCGTCCGAAGTCGGCAAGGTCTATGTCAATGTCCGCTTCGGGCGCGGCCTCAACGGGCTGCCCGCCGACCGGCCGAGCCCGGCCTGGGCGGGGGACATGGCGCTGGTCGCGAGCGGCCTCGGTAAGTTCGGGCAGGAAGAGCTCGATGCGCTGATCGGCCGGCGTCAGATGGGCTTCGATTTCGACGTGGATTCGGATGCATTCCGCTTCGCCGGCCAGACCAACAAGGAAGACCTTCCCGATCAGCTGCGGCTGTTCGCGACGAAGCTCGCCGCGCCCATATGGGATCCGAACCCGGTGATCCGCGCGAAGACGGCAGTGCTGTCGGGCTATGCCGGCCTTTCCTCTTCGCCCGACGCAGTGCTCGGCCGCGATCTCGAGCGGCTGCTCCATTCGAACGATCCGCGCTGGGGCATCCCCACGCGCGAAGTGATCGAGGCGACCACGCCGGCGAGCTTCCGCAAGCTCTGGGAGCCGCTGCTCGCCAGCGGTCCGATCGAAGTCGAAGTGTTCGGCGACATGGATTCCGAAGCGACGATCAAGGCAGTCGGCGAGACGTTCGGCGCGATGAAGCCGCGGCCCGCCAGCGCCGCGCCCGTGCCGCCCGTCACTTTCCCCGCCCATGTCGACAAGCCGGTCGTGCGCACCCACACCGGCAAGCCCGAACAGGCGGCCGCGGTGATCGCCTGGCCGACCGGCGGGGGCAGCGCAGGGATTACCGAGAGCCGCAAGCTCGACGTGCTCGCCGCGGTTTTCCGCGACCGGCTGATCGACCAGCTCCGCAGCCAGGCGGGGGTGAGCTATTCGCCCAATGTCGCCAGCCAATGGCCGCTCGGCCTCGCATCGGGCGGCAAGCTGCTCGCATTGGGCATGGTTCCGCCCGACAAGACCGACTTCTTCTTCCAACTCGCCCGCGGAATCGCCGCCGATCTGATCGCCAAGCCGATCGACGCCGACGAACTCGATCGCGCGCTGACTCCGATCAAGCAGCAGCTCATCCGCCAGTCGAGCGGCAACATGTTCTGGATGCGGCTGGTCGAGGGCGGATCCTATGATCCCGCGCGGATCGCGGCGGTCAGCACGCTGGCGCGCGACATCGCGACGACTTCGCCCGCCGAGGTCCAGGCGCTGGCGGCCAAATATCTCCGCCCGGACAAGGACTGGTCGATGATCGTCGTGCCGGAAGCTGGGGCGAAGTAGGGCCTTCTAAGCCCCTCCCCTTCAGGGGAGGGGTTGGGGTGGGGCAGTGCCTCATGCCCAAGTCTCGGTGAGACGGACAAGCCCCACCCCCAACCCCTCCCCTGAAGGGGAGGGGCTTATTTGACCCTCAATACAGCGCGTCGAGCCGCGCGCCGTACACTTGCCGCAGCACGTGGCGGCGGATCTTCAGGCTGGGCGTGAGTTGCTCATTCTCGATCGTGAACGGTTCGTCGGCGACGATGAATTTCCGCACGCGCTCGATCACGGAAAGATCCTTGTTCACGCGCTCGACCGCGTGCCCCAGCGCCGCCTTGAAGTCGGGGTCGTGCGCCAGATTCTTGAAGTCGCATCGGGTGGCGGTGCGCGCGCACCATTCCTGGACCCATTCGGGATCGGGGACGATCACTGCGGTCATATAGGGCTTCTTGTCGCCGGCGATCATCGCCTGGACGATCTCGGGCTGGAGCGTGAGCATCCCCTCGACCTTTTGCGGCGCGACATTGTCGCCCTTGTCGTTGACGATGATGTCCTTCTTGCGGTCGGTGATCTGGATCCGGCCCTTCTCGTCGATCAGGCCGATGTCGCCGGTGTGGAGCCAGCCGTCCTTCAGGACGCGCTTGCTCTCCTCCTCGTTGCGCCAATAGCCGTGCATGACGAGCTCGCCGCGGACGAGGATTTCGCCGTCCTCGGCGATCTTCACTTCGACGCCCTTCAGCGGCGGGCCGACCGTGTCCATCTTGAGGCCCGCGCTCGGCCGGTTGCACGAGATCACCGGCGCCGCCTCGGTCTGGCCATAGCCCTGGAGGAAGGTCAGGCCGAGCGACTGGAAGAAGATGCCGACCTCCGGATTGAGCGGCGCGCCGCCCGATACCATCGCCTTCATCCGCCCGCCGAAGCGCTTCGAGATCTTGGGAAGCAAGGTGGCCTTGAGGATCAGGTTCATCGGCTGGTCCTGGATCGGCACGCCGCCGGCCGCGCGCTTGCCGCCGATCGCGACGGCGCGGTCGAGCAGATATGCGGAAAGCCTGCCCTGCTTCTCCACCGCCTTGCTGATCCGCGTGCGCAGCACTTCGAACAGCCGCGGCACGACGACCATGATCGTCGGGCGCACTTCCTCGATGTTCGAGGCGAGCTTCTCGAGCCCTTCGGAATAATAGATCTCGGCGCCCAGCCCGATCGGGAAATGCTGCCCGCCGGTATGCTCATAGGCATGGGAGAGCGGCAGGAAGGAGAGGAACACTTCGTCCTCCCAGCCGAAATCCTCCGAGATGATCGTGCAGCAGCCGTCGACATTGTGCAGGATCGCGCCGTGATGCTGCATCACGCCGCGTGGGCTTCCGCCGGTACCGCTGGTGTAGATCAGGCAGGCCAGATCTTCGCGCTTGAAGTTCACCGTGGCAGCGAAGGCGTCGGCGTCGGCCGGGTGGCGGGCGATCAGGTCCTGCCAGTCGTGAAAGTCCATCGTCCCCGATTGTCCGACGCGGACCTCGTCGATCCCGATCACCATCCGGGCGGAGGACGATCGGATCGCGGCGGGAAGCAGGGTCTTCGCCAGCTTGGTGTTCGAGACGACGATCGCGCAGGCGCCCGAATTCTCGATGATGTGCTGGTGATCGCGCTCGGTGTTGGTGGTGTAGGTCGGCACCGTCACGCAGCCGGCGGCCATGATCGCCAGATCGGTGATGCAGAATTCCGGCCGGTTCTCGGAGACCAGCATCACCCGGTCGCCGTTCTTCAGCCCCAGCGCCTGAAGGGCGGTGGCAAGGCTGGCGACCTGGCGCGCCGCCTCGGCCCAGCTCGTCGGCTGCCATGCGCCCTCCGCCTTGTGCCAGAGGAACGGCTTGTCGCCCTTCTCCCGTGCCCGGGTGAAGAACATCTGGACCAGATTGTCGAACCGTTCGAGCTGTCGCATCATTCTCCCCTTGGGCGCCGCTTGTTGCGGCTTCCCGTTTATTCGGACGGTCGGTTCGGCACTGCGCCGAAACGCTTGATCTCCGGCACGCGGCCATCCTGATGCATCGCCACGCCTTCGCTGCGCGGATCGGCGGCGCCGGCCCAGCGGCCGTGGATCTGCTCGATCGCATTGGCCTTGAGCCCGAGCGGCGCGGCCTGGACCTTTTCGCCCAATGCCTGCAGCGCCGGGATCATCGCCTCGCGCTCGGTGCCCTTCTCGATCATCGCGACCTGCCCCGGAGCATATACCAGTCCGAGCGCGATCGCATCCTGCGCGCTCAGCTTCCAGTCGACCACCCCGATGATCGCCTTGGCGACCTGCGCGATGATCGTCGATCCGCCCGCGGCGCCCACCGCGAGACGAACCGTGCCGTCGGGGGCATAAACGATCGAAGGTGCCATTGAGCTGCGTGGGCGCTTGCCGCCCTCGACTCGGTTGGCGACCAGATACCCGTCTTTCTCCGGAACGATGTCGAAATCGGTGAGCTCGTTGTTGAGCATCGTCCCGTCGACCGACAGCCCCGATCCGAACGGGCTTTCGATCGTCGTGGTTACCTGCGCCACATTGCCCGCGCCGTCGGCGACCGAGAGCGAAGTGGTGCCGGGTACTTCGCTGTTCGGCGCGCGGACGCGCGGCGGCGCGCCCGGCGGGGTGCCGGCGGCGACGTCCTGCATGCTGCCGGTCGGGCTGATCAGCGCCGAGCGGCGGGCGATGTATTTCGGGTCGAGCAGGCCCTTGAGCGGAATCCGGACATAATCGGGATCGCCGAGATACATGTCGCGATCGGCGTAAGCGAGGCGCGAGCTTTCGGCGAAGAGGTGCCAGGCGACGGGCGAATCCTTGCCCAGCTTCGCCATGTCGAAGCGCTCGAGCTGCTTGAGGATCATCAGCACCGCCACGCCCCCCGATGAGGGCGGGCCCATCGAGCAGATCCTGTGCCGGCGATAGCTGCCGCACAGCACCGGGCGCTCCTTGGCCGCATATGCGGCGAGATCGCCGACGGTCATCTTCGAAGGGTTGCGCGCGGCATTGTTGACCGTGGCGACCAGCTTCGCCGCCTGCGGGCCGACATAGAAGCTGTCGGCCCCGAATTTGGCGATGCGCTCGAGCAACGCCGCCTGCTCGGGATTCCGCGTGGTGGTGCCCGGTGCGAGCGGCCTGCCCTCGGCATCGTAGAAGACCGCCCGGATGCTCGCGTCGGCGCGGCTGGCGAAGCGGCCGAGTGCGCTGCTGAAGCGCGGCGACACCGCGAAGCCGTCGCGGGCCAGCCGGATCGCGGGCTCGAACAGGCTTGCCCAGGGCAGCTTGCCGCCGCGCTGGTGCGCCAGCGCCATCGCGCGCAGGGTGCCCGGAACGCCGACGCTGCGTCCGCCGGGGATCGCGTCGCGGATGCCGAGCGGCTTGCCGTCGGCGTAGAACCAGCGCGGATCCGCGGCCATCGGCGCCGCTTCGCGGCCGTCGACCGTGGTGGTCGCCTTTTTCTTCGCGTCATATTGGACGAAGAAGGCGCCACCGCCGATGCCCGCGCTTTGCGGCTCGACCACGTTCAAGGCCAGCATCGTCGCGATCGCCGCATCGGTGGCGCTCCCGCCCTTGCGGAGGATCTCGACGCCTGCCGCCGCGGCGCGCGGATCGGCGGCACTCACAACTCCCTGCGCCATGGCGGCGAAGGGCACGAACAGGGCTATCAGCAGCGCGACCAGCTTTTTCATTGTGCCAGCCGTAGCGGGCTTTGGCCGGACGGCAAAGACGCTACGTCAGCGCATTCCGGAGAGGATGTCGCGGATCAGGCCGGGGCCCTTGTAGACCAAAGCGCTATAGACCTGGACCAGCACAGCGCCGGCATCGAGGCGGCGCTTCGCCTCGTCGGCGCTGTCAATCCCGCCGGCGGAGATCAAGGGCAGCGCGCCGCCGCTCGCCTCGCGTGCCTCGACAAGCTTGGCGCGTGCCAGATCGCGCAAGGGCGCGCCGGAAAGGCCGCCGCTCTCGCCCGCAAAGCCGGAGCGCAGGCCCTCGGGACGCGAGATCGTCGTATTCGAGACGATCAGCGCGTCCACGCGGTTGTCGATTGCCGCACGGATCGCGCCTTCGATCCCCGTACGATCGAGATCGGGCGCGATCTTGAGGAACAACGGAGTCGCGCCGCGCGCCGCATCGCAGGCCGCCAGCAGCTCATCGAGCGCCGGGCGCGACTGGAGATCGCGCAGGCCCGGCGTGTTGGGCGAGCTGACGTTGATCGTGATGTAATCCGCATGCGCCGCGGCTTTCCGGACGCCCTCGGCATAATCGGCGACGCGATCGGCTGAATCCTTGTTGGCGCCGACGTTGATGCCGAGCACCCCCGCGCGCCGCTTCAGCGTGGCAATCCGCGCGAGCGCGGCGTCGATGCCCTGATTGTTGAATCCCATGCGGTTGATCACCGCTTCATCCTCGACGAGCCGGAACAGCCGCGGCTTCGGATTGCCCGGCTGGGGACGCGGGGTCAGCGTCCCCACCTCGACCGCGCCGAAGCCCAGTCCGAACAGCCCCGCCACGGCCTCGGCATTCTTATCGAGCCCGGCCGCGAGCCCCACCGGATTGGGGAAGTCGATCCCGGCGAGCCGCACCCGCAGCGATTCATCCGATACGGAGCTCCCCGCGAAGGGCGCGCCGACGCTCCCCCACAGCCGCAATGCGACGATCGTGGCGCGGTGCGCGGTTTCGGGGTCGAGCGCGAACAATGCGGATCGGAGCGGATAGGCCATGCCGTCGCCCTTCGCATCGAGGGGGCCGCGCGTCAAAAATTTCGCCGAGCGTCAAAAATCTCGGATGTGTCGAATCCGTCCAATACGTAGTCTTACGGGTGGGCTAATCAGGCTTTGCGACCCGAGGGGTTTCCGCTTCAACGGGGGGAACCCTTTCCACTGGCCCGGCCGGGCAACCGGTCGGGCCACTTTTATCCGGGGCCCGTACCCGCTATAGACAACCCGCAGACACAGATTCTCGGGATGGGGGCTCGAGTCGTAGATGCGGGGCGCAACCATAAGAAAACCCATCGTTACCGACGCGGGCGCGGAAAGCGCGCCGGCGGTGACGATCGAGCTCAAGCCGGCCAAGGGCCGGCTGCTTCCGCACGTCGAATCCTATTATCTGTTCCGCGCCGGCGAGGGCGAGCTCGAAAGGCCGGAACGCGTCGATATCGGCCAAATCCGCTTCCTGATCCGCGGCGAGGGCGAGATGACCTTCCCGGACGGCCATGTCGAAGCGCTCAAGCCGATCATGGTCGCCGGCCCGGGCACCGCCGCCGCCAGCTATCGGATGCGCGGTCCGGTGCTCTGCTTCGGCGTCGTGCTGCGCGCGATCGGCTGGAAGGCACTGATCGGCATTCCCGCGCACAAGGTCACCGATCACATCATCGACGGCGAGAAACTGTTCTGCGAGCGCGCGCCGCGGCTGCTCGAGCAGCTTCGCGGCATGACCGAGCTCGACGACATGATCGGGGCGATCGCGCCGCAGCTGATCATGCGGCAGGAGGAAGTGAAGCCCGTACCCGAGCCGCATTTCCCCTTCCTCAGCCGGGTGCGCGAATGGGCGGCGAGCGAGGATCCCACGATCGACGCGCTCTACGCCACGATCGAGGAGACCAGCGGGCTCGGCGAGCGCCAGGTCCAGCGGCTGTGCCTCGAATATTTCGGCGGGCCGCCGACCAAGCTCAAGCGCAAGTTCCGCGCGATCCGCGCGGCGATGCAGATCTTCCAGGGCGCGCCGCTTTCCGACGTGCTCGGGCCGTTTTCCGATCAGTCGCACATGATCAACGAGATCAAGCACTTCACCGGCTATACGCCGACCAGCCTGCGCGGGAGCAGCGATCCGACGCTGGCGCTCACCCTGAAGAACGAAGAACTGCACTTCTTGCCCGACGTCATCCCCGAGCCGGTTGACCTTCGGGGCAACTAGCCCCATCTGCAATCGGATAGAATCATTCCGATTATGGCCCGTCGCGCTGTTGCGCAGAGGGCGAGCAGGAGCAGATGCGTCTTTCGAGCCTTGCCGATTATGCCGTGGTGATGATGGCCGCAGCCGCGCGCCATTGCGGTGCGTCGTGCCGATTGAACGCGACGTTGCTCGCCGAGGAGACGGGACTGCCGCTCCCCACCGTGCAGAAACTGGTGAGCAAGCTCTCCGCCGCTGGGCTGATCGAGAGCGCGCGCGGTACCGGCGGCGGCTTCCGTCTCGCGCGGCCCCCCGCGGCGATCACCGTCGCCGACATCGTCGAGGCGATCGAGGGCCCGATCGCGCTCACGACGTGCGTCGACAGCGGCAAGCATGATTGCGTGGTCGAGGGCACGTGCCGCGTCAAACCGCATTGGAATGCCGTCAACGGCGCCGTAAAGGGCGCGCTCGCGGGTATCTCCCTATCCCAGCTCTCCGCTGCTCCGGCTCCGGCCGGGGCACAGCATCCCGAGTCCGCTGACCGGGTCCCGGCGCTTGCCGGGGAACAGGTGTAACATGGCCACGAAGAATGCCGAGGCGCTCGCCGCCGCGAACAAGAAGTACGAATGGGGGTTCTCCTCCGATATCGAGCAGGAGTTCGCGCCCAAGGGGCTGAGCGAGGACACCGTCCGCTATATCAGTGCCAAGAAGAACGAGCCCGAATGGATGCTCGACTGGCGCCTGAAGGCGTTCCGCATGTGGCAGGAGATGGAGCTTCCCTTATGGGCGAAGCTGCAGATCCCGCACATCGATTATCAGGACGCGTACTACTACGCCGAGCCGAAGCAGAAGAAGACCATCGGCAGCCTCGACGAGCTCGATCCCGAGATCCTGCGCGTCTACGAGAAGCTCGGCATTCCGATCGAGGAGCAGAAGGTGCTCGCCGGCGTCGAGGGCGCGCGGAAGGTCGCAGTCGACGCGGTGTTCGACAGCGTCTCGGTCGCGACCACTTTCCGCGAGGAGCTGAAGGCCGCCGGCGTCATCTTCCTGTCGATCAGCGAGGCGATCCGCGAATATCCCGAGCTGGTGAAGAAGTGGCTCGGCAAGGTCGTGCCGGTGCGCGACAATTTCTTCTCCGCGCTGAACTCGGCGGTCTTCTCGGACGGCACCTTCGTCTACATCCCGGAGGGCGTGCGCTGCCCGATGGAGCTGAGCACCTATTTCCGCATCAATGCCGAGAATACCGGCCAGTTCGAACGCACGCTGATCGTCGCCGACAAGGGGAGCTATGTCTCCTATCTCGAAGGCTGCACCGCGCCGATGCGCGACGAGAACCAGCTGCACGCCGCCGTGGTGGAGCTGGTCGCATTGGACGATGCCGAGATCAAATATTCGACCGTCCAGAACTGGTATCCCGGCGACGAGAACGGCGTCGGGGGCATCTTCAACTTCGTCACCAAGCGCGCCTTGTGCGCGGGCACGAACTCGAAGGTCAGCTGGACCCAGGTCGAGACCGGCAGCGCGATCACCTGGAAATACCCGTCGTGCATCCTGCAGGGCGACGGCTCGGTCGGCGAATTCTATTCGGTCGCAGTGACCAACGGCCGCCAGCAGGCCGATACCGGCACCAAGATGCTCCATATCGGCAAGAACACGCGATCGACGATCGTGTCGAAGGGCATCAGCGCCGGCCGCAGCGACAACACCTATCGCGGCAAGGTGCTGGTCAATGCCGGCGCCGAGAATGTCCGCAACTTCACGCAGTGCGACAGCCTGTTGCTCGGCGACCAGTGCGGCGCGCACACCGTGCCGTACATCGAGGTGAAGAACCCGACCGCGCAGATCGAGCACGAGGCGACCACCTCGAAGATCAGCGAGGACCAGATGTTCTACGCGATGCAGCGCGGACTCGACCAGGAGGCTGCAGTCGCGCTGATCGTCAACGGCTTCGCCCGCGAAGTGCTCAAGCAGCTGCCGATGGAATTCGCCGTCGAGGCGCAGAAGCTGCTGGGGATCTCCCTGGAGGGGTCCGTCGGGTGACCTGTCTTTCCCCAACGCGTCATGCCGGACTTGTTCCGGCATCCACCATGCGGCCGGGCGATGCGCAAGAGGCGCCAGCTTCTCGCGCAGCCGCCCGGTGGGCCCCGGAACAAGTCCGGGGTGACGATAGGGTGATCGAGGCCCGATGATCCCCTTCGCCCTCCTCCTTCTCGCGCAGGACGTGCCTGCCGCGCCTCCCGCTGCCGAGGGGCAGGACGAAGAGATCGTCGTGCGCGCGCAGTTCGGGCTCACGACGATGCTGTTCGACAAGGGCGCCGACGGCAAGCTGCGCAATTGCCGGATCATGGTCTCCAGCGGCAGCCAGCGGCGCGACACCAATGCGTGCCAAGCGACGCCGGTCTGCTATGCCAAGACCGCCGACGAGGTCACCGATTGCCGCGAGATGACGTTCCTCGAACTGGCATCGGCCGCGACGCCAGGCGAGACGCGGCCAGCGGGTGCCGGGGTGTCGCAGGCCTTCACGCTGCCGAAGCTCACCGATCCGAAGCCGACGCTCGCGCCGGGCCAGGCCGGCCCGCTCGGTCTCTCCGAGCCGAGCCGCGAGACCGAGCGGCAGCGCGTCAAGCTGCCGCCCTTGCCCAAGCCGCCCTCGGATGGCCCGGTAATCCGCGTCGGGCCGGCGAAGGAGCTCGGCGAATGATCCGTAGTCAGCGGCGCGCAAGCAGGGTTCGGGCAAGCATGGGGATGGGGCCGGTGTTCGGGCTCCCGGGAGTATCGCAATGATGTTCGGAATGTTGTTCGCGCTTGCCGCTGCCCAGAATGCGGGCGGCGTCGTCGTCGAGGATACGCCGCAGATCGGCATCGCCACGCGCCATGCCCGCTGCATTGTCCGTCAGGTCGGCGTCGCGCCCGCCGCCGCATCGGCACGCGCGGCCAAGGTGGCGGAAGCGACCAGGGGTTGCCGCGAATTCACCGAGGGCGATTTCACGCAGGGCCGCGTGATGCTGGGCGACCGCCCGGTCAATGCGCGCTGGTGGAGCCGGATGCGCGTGACGCTCGATGCGATCGAGGCGGATATCGCGGCCGCGATCGTCCAGCCCAAGCAATACAAGATCATCTGGGAACTCCCCGACGGCGGTCGGGTCGATGCCTATAACGCGCCCGAGCCGCTGAAGTCGGTGCGCCTGCTGACGGTGCCTCTGTAACATGCTCAAGATCGACAATCTCCGCGCCGAAATCGACGGCAAGGAAATCCTCAAGGGGCTCAGCCTCGAAGTGAATGCGGGCGAGGTCCACGCGATCATGGGCCCCAACGGTGCCGGTAAGTCGACGCTCGGCTATGTGCTGGGCGGGCGCCCGGGCTACGAACCGACCGGCGGCAGCGTGACCTTCGGCGGCGAGGACCTGCTCGAAATGGCCGCCCACGAACGCGCCGCGGCCGGTCTGTTCCTCGGCTTCCAATATCCGGTCGAAATCCCGGGCATCTCCAACGTCCAGTTCCTCCGCGAGGCGCTCAATTCGCAGCGCCGCGCGCGCGGCGAGGCCCCGCTTTCGGGCGGCGAGTTCTTGAAGCTCGCCCGCGCGCAGGCCGATGCGCTCGGCATGGATCAGGAAATGCTCAAGCGCCCGGTCAATGTCGGTTTTTCGGGCGGCGAAAAGAAGCGCAACGAGATGGTCCAGATGGGCATCATCGGGCCGAAGCTGGCGATCCTCGACGAGACCGATAGCGGACTCGACATCGATGCGCTCAAGGCGGTTGGCGAGGGGATCAACCGGATCATGCGCGCGCCCGACAAGGCGGTGCTGCTGATCACCCATTATCAGCGCCTGCTCGATTATGTGCAGCCGGATTTCGTCCATGTCCTCGAAGCGGGCCGCATCACCCGCACCGGCGGTCCTGAGTTGGCCCACGAGCTCGAAGCGCGGGGCTATGGAGCGGTGGCGGCATGAGGAGTCTCATCCAGATCCTCCCCGTTCCGGGGAGGATCGCGTGACCACGCTCGAACTTCCTTCTCCGCGCCTGGAAGAGTGGCGCTGGGCGGACATGCAGGCGCTGCGCGCCGCGGCGGATGCCGAGCCGCGCAATGCCGGCGTCAAGCCCGCCGACCTGTTCCTCGACGCGGAAGGCCCGCGCCTACTGTTCGTCGACGGCGTCTTCGAGCCCGCGCATAGCCGCCCCGGCCCGGTCAAGGTCGCGCGCTTCGCGCCCGAGACCGCGCATCCGCTCGGCGGCATGGCCGAGGGCGAGGGCTGGGTGCTGTCGCTCGATCCGCAAGCGGTGGTGACCGGCATTCAGATCGTCCATCTCGGCTCGGGCGGCGAGAATCACGTTCCCGCGCGCATCACGCTCGCCGACGATGCGGTCGCCTCGATCGTCGAGACCTATGCCGGCAGCGGCTGGGCCAATCGGCTGACCCAGATCGCGCTCGGCAAGGGCGCCCGGCTGATGCGCTCGGTGCGGCTGCTCCAGGCCGATGGCTTCGTATCGTTGCGCGACGAGGCCGAGATCGGCGAGGCGGCGAGCTTAGTCTCGATCTTCCTCGGTGCCGGCGGGATGGGCAGCCGGATCGACGGCGCGCTGACGCTCACCGGCAAGGGCGCTTTTGCGGAGATGGGCGGCGCGCTGCTGACCTCGGGCACGCAGAAGCAGGAAGCCGCAGTCGCGGTGCGTCACGAGGCGGTCGAAGGCACCTCGCGGCAAGTGTGGCGCGCGGTGGCGGCCAACCGCTCGACCGTGAGCCTCGCGGCCCGCGTCGAAGTCGCCCGCGGCGCGCAGCAGACCGACGGCGAGCAGTCGCTGCGCGGGCTGCTGCTCGAACGCGCCGCGACCGTGAACCTCAAGCCCGAGCTCGAGATCTTCGCCGACGACGTGAAGTGCGCGCACGGCGCGACGGTGGGCGAGCTCGACCAGCGCGCGCTCTTCTACCTCCAGAGCCGCGGCATCCCCGCGCCGCGTGCCAAGGCATTGCTCACCCGCGCCTTCGTCGCCGACGCGATGTCTCGGATCGGCGAGGAAAAGGTGCGCGAGGCTTTCGTGGCAGACGCCGACAAGTGGCTGGAGAGTGCGCTGTGAGCGTGACCACTGACACCCGCCCGCTCGACCTGCTCGCCGATTTCCCGGCGATCCCGGCGGGCTGGGCGTATCTCGATACCGCGGCCACCTCGCAGAAGCCGAAGCCCGTGCTCGACGCGATCGCCCGCGGCTATGGCGAGACCTACGCCACCGTGCATCGCGGCGTGTACCAGCGCTCGGCCGACATGACGCTGGCGTTCGAGGCCGCGCGCGAACGGGTCGCACGTTTCATCGGTGGCAAGCCGCAGGAGACGATCTTCGTCCGCGGCGCGACCGAGGGGATCAACCTCGTCGCCCAGTGCTGGGCCGGCACGCAGCTGAAAGCCGGCGACCGCATCCTGCTCTCGACGCTCGAGCATCATTCGAACATCGTGCCCTGGCAGATGGTCGCCGAGAAGATCGGCGCCGCGATCGACGTGATCCCGCTCACCGCCGACCAGCGCATCGACCCCGACGCGATGGCGGCGATGATCACGCCGGCGCACAAATTGGTCGCGCTCGCGCATGTCTCCAATGTGCTCGGATCGGTGCTCGACGCGAAGCGGGCGACAGAGATCGCGCATTCGGTGGGTGCGAAGATCCTGCTCGACGGCTGTCAGGCCGTGCCGCGCATGGCGGTCGACGTCGCTGCGATCGGCTGCGACTTCTATGTCTTCTCCGGCCACAAGCTCTACGGCCCCACCGGGATCGGCGTGCTGTGGGGCCGTTATGAACTGCTCGACGCGATGCCCCCCTATCAGGGCGGCGGATCGATGATCGACCGCGTCACCTTCGCGCGCACCACCTATGCCCCGCCGCCGGGCCGCTTCGAGGCGGGGACGCCGCACATCGTCGGCGTGGTCGGGCTGCACGCCGCGGTCGATTATGTCGACGCGATCGGGCTGGATCGCATCCACGCCCACGAGACCACCCTGGTCCGTCAGGCCCGTGACGCGCTGTCGCAGATCAACAGCGTCCGCCTGTTCGGCCCCGACGACAGCGCCGGCATCGTCAGTTTCGCAGTCGAGGGGGTGCATCCGCACGATGTCGCCACCATCTTGGACGAAGGCAATGTCGCGATCCGCGCCGGCCACCATTGCGCCCAGCCACTGATGGACGCGCTGGGAGTGCCGGCGACGGCGCGGGCGAGCTTCGGGGTTTACAATAATGCGGCCGATATCGCCGCGCTGGTGAAGGGTATCGAACGCGTGACGAGGATTTTCGGGTGAACGAGGAACGCAAGATCGCAGTCGAGGAGGTCGACGCCGTCGATGCGCCGCCCAAGGCGCGCGTCGAAGAGGTGCACGAGACTTTCGAGCGCAAGCGCGATTACCTGACCGGCTTCCTGCAGCAGAAGCCCGAGGCCCATCCCGCGGGCGAGCCCGGCGGTGAGCTCTACGAGTCGGTGATCCAGGCGCTCAAGGAGATCTACGATCCCGAGATCCCGGTGAACATCTACGATCTCGGGCTGATCTACGGCGTCGACATCACCAGCGACGGCCACGCCTCGGTGCAGATGACGCTCACCACGCCGCACTGCCCGGTGGCCGAATCCATGCCCGGCGAAGTCGAACTGCGTGTCGGCTCGGTGCCGGGGATCGGCCATGCCGAGGTCAATCTCGTCTGGGATCCGCCCTGGGACCCGCAGAAGATGACCGACGACGCCAAGCTCGAACTGGGGATGCTGTGATGACCACGCTCCGCCAACGCCCCGCCGCGCTCAACCTCACCGAACGTGCCGAGGCGCGCATCGCCGAGCTGATGGCCAAGGCGCCCGAAGGCACGATCGGCGTCAAGCTCTCGACGCCGCGTCGCGGCTGTTCGGGGCTGGCGTATTCGGTCGACTATGTCAGCGAGGCGGCGCCCTTCGACGAGAAGATCGAGACGCCGGGCGGCACCTTCTATGTCGACGGCGCCTCGGTGCTCTATCTCGTCGGCTCGACGATGGACTGGGTCGAGGACGATTTCGCCGCGGGCTTCACCTTCGAAAATCCCAACGCCAAGGGCGCCTGCGGCTGCGGCGAGAGCTTCACGGTCTAGGCCGCCAGCCGCCCGCGCATTTCCGCCGCCATCGCCGCATAGGATGCGGCGTCGTCGTCGATGCCCAGGGTCTCGTAGAACATCGCGAGGTTGTGCGCCGCGAGATGGCTGCCGCAGCCCTCGGTCGATCCGTCGAGGTCGGGCCGCTCGCCGATCTCGAGGCAGCGCTTCCAGCTCCCCTCGACCACGGGGAGCAGCTCCTCCATCGCGATCTCGGGCCGGTGGCTCGCATATTCGAGATAGAGGTCGGCGACCGCGAAATAGAAATCGGGCGAGCGCTGCCAGTGCACATGCTCGGCGTCGATGAACGCGCGCCCCTCCTCGAACCGGACGGCGCGCTTGAACGCCTGCACCGCCGCAACGACGATCCCGTGGCGATAGGCGGTGTCCGGCGCGCTCGTGCGGTGCGCGGTCAGCAGTGCATCGGCCGCTTCGCCCGGCTGCCCGCGCACCAGATGCTCGCGACCGAGCTGGTACCAGAGGTACGAATCGCCCGGATTGGCATCGAGTTCGGCGCGCAGCAGCGCTTCGTTGCGCCCGGCCTTGCGCGCGAGCTGGGCTTCCTCGAACCCGTCGTGGCGCAGCGTCAGCGGCAGCAGCACCATCGGCAGCGGCGACACCGGCTGCTCGTGGATCCGCCCTTCGTAGCGCACCCCGCGCGGCAGGATCCGGGGAATGAATTTGCGCGTCACCGGCTGGTCGGCGCTCGCCTGGTTGACGATCCGGACGCAGCCGACGAACCGGGCCGGCGCGGGGGCGGGCGGTAGCGTCTGCGGCCCGAGCGCACCGGCGTCGCCCTCGAGCCAGTCATCGGCGTCGAGGATCAGGTTCCAGTCGGCATCCGAATAAGCCAGCGCGGCATTGCGCGCCGCCGAGAAATCGTCGCACCAGCCGAAGCGATGCACCATCGCGCCGCATGCCTCGGCGATCGCCACTGTGTCGTCGGTCGATCCGGTATCGACGACGATCATCGCGTCGACATGCGGCCGCGCGCTCGTCAGGCAGCGCGCGATGCAGCGCGCCTCGTTCCGGGCGATCACGACGAGCGCCAATCGGGGCATTTCCAATCCTTCAATGACACGGGCGGACCGGTATCATTATAGAACGCGCGACAGCCGAACCGCGTCGCCGCGGCATCGGCCTTTTCACGCGTCGGAGACCTGAGACCATGCCCTATCCCCAGCCCTGGACCCCGGACCCGGCGCGCTACGACGGCCGCATGCCCTATCGCCGCTGCGGGCGCTCGGGACTCGACCTGCCGGCGATCAGCCTCGGCCTGTGGCAGAATTTCGGCGGCGCCGACATATTCGAGACCGGCCGCGCGATGCTCCGCCGAGCATTCGATCGGGGCGTCACCCATTTCGACCTCGCGAACAATTACGGCCCGCCTTACGGCTCGGCCGAGGAGAATTTCGGGCGCGTCATGGTGGCCGACTTCGCCGCGCACCGCGACGAGCTGATCGTCTCAACCAAGGCGGGCTGGGACATGTGGCCGGGGCCCTATGGCGACGTCGGCGGCAGCCGGAAATACCTGATCGCCTCGTGCGACCAGAGCCTCAAGCGGATGGGGCTCGACTATGTCGACATCTTCTATTCGCATCGCGTCGATCCCAAGACGCCGCTCGAGGAGACGATGGGCGCGCTCGCGCACATCCATCGCCAGGGCAAGGCGCTCTATGTCGGCATCTCGTCCTATTCGCCCGAGCTGACGCGCCAGGCCGCGGCGATCCTCGCCGAATACAAGGTGCCGTTGCTCATTCACCAGCCGAGCTATTCGATGCTCAATCGCTGGATCGAAGAGGACCTGCTCGACACGCTGGACGATCTCGGCACTGGTTGCATCGCTTTCTCGCCGCTGGCGCAAGGGATGCTCTCGTCCAAATATCTGAACGGCGTTCCCGCCGATGCACGCGCCGCAAAGGGCGGTTCGCTCGGGCAGGGGCTGTTGTCGGACGCGAACCTCGCCCGCATCCGTGCGCTCAACGCCATCGCCGAACGCCGCGGCCAGACGCTTGCGCAGATGGCGATCGCCTGGGTGCTGCGCGATCCGCGGGTGACCTCGGCGCTGATCGGCGCGCGCAATGTCCAGCAGCTCGACGATTCGCTCGATGCCGTGAAGAATCTCGGATTCAGTGCCGATGAGCTCGCCGAAATCGACGTGCATGCAACCGAAGGCGCCGTGGATCTTTGGAAGACATCATCCACGCTAGAGGAATTGCCGCAGCGATGAGCGTCGCCTTCCGTCGCGAGAGCGACGAGGAACATAAGGAACCGAAGTTCGAGATTCCGCTCCCTGCGGGCCCGAACCTCCTCACTGCGCGTGGGCTCGCATTGATCGAGGCGAAGGTGGCCGCACTCGAAGCGGCGATCGCCATGGAAGCCGTCGAGGAACCGCGCGAAATCCTCAAGCGCGAGTTGCGCTACTGGAACACGCGGCGCACCACCGCCGAGATCGCGCCGCCGCCCGAAGACGGCGTGGTCGGCATCGGATCGCGGGTGCGCATCCGGTTGGCAGGCAAGGAGCGGGTGATCGATCTGGTCGGCCACGATGAGGCCGATCCGCGCGCCGATCGCCTCGCTTTCTCGGCGCCGCTCGCGCACGCGCTGCTCGGCGCGGAAGAAGGCGAGCGCGTCGATTTCAACGGCCGGCCCGAGGCGATCGAGATTTTGGAGGTCTCCACGATCCCGGGCTAGGTCGAAAACCATTTAGGTCGTCGGTTTGGTTAACCAGACCGCCTCTTCATCGTCATCCCCGCGAAAGCGGGGACCAATCTCCAGCCGTATGCGCGAGCGGGCCGGTGCATTCTGCCGCTCGCTCAGGAGATGGGTCCCCGCTTTCGCGGGGATGACGGATTGGGATGTGAGCCTGCACTCCACGTTGCGAGTGCGCTGCCCGCGCTGCACCCCGACAATTGCACAAAGAAAAACCGCCGCTCCATCGCTGGAGCGGCGGCCTTTTCGTTCCCGGATCGGGAGCCGGGCTTTTTAGAAGCCCACCACCAGCGAACCCATGAAGGTGCGCGGATAGCCGATCTGCGAGTTCGGCGCGTTGCCGTACCCGGTGATCGCGCCGGTGCCGCTGAAGGTCGGGCCCTGGTTCAGTGCGCCATTGCCGCTGTTGAGTGAGCTCACCCACAATTCGTCGAACGCGTTGAGCACGTTCAGCTGGAAATAGGTCTTGTCGTTGAGACCGGCCCAGCCGAGCGGGATGCGCGCATTGAAGTCGACGAGCGTGTAGGCCGGGACCTTGGCGCCGAAGACCTGAATCACGTTGCCGCTGACGATCTGCCGCACCGGCTCGTTGGTGTCGTAGATGTAGCGCGGGCCGGTACGCTTCACGTTGAAGCCGAAGTCGGCGAAGCCCAGATCCGCCTGCGCGCCACCGCCGAAGGTGTAGACCGGTGCGTTCGATTCACGCTTGCCCTTGGTGGGAGCGTAGATCGCCGCGCCCGCCGCCGTGCGGCCGGCGACCACATCGTCCTGGATCTCCGAGTCGAGGTACGAACCGAAGGCATAGACGCTCAGCTCATTGATCGGGCGATAGGCGATCGTGCCGTCGAAGCCGAAGCGCTTCACCTTGCCGAGGTTGCGGTACACCGTCTTGTCCAGCTCGGCATCGTAGGACGAAGCGAGCCGGTTCTTGTAGTTGGTGTACCATGCCGCGACCTGCGCCTGGACCTTCGAGGAGCGGTAACGAAGACCGGTCTCGAGATTGTCGGTGGTCTCGGGCTTCGGGTTCGCCTGATCGGCGGTCACCGGATAATAGAACGAGTTGTACAGATTGTCCGTACCCGGCACCTGGATGCTCTGCGAGAAGTTGCCGTAGAGCGAGAGCTTGTCGGTGATGTCGGCGACATAACCGATGTTCGGCAGCGCGCGCTTGTAATCGACGATGCGCTGCTGCGGTCCCTGGGTCGGGAAGGTGCAGTTGGTCGACGGCGTCGGATTGGCGGGGCAGGTCGCGCCCTCGACGCCCGCGGCGTAGGGCACGGTCTGCGTCGGGTTCGCCGCAAGCCACGCAGCCTGCGCCGCGCTGTCCGAGCCGAAGCATTCGATGAAGCCCGCCGCGCTCGACGTGGCGCAATAGTTGTTCAGGTTCCGGCGCAGGAACTTGACGCTGATGCCCGCATCGACGCGGAAGGTGCCATCGAAGAACTCGCCATTATACTGCGCAGCGAACTGATGCAGGATGGCAAAGGACAGGCGATCGCGCTTCTGCAGGGCGCGGCCGTTCACGTCGAGGACCGGATCGTTGACCGGGAAGACGTCGAAGGGCTGGCCGTTATACTGCAGGAAGCCGGTCTCGCCGGTCTGGCGATGGCGCGCGCGATCATAGGTATAGGCGACGCGCACGGTCTGGCCCGGCGAGACCGTGTAACGCAGCGACGAAATCACGCCGATGCGATGGGTCTGCGTCTGGCTCGGCGTAAGCAGACGTACGGTGTCGAGCAGGTCGCCGTCGCCGTTGAGGTCGCGGCCGAAATAGGGCGTGCCGCCGATATAGCCGACCTGGCAGCTCACCGTCGCGCTGTTCGCGGCGGTGTTGCAGTTCGCGGCCCCGCCGGCCGGATTGACGTCACGACGGACTTCCTGGCCGACCGTGGTGCCGCCGCCATTGGCCTTGGTGTACTGATAATAGGGATCGGCCGCGAAGACGAGGCCTTCGGCCAGCGTGAAGCGCGAATTGATGCGGACGTTGCCGGTGTTCGACGGGTTGAAGCGTTCGTCGAAGACCGAGCCGCAGCTGTTCGCGGTGTCGGCGACGCCGGGACGGGCGGTATTGGTGATCTGGCAGAGCGGCACCGAATATTCGCGCTCGTCGTTCGTGATCGGGAAGCGATTGTTCGTGTTCGGACCAACGACGCGGCTGCCGGTCAACACACCGGTGTCCGTGCGCAGCGGCACCGAGCCCTGGAAGTTGTTGCGGTTCTCATTCCAGTGGCCGGCGATCGCGATGAAGTCGCCACCGTCGCCCAGCGGCTGGTAGATCTTGGCGTTATACTGCTGCTTCTCGACCTGCGCGCGGTCGTTGAACGGCGAATGGTTGCGCGCCGAGCTCGCCGAGAGCCAGGCGCGGGTGCCGAACGAAGTGAAGGTGCCGGTGTCGACCAGGCCGAAGATGCGGAAGAAGTCGAAGTCGCCGACCGAGCCGATCAGCCTGACGCCGAAATCCTCGCTAGGATTGCGCGTGCGATAGTTCACCGTCGAGCCGGTGGCGCCGGCGGTGGGGCTGTCCACGTCGGTGGTGCCCATGTTGACGTTGACCTGCTCGATCAGCTCGGGATCCAGCTGCTGGTTGCCATAGATGGCATAGTTGCCCGAATCGTTGAGCGGAATGCCGTCGAAGGTCTGGCTGATGCGGCTGCCTTCGAAGCCGCGGATATTGAGCGAGCCACCCGACGAACCGAAGGGATCGTTGTTGGTGTAGCTGACGCCCGGAAGCTGGTTGATCAGGTCGTTGACCGACTGGCCCGGCGCCTGGCGCTGGATGAATTCCTGGTTCAGCACGCCGCGGGTCTTCGTGGTATCGGGAACCACGATGCCGTTCACGCCGTTCTGCGTCCGGGTGCCGGTGACGACGATCTCTTCGCTGCCTTCTTCGAAGTCGATCGTGCCGGTCGACTGCGCGTAGGCGCTCGCCGGAATCAGGAGCGCGGCAAAAGCCACGCCAGCAAAAAGCTTGGTGCGCATTTCTGGAAAGTCCCTTTCGGTGTGCCCTGTGGTGCACTGATCACGCGGTGCGGTTCACCGTCGTCGCCGCCCATGGAATTCATTTATGTCCAACCGATGACAGTCAATCCGGGTGGGCATTACAAGCTGTTGGTAACAGTTGATTCCTTTGCTGCGTTGCAAAAAAGTCACTCGGCTTGGGCGACGATTTTGGCCCAATCCTCCTCTGAGATCACCCGGATTCCGAGCTCCGCGGCTTTTTTGAGCTTCGATCCCGCGCCCGGCCCCGCAATCACCAGATTCGTCTTCGTCGACACCGATCCGGCGACTCGCGCACCCAGCGATTCGGCCTGGGCCTTGGCTTCGTCGCGACTCAGCGACTCGAGGCTGCCGGTGAATACCAGGGTCATGCCCGAGACTTCGGAAGCGCGTGTCTCGACGATGAAATCGGGCGGCGAGACCTCCGCCAGCAGATCCTCCCACAAAGCCACATTGTGCGGCTCGTGGAAGAAATCGGCCAAAGCGTGCCCGACGGCGCCGCCGACATTCTCGACGCCGATATGCTCGGTGATCGCCTTGTCGAGGCGCGCGCGGTGCTTCTGCTCGCTCTCGCCGATCGCGGGAGGCATAGCATCCCGGAGCGCGATGATCTCTTCGGCGAGCGTCCGGATCGCGGGGAGCGTCGTGTAGCGCTTGAGCAGATCGCGCGCAGTGATCGCGCCGATGTGGCGGATGCCGAGCCCGAACAGCAGCCGCGCGGCATCGGGCGTGCGCTTGGCCTCGATCGCGGCGAGCAGCGCATCGACCGACTTTTCCTGCCAGCCTTCGCGCCCCAGCAAGTCCTCGCGGTGCGGTGCCAGCCGGAAGATGTCCGCTGGTTCGGTGATCCAGCCGAGGTCGAGCAATTCGACCAGGGTCTTCTCGCCCAGTCCCTCGATATCGAGCGCGCCGCGGCTGACGAAATGCTTGAGCCGCTCGAGCCGCTGCGCCGGGCAGATCAATCCGCCGGTGCAGCGGACATCGACTTCGCCTTCCTCCGCCACCGCTTCGGAGCCGCAGCGCGGGCAATGGTCGGGGAACGTAAAGACCGGGCGATCTTCGTCGCGCGTCAGATTCTCGACGATCTGCGGGATCACGTCGCCCGCGCGCTGGAGCATTACCCGGTCGCCGGGGCGCACGCCCAGCCGCGCGATCTCATCGACATTGTGCAGCGTCGCGTTGCGCACCACCACGCCGCCCACCGTCACCGGCTCGAGCTTGGCGACCGGAGTCAGCTTGCCGGTGCGGCCCACCTGGATCTCGATGTCGTTGAGCGTCGTCTGCGCGCGCTCGGCGGGGAATTTGTGCGCGAGGCCCCAGCGCGGCGCGCGCCCGACGAAACCGAGCCGGGTCTGCCAGTCGAGCCGGTCGATCTTGTAGACGACGCCGTCGATATCGAAGGGCAGATCGGCGCGCTGCGCCTCGATCCGCTTATATTGCGCCAGCGCCGCATCGAGATCGACCGGGCCCGCGAACAGGTCGGATACCGGGAAGCGCATCGCCTTGATCGCCGCGATCACCTCCGCTTGCGTTTCGCCGGGCAGCGACGTGACTTCGCCCCAGCCCCAGGCAAGGAAACGCAACGGCCGCGACGCCGTGACCGACGCATCCTTCTGGCGCAGCGATCCCGCGGCGGCGTTGCGCGGATTGGCGAACTGGCGCGCTTCCTTGGCCGTGGCTTCCGCCTCGGCGAGCAATCGGGCGTTGAGCTCGGCGAAGTCGCGCTTCGCCATATAGACCTCGCCGCGCACTTCGAAGATGTCGGGCGCGCCGGGTATCTCCTGGGGCACGTCGTCGATCGTCCGCACATTGGCGGTGACGTCCTCACCGATTCGGCCGTCGCCGCGGGTGAGCGCCTGGACCAGCCGGCCCTGTTCGTAGCGCAACGAGCACGAAAGCCCGTCGATCTTGGGCTCGGCGGTGAGCGCGACGGGCGTGTCCGGCGGCAGGTTCAGAAAGCGCCGCACCCGCCCCAGGAAATCGCTGACATCGGCGTCCGAAAACCCGTTGTCGAGGCTGAACATCGGCCGCGCATGCGCCACCTTGGCGAGGTGCCCCGCAGGCGCTGCCCCCACCTTTCGCGATGGCGAATCGCTGCGGACGAGATCGGGGAATTCCGCCTCGATCGCATTGTTCCGCCGCATCAGCGCGTCGAATTCGGCGTCGCTGATCTCGGGTGCATCGTCGGCGTGATAGAGCCGGTTGTGGTGCGCGATCACGTCGGCGAGCCGTTCGAGCTCGGCGGCGGCTTCTTCCTCGGTCCGGGGCAGATCGGATGTCATGGCTATCGGTTAGGGGAGGGCGGCATCGCCGATCAAGCTTGATCGCGCGCGCGGCCCCCGCAAGAAGGGCGCATGCGCCTGCTCAAGCTTGCCCTTGCCGGGCTGTTATGGACCGTCGTCGTCCTGTGTCTCGCACTCACCGTGCTCCCGCACTTCCTCGACCGCATCTACTATCGCGGCCCCGTGAGCGCGCATTTCGACGGCGCGCATTTCTTCAATCCCGACGGCGATGACGATCGCCTTTCCGCCGACCCCGGCCGCACCCGTCTGATCGCGCGGCGGATCTTCGGCGACTCGAGCCAGCCCGCCTGGCCGGACCATGTCGCGGTGCATCCTTCGAAACCCGCGGCGCGCGTCGAGGGCGCGGCGATGCGCGTCACCTGGATCGGCCACGCGACCGCCCTCGTCCAGGCCGATGGCATCAACATCCTCACCGACCCCGTCTGGAGCGAACGCGCAGGGCCCTTCGGCTTCGGCCCGCAGCGCGTGGCGGAACCCGGCGTCCGCTTCGAGGATCTGCCGAAGATCGATCTCGTTCTCGTCAGCCACAATCATTACGACCATATGGACCTCGCGACGCTCAGGCGGCTCTGGGATCGCGACAAGCCGGCCATCGTCACCAGCCTCGGCAATGACAGCGTCATCGGCCAGACGGGCATCGCCGCGACGGCGCTCGACTGGGGGCAGGGGCGCGCGATCCGACCCGATGTCCGGGTAACCGTTACGCGCAGCCACCATTGGGACAGCCGCTGGTTCAGCGATCGCAACCGCGCGCTCTGGTCGAGCTTCGTGGTCCAGCTCCCGCGCGGCAATTTCTTCTTCGCGGGCGATACCGGCCTCGGCGACGGCAAATGGCCCGCCGAGGCCGCCGCGCTCGGCCCGATCCGACTCGCGCTGATCCCGATCGGCGCCTTCCGCTTCGAGGAGGGACAGATGGCAAGCGGCAGCCATATCGGCCCGCTGGATGCGCTGCGTGTGTGGGACGGGCTCGGACGCCCGTTCGCGCTGCCGATCCATTGGGGCACGTTCCGGCTTTCGCGTGAGGGCTACGACACGCCGCCGCGCATGCTCGCCGCGATGCAGGCCTGTGCCGGCAGCGATCCCGCGCGCTTCGCGCCCGCTGCGATCGGCGTGCCGGTGGAGGTGCCCGCGCTCGGCGCGCCGCCGCCGCATTCCGACATGGCCCGCGTCGAAAAATGCGTGCGCGAAGGCCGGTTCGACGCTTTGCGCTGAACCGTCGCGTCGCCGCTTGAGGCGGCGTCCCCGCAGGAGTATCGTCGGCGCTCGGGAGAGGGGCCCTGGAACAGATCAATCGACGCACGATCCGCGTGCCGCGCCGCTACGACACCAGCATCGACCGGGCGGGACTGGCGCTCGGCGCGGGCAGTGCGCTGGCCGGCATGGTCGTGCTCATATTGCTGTTGCTCGGCGGCCAGCGCGAACCGCTCAACCTGCTCGGCGGCTGGCTGATCGGCGGAATCTTCTCGGGGCTGGCGATCACCGCGGTGGGCGGGCCAGTCTGGCTGGTGATGCACGTCGCCGGGCTGCGCCGGGCCTGGCACGCGGCTTTGGTCGGCGCGGTGACTGCGATGGTGATCTTCGTCGGCGCGCAGACCTATGGCTTCGGGATGCTCGACATGCCCGAGATGGATGGCCGCACCCTGTGGTTCCGCTGGCTGAGCGCGGCGGCATCCAGCCTGCTCCTGGCGGGGCTCGCCGCCGGTATCGCCGCGATCATGTGGCGGATCGCCTATCGCCGCAACGAAGGCTGAGCCGCGCGACCCGGCCGGCCGCGTTCAGCCCTTCGCCTGCGCCGCGCACTCGCCGACGCGCGTGCCGGTGGAGCGCATCCGGAGCAGCGAATAGCCCCGCTGGCCCTTGGTGCCGGTGCGGTTCTCGGTCACCACATCGAAGCCGGTCGCCGAATTGGTGCCGTTGATCAGCAGCGTCGTGCCCGGTTCGCTGGCCTTCTTGCTGCACTGGATCTCGGCGTCGACCTTGCCGCCCTTGGAGACATAGCGGACGAACGTGCACGCGCCCGCCGCCTTTTCCAGCTTGGAAATGTCGAACGGCTTCAATTGCTCGGCGGTCTTGCACTCGGTCGCTTCGCGCTCGAGCGATTTGGCGAGCTGGAGCTGCCGCGCGCCGTCGCCGCCCGGCCCGACATCCACCGCCTCGATGCGCAGCTCGGCCTTCCACAGCCCGGGCTTGACGGCGGTCTTCGGCGCGGCGGCCTTGATCAGCTTCGCGACCTGCTCGGTCTTTGCGTTGGTGACCTCGATCTCGCCGGTCTCGGCGGCGTGCTTCTCCTCGGCGGACTGGCAGCCGGCCAGCGCAAGGGCGACGGTTCCGAGGACGATGGTGGCGCGCATGTGAGGTTCCCTGTCGGTTCTGCGCTCTCCAAAAGCCGAATTGGCGGCGCTTGGCAATGCGGCTGTGTCGGGAGGCGAGTGTCTCAGGCGGCTATCGAGCGGTAGCGGACGCAGCCGCCATTTCCATTACTCGTCACCCCGGCCCTGTGTCGGGGTCGACTGTGCGACTCGCGAGCAGCTAGAGGATCTTGCTGCTCTCTCGCGGCTTGGTGGACCCCGGCACAAGGCCGGGGTGACGAAGAAGTAAGAGTCGCCGAAGACGAAAGGCCGCTCTTCATCAATCCAGGCTTTCCTGGCCGCGAAAGTAGACGCCAGAAGCGGCCAGGCAGCTTCCGCCCCAATTGCGGACAATATTCCCTCTCCCCTTCAGGGGAGAGGGAGAACTGGCTCAAAGCTCTGGTAAAATAGGATTCGATCTGCTTTTGTTCCAACCATGAGCAAGCAGCGGAATCCCCGCATACTGTACAGCGTCGCTTCAGCGTCGCCTCCCCGGCGCAAACCTGCCGCTTCCGGCGAAAAACCCGCTATCGTGTCAAGCGTGTCAACCAGACAGGCTGATTGCGTCCCCCGATAAAGGTCCCATATCCACGCCATGCCGATCCAGATCCGCACGTCGCTCGAAGAGCCCGATACCGGGCAGAACTTCGTCCCCCATCGCCCGAACCGCCCCGAGAAGAGCGAGGGCGGCAAGGCGTTCAAGCTGGTCAGCGACTATCAGCCCTCGGGCGATCAGCGTTATGCGATCCCCGAACTGGTCGAGCAGGCGCGCGCCGGCGAGCGCGATCAGGTGCTGCTCGGCGTCACCGGCTCGGGTAAGACCTATACCATGGCCAAGGTGATCGAGGAGCTCCAGCGCCCGGCGCTGATCCTCGCGCCCAACAAGATCCTCGCCGCGCAGCTTTATGGCGAGTTCAAGAGCTTCTTCCCCGACAACGCCGTCGAGTATTTCGTCAGCTATTACGATTACTATCAGCCCGAGGCCTACGTGCCCCGCTCGGACACGTATATCGAGAAGGAAAGCTCGGTGAACGAGGCGATCGACCGGATGCGCCACTCGGCGACGCGTTCGTTGCTCGAACGCGACGACGTGATCATCGTCGCCTCGGTCTCGTGCCTCTACGGCATCGGCTCGGTCGAGACCTACAGCGCCATGATCTTCGACCTGAAGAAGGGCCAAGTCCAGGATCAGCGCGAGATCATCCGCAAGCTCGTCGCGCTCCAGTACAAGCGCAACGACCAGGCGTTCGCGCGCGGCAATTTCCGGGTGCGCGGCGACAGCCTGGAGATCTTCCCGTCGCACTATGAGGACACCGCGTGGCGCGTGTCCTTCTTCGGCGACGATATCGAGGAGATCACCGAGTTCGATCCGCTGACCGGCAGCAAGGTGGCGAGCCTCGATTATGTCCGCGTCTTCGCCAATTCGCACTATGTGACGCCCGGGCCGACGCTCAAGCAGGCGATGGAAGGCATCCGTCACGAGCTGACCGAGCGGCTCAAGGAGCTCGAAGCCGAGGGCAAGTTGCTCGAGCATCAGCGGCTCGAGCAGCGCACCAATTTCGATCTCGAGATGATCGCCGCGACGGGCTCTTGCGCGGGCATCGAGAATTACAGTCGCTTCCTCACCGGGCGCCTTCCCGGCGAGCCCCCGCCCACCTTGTTCGAATATCTGCCCGAGAACGCGCTTCTGTTCGTCGACGAGAGCCACCAGACGATCGGCCAGATCAACGGCATGTCGCGCGGCGATCACAAGCGCAAGATCACGCTGGCGGAGTACGGCTTCCGTCTGCCCTCGGCGATCGACAATCGCCCCTTACGCTTCAACGAATGGGACGCGATGCGCCCGCAGACGACCTATGTCTCGGCGACCCCGGGCAATTGGGAGATGGAGCAGGCGGGCGGGGTGTTCGTCGAGCAGGTGATCCGCCCGACCGGGCTGATCGACCCCCCGGTCGAGATCAAGCCGGTCGAGGAGCAGGTCCAGGACCTGATCCAGGAGTGCAAGGCGACCGCGGCCAAGGGCTATCGCACCCTGGTAACCACGCTCACCAAACGCATGGCAGAGGATCTGACCGAATATATGCACGAGGCGGGACTGAAGGTCCGCTACATGCATTCGGATACCGAGACGCTGGAGCGCATCGAGCTGATCCGCGACCTGCGGATGGGCGTGTACGACGTGCTCGTCGGTATCAACCTGCTGCGCGAGGGGCTCGACATTCCGGAGTGCGGCCTCGTCGCGATCCTCGATGCCGACAAGGAGGGGTTCCTGCGCTCCGAGACTTCGCTGATCCAGACGATCGGCCGCGCCGCGCGCAACGTCGACGGCCGGGTGATCCTCTATGCCGATCGCATGACCGGATCGATGGAGCGCGCGCTCGCCGAGACCGGGCGCCGCCGCGAGAAGCAGCACGCCTATAATATCGAGCACGGCATCACGCCCGAGACGATCAAGCGCAACATCGGCGACATCATCGCGCATGTCGCGTCGAAGGACGGCGTCACGGTCGAGATCGACGCCGATCGCCCGCACATGGTCGGCCACAATCTGCGCGGCTATATCGAGGAGCTCGAGAAGAAGATGCGCGATGCCGCCGCCAATCTCGAATTTGAGGAGGCCGGACGGCTGCGCGACGAGATCCGCGCGCTCGAAGCCGAGGAGCTCGGCCTGCCGGCAAGCGAGCACAAGGCGCCGATCATGGGCCGCTCGAACGAAGGAAAGCCCGGCACCCGCAAGACGAGATACGGCAAGCAGACCAAGATGCGGATGGGCGGGGGGCGTTCGCGCTGATCGGCTCGAGCGTGCCGACTTGCGGAGCGCAAGTATCTCCGTAAGGACCCGTAATGGGAACTTTACCGACTAACTGCTGTTCACAACCTGTGCTCTTGATCCTGAGCATGGGAGACGAGCGAGTGATTGAGGGACTTTGCGCAGAACACCGGGCCCTCGAGGCTCAGGCTGCGCAATTGCTCTCGATCGTGTCTGCCCCGGTACCCGATGCCGCCGCCGTCGCCGCGATGCGCTGGCGGATGGCGCAGGCGCTGTTCGATCATTGCAATCGCGAGGATTGGCTGATCTACGACCGGCTGCTCTTCTCGGGTGATGCGGTCGCGACGCGGATCGCATGGCTGTATCGCCAGGAGCATGGCCTGCTCGGGCCGTCCTTCGCCAATTATGTCGCTACCTGGCCCGTCGATCGCATCACAAAGGAATGGGAGCGTTTCCGCGCCGAAACCCGAATCCTGATGGCCGGCCTTGCCGAGCGGATCAAGCGCGAGGAGGAAGTGCTCTACCCCCATGCCGAGCGAGTCATCGCGCGCCGGCAGGCGGCGGCCTGATCGGAGCCTGATCAGCGGTTGAGGCGGCGGGGGACTTCCCGCATAAGGCGCGGCATGCGTCGCTCCTCCGTGTTCGCCAGCGTATCCGCCGGGGCCTTGTCGCTCACGGGCTGCGTTGCCCCCAGCCAGCCCGCGCCCCGGCCCGCGCCGCCGGTCGCCGCTCCCAGGCCCGCGCCCGTGCCGACTCCCACCCCCACACCACCCCCGCCGCCGGCCAGCGCGGATTGGCGCGATTGGCCGCTGACGCCGGGCACCTGGAGCTATCGTGCCGACACGCAGGGTAGCATCGCGTCGTTCGGCCTGTCGGGCGCACCCGCCGAACTCACGCTTCGCTGCGATCGTGCCCGCAGCCGCATCGTCCTGACCCGTACCGGTCTGGTCTCGGCGGCGGCGCTCATCGTCCGCACTACCAGCATTGCCCGGACGCTCCCCGTCAGCCCCGTCACGACGGGCGCGGCCGCCGATCTCGCCGCGCGCGACATGCTGATCGACGCAATGGGCTATAGCCGCGGGCGTTTCGTGGTGCAGGGCGGTGGGGCGCCGACGCTGGTCGTGCCCGCCTGGGCCGAAATCCTGCGCGTGGCGGAGGATTGTCGCGGTTGAGTCGCATCGCGACGCGCGTGCGGCGAACCACAGACCTTTGAGAATCGCACCATCTGCAATGCATTACAAGACTTGTTCTGCGACTCGCGATGATTCAAGATTCGTCCGTGGCGGCAAGCCACGCTCGTTCTTCAACTTGCGAAAGGAGGTGATCCGATGTCTCATGGTTCAGCAATGGGGTCGGTTCAGTTCGTTCGGGAGACGCGCCGCTGAGCTGAAGGCGCGGACGGAAGTCCTCCGTCCGTAGGGCAAGCGGGAGGTATTCTCCTCCAAACAACGCTCGCCAGCCCTCGGCATAGCGGCCCGCATGGTCTCCCGGGTTGGAACGCTCCGACCGCTGACCATGTCGGAGGTCGCCGGGTCCCTGATGGGGCCCGGCGGCCTCTCTCATTTCTGGAGGTATCGAGCGGCCCAACGCTGCTGGTCGGCGGTTGCAGAAACGCAGGCCCGCGCTTGACTCGTTCGGCGCCAATGGCATGTTGCTTCTACAATAGCCGATGAAGAGCGAAGCAGCGGCCATGCAATGCAGGAGAACCGACATGCTTCCGGGCAAGGTGATGCGGATTGCAATTCTGTGCGCGGCGGCATTTGTTTCGGCGCCCTGTGTGGCCCAGGAGCCAAGCCGGCACCTAGCCACGGTATCGGATCTTCGGACCTTCGCCATTGTCGGAGCGGACGATGCGCGCAGTGGAGGGGCATTCGATCAGATCGCGGAGCTCTCCACCGCGGAGCTGGAGAAAAAAGGATATCGTCTGGCCGTACCTGGGCAGACGCCCGATATAGTGGTCAAGTTGAGCCACCGGGTGAGGAGCCTGCGGAGCGGAGCGTCCGGCACGAGCTTCATGCCGGAGCCCAGTGCGGTCAACAGTACGAGCGCGTCAGAGCCTTATCCCTATCCTTCGGGAGCGATCGGCGGTCGGGCTGGCCGTGGGCGGATCGTCTGGAGCGCTCCGGAGGTGGAATCTTCCCTTGCGGTCGAGGTTTCGAGTGCGGGGGGCTTGTCGCTGTTTGCGGACGGCGTGCGTAAGCGACAGCTTCCGCGAAGCGTGAAGCTTGCCTGGAAATCATTGGTGGAAGCTGCCTTCGAGAGATTGCCTTCCGCCGGAAGCTGAGAATCGTCCTGCGCGAAAGCCGCTCGCGCGGGGCCGGCCCTCCTGGTTTCAGCGCTGGATCAAGACTGCGCCGCCATCGCCGTCGCCGCGGCCCGTTCGCCAAACCAGGGATCGGCCAAGGCCGCCTGCGCCTGCGCCCGCGCCTCCGGGTTGCGCCCGAGATCGGCATAGACCTGCGCCAGATGCCAGCGCAGGCCCGCATGATGCGGCGCCAACACCACGGCCTTTTGCAGCAATTCGACTGCGGCGTGCGCGTCGCCACCCCGATACAGCGCCCAGCCATAGGCATCGGCCGCCACCGGGTTCGACGGCGCCAGCGCGTACGCCGCCTCGCCGAAATCCGCGGCTGCCTCGACTTCGTCGGCACCCGCATATGCCATCGCCAGATCGGCATTGAGCGCGGCGTCGCCGTCGCCGATCCGGGCGCGCAGCAGTTCGAAGGTGTCGATCGCCGTCTCAGTGTCGCCCGCCGCGAGCTGCCAGCGCCCCGAGAGGCGCAAGGCGGCGACGTTCACCGGGTTCTGCGACAGGAACAGCGCCAGCACCTTGGCGGCGTCGGCGCGCTGGTCGGCGCGGTCGAGCGACTCTATCAACCGCAGCATTACCGGCTCGTCGAAGCGAAGGTCGGCGGCCCGCCGATAGGCCGTGGCCGCATCGGCGGGGCGATTCATCAGCATCAACGTGTCGCCGACGAGCAGATGCGCGGCAGGCACGCCGGGGTTGTGCGCGGCGATGTCCTGCGCCTTGGCGAGCGCCCCCGCTTTGTCGCTCTGGCCGATCAGCGCGCGGATCAGCGGCACCAATGCAGCGGGATCGCCCGGCCGCTGTGCCGCGTCGGCGGCAAGCACCGCGATGCTGTCGTCGGCGCTGAACGCGTTCGCATTGCCCTGCTCCGGCCATGCGGCGCGATCGAGCAATTTCGCCGCAGCCGCGCGGTCGCCGATCCGCTCGAAGCCGCGCGCCGCCAGGGTCAGCGAATAGCTGTCGGCATCGCCGCGCACGATTACCGGGCGCAGCAAGTCGATCGCATTGCGCGCGCTGTCGGTGCGCAGCAGTGCGACGGCGAGCAGTTTCCGGGCCGCGATGTTCATCGGCTGGTTGGCGACCAGCGGCTTCAACTTCTCCATCGCCTGCTCGTAATCGGCCGCTTCGATGTCGAGCGCGCCGCCGAGCAGCAGAGCCGCGGGGACCTGGGCAAGCCCGCCCCCCGCATGCTCGATCAGCCCGCGCGCCAGGTCGCCATTTCCGGCCCGTGCGGCGATCACCGCTTGCAGATATAGCGCCTGGGCACTGCCGGGCCGTACCGCCAATGCGCGCCGGGTTGCGGCGAGCGAATCCAGCGTCCGACCGGCATCGCCCAGGGTCGCCGCATATTCGATCAATGCGTCATGGTCGTTCGGATCGCGCTTCAGCGCCGCCTCGAACCAGGGCAGCGCCGCGACCAGCCCGAACTGGCTGCGCACCATTTCGCCGCGCAGCATCAGCGCGTCGAGATTGCCGCCGTCGAGCTTCACCGCCTGCTCGGAAGCCTGGATTGCGCCCAGCACGTCGCCGGCGGTGAGCTCGAGCCGGCCCATATCGACCCAGACATCGGCATCGCGCGGAGTGATCCGGGCCGCTTCTTCCATCGCCGCAAAGGCGGCGGCCAGCTTGCCCGACAAAGCCAGTGCCCGCGCCCGGATACGCAATGCATAAGCGCGATCTTCCGGGGCGGCCTTGCTCGCTTCGGCGAGCGCCTTTTCTTCCTGGCCCTGAAGCAGCAGCGCGTGCGCACGCAGGTGCGCGACCTGCCGGGGCTTGTAGCCGGCGTCGATCGCGCGCTGCAATTCGGCTTCGGCGCCTACGCCGTCGTCGAGCGCGAGCATCGCCTTGGCGAGCGTGAGATGCGCCTGGGCATTGCCGGGGTCGGCGCGGACGGCGGCGAGTGCCGCTTCGCGCGCCGCAGTGGCATTATGCGCCGCGAGCAGCTTGCCGCTGCGCTCCACGGCTTCCTGCGCGGCCGCGGGGTTCAACCGCGTCGACGCCGTCATGAACCATGCCGCGAGCACCAATGCGAATGCGCCAAGCGCGCCGCCGATCACGATCAGGCGGCGGAGCATAGGCTTGCGCCGGGCGGAGCGGGAGCGCTTACGGCTGGAGGTCATAGGCCTTCATCAGGTCATAGAGGGTCGGGCGGCTGATCCCGAGCAGCCGCGCGGTGCCCGAGATATTGCCTTCGGCGCGGGCCAGCGCGTGGCGGATCGCCTTGCGGTCGGCCAGCTCGCGTGCGGCCTTGAGGTTGATCGGGATCGGATCGGCCTTGTCCTCGAGGTCGAGATCGGCGGCGGTGACGATCTTTCCCTCGGCCATGATCGTCGCGCGCTTCACTCGGTTCTCGAGTTCGCGGACATTGCCCGGCCAGTTCCAGGCATCGATCGCAGCCAATGCGTCGGGCGCGAAGCTGCGTACTCCCGTCTGCATCGCAGTCGCATATTTGGTGAGGAAATGCCGCGCGAGCAGCCCTGCGTCGCCTGGGCGCTCGGCGAGCGATGGGATGCGGATGACGATTTCGGCGAGGCGGTAGTAGAGATCTTCGCGGAAGCGCCCTTCGGCGACCATCGCGTCGAGATCCTGATGTGTCGCGCATACGACGCGGGTGTCGACCGGGATCGGCTTGCGGCTGCCGATCCGCTCGATCACGCGCTCCTGCAGGAAGCGCAGCAGCTTCACCTGCAAGGGCAGGGGCACGTCGCCGATCTCGTCGAGGAACAGCGTGCCGCCCTGCGCTAGCTCAATCTTGCCTTCGGTGGTCTTCACGGCCCCGGTGAAGGCGCCCTTTTCGTGCCCGAACAGCTCGCTTTCGAGCAGGGTCTCAGGGATCGCCGCACAGTTGATCGCGACGAACGCACCCTTCTTGCGGGGGCTCGCATCATGGAGTCCGCGCGCAAGCAGTTCCTTGCCGGTCCCGCTCGCCCCGAGCAGCATCACCGATACGTCGGCGCCGGCGACGCGTTCGATCGTGCGCGTCACCTTGAGCATCTCGGGCGCGCCGGTGATCATGCCTCCCAGCACCGCGCCGGCCTCGGCACGGTCGGCGAGGCGGCGATTCTCGGCTTCCAGTGCATGGACATGGAAGGCGCGCGCGACGATCAGCCCCAGTGCGTCGATATCGATCGGCTTCTGGTAGAAATCCCATGCGCCGAGCGAGATCGCCCTGAGCATGGATTCATGCGCGCCATGCCCGGACGCGACGATCACCTTGGTGTCGGGGCGGAGCTGGAGGATCGTCTCCAGCGTCGCGAAGCCTTCGGTCGTCCCGTCCGAATCGGGCGGCAGGCCGAGATCGAGCGTCACCACCTGCGGCTCCTCGGCGCGGATGACGGTGATCGCCTCCTCGCGATTGGCGGCGGTGTGGATCTCATAGCCTTCATAGGCCCAGCGCAATTGGCGCTGGAGACCGGCATCGTCCTCGACGATCAGCAGCTTCTTGAGCTCGGTCATGCGGCGCGCTCCTGGCGGAGATCGGCGGCGTGTGCGGCCTTGAGCACCACGCGGAAGCGGGTACCGTGCCCCTCGCGCGACATGACTTCGATCCGCCCGCCCATCGCCGCGGCGATCTGGCGCGCCTCGAACGCGCCGATGCCGAAGCCGCCGGACTTGGAGGAGACGAAGGGCTTGAACAATTTGTCGCGCACGAAGGCCGGAGACATGCCGCAGCCCTGATCGATCACGTCGATGGTAACATTGAGTCCATCGGCGCCGACCAGGATCGTCACCGGCGCATCGGCTGCGCTCGCCTCGATTGCGTTCTGGACGAGATGGTTCAGCAGCTGCTCCAGACCCATGGGGTCGGCGTGCGCTATCGCATTTGAAACGCCTGAAATATGCACCGGATGCTGCCGCGCGCGCGCAGTCGCCGCGCGACGGACCACAGGCTGAACCTCGATCGCGTGCGGCGCCTCGCTTCGCCCGCGATGATGCTGCGAGAGCCGGGCCAGCAATGCGTTCATCCGCTCCGCCGAGTCCTTGAGCGTCGCCACCATGTCCGCCCGGAATTCGGGCTTGTCGGCATGCCGCTCTGCGTTGCGCGCGGTGAGGGTGAGCTGGCTCACCAGATTCTTGATGTCGTGGAGGATGAATGCGAAACGTCGGTTGAATTCGTCGAAGCGCTGCGCGTCGGCGAGCGCCTCCTGCGCACGTGCCTCGGCGAGATAGCTCGCCACCTGTCGGCCTGCGACCTTGAGCAGATCGAAGTCCTCCCAGTCCAGCGCGCGGTCGAGCGGCGGGCGGGCGAGCAGGATCGCGCCGGCGAGATTGCCCAGATGGGGCAGCGGCACCAGCACCCAGGCATCGGCCATGTCGAGCATCCATCGCGGTATCGGTGCGGCGTCGGGAGGGGACGAGTCGCCGCGGATGCCGTCGAGTTCGATGATCCGCCCCGTGGCGGCGAGATGGTCGGCGAGCGGCGCATCGCTGGCGACGGGGAACGATCCGCGATCCCAGTTCCAGCTGGCGCCGGGGCCGAGCCCGACGCCGTCGGGCACGAGCAAAAGGCCGGCCGGGGATTCGGTCAGGTCGGCGATCGCCTTGACGATCCGTTCGTCGAGTGGCGCGGCGCCGTCGGGCGCGCCCAACGTCTCGGTAAAGCGCATCCATTCGGCGCGATAATCATAGCGATGGCGGAAGAGATGCTTCGCCAGCTTGACCTTGGTCCAGGCGCGGAGCCACCCATTCGAGACGAGAGTGAGGATCGCGGCGGTCGAGCCGAGCACGAACGCCGTCTGGAATATCCGCGCATTCTCGCCGCCGATCGTGGCGATCGCGCTGGTCGCGAGCGCGAGCAATGCGAAATAGGCGCCGATCGCGACCAACGACAGCGATTGATAGGCAACCGTGCGCGAAACCTGGACATCCAGATCGCCCTTGCGCTGGAGCGCAGTGACCATTGCGAGCGCCACCGCGATCATCGCCACGCCGCGCGCCGCGATCGATTGCGCGTGCGGCTCGGCACCGACATATTCGGTACAGCACAATGCGAATTCGGCGATCCACATGCCGGCCAGTGCAATCACGATCCAACGCAGCCCGCCTCCCGCCGAAGGATTGAGTGCCGAATAAAGCGCCTGCGCCAGCACCAGGGCGGCAACGGCGACCAGCATGCGGAGCAGCAGCGCCGTGCTGGCGATCTGCTCGGCGGCAACGGACGCGTCGACATTCGCGGCGATGTGAAACACCAATGCGCATACGCTGACGAGCGCGACCACCCCATAGACGGTGCCAAGCGCGAGCGGCGGACGATCGTTGGCGTCGCGCCGGTGCAGCGTGATCATGAAGCCGAGCCACGCAAGGTTCCGGAGCGTCTCGACGATCCGCGTCACCATCTCGCCGGCACCGATCCCGGCGACTGCCAGCGCCCAGAGCGACGTCAGCGCCAACGCCAATGTCAGGGCGCGGCGCGGCGAGCCGCTCGTCGGGGCACGGGCCGTCCACAATGCGACACCGCCGAAGAGCAAGGCGGCCAGCGCGTGGCTCCACAGGATCAGCGTCGCGGTCATCAGCGTGCGCCCGCGGGGAACAATACGACGCGGATCGTCTGGAGCAGGATCAGCAGATCGAGGAAGGGCGAATAGTTCTTGGCGTAGAACAGGTCGTATTCGAGCTTCTGGCGCGAATCCTCGATCGAGGCGCCATAGGGATAATTGATCTGCGCCCATCCCGTGATGCCCGGCTTCACCATGTGGCGCTCGGCATAATAAGGCAGCTTCTGCTCGAGATCCTCGACGAATTGCGGGCGTTCCGGGCGCGGGCCGACGAAGCTCATCTCGCCCTTGAGCACACTCCAGCATTGCGGCAGCTCGTCGATGCGCAGCTTGCGGATGACTCGGCCGATCCGGGTGATGCGCGGATCGTCCTTCTCGGCCCAGACCGCTTTGCCGCCGACCTCGGCGTCCTGGCGCATCGAACGCAGTTTGATGACGTCGAAGCCGACGCCGTAGAGTCCGACGCGGCGTTGGCGATAAAAGGCCGGGCCCTTGCTCTCGAACCGAATCGCGATCGCGGTGACCAGCACGAGCGGAAGCGTCAGGACCAACAGCAACAGGCTGGCGCCGATATCGAACAGCCGCTTGAAGGCGCTCGATACCATTCGGCCCGAGGAAAAGCCGTCCGAGAAGATCAGCCAGCTCGGATTGACGCTGTCGAGGTCGACGCGGCCGGTCTCGCGCTCGAGGAAAGTCGAGATCTCGTTGACGTGAACACCGGTGGTCTTGACCCGCAGCAGGTCCTTGAGCGGGAGCGCGTTGCGCCGCTCCTCGAGTGCGAGCACGACTTCGCTGGCGTTGAGCAGCACGACGTGGTCGGCGAGATTGTAGATGGCATCGCGCGCGATCGCCTCCGGGATCACGCGATTGGCCTCGCTCATCGAGACATAGCCGACGACGGCGAAGCCGGCGCCGGGCGCCTTGGAAAGCACCTTCAGGCGCGCGGCGCGCGGGCCCGCTCCCAGCACGACGATGCGCCGCTTGAACGCCTGGCTTCCCAGGGTCTTGCCGAGCAGGACGCGCAGGAAGATCAGCAGCACGACCGACAGGCCCATCGCGTACAACAGGTTGGAGCGCCAGAAACTGATCTGGGGGATCATGAAATAGAGGACGCTGAGGCCAATCACGCCCAGCGAGATCGCCACGATCAGGCGCGCCATGGCGTAGCGCAGCGACTGGAGCGCATCGGCGCCATAGACGCCGACGGCGATCATCGCGACTTCTATAAAGGCGGCATAGCCGAGCAATTGGGGCGCGCGCGTGGTCATCGGCAAGGCGGCCATGCCGACTTGATGCGCGCGCAGGATCCAGCCGAGCTCGCCTGCCGCTACCAGCAGGACGATGTCCAGCAGGCCGAGCAGCAGCACGGCATTGGGCACGTAATGCTTGAACAGGCGGATCATGGTGCGCCCAGCACTATCGGCTAAGTGTAAACAAATCCGACACGCGTTGCCGTACGTGCGAAAGTGTCGGAAACAGCAACGGGACAGGCAACCGTTTCGGCCGGGCATCGTTTAGTTTCTCGGGGCAAGTACCTATATCTACAGCCTAATCAGGGAGCCATTCGTCATGCCGGAAGCCAAGCCGATCATTCCCGTGATCCTGTCGGGGGGATCGGGGACGCGGCTGTGGCCGTTGTCGCGCCCGGAACAGCCCAAGCAGCTGCTGCCGCTGACCGCCGAGGAGACGATGCTGCAATTGACCGCGCGACGCACGACGGGCGAGCGTTTCGCCGGCCCGATCGTCGTCGCGAACGCCTTCCATGCCGATCAGGTCGAAGAACAACTCGCCGCTGTCGAGGCCAGGGCGCAGGCGTTGATCCTCGAGCCGATGGGGCGCAATACCGCGCCGGCCATCGCGCTCGCCGCGATCGCCGCTGGGGGCGGGAGCGATCCCATTCTCGTGATGCCGTCGGACCATGTCATCGCCGATGTCGACGCATTCCATGCGGCGATCCACGCGGCGCTGCCGCTCGTGCAGGAAGGGTGGCTGGTCACCTTCGGGATCGCACCGGACGCGCCCGAGACCGGCTATGGCTGGATCAAGGTCGGCGAGGCGCTTGGCGAAGGCGTACACCGCGTCGATCGCTTCGTGGAGAAGCCGCCGCGCGACAAGGCGGAAGCGATGCTCGCCTCGGGCGATCACGCCTGGAACGGCGGCATCTTCCTGTTCCGCGCCGACATGTATCTGGGCGCGCTGAGCGTCTTCGCGCCCACCATGCTGGTGGCGGCGCAGCGGGCGATGGAAAAGGCGCGCCGCGAGGGCAAGCGCGTCTGGCCCGATGCCGGGGAATTCGCGCAGTCCCCCTCGGATTCGATCGACTATGCGGTGATGGAGAAGGCGCCGCGCGTGGCGGTGGTTCCGGTCGCGATGGGGTGGAGCGACGTCGGCAGCTGGGATGCGCTCCACGCGATCAGCGAATGCGATGGACAAGGCAATGTCAGCCGCGGCGATGTCGTCCTGATCGACGCGGAGAACTGCCTCGTCCGCAGCGAAGCGGGCAAGCGCATAGCATTGGTCGGCGTGCGCGATCTGATCGTGGTCGCGGCGGGGGACGACGTTCTCGTCCTCCCGCGCGGGCGCAGCCAGGACATCAGGAAGATCATCGAGGCGATGAAGCAGTGACGGCCGGCGAGCGCGGCGTCCGGCCGCGCTCGCCCTATCGTCAGGCCAGCAACGCCTCGGCCTGGTCGAGCGTGTCCTTGAACGTCGCGACCAGCGCCTGATACGGCGCCGGCGACGCCATATCGAGCCCGGCGCGCTTCAGGATGTCGACCGGATAGTCCGAACCGCCGGCCTTCAGCACCGACAGATAATTGTCGCGCTCCTTCGCGCCGCCCTTCAGGATCGCCTGCGCGAAGTAGGTCGCCGCCGCGATGCAGGTTGCGTACTGATAGACGTAGAAGCTGTTGTAGAAGTGCGGGATGAACGCCCATTCGTTCCCGTAAGCCGGATCCAGGCCCATCTTGGGTCCGTGATAGCGCTTCAGCAGGTCGAAATACACGTCGGTGAACTTCTTGCCCGACAGGCCTTCGCCCGCCTCGGCCAGATCGTGCGCCTTCAGCTCGAACTCGGCGAACATCGTCTGGCGATAGAAGGTGCCGCGGAAATTCTCCATCTGCTGGCCGAGATAGAAGAGCTTCTCCTCCTTGGTCTTGGCGTTCTTCAGCATGTACGCGACCAGCAACTGCTCGTTGGCGGTCGAGGCGATCTCGGCGAGGAAGATCGGGTAATCGGCCTTTTCATAAGGCTGCGCGGCATTGGCGAGCAGCGAGTGCAGCGCATGGCCCCATTCGTGCGCATAGGTGCTCAGCCCGTCATATTTCTCGCTGAGGTTGAGCAGCAGATAGGGATGCACCTCGTACGCGCCGGGGTTCATGTACGCGCCGGGCCGTTTGCCCTCGCGCGGCCACGGATCCATCCACTTCGCCGCGGTCGCCTTGGCGATGCGTGCCTGGTAATCGGGGCCGAGCGGCTTGACCGCCTCGAGCGTCAGCGTGCGCATCTGGTCGAGCGTGAAGTTGCGGTCGAGCGACACCAAGGGCGGATAGATGTCGTAATAAGCGATGTCGGGGAGCTCGAGCATGCGACGGCGCAGCTCGAAATAGCGGTGCAGCTGCGGCAGGCCCTTGTTCGTCTCGGCGACCAGGGTGCGATACACCGCCTCCGGCACGTTGTTGCCGGAGAGCGCGGCAGCGAGCGAGGTCGGGTATTTGCGCGCCTTGGCGTAGAAGATGTCGCCCTTGACCTTGGCGTTGTAGGTCGCGCCGAACGAGTTCTGGAACTTGCCGTGCGCGCCCCAGAAGGCGTCGAACACCGCCTTGCGATCGGCGCGGTTGGGCGCGTCGCGGTTGAGCGTATAGCCCTGGCTGTCGAGCCGGACCTGCTTGCCGTCGGATAGCTTGATCGTCGGCCACGGAATGTCCGACGAGCGGAGCTGGCCGGAGATGTCGCCGGGCGCCTGCAGCGGCGCGGTCGCGCTCGCGAGGAGCGCCTCGCCTTCGGGCGAGAGCGTGTGTTCGGCCTGGCGGACGATATTGGCGAGGTAGAAGTCGAAGCGCGTCTTGAGCGCCGGATCGGCGGCGATGAAGCCCTGGATCTTCGCCTTGTCGATCGTCAGGATCTCGGGCGCGAACCACGCGGTCGCTTCGCCGAACGCCGTGTACAGGTCGATCGCCTGCGCCTGCTTCTCCTGCCACGCGGCGACGCGGACGTCCTCGTCGCTCTTCAGGCTGACATAAGTGTAGACCCGGCCGATCGTCTTGCCGAGATCGGACTGGAGAGTCAGCGCTTCGGCGAGCGTCGCGGCGCTCTCGCCCAACCGGCCTTTATATTTGGCGATTGCAGGAAGTGCCGCCAGCGCCCCCTTGCGCGCCGCATCCCAGGCGGCATCGTTCGGGTAGATCTCGGTCAGGTCCCATGCGGCGGCGCCGGCGGCCTGCGCGGCATTCTGCGCCCAGGCGGGCACCGACGTGGCGAGAGTCGCGAGCACACCTGCGGCCAGCGCATCGCGGCGAGTCAATTCGGTCATCAAAGGCTTCCCCGAAGAGGGCGCCGGTAGGCACGGCGCTGGTTTGGAAGCCGGCAATCTGTCGTGCTTTCGGGCGCGAGGAAAGCGCTTTGTTGGTTTAGGGGGCCAACACACTCCGGCCGGCGGCGTCGCGGCGAACATCGCGATATTCGGCGCGTGATATCACCACCCAGTCGCGCTTGGCGCGGCGACGCATCGGGGTCCCGCAGAAGCGGCATTTGCTGACGAAACGATCGTCGTTTCCTGCGCGCTCGATGTGCTTTTCCGAGCGATCATGCTTGCCACCGACGCAACGCAACCGTCCGGCGAACCAACTGAACACGTACGCGAACCCTTTCATGATTTTGTCATTCGGAGTTCATGATCCGGCGCCCCGGGTCAAGACCCGTGGGCCGCCTTCGTCGCAAAAACCGCCCGGAAAAGCAGAAGGGCCGGGTTTCCCCGGCCCTTCGCGTAGTTCGGAAGAACGGTAGGACTTAGAAGTCCATGCCGCCCATGCCGCCCATGCCGCCGCCGCCGCCCATGGGCATGGCGGGCTTGTCTTCCGGCAGCTCGCTCACCGCCGCTTCGGTGGTGATGAGCAGGCCGGCGACCGAGGCCGCATCCTGCAGCGCGGTGCGGACGACCTTGGTCGGATCGATCACGCCGGCCGCAACCAGGTTCTCGTAGACGTCGGTCTGGGCGTTGAAACCGAGGTTCGGATCGTTGCCGTCGAGCAGCTTGCCCGAGATCACCGCACCGTCATGACCGGCATTCTGCGCGATCTGGCGGACCGGCGCGTAGAGCGCCTTGCGGATGATGTCGATGCCGCGGGTCTGGTCGTCATTGGCGCCCTTGAGGCCTTCGATCGCCTTGGTGGCATACAGCAGAGCCGTGCCGCCGCCGGGGACGATGCCTTCCTCGACGGCTGCGCGGGTTGCGTGCAGCGCGTCGTCGACGCGGTCCTTGCGCTCCTTGACCTCGACTTCCGAAGCGCCGCCGACCTTGATCACGGCAACGCCGCCGGCGAGCTTGGCGAGACGCTCCTGGAGCTTCTCACGGTCGTAATCGCTGGTGGTGTTCTCGATCTGCTGGCGGATCGCGTCGGTGCGGCCCTTGATCGCATCGGCTTCACCCGCACCGTCGACGATGGTGGTATTGTCCTTGTCGATCGAGACGCGCTTGGCGGTGCCGAGCATGCCGAGCGTGACGCTCTCGAGCTTGATGCCGAGGTCTTCCGAGATGACTTCGCCCTTGGTGAGGATCGCGATGTCTTCCAGCATCGCCTTGCGGCGATCGCCGAAGCCCGGCGCCTTGACGGCCGCGACCTTGAGGCCGCCGCGCAGCTTGTTGACGACGAGCGTGGCAAGCGCCTCGCCCTCGATGTCCTCGGCGATGATCAGCAGCGGACGGCCCGACTGGACGACCGCTTCCAGGATCGGGAGCATCGCCTGCAGGTTCGACAGCTTCTTCTCGTGGATCAGGATGTACGGATCGTTCAATTCGACCGTCATCTTGTCCGGGTTGGTGATGAAGTAAGGCGACAGGTAGCCGCGATCGAACTGCATGCCCTCGACGACGTCGAGCTCGAATTCGAGACCCTTCGCCTCTTCGACGGTGATCACGCCTTCCTTGCCGACCTTGTCCATCGCTTCGGCGATCTTCTCGCCGACGACGGTGTCGCCGTTGGCCGAGATGATGCCGACCTGGGCGATCTCGTTGGTGCCGGCGACCGGCTTCGAGCGCGCCTTGATGTCTTCGACGACCTTGGTGACCGCGAGGTCGATACCGCGCTTGAGGTCCATCGGGTTCATGCCGGCCGCGACCGACTTCATGCCCTCGCGGACGATCGCCTGGGCGAGGACGGTGGCGGTGGTGGTGCCGTCACCGGCGAGGTCGTTCGTCTTCGACGCGACTTCGCGGATCATCTGCGCGCCCATGTTCTCGAACTTGTCCTTGAGTTCGATTTCCTTGGCGACGGTGACGCCGTCCTTGGTGATGCGCGGTGCGCCGAACGACTTGTCGATGACGACGTTGCGGCCCTTGGGGCCCAAGGTCACCTTGACGGCGTCGGCGAGGATATCGACGCCGCGCAGGATGCGCTCACGTGCGTCGCGGCTGAATTTAACGTCCTTGGCTGCCATGTTGGCTACCCTTTCGAATTGGAAAATTGGTGAAGGTTAGGCGAACGAAGGGTTCAGCCGACGATCCCGAGGATGTCGGATTCCTTCATGATGAGGAGATCCTCACCATTGACCTTGACCTCGGTGCCCGACCATTTGCCGAACAGGATGCGGTCGCCGGCCTTGACGTCGAGCGGCGTGATCTTGCCGTCCTCGCTCTTGGCGCCGGTGCCGGCGGCGACGACTTCGCCTTCCTGCGGCTTTTCCTTGGCGGTGTCGGGGATGATGATCCCGCCGGCGGTCTTTTCCTCGGCTTCGACGCGGCGGACGAGCACGCGGTCATGCAACGGACGGAAGTTCATTGCGCTGCGATCCTTTGTCAGATTGAACAAGTTTTAGCACTCACATTTGGCGAGTGCTAACGACCGGGGATATGCGCAGGCCGAGCGGATTCGTCAACGGGCATGCGATGGAATCTTTTGAACGCGGTTCGACCCATCTTGTGCTCCCGCGAAGGCCGGAGTTAGCAAAACTTCCCTCCCTGCAAGGGAGGGGCTGGGGGTGGGTGCGACCGAAGGGAGCCCATCGAACTGCTTGGAGAAAAGGAAAGCCGGGCATCGAGCCCGGCTTTCCTTACCCACCCCTAGCCCCTCCCTAAAAGGGAGGGGGAATTTGAATGCCGGTACACCCTAGCGCTCCGGCCTTCGCCGGAGCACAATGGGCCTCAGCCTCGGGTCGCGAGCAGCCGCTGGATCGCCGCGCCGACGCTGGGGAAGGTTTCGTTGACGTCGCTCGAGACCTTGTCGCGGAGCACCGGGTTGCTGCCGTCGATGTCGACGGTGAACAGGTCGATGTCGGTTTCCCCGAGCACCAGATAGCCCTCGTGGCCGGGACCCTCGCGCCACAGCTTGTTCGCTGCGATCAAACCTTGCCAGAAACCGCCGGGGCCGGGGTTCGCCTCGCTCTGCCAGCTGCCGTAGAGCACGAGGCCGTCGAAATCCACGCCGTCCGAGCGGCGCAGCAGCGCGGCGTAACCGTCGGGGAGCGTCGCGCCGAATTCGCGCTGGAGCGCTGCGCGCAGCGCCGCGATCCGAGTCTCGTCGGCGCCGGACTGGACGATCTCGCCGACCGCCACCTGCGCCTCGCGCGCCGCCACTATCACTGCGTCCATGCCATTTTCTCCGGCCATCGGCGTTCAGCGTCCCGTGCGATCCTTCACGGCGTGGGAGGATAGACGAAGCCGCGGGGTATCGGGAAGTCTATCTGCCGGCTCTGCCCGACCGTGAGATCGCCGACCAGGGTGCGCTGCGCGTTGGTGAGCGCGAGGTGGTGCGGATCGTTCTTGATCAGCACGAGATTGTCGAAGCTGTTGGTGCCGCCGTCGTCGATCGGCAATTTGTGGTGGACCTGCCAGCCTTGTGGCACGCGGCCCGAGGCGATGCGGTCGATCGCCGCCTGGTCGAGCCCCGCGCGGCGCAGCGCGTCGACCTTGGCCGGATCGCCCGCGAGATCGCGCAGGAAATCCCCGCGCACTTTCGAATCGAAGCTGTTGCGGAGCGCCTGATATTCGACGCGATCGCGCTTCACATAGTTCACCGGCACGGCATCGACGCCGCTCAGCTCGACCGTCTGGCCGCGCACCGTGCCGCGATAGATGCCCTCGTCGGCTTGCCGCGCGCCTGCGCCGAAGAATTCGTCGAGCTGGCCCTTCATGCGGTTGATCGCGTCGCGCGCGCTGCCGGGGAGCGCGTCGATCGCGCCCTGCGGGATCGCGTCGACGGCGTTCTTGACCTGGCGCAGTGCCGGTTCCAGCCCCTTGCGCAGCGCGGGATTGGTGGCGACGGCCGACACGGCATCGCTGACGGTCTGCGCCCATTTGCCGACCTTGCCCGCCTTGGCCGCGTCGCCGAGATAGGGGAGCATTCCGGCCGCCGAGAGCACGCCGTTGACTGCGTGGCCGCCCGCCGCGCCGAAATCGCCCGAGAAGAGCGATCCGATCGCGCGGCCCGCCGAAATGACCGTGTTGCCGCCGTCGGAGAAGGGCGTCGGCTCGACGATGCCGGTGATGTCGAGCGCGAGCTGGGTGAGATCGAGCCCGAGCTCGACCGGATTGGGGCCGGCATCGTTCGCGGCCGCCGGCGGCGTGGCGCCCGCCGTGGTGTCGCCGTCGAGCGCGCGCGCGAGCTCGCCGCGCTCGACCGGGGAAAGGTTGCGATCGATTTCCGCCTCGATCCAGCCGGCGGCGGCGGGGTTCTCCTGCCGCAGACGCTCGACGCTGGCGGCAAGGCCCCGGACGTCGACGCCGTTGGACGAGCGGTTCGCGCTGAGCGCGAGCTGGGCCTGGGTGGCGAGTTGCGGGCTTGGCGGGCCGCTCGGATTTTCTGCGCCGGTAGAGCGGGCGGGATCGACCATGACGGGTCTCCGTGACGTGCGTCGATCCATTAGCCCGTGCCGGCATGGGCGGCTGTAATCGATTCGCTTATCGCCCGCGACAGGCGTACAATCCCCTCGCCGGGGATATCGAAGGAGCGCGTCATGACTGTCGCTCGTATCGAACGTGCCGAACGCCCTGCGGAGGCGCATGACGTCCGCATCCTGGAAACCGCCGATCTGCGCGATTCGCTGCGCCAGGGCTGGGCGGATTTCGTCGCGCATCGCGGTGATCTGATCTTCGTCGGGATCATCTATCCGGCGGTGGGTTTTCTCGCGGCGGTGATCGCATTGGGCGGGCCGCTCATTCCCTTGTTCTTCCCGCTCGCGGCGGGGATCGGCCTGCTCGGGCCGGTCGCGGCGTCGGGCTTCTACGAGCTGGCGCGGCGGCGCGAGCAGGGGCTGCCTTCCGGCTGGTCGCATTTCTTCGACGTGGTGCGGCGGCCGTCGTTCGACGCGTTCATGGCGGTGACGGGATTGCTGCTGCTGATCTTCTTCGCATGGCTGGTCGTCGCGATGAGCCTCTACACCGCGCTGATCGGGCCTGCGCCGGAGAGCATATCCGCCTTCGCGACGCGCCTGTTCACCACGCCCGAGGGCTGGACCTTGATCGTGCTCGGCAATCTCGCCGGCCTCGCCTTCGCCGCTCTGGTGCTGACCGTCAGCGTCGTGTCGATGCCGATGCTGGTTGACACCGATGTTGACGCCCGCACTGCCCTCCACACCTCCCGAATGGCGGTGATGGCGAACAAGGGCGTGATGCTGCGCTGGGGCGTGATCGTCGCGGCATTGCTGGTGATCGGGTCGATCCCGTTCTTCGTCGGACTGGCGGTGGTGCTGCCGGTGCTCGGCTATGCGACCTGGCATCTCTATACCAGGGCTGTGGTGCGCTGAGCGACCCTGTATTGCGCCGATAATACACGTGCCGTTTACTCGCCCGGTGCCATCCGGTAGCAGGAAGGCGCAATGAAGGAGCGGCGCAGGTGAGACTGGTTCGGGGCGCGTGGAAGATTCTGGTGGGCATCAAGGACTTCCTGGTCCTGATGCTGATGTTGCTGTTCTTCGCGGGGTTGTTCGCGGCGCTGTCGTATCGGCCCAACAAGGCGGCGATCCACGACGGGGCGCTGGTGTTGGCGCTCGACGGGACGGTCGTCGAGCAGCCCGAGCAGCCCGATCCGCTCTCGCGTTTCGGCGGTGGCGAGGTGATGCGGCAGCACCGGCTGCGCGACGTGGTGCGCGCGCTCGACGCGGCGCGGACCGACGACCGCGTCAAGGCAGTGGTGCTCGATCTCGACCGCTTCATGGGCGGTTATCCGGCGACGATCACCGAAGTGGCCGACGCGGTCGGGCGCGTCCGCGCGAGCGGCAAGAAGGTGCTCGCTTACGCCACCGGCTATACCGATGACGGCTATGCGCTGGCGGCCAACGCCAGCGAGATCTGGGTCAATCCGCTGGGCGGCACCCTGTTCGCCGGGCCGGGCGGCACGCAGATCTATTACAAGGGGCTGATGGACAAGCTCGGCGTCAATGCGCACGTCTACAAGGTCGGCAAGTTCAAGTCGGCGGTCGAGCCCTATATCCGCAGCGACATGTCACCCGAGGCGCGCGAGGCCAATCAGGCGCTGTACGGCGCGATCTTCAGCCAGTGGCAGGAGGGCGTGGCCAAGGCGCGGCCCAAGGCGCGGATCGCCGATTATCTGAGCAAGCCTGACGAAGTGGTGGTCGGCGCGAAGGGCGACATCGCGGCGGCGAACCTGGCTTACGGGCTGGTCGACAAGGTCGGCGACCGGCTCGCTTTCGGCAAGCGCGTTGCCGAGATCGCCGGCGCGCCCTCGGGCAAGCCAGCGGGCAATTTCAAGGCGATCAAGCTCGCCGACTGGGTCGAGGCCAATCCGGCGCCGACGAGCGGCGACGCGATCGGCGTGATCACTGTCGCGGGCGAGATCGTCGACGGCAAGGCGGGACCGGGCACCGCCGCCGGCGACACGGTGAGCGGGTTGCTGCTCAAGGGGTTGGCTGAGAAGAAATTGAAGGCACTGGTGGTGCGCGTCGATTCGCCGGGCGGATCGGCGATGGCATCCGAGCAGATCCGCCAGGCGATCCTGCAGGCCAAGGCGCAGGGGCTGCCGGTGGTGGTCTCGATGGGCAGTCTGGCGGCGAGCGGCGGCTATTGGGTGTCGACTGCGGGCGACACGATCTTCGCCGAGCCGAGCACGATCACCGGATCGATCGGCATCTTCGGCGTGCTGCCTTCGTTCGAGAACAGCCTCGCCAAGATCGGCCTGACCACCGACGGCGTGCGCACGACGCCGCTGAGCGGCCAGCCCGACGTGATGGGCGGAATCAATCCGGCCACCGATCGCATCCTGCAGGCGGCGATCGAGAGCGGCTATGGCCGCTTCATCAACCTGGTCGCGCAATCGCGCAAGCTGACGCCGCAGCGGGTCGACGAGATCGGGCAGGGCCGGGTGTGGATCGGCGGAGTCGCGCACCAGTTGAAGCTGATCGACCGGTTCGGCGGGATCGACGCGGCGATTGCGGAGGCGGCGACGCGGGCCAAGCTCGATCCGAAGAATGTCCATGCCGTGTACCTGGAGAAGGAGCCCGACGCGTGGACGCGCTTCCTCAGCGATGTGCTGGCGGGTGACGATGATGATCGTGACTGGGCGGATCAGCCCGCGGGCGCTGACCTTTATGGCCGGATCGCTGCCGAGCGCCGTGCGCTGCTCGGCCAGGCACTGGGCGATGCCCGGCGGCTGGCGCTGGGCGGTTCGGTGCAGGCGCGCTGCCTCGAATGCATGGCGATGGGGCCGGCGGCGGTTCGCGCGGAAGACCGCAGCCTGCTCGACCTGCTGATCGCGAGGATCGGCCTGTGATCGCGATCCGCGCAGCCACGCCCGAAGATGCCCCGTCGATCGCCGCGATCTATGCGCCGCACGTGCTCACCGGCACTGCCTCGTTCGAGATCGATCCGCCCGACGCGCGCGCGATGCGGACGCGGATGGCTGCGAGCGAGGGGCTCTATCCGTGGATGGTTGCGACCAATGGCGACATGGACGGCGGCGTGATCGGCTATGCCTATGCCAGCAAGTTCCGCGATCGTCCGGCCTATCGCTATGTCTGCGAGACCTCGATCTATCTGACCGACGCGTCGAGCGGCTCGGGCGTGGGCCGCCTGTTGTACGGGGCGCTGGTCACGACGCTGCGGGCACAGGGTTTCGTGCATGCCATCGGCGCGATCACTCTCCCTAACGACCGTTCGATCAAGCTGCACGAGGCGGTCGGGTTCCGCCGGGCGGGGGTGTATCGCGAGGTCGGCTTCAAGCACGGTCAGTGGATCGATGTCGGCTTCTGGCAGGTCCAGCTCAACGAGCCGGTGGTGCCGCCGGTCGAGCCGCGGAAATTCAGCGAGGTCGGGGTCGTTCGGCCCTGAGCTTTACCGTCGTCCGCGATAGGCCGGCAGGTGGATCTTCCAGACGATCGCGGCGGCGCGCAGCGCGAAGCCCGCGGCGGCGGCGATCAGGCCGGCGGCTAGCGGCGTGAGGCCGGCGAGGCTCAGCCCGACATAGACCGCCGAGGCGAGCGCGGCGGCGGTGACGTAGAGCTCGGGACGCATCAGGATCGAGGGTTCGCCGACCAGCACGTCGCGGATGATGCCGCCGACGCATGCGGTCATCACGCCCATCAGCGCCGCGGGGATGGGCGGGATACCGTAACCGATCGCCTTGGCGGCGCCGAACGCGGCATAAGCGGCGAGCCCGAAGGCATCGAGCCAGTCGAAGGTGCGGTCGCTCCACCAGCGCTGCGGCGTCAGCCACACCGCCACGGCGACGGCAAGGATCAACGCCGCCACCTTCGGGTCGAGCACCCAGAAGACCGGCGCGCCGATCAGCAGGTCGCGCACCGTGCCGCCGCCCACGCCGGTGATCAGCGCGAAGAAGGCGGCAGTGACGAAGGTCTGCCCGCGCCGCGTCGCCGAGAGCGCGCCGGTCGCGGCGAACACGGCGATGCCGCACATGTCGAGCCAGGGGAGGATCGGGCCGATCTGCACGGCGACCTGGATTTGCATGGCGGCTTTCTCTCCTGTCGGCGCGGAGAGGTCAAACGCGGGGTGGCGGTGGGCGATGCAGCGCGGCATGATGCGCGCATGCATCGGACTGAATCGCCGCTCATCGCAGTCGCCGTCTGCCTGGCGGCGCTCGCGGGCTTCGTCGATGCACTGGCCTTCACCAGCCTGGGCGGGTTCTTTGCGTCGTTCATGAGCGGCAATACGACGCGGCTGGGCGTGGGACTCGGCGCCGGGATAGGCGGCGACGCGCTGGTCGCGGGCGCGCTGGTGATGAGCTTCGTCGGCGGCGTGATCGTGTCGAGCGTGCTCGTCCGCGCGGCGGGAGAGCGGCACAAGGCGGCGGTGATGGCGGTGGTCACCGCGCTGCTGACCTTGGCGGCGATCGTCGGCACGGTGACTCCGGGGCCGCTGGTGCTCGTCCTGCTCGCCATGGCGATGGGCACCGAGAACGGCGTGTTCAACCGCGACGGCGAAGTGACGATCGGGCTGACCTACATGACCGGATCGCTGGTCAAGATCGGCCAGAAACTGGCAGGCGCGCTGATGGGCGATCGCGACCGCTGGAGCTGGGTGCCCTATCTGGCGCTGTGGCTCGGCTTCCTCGCCGGCGCCGTGTCGGGCGCGGCGAGCCAGATGCGCTGGGGCTGGAACGCGCTGTGGCTGGCGGCGCTGATCGCCGCAGTGCTGACGCTGGCGATCGCGCGGCTCACGGGCGCGCGGCCGCTACCAGCCAAACCGGTCTAGCAGAGCGCGCGCCTCCGCGGCGGGCATGCGCGCGATCAGCACCCGCATCGTCGCTCCGCCCAGCATCGTGCCGTCGCGCCAATAGGCCCAGTCGATAACCTCGCGGTCGCGGACGGTGACTTGCTGGCCCTTGGCGAAGCGTGTGTCGCGGGGTGCATTGGCCAAGCGGGCGATGCTGGTGTCGCCCTGGTGCGAGACGATTTCGGCCCAGACGAACTCGGCCGGAGCCTCGGGGATCACATCGAACTTGATCAGGAAGCCGCCTTCGCCCGGAGAAGGTGCGTTTACGTGGCCGAAGAATACCGGCAGGCCCGCGCGGGCCTTTGCGACGGCAGCGCGCATCTCTGGATCGTTTTCGGCGACGCCGAGCGTAGCGTCCTGGGCATGGGCGGCAAGCGGCGCGGCGAGCAACAGCAGCGCCGCGCCCCGCATGCGCATCACACGTGGATCGGCTTGCCGAGTACGCCCATCGCGGCTTCCTTGATCGCCTCGCTGTGCGTCGGGTGGGCATGGCAGGTGTAGGCGATGTCTTCGGACGTGGCGCCGAACTCCATCGCCTGCGCGACCTGCGCGATCATCGTGCCGGCGACGCTGGTGATGATCCACGCGCCGAGCACGCGATCGGTCTTCGCGTCGGCGATGACCTTCACCCAGCCGACGGTGTCGTCGATCGCCTTGGCGCGGCTGTTGCCCGCCATCGGGAACTTGCCGACCTTGATCTCGCCCTTTTCCTTCGCCTGCTCTTCGGTGAGACCGACGCCGGCGATTTCGGGGTGCGTATAGACCACGCTCGGGATGACATCGTGGTTCACGATGCCGGTGAGCCCGGCGATATTCTCGGCGACCGCGATGCCTTCGTCCTCGGCCTTGTGCGCGAGCATCGGGCCGGGGATGACGTCGCCGATCGCCCAGACGCCGTCGACCTTGGTCCGGAAGCTGTGGTCGGTCTCGACCTGGCCGCGCTGGTTGGTGGCGAGGCCGATCTTGTCGAGGCCAAGGCCGTCGGTGTTGGGCTTGCGGCCGATCGAGACGAGCACGGCATCGGCTTCGATCGTCTCAGGCGTGCCCCCCGCGGCAGGCTCGACCGTCACGGTGGCCTTGCCGCCGTTGACGGCGACGCCGGTGACCTTGGTCGAGAGCTTGATCTCCATGCCCTGCTTCTTGAAGATCTTGGCTGCCTCCTTGCGGACTTCGCCGTCCATGCCGGGGAGGAGCTGATCGAGGAACTCGACGACCGTCACCTTCGCGCCGAGGCGCTGCCAGACCGAGCCGAGCTCCAGCCCGATCACGCCGCCGCCGATGACGACCATGTGCTCGGGCACCTTCTCCAGTGCAATCGCGCCGGTGGAGTCCACAACCATCTTCTGGTCGATCTCGACGCCGGAGAGCGGGGTGACCGAGGAGCCGGTGGCGATGACCACGTTCTTGGCGGTGACCGTGCGGTCGCCGACCTGGACGGTGTGCGCGTCGATGAAGGTGCCGAGGCCCTTCACCCATTCGACCTTGTTCTTCTTGAACAGGAACTCGACGCCGCCGGTCAGGCCCTTCACGGCCTTGTCCTTGTCGGCCATCATCGCGGGGAGGTCGAGCTCGACGCTGCCGAGCTTGACGCCGTGCTTGGCGAGCGCGCCCGAGGCGGCTTCGTAGAACAGCTCGGAGGCGTTGAGCAGCGCCTTGGACGGGATGCAGCCGACATTGAGGCAGGTGCCGCCCAGCGTCTCGCGGCTCTCGACACAGCCGGTGCGCAGGCCGAGCTGTGCGGCGCGGATCGCGGCGACATAGCCGCCGGGGCCGGAGCCGATCACGAGGACGTCGAAGTCGTATTCAGCCATTTTCTTCTCTTCCTTGTTCCCCGGCGCAGGCCGGGGCCCAGTTTCGAGACGGATTTGGTGAGCGTCTCGCGTCGTTACAAATCTCCGTGCAACTGGGCCCCGGCCTTCGCCGGGGAACAGGTGCGTGGGTCGAGCTTACAGGTCGATCAGCAGCCGGGTCGGGTCCTCGATCGCGTTCTTCAGCGCGACGAGGAAGGTCACTGCCTCGCGGCCGTCGATCAGGCGGTGATCGTAGCTGAGCGCCAGATACATCATCGGGCGGACGACGACCTGGCCGTCGCGGACCACCGGGCGGTCCTCGATGCGGTGGAGGCCGAGCACTGCCGACTGCGGCGGGTTGATGATCGGCGTCGACATCAGCGAGCCGAACACGCCGCCGTTGGAGATGGTGAAGGTGCCGCCCTTCATCTCTTCCATCTTGAGCGTGCCTTCCTTGGCGCGCTTGCCGAAATCGCCGATCGTCTTCTCGATGGCGGCGACCGACAGGTCCTGCGCGTCGCGGATCACGGGCACGACGAGGCCCTGCGGCGCGGAGACCGCGACCGAGATGTCGGCATAATCGTGATAGACGATCTCTTCGCCGTCGATCGACGCGTTGACCGACGGGATGTCGCGCAGCGCCTGGACGGCGGCCTTCACGAAGAAGCCCATGAAGCCCAGGCGGACGCCGTGCTTCTTCTCGAACAGATCCTTGTACTTGGTCCGCGCGGCGATGACTTCGGTCATGTCGACGTCGTTGAACGTCGTCAGCATCGCGGCGGTGTTCTGCGCTTCCTTGAGCCGCTTGGCGACGGTCTGGCGCAGGCGCGTCATCCGGACGCGCTCTTCCTTACGCGCGCCGGCCGGAGCAGCGGCGGCGGGTGCCGGGGTGGCGGCAGGAGCGGGCGCGGCGGCGGGCTTGTTGCTCGCGGCGGCGATCACGTCGTCCTTGGTGAGGCGGCCGTCCTTGCCGGTGCCCTGCACGGTCGAGGGATCGACGCCGGTCTCGAGCACGGCGCGGCGGACCGATGGCGACAATGCGGCGGCAGCGTCGCCATCGCGCTCGCGGACCTGCTCGCCGGGCCCGGTCTGCTCGCCGGTGGTGGCGGGCGCAGGGGCTGCGGGAGCCGAAGCCGGGGCAGGCGCGGCGGCGGTCGTGCCGCCACCTTCGCCGACCGTCGCGATAATCGCGCCGACCGCGACGGTGTCGCCGACCTTGACCAGCTGATCGCCCATCACGCCGGCGACGGGCGAGGGGACCTCGACCGAGACCTTGTCGGTCTCGAGGCTGGCGATCGGCTCGTCGAGCTTGACCGGGTCGCCCGGATTCTTGAGCCACTCGCCGAGCGTCGCTTCGCTGATCGATTCGCCGAGGACCGGGACCTTAACGTCTGCCATCTCTTCTACCTCGTTAGGACTTGCGGGTCCGGCGAATCTCTTCGCGGACGTTGTGGCCGAGCGCTTCGGCGACCAGCGCCCCCTGCTCGGCGGTGTGACGTTTCATCAGGCCCGTCGCCGGCGATGCCGCCGCGGCGCGGCCGGCATAGCGCGGGCGCTGGGGCTTGACGCCGGCGTCGATCAGGGACTGCTCGATGAACGGCTCGACGAAGAACCAATAGCCGTTGTTCTTCGGTTCCTCCTGCGCCCAGATCACCTCCTCGAGGTTGGTCATGCGCTTGAGGCGCGCGGTGAGCGGCTCGCCCGGGAAGGGATAGAGCTGCTCGATTCGGACGATTGCGGTGTTCTTGTCGCCCGCCGCGTCGCGCGCCTCGATCAGGTCGTAGGCGACCTTGCCGGTGCACAATACGAGGCGCTTCACGTCCTTGTCGGCGGGAGCCGAGGGATCCGAGAGGATCCGCATGAAGTGGCTTTCGCCGATAAAGTCTTCGGCCTTCGATACCGCCAGCTTGTGACGGAGCAGCGACTTGGGCGTCATCACCACCAGCGGCTTCCGGAAATTCCGGTGCATCTGGCGGCGGAGCATATGGAAATAGTTCGCCGGGGTGGTGATGTTGGCGACCTGCATATTGTCTTGTGCGCAGAGCTGGAGGAAGCGCTCGGGGCGTGCCGAGCTGTGCTCGGGCCCCTGGCCTTCATAGCCATGCGGCAGCAGCATCACGAGGCCGTTCGCGCGCAGCCACTTGGCCTCGCCGCTGGCGATGAACTGGTCGATCATGATCTGCGCGCCGTTGACGAAATCGCCGAACTGCGCCTCCCACAGCACCAGTGCCTTGGGGTCCGCCGAGGCATAGCCATATTCGAAGCCGAGCACGCCATATTCGGAGAGCGGGCTGTCGAGCACTTCGAAATTGCCGTGCGGGATCGTCTGGAGCGGCACATATTTGTGCTCGTCCTTCTGGTCGACCCAGACGGCATGCCGCTGGCTGAAGGTGCCGCGACCCGAATCCTGCCCCGACAGGCGGACGCCGAAGCCTTCGGAAAGCAAGGCGCCGAACGCCAGCGCCTCGCCCGTCGCCCAGTCGAAATTCTCGCCCGTCTTGAACATCTCGCGCTTGGCGTCGAGCACGCGGCCAAGCGTCTTGTGGATCTCGAGACCCTCGGGAATCTCGGTCAGCGTGCGGCCGAGGCTGTCGAACAGCTTCTTCTCGATGCCGGTATCGACCGAACGACGGGCGGTTTCCGGGTCGGCGGGGGCGCCGAGGCCCGACCAGCGTCCGGCGAACCAATCGGCCTTGTTCGGGAGGTACGACTTGCCCGCTTCGAATTCGCCTTCGAGCAAGGTGGTGAACTGATGCGTCTTTTCGTCGACGAAGCCCTGATCGACGACGCCCTCGTCAGCGAGGCGCTTCGCATAGACTTCGCTCACCGGCGGGTGCTGCTTGATCTTGGCGTACATCAGCGGCTGGGTGAAGCTCGGCTCGTCGCCTTCATTGTGGCCGAAGCGGCGATAGCACCACATGTCGATCACGACGTCGCGCTTGAACTTCTGGCGGAACTCGATCGCGACCTTGCAGGCGAAGGTCACCGCCTCGGGATCGTCGCCGTTGACGTGGAGGATCGGTGCCTGGACGCCCTTGGCGACGTCCGACGGGTAGGGCGAGGAGCGTGCGAATTGCGGGCTCGTCGTGAAGCCGATCTGGTTGTTGATGACGAAGTGGATGCAGCCGCCGGTATTATAGCCGCGGATACCCGAGAAGCCGAGGCATTCCCAGACGATACCCTGACCGGCCATCGCCGCGTCGCCATGGATGAGGACCGGGAGGACCTGCTCGTGCTCGGCGAGATCGCTGCGCAAAGTCTGGAGCGCACGGACCTTGCCGAGGACGACGGGGTCGACTGCCTCGAGGTGCGAGGGATTGGCGACCAGCGACATGTGGACGCTGATCCCGTCGAACTCGCGATCGGTGCTGGTGCCGAGGTGATATTTCACGTCGCCCGATCCGGCGACGTCGTCGGGATTGGCCGAGCCGCCGCCGAATTCGTGGAAGATCACCCGGAACGGCTTGGACATGACGTTGGCGAGGACGTTGAGTCGGCCGCGGTGCGCCATGCCGTAGACGATCTCGCGGATGCCGAGCTGGCCGCCATATTTGATCACCGCCTCGAGCGCGGGGATCATCGCTTCGCCGCCGTCGAGCCCGAAGCGCTTCGTGCCGACATATTTCTTGCCGAGGAAACGCTCCCATTGCTCGGCTTCGATCACCTTGGAGAGGATCGCCTTCTTGCCGTCCGGTGTGAACTGGATGGCCTTGTCCTTGCCCTCCATCCGCTCCTGGAGGAAGCGGCGCTCCTCGACATCGGCGATGTGCATATATTCGAGGCCGACATTGCCGCAGTAATTGGCGCGCAGGATGTCGATGATTTCGCGCACGGTGGCCCATTGCAGGCCGAGCACGCCGCCGAGATAGATCGGACGATCGAGATCGCTGTCGGGGAAACCGTGATATTCGGTGCGCAGATCCTCGGGCAGGTCCTGCCGCGCGAGGCCGAGCGGATCGAGATTGGCGGCGAGGTGCCCGCGCACGCGATAAGTGCGGATCAGCAGCATCGCGCGGATCGAATCGCCGGCGGCCTTGACGATGTCGTCCTGCGACGGCGCGGCCGCGGCGGGCTTGGGCGCGGCGCCGGGCTTGGCCGGCTGGGGCGCCGGTTCCATCTGGGTCGGGTCGAGACCGGCGGTGAGCGCGTCGGTCTCGCTCAGCGGCCAGCGTGGATTGGCCCAGCTCGGGCCCTGTGCCGTATTCTCGAGGCCTTCGAACCATTGCCGCCAGCTCGGCTCGATCGAATTCGGATCGCTCTTGTAGCGGCGGTACAAAGTCTCGACGAAGGCGGGGCTCACGCCGCCGGCGATGTCGTCGAAGTCGAGGCTCTCATAGCCCATGGTCAATTCCGTTCCGTGGTAGCGCTCACATCCTCATATAGGCGTGCGAGCGCAGCAATTTACCCCTTGAGCACTTCGACCAGCGTCGAGCCGAGCTCGGACGGGCTGGCGGCGACGCGGATGCCGGCGGCTTCCATCGCCGCGATCTTGCTCTCGGCATCGCCCTTGCCGCCCGAGACGATCGCCCCGGCATGGCCCATGCGACGGCCCGGAGGCGCGGTGCGGCCCGCGATGAAGCCGGCCATCGGCTTCTTGCGGCCGCGCTTGGCCTCGTCGATCAGGAACTGCGCGGCCTGCTCCTCGGCGTCGCCGCCGATCTCGCCGATCATGATGATCGACTTGGTCGCGTCGTCGGCGAGGAAGAGTTCCAGCACGTCGATGAAGTTGGTGCCGTTGACCGGATCGCCGCCGATGCCGACCGCGGTGGTCTGGCCGAGCCCGGCGTTGGTGGTCTGGAACACCGCCTCATAGGTGAGCGTGCCCGAGCGCGACACGACACCGACCGAACCCTTGGAGAAGATGCTGCCGGGCATGATGCCGATCTTGCACTCGCCGGGAGTGAGCACGCCCGGACAGTTCGGGCCGATCAGCCGCGACTTCGAGCCCGACAGCGCGCGCTTGACCTTGACCATGTCGAGCACCGGAATGCCTTCGGTGATCGTGACGATCAGCGGGATCTCGGCGTCGATCGCTTCGAGGATCGAGTCCGCGGCGAAGGGCGGCGGCACGTAGATCACCGACGCATCGGCGCCGGTCTTCGACTTGGCCTCGGCCACGGTGTTGTACACGGGCAGGCCGAGATGCTCGGTGCCTCCCTTGCCCGGCGTGACGCCGCCGACCATCTGCGTGCCGTACGTCAGCGCCTGCTGGGTGTGGAACGTGCCGGTCTCACCGGTCATGCCCTGGGTGATGACCTTGGTGTTCTTGTCGACGAGGATGCTCATTCCGGCTCCTGATACTTTCCTTGTTCCCCTGCGAAGGCAGGGGCCCAGACCCTAAAACAAAGACTCGAACAGATCGTCCCAGTCCGGATTCATCGTTTCAATCTCGCGCAGCTTCCACAGCCGCTTCCATTTCTTCATCTGCAATTCGCGCGCTCTGGCAGCTTCGATCGTATCGTGCGCCTGATACCAGACGAGCAGTTTGCAACCATGTTCTTTGGTGAAGCCCTCGATCAGGCCGTTGCGATGCTGATACGCCCGTGCGGGAAAATCGCTTGTCGCGCCGATATAGATCGTTCCGTTGCGGCGGCTCGCCATGATGTAGACGTAGCCGGGCTTGCTCACCGTATCGTTTCACCTTTCCAGTCTGGGCCCCTGCCTTCGCAGGGGAACAGGTCAGCCGAGCGAGCTGTCGATGCCCTTGCACGCTACCAGCAGTTCCTTGACCGCGTCGACCGAGACCGTAAGGTTGGCCTTGGCTTCGTCGTTAAGCTTGATCTCGACGACCTTCTCGACGCCGCCGGCACCGATGATCACGGGAACGCCCACGTACAGGTCGTCGACGCCGTACTGGCCGGTGAGGTGCGCCGCGGCGGGCAGGACACGCTTCTGGTCGTAGAGATAGCTCTCCGCCATCGCGATGCCCGAAGTGGCGGGCGCGTAGAATGCCGAGCCGGTCTTGAGCAGGCCGACGATCTCGCCGCCGCCCGAACGGGTGCGCTGGACGATCGCGTCGATGCGCTCCTTGGTCGAGAAGCCCATCTCGATCAAATCGGGGACGGGGATGCCCGAGACGGTCGAATATTCGATCACCGGGACCATCGTGTCGCCGTGCCCGCCGAGCACGAAGCTGGTGACGTCCTTGACCGAAACCTGGAATTCCTCGGCGAGGAAGTGGCTGAAGCGCGCCGAGTCCAGCACGCCGGCCATGCCGACGACCTTCTGGTGGGGCAGTCCCGAGAATTCGCGCAGCGCCCAGACCATCGCGTCGAGCGGGTTGGTGATGCAGATCACGAAGGCGTCGGGAGCGTTGGCGGCGATGCCTTCGCCGACTGCCTTCATCACCTTGAGGTTGATGCCCAGCAGATCGTCGCGGCTCATGCCCGGCTTGCGGGCGACGCCGGCAGTGACGATGATCACATCGGCACCGGCGATGTCGGCATAATCGTTGGTGCCGGTGATCTTCGCATCGAAGCCTTCGACCGGGCCGCACTGGCTGAGATCGAGCGCCTTGCCCTGCGGCACGCCTTCGACCACGTCGAACAGGACGATGTCGCCCAGGCCCTTGAGTGCGGCGAGGTGCGCGAGCGTACCGCCGATGTTACCGGCGCCGATCAGCGCGATCTTCTTGCGGGCCATGGAATCTCCTCAGCGTAATCGAGCAGCCGCGGACGCAGTCGTGCGCCTGCGAAAACGGGGGCGGCTTAGGCCCATAATAGAGCCGCCGCAACCCGAGTCTCGCAAGGATCGGGGATTATCTTTGCAACTAATTCGCAACTGCAATAAACGTAGCCGCGTGCCATCGCGGGTCAGCGTGCGGACCCGGCGCGGCGGCGATATTCCTCCGCGAGCACATGGAACGCCTGTTTGCGGGCTCCGGTTTCCGAGATCAGTCCCTTGCGGTTCCAACCCTGCTGGAAAATCGGATGCTGGCGTCGCGGCGAACGGAAATCCTTGAGCAGCCACGGGCTCAATCCGACGGCGAACGGCACCTTCGCCGTCATCGCCAGCGTCTGGCGGTAGTATTCGGCCTGAAATTCCTCGCTGAACTTGTGCGGCTGGGCGGCTGCGTCGTGATAGCCCGCCTGCGCGTCGGCGCCGAATTCGGAGAAGATCAGCGGCTTGGCCACGGTCGTGCGCCATTCGATGTTCGGCACATCGGCCAGCGCATCGGGCGTGTACCAGCCGCTATAGGTGTTGACCGCCAATATATCGAGATCGGCGGCGAGCGGGTCGTCGATCGTGCTGACATTGCCCTTGCGGCCGCTGAGCAGTGCGGCGGTCACCAGCCGGCTGTCGTCGAGCGTGCGGACATCGCCGATCAGCGCGCGCAGGAACGCATTGCGCGCATCGTTGATCGGGGTCTCGTTGCCGACGCTCCACAGGATGATCGAGGCGCGGTTGCGATCGCGCAGGATGTTCTCGCGTAGCATGGTGCGCGCGGTGGCGAGCGTCTCGGGGTTGGCCCAGTCGACGCGCCAATAGACCGGGATCTCGCTCCACACGAGCAGGCCGAGCTCGTCGGCCATGCGCGTCATCACTTCGCTGTGCGGATAATGGGCGAGCCGGACGAAATTGCCGTTCAGGCCTTGCTTGATCTCGGTGAGCAGCGCGCGGGCCGCGGCGGGCGTGATCGCGCGGATCGGATTGTTGCCGAGTTCCTCCTCGTGCATCGATATGCCGCGCAGGAAGACCGGCTTTCCGTTGAGCAGGAGGTCGTTCCCGCGCACTTCGACGGTGCGAAACCCGACCCGGTCGACCAGCGTGTCGGCGCCGGCCTCGAATTGGACGTCGTAGAGCGTCGGCGTTTCGGGCGACCAGCGCCGCAGCCCGCGCGGCGCCGCCGCGGTGCCGGTCCAGCGACCTTCGGCGTCGGTACGGCCTTCGAGAGTGAGGCCGAGGCCAGCAATGCGCACGCGCACCGGCGCATTGCCGGCGCCCGGACCATCGAGCTTCAGGTTCGCCTTGATGCGGCCTGCGGCGTCGAGCCGGATCCAGGCGTCGTCGACGAAGGTTTCCGGAACGGTCACGAGCTGGACCGAGCGCGTGATCCCGCCATAATTCTCCCAGTCGGTGACCGGAGGCGGCACGTCCGCATCGCGCCGTTCGGAATCGACGCCGACGGTGATCTGGTTGCTCCCCGCGCGGAGCAGCCCGGTGACTTCGAAGGCGAAGGGCGTGAACCCGCCGCGATGCGTTCCGACCGGCTTGCCGTTCAGATGGACGTCGGCGGCATAATCGACTGCGCCGAAGCGGAGGAATGCGCGCTTGCCCGGCGCGAGCGCCGGCATTTCGAAAGTGCGCTGATACCAGACGAGGCCGTTATAATAGCGCATTTCGGGCGCGTGCCCGATCCACGCGCCGGGAAGGTGCGCGACGGGCGAGCGCTGCATGTCGAATTCGAACAAGGCGGTGGGCTGGCGCGCGGCGACATCGGCCTGGACGATATCCGCCCAGCGATTGCTGCTCGATCCCGGCCCGCCGCCATGGAAACCCGATTTGCCGTCGCGATAGGGATCGATCGACCAGTGCCATGCGCCGTCGAGGCTCTGCGACGGACGCATATCGGCGCCGGCGAGCGTCACCTGGGCGAAAGCGGGAGGAGCGAGGAACAGCACCAGCAAGGCCAGCGCGCGCGACAACAGCTTCATCCTGCACTCTCCCTTTATCGTGACGCGACCCTAATGCTCGCCATGGCCCTCGGCCAGATATTCGTCCGAGGCCATTTCGTGGAGCCGCGAGGCGGTGCGCTCGAATTCGAAAGCACCGTCGCCGGCGATGTAGAGGTCGTCGGGCTGCGCGTCGGCGGCGGCGAGCAATTTCACCCGGTTCTCGTAAAGCGCGTCGATCAAGGTGACGAAGCGTGCCGCCTCATTGCGGTTCTCCGGGCCCAAGCGCGGAATGCCGACGAGGATGACGGTGTGGAAGCGGTGCGCGACCGCGAGATAATCGGGCGCGCCGCGCGCCTCGCCACAGAGTCGCTTGAACGAGAAGACCGCGACGCCCTTTACGCAGCGCGGCACATGGATCTCGCGGCCGCCCTGCACCGGCAGATCGCAGGACGGAACGCGCGCGGCATCCTCGACCGGATAGTCGGTCAGGCGGAAGAAAGCGGCGGAGAGCTGGGCAGTGGCCTCGGGCCCGTTGGGGACGAGCCAGGTGTCGATGCTGCCGAGGCGGTCGAGCCGATAGTCGACCGGACCGTTGAGCGGCAGCACGTCCATCTTGCCTTCTATCAGCGCGATGAAGGGCAGGAAGAGCTGGCGGTTGAGCCCGTCCTTGTAGAGCGCGCCCGGCGCGCGGTTCGACGTGGCGACCATGGTGAGGCCATGGCCCATCATCTCGGTGAACAGCCGCGAGAGGATCATCGCGTCGGCGGGGTTGTTGACCACCATTTCGTCGAAGGCGAGCAGCCGGATATCGTCGACCAGCGCTTCCGCGACCGCGACCACCGGGTCCGCGGTGTTCTTCTGTCGTTCGGCATTGAGGCGTTGATGCACCTCGAGCATGAATTCGTGGAAATGGGCGCGGCGCTTGCGGCGGATGTCGACGGTGTCGAACAGCAGGTCCATCAGCATCGACTTGCCGCGGCCCACGCCGCCCCACAGATACACGCCGCGCGGCGGCTCGGGTGCCCGGCCCAGCGCGCGCCAGAGGATGCTGCCCTTCTTTGGAACCGCTTCGAGTTCCTGCGCGAGGCGATCGAGCCGCTCGGCGGCGGCCGCCTGTTCGGCGTCGGCGCGAAGCTCGCCCGCCGCGACCAGCGCGTTGTAGCGGGAGAGGACTTTGGTCACTTCTGCGACGGCTTCCGGATCGTGCCGAGGAAGCTGGCGACCATCACGTCGTCTTGCACCACCACTCCGCGCAGGAAAAGCAGCCGGCCGGTCTCGCGGAGCAATTCCACATGCGCTTCCGTGGCCACGCCGATCGCACCGCCGGTGATGAACTGCACTGACATGTCGAGCGTCGATGCGGGGCCGCTCAGAACGCCGAAGCTGCGCCCCGCGGCGAACAGGGCCATGTCGATAAAGCCGGCGAGCGCGCCGCCATGGATATGATCGCGCAGATTCGAGTGTTGGTGGGCGAACGTCGTGCGCACCCGCGCGACCTTGCCGTCGAGCTTTACCGACAGCGCGCCGATGAAGCTGTTGAAGCGCCCCTGGTCGAGGATCTGCCAGCGCTTCCAGCCCGGCAGGTCGGGATCGTCGTCGTAACGGAAATGCGTCTCGGCGAATTCGTTCAAAGGGCGCGCTCGGCTTCCATCTTCTTGATCTCGGCGATCGCCTTGGCCGGGTTCAGACCCTTCGGACACACGTTCGCGCAGTTCATGATCGTGTGGCAGCGATAGAGACGGAACGGGTCCTCGAGCTGATCGAGCCGCTCGCCGGTCATCTCGTCGCGGCTGTCGGCGAGCCAGCGATAGGCCTGGAGCAGGATCGCCGGGCCGAGGAACTTGTCGCTGTTCCACCAATAGCTCGGGCACGAAGTCGAGCAGCAGGCGCACAGGATGCACTCGTACAGGCCGTCGAGCTTGTCGCGCTGCTCGGGGCTCTGGAGGCGTTCCTTGCCTGAGGGCGTGGTCGACACGGTCTGCAGCCACGGCTTGATCGAGGCATATTGCGCGTAGAAATGCGTGAAATCGGGGACGAGGTCCTTGATCACGTCCATGTGCGGCAAGGGCGTGATGCGGATGTCGCCCTTGATGTCCTCGATCGCGGTGGTGCAGGCGAGGCCGTTGCGCCCGTCCATGTTCATCGAGCACGAGCCGCAGATGCCCTCGCGGCACGAGCGGCGGAAGGTCAGCGAGCTATCCTGCTCGGACTTGATCTTGATGAGGGCGTCGAGGACCATCGGGCCGCACGCGTCGAGATCGACTTCGAAATTGTCGTAGCGCGGGTTCTCGCCGCTATCGGGATCGTAGCGATAGATCTTGAACTTCTTGACGCGCGTGGCGGACGCGTCGGCCTTGTGGTCCTTGCCCTTGGTGATGCGGCTGTTCTTGGGCAGGCGGAAATCGGCCATTCCTGAAGGTCCTTACACGCGGTTTTCGCAAGCGCGGCTATGCCTTTCGCCTCGCGAGTGCAACCCCGTAGGCGCGCGCGATCAGGCCCTGTTGGCGAGAATCGAGTCGAGAAGCCCGGGAAAGCGCGCGTCGAAATCGGCGCGGCGCAGGCGATTGATGCGTTCGCGCCCCTCTGCCGAGGTCTCCACCAGACCCGCGGCGCGGAGCACGTTCAGGTGATTGGAGATCGTGCTCCTGGGGGTGCCTTCGACACAGGAGGTGCTCGCGTTGAGGCAGGGGCATTGGACGAGCCGCGCGACGATCTCCAGCCGCAGCGGATCGGAGAGCGCGTGCAGCGCCGCGGCGAGGCTCACATCCTTGAGGTCGGGGTGCACGAGGCGATCCATCGCACCGATATAGGAATTCTTCGTCATTTCCATAATTCGGAAATATTGAACTATATTCCTGGCACCCCAGATCTGCGTCCGTCCCGGCAGCCGGCGCCTCGATCGGCTGGGGACCGGAGATTTGGAACATGTCGAAGAAACTCGCAGGCAAGCGCGCGCTGGTCACCGGCGGATCGCGCGGAATCGGCGCGGCGATAGCGAAACGGCTGGCCGCCGACGGCGCCGATGTCGTGATCACCTATGCCGGCAACCATGACGGGGCGAAGGCCAGCGTCGCGGCGATCGAAGCCGAAGGCGTCAAGGGCAAGGCGATCCAGGCCGATGCTGCCGATGCCGAGGCGGTGCGGCGCGCGGTGGACGAGGCGGCGGCGGCGCTGGGCGGGATCGACATCCTCGTCCACAATGCCGGCGTCGCGGAATTCGCGCCACTTGGTGACGAATCGCTCGAAACCTATCGCCGCGTCTTCGGCGTCAATGTCGAAGGCGTGCTGGCGGGGACGGTCGCGGCGCTGCCGCATCTGAGCGACGGCGCGCGCGTGATCCTGGTCAGTTCGGTGAGCGGCTTCACCGCGGGCTTTGCCGGGAACAGCATCTACGGCGCGAGCAAGGCCGCGGCGTCGATGTTCGCCAAGGCCTGGGCGCACGATCTGGCCCCGCGCGGCATCCTGGTCAATGCGATCCAGCCGGGCCCGGTCGGCACCGACATGAACCCCGATGAGGGCGAGTTCGCCGATCAGATCCGGGCATTGACCGTGCTGAAGCGCTATGGCCGGCCCGAGGAGATTGCCGGCGTCACGTCGTTCCTTGCGAGCGAAGACGCGTCGTACATTACCGGCGCGACCATCGACGTGGGCGGCGGCATCTTCGTCTAGATCACGTCCAGCACGAGGCCGAGGTCGCGCGCCTCCTCGGCCTCGATATACCAGTTCGACGGCGCGCGCTTCCGCACCTCGTCGAAGGCGATCTTCGATCCGGCGACGAGGGCGCGGAAGCCTTCCTCCTCGATACGGACCGATTCCTCGATCTCGTGGAGATTGGCCTTCAATCCGACGACTACGCTCTTGAGTGGCCCCGACAGCTCGACGGTCTTGGTGAGGATCCGCTCGTGGATCATGATCCGCGTGCCGCGCGTCAGGAAGCGCTTGTCGGTGGGGAAGCTCGCCATGAAGGTCGCGCCCGCGGAATAGACTGCGACCTTGCCGAGGAAGAGCGTCTCGCGCCCGGTATATTCGCGCAGCAGGCGGAGCTCGTCGCCCATCAGCCGCGCCACCTCGGGATCGCCGCCCAGCGTCGAGATTGCGACCACCAGCGGGCCCTCGGTCGGTGCGTCGGCGAGCTGTTGGCGGAAGCTCGCGTACATCGAGTGGTCCACGGGACCGTGCAGGATGATGTGCGGCTGGCTGAGTAGCGGATAGCGCGTGGCGCGGTTTGCGGGCGTGTCGGTCATCGCCTGCGCAACAACCGCGGTCGGCCGGGGTTCCGCCGTCAGGGCTTGAGCGCGTCGGTCGCCGGGGCGCCGACGGGCGCGGTCGCCACCTTCGGCATCCGCGCTTCGAGCGGGACGAGCCACGCCTCGACGCCTTCGCCGACGGTCGCCTGCGGGTTAGACGACGGCAGCTGGTTCGCCATCTCCCAGCCGCTGATCATCTCGCGCGCCTCGATGAGCGCATCGTCGAGCGGCTGGGGCTTGCGCAGCGCATGGTTGACCAAGGCGTCGCCGAAGAAGGTCCAGTCGTTCTCCGCCTTGCAGCCGAACGATGTGCGATCGGAGGCGGCGGCGGTGAGCAAGGCAGTGTTGTCGTTCGACAGCACCGGCACGAAGATCCCCGAATAGCAGGCCGAGAGGATCAGCAGCCGGTTGCGGATGCCGAGCTCGTCGAGGATCGCGGCGAGGCGGGCCGGGGAGAGCAGGCCATAGCCTTCGTCGCCGTCATGATAGGCGATGCCGACCTGCGCGCCGTGGCTGGTGAGATAGAGGACCAGCACGTCCTGGCGCTTGTCCATCAGTTCGGCGACGCGGGCCAGGCCCAGGGTGAGCGCTTCGAGGCTGCCTGCAGGGGTGTCGGCGCCGCGAGCGAGCAGGAAGGTGCGGCCGGCGGCATCGTAGCGCCGCGCGAGCACCTTGGCGGCCTCGCGTGCCTCCCGGCCGAATACCGGATCGCTGTCGAGCGCCGCCGACACGACATAAGCGTCGATCTGGCCGGGGCGCTGCGGCTGGAGCGCTTCGATTGCGCCGGCGAGCTTGCGGCGGTCGGCGAGCAGCCATTTCGCGGAGCGCCCGCGCTCGAGCTGCGGGCCCTGTTCGAGCGCCTCGGCCATCTCGCGCTGGTTCGTGCCGCCGAGGATCTGGGGCCATTCCTTGGTATGCTGGACTTGCGCCGTTGCGGGAGCGGTCGTCAGCAACGCGGTCGCGATTGCCAGAACCCGCACGAACGAAGAACGCATACGCTTGCCCCCGATTGTTGGGGACAATCTTGTGTGGCGGGGCGCGAAGTCAAGCGGGGCGCAGGCCAAATCGCCTCCACACACGATGGCTCGACGTTCCATTACTGTCGCGCACCTTGATTCATCCAGGCGAGCGGCTGCGCGACAAGATCGGGGTAGAGCGGTTTGAGAATGCGACCTGACGCTGCCGATTTTTCGAACGTCGCCCCGGCCTTGTGCCGGGGTCCACTGCGCTGAGCGCGCAGTCTTCTCGTCTCTTGCTTTCCGCTTGCCGCCCGGTGGACCCCGGCACAAGGCCGGGGTGACAAGCGGGTCAGTAAGGCGTTCTAGTACACCCGCTTCTTCGGCTTGATGTACTCGATCTCGTCGGTGAGCGTGTAGTCGTGGACCGGGCGGTAGTCGATCGCGACACCGCCGCTTTTGCCGCCCCAGCCGTCGAACGTGGCGACGGTGTGCTTCATCCAGTTCGCGTCGTCGCGGTTGGGGAAATCCTCGTGCATGTGGGCGCCACGGCTTTCCTTGCGGTTGGCGGCGCACTGGATCGTCACCACGGCCTGGCTGATCAGGTTGTCGAGCTCGAGCGTCTCGACCAGATCGGTGTTCCAGATCAGCGAGCGGTCCGAGATGCCGACGTCCTGGAAGCCCTGATACACCGCGTCCATGTGCGTGACGCCTTCCGCCAGCAGCGCGCTGTCGCGGAACACGGCGCAGTGGCGCTGCATCGTCTTCTGCATGTCGGCGCGGATCTGCGCAGTGGGCCTGGCGCCCTTGGCGTTGCGGAAATGGTCGAGGCGGGTGAGCGAAAACTCTTCCGAATTCGCCGGCAGCGCGTCGTGCTTGGTGCTCGGCTTGAGGATCTCCTTGAGGCGGAGACCGGTGGCGCGACCGAACACGACGAGATCGATGAGGCTGTTCGAGCCGAGGCGGTTGGCGCCGTGGACCGACACGCATGCCGCTTCGCCGACCGCAAACAGGCCGGGGACGACGCTGTCCGGGTTGCCGTCCTTCAGGTGGACGACTTCGCCGTGATAATTGGTCGGGATGCCGCCCATATTGTAATGGACGGTGGGGACCACCGGCAGCGGCTGGCGGGTCAGGTCGACGCCGGCGAAGATCTTGCCGGTCTCGGTGATGCCCGGAAGCCGCTCGTGCAGGATCTTCGGGTCGATATGGTTGAGGTGAAGGAAGATGTGGTCCTTCTCCTTGCCGACGCCGCGGCCTTCGCGGATCTCCATCGCCATCGAGCGGGCGACGACGTCGCGCGAGGCGAGGTCCTTGGCGCTCGGGGCATAGCGCTCCATGAAGCGCTCGCCTTCGGAGTTGGTCAGATAGCCGCCTTCGCCGCGCGCGCCTTCGGTGATCAGCACGCCGGCGCCGTAGATGCCGGTCGGGTGGAACTGGACGAATTCCATGTCCTGCAGGGCGATCCCGGCGCGCAGCGCCATGCCGTTGCCGTCGCCGGTGCAGGTGTGGGCCGAAGTCGCCGACTGGTAGACGCGGCCGCCGCCGCCGGTGGCGAGCACCACGGCATGGCTGCGGAAGCGGTGGATGCTGCCGTCTTCCATGCACAAGGCTATCACGCCCCGGCACGCGCCGTTCTCCATGATCAGGTCGAGTGCGAAATATTCGACGTAGAAGTCGGCGTCGTACTTCAGGCTCTGCTGATAGAGCGCGTGGAGCATCGCATGGCCGGTGCGGTCGGCGGCGGCGCAGGTGCGCTGCACCGGCGGGCCTTCGCCCATATTCTGCATGTGGCCGCCGAACGGGCGCTGGTAGATCGTGCCGTTCTCGTTGCGGCTGAACGGCACGCCGGCATGTTCGAGCTCATAGACTGCGGCGGGCGCCTCGCGGACCATGTATTCGATCGCGTCCTGGTCGCCGAGCCAGTCGGATCCCTTGACCGTATCGAACATGTGCCACGACCAATGGTCGGGCGAGTTGTTGCCGAGGCTCGCGGCGATGCCGCCCTGCGCCGCCACGGTATGCGAGCGCGTCGGGAACACCTTGGTGATGCACGCGGTCTTCAGGCCGGCCTCGGCGCAGCCCATCGTCGCGCGCAAGCCCGAACCGCCGGCGCCGACGACGACGGCGTCATAGGTGTGATCGATGATCTTGTACGCAGCTGGCATCAGAGCGGCGCTCCGGCAGTGAAGGCGACCTTGAGGATCGAGAAGATCGCGAGAGTCGCGGTGGCGATGGTGAAATACTTCAGCAGGAGGAGCAGCACGAAGCGCGTGTGATCGTGCTGATAATCCTCGATCACCACGGTGAGGCCGTGATGGAAGTGATAGAAGACGCTGACGACGAGCAGGATCAGCGGCACCGCGGCGAGGGGCTGGACCAGCCAGCCGGTGATCGTCGCATAATCATAGGCCGGCAGCAGTGCGAGCGAGATCAGGAACCACAGGACGAGGATCAGGTTCGATCCCGCGCTGATCTTGTGGTGCCACCACGCATCGGCGCCCTCATGCGCCGAGCCGAGCCCGCGGACGCGGCCGATTTCGGTGCCGTCACCCATTGCTCTTCTCCAGCAGGATCACCCAGAAAATGGCGGTCGCGACGATCGCGAACACGAAGGTCGCCAGCGCCGAGCGCTTGTTGACGCCGAGCTCGAATGCCGCGCCGGTATCGAGGAACAGGTGGCGCACGCCGGATGCCATGTGCTGGAAGAACGACAGGGTCAGCCCGACGCCGACGACGTAGCCCACCACATTGAGCTTGCCCGAGCTCACCGTGAACAGGTCGACGAACGCGGCATAAGCGGCCGCTCCCGATGCCATTGCGCTCAGCCACCAGACGAGCAGGATCGTTCCCACGGTCGCCATGCCGGAGCCGGTGGCGCGATGAACGATCGAGACCGCCATTGCGGGGCCCCATTTCCATATGGACAGATGCGGCGACAGCGGTCGCGCGGGGTTGCGGACGTTGGCCAAGGGCATTCCTTTCGGGTCGACGCCGCTTCCTTAGTCCGGGATGCAACGGATGCAAGTCGCGAAGCGCAGAGAGCCCGGGTCCTAACTCCCCCTTAACCAATCTCGCGCCATAGCAATCGCGAGTGTTGGTCCGTGCGTCCGCGGACCGTCCAAGGGGACTCTTTGACTGTGGCATCGACCAAGGACCTGCCGGCACCCGGCACGATGAGCGCCAAGATCGACATTCGCGCGCGGCTGCGCGTGTTCGACGTCGAGGGGTCGCTGGCGCGTTCGAGCCGCGAAGCCTGGGAAACGCTGGAGCCCGAAATCCATTCGGTGTCCGAGGCCTATTGGCAGCAATGGCTCCATTGCTTCGCCGACGAGCGCAATTGGGCGACCGACGATACCGCCAAGATGATCGACGTCGGCGTGGTGTTCCTCAAGAACCGTTTCCTCGATCTGCAGGGCAATGCCTGGGTCGAATCGATCGAGCGCTCGGTCGCCGCCGCCTATGACGCCGACGTGCCGCCGATGGCCTTGCTGTCGATGATCAGCGCCAGCGACCGCGCCGCGCTGCAGGTGCTGATGCGCCGCCTCGGTGCGGACAATAGCCGGCTCGCCGCGTTGATCGACACGCTGATGCGGCTCTCCGCGCTCGAAGGCGACATCACCGTCGAGCTCTACAACATGTACCGCGAGCACAGCTCGCAAAAGGCACGCGACCGGCTCGCCGCCGAATTCCGCGATTCGATCGGCATGACCGTCGAGAGCGCCTCGCGCGAAGGCGATCAGCTCCGTATCCAGGCAGTGCATACGTCGGCATCGGCGCGCGGCATGCTCGGCAAGGCGAGCGAAGTCGCCGCGGCGGCCGAGCAGTCGGCGGTGGCGATGCGCGAAGCCGCGCAGACCGCCGCGGGCCTGATCCG
>NZ_LMIV01000001.1:366190-2305401 GCF_001428865.1 Sphingomonas sp. Root241
CAGACCAATCTGCTTGCACTCAACGCCACGATCGAGGCCGCCCGTGCCGGCGATGCCGGCCGCGGCTTCGCCGTCGTCGCGCAGGAAGTGAAGAGCCTCGCCAACCAGACGGCGCGGGCGACCGACGACATCGCCGCCAAGATCGCGTCGATCCAGTCGGCGACGCGCAGCACGGTCGAGACCAATGCCTCGATCCGCGAGACGGTGAGCGAAGTGCAGGAAAGCGCCAACCGCATCCGCACCGCGATGGAAGTGCAGGCGCAGACCGTGACCGCGATCACCGCCGCGGTCGACGAGACCGCGCTCGCGGCCGATTCGATGTCGGCGACGATCGGCGCGATCCGCGAGGATACCGAGGCGGTCGCTTCCGAAATCGATCGGGTGGGCCAGGGCTTTGCTGCCCTCGATAGCCAGCTCGGCAGCCTGAAGGGCAGTGCCAGCGACTTCGTTTCGAAAGTCGCGGCCTAGGAGAGAATCGAATGGTGGGACGGCGCGAACCGGGACGTTGGAGCGGGGGAACCCGCTCGGTCGAGGAGCATCGGCAGGTCTATGACTGGGATGGGGCGGTGCTGCCGGGCTGTGCCGAGATCAGCGAACTGCTCGAGGGACATCACGAGGATATCGCGCGCGCCTTCTGGAAGCATTTTCTCGAAATGCCCGCCAGCACGCCGATGCGCAGCGTCTTCGAGGAGCCACGGGCTTTCGAGGAGCAGGTCCAGCTCGGCGCTCGCTATGCGAAGCTGAAGTTCGGCAGACCCTTCACCGAGGAATGGGTGGAGATGGCGTGCGGCTATGCCGCGCAGACCTATCAGGGCGGCGTGCCGCTTCCGGCCGTGCTCGCCGCCTTCGCTTATGCGCACAGCGCGACGATGGCGGTGCTGCGCGACAAGGTCACTGACGCGGAGCGGCTCGGCCGATTCTGCGACGTGGTCCAGCGCCTCGCAATGGCAGAGGCCGACCTGATGGCAGGCCATCTCGGCGCGACGGATGCCGCCCATGTCAGCGAAGAGCGGCGCGACAGCTCGGCACGATTCCGTGCCAGCATCAGCGAATCGATCGAAGGCGCGACCGCGCTCGGCAACCGCATCCGCATCCAGGCGCAGGGTGCGTCGAACTCGGCGCGCGGCATGCTCGGCAAGGCGAGCGAAGTCGCCGCGGCGGCCGAGCAGTCGGCGGTGGCGATGCGCGAAGCCGCGCAGACCGCCGCGGGCCTGATCCGNTCGGCGCGCGGCATGCTCGGCAAGGCGAGCGAAGTCGCCGCGGCGGCCGAGCAGTCGGCGGTGGCGATGCGCGAAGCCGCGCAGACCGCCGCGGGCCTGATCCGTGCGATCGAGGATGCCCGTATGGAAGTCGAGGCCGCCGCGGACATCGCGACGCGCGCTTCGAGCCAGGCGGGTGCCGCGGTCGGCATGTCCGAGATGCTTTCGGACCACGCCAAGTCGATCGAATCGATCCTGGGTCTCATCCGCGACATCGCGGGTCAGACCAATCTGCTTGCACTCAACGCCACGATCGAGGCCGCCCGTGCCGGCGATGCCGGCCGCGGCTTCGCCGTCGTCGCGCAGGAAGTGAAGAGCCTCGCCANAGACCAATCTGCTTGCACTCAACGCCACGATCGAGGCCGCCCGTGCCGGCGATGCCGGCCGCGGCTTCGCCGTCGTCGCGCAGGAAGTGAAGAGCCTCGCCAGCCAGACCGCGCGCGCCACCGACGACATCGCCGCCAAGATCGCGTCGATCCAGTCGGCGACCAAATCGACCGTGGAGACCAACGCCTCGATCCGATCGACGGTCAACGAGGTTCAGGAAAGCGCCAACCGCATCCGCACCGCGATGGAGGTTCAGGCGCAGACCGTGACGGCGATCACCGCCGCGGTCGACGAGACCGCGCTCGCCGCCGATTCGATGTCGGCGACGATCGGTGTGATCCGCGAGGACACCAAGACGGTGACCAGCGAGATCGACACGCTCCAGCACGATGTCGCTGAAGTCGACGACCGCCTCAACCAGCTCCGCGCCGCCGCGGAGACCTTCTCGAGCTCGGTCGCCGCCTGAGCCTTGGCGCCGCCCGGGCCTTCGGGCTAGGGCGGCGGCATGACCCACATCCTTCTCACCGGCGCCAGCCGCGGGATCGGCGCCGCCATTGCCGACTCGCTGACGGGCGAGGGGCTGCGCCTCGTCGGGCAGAGCACCCGCGGCGACATGCCCGCCGACTTCACCGATCCTGCCGCGCCGCAGGCATTGTGGCAGCAGGCGCTCGACGCACTCGACGGCCGCATCGACGTGCTGATCAACAATGCCGGCATCTTCGAGAGCAACCCGCTCGATCTCGATCACGACGATTGGGTGGCGGGCTGGGAACGGACGATGCGCGTGAACCTGACCGCGTCCGCAGAGCTGTGCCGGCTGGCGGTGCGCCACTGGCAGGCGGAGGGCCGCCCGGGCCGGATCGTCAACGTGGCCAGCCGCGCCGCCTATCGCGGCGACAGCCCGGCGCACTGGCATTATGCCGCGTCCAAGGCCGGCATGGTCGGGATGACCAAGAGCATCGCCCGGGGCTATGCGCGCGACGGCATCCTCGCTCTTGCGATCTGTCCGGGCTTCACCATGACCGGAATGGCCGAGGACTATCTGGCCAGCCGCGGCGGCGACAAACTGCTCGCCGACATTCCGCTCGGCCGCGTCGCCGATCCCGAGGAAGTCGCAAAGCTCGCGCGGTTCTGCGCACTGGAAGCGCCGCCCTCGATGACCGGCGCGGTGCTCGACATCAACGGGGCGAGCTATGTCCGCTGAGCCGGTCGACAGCTGGAAAGTGACCTTGCCATGCACCCGCGCCGAGGCCGAGGCGATCGACGCCGGCGAATTCGCGCTCGATGCGGTGCTGATGACTACCGAAGAGGTCGAGGACGATGTCGAGCGCTGGCGGCTCGACGCCTATATGGAGGACGAACCCGACGCTGCGATGCTCCACGCCTTGCGCGCGCTCGTGCCGAGTGCGGCCCAGGTCGAGCCGGTGATCGAGGCGCTGACCGCCGAGGATTGGGTGGCGATGAGCCAGGAGGGGCTCGAACCGATCCGCGAGGGGCGGTTCGTCGTCCACACCAGCGCGCACCCGGTCGAGGCGCCGGCGGGCGGCCGCGCCTTCCTGATCGATGCCGGCCGCGCCTTCGGCACCGGGCATCATGCGACGACCTCAGGGTGCCTCAGGATGCTCGATGCGATGGCGGACCGGACGTTCGCCAACATCATCGATGTCGGCACGGGCACCGGCCTACTCGCCTTCGCCGCGGCGCATCTCTGGCCGGACGCCAGGGTTGTCGCCACCGACATCGATCCTGCGGCGATCGACGTGACGCGTATCAACGCTGCCGACAATGATATCGCGGGGCTGGAGCTGATCGTCGCCGACGGCGCGCTGAGCGACGCGATCACTGCGCATGCGTCCTATGACCTGCTGATCGCCAACATCCTTGCCGGGCCCTTGGTGTCGATGGCGCCCGAGCTGGCGGCGATCGCCGATGCGCGTGCGACGATCGTGCTCGCGGGGCTGCTCGAGACGCAGCGCGAGCAGGTCGTCGCGGCGTTCGAGGCATGCGGCTGCCGACTGGAGGAGTTCGACCGCCGCGGCGACTGGACGATCCTGCGGCTCACCGCGGGTGCTGCGCGCTACATCCCCGCTTCGCCGCCCGATCCAAAGGGCCGCGACGGCTGGGCGCTGGATATTTAAGCCGAGGGCGTCCATCCAAAGCTCGTCACCCCCGCTTTCGCGGGGGTGACGGACGATTAGCCAGCAGCTTTCGATGTCGCATATTCCTGCGTGCCGCGCGTGATCACGTCATCCTCGGGCAAGATCTCGCCCACCGGAATGTCCGGCAGCGGCAAGATCTCCTCGTAAAGCGGGGCGAAATCGGTCTCGATCGTCACGCGCAGCAGTTCGTCGAAGCTGGGGATGACGAAATAATTCTGCTGGAAATCGTCGATCCGATATTCGGTACGCATCACGCGGCGGAGATCGAAGCCGATGCGATTGGGGCTCGGATCGTCGAGCGCGAAACGGCTCTCCGCCGAGCTCGATACGATTCCCGCGCCGTAGATGCGCAGCCCTTCGGCTTCCTGCACCAGCCCGAATTCGACGGTGTACCAATAGAGCCGGCCGAGCTGCTTGAGTGCGCCCAATTCCATCGCGCGGACGCCGCCGCGGCCATAGGCTGCGAGGTAATCGGCAAAGACGGGATCGGCGAGCATCGGCACATGGCCGAACACGTCGTGGAAGACGTCGGGCTCCTGCAGGTAATCGAGCTGATCGGGACGGCGGATGAAATTGCCCGCGACGAAGCGCCGGTTCGCCATGTGATCGAAGAACACCTCGTCGGGGACGAGTCCCGGCACTGCGACGACCTGCCAGCCGGTGAGCTTCATCAGCCGCTCGGACAGTTCCTCGAAATTGGGGATGCCCGATTCGGAGAGTCGTAGTGCTTCGAGGCCCTTGAGATAGGCTTGGGATGCGCGGCCGGGGAGGAGCTTTGCCTGACGCTCGAACAGCGTGTCCCAGGTGGCGTGCTCCTCGGCAGTGTACGCCCGCCAGTTCTGCGGTATCGTCCAGTCGGACGCGGCGCCTTCGGGGGGGCGCTCCAGCACATGGGTATCCTTTGTCATCGGAACCGGTCTAGCATTGTTGCAAATGATACGAAACGGCCTCGTACGGGCGGCGCACTGGACAAAGAGGGCGTTGCTCGCCTTTGGCGCGGTGGTCCTGTGCTATCTCGCGGCGGCGCTGGTGGGAAGCGCCATCCCCGCCAATCGCGACTGGAAGCCTCCGGCACAGGGCATGACGATCTATGTCGCCGATAACGGCGTGCACACCGATCTGGTGCTGCCGGCGCGGGACTTCGCCGATCTGGTGCACCCCGAGCATTTCGCCGACCCGGCGCAGGCGGCGCAGCCGATGTTGATGTTCGGCTGGGGCGACCGCGATTTCTATCTCAACACGCCGACCTGGTGGGACATGAACCCGTTCCGCGTTGCGCGTGCGCTGGCCGGGATGGGGCCGACGGTAGTGCATGTCTCGGCGGTGCCCGAGCCGCGGTCGGCTGCGAAGACACGCATGCTCGTGCTGCGAGCGGAGGAATATACCCGGCTCGTCACTTATGTCCGCGGCACCTTCGCGGCCGGACCGCCGATAAGGGGCTATGGCGGGCATGACGCTTTCTATGCAGCCCGTGGCGGCTACAGTGCGTTGAGGACCTGCAACGAATGGAGCGCGGCCGGCCTGCGGGTCGCCGGCGTGCGGATGGGGGTATGGACGCCCTTCGCCTTTGGAGTGATGCAATGGCTTTGAAGCTGGCGGTACCGACCTCGAACAGCGTTCCGCCGCCCGCATTGGCGCTGCTTTCCGAAGGACCGCGCGCGGCATGGGGACTGGGCCGGCTGATCCGCGAATGGAAGACGCTGGAAGACGTGCCGCCCGGCGACGGCCGCCCGGTGATAGTGCTCCCCGGGCTGACCAATTCGGACCGCTCGACCTTCGTGATGCGGCGCTATCTCAACCGGCTCGGCTATCGTGCCGAAGGCTGGGATCTCGGCCGCAATCTGGGCGTGCGCGCGATCGGGCCCGAGGGCGAGCGGCTGATGGAGCGGATCGCCGCGGTGCATGCCGAGACCGGCGAAAAGGTGACGTTGGTCGGTATATCGCTCGGCGGGATCATGGCGCGGGTCGCGGCGCAGCGGCATCCCGAGCTGGTGCGCGAAGTGATCACGATCAGCTCGCCCTTCGCCGGCCCGCCGACCTGCACCAATGTCTGGCGCCCCTTCGAGTGGCTGACCGGTGAGAAGATCGACGATCCGGCGCTGAACGCGCGGCTGGAGGAGGCGGCGCGGCCGCTGCCGGTGCCGTCGACTTCGATCTGGAGCCATAGCGACGGGCTGGTGAACGGGCTGATCTGCCGCGAGCCCGAGGGTTCGGGCGGTCGTGCGATTGAAGTCAGCAGCAGCCACTTATGGGTGCAGATGAAGCCCGAAGTGCTGCGCGCGGTGGCCGAAGTGCTGGGTGGTCAGTTGGGGTCCGACGCGCGGTAGCCGTCATAGGCCTGGCAATTGTCGGGGTTCTTCCTGCATTCCTTCTCGCGCTTGCGGCGTTCCTTGCCCTCCCGGGCTTCCTTTTCGCGCATCTTCTTGCCGTAGTTTCGGTCCGATTCTTCCTGGCTGGTCGTGGTCCAGTCGACAGCCTGGCTGCCTGCCTTGACCGGCAGCGTGGCGACGTCCCACGCGGTCTTGGCGATGCAGCCGCCCGAGAGCAGGGGCAGCAGGGCGATGAGCGGAACGAGCAACTTGCGCATGGGTCTTACCTTCGATGGGCGGGCGAAGCGGAAGCGGACGCACGCGCTGACACAGCTATATATGGGTAATCGCTGAATAATCCGTCGACGCCAAGTCCGATGAAATACGCGATTTCCTCGGCAAGCCGACCATGTTCGGCGGGACCGCCCGTCGTCCGATACGCGGGGAGCAGGAAGAAATTCTCGGCGCGGAAGGTCCAGGGATGGACCTTGAGCCCCGCGGCGTGCGCATCGGCGACCAGGCGGGTGGTGGCGCCCGATGGGGACAAGATCATCGTCCGTTCGGGTCCGATCCCCGCAGCATATTTTGCGACGCGGGCAAGCCCCTCGGGCGTCGCCATCGCGGCATAGCTGGGTTCGGCACCGTCGGCAGGACCGCCGCTCGCGCTCATCAGCTGGATGAGCGGCACGCGAGTCATGCCCTTCAATTTCCTGAGATTGGCGACTTCGAACGACTGGATGAAGACCGGCGCGTCGGCGCGATCCCATCCTGCTTCGTGCAGCTTCGCCACCAGCCGTTCCTCGAGCGGGAGGCCGATCGAGGCGAAATAGCTCGGATGCTTGGTTTCGGGATAGATGCCGATCGTGCGGCCGGATTCGCGCGATGCCTTTTTGGCGAGCGCGATGATCTCGTCGAGCGTCGGGATCTCGGCCTGGCCGTCATAGCGCGTGTTGCCGGGACGGAGCTGGGGCAGGCGCTCCTTCGCGCGGAGCGTCTTCAATTCGGCGAGCGTGAAATCCTCGGTGAACCAGCCGGTCACCGGCGCGCCGTCGATCGTCTTGGTCGCCTTGCGTGCCGCGAATTCCGGGTGCGCGGCCACATCCGTCGTGCCCGAAATCTCGTTCTCGTGCCGCGCGACGAGCACCCCGTCCTTGGTGGGCACGAGGTCGGGCTCGATGAAATCGGCACCCTGCTCGATCGCCAACTGGTACGAAAGGAGCGTGTGCTCGGGGCGTTCGCCGCTGGCGCCGCGATGCGCGATGACGATGGGCCGGTTTGCCATGCTGCTTTCCTGCACGCCGACACAGCCCTGCGCCAGCAGCAAGGCCGCGACTGCCAGCGATCTTGCCACGAAACTTTCCACAGGCCAGGCGTTATCGGACGGTTGTGACGGAAGCGAGGCGAAGCGTGGCGGAAAACGACAGCGTGCTGGCAGCCGCACGTGCCTGGGCGGGAAGCCGGATGGCGATCGCCACGGTGGTCTCGACCTGGGGCTCGGCACCGCGGCCGCGCGGGAGCCACATGCTGGTGCGCGACGATGGCCGTTTCGAAGGCTCGGTCTCGGGCGGCTGCGTCGAGAACGACATATTGGCGACCGCCGAGGACGTCCTCGCCGGTGCGCCCGCCACAGTGAAGAGCTACGGCGTCGCCGATCCCGCGGCATGGGAAGTCGGGCTGCCGTGCGGCGGCGAGATTTCGGTGCTCGTCCAGCCGGTATCGGCCGAAGGATTTCATCCGCAGCTGTTCGAGGCGATCGAGAGCGCCCGCGCCAACGGCACCAGTTTCGACGTGGCCACCGATTTCGCCACGGGGCGCAGCATGCCCGGATCGGCGGGCGATTTCGTCAATCGCTACGATCCGCCGCGCCGTCTGGTGATCGTCGGTGCCGTCCAGATCGCGCAGCGGCTGGCGGGGCTGGCGCGCGAACTCGGAATCGTCACCCATGTGATCGATCCGCGCGGGAGATTTCTGACGGCCGAGCGTTTTCCCGGCGTGATCCTCGACGACCGCTGGCCCGACGAGGCCGTGACCGCATTGAAGCCCGATCCCGCCACAGCAGTGGTGACGCTCAGCCATGACCCCAAGATCGACGATCCGGCACTGATCGCCGCGCTCGCCCATCCGACCGGCTATGTCGCCGCGCTCGGCTCGCGCCGGAGCCATGCGGCGCGGCTGGAACGGCTGGCGGCTGCGGGAGTGGTGGAGGCCGATCTCACTCGGATCGACGGCCCCGCCGGGATCGATATCGGCAGCATCGGGCCCGCCGAGATCGCGCTGTCGATCGCCGCCGCGATGGTGAGGAGCTTCCATGCTGACGCCTGAACGAACCGCCCTGGTGCTGCTCGCCGCGGGGCGCTCGCGCCGCTTCGACGGCGACAAGCTCGCCGAGCCGTTCCTCGACAAGCCGCTCGCATATCATGTCGTGACTGCGCTCGAGAATGTGCCCTTCCTGGCGCGGGTCGCAGTGGTCTCCGGCACCAGCCTCGATTTCGCGGCCTTGGGCTATCGCGTGGAGGAGAATCCCGATCCGTCGCTCGGACAGGCGCGCTCGCTGTGCCACGGAGTCATGGTCGCGAAAGCGGCGGGGGCCGACGCGGTGCTGGTGGCGCTGGCGGACATGCCGCGCGTGACCGCGGCGCACATCTACCGGATGTTCGACGCGGCCGACGGGCTCGACACCGTCGTCGCGTCGAGCAACGGGGCGCAACCCTGCCCTCCGGCATTGTTCGGCAGCCATTTGTTCGATGACCTGCTCGATCTGGAAGGGGACGAGGGCGCGCGGGAGCTGATCCGGCGCGGGCACCATGTCGTGACCAGCCCGGCCGAGCTGGTCGACGTCGATACTCGCGCCGATCTCGAGGAGCTGCGCCAGCTCTACGGCCTGGAGACCGACGGCAAATAGCCCGGCTTATTCGTGCCGCAGCGCGTCGATCGGGTTGAGACTCGCGGCGCGGCGTGCGGGGAAATAGCCGAACACCACGCCGATCAGCGCCGATACCAGGAAGGCGATGACGTTGATCTGCGGCTCGAACATCCATTCGACCTGCATCAGCGGCGCGAGGCCGAGCACGACCAATTGGGCGACGACCAGCCCGACCAGCCCGCCGAGGCACGACAGCACCACGGCCTCCATCAGGAATTGCATCAGCACTTCGCTGGCGACGGCGCCGATGGCGAGGCGGATGCCGATCTCGCGGGTGCGCTCAGTGACCGAGACGAGCATGATGTTCATGATGCCGATGCCGCCCACCACGAGGCTGATCGCGGCCACCGCAGTGACGATCTGGGTGAGCAAGGTGGTGATGCCGGTCAGCGTCTGGCTGATCTGCGCGGTGTCGAAGATGTTGAAATCGTCGTCCTTGCCGGCGGTGATGCTGCGGCGTTCGCGCAGCACCTGCTTGATCGATTCCTGGACCTGCGCGCCGTCATAGGCCGGATCGACGCCGACCAGCATCAGCCGGATGTCGCGATTGCCGGTGAAGCGGCGCTGGACCTGCTTGATCGGCATGATGATCACGTCGTCCTGATCGCCGAACCCGCCCTGGCCGCGGGTCGAGAGCACGCCGATCACGTCGCACGAGATGCCGTTGACCCGCAGCCGATCGCCCACCGCCTCGCCGCCGCGGAACAGGTTGGTGCGGATCGTGTTGCCGATGATGCAGACGGCCTTGCCGGCCTGTTCCTCGGCGCGCGTGAAGATACGGCCGGAGACCAGCGGCCAAGGCTGGACCTGGAAGAAGGCGTTGGTGGTGCCGTTGATCGTCGTCGACCAATTGGCGCCCTGATAGATCACCGTCGCAGTCGATTGTGCCTGCGGGGCGACTGCGTTGACGCCGGCGACCTGCCGCGCGACCGCCTCGACATCCTCTTCCTTGAAGTCCGGAGGACGCGGCCCGCCGCCGCCGCGGCCGAAGCCCTGGCCCGGGCGGATCTGGAGGACATTGGTGCCCAGGCTCGCGACCTGCTGCTGCGCGGCCTTGGTGGTCGCCTTGCCGAGCGTGACCATCGCCACCACCGCGGCGACGCCGATGATGATGCCGAGCGTCGTGAGGAACGAGCGGAGCTTGTGACGAAAGATCGAGCGGATCGCGAGGATGAAGGTGGTGCCGAACATCAGGCGGGCTCATGCGCGTGGTTGTCGATGCGCTCGACCAGCCCGTCCTTGAAGTGGATGATCGTGCGGGCGAACGCGGCCATGTCGGGCTCGTGCGTCACCATCAGCACCGTGATCCCGCTGGTCGCGTTCAGTTCGGTGAGCAGCTTCATGATCTCGATCGAGCGCTCCGAATCGAGATTGCCGGTCGGCTCGTCGGCGAGGAGCACGGCGGGATTGGTGACGATCGCGCGGGCGATCGCGACCCGCTGCTGCTGGCCGCCCGAAAGTTCGGCGGGGGTATGGTCCCACCATTGCTTGAGCCCGACCTTGTCGAGCGCCGCCATCGCCGCCTCGCGCCGCTCCTTCTTGGGATCGCCGCGATAGAGCAAGGGGAGTTCGACATTCTCGAGCGCCGAAGTCCGCGCGAGCAGATTGAAGCCCTGGAAGACGAAGCCGAGATATTTCCGGCGCAGCAACGCGCGCTGATCGCGGCCGAGCCGCTCGACATGCACGCCCTTGAACAGGAATTGCCCGGCACTCGGCACGTCGAGGCAGCCGAGGATGTTCATCGTCGTCGACTTGCCCGATCCCGACGGGCCCATCACCGCGACGAAGTCGCCGCTCGTGATGTCGATGTCGATGCCCTTCAGCGCCTGGAACGCCGTCGGCCCCTCGCCATAGACCTTGGTGACGCCGCGGAGCTGGATGATCGGCGCGTCACTGGCCGCCACTTTGGCCTCCCGCGCCACCGCCTTGCCCGCCGCTGCGCCCGCCCTGGCGCCGCTGGCCGGATCCCTGGCGCCGCTGGCTGGCACCGCCTTCGGCGAGCTGGCCGGTGATCACCTTCATCCCCGGCTTCAACTCGCCGCCAGTCACTTCGGTGACGGTGCCGTCGGTGTCGCCGGTGGTAACTTGCACCGGCTGGGGCTGGTCGTCCGCGCCGAGGATATAGACGGTCTGCTGCGCCCCGCGGCTCATCGTCGCGGATTTCTGCGCGCCGCCGGCACCCCCGCGGCGGCCGCGCGGCACGAGCGCACCGGCGATACCGCCCTGTCCGCCGCTCGCGCCCTGACCGCCGCCCGCGCCCGGCCGGAAGCGCAGTGCCGCATTGGGAACGAGCAGCACGTTGGGCCTGGCCTTGGTGATGATCTCGGCGGTAGCGGTCATGCCGGGGCGAAGCTGCTGGTCGGCATTGGCCACGCTCAGCGTCGCGGCATAGGAGACGACCTGCGACTGGGTAGTCGAGCTGCTCGTGCTCGAGCTCGTCGCCGCCTGGGCCGAGAGGTTCGAGCCGAGATCGACGCGGGTGATCGTCGCGGGGAAGGTCTTGCCCGGAAAGGCATCGACCGTGAAGCTCGCCAGCTGGCCCTGCTTGACCGAGCCGACATCGGCCTCGTCGATCGCTACCTGTAATTCCATTGCCGAGAGATCCTCGGCGATCACGAACAGGGTCGGCGTGTTGAACGAGGCGGCGACGGTCTGGCCCGCGTCGATCTGGCGGGCGAGCACGACGCCATTCACCGGCGAGCGGATCACCGCCTTGAAGCGCTGCGTCTGGTTCGACGACAGCGCCGCGCGGGCGGAGACGACATTGGCCTGGGCTACCTTGAGCGCGGCCACTGCGCGGGCGGCGGCGGCGCGCGCCTGCTCCATCTCGACCTTGGCGGGAACGCGCCCGCCCGAAAGGCGGCTGACCTCCTCGAGCCGCTGGAGCTGCGCGCGCGATTCGGCGACGGTGGCCTGCGCCTGCGCCACTTGCGCGACATTGGCATTCAGCGCCGCCTGGCTCTGGGCGATCGAATCGTCGAGGCGCGACGTGTCGAGCACGGCGAGCGGCTGGCCCTTGATGACGCGATCGTTGACGTCGACGCTGACCGTTTCGACCAGGCCCGAAAGCTCGGAGCCGACTTGAACCTGATTGGTCGGGGCGAGCTTGCCGGTAGCGGAGACGGTGACGGTCAGATTGCCGCGCGCCGCCTCCTCGGTCGAGTATTGGGTGGCGGTCGCACCACCGAAGAAGAAGCGCGACAGCGCCAGCACGGCGAGGAGGACGACGGCGCCCACGATGATCCATTTGAGCCAGCGCCGCCACCACGGCTGGGCGGGCGTGCCGAGGAACTCGTCGAGATTCTTGTTGGGATCAGTTGCCATCCGCGGTGCCGCCTGTGGTCGTCGAGGTCCGCGCCGGAGCCTCGGGTGTGACATTGCTGTCCCAGCCGCCGCCGAGCGACAGATAGAGCTGGATCAGCGCCGTCGATTGATCGGATTGCGCGCCCACCAGGCCGTTCTGCGCCGATAGCAAAGATGCCTCGGCCTGGTTGAGCGTCGTGAAATCGGTGAGGCCCGAGCGATATTGCATCCGTGCGAGGATCGCCTGGTTGTTCGCGGCCTCGAGCGCGATGCGGAACTCGGCCTCGCGCCGCTGCGCCGCCTGCAGCGCGACGATCGAATTCTCGATGTCCTCGAGCGCCGTGAGCACGGTCTGCTTGTACGAAAGGAATGCGCCATCCGCGGCCGCCTGCGCCGATCGCACTTGGCTGCGCGTGCGGCCCGCATCGAAGATCGTCTGGGCGATATTGGCGAAGAGCCGGCCGGTGATCACGTCGAAGATCGAGCTGAGTGCGCTCGATCCGGCATCGATGCTGCCGCCGATGCCGAGCGAGGGATAAAGCTGCGCCGTCGCCACGCCGATCTGCGCCGTCGCCGAGGCGAGGTTGCGCTCGGCCGAGCGCACATCGGGGCGTTGGCGCAGCGTCTCGGCAGGGATTCCGGCGGCGACGCTCGCGGGGCCGTGCGGGATCGGCTTCACGGCTTCGAGCTCGGCCTTTAGTGCGCCCGGCGCCTGGCCGGTGAGCACGCCGAGGCGCGAGACGAAGCCGTTATAGCTGGCTTCGAGATTGGGGATCGACGCGGCGGTCTGGGCACGCGACGCGCGCGCCTGTTCCTGATCGATCGTCGAGACAAGCCCGGCCTGCACGCGCCACTGCGCGATCTGGAGATTGTCTTCCTGCAGCGCGAGCGACTGGCGCGCATTGGCCAGCTGCGCCTGTGCGGCGCGCGCAAGGACATAGTTGCGCGCGGTCTCCGCCTCGATCGAGATCAGGACGGTCGCATAATCGAAGCCCGCCGCTTCATAGCCGGCACGCGCCGATTCGACGCCGCGGCGCACGCCGCCGAACAGATCGACCTGATAGTTGGCGTCCGCGCCCAGCGAGAAGCTGTTGCGCCCGCCGGTCGAGAAGGAGGTGACGCTGCCGTCGGGCAGCGTGGTGGTCGTCGTGCCGCCGCGGAGCGATTCGCTGCGCGACGCGCCGGCCGAGGCGCTGACGCTCGGGAACAGCGAGGCACGCTGCTGGATCAGCGATTCGCGTGCCTGACGAAGCCTGGTCACCGACTGGGCGATGTCGAGGTTCGCGGCTTGCGCGCGCTGAACGATCGCGGCGAGCTGCGGATCGTCGAACTTTTCCCACCAGCGGACCAGATCCTCGCGGGCGCGCTGGTCGGCGGGCACGGAGTAGGCGTCGGGCACGCCGAGCTCGGGCGCCGTGCGCGGGCGATAATCGGGGCCCACCGCGCATGCGGCGAGCGGAAGCGCGAAGGCGAGCGTCAAGGCGATTGGGCGTCGTGCCATTCGGGCAAGATGGCTGGCGGCGGCAATCGGTTCCACCGAAATTATGTCGCAGTTTGTCGCAGCCCGGTCAAAACTGCGGCTCGGAGCGGTGTCGTAACGGAATCTGCGGCTTGCGCGGCGGGGTTGCTTGGGGACAAGGAGAGCCGGACATATCAGCCAGGAGCGGCCCCTTGACGAGCGACAGCCTGTACCCCGTATCCGAAGAATGGGCGCGCAAGGCGCGGGTCGATGCCGAGGGATATGCGAAGCTGTACGGCCGCAGTCTCGCCGATCCGGGGAGCTTCTGGCTCGAGCAGGCGAAGCGGCTCGATTGGGTGAAGCGCCCGGAGATCGCCGGCGACTGGTCGTTCGACGAAGAGGACTTCCACATCAGCTGGTTTGCCGACGGCAAGTTGAACGTCGCGGCGAATTGCGTCGACCGGCACCTCGCCAGCCGCGGCGATGCAGTGGCGATCCTGTGGGAACCCGACGATCCCACTGAGGAGCCGCGGCGCTACACCTATCGCCAGCTCCACGAAGAGGTGTGCAGGTTCGCGAACGTGCTGAAGGCCGAGGGAGTCCGCAAGGGCGACCGCGTCACCATCTATATGCCGATGATCCCCGAAGCGGCGTTCGCATTGCTCGCCTGCGCGCGGATAGGCGCGGTGCATTCGGTGGTGTTCGGCGGCTTCTCGCCCGAGGCGCTGGCGGGCCGGATCACCGATTGCGACAGCAAGCTCGTGATCACCGCCGACGAGGGCCGCCGCGGCGGCAAGCGCGTGCCGCTCAAGGCCAATGTCGATGCGGCACAGGCGCATGCCCGGTCGATGGAAAAAGTGATCGTCGTCAAGGCCACGGGCGGCGACGTGGCGATGCAGCCGGGCCGCGACGTCTGGTATCACGAGGCGGCGGCGAAGGTTTCCGCCGAATGCCCGGCCGAGCCGATGGGCGCCGAGGATCCCCTGTTCATCCTCTACACCTCGGGCTCGACCGGCAAGCCCAAGGGCGTGCTGCACACCAGCGCGGGTTACCTGCTCTGGGCGAGCTACACGCACGAGCTGGTGTTCGATTACCGGCCGGGGCAGGTCTATTGGTGCGCTGCCGATATCGGCTGGGTCACCGGGCACAGCTATATCGTCTATGGCCCGCTCGCCAACGGCGGGACGACGTTGATGTTCGAAGGCGTGCCCAACTGGCCCGACGCCTCGCGCATCTGGCAGGTCGTGGACCGCCACCAGGTCGAGATCCTCTACACCGCGCCGACCGCGCTGCGCGCGCTGATGCGCGAGGGCGACGCGTTCGTCGCGAAGACTTCGCGCAAATCGCTCAAGCTGCTCGGCACGGTGGGCGAGCCGATCAATCCCGAGGCGTGGCGCTGGTATCACGAAGTGGTCGGCGAAGGGCGCTGCCCGATCGTCGATACCTGGTGGCAGACCGAGACCGGCGGCCAGATGATCACGCCGCTGCCCGGCGCCACTGCGCTCAAGCCGGGTTCGGCGACCTTGCCGCTGCCGGGTGTCGATCCGCAGATCGTCGATGCCGAGGGCAATGTGCTGCACGGCGCGACCGAAGGGAATCTGTGCATCGCGCGCAGCTGGCCGGGGCAGATGCGCAGCGTGTGGGGCGATCACGAGCGCTTCTTCCAGACCTATTTCACGACCTATCGCGGCAAGTATTTCACCGGCGACGGCTGCCGCCGCGACGAGGACGGCTATTACTGGATCACCGGCCGGGTCGACGACGTGATCAACGTCTCGGGGCACCGCATGGGCACCGCCGAGGTCGAGTCCGCGCTGGTGCTGCACCCCAAGGTCGCCGAGGCCGCGGTCGTCGGCATGCCGCACGACATCAAGGGGCAGGGCATCTATGCCTATGTGACGCTCAACGTGGGCGAGACCGCCTCCGACGCGCTGCGCGACGAACTCTGCAAATGGGTACGGACCGAGATCGGCCCGATCGCCACGCCCGACGCCCTCCAGTTCGCCCCGGGACTGCCCAAGACGCGCTCGGGCAAGATCATGCGGCGGATTCTCCGGAAAATCGCCGAGGGCGACGTGTCGAGCCTGGGCGACACGAGCACGCTCGCGGACCCGTCGGTAGTCGACGATCTCGTGGCGAACCGGGTGCGTTGATGAGGCTCCCCTCCCTTGCAGCGAGGGGAACGGATCGATTGCAATTTCTGCAACTCACTGCCGGAAACATTGCATTTGCGGAAAAGTCCATCGGGATCCAGATGCGTCTATGTTGCATTGCAACACAAATTTCCAAAGGATCACCCGATGTTCTCGTTGATCGCGCTCTTCATTGCGCAGCGCCGCAACGCTGCCTGAAAACGGCATTTGATTGCGTACAGAAAAGGGGGAGCGGCAACGCTCCCCCCTTTCGTATCTAGCCCGCGCCGGTCCGCGGAAAATGCGGGACTTCCGGGTTCGAGCGGATCCAGGACAGCCGCTCGCCCGTCCAGATCTCCTTCTGCGGCGGGAAAAGCTCCGGATCGTCGAGCGTGGCGGTGGTCACGTCGAACAGACCTGGCCGGCTTGCCCGGCGATAGGTGAGCGTGGAGCCGCAGCGCGCGCAGAATCCCCATTCGACGCCCGGCGACGTCTCGTGCGCCGCTAACACTCCCGCGACGATCTCCACCTTGTCCTCGGGGAAGATCGCCCAGGCGAGCGTCGGCGCGCCGGTCATGCGGCGGCAGTCGCTGCAATGGCAGTGCGAGGTCGCGGCGGGTTCGCCGGTGACGCGGTATCGCACCGCGCCGCACCGGCAGCCGCCCCCGGCGATGCGCTCCGCCGTCATGCGATCCAGCGCCAGATGCCGGCGGCGAAAGTGCCGCCGAGCGGCGCGTGCGCCCAGGTCGCGGCGAGCCACAGCAATGTGCCGAGCAGCAGCGCCCGCCCGTCGAAGCTCCACCGCGCCCGCTCGGAAAGGATCGCGGCAAAGGGCCAATAGGAGGTCCGCGCCTGCCAGTCGGCCCAGTTGGGCATGGTGGCCGCCTTCTTCGCGTCCTGCAGCGCCGCGCCCACCAGTGCGAGGATCAGGATCGCGGCGGTGAGCACGGCGTTCGACGCCATCGGATAGACCGCGAAATGAACGAACGCCCAGAGCGCGAAGCCCCACATCATGGGATGGCGCGTGACGGTATAGACGCCCGTGGCCTTTCCGATCGCCGCATGCCCGCCGGTGCCGGTCGGGTCGGGAAAAGCGGGATTGCCGAACAAGGATCCGGTGAACAGGATCGCGCCGACCAGCATCACCGCGCTCGCCACTGCCCAGCCGGCGTCCCCGACGTCCCACCACAGGGGCTCGGGCGGGAGGGCGCGGAAGGCGAGCGCCATCCACGCGAAGGTCGCCAGCGCCGAGAGCACATAGACGCCGAAGAAACCGCGCAGGCTGATCGCGCCGGTCAGGGGCCGGCGCAAGGGATGCGACAGCAGGAAATGGAGCCCAACGAACGTCACGCTTGCGGCGATCAGCGTCTCCATTGCCCCGTCTCCCTATTTGACCCCGTGCATCCACTTCTTGAGCGGCCAGCTGAGCAGCAGCAGGAGCACGCCCAGCCCGATAGCCCAATAAGAGATCAGCGTGAACACGCCGACATAGGTGTCGAGGCTCACCTTTAGGTTGGTCACCTGGCCGCCGACGGTATCGACGCTGGCTATCTGTGCGATCATCCCGGCGAAATATTGCGCCACCGAGATCGACAGGAACCACACGCCCATCATCAGCCCGACCACGCGCGCGATCGACAGCTTGGTGACCATCGAGAGGCCTACCGGCGAGATGCAGAGCTCGGCGAAGCTGTGGACGAAATAGAGGCCCGCGAGCCACCAGATCCCGACGCGGAAACCCGCATCTGCATAAGTGGCGCCCCAAACGAGCAACAGGAAGCCCGCCGCCACGCTGATCAGCGCGATCCCGAACTTGACCGGGATCGAGGGCTCGAGCCCGCGCCTCGCCAGTGCGGTCCACATAATCGACATGAACGGTGCGAGCAGCACGATGAAAGCGGCGTTGAAGAATTGGGTCTGGCCCGCGGTGATGCTGAACAATCCGAATACCGACAGGTCGGTGTTGCGATCGGCGAACAAAGTGAGCGACGAGCCGGCCTGCTCGAACAAGGTCCAGAAGACGACGTTGAAGACGATCAGCGTCATCGCCGCGAGCATCATCTGGAATTCCTGGCGGCTGCCCGCGACGAAGGACCAGATCAGGATGCCGGGGACCGAGAGCAGGAAGGTGCCGAACAGGAATTTTCCCATCAGCGGCAGCGAGGCGACATAGCCGATGATGCCCGATCCCGGCGCCGGCTCGGGCGAGTTCATCAGATTGACGTAGAGGAAGTAGAAGAGCGGCACGATCAGCAGCGCGCCGGCATAGATGAACCATTGTTGCCGCTCGACCTCCGGGCGGGCGGGCGGCTCGCCATAGCCGGCCAGCGTATTCCCGTTGAACTGGATCAGCGCCCAGGAGATCATCATGCCGATCGCGGCGAGGCCGAAGCCCGCCCACCAGTCGAACGCCACGGCGAGCCACGGACACAGGATCTGCGAGAAGAGCGAGCCGATGTTGATGCCCATGTAGAAGATCGTGAAGCCGGCATCGCGTCGTCGGTCGCCGACTTCGTAGAGCTCGCCGACCATCGTCGAGATGTTGGGCTTGAAGAAGCCGTTGCCGGTCGAGACCATCGACAGCCCGATCAGCATGATCATCACGTAGAACGGGCTGCGATCGGCGTCGGATTCGAAGCCATCCTTGGCGATCTTGCGCACCGACGCGCCGTTCTCGAGCAGGTCGACCGAGCCGTCGTCATTGCCCTTGATCTCGAGTTTCCGGGTGCCGTCGACGACGTAGCGGACCTCGCGGTCGCCCGATTTCTCGATCGAGACTTCGTAGCGCTGGCCGTCGATCTTGGCATGCGGCTGCGCGGTGGGGCCGCCGAAGCACAGGATCAGATAGCCGAGCGACATGACGATCGCACCGAACTTCACTGCGCGCTTCGATCCGAGGAACTGGTCGGCGAGATAGCCGCCGACCAGCGGCGTCAGATAGACCAAGGCCGTGAAGCCGCCATAGATGCCGGTCGCCTCGCGGTCGCCGAACATGAAATGCTGGGTGAGGTAGAGCGTCAGCAGCGCGCGCATGCCGTAGAAGCCGAAGCGCTCCCACATCTCGGTGCTGAACATGCGCGCCAGCTGGCGCGGGTGCCCGAACCACGTCTTCTCCGCGGCGGGATTTACGTGGCTGATATCGGGCTCTGCCGGACTATCGGCGGTTGGGGTTTCGACCATGCGGGAATTCGACCTTTTTATTTCGGTTTCCGGGACTTGCCCGGCGCATGGGCGGCCAGACTAGAGCGAATGGCGCGGGTGTAAAGCGCGGCGCTCCGCGCGCCGTCCCGCTGTCGAAAGCCGGAGCGCTTGCCCGAGGCGCTTGCAATGTAGGATTTCGTCTGCTTGCCTCGCCGGGCCGCTAACCCGGCCGCTCTTTGACTCGGTGGATGCCCCCACGCAGATCTGCGGTTTACACGAAAGAAAGTTGCGTGATGAATCGCGTTTCGGCCAACTGAGTCAAGTTAAGCCTCGGAGCGAGGGCTCATTTACAATGGCGTCATCCCCGCGAAAGCGGGGACCCATCTCCCGAGCGAGCAGTAAGATGCACCGGCGCGCTCGTGGATGATGTCGGAGATGGGTCCCCGCTTTCGCGGGGATGACGAAGGGAGGTTCGGCCCATCTTCCGTTCGGAAACGATGCGATCCCGAATCACCGTTGGCGCGCGGCGGATCGATGCCTAGATCGCCGACATGATTTTCAACGACCGCTCCACGCCGTTCCGCCTTCTCCAGACCCGCCGTTCGGGCAAGCCGCGCGACATGGTCGCGCCGGGGCCGAGCCCGGAGCAGCTCCGCGAAATGGTGGCGGTCGCGGCGCGGACGCCCGATCATGGCAAGCTGGCGCCGTGGCGGTTCGTGATCGTGCCCGACGATGCCCGGCAGGCGCTGGCGGAACGGCTGATCGAGATCCAGCGCGCCGAGAAGCCCGATTGCACCGTGCGCGACGAGGAGGCGACGGCGCAGTTCGTGATGCAGGCGCCGGCACTGGTCGTCGTGCTGTCCGCGCCGGTGCACGGACACAAGATCCCCTTATGGGAGCAGGAATTGTCGGCGGGGGCGGCGTGCATGAACCTGCTCCACGCGGCGCATGCTTGTGGGTTCGTCGGCGGGTGGCTGACCGGCTGGGCGGCCTATTCGGACAAGGTGCGCGATCTGTTCGGCGAAGCGCCGCAGCGTATCGCCGGATTCGTCTTCATCGGCACGCCAGGGCGCGATCTCGACGAACGGCCGCGCGGCGAACTGTCCGAAATCGTACACCAGTGGAATCCCGGGTATGGACCCGATCGCTAATTAGTGTATTATGGCAGCATGACAGCGCTCGAGCACGACGACTCACCCGTTTACCTCAAACTTCGCGCCACTATCGCTGCGGCCATCCTGCGCGGCGAGTATCGCGCCGGGGACCAGCTTCCTTCGGTACGCGCTCTCGCCGCCGAGCACGGCGCCAATCCGCTGACCGTCGCCAAGGCCTATCAGAGCTTCCAGGACGACGATTATGTCGAGGTCCGCCGCGGCGTGGGCATGTTCGTGCTGCCCGGCGCGGTCGAGCGGCTGCGCGTCGCCGAGCGCGAGCGCTTCCTGACCGGCCACTGGCCGCGGGTGCGCGATCACATCGCTTTGCTCGGCCTCGACGTGCGCGAGCTGCTGGACAGCGAGCTGGCTTAACCGCCCCTCTATTTCGTCATCCCGGCCTTGTGCCGGGATCCACTCGGCCGCACGCGAAAAGCTGGAGGCTCCAGCTTCTCGCCAAGTTGCATAGTGGACCCCGGCACAAGGCCGGGGTGAAAGGGAAGGGGTTCAGCCCGCCTTCACGCTCGGCGTGTTGACGCCCATCGACTGCAGGTACTTCCGCACGTTGCGCGCCGCCTGACGCAGACGCTGCTCGTTCTCGACCATGGCGATGCGCACGAACCCTTCGCCATTCTCGCCGTAACCGACCCCGGGTGCGACCGCGACCTTGGCGTGGCTGAGCAATTGCTTCGAGAATTCGAGACTACCGAGATGCGCGAGCGCCGGCGGCAGCGGTGCCCAGGCGAACATCGATGCGCGGGGGCTGGGAATGTCCCAGCCGGCGCGGCCGAAGCTCTCGACCAGCACGTCGCGGCGCTTGTGATAGAGCTGGCGGTTCTTCTCGACGATGTCCTGCGGGCCGTTGAGCGCAGCGCACGCCGCGGCCTGGACCGGGGTGAAGGCGCCGTAATCGAGATACGATTTCACCCGCGTCATCGCGGCGATCAGCTCGCGGTTGCCGACTGCGAAGCCGATCCGCCAGCCTGCCATCGAATAGGTCTTGCTGAGCGACGTGAACTCGATCGCGATGTCCTTGGCGCCCTTGACCTGCAGGATCGAGACGGTCGGATTGCCGTCATAATAGAGCTCGGAATAAGCAAGGTCGGAGATGATCCAGACCTTGTTCTCCTTCGCCCATGCGACCAGCCGTTCGTAGAAGGCGAGGTCGACCGTCTCCGCGGTCGGGTTCGACGGATAATTGACGACGAGGATCGAGGGCCGCGGGACGGTGAAGTTCATCGCCCGCTCGAGGCTCTCGAAATAATGCTCGTCCGGCGTGGTGGGCACTGCGCGGATCGTCGCGCCGGCGATGATGAAGCCGAAAGTGTGGATCGGGTAGGAAGGATTGGGCGCGAGGATCACGTCGCCCGGCGCGGTGATCGCCGTGGCGAGGCTTGCGAGCCCTTCCTTCGATCCCATCGTGACGACCACCTCGGTCTCGGGATCGACTTCGACCCCGAAGCGGCGGCCGTAATAGTTCGCCTGGGCGCGGCGCAGGCCGGGAATGCCCTTGGACTGCGAATAGCCGTGCGCGTCGGGTTTCCGCGCTACTTCGCAGAGCTTCTCGATGACATGGTCGGGCGGCGGCAGATCGGGGTTGCCCATGCCGAGATCGATGATGTCCTCGCCCGCCGCCCGCGCCGCTGCCCGCATGCCGTTGACCTCGGCGATGACGTAGGGCGGCAGCCGCTTGATGCGGTAGAACTCTTCGGACATTTCCACTTCTCTCTCGAATTTGGGCGCTGCATTGCGCCGTGAAGCGTTCCTACGCCATTCCTGCGTGTCCGGGAATGACGTCTTGGCTTGTCGGCGCTAAAGGGGCCGTACTCGCCGCTGGAGAGGAACGCATGGCCGATACCACGACCCCACTTCCAAGCCTCGAGGACCTCCAGCATTGGACCTGGGTGCTGGGCAAGGCGCAGCAGATGATGCTCGAGCACGGCTTCGACATGATGGAGCATATCCCGGCGGCACCCGCGATGGATCCGACCAGTGCGCTGCGGGCGGGCGCAAGCTTCTGGGCCGACACCATGCAACTATGGCAGCGCTTTCTCGATCCGGCGCATGCGACGCCGTTCGAGGAGACGCCGGAGCAGGCGAGGGACAAGCGCTTCAAGGCACCGCAATGGCGCGAGGAGCCGGTATTCGACTTCCTCCGGCAGAGCTATTTCGTAATCGCCGACAATCTGCTGAAGGGCGTCGATGCGCTGGAGAATGTGGATCCGAAGCAGAAGGAGCAGATCCGCTTCGCGACCAAGGGCTTCATCGACGCAGTGAGTCCGACCAACTTCCCGGCGACCAATCCGCAGGTGCTCGAGAAGATCGTCGAGACCAAGGGCGAGAGCCTGCTCAAGGGCCTGCAGAACATGCTGTCGGATATCGCCAAGGGGCAGATGACGCAGACCGCCGAGGGCGCGTTCGAGCTGGGCAAGAACCTGGCGATGACCCCGGGCAAGGTCGTCAAGCGCACGCCCTTGTACGAGCTGATCCAATATTCGCCGGTGACCAAGCAGGTCTACGAGACGCCGCTGATCATCTTCCCGCCCTGGATCAACCGCTTCTACATCCTCGATCTGACGCCCGAGAAAAGTTTCATCCGCTGGGCGGTCGAGCAGGGGCTCACCGTCTTCGTCGTCTCGTGGAAGTCCGCCGACGCGACGATGAAGGACGTCGTCTGGGACGATTATGTCGAGCGCGGCCAGATCGACGCGATCGACACGGTGCGCGAGCTGCTCGGCGTCGAGAGCGTGCACGCCATCGGCTATTGCGTGGCGGGGACGACATTGGCGGCGACGCTCGCGGTGCTGGCGGCACGCGGGCAGAGCGAGAAGGTCAGGAGCGCAACCTTCTTCACGGCCCAGGTCGATTTCTCCGAAGCCGGCGATCTGACCATGTTCGTCGACGACGACCAGCTTGCGCTGATCAAGAGCCTCGGTGCCGAGGGATTCCTGGATGGACGCTATATGGCGGCGACCTTCAACCTGCTGCGCGGACGCGACCTGATCTGGAACTATGTCACCAACAATTACCTGATGGGGCAGGATTATGTGCCGTTCGACCTGCTCCATTGGAACTCCGACGTCACCAATCTGCCCGCGACCTGGCATCTGAGCTATCTCACGGATCTGTACCGCGACAACAAACTGGCGGTACCGGGCCTTCTCTCGATCGAAGGCACGCCGGTCGATCTGACGAAGATCACGACCCCGACCTATGTCCAAGCCGGTCGCGAAGATCATATCGCGCCCGCAGCAAGCGTCTGGAAGATCACCCATCATTTCAAGGGGCCATTGAAGTTCGTGCTGGCGGGATCGGGCCATATCGCCGGAGTGGTGAACCCGCCGGCGGCAGGCAAATACCAATATTGGGTCAACGACCAGAAGGTCGAGACGCTCGCCGAATTCATGGCGGGTGCCCGGGAAACCAAGGGGAGTTGGTGGCCCGATTGGGTGGGATGGATCGAAAGCGTCGATGCCGCCAAGGTGGATGCAAAAGGTGCACGCGTGCCCGGAAAGGGCAAGTTCAAGGCACTTGAAGATGCGCCGGGGAGCTATGTACGCACCCGCTAAAGCCTTCATTCCGTGACGTAAACGTCTTTATTGTGCAGTGCACAAAAATGCTCTTGCAACGCGCGCAACAACCCCCTACATGCTGCATTGCAGCAATAGTCAGGGGACGATTCGCATGGCCACCAAGGGACCGAAAGCGCCGGCAAAAACCGTCGCTCCGAAGCCTGCGGCGCGCGCCAGGAAGCCGGCCGCGCCCAAGGCTGAGGCTGTTGTTTCCAAGGCTGAAAAGTCCGCGCCGGTCGTTGTTGCCGAGGCTGTTGCCCCGGTGATTGCTCCCGAGCCGGCACCGGTCGTGGAGGCAGCGTCGCAGGAAGTAGTCGAGACCGTCGAAATCGCGGCAGAGCAGGCCCAAGCCGCCGCCGCGGAAACCGTCAACGTAGCCGAGGCCGTCGTCGAGACCGCCCCGGAAACCATCGTCAAGGAAACCATCAGCATGGCTACCAATTTCGAAACCAATACCGCCAAGGCCCAGGCTCTGTTCGCGGACTTCAACGATCGCACCAAGGCCGCCGTCGAGAAGTCGACCAAGCTCGTCGAAGAGGCCAATGAGTTCGCCAAGGGCAACCTCGAGGCCGTCGTCGAGTCGGGCCGTATCGCCGCCAAGGGCTTCGAGACCCTCGGTCAGGACGCCGCCGAATATGGCCGCAAGTCGTTCGAGAGCGCGACTGCCGCGCTGAAGTCGTTCGCGACCGTCAAGTCGCCGACCGAATTCTTCAAGCTGCAGAGCGACTTCGTCCGTGGCGCGTTCGACTCGTATGTCGCCGAAGCCTCGAAGAACACCGAAGCCGTGCTCAAGCTCGCCGGCGACGCCGCGCAGCCGATTTCGAGCCGCTTCGCGGTCGCCGCCGAGAAGGTGAAGACTGCTGCCTGAGCGCATCGCGCTCCAGTAAACGCGTAAATAGGGCGGCTGCCGAAAGGCGGCCGCCCTTTTCTTTTTGACGATGCGTGCTTTTTTTGGAGCCGTGCGGCATTGTTGCGGCCTTGCCTCCGATCCGGCGAACCCATATTTTCAACGCGACATGGCCGAACCCACCAAATTCATGATCCAGATGGCCGAGAACGGCGACGACGACGACACGGGCACCCGCGACCCGTCGGTCGGGCTCGCGACGCGCACGCGCACGCGGACCAAGAAGCCGACGCCGTACCGCGTGCTGATGCTCAACGACGATTACACACCGATGGAGTTCGTCGTCCTGTGCCTCCAGCGCTTCTTCCGGATGAACATGGAGGAAGCGACACGGGTAATGCTCCACGTCCATCAGCGCGGCGTGGGGGTGTGCGGGGTGTTCAGCTACGAAGTCGCCGAGACCAAGGTGAGCCAGGTGATCGACTTCGCCCGGCAGAACCAGCACCCGCTCCAGTGCACGCTGGAGAAGGCGTGAACCGCTAGCTCCGCGGTTGCGGCAGCCAACTCAGGTCCAGGCCCTGGAAGCGGTTGACGTAATTGGCCGCGCTGGCGAGTGCGCGTTCGTCGATCAGCGTGACCCGGCCCGCTTCGCGGCGGATCAGGCCGTCCTCCTCCAATTGGCGCAGCATGCGGTTGACGTGGACCGCGGTGAGCCCGGTGGCGTCGCCGATCTCCTCCTGCGTCAGGCCGAGCACGAAGGCATTGGCGATGCTCCTGTCGGTCGCGCGCAGGCGGTTGCGCAGCTCGATCAGCAATGCGGCGACCCGCGCCTTGGCGCTGGTGCGGCCGAGGGCGGCGAGCCGGTCGGTCAGCGCCACGCGCTCGATCTGGCAATAAACGAGGATCAGCGCCGAGAGCCGCGGATGATCGCGTATGATCTCCGACAAAGCGGCACGGTCGAACGGGGAGACCACGCAATCGGAAAGCGCCGCCAGGGTCTCGGGCGCTTCCTGATAGACTGCGCTCGACACGCCGAGCATATCGCCGGGGAACAGGAAGCGCAGGATCTGCCGGCTGCCGTCGTCGAGCAGCACATAGCTCATCATCAGCCCCTTGCGGAGGATGAAGAGCTCGTTGCACGCCTCATTCTCACGCTGCAGCACCGCTCCGCGGCGCACGCGCCGCTTGCGTTCCTCCAGTTTTTCGAGCGCGCCCCGTTCGCCTTTGGTCAGGTCGACGAGTTCACCCAGCACATCCGCGAAACAACTACCCGACACGCTTTTGAATTCCCCCCACCCGACGTGCAAAGCAGTGCCGTGGAATCAATGCATTAAAGTCGATCAATCGGTTTCACGGACTGCCGCGCTTGCGCACGCGCCATGAGCGGCTAGAAGCTCGGCCATGGACCGCATCCTCATCCGTGGCGGAAATCGCCTTTCCGGGAAAATCGCCGTTTCGGGGGCGAAAAACGCCGCGCTCACGCTGATGCCCTGCGCATTGCTGACCGACGAGCCCCTCACACTCCGGAACCTGCCACGCCTCGCGGATGTCGACAGCTTCGGACATCTACTGAACGAACTCGGCGCCTCGACGGCGATCGAAGGCACGCGGCCCAATGATTTCGGCCGGGTGATGACCACGCGCGCCGGCAAGCTGACCTCGACCGTCGCGCCCTATGACATCGTCCGGAAGATGCGCGCCTCGATCCTCGTGCTGGGGCCGCTGCTCGGCCGCGCAGGCGAGGCGACGGTGTCGTTGCCCGGCGGCTGCGCGATCGGCAACCGGCCGATCGACCTGCACCTCAAGGCATTGCAGGCGATGGGTGCGGAGATCGAAGTCGCCGCAGGCTATGTGAAGGCCAGCGCGCCGGGCGGGCGCCTCAAGGGCGGGCGCTTCAGTTTCCCGGTGGTGTCGGTCGGGGCGACCGAGAATGCGCTGATGGCGGCGGTGACCTGCAAGGGTACGACCGTGCTCGACAATGCGGCACGCGAGCCCGAGATCGTCGATCTCTGCAATCTGCTCGTCGCGATGGGGGCGCAGATCAACGGCATCGGCACCGAGCAGCTGGAGATCGAAGGCAAGGACCGCCTGCACGGCGCGACCTACGCCGTGATGCCTGACCGGATCGAGGCGGGCAGCTATGCCTGCGCCGCGGCGATCACCGGCGGCGATGTCGAACTGGTCGGTGCCGAGGCGAACGACATGCGCGCAACCCTCGACGCGCTCATCCAGGCCGGCGTGACGGTCGAGGAAAAGAAGAGCGGCATCCGCATCGCGGCAGAGGGCAAGCTCAAGCCGCTGACGCTGTCTACCGCGCCTTTCCCGGGCTTCGCAACCGACATGCAGGCGCAGTTCATGGCGATGCAACTGGTCGCCGAGGGGGCCAGCGTGTTCACCGAGACGATCTTCGAGAACCGCTACATGCACGTGCCCGAGCTGGCGCGCATGGGCGCGCATATCGATGTACGCGGGCGCACCGCCGTCGTGCACGGGCCGACCAAGCTGGTCGGCGCGCCGGTGATGGCGACCGACCTGCGCGCATCGATGAGCCTGATCATTGCCGGCCTCGTTGCCGAGGGCGAGACGCAGGTCAATCGCGTCTATCATCTCGACCGCGGCTACGAACGGCTCGAGGAGAAGCTCCAGGGCGTTGGCGCCGATATCGAGCGCGTCGGCGACGGCTGACGCTCGCCGCTAAATTGACTCTTTTGTCGGAAACGCGATTCATCTCGCAACATTCTTTCGCGAGGAAGAGGCAAGTTGCTGACGAGTCAAAGAGCGGCGGCGCAGTGGCCGACACCGCGAGCCAAGCAGGTGAAATCCTACATTGCAAGCAGGCGGTTGCAGGGTCTGCAATCGATCAATATCAGCCCTTCAGCGCTCCTGCTTTCGCCGGAGCACGAGCTGCTGCGACCGCTAATCACAGTGGCGAACAATGGAACAATGATGAACTCCGGTCAGGCGATTGCCCCACGCGCTTGTTAGCGATACCATCGCAAGAAACAGGAGGGGCTGAATGCGCACGCTTGAACTGGCAGCTATGGCTGCCGCGCTGACCCTTGCGGGTGCAGCGCATGCCCAGGTGTCTGGCAATCCCGCCCCGTCGGCGCCTCCGCCGCCACCCGAAATTCGCAGCCCCGACACGCGCGATTTCGACTTCAACCGGATGCGGGACGAGGTCGCCGGCCGCGCCGCGGGCCCGACCAGATCGCTACGCCCGGTCCCCGTGACTCCGGAAGATGTCACGCCGGGCAGCGACGTGCGGGATTCGAAGGGCGTCGTGATCGGCTCGATCGAGAGGGTGGGCATGGGGTACGCGGTGATCGTCAGCCCGGGCGGCAAGATCGAAGTGGAATTCGCCTCGCTCGCAAAGAACAACAAGGGGCTGCTGATCAACATGCCCAAGGCCAAATTCGACGCGATAGTAGCGGGCAGCCACAAGCCGGCGAACTGAGGCTGACCGCCCTAGCGAAGCCATCAGAAGCGGACCTGCAGCGACCATCTCCGTCTGCAGTCGCGGAGACCGCCTTGCCCCGAAGAACGGAATCGAGGGCTGGTCAGTCCGGCTCAGGGCCCCGGAGCCGGCCCTGTTTCAGGAGCGCGGGGAAGGAATGCAAACCTCAGCCCGCGCGTATAGGATTCGAATGGAGCTCCGCCATGACGCTCGCCTTCTACTATGCGGAAATCATAGTCGAAGCCGGCATGGCGCCGCGAGGCCAGCCGTTGATTGAAGCGAATCACGCCGTTTAAATAGGCAGGTGACTCGTTGCTTCCGACGGACATGTAGAGGCGCCCCTTCAGCGTGGCGCCGGATTGAGCGAAACGCTCTTCATATCGAAAGAGCCAATCATCGCTCACGGTTACGGCAGGCGTCGCGGCGATATATGCCTGGAACAGTTCGGGCCTGCTGAACATGGCGTAAAGTGTGAATAGCCCTCCGAGAGAGGCTCCTGCCAGCACCCGGTAGGACGGGTCAGTGTGATACTCCGCGTCCACCAGCGGAATTATCCTGCTTCGCAGCGTTTCCAGAAAATCTGCCGCGTGTCCGGATTTTTCGCCATTATCGCCAAAGGGGGCTGGCGAAAGTTCCCATCGGCGCAGATCACCGAAATCGAGGCCGGAGCCAGCATATCCCAATCCTATCGTGATGAATTCCGGCACGACCCGATCATAGGCAAGACCCCCTCCCATGTTCGTGATCTTGGGGAAATCCCAATAACCGTCAGTTACATAGACGACCGGATAGCGTCGGGCGGGATCTTTCCCGTAGCTTGCCGGTAAACCCACGTACAACGCATAGTGCCGACCGTTGCTGGTGACCGGCAAAGTCAGTATTCTCGAATTCGGGATCGTATATCCAGGTGCGGCCTCTTGAGCATTTACGGGCCCCAATCCGACAAAAGCCAGGCTGAAAAGCGAAAGAGCGCCGTAGAACATTTGATCGATGCCCCTTGCCAAACGGATATGCGCGCCCGTCGAAACGATGGCTATCAATTTCGGCTATTGCCCTCAAGCCAGGTGGCGGGTTGTGGGAACCTATTACGGCCCGTTTACGGCCGAGATCGGGAGCGTAGCCGCCGCTCGACCTGATCGGCCGGTTCTTGCCGCCTGACGGATTTCAGCGAAATCGTCCGGAAAGCCGGCACCGGGACAGTTCATCCGGAAGCGCGCAGTCATTCTGACACACAAGTTTGCCATGGGCCCCGGATACGCAAAGTCCGGGGGCAAGTCAGATGATCCGCAAGACCATCCGAACCAGTTTGACTGCGCTTTTCCTGGTGTTGCCGAGTCTGTCGGTGTCCGCGGCTCCGGACCAGTTCGACGGAACGATCGAGCATGCCCGCCTGTTGGACACCCTCCAGCTCGAAGGGGAGCTGTTTCATGTCCAGGGGCTCGAGCTCGATAGCCGGCGCATCTGGGTCACGTCGGTCGATCAGGAGAACCGCAAGGGCTATATCCACGAGTTCGATCGGCGCACCGGCAAGCTCCGGCGGCGGCTGGAGCTGACGGACGGAGCAAAATATCATCCGGGCGGGATATCGATTTCCGGCCGTTCGATTTGGGTTCCGGTTGCGGAGATGAAGCCGAAGAGTGCGGCAATACTCGTCGAAATCGATGCGGACAGTCTGCAGATTCGCCGGAAAATCCATGTCGCGGACCATCTGGGGTGCGTGGCGGCATCTGGCCGCAATCTCGTGGCGGGCAATTGGGACAGCGAACTGCTCTACATATTCGATCTGGGCGACAATGCGCGGATGCGCATCGTGCCGAACCCTTCCCCGACGCACTATCAGGACATGAAGTTCGTCGACGGACAGCTTGTGGCGGGCGGATCGCTGACCTTGTGGAGCGGCGCCGTCGACTGGATCGACTGGCCGTCGATGAAGCTCAGGCGAACATTGCGCGCCGGAGCGATCGGACCGGTCAGGCCCTTGGGCCGTGGCGGGCCCTATACCGGCGAGGGAATGGCGATCGAGGGCCGCGAACTGTACGTCGTGCCGGAAGACGGTCCCAGCCGCCTGTTCCGTTTCAAGCTCGATGATCCACATGAAAGCCGGTCGATATAGGCTACCTCGCTTCCGGCCTAACCCCTCGTGCTCCTCGAGAACGGGCGTGCTGCGCGGGAAGTGGCCCAGCTCGTGTTGGGCTTTGCCTGCATCGTGAAGCGCAGCTCGCCGCCGGCGGTGAGTTCCTCATGGGTGATGTAGCTGCGCGTCAGCGGCTTCCCGTTGAGCGTGGCCTGGCCGACATAGGTGTTCGACGCCGACAGTCCGTCCGCGAGCACCGTGAAGCGCTTGCCGTTCGGCAGGTTGAGCGTCGCGCGGTTCACGAAGGGGCGGCCGAGCACGTACTGGTTCGACCCCGGCGCGACCGGATAGAAACCGAGCGAGGTGAAGACCAGCCAGGACGACATCTGGCCGAGATCGTCATTGCCCGACAGGCCTTCGGGGCCGGTCTTGTACTGGCTCTCGACGATCTGCTTGAGCCGCTCCTGCGTCCGCCAGGGCTGGCCGGCGAAATTGTAGAGATAGGCGACGTGGTGGCTGGGCTCGTTGCCGTGGATATATTGGCCGATCAGCCCGGCAATGTCCTCGGCATGGCTGTAGTCGAGCTTCGAATTGTCGAAGTCGAACATCGCGTCGAGTTTCTTCACCGCCGCCTGGTCGCCGCCGAGCAGGGCGAACATCGCGGCCTGATCGTGGGGCACGAACCACGAATATTGCCAGGCGTTGCCCTCTGTATAATCCGATCCGTAGTTGATCGCAGTGGGGTCGAAGGGGGTGCGGAAGCTGCCGTCGGCCTTGCGCGCGCGCAGGAAGCCGGTCTTGGCGTCGAAGCTGCCCCGCCAGTTGCCGGCGCGCTTATCGAAGGTGGCAGCGACATCGTCCTTGCCGAGTGCGCGGGCCATGCGGGCGATGGTCCAGTCGTCATAGGCATATTCGACGGTCTTCGAAGCGGCTTCAGGCTCCTTGTCGATGGGGACGTAGCCGAGCTTCATATAGTGATCGAGCCCGCCATAGGGGCCGTAGCTCGCGCTCTTGACCATCGCATCGAGCGCGGCATTCGCGTCGAAGCCGCGCACGCCCTTCAGATACGCGTCGGCGATGACGGGGACGGCGTGATAGCCGATCATCGTCCATGTCTCGCGGCCGTGGAATTGCCAGACCGGCAGGATGCCGAACGGGCTCTCCTTCTGGCTCGCGAGCAGCGACTGGATGAAGTCGGCATTGCGGCGTTCGGGCTGGACGAGCAGCAATAACGGATGCTCGGCGCGGAACGTATCCCAGAGCGAGAAGGTCGAGTGGAAGGTGAAGCCCTCGGCCTTGTGGACCTGATCGTCGGGACCGCGATAGCGGCCGTCGGCGTCGGAGAAGACGCTCGGCGCCATCAGCGCGTGGTAGAGCGCGGTGGAAACCATCGTCTTGGTCGCGGCGGGCGCCTCGATCTCGATCGCGCCGAGGGCCTGTTCCCAGGCGGCCCGGGTCTTCGCGCGGACGGCGTCGAAATTGCCGCGCTCGGTGTCGAGGTTGGCGATCGCATTGTCCTCGTCGACGCTCGACAGCGCGACCTTGAGTTCGAGCGGCTTGTCGAGCTTGCCGAAATCGAGCCGGGCGACGATCGCGCGGCCCGCTAGCTGGTCGACATCGTCGCGGTTGCGGCCGGGGCCCTGGAAGCCCTTATACTCCACCTTCTCCTCGCGGTTGAGGAAGGCGTGGGACGTCAGGGGGGCCGAGGGGCGCATCGCGAAGAAGAGTTTCCGCGCCGGCGCCCAGCCGCGCGTCTCGCGCATGCCCGTGATCGTGCCGTCGGGGCGGACGCGGATCGACGACCAGAGCGTCTTGCCCGGATAATTGTAGAGCGCGCTGCGCAGATCGACGATCAGATGCGCGGGCGCGCCGGCGGGGAAGGCATAGCGATGCACGCCGACGCGGATTCCGGCGGTCATCTCGGCGCGGATGCCCGAATCGGCGAGGGTGACGCCGTAATAGCCGGGCTGCGCGGTCTCGGTGTCGTGGCTGAAGCGCGAGCGATAGCCCGAGCGGGGAGTCTTCGGGTCGCCGGGCTCGAGCAGGACATTCTCGCCGGTGGCGGGCATGACGAGGAAGTCGCCGAGGTCCGAATGGCCGGCGCCCGAGAAATGGGTGTGCGAGAAGCCCTGGATCGTCGGATCGTCATGGCGGTAGCCGGCGGCGTGGCCATAGCATTCGCGGATCACGCAGCCGGTGTCGGTGTCGGGGCTCAGCTGGACCATGCCGAACGGAGCGACGGCGCCCGGGAAGGTGTGGCCCTCGCCGCCGGTGCCGATGAACGGGTCGACGCTTTCGTACGTGGTCTGGGCGGCAAGCGGTGCGGCGGTGAGCGACAAAGCGGCGAGCGCGGCGAGGGCGCGGCTAAAGCTACTGGGCATGGCGGCGGGTTAAAGCATAGGCGGATGCGGCATCCAACCCGGTTCGACACGCTTCGACCCGTCACCCCGGTTTTGCCCTTCCCCTCGCTCTCCTCTATGCCCGGCTTTGCCCCCGCGCTTGCAGAAGTTGGCGCCAATAGAAGCAAATGGGGCGGGGGAAGTCTTCGGGGGTCGGGTCGTGCAATTGAGCAGTGTTCTATCGGATCGGCGCGGCGCCTGGATCTTCGTGCTCGGCTGCGCGGCGGTCACCGCGGGCGTGCTGATGCACGTGCCCATGTTCATGATGGGCAAGAGCATGCACTTCATGCTGGCCGGCATGCCGATGGGCTGGGACATGGTCGCCGGCATGGGGCTGATCATCATCGGCTGCCTGATCGCCGCATATGGCCTACTCCCGCGCGATGTCGCGGCGCACCGGGCGGCGAGCGAGAGCTTCGAGATCGCCGCGCCCGAGGACGCGCATCTGGGACCGGCGCATTGGGGGCTGATGGCGGTGCTGGTCGTCGCCCTGATCATCGACATCATGAAGCCCGCGGCACTGGGGTTCACCGTGCCGGGCATGATCATGGAATATGGCGTGCCCAAAGCTACCGTGTCGCTCGTGCCCTTCTTCGCGTTGCTGGGCACGGTGACCGGGTCGGTGGTGTGGGGCATCCTTGCCGACATTTACGGCCGCAAGGCATCGATCCTGCTCTCGGCGGTGATGTTCGTCGGCACCTCGATCTGCGGCGCGATGCCCAGCCTGGCCTGGAATATCGGCATGTGCTTCATGATGGGCGCGGCGGCGGGCGGCATGCTGCCGGTCACTTACGCGCTGCTCGCCGAGATGATGCCGAGCAGGCATCGCGGCTGGAGCCTAGTGCTGGTCGGCGGGCTCGGCGCCGTCGGCGGCTATTTCGCGGCGAGCGGCGCATCGGCATTGCTCCAGCCGATCTTCGGGTGGCGGATCCTGTGGCTGCTCAACCTGCCGACCGGGCTGCTGCTCGTGCTGCTCGGCGTGTTCATCCCCGAATCGGCCAAGTTCCTGCTCGCGCGCGGACGGCGCGCCGAGGCCGCGGCGGTGATGGCGCGGTTCGGATCGACCATGAAGAAGGTAGCGGCGCCCAGGGCGGCGGAGTCGGGCGCGAAGGCGCATGTGCCGCTCACCGGCGCCAAGCTGATCGGCAAGCTGGCGGCGCTGTCGATCGCCGCGATCGCCTGGGGATTGATCAATTTCGGGCTGCTGCTGTGGCTCCCCGCCGATCTGGTGAGCAAGGGCTATTCGGTCGCGGTGTCGAGCAAGCTGCTCGCGGCATCGGCGCTGATCGCCTTCCCGACGGTGTTCGTCTGCGCCTTCATCTACAGCCGGTGGAGCACCAAATGGTCGCTCGTCACGGTGATCGGCATCACCTTGCTCGGGTTGGTGGGGGTGATGTGGCTCGAATTGAGCGGCAGCGGATCGCCGGTGCTGCCGGTGGCGCTGCTGATCGTCGGATCGAACGGGATCATCGCGATCCTGCTGCCCTATACCGCGGAGAGCTTCCCGCTGCGGGTGCGCGGCCGCGCGACCGGCTGGGTGGCGGCATGCACCAAGGGAGGCGGCGTGTTCGCGCAATTGCTGTCGATCACCGCGCTGGTGCCGGCGATGGGCTGGGCCGCGATCGCGATCATGGTGCCGACGCTGGTGGCGCTGGGACTGGTGGCGTGGTTCGGGCGCGAGACGCGCGGCGCCGATCTGCGGCGGCTGGACGAGGCGATGGACGCGCCGCTCGTCGCCTGATTGATTTGGGTTAAATTCCAGCATGTTGCGCGCCTGAAAAGCGCCGCGCCGGGAACAATCCGCACTGCCTGCCGGTTGGAACGCCGGCAGGAGAATATAGCAACATGGCAACACGTCTGAGCGGCTTCGCAAATGATGCGGGCTCGCAATTCCTAACCGACAGCTTTCAACGTGGCCTCGCGCACTGGAATCGCGAGCGGCTCGAGCCTGGCTTCCCGAGCGAAGACTGGAGCCGTACTTTCGAACGCGACATCAGGATGCAGCGGCTGGAAGGCGGCTTCGTCGAAGAGCTGCGCGCCGAGGTGATCGACGAAGCGGCGCGGGCGCCGACGGATGTCGAAGGCTTTATCGCGTGGTTCGAGGAGCTGAAGAATTCGGGGCCGGGACAGGGCGACCCGCTGTTCCCGTGGCTGGCCGAAGAAGCGAGCATCGACGAGTTCCGCTGGTTCTTCGAGCAGGAAGCGGCGGGCGAGGCCGGGTTCGACGACCTGGTCGCGATGACGCAGGTCAAGCTTCCCGTGCGGCCCAAGCTCGAGCTCGCGCGCAATTATTGGGACGAGATGGGGCACGGCACGTTCAAGGGCATGCACGGCCCGATGCTCGATGCGCTGGTCGAGACGCTCAAGGTGAACCCCGTCATCGAGAACACCGTGTGGGAGAGCCTCGCACTCGCCAACGCGATGACGGCGATGGCGACCAACCGCCGTTATGCCTGGCATTCGGTGGGTGCGCTGGGCGCGATCGAGCTGACTGCACCGGGACGTTCGGCGCTGGTGGCGGACGGGCTCGAGCGGCTCGGCTTCAACGCCAAGGAGCGGCGCTATTTCTCGGTCCATGCGGTGCTCGACATCAAGCACAGCATCGAGTGGAACAAGGAAGCGATCCGGCCCGCGGTCGAGGAGGATCCGGCGCGGGCGACGGCGATGGCCGAGGGCGCGCTGATCCGGCTGAAGTGCGGGGCGCGCTGCTTCGAGGCGTATCGCGCGCGGCTGTGGGGCTAGGCGAACCCGCCTCCGGCTCATAGGCTGGGGGAATGAAAGCCCTGTTGCTCGCGCCGCTCCTGCTCGTCGTCCAGCAGGCAGCGCCGCTTCCCGTCCATGTCGGTGGCCGCGTCGTGACGGGCGTCCGCGCGACGAGCTTCGGCTGGCCGGGCGTGTATTTCGAAAGTCGTTTCCGCGGTCCGACGCTCAGGGTGATCACGCTTCCGCGCGCGGATCATCTGCGCCTGCTGATCGACGGGAAGCCGCGGCACGTCCTCAAGGGCGAGGGCGTCGTCGCCGTCACTCTGACCGGGCTGGGGCCGGGGGAGCATGTCGCGCGGCTCGAAAAGCTGACCGAGAGCCAGTCCGGTTCGGCGCGTTTCGGCGGCTTCTTCGCCGATGGCGGCGATGCGCTGCCGGCGGTCCCGCGCAAACGACAGATCGAATTCGTCGGGGACTCGCACAGCGTCGGCTATGGCGATACCTCGCCGAAGCGCGAGTGCACGGCGGCGGAGATTCACGACACCACCGATACGCAACAGGCCTTCGGGCCGATTCTCGCCAAACGGCTAGGCGCCGATTATCGCGTGATCGCCTATTCGGGCTATGGGATCGTGCGCAACTATGCCGGCAACAAGCCGGGCGAGAACCTGCCGTTTCTCTATGACCGCGCGATCCCCGGCGATCCGGCGCCTGCCGCCGACGATCCCGCGTGGCGGCCGCAGACCATCGTGATCAATCTCGGTACCAACGATTTCTCGACGCCGCTCAAGTCCGGCGAGGCCTGGGCCGACGCGGCGGCGCTGCGTGCGGATTATCGCACCAGCTATGTGGCCTTTGTCCGCCGGCTTCGTGCGGCCCAGCCCCAGGCACGCTTCGTGCTGATGGCGGCGGACGCCTTTCGCGCCGAGGTCGAGCAGGTGGCTGCGGCGACCGGCGCCACCGTGGTCGACGCCGGCCCGCTCGAACTGACCGGATGCGACTGGCACCCGTCGCTCAAGGATCAGCGCGCGATGGCCGATCGCCTGCAGGCCGCGCTGGCGCGCTAGGTTGAGGATTCATATTTAGCGCGTCACCCCCGCGAAGGCGGGGGCCCATCTCCCGAGCGAGCGGCAAAATACACCGGCGCGTTTGTGGATGGTGCCGGAGATGGGTCCCCGCTTTCGCGGGGATGACGAAGAGGGGGCCAGCCTGTTAGTCAAATCATCAGGTTGAACGGGGTTCCCAGTCTAGACCGCCTTCAGCGCTTCCTCGAAGTCCGAGATCAGGTCGTCGGCATCCTCGACGCCGATCGAGATGCGGACGAGATTGTCGGTGATCCCCAGCGCCTGTTTCCGCGCCTCGGGCACGGACAGGTGCGTCATGCCCGCGGGGTGGCTGGCGAGCGTCTCGGTGCCGCCGAGGCTGACGGCGAGCTTGGCGATCTTGAGCGCGTCGAGAAAGGCGAACGCTTCCTTCTCGCCGCCCTTCAGATAGAGCGAGAAGGTCGAGCCCGCGCCCGTGCAGTGGCGATTGTAGATATCGGCCTGGCGGGAGCCTTCCTCGAGGAAGCCCAGATAGCCGACATGCTCGACCTTGGGATGCGTGCGGAGGAATTCGCAGACCTTCACGGCGTTCTCGCCGGCGCGGCTCATGCGGAGCTCGAGCGTCTCCAGCGACCGCAGCAGCATCCACGCGGTGTTGGGGTCGCAGATCGTGCCGATCGTGTTGCGCATCAGCCGGATCGTGTTGATGTGCTCCTTCGATCCGAGCACGCCGCCGGCGACGAGGTCCGAATGGCCGCCGGCATATTTGGTCAGCGAATAGACGACGATGTCGGCGCCCTGCTTGAGCGGCTGGGCCCAGAGCGGCCCGAGAAAGGTGTTGTCGATTGCGATCGGCGGCCTGGCGCCCTTGAAGATCGCGTCGCGGCTGGCGGCAACGGCCTCGACATCGACCAAGGCGTTGGTCGGGTTGGCGGGCGATTCGAGATAGATCAGGGCGACGTTGCCCGACGCGGCCTTCGACAGCACTGCGTCGATCTCCTCGCGCGTCGCGCCGGCAGGGAAATCGAGCCAATGGACGCCGAAGCGGCCGAGGATGCGCGCGATCAGCGTTTCGGTGGCGGCGTAGAGCGGGCCCGAATGGACGATCGTGTCGCCGGGCTTGACCATCGACAGGAACAAAGTGGCGATCGCCGACATGCCGCTGGAGAAAGCAAGCGCGTCCTCGGCGCCTTCCCAAATGCCGAGGCGATCTTCGAGGATCTCCTGATTGGGGCCGTTGAACCGTGAATAGACGAGTCCGTCGGCGCCGCCCGGGCGCTTGCCGGTGACGCCCTCGAAATGGCGCTTGCCCGCGGCGGCATTGGGGAAGACGAAGGTCGAGGTCAGGAAGATCGGTGGCTTGAGCGACCCTTCCGACAGCACCGGATCATAGCCATGGCCCATCATCATCGTCGACGGCTTGAGTTTCCGCCCGCCGATCTTGTCGACATTCGCCCTGGGGCGGCGGCGCGGCGTGGCGCCGGTCAGCTCGGCTTCGGTTTCGTCGGTCATTCAGGCTCTCCGGTTCGATATCTGTTTGATCGTTCCCTAGCCGAAGAGCCGTTTCAATTGATACCAATTATCGCGATCTGCCGGCCGTAATCGGGTTCGCCGCGGTGGGTCGCGCGGCGAAAGCTGTAGAAACGGTCCTCGTCGGAATAAGTGTCGAGCCCGAGTGTCTCGACGGTGCGGATTCCCGCCGCGGCGAGGCGGTGCGCGACATAGGCTTCGAGGTCGAACTGGTGGTGGCTGGGCCTGCCATCGGCGAAGAAGCGTTCGTTGGCGGGATCGGATTCGGCGAAGCGGCGGAAGAAGCCGTCATCGACTTCGTAGCTGGCGCGGGCGATGCACGGGCCGACCGCGGCGGCGATGCGCTCGCGCTTCGCCCCCAGCGTCTCCATCAAGGCGATCGTCGAATCCGTGACGCCGCCGATCGCGCCCTTCCAGCCGGCATGCGCGGCACCGACCACGCCGGCCTCGCGATCGGCGAGGAGAACGGGGGCGCAGTCCGCCGTCAGGATGCCCAGCGCGAGCCCGGGACGGTCGGTGACGAGTGCGTCGGCGCGCGGGCGCAGGCGATCCTCGAACGGCTCGATCACCGCGACGGCATCGGGCGAGTGGACTTGGTAGACCGTGACCAGTCGGCCTCCTGGGAGCACTGTTTCGCTGGCGCGGCGGCGGTTCTCGGCGATCGCCTGTGGGTCGTCAGCCGAGCCGGTGCCCACGTTGAGTCCGGCCACGACGCCGGTCGAGACGCCACCGCGCCGGCCGAGAAAGCCGTGCGGGATCCCGTCGAGCGCGCGGGCGCGGGTGGCTTCGATCTCGCTCATAGGTCTGGGCTCACAGATCGAGGCTCATCAGTCGATCCTCGTCCTCATGTTCGCCGACCATGAACACATAGCGGCCGCGATCGACGAAGCCGTAGCGCTCGTAGAACCGCTTGGCCCGGTAATTCTCGATATAGACCGACAGCCACAGGGTCGCGGCACCGCGGGCCCGCGCCGTCTGAAGCGCCCAGTCCATCAGCGCCTGCGCCGCGCCGGTGCCCTTGCCGCGCTCGCGCAGATAGAGCTGGCGTAATTCGATCGGCGCGGGGCCGGGTTCCACGGGGAGGGTGATCGGACCGAGCTTGCAATAGCCGATCAGCCCTTCGGCGTCCTCGGCGAGGCGGAGGGCGAGCCCGGGGGTGGCGAATTCCTCCGTCCACGCTTCGGGCGTGAATTTGGCGAGGAAAGTCGCGAGATTTTCCGGGCTGTAGAGATGGCCGAAGGTCGCGATAAAGCTTTCGCGGAACAGCGCGTCGATCGCGGGGAGGTCGTCCGGGGTGGCGTCGCGGTAGGATATCGGGTGATCAGGCATCTTGTCGGTCATGCAAACCCCGCAGGAATGGGCCAGCCCGGGGCAGTGAGGGCGAGGACCTTGAACAACTCGCCCATCGCCTCTTCGCCGATCAGCCGATCGCGGTCGATTGCCAGCGATTCGGCACGGTTGGGGGAGGCCTTGGCGAGCGCTTCGGTGCGCGCCTCTATGCCGAGCGTCTTGAGGAACGCTCCCTGCGTCACCGGGCCGTGGACGATCAGGCCTTCGGCCTCGGCGGCTTCCTTGAGCGTCGCGAAATCGACATGCGCGGTGAGATCGGCCTCGCCGGGCTCCTCGAACGGATTGGCGTAAGCGTGTCCGCGCACCGCCTGGAGCGTGTCGCCGATTGCCGGGCCTTCATAGCCATAGTCGATGATCAGCGCGGCGCCGCCCTGCGCGGTCAGCCGGGTGGCGAGTCCGCGCAGCACTGCGACGCCGGCGGGCGAGGTCTCGAGGATCGACCCTGGCGCGGCCCCGCGCAGGTCGGGCGGGATGATCATGTCGAAGCTGCGGTCGCCGGCGATCGGCAGGAACAAAATGTCCTGACACGCGACCAATCGCTCGCGCCAGCCGTCCTCGGTCGCGACGAGCTGGCGGATCGGCAGCGCGTCGAAGAATTCATTGGCGACGATGAGGAGCGGGCCTTCCTCAGCGATGCCGGTGAAGCCGAGATGCCATTCGGCGCCCGGCACCCGCTCGGCCTGCGCGGCGCGCAGGGTCGGGCTGGTCTCGATGAAGTCGACCGGCGGTTTAAGTCCCGTCTTGGCCATTGCGCGCAGCGCATCGGCGGCGAGCGTGCCGCGGCCGGGGCCCAGTTCGACATAACGCGCCGACGGGCGTCCGGCGCGGTCCCACAGGTCGGCGAGCCACAGTCCGATCAGTTCGCCGAACATCTGGCTGATCTCGGGCGCGGTAGTGAAGTCGCCGCGCGCGCCCAGCGGATCGCGCGTCGCATAATAATGCGCGTTCGCCGCGCCCATGAATTGCGACAGCGGGATGGGCCCGGCCATCGTGATCGCGCGGGCGAGGCGTTCGGGAAGGAGCGGTTCGGAGTTCGTCATATCCATTCGGGACGGCAGGATTACGCCACGCTCTCCGACCCCGCGATCGGCTCGACGCGCTTGCGGCGGCCATTGGCGGTGGCGATCAGATAGATGCCGCCCACGATCATCGGGATGCACAGCCACTGGCCCATGTGCAGGCCGGTCGCGTCGACCAGCCAGACGAGCTGGGCATCGGGCTCGCGGAAGAACTCGACGAAGAAGCGGCACAGGCCGTAGCCGAGCACGAAGATGCCGACGAGCTTGCCGGGCTGGTAGCGCGAATCGGTGCGCCAGAAGAAGAACCACAGGACGACGAAGAGCAGGATGCCCTCCAGCCCCGCCTCGTAGAGCTGGCTCGGGTGCCGCGCGGGCTCGGGCAGGCCAGTCTGCACGGTGTTGCGGAAGACGATCGCCCAGGGAACATCGGTGGGTTTGCCCCAGAGTTCGCCGTTCACGAAATTGGCGAGGCGGCCGAAGAACAATCCGAACGGCGCGACGCAGGCGACGTAATCGTGGATGCGCAGCCAATCGAGCCCCTGGCGCCGCGCAAGCAGGATGATCGCGACCGTCGTCCCGATCACGCCGCCGTGGAACGACATGCCGCCATCCCAGAGCCGAATGATCTGCGACGGATTCTCCAGGATCATGTCGGGCGCATAGAACAGCACATAGCCGATCCGCCCGCCGAGGATGATACCGAGCGTCGCGTAGAAGACGAGGTCGTCGGCATGGCGGCGGGCCATCGGCGCGCCGGGCTGGGCGAGCAATTTGAGCAGGTACCACCAGCCGACCAGGATGCCGGCGATGTACGCCAGCGAATACCATTTGATCTGGAAGAAGCCGAGATTGACCGCGACCGGGTCGAGCCCGAGGTCCTTGAAGTGGAGATGGTCGCCCGCGGCGGCGAGAAGGTGGAGCAGCACGGTCTTGTCGTTCCCCGGCAATCGATCTTGCCGCAGCGATAGAGCAGCCGGGCGGCAAACCCAACGCCTTTCACGCGGCTGGCGTCGAGCGAAGCCGCGCGATACAGCGTCGCGATGGCGGTGGACACCAGCACGCGCAGCAAGCTCGATCGGCGGACGCTGCTGATCGGCGGCGGCGTCGGGATCGGGCTCGTCGTCGCCTGGGCGGCGTGGCCGCGCACCTATCTCCCCAATCTCACTCCGGCGCCGGGCGAGAGCCTGTTCGGCGCGTGGCTCAAGATCGGCACCGACGGCCATGTCACGGTCGCCGTCCCGCAATGCGAAGAGGGGCAGGGGGTCTATACCGCCCTGCCGCAGATCATCGCGGACGAGCTCGGCGCGGACTGGAAGATGGTGGGTGTCGAGCCTGCGCCGCTCAATCCGCTCTACGCCAATCCGCTTGCCGCGGAGGAATTGTTCGCGGCCGCATTGGGGCCGCTTCCGGAGGCGCTGCGCCGCGCGCACATCCGGCGGTCGGGACTGATGCTCACCGGCGCCTCGACTTCGATCCGCAATTTCGAAGGCGAGCTCCGGCACGCCGGCGCGGCGGCGCGGGTGCTGCTGGCCAAGGCAGCGGCGAAGCGCTGGGGCGTCGACTGGAAGGCCGTCGGCACCTTCAACGGGCTCGTCTATCAGGGCAGCCAGAAGCTCGGTTTCGGCGCGCTCGCGGCGGAGGCGGCGGATCAGAGCCTGCCCGACGACGTGCCGCTCAGGACGGGCGAGGGGCCGGGACTCTTCGGCCAGCCGCTGCCGCGGCTCGATGCGCCGCCCAAGATCGACGGCAGCGCCAACTTCGCCGCCGATATCCGGCTGCCCGACATGGTCTATGCCTCGATCCGGCAGGGGCCCGCCGGCGAGACCGGGCTGGTCAAGGTCGATCGTGCCGCCGCCAACCGCATTCGGGGCATGCTCGCGGTGGTCACCACCGACGATTGGGTTGCCGCGGTCGCCGACAATTGGTGGGCGGCGGACCGCGCGATCGATGCGATGCGGCCGCGCTTCAAGACGCCCGAGCCAGTGATCAACAGCGATTCGATCGAGCAGGCGTTGAGCGCGGCGTTCGATGCCGAGGGTAGGCGGATGGCGGAGGCGGGGGATCTCTCGGCGCAGTTCCGCGGCGCGCAATTGGTCGCGGCCGAATATCGCGTCGGCCTCGCGCTCCACGCCCCGCTCGAGCCGATGACCGCGACCGCGGTCCATCGCGACGGGCGGCTGACCTTGTGGTTGCCCACGCAGGCGCCCGGACTCGCGCGGGCGGCCGCCGCGCGCGCCGCGGGGCTCGGCGAAGGGTCGGTGATCCTCCATCCGACGATGGCGGGCGGCTCGTTCGGTGCCAAGCTCGAAACCGACGCCGCGGCACAGGCCGCCTTGCTCGCGATGCGGATCGGCCGGCCGGTGCAGCTCACCTGGTCGCGCGGCGAGGATTTCCGGCGCGATCGCTTCCGTCCCGCCGCCGCCGGGCGGATGGCTGCGCGGCTCGATCCGCAGAAGCAGCTCACCGGCTGGCTCGCCAAGATCGCCGCGCCGTCCACCGGCCGCGAGCTTGCCGGGCGCCTGCTGCGCGGTGCCGCGATCCCGGGCATCGGACTGGCGCTGAGCGGCAGCGATCCCGGTGCCGTGGCGGGCGCGGTGCCGCCTTATGCGATTCCGAATCTCGCGGTGGACCATCATCCTGCCGAGATCGGAGTGCCGACCGGCTATTGGCGCTCGGGCGCCCATAGCTACACCTGCTTCTTCACCGAGAGCTTCCTCGACGAACTCGCGCATGTCGCCGAGCAGGACGCATTGTCGTTCCGCATGGCGATGCTTGGGGGACAGCCACGGCTGGCGCGCTGCCTCCAGACCGTGGCACAACTCGGCGGCTGGCAGGGCGGGCAGCCGGGCAGCGGGCAGGGCATCGCGTGCCACAGCTTCCGCGGCTCGCATATCGCTGTGCTCGCCGAGGCGCAGCTGACCGGCGATCGCCGCGTCAAGGTCGAGCGGCTGGTGGCGGCGGTCGATTGCGGGCGAATGGTCAATCCCGATCTCGTCATGCAGCAGATCGAGGGCGGGCTGCTGTTCGGGCTGGCCGGCGCCGTGGGCAGTTCGACCGGCTTCACCGAGAATGTCGCCGATGTCCGCGACATCACCGAGCTTCGCCTGCCGACGCTCGCCGACTGCCCCGACATTACCGTCGAATTGATCCGCAACAACGAGGAGCCCGGGGGCGCGAGCGAGCTCGCGGTGCCGCCGGTCGCCCCGGCGATCGCCAATGCGCTGCAGGCGGCGACGGGCGTGCGCTTTCGCCGATTGCCCTTGCTATCGGACATGGAATGATCCCGCCGCCCGATCATCCGAAGATCCCGCCGGCCAGAGTGGGGGTGCTGCTCGTCAATCTCGGCACGCCCGACGCGCCCGAGGCCAAGGCGGTGCGGCGCTACCTCGCCGAATTCCTTTCCGACCGGCGCGTGATCGAGATCCCGAAGCTGGTCTGGAAGCCGATCCTCCACGGGATCATCCTGCGCACGCGGCCGGCCAAATCGGCGCATGCCTATCGGCAGGTGTGGCAGGAGGGCGGCTCGCCGCTCGCCGCGATCACCCGTGCGCAGGCCGAGGCGCTGCAGGGCGCGTTCGGGCCCGATGTGATCGTCGATCATGCGATGCGCTATGGCCGGCCCGCGCTTGGCGAGCGGCTGCGCGCACTCAAGGAAGCGGGCTGCGAGCGCATCCTGATCGCGCCGCTCTATCCGCAATATTGCGCGGCGACGACCGCGACTGCCAACGACGCGGCCTTTGCCGAGCTGGCGAAGATGCGCTGGCAGCCGGCGCTCCGCACGCTGCCGCCTTATTTCGACGATCCGGCGCATATCGCGGCGCTGAAGCAATCGGTCGAGGCATCGCTCGCGGCGCTCGATTTCGAGCCCCAGGCCGTGCTCGCCAGTTTCCACGGCATGCCGGAGCGGACGCTGCATCTCGGCGATCCCTATCATTGCCACTGCCGGAAGACCGCGCGGCTGCTCAGCGCGGCGCTGGGACGCGAGCTCACGGTCACTTTCCAGTCGCGCTTCGGCCGCGCCAAATGGCTCGAGCCGGCGACGGAGACGGTGCTGGCGGGGCTTCCGGCCAAGGGCATCACCCGGATCGCATTGGTCGCGCCCGGCTTCTCCGCCGATTGCGTCGAGACGCTCGAGGAGCTGGCGATCCGCGGCCACGAGACCTTCATCGCGGCGGGAGGCACGCATTTCGCAGTGCTGCCTTGCCTCAATGCAAGCAATCCCGGAATCCTTATGCTCAAGAAGATATTGGAACGGGAACTTGCGGGCTGGGCAGACGCTCCCTAGCGTTACGTAACGACAACGGAGAGGATGGCGAAAAATGGCACGCGTAGCGATCGTGACGGGTGGAACGCGCGGTATCGGCGAGGCGATCAGCCTTGCGCTCAAGGACGCGGGCATGACGGTCGCTGCCAATTATGCCGGCAATGACGAGAAGGCCAAGGCCTTTACCGAGCGCACGGGCATCAAGGCCTATAAATGGGATGTCGGCGATTTCGATGCGTGCGCCGCGGGCGTGGCGCAGGTCGAGGCCGAATTGGGCCCGGTCGATGTCGTCGTCAACAATGCCGGCGTCACGCGCGACGGCACGATCCTCAAGATGAGTCGCGACATGTGGGAGGACGTGATCCGCATCAATCTGGGCGGCTGCTTCAACATGGCGCACGCCACTTTCCCGGGCATGCGCAGCCGCAAATGGGGGCGGATCGTCAATATCGGCTCGATCAACGGACAGGCGGGGCAATATGGCCAGGTCAACTATGCCGCCGCCAAATCGGGCATCCACGGCTTCACCAAGGCACTGGCGCAGGAAGGCGCGCGGGCAGGGGTGACGGTCAACGCGATCGCGCCGGGCTATATCGACACCGACATGGTCGCGGCGGTTCCGCCCGACGTGCTCGAGAAGATCGTCGCCAAGATTCCGGTGGGCCGGCTCGGCCAGGCGAGCGAGATCGCGCGCGGCGTAGCGTTTCTGGTGTCGGAAGAGGGTGGGTTCGTCACCGGATCGACGCTGTCGATCAACGGCGGACAGCATATGTACTGACGGGCGCAGGCGCGGCAACGTCCGCGCCGATGCGCGAAGCGCAGCGCCCGGCACGGCCGGCGGGTCGGCAAGGCCGAACCCGTCCGACGGCGGCTTTGCCGTCGTCGTGCCCGCAGATCTCAGACGCCTGAACGAAATGGGCCGGCCCCCTAGGGAGCCGGCCCACAGCCCTCGATACGCTACGCGAGGGCGTCGATACGCAAACTACGATGCCCGCTATAGCCTGGATCTCTTTGCGCCAGCTGAACGGCCCGGTCATCTGGCGTTCATCTTTTCTCCGCTGGTTCTGCCATCGCGAGCGGCTATGACCGCGGCCAATGCGTCTCGCTCTCCCGCTTTCCGTACTCCTGATGCTGACTCCCACCGCCTCGGGCGTCGAGCCGCGGCCGGTGCTGGGCGATCGGCCCGAGATCCGGGCGGAGCCGGTGCTGCTCGACGCCTCGAACCCAAGCCGGCGACAGGTGGGTGCGCTCACCTATCTGGGCGGCCTCGCGCTGACGAGCCCGGATCCCGCGTTTGGCGGCTTCTCGGCGATGCGCGTGATCCGCGATCGCTTCACCTTGCTCAGCGATGGCGGCAACATCGTCGATTTCCGCATGGGGCCGGACTTGCAGCCGCGCGACGTGCGCTTCGCCGATCTGCCGGGGCCAGGCACCGGCGCGATCAAGCGCCATCGCGATTCCGAATCGCTGACTTGGGATCCCCGGACGGGCCGGGTGTGGGTCGGCTTCGAGAACCGCAATGCGATCTGGCGCTACGACGCCACGCTTGCGCATGCGGAGCGCAACGTGAAGCCGGCCGCGATGGCCGATTGGTCGATCGCCGGCGGCGCGGAAGCGATGGTGCGGCTGCGGAGCGGCCAGTTCATCGTGTTCAGCGAGACCGCGCGGCCCACGGGATTGCGCGATGCGCGCATCGTGCTGCGCTTCGCGGGCGATCCGACCGAGACCAAAAGCGCTCCCCTGCGCTTCGCGTACGTGCCTCCGGCGGGATATGATCCTACCGACGCCGCCGAACTGCCCGACGGGCGGCTGATGGTGCTCAATCGTCGCCTGTCGCTGTCCGGGCTGTTCACCGCAAAGCTCAGCCTGATCGATATCCGCGGCGTCCGGCCCGGCGGCGTGGTCCGGGGCGCCGAGATCGCCAGCTTCGAGCGGCCGTTGCTGCACGATAATTTCGAGGCGCTGGCGATCACGCAGGAAGGCGCGGACACGATCGTCTGGATCGCGTCGGACGATAACGGCCAATTCTGGGAGCAGTCTTTGCTCCTCAAATTCAAGTTCGACGGGCAAGCGAAAAGCCCGCTCCCCGTGAAGGGAACGGGCTGACAACCAATTCGTCGAAGAATGGTTAGGCGGCGGCCTTTTCGGCCGGCGCGGCCGCCTTGCGCACTTCGCGCTTCAGGCGGCGTGCGCGCAGCGACAGATCGTCGTCGCTGGCCTTGAGCAGCCAGTTGTCGAGACCGCCGACATGCTCGACCGAACGCAGGCCGTGCGTCGAGACGCGCAGGCGGATGCTGCGGCCGAGCGTATCCGACATCAGCGTCACGTTCTGCAAATTGGGCAGGAACGTACGCTTGGTCTTGTTGTTGGCGTGGGAGACGTTGTGTCCCACCTGCCGGCCCTTGCCGGTCAGCTCGCAAATGCGCGACATCGCTTCAAATCCTGGTTTTGGGCATAAGCCGGAAAGGCCGCGCCGATAGCGGGAATGGGGGGGTGCGTCAACCGATTCGCCGATCAAACCGCTCGACGGCACGCAACCCACATGGCCGGTCGGGCGTTATTACGCAAACGATTCGATCCGGGAGATGAAGACGATGCGCGCAATTCTGGTCCTGCTGGGGCTCATCGCCCTCGGAGTCGTGGTGCTGATGTCGCTCGGCATGCTGCGGATCAATCAGCGGCAGGGCGCGAGCCTGCCCACCGTCACGCTCCAGGCAGAGGGCGGCCAATTGCCCAAGTACAGCGCCGAGACGGGCAGCGTCGGGATCGGCAACACCGCCAGGACCGTCGAAGTGCCGACGGTGGAAATGAAGAACGCGACGGTGGTCCTGCCGACGATCGAAGTGAAGCAGGCTCCGGGCGCCTCGCCCACGCCGGCGGCGAAAAAATAATGCATGTCGGGCGCATCGTCGCGGCGGTGCTGCTGCCGCCGCTCGGCACCTATCTCGCGCGCGGACCCGGTCGGGATTTCCTGATCACGTGCGGGCTTACCGTGCTGGGCTTCCTGCCGGGCGTCGCTTTTGCGCTTTGGACGGTGCTGCGGGACGAGCAGCGGGAGCCGGCCGCGGCATAGGGCTTTCGCCGAAAGGGACGGGGCACTAGTCACGTGCCTGTGTTCCCGCTCCCCGAACAGATGCGCACAGCGCTGGATGCAGCCGCGAAGGCCGGTGCGGCAGGCGAAGTGCCGGTGGGGGCGGTGGTCGTGCACGACGGCAGGATCGTCGCCGTCGCTGCCAATGCGCCGCGCACCCTCCACGATCCGACCGCGCATGCCGAGATGCTGGCGATCCGCGAGGCGGCGCGTCTGCTCGGCCGCGAGCGGCTCGAGGATTGCGACCTGTGGGTGACGCTCGAGCCCTGCGCGATGTGCGCGGGGGCGATCGCCCATGCCCGCATCGCGCGGCTCTATTACGGCGCGAGCGACCCCAAGGGCGGCGCGGTGGAGCATGGCCCGCGCTTCTTCGCGCAACCCACCTGCCACCACCGCCCCGAAGTCTATGCGGGCATCGGCGAGGTCGAGGCAGGCGCGCTGCTCAGGGATTTCTTCCGCGAGCGGCGCGCCTGACTTCCCGTCTCAGCCCAGGTCCTGCTGGGTGACCGGAACCAGCTTGATCTCGACCCGGCGGTTGGCCGCCTTGCCTTCCTCGGTGTCGTTGCTCGCGATCGGCTGGCTCTCGCCGAAGCCGCGCGTGCCGAGCCGGGCGCTCTGCACGCCGCGCATCGTCAGATAATCGGCGACGGCGCTCGCCCGGCGCTGCGACAGGTCCAGATTGTACGAGTCGCTGCCGGTCGAGTCGGTATGGCCGTACACGTCGACATAGGTCTGGTTGTATTGCCGGAGCACGTCGGCGACCTGGTCCAGCGTCGCACGGAACTGCGGCTGGATGCTCGACTGGTTGGTCGCGAAGGTGATGCCCGAAGGCATGTTGAGCACCAGATCGTCGCCCTGGCGGATCACGCGGACATCGGTGCCTGCGGTGCGGCGGCGCAGTTCCTGTTCCTGTCGGTCCATATATGCGCCGATGCCGGCGCCGGCGAGGCCGCCGATGCCGGCGCCGATGATCTTCTCGGTGCGATCATTGCGCCCGCCGACGAGATCGCCGAGCAGATAGCCACCCACCGCCCCGCCGACGCCGCCGATCGCGGCTTTCGACACGCGGCGCTCCCCGGTCACCGGATCGGTGACGCAGGCGGCGGTCAGCGTGGTTGCGGCGAGTGCGGTCGCGATCAGGACCTTGTTTGCAGTGCCCATCATTTTCCTCCCAAGTGGAACGGCTTGAGCCAGCAAAACCCATGGTCCCGGCAGGTTGTTCCGCCTGCGCATCGACATGCGCCGCAGCTAGCGGTTGTGAAGCAAGGTCGAGTGCGGATATGGAGGGCGCGCACCATGCCAGCCCCCTTCCCCTGGATCGACGTCGCGATCATCCTCGTGCTGATCGCCGTGAACGGCGTCTTCTCGATGTCCGAACTCGCGATCGTCTCCGCTCGCCCTGCCCGGCTCGAGGCGATGGCGCGGACCAATCGCGGCGCCGCGACGGCCATTCTGCTTGCCGCCGATCCGGGCAAGTTCCTCTCGACCGTGCAGATCGGCATCACCCTGATCGGCATCGTCGCCGGCGCCTATTCGGGCGCGAGTCTCGGCACCCCGGTGGCGGAGCGCATCCAGGGCCTTGGGCTCTCGGCTGAGACCGCGCATACCCTGGGCATCGCGCTGGTGATCGCGATCACCACTTATGCCTCGCTGGTGGTCGGCGAGCTGGTTCCCAAGCAATTCGCATTGCGCTCGCCCGAGCCGATCGCCGCGATCATGGCGATCCCGATGCTGTGGCTCAGCCGGATCACCGCGCCGATAGTGTGGCTGCTCGACAAATCGAGCGCGCTGATCTTCCGCGTGATCGGGCTCAAACGCGAATCGGAGAACCGCGTCACCGCCGAGGAGCTTCACCTGATCGTCGCCGAGGCGAGCAAGTCGGGCGTGATCGAGGAGCATGAGCGCTCGATCATCTCGGGCGTGGTTCGCCTCGCCGATCGCCCGGTGCGCGAAGTGATGACGCCGCGCACCGATGTCGACTGGCTCGATGTCGATCTCGACGCGGACGGGATCCGCGACGCGCTGCTGGCGACGCCGCATACCCGGTTGCCGGTGGCCGAGGGATCGGTCGATGCGGTGATCGGCGTGGTGCAGGCGCGCGATATCGCCGCGGCGCTGTTCCGCGGCGAGCCGCTGGAGCTGCGCCGGCTGATGCGTCCGGCGCCGGTGCTTCCCGATCAGGTCGATGCGATGGATGCGCTGGGCGCGCTGCGCCGTGCCGAAGTGCCGATGGGGCTCGTCCATGACGAATACGGCCATTTCGAAGGCATCGTGACGCCGGCCAACCTGCTTGCCGCGATCGCCGGCGATTTCGCTTCGGACGCCGAGCCGGGTGACAGCCCCAGCCTGATCGTGCGCGAGGACGGATCGCTGCTCGTCTCGGGCCAGATGCCTGCCGATGCGCTTGCCGAGCGGCTGGGGATCGAATTGCCCGAGGACCGCGACTACGCCACCGTCGCCGGCCTCGCGCTGGCGGTGCTCAAGCACCTCCCCGACGAAGGCGAAGTGTTCGCCGAACAGGGCTGGCGCTTCGAGATCGTCGATATGGACGGTCGCAAGATCGACAAGTTGCTGGTGCGCGAGGCGCGCAAGAGCGCCTGAGCCTCAGGCCGATTCAGAGCTTCCCGAACACCGCTTCATAGCCGGCGGTATCGCCGCGGGCGAGGAAACCGGCTTGTTCGATCCAGCGATCGCGGTGGATGCGGCCCTGGAAGGTGCCGAGCTCGGCGTCGAGCGCGGCGGCCTGTTCGGGCGTCAGCGCGGCGATCTGCGCGAAGCTGGTGACGCCGAGCGCGTTGAGGCGTTCGGCCAGCTTGGACCCCACACCCTTCATGCGGGTGAAATCGTCTGCACCCGCCGGTTCGGATTCGGGCTCTGAGGCCGCGAGCGACGCCGGCGAGGCGTCGAGCGGTGCTGCCGCGGCGATCGGCTCGTCGGCCAGCGGCACGGGTTCCGGCGCAGGCGGCGGCGGTGCCGCGATCACCGGCGTGTCGGCGATCGGCGGCGGCGCAGGCGCTAGCGGCGGTGCGATCGGTTGCGCCGCCGGAGTCTTCGGATCGCCCGCATCATGGAGTTCGCCGCGGTCCTCCAGCTGTTCGCGTGCCTGCTGCCGACGCCTGGCGAGCCGTGTACCCCAGGCGAGGATGAACAACGCGAACAGCACGCCGAGGCCGATCAGCACGAAAGATGCCGTGAGCCATGCCGGGCCGCCGTCGATGATCGGTCCCCCGGTCTGCCAAGCCGTATCGTTCATTCAACTCGCTCCCGACGTCATGCAGTCACGCATATCCCAATTGCATAACGCCGGATTCCACGGCGTCCAACGGGGCTGTCATCAGGCAACCTAACGAAAAGGGCCGGAGGATCGCTCCTCCGGCCCAATTCCAGCGTTTTTGCAAAGCTCAATGCGTGCCGGGCACTTCGGGCTTGAGCTCCTCATAAGCCTCATGCTCGGCGACCTCGATGATGCCGCGGCCGACATGGCTGCGGGAGCGGCTATAGGCGAAATAGACGATCAGGCCGACTACCGCCCAGCCCACGAAGAGCATGATGGTCGTCGGCGACAGGCTGAAGAACAGGTAGATGCAGCCGATGATCGCTACCGGCGCCGTCAGCATGATCGCCGGCGTGCGGAACGGCCGCACGCGTGTCGGATCCGTACGGCGCAGCACCAGCACTGCGATCGAGACCGCGGCGAACGCGAACAGCGTTCCCGAATTCGAGACATCCGCGAGCAGTCCGACCGGGAAGAAAGCGGCGAACAAGGTGACGAAGATGCCGGTGATGATGGTGATGACGTGCGGCGTGTGGAACCTCGGATGGACCCTGGAGAAGAATTCCGGGAGCAGGCCGTCGCGGCTCATCACGAAGAACACGCGGGTCTGGCCGAACATCATCATCAGGATGACCGAAGGCAGCGCGATGATCGCCGCAGCGCCGACCAGCCAGCCGATAAAGGGGTAGCCGATCGACTTGAGCGTCCAGGCCAGCGCTTCCTTCGAGCAGACCACGGCATTGTCATGAACCGCCGCACAGGCCTGAGACAGAGCAGGGGTGCCCGGCGAGAGCACTTCGCCGGCCGGGCCGAACATCGGCTGCGCGCCGACGGTGCCGATGACGCCGGCGGCCACGAGCAGATAGAAGATCGTGCAGACCGCGAGGCTGCCAATCAGGCCGATCGGCATGTTGCGCTGCGGGTTCTTGGTTTCCTCGGCCGCGGTCGAGACTGCGTCGAAGCCGACATAGGCGAAGAAGATCGACGCGGCCGCGCCCGAAATGCCGGCAAAGCCGAGCGGCGCGAAGGGCGTGAACTGGCCGGTCTTGATCACAGGAATGGTCAGGAGGACGAACATCGCCAGCGCCAGGATCTTGACCCCGACCAGCACGGCATTGACCGTCGCGCTCTCCTTGGTGCCCTTGACCAGCAGCGCCGTGACCAGCGCCGCGATGACCATCGCGGGCACGTTGATCATCCCGCCGTCAAAGGGTCCGCGGACCAGATCGAGCGGCACGGATATGTTGAAACTGGTATTGAGCCAGCCGATGAAATAGCCCGACCAGCCGACCGAGACCGCACCCGCGGCGATCGCATATTCGAGGATCAGCGCCCAGCCGACCATCCACGCCACCAGCTCGCCCATCACGGCGTAGCTATAGGTGTAGGCGGAGCCCGAGACCGGCACCATCGCCGCCATTTCCGCGTAGCAGAGAGCAGCTACGGCGCAGACCGCGCCGGCGATCACGAACGAGAGCATCATGCCGGGCCCGGCCTTCTGCGTGGCTTCGGCGGTGAGAACGAAGATGCCGGTGCCGATCACCGCGCCGATGCCGAGCATCGTGAGCTGGAAGGCGCCGAGCGATCGGTGAAGCGATTTCTTCTCGGCCGTCGCCAGAATGGCGTCGAGTGGTTTTACGCGCCCGAATATCATTGAGTGGTCCCCTTTGCGGCGCAACCCGTGCGCCGCCCCGAATATGAAAGGCGCGAGCCTAGCCGCAAAACCCGCCCGCGCAATCCCTTAGTGCAGCCTCAGCGCGCCAGCATCGGCCCCAGCGGGCGGCCGGCGAAGACATGGACGTGGAGGTGCGGGACCTCCTGGTGCGCGTCCTGCCCGATATTGGCGAGCAACCGGTAACCCGGCGCGACCATCCCTGCCTCGCGCGCGACATGCCCGACCGCGCGGACGAATCCCGCGATCTCGGCATCCGTGGCCTTGGCCGCGAAATCGTCCCAGCTGACATAGGGGCCCTTGGGGATCACGAGGATGTGCTGCGGCGCCTGCGGGTTGATGTCGTAGAAGGCGAGCGCGTGATCGTCCTCATACACCTTGTTCGACGGAATCTCGCCGCGCAGGATCTTCGCGAAGATGTTCTGGTCGTCATAGGGCAGGGTGGCGTCAATCGGCATTTCGGCTAGCCTTTTCATCGATGCCCGACACGCCTTCGCGGCGGGCGAGTTCGGCGCGGACGTCGTCGAGGTTCAGGCCGGCATCGGCGAGCAGCACCGCGAGGTGGAATATCAGGTCGGCGGCCTCGCTGACGATCCCGGCCTTGTCGTCCTCGATCGCGGCGATCACCGTCTCGACGGCTTCCTCACCCAGTTTCTGTGCGATCTTGGCGCGGCCCTTTGCGGTCAGCCGGGCGACATAGGAGCTGTCCGGATCGCCGCCCCGGCGTTCGCGGATCACGGCTTCGAGCGCGTCGAGAGTATCTGCCATGTCGCTCCGGCTGCGGGAGCGACGCGCGCCTGTCAATCCTTGGGCGCTTTGCCGCGGAAGCGCGCGCGCAGGCGGTTGCGCACGAACCAGACGCCGAAGGCGGCGCAGGCGAACAAGGCGATGTCGGAGATCTCGGGCATCGAGCGCGTGCCCGCGACGCCGGTGTGCGGTGGCTCCTCGGCCCATGCGGGGGTAGCGATCAGCAGGGCGAGGGCGATGCGGAGCATGACTCGATTGTAGGGCCGGGGAGTTGGAGAAGGGTTAAACGACTGTCAGCTCCGCACCGGAATCCCCGCCGCCGCCAGCGCGGCATGCGCTTCGGCGATGGTCGCCTCGCCGAAATGAAAGATCGATGCTGCGAGGACCGCCGAAGCGTGACCATCGCGGATGCCCTGGACGAGGTGCTGGAGGTTGCCGACACCACCGCTCGCCACCACCGGTACCGTGACCTGATCGGCGATCGTACGGATCAGCTCGAGGTCATAGCCGTCGCGCGTGCCGTCGCGGTCCATCGACGTGACGAGCAATTCGCCCGCGCCCAGCTCGGCGAGCCGCAGGGCGTGTTCGACTGCGTCGATCCCGGTCTTGCGGCGTCCGCCATGGGTGAAGACTTCCCAGCGCTCGCCGACGCGCCGGGCATCGACCGAGACGACGACGCATTGGCTGCCCATCCGGTCGGCGATCTCTGCGACCACCTCCGGGCGCGAAACCGCGGCGGAATTGACCGCGACCTTGTCGGCGCCCGCGAGCAGCAGCGCGCGCGCATCCTCGACACTGCGGACGCCGCCGCCGACGGTGAGCGGCATGAAGCACACTTCGGCAGTGCGGCGGACGACATCGACCATCGTGCCGCGGCCCTCATGGCTCGCGCCGATGTCGAGGAAGCAGAGCTCGTCGGCGCCCGCCGCATCATAAGCGCGCGCCTGCTCGACCGGATCGCCGGCGTCGATCAGGTCGACGAAGTTGACGCCCTTCACGACGCGGCCATTCGCCACGTCGAGGCAGGGGATCACGCGGGCACGGACGGTCATGACTTAAGCCCCTCCCCTTCAGGGGAGGGGTTGGGGTGGGGCAGTGCCCCAAGCTTAAGTCTCGGTGAGACGGACAGGCCCCACCCCCAACCCCTCCCCTGAAGGGGAGGGGCTAGTTCTCGTTGCGCCCTCACCGCGCCACCTCGATCGCCCAGGCGAGATCGAGCCGACCGTCATACAGCGCCCGCCCCGTGATCACCCCTTCGACACCGTCGTCGACATGGCGTTTCAGCGCGTGGATGTCGCCGATATCGGTCACCCCGCCGCTGGCGATCACCGGGATCGTCACTGCCCGGGCGAGCGCCACCGTCGCCTCGACATTGCACCCCTTGAGCAGCCCGTCGCGGCCGACATCGGTGAACAGCAACGCTGCGACGCCGGCATCCTCGAACCGGCGGGCGAGATCGACCACCGACACGTCGGACACGTCGGCCCAGCCGCGTGTCGCGACCAGCCCGTCGCGCGCATCGACTGCGACGACGATCCGGCCGGGATTGTCGCGCGCGGCTTCGCGGACGAGATCGGGATTCTCCAGCGCGGCGGTGCCGATCACGACGCGTTCGACGCCCAGATCGAGCCAGCGCTCGATCGATCCGCGGTTGCGGATGCCGCCGCCCAACTGGACCTTGCCGCCGAAGCGCTCGAGGATCGACGCGACCGCCGCGCCGTTGACCGATTCGCCCGCAAAGGCGCCGTCGAGGTCGACGACGTGCAGCCATTCGGCCCCGGCATTCGCGAAGATCTCGGCCTGTGCGGCGGGATCGTCGCCATAGATGGTGGCACGATCCATATCGCCCTCGGCGAGCCGGACGACCTGTCCGGCCTTGAGGTCGATGGCGGGGAAGACGATCAAGGCCGCCATTTGAGGAACCTCTCCAGCAGCGCGATGCCGTAGCGCTGGCTCTTTTCGGGGTGGAACTGGACGCCGGCCATGTTGTCGCGGCCGATCGCGGCGGTGACAGTGCCGCCGTGCTCGGTGGTCGCCAGCACCGAATCGCCCGTGAAGGCGAAGCTGTGGAGGAAATAAGCCTCGCCGCGCTCGATCAGCGGATGATCGGCGGCGGGAATCACGTCGTTCCAGCCCATATGCGGCACGCGCACGGCGGGCGAGGGGGGCAGCGCGTGGACGGTGCCGGGGATCCAGCCGAGTCCCGCGTGCACGCCATATTCCTCGCCGGTATCGGCCATCAGCTGCATGCCGACACAGACACCCAGGAAAGGCGCGGCTTCCTGCCGAACCCGGCGATCGAGCGCTTCGATCATGCCCGGGATCGCGCGGAGGCCCGCGGCGCAGGCAGCGAAGGCGCCGACGCCGGGCAACACGACGCGATCGGCCTTCGCCACCGCATCGGGATCGGCGGTGATGACGAGCCCCTCGGCGCCCGCGGCTTTGAGCGCATTGTGGACCGAATGGAGATTGCCCGCGCCGTAATCGATCAGCGCGATGCTCACGGCAGCAGCGACTCCAGCGCCGGCGCCGCCATGCTCGGGGTGAATTCGACGAAGTCGTTCTCCGCGACGCCCGCCAGCCGGTACGGATCCTGCGCGGCCCAGGCTTCGACATCGCTGCGTTCGCCGCGGGCGATCAGCACGCCGCCGGTCTCGGGCTGGCGCCCCGCAGTGATCAGCCGGCCCTCGGCCAGCGCCTCGCGCAGCCAGGCGACATGCGCATCGCGGTGCGGAGTGACGTCGCCGGTGTAGCGGAGCAGGACGATGATCATCAGAGGACGCCTTTGGTGCTGGGGATGACGTCCGCCTTGCGCGGATCGATCTCGATCGCCTCGCGCAGCGCCCGGGCGAGGCCCTTGAACGCCGCCTCGGCGATATGGTGGTTGTTGCTGCCGTACAGCGTCTCGACGTGGAGCGTCACGCCGGCGGTCTGGGCGAAGCTGTGGAACCAGTGTTCGAACATCTCGGTGTCCATCTCGCCGAGTCGCTTCTGGCTGAACTCGGTCTTCCAGACGAGGAAGGGCCGGCCCGAAATGTCGATCGCGACGCGCGCGAGCGTCTCGTCCATCGGCGAGAGCGCGTCGGCGTAGCGGCGGATGCCCTTCTTGTCGCCCAGCGCCTTGGCCATCGCCTCGCCGATCGCGAGGCCGGTATCCTCCACCGTGTGGTGCTGGTCGATGTGCAGGTCGCCGACGGTCTTCACGTCCATGTCGATCAGCGAATGGCGGCTCAATTGCTCGAGCATGTGATCGAAAAAGCCGATGCCGGTCGAAACCGCATAGGCGCCGGTGCCGTCGAGGTTGACGGTGACCTCGACCGAGGTCTCGCTCGTCTTGCGGCTGATCGTGGCGGTGCGCATGCGCCCCCATAGCGCCCGCTTGGCCCCAAGCAAAATAGCCTTGCTTGGGGTCAAGCAGCATACGCTTGACCCGTGGGCGTGAAACGCTACCCAAGGCCCATGACCGGTGCCGTACCTGACAGCCTGATTCCCTATGACGAGATCGTCCAGGAAGCCCTTCGCGCTGTGGTCGGCCGGGTCCTCGGAACGGTCGCCGCGACTCAGGCGCTCCCCGGCGCGCACCATTTCTACATCACCTTCAAGACTCACGCGCCCGGCGTGGACATCCCGCAGCGGCTGATCGAGCGTTTCCCCGACGAGATGACGATCGTCCTCCAGCACCGCTTCTGGGATCTGAAGGTCGACGACGAGAAATTCTCGGTCGGACTGAGCTTCAATCAGGTGCCGGCGATCCTCAACATCCCCTTCTCGGCGATCACCGGCTTCCACGATCCGGCAGTCAATTTCGAGCTGCGTTTCCAGGCCCAGGATGTGCCCGAGGGCCCCGAGCCGCACGAAGAGGCCGAGAATGACGGCCCGACCGTGACGCCCGCGGACGACGGATCGAACGTCGTCTCGGTGGACTTCAAGCGGAAGAAATAGCTAAGGGGCCGTCATCCCGGCGCAAGCCGGGATCTCATGCCAGCGAGGCTGCGTCAGCGGCCTGAGACCCCGGCGTTCGCCGGGGTGACGGAGGAAGAATGAACACCCGCACCGAAACCGATTCGATCGGCGCCATCGAAGTTCCCGCCGATTGCTATTGGGGCGCGCAGACCCAGCGCTCGATCGAGAATTTCCCGTTCGGCGCCATGGAGCGCATGCCGCTGGGCATCGTCCATGCGCAAGCCATCGTGAAGCAGGCCGCGGCGCGGGTGAACCGCAAGCATGGCCTCGACGCGAAGATCGTCGACGCGATCGAGGCGGCGGCGCAGGAGATCGTCGCGGGCAAGCTCGACGACCAGTTCCCGCTGGTGATCTGGCAGACCGGCAGCGGCACCCAGACCAACATGAACGTCAACGAGGTGATCGCCGGCCGCGCCAACGAAGTGCTTGGCGGCACGCGCGGCGGCAAGAGCCCGGTGCACCCCAACGACCATGTCAACATGAGCCAGTCGTCCAACGACAGCTTCCCGACCGCGCTGCATGTCGCGACGGCAATCGCGACGCGTGACCTGCTGGTCCCCGCGCTCGAGCAATTGACCGCGTCGCTGACCGCCAAGGCCGAAGCCTGGGATCACATCGTCAAGATCGGCCGCACCCACACCCAGGATGCCACGCCGCTGACCCTGGGGCAGGAATTTTCGGGCTATGCCGCGCAGCTGGTGAGCTGCAAGGCGCGGATCGAGGGGGCGCTGAACGGCAATATCCGGAAGCTGGCGATCGGCGGCACCGCCGTCGGCACCGGGCTCAATGCGCCCGAAGGCTGGGCCGAGGACATGGCCGCGGCAATCAGCGACATCGCCGGCACGCAGTTCGAGCCTGCGCCCAACAAGTTCGAGCAGCTCGCCGCCAAGGACGGCCTCGTCTTCTTCTCGGGCGCGCTCAACACGCTGGCGGTGGCGCTCAACAAGATCGCCAACGACATCCGCTTCCTCGGCTCGGGCCCGCGCTCGGGGCTGGGCGAGCTGTCGCTGCCGGCCAACGAGCCCGGCAGCTCGATCATGCCCGGCAAGGTCAACCCGACCCAGTGCGAATCGCTGACGATGGTCGCCGCGCAGGTGATCGGCAACCACCAGGCAGTCACCGTCGGCGGCATGCAGGGCCATTTCGAGCTCAACGTGTTCATGCCGCTGATCGGCGCGAACGTGCTGCGCTCGATCCACTTGCTCGCGGTGGGCATGACCAGCTTCGCCGAGCGCTGCGTCGACGGCACCGAGGCAAACGAGAAGCAGATCGCCGATCTGGTCGGCCGATCGCTGATGCTGGTGACCGCGCTGGCACCGGTGATCGGCTATGACAATGCCGCCAAGATCGCCAAGAACGCGCACGAAAAGGGGCTGACGCTCAAGGAATCCGGGCTGGCGCTGGGGCTCGTCGATGAGGCGACATTCGACGAATATGTCCGCCCCGAGACGATGGTCGGGAAGTGACTTCTTTCTCCCCTCCCTCCTAGGGAGGGGCAGGGGGTGGGTAGAAAAGGTCGGGCTCGATGCTCGGCCTTTTCTTTTTCTCGAGCCGCATCGATGGGCTCCCCCGGCCTTCGCCGGGGTCGCACCCACCCCTAGCCCCTCCCTTACAGGGAGGGGAACAAGTCCGGGATTCAACCGCTTACCCTTCGACTCAGGTAAGCGAGGGAGTATCCAATGATCGGCGACGCAATTGCAGGGTGGATCGGCAACAAGATCGATCGCCGCGACGGCAAGGGCGGCACGCTCGGCGCGATCGCGGGCGTGCTCACCTGGAAGGCGGCGAAGCGGGTCGTGCCCGCCGCGATCGTGCTCGGCGCGGTGGCGTATGGCGCCTACAAGCTTTCGCAAGGCTCGAACCCGCCGGTGTGACGTGACGCTCTGACTTGACGGGGGGCGAGTCCGCACGCCAGTAGCGCCCATGCCCCACCGCACCGAGAACGATCCGCATAAATTCCGCCGCCGCGGCGTCCTCTTCGTCCTTTCCTCGCCTTCGGGCGCGGGCAAGTCGACGATTGCGCGCAAGCTGCTCGCGGCGGATCCGTTTCTCGAAATGTCGGTGTCGTACACCACGCGGCCGATGCGCCCGGGCGAAGTCGACGGCGTCGACTATCATTTCGTCGATCTCGAGAAGTTCCGCGAGATGGTCTCGAACAACGAGTTCCTCGAATGGGCGCACGTGTTCGACCAGCGTTACGGCACCCCGCGCGAGGGCGTGAACAAGATTCTCGCTTCGGGTCGCGACGTATTGTTCGACATCGACTGGCAGGGCGCGCAGCAGCTGTTCCAGCTCGCCGGCGGCGACGTGGTCCGCGCCTTCATCCTGCCGCCGTCGCTCAAGGAACTGCACGAGCGCCTGATCCGCCGCGCGACCGACTCGGTCGAAGTGATCGACGCCCGCATGGCCCGCGCCACCGCCGAGGTCAGCCACTGGGACGGCTATGACTATGTGCTGGTCAACGACGACGTGGAGGAGTGCTTCGAATCGGTGCACACGATCCTGAAGGCCGAACGGCTGCGGCGCTCGCGCCAGACGGGGCTGATCGGGTTCATCCGCGGGCTGAACAAGTAACGCGACGGCGCTGCCCCGGGGCAGGTCGCTATTCCAGGCCGTTCGCGATTCGGGTGAGGGCGATCGCGCCACCGCACGGCATCTTGCGAACCGAAGGTCACACCAGGGTCACACTGCCGCGCATGTTCCGGCGATGAATGGGCCCTGCGGGAAATCACAAGGGCCTGGCCCGGAAGCGCCTTGCGTTCCGATCGGACCGACATTGTCAAAGAGCGGCCGCCAGGCGGCAGCGTCTCGATCCCAGCAAACGAAATCCTACATTGCAAGGGGTATCAGACCTCGATTGCAAACCGTGCCAGCGCCCCAGAGACTGCCATTCCAGGCAACGTCTCAGTACCCCATAAGCCGTCATCCAGTGGATGCGGATAGGGACCGCGCCGAAGTGCCTGTGTCAAAATACAAGGGGAGGACCCATGGGAGCGGTCGCCAGGATAGCCGCTATCGCGCTTGTCACCTTCGCCGGCCTGGCCATGCCGATTTCGGCGCAGGGGCAAGCCGGCGCATCGAAGGTGTTTGCATGCTCTCTGGGCAAAAAGTTCGTGTCGGTTACGGCTGTCGGCAGCACTTTGACCTATCGGTTTGGCACGCCCGCGAAAGTTGAGATGGCGATCATCGGCAGCGCGGCGCGGGGAAATATATTCTACCGGACGGATCGTTACGCGAGCGCGCAATATCAACTCAGGTTCGCGAACGGCCCTTACAGTTACATCGTCTACAGCATGGGAGGGAACGACCGCACCGGTACCAAGCCCGTTTCGGGACTGGTCGTGATGAAAGGCGCGCGCCGGATCTCGGACATGTCGTGCGTTCGGCAAGCCGAGTTCAGTACGGCGTTCGATCTAAACGCGCTGCCCAAAGACGCCGAGGCTTATTCCGCGATGTGACTTTCGGGGGCGGCGATGCGCCAAGCCATTTGCACGGACTGGCATTCTCGTGGGGAAGGCAGACGCCTGGAGCGGAACGGTCGGAAACGCTCCACGAGCGGCCACCGTCGATCCTTGCCGGCACTGTGGCCAGCTGCAGGCCGGTAAAGGGGGCTCTCCGCAGAGGATGTCGCCTGTGGCGCTCCCCTTCCACCACCGCCTTTCGGCGGCGGTCCCCCTCCCCGTACCGGGGAGGATCTGAACGGCAGCTATCCACCACTTTCAGCCGTCGGCGGATCATGCCGACGATCCGACGGCTGATGTCCGAGATTGGTGGAAAGCGGTCGTTGGCGAGGCGCCGCGCATGACCTAACAACCAGACATGTCGCTCTACCGAAAATCTTGGTTGTTCATGGCGTGGATCATGCTCCTGTTCATAACCTCGCCGTTCTGGCTGTTCTTGCCGTTTGTTCGCTGGGGTCTGATCGGCGCACTTCCCGGCGCGGCTTTCTGGCTCGCTCATGGCGCCGCCGCGCTATGGCTTTTCCGCTGTCCAGAGTGCGGCACCTCTCCATTCACGACGCGAATAGGCTTCATGGCAATCAGCCATCCGTGGCCACGTCGGTCATGCTCGAAATGCGAGCAAGACCTTACTGTCTAATGTCCGCTATTGGGCATTACCCGCCGTAACTCGGTACCGTCTCGAAGGGCAGCTTCCGGGCGTCCCGGCGACGTCGCAACCACGAATATTGTCGCCGTTCGATCCACCATGCTAGGCGAAAGGCATCTCTGGTCGAGGAGTGGTGATGAGCAAGAAGACGAGAACGATCCTGGTGATGGTGATCATCGAAGCGGGCCTAGCAGGGATATGGTGGTATCTCGCCCGCTACGGCATGGACAATCCCGATCGCGTCACACCGGATTTCCAGGCGGTCGTCGGCCAGACAATGGGAATGGCCATGGGAGGCCTGCTGGGGGTCGGCATCATCTTGTTTCTGGTCGCGGCCCGCAACGATCGCAAGGCGGCGCAGGACAAGCCGGACCGATAGAGCCGTTCGCCAACTGACGCCGACCTAAAGCAGCCCCAGGAACCGCGCGCCCGCATCGAAGTCCGCGCGGTGCGCGTCGCGTGCCTGCACCGCGAGTTCGTCCTCGCCCCATTGCTCGGCCTGCCAGTCCTCGTCGATCTCCGCGGCGCGCCATACCGTCTCGCGATCGGCGGCGCCTTCGAGCAGCGCCAGCGCGGCGACCAGCGATCCGCTTACCGTCACCAGCGGCGAAAGGCCCGCGAGGCGGAAGGCGTCGAGCGCCGCCACTGCTTCGCGCAGGCGCGCCACGGTCGCGGCCGGCTGGGCGCGGTGCATCACGCCGGCGGTCGTCTCGAAATGCACGTCATAGCGTCCGCGCGCCCATTCGAGCAGCGGGTCCCATGCGGCCCTCTGGCGCTCGACCAGGGGCGGGGGTCCTTCGGCGCGGTAATAAAGCAGGTCGCTCTCGCCATACGCCGCGAGCCCTGCGGCGAAGGCGGCCGTGTCGGGCGCGATCCGGTCGATCGCGGCGTTGGCGAGCCCGGTCAGCGGCATCGCGCGCGGGTCGACCGTCTCGCGCACTGTGCGCCATTCCCCGGCCACCGCCTCGGCCAGCTGAGGCGTGGGCAATGCGAGCGGTGCGCGGCCGGGGGTGCGCACCGGCTTGCCGTCGAGCGCGATGCCGTTGCCGGGCTCGATCGTCACGTGCTTCCAGAATCGCTTCACGGCTGCGGCGTCCTCCAGCGGCGCGCCATTGCGCGCGGCACCACCGCCATGAAATATAACGAGGAAAGCAGGATCGCGCCGCCGAGCACGCTGCCTTCCCAACTGTTCGAGCGCCCGGCGACGAGCAGCCCGAGCACGGCGCCCGCGGTCGCGAGCATGTTGACTCCGACGATCATGAAATAGCGCTTCTGCGCCAGGCGGTCGGCATCGGTCATAGGGCCTCCAGGTGCGCGGGCAGCGCGGCCGCATGATCGACGACATGGCCGGCGCCCGCCTGCCACAGTTCATGCATGGTGTGGTAGCCCCATGCAACACCTACTGCATGCGCACCCGCCGCGCGCGCCATGAGGATGTCGAAGCTGGTGTCGCCGATCATCGCGGTGGTTCCGGGCGAAGCGCCGGCCTCGGCCATCGCCGTCTCGATCATCGAGGGGTGCGGCTTGGAGGGGTGGCGATCCGCGGTCTGGAGCGTGACGAAGCGATCGTAGAGGCCGTGATGCTCGAGAATGTGCCTGAGCCCGCGATCGGATTTGCCGGTGGCGACGCCGAGCAGCCAGCCATTGGCGTCGAGCGTCTCGATCGCGTCGGCGATCCCCTCGAAAAGGGGCTCGGGGGCGAGCGCACCGCTGGCGCGCATCGCGAAGAAGGCGCGCTTATACTCCTCGGCCATCGCTTCGTGCTGGCCCGCCTCGGCCTCGGGCAGCAGCTGCGCGATGGCGGGAACGAGGCTGAGCCCGACGATCCGCCGGATCGTCGCGCGCGGCGGCGGATCGAGCCGCGAGACGGCGAAACACTCCTCCATCGCGCGGCAAATATTGGCTTGGCTGTCGACGAGCGTGCCGTCGCAATCGAAGAGCGCGAGGCGGTTCATTCGGGATTGCGCATCCAGTGCGCGATCGCACGGCGGCCCTGTGCGTCGAGCGCATCGGCTGCGGCGTGCCGGGCGGATTCGGGCTTGTTCTGGCCGAGTTTCCGCGTGCCGCGCCACGCCGTGACTTCGAGCCGGAAGCCGATGATCGCGTCGAGCATTTTGCCGAGCAGGGCGGGATCGACCTTGGCGCTGGTCCATTCGGGTTTGGGCGCGAGCCGGCGCTCTTGCTCGTGGCTGAGAGCGTCGATGATCGCGCGCAGCGCGTCGCGGTCGGTCCGCACCATCCGCCCTTCGAGCTCGACGCTCACATAGTTCCAGGTCGGCACTTCGTTGGGGCCGGTACCGTACCAGTCGGGACTGACATAGGCGTCGGGTCCGTGCGCAGTGAACAGACCGGTCGCGCCGTCGAGGTGCCGCGCGATTCCATTGCCGCGTGCGACGTGGAGCCCGAGCGTTGTCTCGTCGAGCCACACCACCGGCACATGCGCGACGCGGGGACCATCGGGCGTGGCGGCGAACAGCGCGCCGAAGCCGAGCTGCGCCACGAAACCGCGCATCGCCTCGCGGTCCTCCCAGCGGAAGGTCGGGTTGGGATGCACGTCAGTCCTTCTGGCCGCGGCCGCGCCGCTCGCCTCGCCGTTCCTTGCGAACGCCCTTGGCGTGCGCGCGGGCCTGGGCCTTTTTCTGCTCGCGGCTCATCGGTGGACGGTCGTCGAGCGCGTCGGTGTTGCCCAGCGCCAGGTCGAAGCCGAGCGTCTTCATCGATTCGGCGAAATGCGAGGGCAGCTCGGCAGTGACGTCGATCTTGCCCTCGTCGGGATGATCGATGCGGATGCGCCGCGCGTGAAGGTGCATCTTCCGGGAGATGCCGCCGCTCAGGAACGCCTCCTGCAGCCCGTATTTGCCGTCGCCGACGATCGGGTGGCCGATCGCCGCCATGTGGACGCGCAACTGGTGGGTGCGGCCGGTGAGCGGCTGGAGCTCGACCCAGGCGGTGCGGTTGCCGGCCTGCTCGATCACGCGGTAGCGCGTGCGGCTGGGCGCGCCTTCCTTCATGTCGACCTGCATCTTCTCGCCGCCGGTGCCCGGCTGCTTGCCGATCGGCAGCTCGATCAGCCCGTCCTCGATCTCGGGCACGCCCATGACGAGCGCCCAATAGAGCTTCTTGGCGCTGCGCCCGGAGAAGTGCTTCGAGAAGAAGGCGGCGGCGCGCGAGGTGCGGGCGAGCAGCAGCGCGCCCGACGTGTCCTTGTCGAGCCGGTGGACCAATTTGGGCCGTCCCTCGGCCTCGAACTGGAGTGCGTCGAGCAGGCCGTCGACGTGCTCGAAGGTCTTGGTGCCGCCCTGCGTCGCGAGGCCCGGCGGCTTGTTGAGCACGATCGCCTGCGCATCCTTGTGGATCACCATCTCGCGCGCGAACGCGATCTGGTCGTCGCTGAGCGGCGGGCGATCCGATTTGGGCTTGGCCGCGCTGGCCTTGACCGGCTCGGCCGGGGGCACGCGGATCATCTGGCCGGTGGCGACGCGATCGCTCGGGTCGGCGCGCGCGCCGTCGACGCGGAGCTGCCCGGTGCGCGCCCAGCGGGAGACGATGTTGAAGCTGGTGTCGGGCAGATGCCGCTTGAACCAGCGATCGAGCCGGATGCCGTCATCGTCGGCGGCGACGCGGAACTGGCGGACGTCGGTGCCGCTCATGCCACTGCCCTCGCGAGTTGGAGGCCGATCGCCAACGCGACTACCGAGCCGATCACCGAGGCGAGGATATAGCCGAGGCCCATCGCCCAATCGCCGCGCTGAAGCATGTTCATCACGTCGAGCGAAAAGGCCGAAAAGGTCGTGAAGCCGCCGAGTGCGCCGACGCCCAATAGCAGCCGCCATTGCTCGCCATTTTCGCCGAACCGCATCAGGCCGCCGGCGAGTAGGCCCATCAGCAGCCCGCCGATCAGGTTCACGGCCAGCGTGCCCCAGGGATAGTTCGGGCCGAACAGGCTGAGCGTCGCACGCCCGACGAGATGTCGGGCGCCGGCACCGAATGCGCCGCCGATCATGACGAGGAAAAGAGAAGGCATGGAGCGCCGGTAGCGCGGAATGGCCGCGAGGGGAACCGCGCTGTTCGCGCGCGGCGCTTCAGGCCCCGTTATTGGCGACCAGATCCACGTCGGTGCCGCCGTCCCTGCGCGCGGTGAGGAACAGCACATAGGCGCCGTCGTCGCGGGCGCGCGTGCCGCCGAGGATGTGCTGGGCGCCGTCGACCTGATGCTCGGCGCTGTACCCGGCGCGGACGGCCTTGGTGTAATACCAGTCGAGCAACGTCTGCATCGGCTGCGCGGCGGAAAAGCTGACGACGCGCAATGCGCAATTGCCCTGTGCGCCCGCAGCCTCGGTCACGCGTGCCTGCGGATAGAGCGGCAGATCGGCCGGAAGCCGCTGCGCCCAGCTCGCCGAATATTGGAGCGAACCCGCGCAGCCCCGCGTCCGCGCATTCTTCTGGCGCGCGGCGATCCCGGCGAGCGTCACCGATTCGCGCGCCGCGGCGCATTGGGGGCAATCCTTGCCGCTGACCGGCGGGGGCGTCTTGAGCAAGCCGGCGGTGTCAATCTTGGTGCCGTTGGCGGCGACTGCGTCGTCGGGAACGCCGCCCGAATAAGGCTGGCTGGGCGGGCGCACCGCATCGCCGTTCGCCTGACCGCCAAGCTGCGGGTCGACCATGATCTGGTCCTGCAGCGCGCCGGTGAGCGCCGGATCGGCGGCATTGCCGAGCTCGGCATCGCTCAGCGTGTTGTTGGCCATGTCCGCGCCACCGCAGCCGGCAAGTGCCAGCGGCAGGAAGACGAACAGGATGAAACCGATGGTGCGGAACATTGCGAAAAGGCGCTCCTTTGGGCATCCCCTCATGCCGCAGCAAGGTTAAGGAACTCTTGGGGAGGGCGCCTCACGCGACTTAGCTTGCCAACACACCGCGCCGCCCCCATGTTTGCTTTATGCTGAACCTCATCTCCATCCTGATCGGCCTGGTCGCGATACCGTTCGCGCTGGTCGGCGTGATTCCATTCCCGCTGGTGCCGATGCTCAACTGGATTGCCTTTCCCGTGGCGCTCGTCGGCGCGGTGATCGGCATGCTCTCCAGTCGCACCTCGGGCCGCAACCTCAATTTGCTGGTCATGCTGGTCAGCGGCTTGCGGCTCTTCCTCACCGGCGGGCTGATCTAAAAGCGGAGAGTTTGCGCGGCTGTCCGCTTCGCTCCACTAGCGGACGTCCTTCCAGCTTCCGAGGTTTTGGCGCTTGAGCGACGCGATCGACGGCTGGCCGAGCGGGTATGGCTGGTTGCCAAAGAGGCGAGCGACAAACAGGCGCTCTCCGACGCGCTGGAAATACAGAAAGCATGGATCGGGAAGAGGTATCGGAATCAGGCGCGGCGGAGTGCCCTTGATGCTCGCCTCTACGCGGAGGAGCCCCGGTAGCGGTTCCTTTGTGTCATTGAGCATCCGCGCTCCAGGTGATCTGATCACGGTAACTTCAGCAATATAGCTTGCGTCCGTGAATATGCGTCGCGCTGCCCGGTCTACCTCTGCCTGAGGAACCGCCTTGCGAGTCGCAACCGGTGCCGGCGTGCAGGCCTGCGCATCCCAAGCACACAGCGTCATGGCTGACGCGATCATCAACGCACTCAGATATCGTCGCATGAGAAAGCTTCCTGCCAACGCCGATGCAGATAGTGGCCGTGCAACCTTAACGATCGCTTTCCACCTAGCGGCCGTTCCGCGATAGAAGCCCGCCAACGAAAAGGGCCCGACGCCGAAGCGCCGGGCCCTCTCTTGCCTGCGTGGCAAAGACCTTAGCGGCAGCGGACCTGGCCGCGATCGACCGATGAGCCGAGCGCCGCACCGGCAGCCGCGCCGAGCAGGGTGCCGAGCGTGGCATTGCGGCCGTTCGAGAGCGCGTTGCCGAGGAAACCACCGGCGACGCCACCGACGATCAGGCCGGTCGTGCCGTCCGAGCGGCGGCAATAATAGCGGCCGTCGTTACCGCGATAGATCCGGTCGTTCCGGCTCAGGCGGCGCTCCTGATAATAGCGGCCATCGCGATAATATTGATCGGCATAATAAGCGTTCGTGCCGCGGGGCAGGCGGTTGTAATCATAGTTCCGATACTGGCGCCAATCGCGGCTGTCGCGGCGATATTCGCGCTGGGCCTGCCGCATGTCGCGGCGGCATTCGCGCATTTCGCGCTCATATTCGCGGCGATTGTCGGCACGGCGCAGCTCGCGGTTGCAGTCACGCTGCGCCTCGCGCACGTTTTCGCGATATTCCTGGCGGGGCGTCTGGGCCATCGCCGGCAGTGCCGGGATGGCCACGGCGGCAATGGCCGCGGCAAAGAGGATACGCATGGATCATCTCCTGTTTTCTTATTATTGAAGGTGACGATCCAACGTACCGGCGCATCGCCGGGTTGCGTGAACGCGAAACTACGTTCCGTTCATCCGCGGGCCATGTCCGCGTTCAAATCCGCGCGGCACCCGGATAAGCGAAGAGCAGGTCGCTGCCTGCCTCGGCGTGGAGTTCGCACGCCCCTTCCAAGGTCAGGCACTCGCCGGCCCGGAATGCGACTCCGTCGACCACGCCTTCGCCCGCGAGCGGGATCAGCCAGCCGGTAACGCCTTCGGGCAGCGTGAAGCTGCGCCGTCCGCCTTCCCAGCGCTCGAGCACGAATTTGGGCCCCTCGACCAGGATCTCGCGGTCGTCCGCCACCTTGCCCGGCATCGGATGTGGCACATAAGGCACCGGGTCCGACACGGCGACTCCGTCCTCGAGATGCAGCTCGCGCGGGCGGCCGTAATCGTAGAGCCGATAGGTCGTCTCGCTGTTCTGCTGCACTTCGACCAAAGTGATTCCGGCGCCGATCGCATGGATCGTCCCCGAGCCGGAATAGAAGAAGTCGCCCGCCTTTACCGGCTTCCAGTCGAGCAGATACTCGATCGATCCGTCGAGCGCCGCGGCGCGCAGCGTCTCGCGGTCGATCGGCTCCTTCGTCCCCAGCGCAATCGTCGAATCGGGTTCGGCGTCGAGGATTACCCAGCATTCGTCCTTGCCGCGCGGCAGGCCTTTCGCTTGCGCCTGTTCGTCGTTCGGGTGGACCTGCACCGACAATTTCTCGCTGGTGAAGAGATATTTGATCAGCAGATCGGGAGCGGCATTGCCCGGCGTCTGGAACCAGATCTCGCCCACTGGATCCTGGTCGGGTGCCGGATCGGCGAAACCCGGCCACAAAGTGTGGCGTCCCCAGGGCTTTTCAACACGGTGCGTGGCGAGAAGCGTCGCAGTCACTCAATTTCCCTCCCGATACTCGGATGCGCAATGACCAGCGCAACGCGCCCATGCAGGAGAAGGTCCCGCGAAAAAAGCGCCCGCCGCACCGGCCGTCGCGGCCTATGACACAATCGCGCCGCGAAAAGGATTGTTTGACGCCACTACGCTCGGCTAAGACCCCCTCATATGCGTATTCCCCTTGCTCGCGCGCTCGCGCTCGCCCTCGTTCCGGTGCTTGCCTTCTCGGTCGCAGGCTGCGCCAAGCGCGGCGTGAAGACTGACCTTCCCTATGTCGCGCGCGACGTGGGAACGCTCTATTCGGCGGGCAAGCAGCGGCTCGACCAGCGCCAGTACAAGCTTGCCGCAGCATTGTTCGACGAAGTCGAGCGCCAGCATCCCTATTCGGTCTGGGCGCGCCGCGCGCAGCTGATGGGCGCGTTCAGCTATTATCTGAACCAGGATTATTCCGAGGCGATCGCCTCGGCGCAGCGCTTCCTCGCGGTCCATCCGGGCAATCGCGATGCGCCTTATGCTTATTATCTGATCGGCCTCAGCTATTACGAGCAGATCGCCGACGTCACGCGCGACCAGAAGATCACGCAGCAGGCGCTCGATTCGCTGGGCGAGCTGACCCGCCGCTATCCAAACACCCGCTATGCCGCCGATGCGCGCCTCAAGATGGATCTCGTCCGCGACCATCTTGCGGGCAAGGAAATGGAGATCGGCCGCTTCTACGAAGGCCGCGGTCAATGGCTCGCCGCGACGACGCGCTTCCGCACCGTCGTCGACAATTACCAGATGACCACACACGTGCCCGAGGCGCTGCTGCGGCTGACCGAGGCCTATCTGGCGCTCGGCGTGCCGATGGAAGCGCAGAAGGCCGCCGCGGTGCTCGGCGCAAATTATCCCGGCACCGACTGGTACAAGCGCGCGTATGACCTGATGCAGAAGAATCAGGACAAGCTCGCCAAGGCGCAGAACCCCGCCGCGAGCTGATGCCCGGGGCGGCTTCCGTTCTTCCTCCGTTCCTGCAATAAGGCGCCGCGCATGTTGACGGCGCTCTCCATCCGCGATGTCGTCCTGATCGAGGCGCTGGACCTTGAGTTCGGCACCGGCCTCGGCGTGCTGACCGGCGAGACCGGCGCGGGCAAGTCGATCCTGCTCGATGCGCTGGGCCTTGCGCTCGGCGCGCGCGGCGAGAGCGGGCTGGTGCGCCAAGGGGCCGCGCAGGCCGCAGTCACCGCCAGCTTCGAGACTCCGCCGCCGGGCGGCGCGATCGCCAACGTGATGGCGCAGAACGGGCTCGACCTCGAACCCGGCGAGCCCTTGCTCGTCCGCCGCATCGTCAAGTCGGACGGCGGCAGCCGCGCCTTTATCAACGATCAGCCCGCCTCTGCCGGCCTGCTCCGCGAGCTCGCGCCGCATCTGGTCGAGATTCACGGCCAGCACGACGATCGCGGACTGCTCAACCCGCGCGGCCATCGTGCTCTGCTCGACAGTTTCGGGCGGCTCGATATCGGTCCCGTCGCCGTGGCGCATCGCGCGTGGCGCGAGGCCGAGGATGCGCTCGCGGTAGCCCGTGCCGAGCAGGACGTGGCCGAGCGCGACCGCGAATGGCTCGATCACGCCGTCACCGAACTCCGCGCGCTCGCACCCGAAGCGGGCGAGGAAGAGCGCCTCGCCGAGCGCCGCGCCACGATGCAGCGCGGCGAGAAGGTTGCCGACGAGCTTCAGACGATCGCGCAATTGCTCGAAGGATCGGAAGGCGGGCTCAGCCAGCTCCGCCAGGCCGCGCGCGTGCTCGAGCGGATCGCCGACAGCCATGACGCGCTTGCCGAGGCGCTCGCCGCGATCGATCGTGCGATCACCGAGGGTGCCGAGGCGCAGGACCGGATCGATTTCGCCGCCGAGGCGCTGGCCTTCGATCCCGCCGCGCTCGAGGCCGACGAGACGCGGCTGTTCGAGCTGCGCGGCGTCGCGCGCAAGCATCGCGTCCAGCCCGACGATCTTCCCGCGTTGCTGGAGGAATTGTCCGCCCGGCTAGATCGTGTCGAGAGTGGCGGTGCCGGCATTGCCCGGCTCGCGCTCGCCGTGGAGGAAACCCACCGCGCCTATCGCGAGGCCGGGCGCGCACTGTCCGCCGCGCGCGCCGGGGCGGCCGCGCGGCTCGATATCGCGGTTGAGGCCGAGCTCAAGCCGTTGAAGCTCGACGCCGCGCGCTTCCGCACCGTGGTCGAGCAAATCGACGAGGGGCAATGGTCGGCCGCGGGCATGGACCGGGTCGAATTCGAGGTCTCGACCAACCCGGGGGCGCCCTTCGCGCCGCTGATCAAGATCGCCAGCGGCGGCGAGCTTTCGCGCTTTATCCTCGCCTTGAAGGTCGCACTTGCCGAAGAGGGCGGCGCGGCGACACTGATCTTCGACGAGATCGATCGCGGCGTCGGCGGCGCGGTGGCCAGTGCGATCGGCGAGCGGCTCGCGCGGCTGTCGTCGAGCGCGCAGGTGCTCGTCGTGACGCACAGTCCGCAAGTGGCGGCGCGGGGCGCGCAGCATCTGCTGATCGCCAAGAGCCATGACGGCTTCGTCACTCGGACCGGCGTCACCCCGCTCGACGCCGCACAGCGCCGCGAGGAGATCGCCCGCATGCTCTCCGGCGCCGAGATCACCCCGGAAGCACGCGCCCAGGCGGAGCGCCTGCTCGCCGCCTGAACAAGGCGAACCTGAACGCTCCTTTCGCAGCTGCGACAAATCGCGACACAAAATGCGGGGCCATGGGACACTCCCGCGACACGGGCGCTTCATAACGCCTTTCGACCGCAGCCGCGGTCCAGTTGCAAAAGGAGAGTAACATGAAGAAGTTCTCGCTCGTTCTTGCCGGCCTCGGCATTGCCGCCGCGGCTGTCCCCGCCGCCGCCATCGCAGCCCCCGCGCCGCATTTCGCGAGCTATCAGGGCGGCTGGCAGAACATCAATGCGCGCCAGGCGAAGCTCGAGGCCCGCATCAACCAGGGCATCCGCTCGGGTTCGCTCACCCGCGCCGAAGCCGTTCGGCTCCGTGCGCAGTTCCGCGACCTCAGCCGCCTCGAGGCACGCTATCGTGCGAGCCGCCCCGGCCTGACGCTTGCCGAACGCCGCGATCTCGATCGCCGCTTCGATGCGCTCTCGGCGCGGATCCGCTTCGAGAAGCATGATCGCCAGGGATATCACGGCCGATAAGCGGCCTTGGCCGAAAGACCATGACGGGCTCCGCCAGCGACGGTGGGGCCCGTTCTACATCGGCCATGCTCCCCGTGCATTCGCTCCCGAAGGAAAATTAGGGCAGCAATTCAGACGCATTCCCTGTACAAGGTCGCCATGTACACCGTCTCCCAACCCCAGACCGATTCCGCGACGCTCCTCGTCGTCGACGACGATCACGACATCCGCCATCTGCTCGCGAACAGTCTCGGCGCGCGCGGCTTTCGGGTCGAAACCGCCGCCGATGCGCGCGGCATGGACGAAGTGCTCGCGCGCACGCCGGTCGATTGCGTGATCCTCGACATCATGATGCCGGGCGAGGACGGCCTGTCCGCGTGCCGCCGCATCGCGAAGCGCGAGGGACCCGAAGTCATCCTGCTGAGCGCGCTCGGCGAGGAGCAGGACCGCATCCTCGGGCTCGAGGTCGGTGCCGGCCATTATCTGCCCAAGCCGTGCAGCCCGCGCGAGATCCTCGCCACGGTGCGCGCGGCACTCCGCAAGCGCGGGACGAACCCTGCGCCGGTGAGCGAAGTCTACATGTTCGATGGCTGGAGGATCGATCTCGGCAGCCATGAGCTGTTCGATCCCGACGGCGTGCTGGTCGGGCTCACCGACGGCGAGTTCGCAGTGCTGCGCGTGTTCATCGAGCGGCCGCGGCGCGTGCTCTCGCGTGAGGCCTTGCTCCAGGCCGCGCGCGGCCCCGATTCGGACGCCTATGACCGTGCGATCGACGTGCAGGTCAGCCGCCTGCGGCGCAAGCTGCGTGCCGGCGCCGACGAGATCATCCGTACCGTCCGCAACGAAGGCTATCTGTTCGTGCCGCGAGTCGCGCGCGCATGATCCCAGCCGGGGGCGCGGCCCGATCGCCGCTGTTCCTGCGCATCTTCGTGCTGATGCTGGTCTGCGTCGCGGTGGTCCAGCTCATGAACCTCGCGCTGCTGGTCGCGGCCCAGACGCCCTCGGCCAAGCTCTATACCGTCGAGTACATCGTTCAGACCATGGAGCAAGGCCGCGATCCGGGTGGCGAACTGCAGGTCGAGCGCGTCGGGGACGTGCCGCCCGTGCCATGGAACCCGCGTAGCGAGCGTATCGGGGCGGCGCTGGCAACCGCGCTCGGCACGTCGGCCGACAAGGTGCGGATCAGTTTCCCCCCGCCTTTCCTCCAGCGTGAGCGCGTGTTCGAGCGCTCCGCCGTGCCGCGCCCTTCGCCGATCAGCCCCACGGTCGCGCGCAACGTCATCGTCATCGGTGGATTCTCGGCGGCGTGGCGCCAGCCCGACGGGCAATGGATCCGAGTCGAGCCTGTCGAGGCTTTCGAGCCGTGGCGCTGGTTCGTGCTGCTGTGGCTGATCGTCTCGGCGCTGGCCGTCGCGCCTTTCGCCTGGGCGCTCGCGCATCGCTTCGCCAAGCCGATCCGCGCCTTCGCCGCCGCCGCCGAACGACTGGGGCGCGATCCGCGCGCGCCACCGCTCGAGCTCGAAGGACCGGGCGAGATCGCCGAGGCGGCCGCTGCGTTCAACACGATGCAGGCGCGGCTCAATCGCTATGTCGACGATCGCACCACGGTGATCAGCGCAGTGGCGCACGATCTGCGCACGCCGCTGATGCGGCTCGGGCTCCGGCTCGAAGCCGCGCCCGACGATCTGCGCCGGGCGTGCGAAAGCGACATCCGCGACATGCAGGGGCTGGTCTCGACCGCGCTCGCTTATGTCCGCGATACCAGCGAAAAGCCGGTGCGGCGCCCGCTCGACCTGCGCTCGCTGACCGAGACGGTGGTCGATGATCTCGCCGATTGCGGGGAGGCGGTGACGCTCGCGCCCGGAGAGACCGTGGTACTCGACGGCAATCCCGCGGCGATCAAGGCATTGGTCACCAATCTGGTGACGAACGCGGTCAAATATGCCGGCGGCGCCGAAGTGACGCTCGATCGGGTGGATGGTCACGCAGTGCTGGAGGTGTGCGACCGCGGACCCGGCATCCCGCCCGAGGATCTCGACCATGTCTTCGAGCCGTTCTTCCGCGGCGAGCGTTCGCGCAACCGGGACACCGGCGGCGTCGGCCTCGGCCTGCCCAGCGCGCGGGCAGTGGCGCGCGCGCATGGCGGCGATGTCGAACTGGCCGACCGGCCAGGCGGCGGGCTGATCGCGACCGTGCGCCTGCCGATCTAGGTTGAGATCCCAAACGGACCGCTAACATATTTCCGTCATCCCGACCTTGAGCCGGGATCCCGCTTCTTCTGCTTGTCCGAAAGGCAGCGGGACCCCGGCTCAAGGCCGGGGTGACGAGGGAAGAATATGAGTCCTCAACCTGGCGCGAGACGATCTGCCGGGGCACCTCTCCGGCATACGACCATGAGGGGTCTTTCGCTCCCGTCCGCCATCATGATAGCGCTACCGCCTGCACGGCGGCAGATCGATTCACACGCGCGACGTGATGAACGATCGGCCAGCCCAAGCAGCGCGAGAGGAGAGGGTGATGAGCAACGGACAGAGCCGCCGCGAGATCCTGACCGGTTCGAGCGCCGCGCTGCTGGCGGCGACGCTGCCGGCATGCGGCTGGGCGCAGGAGCCGCCGAAACGCAAGCTGGGCTATGCGATCGTCGGGCTGGGCAGCTACGCCACCAACCAGATCATGCCGCGGCTGAAGGACTGCGAGTTCGCCAAGCTCTCCGCGCTGGTCAGCGGCACGCCCGAGAAGCTCGAGCGCTACGGCACCGAATACGGCATCCCCAAGACGCATCGCTACAGCTACGCCAATTACGACAGCATCCGCGACAATCCCGACATCGACCTGGTCTATGTCGTGCTGCCCAATGCGCTGCACGCCGAATATTCGATTCGCGCGAGCAAGGCGGGGAAGCATGTGCTGTGCGAGAAGCCGATGGCGGTGTCCTCGGCCGAATGCGAGGCGATGATCGCCGCCGCGAAGAAGGCCGGCAAGAAGCTGATGATCGGCTATCGCAGCCATTTCGAGCCGTATAACCGCCACGGCATCGAACTGATCAAGAACGGCTTCATCGGCCGCCCGCGGCTGATCACCTCCGAGCACGGCTTCACCATCCAGCCCAACCAGTGGCGGCTCGATCGGCCCTTGTCGGGCGGTGGATCGATGATGGACATCGGCATCTACAGCCTCAATGCCGCGCGCTATCTCGCGGGGGAGGAGCCGGTCGAAGTCAGCGCGATGGAATCGACCGACAGGGCCGACCCGCGCTTCCGCACTGTCGAGGACCGGATCGACTGGCAGATGCGCTTCCCCTCGGGCGCGCTGGCCGCGTGCGTGTCGAGCTACAGCTCGAACCACAATGCCTGGCGTGCCACCGGAGGCGATGGCTGGATCGGGATGGAGCCCGCAACGCCCTATGAAGGGCACCAGATGTGGACGCGCAAGAGAGGCAAGCCCGAGCAGGTGACGCTGCCGGTGCCGGCCAAGAACCAGTTCGTGGCGCAGCTCGATCACCTCGCCGAATGCGCGATGAGCGGCCGCGAGCCGATCGTCGCGGGCGAGGAAGGCCTGCGCGACATGCAGCTGATCGAGGCGATCTATCGCTCGGCGCGCGAGGGCAAGGCGATCCGGGTGGCCAAGGCGTGAAGGCGGACCCCAGGCAGCTTCTCACCACCAAACTCATCGAAATCCGCGTGGAGAGCGCCTGATGCCCGAGCCCTGGTACACGCTGGCGATCGTCGCCGCGAGCATCGCCGCGGTGATCGTGCTCGTCCTGCGCTTCAAGCTGCAGCCGTTCCTCGTCCTCCTGCTGGTGGCGTTGGTGACGGGACTGGCATTCGGCGGCGAGCCCCAGTCGGTGATCGCCGCGATCCGCAAGGGCACGGGCGAGGCACTCGGCTTCGTCGCGGTGGTGATCGGGCTCGGCGCCGTGCTCGGCGGGCTGCTCGAGGCGAGCGGCGGCGTCAACGCCATCGCACACCGCCTGCTCGACCTGTTCGGCGAGAAGCGCGTGCCCTGGGCGCTCACTGCGGTGGGCATCGTGGTCGGGGTGCCTCTGTTCTTCGACGTGGCCTTCATCATCCTCGCGCCCTTGCTCGCCACGCTGGCGATCCGCGCCGAGCGTCGGGTGACTTATTTCGCGCTGCCGCTGCTCGCCGGGCTGATGACGATGCACGCCTTGCTGCCGCCGCATCCGGGCCCGGTGGCGGTCGCCGAGCTGATCCACACCGATTACGGGCTGCTAGCTTTCTACGGCCTGATCTGCGGGATACCCTCGGCGCTCCTCGCCGGGCCGATCTTCGCGAAGATGTTCCACGGCGCGCCCGGTTTCGGCGATCAGGCACCGCCGCCGATGCTCGACGAAGGCGCGCCCCAGACCAACCCGATCGGCTTCTTGCCGGCATTGCTCGCGATGCTCTTCCCGCTCGCCTTGATCCTCATCGCGGCAGTGGCGGGGCAGGCGATGGCACCGGGCCCGGCCAAGACCTTCCTGCTCTTCCTCGGCCATCCTTTCACTGCGCTGATGCTCGCCGCCTTGTCGGTGACCGGCTGGCTCCGCGTGCGCGAAGGCGCATCCTGGGCGACGCTTTCGAAAATCATGACCCGCGCGCTCGAACCTGCCGGGCTGATGGTGCTGATCATCGGCGCGGGTGCGGCGTACAAGGAAGTGCTGATCGAATCGGGGGCGGGACAGCAGATCACCGCCCTGGTCACCGCGGCGCAGGTCTCGGTGCCGGTCTTCGCCTTCCTGCTCTCGGCGTTCGTCCGCATCGCGCAGGGCTCGGCCACCGTCGCGATGGTGACCGCCGCGGGGCTCGCCGGGCCGCTGATCACCGCGGCGGCGCTCAGCCCCAGTCGGATCGCATTGGTCACCATCGCGATCGGCGGCGGGGCCACGATCGCCAGCCACGTCAACGACACCGGCTTCTGGCTGGTGAAGCAATATCTGGGGCTGACCGAAGCACAGACCTTCCGCAGCTGGACGATCGGCGCCACGATCGCCGGGCTCACCAGCTTCGGAATCGCGCTGCTGATCTGGCCGTTCGTGTAAAGAGAGGGACATGACCAACTCCATCACGCGCCGCACCGCGCTCGCCGGAATGGCGGCGCTCCCCTTCGTCCCTGCGCTCGCACGCGCCAAAACCATCGGCAGCATCACTCGGCTCGATCCGGGCCTCGACGCCGTGATCGACGCGAACGCGCCGATCGAAGTGCTCGGCACCGGCTATCGATGGACCGAGGGCCCGGTCTGGGTGAAAAACGGCGGCTATCTGCTCTTCTCCGACGTGCCGGCGAACATCGCCTATCGCTGGAAGCAGGGTGAGGGCATCACGCCGTTCCTGAACCCGTCGGGACTGGTCGGGCCAATCCCGGCCGGCATCCGCGAGGCAGGATCGAATGGCCTCGGAATCGATGCGCAGGGGCGGCTGATCATCGCCGATTCGGGAACGCGCGCGATCGCCGCGCTTGATCTCGCCACCAAACGCCGGAAGATCCTCGCCGATCGCTATGAGGGCAAGCGCTTCAACAGCTGCAACGATGTCGCGTTCGGGCGCGACGGCGCGATCTACTTCACCGATCCGCCTTACGGCCTCACCGAAGGCGACACTTCGCCGCTCAAGGAGCTGGCGTTCAACGGCGTGTTCCGGCTCGATCGCGACGGCAAGGTCCGGGTGATCGACGACACGCTCAAGCGCCCCAACGGCATCGGCCTCTGCCCCAAAAAGACCACGCTCTACGTCGCGATGTCGGATGAGGCGCGGCCGCAGATCCTCGCATACCCGCTGGGTGCCGACGGCATGCCGCGCGCCGCGCCGACCGTCTTCCACGATTTCAGCGAGCCCTTGAGTCGGAAGCTTCCTGGGATGCCCGACGGGCTCGAGGTCGACAGGGCCGGCCGGCTGTTCGCCAGCGGGCCCGGCGGTATCTATGTCCTCTCGCCCGAAGGCAAGGCGCTCGGCCTGATCGCCACCGGCAAGGCAACCGCCAATTGCGCGTTCGGCGAGGATGGCAGGACCTTGTTCCTCACGTCGAGCGACATGCTCGCCCGCGTCCGGCTGAAGAGCTCGGGCTGGTAGAGCCGGGGATCGCCGCCTAGATCGGGGGCATGTCCGAACCCGAGGCGATTCCCGCGGCCACCGTGATCGTGATGCGCGAGACCGCTGACGGTCCGCCCGAATTGCTGATCGTCGAGCGTGCGCGGGCGATGTCGTTCGCCGGCGGCGCACTGGTGTTTCCCGGCGGGCGTGTCGATCCGGGCGACCATGTGCTGGCGATGACGCTGGACGGGGACCCCGAAGACCTCGCCGCGCGCATCGCCGCGGTGCGCGAGACGATCGAGGAAGCCGGCGTCGCAATCGGCGTGACGGTCCCCGCCACGGCGATCCCCGATCTCCAGCGGCGCCTCTATGCCGGCGAGGCGATGGGGGCATTGCTCGACGAGGTCGGGGGCGCGCTCGATCTCGCCGCGCTGGTACCGTTCGCACGCTGGCTGCCCGCGGGGGTCCATCACAAGGTGTTCGACACGCGCTTCTATCTCGCCCGGGCGCCGCAAGACGCCGAGCCGGTGGTCGACGGCAACGAGAATGTCCGCGTCTTCTGGGCCTCGGCGCGCGCGGTGCTCGACGCGGCCGATCGCGGCGAGGCCATGATCATCTTCCCCACCCGTCGCAATCTCGAACGGCTCGCATTGTTCGCCAGCTTCGCCGATGCGGCGGCCGATGCCCGGGCGCATCCGGTGCGCACGATCACGCCGTGGATGGAGGCGCGCGACGATGGCCGGCACCTCTGCATCCCCGACGACCTCGGCTATCCGGTCACGTCGGAGCCGCTGGCGCAAGCGATCCGCGCATGAGGACGATCCGCCAGGCGGTCCTCGCCGTCATCGCCTTCGCGGTGCTGCTGGGCCTCTTCTTCACGATCTACGCGCTGGTGCGAAACCGGCCGCAGGACCTGCCCTGGACGCGGCTCGATCTGGGCCAGCCGATCGGCGCCTTCACCGGGCGCAAGCTCGCCGGCCTGACCGACAATTTCGCCGAATGCCGCGCGCTGCTCCAGTCGGCGGGGGTGCGCTACACGATCCTGCCGGCGGTGAAGTCGGGTGAGCGATGCGGCTATGCGGATGGGCTTCGCTTCACGCCGGGCGGCACCCAGCAGATCGAATTCAGTCCGGCGCGGCTCGGCGTCTCCTGCCCCGTGGCGGCCGGTCTGGCGATGTGGGAGTGGAACGTCCTTCAGCCCGCCGCGCAGAAGCATTTCGGCGCGCGGGTCGAGCGGATCGAGCATCTCGGCAGCTATTCGTGCCGCCGCATCTACGGCCGCAGCGCAGGCGACTGGAGCGAGCACGCCACCGCGGACGCGATCGACGTCGCCGGCTTCAGGCTTTCGGACGGCACGCATATCCGCGTGCTCGGCGATTGGGAGAGCGGGGGAGCGAAGGCGGCGTTCCTGCGCGACGTGCGCACCGGCGGGTGCAGATTATTCTCGACGGTACTGTCGCCCGATTACAACGCGGCGCACCGCGATCACTTGCATCTCGACCAGGCGACACGCGGGGAAATGGGGTGGCGGACCTGCCGGTGAGGGCAGGCCCGCGCGAAGATCAGTGCGGAAGCGCCGCCGCGTCGACCTTCTCCACCCATTGCGGGAAGAAAGCCGGCTGGCGGTTCGACCAGCCCGAGGCGGTCGCCGCGGCTTCGCTGATCGACTGGAGCAATTTCCGGCGCAGATCCGGGTGCAAATGCGGCAGCGCCGCCGCCGAGCAGAAGGCCGAAGGGAGCCACGGCCGGACCTCGGCGCCGATCAGCCGCTCATAGAGGAAGCGATAGGCCGAAAAGGTGGTGAGGCGGCCCTGGCCGAGGTCGAACGCCGACACGGTTACCAGCGGTGCCATGAACGGCTCGATCGAATCGAGATCGCTATCCTCGGGCATCAGCGCGCGAAGCTCGGGGATGCGCTCGTACATGTGCGCCTGGGCGCGGATGCTCGCCGCCTCGACCACGTCGCGCGACCAGCGCTCCAGCGCGTCCTCGCGTTCGAGCCCGATGTCGAGCGCGCGGCGGACATAACGCTGCGTAGCCGCGCTGAACCCCGCGAATTCCTTCATTTCGGCCAGCGTCATGGCGCCTTCGGCCGGCTTCATTCTCGATGCCATCACCTTAACTCCCACCCCACTCAATCCCCGACGGTGATCATGCGACAGAATGGTTAACGCGCCGCTTAATCAGCCGTTGGCTCCCGTTCATTATAGGAATCGAAAAGGTGTTGCGGCGCAACATCGCTGCGATGAATCGAGTCGGCTCCTGTGGAAAACCCGCAGGCTGATGCTCTTGCGCAACAATCGGACTTTTACGGAGCCTCGCCCGGTGTGCGGCGGGGAATTAAGAAAGTATAAACCTTTGAAGGGAGCCAAAGCCGCTGTTTTCCGCGGTTTTTTGGCCAGTTCCTTCAACCCGTCGGTTCGTCGCAACGGTTCGTCCGATCGGTGGGCCGCAGGGCTGTACCGGCGTCCTATGTTGCGGTTAGCAACAATCAACAGCTTGATTCCTGACCGGGGGGTCCATGAAGTTTCGTGTTCTCGCAGCGCGTTTTGCGCTGATGGCGGTTTGCGCCCTGATGACTTCGGTGCCCGCCCAGGCGAAGAGCGCCTATCTCCAGTGCGTGCCTTATGCCCGTCAGGTTTCCGGCGTGAACATTCGCGGCAATGCCTGGACGTGGTGGGAACAGGCCGCCGGCCGTTACGAGCGCGGCGCCACTCCCAAGGTCGGCGCAGTGATGTCGTTCAAGAAGACCGCGCGGAACCCGTTCGGCCATGTCGCGATGGTTTCGGAAATCGTCAGCGACCGCGAAGTGCTGCTCACCCATGCGAACTGGTCGCGCCGCGGCGGCATCGAGCGCAACGTCCGCGCCGTCGACGTCTCGGCAGCCGGTGACTGGAGCGAAGTCCGCGTCTGGTTCGCGCCGCTCGGCGATCTCGGCACCTCGACCTACCCGATCAACGGCTTCATCTATTCGGACGGCGCGCCGGACGCATTTGCCGCACCGCAGATGGCGAAGAAGGCCGATCCGATCGTCGTCGCCTCGCTGAACCTCGATCTCAGCGATCTCAAGCCCGAGACCGCCGCGAACTAAGCTTTCGCCGTGAACGTCAGCGCCACGCCGTTCATGCAATAGCGCTTGCCCGTGGGCTGGGGCCCGTCGTCGAAGACATGGCCGAGATGCCCGCCGCAGCGGCGGCACAGGACCTCGGTCCGCGCCATCCCCAGGGTCCGGTCGCTCTTCGTGACCACTGCATTGGGCAAAGCCGCATAGAAACTCGGCCATCCCGTTCCGCTGTCGAACTTGGTCGACGAGGCGAACAGCGGCAGCGCGCACCCCGCACAGGAAAACGTCCCCGCGCGATGCTCGCGATTGAGCGGGCTCGTCCCCGGAAACTCGGTCGCGCCCTGCCGCAACGTCCGATAGGCGGCGGGGCTCAGCCGCTTCTTCCACTCGGCATCGGTGAGCGTGAAGGCGAAATGCTGCGCCGCCTCGGCGGGCACGCCACCGCATGCCGCGGTGATCGCGCCGAGTCCGGCAACGGTGAGGAGCGTGCGGCGATCGGTCTGCATGCCCGATATGTGGGGCGTGCGCCGCACTCCCGCAACGTCAGCCGATCGCGCTCAGATGCTCGTACAGGATCACCGAACCGATCGTGATCAGCGCGATGCCGCCCAGTATCTCGACCGTGCGCCCCAGCCGCGCTCCCGCCACGCGCCCGATGCTCAGCCCGATCGTCGTCATCGTGAAGGTCGCCAGCCCGATCGCCGCGGCGATCACGAGGATGTTCTCGCCTACCAGAGCGAGCGACACGCCCACCGCCGCCGCGTCGATGCTCGTGCCGATCGCGGTTGCTACGAGCACCAACCCGCCGCGCCATCCCGGTGCCGCGGCTGCCGGCGTATCCTCGGCCTCGTCCCGGCGCGCGGCTTCCCAGATCATCCGCGCGCCGACCACGCCGAGGATCGCGAACGCAATCCAGTGATCGATCGCGCCGACGAAGCTCGCGGTGGCGAGTCCCGCCGCAAAGCCGAGCAGCGGCGTGATCGCCTCGACCGCACCGAACACCAGCCCGCCCTTCACCGCGCCGGCGAAATCGGGCCGCGTCGAGGCGCCGCGCGCGATCGATGCGGCAAAGGCGTCGGCGGACATGCTGAGCGAAAGCGCGACGATACCGAAAGGGGACATTCACGAACCTCACCGGACGAGCGACAGCGGCATCGGTCCCGGCCGGTGCGGGTCCGATGCACGCTGGTCTCGCAAGGCGAACTAGGTTCGCTGATCGCGCCATGCGCCGAAGCGCAAGTATGTTGACGCGATCTCGGCTTCAGAGCCGAAAGCTACTCCCCAACAAAGGGGCGTCTAGCAAAGCGCCGATTTTCCGCAAGCGCGAAAGGGCTCAATAGCGGCTGAGCTCCACCGGCATCTTCCTGTAGCCATGGACGAAGCACGCCGCGACGCGCTCGGGCTCGCGCAGCACATTTACGCGCAGCCGCCGCTTCGCCATTTCCTCGAGCAATATCCCGATCTGCAGCTCGGCGAGCCGCGCGCCGACGCAGCGATGGATGCCATGCCCGAAAGCGAGGTGGCGCCGCGCATTCCCGCGGTCGACGATGATCTTGTCGGCATTGGGGAACATGCTCTCGTCGCGATTGGCCGAGAGATACCAGAGCGCCAATTTGTCGCCCGCGCAGATCTGCTGCCCTTCCAGCTCGCTGTCCTGTGTCGCTGTCCGCCGCATATGCGCGAGCGGCGTCTGCCAGCGGATGATCTCCTGCACCGCATTGGGGATCAGCGCCGGATCGGCCTCCAGCTTCGCCCGTTCGTCGGGGAATTGTTCGAGCCCCCAGGCGTAAGCGCTCATCGAATTGCGCGTCGTATCATTGCCGCCGACGATCAGCAGGATGAGGTTCCCGAGGAACTCCATCTGATCCATGTGGCTCATCGCGTCCGAATGGATCATCATCGAAATGAGGTCCGGGGTCGGCTCCTTGCCCAATTTTCCCTGCCACAGATTGCCGAAATAGGCGGCGCATTCGAACAGGATGTTGCGGCGCTCTTCCTTGCGCACCGGATCCTTGGCGATCTCGATGTCGCCCGCCCAGTCGGACCAATAGGTCAGCAGCCGCCGTTCCTCCCACGGGAAGTCGAACAGGATCGCCAGCATCTGCGTGGTCAGCTCGATCGAGACGGTGTCGACCCAGTCGAACTCCTGTCCCACCGGCAGCGAATCGAGGATCTCGGCGCTGCGGGTGCGGATATTGTCGTTCATCCGCACCATTTCCGACGGCGTGAACGCCGGGGCCACGGTCCGTCGCTGGCCGGTATGCTTGGGTCGGTCCATCGCGATGAACATCGGCATCTTGATGTCGCCTTCCTGCAGGTCGGCGATGGTGATCCCGCCCGCTTCGGACGAATAGAGATCGGGCAGCGACTCGACCTGGACGATCGGCTTGTAGGAAGAGACCGACCAATAAGGGCCGAAGGCGCTGTGCTCGGTATAATATACCGGAGCCTTCTCCCGCAGCTCGCGGAACGGCGCCTGCCAGACATCGTCGCGATAGAGCTCGGCGCGGCTCATATCGAGCGGATCCATGGCCTTTTCCGGGCTCGACTCAGTCGCAAGCGTAGCCATTCCGCCTCTCCTTTTCGCGGAGAGGAGAACCTTAACTGACAGTCATGTCAATAGCGGGTTGCTCGACCTGCCGCTTGCTGCGCTTCGGGCTGCCCGACTTGAGCACGCCGCGCCGGAACAGCCGTGCCGCCACCGTCACGGTGATCGCCACCCACAGCATCTGCCAGACGAGCGCCACCGCGTGCGGCCACAATATCGGGGAGTTCGCCGCGTGCGCCGCCATCGCCAGCGGCGAGCTGAACGGGAAGATCTCTGCGGCGCGCGCCAGCCAGCTGTCGGCATGGCCGGCGGCATAGGAAGCGAAGCCGAGCATCGAGAACTGGAAGATCGTGATCGGCAGCGACAGCATCTGGATCTCGCGCTGGGTGCCCGCCAGCGATCCCACGCCAAGGAACACCGCGCTTTGCAGCATGTACGCCATGGTGAAATAGACGACGAACAGCAGGGGGAAGATCGGTCCCACCGCGGTGCTCAGATTGCCCAGCTCGGCGGCGAACCCCGCCGGCACCACCTTGGGCAGCTGCGCGATCAGCGTCCCCCAGAAGCACACGAACAGCAGCGCCGATCCGAACGCGCCGAGCAGCTTGCCGAAGAACACGCTCTCCAGGGGGATCGCGGCGGCGAGCACTTCGATGACCTTGTTCGATCGTTCCTCGGCCATCGCCCCCACGGCCTGGCCCGAGAGCATCAGCGTCAGGAAGAAGATGCCGAGCGCGGCGAAATAGGCCGCCTGGCTGCGCCCTCCGGTGGTTGCCTGGCCGGAGGTCACCTCAACGACATGGGCCTTGCTCAATTGCTTCGCGCCGCCGCTGCGTTCGGCACGCAGCGTCTGCTCGGCAAGCTGCGTCAGATAGACTCCTTCGGCATAGCCCGAAGGCCTGCGCAGGATGTGCGGCCGATCGAGCGGACCATAAAGCACCGCCGTCACATCGAACTGGCTGCTGTCCAGCAAGGCGCGGGCCTGCGCGGGCACATCGTCGCCTGGACCCTCGATCCGCAGCGACGGGCGTGCCGTCGGTACGGTGAAGACCTGGCGCAATTGCTTGTCGACCGCGACGATCTCGTCCGCTTTGTCGGGGGCGGCGATCACGACGATGCGCTGGCGCTCCTCGCCACCGCCCGCGGCGCTCGACGCACTCATGCTGCCGACGACGCCGAAGCCGATCATCAGCAACGGGCTCAGCAGGAAGAGCAGGAAGGTCGGCGTCATCACCGTCGCGGTGAAGTCGCGGCGCGCCACGGTGAGCGTCTGGCGGAGCATGCGTCCGAATTTCATGCCGCCTGCTCCAGCGCTTCCGGGCCGACGATGCGGACGAACGCGTCGTGCAGCCCCGGTCGCTCGATCGACAGCCCCGAAATGCCGTAGCCCGCATCGATCAACCGGACGAGCAGCGCCTCGATCCCCTCAGGCGGCACGGTGAAACGCCAGCTTCCATTCTCGCGTTCAGCGTCTGGCGGCAGCAGCGCGCCCGCGGTGTCGGCATGATGATGCGGGGTGTAATGCGCCTTGAGCGGCAGCATCGCGCGCGCCTCGTTCACCGTGCCTTCGAATTTCACCACCCCACCGGCGATGATCGACAGCCGGTCGCACAGCCGCTCGGCATGCGCCATGACGTGGGTCGAGAACAGGATCGTCGCGCCGCGGTCGCGCTGGCCGCGGATCAGTTTCTCGAGCCGTTCCTGATTGACCGGATCGAGCCCGGAAAAGGGCTCGTCGAGCACCAGCAATTCGGGCTCGTGCACCACCGATCCGAGCAGTTGGACGAGCTGCGCCATGCCCTTGGAGAGCTTGCGGATCTTGTCGTCGGCGGCATGGCCGAGCCCAGCCGCTTCGAGCAATTCGCCTGCGCGCTTGCGCCCCACGCTCCAGGGCAGTCCGCGCAATGCGCCCATGAACGCGATCGCCTCGCGGCACTTCATGTTGGGATAGAGCCCGCGCTCCTCGGGCAGATAGCCGACCCGATCGCTCGCATCGCGCGGCGCAGCGCAGCCGAGCAGCATGCGTTCGCCCTCGTCCGGCTCGATGATCCCGAGCAGCATGCGCAGCGTCGTCGTCTTGCCCGCGCCATTGGGCCCGAGCACGCCATAGATCAGCCCCCTGGGCACCGCGATGCTCACCCCGTCGACCGCGCGTCTGTCGCCGAAGCGTTTGACGAGGCCGGTGGCGCTTACCGCCAGATCACTGTTCAAATGGGTGCCCTCCGTTGTGCTTCGTGGTAGCGGGTGCGCGTGCGCGAAGACAAGCCACTCGAAGACCGGATCAAGGAGAAGGCGGCCGAAATCGGTTTCGCTGATTGCGGAATCGCGCGCGCCGATGCCGCGCCCGCGGCGGGCGAGCGGCTGCGCCAATGGCTGGCGGAGGGCCGTCACGGCTCGATGATCTGGATGGAGGAGCGCGCGCATCACCGCGAGAGCCCGGCCTCGCTCTGGCCCGAAGTGCGCTCGGTGATAGCGCTCGGGATGAGTTATGCGCCCTCGGTCGATCCGCTTGCGCTGGCCGAAGAAGGGGAGGTGGGCCGCATCTCGGTCTATGCCCAGGGCGGCGATTATCACGATCTCATCAAGCGCCGGCTGAAGGAACTCGCGCGCTGGCTGGTCGCCACGGCTCCGGGCGCCGATATGAAGGTGTTCGTCGATACCGCACCGGTGATGGAGAAGCCGCTGTCCGAGGCGGCGGGTCTCGGCTGGCAGGGAAAGCACACCAATCTCGTCAGCCGCAGCCACGGCAGCTGGCTGTTCCTCGGTGCGATCTACACCACGCTCGATCTCGTGCCCGATCGCGCCGGCCGCTCAACCTGCGGCAGCTGCGACGCGTGCCAGACCGCCTGTCCGACCGACGCGTTTCCGGCGCCGTACCGGCTCGATGCCCGGCGCTGCATCTCCTACCTCACGATCGAGCACAAAGGCCCGATCCCGCTCGAATTCCGCGAGAATATAGGCAATCGCATCTATGGCTGCGACGATTGCCTGGCGGTCTGTCCGTGGAACAAGTTCGCCGCGGCCGCCCAGGCCAATCTCGCCTTCGCGCCGCGTGCCGAGCTGACCGCGCCGATGCTCGCCGACCTCCTCGCGCTCGACGATGCCGGTTTCCGCGAAGTCTTCGCCGGATCACCGATCAAGCGCATCGGCCGCGATCGGATGGTACGCAATTGCCTGATCGCCGCGGGGAATAGCGGCAGCGCGGTACTGATGGCGCCGATCCGGGCGCTGCTTGATGATCCTGACGAGGTCATCCGCGATGCGGCGCAATGGGCGCTGGAACGGCTTGGACAGGCGCCACCCGAGTCCTGAGTTCCTCCCTCGCGCACCGGGGGATGGGGACCACGAAGTGGTGGAGGGGGCTTGGCCGCAGGCGATGCGCTTGCGGCTGCGCCCCCTCCGTCATGCTTTGCATGCCGCCTCCCCCGCTGCGCGAGGGAGGAATTTTTTCGGGCTACCGCCCCACCGGCTGCCGCGCTGCCAGCGCCGCGAGGCAGCTCGCCTGGTCGATTGGGCCGCCGTCGCGCTGGCGCGTGTCCAGCCAAGTAACCACCGGTTCGCTGCGCCCGTTCGAGGGCGGATAGAGATACGCGTCGAGCACGCAGATCGGCCCGACGAACTGCAGCTTGCGCGCCCGGCTTTCGGTCGCGTCCATCGCAGGTTGACCGAACTGCGCGATCAGACGCGTCGCGGTCTGGCCTTTCACCGCCGTGACGCTCGCCGGCGCGGCAGCGGGCGGCGCGGCGGGGACGGGGACATAGGCCGCGGGTCGCGCTTCGGGGATCAGCTCGCCCCCGCAGCCGCCCAGCGCCATCGCCCCCGCCAATACCCAGAACTTCATGCCTCTCTCCCGCGGTGGAATGCGTGCGTCGCCATCGCCGCGCCGAGCACCGGCGCCATCAGATTGATGACCGGCACGAGGAACAGTCCCGTGCCGATCGCGCCCAGCGCAAGACGCCGCAGGTGGGTTTGGCGCCGCCATTCGCCGAGCTGCGCATAGGGCATATGCCGCGCCGCGACCATGTCGCCAAGGTCGCGCCCCAATAGCCATGCGTTGACGAGGAAAAATGCCAGCGCGGTCCCAACGCCGGTGACGAGCAGCATCAGATAGATCGGCGCGAGCAGCAGATTATAGCCGATCGTGCGCGCCGCCGAGCCCACGCCCATGGTAATGGAGCGCCCCAGCGGCACGGCACGCGCGGCGGCATGCGCGGCCGGATAATGCTTCGCTTCGACCGCCGCGACGACTTCGTCGGCGAAAATGCCCACCACTGCGACCGCCACCGCGCGGAACAGCAGCCACCAGCCGAGCACGAACAGCAGCAAGGTCGCGATATCCGCGAGCGCCCCGGCACCCGCGCCGTGCCCCATCCACTCGCTGGCCACTCTTGCCAGCCATCCCATCGCGAACCACAGCCCGACCCCGAGGCCTAAGAAGAGCAGCAAAGTCAGCGCCAGTGACTTGAGCAGGACCAGCAGCACCGGCCGATCGAACAACTGCCCGAACGAGAGGAGGAGGCCATGCATCATTGCGCTATCCCTTGCCCGCCACTAGGGCGTCCGCGCAACCCTGTCGGAGCCCAGACTTGACCAGCCACACCTACGACGTCGTCGCCATCGGCAACGCCATCGTCGACATTCTCGCCCAGGCCGAGGACAGCTTCATCGAGGAAATCGGCGTCGCCAAGGGCTCGATGCAGCTGATGTTCTCGCCCGAGGAAGCCGACGCGCTCTACGCGAAGATGGGGCCCGGCCGCGAAGTCTCGGGCGGTTCGGCCGCCAACACCGTCGCCGGCATCGCAGCCCTTGGCGGAAAGTGCGCGTTCATCGGCCAGGTAGCCGACGACCAGCTCGGCACTGTCTTCGCCCACGACATCCGCGCCGCCGGCGTCGACTTCGCCACCGCGGTTCGCCCCGGTCAGCCGACCACTGCGCGCTGCCTGATCTTCGTCACGCCCGATGGCCAGCGCACGATGAACACCTTCCTCGGGGCGTCGCAGTTTCTGCCCGCCGCCGCGCTCGACGAAGCGGTGATCGCCAATGGCGCGATCCTCTATCTCGAAGGCTATCTCTGGGATCCCGAAGAGCCCCGCGCCGCGATGCGCAAGGCGATCGACATCGCCCGCGCCAACGGGCGGAAAGTCGCCTTCACGCTCTCCGACGTCTTCTGCATCTCGCGTCACGGCGGCGATTTCCGTAAGCTGATCGAGGACGGTCTGATCGACATCCTCTTCGCCAACGAGAGCGAATTGCTCGCTTTGTGCGAGCACGAGACATTCGAGGCGGCGGTCGAGCACATCCACGGCAAGGTGCCTTTGCTCGTCGTCACGCGCAGCGAGAAGGGCGCGATGGCGCTGCAGGGCACCGAGCGTGTCGAAGTGCCGGCCGAGCCGATCGCAAAGCTGGTCGACACCACCGGTGCCGGCGACATGTTCGCGGCGGGCTTCCTGTTCGGCCAGGCGCAGGGCAGGGGCTTGCAGGAATCGCTCCGCCTCGGCGCGATTTGCGCGGCGGAGATCATCCAGCATTATGGCGCGCGCGCCGAAGCCGATCTCAAGCAGCTGGCCGGCGCCTGATCGCGTTCGTCCATCGGACCGAACAGGCTTTCCGCCGCCTTAAGGCTGTCTCTTTAAGCACTATGAAACCCGGAGCGAGGTAAGCCGCTAGAACGGCTACCTTATCTCTGGGGGCAAATCGTTGCTGCGACGGATCGCGCCCAGCCAGGCCAGGATGGGCATGTACATCCATGGATTCGAAGGCTCGTGGTTCAGCCACCCCTTCTGGCGCACGCGATTCCTGCTCGAACGCTCCGAGGACCTCGCCGCGCTGCTCGCCAGCGACGTGCCGGCGGTGCTCATCGATATCGACAAGGGCGTCGCTCCCGCCGAACCTCGGCCGCAAGCCACCGCCGCGCGCGCCGCCCCGACGCTCGTCGCGATCGAGCCGCTCGTCCCGCGCGACGCCGCCAAGATCGATCGCGAGCTCGCGCGCAAGACGATCGCGCGGTCCAAAACCGTGTTGAAGGACGTATTCGAAGGCGCGCGCCTCGGCCGGCCGATCGATGCCGGAGACGTGGCATCGGTCGTTACCGATATTTCAGCCGCGGTCGACCGCAATCCAGCGATGTTCATCGATATGGCGCGGCTGAAGTCCAAGGACGAATACACCTATCTCCATTCGGTTTCGGTCTGCGCGCTGATGGTCAATTTCGCCAGTCAGCTCGGCCTAGACGAGCCGACGGTGCGATCGATGGGGCTGGCCGGCCTGCTCCACGATGTCGGCAAGATGGCGGTGCCCGACGCTGTCCTCAACAAGCCCGGCCCCCTCGACGAGAACGAGCTCGCGCTGATCCGCGCGCATCCCGAGCACGGCCATGCGATGCTCGCCAATGGCGAAGGCGTCACGCAGGAAGTGCTCGACGTCAGCCTGCTCCACCATGAGAAGATCGACGGCACCGGTTATCCTTATGGCCTCAAGGGCGACGCGATCAGCCTCGCCGCGCGAATGGGCGCGATCTGCGACGTCTATGACGCGCTCACTTCCGAACGCCCCTACAAGGAAGGCTGGACCCCGCTCCGCGCCGCGACCGAGATGCATCGCTGGGAAGGCCATTTCGATCGCGATTTGCTGTTCAAGTTCTTCCGCAGTGTCGGCATCGCGCCCACCGGGCTGCTGGTGCGGATGCGCTCGAACCGCCTCGGTATCACGCTGCCCGACGGCGCCAGGGAGACGCGCAGCAAGGTCCGCGTCTTCCATTGCGCGCTCGAACGTGCCCCGCTCACGCTCGAGGACGTCTTCCTGTCCAGCGCGGGCGGGAGCGACCAGATCGTCAGCGAGGAAGAGCCAGATCGCTGGGGTTTTGCCGATTGGCGGGCATTGTCGCAGAGGCTGATCGCCGGGCAGGCCGCGCGGAGCTGAGTGGCGGCGCCTAAGCGTGGGCCAGGCTCCACGCGAACTCCGCCTTGGTTCAGGCGGCGCCGGCCTCGAGCGGTTCGCTGGTTCGCTCCGGCTGGCCGTATTCCGCGAGTGCCTGGGGGTAGCCGAGCAGGAAGCCCTGCACTTCGTCGCACCCTTCGCGTCGCAGCACGCCCAGCTGGCGCTCGGTTTCGATACCCTCGGCGAGCACGGGGATCGACAGGCTCTTGCCCAGCGCCAGCACCGCGCGGACGATCGCCACTGCCTGCGGGCTGCTTTCGAGCTCGGAGACGAACAGTCGGTCGAGCTTGATCTTGTCGAACGGGAAAGCGCGCAACGTTTCCAGCGAGGAATAGCCGGTGCCGAAATCGTCCAGCGCGATGCCGATCCCCATCGCCTTGATCTGGCGAAGGACGTGCAGCGCGCGGTCTCGATCGGCGAAGATCGCGGTTTCGGTCAGTTCGATCTCGAGGCGACGCGGCGGTAGCCCGGTATCGAGCAGCACCTGATGGAACAGCCGCGGCAGATCGGCATGGGTGAGCTGCATCGGAGAGACGTTGATCGCGACCTTGGCCTTATGACGCCAGCCCATCGCATCCGAACAAGCACGTCGCAGCACCCACTCGCCGAGCGGCAGGATCAGACCGTTCTCCTCCGCGATCGGAATGAACAGGTCCGGCGCGATCGGTCCGCGTTCGGGGTGCGTCCAGCGCAGCAGCGCCTCATACCCCGTCACCTCGTGCGTCGCGACCGAGGTCTGCACCTGATAATGGAGCTGGAGGTCGCCCTGATCGAGCGCCACCCGCAAGTCGTTTGCCAACTCTCGCCTGTCGCGAATCGCTTCGTCGAGCAGCGCGTCGTAGTAGCAAGGCGTCGGCGAGCGCTGGCTCTTGGCGCGGTACATCGCCAGATCGGCGTTGTTCATCAGCGTCTGGGCATCGCCCGCATCGGCCGGATAGACCGCGACGCCGAAACTGGCGCCGACTCGCGTATCGAACTGCCCGAGCGCCAGCGGGGCTTCGAGCGCCGTCTTCAGCCGATCGGTGAACGTGGTCAATTGGGTGGGGTGCTCGAAGCGAATGAGCGCCACGAACTCGTCGCCCCCGAAACGCGCGACCATTTCGTGCCGCCCGAGCTGGCTTGCCATGCGTTGCGCGACCAGGAGGAGGACCTGGTCGCCGGCCTGGTGCCCGTGGACGTCATTGATCTCCTTGAAGTGGTTGAGATCGATCGCCACGACGCCCAGCTGGCTCCCGCTCGCGCGCGCCAGCTCCAACTGGTGCTTGAGCTCGGACTGGAAATTGACGCGATTGGGGAGCCCGGTGAGCCCGTCGTTCATCGCCATATGGTGCAGCCGGTCCATCGCGTCCGAGCGGGTCCAGCGGTCGATCAGCGCCGCGAACACGCCGGCAGCGATCACCACCAGCCCTACCAGCGCCGTGGCGAGTGCCAACGCCTGCATCTGCTGCGGCTCCAGCGGCGCGGCGCTGAGCCGGAGCGGCGTGATGCGCAGCGCCGTCATCGCCACAAAGTGCAGCGTCGCAATCGCCGTGACCAGCAGCCCCGTGCCCGTCGCGACACGGTAGCGACCCAGCCGGGGCGACGAGAAAGCGCCGAGCGCGGCACCTGCGAAGACGACCGAGCACAGCACCGATGCCACCACATAGGGGATCCGCCATTCGACCAGCCCGTCGACCCGATAGGCCGCCATGCCGGTGAAGTGCATGCCCGAGATCGCGAGTCCGACGACCCCACCACCTGCGATCGAGTAGAAAAGGCTCCGGCGCGAAACTGCGATCCCGAAGCCCGTGCCCGTGCCCATGATCGCCGCGATCAGCGAGACGATGGTGAGCACCGGATCGAGCCGGACCGGAACCCCAGCGCGATATGCCAGCATCGCGACGAAATGGGTGCACCAGATCGTGGCGCCGGCGCCGACCGCGGTGAGGAACAGCCATGCGATCCGCTGGGCGCCGTGGGTGACCTGCGCGCGGCCGAACATCTGCATGATCGCGAACGCGCCGGTGCAGCAGACGAAGACTGCGAGCAGGACCAGCCAGGGGTCATGGTCCCTGCCGATACACATGGCGACTTCGATCATAGGGCGCGACCCCGCAAGCTGCGGGCCGGATATGCCGGCACCGCTTGAACACGCTTTCTGCGCAATGCGGGTTAAAAGGATGTGAAGCCTCGGGATTGGCGATCACCGATGCCGATAGTGGCGGCCCTCGCGTCGTCCGATATCCCGCTGGTCGAGATATCGGGCCGATCCGAAGCGCGGGCCAACCGCGGACCAACTTGACTCGACGCGACACCTTCGCGCCTGCCACGCGTCACTCGGGCTACAGCTACGCGCCGCGTAGGCGCCACCACGGTCACGCAGATGCGCCATCCGCGTTGACTCGCGCTTGCGACGGGAATCGACCGACGACGTCAAAGAGCGCCCGGCAAGGCCGGCTGGCGGAGGCAAGCAGACGAAATCCTACATTGCAAGCGAGGCGGTGACGTTCCTGCCAGCGACACTCACTTGCAATTGCAAGTCAATCGCATTAGTGGCGCGGGAACATCGTGCGACAAAGGGGAAATGATGCGCCATTCATTTGGTTTGCTGCTGGCGAACTCCGCCTGGTTGTTCACGCCGGCGCTGGCCCAGGCGCAGGAGATGCCGCAGCAGGACACGGCGCCGGGCGACACGGCCGTCGAGGATATCGTCGTCACGGGCTATGGCCGAAGCAACGAACCCACCACGGCTACGGGACTTCCCCTCACGCCCATCGAAACCCCGCAGACGATCAGCGTCATCACCCGACAGCAGATCACCGATCAGGCGCTGACGTCGATCAACGACGCGCTCGATTTTGCCGTGGGCATTTCCAAGAAGGACATCGATCGCGGCCGCAGCGCCATTTCCGCGCGCGGCTTCGAGGTCCAGAATTTCCAGCTCGACGGCGCGCCGTTCGTCAACGGCAATGTCGGCTTCGGCGAGACCAGCACGGCGCTGTACGAGCGCGTCGACCTGGTCCGCGGCGCCGCGGGCCTGATGCATGGTGCGGGCGACCCATCCGCAGTGGTCAACCTGATCCGCAAGCATGCGGATGCCAGCGAATTCGGCGGCTATGCCAGCCTCGAAGCAGGTTCGTGGAGCCGCTTCGCTGCGACGGTGGATGTCCAGTCGCCGCTCAATGCTTCGGGGACGGTGCGCGCCCGCGTCGTCGCACAGGCATATCGGCAGGATGCTTTCGTCGATCGCGAGGAAAGGAAGGGCCTGGTCCTTTACGGCGTGCTCGATGTCGATCTGGGCGAGCGCACCAAATTGTCCTTCGGCGCGAGCTATCAACGCGACGACCGCGACGGCGTGATGTGGGTGCAGCTTCCTTATTGGTACACCGACGGTACGCGGACCGACTGGCCACGATCCAAGACCACCGGCGCCGATTGGGGGCATTGGAACACCACCGAAATCACTGCCTTTGCGACGCTGACGCATGATCTGGGCGGCGGCTGGAAGGTCCGCGGCGATCTCGGTTATCACAACGGGCTCGAGGATTCGAAGCTGTTGTGGCTCGACGGCACACCCGATCGGGTGACCGGGCTGGGCATGACCAGCTATGGCTATTGGTACAAGGCCAATCCCGAGCAATGGCACGGCAGCATCCAGGCCAACGGCACCTTCGCGCTGCTCGGCGGCACCCATGATCTCTCCTTCGGCGCCATGGCGAGCTATCTCGACGGCGGCTGGACCAATCGCGATCCGATCGCGATCGATCCCGTCGGCGACTTCAATCGCTGGGACGGCACGCTGGCCGAGCCCGAATGGGGCGATCGTTACGTGCTGTCCGACCAGGGCAACACCACCCAGGCGGCGCTTTACGGCACGACGCGGATCAGCCTGTTCGACGGGCTGAAGCTGATCGCCGGCGGGCGCGTGAGCAGTTTCAAGCGCAACGAAGACGCGCATCCCTCGGGCAGGGCCGCCTACAGCCTGGCGTATAAGGGTGTGTTCACGCCTTATGCGGGGCTGGTCTATGAGATCACCGACAATCTGTCCGCTTATGCGAGCTACACCAACATCTTCAAGCCGCAGGGCAATCTGCGCGATCGCGAGGGTCGGCTTCTCGATCCACTCGAGGGCAAGAGCTACGAAGCGGGGGTGAAGGCGCTGCTGCTGGCCGGCAAGCTTCTCGCGACCGCCGCCGTGTACCGCATCGAGCAGGACAATCTTGCCGTGCCCGATCCGGGCCAGTTCGTGCCGGGCACGTCCAATCCGGCGTATCGCGGGGCGAGCGGGACCGTCGCCAAAGGCTACGAACTCGAAGTGGTCGGCAAGCTCACGCCGCAATGGGACATCAGCGCCGGGTGGAGCGACTATAGCGCGAAGGATGCCGATGGCGTCGATGTGCTCAGCCATCAACCGCGCCGCGCGTTCAATTTCGCGACTGCCTATGGCTTTGCCGGCGCACTCGACGGACTGCGGATCGGCGGCGCGCTCAAATGGGAGAGCCAGCCGCCGGTCACCGCGACCAATCCCGGATCGGGCGCCGTGGAGCGGATCGGCCAGCCCGATTACGCGATCGCCAACATCATGGCGCGCTACGATCTGAACAAGCAGGTGTCGCTGCAGCTCAATGTCGACAATCTGTTGGACCAGACCTTCTTCAGCGGCAACAGCTGGTTCCCCGGCTTCGTCTATGGCGAGCCCAGAAATGCGCGGGTGACGCTGAAATACGCCTTCTGACGCCGGACACCGTGGACGCCCCGCGCGTCCACGGACCTTGGCCTAGGACTTCGCCGTCTCTTCGCGCTGCACTTCGCGCCAGCCGATGTCGCGCCGGCAGAAGCCCGTCGGAAAATCCACCGCGTCCACCGCGCGATAGGCGGCCGCCTGCGCCGCCTTCACGCTTGCGCCACGCGCGGTCACCGCGAGTACGCGTCCGCCGCTCGACATCAGCGTCTCGCCGTCCAGCCGGGTGCCGGCGTGGAATATCTTCGCGCCGGTCGCCTCGGCTGCGTCGAGCCCGCGGATCGCGCCGCCGGTCTCCGGCGTGCCCGGATAGCCGTTCGCCGCCATCACCACGGTCAGCGCGGTATCGCCGGAAAAGACGGGATCGGCTCGTCCCGCCAGCTCGCCCTTCGCGGTCGCGACCATCAGCTCGAGCAGATCGCCTTCATAGCGCAGCATCAGCACCTGGCATTCGGGATCGCCGAACCGGGCGTTGTATTCGATCAGCTTGGGGCCGTGCGCGGTCAGCATCAGCCCCGCATAGAGCACGCCCGAATAAGGCGCGCCCATCCGCGCCAGCGCTTCCACCGTCGGCCGCACGATCGTGTCGATCGCTTCGCGCTCCAGTTCTGGGGTAAGCACCCGGGCGGGGCTGTACGCGCCCATCCCGCCGGTATTGGGTCCGGTGTCGCCATCGCCGACGCGTTTATGGTCCTGCGCCGATCCGAACGGGAGCAGATGCGTTCCGTCGGTCAGCACGAACAGGCTGGCTTCCTCGCCTTCCAGGAATTCCTCGATCACCGCGCTGGCGCCCTGCACCGCGAAGATGTCGCGGATCGCCTCCTCGGCTTCCTCGCGCGTCATCGCCACCGTCACGCCCTTGCCCGCGGCGAGGCCGTCAGCCTTGATCACCACCGGCAGGGGGAAATCGTCGAGCGTCGCGAGCCCGCCGTCGCGGCTCTCGACGCGGACATAGCCAGCGGTCGGGATCTTCGCGCGCGCGCACAGGTCCTTGGTGAAGCCCTTCGATCCCTCGAGTTGCGCCGCGGCCTTGTTGGGGCCGAAGACGCCGATCCCCATCGTACGCAAATTGTCGCCGAGTCCTTCGACCAGCGGCGCTTCGGGGCCGATCACGACGAAGCCGATCGAATGGCGGATGCAGAAATCGATGATCGCGCGATGGTCGGTCAGCGCGATCTCGGCGAGTTCGGCGTGCGCGGCTATTCCCGGATTGCCCGGCGCGGCGTAGAGCTTCGCGAGGAGTGGCGATTGCGCCAGCTTCCACGCGAGCGCATGTTCGCGGCCTCCCGACCCGAGCAGCAGGACGTTCATGGCCGATCCCTTTTCCGATACGTCATCCGGGCGGCTCGTAGCCGAGCAAGTGCCGGGGGACAACGCACCTGAAATGAGTGTCAGCGAACTCTCGCTCGCGCTCAAGCGGATGGTGGAGGGCGAGTTCGGCCATGTCCGCCTGCGCGGCGAGATTTCAGGGTGGAAACGCGCCGCCTCGGGCCACGCCTATCTGTGCCTCAAGGATGCCGATGCGGTGATCGACGGCGTGATCTGGCGCGGCGCCGCGTCGGCCCTCGCTTTCGCGCCGCAGGACGGCATCGAAGTGATCGCCACCGGCAAGCTCACCACCTATCCCGGCCGCTCCAAATATCAGATCGTGATCGAGCGGATGGAGCTCGCCGGCGAAGGCGCGCTGATGGCTTTGTTCGAGAAATTGAAGGCGAAGCTGGCGGGCGAGGGGCTATTCGATCCGGCGCGCAAGCAGCCCTTGCCCTATATGCCGCGCACGATCGGGGTGGTGACCTCGCCCACCGGCGCGGTGATCCGCGACATCCTCCATCGCCTCGCCGATCGCTTCCCCAGCCACGTCCTCGTCTGGCCGGTCAAGGTGCAGGGGGAAGGAGCAGCGGCCGAGGTCGCTGCGGCGGTGCAGGGATTCAATGCGCTGCAGGGCGATGGTCCGATCGGTCGCCCCGACCTGCTCATCGTCGCGCGCGGTGGCGGTTCGATCGAGGATCTGTGGGCGTTCAACGAAGAGATCGTCGTTCGGGCAGTCGCAAACAGCGACATTCCGGTGATCTCCGCGGTCGGCCACGAGACCGATACGAGCCTTTGCGATTTCGCCGCCGATCTCCGCGCGCCCACGCCCACCGCCGCCGCCGAGATCGCGGTACCGGTACTCGCCGACGTCCGCCACACCGTCGCCACCCTGGCGCACCGTACCGAACGCTGCGTCCGCCGCTACCACGAGCGTGCCGGCGAGCGACTTTCCGCGCTGGTCCGCGTCCTGCCGCGCCGCGACGCGCTGCTTGGTCCGCAGCGGCAGAAGATGGACGATCTCGCCGGCCGTCTCGATCGCGCGCTCGGGCGCCGGGTGACTCTCGCCCGCGCCCAGCTCGACCGCGACGCGGGCGCGCTGCGTCCTGCCGTGCTCGACCAGCTGGTCGCCACCGCGCGGCATCGTTTCGAGGGCGCGGCGCGCCTGCTCGACAGCGTCAATCCCGACAATCTGCTCCAGCGCGGCTATGTCCGCGTGGGTGCCAAGGCGACCGGAAAGGTCGTCACCACCGTCGCCGAAGCCCAAGCGGCGGGGGCGATCACGCTCCAGTTCAGGGATGGCCCGGTAGATGCCCGGGTTGAGCGGCCCGGCGGCAAACCCTACACGGGTTCAGTCCCCGAGCAGCCGAGCTTGCTGTAAACCAACGACGGAATCGAGACCGCCATGCTGATGTCCAACACCGCCCGCGCCGCTAAGCTTCATTACATGGCCAACGGCTTCCGCGTGCTCGCGCCTGGCGATCACGTCGTCTGCGCGGTCAGCGGTGAGCGGATTCCGCTCGACATGCTGCGCTACTGGAGTGTCGAGCGCCAGGAACCCTATGCCAGCGCCCAGCACGCCGCCGAGGCGATCCACGGCAAATGAGGCACGCCCGGTTGGGGGCGGCCCTCGTGCTGGGCCTGCTCTGCGCCTCTGCCCAGGCCCGTGACGCCCGGCCCGCAGCGGCGGCGGTGCAGGCCGATCCCTTCGCACTGATCGGAAAGCTGGTGCAGGGCGGCTTGGCGACCGGCACGGCGCCACGCGGGACGACGTTGCTCAGCCTCAACGGCAGGCCCGTTCAGATTGCCTCCGACCGGCGCTTCCTGATCGCATTCGATCGCGATTCCGGCTCGACGGCGACGCTCGTCGCCCGGCTCGGCAACGGAGTCGAGGTCCGCAAGCAGCTTGCGATCGCCCCGCGCGCCTGGGACATATCGCGCCTCAATACCTTGCCCAAATATCCGGTTCCCCGCCCCGAGTTCGACCGGGTGCGCCCGGCCGAGCTCGCCCAGATCAGCGCGGCGCGCGCGCTCGGAAGCGATTCCCAGGGCTGGCGGCAGACCTTCCTGTGGCCGGCGGTCGGCCGGATCTCGACGCTGTTCGGCTCGCAACGCATCTATGCCGGCGAGCCCGGCGCCTATCATTCGGGCATCGACATCGCCCGGCCCACGGGCACGATCGTGTTGGCGCCAGCCGACGGTGTGGTCATCCTCGCCACGCCCCGGCCCTTCACACTTGAGGGCAATCTGGTGCTGATCGACCATGGCATGGGGCTCAACAGCGCCTTCATGCACCTCTCTCGAATCGACGTGAAGCTCGGCGAGCGCGTCCGCCGCGGGCAGCCGATCGGCGCGATCGGCAGGAGCGGGCGGGCGACCGGCCCGCATCTGCATTGGGGATTGCGCTGGAACGACGCGCGGCTCGATCCCTTGCTCGTCGCGGGGCCCATGCCCGCCGCAGACTAATGTGTCCGGCGCTTTGCGCTGCAACATTATTTTTCAAGTCTCGCGCCGCTGACGCAACAATCAAACTCGCAATGTGTCATTTTAGATACACTGCTCCCAAAAGGCGGGCCGGGAACCTGAATGCACGCTTTACAGCGGGCGGACCCCTCTTCATCCCTCGTGCCAAGCTTTGCCCAGAGCATGCCCAAAAGGCGTGCGGGGGGTGGAGCGGGGAGACATTCTGGCCGGGATGCACTGCAACACGGCCGGACCAAGCGAGGGAAATTCATGAAGAAAACCCAGATCACACGCGGTCTGCGCGGCAGCACGGCTTTGTCCGCGCTCGTCCTCGCCGGCACGCTGTTCGCCGCGCCTGCATTCGCGCAGACTGCGCCGAACACGCAGAACACTCCAGCGGCTGCGCCGTCGGAAGACGAAGAAGCCAGCGACAACCAGGACATCGTCGTCACCGGTTCGATTCTGCGCCGCACCGACAGCGAGACACCTTCGCCCGTCACCGTGCTGAGCAGCGAGACGCTCGAGGCGCGCGGCATCAATACGGCAGCCGAAGCGCTGCAGCGCGTTGCTGCCAACGGCTCGGGAACGATCTCGGAAGGTTGGAACAACGGGAACAACTTCGCGGCCGGTGCGAACGCTGTGTCACTGCGCGGTCTGACCGTGCAGAAGACGCTGACGCTCTTCGACGGCTTGCGGATGGCGCCTTATCCCGTTGCGGACGACGGTCACCGAAACTTCGTCGACCTCAACACGATTCCGGACGCGATCATCGATCGCATCGAAGTTCTGAAGGACGGCGCTTCGTCGACCTACGGCGCCGACGCTGTCGCGGGCGTGGTCAATGTGATCACCAAGAAGGAAGTCAAGGGCGTCCACGTCAATGCCTCGACCGGCATCTCCGAGCACGGCGACGGCGCCGAGCAGCGGTTCGACTTGACCCTTGGCCACGGCGATCTCGATGCGGATGGCTTCAACCTCTACGTCAGCGGCTCCTATCGCAAAAACGACGTGATCTGGGCTCGCGATCGCGACTTCCCGGGCAGCACCGGCTATCTCGGCGACATTTGCGACGGCGCTGGCCACTGCATGGGCACTCCGACGCGCTGGTACCAGTTCGCTGTCAATCCCAATGGCACCCTCGGCGGCTCGACCATCGCGAATTTCCCGCTGGTCGCCCCGGGTACCGCGGCCGGTGCCCGGACGGCTGAATACCGTCTGCTGAACTCGGATTGCGGCGCATTCGGCGCGCAGTCGCAGACTCTGCCGAACAGCGCTCGCGGTCTGGTGACCACCGGCGCACTCGCAGGGCAGTACACCTACGCGTCCAACCTGTGCCAGCTGGACATGAAGGAAAAGTACGCCACGCTTCGTCCGTCGACTGAGCGCTATGGCTTCTCCGCCCGCGCCACGGTGAGGGTTGGTGACAATGCGGAAGCGTATGTCTCGGGCAATTACATGCACGTGAATACCTATTCGCAGCTGACCCCGTCGGCGTTGGGCACCACCAACACGCCGCCGCCCAGCTCGGTTGCGTGGAATTCCATGGTGCTGCCGGTCTATGTCTGCCCGGGTGGCGTCGGCGCCTTCACGGCTGCCGGGGTCAACACCAGCAGCTGCACGGCCGCTTCGGCGGGCGCGGCGCTCAACCCGAACAATCCGTTCGCGTCTTCGGGTCAGGTTGCGATCCTTCGCGGCCGTTATGACCGTCCGCAGACCGTCGAGACCAATTCGCGTGCGCTTCGGGCCGCAGCCGGGATCAACGGGACCTTCGGCTCGGACAACGACTGGAACTATCAGGTCGAATTCACCGCGTCGCAGATTGAACTCAGCCGCATCAGCGAGAACTACATCATCCCGCAGCGGGTCGCGGACGTGATCGCAACCGGCGCGTACAATTTTGCGCAACCTTGGCTGAACAGTCAGCAGGTGCGTGATTATATCTCGCCGATCAATGTCAAGAAGTCGACTTCGGAACTATGGCAAGGTTCGGCTACCCTGGGTCGGGCTCTGTTCGATTTACCGGGTGGTCAGCTCCAGGCGGCCGTGGGCGTATCGTATCGTCACGAATCGATCAACGATCAGTCGGCGAACCCCGAGAACCTCGCACATCCCTACGATCGTTACTTCACGATCAACGCTGTGGGCGCGGTCGGCAGCCGCAACGTCAAGTCGGCGTTCTACGAAGTCGGTGCGCCGATCTTCGATCAGCTCGAGCTGAGCGCTTCTGGCCGCTATGACAAGTATTCGTCCGGCCAGAGCAACTTCTCGCCGAAGTTCGGCGCGAAGATAAAGCCCGTGCAGCAGCTCCTGCTTCGCGGGACCTGGTCGAAGGGCTTCCGTATCCCCTCGTTCAACGAGGCGTTCGGCCTGCCGACGACCGGTTACACCAACCTGGGCGTCAACTGCGCCGATACACCGACCTTCTGTGCTGCGCACTCGGCCGGCGGCGTTCCCAACACCTACATCACCAACGGCTATCAGCTCGGACGTACTTCGACGGGTAACCCGGCTCTCGACCCTGAAAAGTCGACCAGCTGGACCGTGGGCGCGGTGTTCGAACCGATCCGGAACGTCTCGTTCACGATCGACTACTTCAACATCAAGGTGCGGGATGTCATCGGGAACATTTCGGCCGAGGATCAGGACGCAGCGCTGATCGCCTATATGGAAACCGGCAATACTACTGCCGTTCCTGGCGTCAACGTCGTTCCGAGCGCCGGCAACGATCCCCAGTTCCCGACCGCGCGCGTGCTCCCGCAGTTCCTCGAGTTCTCGTTCCAGAACGCGGACACTGAAGAAGTTTCGGGCATCGACCTCGGCTTCGATGTGAAGCACGACTTCGGTGGCGGCGTGCAATTGTACAGCTCGTTCGACGCGTCGTACCTGCTCAAGTATCAGGTCGTTCGCAAGAGCGGCACGATCGAGCGCTATGACGGGTCGCTCAGCCCGTGCGACTACACCTCGTGCTCGGGTTCGCCGAAGTGGCGCGGCAGCTGGCAGAACACGCTCACCGTGGGTGGGCTGGCGCTGACAGGCACCGTCTACTACACTGGCGGCTATGACTTGGCTTCGGTCGACTACGGCGGCACGCCGGGCGACTGCCAGGCCAGCATCGGTGCGTCCGTCGTGGGTTATCAGCGTGCTCCGGGCGAAGCCGGATCGGTTCCGCTGGTACCGGTGAAGTGCGAAGTCGGCGCGCAGTGGAATGCTGACCTCACCCTCAGCTACCGTGTGAATGACCACTTCCAGATCTATGCGAATGCCCTGAACTTCCTGAACATCAAACCGCAGTTCGATCCGTCGGCTGCGTACTCGATCTTCAACTATAACCCTGCTTGGGGTCAGGCGAACGTCGTGGGCCGTTACTTCCGCGTCGGTACCAAGCTCGACTTCTAAACTTCCGGAAATACTGGAAACAAAATGGGGCGGCTCCGCGAGGAGCCGCCCCTTCTTTTTGCCCGGCGATCGCAGCTCAGACGACGTTGAGCTTCAGCGCCCCGTCCCCCTCGTCGATCGTCACGGTCGATCCGTCCTTGACGTCGCCGCGCAGGATCAGGTCCGCGAGCGGATCCTGCAGATAGCGCTGCACCGCGCGCTTCAGCGGTCGCGCGCCGTAGACCGGATCATAGCCGACCCGCCCGAGCCAGGCGCGTGCGGCATCCGACAATTCGATCCGGATCTTGCGGTCCGCGAGCAGCTTGCTTACCCGCCCCACCTGGATATCGACGATCGGCGCCATGTGATCGGCGGCGAGTCGGTGGAACAGGATGATCTCGTCGAGCCGGTTGAGGAACTCCGGCCGGAAATGCGCGCGCACGATTTCCATCACCTGCGGCTCGACATCCTCCACTTTCTGCCCGTCGGCGAGGTTGGTGAGGAATTGCGACCCCAGATTCGACGTCAGGATCACGATCGTGTTCGAGAAGTCGACCGTGCGGCCCTGGCCGTCGGTCAGCCGCCCGTCGTCGAGCACCTGGAGCAGCACGTTGAACACGTCGCCATGCGCCTTCTCGACTTCGTCGAACAACACGACCTGATAGGGCCGGCGGCGAACCGCTTCGGTCAGCACGCCGCCTTCCTCATAGCCGACATAGCCCGGAGGCGCGCCGAGCAGCCGCGCGACCGAGTGCTTCTCCATGAACTCGCTCATGTCGATCCGCACCATCGCGTTGCTGTCGTCGAACAGGAACTCGGCGAGCGCCTTGGTCAGCTCGGTCTTGCCGACGCCGGTGGGCCCGAGGAACAGGAACGAGCCGAGCGGGCGATTGGGATCCTGCAGCCCGGCGCGGCTGCGGCGCACCGCGGTCGCCACCGCCTTCACCGCGTCGGCCTGACCGATCACGCGCTTGCCGAGCTGCTCTTCCATGTTGAGGAGCTTCTCGCGTTCGCCCTCGAGCATCCGCTCCATCGGAATGCCGGTCCAGCGCGCGACCACCGCGGCGATATCGTCGGCAGTGACTTCCTCGCGCAGCATCGCACCCTTGGTGGTGGCCTGTGCCTCGTCGAGCTGCTTGGTCAGCGCGGGGATGGTCCCGTAATTGAGCTCGGCCATCTTGCCGAGATCGCCCGCGCGCTGCGCCTGTTCGAGCTCCAATTTGGCGGCGTCGAGCTGCTCCTTGAGCCGCGATTCGGCGTTGATCTTGTCCTTTTCCGCCTGCCAGCGCCCGGTGAGCTCCGCCGACTGCTGCTCGAGATTGGCGAGCTCGGCCTCGAGCGTCGCGAGGCGATCCTTCGACGCCGCGTCGGTCTCCTTTTTGAGTGCCTCGCGCTCGATCTTGAGCTGGATGATTCGCCGGTCGAGATTCTCGATCTCCTCGGGCTTGCTCTCCACTTCCATGCGGATGCGGCTGGCGGCCTCGTCCATCAGGTCGATTGCCTTGTCGGGCAGGAATCGATCGGTGATGTAGCGGTTGGAGAGCGTCGCGGCGCTGACGATCGCGCCGTCGGTGATCCGCACGCCGTGGTGCAGCTCGTATTTTTCCTTGAGGCCGCGCAGGATCGAAATCGTGTCCTCGACCGTCGGCTCGCCGACGAACACGGGCTGGAAGCGGCGCTGGAGAGCGGCATCCTTCTCGACATATTTGCGGTACTCGTCGAGCGTGGTCGCGCCGATGCAGTGGAGCTCGCCGCGCGCGAGCGCGGGCTTCAGGAGATTGCCGGCATCCATCGCGCCCTCGGTCTTCCCGGCGCCGATCAGCTGGTGCATCTCGTCGATGAACAGGATGATATGGCCCTCGCCGGCCTTCACTTCGTCGAGCACACCCTTCAGCCGCTCCTCGAATTCGCCCCGATATTTGGCGCCCGCGATCAGGCTGCCCATGTCGAGCGACATCAGTGCACGATCCTTGAGATTGTCGGGCACGTCGCCATTGGCGATGCGCAGCGCGAGGCCCTCGGCGATCGCGGTCTTGCCGACACCGGGCTCGCCGATCAGGACGGGATTGTTCTTGGTGCGCCGTGCGAGGATCTGGATCGTGCGGCGGATCTCCTCGTCGCGACCGATCACCGGATCGAGCTTGCCGTCGCGCGCCGCTTGCGTCAGGTCGCGCGCGAACTTCTTGAGCGCATCATAGCGATCCTCGGCACCCGCGGTGTCGGCGGTGCGCCCGCCGCGAAGCTTGTCGATCGCGGCGTTGAGGTTCTGCGGGGTGACGCCGGCGGCGGCGAGTGCCTTGCCCGCGGTCGTGGTGCCGGCCAGCGCCAGCGCGAGCAGCAGCCGCTCGACGGTGACGAAGCTGTCGCCTGCCTTGGCCGCGACCTGCTCGGCCTGGTCGAGCACGCGCACCGCGTCATTGTCGAGGCCCGGCGTCTGCTGCGCGCCGCCGCCCGATACCGCGGGGACCTTGGCCAGCGCCGCATCGGTTTCGGAGAGCGCGCGCTTCGCATCGCCGCCTGCCGCACCGATCAGTCCGCTCGCCATGCCCTGCTCGTCCTCGAGCAGCGCCTTGAGCAGATGTTCCGGCGAGATCCGCTGGTGGTTCATCCGGATTGCCACGGTCTGCGCCGACTGAAGGAATCCCTTGGCGCGGTCGGTGAATTTCTCGAGGTTCATGCTGGCCCCTATTGGTTATGGAGCCGATGTAGTGTTGCCATTGTGCAACACAAGGACTTCGATGCGTCTCAGGTGAGGTGGATGTACAGCGCCGTGGTCCGCAACTGGCCCCCGCCGTTCTGAAATTCCTGTTCGGTCACCGAAAGCGTCTCGCCTTTGCCCGGCGGCCAGGGATCGCGGATGCTCAACACGCGAGTGCCTTCGACACGAAGCGCGCGGGCGCTGGCCTGGACCGGCGCGTCGCCGCTCACGGAGTCGATCACGACGAAATGGCCATGCGCACCGTCGACTCGCGCAATGACCGGACCTTTGGCCAGCGCCTCGATCACTGCGGTGAGCGACATCACCTTCGGCGCGGAGCATGGCACATAGTTGTTCAGGACCTTCGCTATATTGCCCATCGCGGCTCCGGCGGCGGGATTATAAGATTTGGGATAGTCCTGCGACAGCCGCTCGATATATCCAGCATCCATGTAAATGGACTTGGAGGCCATCACCATCTGTACGGCCGCGATCCCGCACGATGTGCTGGTCAGCTGCCCGAACAGCGGGTTCGCTTCTTCCTCGTCATCGTCATCGTCATAATCGTCGTCTTCAGCGTCAAGATCCTCCTGATAGTCTCCCATTGCCCGCGCCATCTCGCTCTGTGCATCGGTGGAGGACTTTGCCATCTGGATCGCGGAGGCGCCTGACGCCTTCAACTGCCGGAACGGCGGCACATAAGGCCGGGGCACATAACCTTTGTGGTCTTCCACGTCGCTGGCATAATCGCGGTCAAGCGCCTCGTTGAACTCCGCATCCTTGCTCGCGGCCTTCATCGCGCGGTGAGTCGCCTTTAGGCGCGGGTTCTTGTCGGCGCCCAGCAACGCGTGTTCATGATCCGCCGAATAGGCCCCGGTTCCGAACATGGTGGCGTCGACGAAATTCCTCGCCATTTGCGGATGGTTCATCCCTCGTACCTTGCGGATCAGCGGCAGCTTGTTGGTGGCATGGACGGATATCTCGTGATTGAGCGTGTGCGCCATTGCCGCCTTCGAAAGGTCTTCGCGAAGCGTGACGGTGATGCGAACTGCGTTGCCCGCGGTCATCCAGGGCGGCCATTGGTCCGAGGTCGCCGAATTGAGGGCGTTCTGCTGCAAGCCCCGATATACGCCCTGACCGTCCATCACGGCCATCGCCGTGTCCCCCATCGCCTCCATGGCGTCGGTGGTGATGACGAGCTCCAGATCGGGCTCGGTCTCGAAGACGGTCAACGCGGGTTTGATCGCCTTGTCCTCAGCCGCGACATTCTGGTCGCCCTGCTTGTACAGTTCGATCCCAGCTTTCGCGTCGTCAAAGGCCTCGGCCTTGGCGATGTCATCATACTCAATGACATCGGGCGCGACCGCATCGGGATGGAAGTTGCCGGCATAGACCACCTTGGGCTGACGGACGGCGGAGAGCGATAGTGGAAGACTGGGGAGCGGCGGCGCCGCTTTCGCCTGCGCAATCGGTCGCGCAGCGATCGCGCCCATCCGGTCCGCTTCGCTTTCCAGAGAGGGTGAATCGTTGATCGGCTGGCCCCGCGGATCGTGCCGGGTTGCCCGGACCCGTCCCTGCTTCTGCTGCACCACGTGCCATGCCTCATGCGGCAAGTGCTGCTCCTGCCCCGGGGCGAGGTGGATGTCGGTACCTTGAGCATAAGCGTGCGCCTGCATTTGTGCGGGCCTGGCCGAGTTGCGATGAACCCGCACATCATCGAGCGCGATGCCCGACAGCGCTTCCATACCTGTCTTGAGATTGGCGGGTAGGCTGTCGCGCGGCGCGGCCTTCGCTTGAATCGGTGCGGGTGCGGACCGCGCGTTCAGGCGCGCCGCCATTTCATGGAGCTGCGCGACGGCGCTACGCGCGCCGAGCTTGCCCGACGATGGCCCGGCCGGCGACGTGCTTCTGGTTGGCTGGTTCGACAGCCGGTGGGCCAGTTCCGCCATCGCTCGCTCCTTGATCGCTGGTTCCTGACGATCGGAGAATGCCGCCTTTCCGCTCGTCCGGGGGCGCAACCGCATCCGTTTTGGTACAGGTTATTTCCCTGCCTCGGCCGGCCGGCGCGCCCGCGGCGCACCCTTGGCGAAGCGATTGCCGTAGCGATTGCCTTCGTACCAGCGCGGCGGCTCGGGAGCGTTGGCGACTTCGCGGGCGATCAGATAGTTGAGCCGCGCGAACTTGGCGCCCGCCTCCCAGTTGAAGGGCAGGTCGGCTTGGTCGGACGGCTGGTGGTAGTTCTTCGCGAGGAACGTCCTGAACGCCTTCTCGCCGCCATTCTTGAACCCGGTCATCAGGAAGATCGACGGCACGCCGACCTTGACGAAGCTGTAATGGTCGGAGCGTTCGAAGAAATCCTCCTCGGGCATCGGATCGGGCGAGACCGACACGCCCATGCTCGCGCCGGCACGGGCAGTGACTTCGCCCAACGTCGAATGCTCGCCGCCGAAGGCGATCACGTCCTGAAAGTCGTAGAGCAGGATCGGCATGTCGAGATTGATGTCGGCGACGATCCTGCCCTTGCCGACCACCGGATTTCGGGCGAGATAGTTCGATCCCAGCAGCCCGCTTTCCTCGCCCGCCAGCGCGACGAACAGGATCGATCGCTTCGGCCGCTGCCCGCTCCCGGCGAACGCGCGCGCCGTCTCGAGCATGGTCGCGACGCCCGAGGCATTGTCCATCGCGCCATTGTAGATCTTGTCGCCCGCGCGCAGCGGATCGGTTCCGACATGGTCGAGATGCGCGCTCAGCACGACATATTCGTTCCTGAGCACCGGATCGGATCCGGGCAGGACTCCGATGACGTTGGGCGCCTTGTAGATGCGCTGACGCGGCGGATTGCCCATCGTGATCGGCAGCTTCGCGATCTGGAACCAGCCCGTGTCGGTCTGGGCCTGGACCAGTCCGAGCGCGGCAAAGCGCTCTGCGACATAGACGGCGGCGGTCAGATAGCCTTTCGACAGCGTGTAACGGCCCTCGAGCGCGTCGTCGGCGAGGAACTCGACATGCTTGCGCACTTCGCTCGCGCTGAACGCCGGCTGGTCCGGAGCCGCCTGGGCATGCGCGGCCATGGGCGCGAGGGCGAGCGAAAGCCCGGCGAGGAGCATCGAAATGCGCATGGGGAAGTCTCTCGGAAAAGGCGCCAATCGGCTCGAGGCTAATCGAAAAACCACCGGCTGCAAGCGCTTACGGATTCGGTTGCAGCGGTTACCGCCTGCGCTATGCTCAGCCGCAGCCTCATCCTTTCCCGGAAGCCCACCGCACATGAAATCGTTCCTGATGTACTGCAGTGCAGCCACGGTTGCGCTCGCCGCCGCCTCGATCCCCGCAGCCGCGCAGCAGGTCGCCGCGAGCGCTTCCGCCGCAAAGCCGGTGCCGGTGGCCGAGCTCGTCAAGCGCGTCGACATTCCCTTTGAGGAATTCACGCTCAAGAACGGCCTGCGCGTCATCGTCCACACCGATCGCAAGGCGCCGGTCGTCGCGGTGTCGACTTGGTACGATGTCGGATCGAAGCACGAGCCGCAGGGCAAGACCGGTTTCGCGCATTTGTTCGAGCATCTGATGTTCAACGGTTCGGAAAACGCGCCCGGCGACTTCTTCGAGCCCCTGAAGCAGGTCGGCGCGACCGATTTCAACGGCACCACCAGCTTCGACCGTACCAATTATTTCGAGACGATCCCCCGCCCGGCGCTCGATCGTGCGCTGTTCCTCGAGAGCGATCGCATGGGCTATCTGCTCGGCGCGATCACCCAGGACGTGCTCGACGAGCAGCGTGGCGTTGTCCAGAACGAAAAGCGCCAGGGCGACAACCAGCCTTATGGCCTCGTCTACTACAAGGTGCTCGAGGAGCTGCTGGCGGGCAGCCCCTATGGCCATAACGTGATCGGATCGATGGCCGATCTCGACGCGGCGAGCCTCGACGACGTCAAGAACTGGTTCCGCTCGCATTACGGCCCGAACAACGCCGTGCTGGTGCTCGCCGGCGACGTCGACGCGAAGGAAGCCCGGCCGCTGGTCGAGAAATATTTCGGCACAATCCCCGCGGGTCCGAAAAGCGTGCTGCCCAAGGTCGAGGTGCCGACGCTGCCGCAGTCCAAGACCGTGGTGATGAAGGACCGCGTCGCCGCGACGATGATCCTGCGCACCTGGGCGGTGCCCGGCCTGAACGACCCGGAGTCGGTGGCGCTCGACGTGTTCGGCGACGTGCTCGGCGGCCTCGCCAGCTCGCGGCTCGACAATGCGCTGGTGCGCAAGGACAAGGTCGCGGTCCAGGTCTCGGCCGGCATCCAGTCGATGTCGCAGCTCGGCATCTTCCAGGTCCAGGCGATCGTGAAGCCCGGCGTCGATGCCAATCTCGTGGCCAAGCGGCTCGATGAGATCGTCGCCGATCTGATCGCGAACGGCCCGACCGCGGACGAAGTCCAGCGCGTCGCCACCACTGCGGTCTCGGGCCGCATCTCGGGCCTGGAATCGGTCGGCGGCTTCGGCGGCAAGGCCGTCGCATTGGCCTCGGGCGAGCTCTATTCGGACGACCCCGCCTTCTTCAAGAAGCAGCTCGAAGAGACTGCCCGCGTCACCCCGGCGCAGGTGCAGGCCGCCGGCAGGAAGTGGCTCAGCCGCCCATCGCTGACGATCATGGTCGAGCCCGGCCAGCGCGAGGCCTATCAGGAAGCGCAGGCCGTCCCCGCCGCAGTCAAGCCGGCCGAAGGCGCGGCCAAGGCCGAGCCGGTCAAGGGCACCCGCGGCGCATTGCCGGGCGTCTCGCAGATCGGCGATCTCGACTTCCCGGACGTGTCGCGGAGCAAGCTCTCGAACGGCGTCGAGATCGTCTATGCCAACCGCACTGCGGTGCCGGTCACTCAGGTGGTGATGAGCTTCGACGCCGGCGTCGCCGCCGATCCGGCGAACAAGCTCGGCACGCAGAACCTGGTTCTGTCGCTGCTCGATGAAGGCACGACCACCAAGGATTCGATCGCCATCGCCGAGGCACGCGAGCGGCTGGGGGCCAGCATCGGCACCGGCAGCTCGTCGGACCGCACCTATTTGTCGGTGGCCGCGCCGAGCCCCAACCTGCCGGGCGCACTCGACCTGTTCGCCGATGTGGTGCGCAACCCTGCGTTCGCGCCGGACGAAATCGAGCGCATCCGCGCCACCCAGCTCACCGGAATCGCGCAGGAGCTCACCAGTCCGCAGGGCCTCGCCAGCCGCGCACTGCCGCCGCTGATCTATGGCCCAGGCAATCCTTATGTGAAGTTGGCCGCCGGTTCGGGCGATCCGGCGGCGGTCAAGTCGCTCACCCGTGACGATCTGCTCGCTTTCTATCGGGCGTGGATCCGGCCCGACAAGGCGAAGATCTTCGTGGTCAGCGATCGGCCGCTCGCCGAGGTAAAGGCGGCGCTCGAGGCGCGCTTCGGCAACTGGAAGGGCGTGGGGGCTGCCGGGGTCAAGGCGTTCACCGTCGCGCCGAAGCAGGTCGCCCCGAAGATCGTGCTGATCGACCGGCCGGATTCACCCCAGTCGCTGATCCTCGCCGGGCAGATGACTCAGCTCGATCCGTCGAGCGAATTGCTGACCCAGGTCACTGCCAATCAGGTGCTCGGCTCGGGCTTCCTGTCGCGGATCAACATGGAACTGCGCGAGAACAAGCATTGGTCCTATGGCGCGCGCGGCGGCTATGACTGGCTCGAAAAGGCGGTGCCCTACACGATCAGCGCGCCCGTCCAGGCCGACAAGACGGGGGAATCGATCAAGGCGATCCAGCAGCAGGTCGGCGATTTCCTGTCGACGAAGGGCGTCACCGATGCCGAGCTGATTCGCGAGATCAACGGCACCACCCGCGAGCTGGCCGGGCGATTCGAGACCTCCGGCGCGGTGCTCTCGGCGATGCAGCAGAACGACCTGCGCAAGCGCCCGGACAATTTCTACGACACCGTCACGCAAAAATATCGGAGCATGACCGTCGCGCAGCTTGACGCTGCGGCACGCGCGGCTTTGGACCCGAAGAAGTTCGTCTGGGTGGTCGTGGGCGATGCCGCGAAGGTCAAGCCGCAGCTTGACAGCCTCGGCCTGCCTGTCGAGGTGGTCCCCACAGCGTCGGTAGCGGGCTCTACCGCTGCCGCCGCGTCGAAGTAATTTCGGGATCAGGAGAGACGATATGGCGAATGTCGATGGCAGCTGGAACACGGTGACCAAGTCGCCGATGGGCGACCAGCAGGCAGTGCTCACGGTGCAGAGCGCGGGCGACAGCTTCACCGGAAATTTCTCGGGCGGCCTCGGCACCACCGACATCAAGGACGGCAAGGTCGATGGCGACACGCTGAACTTCTCGCTCGACATCACCGTGCCGATGCCGATGACGCTCACCGTCGAGGCGACCGTCGATGGCGACAACCTCAACGGCACCGTCACCGCGGGTGCGTTCGGCAGCTTCCCGATCACGGGCACGCGCGGCTGAGGTTTCGCTTGGAGTGAAAGAAAAGGGGCTCGCTTCCGAAAGGAGGCGGGCCCTTTTCTTTTGGGGTGATCGCTAACCAAAATCGTCACCCCGGCCTTGTGCCGGGGTCCACTATGCCGCTGGCGAGGCCCTCACACCTCGAGCCCTTCGCTCGGGTGCCCGGTGGATCCCGGCACAAGGCCGGGATGACGGCTAGCTATCCCGCGCGAGCTGCCGCCTCACCCGCGTCACATGCCCCATCTTCCTGCCCGGCCGGGCATTACCCTTGCCATAGAGATGCAGATGCGCCGCCGGTTCGGCGAGCAGCTCCGCCCATTGGTCGGCATCGCTGCCGATCAGGTTGATCATCTCGACATGGCTGCCGGTGAGCGCTGTGGAGCCCAGCGGCAGGCCGCAGATCGCGCGGATATGGTTCTCGAACTGCGAGGTCTCGGCGCCTTCGATCGTCCAGTGCCCCGAATTGTGCACCCGCGGCGCCATCTCGTTGAACACGGGGCCATCGTCGGTCGCGAAGAATTCGAGCGTCAGTACGCCGACATGACCGAGCGCCTCCGCGACGCGTCCGGCGAGCGTGGCGGCTTCGGTCCAATGCCGCGCGATCTCGGCGGGGGCGGGGAGCGAGGAACGGGCGAGGATTCCCTCCTTGTGTTCGTTCCATGGCGGCGGATAGCTGGTCAGCGCGCCGTCGAGCCCGCGCACCGTGATGATCGAGAATTCGTGGCTGAACTGCACGAACCCCTCGAGGATCGCCGGCCGCTCGCCGATTTCGGCCCAGGCCGCCTCGGCCTCGGCGGCGTCGCGGATGCGCACTTGGCCCTTGCCGTCATAGCCCAATCGCAGCGTCTTGAGGATCGCCGGTGCGCCGATCTGGTCGACGGCTGTCTCCAATTCTTCGAGCGTCGAGACCGGCGCCCAGGGTGCGGTCCGCCCGCCCAGCGCGCCGACGAAAGCCTTTTCGCGCGCACGGTCCTGCGCGATCGACAGGCTCTGCGGGCCGGGCCGCACCGGCACCTTGCCCGACAGATATTCGACCGGTCCGATCGCGATATTCTCGAACTCGTAGGTCACCACGTCGGTCTGGCCGGCAACTTCGTCGAGCACGATGCGGCTGTGATAATCTGCCCGGGTGTAGCTGGACGCGGTCTGCGCGGCGACGCTTTCGGCATCGGGTGCGAGGACGTGGGTGCGGTAGCCGAGCTGCGCCGCGGCGACCGCGAGCATCCGCCCGAGCTGGCCGCCACCGAGAATGCCGATGATCGATCCGGGAGGCAGCGCAGTCATTCCGGGTCGGTCGCCACGTTCTCGGTCTGCGCCGCGCGCCACGCCTTGAGCCGCGCCGCGAGCGCCTCGTCCGAAGTCGCGAGGATCGCCGCCGCCAGCAGCCCCGCATTGATCGCGCCGGGCTTGCCGATCGCCAGCGTGCCGACGGGCACGCCGCCGGGCATCTGGACGATCGAATAGAGGCTGTCGACGCCCTTCAGCGCCTTGGACTCGACCGGTACCCCGAGCACCGGCAGATGCGTCATCGAAGCTGCCATGCCCGGCAGGTGCGCCGCGCCGCCCGCGCCGGCGATCACCACCTTGAGCCCGCGATCGGCGGCCGTGTTGGCGTAATCGTAGAGCCGCTGCGGGGTGCGGTGCGCCGAGACGACCCCGGTCTCGTGCGGCACGCCGAGTTCGTCGAGCACGCGCGCGGCATGGCGCATCGTCTCCCAATCGGAAGTGCTGCCCATGATGATGCCGACTAGAGGTGCGTCCGACATGCCTGCCCCGTCTTCAGGAAGCGTGGGTTGTTAGAGGGGAGGGAACAACAAGACAATCCTCCCCGGGACGGGGAGGGGGGCCATGCGCAGCATGGTGGAGGGGGCTCTCCGCCACGGACTCCCTTGCGACACTCCCCCTCCACCACTCGCTACGCGAGCGGTCCCCCTCCCCGTTCCGGGGAGGATCTGATTATCGCTCGCTCAGATAATAGCGGTCGGTCGCCGTCAGCCCCTCGTCCAGCTCGTAGACGATCGGCTGGCCCGTCGGGATCTCGAGATTGACGATCTCCTCGTCCGGGATCCCCGACAGATGCTTGACCAAGGCCCGCAGCGAATTGCCGTGTGCCGAGATCAGCACGCGCTTGCCCGCGCGGATCTCGGGCGCGATCCGCTCTTCCCAATACGGCAGAACCCGCGCGATCGTGTCCTTCAGGCTCTCGGTCTGCGGGATCGGCACGCCGTGATAGCGCAGGTCCTTCGCCAGGTCCCAGGGCGAACCCTCCTCGGGCAGCGGCGGCGGGATGTCGAAGCTGCGGCGCCAGATCTTGACCTGCTCGTCGCCGTGCAGCGCCGCGGTCTCGGCTTTGTTGAGCCCGGTGAGCCCGCCATAATGGCGCTCGTTCAATTTCCAGCTCTTCTCGGTCGGCAGCCACAGCCGCCCCATCGCCTCGAGCGAAAGGTTCAGCGTCTTGATTGCTCTGGACTGGAAGCTGGTGAAGGTCAGGTCGAAATCGAGCCCCTTTTCCTTCATCAGCTCGCCCGCCGCCCAGGCTTCCTTGACGCCCAGCTCGGTCAGGTCGACGTCCCACCAACCGGTGAAGCGGTTCTCGAGATTCCAGGCCGACTGGCCGTGGCGGATCAGGACGAGCTTGGGCATGGGGCCTCCTTGCAACACTTTGCGCAGGTCCTTAGCGACTGCGGCGGCGCGAACAAGCGGGAGACAGCCAATGGCGATCGTTCGGCAGACCCTGGTCTATGACGGCCCCGGCGGTCCGTTCGAGGGCGTGGCGGCATGGGACGATGCAGTCGCGGGGCCGCACCCCTGCGTGCTCGTATTGCCCAATGTGCTGGGCCAGAAGGAGGCGGATAACCTCAAAGCCGATGCGCTGGCCGGTCTGGGCTATGTCGCGCTCGCCGCCGATCTGTTCGGGCAGGGCAAGCGCACCACGCTGCAGGTCGAAGACCGCAGCCGCTACATGGACGAACTGAACGCCGATCGCGCGTTGCTCCGCGATCGCCTGGCGGTCTCCCTCGCGGCGCTCACTGGACTGCCTCAGGCGGACCCTGACAAGGCCGCCGCGATCGGCTTCTGCTTCGGCGGCAAATGCGTGCTCGACATGGCGCGCGCCGGGCTCGGCATTCGCGGCGGTATTTCCTTCCACGGCGTGTACGACCCACCCGAACATGCCGGCGTATCGCCGATCACGGCGAAATTGCTGATCTGCCACGGCTGGGACGATCCGATCTCGCCGCCCGAGGCGACGGTCGCACTTGCCGAGGAACTCACGACGCGCGGCGCCGACTGGCAGCTCCATGTCTATGGCCATGCCGGCCATGCCTTCACCGATGTCGGCAGGGCGGGTCCGGGCAATATCGCTTACGAACCGCGTGCCGATCGCCGCAGCTGGCAGGCGATGGCGGACTTCCTCGCGGAGTTGTTTCGCTAGGCGCCATCTCGCTGCGGTCACTGGCTGAGCCGTCTAGTCGTCCACCGCACCACCGCGACGTTCAACCATGCGAAGAGGCTCGCCCGAACATCGGCCGTGAGCGGCCGTTCCGCTATCGGCTCATCTGCAGTCGATGGGAGGTAGGCTTCCGAGCATAGGGAGCTTTCGTGATACGCGTGCGGACATGGTCGACTTGATCAACCGCCGCGCTCGGTGGCGAGCCGCAACAGCCGTCCATTGCTGGCATCTTCTAGGAGCCACAACGCACCGTCCGGAGCGACCATGACGGCGCGAATGCGCGCGCCCATGTCCCAGCGCTCGGCCTCCCGCGCGGCCGTACCGGTGAAGGCGATGCGGATCAGCGCCGTCGATGCGAGGCCGCCGATGAACGCCGAGCCGCGCCACTGCGGGAACATGTTGCCACGGTAGAAAGCAAGGCCAGCGGGCGCGATGACCGGATCCCAATAGAGCGCGGGTTCATGGAAGTCGGGGCGGGTGGGGTGCCTGGCGATCGGCGTGCCGTCGTAATTCTTGCCGTACGACACCAGCGGCCAGCCGTAATTGCTGCCCGGCTCGATCAGGTTGAGCTCGTCGCCGCCCTGCGGACCCATCTCGGTTTCCCACAGCCGCCCCTCGGAATCGAAGGCGAGACCATAGGGATTGCGGTGGCCGGTCGACCAAGTTTCGGCGGGCGTCAAATTGGGGCTGGGGATCGCGACCTGGCGCGCCTTCGCCTTGGCGGCGGCGCCGGTATTTTCGGGCGGATCGATCACGCCGATCGTGGTCGATCCGGTCTTGCCCGCGCCGGGATTGCCCGGCGCGGGCTTGCCGTCGAGCGTGAGCCGCAAGATCTTGCCCAGCGCCTGATCTGGGTCCTGCGCCGGATCGAAGCGCTGGCGCTCGCCCGAGGTGAGGAACAGATATTGCCCGTCGGGCGAGAAGGCGATGTACCCGCCGAACTGTCCGCCCGCGCCACGCGGCAGCTGGCGCCAGATCACTCGCAGGTTTTGCAGCACCGGTCCGCCCGCCGCCGTGGCGAGCGTCGCCTTTGCGAGCGCCAGGCCGTCGCCGCCCTCGCCCGGCTCGGAATAAGTGAGATAGATTTGTCGATCCTGCGCGAACGCGGGTGAAGTGGCGACGAACAGCAGGCCGCCTTGCCCTTCGTAATGTACGGTGGGGACGCCGCCGATTTCGGTCTTGCCGCCCGCTGGCGTGACCAGCCAGAGATACCCGGTCTTTTCGGTCACCAGCATCGTCCGGTCGGGCAGGAAGGCAAGCGCCCAAGGCATGTCGAACGTCGCGACAGGCGTCGTCTTGAACGGCTTGTTCGCACTGGGCTTCGACGCGCCGTAATTGACCGGCGGCGAGGCCTTTTCGGCCTTGGGTGCCGGGTCATTGGCGGACGAGCCGCACCCCGCCAGCGAGAGCAGGACAAGACCGGTCAGGGCAGGACGCAACATCGAGGATCCTTCGGCAGGAGTGGAGGACGTACCCGGCAGACGCGATCAGGCCAACGCGGCATCCGGCAGCGCCCGGATCGGTTCGTTCCACAAGGTTAACCCGGATATCACTGCGGCGATCACCGCCAGCACCTTACCCAGCGTTATCCACCTGCGCCGGACTGCCGCAGATTCCGCAGCGCGCGCCTCGGCTTTCGCACTCGCTGCGACTGTGTTCATATTATCAGATGGGCGATGACTCTGGCTCATAATGTCTTCCACCACCTGCCGCGCAGACCGTCAAGCAATCGCCAATAGAGTTCTTGCGCCGGCCGCTGAGCCTCCGGCGGTCGCGGATGGCGAGCCCGGAGGGCCGTCATTCGATCAGCTTTGCGCGGAACGGCAGCCAACGACCCAATCGGTCCGTCGAGGCGATACGCGAAAGCGGTCTTCCCGCCGCATTCAGGCGAACGCGCTCTTGGGAATATGCGTGATGCGGCACGCGAGATCGGCCTCGCCCGACGCGACGACATAGTGGTCGCCGACATCCGCGATCCCGGTCGTGAACACCACGTCCCGGACATACATCTTGTCCTCGATCGGGCGGGTGAGATCAGGCGCCGCTTCCAGTAGCGGCCGATGCTCGGTCCGTAACACCTTCGCCGGGTCGTCCCGATCCAGGATCGACCAATAGGTGCGATAGATGCCGACGATCTCCTTGGGCTCGACACCATGCCAGAGCGTCAGCCAGCCCTGATCGGTGAGGATCGGCGGCGTGCCGCCGCCCATGCGTGCGGTGGCGATCGTTGCGGCGTGCGGTCGAATGCCGGGCTCGCGATGCGGCTTCCAGTGCAGCGCGTCGGGCGAAGTGGCGAGGTTGATCGCAGGGCCGGCGCGCCATTCGCTGCCCGGCGGATAGGCGAAATAGAGATCGCCGAGCGGCCGGGTCTGCGCCCAGAACTTGCCGCCGATCAGCCCCTCGAAGATCAGCATGTCCTTGTTCTGGTGATCGAGCACCACGTCCTCGAAGGCGAAGTCGAGGCCGTTCCGGGAGCTGTACAAGGTAGTGGAATGGCGCTCGGGGCTGACCGAGCAGGTCGTCATCAGCCAGCGATCGCCGACTTTCGACACCCGCGCGTCCTCCACGCCATAGCATTGGAAGCTGCCCTGCGGCGCGATCGCCTTGTCATAGTGCACCGCGACGACCTCGAGTCCGTCGGGTGTCAGTTCGACCGGCAGGATCCACGACAGAGAGGTGAGGGCCATCACCTTCCAGCGTCCACCCCGGATCAGGAACTTCCGCGGATCGGAGGTATCGACGAGCTCTAGCGGCCAGGCATCGAGCACGAACTTGCCTTCGTGCCATCGGATCGCGTGGATGTGCCCGTCGAATATCGGCTGGCGCAAAGCCTCGGCGACGCGGACGAAGATCGCGAGATTGCCGTTGGGCAGCCGGGTCAGCCCCGGATTGAAGGCGCCGAGCACATAGGTGTCGGCGTCCAATTGCCCGGCCAATGGCGAGCGCCACAGGTCTACGTCGTCGGGGCCGAAGACCAGTCGATCGACGGGGAAACCGCTCATTCGGCGATGCGGGGCTCCACCCGCATCGTGGAGACGACGGTGCGCCGCGGCTGCGTGAGCATGAAGTGGGCGGCGGCGGCGATGTCCTCGGCGCGGAGCATCTTCGCCTCGGCGATCATCGCGCGCTGCTTGTCGACCGGAATGTCGGGAAGCTGCATGTCGGTGCCGACCAGCCCGGGCTCGATGATTCCGACCTTGATGTCCTTCTTCGCGAGCTCCTTGCGCAGCGCGTCGGCAAAGGCCTCAACCCCGGTCTTGGTCGCGGTGTAGACCGTCGAGCTGGCCTCGCGGGAGACCGCGGACATCGAGCCGATGATGACGATGTCGCTGCCCGCCTCGAGATGATCGAGCGCACGACGGCCGGTGGTGAGGAAGGAAGTCAGGTTGGTGTCGACGAGGTAGCGGATGTTCTCGACCTCGGCCTCTTCGAGCGCGCCGATCGGCAGGCCGGCGTTGAGCACGAGGATGTCGAGACCGCCCAGAAAGCGCACCCCTTCCTCGACGAAACGGTCGATATCCTCCTGGCGAGTAAGATCGATGTTGATTCCGTCGCCTTCGCCCACTTCGCGGATGCGCGCTAGCGCGTCGTCGAGATGCTCGGGGGTGCGCCCGCAGACGAAGACTTTGGCGCCCTCGCTCGCGAGCAGGATGGCGATCGCCCGGCCGATGCCGGTGGTGCCGCCGGTGATCAGCACGCGCTTGCCGGAAAGCCCCGGCTGCTCGGTATGCGCATCGGACAAGTCGCGGACGGGCGGTTCGGCAAGGTCGGTCATATGCTCTCCTTTGCAGTCGTTACGCCGTGTGCCGCCGTCGGTTCCCTCACCAGGCGAGGGTGATGCGGCTATCGGCCGGAACGCGGTATTCGATGCGATCGGCGGTGCTGTGGCGCGGACGAATCCGGTCGCCATCGGCAGTAGTCACCGTGAAGCTCGGCAATTTGGCGCGACCGATGCGAATCAGGCTCAGGCTCGCCTCCCGGCCCTCGCCGCCGCCCAACTGGAAGCTCAGCGCGCGCTCCGACGGACGTTCGCTGGCGAGCAGGAAATGATCGCAGAACATCCTGAAAGGCGCGTCGCGAACGCTATGGAAACAGCGGCTGGCGAACACGAACGCCGCGCCGGCGCCGTATATCTCCTGCCCGACCTGCCCGGCCTGCTGGCCGTCGACATAGAGATCCTCGACGGGGAAGGAGAGCTTGCGGTCGACATGGCCGTTTTTCTCGCGCTGTTCGGGCGAAACCGCTTCTTCGGGCAGCGCATCGGGATAATAGAACCAGGCCCGATCGAGCGCATGCCGGCAATATTCGCTGAGCAGTAGCCGCACCGCGGGATCGAGGTCGGGGCCGCTGTCCTTCAGATAGCGTTCGAACGCGGCGAAGCTGTCGAAGCATTCGTACATCGCCATATAAGGTGCGTCGTGGAGCGCAGTGACGCCCAGGAAATTGTGATAATGCCGGGCGTGCCCGATCTCGGACTCCCACATCACGGTATTGTGGAAGAAGCTCGCCAGATAGACATAGCTCTGGCGCAGATACTTCTCATGATCGGTGATCCGCCATAGCCGCATGCAGGCCGCGGCGCCCCACGCAGTCAGATTGGCCTGATAGTTGAGCTCGAAGCGCATCCCCTCGGCCGCGTCGATCGCGGTACGGGCTTCGTCGAGATAGCGCTTGTCATCGGTCAGCTCGAACGCCTGGAGCATGACATAGGCGTAGATGCCGCCGACATCGGTCTGGCCGAGCCCCTGGTCGTCGCGGGCTTCGGTGATCACCCGAAAGTCGCGAATATCGTACTGGATCGGCCATTTATAGTTGAAATGGTGGGCGGCCCTGATGCCGAAATCGACCGATTTCTCGAACAGCCGTCTCGTCTGCCTGTCGCCTTCGAGCGCGAGGCGGCCGAGCATCGTTAGCGGATGATAGAGATACCAGCTGTCGACGGCGTTCTTGTCCTTGTCCTTGCCGACATTGGGGAGATAGCGCCGGATCGTACCGAGCCTGGGATCGTAGAATTTGCCGAGCCCGGCGGCGAGCTCTGCGCCGATCGGCGTCTTGGCGCCCGACCAGGCCTCATAGTCGCGGATCGCGGCGAGCACCGAGAGCTGGACCATCGAATCCGGATATTCCGCCGCGGTATAAGGGTGGACATAGCGATGGCCGTAATGGCGTATCGTCGCCTTGGGCGAGCCGGCGAGGTCCTTGAGCGACCGTTCGGCCCGATCGACCCAGTCGTGGAATTCGGTGTCGGGCGCGTCGATATGCCGCAATATCGTGCCCATCAGCGCCAGATAGCGGCGCGCCATGTCGCGCTCGTCGCCATCGACTTCGTCATGAAAGGCGAGCAGCGCGTCCGACAGCAGTATCTCGCGCCCTGCCGGCAAGGGGTCTACCGGCGGCGTTCCCTGTTGGGGTGGCGTGGGTAGCAGATAGCCGATCTCGGGCCAGACTCCGCCGACCGCGCCGTCGGGCTTGGTGCCGGTTTCCTGGAAATACGGATTCAGCGCAGTCAGGTTCTGGAAATAGAGCACACTGCCGAATTCGGGTTCATCGAGCCGGAAATAGATCGCTCCGGTATTGAGCCCGCGCTGCGCCGCCTCGACGGTGCCGCGCGCGCCGAGGGGATCGTCCTGGACATCGAGCGGATAGAGATCGCGCGGTACGAACGAAGTCAGCAGGGGCGCCGACGGCTCGATGCTCGTCGTCACGCGCAGCACCGGAATGGCCCCCTCGTGAAGCGCGATCGCGATCCGATGGACGCCAAGGCCGCTCTCGACTTCGATCCGCGCCGCCTCACCGGCGTCTTTCCGGACGAGGCGCGCGTCGCGATAGCCCGCCGGCAGGAATGCCGCGCGCATGGCGAGGCCGCCTCGGCCTTTCCGACGGACGATCACCCAGATTGCGTCATGGCCGGCACAGAGCGCGATCGCGCGGGATCCGAGCGTGAACGCGCCCAGTTCGCGCATCGTGCCGTCGCGCAACTGTTCGCGCAGCAGCATGATCCCTGGCGTCACCCCCGCGATCGTGTCGGGGGCCGCCGCGAGCTTTCGGGTAACGGCGTCCATGGCTTCAGGCGGGCTGGAGGTTCAGCGTGCGCGGTCCGGCCGGCGGCAGGCCCGCGCTGTTCTCCTGCGCGAGCAGCTCCTCGACCTTGCGATGGTTCGCCTTCGGCAAGGCAATTGTGTCAGTATGCTCCTGATCCGGCATGGAAATTCTCCCTGTAAATGTCGTGCATTGCAAAACGTCCCCGGCATGCGAGTTCCCCTGCGCGCTATTCGCAGGCGATATCATTCATGGCCGGGTGCGAACCTCCGAGCGATTGTGCAGCCCTCGGCTTGGTAGAGGCGTCCCAGCCATATTGGACACTGGCCAGGGCCGAGCGGCAGTCCTGCGCGCATTCGCGGCACATCGCGGCGCAGAGCCGGCAATGTTCGTGGTCATGCCGCTCGCATTCCTCGGCACACGCCTCGCAGGCATGCGCGCAGAGCTCGATCATGGCGCGCAGGATCATCGCATTCCGGCCGGTCTGGCGGACCATCAGCCGCGACGCCGTCTGGCAGATGTCGGCGCAGTCGAGGCAGAGGCGGATGCATTGGCGCATGCCCATCGCTTCCGCCGAGCAGGAATCGGCGCAGGAGGTGCACATCTGCGCGCAGAACATCGCGTGGCGCGCGGCGAGGGCGAGCGCTTCGTTGACGCCGCCATCGGCGTCGGGATGCAGCGCCAGCATCGTCGAGATCGACATCAGGCGTTTCCGCGCTTGCGGCGGGTCTCCCAGCCCTTCTTCCGGCCGACGCCGCGATCCGCATAGCCTTCGATATGCCCGGCCTTGCGCTTCTGCTTGTCGGTGTAACTGCTCTTGTCACCTTGCGGCACGGATCGTCTCCACGGTCGGTTCGACACGCGTTGAACTGTCAATTCGGACGCGGGTTCCGGCACGCGGCTTGTACTTAACCTACTTTAAGTAAAGACTTCTTTTTAGCCGACTCGACCCGGGCACCGGTCGAAGGTACGGAACGACGGCGGCTGCACATCGTTCAAGCGGGAACTCCGAAAAGAGGATTCCGGGCATGGCCGAAACGATCGACCCCACGCGCGCGGACGATGCGCCGCTCAGCACTTCGAAACGGGAAGCCGCGGCTGTCGATGCCGCGACCGAGGCATTGATCGACAAGCCGGGGCAGGGCGACGCGGACACGCTGGTCGGCCGTACCGTCACGATCAACCGACCCCGCGCCGAGCTGTTCGCCTATTGGCGCGACTTCGCCAATCTCGCGACCTTCATGGACAATGTCGAACGCGTCGAAATGCTCGACGAACGGCGAGCGCACTGGGTGGTCAAGGCACCTGCCGGCAAGACGGTCGAGTGGATCGCGGCGGTTACCGAGGAGAAGGATGGGGAATTCATCGCCTGGGCCTCGGAAGCCGGCGCCGATGTTCCCAACAGCGGTCGGGTCGATTTTCGCGACGCGCAGGCCGGACGCGGCACGATCGTCACCGCAACGATCCTCTATGATCCGCCCGGTGGTACGATCGGCAAGCTGATCGCCAAGATGTTCCAGCGCGAGCCTGCCATCCAGGCGCGACGCGACCTCAGGCGCTTCAAGCAGCTCATGGAAACCGGCGAGATCGCCACGGGCGCGCGCAACCGTCGCCTGCAGGAAGAGGGGAAGAACTGATGCGCGCTTTGGCCTGGCACGGAAAGCACGACGTGCGCGTCGACACGGTCGACGATCCCGAGATCCTCAATCCGCGCGACGCGATCATCAAGGTCACTTCGACTGCGATCTGCGGATCGGACCTGCATCTCTATGACGGCTATATCCCGACGATGATGGCGGGCGACATCCTCGGCCATGAATTCATGGGCGAAGTGGTCGAGACCGGGCCGAAGTCGACGCTCGAAAAGGGTCAGCGCGTCGTGGTGCCGTTCACGATCGCGTGCGGTGCCTGCTATCATTGCGGCAAGCACCAATATTCGGCGTGCGACAACGGACTGCCCGCCGACAACCAGGACATCGGGCAGGCGCTGTACGGTCAGCCGATGTCGGGCCTGTTCGGCTACAGCCACATGACCGGCGGCTATTCGGGCGGGCAGGCCGAATATGTCCGGGTGCCCTTCAGCGACGTGGGGCCGATCGTGGTTCCCGACGGAGTCGAGGACGAGAAGGTGCTGTTCCTCTCGGATATCCTGCCCACCGGCTGGATGGCGGCGGAGAATGCCGGGATCGAGCCGGGCGACACCGTGGCGGTATGGGGCTGCGGCCCGGTCGGGCTGTTCTCGATCCAGTCGGCGTTCCTGATGGGTGCCGAACGCGTGATCGCGATCGACCATTTCCCGCGCCGCCTGGAACTGGCGAAGCGGTTCGGCGCCGAGACGATCAACTTCGAGGAGAGCGCCACCTATGAGGCGCTGATGGAGATGACCGGCGGGATCGGCCCCGATGCGGTAATCGACGCGGTCGGCCTCGAGGCGCACGGCTTCTTCGTCGACAACGTCATCGACCAAGTCAAGGCGTCGACCTTCCTCGGCACCGATCGTATCCATTCGATCCGCCAGGCGATCCTCGCCTGCCGCAAGGGTGGGCGGGTCTCGATGCCGGCGGTCTATGGCGGGTTCGTCGACAAGTTCCCGCTGGGCGCCTTCATGGAGAAGGGGCTGACGCTCCAGACCGGCCAGACGCATGTCCAGCACTACATGCCCGGGCTGCTCAATGCGATCCTGGAGGGAAAGATCGATACGACCTTCCTGATCAGCCACACGCTGCCGCTCGAGGAGGCGCCCAAGGGCTACAAGATGTTCCACGACAACCAGAACGACGTGACCAAGGTCGTGCTCAAGCCCGGCCTGGCGCTCGCGGCGGAGTAAGCGGAATGGCCGACAAGCTTGCAATCGTCACCGGCGCATCGACCGGGATCGGCTTTGAACTGGCGACGCTGGCGGCGAAGGAGGGGTACGACCTGATCGTCGTCGCCGACGAGGCCCTGATCGATGCGGCCGCCGCCGACTTCAAGCAGTTCGGCACCGAGGTGCGATCGGTGCAGGCCGATCTCGCGACGATCGACGGAGTCGATACGCTGCTCGCGGCGGCGGGCAGCCGGGCGATCGACCTGCTCGCCGCGAATGCAGGCATCGGCAAAGGTGGCCCATTCCTCGAACAGGAAGTGGCGAGCTGGCGGCATTCGATCGACACCAACGTCACCGGCACTGTCTACCTGCTGCAGAAGGTGCTCCGGAACATGGTCGCGCGAGGGCAGGGCAAGGTGCTGGTGACCGGCTCGATCGTCGGTTACATCCCGGGCAGCTTCAACGCGGTGTACAACGCGACCAAGGCATTCATCGACAATTTCACCGAGGCGCTGCGCAACGAGCTCAAGGACGTCGAGGGCGTCATGCTCACCACGCTGATGCCGGGGGCGACGGATACCGAGTTCTTCGCGCGTGCCGACATGCTCGACACCCAAGTCGGGCAGGACGACGGCAAGGCCGATCCCGCCAAGGTCGCCAGGGACGGCTGGGACGCGCTGATGGCCGGCAAGGGGCACCTCGTCTCGGGACTTTCGAACAAGCTGCAGGTGGCGGCGTCGGGTATCGTGCCGCAATCGGTCCTCGCCCAGATGCATCGCGGCATGGCCGAACGGGGAAGCGGCGAGGAATAATGCGACGGCTCGGCGAAAATGGTCGCACACAGGGCGGCCCGGCACCCGGAGGTCACGGCAATGGCGCGATTCAGGGCTGCGTCTGGAGCGGGCAGATCCCGGATGCCGACGTCAATCGCTATCGCGGCGCCTGGACCGGAAGTGCCTTCCGGCACGCCATCTTTGCGTAGGCTAACCAATCCACATGTTGGTGACGCCAGCATGATTCATGCCCGCAGATTGCGCGGCTTCCGTATCCGACGCCGTTGCTCTCTGGCAGGTTCTGCCGGTCTGCCGGTTCTGGGCGGTCCTGGCATGGATCATATCTTTAACTACGCCGTAGGTCAGGCGATGCCCGACCGTCGTCGTGGCGAGCGGGTGAATATCGGACTGATGATCTTCGGGCCTGACGGCATCGATCTTCGCATCAGCGAGACGCGGAAGCTCGTGGCGCTCGCGACGGGGTCGTGGGATGGCGGCATCGATGCGTTCGAGTCGATGATCAGGTCCGTCGACGATCCGTCGCTGCCCGCGCAGGAGCGGATGGATCGTAACGGGCTGGAGGTGGATTTCGCTCAGCTGAATGGCCCAGTTCCATGTCGCTGCGGTCCTCGACCTGCGCGCCAACAGTCCGCGGCTGGCCCAAGCTGCCCTGAAGGCGGTCGTGCTGGATCGTGCCCAAGCGGTGATCCCGGATTTCAAGGTGCAGAAGATCGGCGTGTTTGCCACTGCGCCCGCGCGTCTCGGCGAGCTCCACGACAACCTAGCCATTCTGCGGCCGTACGCCGACGAGTTGGTCAACTGGGGGGGGGGCCGTCCGAGGAGCTGAAGCGCATCTTCTTCGATGCTACAACTCCCAAGCGCTCGAAATCATCCAGTCGATGGACGCGATCGAGACCGCCTTGGCCCATGAGGACAAGAATGCCGTCCGGGCGGCTTACAACCGCACTGATTATTGGGACGAACGCGTCGAGATGATGCAGTGGTGGTCGGACCGGCTGGACGCGCTTAAGGCGTCAGCAAATTGAGCCAAACCGTTTGGGGCCAGCCGATTTCAGCGCCCCCAAATTGGCCCCCCAAGCCTCGCGGTTAGAGTCAAATACAGGCGAACCGCCATGGATGGCCAATCCACGTTTTTCGCTATTTTCTTGAGGCTTAGCCCCATCCGCGAATATCGCAGGATAGGGTTATGGTCAGAAGAGGACTGGGAGCACCCAGTCAAAGCACTGTATTTGAGTGATATTTTACCCTAGGCGGCGTAGATACCAACACAAGTACCAACAGGTGCTTGGAACTATTTAGTCCATTCTGGTGCGCGGCTGCATAGCGATTGCGCCTCGTCATATGTCCCAGCATTAAGGACCGTGAAAACCGCGGAGATACGAAGATTACCACATTCGGCTTTCCAATACCAAAAATCCCCGGGAGAAATCTCTGGATCTAAGCTAGCAATCTATAATCGCAGCGAGATTTGGTGAGCAGGTTTCGCCTACCCCACACTTTTCCCCACATCAGGTCAGCGATGCCATGGATTGCGCTGGCACGAATGACCGCCTTAGCCCCGAGATTGAGCTATTCCGATCCGGAACATCTTACCCCGATAGCAGGGGTCGCTTATCCGAGGTTCGCGGCCCTGCGCGAGAGTGACGTCGTCAGACCGCGCTGCGGCTCGCCCGCTGGCGGCAACTGCACGACGCCCGCGCGGACGTGGGCGAGGACCGCATCCAGCGCGAGATAATCGAGTTGCGCCCCGGGGGAGGCTATGCTGCGGCGCTAGAAGCGCGGCGGGCTGCACATCTCGGCGCACAGGCGATACGGGCCCCAAATGACGCGACCACACTCACCCCGTGGCTTACTCAGCATGTTGCCTAATCCGTAGGGCGCCAGCTGATACAGACGACCCGTGTCCAGCGACAGCTGGGAACAGGTCAGTCCTCAACCAGCGCTTCTAGAATCTCTTCCGCCGACACAGCCTTCACGTATTCAACGCCCAGCGCTTTGAAATGCGCCTCACCACACCGGATCTTGGCCTCTTCATCATCACGGAGCGTGGTGAAATCGCTCTTCGACTCCGAGACGAGGTGCATCCTGGAGGCGATGGCGGCCACGGCCCAGTCGGGGTTGTAGCGGCCAAGCGGCGTGTCGATCTTGAAGTCGGGCGGGAGCTTGGCGAACACGCCAACTGGCTCCGCTTTGTCCAGCGTCTCCGCGATTGGCCGCTCGATGGTCTTTGAATCGACTCGAACATGAGTCATCGGACTGCGATCCACGGGCACGAGGTCATCGGCGTCCGCCTCAAACGGCTCGAACAGAATCTGCTCGAAGTGCTCGCCCGTCTTTTCGTAGGTGATGCCTCGTGTGAGCACGTCCCGCCGAGCTAGAGTGATCGCCTTGTGCGTTAGCTCGACGAACGCGGACGGATTATCCTTGGCCCAATTAAGCCGGTCGGACTGGATCAGAATCTGGGCGATGATCTTGCGCGGCAGGTTGGTGCGTGCCGCTAATTCGGATAGGATGTCCGGCATTGAGCCAGTGAAGCCGCCGATGTGCCGGGGCGCCGCAATCGTGCCCTTCTTCGTATCGACCCCGTCGCGCGCGATGATCAGTTCCGCGCTTGCCCAGGTGACGCGGGCGGTCGCCGGGTCGGGCATTTTTTGGAGATATTCGACCGCCTTCGCGATCAGATTTTCGTCAGTGAAATCGAGACGATAGCGCGTGCGTGCCGACACCTTCGCCCACAGGTCACGGAATGCATCGGAGGCGATCAACTCCTCGCGCCGCTCCACGAGGACCCTGCTCTCGCTGTTGTGGATCAGGTTCGCCGTAAGCCGCTCGGCCAGGGCTGTCACGGCTATCCTGGCCTCCGGGGAAAGCGTCTGCGGTAAAGGTACATTCTTCGCAGCGACCGCCTCGCGCATGGCGTCGGTGACCCGGCCGAGCCCATCGACCAGCCCAGCTTCCTCCCAGCCCGCGAATACGGCACGGGCTTCCTGCACGCCCAGCACTTGCGGTTCGTTCGCCCCAGCAACCGGGTAGTAGAGCTTGGCGAGCACCTCCACGCTGGCGCGGCCGAACGGGCGCTTGGTTTCCTTCTCGAGCTCGGTCTGCAGCTCATCGGCAAAGGTCGCGTAATCCGTGTCGGCGATAACGGTGAGACGCGCGATCCCTTCGTCTCGCCGGCGCAATCCATGATCGTCCACTGGAAGGCGCAGCCCGCGACCGATCGATTGGCGCCGCGAACGCTCGCTACCCATCTCGCGCAGCGCGCAGATCTGGAAGACGTTGGGGTTGTCCCAGCCCTCGCGCAGCGCCGAATGGCTGAACAGGAAGCGCAAGGGGACCGCCTCATCGAGGAGCTTTTCCTTATCGCGCATGATCAGGTCGAAGGTGCGTTCCTCAACCTTGTCGTCACCGGTGCTCATCGAGAATTCCTTGTCCTCGAATGGCGTCACCGAATGCTTGTCCTGGCTGAAATAGCCGCCGTGCGCTGCCGCTGCGTCGGGCGGCGTCGTGACGAACAGCGTCTTGAACTCGGGCCGCGCGGCCAGCTTGCGGTATTCGCGCTCGAAGACCTCGGCGAGCGGCCCCTTCTTCGGGCCCTCGTCGGTATAGATGCGGTAGTCCGCAACCGAGGGCACGAAAAACAACGACAGCGTTTTAATGCCGAGCGGGCGGTTGCGAAGCTCGGTGCGGAAATGATGTTCGATCGTGCGTGCGATCATCGCCGCAGCCAGACTGTCGCCGGTATCGTCGCCGAACGTCTCACCGCGGCTCATCGTGCAAATGTCGCCTGGCAGCATCAGCTGCATCGTCTTCGCACCGGCATCGAGGTGGCCGACCTCAAGGCCGGCGTAGAGCGCGCGCCCCCCGGACAGCTCCTCGAGCGTGTCGCCTTCGTGCGCCCAGACCTGCTCGGCTTTCGGCCCGGCACCGAACTGCTTGTGTATCCCGATCCGCGCGCGCGGCGCGTGGCCCTTGCGTGCTTCGACGTCGATCAGCCGGACGAAAGAGCTGTTCGTCGCATCGCGGATGCTGGCGCCATCGACCCAGATCCGCTTGACCAATCCCAGCTGAAAGGCGTCAAAGGCGTCGAGCCGATAGAGTGTGTGCACCACGTTCACCGGCGTCGCAGTATATTTGAACATGGCGAGGGGGTTCATGGCGGCGAGCGCCTTGCGACCAGCGCCCTTCAACCCGCCCTCGACCGATTGCGGCTCGTCGACGATCAGGATCGGCCGTGTCTTCGCGACCCACTCGGCCGCGGCCTGGTCGCCCAGCGCTTCCTGGTTAGGGTCGTAGAAGACATTATTCGCGCTGTTGATCGACTGAATGGTGACGATCATGACCTGGATGTCGGCGGCGGTTGCGAACTCGCGCACGCGGCCCAGCTTGCCACGGTCGTAGACAAAGTCCTTCAACCGCACGCCGTCGAACTGGCTCGCGAAATGCTCGCGGGTCTGCTCGATCGACTTCTTGACGCCCTCGCGGATCGCGACCGACGGGACCACGATCACGAACTTGGTGAAGCCGTGGCGGCGGTTCAGCTCGATGATCGTGCGGAGGTAGACGTAGGTTTTGCCCGTGCCGGTCTCCATCTCGATGGTGAAGTCCGCACCGCCGAAGGCTGCGTCCGGCTCCAGAGCGTTCGCCTGCTGAGCCGCCTGGATATGAGGAAGCCAGTCGTCGCCCTCCAACGAGCAGACGTTACCGATGCCTACGCCCTTTTCCGCCAGCTCCATCTGACCGGCGATCTCCAGCGGAGCGACGGTGAAGGTAGCCTGCGAGCCGGCAGTGGCATCGCCGAACACGCCAATCGCCGCGTCGATGGCGGCGCGCTGGTGGGGCAGGTCGCTTTCGAAGACGAACTTCATCAGATGGCGCCCAGCTTCTCGATCGCCTCGTCGCCCAATCGCTGGCGAAGCGTCGCTGCGAGGTTGGCCCGCGCTTCAGCGGCACGGTTGCCGCCGGCGTCGAAGCCACTGTCCTTGAAAAAGAAGGTTGTTGGCGCTGCCGGGGCTAGTGTCTTGAGCCAATCGGCGATACCGTCGCCCAGTTCGCGTGCTTTGCCCGCCGGAATGTCAGCAAGGCAGGCGATCAGCGTGCCGCCGCCTAGCGAGTGAACAGTCAACCCCGCGATCGTCCGCATCTCACTTGGCAACGCTAGGTCGATGCCGGTCTTGAGCAGGAGCTCAACGAGGAGATCATCTTCGGTTCTCCCCAGCAGAACGTTGCTGGTTGCTCCGATCAGGTCGGCGGCAAGGTCCACGCCGGGCTGCCACGGCTTTAGATTGGAGGTGGTTAGCTTATAGACACGAAAGCCGGTATCGACCTCAGCGCCAGCAGCATCCCCCTTCACCTTCGCACCGGCGCGGCGCAGGCGTTCCTTAGTCAGCTCGGCAATATTGCTCGGCTTCCCCAATTTATCGAGAAAATTACGGGCAGGCAGTGTTTTCGGATTACTAGTTTCAATAACCTGAGGAAACTGCACCATGATAAAGCGGCGCTGACCATTATCAGAAGCATTTTTCAACATCAAAGCGTGCGCTGTAGAACCAGACCCAGCAAAGAAATCTAAAACGATATCATTCTTTCCTCCCGCACCTATCTGTAAAAGATGTGACAACATCTTAGTTGGTTTAGGATTAGGGAAGACTTTCGGTCCGAGAAGCTCCTCTAGCTCTTGCGTTCCGTCTCGATTCCGACCGTGAGTTTTCTCTGCCATGAGGCTGCGAGGAGTAACGCCGTCGAGCGACTCCCAAGTTCGGGTGTATACGCGCCACTCACCGTCACGGTCTTTCAAGAAGGTTAATTCATCTCGACGGGTCTCAACAGCCTCCTTTCCCCACCGCCAGATTGTCGTCGGGTTGTCAGCGTTCGGCTGAGGAGGAGAGATGGGGGATCCATCAGGAGCATTGATCTCGAAGTCCATCGAAGAGTTATAAGTCAAACTAGTCTTATCAAGTCTCTCTAAATAATACCTACGCCCATTTTCGGATCGGTTATACTTAGCGGTCATTGCCGGGCTCTCATGCAGAATATTGGCTATTCCCGCGCGCGATTGGTCTTTGGCAAAAACCGCGATGTATTCATGCTCTGCAGCGATATGATCGCTGTCGTCACCGCCGCCAGCTTTTCTCTTCCAAACAAGTGTTCCGATATGCGCGTCTTCGCCAAACAACTCGGCCCCTACGAGGGCGATACGCTCATACTCGTAGTCGTCCACACTAATCATCAATATGCCATCGTCTCTCAGCAAATCTCGCGCTAGCATGAGACGTGGATACATCATGGTGAGCCAGTCAGCGTGGAAACGGCCGCTAGTATCCTTGTTACTCATCAGCCGCGCACCCTCTGCGCCGCGCTGACCGGTAAGCTTTTCATAATTCGAGAGACTGTCCGCGTAATTGTCCGGATATACGAAGTCTTTGCCGGTATTATACGGCGGGTCGATATAGATCAGCTTGATCTTCCCCGCATAGCTCTTGCGCAACAGCTTAAGCACTTCGAGGTTGTCGCCTTCGATGACGATGTTTTTCGTCGTATCCCAATCCTTGCTGTCCTCCTTCGCCGGGCGCAGCGTCCCCAAGCTGGGGGTCAACGCGTAGGCGCGGGCGCGGGCCTTGCCCTTCCAGTTGAGGCCATAGCGCTCAGCGCCTTCCTCCACCGAGTCGCCGAGCAACTGGCGCAGCACGTCGAAGTCGACCTTTCCGTCGGTGACGATCGACGGGAACAGCGCCTTGAGGGCTGCGATGTTCTCTCCGACCACATCGCCGCTGTGCGCCGCCGAATCTTCGCGGGTGATGCGGGGACTGGGGTTGGTCTCGTCAGCCATCTACTTGCTCTTCTTTTCGTTGTTTTTGAGCCACGCCGACACGAGCGGATGGCCCATATTGATGACGCCGGTCGGCAGCAGCACCCTGTCGCCGATTAGCTTTTTCAGCGCATCACGCCGAAGCGCGAGTTTCTTCGGAGCCGACAGGCCGAGCGCCGGCAGCACCGTGTCGCGGTTGATGTTCTGGGCTACGGCCATGCGGTGCTTTCGCAGCACCTTTCCGCCGACGATGGTGCCGGCAACGGTTATCGTAGGTTCTACCGGCGGGCGAGGCAGCCGCGCGGACTTTCGCTCACCTGTCGATCCGACCCGTTCCCTGATCGAGAAATCGGGGTCAAACGACCACGCTCGTCCCGGGCCGATGATCGTCGATCCGCCGTTGTATCCGCCCCTGCCCAGATGCGCCCCCCTTCTTGTGTGCGATTAATCGAGCATGGTCTTGCACTTGTCTAGCTCGGCCTTGGTCTGGCGCAGTGTTTCACCCAGTTCGACCCGCGCCGCCAACCGGCTTTCCTTGCGCATGGCGGCGGCAAGGGCCGCGGTCCTCGCGTCCAAATCGGCGGCGTCGGCCAACGCCATACGCCAGCGCGCCAGCTCATCCGACGATGCGGCCAAGCGAAACGGACGCGCGGCGCGGCGCGCGGCACATAGCGCCTCGATCCGTTCGATCAGCCCAGCATAGAGTGCGCCCAAGTCGCTCGATGGCAACCGATCCAACGCCAGGGCGGTAAGGAAACCGCGATCGTCTACGGTCAGCGCGCCGGTATCGTGCAGGGCGGTGACAACGACACGTCCCACCTCGCGCTCGGCCGCGCGCTTCGAACCGAGCGACACCGCCGCCGGAGCTTCGGGCGCGTCGTCCGCATGTATCAGGACCACGGGTTGCGGGATAGCACGATGGATGATCTCCGCTAGCCGCGGCGGCATCGGTCCGCGGGTGCGCGCAACGAGGACGTTGATGGTGCTCACCTCGAGCCCGTCGACCCCCGCCGCGGCGATGCCCGCCGTCGCAGGATTGATGGCCGCAAGCCAGTCCAGCCGCGCCAGTTTCCCGTCGATCAGCCGCTTGTCGGCGGCGGTCGGGACATTGTCGGCGAGCGACGCCTTAGGAACGCGCCTTGGCGCCGGTCCCGGCGGCAGCGCGAAAGCTCCGATCAGCGTTTCGAGCGTGATCGGCGATCCGCTCATTCGGGGGGCAGGATGGGAAACCAGGCGACGACCTCCCAATCGTCAAGCCCGCTGGCACCGCTCATTCCCTGTAGCGCGCCGGTCGTGAACAGGCTGTCGACCGCGCGCTCCTGCGCGGTGCCGGTGACGCCGACGATGGCCGCCTCCAGCAGCGCTTGCCAGCGCTCCATCTTCGAGCCTTGCCGTGTCTCGCGGTCGAAGCGACGCCACAGCCGTTCGCTGTCCGCCGGATCGATCCGCGCGAGCTTGCGCATATTGTCGAGGATCCGCTTGGGCGCTGTGTGCGGAAGGTGAATGGTGCCGTCCATGAACACATGTACTAGCGCGTGGGGGCTTAGCGGGTCCTTCGCGTCGAGAGCTGCAAGCGCGCCCGGCGTCTCGGCGCGAAGGACAAAAATCGCGCCCGCTGGCAGGTCATCGCTCTCCGTAACGGGCGCATGGACGGTCAGTGGCATCCGCCCAAGCCGTTCCCGCTCCTCATCCGACAGCTGCGCAAGGTCCAGGCGCAGGTCGTTGAGCGTCAGGTCTGTGATGGCGACGCCCTGCGACAGGTCTTCCAGCTCAATTACCTGATCCTGCATCGCCTCCAGTTGCCGCCGGCGATATTCTAGGTCGTTCATGTCGTTGCCGGGATCGGCCTCGATGATATTCTCCTCGCCTGTTGCCGACACGTCGAGCAACTTCATGCGGCCGGAGACGGTGCGCTCCAAGCCGATGTAAGCGTCGAGGTCCATGTTCGGCCAAAAATTGACGAGCTGGATCCGGCTGTTCGTCGATCCCAAGCGGTCGATCCGACCGAAGCGCTGGACGATCCTCACGGGATTCCAGTGAATGTCGTAGTTCACCACGCAGTCGCAATCCTGCAGGTTCTGGCCTTCGCTGATGCAGTCGGTAGCAATGACGAGGTCGATCTCGGGTTCGCCGGCCAGCGAATCTGGCCGACCGCGGGATCGAGGCGAAAAGGCGGTCAGGATCGTCGCCAGGTCAGACTTGAGGCGGCCGCCCGTCACACGGTTCGCCCCCGAGCCCGTCACCAGCGCCGTGATTCCTGATACCTCGTCGGCGAGATTGTCGTGCAGATATGCGGCCGTGTCGGCGAAAGCGGTGAACACGAGCACCTTATGGTTGCCGGGGTTGATCGGCTCGGCGCGCTTGGCGGCAATGATGCGCCGAAGCTCGGCGAGCTTCGCGTCACGATCCGGAGTCACGCCGCGCGCCTGCCGCAGCAGACGCTGGAGCCGCTCGCGATCCGCCTTCAAGTCACGATGCCAGGCGATCAGGTCAGCGTCCGACAGCAGCACCTTAACGCGCTTACCGACACCCAAGGCCTCGATTGTCGGATCGTCCTCTGCCAGATCCTCGATCGTCGGGGCTTCCACGCTGTCGTCGTGTGCGGCGATTCTCGCGATCAGTTCGTCAACGGCTGCAAGCTGGCGCTCAACCGTCAGCGCGAAGGCGTGGACCGAGCTTTCCATCCGCTTGAGCAGGTTTACCCGCATCAGGCCGACCAAGCTCTCCTCGCGGTCGAGCTGACGGAATACGGACTCGCCCGCCTTGGCGGTCTGACTGTAGCGCCGATCGTATTCGGCACGCTTGTTGGCCAGCACATACCGCAGCGGGGCGTATGCTGCGAGCGTCAGCCGCCGGATCTCGTCGTTTACCGCCGATATGGGAGGAAAGCTGCCATCGGACGCGACGTCGGTCTTGCGATTCTGCGGCGGTAGCTTTTCAGGGAACCGGCCAGTCTCGCCGATCCCGTAGTAGCGCTCGATGTGCTTGCGCGACCGCGCGATCGTCAGCAGATCAAGCAGTCGCACATAGTCGAAACCGAGCATGTCGAGCAATCGCTGCGATGTCCGCCGTTCAGCCGGCAGCGCCTGCCACTTGTTAAACGCCGCCTGCGCCAGCCGCACCGTGGCGGCTATGCTCTTGATGCCCGCGTCGGTTAGCGCTGCGTCGTCGCCTTCCGTCGCGAAGGCGATCTGGTTCTTGAGGTCGTTGAGCCGGTTGTTGACCGGTGTAGCGGACAACATCAGCACCTTGGTCTTGATGCCAGACTTGACGATGTCCCGCATGAGCCGGTCATAGCGGCTCTCACCGTCGCGCCCCGTCGGGCGGTTCCGGAAATTGTGGGATTCGTCGATGACGACGAGGCCGTAATTGCCCCAGTTGACGTGATCGAGGTCGATATCACCGGACTGGCCGCCCTCGCGTGACAGGTCCGTGTGGTTGAGCACGTCGAAAGCCAGCCGGTCGCCCGCCAGCGGGTTGCGCACGTCGTTGCGCGTCCACAGTGTCCAGTTTTCACGTAGCCGCTTTGGCGCGAGGACCAGCACACGCTCGTTGCGCAACTCATGATACTTGATGACGGCGAGCGCCTCGAACGTCTTACCAAGGCCGACGCTGTCGGCGATGATGCAGCCGCCCCACTGGCGCAGTTTCGCAATGGCACCGAGTACGCCGTCGCGCTGGAAACGATAGAGCATCTGCCAGACACGGCTGTCTTTGAGACCGAGCCGCTGGTCGGGCAGGGCGTCGGCATCGGCGGCCATGTCAGCGAACAGCGCGCCAAGAGCACGCTGGTAAACGGATGCCGGTCTGTTTTTCGCGGTCGCAGTCTGCAGATCGACGATCACTGGATTATGCTGCGATCCGTGTGACCGGCGCCAAAGCTCGTTGAACCAGTCGGCGACGGGCACAACCTCCGTTTGACCTTCCAGCATCTGGACCATGCCCGACGTCTCGCTTGGAGCCAGACCAAGCCCTGACGTCGTCATGTCACAATCGCCGATAAAGGCCCGGGCGGCATCGTCGCCAAGCAGCAGGGACTGCCGCAGCGGCAGCGAGGTCATTCTGACCTCAGCGCTGTCGAGCCACGTGAGTACCTTAAGCGCGCTGCCGCGGAGCGTAAGCGCGTTGCGCCGCCGACGATCGCCAGCATCTTGCCGCAGACCGGCGTTGGACGACAGAAGAAGGCGCTGAAGGTGAACCGCAGGCAGCATAGCCGCGATGCCTTCGACCGACGCCGCGCTCGTCGCGACATCGATCGCACCGGTTGGCAGGTGGTCGGCGACACGATCCGTGCCGGTGTTGGAAAGCAAGCGCATCTAGCGGTTAAATCGGGGTGTGGCCGGACTGGCAAGCCGACTCGCACTGGACTGTGCTACAAAGGAGGTGTCACACCGTGGCGTTATTGGCACCCTGCCGAAGGCAGTTGGCACCACGCCTTTGCAAAAAGCTGTCGGTCTATACATGGCCCATTTCTTGCGGTTGCCCCCGTAAGGGTCACCATCGTCAAGCAGGAAACGGCAGAACTGCGCCGTTTCGGACGATGTGAACCAGTTGCCTCCCACATTTCGTCCCACAGATTTTTGAAGCTTTTCCGGCATCTTTTGACACGCTTTGAGCCGCTAAAGCGATTCCCACCCCACAATTTGTAGACGGCGGCTGTGGGCACGGATCGCGTTCGAGATCTGCGTACGCTGCCGGTTCAGCATAAGCCGCACCCGGTGCAGCATCATCAGGCTCTGCTGCTTCGGGCTCTTCACCGCGACGAAGCGCATCGTCGGGCGTGTCACCGCCTCGCAAATCGCCTCGGCGTCGGCCGCATCGTTCTTCCCGCGCTTGACGTAGGGCTTTACGTACTGGGCTGGCATCAGCCTCACGTCGTGCCCGAGAGCGGTCAGTTCGCGCGCCCAGTAATGCGAGTTGTTGCAGGCCTCGATGCCAACGAGGCACGGTGGCAGCTTCGCGAAGAAAGGCAGCATCCTCGCTCGCGTCAGCCTGCGGCGGATCAGGACCTCGCCATCCGCAGCCACCCCATGCACCTGGAACACCGACTTCGCGATATCCAGACCGATCGTCGCAACCTTTTCCATCGTGGCTCTCCTTCCAGCTCAACCCCACGATATTACCGCAGGAGGGGTGGAGAGCCGTCCACAGCATCACTAGCCGACTGACTGCTCTGGGGAGAGGACTGAAATAAGCTGCCGGGTAGGTCGGAGCACGCCCTATCCGAGGACAAGGCCGCCGGGGGCTGTGCCATCGCTTCCAAGGCATTCGCCACCAACGACGGAAGGGGGTAGCGGCCGGGGGTAGCGGTCAGGTGTTCCGGGCGATGCTCTGGTCCAGCGCGGCAATCTGTCGCCGCAAGCCGTCGATGGAAGCCTGCTGGGCATCCTTTAGAGCTCGATTAGCCTTCCAAGCAGCGCTGACCTTGGCGGTGGCGAGCTTCTTGCCATCCTCTGCTTTCTGTAGGACCTCGGCCCACTCCTCGTCAGTCATGGAGTAGTTCTCGCCGGATTGGTCGTTGTGTGCAGGCCAATGCACGTCGCTCAGCGTGTCCGTCAGGTCCTTGAGCGCTGCCTTGAGAGCCGCCTTCGCTTCCTCCACCGCCGCGTCCTCGGTCCCCACGAGCGTGGTGAGATACCAGTCTAGGCGGCCAAGAATCATCTGCTCGACGCCATGCGCGTCGTGCTCGCTAATCTCGATCGGCTCGCCGGCCGGGTCGCTCGTCACATCTTGGGCCTTCCACAGCGGGTCATCTATCGCCTTGGCGACCCGGACGGCGCGCTCCTCGGCCTCGCGCAGCCGCATGGCGAGTGTCTCCCGGTGCATGATGCGGGTCTGGAGGTTGCTATCCTTCAGTTGCCGCCAAACGGGAGCTCCGGCGTACCAAGCCGCGCCGATGGCGAGTACGCCCGCGATGAGCGTCTGGTAGTTGTAGATGAAGGTGCCAGCACCGGCCCAGATCACCGACAATAGATGCGAAGCGGTAATTTTCAACTCGATTACCTATCCCCGGAGAGCCTGCCCACTCAACGGGCAGGGCCGGTCGAAACTGTTCCACTTTCCGTGGCCGACTTGCTGGCAACCGCTCGGGGCAGTCGCGGGGGGTAGCGAAGCCGCGCCCACTGCTCAGCTGACCTTCCTCTTGTAGCCAATGGTCCGCAGGAATTCAGGCCATCCACGGTAGCGATCCGCACCGGGGCGAGGCTCCACGCCATGCTTCTCGAGCGCCGCCAGAATGTCAGCGTCAGAGCCGTGCTTCGTCTCATCGGCCGACAGGTCCATCGGGGAGAAGCTCGAGGACATGTACTCGCGAAAGCTCACGGACAGCAGGCGGTCCGAGGGCGGATCAACATGTGTCCATCCGGCGAAATCAATCTTGCTGCTGCCCTGCACCCGACCGCCCGGGGTGAGGTGCATTTCGTCAACCTCGTCACTTGCCGACATGATGCCCGCTCCTCCTGTTGAACTTTGCAGGTGTGATCAAGGACGGAATATTCAACCGGTCCACTCTCATCAGTGCCCCGCTGCCATGCTGAACGAGCCCAGCCGCTGGCCGAGCGTCGCCATCGTCCGCAAGATCGCGCGGCTGTTCGAGGTTCCGGCGGCCGAGCTCCGTGCCTTCTTTAGACTCTGCGAGGGCGCCCACCATCGGCTTTGCCTGCCCTGTACCAACCGCGCCGGGGAGGTGAGCCACTACGCGGTTTGATTGCACCGATACTGAACAAAAACATGAACAGCTTTGACTCCACGTCGATTTGGAGTCAGCTTTTCATGCATGTTCAAGAAGATCGTCATTCGCAACGTGGGGGTATTGAAGGCGTTTGACGCCGGGACCTCTCCGCCACTCTCACAGCTCACGATGTTCTACGCCAGGAACGGCCGGGGCAAGTCCACCCTAACCGCGGTCATGCGCGCGGCCCGGGATGGTTGCTCGAACACCGTCATGGCGCGACGCTCGTTGGGCAACAATGCTGCTGACCCCGAGATCACGCTCATCTCCGACAGCGGAAACCGGCTGTTCAAGGGCGGCAAGTGGCAACACAAGCGCGCACCAATCGAAGTGTTCGACGCCACCTTCATCGCGGACAACGTATTTGCCGGAGAAATGATCGAGCTGCCACAGGACCGGGGCTTGTTCTCGGTCATCATCGGGGAGGAGGGCGTGCGGCTCGCCAATCTCCTCGAGCGCTTCAATGCCCATGCCAAAGCGGCGGCCACGAAACTAAAGGACGCTGAGGCGGCTCTGGAGGATGATTTGCCCTCCGACATCAGCCGCATGGACTTCTTTGCGCTTGCGGCCAACCCTGCGTATGCGGACCGTCTCGACAAGGCCGAGAAGGCGTTGAAGGCCGTGCAACAGGTCGACAAGATCGCGGCGCTCAAGCAACTCGACACCATCGCCGCGCCAACGCTGCCCGCTGACATGGCGACTGCCCTTAGCGCCACGGTCCCGGACATCGACGCAGCGGCCCGAGACCGGCTGGCCGAACACTTCCGGCACTTTAAGCTCGGCAAACAAGGCGAGGCGTGGGTCAACTACGGCATTGAGCACATCCACGACAATGCCTGCCCGTTCTGCGCTCGGCCGAACGCTGACGAGCTCGGCATAGTCACGCTGTACGGACAGATATTCGGTGAGCAGTACAAGGCCCACATGACCACCATTATGGACGCAGCGACCGCGCTGGACGATGCGTTGGCCGAGGACGCGCGGACAGCGATTGCGGCGACACTGACCGCGAACGTCGCGTCGGCAAAGGCATGGGAACAATATGTCCAGCTCGGGGCTGAATTGCCCGACTGCGCTGACCTCGGGACCGACCTCGCGGAGGCCCACACAGCTGCGAAGGAGCTGCTTGATCGCAAGCGCCAGTCCCCACTCGAGGCTGTGGCGGACGCAGAGCTCACCGCGAAGGCCAATGCGGCCCTCTCCCGCGCCGCCGCCACGCTGGCGGCCTACAATCCCGCCGTTGAAGTCATCAACACGGCCACGAAGAACGCGCAGTCAGCGTCAGCGACGATGACGGAGGACGATGCTAAGCTGGTGGTCACGAATGCCAAGCGCCGCATTGCCCGGACAGAGGATCCGGGCGTCCAGCGCCGCATTGAGGAATATCTCGCAGCGTCACGGCACGATGAGCGTGCGAAGAATGCGCGCAAGGTCACGCAGAAGAGGCTCAAGAGTGCCAATGACGCGGCGGCGGACCACTATCACCTTCGCGTGAACCACTACCTCGAGCGCTTCGGGGTCTCGGCTCGGATCACGCGGCCCACGAACAGCATGGCTGGCAACGCCGGGTCCGCCGATTACTCTCTGGTCATCCGGGGTGAGTCAGTTCCGCGCGGCCGTGGGCCCGGAGCCGCACCCATCCCGAGCTTCCGTAACACCCTTTCGACCGGCGACAAGACCACGCTCGCGCTCGCCTTCTTCCTCGCCAAGCTCGACCACGATGGAGCGCTGAACCAGAAGGTTGTCGTCTTTGACGACCCGCTTGCCAGCCACGACAGCCACCGTCGCGGCAAGACGGTGGAGGCCGTCAAAGAGCTCTGTGGTCGGTGCCTCCAGCTCATCGTCCTGTCCCATGACGAGTATTTCCTCCGGGATGTCGAGAAGCTGTGCGCCGGCGCCACCAAGGCGTCCTATCAGATGGAGTACAGCGACGGGGACGAGTGGTCAGCCGCGAAGCATGTCCGACTTGGGGACCTGTGCCGCTCCGATCACACCAAACGCCTCGACAAGCTCGCTGCCTACGCCGACAACCGGCAGGGCGACCCCGACGACATCGTGCTACACGTCCGGCAGGTGATCGAGACGCACTTCCGCCGCTCATACACGGCTTATTTCCCGCACAACCGGAACCTCGGCCAGATGGTGCGGGACATTGACGATCACGTGGGCAGTCACCCTTGCGACGGAGTGCGCGACCGAATGGACGCGCTCAACTCCGCCACTTGCGACAATCACCACGGGGATGATGCGGACGTGATGCCCAAGAAGGGCGTCGATCCCGATGCCTTGAAGGTGATCGTCACTGACGCATTGGAATTGATCGGGGCGCGGCGCCCGGCGGGCTCAACCGCTGCTCTCTCCCCGGCTCCGGGCTCGACCGCTGGCGCCGCCTCATCGGCCGTGACTGTACCCTGAGCCGCTTTCGAGGCGGCCGGGGTAGCGATGAGATCGCTACCCCTCGGCTACCCCGGAAGGACTGGCGGGACCATCTTTCCAGCTGACTACCTGAAAAGATGGCGGGCGCGGCAGGGATTGAACGTGCGACCCCACCCGTGTGAAGTGCAGGGTCGATAGCCAGGTAAGAATGACCGCTTTCGGCTGCGAATGGAGAGTTCACGAGCGTCCGACTTTGGGGCGCTTAACTGTCGTGCGTCCCCCGGCAGTGCGGCGTGCTCTCGACGGACGTGCCAGCGCCTCAGACTTTGAAATCCCGCCAAAACTTTACAGTTGAGACGGCAGCCCGTTGGAGGCGACGGCTGATATTCTCCACCTCTCACAGCCACATGCACCCCGGCCGACGGCGGTGCTTTTATCTCGCCCTCTTATTTGGGCTCTTCCGCCGCGCCCGAACGAGCACCTCCCTGGTTCTTCTCGGCACGATCTGGCATCCATTGAAACTACGCGAGACCGAAGGACGAATCATGCTGCCCGCCCGCACTTTCAGCGTGTCGATCCGGAGCGACTGGCGCTCGCTGTACGGGTGGATTTGGCGCCCCGAGTTCTTCCCGAACTGGGCGTCCGGCCTGGCTGAATCGAACCTTAGAAATGACGGTGATCGATGGTACGCGGACGGTCCGGAAGGGCCGATCCGCATCCGGTTCACACCGCACAACGAGCATGGCGTGATGGATCATTTCGTGGACACTGGAGCAGGTTCCGAGGTTCACGTGCCCCTACGCGTGATCCAGAATTGCGACGGCGCGGAGGTCCTGCTTACCCTGTTTCGGCAGCCCGAAATGGATGAAGACAAGTTCGCGGCGGACGCCCGCTGGGTGAACCGCGACCTGAAGAAGCTAAAGGCGCTGATCGGAGGCTAGGCGGCCTCGGCGAGCTTCTCGATGCGCTGTTCGCATGCCTCTCGGACAAGGGTTTGCAGCACCGTGACGCGCTCCGCGATCCATCCCAACTCCTCGCCCGTAATGCGGTAGGAACGCGAGTAGCGGGCCTTCACATACGCATCTCGAAGCAGCGAATAACAGCGTTTTTGGAAGCGCGTTTCGCGCGGCCAGACCTGCTTGAGCGTCGGCTCGAGCTGCTCGGCCATGTCGCGAAGGCGGTTTAGGTTGTGGGTCTTGGGGCTGTAGAGCGTGCGCACCAAAAAGAGGCAATGATAGAGGCGTTCGACGGTCTGATGCAGGTCGAACGCGGCTATGTTCAGCGCACCATCAGCGACGGCATGTTCGTGCTGCCGATAGAACTGGCCGGCCGTTTGAAACCAGTCTTCGTAGTAGTCCCGCGTCTCCTGCAACGCCTGTTCGGGCGACAGCGGCTGCGGCTCGACGAACGGAAAACCAGACTCCTCGAACAGCACGATTCCGTCGCGCAGGATGTCCATGAAGAAGTAGCGACCGAGCCGCAGCTTCTCGTTCACGTCGTCGATGTCATGATAGATCAGGCTCACCGGCGTGCGCAGCACCTCCGCTGCCGAGAGCTCTTCGAGCAGTTGCGCCTCGGCCTTCTCCCAATATTCCGCGATGTCGGTGAACTCCTCGCGATTGACGACGACGAGCAGGTCGTAATCGGAGAAGTACCGCCCGACCGGATCTTCGACCCAGTCGCCGCGGGCGTAACTGCCGAACAGGATGATCTTGAGGATCTGACCGCCGCGCGTGCGTGTCTGGGTGCGTCGCGCGGTGGCGACGGCGAAGCTGTTTCGCAGCACGTCGACCACATGCGCCAACTCGCGGCGCTTGCCCTCCGGCAGGTGATCGAGGCTCGTCTTCATGGCTCCAGATTCGCGCGTCGCGGGCGAATTGCCAAGCGGATAAGTGATCACGGCGGGCCGCAGGCCCGCCGCGCCGGCGCCGGCGCCGAGTCCTCCGGCATCACTCGCGCTTCCTCCGCCGAGTGTCGCCGCCATCAAGCGCGAGCAGCACCCGCGCGACGACGCGCTCCACTTCCTCGACGCCGCAGCCGTGCCGCTCGGCTGCCTCGACACAGTCGAGATTGTCGAACCGAACCGACCCGAAGATCGCGCGATCGTGCTCCGGAAGCGCACGAAAGGCGCGCCGCATCCGCCGCATTTTAAGCCAACGGATCATGGCTGCGCCTCCTCGCCAGCGACAAAGCCGAGCAGGAAATCGGCAGCTTTGCTGGCTGCGCTGGCTGCCCGGAAGATCGCTTTCTCGTCCTCGCGCAGCACCGCAAGCCAGCTGCCGACATAGTCGGCATGCCGCACGGTCGGCCGGATCGAAAGCGATGCGCAGGTAAAGGCGCTGGCCATCTCGGCAACCAGTTCCTCGCGCGCATAGGCGGCGCTGCCGAACCCGCCGGACTGATCGCGATCCAGCCGCGAGGGGTGTCCGGTCCAGTGCCCCAGCTCGTGCAGCGCGGTGCGATACCAGTTGACCTTTGAGTGAAACGCCAGCTGCGGTGGCACGGCGATATAGTCGCCGGAAGGGCTGTAATATGCCTCGCCACCGCCAATCCGGAAGTCGGCGCCACTTGCTTCGATCAGCGCAAGAGCCTCGGGGATCCGGTCCGCGTCGCTCACCGGTTCGGCTTCGATCTCGGGCGTGAACCGCTCCGGCAATCCTTCGCACTGGTCGATGTTGAACACGGTGAAGCGCTTGAGGAACGCCAGCTGCCGCGCCTCGCGATCCTCATCGCGCGCCCGCTCGGCCTCGTCCCTGGGCGTAAAGCGATCCGCATAGCAGATGGTCGTACCGCGCTCGCCCTTGCGCACGTTGCCGCCGGCAGCCTGTGCCTGCTTGTAGGTCAGCCAGCGCTGCGAGGCGTACTTGCCCTCGATCACGGCTGCCCAAAGGATCAGCACATTGATCCCGGAGTAGCGTCGCCCGCTCACCGCATTGGCCGGCATCGTGCACCCGCACACTGAAGCATCCCAAGGCTGCACCCAGGGCAGCCGTCCCTGCTCCAGCTCGGCAATCACCCGCGCGGTCACCTCGGCATAGAGGCTCACGCGAGACGTATCGGTCCTCGCAATCATCGCTCCTGCTCCTTCAAAACCACCGCAACCGGCGCCGGAGTGGCGGGGGTGGGCAGCAGGAGCGGACCGGCAGTCCCGATTGAGCGGCGGGCTGCACCCGCAGGGCCGCAACGGAGTGGAGGAGCTGGCGCAGCCAGCTTGCGGCTCGCCGCGGCGGGACTAGAGGGTAGCGACGCCCACCTCCCGCCAGTTCGAGTGCCGGAGGCAAACGCCGCGCCGCAAAGCGGCGCGTCCGCAGCCCATCAGCGCGCAGCGCTGCCCAGCGCCAGCGGTGCTGCACGAAGGAGGCTCTCTCGAATCCGGCCGGCCGTCGCGGCGGCGTGCGCGCGGGCCTGTGGGCCAGCCGCCGCCGCGCCTTCCGGCCGGATCGAGCGCGCCACGCGGAAACCAAGACGCTGCGACCTCTGGCGTCTCCGCAGGAGTGCGCCAGTGTGCGCTCAGCTGGTCCCCGCGTTCCGCTTGAGCCGGCACTTGCCGGCACCCGCGTCAGGCGATCGTCATCCGAATGGACCGAGCCGCCACAGAGCGACTCGGCGGCGCGCAGCGGCGTAAAGCGCGGTCACGCCGCAGGCGTGAGACGCCCTGAGACTGCCGAACCGAGGGCTCAACCTCGCCGGCAGTTTCTTTCTACGCGCTACAATAAGACGATCGCACGTCGCCCTTGCGTCCCATGCCCTGCGCCTGATCCTGCGCCGATCCGACCAAGGCAGCGCGAACAGGATCAAAGCATGTCCGACAATCCCGACCGCTTTCTCCGACTCCAGGCCGTGCTCAATCGCACCGGCCTCAGCCGCACCACCATGTACCGGATGATTCGGAACGGCAGCTTTCCCGAGAACGTACAGCTGGGACCCCGCTGTGTCGGCTGGCGCGAGTCCGCGATCGAAAGCTGGATGCGCGAACCGCTTGCCGGCACCAATGCAGACAGACGCGCGCGCTAGCCGTACCAGTTCGGCCGAAAACCATAGTCGTCGGCATCGCCGAACAGCTGCTCGGCTTCGAAACGCGCCTCGAGTGACGAAGGGAGTAGCCGCGCCTCACGCGCCGCCAAATGTTCGCGGCTCCACGCCAGGAAGGCCGAAACCCTTTGGGTCGGCGCTTCTTCTATTTGTCGTTCGAGCAGCGCCAGCTGCACCCGTAGCCGCTCCAGATCGTGAAGTTCGCTCAGGATCGCGCCGACCGCAGCGCCGCGCCGCTCTTCGATATGTCTGGCACGAGCTTCGAGTTCCCGCCGCCGCCGCGCCTCGTCGGCCCGCACCTGCTCGGCGGCGCGCCGCTCCCGTTCCGCAGCTTTCGCGGCGAACAGCACCGCCATGCCGACGGCGATGTCGCTCGCCATCTTCTCCAGACGCTGCACCTTGGCATCACGGAAGCTGCGTCGTGGCGAGTCGCCGCCCCAGACATAGACGCGCTCGAACTCGATCGAGAGACGAGCACTCGGCCGATAGTCCCACTCAGGGATTACCGGGCGATCGAAACTCATCGCGCGCCATGGATCGGTCTTGAAATGGCGATCCTGCTTCGCCTGCCATGCCGCCCGCTTCGCCAACTCCTCCTCGGTGGCAACGTGCTTCACTCGGTCAGCGCCCTCCGAAATGGAGAAGTCGAGCGTGTCGGCGCCGTTGCTGAAATGCGCCGCCGCTTCCTTGGCGACCAGTTCAAACCCTTGGGCTGCGGCGGCCGCGACCAGACGGTTGAGGATGAGGCCAAGCCGGTCGATGCTGGCGGGCGCCACCTCGGCCTTTACGACACCCGCGCCGTGCGCGCCGACCGTGCCGAGCCCCAGCGGCTTGCCCTTCCGCAGCTTTGCAAGCGTACGCTCGACAACCGGATGCGGGATCGCTTCTTCAGCATCTCCGTCGGCAGAAGCAGCGATCCTCGCACGCTCGCGAGCTTCCGCGACCAGCGCCGGCTCGCGCGCGAGCACGCCGGCGGCGATGGTAACGCGCTCCGGGGTGCCAGGCTTCGCCGGCGGACAAGGCGGGGTTACAAGCTCATGCCCCAATGCCTTCTTTGTCCACCATCCCATCGGCGGCTTGGGGATATCGTGCTTCTTGCAGATTTTGTGGAGCGCGGCATCCGATAGCGCGAACTCCTTGGCCAGGTGCGTCATCGGCTTTGACCAAACGAGATCATAGAACTCGAGGCGGGTCAGGATTTTAGCCATATCAGTGTCTCGCCATGGCTGCGAGTCGCAGTCGGTGGTCACCTGGGTGCCTTGTAAACTCCGTCGAATGCAACCACGTGGAAGGAGCGGTTTCGGAACCTGAACGGCAAGCTAGCGCGTTCATTGACCGGAAACTTCCTCGGATGTACACAGTTCGTGGAGCACAAGCATGTTTGAGTTCGGCTATTTTAATCCGGTGGAGCGTCGGCGCGAGAAGGCGCTTGCCCGCGCAGCGGACGACTATGCCCTGCAGAATGGCCATGTTTCGCGCGAAGAGCTCCAGGCTAATAACAGTTTCCTCGCGCCGCTCGCGATCGTCAGTTCGTCCGCTGAGCACCAAAGCGCCTATCTCTGAGCTCCACAGCGCTACCGGCTGATATCGTCCATCGGATTGCGTCCGCTCTGACGCTGTCGGATGGCGCCTTTATAATCGGTGGGCAGGCACTTAATATCTGGGCTGAGCGCTACTACGCGAACACGCCCGAGCTGGCCTATTATGGCCCATATACCTCCAAGGACCTCGACTATTTCGGGCAGGTAGCAGCCGCGGAGAAGCTGGCTGGTCTGATAGGCGGCAAAGTCCTGATTCCCGGACCTGACGATCACACTCCTGAAAGCGCAAAAGTCCACGCGGTGATCGACGGACACCAGATCGAGGTCGATTTCCTGACGCACGTGAAGGGCGTTCCGGATGACCGGCTGCAGAAATCGGCCGCCGACCTCATCTTTCAGATCAAAAAAGGCGAGGAAGTCTCCGAGCTGAAGGTGCCAATCATGCACCCGTTTCACTGTCTGCGAAGCCGAATCTCGAATGTGATCGATCTGGGACGTCGCGACGATACGGCGAAGCGGCAACTCGAAGCCGCCCCGATCGTCCTCAGAGAGTACATTAGCGAGATGCTGGATGCTGGACGCGCGAGCAACGCGACCGGAACGCTCCAGGCCTTGTTCGAGTATCTCCGCTCCGACATCACGGGCCGCAAGGCGCACACAGTCATGAAAAACGATCCAGCCGGCATTCTGGACGTCTTCGCCGACGACGTGAGAATCGACGACCGTTACCGCATCCACAATCTCGCCACCATGCGTCGCAATATTGCCGAACGTCGAACCGCTTGGGGAAAGCTACTGGGTCTTTTCCAGCGCAAACGACCTGCGGACTAGCCCCGCCTCAGGGCAGTACGTCGAAGTCGCGCTGGTGACCGTGCAGCATTTTTCTCAGGGCCGCAGGCTGCAGCACCTCGACCGACTTGCCCCAAGCGTAAAGATGCCAGCACATCTCGATATGACCCGACGCCTGGAAGCGTACGAGGAGTGATCCGTCCGCTTCTTCCTCAACGCTCTGCGTGGGATGGAAAACGAAGCGCCGCGCATGCGGAGCTGCCTTGGCCGAGAATCGCCAGACCACGTCGCCGTGCTCGGCGGCGCTCTCATAAGATCCAAATCCCTTCTCGGCGTGACTGCGAATGTTGAACCCCTCGTCGAGCTCGAAGCTCTCGGTCAGCACCTCCGCCGAATAAATCTCCTCGACCCGGTAGTGCTGCAACGGGGCGCCAGCGGCCTTGGCAGTGTCCCGCGCCACGAGGTATCGACGCACTCCCAGAAGAAGTCCGTGCGGCGCTACAATGCGCTCACGGGCTCGATCCTCCTGGCGCTTGCGGTAGAGGATCTTGAGGAGAAAGGGCCCTTTGAGTGCCTCGGAGATGGCGGCATCGACGTCGCTGCTCATCGCTGGCCGCGGTCCCGGTCGCGCTGCGTGCCCGAGTGCCTCCAGCAGTACCTCCTCATCTACCCCGAGTCGGGTACCGGCTTCGGGCGGGATCAATGCGCGAACCTTGCGCTCCAGCTGCCGAACGGTGGCGGATTCAGTTGTCATGCCGACTGCGTCGAGCTCATTGATCGCCGCCTTCAGCGCGGCGAGCTCCTCTGCAGAAGGTGTCAGCAGTTGCGCGACGGCTCGTGCTGGAATGCGCCAGCGCCGCTTTCGGTCGTCACCATCGTCGGCCTGAGTTTGCGGGAATGCGCCCTCGAGGGCCTCGGTCATACGCTGCGCCGTTCGGTGGACGCAGCCAAACTCCTCAATGATCTCCTCTAGCGACACGCCGCTACGCCGTGTGGCCATCATCGCGAGCTTCAACAGCTCCTGCGCCTTGGCGAATGACATGACCGATCTCTCCATGACAGCTTTTGTCGCGCTCAACTGCTATAGCTCAGGAAAGGGGATTGCGCATGCGCCTGGTTGACAATGGCCCGAGGCTCTCCGCCTCCGACCTGATGCGGTTCAAGGGATGTCGACATGCGACGACGCTCGATCTTCGACTGATCGAAGTCGGTGACGTGAAGCCCGGCGCCGATGGGGCGGAGGCAGAGCTGCTGCAGCGGCAAGGCGACGAACACGAGCTCGCCTTCCTGCAAAGCCTAAAGACCGATGGCCGCGTGGTCGTCGAGATTCCGAAGGAAGGCATCTCGCTGGAGGAGTCGGTCCGGCTCACCCTTGCGGCGATGGCCGAAGGGCCCGATGTGATCTTCCAGGGAGCGCTGCTCGATGGCGTGTGGGGCGGCTATACCGACTTCCTTGAGCGGGTCGAGCGGCCCTCCACGCTCGGCGCCTGGTCCTACGAGGTCGTCGATACTAAGCTCAAGCGTAAGCCCGATCCAAAGCACGTGCTCCAGCTCTGCCTTTACAGCGATCTGCTCACGACCGTTCAGGGCATCGCACCAGAGGCGGCCCACCTTCAACTCGGTGACGGCAGCCGCTTCACGGTTCGCCTGTCCGAGGTGTCGGCTTATGCCCGGTACGCCCGGCGCATGCTGCAGCGGTTTCTTGAAGACCGTCCACGGACGCGACCCGAACCGGTTTCATCGTGCGGTCTATGCCGCTGGAGCGACGCCTGCGCAGAGCAATGGGAACGAGAGGACAGCCTAGCCCTCGTTGCAGGGATCAGCAGGTCACAGCGCCAGAAACTGGAGGCGGTGGGAGTGACAACGACGGCAGACCTGGCGGTCCGCGATGAGCGCATCCCGCGCATGGCAGTCGAGACGCAGCGCAGGCTGGTCACGCAGGCTAGGCTTCAGTCGGCTCGGCGCACGGGCGGGGCTCCCTCATTCGAGCTGCGCGATCCCGAGCCTGGCAAGGGCTTCGGCCTACTACCTGCGCCGGATGAGGGTGACATCTTCTACGATATCGAGGGCGATCCGTACTTCCCGGGAGGCCTCGAATACCTGCAAGGCCTCTGGTATCGCGAAGCCGGCGACTGGGTATTTCGCGCCTTCTGGGCGCACACGCGTGACGACGAAGGCCGAGCGGTTGGCGACCTGCTGAGCTTTCTCGTCGACCACATGCGCCGTCACCCCGCCGCACACGTCTACCACTATGCGAACTACGAGATCGCCGCGCTCCGGCGCCTGACGTCCCAGCACCGCACCGGAGAGGCCGCCATGGACCAGCTCCAGCGTGAACGCCGCTTCGTTGATCTGTTCAAGGTGGTGTCCGGCGCAATGATCGCGTCAGAGAAGGGTTACTCGATCAAGGATCTTGAGGCATTCTACATGGAGAAGCGCGCCGCTGACGTCGCCACAGCAGGCGCGAGCGTGGTCTTCTACGAGGAATGGCGGCAGACCGGCGAACAGCGGCTGCTCGACGAGATCTACGACTACAACCGCACAGACTGCGTATCAACGCAGCTGCTTCGCGATTGGCTAATCTCCGAAGTGCGCCCGGCACAGATGGCATGGCCGGTTCTCGGCGACATCCCCGCAGATGGTGCGCTGTCGAACGTAGCGGCCGAAGACGCCGAGATTGCAGCGTTGCGGGCTCGACTGGAGCCGGTCCGCCTTCGGCTTGGCGAGCGGGTCGCCGACCTGCTCCTCGACCTCAGCCAGTTCCACAAACGAGAGGACAAACCTGCCTATTGGGCGATCTTCGACCGGCTGGCTCAAGAGAGCGAGGAGTTGCTCGACGACCTTGAGTGCATTCAAGGACTCGAGGCATTCGGACCGGCAGAGCAGGTGACCAGGCAGTCGTTCGAGCGGACATATAGATTCCCGCCGCAGGAGACGAAGCTGCGCGCCGGCAAGACGCCGTGCATCAAGCCAGCGGCGATGCCCGAAGACATCAACTTGCGCTCGATCGACCACGATGCTGGCACTCTGGTGCTGCGGCGCTCGACCGCGAAGGGCCCTCTGCCCGACCGCCTCGACCTGCTCCCGCCGAAGCCGCTGCGCAACAACATCCTCCGCGACGCGGTCGCCGCCGTGACCGACGAAATCATCGCCGGTTCGGGCAGGCTTCCCGCGGTCGAGCATCTCCTTGCCCGTTCGACACCGCTATTCAACGACGGTCATCGCTCGACCGGGATCATCCCCGCTGGCGGCGACCTTCCGAGCGCCACGAGCAACGCCATTGCAGCGATGGCCGGCACGACGCTGGCGATCCAGGGCCCGCCGGGCACGGGCAAGACCTATGTCAGCGCACTCTCGATCGTCGACCTGGTCCGCGCCGGCAAGCGCGTCGCGGTCTCGTCCAACAGCCACAAGGCGATCGGAAACTTGCTGGAGGCCGTGGCGGATCGGGCAAGGGCGGAGAGGGTGAACTGCCGCGTGGTCCAGAAGGCATCCGACGATGGCGACGATGATGCTCTTCCTGGAATTATTTTTGTCAGTGACAACGAGGCCCCGGAGATCGCGGCCGCGCATGTGGTAGGCGCGACCGCCTGGCATTTTGCTCGTTATGACATGCCTGCTTTTGACTATCTCATAGTCGACGAGGCCGGCCAGGTCTCGATTGCCAATATTCTGGCGATGGCGCGCTGTGCTCGGAACATCGTCCTGGTCGGCGATCCAATGCAACTGCCGCAGCCGCTGCAGGGCAGCCATCCCGGTGACAGCGGACGGTCATGCCTAGAGTATCTGATCGACGGCCAGCGGGTGGTGGCGCCCGACCGCGGCGTTTTTATGCCGGTCAGCCGGCGCATGCACCCCCGCGTTTGCGGGTTCATCTCCAAGGCCGTTTATGAAGGCCAGCTGGGCAGCGACGATGCGGCGGCCACTCAATCGCTTGTCTCCGCCCAGGGCGCCGATCTCCTAGGAGCGGCTATGCGCGCCGTCTCTCACGAAGGGCGCTCGCAGGTCAGTCCCGAGGAGATCGAAGTCATATCGACGCATGTCGTCGGCCTCCAGGGCGCGAGGTACCGAGACCGCGATGGGCGCGAGCGCACAATAGAACACGCCGACATCCTGGTCGTCGCGCCCTACAACGCGCAGGTCAACGCGCTGCGCGCCCGGCTGCCGCAGGCAGTGCGCGTTGGAACGGTCGATCGTTTCCAGGGACAAGAGGCTCCCGTCTGCCTGGTGTCGATGACCACGTCGAGCGGCGAGGAGCTGCCGCGCGATATTGCATTCCTCTTCTCGCTCAACCGGATCAACGTCGCGGTATCGCGCGCGCAAGGGTCCGCAGTCGTCTTCGCGAGTCCGCTCCTGCTCGAAACTCCCTGCCGCACGGTTGAGGAGATGGCGCTCGTCAACACACTATGTTTGCTCCGCGAGCATGGGGGTGACAGCTTCTGACGTGCCCGCGTGCGAATGTGCTTGCTGTTGAAGCACAGGAGATTCGCGAATGGCATATTGGGACACCGGCTTCCGTCACATCGTCGATGTCGATGGGCAATTGCTCGCGATCGACGCCGAGGTAATCGACACCTCGTCGCTGCTCGCCAAGGCAAACCGGCCTGCGGATTGTCCGCTCTGGCTCGTGCGTGCGGGCGAGCGCTTCGCAATCCAGGCCAAGCAGCTCCTGCGCCTGTCTCAGGACGAGGTGCTCTTCTTCGAAACGTCGGATCCGCTGAAGGCGAGCATGCTTCAGCGGCTCGCCGCCTAAAGCAGGAGGAACCGATGAACTTCACGCACTACAACCTCGGCCATCTTGAACGCGGAAGCGTGGTCGTCGTGACGCTCAGCGGAAGCGCGGCGAACGTCCGCCTCATGGATGGTTCGAACCTGAGCAACTACAAATCCGGGCGCCAGCATCGCTATGTCGGCGGCCTCGCGAAAAGCTCCCCTGTTCGCCTGCAGGTGCCGCATTCGGGCACGTGGCACGTCGCGGTGGACATGCAGGGCTTGCGAGGCACGGTCAGGTCCGGCGTGCAGGTGATAAAGGGGGAGGCCCTGCGGCCACTGCCGACGATCAACGAAGCGCCCCTCCGCAGCATCCCGACGCTCGTGCGCGATGCTGAGCAGGATCTCGCTCCCACGCCCGAGGCGCCGGACGGGCGGGTGTTTGATGTGTTCATTTCCCATGCTTCGGAAGACAAGGATGAAGTGGTGCGGCCGCTTGCGAATGCACTGCGCGATTCCGGCCTCTCCGTCTGGTATGACGAGTTTGAGCTTCGCATCGGCGACAGCCTCCGGCGGAAGATCGACCGCGGCCTTGGCAGCAGCCGCTTCGGCATCGTCGTGCTGTCCCAGGCATTCTTCGGCAAGGGCTGGCCCGAATACGAACTCGACGGCCTCGTGACGCGGGCGGTGTCGGGTGATCAGATTCTCCTGCCCGTCTGGCACAACGTGTCAAAGAGCGAAGTCATCAAATACTCGCCTTCTCTCGCGGACCGCCTGGCACGCAGCACCGGCACGCACACCGTCGAGGAGATCGCCACAGAGATCGCTGAAGTGGTGCGTCTGCCCAAGGCCGCCTGAATAGAAACCCTGTCAGGAGTTCGCGATGAGCAAGCAGGTAGAGGATGAATGGAACGGCTGGGACGGCGACACCATCGTCAGGCTCACCGACGGCTCGGTATGGCGTCAGGAGGAATACCATTACGAGTATCGCTACTCGTACCGGCCTCGGGTCACGCTCGCCGGCAACATGATGCATGTCGACGGAATGACCCGCGCCATCCGCGTCCGTAGGATAGATTAGGAGGATCACCATGCAGTCGCGAGTCGAGGGAGCTTGGACCGGTTGGAGCGGGGATACGATCGTCAAACTGGCGAACGGGTCAGTGTGGCGCCAGGACCAATATTACTATCGCTACCAGTATAAGTATCGCCCGCGCGTCATCATTGATGGTCGCGACATGCACGTAGAGGGAATGCCAAAGGCCGTGCGCGTACGCCGCATCGACTGACGGATAGTCAGACGGGGGACGAAATCCTTCATTCGAAGACCGTTGTCTCCCCCGGGATCGACAATCGGCCGCCGCAGGCAAAGGGTGCATAGACATGACCGACGATCTCCAGCGATACCTCCAGGTCTTCGCCCAAAAGGCCACAGCGGCCGGGCTACCGGTGCGCAATCCGGGCAGCAACTGGGTGCCCCTCACGCCGCTGGCGAGGGGCTCGCACGTCAGCCTCAGCGTCGCGCGAAACCAAATTCAAGTGAACCTCAACAACGACGACGACGCCGACCGGACCAAGTTTGAGTTGCTCCACGCAGACCGCGCCGCCGTGGAGAAGGAGGTGGGGGAGGGGCTCACTTGGGAGAAAAAGGACGGCCGCAAGAAGACCTCCGTCCGAGCGACCATGGATGCTGGCTACGGTGACCGGGAGTGGGACGCGCAGCACGAGTGGGCTCTTCGCATGATCAGTCGTTTCCAGCGCAGCTTCGGGACGCGGTTGGGCTGATGCGCACTGACCCCTTCCGCGCATGGCTTTCCGACCAGGGCCAGGCGGCCTCGAGTGTGTCCACGAGCGTATCCGATGCGCGACGCGTCGAGGCGCATTATGGCGACCTCGACGCTGCCAATGCGCGGGACGGCTTCTCCGAGATCCTGGCGGCGCTCGCTTACACCGCCGCGGACCGCGAGGCGGGTGCACCAAATCCCAGCCGCCTGCCAATACAGGGCGACCTCTACGACAGCTTGGCCTCCTATCGTGCTGCGGTCACCGCCTACCGACGCTTCGCTCTGGAGAACGAAGACGCGACTCCTTCCCAAGCCGACCGCATCCGACGTTTCGCCCTGGATACCGTGATCGCTCCAGCCCGCCTCCGGGGGGAACAGGAGGTTGATATCGTCTCAGGGGACATCCACCGGGCGATGCAGCTGGAAAACGCGATGCCCGCGGTCTGCTCCGCACTCGGCGGACACAAGTTCGAGACGCTGGCCGAGGTGAAAATTATCGACCGGCAGGGACCCGCCAACAGCTCCACGGTACGCATCCGCTACTCGCTCAACGCGCCGGACGCCGCGAACTGGGCAGAGGCGGAACTCCGGAAGCGGTATGGAATCCCCATTTCCGAGACCAGCAAGATGCTCGGGTTCGCGTTGGCAGACGGAAGGCAGCTCGCCCTCCAACGAGACGTTCGCAGCACGCAGGTCTGGCTCGAGGACGATACAGCGAGATCCTCCATGCCCGCCGTGCAGGTCCGGCACTATCTCCCAACCCAGCCACGTCACTCAAATCTCCCGTCCCGTCTGCGTCACCAGGCGGCAGGGGGCGAAGCGCCGCGACGCGTGTCACTCGTAACGGTTGCCGACCTGAAGAGCCTTCGCCAGGTGCTGGACTGGTACGAGGGAGGCAGAGGAGGCCTCAATCGTGGCGCCCTCGAGCGATACCGTCAGCTGTTCACCGCTCGCTATCCCGACTTCGGGAGCTTTGCGGAGACGGATGGAGGTTACCATTCCGAGGAACGCGCCTACAAGGACCGGCTGATAGCGACTGTGGCCGGAGCACTGGAAGGCGAACAGCCGGATCACGAACTCGGCGCCCGTCTCTTGGACATCCTCATGGGACGAGCCGGCGTTCCGAGCGGCCTGCTTGGGTGGCGCACAGATAGCCGACTTGCCGCGCTCCGCGAGGCGAGCCCTGGTACCTTGGAGTCGGCCGCGGCTCGTCTCGCACGCGGTGAGGATCCTAACACGGCCATTGGCGCTTTTGTCGAGGAGGCATGGCCCCTCCTCGCAGATGGCCAGACGAGTAAGCCCTACAGCGAGAGCCGCAATATCCCCACGATGCTTGCGGCGCTGGTCCACCCGAACGAGGCCTTTGGCATCAACACAGACCCGATCCAGCAGACCGCGCAGGCGCTCCTGGGCCGCAAGCTTCTGGGTTGGAACGCGATGACCGCCGAGGAGTACGCAGAGGTCCTCGGCATGGCCAGGGCGATCCAGCAAGTCATGGCCGAAGAATGGAAGTGGGAGCCCCGCGACCTCTGGGACGTCCAAGGTTTCGTCTGGGCGGTGAACCGCGCCGATCAGCCCCCCCTCGCCGACGAGAATATCACACTCGCGCCGCATGCGCCGAAGGACTCGCAGATGCCGACGAACCTCATCCTCTACGGCCCTCCGGGGACCGGTAAGACCTACGCGACCGCCCGCGAGGCGGTCAGGCTATGCGATGGCGAGGCCCCTGAGGCCGAGGCGGAGCTCAGGCGGCGCTACGCCGATCTCATCGCTGCCGGCCAGGTGCGCTTCGTTACCTTCCATCAGTCTTACTCCTACGAAGACTTCGTCGAGGGGCTGCGATCCACCACAGGTGAGGAAGTCGAAGGCAGCTCGAGCGGAGGGTTCAGCCTGAAGCCGGAGCCCGGCGTGTTCCGCGAGATGGCGACCGTCGCCGAGCAGGCGATGCGTTCGGGAGGATCGGGCGCGCCCTTCGACCTGAGCGGGCGACAGGTCTTCAAGATGTCCCTCGGCCGGGCGGGCTCCGAGGACCACATCTTCGACGCTGCGATCGAGGGCGACTACATCGTGTTGGGATGGGGCGGCGACATCGATTGGACGCCGTACGACAGCTACGAGGCAATCCATGCGAAGTGGAATGAGCTGAACCCCGGCACGAACGGAAACGACGCTAATATCATCCAGACGGCGCGCTTTCGGGCAGACATGCGCGAGGGCGACATGGTGGTCGTGTCCTACGGCAATTCTCGCTTTCGGGCCATCGGCGAAGTGGTGGGTCCATACGAGTTCGCCCCGATTGGCGAGCGCGACTACAACCATCGCCGCGCCGTGAGGTGGCTCTTCGTGCCCGACGAGCCGTTGCCCATCACTTTCTACGCCAAGCCGTTCACGATGCGATCCTGCTACCTCTTGCGTCAGGATCATCTGAACCTAGAGGCCCTGGCACTGCTGCTGCCCGGCAGTGGCGTTGGCCAGGCGGCCTCGCCGCCCCAGTTCGTCGTGATCTGCGACGAGATCAACCGGGCGAACATTTCGAAGGTGTTTGGCGAGCTTATCACCCTCATCGAGCCGGACAAGCGGATCGGGGGCAAGTACGAGTTGCGGCTCACGCTACCTTACTCAAAGCAGTCATTCGGCGTTCCGTCCAACCTCCACATCGTGGGGACGATGAATACCGCGGACAGGTCCATCGCACTCCTGGACACCGCGCTTCGGCGCCGCTTCACATTCAAGGAGGTGATGCCGGAACCGGATCTCCTCGGGACTGTAGATGGAGTCGACCTCGGCGCGCTGCTCGGGAAGCTCAACGACCGGGTCGAGTACCTCTTCGACAGGGAACATCAGATCGGCCATGCCTACTTCATGGGGTGTGACACGAGGCAGGCCCTTGACCGCGTGATGCGCCACAAAGTCATCCCACTGCTGGCCGAGTATTTTCACGAGGATTGGGGAAAGATTGCCGCAGTCCTCGGGGATCCCAACGGCGAGCGCCTGTTGGTGCGCGAGGTTCTCTCCGCACCGGAGGGCTTCGAGAGCGAATATGGTGGAGAGCGGTACCGGTGGCGCGTCCGCGAGCCTTTCGGGCCGGATGCCTACGCCGGGCTGCAGTGATCCACCGCAGCGTCACCGAATGGGGCTATGTGCCGATCGAGCCGGAGGGTGAAGGCGCGTTCACGCGCCGGCGCGCCGACCGCCTCATCGCAGTCGCGCGCGCCGCACTCGGGGGCGACGACGGCACCGGAATACTCACCGATCATCACAAGCGGCTGCGGGCGCAGCAGGTCGTCGGCGTGATCGCGGCGGAGGGCTGCACCCTCGAGATCTTGCCCAAGATCGAAGGGCTGGGCACAGGGGAGGATGAAGCGAGCCGTACGCGGATTCGGGAGCAACTCATTCACATGCTCGCGGTGGCCTACGACCTCGATCTCGCCATCGGCGAGGCCACGCCGCTGGGCACGCAGAAGCGCACCTTGCTGGAGGTGCTGATCGGTATCTTCTGCGCCAGGCTGACGGACGTCCTCCGGAACGGCATGCCCCGTCGATACGTGCACCACGAGGAAGACCTGCCGGCCCTCCGGGGGCGACTCGATGTGCAGCGCCAGTTCACGACCTTGGCAGCGACCCCAAACAAACTGGCCTGCCGGTACGAGGCATTCTCGGCAGACATCGCGCTAAACCAGGTGATGAAGGCGGCGGTCACACGGCTTTCGCAAGTAGCGCAGTCCCCCGCCAACCAGCGGCGGCTAAGGGAACTGGCGCACATCTACGCCGACATCGCGGCGGTGCCCGTGAAGGCGCTGCGATGGGACGTGATCGTGCTTGACCGCACGAACCATCGCTGGCGTGCGCTGCGCGACCTCGCGCGACTGCTGCTCGCCGGTGAATACCAGACAACCTCCCACGGGAAAGCGCCCGGCTTCTCTCTGCTTTTCGCGATGAACGACCTGTTCGAGGCCTATGTGGCGCGCGTGCTCGCCCGGGCACTCCGCCACACCGACCTGCGCGTCGTAGCGCAGGACCGGCGACTTTACTGTCTCGCTGAGCCTTCCGGCGCACGGCGTTTCCAGGTGCGTCCAGACATCGTCGTGCGTCGTGGGCAGGAAACGGTGATGGTCATCGACACAAAGTGGAAGCGCATCTCCGCGCGGATTGACGACCCAAAGCAAGGAGTCAGCCAAGCCGATGTGTACCAGATGATGGCCTATGGGCGCCTATACCGCTGTCCGAGCTTGATGCTGCTTTATCCGCATCATGGGGGGCTCCGCGCGGAAGGGGAAACGGGACGCTACCGGGTGAGCGGCTGCAACGACGAACTGGTGACCGCAACCGTCGATCTGGCAGCCAGTGGCATAGCCCATAGGCTTAGGTCACTTTGCGAGGTGCAGCTCCGCGCCGAAGCGGAGTGACGCTTCACATCATAAGGGGCCGGACGCTTCCGAGCGCCCGTCCAGTCTACTGCCTGCCGGTCCGCGAGTACGCGAGTCACCTAGGGAAATATGCTTCAACCTGCATCAGGGCTGCCGATGCCGCGGCCTGCACGCCGACCCAATCAAAATCGGGACGCGCGATCGACATAGGCCAAGTGGCCACGAACCAACCTTCGTAATTGCCGTCTTCGTGCCAAACGAAAGGGCCAATAGCTTCTTTGAGCAGGGGGGCCACATCGTCTTCCAGGGAATAGCCTATCGAGACGGCTTCAGGGTTGAACTCCACAAATGTGTAGAGGAACGTGCTGCCACGCTCCTGATAGAGGCTGAACCACTTGTCCTTCCACACCCCCTCAACAGTCACGACCTGCTCGGCTGACTGGAGCGCGTCGAGGTCGGGAGACACCCAAAGGGAGTCAACTTTGCTGCCCCAGACCTCCCACCATGCACGGTGCAATGCCTGCGCATACTCGTAGCGGGTCAGTTCAGCCGCTGCGCGAGCTGGAAGATATTCGCCCAATTCGTGGACTGCGAGACCGGGGGGCATGTTGCTAATCTTGAATTGAAGCAGCGAGTCGACGGCTGTCCGTATCGCTCGATCCGTCAGGTAGGCGACGATGCTGGGGGTTAGGTCAATGGGCGAGTTGTCAGGACTCATGCGGCACGCTCCCAGATTGTCCGCCGAAATCGACGAAAATCATCGTCGTCTAAAATGCGGGTAAGCTCGCTCTCCCAACGCCGCAGGAACGTATGCCAATTCAGGAAGGACCACCGTCTGTTCCGGCGAAGTCGGGCGCGTGTCGCCGCCTCGTTGCGTTGACCGAGAACGATCAGAACGGAAGTCGCAGTCTCCCGACCGGGCATTCGAAACTGCATCCCAAGCTTCGCGGCGTGCTGAGCGTAATCGGGTAAGGGATTTTGCCGGATGTTGTGGCCGAACTTCGCTTCGACCACCGCGCCCCACGTAACCTCGGCAGCTTTGCCGCTGATCAGGAGGTCAATACGTCCACGTTTGCAAGGAACCTCAGCCTCTACAGTCACCCCGTCAAGGTGTTCCGGCCATGACAAAGTCGGATCGAGTGCGCGAAGGAAAGACAGGGTGAGTTCAGAGCCGCCCTTAGCCAGAAAGCGTTGCAAGCCAAAGGTCACCTGAGGTTCGGTCGGTCGAAACCACCTGATCGGCTCGACATGAAAACAATGGGCCGGGGCGCCCAATCCATGAAATCGCTCGATTGCGGCTCTCTGTCCCGCGTGACTAGGTACCAGATCCTCAAGCTCCGCTCGATGGCGCATGGCCCTTTTCGCTGCGCCTTCCAGACGAAAGGCCCATCGCAGCACTGCCTTCTCGTCGTAATACCGCAACGCGGGGTCACGAAGCGAGGGCGGGCAACACGTCAATGGTGAATCGGCGCCGATGGCGCCTAAGGTGCGATGCTTGTTCACGCCGTGAGTTCGGCCTCTTCGGGAAGCTCTGTCAACACTGCCCGGCCGAGAGGAAGTCAGGCGGCGCGCTTATTTGCCGTCCGGGCCGCTGCTTCGCTTCGAAGACGGTCGAGTTCATCGGACCATGCTTGCATCATACGCACTCGTTCATCCCAGTAATCGCCGCGCGAGTAGATTCGTCGAACCGCGTTGGCGTCTAGGTGGGCGAGCTGTCGCTCAATCGCGTCGGGCGTCCAGCGGCCAGATTCGTTGAGCAAAGTGCTCGCTATCGCGCGAAAGCCGTGGGTCGTCATGCGACCGCCGCCGTACCCCAAGCGCTGCAAAGCTAGATTCAAGGTGTTCTCACACATGGGACGGTCACGTTTACCCTGGCACGGGAACAAATAGCGGTGCTTCCCGCTGACCGGCTTGATCTCATCGATAATCGCCAGCGCCTGCTTCGATAATGGCACATAGTGCGGTCGTCGCATCTTCATCTTGTCGGAGGGAATTGCCCAGACCCGCTCTTCGAAGTCGAACTCGCTCCATTCCGCATGACGCAACTCACCCGGTCGAACGAAAAGGTGGGGCGCCAGCCGTAGTGCGACGTGCGTCACGCGGTACCCGTCGAAGCCGTCGATCGCGCACATCAAGTCGCCGACCTCAGCCGGCTTTGTGATTGCCGCGAGGTGTTTCACCTTCGGAGTAATGAGCGCACCTCGCAGATCGGCGCACACATCTCGCTCCGCCCGGGCCGTCGCGACAGCGTATCGAAAGATCCGACCGCAAGTGCCTCGCAAGCGCCGCGCCGTTTCGTAATGCCCTTTGGCTTCAATGCCGCGCAGCACCTCGTAGACCTCATGCGCCGAAATCCGGTTGATCGGTCGGAAGCCCAACTCGGGATATGCGAAGTCGAGGAGCCACCTCTGCTTCTGCAAGGTGATCTTCGCCAACCCCTCACGTTCGCACTTGCTGTGCCACTCCTCCGCCACCACTCTGAAGGTGATCTGCTCGGCTAGCCTGGCGGCGAGCGCCTCTTCCTTCGCAACAGAAACAGGGTTTTTGCCCTCCGCCAGAATCCTACGGACTGCATCTCGCTTTTCGCGGGCGTCTGCGAGGCCGACGTCAGGGAAGACGCCGAGCGCCATGGTGTGCTGCTTGCCTCCCCACCGGTACGCCAATCGCCAATAGCGCTGCCCGGAAGGTTGTACGAAAAGGTACAGGCCACCTGAATCGCTGACTTTATAGGGCCGCTCCCTCCCCTTTGCGGAGCGGACTTCCAGTGCCGTGAGAGCCATGTTGGTATCTCCCGTGTTGGTACGCCGGAAATACCAACAATCGTGCCAACATAGACTTGGGATGAACTGGCACGCCGCGGGCCTTCCAGAGCCAGTTTATGGCAGAAAACCGCGGTTTTTGCAACGTCCGGGAGAGGTTTTGGTACCCCTTGGAAAGGGTACCTGGTGCCCAGAAGAGGACTCGAACCTCCACGCCCTTGCGAGCGCCAGCACCTGAAGCTGGTGCGTCTACCAATTCCGCCATCTGGGCACGGGGTAGGCGAGCGCGTCTACGGAGGACCTTATGTGCTGTCAACCGCCCCCAGGAGGCAATTTGCCCTTCAACTCGTCGAATCCGATGACATGCAAGCTGGTGAATTGGTCCGCTGCCTCCAGCAGGCGCGCCGACGGAAGATGCTGAGGCTCGAAGCCGATGCTGTCGGAGCTTACAGGACTGGTGCTCAATAGTTAATGAATTGAAATACCTAGATAATACTGCCGACCTCGGGATGGTGGTCCCTCCATGGCCCCACACAAAAATCGGGACCCGAACCTGCCTCGATCGACGAAAAGCCGTCGATCCTCACGCGTCTAGGGACGTCCGATTTTGGGCTGCCAATATCGGGCGCAGCGCGCGGTACTTTTGTCCGGCTCGCGAACCTTCGCGGCGCTCGCCGGCAGATTCACTGAGGCTGTTGCCCGACTGGACACCGGCGGCCATCAGATACTTGGGCCGAATCGAGGCCGGGATGGCAAACCGCGCAGAACGCTAGCAACGCCCTACCGCGCCTCCACCTGCTTCAAAGTTCAGGGCTAAGGCGCACTCGGTTTTGCCGCATTCTTGAAATCACGGAAATCCGTTCCCGGATTTTTGATCAGATTGCCTGAGCCTAGATATCGCGAGGCATGAAATGACTGAATCCAGTAATTCATTTCTCTCTCACGCTGAAGATGGAGGGCGAGCAGTGATCCAGCGGCGGCGAGGATGATCCCCGCCAAAAGTGCAGAAGCCAAATGTCGCTTTTTCATTGATCATACACTCCGGCCACGGTCGCGAATGATCCAGATGTTCCACAATAAAACGATCTTGAGAAACGAGCGTCAGCCAATCCCGCTTCAATAATGGGGCCTCTCGCTTTCGCGTCAAAGTTGAATGTGTCACGAATTCCGACGGCGGATAAGAGCGGCGAGTAGAAGAAGGGCGCTACCCATCCATGTCCCGCGCCGGTTAGCCCTAAGGCGAGGAATTGGGCTATAATTGCGCAACTCGTCCTGATCAAAATCAGTTTCATCTGCATTCAAATAACCACCTTCTCCAGGCGTCCATGTTGAGGGATGCGAGCGGTCGCGTCGAGTGACGGCCGACGTTTTCGTCGTTCTGGACGATGGCTCTGGCCCCGCCCTGGGAGTGCGCGGATCGCCGGCGGTGTATTGCCCCTCCGTTCGACGGCGGCGTCGCGATCGGGTGTTCCTGGAATGGGCGGCGGACCTGGTCCGCGGTGTTCGCCATCGCGAAGCAGCCCGAGAGCGAGCCGCGCAAGTCGAGGATCGGCAGTGAAAGGCTGGCAAGATCGACGGGGTGTGCAGCGGTGCGGATCAGCAGGCCATTTCTGGCCGCGCAAAGAGGGGGCCGGAACGAAGCTCCGGCGCCGCGTGGTTCCTCAGGATCGTGTCCTGAGCGCTATTTGCCCAGCTGCCCGCGGATCGCGCCCTTGGGGAAAGCCGCGTTGTGGACGTTGACATAATAGTCGCCCGGGTTCGTGGCGATCGCGGCGGAGACCTCGGCCGTCACCGGCTTGCAGCCCTCAGAGCTGCCGTTGGTCGGGGGATCGAACGGCACGACCACCGGGCCGGAGGCGCCCGCCGCGCCTTTGTGGATATGCGCCATCGTCGCGGGGTCGATGCCGGATACGGTGAGCTTGTAGCAGACCTCGTTCTTCGTCGTATCGACCGTCACGGTCGCGGCGCCGGTCCCATCGGCATCGGTATCGGCGCTGCCGGCCAGCGTCGCCTTGAGCGTGACGGGATCGGCGGCGAGCACTGGCGCGGCCATCATTGCCGATGCGAGAGTGAGCAGGATCATGCGCATCGCGTTCCTCCTAGGTCGTGCGGGGAACCCGAGCGGGCCCGGCCGACGTTATTGCGGCTCCGTTGTGGGCCTGGCCCAAAGGCCGGTCAATGCTGGAAGGCGCGTGCCGGCCTCGGGTAGGCGTAGACTCATAAATCGCGAATATCCGAAAGTGGGTGGTCAGCGGACGTTGCCACATCCTCGTCACCCCGGGCTTGACCCGGGGTTCCCGCTTCCAATCATCCCGCCTGGATGACGCATCGAAGCGGTTGGATCTACATCATGGCCGATCGCTATCGCGGCACGATGTATATCGGCGTGATCGCGGACCTGCCGGGGCGCATCCATCAGCACCGCACCGGAGAGGGGTCGGATTTCTGCAAGCGCTATGGATTGCACCGGCTCGTGTGGGCCGAGCACACGCCCTCGATTACGGATGCCATCGCGCAGGAGAAGCGGACAGCCGCCGCCAAGAGGTCACCCGCGACGCGCTCATGTTCACGCTCCTCACCTGGGCGCGCACTGGCGAGACGCGATTTGCGGCGCGAGACGAGTTCGACGACCTGGACGGGCCCGAGCCCCTCTGGCGGTTGTCGCCCGGGCGGATGAAGATGGAGCGTGAGCACGTGGTACCGCTGTCTGTCCGGGCGGTCGAAATCGTGCGGCGGCGGCTGAGAGCCACCAACGGCGGCGCACGAATCACATGCCCCGAAACGAGACGGTGATCTGGGCGATCTTCGCCCGTCGCGCACCACGGCTCCAGACGCATTCTCGGCACGATCGCCGGCTCCGCGGGATAGGGAGGCACATCCCGGGCGGCTTCTACGACCCGCGAGCGCATTAAATTGAATGCTCGGCGCCTAGGCGCTGCTTGCGCTGGCCGCGCTTTCGTCCGCGACGTTGCCCGTTCGCTCGAGTTTCCCCCATCCCACGACCCAGCCGCCGATCGCCGAGACGATCGCGCGGAGCACGACCCAATACATGATCTGCCGATAGACGAGCCGCTGCGCGACCAGCAGGTGCGGGTGGTAGCGGGCGCGACTGCCGTCGAGTGCGTAGGCGAGCCAGCCGGACGATATGTCGACGGCCGTGAACGCCAGCCAGTAGAGCATCATGATGCCGGCATCCCCGCTCGTCTGGGCCCAGCCATGCTGCAGGACGCGAAGCGCAGTGCCCAGCAGCGACGCGACGAGCGTCGCATCGATGAGCGGCGAGATCGCGGCAAAGGCGATCTGGAACAGCCAGGCCTGCGGCAGGCCCACCAAAGCGAGGCCGGAGGGCTTGCCCACCCGCAGGACAGCCCGGTGCTTCCAAAGGCATTGCAGCGTGCCGAACGCCCAGCGGTAGCGCTGTCGCGCCAGCGCCTTGAAGCTTTCGGGCGCCTCGGTCCACGCGACTGCGCGCGGATCGTACGTGACGCGCCAGCCGGCCCGCTGGACGGCGATGGTGAGATCCTGATCCTCCGCGAGCGTGTCCTCGGGATAGCCGCCGACCGAATCGATCGCGATGCGACGCCACGCGCCGACTGCGCCCGGCACCACGGTCATGGCATCGAAGCCGGCAAGCGCCCGCCGCTCCAGATTCTGGGCCGTGATATATTCGATGGCTTGCCAACGCGTGACGAGGTTCACGCGATTGCCGACCCGTGCGTCGCCCGCCACCGCGCCGATACGCGGATCGGCGAACCAGCGGACGAGGCGACGAATGGTCTCCGGCTCGAACTGGGTGTCGGCGTCGAGGGCGATGATCACTTCGCCTGTTGCATGGTGCAGCGCACGATTCAGCGTCGCCGCCTTGCCGCCGTTGAGCAGCGTGAGCAGCGTGACGCGCGGATCGGTGCCGAAAGCTTCCGCGACCACCGCGCTGGTGCGATCCTGCGATCCGTCGTCGGCGACGATGATCTGCAGCGCGGGATAGTCGCTGGCGAGGGCACGCGCGATGGACTGGGCGATCACGCGCTCCTCGTTATAGGCGGGGATGATCACCGAAACGGCCGGCTCGAAGGCGGGCGGCTCGGGCCGACGCCGTCGGCTCTGGAACCAGGCCAGGCCCGCCATCAACACTGCGCGTGCGATGCCCAGCGCGATGGCGACGTAGAAGAGCCAGGCGAGCGTCGCCGCGAGGGCGGCAAGAGCGACGAAAATCGCCACGTCGATGCGGACTGCGAGGAGATCGCTCCCCGTGACGACGGGCATCGCCTCTGCCTGCGGAATGCCGGCGAGCTGCGAAGCCGGAACGAAGCGATAGCCCTGCCCCCTCAGCGTCGCGATGATCCGCGGGAGTGCGGCGAGCGTCTGGCTGCGATCCCCGCCGCCGTCGTGGAGGAGGATGACATTCGCCGAAGCCGCGGGCGTCGCGCCATGGACCTGCGCGACGACCTGATCGACGATCGCATCCACGCCGGGGCGCTGCCAATCGTTCGGATCCACATGCAGGCCCACCACTGTATAGCCTGCCTTCTGCGCCTCCAGTGCGGGGCCGAGCTCGTCGGCCGTGGTGGGTTCCGCATCGCCGAAATAAGGCGCGCGGAACAGCGTCATGCGGTGGCCGGTATAGGCTTCGACGAGCCGCTGGGTCGCATTGAGCTCCAGCTGCGTCTGTGTCGCGCTGGCGTTGGCTAGATTGGGATGGGTGTAGCTGTGATTGCCGATCTCGTCCCCGTCGGCGATCATGCGGCGCAGCAGGGCCGGATGCTGCAGCGCATTCTCTCCGATGACGAAAAAGGTCGCCGGCACATGTGCGGCCTCGAGCGTGTCGAGGATCTTCGGCGTCCATGCCGGATCGGGGCCATCGTCGAAGGTCAGTGCGAGCCGCCGCGGCTCGGTGCCGCCGGTACGCTGTACGACATAGGGCGTCGGCACTGCCCCATATGCCTCGTCGCGGATCATCCCCTGGGTGTCGCGAGTGACGGTGCGGCTGCCGTCGGACGGCGTGGCGGCGATCCGCAGAATCTCGCCGGAACCCTCGACATCGGTGCTGAGCAGCGAACGGGGAGTGGAAAGATCGGGCACGCCGCCGCTGCGGAAGGCGCCGAGATCGGACCAGAAGCCGGCATCCTCGGTGCCCAGTCGCCAGAGCGCCACATCGTCGATGCCCATCCGCTTCAAGGCCTGGAGCTGATTCCAGCTGGTCGCCGCATCCATCATCCAGATGCTGTGGTGCTGCCCGTCCTCGTCATAGGCGAAGCCGGCATTGCCGCTGGCGCGATCGAAGGAAATCGGCGCCTCGCTGTCATGGGCGGCAAGCCAGGCCTCTTCGATCGACAACGCATCGGTGGCCTTCCCATGCCAGTCATAGGCATAACTGCCGAGCGCGACGACGAGCTTGTCCGCGCCTATCGATCGACGGGCTGCCCCGACCTGCTGGACGAACCAGTCCTGCGCGGCGATGGGGCCGGGTTCGCCGCCCTCCCAATGCTGGTCATAGGCCATGACGATCACCCGGTCCGCGACGGCCGCCAACGCGGGAAGCGGCCAGCTTTGGTCCTCGGCCGGCGCGGTGACCGCGAGTTGGGACCCGGCCGGCAGCGCCGCGCGAAGTGTGCGGAGAAAGCGCAGATAATCGCCCATGGCGCTTCGCGGCAGCGCCTCGAAGTCCATCACCAGTCCGGCATCGTGCCGCCCCGCGACCATCGCGGCGAGGCGTGCCGCCAGCGCGCGGCGGCGCGCGGCATCGCGCAGCAACGTCGCGGCGCCCGCGCCGTCCCACGCCGCATCGCCGAAATTCTGGACCATGGGCAGGATCTTGGGCGGAGACGCGGCCGCGTGGATCGTTTGGTCGAACTGCGGATCCTGCTCGACTCGCATCTTCGTCCCGGCCACGGTGACGAGCGCCGGCGCCACCCAGTCGAGCGACCCGACGTGCCGGCGGAGCGATGCGAGGCTCGCATCGTCTCCAGGCACGTAGAAGCCGATGTTGAGCGGCGTGTGCGGATCCTTCGAGTGGATCGCCGGCAGCCAGGCGCCGAGGCCGTGGCGGGGACGCGTGCCGCGCAGTTGGGCGGGACGAGACTGCGCAAACGGCAACACGAGCCCTCGCTCGCGCGGAACCGCAACGAGCGTCGTTGCGAACGCCACCGCGCCGATCAGTACGAGCGCGATCCCGATCGCCAGCACACGCTTTGCCCAGCGACCGCGGCGGCCGGTGGGATCGAAGAAGACGGGCGGGCGCATGCCTGGGCTTTCCTGCAAACGTTCGGAACGCACCGTCGCTACGACGCCGAAGATGTCACCGAACTGAGGGCCAGCTTAAATTTCCGTCATGTTGGCGCTGGCGGGCTTCATCTCGTCAGGCCCGATCAGTACCAGCGCTGGATTGCGGGGAGACGGCGCAGTTCGCGCCGGCGGTGACGACAATAGCATGCTGTACGTCGTCGCATCCACACGGCGCTGATGATAACCGATAGCCCGGACACATGACTGATGATCGGGAGATCTGGGAATCTTGAGCTGCGGGATCGCACTATCTGGGGTTCATCGCTGGTTCGGTGCAGTTAGTACGATTCGACGTTCCGCAGCCGCGAATCCCGGCGACTTTCGAACAGCGTCGTAGATCGGCAGCCATAAGGCTATCGCGCCGATCTCGTCGGGTCTTCGTGCCGCAGCCATATTGACGATCGCTTCGCCGGACGCATCCAGCAGCTGGAGAACCTCTTCGATCCCAGCCGTACGCCCATAAAGCAAAAGCTCCTCGAGCCCGGATCTGCCACATGTGAAGGCCGCGGCTCTCAACGACAGGAAGTCATCGAACGTGGAGCCGGGATTCCGCGCGATCTCGATCCAGGCGTACACATCGGCGGCCCTCGACCCCAGCGAGTGCCTCAGGCCGCTGTCATTTTCAGTGAACCGGCCCACTGTCGGCCAATCTCCCGCAGCGGCCGCCCAGCGCAGGCGCGCGGCGAGAAAGAAGGGAAGGTCGGGCCACCGGTCGGCCGCACTTTCCAGCCGGGCCAGGCCGTCCTCAATGCTGCCGTCACAAAGCAAGGCGAGGCTATGATAAAGATGCGGATCTGAAACAGTGGATCGTATCGCTCTGCCGCCGCAAAAAAGTCGAGCGCGTCGGCGATGCGCCCCTGTTCAAGCATCTGGACGCCAAAGGAAACGTCGGGCGATGCCGTTCTTCCGTGGCTCGAAGGTGCTGGTGTTTCGTAGATCCGGTGCCCGCTGAAATCGAAGACGGGACCGCCGACATAGGGGACAAGCCTTGCCGGACCGCAGTCCGGATCGATCGCCAATGCTTTGCGCGCCTCAAGGTTGGCCTGAGCGCGGTTTTCCGGCGAGGGCGCCTGGAAGAAGCCCAATTGTGCCCGAGCCAGTGCGAGATTGCCCCAGCCGTCCGCAAAGTCGGGTGCCAAGCGTACGCATTCCGTAAGCGGCGATACAGCCGTGGCCTGGCTACCCGGATCGATATTGCGCGTGAGCTCGGCGCCACGCAGGTAAAGTTCATAGGCGCGCGCATCGATGCGTTGCGGGCGTCGGCGTGCGGCGAAGGCGCGGTCCAAAGCCACTGCGACGTGCTCGGCCACACGGTCGCCCAAGCCCAGCACATTATCGCTTCGCTCATCGATCCGTTCGGACCAGATGATCGTCTCCGAATCTGCTTCAACCAGCTGAACCGCGCCACGGATCGTGTCTCCAACCTGCTGGACGAAGCCGTCCAGCACGTGCGTGATCCGAAGCGCGGCCTTGGCGATGCCGACAGCCTTGTCTGGCCCACGAAACTGGAAGCTCGACGAGCGGCCGATCACGCGAATGCTGGTGCTCGCGGCCAGCGTGCTCAGAACGGCCTCGGCAATGCCGTCCGACAGCCAGGACGATCCCCGCTTCGCAGGAATAGAGTCGAAGGGTAATACGGCAAGCACCACGCCGGGTGAGCCATCGAGCTTCGATTTGGAGGTCGTGAGCCGGTAGCCCACCTTGGCGATCGTCTCGATCCGAAATCCTGCCGGTCCACCGAGTTGCGAAAGCCGGCGAAGGGCGGAGATCGCGCGGTTGAGCGAATCATCGCTGACCACCCGCCCCGCCCAGCAGGTCTCGTGCAGTTCCGACCTGGAGACCACTTCGTTCTCGCGGCTTTGCAGCACGACCAGGACCTGCATCACCTTGGGTTCGATCTGGTGCGCCCGATCCTCAAGGATGAGAGCCGCGCATGGAATGGAGGCGATGCCGCCGCCTATAGCCAGGCTGTCGCGACGGATTGCGTGTTCACCAACATCTTCGGTCAGGTCTTCGTCGGCAGGCGCGCGTTCGCGGAGCAGCACGCTCGCATCTTCGCCACTGTCTATCGGGGATCACGCCTTGAGCAGAGTATCGAGCACCTGCGTATCGTTCAGCCGGACGTGGCGCTCGTAGAACGTCCGTCACGCTGAGCATTCCGCCGACACCGGCCGTTCCTGGCAGGATCATGCGCACGAAGCTTGCACAAGTCCTGGTACGAAAAGCCGGCGCTTGGGAGATCATATCGTACCACAATGTCGAGGAGCGTCCTGCACCTCCAATCTGACTGTCCCTCCTTCCCGCTGGGCGATGGCACCAATGACCACCGTGACTTCCACGAACCTCTGGAGGAAAATATGACGCACAATCGTCGGCTGGCGATCTCGTTCTCGCTCGCTCTCGCCTCAGCTTTCGTTTTTTCCACCGGATCGGCGGGCGCCGCGTGCAGCCAGTGGGACATGCCGGCCAGGATGATGATCCAGCAAACCAACGAAACCCTGATCGGGCTGGAAGTCAGCCCGGTCGAAGGACAGGTTGACGGCTCCACGGTCCAGTTCACCATCCATTGGGGACGAGACATCTTCAGGCATGTTCCGAACGCCACCGGCATCTACACGGGCACCATTGGTCCACAGGGTCGGATGACGGGCTTTACCTACGATGCATTGAATCCTGATACGAAAGCTAACTGGTACGGAACCGAAGTTCTGACATGCCATGTGGCTGCCGCACCAGCCCCACGGCAAGCACCTTCGATCGCGCTTGGCCGGGTGAAGCCGGCAAACGGCTCCGAACCGGCGCCGCTTCCAGCCATTTGCGAAGCCGCCCGCTCGGCGAGGGCTCGGAACTCGCCCGCGGCTTCCAGTCTCGAGCGGCAATGCGCAGCAGCTGCGCCGAAGTAGCGTGTATCCTTGCGGACCCACGCCTCCGTGATCGGGCGCTGTTTGGTCTTTCCATCCACAGCAAGTTGCGCGGCTGTGACCTCGTCAAAATCAAGATCGCCGATCTGATATCAGGCGCGGAGATCAAAGCCAGGGCGATCGTGACCCAGCAGAAGACCGGACGACCTGTGCAGTTCGAGCTCACGGCTGATGTTCGCGCGAGCCTTCAGCTTCCGAAAGCGGCCCGTCCGCTGTCGGCCACAAACGGACGTTCTGATATCGGGTGGGCATCAATTGGCGAGCGGCGGCAAAGAGCTCACAAGCAGACATGGTGTGGGGGCGGCGGAGTTTCGCTTCACGCACGCTTCTGAAACTTCCCCTTGATCACTTTGCCGCCCACACGAAGTTGATCAAGGTAGTCGGACCACCACTGCGCCATGCGCACGCGCTCGGCCAATGAGCACCTCGATGGTATGCCGCCCTGACCTTGTCTCTCTCGTCATGGGCCAACGCACGCTCGATAGCGTCGGGATGCCAGAGCCCTGATTCATTCAACAGGGTGCTCGCCATTGCGCGAAAGCCGTGACTGGTCATTTCTTCCCGGTCATAGCCAAGTCGGCGAAGCGCGACATTGAGCGTGTTCTCGGAGATGGACCGCTTGGTGGTGTGGAGAGCGGGAAACAGGAACTCGCCCGGTCTCGCCAGCGCGCGTAATTCTTGAAGCAGGTAGAGCGATTGGCGCGAAAGCGGGATGGTATGGGCTTGTTTCATCTTCATTCGCTCGCCGGGAATGCGCCGTACCTTTTCAACAAAGTCGATCTCGCTCCAGCGGCCGCCGCGCAGCTCGCCCGGGCGCAGCAAGACATGCGGCGCCCGGGCGCAGTGCGAAGTATGTTTCGGGCCGACCGGAATAGTCTTCGATCGCGCGCAGCAGTTCGCCGACCTTCTTGGGCTCGATAATCGCAGCGTGGTGCCGGGCTTGCGAGACCGTCAGGGCGCTCCTCAGGATGTCGGCGGGATTACGTTCGGTCCGGAGCGTCGCGAAGCCATAGCGGAACACGCGTCCCGCGAAGGAGCGAAGCCGCAGGGCGGTTTCGTGATGTCCGCGGCGCTCGACGCGCTTTAGCGCATCGAGAAGTTCGTGCGGCGTAACCGCAGCGATCGGTCGCTTGGCGACCCCTGCCAGAAGTTCGAGAAACCAGCGCGCCTTCTTGATCGTCGCGGACGATCGCCCCTCACGCTCCATCTTCGATGCACTCGCCGGCTACGACCTTGAACGTCGTCTGCGCCGCAACCTCTGCCTGGATGCGCCGTTGCCGCTTGTCCTAGACCGGATCTTCGCCGTCGATGACTTGCGCGCGTGCCGCATCGCGGGCGAGGCGTGCCTCCTTAAGGGAAACTTCTGGAAAGCTGCCCAGGGACAGCTTCCGTTCGACACCGAGCACCCTGTAGCGAAATCGCCAGAGCAATGAGCCCGAGGGCTGCACCAACAAATATAGTCCTTTGCTGTCCGCAACCTTGAACGGGCGAGCTGCGGGCTTGAGCGCACGAATCTCCACGGTCGTAAGCATGGTGGGGCCACGCCTCCTGCTAATGTTCGTGGCCCATGGCCCCTTTTTGGCGGGGCCTTGGCGGAACATAGTGAGAAATCGTGGGACCGGCAGGTGCCATTTTACCGCAGATTTCTGCGGTTTTCTACCATGTTCTCAATATGTACTGGTGCCGCTTACAGGACTCGAACCTGTGACCCCCGCATTACGAATGCGATGCTCTACCAGCTGAGCTAAAGCGGCCCGTCCGAAGCATGTCGCCCGGAAGAGAGCGCGCGCTTACCAGCATGATTCGTAGCTGACAAGCGTTGCGATTTGCTTGCCGCGCCCGCAGCCCGGCACCGCAACAATACGTACCCGGCGGGCTTTACGCGTCGTTTACCATGGAGGGTGCACAAGCTGTGGCTCAAGGATCGGGCGGGTTGCCCGCAACGGAGCACGCGCATGGACATGGCTCGCGGTATCAATGAGCCCTTTGACTCGACTCCCGAGGTGTCGAATGACGACGCCGTTTCGGATCGACCGATGGAAATCGGCGCCGACGAGCGCCGCATGCATGTGCGCGCGTACAATTATTGGGTGTCGCTGCTCCATGGCCGCGCCTATCCCTCGATCGAGAATCTCGATCCCGAGAATATCGCCGATTTCGGCCCGCACAGCGTGCTGCTCGATTTCACCCGCGGCGTCTCGGATCCCTCGATCCGCTTTCTCGGCGAATCGCTGCGCGAGGAATGCGGCTTCACGCCGTCGATCCAGACCGTCGGCGAAGTGCCGAGCCGCTCATTGCTCTCGCGCCTGACCGACCATTATCTCCAGATCATCGCCAATCGCGCCCCGATCGGCTTCGAGGCCGAGTTCGTCGGCCAGCGCGGGCACAACACGCTGTATCGCGGCATCCTGATGCCCTTCTCGTCGGACGGCGAGACGATCGACTTCATCTATGGCGTGATCAACTGGAAGGAACTGGTCGACGCCGAGACCCAGGCGCGCCTCAATGCGGAGATCGAGGAATCACGCCGCATTGTCCCGCAGAACCCGGTTGCCGCCGCGGTCTGGGCCGACGGTCCCAGCGCCGGTTTCGATGCGATGGAGACCGTCGAGGCGCTCGTCCACGGCTCGAGCCTCGCCGATCAGCTGATGCTGGCGCGCGAATCGGCTGCCGCCGCGCGCGCATCCGACACGCGCAGCCGTTCGGCGCTCTATCGCGCGCTCAGCCGCGCTTATGATTTCGCGCTCGCCGCAGAGGCGGAGCCCGAGGGCTACCAGCTATTGCTCCGCGACGCCGGCCTCAACGTGCAGGCGCGCGCGCCGATGACGCCGCCGGTCAAGCTCGTCTTCGGTGTGGATTACGACAAGACCCGCCTCACCGAATTCGCCGCGGTGCTCAATTATGCCCGCCGCCAGGATGTGCCGCAGGGCGGGTTCGACGCCTTCCTCGAAGTCGCTCCCGGCGGGATCAAGGGCGTGGTGAAGGCCGAGCGCGACCATCGCCGTCCGGCGCCGAAGCGCGACGTCTTCGCGCAGGCCGCCGAGGAGATGCGCAGCCGTCCGCCGCTCGGCCATGTCGCCATCCCGGCGCAGGGCGAATTCGTCGTGCTGCTCGCGCGCGCGGGCCATGAGGGTCTCGATATCGTCGCCAGTTTCGAAGACGATACGGCGCTCACCGAACGCGCGATCCGCAAGGCTGCCGCCTGAGTTTTTCGACAAACTAGTCGCAACCGTTACTTTTCTTGCGCGCCGAGCCTTGAGGTCGGACGCTGGGCAGAGCATAGCGGCGCCCATGAAAAGCATGATGACGTCGCTCACGCAGGCGTTCGAGGCGCGGCTGCTCGAAGGGGCGCTGCCGGGAGAGCTGGAAGGCTTTGACGAGGGCGAGCGCGCCGAAGCGGCAGGCTTCGTCGCCGAAGCCGCGGCGGTGCGCCCGCCGGGCAGCCCGCAGATCCGGCTGGAGACCTATCTCGACGAAGAACGCCGCAGCATGCGGCTGGCGGTCGTCAACGACGACATGCCCTTCCTCGTCGATTCGATCTCGGGCGCGATCGCCGCGCACGACATCGCGATCTTCCGCCTCATCCATCCCGTGATCGCCGTCGAGCGCGACGGCGACGGCAAGCTCGTCTCGATCGGTCCGGCGGCGGCTGCCGCGCGCCGCGAATCGATGATCTATATTGAGATGGAGCGCAGCGACGCGCGCACGCGCCGCAGCCTGGTGGCCGAGATCGAAAGCACGCTCGCCCAGGTCCGCAGCGCAGTCGAGGACTGGCGCGCGCTCCAGGCCGCGATCGTCGCCGATGCCGATGCGCTGCCGACCGCCGAGGGCACGGCGCTGCTCCGCTGGTTCAACGACGGCGCGATGACTCTGCTCGCGCACGAGAAGTGGCGCACCGACGGCAAGGTCTCCGATCAGCTCGGTCTCGCACGCTACAAGCTCGGCACGCCGATCCTCGCCGACGCATCGCGCGAAGCCGCAGTCGAGCATTTCCGCAAGGGCGGCGAATCGCCCTTGCTGCTCAAGTCCAATTCGATCTCGACCGTGCACCGCCGCGTGCCGCTCGACATCGTCGTCGTGCCGATCCTCACCGGTGCCGAAGTGACCGGCCTGTCGATCCATGCTGGCCTATGGACCAGCGCCGCCTTGTTCGCCGATCCGCAGGACGTGCCGTTGCTGCGCACGCGCCTGGCGGGGCTGGAGAAGAAATTCGGCTTCGATCCCAAGGGGCATACCGGCAAGGCGATGTCGCACGCGCTGACTGCGCTGCCGCATGATCTGACCACGGCGTTCGACGCAGCCTCGCTCGAAAATCTCGTGCTCACTGCGATGTCGGTAGCCGACCGGCCGCGTTCGAAGCTGGTGCTGGTCCGCAGTCTGCTCGGGCGGCACCTTTTCGCTTTCGTCTGGCTGCCGCGCGACGAAGTCTCGACCGGCCGCCGCGAGGCGATCGGCGATATGCTCGCCGAATCCGCCAGCGCCAAGCTGATCAACTGGTCGATCGCGCTCGAGGACGGTGTCGTCGCTTTGCTGCGCTACACGCTCGATCTGCGCGGCGGCGGCGTCATGCCCGATGCCGGCGAGCTCGACGCGCGGCTGGCGCGGATGCTGCGCGGCTGGGTGCCCGCGGTCGAGGCGGCGCTGGTCGAGCAGGCCGGCGGCGCGTCGACGCGCCTCGCACTGCGCTTCGCCAATGCTTTTCCCGCCGTCTATCGCTCGACCAACACGCCCGAGGAAGCCGCGCGCGATATCCTCCGCATCGCCACGCTCGACGGCGCCGGCGATCGCTCGGTCCGGATCACGCCGCATCCCACCGAGAAAGGCCAGTACCGGATCAAGCTCTACGCCCAGGGCGGCGCGCTTGCGCTGTCGGATGCGGTCCCGGTATTCGAGAATTTCGGCTTCCGTGTGATCGAGGAAGTGCCGACGCAGCTCGCCAATGGCTGCTTCCTTCACGATTTCGAAGTCGCATTGACCGGCACTGCACCGGCACTCGCCGACGATCCGACTCTCGTCGAAGACGCCATCGCCGCGGTGCTCGAAGGCCGCGCCGAGAACGACATCTTCAACCGGCTGATCGTCGAGGGCGGCATGCGGCCGACTTCGGTCGTGCTGTTCCGCGCGTGGTTCCGCTATCTCCGCCAGACCGGCATGAACTACGGCATGGGCACCGTGGTCGATGCGCTGCGCCGCGCGCCCAAGGTCGCCGCCGCGCTGATCGAGCGGTTCGAGGCCGCGCACGATCCCGCCCGCGCCGGCAAGGACGAAAGCGCCCTCAAGGCCGCGGCAAAGGCGATCGACGCCGGGCTCGATCAGGTCTCGGCGATCGACGACGATCGCATCCTGCGCACCTTGCGCGGCGTCGTCCTCGCCACGCTCCGCACCAACGCCTTCGCGCCCGCCGCGGCCGAAGCGCTCGCCTTCAAGATGGATTCGGCCAAGGTCCCCGGGCTTCCCGCGCCGCTCCCCTGGCGCGAGATCTGGGTGTACAGCCCGCGTGTCGAGGGCATCCACCTGCGCGCCGGCCCGATCGCGCGCGGCGGACTGCGCTGGTCCGATCGGCGCGACGATTTCCGCACCGAGATACTCGGGTTGATGAAGGCGCAGCGCGTCAAGAACGCCGTGATCGTGCCGACCGGCGCCAAGGGCGGCTTCTATCCCAAGCTGCTGCCGTCGCCGGCAGTCGATCGCGACGCCTGGTTCGCCGAGGGCACCGAAAGCTACCGCGTCTTCATCCGCGCGCTTCTGTCGGTCACCGACAACATCGTCGCGGGCAAGGTCGTCCATCCCGATCAGGTCGCGATCCTCGATGGCGAAGACCCCTATTTCGTCGTCGCCGCCGACAAGGGCACCGCCACTTTCTCCGACGTCGCCAACGCACTCGCGGTCGAACGAAACTTCTGGCTGGGCGACGCCTTCGCCTCGGGCGGGTCGCACGGCTATGACCACAAGGCGATGGGGATCACCGCCAAGGGTGCCTGGATATCGGTCCGCCGGCACTTCCTCGAAATGGGCGTCGACGTGCAGTCCGAGTCCATCCGCGTCGCCGGCTGCGGCGACATGTCGGGCGACGTGTTCGGCAACGGCATGCTGCTGTCGAAGGCGCTGAAGCTCGTCGCGGCGTTCGACCATCGCCACATCTTCCTCGATCCCGATCCCGATCCGGCGAAGAGCTGGGACGAGCGCACCCGCATGTTCGCGCTGCCGCGGTCGAGCTGGGCGGACTATAACCCGGACCTGATCTCGAAGGGCGGCGGCGTGTTCCCGCGGACCGAGAAATCGATCCCGCTCAGCGCCGAAGTCCAGGCGATGCTCGGTCTCGATGTTCCCGAGATCGATCCCAACAGCCTGATCTCGGCGATCCTCAAGGCCCAGCTCGACCTGCTCTGGTTCGGCGGCATCGGCACCTATGTGAAGGCCGCGAGCGAGAACCATGTCGAGGTCGGCGATCCCGCCAACGATCGGCTCCGCGTCAATGCCGAGCAGGTCCGCGCCAGGGCGATCGGCGAGGGCGCCAATCTCGGCGTCACCCAGGCCGCGCGCATCGCCTTCGCCAGCCATGGCGGCCGGATCAACACCGACTTCATCGACAATTCGGCGGGCGTCGATTGCTCGGACAACGAGGTCAACATCAAGATCGCGCTCAACCGCGAGGTGATCGAGGGCCGGCTCGCTTTCGAGGACCGCAACACGCTGCTGGCCGAGATGACCGACGACGTCGCGCATCTCGTGCTCGAGGATAATCGCCTCCAGACGCTGGCGCTCTCCTTCATGGAGAATGACGGCGCGGTATCGCTGCCCAGCTATGTCCGGGTGATCGAGATCCTCGAAAGCACCGGCCGGCTCGACCGCGCGGTCGAGGGGCTTTCGTCGAACGAGGAGCTTCTCCGCCGCGCGCAGGAGGGCAGGGGGCTCACCCGGCCCGAATTGTCGGTGCTGCTCGCCTCGACCAAGCTCGCGCTGCAGGACGCGATCGAGCATGGCCGGCTGGGTGCCGATCCCGAGCTCGAGGACGATCTGCGCGCCGCCTTCCCGCATGCGATGCAGCAACGCTTCGCCACGGCGATCGAGGAGCATCGGCTGCGGGGCGAGATCGTCGCGACCAAGCTCGCCAATCGCATGGTCAATCGCCTCGGCGTGCTCCACCCGTTCGAGCTCGCCGAGGAAGAGGGCGCCTCGATGGCCGATATCGCGGCGATGTTCGTCGTCGCGGAGCGGTTGTTCTGCCTCCCCGCGGTGTGGGAAGCGGTCGAGAACGCACAGATCGGCGAAGGGGCGCGCCTCGCCTTGCTCGACGAAATGGCGGTCGCCGTGCGCGGTCAGGTCGCCGATCTGCTTCGCGTCTGCCGGCCCGGCGCGGGCCCGGCCGAAGTGATCGCCCGGCTCAAGCCCGGCATCGACGCGCTCGACAAGCAGGCCAAGGCGCTGCTGCTCGACGAAGTGAAGAGCCAGAGCGGGCGCATCTCCGCCAAGCTCGAAGCGGCCGGCGCGCCGCCCGAGCTCGTCGCCAAGGTCGTCCGGCTGTTCGAGATGGACGGCGCGGTCGGCCTCGCCGAACTCGGCGTCCGCAAGGGGATCGACGAGACCGTGCTCACCCGTGCCTTCACCCATCTGGGGCAGGCGCTCGGGCTCGATTGGGCGCAGTCGACCGCGGCGCGGATCACCACCGGCGATCCGTGGGAGCGGCTGCTCATCGCCGGCCTCGCGCGCGACTTCCAGCAGCTGCGGCTCGACTTCCTCAGCCGCTCGGAAGACAAGGACCCGCAAGCGGCGGTCGACACGTGGCTGGAGGCGAACCGGCCGCGAGTCGACCAATTCGCCAATCTGGTGCGGCGCGCACGGCAGGCGGCGGTGCCCAACGCCGCGATGCTTGCCCAGATCGCGGGCCAAGCGCGCGTGCTGCTCGGTCGCTGAGAAGAAATGGCCACGGCCCTGCTCGTCGGTATCCCGGTCAGGCTCTCGGGACCCATCGGGACCTGCATTGAGCAAGCGTCGTTACGCGGTCAGCTATTGCGAGGTGTTCTCAGGGCCGATGCCGATGAGAAGGCTCTCAACTTTGTGTCAGATTGCCTCCGGCCGGACGGCTCGCGACGAGCCAGGTGCGGATGGCGCTAGCGAGGTTGGGGGGATCGTCGGTCTGAATGCGCGCATGGTCGATCGCCGCCACCAATGCGTTGAGCGGGAGCGCTTTTTCGGCCGCCGTCGCCTCGAGCAGTTCCCAGAAGACCGGTTCGAGCGTGATCGAAGTCTGATGCCCGGCGATAGTCACCGAACGTTTTACCGGGCCTGCAAACCCTCCGGCAGGCGGAGCGACCTTCATTCGGTGTCGAACAATGCGGCGAGCTGCTCGACCATCGTCCCCGCGAGCTGCTCGGCGTCCATGATCGTCACCGCACGGCTGTAATAGCGCGTCACGTCATGGCCGATGCCGATCGCCACGAGTTCGACCGGCGAACGCGATTCGATCCAGCCAATCACCTGGCGCAGATGGCGCTCGAGATAGGAGCCCGAATTCACCGACAGCGTGGAATCGTCGACGGGTGCGCCGTCCGATATCACCATCAGGATCTTGCGCTCCTCGGGCCGCCCGATCATCCGCTGATGCGCCCATAGCAGGGCCTCGCCGTCGATGTTCTCCTTGAGCAACCCCTCGCGCATCATCAGCCCGAGCGACTTCTTTGCGCGACGCCACGGCTCGTCGGCTTGCTTGTAAACGATATGACGCACGTCGTTGAGCCGGCCGGGCTGGGCAGGGCGCCCCTCCGCCAGCCACTTCTCGCGCGCCTGCCCGCCTTTCCACGCCCGCGTGGTGAAGCCCAGGATCTCGGTCTTGACGCCGACGCGCTCGAGCGTGCGCGCCAGGATGTCGGCGCTGATCGCCGCGATCGAGATCGGCCGCCCGCGCATCGAGCCCGAATTGTCGATCAGCAAGGTGACGACGGTGTCGCGAAATTCGGTGTCGCGCTCGATCTTGTACGACAGCGACTGCATCGGGTTGACCACGACCCGGGCCAGCCGGGCGGCGTCGAGCATCCCCTCGTCCTGGTCGAAATCCCAGCTGCGCGATTGTTGCGCCATCAGCCGGCGCTGGAGCCGGTTGGCGAGCTTGGTCACCGCGCCCTGCAGATGGACGAGCTGCTGGTCGAGATAGGAGCGGAGCCGGTCGAGCTCCTCGGCATCGCACAGTTCGGTCGCGGCGATCACTTCGTCGAACTGGGTCGTATAGGGACGATATTCGAACTGCGGCGGCATGTCGCTCCACGGGCGATTGGGCCGCGTGGGCATCATGCCCTCCTCGCCGTCGTCGCCCGGCTCGCCGTCGGCGTCGTCCATCGCTTCGGACTGGCTGTCCTCGCCTTCCGCCTCGTCGGACTCGCGTTGTTCGCCGCGGGCCTCGACTTCACCTTCGCCCTGCTGGGCGTCGCTGTCGCCGTCCTCGTCGCCTGGCTCGTCCTGGTCGTCGGTGCCTTCGTCCTCGCCGCCGCCCTCATCGGCTTCGTCCGGGATCATCTCGCCTTCGACGAGTTCGAGGTCCTGGAGCAATTTGGTGGCGAGGCTGGCGAAAGCCCGCTGGTCGTCGATCGTCAGTGCGAGCGCGTCGAGATCGGCGCCGGCGCGCTCCTCGACCCAGTCGCGGATCAGCGCCATGCCCATCGCCGCGCTGGCCGGCGCCTCGCGCCCGGTCAGGCGCTCGCGGACCATCAGCCCCAGCGCCGTGGATAGCGGTACTTCCTCGCGATTGCGTGCGCGTGCAATCGGATCGGCCCGCAGCCGCACGCCGAGCGAATGCTCCAGATTCGCGGCGATCCCCGCATAGCCACGCGAGCCGAGCGCCTCGATTCGGGCCGTTTCGATCGCATCGAATACTGCGCGCGCCACCGGCTCGCCGGGCGCGGCCCGCTGGTGCATGCCCACGTCGTGATGCCTGAGGCGCAGCGCGAAGCCATCGGCGAAGCCCCGTGCCTCGGCGACCTGCTCGGCAGGCAGCGTGCGCGACGGCATCGGCACCTTGATGCTGCGCCCGTCCTGGCGCGGCGCCTCCGAAGTGAAGGCGAGCTCGGCTTCGGCCTCGCCCGACAATGCGCGCGCGGTTCCGCCCAGGACGTTGCGCAGTTGCTCGAGGGGGGAATCGGCTGCCACGCGAGTCATGTGGCGGGAAGGCCGCATGAAATCAATCGCGCAGGCCCCCCACGGGAAGTGCGGGCGCCGTTTAGCGAAATACTAATCAACCTTCAGCATATTGCAGCGATCGGCTTTGGGGACGGCGGATGCGGGCACGCGGCAAGTTCGTACTGGCAGTGATGGGTGCAGTGGCGCTGTTCGCCGCACTGGCCGAGCCCGCCGAGGCGCGGCGGCGCTTTCGTTTCGGCAGCTTCGGCGGCTTTGGCGGGAGCAGCGGCTATGCCGAGAAGATCGACAAGGTCTACGACCTGCCCGACACCGGCACCTATTTCCACGACGGCAAATATTACGACCTCGGCGCCTTTTATCAGGTCCGTGACGGTGCCGAGATATATCCCGCCGAGCCGAGCTTCGTGCTCTATAATGGCGATCGCTATGTGAAATTGGGCGGTGCCGAGCTCACGATGCTCACCGTCGAGCTCGGGCTGGATCCCACGGCGACCTATCGCGCCAACTATTCTTCGAAGATCGCGGTGCGGCCGAAAAGCGCCAACGAGATCGAGCGGCTTCCGGGCGAGACGAACGAACAGCTCCTGGAACGCGTGCGCCGCATGGCGCATGCACAGAGCAAGGGCAGCGAGCCGGCGGCCGGCACCGCCGCGAAGGTGGGCGCCGGCTGGACCTTCGCTTTCTTCCTGCCAGTACTGCTGATCGGCGGGATATTCGTGTTCGGGCTGCGGAAGTTCCTCCGCCGGCGCGTCGCCGATGTGCTCGCCGCGGAACCCGAGATGGGCGCTGCCGACGTCAATACCGCCACCTTCGACCAGCGCATCGCGGCGCGGCTGCGCGAGCTCAATGGCGGGCAGGGCGAAGCGACGGGCCAGCCGGCCGCCGCACCGGGGATGCCGGCGCCGCGCACCTTCGGGCGGAAAATGGCCTAGGCGCCTCTCCAACCGCACTGGACCCGCTAGCGCGCCAGAAGGGCTTGGCAGCCGCGGGCCGGATACCGCCGTTGACACGCCGGCGGTTGACACGCTTTCGACTTTCCGCAGGCTGACAAGATACGGTAAGTATCTCGTTTTGAACGATAAAATGAAATGCGCGGTTGACACGGTCTGACTCTTCGCGCCAGTCGCGCGGCATGCGCGTTGACACATGCGCGTTGACACATGCGCGTTGACACATGCGCGTTGACACATGCGCGTTGACACATGCGCGTTGACACATGCGCGTTGCCATGCTGGAGGGAGATCGATCCGACAGTGTCAAAGAGCGGGTGGCGAGACCCCACACCTTGGGGTGAAAACCCAAGCAACCTTGATAAATTCAGTCATCCCGGCCTTGAGCCGGGATCCCGCTTCTTCTGCTCGTCCCAAAGGCCGGGGCGACGAGGGAATGAGGCAAGCAGACGAAATCCTACATTGCAATGCCGAACGACCGGCATTTCAGGCTAGGCCGACTTGCTGACCACGCTCTCGGGCAGGTCCTTGCCGAACACCCGCTGGTAATATTCGGCGACCTGCGCGCGCTCGGCCTCGTCGCATTTGTTGAGGAACGAGAGGCGGAAGGCGAAGCCGATATCGCCGAAGATCAGCGCGTTCTGCGCCCAGGTGATCACCGTGCGGGGCGACATCACGGTCGAGATGTCGCCGTTGATGAAGCCCTTCCGGGTCAGATCGGCGACGCGGACCATGTTCTCCACCGTCTCCTTGCCGCCCGGCTTGTCATACTCGCCCGACTTGGCGAGCACGATCTGCGCCTCGACCGCGGCGGGGAGATAGTTGAGCGTCACCACCACGTTCCAGCGGTCCATCTGGCCCTGGTTGATCTGCTGGGTGCCGTGATAGAGCCCGCTGGTATCGCCGAGGCCGACCGTGTTGGCAGTGGCGAACAGGCGGAACCACGGGTTGGGGCGGATCACGCGATTCTGGTCGAGCAAGGTCAGCTTGCCCTCGGTCTCCAGCACGCGCTGGATCACGAACATCACGTCCGGGCGCCCCGCGTCATATTCGTCGAACACCAGAGCGGTAGGCGTCTGGATCGCCCAGGGAAGCAGGCCTTCGCGGAATTCGGTGACCTGCTGACCGTCCTTGAGCACGATCGCGTCACGGCCGATCAGGTCGATGCGGCTGATATGTGCGTCGAGGTTGATGCGGATGCACGGCCAGTTGAGGCGGGCGGCGACCTGTTCGATGTGCGTCGACTTGCCGGTGCCGTGATAGCCCTGGATCATCACGCGGCGATTGTGCGCGAAGCCGGCGAGCACGGCGAGCGTGGTGTCGGGATCGAACACATAGGCCGGATCGAGATCGGGCACGCGCTCGTCCGCTTCGCTGAAGGCGGGGCATTCCATGTCCGAATCGATGCCGAACAGGTCGCGCACCTTCACCATCTTGTCGGGCGAATCGAGGATCGTCGTCTCGCGACTATCGGGCTGGGTGTTGGGGATGTCGGCCATCATCGCTTCCTGCAAGAACGCCTCGCGAGTTAGTGGGCTGTTTGCCGCACCGCAACGTCAAAGCGCAGGGGGCCTCCGCCTATCAGTCGTTGGAGAAGACGGGAAGGGCAAACAGGTCGACGAAGCGCTGGCCGAGCACAATATCGCCGGTTACGGTCACGCGACCCTCGCGCATCGACTCGATCAGCGGGTCGCGGCCGTAGAATGTCGCCGCCAGATTCGTCGGTTCGCCGGCGAAGATCACATCGGCCCCTTCGGGATCGCGCCGCTCGATTTCGAGCATGCCGTTCACGATCTGCGCGCGGAAGGGCTCGCCGCCGATGCGGAAGCCGAGATCGGGCGCGAAATCGGGATCGGCCGCACCGTCCATCATCGTTCGCAGCGAGAGCATGAAGGCGCCGTTGCTGAGCGGCAGCGTCACGTCGTGCGCGGGCGATCCCGCCGCCCAGCGGCTGAGCGCGAAGATCGGCTCCTCCAGCGCGCGGCCCCATTTGGTGAGCTCATAGACCTGGGCGTTGGTGGGCGAGGGCAGGGTGCGGCGACGCAATATGCCGGCTTTCTCCATGCCTTCCAGCCGTTGGGTCAGGATGTTGGCGCTCAGCCCCTCCAGCGCCCCGCGTATCTCGCCGAAGCGCCTTGGGCCCAACAGCAGTTCTCGGGCGATCAGCAGGGTCCAACGCTCGCCTACCAGATCCATTGCCAGAGCGGTTCCGCAGGCGTCGAGATACCAGCGGCGCGCCTTGCCGAGATCGATGGTAGTTATTTTTTGTGACTCCATAGTTGCTTTTTATAACTGAGTCGCGCATCAAGATCAAGAAAGCGATTCGCGACAGCGGACAAGCGGAGGTTTGCGTGATGATCGAAACGATCCTGGCTCCGGCCGAGATACTGGCGGCGCGCTGCGAGGCGCGCTGGCCCGGCGAAAGCGCCGAATATCGTGCCGCGCGCACTGCGCTGTTGGCGGAGGAAATCGAGCTGCGCCGGCACATCGAACAGGTCGCCGAACAGCGCCGCGCACTTCCGCCGGGACCCGAAGTCACCCGTGAATACAGTTTCGAAGGCGCCGAGGGCCCTGTCACGCTGGAGGCGCTGTTCGGCGACAAGGATACGCTCGTCGTCTACACCTGGATGTTCGGGCCGCAGCGCGAACGGCCTTGCCCGATGTGCACGTCGTTGCTCTCGGCCTGGGAAGGCGAGGCGCTCGACATCCAGCAACGTATCGCGTTCGCAGTGACGGCGCGCTCGCCGCTCGACAAGCTCCGCGCCTTTGCCGAGGAGCGCGGCTGGCGGCATTTGCCGCTCTATTCGGACGCCGAGCAGACGTTCAGCCGCGATTTCGGTGCGCTCGCCCCCGACGGTGGCGACATTCCGCAGCTCCTCGTCTTCTCTCGCCGCGACGGCACCATCCGGTTGTTCTGGGCGGGAGAGATGGACGACAGCACTGCGGACCCGGGCCAGGACCCGCGCGGTGCACCCGATTTGATGCCGCTTTGGACGATTCTCGACTCCACCCCCGAAGGACGCGGTGCAGACTGGTACCCGTCGCTCACGTATCCGACGAAATGAAAAGGAGAAGAACGATGCCCCAGATGATCTTCGTGAATTTGCCCGTGAAGGACGTGGCCAAGTCGACTGCCTTCTACGAGGCGATCGGTTGCACCAAGGATCTTCGCTTCAGCAACGAAGCGGCGAGTGCGATGCAGCTTTCCGACGAGATCGTGTTCATGATCCTGTCGCAAGACTTCTTCAAAACCTTCACGCCGAAGCAGATCGCCGACGCGCATGCCACGACCGAAGTGCTGATCGCGCTGTCGCGCGACAGCCGCGATGCAGTGGACGCGATCGTCGAGGCGGCGGCGGCGGCCGGCGGCAAGGCAGATATCCGGGAGAAGCAGGACATGGGCTTCATGTACGGCCGGTCTTTCGAGGATCCCGACGGCCACATCTTCGAGCCGATGTTCATGGACATGGAAGCGGCGATGGCCGCCTTCCCCGAGGGACCGGCACACGAGCCGGCCTGATCGAGTGAAACAGGAGAGGTAAAATGGACAAGCTGACCACTTGCATCTGGTACAATTATACCGCCGAGGAAGCGGCGAACTTCTACGCGTCGCTGCTTCCCGACAGCCGCGTCACCCGCGTCCAGCGCACGCCGGCCGACACGCCTTCGCAAAAGGCGGGTGAAGTGATCGTCGTCGAGTTCGAGGTGCTGGGCCAGAAATTCGTCGGCCTCAACGGCGGCCCGATGTTCCCCCAGACCGAGGCGGTGAGCTTCATGATCCTCACCGACAGCCAGGAGGAGACCGATCGGCTGTGGAACGCGATCGTCGGCAATGAGGGCGCGGAAAGCGCGTGCGGCTGGTGCAAGGACAAATGGGGCGTCAATTGGCAGATCACGCCCAAGCGGATGATGGAGCTGATCTGGGACAATCCCGATCCCGCCTCCGCGAAACGCGCGATGGATGCGATGATGCAGATGCGCAAGATCGACATCGCGACGATCGAGCGCGCCGCGGCTGCGGCCTGAGGAGAGCGACATGACCGGCCAACCGACCATCAGCGCCTTTTGCTGGGTGCCCGATTTCGCTCGCGGCCTCGTCCGCGACCTGCGCGTCCGCTGGGCGCTGGAGGAAGCGGGGAAGGGCTATGCGGTGCGCAAACTCGATCCAAGGGGCGAGCGCCCGACGGACTATTTCATCGAGCAGCCCTTCGGCCAGGTGCCGAGCTACCGGGACGAGCAGGTCAGCCTGTTCGAATCCGGAGCGATCGTGCTCCATATTGGCCAGTCGAGCGAGGCACTGCTGCCGGCCGATCCGGGCGAGCGCGCCCGCGCCACGGCGTGGGTGATCGCGGCGCTCAACAGCATCGAGCCCTATCTCCAGCAGCTCGCCACGATCGACCTGTTCAGCGCCGGCGAGGATTGGGCGAAGGCGCGGCGGCCCGAAGTAGTCAAGATGATCCAGGGCCGGCTCCAGCGGCTCGCCGATCATCTGGGGAATCGCGAATGGCTCGAGGAGCGCTTCACTGCGGGCGACCTGATGATGGTCACCGTGCTGCGCATCGTACGCGGCACCGGACTGGTCGAGCAATTCCCCACGCTCGCCGCCTATCAGGCGCGGGGCGAAGCGCGCCCCGCCTTCCAGCGCGCATTGGCGGCGCAGTTCGCCGATTTCGAAGAACCGGAACCCGTGGCCCCCTGAGCGGCGCGGATAAAAAGCGGATAAAAAGAGGAGAGAGAGAAGATGTCTTACATTGATGGATTCGTCGTGCCCGTACCCGAGGGCAAGAAGGAAGCTTATCGCGAGATGGCCGCAAAGGCCGCGCCGATCTTCCGGGAATATGGCGCTACGCGCGTGGTCGAAGCCTGGGGCAACGACCTGCCGCGCGGCAAGACCACCGACTTCTTCATGGCGGTGAAGGCCGAGGAGGCCGAGAATGTGGTCTTCTCGTGGATCATCTGGCCTTCGAAGGAGGCGCGCGATTCCGGCTGGGAAAAGGTGATGGCCGACGAGCGGATGAAGCCGCCGGCCGATATGCCCTTCGACGGCAAGCGCATGTTCTGGGGCGGCTTCGAGCCGATCGTCGACGAAGGCGAAGGCTGAACCCCGATCCTCCCCGAGTTCGCCTCGGGGAGGAACTGACAAAGGAGACTCATCATGACCAATCCGCATGGAACGCCGATCTGGTACGAGCTGATGACCGCCGATCCCGACAAGGCGCTGCCCTTCTACGAGAAGGTGATAGGCTGGAGCGCGGTTCCCTATGCCAATGACACGATCGTCGACACCGGCGGCTACACCGTGTTCAACGCGCCGGACAGCCAAGGCGTCGCGGGCCTGATGAAGGTCCCTGATCCGGGGCCGCGGCCCGGCTGGTACGGCTATATCGGCGTCGATGACGTCGATGCCGCCGCGCAGAAGATCGTAGCAGGAGGTGGCAGCATCCATATGCCGCCCACCACGCTGGAAGGCGTCGGCCGGATGGCGATGGTCGCCGATCCGCAGGGCGTGGTCTTCTACGTCATGAAGGGCTCCAGCCCTGAAGGCAGCACTGCGTTCAAGCGCATGGCGCCGGGGCACGGCGAATGGAACGAGCTCCAGACCAGCGACGATCAGGCCGCGCTCGCTTTCTATGGCGACCAGTTCGGCTGGACGAAGGACGGCGCGATGCCGATGGGCGAGATGGGCGATTACAGCTTTCTCGGCCATGACGGCGGCATGATCGGCGCCGTGATGAAGGCGCCTCCGGGCGAGACGCCGGGCTGGAACTATTTCTTCCGGGTCGGCGACATCGACGAAGCGAAGCAGCGCATCGAGGAAGCCGGCGGCAGCATCGTCCAGGAGCCGATGGAAGTGCCCGGCGGCGACTTCGTGATCTATGCCAAGGACCCGCAGGGCGCGAAGTTCGGCGTGGTGGGTTCGCGCTGATGCTCGAGCTCTATGCGCACCCTTTTTCGTCATATTGCTGGAAGGTGCTGATCCCGCTCTACGAGAACGACACGCCGTTCGAGTATCGGATGATCGAGGATCCGGCGAACGCCGCCGAACTTGCCCGGCTGTGGCCGCCGGGCAAGTTTCCGCTCCTCGTCGACGATGGCCGTCCGGTGATCGAATCGAGCGTCATCATCGAGCACCTCCAGCGTTTCCATCCCGGCGCGGTCGCCTTCCTTCCCGAGGGCGACGCGGCGCTCGAAGTGCGAATGCTCGATCGCATCTTCGACAATCACGTGATGAACCAGATGAATCGGGTGGTTGCGGACGCATTGCGCGGCCCGGAGCGGCACGACCCGATCGAGGTCGAGCAGGCAAAGGCGGCGTTGCAGAAGAGCTATGCCTGGCTGGAGACCTGGCTCGAGGGCCGCGAATGGGCGGCGGCGGGCGCCTTCTCGCTCGCCGACTGCGCAGCCGCGCCGGCGCTGTTCTACGCCGACTGGGTGGATCCGATCCCCGAGAAGCTGGTCAATCTGCGGGCCTACCGCGCCCGCCTGCTCGCCCGACCTTCGGTCGTGCGCGCGGTTGAGGAGGCTCGCCCCTATCGCGCCTATTTCCCCCTGGGCGCCCCCGACAGAGACTAGGAGAGAATGTCGATGCGTAGAATCATCGGTGGTGTGTTCCAGTCGCTCGATGGCGTGATGCAGGCGCCGGGAGGGCCGAGCGAGGACTGGACCGGCGGCTTCGCGCTCGGCGGCTGGTCTGCGACCTTTTGGGACGAGGCGATGGGCAATGCGATGGGCGCGATGTTCGGAGGGCCTTTCGACTTGCTGCTCGGGCGCAAGACCTGGGAGATCTTCGCGGCGCATTGGCCCTATGTCGGCCCCGACGATCCGATCGGACCGGCGTTCGACAAGGCCAACAAATACGTCCTGACTCGCGGCGACGAGCCGCTCGAATGGCAGAACAGCCACCGCGTCGGCAGCATCGACGCGGTCGCCGGGATCAAGGCGGGCGAGGGCTCGGACATCCTGATCCAGGGCAGCACCACGCTCTATCCGGGCCTGTTCGCGGCAGGATTGATCGATCGGCTGTTCGTGATGACGTTTCCGGTGGTGCTGGGCGGCGGCAAGCGGTTGTTCGGCGATGGCACGCCGCCCTTCGCGCTCAAGCTGGTCGAGCATCAGACGAGCACCACCGGCGTGGCGATGGCGACGTACGAGCCGGCTGGGGAAGTGCCGATCGGCAGCTTCCAGATGTCCGAACCGAGCGCGCGCGAGCTGGCCCGGCAGGAACGGATGAAGCGCGAGGGCTAGGCGAAGGCCGGCGAGCTTCTGAGGTGCTGGTACGCGGCGATGACGTCCTGCAGTTGCGCTTCATGGCCGCGGTCGCCGCCGTTGCGATCGGGGTGGAAGCGGCGCACCAGCTCCGAATAGCGTTTCCTGAGCGCCATCCGGTCGGCGTCGATTTCGAGCGCCAGCGTACGCATCGCCTCGCGGTCCTTGCCCGACAGCGGCTTGCCGTCCTTGCGTTCGGCGCGGTCCTTCATCCGCTCGCGGAAGCGCGCGCTGATCGCGTCGAGGGGGTCGGAGAAGTCCGCCCAGCGCGGCGGACGATCGGCGCCGCCGGTGGCGTTGAACGCGCGCGTCTCGCGCTCCCAGCCCGCGAAGGGGCGTTGCGCGTCGTGGATCTCGTCGGGGCTCATCCCCTTGAAGAAATTATAGCCCGAATTGAACGCGCGGACATGCTCGAGGCATAGCCAGCGAAATGGCGGCGGGCCGTCGCCGGCGCGGCCGGTGCCTTCGAGCGGCGGCGCGCGGAACTCGCCCGGTTCGGCACAGCCCGGCTCGGCGCACAGCCGCCCCTGCGCCTCCACGCGACCGTGGAAACGGGAATTCGGTCGATCCTTTCTCGGCTGGCCGTCAGGCACGCTACCTCCCTTCAACAAACGGACTATATAGGCGCGATGACCGACCCTGCCAGCGGCGGACTCGCCGACATCATCGCCGCCCGTCTCATCGCCGCGCTCGCCCCGACGCAGCTCGAGGTGATCAACGACAGCCACCATCATGCAGGCCATCTCGGCGACGACGGCACCGGCGAATCGCACTGGACCGTGGTGATCGAGAGCGGAGCCTTTGTGGGCCAGTCGCGCGTTCAGCGGCAGCGATTGGTCAACAACGCGCTCGCCGACCTGCTCGCCGGCCGCATCCACGCGCTCGCGATAAAGGCACGCGCTCCGGGAGAATAAGCATGACGACGTACAAGCTCTGGTACTGGGCCGAGATCCAGGGGCGGGGCGAGTTCGTCCGGTTGGCGATGGAGGCGGGCGACATCGCTTATGTCGATGTGGCGCGCGAGCGTGGCTCGGACGCGCTGATCGAGGACATGAAGGCGCGGAAGCATCGCCCACCCTTCGCGCCGCCCTATCTCGATACCGGCACGCAGGTGATCGCACAGGTCGCCAACATCCTGCTCTATCTGGGCGAGCGGCACGGCATCGCCCCCGCCGACGAGGCCGCGCGGCGCTGGCTCCACGAGGTCCAGCTCACCATCACCGATTTCATCGCCGAAGTGCACCAGGTCCATCATCCGGTGGGCACCGGGCTCTATTACGAGGACCAGCGGGCCGAGGCCACCCGCTTTGCCGAGGAGTTCCGCGAGAAGCGCATGCCCAAGTTCCTCGGCTGGTTCGAACGCTCGGTCGAGGGCGAATGGCTGACCGGCGATCGCTGGAGCTATGGCGACACGTCGATCTTCCAGCTGATCGAGGGACTGCACTACATGTTCCCCAAGCGGATGAAGGCGATCGAGGGGGACTATCCGAAGCTGATCGCCATCCGCGACCGTGTGGCGCAACTCCCCGGCATCCACGATTATTGCGCCAGCGACCGGCGGATCGGCTTCAACACGCAGGGCATCTTCCGCCATTATCCCGAGCTGGATGCCGCCTGATCGGAAAATCTGCCTTTCCAAACTGTGGCTGTCCCGCCCCCCGCCGACTGGCTATTCCGGTGATCGAACGGAGGCAGCATGACCGAAGACCTGATCATCCAGACGATCGAGCCCGTCACCCATGATCTGGGCGGCTTCAAGGTGCACCGCACGCTGCCGTCGCGGCCGCGGACGATGGTGGGCCCCTTCATCTTCTTCGACCAAATGGGCCCGGCGCGGCTCGATGTGGGCACCGGCATCGACGTGCGGCCGCACCCACACATCAACCTTGCCACGGTGACCTATCTCTATGCCGGCGCGATCGACCATCGCGATTCGATCGGCACCTTCGCGACGATCGAGCCCGGTGCGGTCAATCTGATGACCGCGGGCAGCGGCATCGTCCATTCGGAGCGCTCGCCTTCGGCCGAGCGGGCCAAGGGGCCGGAACTCTCCGGCATCCAGACCTGGATCGCGCTTCCCGAGGCGAACGAGGAGATCGATCCGGCGTTCGAGCACGTCGCCGCGGCGGATCTGCCGGTGATCGAGGCGGGCGGCGCGACCGCCCGAGTGATCATGGGTTCGCTGTGGGGCGCCGCCGCGCCGACCACGACTTATGCCGGGACGATCTATGCCGACATCGCGCTCGCGCCCGGCGGGAGCATTCCCGTGGATGCCGGTGCCGACGAGCGCGCGGTCTATGTGTCGATGGGCGAAGCGAGCCTCGACGGGCTCAGGCTCGAGCCGATGACGCTCTATGTCCTGCGTCCCGGCACCGCGGCGACCTTGCGTTCGGAGCGCGGCGGGCGCGTGATGCTGTGCGGCGGCGAGGCCTTCAAGACGCCGCGGCACGTGTGGTGGAACTTCGTCTCGTCGAGCCGCGACCGGATCAACCAGGCCAAGCAGGACTGGACGGCCGGCAATTTCCCCAAGGTTCCCGGCGACGACAAGGAATGGATCCCAATCCCCGAAGTGCCCAAGACGGTGAGCTATCCCTAGGACCAGGCTCAGCGTCTGCCGGCGAAAGGCGGGTTATGCCTCGGAGGCCGATGCGCTGGCGGCGATCCAGCGTTCGGGGCTCGAACTCCGCCTCTATCGCTGCGATCGGTGCGACCGGTTCCACCTGACCAGCCGCACCAAGGGCAAGCGGCTGCCCCAATCGCTCCCCTTCCGCTTGCGGGAGGGGTCGGGGGAGGGCATGAAATGGAACGGGAGGCCAGCCCCTCCCCTAACCCCTCCCGCAAGCGGAAGGGGAACAGAGCAGGAGGGGAATATGGCGGAACTCCAGCGGATAGCCCTTCCCACCGGAGTCGAGCTCGACGTCGCCATCGCGGGCGATCCGGCCAACCCGCCGATCTTCCTGCTCCACGGCTTTCCCGAATCGCACCGGACCTGGCGGCATCAGATTCCGGAACTTGCGAAGGACCATTATGTCGTCGCGCCCGATCAGCGGGGCTTCGCGCGCTCGTCCAAGCCCGAGGGCGTCGAGAATTATACCCCAGACAAGCCGGTCGGCGACCTGCTCGCGCTGGCGGACCATCTCGGGGTCGATCGCTTCACGCTCGTCGGGCATGACTGGGGCGGGGCGATCGCCTGGATGGCGGCGCTGCAGAACCCGCAGCGCATCGCGCGGCTGATCATCGTCAACGCACCGCATCCCAAGGTCTTCCAGAAATCGCTGTTCGACGATCCGGCGCAGCGAAAGGGAAGCCAGTATATCACCCGCTTCCGCGACACGCGGATCGACCAGGGACTGATCGGCGCCGGGCTCGAGCGCTTCTTCGCCTCGACCTTCGCGCAGCACATCGTTGGCGGGATCGCGGGCGAGGACAAGGCGGCGTACATGGACGAATGGGGCCAGCCCGGCGCGATGACCGCGATGCTCAACTGGTACCGCGCCAGCAGCATCGTCGTGCCTGCGCCCGATGAGGATGCGGAACGTCCGGTCTGGCTCGACGCGCCCTTCCCGCCGATCACCCAGCCGACTTTGGTGATCTGGGGCATGCAGGACAAGGCGCTGTTGCCGGTGCAGCTCGAGCTGGACGAATTCGTGCCCGATCTGACCATTACCCGCATCGAGGATGGCGGGCATTTTGTGCCTTGGGAAAAGCCCGAGGCGGTGACCGCGGCGATGCGGGAGTGGCTGCTGGCGCGGGAGGGCTAGCGAAGTTTGCGGACGTTACGCAAAGACGCTGGCCCGGTCCGCGTTAAATTGACTCTTTTCACCGTAACGCGTTCAATCTCGCAACATTATTGCGCGCCGGATCGGACGTTTCAAAGAGCGGCCGGGGATTTTCCGGCACGGCACTCAATCAGGCGAAATCCTACATTGCAAGCTGCTCGTGGTTAGCGCTTGCTGCGCATCCCGGGCGTCTTCTTGACCGAGGCGTCGGCGAGCAGCTCGCGATAGGTCTCGCCTTGCGGATCGAGCAGTGCGATGCGGCCCTCGGCGTCGTGGTGGATGCCCCAACCAAACTGCTTGACCAGAGGCGAGGCGCGGAGACACGCCTGGGGCCTGGCGAAGAAGTCTTCGCGGGTCTTGTCGCCGCCGCGGGCGCGGTGCGTCTCGTAGAGCAGGTCGTCGCTGGTCATCGCGTAAGGCGTGGCGAGCAGGGCGTGCTGGATCGTGGCGATGGTGCCGGGTTTTTCGGGGATCGTGCCGCCGGGCACCGGACAATCCGTCGACACGGTGATCAGCGTGTCGCGATAATTGGTGCTGTGCATCCTAATAGGCCCGCATGACATAGGGGCGGGTCTCATAGGGCGGCGGCAGCGCCTCGACCCAGGCGCCGTGGGCATGGGTCAGCGCGACCAGCTGCATCGGCGTGTCGCCGGGCCAGCCGCGGACGCGGACCTCGTGGCGGTGGAGATCGCGGTTGGGCTCCATCATCACCCAGCCGAGCGGCCGCTCGGGCGTGGCGCGCGCGCGCGCCGCGAGCATCGCGTCGGCGATGCGCTGCTGAGTGGCATCGGGGAGATATTGCCAGACGACCGAATGCATCAGGACGCGCGTCACGCCCTCCGCCTGCGGCTCGGCGAGGCGGACCTCGATCCAGTCGGCGGCATCGCCCTGCACCAGATCGACACCCTCGGCGCGGACCATCGCGATGGTCTTTTCCAGCCGCGCCTGACGCTCGGTGTTCTCGACCCAGCAATAGGCTTGCAGCCGCTCGGCGTCGCGATCGCCCGAGAGATCGAGCGGCTGGATATCGACGCCGCGCGCGGAGAGGATCTCGACCGGCGCATCCGGAGGCGGCGGGCCGCGCCATTCCGGCTTGATCTCGACCGGGGAGCCGGCGGGGCCGGCGCGGACGCCGCCCAGATCGAAGCGATAGCGGCCGATCAGCAGGTTGAGGCCGGCGCTCGATCCGATCTCGAGCACTTCGAATCTGGGGCCGTAGCGTACTGCCAGATGGAGGATGCCGGTCATCAGGCCGGCCGAGCGACCTGCCTCATTGGTCTGGGGCGGGCCGTCGAGCCATGGGAGGAGTTCGGCATCGTGCGCGACGAACACGGCGTTGAGGATCGTGCCGACCTCCGTTTCGTCGGTGATCGCGCCGGTGAAGACGGGCGCGATTTCGGGCACGCCGCGGCGGTGCAGCGCATGCAGACCGCCGATCAGCCGCAGCACCAGCGCGTCGGCCACAGGCTCGCCGGGCCAGTCGAGCACGCGGCGGCCTGTTTCGCTGTCGCGGGTAAGGCTCTGCCCAAGCACGGTCGATACGCGCGCGGTGATCGGCGCGGCCATCGCCGTGCAATAGCCGGCCTGGATGGCGAAACTGTCGCGGTTGGTCTGTTCGTCGGCCATGCGGCGCGTGTTGCGCCCGGGGCACCCCCCAAGTAAAGCCCCGGCACCCATGCAAGAACCGCTCATCCTTGCCGTGCCCAAGGGCCGGATCCTCGACGAGGCGCTGCCGCTGCTCGCGGCGGTCGGCATCGTGCCGGAACCCGCCTTTGCTGATCCGGACAGCCGGGCGCTGCGCTTCAAGACCAACAGCCCTGCGATCGACCTGATCCGGGTGCGTGCGTTCGACGTCGCCACCTTCGTCGCGCATGGCGCGGCGCAGCTCGGCATCGTCGGATCGGACGTGCTCGCCGAGTTCGATTATTCGGAGCTCTATGCGCCGGTCGATCTCGGCATCGGCCATTGCCGCATCTCGGTCGCCGAGCCCGCCGACATGGCGAAGAAGGACGATCCGCGCGGCTGGAGCCATGTCCGCATCGCGACGAAGTATCCGCACATCACCCGTGCGCATTTCGAGGCGCGCGGGGTGCAGGCCGAGTGCGTCAAGCTGAACGGTGCGATGGAGCTGGCGCCGGTGCTCGGGCTGGCGCCGCGGATCGTCGACCTCGTCTCTTCGGGCAAGACGCTCAAGGAGAACGGGCTCGTCGAAGTCGAAGTGATCGCGCAGGTCACCAGCCGTCTCATCGTCAATCGCGCGGCGTTCAAGATGCGCGCGGGCGAAGTGGTGCCGCTGGTCGATGCGTTCCGGAGGGCTGTGGCGTGATCCGTCTCGACGCCTCCGCACCCGGTTTCGCCGCGAAGTTCACCGCCCTCGTCAACGCCCGCCGCGAGGCCGACGAGGATGTCGCGCGCAACGTCACGCACATCATCAAGCGGGTGCGCGACGAAGGCGACGCGGCAGTCAAGGACCTGACCCGGCTGTTCGACAAGCACGATCTCGACCAGACCGGCTGGCAGATCGACCGCGCCGATTGCCTTGCGGCGTGGGAGGGGCTGACTCCCGAACTGCGCGACGCGCTCGAACTCGCGGCGGAGCGGATCGCGGTCTATCACGCCAAGCAGAAGCCGGAGGACAGCGACGGGATCGACGAGCTCGGCATCCGGCTGGGTGCGCGGTGGCGGGCGGTGGATTCGGCGGGGGTGTACGTTCCCGGTGGGCGGGCGGCCTATCCCAGCTCGGTGCTGATGAACGCGATTCCCGCCAAGGCCGCGGGCGTGCGGAGGCTGGTGATGGTGACGCCAACGCCGAACGGCGAGGTCAATCCGCTGGTGCTCGCGGCGGCGCATATCGCGGGCGTTGACGAATTGTGGCGCGTCGGCGGAGCGCAGGCAGTCGCGGCGCTCGCTTACGGCACCGAAAAGATCGCGCCGGTCGACGTGGTCACCGGCCCGGGCAATGCGTGGGTCGCCGAGGCCAAGCGCCAGCTCTACGGCGTGGTGGGCATCGACATGGTTGCGGGGCCGAGCGAGATCGTCGTCGTCGCCGACGGCAAGAACGATCCCGAATGGATCGCGGCGGACCTGCTGAGCCAGGCTGAGCACGACCCGACCAGCCAGTCGATCCTGTTCACCGACGATGCCGGGTTCGGCGACCGGGTGGCAGCGGCAGTCGATGCGCAGATCGAGACCTTGTCGACCACGGCGACGGCGCGGGCGAGCTGGGACGCCAATGGCGCGATCATCGTCGTGCCGAGCCTCGTCGAGGCGATTCCCCTGTGCGACCGGCTGGCGCCCGAGCATCTCGAGCTTGCATGCGACGAAGCGGAGGGACTGTTCGACATGGTCCACCATGCCGGCTCGGTGTTCCTCGGGCGGCATACGCCCGAGGCGGTGGGCGATTATGTCGCGGGGCCGAACCATGTGCTGCCGACCGGGCGCCGCGCGCGCTTTGCCTCGGGGCTGTCGGTGTTGGATTTCATGAAGCGGACGAGCTTCCTGGCCTTGGACGAAGCCGGGCTTGCTGCTATCGGCCCGGCCGCGGTTGCGCTCGCCAACGCCGAAGGGCTGCCCGCGCACGCGAAATCGGTCGCGATCCGTTTGAAACCCTGAACCCGTTTGCCAGGCGCTTCGACAAGCGCGCCGCGAACGGTGTAGTGAAGAGAATTATGCCCAGCCCCAAAGCCAAGACCCGATCCAAGGCCCGCGCCGCCGCGCGGCTGGCCGCCGTGCAGGCGCTGTACCAGCAGGAGATGGAGGGGACGAAGCTGACCGTCCTGCTCACCGAATTCCACCAACACCGGCTCGGCGCGACGATCGAGGATGTCGAATATGCCGATGCCGATGTCGCGTTCTTCGACGACATCGTGAAGGGCGTCGACGCGCGGCGCGAGGAGATCGACCGGCTGATCGCGGATAAACTCGCTGCCGACTGGTCGCTTGACCGGCTCGACAAGCCGATGCGGCAGATCCTGCGCGCCGGGACGTACGAGCTGATGGCGCGGGCCGATGTGCCGGTCGGTGCGGTGATCAGCGAGTATCTCGACGTGACCGACGCATTTTACGACCGGCGCGAGAAGGGGTTCGTCAACGGGATCCTCGACGCGGTGGCGAAGGAAGTGCGGGGTTGAGCCTGATCCTCCCCGGAACGGGGAGGGGGACCGCCGCCGAAGGCGGTGGTGGAGGGGGCTCTCCCCGGTGGATTCCCTCGTGGCGCTCCCCCTCCACCATGCTGCGCATGGTCCCCCTCCCCGTGCCGGGGAGGCGTTAGAGTGGACGAAGCCCAGTTCATCGCTGCCTTGCGCACGCTCCCGCTGCATCCCGGCGCGCAGGATTTGCGCGACGATGCGGCCGTCATCGAGATCGGCGGCGAGGCGCTGGTGGTCACGCACGACGCGATTGCCGAGGGGGTGCATTACCGCCTCGGCACCGATCCTGCCGACATTGCGTGGAAGCTGGTGGCCGTGAACCTGTCCGATCTCGCCGCCAAGGCCGCCGAGCCGATCGGCGTGCTGATCGGCGCAACCTTGGTCGAGGGTGCCGAGCGGTTCGTGGCGGGGTTGCGCGAAGTGCTCGATGCGTATGGCGTCAAGCTGCTCGGCGGGGACACCATCGCGCATTCCGGCCCTGCGACGTTCGGCTGCACGGCGATCGGCCGGGCGACGGTACGGCCGGTTCCGGCGCGAACCGGGGCGCGGGCAGGGGATGCGCTCTACGTCACCGGCACGATCGGCGCGGCGATGCTCGGGTTCGACGCGGGTGACGGCGCGGCCTATCTGCGCCCGCGCCCACGGCTGGCCGAGGGGCTGGCGCTGGGCGGCCATGTCCATGCGATGATGGACGTGTCCGACGGGCTGCTGCTCGATGCGCGGCGGATGGCCGAGGCGAGCGGGTGCACGGCTGCGATCGAACTCGACGCGATCCCGTTTGCGCAAGGTGCGCGCGACCGGCTGGCGGCGGCGAGTTGGGGCGACGATTACGAACTGCTGTTCGCCGCCCCCGACGGAATCGTCCTGCCGGTGCCCGCCACGCGGATCGGCACGATGCTTCAGAAATCCGTGCAACCCCTTCTGCTCGACGGAAAATCCCCGCCCGGACGGCTCGGCTACGAACACCGCTGAGGCGGGTTGCGCCCGCCCGGGGCGCCCGATACCTTCCCGGCTCCGCAAAGACCGGTGGCAAGGCCGGCGGCGGTTCCAGTTCTAGGGGAAGGACTTCGCCTGATGACGATTGTTTATCTCGCCATCGCCTGCGGTTTGCTGGCGGTGGCCTATGGCTTTCTGACGAGCCAGCAAGTGCTCAGGGCATCGCCCGGCAATGAGAAGATGCAGGATATCGCCGCCGCCATCCAGGAGGGCGCCAAGGCCTATCTGGGCCGGCAGTACATGACGATCGGCATCGTCGGCGTCGTCGTCGCGATCGTGCTGTTCTTTACGCTCGGCGGGCTGTCGACGGTCAGCTTCCTGATCGGTGCGGTGCTTTCGGGCGTTGCCGGATATGTCGGCATGAATATTTCCGTGCGCGCGAACGTCCGCACCGCGGAGGCCGCACGCACCTCGCTGCAGGGCGGGCTCACGCTCGCCTTCCGCTCGGGCGCGATCACCGGCATGCTCGTCGCGGGCCTGGGCCTGCTCTCGATCGCCGGCATCTTCTGGTATCTGGTGGAGCAGTCGCATCTGGCGCCCAACAGCCGCGAAGTCATCGCCGCGCTCACTGCGCTCGCCTTCGGTGCCTCCTTGATCTCGATCTTCGCGCGTCTCGGCGGCGGCATCTTCACCAAGGCAGCGGATGTCGGCGCCGATCTGGTGGGCAAGGTCGAAGCCGGAATCCCCGAGGACGATCCCCGCAACCCCGCCGTGATCGCCGATAACGTCGGCGACAATGTCGGCGACTGCGCCGGCATGGCCGCCGATCTGTTCGAGACCTATGTCGTCACGCTCGGCCTCACCATGGTCTCGCTCGCGCTGATGATGCGAAATGTCAGCACCGAGATGCTCACCAAGCTGATGGCGCTGCCGCTGATCGTGGGCGGCGTATGCATCATCACCTCGATCATCGGCACCTATATGGTCCGCCTCGGCAAGGGCCAGTCGATCATGGGCGCACTGTACAAGGGCTTCTGGACCACCGTGATCCTCTCGGTCCCGGCAATCTATCTCGTCACCCAATATGTCGTCGGCGACATGAACGCGATGATCGGCGGGCTCGATCCGGGCGCACTGATCGGCGACGATGCCTTTCTCGCCGAGGGCGCGACCGGACTTGCCGGTCCGCAATTCACCGGCATGAGCCTGTTCTATTGCATGATGATCGGGCTCGTCGTCACGGGCCTGCTGGTGTGGATCACCGAATATTATACCGGCACCAATTATCGTCCGGTCAAGTCGATCGCCAAGGCGTCGGTCACCGGCCACGGCACCAACGTCATCCAGGGCCTCGCGATCAGCCTGGAATCGACGGCGCTGCCCACGCTCGTGATCGTCGTGGCGGTGATCGCGACCTTCCAGATCGCCGGCATCATAGGAGTCGCCTTCGCCGCAACCTCGCTGCTGGCGCTGGCCGGCATGGTGGTCGCGCTCGATGCCTATGGCCCGGTCACCGACAATGCCGGCGGCATCGCGGAGATGGCTGGCCTGCCCGATGACGTGCGCCACAGGACCGACGCGCTCGACGCGGTGGGCAACACCACCAAGGCGGTGACCAAGGGCTATGCGATCGGCTCGGCGGCGCTCGCGGCGCTGGTGCTGTTCGGCGCCTACACCACCGATCTCACGCATTATGCGAAGGAACTCGGCCTTGGCGTCGATCCGATCACGCACAAGGCGATGGTCGATTTCTCGCTGAGCAATCCGTTCGTCATCGTCGGTCTGCTGCTCGGCGCGCTGCTGCCCTATCTGTTCGGCGCGTTCGGCATGACCGCAGTCGGCCGCGCGGCGGGATCGGTGGTGCAGGACGTGCGCGATCAGTTCCGCGACAATCCGGGGATCATGGAAGGGACCAGCCGTCCCAATTACGGCCGCACCGTCGACATCGTCACCAAGGCGGCGATCAAGGAAATGATCGTGCCGTCGCTGCTGCCGGTGCTGAGCCCGATCGCGGTGTATTTCATCATCGCCGCAGTCGCCGGCAAGGAGCAGGGCTTCGCCGCGCTGGGCGCGATGCTGCTCGGCGTGATCGTCTCCGGGCTGTTCGTCGCGATCTCGATGACGAGTGGCGGCGGCGCGTGGGACAATGCCAAGAAGTATATCGAGGACGGCAACCACGGCGGCAAGGGATCCGAGGCGCACAAGGCCGCGGTGACCGGCGACACCGTCGGCGACCCGTACAAGGATACGGCGGGTCCGGCGGTCAATCCGATGATCAAGATCACCAACATCGTCGCGCTGCTGCTGCTCGCGGCGCTGGCGGGGAGTCACGTCGCGGGCTGAACCGGCCTTTTGAACTTCGAACCCCGCCCGGAGCAATTCGGGCGGGGTCTTTTATGCGCCTCCGCTAGAGCGACCGCGCGATCAGCACCTTCATGATCTCGTTCGACCCGCCATAGATGCGCTGCACGCGGGCGTTCCGCCACATCCGCGCGATCGGATAGTCGTTGATATAGCCATAGCCGCCATGGAGCTGGAGGCACTCGTCGACCACCTGGCCTTCGCTGTCGGTGACCCACAATTTGGCGATCGCGGCGGTGGTGAGGTCGAGCGTGCCGGCGAGCTGGCGCTCCACGCAATCGTTGACGAACACGCGGGCGACTTCGGTCTTGGCCTTGCACTCGGCGAGCTTGAACTGGGTGTTCTGGAAATCGAACACGCGCTGGCCGAACGCCTGACGTTGCTTGACGTATTCGGTCGTCACCTCGACGGCCTTCTCCATCGTGATCACGCTGGAGACCGCGATGACGAGGCGTTCGCGGGGGAGCTCGGCCATCAGCTGGCGGAAACCCTGACCCTCGGTCGTGCCGAGCAGATTGTCGGCGGGGACCCAGACCTGATCGAAGAAGAGTTCCGAGGTGTCCTGCGCATCGAGCCCGATTTTGTCGAGCGCCTTGCCACGGCGGAAGCCCTCGGCCTGGTCGGTTTCGACGACGAGCAGCGAGACGCCCTTGCCGCCGGCCGCCGGATCGGTCTTGGCGACGACGATGACGAAATCGGCGATCTGGCCGTTCGAGATGAAGGTCTTGGCGCCGTTGATTCGATAGCCGTTGGCGTCCTTGAGCGCCGTGGTGCGGATCGCCTGCAGGTCCGATCCAGCGCCGGGCTCGCTCATCGCGATCGCCGCGACGCTCTCGCCCGAGCAGAGCTTGGGCAGCCAGCGTCGTTTCTGCTCCTCGGTGCCGTGGGCGAGGACATAAGGCAGGATGATGACGTTGTGCAGGGACAGCGCGAAACCTTCGACGCCGTGGCGGCCGACCTGCTCGACGAGCACGACGTCATGACGGAAGTCGCCGCCGGCGCCGCCATATTCGGCCGGGATCGAGACGCCGAGCAGCCCGGCTTCGCCCGCCTGCCGCCAGAAGGCGCGCTCGACCTGTCCGGCGTCGCGCCACTTCGCGATGCGCTCGGGAGGAGCTTCGCGCTCGAAGAAGCGTGCGGCACCGTCGGCGAGGGCGGTGAGTTCGGGGTCGTCGCGCCAGTTGCGTGAGGACATGCAATTCCCTCCTATCCATCACCCCGGACTTGTTCCGGGGTCCACCATGCGGCTGCGGAAGTGCTCACGTTTCCATCCCTTCCGGTGCGGCACGGTGGACCCCGGCACTTCGGCCGGGGTGACGATTATATTTTGCCTACTTCACCGCGGCGCCATCCGGATCGCGCCGTCGAGGCGGACGTCCTCGCCGTTGAAATACGGGTTGCGCAGCATCTCGAGCGCGAGGCTGGCATAGTCCTCCGGCCGCCCGAGGCGCTTGGGGAAGGGAACCGAGGCGGCGAGCGCTTCCTTCACCTGCGGGGGCGCGGCGTTCATCAGCGGCGTGTCGAAGATGCCGGGGAGGATGGTGTTGACGCGGATGCCTTCGCCCGAAAGATCGCGGGCGATCGGCAGGGTCATGCCGACGATCCCGCCCTTCGACGCCGAATAGGCGGCCTGGCCGATCTGACCATCCTCGGCGGCGACGCTGGCGGTGTTGACGATCGCGCCGCGCTCGCCGTCTTCGTCGGGATCGAGCGTGAGCATGCCGGCCGCCGACTTCACGATGCAGCGGAAGCTGCCGACGAGGTTGACCTGGATCACCCAGTCGAACGCCGCGGCGGGGAATTGGCGGATCTCGCCGGTCGCCTTGTCGCGGCCGACCGTCTTGAACGCATTGCCGACGCCGGCGCAATTGACGAGGATGCGCTCCTGGCCGTGCGCGTCGCGGGCTTTGGCGAAGCCGGCATCGACCTCGTCGTCCGAGCGGACATCGACCTTGCAGAATATCCCATGGATCTCGGCGGCGAGCGCTTCGCCCTTTTCGGCATTCATGTCGAACAAGGCGACCTTCGCCCCCGCCGCGGCGAGCGCCCGTGCGGTGGCCGCGCCGAGGCCCGAGGCGCCGCCCGTCACCACTGCTGCAATGTTCTCGAACTTCATGCCATTCTCCTCAACCGATCGTCCCTGCGGCTCTCAGAGCCGCGATCCGGGGTTCGTCATATCCGAGCCCGGCCAGCACCCGATCGGTCCATTCGCCGGGCTGTGAAGCCTTGGGCGGCGATGCGGGGGTGGCGGCGAAGCGCGGCGCGGGGGCGGGGGCGCTACCCGCGAAGGTGCTGCGTGCGACATTGTGCGGATGCGCCGCCGCCTCGTCGAAAGTGAGGACCGGCGACACGCACGCCTCGGGCGTGAAATGCGCGATCCATGCGTCGCGCGCGCGGGTCGCGAAGATTGCCGCGAAGCGTGCGGTTCGCGCGGGCCAGGCGGCGGCGTCCATCTGGCCGGCACCGTCTTCGCCGAGACCTGCAACCAGCGCGGCATAGAATTGCGGCTCGATCGCGCCGACTGCTACGGTGCCGCCATCGGCGCAGGCATAGGTCCGGTAGAAAGGCGCGGCGCCGCTCAGCAGGTTCGCGCCCGGGCCGTCCTGCCACATGCCGGCGGCCTTGAACCCCCAGCTCATGCTGGCGAGCAAAGCGGCGCCCTCGGCCATCGCTGCATCGACCACTTGTCCGGGCGCGCCCATCTTCACGCCGAGCAATGCGCTCGTCATTCCGAAAGCGAGCAGCATCCCGCCGCCGCCGAAATCGCCGAGATAATTGACCGGGGCGACCGGCGGCCCGCCCGGCGCGCCGATCCCGTCGAGCAGCCCGGCGAGCGCGATATAGTTGATGTCGTGGCCAGGGGTTTGGGCGAGCGGCCCGTCCTGCCCCCAGCCGGTCATCCGGCCATAGACGAGGCGCGGATTGTCGCCGAGCAGCATTTCCGGCCCGAGCCCCAGACGTTCCATCACGCCCGGGCGGAACCCTTCGATGATGCCGTCGGCGTCACGGCACAGCGCGCGGGCGATCTCCACGCCTTCGGGTGCCTTGAGCTCGACGCCGATGGCCTTGCGGTTGCGGGCGAGCGCGTGGGGTCCGAAGCTGGCGCCGGGGCGCTCGATCCGGATCACTTCGGCGCCGTGATCGGCGAGCATCATCGCCGCGAACGGGCCGGGGCCGATGCCGCCGAACTCGATGATGCGGATGCCGGAGAGGGTGCCCACTAAAATCCTCCCCGGCACGGGGAGGGGGACCGCGCCCGCAGGGCGTGGTGGAGGGGGCGTGCCGCACAGGACACCCTTCGCGGCACCCCCTCCCCGTGCCGGGGAGGATCGGGGCGCCGCCCGCGTGCGCCCCTCACAAAGCCTCGACGATCGTCACGTTGGCGATGCCGCCGCCCTCGCACATCGTCTGGAGGCCATAGCGCAGGCCGCGCTTGCGCAGCGCGTGGACGAGCGTCGTCATCAGCTTGGTGCCCGAAGCGCCCAGTGGGTGGCCGAGCGCGATCGCGCCGCCGTTTACGTTGAGCTTGTCCGGATCGGCGCCGACATGCCCGAGCCACGCCAGCGGCACCGGCGCGAACGCTTCGTTGACTTCGTACAGGTCGATATCGTCGATCCGCATCCCCGCGCGCCTGAGTGCCCGGTCGGTCGCGAACAGCGGCTCTTCCAGCATGATCACCGGATCGCCCGCCGTGACGGTGAGGTTGTGGATGCGCGCCAGCGGCGTCAGCCCGTGCGCCTTGAGCGCGGCCTCGCTCACCACCATCACCCCCGATGCGCCGTCGCAGATCTGGCTGGCATTGCCCGCAGTGATCACGCCGCCTTCGACCAGAGTCTTGAGGCTGCCCAAGCCCTCCATGCTCGCATCGAAGCGGATGCCTTCATCCTGCGCATGCCGGGCGGGGCCGTCGGCCGCGTCGATGTCGAGTGCGAGGATCTCGTCGGCGAAGTCGCCGCGCTCGACCGCGGCGGCGGCGCGGCGGTGGCTCTCCAGCGAATAGGCGTCGAGTGCTTCGCGGCTGTGCCCGTATTTCTTCGCGATCATCTCGGCACCGGTGAACTGGCTGAACCCGCGCACGCCGAAGCGTTCTAGCTGGCGATCGCTATAGGGTTTCGCGCCGGCGACACTCGTCCCCATCGGCACGCGGCTCATATGCTCGACGCCGGCGGCGATCACCACGTCCTGGGTGCCCGACATCACCGCTTGCGCGGCGAACTGGATCGCCTGTTGCGAGCTGCCGCACTGGCGGTCGATCGTCACGGCGGGAATACTCGCCGGAAGCCCGGAAGCGAGCACTGCGTTGCGGCCGACGTGGAGCGCCTGCTCGCCCGCCTGGCCGACACAGCCCATGATGACGTCGTCGATCGCGGCGGGATCCACGCCGCTCCGCGTCGCGACCTCGGCGAGCATTGCTCCGGCGAGGTCGACCGGGTGCCAGCCCATCAGCCGGCCGCCCCGCCGCCCACCCGCGGTGCGCGCCGCTGCGACGATATATGCCTGTGCCATCACCCTCTCCTCGCGGCACTGCCGGCCGTCACTTACATCAGTGTAAGTGGCGCGCGACGGCCAAGGCAAGCGCTTGTTCGGCGCTGGACTTTGCGGGCCGGGCACCCCATCTTGGCACATTGGACGTCGCGATCTGCCGTCCACCTTCCCTTTTCATGCGCGGCAGAGTAAAGGCACCGCCACTTTTGCTCGCATTCACTCGAGAGGCATATTTTTGGCCAAAGAAGAACTCCTTGAAATGCGCGGTCAGGTCGTTGAGCTTTTGCCCAACGCCATGTTCCGCGTCCGGCTCGAGAATGATCACGAGATCCTCGGCCACACCGCCGGCAAGATGCGCAAGAATCGCATCCGCGTGCTGGTCGGCGACGAAGTTCTCGTCGAACTCACGCCCTACGACCTGACCAAGGGCCGTATCACCTACCGCTTCAAGTGAGCGTCGGGCCGATGCGGCTCGTCCTCGCTTCCACTTCGCCCCGCCGGCTGGATCTGCTCAAGCGGATCGGCGCCGAACCTGTGCGCATCGCCGCTCCCGATGTCGACGAGGACGTCCATGCCGGCGAACTGCCGCGTGCCTATGTGCTCCGCGTTGCCTTGGCCAAGGCGCAAGCGGTCGCGCGCGCTGAGGACGAGATCGTCCTCGCCGGCGACACCACGATCGCCGTTGGCCGCCGCATCCTCGCCAAGCCCGCGGACGAGCCCGATCTGCGCCGGATGCTGGCGCTGCTCTCGGGCCGGCGGCACCATTGCCTGTCGGCGGTGTGCCTGATCGGGCTCGACGGGAAAGCCCGGACGCGGATCTCGGACACGATCGTCACCTTCAAACGGCTGAGCGACGCCGAGATCGACTGGTACGTCGCCTCAGGCGAAGGGATGGGCAAGGCGGGCGGCTATGCCATCCAGGGCAAGGCCGAAGCCTTTGTCCGCTTCCTCTCGGGCAGCCATTCGGGCGTGGTCGGGCTGCCGGTGTTCGAGACCCGCGCGCTGCTCGAAGGGGCGGGCTACCAGCTTGGCTGAGTGGCTCTACGAGGCCGGCATCGGCGAGAACCGCGCCGCGCTCGTCGCGCGCGGAGTGATCTGGAAGGCGCGGATCGAACTTGAGGGCAGCGCACCGCGACACGGAGCGATTCTGAACGCGCGGCTGGTGGACAAGAGCACCGGCAAGGTCGCGTTCGAAGGCGGCGAGGCATTGTGCGATCCGCTGCCGCAGGGGATCACCCAGGGCGGCACGCTGCGGGTGCGGATCGTGCGCGAGGCGATCCCTGAGCCCGGCCGCGCCAAGCTTCCCAAGGCGGTGCCCGCGGGTGCGGACGCGGTACCCGGCGAAGGACCGGACTTGTTGGCGCGGATCACTGCGACCGAGGTGCCGGTACGGATGCTGCGCGCGCATGAGAGCGACCTGCTCGAGGAGGCCGGCTGGTCCGAAGTGCTCGAAGAGGCAATGACCGGCGAGATCGCATTCCCCGGCGGCGCGCTGCGGCTGTCGCCCACGCCGGCGATGACGCTGTTCGACGTCGATGGCGGCGGACCGCTCGAGCCGCTGGCGGTGGCGGCGGCGCATGCGGTGGCGCGGGCGATCGAGCGGCACGGGATCGCCGGCTCGATCGGGGTGGATTTCCCGACGCTGGCGAACAAGGCGGCGCGGCAGGCAGTAGCGGAGGCGATCGACGCGGCACTGCCGCAGCCGTTCGAGCGCACCACCGTCAACGGTTTCGGTTTCCTGCAGATCGTGCGGCGGCGGACGCGGGCCTCGCTGCCGGAATTGTTGCGTGCCGATCCGGTGGGGGCACAGGCACGCGCCGAGCTGCGCCGCATCGAACGGCTTCCCCCGCCGCCGCCGGCTACCCATATGGTGGACAGGCGAATCGCCAACCGGCTTGCGCAGCGGCCCGAATGGACCGCCGAGCTGGCGCGGCGCATCGGCGGCGCGACGGCGTTCGTCGCCCCTCAAGGAGGTGACATTGGCCAAGCGTGACGGCTGCCCGATTTGCGGCAAACCAACCGAACCCGGATTCAAGCCTTTCTGCAGCCGCGGCTGCAAGGACCGCGACCTGCTGCAATGGCTGGGCGAAGGCTATCGCGTTCCGGGCGAGCCCGTCGATCCGGGGCAACAAAGCGGGCTGGACAGCGCGCGGGACGCCGACTAAGAGGCCCGCTCCCGGCCACGCCGGGCCCTGCCCGGGTAGCTCAGTTGGTAGAGCATGCGACTGAAAATCGCAGTGTCGGCGGTTCGACTCCGTCCCCGGGCACCACTTTCCTCGCCTGTATCCACGCACATACCGGAACCCGTAGATTTCGCTGGACGGAGTATCGCGTCAGGCGGTGAACCGGCGCCGAGACACGCGAGCATCGTCGATCAGATCGAGCGCGAGGCAGATGGGCGCGCTCATGCATTGCTCCAGCCGCCGTCGATGACGTTGATCGTGCCGGTCGTGTACGAAGACAGGTCGCTGCCGAGGTAGAGCGCGAGCTCGGCGATCTCCCGGGCCGATCCGATCCGGCCCATCGGCTGGCGTGCAACGAACTCGGAACGGGCCCTGTCGGCATCGCCGGTCGCCGCGAGCCGCTCGTCGAGCGATGGCGACTGGACGGTGCCGGGGCAGATCGCGTTGCAGCGGATGCCATTGCCCACATAGTCCTGCGCGACCGACTTGGTGAGGCCGACCACCGCCGCTTTCGAGGCGCCGTAGACGAAGCGGTTCTGGACCGCGATCACCGATCCGGCGACCGACGACATGTTGACGATCGATCCCCCACCGCGCGCGATCATGCCGGGCAGGAAGGCGCGGATCATCCGGTATGCGGACTTCACGTTCAGATCGAACGAGAAGTCGAAATCCTTTTCCTCGGTGGTCAGGATCGTGCCCGCGTGGACGAAGCCCGCGCAGTTGAACAGGATGTCGATCTCGCCGACCTTCTCGCCGAACGCCGCAATCGCAGGACCGTCGAGCAGGTTCAGCACGTGCGTTTCGCACCCTTCGAGTGTCGCGAGCGCTTCGGCGTTGATGTCGGCGGCGATGACCCGGGCGCCCTCGCGCGCAAACAGTTCGGCGCTGGCGCGGCCGATGCCCTGGGCGGCGGCGGTAATGACGGCGGTCTTGCCTGCAAGGCGCATCTTTTCGTCTTTCCTCAAAGGGTGATGGAATCGGGAACGGGCGTGTCGGCGCGGATCAGGCCGCGATCCTTGAGGTCGCGCCACAGTGCCGGCGGAATGTCGGTCTGGATGAGCGCTACCGCCTGGGCGACCTGATCGGCGCTGTTCAGGCCGGGAATGACCGAGATGACCTGGGGATGGGCGAGGGGGAGCTGCAATGCAGCTGCGGCCAGCGGCACATCATGCTCGACACAGAGATCCTCGATCGCGCCGACGCGTGCGACGATCGCGGGCGCCGCGGGTTCGTAATTGTAATGAAGCTCGCCGCCGCCGCGCACGCCCCTGGCGAGAATGCCCGAATTGTATGGACCCCCGAGCACGATCTTGACATCGCGCCGCTCGCACAGCGGCAAGAATGTCTCCAGCGCTTCCTGCTCGAGCAAGGTGTAGCGGCCGGCGAGCAGGACGACGTCGATCTCGCCGACCGCCATCACTTCCTCGCACACCTGATATTCGTTGACGCCCAGACCGATGGCGTCGACCGCGCCACCGTCGCGTAGTTCGCGCATCGCGCGGTAGCCGCCTTCCATGAACTCGGCGAAGCGGCGCGGGTGATCGTCGCCATGGGTCACGCGGCCGATATCGTGCGCTAAGAGGATATCGATGCGATCACGCCGCAACCGTGCGCGGCTCGCTTCGTACGAGCGCATCACCGCGTCGTAGCTATAGTCGAACACGCTTTCGAACGGTTCGGGGGTCACGAACGCCTGCCGCGCCACCGAGAGATCGGTGCCGGGCTCAACCGGATCGAGCCGGCGGCCGACCTTGGTCGAGACGATCGCGCGTTGATCCGGATCGATCTCGGCAAGCGCATCCCCGAGGCGCTTTTCGCTCAGGCCGAAGCCGTAATGCGGCGCGGTGTCGTAATAAAGCAGGCCGGAATCCCACGCGCTGCGAACCGTCGCCGCGGCTTCTTCATCGGGGGTAGCGCGATAGAGGTTGCCGATCGCAGCCGCGCCGAAACCGAGCCGCCCCAGGGCATTGAGATCGACCATAAGCATGCGGCTCCCGCTAATCAGGGGTGTCATACGTCATGGGTCAAAGCATAAAAGCTTCTCGCCGAGCCCTCGAACAGCCGTGCCAGCGCGGCGGGCGTCGCGGTGCCAACCAGATCGAGGGTCGCGTCGACCCAATCCGGGTAGCTGTCGCCGGCGTGGCGCAGTACCGGCCAGTCGCTGCCCCACATCAAGCGCTCGCCGAAACACGCCACGAGATGCGCGACATAGGGACGCAGCGTTTCATATGGCTGGCCCGCGGCCTGCTCGGTGCGCAGCCCCGACAGCTTGCACCAGAGATTGGGGAGCGCCGCCAGCGCGGCGATCTCGTCGCGCCACGGATCGAGTTCGCCTCGCGCCGCTCGGGGTTTGGCGGCGTGATCGACCACGATCGGAAGCTCGGGCCAGCGCGTGGCGAAGCGGTGGAGCGTATTCAGGTGCCGCGGCTGGATCAGCGCGTCGAAACGCAGGTCGTGCGCGAGCATCGCCTCGATCGCCGGGTCGAGACCGGATTGCAGGATCCATTCGGTGTCCGCGATGCCCTGGAGCATCGGGCGCAGGCCGCGGATCCTGGGCTGGTCGGCCAGTTCGGCGATGCGGTGCGGCGCTTGCGGATGCGCGAGGTCGACCCAGCCGACGATCGCGTGGATGAGCGGGTCGTCGAGCGCGAGCATCCAGTCGGTATCACGGTCGTCGCCCTGCGACTGGACGAGCACGCCGCCGACCAGGTTCGAGCCTGCGACTTCGGCGCGTAGATCATCGGGCAGGAAATCGCGGTGGATGCGCGGCCATTCGGCGTCGGGCCACGAATGGCCGGGCCCGCCGATCCGCCAGAAATGCATATGCGAATCGAGAATGCGGATCAGCGCGGCGGTGGGGCGGTCGTTCATCGCAGGTGCGTCTCGTTCATGAAGGCGTTCGCCGGCACGTTGCGCGCTTACCGGGAGTGCATGCTCACGTCGATCATTCGCGTGCGACCTCCCTGGATGTTGCGGCAAGGAGGTCGATTAGCACGCCGGCCGACGAAGCATATGATTGGTGTATTCGTCAGTGGCCGGGCATCAGGCCTCGCGGAGACCCTCTTGCGCGGCCATACGCCGCGCCTCACGCGAACGGACGAACGCACTGACGAGGATTCCGCCGAGGATCAGGCCCATTCCGGCGAAGTGATGCGCGTGCAGCTGTTCGCCCAGCGTGACCGCCGCGAGCAGCGCGCCGAACAGCGGCATCAGCGTGATCGCCTGGCCCGCGCTTGCCGGCCCCAGCGTCGCGACGGCGGCATTGAACAGGGCAAAAGCGACGACCGAGGGCAGCAATGCCACATAGAGCACCGCGGCGAACACGCCCGGCGTCCAGTGCATCACGGCGATCTCGCGCCACTCGGTGGCGGCCAGCGGGAGCATCGCGAGCACGCCGATCGCGAAGGTGACCGTGAGGAAGCTCGGGGCATGAAGCTTCGGGCGGAGGCGCAGCAGCGAGGTGTAGAAGGCCCAGGCGACCACGCCGCACAGGATCAGCGCGTCGCCGCGATTAAAGGCGACCTGCGACAGCGCACCAAGCTTGCCCTGGAAGATGATCATCACGACGCCGAACGTAGACAGTGCGACGCCGATGATCGCACCGATCCCTGCACGCGCGCCGAAGATGAGGAAGTCGACGAGCAGCACCAAAGCGGGGATCGCCGCCTGCACCAGCAGGCCATTGCTCGCCGTGGTGTAGCGCAGCCCCGAATAGAGGAAGCCGTTGAACGCGGCGACGCCGAGCAGGCCCAGGAGGAGGATCACCGGCCAGTTGCGCACGATCGCACCGCGATCCTCGGCGAGGTGGCGGACGGCGAGGGGGGCGATCACCAGCAAGGCCCCGGTCCAGCGCAGCAATGCGAGAAACAGCGGCGGTATGTCGTCGCGCACCGCGCGGCCGACGATCGAATTGCCTGCCCAGAGCAGCATCACCAGCACGAGCATGCAATAAGCGGCGGTCTGGGGGCGCAGGCGGATCATGCCCGCCCTCTAGGGGAGGTGGCACCCGTTCGCCAGACGGAAGGGGCAGGAAGACCGCTGACGCCCCAATTGCAGACATGCTTGCAATGTAGGATTTCGCCTGACAGCCTCATCTAGCTCTTTGACATCGTAACGCCCCTCTCATCCTGCTCGTGCGAAAGCAGGAGATAGCGCTGCCTGGTCCACACCATCCTGGATTGCCTGCGCAGGAACACGGCCGGCCAGAACGATGCAATCAGTGTGACCCTAGTGTGACCTTTCGCGGCTAACCACCCGTTCTCCGCCGTGAGGCACCGGGCGGCTAGCGCACCAGCAACGGGCGCATCTCCGGAACCGCGGCGGCCAGCTCGCGCGTGACCATCGCCGCGAAGTAATTGGCGCCCTCGATGCCCAGATGCGTGCGATCGAACGAGAGCTTGGGTTGCGCCATCGGGCGGACCTCTATTTCTGTCGTCGCCGTGGGCCCGATCGGCGCGGAGCCGGGCGGGAGCTGCGCAAAGCGGTCCGCCGCGGCTTCGCCCATCGCCTGCACCGCGGCGCTGCTCTCGACATTGAGATCGAGCAGCGGAACCTTCTTCTCCACGGCGACCTTGCGTATCGCCGCCGCCCAGGGTTCGAGGTCGTTCTGGAGCTTGCCGTCCTTGAACATCCGGCGGGTGAGCGGCGTCAGCAGCACCGGCTTCGCGCCTGCGGCACGGACCTCGTCGACATAGCGCGCCATGTTGGCGGGGAATTCGGTGGCGAGGTCGGTCGAGCGGCCGGGCTTGCCGGGCTGATCGTTATGGCCGAACTGGATCAGCACCCAGACATTCTTGTAGCCCGGCGTGCGCATCTCGGCGAGCGCGAGGTCCCACGAGCCTTCGGCGCGATAGCTGCCCGAGCTGCGCCCGCCGCGCGCGAGGTTCACGCAGGCCGCGAACGAAGTCACGTGATAGGCGCAGAAGCTCGGCCCCCAGCCCCCGATCACCGCAGTGGTCGAATCGCCGACGAGGACGATCTTGGATGCGGCGATCGGACGCTGCGCTTCCGGCGCGGTCTGCGCGGCGGTCGGGGCGGCGAGCAGCATCGCAGTGAAGGCAAGGCTGCGCATCACAGCGCGCGGAACCGGAAGTCGCGGAAGCGCGCCTCGCCTTCGCCTGCCGAATAGAGGCCCGGACGCAGCATCAGGAAACCGCCGCGGACATTGTGGTGATAGCCCGAGACCTCCATGCCGCGATCGAAGCGCTTCCACGTCCGGCCGTCCCCCGAGGTGTGGAAGGAAACGATGTGGCGATTGTTGGTGACGCGCATCTTCATGCGGCGCCCATGCGGATTGGCGGGGCGCCCGCGCTCGATGCCGTATTGGTGCGTGACGAAGCGCTTCTCGTCGAAGCCGAGCCCGGCATAGAGCTTCTCGTCGTAGAAGAGCAGCAGGCCGGCGACGCCGCCTGGCGCGATCTCGATATCGCATTCGAACTGATAGGCCTGGTCGCCGGCGATGAGGAGCAGGGGCGAGGAACTGCTCGGCGCGGTGCCGCTGGCCTTGAGCACGAGCGCGCCGTTCTCGACGCGCTGGCGGCTGCTCTCGTCGGGCGCGGGCTTGAAGAAATTCCAGTGGCTGCCGAGCTGTAGCGGCTTGCTGAAATCGTCGGACAGCGGCTGGCCGTGGGGCAGCGCGGTGCCGCCCTTGGGCTTGCGGATCGGCTGCGACAGATCGCCGCCCTTCATCCGGAACCAGCCGTCCTTCGTCCATTCGATTGGATCGAGCAGGGTCTGGCGGCCGAGCGTCCAATAGCCGTTCTCGAAGCCGTGATAGACCGACCACCAGCTGCCGTCGGGCGCCTCGACCAGCGAGGCATGGCCGCGCGACCACCATTTCTCGTCCACGCTGGTGGTGCGCACCAGCGGATTGGCGGGGCATTGCTCCCACGGCCCGTGGATCGATCGGGCTCGTGCGGCGATGACCATGTGGCCGGTCGGCGGGCCGGCAGTGCCGCCCACTGCGGTGATCATGTAGAAATAGTCGCCGTGGCGGTGGATCTTGGGCCCCTCGGGGGAGAAGCCCTCGACGTCCCAATCGTCGGGATAACGCCATGGATCGTAGACGTGCTCGACTGCGCCGACGGTCGATAGCCCGTCGGCCGACAGGCGGATGCGGTCGCCGCCCGACAAGAACAGCCAGCGCGATCCGTCTTCGCCGACCGCGTGGCAGGGGTCGATATGGCTGTGCAGCCCGAGGTCTATCGGGTCGCTCCACGGGCCGTCGATATGATCGGCCCAGATCACGAAGATCGAGTTCGGCTTCGCCTTGACCGGGATATAGAGGAAATAGCGGCCGTCGTGCTTCTCGAGGCTGACGGCCCAGACCGAGCCGATATTCTTCGTCAGCGCGGCCTTGCGCGGCTGCCAGTTCACCAGATCGCGCGAATGCCAGATCGTGAGCCCCGGATAGGAATCGAAGCTGGAGAAGGTCATGTAGTAATCGGTGCCGTCCTTCAGGATGGCGGGATCGGCGCGGTCGCCTGAGATCAGCGGATTGAGGAAATTGCCGTTGCCGAGATCGGCGATGCGCTGATTGTCGAAGCCGCGCTTCCAGTCAGGCGCGGGCTTGCGCGCGGGCGCCGCCTCGGCAGGAAGCGCCAGCGCGCCGCCTCCGAGCAAGGCGGTGCCGATCGATTCGCGACGCGTGAACTTCATCGGGTTATCCTCGGAAACTGGAGGCGGTGAGAATGAGCGGGCGCCCGGCGCGCAACGTGACCCGGCGGGTACGGCCATGCGCGACGAGCGTACGTTCGCCCGAGATGTCGGGCGTAAGCCGAGCTCGGACGAGCCGACCGCCGCGCCATTCCAGATCGACGCCGCAGCCGCCGCGTGCGCGCAGGCCGGCGATCGATCCTTCCGGCCACGCACCGGGCAAAGCGGGAAGCAAGTGGATCGTCTCGCCGCGGCTCTGCATCAGCATTTCGACCATGCCCGCCGCGCCGCCGAAATTACCGTCGATCTGGAAGGGCGGATGCGCGTCGAACAGATTGGGATAGGTGCGCTCGGGACCGAGCAGGAAGGCGAGGATCGCATGCGCGCGGTCGCCGTCGCGCAGCCGCGCCCACAGGTTGATTCGCCACGCCGTCGCCCAGCCGGTGGCGCGGTCGCCGCGGATCTCGAGGCTCCGTCGCGCCGCGGCGGCGAGATCGGGGGTGCGCTCCGGATCGATCTGGTCCGATGGATAGAGACCATAGAGATGCGAGACGTGACGATGATGCACGTCGCCGGCATCGGCGTCCCAATCCTCCTGCCATTCCTGGAGCTGGCCCTGCTTGCCGATCTTGTACGGCGCGAGCGCGGCCCGCGCGGTTTCGGCTTCGCGCACGAAATCCGCGTCGCGGTTCAGGATGCGTGCGGCGGCGGCGGTCTGTCCGAACAGGTCGCGCAGGATCGCCATGTCCATCGTCGGCCCGGCGCAGAGCGACGAGCCATGGCCATGATCATTCTCGGGGCTGAGCGAGGGATTGGTGACGAGGAATCCGCTCTTCGGATCGCGCTGGAGCGTGTCGAGGAAGAAGCGCGATGCCCCCGCCATCAGCGGATAGGCCGAGGCGAGGAAATCCCGGTCGCGCGTATAGTCCCAATGCTCCCAGAGATGCGTGCACAGCCATGCGCCGCCGGTGGGCCACAACCCGTATTTGGCGCCGTCGATCGGCGCCGTCGCACGCCACAGATCGACATTGTGGTGCGCTACCCAGCCGCGGGCGCCGTACATCGTCCGTGCGGTGCGCGCGCCGGTCTCCGCGATCTCGCGGATCATCTGAACCAGCGGCGCGATGCATTCGGATAGATTGGCCGAATGCGCGGGCCAATAGTTCATCTCGGTATTGATGTTGATCGTGTATTTGGAGCCCCAGGGCGGCTTCAGGCTCTCGTTCCACAGCCCCTGCAACGTCGCGGGCTGCCCGCCCGGCTGCGAGCAGGCGATCAGCAGATAGCGCGCATATTGGAAATAGAGCGTGGCGAGCGCCGGATCGGCGGCGGCGTTGTTGGCGGCGACGCGCCGGTCGGTCGGCAGGTCGGCGGCGGGCGTGCGGCCGAGATCGATCGCGACCCGACGAAACAGGCGGCGGTGCGCGGTGGCGGCATCGGCGGCGATGCGTTCGAAGGACTGGCCGCGCGCGCCTGCAATCGCCGCGGCGGTGAGCGCCTCGGGATCGCCAGTCGCGTCGTCGTAACGCCGATAGTTGGTCGCCATTGCGATCAGCAGCGTCACGCTGGTGGCGCCGCGCAGGACGAGCTTGTCGCCCTCTGCGACGAGCGTCCCGCCCTCGGGGACTGCCGCAAGCCGCGCGGCGAAGCGGAGGCCGGCGGGTTTGGTCTGCTCGGCGGTGTTGGTGCCGGTCATCAGCAGCGCGGCCGTGCCATCCGCGCGGACCACGGCGCTCTTCTGCGGCGAAGTGAAACCGATCGTCACGTCGAGCGCGCCGGGCTTCGACACGCTGAGCCGGACCGCGATCACGTTGCGCCCCGGAGAGGCGATCACTTCGCGGCGGTGCGTGACGCCGTTCGCGACGAAGCGGGTTTCGGCTAGCGCGGCATCGAGGTCGAGCGACCTGCGATAGTCCTGCGTCTCGCCCAGGCCGGTGAAGTCGAGCAGCAAATCGCCGAGTGCCTGATACGACATCTGGCGGAGCGGCGTGGCCATGACCTTGGCATTGGCGAAGGCCTCCGCCTCGGCGAAGCGGCCTTCGAAGATCATCCGGCGCAGCTCAGGCATCGCCTCGCGCGCGGCGGGGTTCACCGGGTCATAGGGCGCACCGCCCCAGAGCGTGGCTTCGTTGAGCTGGAGCCGCTCATGCGCGGTGCCGCCGAAAACCATCGCGCCGAGCTTGCCGTTGCCGATCGGCAGCGCCTCTTCCCAGCGCGCGGCGGGCTGGCGATACCACAAAGCGAGGGGCTGCGCCGCCGCGGTTGTGCCGGCACGTGCGCTCGACGCGGCCAGCACACCGCCGGCGAAAGTCGTTACGGCCTCACGACGATTGAGCTTCATGCGGTCACCTTGCAAAGGGCTGGTCGCGCGCGACGATCACGCGGCCGTCCGGGGCGAAGTCGATGCGGACGAGGCCGGGCTTCTCGCGCCACGGGCTGGCCTCGTCGTTGCCGAAGAAAGTGACCCACCAATTTCCCTGCTTGTCATGCAGGAAATTGCCGCCGCCACAGCAAGGCGGGCCTTCGTGGCGATTGCGCCATGGGCCGGTTGGCTTGTCCGACATCCACATGGCAAAGGAATAGCGGCCTTCGTAGCGATCGACGACGCCGAGATAGTAGATGCCATTCCGCTTGAACATCGTCGCGCCTTCATAGCCGAAATGGCGATAGCCTTTCGCGGCGCATTCGGCGCGGTGATGTTTGGGATCCAGATCATATTCGCCTTCGGCCGCGACCATCTTCTGCCATGGGCCGGCGAACCCGCTCATGTCGTCGTTGAGGCGCACGATCTCGTCGGCCGAGCCGAGCGTGAACCAGACCGATCCGTCGTCATCCTCGAACAGAGTCGCATCGATGCCGCCGCGCAGCGGCTTGTCCGGTGAGAAAGCGTGGACATACGGCCCCTCGGGCTTGCCGGTCTTGCTCCAGAGGATCGCGACGCCGGCGCGGCTCATCGAGTGGACGATGAAGTAATTGCCGCGGATGAAGTGGATTTCGGGCGCCCAGAGCGCGCGAAAAGGCACGCCCTTGCGCATCCGCCAGTTCTTCTCCCACACGCCGTCGCGTTCGATGCTCCAGACCAGCCCCAGATAGTCCCAATCCCGAAGGTTCTTCGAGCGCCACAGCTCGACGCCGTCATTGACGGCCCAGATATTGTCGCCGGTCGAGCCGGTCATATAATAATGGCCGTCGCCGCCCAGGCGGACGATCGTGTCGCGGATATGGACGTCGTGGAGCGGGCGGATCGCGGGGAGCAGTCCGGTGGCCACTGCGCTGCCGCTAGCCGAATCGTCCCATGGCGCTATCGGGTAAGGCGGTTTGCCGGCCCCCTTGAAACGGACATTGGGGAGCCCCGAGACCCAGCCGCCGCCGATGCTCGCCGCATCGGGCTTTCGGCCTGGGCCGCTCCGGCCGGAATAGGGCCAATAATCCTTGGGCGGGGCAGGGACGATCCGGCCGCTGTCGTCGCCCTTCGGATCAAGCTGGCCGCCTGAAAGCGGCGCGGGGCCATAGGGAGCATCCTGTGCCGAGGCCGCCCCACCTAGCGCCGCTCCGCCGAGCAAAAGGCCACCGGCGAGGAGCGACCTTCGATCATATCGATAGTCGTCCAGGCCGGCGGAGGGGACAGGCGGATGGATCGTTCGCCTCCTTGTCTAGAAGCGGAAGCGCACGCCGACGCGGAAGATGCGGCCCGAGCTGGCATATTGGGTGACGGCGTTTTGCCCTTCATAGGCATAGCGATCGCTGGTCTGGTTGGTGAGGTTCAACCCCTCCAGCGTGAGCGAGGCCCAGTCGGTGAAGTTGAAGCTCATCGACGCATCGACGTTGGTGGTCGAACGGCTGTAGACGAAGTCGTTGATCAACGGGCCGGTGCAGGGGCCGCCGGGGACGTTATTGCCGTTAACCGTGCCGGGGCTGGCGGGTATTGGCGAGATAATGCCCGGGCTGCACGAGCCCGCCGCGATCGGATAGGCCGTGCTGTAGCCCTTACGATGCGCCACCGAGACACGCGCACGGAACGGCTTGCTCTCGTAATAGAGCGTGGCGTTGATCGCGTCGGGCGAGACCCCGAGGAACGGCCCCTTGCCGGTCGTCCGCGCTACGGTCGCCGAGCCGGGATCGAGGATGTAGTTCAGTTCGGAATCGATATGCGTGTAGTTCAGCTGCGCGCCGAAATTCTTGAGCAGGCCCGGCAGGAAGGTGAAGTCCATCTGGAAGCTGGCTTCGATGCCGCGCAGCCAGCCGCCCGGCGCGTCGGCGAATTGGCGGGCCTGGAAGTCGTAGCCACTGGTGATGTAGTTCGCCTGCGGCGAGCCGGGAGTGAACTGGGCGAGGATCGCCGCGATCGTCTCCGCATCGGCGAAACGGCTGAGCGGTCCGGTGAAGAAGATCGTTTGCGGGAAGCTGTCGATCTCCTTCTGGAACGCGGCGACCGAGATCAGGCCGCCCGGCGCGAAATACCATTCGACGCTGGCGTCGATATTGGTCGAGCGGAACGGCTGGAGCTTCGGATTGCCTACGGTCAGCGTCGCTCCCGAGACGGCTCCGGCGGCGTTGGGGACCGAGATCGCGGTGAGCGTGGGGGCGAGATTGCCGAGTAGCGGCCGTGCCATCACCTTCGAGGCCGAAACGCGGACGAGCAGATTCTCGATCGGTTCGTAGACGACGTTTATCGAGGGCAGGAAGTCGGTATATTTGTTGGTGCCGACGATCGGCCGGCCCGCGGTGGTTGCCCCGGTCGAGGTCACGTCGGTGATCGCGACGCGCGTGCCGGCATTGCCGCGGAACGGACGTCCGAACAATTCGCTGTTCCAGTCGGCCTGGAAATAGAAGCCGGTATCGACTTCCTCGACGCCGAAATTCTCGCGGCCGCCGTTGCGCTTGTTGGTGAGGCGCCAGTCGCCCCATTTGTTGACGCAGTTGCAGGTGAAATCGAACAGATTGTCGAACCCCTGGATGCTCGGCGCGATGAAGCTGGTCAGCGTGCCTTCGGGCAGGCTCAGCCCCTGGCCGAAATTGATCTTCCGGCTGACGCTGGCGGTGGTGGCGCCGGCTTCGCGCAGCGTCGGGTTGAGCAAGTCGTTGTTGCGCTCGTAGAACTGGGTATCGAAGCTGTACTTGCGGATGTTCGCGCCGAAGCCGAGGTTGAACTCGTCATTGGCCTGCCAGTCGAAGTCGATCTTGGCCTGCTTGTAGGTGTTCTTGACGAAGCGCTGATAGTGGCGAATTCCCGAGAAGCCCTTCACGGTTTCCCAATTCGCCGGATCGGCCGCGTCGAAGCCGAGATCGATCTTGGGCATCGAGCCGCCGTCGCGCTCGTCGTAGACGAAGGAGCCCGGTGAATCCATGCGATTGAACTCGACCAGCAACCCTTGCGTGTAGTTGGTCGATTCCGACAGGCCGGCGGTGATCTCGGTCTTGAACACGTCCGAGAAGGCGTGCTGCAGGTTGAACGAACCCTGCTTGAACTTGGTGGTGTAGGTCGACTGGTCCGCCGCCGAGCGGAAGTCGACGTTGCGCATCACCAGATAGTCGGCGAGGCCGTTGGTGACATTGGCGTCGAGTACCTCGACCGCCGGGCGGCCGATCAGCGCGCCGCGGAAGGCGAGGCGGTTCGAGCTGGGAATGTACCCGACCGAGTTGGGGTTGTTGTAATAATCGTACGGGTCGAGATTGAACGGATTGACGCTGAAGATGGTGGCGTTGGCCGCCGTCGTGCCGCCGGGCACCACCGCTGCGTTGCCGAGGATCGACGGAGCGAGCACGCCGCTGGAATTGAACGCAGTCGCGAAGGCGGGCGTGGTGCCGTACATCTGCTGGCCGCAATCCTGCGAGGGCGCGAGATCGCTATCCGCGGCGGGGGTGCACAGGCCCGGATAGAGCGCGCGCGCATTGACCGGCGTGATCGAGTTGGTCGCGGTGTTATAGGTCGCGTTGGTGTTGTTGCGATTGAGGCCGACCGACGAGACCTGGTTGTAGGTGCTCTGATTCCAGAAGCGCGAATAGGCGCCGTCGATGCTGAGCAGGGTCCGGTCGCTGATCTGCCACTGGTACGACGCGGTCAGGCCGAGGCGCTCGTTGCGCACGTCCTGCTGCTCGATCGACGCGAGCGCCGGAATGCGGACCAGCGAATCGTCGAGGCGGCCCGGCGTGTTGAACGCCCCGCCCGGATAGAGCTTGGCGTAAGCGGCGGGATCGGAACCGGTGAGCGCGGCCAGCGCTGCGGGATTGGTTACTACCGTTCCGAAGCTCGTGCCGGTCGGCGCGGCGAAGCCGGCGCGCTGCGGATTCTCGGCGCCGAGGAAATCCGAGTTGCGATAGAGATAGTCCGACTGGCCGGGTGCCCGGCGATATTGGTCGATCTCGTTCTTCGACTTGCTCCACGCACCCGAGACGAGGAACCCCATCGATCCGTCGAAGAAGCGCGTCGAGGCGAGGCCGGCGAAGCGGGGATTCCACTTCTTGCTGTTCTGCTGATAGCTGCCTTCGGCCGAGACCGCGAGCTTCGGGCCCGCATAGTCGAAGGGTCGGCCGGTCTGCAGATCGATGGTGGCGCCGAGCGAACCTTCGTCGGTTTCCGCCGACGGGGTCTTCTGCACCTTGAGCGAGCTGAACAGCTCCGAAGCGAACGTGTTGTAGTCGAACGCGCGGCTGCGATTGGGGCTGGTGCCGGCGTCGTTGGCGCCCGCGGTGGACAGCGCCTCGAGCCCGTTCAGGCGGGTGCGGTTGAAGTCGCCGCCCAGTCCGCGGACCGTGATGGTACGGCCTTCGCCATTGTCGCGATCGATCGAGACGCCCGGCAGGCGCTGGAGCGATTCGGCGAGGTTGGTATCGGGGAAATCGGCGATGTCCTCGGCGTTGATCGCATCGATCTGGACGGTGGCGTCGCGCTTCTCGCGGATCGCGCTGCGCAGCGCGGCGCGATAGCCGGTGACGACGATCTCGCCTTCTTGCCCGGCACCGGCATCGCCTTCGTCCTGCGCGACGGCGGCCGGTGCCTCGGCGGCGGTCTCTGCCCCCTGGGCAAAGGCGGCGCTGCCCCAGCTCGCGGCCAGCGCGAGCGCGGCAAAGGACGCGCCGGTGCGCAGGATCGTGGCGGTGGCGTTCTTCTTGATCATCATTCCCCTCCCATTGGCGGGGCGCCGCCATCCCCAGCGGTCGTCCCCATCAGATATGTCGTCGAGGAGGGGCGGCATTCGCCGCGATTGCCCGAGCGGTGCGGACGATCGATCGTCGCTGCAGACCCGCGGGCTTTTGCCTCTCCTCGTTTCGCGCGGCCTTTGCGACCGTCGCTCCGGAATCGTCCATAGACACCGGTGGCATAATGGTAGCGCCAACGCCCTTTTCGGGCAACCATAAGTGCCTGGATTAAATTCTAACAAAATCAATCAATTAAAGAAATTGATACCGGTATCAATTCGCGCGACACGGGTATTGGACGGCCTTTGCCGAATCGTTCCGCAGCAAATCAACTGGGTCGAGGCATGCCCAAGGTCGCGCGCCAGCGCCGGCGCATCGTGCCGGGGTCGGCGGGAATGCGATCGGGCAGAATTTCGAGTTCCGCGATCCGATCGAGCCGAAAGCTGCGGAAGTCCGCGCGCAGCTCGCACCAGGCGATGAGCACGCGCACTGCATCGAGATATCCGATCACCAGCGGCCACACCGTCCGCCTGGTCTGCTTGCCCGATGGATCGACATAAAGGAGGACGATCTTGCTGGCCGCGCGGATCGCGCCGCGCAATTCGGCGGCGTCGACGCGATCTTCCACAATGTCCCAGGCGGGCGGTGTCCGCGCGGAGGGGTCTTCGAGGAAGGCGCGCATATCGTCCGGCAAGACCGCCGCGACCTTGGCGAGCACGTCGCGCGCGGCGCGCGCCAGCGCGGGGTCAGCATGGCCGGCGACCCATTGGACGCCCAACGCCACCGCGTCGATCTCGTCGGCTGTGAGCATCAGCGGCGGCAGGTCGAAGCCGCCGTCGAGGACATAGCCGATCCCCGCCTCGCCGCGGATCGGCACGCGCTGGCCGATCAATGCGGCAATGTCGCGATACACCGAACGTTTCGAAGTCTCGAGCTCGACGGCGATCGCGTCGGCGGTCACCGGGCGCGTCGTGCGGCGGAGGATCTGGACGATCTGGAAGAGGCGGTCGGCCTTGCGCATCGATCGGACCCTACTGCCATGCTGCTGACACCATGCTGGCAGCAGCATGGCAGTAAGTCGAGCTTCGAAAGCAAGGGAGACGAACGATGCAGAAGACTTATCACGGCAGCTGCCATTGCGGCGCGGTGCGTTTCGAGGCCGAGATCGACCTCGCGGCGGGGACCGGCAAGTGCAATTGCTCGATCTGCACCAAAAGGCGCAATTGGGGCGCGCTGCTCAAGCCCGACGCGTTCCGGCTGCTCAGTGGTGAGGAAGTTCTGAGCGACTATTCGTTCGGGACCGGGCAGGGTAGCCACCGCTTCTGCAGCAAATGCGGCTGCGCGCCGTTCAGCCAGGGCGACGTGCCCGAGATCGGCGGCGCGTTCGTGTCGGTGCAATTGGGATCGCTCGACGACGCGACCGACGAAGAGCTCGCGGCGGCGCCGGTCAACTATGGCGACGGGCGTAACAATGCCTGGTGGCAGCCGCCCGCGGTGACGAGCTACCTCTAGCCGGGCCTTGCGAGGAGCCGGGGGATCTCTCCCGGCAATTCGCGCGCGAGGAAGCCGAGCGGGCCGACCCGCTCGGCGAGCAACCGTCCTGCCTCGCCGTGCAGCCACACGCCCCAGGCCGCGGCGATGCGCGGTCCGGTGCCGCGCGCCATCAGTCCGCCGATGATCCCGGCGAGCACGTCGCCCGAGCCGCCCGTCGCCAGACCCGGTCCGCCGCCCGGATAGTGCAGCAGGCCCTTGCGCGGACACGCGATCCACGTCTCGGAGCCCTTGAGCAGCACGGTCGCATTGAAGCGCCGCGCCGCCTCTTGTGCGAGGCCCGCGGGATCGGCCGCCACCCGCGCCTCGTCGCAGCGCATCAGGCGCGCCATTTCGCCCGGGTGCGGCGTGAGGACGATGCGGCCGTCATGCGCCTGAATATCGGCAACGTGATCGGCCGCGGCGGCGATCACTGCGGCATCCAGTACCAGCGAGAGGTCGGCGCGCGGCTCGGCGATCGCTGCCTTCAGGACCGGCCCGGCCGAGGCCTTGGCGCCCATGCCCGGACCAAGCACCAGCGCGTCGCAGCGATCGAGATAGCCGCGCAGCGCAGCGCCGGCATCGTCACCCAGCTCGCCGTCCGCATTCGCCGGCAAAGGAAAGATCGCGGCTTCGGGGACGAGGACGCCGAGCGGGATCGCCACGCGCTCGACAGTGGCGAGCTGGAGCTTGCCCGCGCCGGCGCGCAGCCCGGCCTCGCCGGTCAGGCGGAGCGCGCCAGGGACTGTCTCCGAACCCCCGGCGACGAGCACGCGGCCCCGCGCATTCTTGTCGGTATCGGCCTCCGGCCCGGGAAGGGGGTGCGCCGCGAGCCAGGCGGTATCGAGCGGCGTCATCCGCGCGCGGCGACCATCGCGTCGGGTGCGGAAGTGGTCTCGGCGGCCGGATCCTCGTCTACGGGTGCGGTGACGTTGTACCGGATCAGCGTCAGCCCGCCGTCCTTGCCGGCCGCGGGATCATGGACATATTCGGTGATCGAGCAATTGGCGACGTCGCCGCTTGCGTCGATCGCTAGGATCTCGGCCTCGGTCAGGTTCTCGATGATGTAGCGGAGGCACAACACCACCACCTGATGCGCGACGATCATCACGTCGCGGCCGGCATGATGAAGCGACACCGTGTCCATCAGCGAGCGCAGCCGGAAGATCACGTCGCACCAGCTCTCGCCGCCGGGCGGGCGGTGATAGAATTTGCCGAGCAGGCGCCGGAACTCGGCCTGCTCGGGCTGGATCGCGCGGATGCCCGCGGTGGTGAGGCCGTCGAGAATGCCGAACTCCTTCTCGCGCAGCCGTTCGTCGACGCAGATCGTCTCCTGCGGATCGGCGCCGCCGGCGTCGCGGAAGTGCCGAGCCGTCTCGCGGGCGCGCAGATAGGGGCTGGTGAGGATCACATCGGGCCGGCCATTGCCTTCGCCGCGCGCGAACCAGCGGCCGAGCGCCTCGGCCTGGGCGCAGCCCAGTTCGGACAGCGGCACGTCGACGTCGCGGGTGTCGAGCGCGATGCGATGCTCGCCCGTTGCGTGCGCCAGGTCACGCGCGACATTGCCGGCGCTTTGGCCGTGCCGGACCAGCCACAGGCGCGTGGGCCAGCGCGTGAGGGTCATGCGGAGGGGGACCGGAATCGCATGGCGAGAGAAATGCGGGACGCCGGCGCCTGTTCCCTGCTCCCGCCGGAAGGGCGATGCGGCTGGCCGCCCTCGGACTAGGAACGACCGCTATCCACCGTCAACGGGCCTCCCGCCGCACCTCGAAACTTCGCTGGCAATGTAGGATTTGTTCTGCTTTCGTTCGCAGATGGACGAACCACAGAACCTCCACGCCGCCACTCCCCGATCCGCCTTGTCGCTTGACACGAACAGCGCAAAACGCGTCAAGCAAGTTTGCCCGCGTCCGTCTCCACATCGGGCAAGACCCGCGCAAATCCGCCATTTTCCGAGCCAACCAAAAGGTTGGATTCCGCCCGCGTCCGGCGCATTTGCCAACCTTGTGGTTGGATGTCGGTTGACTCCGCTTTCCACGGGGCCGCGGGCGATCCAGCCGTGCCATGCTCGCCGGCGCGGATCACCCGTCGTGATAGAGATCGACGCGGAGGTCGAAGGCGTTGAGCAGGTTCGCGTCGCCGGTCGCCATGGTGGTGCGGATCGCCTGGGCGAGATCGAGCACGCCGCCCGTCTTCTCGTCGACATGGCCCTCGGCGGCCTGGCGCTCGTGATCGACGAGTTTCTGCCACAGCTGATCGACGAAGTTGCCGCCCGCCGTGGTCGCGCCATCCTGGATCTGGCCGGCGGGGATTTTCTCCGCCAGCTTGCCGATCAACTTGTCGGTGACCACGTCGGTGAACTGGCGGACGAAGGCGACCTTCGCCTCGGCCTTGCCCTCGGCATTGGCGATATAGTCGGCGCCGGCCTGCTCGAGCGACCCCATGATCGCGCCGAGCGTGCTGGCGGCGACCTCGCGCTGGTCGGGCGACAGGTTCTTGTTGTCGATCTGCACCGCGAGGCGCGTCATCTCGTTGCTGAGCGCCTCCTGCGACTGTTCGGCGCGGCCGTAATCGGGATCGAGCATGACGTTGCGCATGAAATCCTGGGTCAGGCCGTGATGGAGGTCGCCGGTATTGTCCATCCGCCAGTCGGTCTCGACGAGGCGGGCGACATTGCGATCGAAATAAGTGCCGAGCTGATCGAGCGCGGGCTTGCGATCGCCGCCCTCCTCGAGGCCGCCGACATAGCCTTCGCCGCCGGAGCGCACGAGATCGGCGAACAATTTGTCCTGCGCGGGCTGGTTCGCGGCGTTCTGCGTGGTGGAATTGAGCAGGCCCGAGAGCGCGTGGAAGCCGTCGCGCGCGTAGAGGTTGTTCCATTGGCCGCCGCCCACCGTGGTGGCCATCATCGCCTGGGTGAGCGTCATGTCCTTGCCGGCGACGGGGCCCTTCGCCTCGACGCGCGTGATCTCCGCGAGCACGGCATTGGCGGCGGAGCGATTGCCTCCGGCCGCCGCCATGTTGGCGATGTCGGCGGCGGCGGTGAGCGTCTGGGGTCCGGTCTGGTGATCGTTGATGTCGTAGCCTTGGGCCCGGGCGTCGTCGACCAGCCGGTTGGCGACCGAGGCGAGGGCGGTGCCGTCGCGCACGTCGGTGAGCAACTGGCGCGTGCCGGCGCTGCCGGGTTCCGATACGATCCCGTAGAGATCGTCGGCATCGAGCCGTCCGACGGCCACGCCGCGGGCGATGCCGTCGGTCACCTGATCGCGGAGTTCGGGAGTGGCGGGGTCGGTCCAGGCGGTGCCGATATCGTTCAGCCCGTGGAGCAATTTGTCCGAGGTGCGTTCGTCGACCGAGCCGCAAAAGGTCGATTGCCCCCCGGCCATCTGCACGATCGCGGCGAGATATTCGTCCTTCTGGTCCTGCGTCAGGTCGTTGCGCGCGAGGGTCTGCTGGATCTGGTAGGCCGCCTGGGCGCCATCGGTCTGCTGGCCGAACTGAGTGGCCGCGACGGTCTGCTCGACTGCACCCTTGACCTTGGAGTCGCTGACCACGCACGCCGGAGGCGCCGTGTTGGTGACCGAACCGCCACCGCCTGCATCTGCAATCAACATGGTCTACGCTCCTCGGATCCGCCATCGAGGATAAGGTTCGGGCGCCGCGCCGCCATACTCGAACCGACTAGCCGGCGTGCCGGAACCGTGCGGACCTGCCTTCCGTTGTGACGCTGGTGATATGAGTAACCGGCATGTTGCAGACGATCCTCATTGCGGCATCGATCGGTTTTGCGGGGCCCCATGCGATGATCGATCAGAATGCGCGCGCCGCCTTGCTCGAAGCGGCGCGGGCGCCCGTTCAGGCGGAGCTCGGCAAGGCGCCGAAATTCCGCGTCGATCAGCTCCACCGCGACGGCGACTCGGCGTTCCTGTTGGCGACGCTGCAGGATTCCGACGGCAGGCCTTTCGATTATCATGGAACGCCGCTGGCCGACGCCGCCCAACAGGGCATGGTCTCGCGCACCTACGCCGCATTGCTGCGCCACGATGCGCGCGGCTGGCAGGTCGTGGCCAAGGCAATCGGGCCGAGCGACGTCGCGTGGGAAGACTGGTCGAAGCGCTATGGCGCGCCCGCCAAACTCTTCGCTCAATAGCTCCCGTGCGCGTTCCGCGCGTACCACCAGGCGAAGCGCGTGCCGAGATCGGTGGTGCTGAACACGGTGTTGCCGCGGTTGCGCTCGAACCCCATTGCCGGTTTGCCGTTGAGCTGGCCGGACCACCAGCCGCTGTTCGCGCGGCCGACGAAGGTCACGCGGATCCCGGGGCCGGTGAAGGTCATGCGGTGGGCGCCGTTTCGGCTTGCCTGGTCGGTGAAGACGCAGGCGCGCTCGGGCCCGTCGTTGAACGAGCAGCGCACGGTTTCGCGTGACGCCGCACCCTGCGCGCCCACCGAACCGGGAAGGAGAGTCGCGGCGGCGAGCGCGATCGGGGTGATGATTCGCATGGCCCGTCGAACGCGGCGCGACGCCGACCGTTCCCGGATCAGCGCGCCATCGCGGCGGCGCGATCGCCGCGGCGTGCCGCCTCGCCTGCGGTGTCCGCAGGCCGCTCGTAGAGCCGCGTGACGATCTCCGCGGCCGAACGCGCATCGGTGGCGCCGCGCAGCGCCCGGCCCGCGCCGGCTTCGCTGTGAGTCAACTCGTACTGCACGAAGCGGAGTTGCTCGGCGAACGAGGTGCCGTGGATGTCGTGGCCGGCCCAGGCGGCGAAATCGCGCTGGCGCGGCCCTTCCCATTGCGCGAGGCCGTAGCCTGGCCCGCCGCCGATCTGGCGGATGCCGGGCTCCATGTTGCTCTCGGCGTCGAGATTGGCGACGATGCCGATCGCCTGTGCGCGGCTCCAGCCCTGGCTCTCGAAATAGCTGATCGCCTGATCGATCCGCGCCTGCTGGCCGCCCTGACCGGTGGGAACGACCGAGCCGGTGCTCTGCGTGCCCGTGGTCGCGCCGCCATCATTGCCGCCTGGCGCGCGCAGGATCACGCCGCCATGGCTCAGCGCCCAGCTGAGATTGTTGTGCGAGATCTTCTGGCTGCCGTCGGCGTTGACGTTGTTCGATCCGATCATCTGGCCGGGGCCCGAGACGATCTCGGTATGCGAGACGCCGCCGCCCTGGATGATCACCACGTCGCCCGGCTTCGCCTCGGATGCGGGGACCGGCGTCCAGCCGCGACTGCGCAAGGTGGTGTTGAGCTGGGCAACCGAATCGGTGTGGAGATTGGCCGGGAGCTTGCCCGCCTCGGTCAGCACCGCCGACACGAAGTTGGCGCAGCATACGTCCGAGGGCACGCCGGCGTTCATCGGCAGATTGTCGTTGCGGTTGACCTTGAGCGAAGAGGCGTTCTGGCCGAGATATTTCTCGGCGATCGCCGCGACGTCGCTCGATCCGCTGCCGGTGGTCCCGCCGACCGGGGATCCGCCCTCGACCGCGCCGGTGCCGCCGGTGCCGTTCGGGATGGTCAGCATCCGATCGGGGAAGATCAGGTTCGGATTGGCGATGTTGTTGGCCTGCGCCAGCGCCTGCCACGTCGTGCCGAAGCGTTCGGCGATGGCGGAGAGTGTGTCGCCGGGCTGGATCGTGTATTCGCGCGGTGCCTCGCTCGCGCCGCCGCCGGCCGGGATGTTCACATGCTGGCCGGGGCGGATCAGATCGGGATGGAGGATCTGCGGATTGGCGCGGATCAGTGCGTCGAGCGAGACGCCTTTGTCGCGCGCGATCGCGCTCAGCGTGTCGCCCGTCTTGACGAAATAGCTGCTGTCACCGCCGCTACCGGTGGAGGAATTCGTCTGAGTCTGCTGAACCGAAGAGACGCCCGTCATGGCCTTGCTCCGCCAGAACCGATTGAGTTTCAGCCTGATAGCCGAGCGAATCCGGCAGGTCGCTAATCGGAACGCTTAGAGCAGCGGAGGATCGAGCGCGACGCGGTAGCGCATCTCGGCGGAGAAGCTGCGCGCCACTGCCTTCAGGTTGGCGTCGGCATTGGGATCGCGCTGGATCGATTCGAGCGCGGCAAAGGCTGCGGCGCGATGCTGCCTGCTGCGGAACAACGGGGTCGCGAGCTCGGGCACGCGGCGCTCGCCGGCCGGCCAACTCGCCATGCAGGCGAGATCGGTGGTCAGCCGCCGCATCTCGCCTTGGCCGAACGTGACCTTCTTGAGTGATCCCGTGCGGCGATACGCCTTTGGCCAGTCACGCTCGAATGCGTCGAGCGCAGCCGCCTGGTCCGCCGCGTTTACGGAATTGGCCGACCTGCATGCTGAGGTCGTTGCCGGGGTCGCAGGACCGATCTTGCCCGCGCCCTGGGTGAGCGCGGCGACGGGACGGTGCATGCGGCCATTGGCGTAGCGGAACTGGACGAGCGGGCCGCCCGCTGCGGTGGCGGGCATGGCAACGGTGAACACGCCGCGCCGCAGCTGGGGCTTCGCGGCCGTGCTGCAGGTCCCGAAGGCTTCGGTGACCAAAGGCTCCTGGCCGGCGCGCGTCACGATCACGGCGTAGCGCGCTGGGCATTCCGCGCCGGCTTTTCCCCGGATCAGGTGCAGTTGGGCGCCTTGCACCGTGTAGCTGCCGACGACGGCCAGATGGTCGACCAGCTCGGCGCCGAACGGGCGAGAGATCACGGTCTTGCCGAGCTTGACCGCCTGCTCGCTGCCGGCGGAGACGACCACTGCCTTCTGGTCGGCGGCATGCGCCGCCCCGCCCGCCGGCAACAACAAGGGAGCGGCGAGCAGCATCAACGGCCTGGGCATCGAGGACCTCTCAAGGGCGGGAGTGTACGGCGCTAGCACGCGCGAAACCGCGTCGGGTTCCGCCTCAACTGCGGTTTTGCGCGGAGAGATCGGCGGTAGCCGCTTCGAAGCGTGCGATCACGCCGTCGAGACCGCCGGGCGCGTCGGCGTGCGAAGCGCTGTCGAGTGCCGCACGGACGCCGCCGATCTGCTGGTCGCCGCTCGCGCCGGACAGGCCGGCGATCTGGACCACTGCCTGACGCGTGAAGTCGTCGAGCGCGCGGCGCAGTTCGCCTTCCTGCGCGGGGCTGCCGCCGAAGTGCGCCGAGAGATCGCGGGTGAGGTCGCCCAAACCGTAAACGTCCCCGCGCCGGGCGAGCTCGCCCATGTCGGGCGCGAAGCCGCTGCGGTTGCCGGCGGTCTGGCTCCACGCCTGCGCGCCGCTACCGTTGCCGCGGCTGGCGGCGTCGACCCAGGCGAGGACGCGGTGGCCGATCTCCCCCATCGTCTCGATCGCCGCACCGCGGGCGTCGGTGGACGCGTTGCCGGCGGGGGAGAGGGGCGAGAGCCCGGAGATACGGTCGATGCTGGTCATGTTCCTGTTCCCATGTGCGTCCGGCCGGGCCGGCGGCATGTCACTTCCTCGCCTCCGAAAGCCGGTCGAGCGGGGAGGGCGTGTCGAGCAATCGTTCGAGCGGGCCGGCCTGGGCCAGCGGCGAGGTGCGGTTCGCATCGCGCACTACGTCGCCAGCTTCGTGCTGGCTCTCCACCGCCATGTCGTTCTTCTGCTGCGAACGCGAAGCCAGCGTCACGTCGATACCGACATTGGTCCCCGGAATTCGCGCGCCGATCTCGATCGACATAATTGCCTCCATCTTCCCTGCTCATGTGGTCTGCGGAGGTGCCGCGCGCCATAATCGCAACGACTATCCCTGCCGGTCGACATCGGGCCGCCGTCCCCGCGTCAGCCAGACGCCGCCGATCAGTCCCGCGGCTGCGGCAGCGCCGACGGCGTAAACGATCGTGTCGTTGCCGCCCTTCTCACGCGCCGCCGCCAGCTGCGGCTTGTCTTTCGGGGTACTCGCGACCTGCTTGTCCGATTCGTCTTCGACAGCGCCGACGCCGCCCGGCACGAAACCGTCATCGGTGAGCTCCATCGCGTCGAGGTTGAGCCCCGAAGCACGCGCGCCCTTGCGGACCGCTGCGGCGACCTGACGAAACAGCGCCGGATTGCCCTTGGCATGCTCCATATAGGCGCCGATCAGCGCCGCCTGGACCAAATTGGCCTCAGCCATCTCCTGTTTCACCGCGTCGCTGGCGTTGGCCATTTCGGGTACCGACTTCATCGCCCGCGCGGCCTGTTCGCGAACCGCTGCGATCTGTCGGGCGGACGGCGTATCGGTACGCTGGCGCGACGCGAGCCAGGCATTGAGCCACCACGCCGCATAGGCGTCGCCGACATTGTCGGTGCGCATCCCGAAGGCGGAGAGCTCGCGGCCCATCTTGGCGATCACGTCGGAGGAGGCGAGCTCCTTTTCGAGCATCGCCGCGCCCTTCGGATCCTTCTTGCGCGACTTGGCGACGAACTGAGCGAAATTGGCGCGTCGCCGCTCCATCGACGGCGTGTAGGTCAGTCGGACCGCCGGCGCCGGCACAACCTGTCGCGCATGACCGCGCCGGTTGTTCGATACGCTTTCCCCGGCCGCATCCATCACGCTGTCTTCCATCGCGTAGATGCCCATTCCGGTCATATCCATCGCGCTGAATTCTTGTGCCGCGGCCGGGGCGGCGAGCCCGGTGAGCAGCAGGACAAGCGCGGCGAGGCGGCTTTGGCGGTTCCGGAATCGCATCGACAATCTCCCAAAACAGATACTCACCCCGGGGCTCGGAACCCCGGGGTGAGAGAGTGTGATGAGTGCGCGGATTACTGCTTGCGCGCACCCTGCGAAAGCGCTTCGCCCAGCGTCTTGATCACGGTGTTGGCCGAGCTGAAGAACTGGCTGAACTCCTGCGACTTGGCGCCGAACTTGAGGTTCTGCGACGACTTGTTCTCGCCTTCGCCGAGGGTCTTGCTCATGTCGTCCATTTCCTTGGCGAGCTTGTCCGAAGTGCGGCCGAGCGCTTCGGCGATCGCCATCAGCCAGCTCTTGCCGCCGCCGCTCGCACGGGCTTCCTTGGCTTCGCGGCTCTCGGCGAGGCTGGTCGACATCTTATCCATGATGTCGCCGAGTTCGCGTTCCGCCGAGGCGGCCTCGAACGGGCTGGCCCCCGTGCGATCTGCGATGCCCGAGACCACTTCGCCGATATTGCGCGTCGCGCCGCGGGTGTCGCCCATCGAGGCGCAGAAGGCGCCCTGCGCGAGGTCGATCGTCGACTGGGGCAGGCCCAGCTTTTCGCCGAGCTGCTGGATGACCTGCTGGCCGACGGCCGACATCAGCGTGCGCGCTGCCATCGCCGCCCAGCCGCCCGGGCCCATCGCCAGCATCGCCAGGTTGGTCGGGTTCACAACGCTGCTCATAATGCCACCAAACATCGCATTACTCCTTCACGAGGGCGGCGTGGCCGCCGGATGGTCAGGTGCCGATGCTCCTGATCGACCATCACCTTTCAGCATTTTTCCTCGGGCGTTGCTCTCCGCGAAACGACTAGGGACGGCTAGTCGATCCGATTAGGGTTCAGTCCGAAGGGTAGAAAAGCAGGCCCGCCAGCGCCGCCAGTTCGCGCATTCCGTCGAGCTCGAGCTTGCGTGCGACGTTCGACAAGTGAACGCGCACGGTATTCTCTGCCATCAGCAGCAGCGTGGCGATGTCGCCGTTCGAGCGGCCCCAGCCGAGGAAGCGGATGCAGGTGATCTCGGTGGGAGTGAGCCGCAACAAAGCTTCGCGGTGGCGCTTCGGCACGCGCGCCGCCTCGATCATGTGCTCGCCCAGCGCGACGCGTTCGGGCGCGCCGGGCATCGCATCGGCCTTGCGCAGCAATTCGGCGATCGCGGCTAGGCGCTCGTCCTCGGTCATCGGGGCGGGGGCGGGGGCGGGGGCGGCGTTCAATGGACCAGCCCGCGCAGGATGTTGAGGATCAGGTCCGGGCGGCTGAGGATGTCGCGGGTGATCGCCTCGATGAACGAGCCGATCAGCAGCAGGATGATCGCAGTGGCGGCGAATGCCTTGATCGACATCGACAAAGTGAAGACGTTGAGCTGTTGGGCGAAGCGGTTGATCAGTCCCAGTCCGACATCGATCAGGAACAGGACGGTCAGGACCGGCGCCGCGAACAGGGTGGCGAGGACCATCAGCCGGCCGAACTCGGCTTCGAACAGTCCCAGTCCGCGCGCGTCGAGCGTCGGCATCGGCGCTGCGACCGGCCACAATGCATAGCTCTCCATCAGCACATGGACGAGCAGCGACAGGCCGCCCGAGAAGATGAAGACGATCCCGGCGAGCCGGCCGAGGAACGCGCCGTTGAGTGAGGTCTGGTGGCCCGAGAGCGGATCGACGATCTGCGCCATGGTCGCGCCGACCTTGGTGTCGATGATCTGTCCGGCGGCCTCCAGCGCCCAGAGCACCGAGCCGAAGAAGAAGCCGATGACCAGGCCGACGAACACTTCCTTGGCGAACATCGCGCCCCATTGGCCCGGGCCCATCATCGACACGTCGAGCGTCGGCTGGAGCGTCAGCGAAACGATGCCCAGCGAGACGAGGATCGAATTGCGCACCATCGCCGGGATCAGATCGGGCGAGAAGATCGGCATCAGCATGAAGGCGACCGCGATCCGCGCGGTCGCCACGCCGAGCAGGAGCATCGGATCGCTCCAGCCGGTCACCGCCGGATCATCGCCGGGAATTCGCTGAAGATGCGGTCGCTATAGCGATAGAGCGACGCGCCGATCAGCGACGCGGTCACGAACAGGGTCAGCACGATCGCGAAGAACTTGGCGGTATATTGCAGCGTCTGTTCCTGGATCTGCGTCGCCGCCTGGATGATCGCAACGAGCAGCCCCGCGACCGAGGCGACGATGATCGGCGGCGCCGACAGGATCAGCACGAGCCACAGCGCGTCGTTGGTGAGGCTGATGAAGTCGCCGTTCATGGGGCTTCCTCAGGCATAGGACAGCACCAGCCCGTGGCTGAGCTTCACCCAGCCGTCGACCAGCACGAACAGCAAGAGCTTGAACGGCAGGGATATCGTGGTGGGCGAGAGCATCATCATCCCCATCGCGAGCAGGATGTTCGAGATTACGAGATCGATGACGAGGAAGGGCAGGAAGATCAGGAAGCCGATCTGGAACGCCAGGCTCAGCTCTTTCACCACGAAGGCAGGGATGACGATGATCAGGTCGCGATCGGTCATCTCCTTCGCGTGCTCGGGATTGCCGACGCGCTGTGCGGTGCGCAGGAAGAAGGTGCGTTCGTTGGGGTCGCTGTGCTTGATCAGGAACTCGCGCAGCGGCTCCTTGCCGGCGTCGATCGCAGTCGAGATCGATGCGGTGGACTGCATCACGCTGCCCTGGACCTGCCGCGCGGCAATGGCGTCCTGCATCTGCTGGCCGACCGGATACATGACGTAGAGCGTCAGGATCAGCGCGAGGCCATTGAGGACGATGTTGGGCGGCACCTGCTGGAGGCCCAGCGCGTTGCGGAGCAGGCTCAGCGTGACGACGATCTTGGTGAAGGACGTCACCATCACCGCGAAGAAGGGCGCCAGCGCCAGCGCGACGACGACGACGAGCGCCGAGCCGGGCGTGAAGCTCGAGAGTTCCATCACGCTTCCCCGTCGGCAGTGACTCCGGTGATCAGTACGCCGAAGCCTTCACCGACCGCGACCAGTTCGCCCTCGGCGACGCATTGTTCGCCCGCGATCACGCGCACCGGCAGCGTTCCGCCATTGGCAGGTAAGGGGAGCACGCTGCCCTTGCCGAGCGTCGCCAGCTCGGCGGCGGTCATGCCCGAGCCGATGATCTCGATCGTGGTCGGGATCCGGACATCGGCCCAGCCGGTTTCGCCGTCCGCCGGAGCAAGCGTGGACGCCTCCTGCGATCCGTCCATTGCGGCATCATCCTGCAAAACCAGCACCCCGTTATTGAAAGCAATGCGTGCGCGTGGCGCATCGTTGCGGCCCGGCAATGACAACTTCGCGACCGGTGCACCGGTTCCGAGCAGCAGCAGATCGCCGGGTGCGATCGCCGCCACGCGCGCGGCGGGGACGGCGGGACCGTCGAACCGCGCAGTCCAGCGCAGCCTGAGCCCGCCGATCGCCGTGGCGGCGAGCTCGATCTCGGCGAGCGGTTCGACCGCCATCTCGGGCGGGACCGCGAGCAGCAGGCGATGCTGGATGGCGCCGCTGCCGGTCGTCGCGTCGAGCCGCAGCAAGACCGGATCGCCGGCATAGCTCTTGTGCAGCCCCGCGGGCTGGAGTTCGCAGCCGAGCACCAGCTCCAGCGCACCGACCAGCGGCTCGATGCGCCCGAGAGTCGCGGCGGCGGCGGCGGCATCGACGCTGCCTTGCGCGCCCGAAACACGAGCGAGCGCGCCGTCGACCAGCAAGGGCGCGATCTGGACGAGATGCTCGCCGCTGCGGAACTGGATCCATGCGATCGCCGCGCGCCGGTCGCGCTCGGTGGCGATGCGGGCACCGGTCTGGAGTTCGTCGATGAGCCGGCGGTTGAGCGCGCCGATCAGCGTGGTTTGCAACTGCGCGCGATTCTGGTCGATCGCGCGCAGATTATTGCGGAGCGGTTCGGGCTGCGCGTTCACTGGATCGTCTCCGACGCGGGCGACGGCACAGCTTCGGCGCCCTTCGTCGCGCCCCAGTTGCGCAACAGCGAGATCGATCCCGACGTGACTCCGACCAGCATCAGTTCGCCCTCGGCCTCGACCAGCACCAGCCGTTCGCGCTGGCCGACGGGAAGCGCGCGGACGAAGCGGATCTGGCGCTCGGCCGTGCCGTCGCGGCCGCCGAGCCCGCGGTCCTGCCAGCGCCGGAGCGCGCGCAGGCTGACCCATGCCAGCCCGAGCACCACCGCAAGCGCGATGATCGTGCCGAGAAGTCCGGAAAGCGCAGCGCCGATCGTCGAATCCATCAATGCGACCCCATCGGTTCGTGTTTTGTCAGTTCGGGTTCGGTGAGATCGGGGGCGGGCTGGCCCTCGCGGACGCGCTTCGCCCACAGGATGATCTGGGCAATCGCGTCGAACATGTCGCGCGGGATGAGATCGTCCGGCGCGCCGTCCTCATAGAGTTTCCGCGCGACCTGGACGTGGCGGATGATCGGGATGCCGGCTTCCTCCGCAGCGGCGCGCATCGCCGCGGCGAGCGGGCCTTCGCCCTTGGCGGTCATCATCGGGACCGGGCAGGTCGCTTCGTCATAGGCAAGCGCGATGGCGATGTGGGTCGGATTGACGACGAGGACATTGGCGTCGCGCGTCGCGCCGACGGCGTTCTGGTTGGCCCATTCCTCGTGGAGCTGGCGTCGGCTCGACTTGATCAGCGGGTTGCCTTCATTCTCCTTCGACTCCTCGCGGATGTCGCGCATGCTCATGCGGAGCTTCTTGATGTAGCTGTGCTTCTGCCATGCCATGTCGAGCACCGCGACGAGCAGGAAGACGCCGAAGGTCCAGAGGAGGGCGGTGCGCACCAGCGAGCCGGTGAAGACCAGGATCGAAGCGGCCGCGGCGCGCCCGTCGGTGTCGGCCACCGGCAGCAAGGTCGGGCCGGTGCGCTCGATGATCTCGGCGAGCGAGCCGCGCAGCACCAGCCAGACGACGAACACGATCAGCGCGGCCTTGGCGAGCGTCTTGGCCAGCTCGACGAGATTGTCGACGCTGAACATCCGTTTGAAACCCTCGACCGGGTTCATCTTGTCGAGGGTGGGCTTCATCTTCTCGGTGGTGAACACGCCGCCGGCCTGGAGGAATTCGCTCATCACGCCGGTGACTGCGGCAGGAATCAGCGCGACGGCGGTGATACCGAGCAATGCCCAGATCGCGCCCCAGCCAAGCTGCGACAAAGCGGTGTGGAAGGGCGTGTTGCCGCCGATCAGCACGAAGCCTTCGTCGAACAATGCGATGACCTGGTTTCCGGCATAGCCTGCGCCGAACAGCAGGACGAGCAGCCAGACGAACAGAGTCGCGGTCGCGGTGATGTCGCGCGACTTGGCGATGTCGCCTTTCTTGCGCGCGTCGGCCAGCCGCTTGGGCGTCGGCTTTTCGGTCTTGTCGCCGCCTTCGTTCTTCTCGGCCAATCGCGCCTCCAGCCATACTCGAGCCCCGCCCGAACGACGGACGAGAGGAGAGCGCCGGATGCGTTCGCAGACCACGCCGGAAGAGGCGCGGCAGCTATGCTTCATGGTTGGAGCGCAGGACCCTGTTGCGTGCCAAACTAACGCCTGTTTCCCAAAAGCGGGCGCGAGGGTCAACTGGTGCGCTATGTGCAGAGTCGTCACTAAAGCGAAGTAAAGTGGTAATTAAACCGCCTCGAATCACTTAGATTAGGACGGCATTCTGCCGACCGTTTCGCAGTCGATACGAACGGTGAGGACGCGATGAAGCGCCATTTGTCCGGGATGGATCGGGCAAAATCCGCGATGACTTGACGAAACCGGGGGCTGTCCGGGACCAACTGATCGGCGTAGCCTTTACTAGCCGGATCAAGGTCCGGATCGCAGGACCCAAATGCGAGCCAAACGATCGTCAGCAAAGCCCCTCATGGGCTTGCAGGGAGGATCGTGTATGCGCTTTTCAGGCTTTGCCTCGTCGCTCGGCTTCGCGTTGAAGCTCGTCGCGTTCGGGGGTGCGGCCGTGGCGGCAATTCCCGCACAAGCGGGCACTTGCGACGCTGCGGCGATCGGCACGCGATATACCGAAGCACTGCGTTTCTGCGGCCAGACGGCTGCCGAGGCTCCGCCTGCCCAGCCCGAAACGGTCGTTCTTCCGGAACGCAGTTCGGTGAGCGTGAGCATGCCGGGGTTCCAGAAGCGGCTCGCTTTGGCGACGCGCGCGGTGCGTACTCGCGGCGGCGGCGCCAACGACGCGCTGATCACCTCGGTCGCTTATCGCTATCGCATCAATCCGCATCTGCTCGCCTCGATGGTCAACGCCGAGTCCGCCGGCCGCCAGCGCGCAGTGTCGAACAAGGGGGCGCTGGGGCTGATGCAAGTGATGCCGGCCACTGCACGCGGCCTCGGCGTCCGCAACCCGAATGCGCTGCTCGACGATCCTGTGCTGGCGATGCACACCGGCGCGAAGTATCTCAAGCAGCTGCAAGGCCAGCTCGGCAACAACGTGCCTTTGGTGGTCGCCGCCTACAACGCCGGGCCCGGCGCGGTGATCAAGGCGGGCCGCAAGGTGCCGCGCTATCGCGAAACGCAGGCCTATGTGAAAAAGGTCGTGGGCCGGTATCAGGCCGCGCAGTTCGGCAGGGCGCGCTGAGACCGTGAGCGTCGAGCGGTATCTCGCCAGCAGCAACGCAGCCAAGCCGCTGCCGCTCTCGGCGCGCATCGCGGACCTGTTCCTGATCGTCGGCGTGGTGGCGATCGTGGGGCTGATGATCCTGCCGCTGCCGACACTGATGATCGACATGCTGGTGGGCGTGAACATCACCTTCGGCGTGATGCTGCTGCTGACCACCCTATACATCCGCGGGCCGCTCGACTTCTCGTCCTTCCCTTCGATCCTGCTGATCTCGACGTTGTTCCGGCTGGCGCTGTCGATCGCGACGACGCGGATGATCCTCGTCGAGGGACATGCCGGGCACATCATCCAGACCTTCGGCACGATGGTGGCGGGCGGTAACATCGTCGTCGGACTCGTCGTGTTTCTGATCATCACGATCGTCCAGTTCATCGTCATCGCCAAGGGCGCCGAGCGCGTCGCCGAAGTCGCGGCACGGTTCAGCCTTGATTCGATGCCGGGCAAGCAATTGTCGATCGACAGCGACCTTCGCTCCGGGCTGATCGACAAGGACGAGGCGCGCCGCCGCCGCCGCACGCTCGAGCTCGAGAGCAAGCTCCACGGCAGCCTCGATGGTGCGATGAAGTTCGTGAAGGGCGACGCGATCGCCTCGGTCGTCATCGTCATCGTCAACCTGATCGGCGGCCTCGCCATCGGCGTGATGCAGCAGGGCATGGAGATCGGCGCGGCGACCTCAAAATATTCGATCCTGACGATCGGCGAGGGGCTGGTCGCGCAGATCCCGGCTTTGCTCGGCGCGATGGCGGCGGGCCTGATGGTCACCCGCTCGACCGACGAGGAGACCGATTCCAACCTCGGCCAGGCGATGCACCGCCAGCTCGTCGCCAATCCGCGCGTGCTGCTCGCGGTCGGCGGGATCTGCTTCCTGATGGCGCTGATCCCCGGCTTCCCCGCCGCGGTGTTCATTGGTCTCGGCTTCCTGTCGATGTTCTCGGGTGCGGCGATGCACCCGCGCTTGAAGCCGCATATGGTTCGCCACTCGGGGCCGATGCGCAAACTGCTCACCGGCGGGCGTGAGGCGCCGCGGCCGGTGACGTTGCTCGCCGAGCCCGAGGCGCCCAAGGCCGTGGTGCCGCTGCTGCTCCAAATCTCGGGGCCGCAGCCGCCGGTCGACGAGGAGGCGGCGCTTTCCGCCGGCCTCACTGCGATGCTCGAACGGCTGCAATATCGCAGCGGCGTGCCTTTGCCGCGGCTGGCGATCCATTTTCTCGCGCCGGAAGGTCCGCGCGCGTGGCGATTGCTCGCTTTCGAGCTTTCGGTCGGTGCCGGCGAGGGAAGCGACGTCGAGACACTGGTCCGCGAAGTCGAGGCACTGATCCGCCGCAACCTGCCGCGCTTCCTCGGCGTGCAGGAGGCGGTGGGGCTGCTCAACCGCGTCGGCGACGATTATCCCGAAGTGGTCAAGGAAGCGGTGCGCGCCGTCCCTGCCGCACGCATCGCCGATGTGTTGCGCCGGCTGGCGGAGGAAGAGGTGCCGCTGCGCAACATGCGCGATGTGCTCGAAGGCCTCACCGACGCGGCCAATCAGGAACGCGAGATCGCGCGGATCGCCGATCTCACGCGCATCTCGCTCAAGCGCTATCTGCTCGACGCGGTCGCGCAGGGTGCGGGCATCCGCGCACTCGTAGTGACGCCGGAGCTCGAGACTTTGGTGCGCGAGGCCACGCGCATGGTCGACGGCGTCGAGCGGCTTGCAGTGAAACCCGAGGTGGCACGCGAATTGGTGGCGACGATCGGCCGCACCGCGGCGGAAACCGGCGCCAATGCGCTGGTCACATCTTTCGAGGTGCGGCGTTCGATCCGCAAGCTGATCGAACCCGATCTGTTCGAGCTGCCGGTGCTCGCCTTCAATGAACTCTCGCCGACCATTTCCGTCGAAATGGTCGGTCAGATCGGTCTTCCGCCAGGGGCTTTGGCGGAAGAGACGCAGGCCGCGCTGGCGGCGGAATGACAACGGAGGGCTGTTTGAAGCTTTATAAGAACCCGTCGATGCTGTTGGCCTTTGCTGCCGCTCTGCCGGTGCCGCTGGCGGCCAATGCACAGACGCCGCCGGCGCAGACTCGCAACCAGGTTTCGATCGTCGCGCGCGACCAGCCGATCGCTGCGTTCCTGCGCGATCTGTTCGGGAAGGTGGGGCGCCCGGTGGTGCCTAGCGCAAAGCTGACCGGCACGGTCAACGGCGTGTTCCAGGGGAGCGTCGAGAAGATCTATGGCGACATCGCCAAGGCCTTCAATCTGATCTCTTATTATGACGGCGCGGCGATCTATGTGTACGCGCCCACCGAGCTCGGCGTGCAGAATCTGCCGCTCGACCGCGCCTCCGCCGAACGCGTCGCGCGCCAGGCGCGGGCGCAGCGGCTGCCCGACCAGCGCAATCTGCTGCGCATCACCACCGACGGCCTCGTCGTCAGCGGAACGCCGCGCTTCATCGAGCAGGTTGCCGGAATGGCGCGGGGCGACGGGGCGCTTACCGACGGCGCGCCGGCCGCACCCGGCGGCGCTTATGGCGGCGGACGCGGCGGCTATTACGACGCGCCGCGCGGGCCGATCAGCCAGCCGATCGAGTTCCGCGTCTTCTATCTGCGCTACGCCCGCGCCGAGGATACGCTGATCACTGCCGGCGGTCGCGAGACCCGGGTGCCCGGGCTGGCTTCGATCCTCCAGAACCTCGTGCTCGATCAGAAGCCCGGCGGCAGTGCGATCGTGCCGTCGCTCGGGGCGCGCCTCGTCCGGCAGAGCCAGCCGCGGCTCAAGGGACAGGGGCTCGACGCAGTTCCGCCCGATGCGTCGCAAACGCCGATCGGCGGCGGCAATTATGCCGCGACCGAAGTGCTGGGCGGTGGCGACGGCATGGGCCTCGCCGCGCCGCTCTCGCAGGACGTCGTCCGGATCGAGCCGAGCGCCTATCTCAACGCGATCGTCGTGCGCGATGTGCCCGAGCGGATGGCGGCCTATGACTCGCTGATCCGCGCGCTCGACGTCGAGCCGCAGATCGTCGAACTCGAGGCGACGATCATCGACATCAATGTCGACAAGCTGCGCAGGCTCGGCATCAACTGGCGCTTCGGCAGCGGTGGGTTCGGCGCCCTGTTCGGCAGCGGCAATGCCGATAGCGACAACCGGTTGCAGCGGATTCCGGGCATGAGCCGGCGCGACAATGTCAGCAATATCACGCCGGTGGGGCAGGGCGGGACGATCTCGACGATCATCGGCAGCCAGCGCGAGTTCCTCGGCCGCGTGACTGCGCTCGAGAACAAGGGCGCGGCGCGGATCGTCTCGCGACCGCAGGTGATGACGTTGTCCAATGTCGAGGCGGTGTTCGACCGCACGCGCACTTTCTACGTCAAGGTTGCCGGGCGCGAGGAAGTCGACCTCTTCAACGTGACCGCCGGCACCGTGTTGCGGGTCAACCCACATGTCTTCCGCGATCACGACCAGACGCGGATCCGCATGCTGGTCAATATCGAGGACGGCAGCATCAGCCCCGATTCGGCGGTGGAAGGGATTCCGGTGGTCGACCGCGCCAGCGTCGCGACGCAGGGCATGGTGCTCGACGGCGAGAGCCTGTTGCTCGGCGGCATGACCATCGACGCCGACATCAACGACGAGACCAAGGTGCCGCTGCTCGGCGACATCCCGCTGCTGGGCGAATTGTTCAAGTTCCGCACCAAGCAGCGCGGGCATACCGAGCGGCTGTTCCTGATCACACCGCGGCTCGTGCCGCTCGCCTCGCGCGCGACTGCGATGGCGCCCGGCGCGCCGCCGCCCGCGGCCAACCAGCCGCCGGCGAAGATCCCGGTCCCGTCCAGCGGAAACCTGACGCAATGACCGACGCTTCCGTTCTTCGCGTGCTCAACGGCCGGCTCGCCGGTACCGAGAAGCAGCTGCCGGCGAGCGGAACCGTGTCGATCGGCCATCAGTTCTGGCAGGATGTCGTCATCCGCGATCCTGCGACCAAGGGCATTGCCGTCGACCTGCAGGTCGATGGCGAGGGCGGAGCGCAGATCACGGTGCTGACCGGGGAGGCGCTGCTGCTCGGCTCGCATGTGGGCGAGGGGCAGACTGCGATCCTCCCGGCTTACGTCCCCTTCTCGATCGGCGGAGTCGCGCTGGCGTGGGGCGATCCCGAAAGCGTGCGCTGGGCGGAAGCGAGCGGCATTGCGGGTAGCACGCCCGCGCCGCCGCTGCCGCCGCCTTCGGCGCAGGACGAGGCGATGGCGCTGCTGGGCAAGGCGGGCGAGCAGGTCAGCGGCTGGTTCACGCGGCGACGGGCGATGGCGGTGGGCGCGGTGGCGACGCTGGCGGCCGGCGCGGCGCTCGCGGTGCCGACGATGGACGCGCTGGGCCTGCGCGGCGATTCGGCGGCGCGTGCCGATCATGTCCTCGATTCTGCAGGCCTCGCACCGCTGACCACGGCGACTGACGCTGCGACCGGTGGCGTGATCGTCAGCGGCGTGGTTGCGAACGATGCCGAGCGGCTGAAGGCGCAGGAGGCGCTGCGCGATCACGGGATCGAGGCCGCGGTCAACGTCCAGACCAGCGCCGAACTCGCCCAGGCGGCGGCGGACGTCGCACGGATTCACGGGCTTCAGGCAACCGGCCGTCCGATCTCGCGCACCGGTGTCGAGCTGCGAATCACCCGGCTCAACGGCGATCAGCGGCTCAAGCTTGCGCAGGCGATCCGTACCGACGTCAAGCAACTGGGCCGGCTGGTTTTCCGCGACGACTTGCCGCCGCTCGACGACACGCCGATCCGGACGATCGCCGACGCGACGAAGAGGGTTTCGACCGTGGTCGCGGGCGACCCGGCGTACATCCAGACCATCGACGGCGCGCGCTATTTCTCCGGCGCGATCATGCCGAGCGGGCATCGCCTGATCACCATCCAGGGAGACACGGTGTTCTTCGAGAAGAACGGCCGGGAGACGCAATTGAAGTTCTGACCATCTGTAGCGTGAAGGAGTAGGATCATGTCGAATACGATCACCACCGGGCTTACGAACATCTCGATCTCGCCGTTGACCGGCAACCGGATGAACAAGGGCTCGGCGCCCGGCACCTGGTTCGAAGCACTGGCGGATTCTTGGGGCCAGACGCTCGACAAGCAGGCGACGCGGATCGAGGCGATGTCGAACGAAGTCGGCAATAACGGCAGCGACAATCCCTCGCAGATCACCAAGCTGACCGCCGAATCGATGCGGATGTCGTTCATGGCGAACAGTTCGTCGAGCTCGATCGACAGCGTCGGCAAGGCGCTCGAGACGATGGCCCGCAAGAACTGACGGGGGCCGCGATGTCCATCGAAGCCATTGCGGGGGCCATGGCGAGTTCCGCCTTCGCCCCCACGCCGCCCGACATCATCCAGGCGGGGCCGAATGCGTCGGTCGCTGACATCACCAGCTTCCAGGGATCGCTGTCGGCGATGGGAAATGGTGGCGTCGGCGGCGCTGACGCGCTCGGGCCGGCGATGCAGGCGATGTTCAGCCAGATCGAGCGTGTGAACGGCGAAGCCAAGAGCGTGTCCGAATATGCCAAGTCGGCACAGGCCAGCGGTTCGGAAATGACTCCGGGCGAAGTGGTCGACCTGACCATGAAGTGCCACGAGTTCATGTTCCACTGCCAGCTGACCTCGAACATCGCCAACCGCACCTCGGACGGCATCCAGCAGCTGTTCCGGCAGCAATCGTGAGGTCCGATCTGTTTCGGCCGCACGCGGAGAACTGACATGGGCATTTTTGCCCGAAAAATGCGCCCGGCTCTGATCGGGCTCTGCCTGCTGCTCGCCGCGTGCGGGCGGGCAGAGCTCTATTCGAAGCTCACCGAGACGCAGGCCAACGAGATGATCGCGGTGCTCCATAGCGCCGGGATCGAGGCGACCAAGAAGGAGGCTGGCGAAAACGGCTGGACGCTGCAGACCGAGAAGGGCGATTTCAGCCGCGCGGTCGAAGTGCTCCATTCGCAGGGCTATCCCCGCGAGGAATTCGCCTCGCTGGGGACGGTGTTCAAGCGCGAGGGGCTGGTCTCCTCGCCCACCGAGGAGAAGGCTCGGCTGGTCTATGGCATGAGCCAGGAGCTGTCGCACACCATCTCGGAGATCGACGGCGTGGTGCAGGCGCGCGTCCATCTCGTGCTGCCCGACAATCAGCCGCTCGCCGAAACGGGGCAGCCCGCATCGGCATCGGTTTTCATCAAATACCGCCCCGGCACCAACATCGACACTCAGATCGGCAAGGTGAAGGCGCTGGTCGTCAATTCGGTGCAAGGGCTGAAGTACGAAAATGTGTCGGTCGAGACGTTCCCGGCGCAACCCCTGCCGACCATCGCGCGCAAGGACGGTGGGGAAATGCTCAACGCCAATCTGATCGGTGTCGGGATCGCCGAGCTCCTGCTGCTGATCGCCGCGCTGGGCTATCCGAGCCTGCGGCGCTGGCAGCAGCGTCGTGCTGCGGTGGCGCGGCGGGAGGGCGGCGCATGAGGGCCTTCGAGCAACGCGCCACCCTCGCGGCGATCGGCAACGATCTCGTCGCGGTCGAAGGCGGGCCGGGATATCGTCGGGGGGCCTTGCTGCTGAAGCATCTGAGCGGCTGCGACGATCCGGTAGCGTGCTTCACCGATTTGCCAAACGCCCCCGATTGGCTGCGGCTGCCGGCAGCGGCGCAGCACAAGCTCGCGCTGCGGGTGGCTTTGCTGTGGATGGGCGATGCGCTGGCGGGCTCGATCGACGGCGCGTGGCTGGGCGGGCTGGCCGAAGTCGCCGGCGAGGACCTGCTCGACTGGGCGATCGAGACAATTCCTGCAATGCCGTCCGCGCCTGCGCGGCGGCTGGAGCCCGGCGAGCTCGAGATTTACGGCTTCTCGTTGCTGCGCGAGCAATTGCCGATGGCGCTGCGCGGCTATCTGCCGTGGCGCGCCGACCATCTAGCGCTGTCCTGTCCGCGCGATGCGCTCGACGCCTTCGTCACTGCCGCGGTGGAGGCGGCACGCGCATGAGCTTCCTCGTGCTGCACGCCGACCGGCTGGCGACTGCGCTCACCGACGATCCCCTGGTGCCCGCCGCCGATGTCGGCCGGGTACAGGACGCGCTTGCCTTGCTCGCCGAAGCCGGTGATTTGCGGCAGGACGCGGAAGAAGCGATCGATGTCGCGCGTGCGGCGGCGCATGCCGAGGGCTTCGCTGCGGGCCGCGAGGAGGGGCTTGCTGCGGGGGAGATTGAACGACAGGCTGAACTTGTCCGCCTCGCGATGCGCGACAGCGAGCGGCAGAAGGACATTGCGCGGCTCGCGCTCGAAGTGGTCCGGCGGATCGCCGGCGAATTGGACGACGGCGTGATGGTGGCTGGCCTCGCCGAGCGCGCGGCGGCCCAGCTCGTGCCGGACAGCGGGGCGGTGGTGCGCGTCGCCCCGGCCGCGGCGGAGGTGGTGCGCGCCCGGCTGAACGGACGCGCCGGGCTCAGCGTCGAGGCCGATCCGCTGCTCGGGGACCAGGATTGCGTGATCGAGACCGCGCTCGGCCGTACGCATGCCGGGCTCGACACGCAGCTCGCGCAGATCGAGCGGATGTGGGGCGAGGCACTCCATGGCTGACGGTCCTCTCGCCACCGTCGATCAATTGCTCGCCGGGCTCCAGCGCAGCCCGACGGTCGAGCGGCGCGGGCGGCTGGTCGAAGTGCTCGGCACGACGCTCAAGGTGACCGGAATCGCGCCGCGCGTCGGCGATTTCTGCGAAGTGATCGAGCCTTCGACCGGCCGGGTGGTGCCCGTCGAGGTGGTCGGGATCGCGGGGCAGGCGACGATCCTGACGCCGCTCGGCGATGTGCGCGGCCTTTCGGTAGATGCCGAAGTGATCGTGCGCAGCGGCGCGGATCTCGTGCCGTGGGGTGAGGAGCTGCTCGGCCGGGTGCTCGACGGTCGCGGCCGCCCGATCGACGGCAGGGGCGAGCTTCCCGCCGATCTCAAGCGCCGCCCGCTGCATGCGCCCGCGCCGCAGCCGATGGAGCGCGCGCTGATCGACGCGCCGCTGCCGACCGGGGTCCGCGCAATCGATACGCTGCTGACGCTGGGCCGTGGCCAGCGCCTCGGCGTGTTCGCGGCGGCGGGCGGCGGCAAGTCGACCTTGCTCGGCATGCTCGCGCGTTTTGCCGAGGCCGATGTGATCGTCATCGCGCTGATCGGCGAGCGCGGCCGCGAAGTGCGCGAGTTCATCGAGGATGCGCTGGGCGAGGCGGGGCTGGCGCGTTCGGTGATCGTCTGCGCGACGTCGGATCGTGCGGCGATGGAGCGGGTGCGCGCGGCGCATCACGCGACCGCAGTTGCCGAAGGCTTCCGCAGCGAAGGGCGCAGCGTGCTGTTGCTGATGGATTCGGTCACGCGCTTCGCCCGCGCGCTCCGCGAGATCGGACTGGCGGCGGGCGAGCCGCCGGTGCGCCGCGGTTTTCCGCCTTCGGTCTTCGCCGAATTGCCGCGGCTGTTCGAGCGTGCCGGCAACGACGCGACCGGATCGATCACGGGGATCTACACCGTGTTGCTCGAGGACGAGGAAGGCGACGATCCGATCGGCGAGGAAGTGCGCTCCATCCTCGACGGGCATGTGATCCTGTCGCGGAAACTCGGCGCGGCGGGGCATTATCCGGCGATCGACGTGCTCGCTAGCCTCAGCCGCCTGTTCCCCCGGCTAGCGACGCCGGCGCATCGCGAAGCGGCGACGCGGGTGCGGGCGTTGCTGGCGAAGCATGCGGAGATCGAATTCCTCGTTCAGGTCGGCGAGTATCGCGCCGGCGCCGATCCGCTTGCCGATCGCGCGATCGCGGCCAGGCCGGAGATCGATACGCTGCTGCGACAGGACACCGATCGGCCGGAAGACTTCCAGACCTCGCTGATGCTGCTGCGCGGAGTCGCCGGCTGATGCGCAGCGGTGATCAGCGGCGGCAGGCGCAGGTCCTGGTCCGGTTGCGCGAGGTACGGATGCAGAGCGCCGCGGCAGCGCTGGCCGAGGCCCGTGCAGCGACCGCCGCAGCCGAACGCGAGCGCGCCGAAGCCGACGCGGCCGCCGACGTGGCGGACGCCGCGATGGCGCAGGCGCGGGCGGATCTGACGACCGATCCGGCCGAGGCCGAGCGGCTGCTCGCGGTGGTTGACCGCAGCCAGTTCCGGCGCTCGGTGGCGCGCAGCGCGCTCAACGACGCGCGCGAGGCCGAGCGGCTTTCCGTCGAGGCCGAGGCCGAGCGACGCAAGGCGATGATCCTCGCCCGCGCCCGGCACGACCTGCTGGCCGAGCATGCCGGGCAGGCGGTGCGGCGCTGGGCCCGAAGGCAGGAAGAGCGCACTGCGCTCGACAATATGGAAGCACGGAGGCGATCATGACCCGCGTCAGCTCCCCGAACACGCAGCCGGTGCGCCAGCCGGCACAGGGGTCGGTGCCGGCCCGCGCCCAGCCCGCGCCCGCCGATATCCGGGCGATGAAAGAGGCGCTGGCCAAGGCACGATTGCCGGAAAAGGAGCAGCCGGCCGGCACCGTCCAGCATAAATCCCTGAAGGGGCTGGTGCAGCCCGAACGCCGGGGCGAGACGATCGTCCAGCAACGCGAGGCGTTCGGCGATTCGCGTGACACGGCGCTGCGTCAGGAGCGCGAGGCGCACGACCGGCAGGACGGTCTGTTCGGCTTTGCCGGCCATGCCCAGCCGCAGCCGCTGGCGATGCCGGCGGTGGCCGCCGCGCATGTCGATCCCGGCGCATTCGCGCAGATGCTCGCCGATCTCTGGACGCGCGAGAACGGCAAGGGCGCGAAGGAAGTCCTGGTGACATTCGGCGATCGGGCCTGGCCGGTCACCGGGGCTCGGCTGGTGCGCAACGCCGCGGGCACGCTCGACGTGGCGCTGCTGCTCGGCGATCGCGCGCCACCTTATGACGGCACCTTGCGCGAGCTGGAGGCGCAGTTCGAAGGCGCGGGGATCGCGCTGGGCAGCCTCTCGACCGAGGCGACTTTCGCCTGAGGCACTAACCAGCCCGTTCGCCCTGAGCCTGTCGAAGGGCGGTCCTTCTCTCGCTGACGGCCCGCAAAAGCAGGGATGGTGCTTCGACAAGCTCAGCACGAACGGGGATTTTGGGACTTAGCGCGCGACCGCGGCGTTTGATTTGATCAGCGCCAACACCGCGGGCGGCACCTGCTGCGCGCCTGCAGCCCGCGCCGCCGCCGGTGGCCAGTTGCCGCCGGCCGCCGCTTCGCGCACTTCGCGGGGTGAAGGAGCGGGCTCCGGCCAGCCGAGCTTCTTCAGCCGCGCCGCCAATCGACGCCGCGCCTCGGCCTCTTCCGCGGATTCGGTGAGCATCCGCGTCGTTGCCGCGCTGCCGAGATTGCCGCCGCCGCTGTCGATCGCCCAAGGGTCAGCACCGCGATCGAGCAGCAATTCGGCGATGCGAAAATGCTCCATGTCGAGCGCGGTATGGAGCGGGCGGTTGCCGGTCGCTTCCATCGCGTTCGGGTCGGCGCGGAAATCGAGCAGCATCCGTACCGCGCCGAGCGAGTTTAGCGTGATCGCGGTGCGGAGGGGGCCGGCCGGGTTGCCCGCCGGACCTGGACTCGCCCCCGCTTCGAGCAGGCGATGTGCAAATGTCGGGTCTTTCGCTCGTAGTGCGATGCGCAGCGGCAGCCCCTTGTCCTCGACTCCGTTGAGCGGCGCGCCGCCGCGGATGACGAGATCGACGACATCCACCCGGCATGTCGCGAGCGCGACTGAGAGCATGTCGTAATGTGTTCCCACGCGGCGACGCGCGAGCCCCGGATCGCCGCGCAGCAATTGTTCTGCACGCTCGAGATCGCCGTCGAACAACGCCTCGCCGAAGTCGCGCGCCGCGGCGCCTAGACGCTGGTCGGTCAGCGTGTCGCGGCGCGTGGGCAGTTCGGTGCCCTGCGCGAAGCAATCGGCGCGGGCGTCGCTTTCGCAGCCCATCGTCATGAGCGCGAGCGCGGGGCTGAACGGGAGGAATCTGTGCACACGCCGCACCCTCTGCCTATTGCGAGCAGTGCGTCAACCGCTCAGCGGCCGGCTTGTGCCGCGGTTCCGGCGAGCACCCAGTCCATGCTGTGGCGATCGACCGGATTGATCGAATCCCACCAATGCGCGCCTTCGGGGCGTACATTGGGCAGATCGTGCTGCGCGCCATAGGCTTCAGGCAGATCGACCACCGCCGCGCCGACGATCGCGCCACCACCACCGATCAGGCCGCCGAGCCCGGCGCCGATCGCCCGATCGCCGCCTTCCTGCAGCGTGGTCAGGATCTCGCCGGGAACGCGGTAATTGTTGATCGACGAGAGGCCGCGGCTGTTCGCCTGCGCGACGGACCGTGCTTTCTCGATCGTATTCTGGTGCAGGCCGGCGGCATTGAAAGTGTCGGCGGGACGGCCCGAGGCGATCGCCGCCTCCGCCGCGAGACCGCCGCCGAGCGAATGCCCGACCAGGGTCACGTCGGCGTCGGTGCGCGCGAGCTTCTTCCCGATTTCGAGCGCATTGGCATAATGCGTCGAATTGAAGCCTAGGCCCTGCTGGGCGTTGCTCTTCCAGTCGTCGCCGGCCTGGCTGCCGCGGAAGACGACGGTGTAGCGTTCCTGCCCGGCCTCGCCGCTGACATAGACGCGCGCGCGGAAGCTGCTTTCGCCGGGTTGCTCGAGCATCTCCGACGTGAGCCCGAGGCGCGCCAGATCTGCGTCGCTGGCGGCGCGATAGCCCGCGGGCGGATTGGGCACGTCGTTATAGACGTCCTTGGCGAGCAGTGCGTTGGTGTGGACCTGTGCGAGATCGGGCGCATCGTTCGCCGCGAGGCGCGGCTCGGAGGGAGCGGTAGCGCCGGTGACCGGGGACAGCGCCGCGAGATGCACCGGCTGGGCGTCGGAAGCGTTGCGCGCGCCGGGCGCGAACGGGACGACGGCGCCCCGATCGTTCGCGACGCGCTGCTGGAGGGAGTCGACGCCATCGGCCCGGGGGGAGGTGGATGCCGATGGCGTCGTGTGCAGGGCCGGCGTGACACTCGGCGACTGCCAATCCGAACGATAGGTCTCGGCGCCGCGCGACGCCGATGGCGGCGTCGACGGGGAGGTCGACGCGCTGGAAACGGGGGCTGCTCTGTTTACCTGCATCGCGCGCCGTCCTTCGATCGGATGTGCCGGAGATGCCGCGCGGGGGCGGCGCACGCCATAATCGATCCGATTATCGCGGCGCGCGTGCACGCGAGGCATAGCTCCGTGCAAGAATGGGAGAGTCGGCATGATCGAGGCCGCGGGCGCCGCTACAGGCGTTGCAAACCGCTTCAATCTGGATTCGCTGCTCGCGGGCAGCTCGGTCTCGATACCGGGGATGCGGATATCGATCGACGGGGCGAGCGCGGCGGGCAAGGCCGCCGAGGTCCGCTTCGACGCTGCCGATCTCTACGGCGCCAAGGGCCCGCAGGCGGCGGACATCCGCCAGGACGCGCTCGGCGACTGCTATTTCGTCGCGACGCTGGGCGCGGTGGCGCGGCAGCAGCCCGATGCGATCCGCAACATGATCAGCTTCGATGCGAAGACCGGCAATTTCACGGTCACGCTGCACGATGGCGACGGCAATCCCCAGTCGGTGCAGGTCACCCAGGCCGAGCTGGAGGACAATCTCGCGCGGCAGGGCGGCTCCACCGTCGACAATAGCGGACTCGACGGTCCGATCTGGCCGGCGGTCGCCGAGACCGCCTATGCGAAGGTCCATGACAGCAATCCGGCGGACGGCCTGACCGAGGGCTATAACGCCATCGCCAATGGCGGCTGGCCGCAGGACGCGATGCAGGCGATCACCGGCGATCGCGGCGACGAGATCCGCTATTCAGAAGGCTTCTTCGAAAGCGAGAATTCGGCGCTCGACCGGATGGCGGGGCAGGTCGACGCGGCGCTCTCCAACGGTCGCCCGGTGACATTATGGACCGTTCCCGAGAATCGCAGCCTGTGGGACAAGATCCGCGGGAATGAAGGCACGCAGGACGGCCTCGTCGACAACCATGTCTATACGGTCGAGGGCGTCCACAAGAATGCCGACGGCGAGTGGATGGTGACGGTGCGCAATCCGTGGAGCACCAACATGAACGTAGGGGAGGGGCACGATACCGCGTCCCCGACGATGGAAGTGCCGTTGCGCACGCTGGCCGATACCGGCGGGGCCGAGGCCTTCACGGTGGGGCCTGCGTCACGCTAAAGGGTTGAGCCGCCCGCGATATGCGGGCACGCTGGGCTTTGAGGAAACCGTTGCTGAAAGCGCTGCTCTTGAGTCTGTTAGCCTTTCTGGGCCTCGCTCCCGGGTTCGACATCGCGTCATTGCCCGCCCCGGCGGGCTCACGAGCGGGAGCAAGCGCGGCGGAGCGGCAGGCATTGCACGCGCTGGCCCAAGATGTGTCCGGAGGCGGCGCCATCATGGAGAGCGAGCGCCTGTTTCAGGTGGGGAAGGACGTTCCCTGGGCGGCGATCGCCAAGCGCATCGACAATCTGGCACGCCAGCGCGGCGCAAGTCCCGTAGCATTACCCGGCGCCGATCCCGGCAAGAAGCTCGCCCAGGCGTGGCGCGGGCGCGATGGGCGCGGTGTGCTGGTGGCGATGCTGGGTTCTTCGCGTACGGGCGGAGCGGTGGCGTATTTCGCGGTTCGATTCAAGGATGGTTGATCGGAGGTCGAACGTACCGAATCGCCGCAGGCGGAAGACGCGCGGCGACGAGGCTCGTCTTCGAGCGCGGTCGTCTGCAACGATATTTGATAGATATCTGATACGTGCGTACCAGATCCAGCTAACTCACTGAAAATAGTGGTGACCCCTACGGGAATCGAACCCGTGCTTCAGCCGTGAAAGGGCCGCGTCCTAACCGCTAGACGAAGGGGCCATGCCGGAGCGTGGAACGGCCGGTTAGGCAAGGATGCGGCGCGGGTCAAGCACCTCAATCGACCCAGGCCGCATCTTCTATGTGAAGTTCGGCCGCGGGCCGGGCGCTCCAATCGTCGATCCTGGCACGCCCGGCGAGCCATAATTTGCGGTGACGGGGTGCGGAGAGCAAGGCGGCGCCCAGCTCTGTCTCGGCCTGGCGGAAGGCGACCGCCTTGAGGCTGCGGCCATCATCGCCGGCGACGATGACGCGGACATGCCCACCCGTGCCGACGACATCGGCCTTGAGCACGGTGATCGGCCCGGCGACGACGCGCGGCGCGGGCCAGCCCATGCCATAAGGACCGCCGGCGTCCATCGCGTTGACCAGCTCCGGATTGACTCCGCCGGGGGCCAGCACGGCATCGAGCAGCAAAGCGCGTTCGCCCATCGCCGCGGTGACTCGCTCCGACAATCGTTCCTCGAGAAAGTCGGTAAAGGCCTCGATCCGCTCTTCGGCGATCGTGACGCCGCATGCCATGGCGTGGCCGCCACCGGCATGGAGCAGGCCCATGTCCTTGGCGGCGAGCACTGCCGCGCCGAGATCGACGCCGGAAATCGAGCGCCCCGATCCCTTGCCGATACCGTCCTCGCCCAGTGCGATGACGATTGCCGGACGACCCAGCTTCTCCTTCAACCGGCCGGCGACGATGCCGATCACGCCGGGATGCCATCCGCGGCCCGCGACGACCACCACTGCGCGATTGCCCTTCGTCAGGCAGAGATCTTCGGCGGCGGCCTGGACCTGCGATTCGATTGCGCGGCGTTCCTCGTTGAGGATGTTCAGTTCCTCGGCGATGGTGCGTGCCTCGTCGGGATCGCGTGTGGTCAGCAGGCGAACGCCCAGGTCCGAACGGCCGACGCGGCCGCCGGCATTGATTCGCGGTCCCAGTGCGAAGCCGAGATCGGTGCAACTAGGCGCGCGCGTCAGCCGCGCCGCCTCGATCAGTGCGTTCAGGCCGATGTTGCGGCGCTGCGCCATTACTTTCAGCCCTTGCGCGACGAAGGCGCGGTTCAGACCCTTCAGCGCCGCGACATCGGCGACGGTCCCGAGCGCGACGAGGTCGAGCAGGTCCAGTAGGCGGGGCTCCGGACGCTCCTTGAAATAGCTTCGCGCGCGCAGGGTGCGGATCAACGCGGCGCCGAGCACGAACGCCACTCCCACCGCCGCAAGATGCCCGTGCGCTGCGCCTTCGGTCTCGTCGAGCCGGTTCGGATTGATCACGGCATAAGCGACAGGGAGTTCGGCGGCGCATTTGTGATGATCGCAGACGATCACATCGGCACCCGCATCGCGCGCCATTGCCAGGGCCTCGAAGGCCTGTGCGCCGCAATCGACCGTTACGATCAATCGCGCGCCCTCGCCGTGCAACCGCACCAGCGCCTCGCCCGACGGGCCATAGCCCTCCATCAGCCGATCGGGAATATAAGGCCGCGCCTCGAGCCCGAGATCGCGGAGCAACAGGACGAGCAATGCCGCGGACGTGGCGCCGTCGACGTCATAGTCGCCGAAGATAGCCACTTGCTCACGTGCCTCGACTGCGTCGGCGAGGCGTTCGGCGGCCTTGTCCATGTCTCGGAAGATCGAGGGATCGGGCATGAATGCACGGATGCTGGGGGCACGGTGGTCGTCTATCGCTTCGCGGGGGCAGCCGCGCGTCAACAGTAACTGGGTCACCAGATCGTCAGGCGCGAAATTCGGGTCGCGTGCGTCCGCCGCCAGCCCGCGCCAGCGCCAGGGCTGGCCGAGGATCGAGCGATGGATGTTGAGGACCGGGGACATGCGGCCGTTCTGGTCGCCGCGATGCCGCTTGTCGAGAGCCGGTCCCCCGGCAAGCCTATTCGGGCGGCGGGCGTTTCTCCGCGGCGATGCGTTCGGCGTAGCTGCGCGCCATGCGCTGATGGGCGATACGGGCCGGCGCCGAAGTGGCGGCGGCGGCGCGGGCAGTGGCATCTGCTTGGCGGCGACTCAGATAGTCGAGGTCCATGGCAAAGCTCCTGGGTGCTGGTAAGCGGGAGCGCAGTCCTGTCTCTCAGCCATCGGCGCTTACGAAAGTGAGCGTGCCGATGGTGAGTCGCACCCTAGCATGAGCGCCGGGTTTTGCCGAGTCGGTAAGAAGCTATTCCACGCCGAGGGCGGCAACGGCGCGGGCCTGGGCGGCGCCTTCACGGACGGCGCGGCCGCGCTCGGTGCGCTCCTGGCGCTCGGCCATCTGGGTCCAGGCCTGGGCGGCGCGCAGATTGCGCTCGCGGACATTGTCGAGCGTCGCGCTGTCGGCGTCGGCCTGCGCCTTTTCGGCCTGGGCGCGATAGGTATTTACGAGATCGGCCATCGAAAGCTCCGGAAACGAGAAAAGAGAAAGCGCGGCGCCCCGGGCCCGAACGGGCGGGGCGCCGCGACGTTCCTTATTCGCCGGCCTGGAGGTTGACCGCGGCCATCTTGCCCTTCTTGTCGGGCTCGAGATCGTAGGTCACGCGCTGGTTCTGGTTGAGCGTGCGCAGGCCTGCGCGCTCGACGGCGGTGATGTGGACGAACGCGTCCGGGCCGCCATTGTCGCTGGCGATGAAGCCATAGCCCTTGTCGGCGTTGAAGAATTTGACGGTGCCCTGCTGGGTCATAACTTATTCCTTCTATTGTCGGCGCGCCCCGTACGGGCGGACCTCGTGCTGCGGAGGCGAGGAGAAGGAAAAAAGGAGCCGCAAAGCGCCAAGTGACCGTCTGATTGCGACTGTAGCAGCGGCTATATGGGCGCTTTGGCCCGAAATTACAAATCTGGTGCCCGGGGCACGGCCACAGCCACGCCCCGGAGGCTTGCTCAGCCGAGCACTTCGCGAACGGCGGCGCGGGCGACTTCGCGCGGGCACGGCTCGATCGGGAAGAGGCGACGGTGAGCGGGGATGAACGCGTCGAACGCCTTGCGCGCGCCGCGGGTAATCTGGGTGTCTTCGATATTCGTGAAAAAGTTCATTCTGGTTCCTGTTGGGGTTTTCGAAATCGTCCCGATCGCAGCGACCGGTGGGATGCCGGATGCGGAGATGCGACGCGGCCATTGGCCTGCTGCATCCCATGCTGCGGAAAAGGACGAAGGGCGCCGCGGTTCCGTCCGGATTTCCGGGGAGAACAGCCGCAATGCGGCGGGCGCCTGAGGGTAATATAGGATAGCGTGTGTGGTTTAACAAGCGCGGGGTCTGATAAAGAAGAAGACAGGGGTTCACGCGAAGGCGCGAAGGCGCGAAGAAGATTGCCGGTCGGCACGGTTCGCCGCCGCGCCAGCGGCAGGAAGACGGCGAGGGTGTTTCATGCGCCGCGCGGCGATTAGTTTTCGCTCCATTCTTTCTTCGCGTCTTAGCGCCTTCGCGTGAACCATTTCTTTTCTTCATCATCCCGCAGCGAGGAGACTGCCCCTCTCCCCGGCCCTCTCCCCTGAAGGGGAGAGGGAGAAGGGGGGTCAGTCCTTCAGGCTGGCGGGGACGTTGCCGCCGTTCTTGGCGAGCTCCTGCATCACGGCCTTGTGGAGCCAGATGTTCATTTCCGCCGACCCGTCCTTGGCGCCGGTATAGCCGAGCTCGGTGGCGAGCTCCTTGCGGTTGTCGAGGCTCGAATCGAGCCCGAGCAGCTTCATCAGGTCGACGATCGAGGTGCGCCAGTTGAGGTCCGCGGTGCCGCGCTCGGTTTCGAAGACCATCAGGACGGCCTCGACATCGACCGGAGCCGCGGGGGCGGGCTGCGGCGCGGGCTGCCCCATCTGCGGCATTGCGGAGGTCTGGGTGGGCGCCTGGGCGGCGGGAGCCTGTGCGGGGGCCGCGGCCTTGTGGCCGAAAATGGCGTCCTTGATCTTTCCGAAGATGCTCATGGGGGATCCTCCCGTATCGGCGCGGAGTTGCGCGGACGGGGGCTCAACGCACGAACCCGTAACAATATGCCCGTCCTCGGCATCGGAGGGTTCGGCGGGCGTGTCGACCGGCGTTTCGTCCGCGGGATCGACGAGGAAGCCGAAATACAGGTCGCGCTGGCGGGCCTCCACGGCCTCACGCGCGGCGAGCTCGGCCTCGTCGTCGGCGTCGTAGACGGCTTGTTCGGCCGGGCTCAGCGCGCGCGAATAATCCTCGTCGCCATAATAGCCGTGCTCCAGGCCGTCGAAATCCGCGGGCGGCGGGAAACGGGTGCGCCATTCCTCGAGGTCCTCGTCCCACCAGACGGGCTCGTCCTCGAACACCGCCGCCGGTTGACACGGTTGACACGAATCGCGGTTGTCACGCGTGTCAGGGTCGCAATTGTCACGCTTGTCAGGCGCAAGGGCGACCAGCCCGATGGCCTCGGCGCGGATCCATTGCTCGGCGGTCCAGTGCGCGCGCTCGGCGGGATCGAGATCGGCGGTGTCGAGCGGTTCGGCGATGTCGGTGTGGGTGCGCAGCCACCGGTCGGCGCGGGCGAGCGCGCGGATCGGGGCGAGATCGTCCTCGCCGGCGGGCTCGATCCGCGCGGCGAGGAACGCGCCGGCGCGCGCCGGCCCGCCATCGCGGCCGATCAGGTCGAGATATTGGGCGAAATCGGCGGCGATCAGCCGCGCGGCGGCGGCGATGCCCGGCCCCTTGGCGGCATCGGCCATGCGATCGAGCCGGTTGAGCATCGCCATGCCGTGGCGATTGTCGTGGCGGTGGCGGGTGATGATGCTGCCGTCGTCGCGGGTGACGGTGTCGCGGACGCCGTTGAAGGCGCGGTCCATCAGATCGTCGGTGAGCGCATCGCGCGCCTTGAGCACCGCCGCGTCCCAGCCGAGCGCGAAGCTCTGCCCGCGCGGTGAACTGCGCAGCGCATAGGCCGATTGCCGCGACAGCCCGACGATCGCGCAGGCCCGGATGACGTTGAGGCCCTCCGACAGCGCCTCGAGGAAGCAGCGCTGCTTGTCCGGCGTCCAGCCTTCGTGGCGGGTGGCGCCGGGGGGCGGGGAGAAGCCGTGAAAGGCGGCGTGATCGAAGGTGGAGGGATCGTAGGCGTAAGGCGGGATCTCGGTCTGGGCGTTCATGGGCGTGTCCTTCGTGCGTTCGACTCGGAGGACTCGCCAGATATGCCGGGGCGGGGTTTGTAGGAAAGTTGTTTGTTCGCTGTTTGTTCTTTTTCGGGAGGGCTGTGTCTTTTGCGCCGCATCGTCCCGTGTCGTCATCCCGGCCTTGTGCCGGGATCCACTGTGCGGCTGGGCGGGAAGCTGGAGGCGCTTGTCTGTCGATCGCGGCGCAGTGGGCCCCGGAACAAGTCCGGGGTGACGGAAGAAGAAGGTGGATTCACGCGAAGGCGCAAAGACGCGAAGAAGAAGGTGGATTCACGCGAAGGCGCAAAGACGCGAAGAAGAAGAGTGGGTTCGCGCGGAGGCGCGGAGGACGCGGAGGTGCGCCGGGTGAAGGCGTTGCGCCTTTGTTGGGCCGATCCGGTGTGGCAGGTTGAGAACAGCGCGGGTGTGGCGACGGCTCAGAGTATAGACGCGCAGCGAACTAAGTACGGTGTCCTCTGAATTCACGCCGCATGTAATGCGAGCAATTCTGCTCCGGGAACCCGCCGCCCGCCCATTCCATAAGCGATGACTTCCCCTATTACATTCTGAAACGCCCGATCCGAATCATTTTCTACGTGACTGCGAAACTGCTTTTCAAAAGCTGATTCGTCTTTTACAATGAGAGCTATAGTCTTCTCCAAAGATTTCACCGCACATTTTGCTACTACGAGAACATCGTCTTGACTCGCGTCGTTATCGGCAGCCAAGTTACATTGTCCTCCGCAGGCTTCTACATATGCAACCAAGCGTGCCCGGAAGGGCGGAGGGCAAGTGCGAATATCTCCAAATTTCACGCCTTTTTTTAAAGATATAAATCGCACTAGCGATTCTGCTAAGATGATCCCGTTTGCATGATCATATTGAAGTATTTGCTCGATTATATCGATGCGAGCAACTGCGATGGGGTCATCCGCAAGAGCACTTTTCAAAATCGATAGAGGGATGAGATTTTCTACAGCTCTAGCGCTAGTAACTATCAAGTGTATCAAGGGATCGGTTACATTAGCCATTGCGGTCACCGCGCGTGTTGCAGTCCCACCGAGGGGGCCGCCCGGGCGACGCTGGTCGCTATCGACTACGGCTAATCTAGGTGGGCATGCGCCGGCGTCACGCACCAATTCATCCGCCAAGGTATCGCCGCCTCCATTTTGAGTGCGAAACTGCAGGGGTAGTTTAGAGGAGCCAATGGCGCCCCAAATCCTCGCCATGGTTGTGTAGAAGACGCCATCCCTAGTGGCGTTCTCTACAAGCAGCTCCGACTTGAGGCAGCACTCCAAATTATCGAAGCGATCTAAACAGGTGGGGATAATGCATTCATCCAGTTCTAACTCCGGCTCATTCCGAGGGAGGCAGCACACATACTTTTTTACGGTGCGGAGCTGACCCATTAAGTCGGCGTGGCGGCCCTGAATGTAATGAGTAAGCACAGCACGCTGAATATCAGATAAGGGAATATCAGATATTATTCTGCCTATTGTGACTCTATCGGGCACAAACAGATGCCACCCTTGTGCGTGCGCGGAGATGAGATTCTGTATTGCGGAAGAGTAACTGACTAGTTCCTCCGCGCTCATATCTGAAAAATGCTCGGAAAGGGTTACTATCATTATGCGAAAGAGGTAAAAAAGCCCAAGGGCCAATTGATGAGTGATCCACTAGAGTCAAAGTGAGATCTAATTATGTTCGTAGCTTCACTCGTGCTATCCCGCTGAAAAATGTATATTGCAACCATTTCGGGCGAGATTATCTGATTGTATATCAATTCACCTAGGCGGTTAATTAGCGCTTCACTGTGGGTTTCAACAACGAAATTTGCGCGCCGAGCGGATCTTTCTGTCCGACTGTCGTTAACAGCTTGACATAAAATATCGGCGATTCGACTTTGGTAGGCCGGATGGAGGTGTAGCTCGGGTTGCTCAATGGCGATAAATGGACTTGGTGCCTCACGGTTAGAGATATTTTGCCAAGACCAAATCTGAGCCAATACCGGCAATATTTGGGAAAACCCATATCCCATATCAGCGAGATTGTGAAATTTACTCTCGGAACTCTCGCGAAGTTCGATCTGCAAGTGTCCGCCGGTTCGAGTTACTTTTAAAGCATAGCCGAGCGACTGACTCAACCATTCCGAAAAGCTCTCGCGCTGCGATTCCGGTAAAGAGTACAGGAACATGGGAAGGTTTCTTCCCTGTGCATCAATTTGGTCAACGGCAAGTTCTTGGTGGCGATAGTATCGCTCTCCGGTGGCCCTCGCTGGACCAATGTAAGCACTAGATAAAAAAGAGGCTTGCACACTCTGCCCAAATGAAGACAGTATGGACGACATTTCAGCTAATAGCGTGAGCCTTCGTATCTCTTCTAGTTCGCGTGATTTAAATGCTTCGCCCAATTCGTGAGCATATTTTTTCCACGTAGAAAGTTTGGAATATATCCCTTCAATCTTGCTATGAAATTGATCGGCAGGAGCATATTCCATTCTCCTAGCGAGATTCGCTACCGTTCCGGCGGAAATGCGACCGTGTAGATTGGCTTGGAAGATGGAAACAATTTCCCTAAATCCGGGAGCAACTGTCTTTAGTCCACCATAATAATATCCAGCTTCGCGCTGAGCCTGTCGGCCAATAAGGCTGAACTGTGGGATAACAGAAGCCGTATTGAACCTATAGCGTTCGCTCGACATTAATCGAAGGTAATCGATACCATTGATCGTAATTTCTCGAACGGCTTGTTTGGAGTCTAATTCAATATGAATTTTGTCGGAACCAACCGATAGATCAAATCCCCTGACCCGAGTTGCCTCATCTCTTTCATAAAGATCAAGGCTCAGGCGCACATCGGTTAGGTAACGGGTTTCGCTAGTAAAAGGGTGAAAAGCAGTTAGTCTCAGCTGATCAGCAACCAGTTCAATTTGTACATTCCCCGAAATCTCGAGTGTACTTTTGACATCTTTGATAGAGCCAAAATCTACAAAGTCACCGTACCATAGTATTGGAGCACTGGAGCGGGTGCGTAAACTCTGCTTAAGAAGCGGAATCATGCGCAATACGGAGCTTTTTCCGCTACTATTTTGCCCCAACAAAAGCGTGATGGGCCTAAACTCGACGACGCCAGAATCCACCAACGAGCGAAAATTGCGCAGACGGAGGCCGCTGATCATCCCGTAACTGAGCTTGGGATTGTAATAGTGTCAAGCATGATTACTCCGCCGCCACCGTCTCCCGAACCTTCCCCCGCTCTAGCAACGGCGCGAGATACCGCCCGGTGAAGCTCCGCGGCTCCTTCGCAACTGCCTCCGGAGTGCCTTCGGCGACCACTTCGCCGCCCTTGACGCCACCCTCCGGCCCCAGGTCGAGGATCCAGTCGGCGGTCTTGATGACGTCGAGATTGTGCTCGATCACCACCACGGTGTTGCCCTGCTCGACGAGGGCGTGGAGGACTTCGAGGAGTTTGCGGACGTCCTCGAAATGGAGGCCGGTGGTGGGCTCGTCGAGGATGTAGAGCGTCTGGCCGGTGGCGCGGCGGGCGAGTTCCTTGGCGAGCTTGACGCGCTGGGCCTCGCCGCCGCTGAGCGTGGTCGCCTGCTGGCCGACCTTGACGTAACCGAGGCCGACTTCGGCGAGCATCGCCATCTTGTCGCGGATCGGGGGGACGGCCTTGAAGAATTCGTGGGCGTCCTCGACGGTCATGTCGAGCACGTCGGCGATGCTGCGGCCCTTGAACTTCACTTCGAGGGTCTCGCGATTGTAGCGCTGGCCGTGGCAGACGTCGCAGGTGACGTAGACGTCGGGGAGGAAGTGCATCTCGATCTTGAGCAGGCCGTCGCCGGTGCACGCCTCGCAGCGGCCGCCTTTGACGTTGAAGCTGAAGCGGCCGGGCTTGTAGCCGCGCGCCTGCGCCTCGGGCAGGCCGGCGAACCAGTCGCGGATCTGGGTGAAGGCGCCGGTATAGGTGGCGGGGTTCGACCGGGGCGTGCGGCCGATGGGGGACTGATCGATGTCGATCACCTTGTCGAGATGCTCGAGCCCGGTGATGCGGTCGTGCTTGCCGGCGAGGATGCGGGCGCCGTTCAGCTGGCGCGCGGCGGCGGCGTAGAGCGTGTCGATCGTGAAGCTCGACTTGCCCGAGCCCGAGACGCCGGTGATGCAGGTGAACGTGCCGAGCGGGATGCTCGCGGTGACGCCGGTGAGGTTGTTCGCGGTGGCGTTGTGGACGGTGAGCTTCTTGCCCGATCCCTTGCGGCGCTTCGCGGGGAGCGGGACCTCGCGGCGGCCGGTGAGATAGTCGGCGGTGATGCTGTCCTTGCAGGCGAGCACGTCCTCGAGGCTGCCGTGCGCGACGATCTCGCCGCCATGGACGCCGGCGCCGGGGCCCATGTCGATGACGTAATCGGCGGTGCGGATCGCGTCCTCGTCATGCTCGACGACGAGCACGGTGTTGCCGAGGTCGCGCAGGCGCTTCAGCGTGACGAGCAGCATGTCGTTGTCGCGCTGGTGGAGGCCGATGCTCGGCTCGTCGAGGACGTAGAGCACGCCCGAGAGGCCGGAGCCGATCTGGCTGGCGAGGCGGATGCGCTGGGACTCGCCGCCCGAGAGCGTGCCGCTGGTGCGGTCGAGGTTGAGATAGTCGAGGCCGACATTGTTGAGGAAGCCGAGCCGCTCGTCGATTTCCTTGAGGATCGCGCGGGCGATCTCGTTCTGCTGGTCGGTGAGCTGCGCGGGGAGGGTGGCGAAGAAGGCGAGCGCGTCGACCACCGAGAGGCGGGTGACGCTGGAGATGTCGCGCATCGCGACCTTGACCGCGAGCGCCTCGGGCTTGAGGCGGGCGCCGTGGCAGGTCTCGCAGGGGTGGCTCGCCTGATATTTGGAGAGCTCCTCGCGCATCCACGCGCTTTCGGTCTGGAGCATGCGGCGGTTGAGGTTGCCGATCACGCCTTCGAAGGGCTTGCGGACGTCGTAGGACTTGCGGCCGTCGACGAAGGTGAGCGTGACGGGCTTGCCCTTGGTGCCATAGAGGATCGCGTCGCGATGCTCCTCGGGCAGGTCGCTCCACTTGGTGTCGAGGCTGAAGCCGAACTCGCGGGCGAGGGAGCCCAGGACCTGCATGTAATAAGGCGACGGCGGGTTGGACTTGGCCCAGGGGACGATCGCGCCCTTCTTGATCGTGAGATCGTGATTGGGGACGACGAGATCCTCGTCGAACACGAGCTTCTCGCCGAGGCCGTCGCAGGCGGGGCAGGCGCCCTGGGGGGCGTTGAACGAGAACAAGCGGGGCTCGATCTCGGCGATGGTGAAGCCGCTGACCGGGCAGGCGAACTTCTCGGAGAAGACGATGCGGTTGGCGGGGATGCCGGCATTCTTCATCGCGCCCGCGTCCTGCGTCTCGTTCTCGCGGCCGGGGGCGACGGCGTCGACCAGGTCGACATAGGCCAGGCCCTCGGCGAGCTTGAGCGCCTGTTCGAAGGATTCCGCCAGGCGCGTGGCGATTTCGCCGCCCACCACCAGGCGGTCGACCACCACCTCGATGTCGTGCTTGTACTTCTTGTCGAGCGCGGGGGCTTCCTCGATCAGATAGGTCTCGCCGTCGATGCGGACGCGCTGGAAGCCCGCCTTCTGCCACTCGGCAAGCTCTTTCCGGTACTCGCCCTTGCGGCCGCGGACGACGGGGGCGAGGAGGAGCAGGCGGGTGCCTTCGGGGAGCGTCAGGACGCGATCGACCATCTGGCTGACGGTCTGCGCGGCGATCGGCAGGCCGGTCTCGGGCGAATAGGGAATGCCGACGCGCGCCCAGAGCAGGCGCATGTAATCGTAGATCTCGGTGACCGTCGCGACGGTCGAGCGCGGATTGCGCGACGTGGTCTTCTGCTCGATCGAGATCGCGGGGCTGAGGCCCTCGATATGATCGACATCGGGCTTCTGCATCAGCTCGAGGAACTGGCGCGCATAAGCCGAAAGCGACTCGACATAGCGGCGCTGGCCCTCGGCATAGATGGTGTCGAAGGCGAGGCTCGACTTGCCCGAGCCGGACAGGCCGGTGATCACCGTCAGCGTATCGCGCGGGATGTCGATGTCCACGCCCTTGAGATTGTGCTCGCGTGCGCCGCGGACGGAGATGGTAGTAAGTGCCATGCCGGTGGTTCTAGCTTTGTTCTGTTCGGGATTCCAGAGGGAGAGATAGGAACGCATCGCTTTGTGCGCCAGTTTCCGATCGTTCAAAGCGTGTGCCCATTCCTCCGCGGCGCAGGACAGGATGCAGCTTCGCCGCCTTTCTCCTTGAAACCATAGTCACCTTTCGTTCAGCGATCGGGGCAGATGTTGTTCGCGAGAAGGACAGGGGAGGCAGGCCATGCAAGGGAAGCGCGCGACGCGGCTGGGCATTTTGAGCAGCGCGCTGGCGCTTTCGGCGTGCATGATGCCCTATGACGGCGGGCCGTACGAGGCGCCGCCGCCGCCCGTCTACAGCCCGGACGAGAGCCCCGACGCTTATTCCTATATCGATCGCGCGGATTCGCTGTGGGACGCGATCGGCAACGCGCCGCCCGATTATGCCTTTGCCTTCGAAGACGCCGAGCCCTGGGCTTGGGAGCTGCAGAGCGGGGATTCGATCATCGTCGAAGAGACGCCCGAGGGCATCCAGACCTATTATTTCGACCCCGAAGCGGAGGGGCCGTTCCTCGCGGTGCGGCCGGGGATGAGCTTCGGCTTTTCCGGCGAGACGGTCGCGGTGGTCTATGGCCCCGATGGTGGCGCGATGCCGCGCGCGGACGGGGCGGCGCATCTGGAGGAGGGCGTCGCGCTCTATGCGCGCGGGCGCCAGCTGCGGCGGGCGATGCTGCAGCGGCAACGGCGCGAGGTCGACAGCCAGGCGTGGATCGACACGGGCCCGCTGCTCTGGGGCAGCGTGCAGATCTGGGACGAGGGCCGCCGGCGCCATCCGGGCTGGCACCGGCACCACGAGGCATGGGAGAGCGCGCAATGGCGCCGCCGGCTCGAAGCCGAGCGGCTGCGGCGCAGCGCGCTCGCCGAACAGTTCCGGCGCTGGCGCGAAGGCGGCTTCCAGGGACCGCCGCCGGGCCATTTCCATCGGCCGGGCGCGCATGGCCCGGGTACAGGGCGGCCCGGCCGACCCGGCGAGCCGGGCACGAGACCGCCGCGCCAGCCGGGGCAATGGGGGAGGCCGGGCGGACCCGGTGCCGGGCGTCCACCGCGGCCGGATGCGGGGCAGATTGGAACGCCGCCCCGGCGCGGGTGGCGCTGGCGCGATCGGACGGCGGTGCCCGGTTCCCCGGTAGTGCGGCCCGGCGATGCGGAAACGCTTCCGCTCCCCGCTCCGGGCGCGGCGCCGACGCGTCGGCCCAATTGGGGCGGGCGCCCGCGTCCGACCGGCGGCGAGGGCGGGGCCGACAGCCCGGCACAGCGCCCGGAAGGCGCCAGTCCGCGCCCGCCGCGCCCTGATGGCGGGCGGCCCGGATGGTTCCGCCAGCGTCCGGATGCCGGGGCGGGAACGCCGGATGCGCCTTCGACACCGCGGGCGCCGCGGGGAGGTGGAATGTGGAATGGACCGCGGCCATCGCGGGACTCGAGCGCGCCACGGCCCCAGCCGCAGCGTCCCTCCAGCGAACCCCGCGCCTCTCAACCGCCGGCACCGCGCGCTGCGCCCCCACCGCGCGAGCCAAGGACTCCGATCTCGGTACAGACTGGAAAGCGGCAAGCGCCCGATCCCGAGTGAGTCCTCCGCTCAGGCCGACTTGAACGGAAGCAGTGTCTCATATTGCGCGAGCGCCGGCGCCGCGGCGATGACGCAGCGGTGGCGCAGCAGGAAGGCGTGGCGGACAATCTCGGCCTGCTGCTCGAGCCCGTATTTCTCGAAGCTCTGCCCCGGCTTGAGCGCGTAATCGTAGCGGCAGAAGGGATGGCGCTTGAGCGGCAGGAAGATACCCTTCTGATGCTGCCAGATGTGCGTCATCTCGTGGATGAAGAGGCCCTGCACGCCGATCGGCGCAGTGCTGAAATCTGGTGTGTAGATGCCGCTCTTCGGGTGGAAGTGGATCGTCCCGCGCGGCGCCATCGTGGTGTTCGCGGGCTGGAAGAAAATCCACTTGCTGTTGGCGACGCGCGCCTTCGCATAGTCGACGGCGTCGCCGAAGACCGAAGCGCACATGCGGATTTCACCTTCGGTGAGCGGGCGGACGGTCATTCCGGCAGCATGGACACCAGTAGTGCGTTTGTCACCGGAGTTTTGCCGGAAGGATGGGAAGGGTGGAGGCGGTACCTTCTTAGCCCCTCCCCTTCAGGGGAGGGGTTGGGGTGGGGCAGTGCCTCAAGCGAAAGTCTCGGTGAGACGGCCAGGCCCCACCCCCAACCCCTCCCCTGAAGGGGAGGGGCTTAAGGGTCGAAAGCTGCAGTTACGTCCTACGCGTCAGCTGTCTTCCTTGCCGGTGCATTCGCCGACGCGCTTCGATTCCATCTTCATCGACATCGTCATGTTCGTCATCGGCTGGCCCGGCGTCCCCGCGGTCTTGCTGGTCATGGCGAGCTGCAGGCTGTCGCTCGAGAAATTGCCCTTCATCGTCGCGTTCATCGTTCCGCCCGGGCCCTGCCCCTTGCAGGTCATCGCGGCGTCGATCTGTCCGTTGGCCATGCTGAAACGATCATAGACGCAGCTGTTGTTGCCGCCCGTGAGGAAATCGGCGGCGGGCTTGTTGGCTTCCTCGGGCGTGAGGCAGTTGGTGAAGCTGTGGCCTTTGGTCATCTGGGCCTTCATCTTCTCGCCCATCTCGGCGGGCATGCCGGGGAGCTGCATGTCGGTGATCGTGATGGTGCCTTCCCAGCGTCCCGGGGACATGCGCGGGGCGGCGCCGGCTGCGGCCACTTTTTCCGCGACTTGCTTGGCGGTGGCATTGGTCGCTTCGACGGAAGGACCCGAATTGCACGCGGCGAGCGCCATCGGCGCGATCAGCAGCAGGTATTTCATCGCTGTTCCCCTGTTGACGCGCAGCGGCTGCGCGTGCCGGGGGCCACCATATCGGCTCGGAGCGGCGATGCAATCAGGCGGCGCGGAGCCAGACCTCCGCCTTGTCGAGCGCCGCGGGATCGTCGACGTCGATCCAGTCGAGGTCGCTGCAGTCGACGGTCAATGCCCCGCCATAGGCGGCGAGCACCCGCATGCCTTCGGTGAGCGACGGCGCGGGGAGGCTGTTCAGCGCGGCGAACAGCGCGGGGCCGATCGCGAAGACGCCGGTGTCGAACGCGTCGTAATCTGCGAGGTGCTTGCCGATCGCGGCGATTGCCTCGCCTTCGGTGCGCACGCACGTGACGTCGTCGAGATCGACGAGGTCGCTGGTGATGCGGCGATCGATCGCGAGGCGCGCGCCGCCGCCCGCACCCGCCTGGGCGACGCGGGCGTAGAGCGCGGGCTCGACGAGATGGTCGCACATCGCGAGCACGGCGTCTTCGCCCGCGAGCGCCTGCTCGGCCGCGAGGACCGAGACGCCGTTGGGCAGGCGGTGATCGCGGGTGCGAACGGTCTCGACTGCGATCGGCCAGTGCCGCGCGGCGAGATGCGTCTCGATCCGATCGGCCTCATAGCCGAGCACCACCACCACCCGCATTAGCCCGGCCTCGGCGAGACCCGCGATCGCATGATCGATCAGCGCGCGCCCGCCGACATGGCAGAGCGGCTTGGATGGCGCCGCGGAACGAAGGCGGCTGCCTTCGCCCGCGGCGAGCAGGATGGCGGTGGTGATCATACGTCAGGCAGCGGCGATGAACGCCTCGACCGCGGTCTGGGCGAGGTCGTCGGTCATCTGCGTGCGCGGATGCTTGCAGAAATAGGCCGAAGCCGCGTCGATCGGGCCGCCCAGGCCGCGATCCTTGGCGAGCTTTGCGCAACGGATCATGTCGATCGCGACGCCGGCGCTGTTCGGCGAATCCTCGACCGAGAGACGCAGCTCGAGGTTCATCGGCACGCCGCCGAACATCGAGCCTTCCATGCGCAGGAAGCAGACCTTGTTGTCGTTCTGCCACGGCACATAGTCCGACGGGCCGATATGGACGTTCTCGTCGTCGAGCCGCTCCGCGGCGACCGACTGGACGGCTTCGGTCTTGGAGATCTTCTTCGAAGCTAGGCGGCGATGGTTCGACATGTTGAGGAAGTCGGTGTTGCCGCCGGTATTGAGCTGATAGGTGCGATCGAGCTTGACGCCGCGCTTGGCGAACAGATCGGTCAGCACACGGTGGACGATCGTCGCGCCGAGCTGCGCCTTGATGTCGTCGCCGATGATCGGGACGCCCGCCGCGGTGAAGCGATCGGCCCATTCGGGGTTGCTGGCGATGAACACCGGGATGTTGTTGACGAACGCCACGCCGGCCTCGAGCGCGCATTCGGCATAGAATTCGCTGGCTTCCTGGCTGCCGACGGGGAGGTAGTTCATCAGCACGTCGGTCTTGGTCTCGCGCAGGACGCGGATGACTTCTTCCTTGGTGGTCTCGCGGTCCTTGGCGACGACGAAGGTGCGATCGTCGTTAAAGTCGGCCATGTGCTCGGCGACGCCGTCGAGAATGCGGCCCATCTGGACCGTGGTGCCGGTCGGCTCGATGCTCTCGCAGAACACCGCGGTGCAATTGGGCTTGGCGAAGATCGCCTCGGCCACGTCCTTGCCGACCTTGCGCGCATCGACGTCCCACGCGGCCACGACATGGATGTCGCTGGGGCGGTAGCCGCCGAGGTCCCAGTGCATCAGGCCGATCGTGTCGTTGGCGCCGTCGCGATAATGCGAAAGCCCCTGGACGAGCGAGCTGGCGCAGTTGCCGATGCCTACGATCGCGATGTTGATGCTCTTCATTGGAGTTCAGGTCCTCTGGATATGTGATTGCGACGAATGTTCTGATGCCGACTCCGCGTTGCGGAGAAGGCGGGACTCGACAGTGCGGTGCCAGGTGAGGCCGACGACGAGGATCGCGGTCAGCGGGATGAGTTCGAACCAGAAAAAATAGCGCGGATTGCCGGCGAGGCAGGCGAAGAAGATCGCGTAGACGCGGACGTTCGCACTGAGCAGCGACATCAGCCGCATCGGCTTCGCGGCCCGCGCGCCATAGGCCTGGCCGAGCGCGGCCGGATCGGCCTCGCGCTGGAGCGCCGCGTCGAACAAGAAGGCGACGCGATCGACGCTGCCGGCGACCCAGTCGTAGAGCCGTACCAGCGGGTTGCGACTCGGCGCGGGCGGCGCGGAGACCAGTCCCTTGCAGCGGCGATGGAAGCGGGCGCGCTCGCCTTCGTACAGGCTCGACTGCACGGCATGGAGCACGCCGGCGGCGACCGCGAGGGCCCAGATTTCGAGCGTGCCGATCGAGGCGGCGATGAGGATGTAGATCAAGGCGAACACGCCGTGATCGCAGATGCCGTCGAGCGTGCGGCCCAGCGCGCTGGCGGTCCCGGTCGCGCGTGCGACCATGCCGTCCAGCCCATCGGCGATCAGCCAGCCGACCGAGAAGAGGAGGCCCAGAAATGCGAAGGGCCAGGCGTGCCAGCTCGCATAAGCGAGCGCGGCGAATCCGCCGAGCAGCAGCCCGATCACCGACACCGCGTTCGCAGAGATTCCGCGCGCGACGAACCAGGGAAGCAGGGCTCGCCCTGCCGGGTGAATGATCCAGAGGTTGGTCGGATCCTCGATCCGGCGATCCCGCGATCCGTCCGGGGGAGGAGATGTCATCGGCCCGTCACATACAGCGCGGGGAATACAATCATCAAGTCATTTGCGCCGAAACCGCCAGGGATTCGGAACCGTGGGAGGGAAAATGCGTTGTTCGGCGCCTCTCCCGCGCCGGTTGGCGGCGAGATTTCGCGCCTAAACCGTTAAGCCGCCAGCAATTATGACACTGCGATTCGCGGGACTGGACGCCGTTACCCGACCGGTCCTGCGATGTCGCCCAGATCCTCATGGACCATGTCGATCTCGCGGACGCCGCGGCTGCGGCGGGCGGCGTTGACGAGCGTGCGCAGTTGCTCGCGCCGGGCGCGGGCGCGCTGGACGTCGCGGATGATCAGCGGCCCATCGCGCGTCGTCTCGTCCGACGAGGTGATGCTGATCGTGCCGAGATCGGCGGTCTGGTTGATGATCGTGAAATCGATGCGCACGTCCTTGACCCGGTAGAGCTCGATGTCGTCGATCGACTTCACGATTATGCCCTTGTGGAGGATCAGCCGATCCTCGGTCACTTCATAGGTGGTCGCGAGATTCTCGAACCAGCGGGCGAGCAGGAGCAGCAGCCCCGCAGCGAGCATGATCGGGAACAGCCACGCCCAGCCGCCCACCGGCCGCTGCGCGAGCGCCCAGATCGAGCCGATCAGCCCGACGAGCATCAGCAGGATCGTCCCCCAGCCCGCAAGCGTGCCGCGAAGCCAGCCGAGAGTGGACGAACGGAAACGATCGACGGCTTCAACCATGCAGGGCCTCCCTTTGAGGGGAGGATAGCGGATGCGTGAGGGCGGGGAAGGCCAAAAATCCTCCCCCGCTGCGCGAGGGAGGATTTGATTAGTTCGGCGGAGGATCGCCGGCGCCGACGACCTGGGCCTGCAGTTCCAGCTTCTTGCCGCTGGCGAAGGCGAGGGCGAGCGGGATGCGCGTGCCGGGCTTCACGCCCGGGCCGAGATCGAACAGCATGACGTGGCGACCGCCGGGGGCGAATTCGACCTCCCCTTTTGCCGGGACGGGGAGGTCGTGGGTGGGCTGCATCGACTTCACGCCCTGATGATCCATCGTTTCGTGGAGCTCCGAACGCAGCGCCGCGGGTGTCGACACCGCCAGCAAGGTATCCGCCTGTGCCCCGCCGCGGATCGTGAAATAGGCGGCGCCGGGGCGTCCGGCGACTGCGGGCAAGCGGACCCAGGCCTTGTCCGCGCCGAGTTCGGCGGGCTTGCCGCATCCGGCGAGCAGCAATGCCGCCGCAACGATCCCTGAAATTCCACGCATCCGCTCAACTCCCGTTTCGGGAAAGTTCCTAGAATTCCACCCTTCTTGCGGCAAGCGGAAGCGCACCTATATCGCTTTCGGACGCGGTTCCCACGCCGCCTGATTTCGGGGCGAGGGGAGCCAAGTTTTTGATTTTCAACACTGAGCAATTGAACATGCATCAATTGAACACTGGGGGCCACGAGGGACCATGGCAAAAGTAATCGGTATCGATCTGGGCACGACCAATAGCTGCGTTGCCGTAATGGAAGGCGGCAAGCCCAAGGTCATCGAGAATGCGGAAGGCGCACGTACCACGCCTTCGATCGTCGCCTTCGCCAAGGACGGCGAGCGACTGGTCGGCCAGCCGGCGAAGCGCCAGGCGGTGACCAATGGCGACAACACCATCTTCGCAGTCAAGCGCCTGATCGGCCGCCGCTTCGACGACCCGATCACCAAGAAGGACACCGAACTGGTGCCCTACACTATCGTGCGCGGCGGCAATGGCGACGCATGGGTGCAGGCGGGCGGCGAGGATTATTCGCCGTCGCAGATCTCGGCGTTCATTCTGCAGAAGATGAAGGAAACCGCCGAATCGTATCTCGGCGAGACCGTGACGCAGGCAGTGATCACTGTTCCCGCCTATTTCAACGACGCCCAGCGTCAGGCGACCAAGGACGCCGGCAAGATCGCCGGCCTCGAAGTGCTGCGCATCATCAACGAGCCGACCGCGGCGGCTTTGGCTTACGGCCTCGAGAAGAACGAGAACAAGACGATCGCGGTCTATGACCTTGGCGGCGGCACGTTCGACATCTCGGTGCTCGAAGTGGGCGACGGCGTGTTCGAGGTTAAGGCGACCAACGGCGACACGTTCCTGGGCGGCGAGGACTTCGACTCGAAGATCGTCCAGTTCCTCGCGGACGAATTCCGCAAGGCCGAGGGCATCGACCTCACCAAGGACAAGCTCGCACTTCAGCGGCTGAAGGAAGCCGCCGAAAAGGCCAAGATCGAACTGAGTTCGGCGCAGACCACCGAAGTGAACCTGCCCTTCATCACCGCCGACGCCAACGGGCCGAAGCACCTGGTGAAGTCGATCAGCCGCGCCGATCTGGAGCGCCTGGTCGACGACCTGATCCAGCGCACGCTGGAGCCGTGCCGCAAGGCGCTGGCCGATGCGGGCCTGAAGGCCAATGCGATCGACGAAGTCGTGATGGTTGGCGGCATGACCCGCATGCCCAAGGTCCGCGAGATCGTGAAGCAGTTCTTCGGCAAGGAGCCGCACACCGGCGTGAACCCCGACGAAGTCGTGGCGATCGGCGCGGCGATCCAGGCAGGCGTGCTGCAGGGCGACGTCAAGGACGTGCTGCTGCTCGACGTGACTCCGCTGAGCCTCGGCATCGAGACGCTGGGTGGCGTGTTCACCCGGATGATCGACCGCAACACGACGATCCCGACCAAGAAGAGCCAAGTCTATTCGACTGCCGACGACAATCAGCAGGCCGTGACGATCCGCGTCTTCCAGGGCGAGCGCGAAATGGCGGCGGACAACAAGATGCTCGGCCAGTTCGATCTGGTCGGAATCCCGCCGGCGCCGCGCGGCGTGCCGCAGATCGAAGTCACCTTCGACATCGACGCCAACGGCATCGTCAACGTCAGTGCGCGCGACAAGGGCACCGGCAAGGAGCAGCAGATCCGCATCCAGGCCTCGGGCGGGCTCAGCGACGCCGACATCGAGCAGATGGTCCGCGACGCCGAGAACTTCGCCGAAGAGGACAAGAAGCGGCGTGCCGCGGCCGAGGCGAAGAACAACGCCGAGAGCCTCGTCCACACGACCGAGCGTCAGCTCCAGGAGAATGGCGACAAGGTCGATGCTTCGCTGAAGGGCGAGATCGAGGCGGCGATCGCCGAGACCAAGACCGCGATCGAAGGCGGCGACGCCGACGACATGCAGGCCAAGGCGCAGAACCTCGCCCAGGTGGCGATGAAGCTGGGCCAGGCGATCTACGAGAAGCAGGCTGCCGAGAACGCGTCGCCGAGCGCGGACGGTGCGGCTGCCGGAAACGAGGCGGGCGGCGAGGAAGTCGTCGATGCCGAGTTCTCGGAAGTGGACGACAACAAGGCGTAAGTGCTTGTGAAATGGTTCTCGACTTCGCTCGAACCGAACGGATTTAGGGCTGTCCCTTCCCCGTTCGTTTCGAGCGTCGTCGAGAAACATGTTTCTTTGGGGCGGGCATGACCACCGAAGTCGATTATTACGAGCTGCTCGAATGCGAGCGCAATGCGGACGAGGCGACGCTGAAATCGGCGTATCGCAAGCTCGCGATGAAGTATCATCCGGACAAGAATGGCGGGTGCAAGGATCACGAGGCCAAGTTCAAGGCGATCAGCGAAGCCTATGAATGCCTGAAGGATCCGCAGAAGCGCGCGGCCTATGATCGCTTCGGCCATGCCGCGTTCAAGAACGGCATGGGCGGCGGCGGACCCGGCCACGGCGCGCAGGATTTCGGCGCGTTCAGCGACATCTTCGAAAGCGTGTTCGGCGAGTTCATGGGCGGCCGCGGCGGGCGCCCGAACCTGCGCGGCGCGGACTTGCGCTACGACATGGAGATCAGCCTCGAGGATGCCTGGCACGGCAAGACCACCGAGATCACCGTCGACGTGTCCGGCCTGTGCGACAGCTGCTCGGGCACCGGCGCGCGGCCGGGGACGCAGGCCCATCAGTGCAAGCAGTGCAACGGCCACGGCAAGGTCCGCGCGCAGCAGGGCTTCTTCATGGTCGAGCGGACCTGCCCGGTCTGCCATGGCGCCGGCGAAGTGATCGCCGATCCCTGCCGCGACTGCCGCGGCGAGGGCCGCACCGACAAGACCAAGACGCTCAAGATCAACGTGCCGCCGGGCGTCGACGAAGGCACCCGGATCCGGCTCTCGGGCGAAGGCGAAGCGGGCGCGCGCGGCGCACCGGCGGGCGACCTCTACATTTTCCTCCACGTTGCCAAGCATCCGATCTTCGAGCGGCAGGGCACGACCTTGTTCGCCAATGCGCCGATCAGCTTCACCACCGCGGCGCTGGGCGGGGAGATCACCCTCCCCGGACTCGACGGCGAGAAGCACGTCATCAAGATCGCGCCGGGCACCCAGCCGGGCCGCGAAGTCCGCCATCGCGGCGCCGGCATGCCGGTGCTGCAAGGGCGCGGACGCGGCGACCTGGTCGTGCGGCTCGAAGTCGAGATGCCGACGCGGCTGACTGCGAAGCAGCGTGAGTTGCTCGAGGAATTCCGCTGCACCGAGACGGGCGACGAATGCCCGCAGACGAGCGGGTTCTTCGCCAAGATCAAATCGGCTTTGGGGTAAGCCTTTAGTTCGTCACCCCGGCCTTGGGCCGGGGTCCACCGTGCAGCAAACGAAACGCTCTGGCTTCCTGCTTCTCGCTATCGGCCTGGTGGACCCCGGAACAAGTCCGGGGTGACGTTTATGTGGTGGGTATTCGCTCTCACACGCTAACGCGCGTGCCGCCGAGCGCATGGAACTGCAGCGCCGCAATCGCCCCGACCGCCAGCGCCTGCACGGCGACGAACGCCATACCCAGCCCATTGGGCTGCACCAGTGCGATCACTCCGAAGCTCGCCGCGACCCATGCGAGGTTGAGCCCCGCCACGAGCTGCACCGGCCAGCCGCCGCCCTGCCGCGCCGCCCACAGCACGAACAAGGCGAACGGGAACAGCAGGATCCCGGCCTCGCGGAGCAGCGGCACCGGCAATTCGGTGAGCCCGGCGGTGGGGCCGGCCGCGGCGACGAGCAGGCCGCCCATCGCGAGGCAGGTGGCGGCATCGAACAGCAACACCGGGCGGAGCAACTGGTTGCGAGTCATGATCGTATCTCCCTTGCTTGAGGTGCTCCCAAGCATGGCGATCGGCGGACGCAGGTCGATTACCCGACAGGTAATGGAATGCGTGCGCGCCCCGCGATACCACCGATGCGAGGGAGAAATGCGATGAACACGCAGCAGGTTCGGCCCCTGGGCGAGCAGATCAAGCATTGGCGCCAGCGGCGGCGGCTGAGCCAGATGGAGCTCGCGCTCGACGCCGAGATCTCGACCAGGCATCTGAGCTTCATCGAAACGGGGCGCGCGCAGCCGAGCCGCGAGATGGTGCTGCTGCTCGCCGAACAGCTCGAAGTGCCGCTGCGCGAGCGCAACGCGATGCTGCTCGGCGCGGGCTATGCGCCGGTCTATTCGGAGCGGCCGCTCGACGATCCGCAACTGGCCCCGGCCCGGCGCGCAGTCGAGCTGGTGCTCAAGGGGCACGAGCCGTTCCCGGCGCTTGCGGTCGATCGGCACTGGCACATGGTCGCAGCCAATGCGGCGGTGGCGCCGCTGCTCGCGGGCGTGGCGGAGCATCTGCTCGAAGGCCGCGTCAATGTGCTGCGATTGAGCCTGCATCCCGAGGGGCTGGCGCCGCGGATCCTCAATCTGGGCGAATGGCGGGCGCATCTGCTCGAGCGGCTGCGGCGCCAGGCGTGGCTGACCAGCGATCCCGTACTGGCAACGTTGCTCGACGAGCTTTGCGGCTATCCCTCGGCGGAGGGGAGCGGCGATGTGGACGGGTTCGGCGAGGTCGTGGTGCCGCTCAGGCTGGACTCGCCGCTGGGCGAATTGCGTTTCTTCAGCACCACCACGGTGTTCGGCACGCCGCGCGACGTGACGCTCGACGAACTGGCGATCGAGGCGTTCTTTCCCGCCGACGGAGCGACGCTGGAGCGCCTTACCGTAAAGTGATCAAGACGGTTCATAGTCAAGCGGCTGTCGTGGAAAGATAAAATCTGCATCCGCGCGGGGTGACCAATCTCAACCACGGCGTACGCCGAGATTGTCCTCCGAAATGGTTGCATCCTGTCTTCAGCAATATTGGACGGATAGTGCGCGGCGGCGTATATCGACTCCCCGGGGGCGGCCGACGCCTCCGGGGGGACATCGTCCATGCTGGCACGACTCATCGACGCGCTGCGGCGCCTGCTCCGCATATTCGGCTTCGGCGCTCCTGCACAGCGAGACGATTCTCCGCAGCCCGAACCGCGTTTGGCCCAGCCGGCGCCCGAGCCCGCGCCCGTCGATCCTGCGGTAGCGCCGCCGGTGCAGCCGGCGCTGGCGCTTTTCCAGCTCGTTGCGACCAGCGGCGAGGTTCCGATGCGCGCGGGCGACGATCCCGCCGGCTTCACGCTTGGCATGATCCAGAGCTTCGCGGGCACAAGCGGAGCCTTTGGCGCGCCAGCCGCGGACGGGCGAATGGTGCCGGTCGCGACCAACCAGCCGCTGATGGCGGTGTTCGGCTTCAGCTTTGGCGGCGACGGCATGCATCTGGGCTTGCCCAATCTGACCGGGCGCACCCCGGTGGGCGGGGCGCAGCCCGGCATGTTCGGCCCGCAGACGCTGACGCTGACCTATCTGATCGCAGCCGAGGCGGGCAGCGGGGCGCCGCTGCTGGGAATGATCGCGGCCTTTGGCGGCAATTACGCCCCGCCGGGCTGGATGCCGGCCAGCGGACAGATGCTGCCGATCTCGGCCAATGTGCCGCTCTACCAGCTGATCGGCCAGACCTATGGCGGCAACCCCGTCGGGTTCACCCTGCCGGACCTCGACGGATTCGCGGCGATCGGCGCGGGTGCGGCGCCGGGATTGCCCGCAGTGGCGCTCGGCGGGCGCGTGGCGACGCCGGTGCCGGCGATCGGGCTCAACTATCTGATCTGCGTGACGGGGGCGGCACCGCCCGCCGGCGGGACCGGGGCCTTCCCGCAGTCCGAGGGGTTCCTGGGCCAGGTGATCGCCTATGCCGGGCCGGAGGCACCCGCAGACTGGATGCTGTGCGATGGATCGCTGCTCGATGCGGGGCTATATCCGGCGCTCTTCGCAGTGATCGGCACGCGGTTCGGCGGCTCGGGGCAGAGCTTCGCATTGCCCGATCTGCGCGGAAGGATCCTGACCGGGGCCTGACGGCCCGCGATCAATGGCCGTTGTCGCTCCAGTGCGGCGGATCCGACGCCAGCTTGATCACGCCATAGGTCTTGCCGATCGCGTGCAGGTCCTTGTTGGTGTTGCCTGAACGCGGCGTCGAGACCGTGCGCGGGCTGCCGGACTTGTCGCGGACCTTGATCGTCCCAGTCCAGCCGATCGTCATGTCGATCGCCCTGCCCTCGATATGGAGCGAAGTGAGCGAGGGCTGGAAGGCGATGCCGAACAGATCGACCATCTCCTGCGCGCCCTTTTTCGATCTTGCGAGATCGCCATGATCCCATTGGATCGCACAGCCGGCGACGGCGGGGACGTCCTTCGGCGCGACCGATCCGTGGGCGATGCGCCAGCAATAATGCATCAGGTGGGCGCGCGTGGCGTTGCGCAGCGTGGCGGTGACCCTGACGGTCGCGCCCGCGTCTCCGAGCGCGTCGATGAACGCCGCCACCTTCTCGCGAAAGGGCGGGGCGAGGGCGGAAACCGACGCGCTGTTGGGGAATCGCGCCTGATTGGCTTGCCACCAGACCGCACCGCTGAGCGGCGCCGGGGTGCCGCCGGGTTGCGGCGCCGGAGCGGTTCCGCGGGTGGTGAGCGCTTGCCACGTCCTGCCGCCGGGATCGATGCGCCCGTCGGGGCTCGCGGCGCCGAGCACACGTGACTGGAAGGCCTTGATCGCGTCGATCGTGAGCGGTCCGCAGATCCCGGTGGTGGGGACCAGCTCCTGTCCGGTGGCCGTCAGCCAGCCATTGAGCAGATGCTGGACGACGAGCACGTCGGCGAGCTCGTTGATTCCGCCTTTGCCCACCGATGCGCCGATCGCCATGGCATGCCCCCTTGTGCCCGCGCGGAGGATACGCCCGATCGCGTGTGGTGGAAAGCGGCGCGCTTCAGGCGAAGACGCGGGCGAAGATCGTGTCGACCTGTTTGAAGTGATAGCCGAGGTCGAACTTGTCCTCGAGCTCCTCGACCGAAAGCGCCGCGGTGACTTCGGGGTCGGCCTTGAGCAGTTCGAGCAGCGAAAGTTCGCCGTCGCTCTCCCAAACTTTCATCGCGTTGCGTTGGACGAGGCGATAGCTGTCCTCGCGGCTGACCCCGGCCTGCGTCAGCGCGAGCAGCACGCGCTGCGAATGGACGAGGCCGCCCATGCGATCGAGATTCTTCTGCATGCGCGCAGGATAGACGAGCAGTTTGTCAACGACGCCCGTGAGGCGGGCGAGCGCGAAATCGAGCGTGATCGTCGCATCGGGGCCGATATAGCGCTCGACCGAGGAGTGCGAGATGTCGCGCTCGTGCCAGAGGGCGACATTCTCCATCGCCGGGATGGTCGCACTGCGGACCATGCGGGCAAGGCCGGTGAGATTCTCGGTGAGCACCGGGTTGCGCTTGTGCGGCATTGCCGACGAACCCTTCTGGCCGGGCGAGAAATATTCCTCGGCCTCGAGCACTTCGGTGCGCTGCAAGTGGCGGATTTCGACGGCGAGACGCTCGATCGACGAGGCGATCACGCCAAGCGTGGCGAAGAACATCGCGTGGCGATCGCGCGGGATGACCTGCGTCGAGACCGGCTCGACGGCGAGGCCGAGCTTCTCCGCGACATGCGCTTCGACGCGCGGATCGATATTGGCGAAGGTGCCGACCGCTCCCGAGATCGCGCACGTCGCGATGTCCTCGCGCGCGGCGATCAGGCGGGCGCGGTTGCGCTTGAACTCGGCATAGGCCTCGGCGAGCTTGAGGCCGAAGGTCACCGGCTCGGCATGGATGCCGTGGCTGCGGCCGATCGTCGGCGTGAACTTGTGCTCCTTTGCGCGACGCTCGAGCACTTCGAGGAGCTTGTCGAGATCGGCGATCAGGATGTCCGACGCGCGGGCGAGCTGGACCGCGAGGCAGGTGTCGAGCACGTCCGAGCTGGTCATGCCCTGGTGCATGAAGCGGGCTTCCTCACCGACCTGCTCGGCCACCCAGGTGAGGAAGGCGATCACGTCGTGCTTGGTCACTGCCTCGATCGCGTCGATCGCGGCGACGTCGATCGCGGGCTTGGTCGCCCACCAGTCCCACAAGGCCTTGGCCGCCGCCTTGGGCACCACGCCCAGTTCGGCAAGCGCCTCGGTCGCGTGCGCCTCGATCTCGAACCAGATCGCGAAGCGGGTTTCGGGGGACCAGATCGCGGTCATCTCGGGCCGCGAATAACGGGGGACCATGCTTATACTCCGTGGACGGGCGTTGCTCGAACGCCACAGGGCAATCGAAATGCGACGAGGCGCCACCTAGCAGGGGTGAGCCGTGGCCGCAACGGCTGAAATTGGGAACAACAGTCCCAGTTTAGAGGTTCATATCCGCGAATAGCAACAGGTTTCATGCTTTGCCACCACAGGTCCGGTGAAGCAAATAACAGGAGATTAAACAGATGTTGAAGGCAGTTCTTCTAGCGACGTCTATGCTTGTTGCTGCGCCCGCCTTTGCGCAGAATAAGCCCGCGACCGAAACTACGCAGCCGCAGCAGCAAACGCCGTCCGTGGCTCAGTCCAAGCCCGAGACGCCGGCGACGACCGATGACGCCGCGCCGGGCACGCAGGGATCGGGCACGGTTGAGGAAGCCCCACCCGCCACGCCTGCGCCGGCAACCGAAGCCGCCCAGCCTACGCCCACCCAGCCGGCAACCCCGGCGCAGCCTGCGACGCCCGCGGAGCCGGGCACGGCGCCCGCCCAACCTGCAACGCCGGCCACGCCTGCACAGCCGGGTGCCACGCCGCCGAACGGAACCGCCGGTGCCGGCACGGTGCAGCCTGCGGCGACGCCGGATCAGGTCGGACAAGCGGTCGGCCGCGATTTCGGCACCTATGACAAGGACTCGAACGGCGCGCTCAACGATGCCGAGTTCGGCGCGTGGATGAGCACGCTGCGCAAGGGATCGGAGCCTGCGTTCGACCCGGGTTCGCCCGAGGCCGGCGTCTGGCTCGGCCAGGCCTTCGCGCAGGCCGATACCGACAAGAGCAAGTCCGTCGACAAGGCCGAGCTCGCGAAGTTTCTGACGCCGAAGCCGTAAGCTACCCGCGCCCCACGCATGGCGCATCTCCCGAGCGGCCGCCGGATATCTTCCGGCGGCCGTTTTCGCGTGGGCTCGCAAGGGCCGTCCCTCAGCCGTCACCCCCGCGAAAGCGGGGGCCCATCTCCCGCCCTATCCCCCATCGTTCGGGCGCATTTTGCTGCACGCCCGGGAGATGGGTCCCCGCTTTCGCGGGGATGACGGGGTTGTGGCAGTAAGCCCCGCGTCAGATCAGCCCCTGCGCGCGCAGGCTGACATGGCCTTCCGCGCCCATGATGATGTGATCGTGCACTGCGATGCCGAGACGCTTGCCGGCTTCGGCGACTTGCCGGGTGATGTCGATGTCGGCGCGGCTGGGCGAGGGATCGCCCGAGGGATGGTTGTGGACGAGGATGATCGCCGCCGAGCCGAGATCGATCGCGCGGCGGATCACTTCGCGGACATAGACCGGCGCCTCGTCGATCGAGCCTTCGTTCATCAATTCGTCGCGAATCAGCATGTTGCGCGCATTGAGATGGAGCACGCGGACCCGCTCGATCGCGTGGTGCGCCATGTCGGCGCGCAGATAGTCGAGCAGGGCCTGCCAATTGGCGAGGATCGGGCGCTCAGCCACTTCCGCGCGCAGCAGCCGCAGCGCCGCGGCGTGCGCGGCCTTGAGCGCGGCGACGCTGGTCTCGCCCATGCCGGGCACGCGCGCGAGCGCTTCGGCATCGGCGGTTAGCAGCCCGCCGATGCCGCCGAATTCGGTGAGCAAGGCCTTGGCGAGCGGTTTGGTGTCGCGGCGGGGAATGGCGAGGGCGAGCAGATATTCGATCAGCTCGTGATCGAGCAATGCATCGGGCCCGCCTTCGAACAGCCGCCGGCGCAGGCGTGCGCGATGGCCATTATTGTCGGGAGCATCGACGGGCATGGCGCCGGTGTTCCTTAAAAGCCCCTCCCTTTCAAGGGAGAGGCTTGGAGGGCGGGTTCGCAATAGTTGACTCAGCCGCCCCCCCATCCTAATCGGCCCCTGCCTTGGCGGGCTCGCCGCTCGGCACATGCGTCTGGCCTGCCGGAAACGGCTTACAGGAGAGGCAATTGGCCGAGAACGAGCCCGGACTGGACCCCTTGCCCGAGGATGCCCGCCTTAACTCGCTCGACGAGCGACTGAAGCGAGCCAAATCGGAAGAGGCGATCAGGACCGGCGCCGTGGATACCAAGGGCGATGCCAGCTATCGCCTCGGGAACCGCGTGCTGGCCGAACTGATCGGTTCCATGATCGGAGGAGCAGTGATCGGCGGTACGCTCGATTGGCTGCTGGGAACCTCCCCGTGGCTCCTGCTCGTGCTCCTGTTCCTCGGAATAGGCAGTGCTTTCAGGAACATCATCAGGATTTCGAACCAGCGCTCGAAGTAGCTCTTCGGGCGCTTTGGCTAATGAAGCGGATCAACAAGCGTGGCGGCTGAATCAGGCAAGATCGACCCGATGCACCAGTTCGAGGTGCAGACGATCTGGGACGGCTTCAACATTGCCGGGCACCAGATCGCCTTCACGAACTCGGCGCTGTGGATGTGCGTCGCGGCTTTCGTCCTCTGGGCATTCATGCTCGGGGGCATGAAGCGCGCGGTCGTGCCCGGCCGCTGGCAGATGCTGGTCGAGAACTTCACCGGCTTCATCGATTCGATGCTCGCGGCGAACATCGGCAAGGAAGGCCGCAAATACCTCCCTTACGTGTTCTCGCTGTTCATGTTCATCCTGTTCGCCAACGTGCTCGGGCTGCTGCCTTTGGGCCTGGTGGGCATCCACCCGTTCACCTTCACCAGCCACTTCACCGTCACCGGCGTGCTGGCGATCATGAGCTTCTCGATCGTGCTGATCGTCGGCTTCTGGAAGCACGGGTTTCACTTCTTCAAGCTGTTCGTGCCGCACGGCACCCCGCTCTGGCTGATCTGGCTGATCCCCGCGATCGAGTTCGTCTCGTTCATGGTGCGCCCGTTCTCGCTGGGCCTGCGACTGTTCGTCGCGATGATCGCCGGGCACATCCTTCTGAAGGTGCTCGCGGGCTTCGTGATCAACGCCGGTAACGCGGGCCTCATCCCCGGCCTCGGCGTCGGCATCCCCAGCTTCGCTTTGATGGTCGGCATCTCGGCGCTCGAGATCCTCGTCGCCGGCATCCAGGCCTATGTCTTTGCACTGCTCACGTCGCTGTACATCAACGACGCCGAGCATCTGCACTGAGTTTTTTCCGTAAACCGTACCAACCAACAAGTTCGAAGCAGGAGTTTAGAAAAATGGATCCAGCAGCAGCCAAGCTCATCGGTGCAGGTCTCGCGGCGATCGGCGCCGGCATGGCCGCCATCGGTGTGGGCAACGTGTTCGGCAGCTTCCTCGAGGGCGCGCTGCGCAACCCGGGCGCGGCCGACGGTCAGCAGGGCCGCCTGTTCATCGGCTTCGCGGCCGCCGAACTGCTCGGTCTGCTCGCGTTCGTCGTCGCGATGATCCTGATCTTCGTCGCGTAAATAGATCCACCCCGTTCGGGCTGAGCTTGTCGAAGCCCGGGCGCCCCACAGGCGAGAAGCTTGTGGACAGGCGCCCTTCGACAGGCTCAGGGCGAACGGGGAAGGACTGATACGGAAACCCAATGCCTCAGATCTCCCAGCTCGCCGAGACCTTCGCGTCCCAGATCTTCTGGCTGCTCGTGACGTTCGGCTTCGTCTTCTTCGTCGTGGGCAAGATCATGCTGCCCAAGGTGCTGTCGACGGTCGACGCGCGCGACCAGTCGGTCGCCGGCGACCTCGCCGCCGCCGAGGCTGCGCGTGCCGCTGCCGACGATGCGGAAGAGAAGTGGCGGGCTGAAGAGAATGCGGCGCGCGAATCCGCGCAGAAGCGCATCGCCGAGGCACGCGCGCAGGGCACTGCGGCCGCCGAGAAAAGGCTCGCCGCGGCGCATGCCGAAACCGATGCCCGCATCGCGGCGGCCGAGGCACAGATCGCCGAAGCCAGCGCCGCAGCGGGCGCCGAGATCGAAGCAGTGGCAGCCGATGCGGCACGCGACATCGTCGCGCGCTTCTCTGGCGCCAAGGTAACGGCCGCGGAGGCCAAGAAGGCAGTGAAGGCGGCGCTCAATGGCTGAGGCAGCACATCCGGCGGTGTCGGACACCGTTTCCGAGAACCTGACCGAAGCGAAGCACGGCGAAGGCATGCCGGTGCGCGACACCGGCGAGCATGCGATCACCGCGGCCGAGGGCGGCGTCGGGCCGACCGGCGCGCATCACCCCGATCCGTCAATCTTCGGGCTCGACGCGACCGTCTGGGTGTCGATCGCGATGGCGGCGTTCCTCCTGATCCTGATCTGGAAGAAGGTCCCGGGCCTGGTCACCCGCGGGCTCGACAACCAGATCGCGGCGATCCGCAACCGGCTCGACGAGGCGAAGCAGCTTCGCGCCGAGGCCGAGGCGCTGCGCGACGAATATGCGAAGAAGATCGCCGGCGCCGAAGCGCAGGCCCAGGCGATGCTCGCCCATGCCGACGAGGAAGCCAAGGGCGTCCTCGCCAAGGCCGAGGCCGACGCCGCCGAGCTGACCGCCCGCCGCGCCAAGATGGCCGAGGACAAGATCGCCGCCGCCGAGCGCGCCGCGATCCAGACCGTCCGCACCAAGGCCGCCGAAGCGGCGACCCGCGCCGCCGCGGCGATCATCGCCGACAAGCACGATGCCGGCGCCGACAAGGCACTGGTCGACAAGACCATATCGGGGCTCGGCCGGCTCAACTGAGCGTTCCGGCGCGCCGCGCCCGGAGCCACTCCTCCAGATCCCCCGCCATGTCGGCCGCGCAGTCGAGCGCGCGCTGACTGCGCGGGCGTCCTGCTGTTCAACCCAGAAACATCCGGGGGGGCATCGCGGGACTGGCAGGCGGCGGCTGCCGTGCTAGGCTTGCGGCATGACATCGAAGCGACGGGGCAGGCTCCATGCCCCAAGGGATCCGAACCGCGGCGCGCTGCGCTGGCTGGGCATCGGCGGCGGCATCGCGCTGGCATTGGCGGCGATTGCCACGATGCTCGCTTGGCAGCGTGCGTCGCACGATCGCTACGCCGCCGAGGACGTCAAGGCGCGCGTCGCCGCCGAGATGAATCGGATTGAAGCCGAGGCCAACCGGATAGAGCGCGAGGCCGGTCAGTGAGCCGTCCGGCGGCATAGAACTAGTCGCTCATGTAACAATATCTCTGGTGCGACGCTTACGTAATTTGCGAATTGCTATTGGTAGTTAATCTTACGGAGGCGAATAGTCTAATAGGGCTGCGAATTCGTTTGCTCTTCTATGTTTGTTGCGCAAAGCAGAGAAAATGGCCGGTAAGCGCTTCGATGTGGGTCGCATTGTCCTTCTTTCGGGGCTGATGCTGATCTGTGCGGCCGCGATCGGTACCTTCTATCTGTTCCGCGCCGAGCGACGCGCCGGCGCCGAGATAATACATGGACTCCAGATACAGGAAGAACTCAGCGGGGTGCTCACGCGCGCGCAGGAGGCCTTGCTGGCGGAGCGCGGCTATATTCTCTCCGCAGATTCGCGCTTCAGGATCCGATTCGATGCGGCACGGGCCAAGCTCCATGCGGAATTGGCCGCGCTCAAAACGCAGATGGCGGACGATGCAAGGCAGCGTCAGGCCGCCGAGCGGCTGGATCGCTGCTGGCGCGGGCGACTGGCGGATGCCGACGCGCGGCTGGCGCTGGTGCAATCCGGACGGACCGACGAGGCAAGAGAGTCGGCGCGCGCGGTGCTGGATCGGCCGGTCGCCGCGCGGTGCCGGACGATCATCGCGCAGATGAAGGCCGAGAAGGCTCGTTTGCTGAACGACCGGATCGCCGCGGCGGATCGGCAGGCCAAGATATTCTCCGGCTGGCTGTTGCTGTGCGCGGTCGGCGCGATCGTGCTCGGCGTGTCGTTCACGCGATTCTCGCTGGCGAAGGCGCGACACGCTTCGGCCGGCCGCGACGAACTCGCCGCGGCGAATTCGCGGCTGCACGCCGAGGCCGCGAGCCGCGAAGTGGCCGAGACCCAGCTCCGCCAGCTCCAGAAGATGGAATCGATCGGCCAACTCGCCGGAGGTATCGCGCACGACTTCAACAACATGCTGGCGATCGTGATCGGTTCGCTCGACCTGGCCCGGCGGCGGATCGAGCAGGACGCCAAGCGCGCGACCCAGCATCTAGATACGGCGATGGCGGGTGCCCAGCGCGCCGCGCAGCTGACTTCGCAATTGCTCGCTTTCGGCCGCCGCCAGCCGCTCGCGCCGACCGCGCTCGACGCCAGCCAGCTGATCCGCCGGCTATCGGAATTGCTGCGCCGAACGATCGGCGGCAAGGTCGACTTCCAGGTCGATCCGGCGATCGGGCTGTGGGCGATCTTCGCCGATGTCGGCCAGCTCGAGAGCGCGCTGGTCAATCTGTGCGTCAATGCGCGCGACGCCATGCCCGAGGGCGGCAAGCTCGGCATCAGCACGGCCAATGTTCGCCTCGACCGCGATTATGCCGCGACGCATCCCGATGTGGCGCCCGGCGACTATGTGCGCATCACGGTGCAGGACAGCGGGAAGGGCATGCCGCCCGAGGTCCGCGAGCGCGCCTTCGAGCCGTTCTTCACCACCAAGGCGTTGGGCAAGGGCACCGGACTCGGGCTGAGCCAGGTCTATGGATTCGTCAAGCAATCGGGCGGGCACGTCACGATCGAATCCCACGCCGGACTGGGGACGACGGTGCATCTGTTCCTGCCGCGCTATGCCGGAAAAGCGAGCGAGAACGACCGCTGGCAGGCCGGCCCCGAGACGCGGCTGCCCTGCGCCCGGGACAATGAGATCGTGCTGGTGGTCGACGACGACGAAAAGGTGCGGGAGCTCGCCGTCGATGCGCTGCGCGAGCTCGGCTATATCGTGCTGCAAGCCCCGAGCGGCGATGCGGCGCTGGCATTGCTCGAGGGCCAGCCGCGCGTCGACTTGCTGCTCACCGACGTGCTGATGCCGGGGATGGGCGGATCGCGGCTTGCCGAACGCGTCGCGGAGGTGCGCCCCGAGATCAGGCTGCTGTACATGAGCGGCTATCCCAGCGACGGCATCGTCAGGGACGGGATGCTCGGCGAGGGACTGGCGCTGCTCACCAAGCCCTTCACCGTGGCACAACTCGCCATGCGTGTCCGGCAAGCGCTGGACGGCACGGCGGTCGCCGCTTAGCCCTGCGCCGTCTCAGCCAGGCTTGCGGAAGCGGTAGACGAACTGATCGGTCTTGCCGCGGATCGAGGGGTCGAACACGCTGGCCGTGTGCGGATCGGCCGGGCTCGCGAGCAGCGGCAGGCTGCCGTCGAACTTGAACCCTGCGCTCTCGATCTCGGCGCGCGCTGCGGCGGGATCGATGCGGTGGAGCTTGTCGGGCACCGCGAAGCCGGGATCGGCGGCGGCGACATGGTCGACGACCAGCAATACGCCACCGGGCTTGAGAGTGTCGTAGAGGCGCTTCGCCATCGAGGCGGCGAAGCCCGGGGGCGACATCTTGAGGTGCAGATCGTGCCAGTTCTGCACGGTGACGATCGCATCGAGCGGCTCGGCGAACTTCACGGTGCCAAGCGAATCGCTGAGCGGCGTGACATTGGCATAGCCCGCGACCGCGGCCTTCTGCTCGTCGGCATAGGATGCCTTGAACTTGATGAACTCGGCGGGCTGATAGGCATAGACATGCCCCTTGTCGCCGACCGTCTTGGCGAGGATGCGCGTGAAATAACCGCCGCCCATGATGAAGTCGGCGACCTTGTCGCCGGGCTTCACGCCGGCAAAGGCGAGGAGTTCGCCCGGGTGACGCGCGGCGTCGCGTTCCTTGTCCGTGGCAGGGCGACCGGGATCGGCGAGCGCGGTCTGGATCGGTGCGGGGACGGTCTGGGCGCCGGCGGCGAGCGGTGCGGCGAGCGCGAGCAGGGCAGTGGTCACGAGCAGTTTCACGGCGACTCTCCCATGGTGTTTGAGCGCAGTATGACACGTTGGTGTGACGGTTCAAGTTGCCGCGAGTTGCGCGCGCGCCTAAATCCCGATCGCGCATGTCCGACCCCAATTCTCCCAATCGCTTCAATGAGGAAAAGGCCACCTATGCCGTTCGCGGCGAGGGGGCTCCGGATCTCGATGCCGGCGTGGCGGCGATCCGCAATGTACTGAAGACGCTGCCGGTGAGGCCCGGCGTGTACCGCATGCACGATGCCCGCGGCGATGTGCTGTACGTCGGCAAGGCGCGCGCGCTCAAGAACCGGGTGAACAACTATACGCAGGTCCAGCGGCTTTCGAAGCGGCTGCAGCGGATGGTGGCACAGACGCGGTCGATGACGATCGTCACCACCAACAACGAAGCCGAGGCGCTGCTGCTCGAGGCGCAGCTGATCAAGCGCTATCGCCCGCCGTACAACGTGCTGCTGCGTGACGATAAGTCGTTTCCCTTCATTCTGCTGCGGCAGGATCATGCCTTCGCCCGCGTCCAGCTCCATCGCGGCGCGCGGCGCTACAAGGGCGATTATTTCGGGCCGTTCGCGGGAGCGGGGCAGGTGCGGAAAACGCTCAACGCATTGCAGAAACTGTTCCTGCTGCGGAGCTGCACCGATGGCTTCTTCGCCACCCGGGACCGCCCGTGCCTGCTCTATCAGATCCGGCGCTGCTCGGCGCCGTGCGTGGGGCGGATCGACGAGGCGGGCTATGCCGAGCTGGTGAGCGACGCGCGCGACTTCCTGCAGGGCAAGTCGACCAAGGTGCAGGCCAAGCTCGGCGAGCAGATGCAGGCCGCGGCGGAGAATCTCGATTTCGAGCTGGCGGCGATCCTGCGCGACCGGCTGAAGGCGCTCACCTTCATCCAGGGCAGCCAGGCGATCAACGCCGAGGGTGTGGGCGACGCCGACATCTTTGCGCTGGCGTGCAAGCAGGGGGTGATGGGGATCCAGGCCTTCTTCATCCGCGGCGGGCAGAATTGGGGGCATCGCAGCTTCTTCCCCGCCCACACCAACGACGTGCCCGAGGACGAAGTGCTCAGCCAGTTCCTGATGCAATTCTACGAGGAAGTGCCGCCGCCCAAGACGATCTTCGTCGACCGCAATCTGGAGGAGGCGAAGCTGCTGAGCGAAGCGCTGGCGGAGCGCGCGGGGCACAAGGTGGCGCTGGGCGTGCCGCAGCGCGGGCCGCGCCGCCGGCTGCTCGAACAGGCGCAGCGCAACGCCGTCGAGGCGCTCGACCGACGGATGGCGGAGAGCACCACACAGGCGCGATTGCTCGCCGAGATCGCCGATATCTTCGAACTGCCCGAGCCGCCCGATCGGATCGAGATCTACGACAACAGCCATATCCAGGGCACCAGCGCGCTGGGCGCGATGGTCGTCGCGGGACCGGAAGGGTTCCGCAAGGGGCAGTATCGCAAGTTCAACATGAAGCGCGCCGAGACGATCGCCGGCGATGATTACGGAATGATGCGCGAGATGTTCTCGCGCCGCTTCGCCCGCGCGCAGGAAGAGGATCCCGACCGGCAGAGCGAGACCTGGCCGGATCTGGTGCTGATCGACGGCGGGCGCGGGCAATTGAACGCCGTGAAGGGCGTGCTCGAGGATCTGGGGATCGAGGATGTGTGCCTCGTCGGGGTCGCCAAGGGGCCGCATCATGGCCGCGAGGGGCGCGAGGTGTTCCATTTGATGGACGGGCGCGAGCTGACCTTGCCGGTCAATTCGCCGGTCTTGTTCTACCTGCAGCGGCTGCGTGACGAGGCGCACCGCTTCGCGATCGGCGCGCACCGGGCCAAGCGCGCCAAGGCGATCGGCGCGAGCCCGCTCGATGAAGTCCCCGGCATCGGCCCGGCGCGCAAGAAGGCGCTGCTGATGCATTTCGGCACCGCACGCGCGGTGCGCGGCGCGAGTCTCGAGGATTTGCGCAAGGCCCCCGGTGTGTCGGCAGCGGTCGCGCAGCAGCTCTACGATTATTTCCATTCGCGCTGAACGTGACGGTGCACCGAAACTGCACGGAAATCGCGCCTGATCGCCTATTGAGCCAATGGGGGAAACCGCTAGGTTCGAGGCAGTTGAACGGGGGCTTTTGAATGTTGGGGCGGATGACGGTTGCGGTGGTGCTGGTATGCGCCCCCGCTGTGGCGTGGGCGGGCGACAAGCCGCTATATCAGGCAGCGCCTGGCTGGGTGATCGCCGCGCCGGCGCCCGACGCGGCGAAGCTGACCGACGCCGATCCGGCGCTGGTGATCATGGACCAGCAGCAGCGCGTCGGCGACGGGCAGGTCTGGGAATATACCGACCAGGCAACGCGCGTCGTCTCGACCCAGACCATGCGCGATCTCGGCACCGTGACCCTGCCCTGGCAGCCCGACGCCGGCGACCTGATCGTCCACCGCGCGGAGATCATCCGCGGCGGCGAGCATATCGACCTGATCGCCGCGGGCCAGCGCTTCCAGGTGCTCCGCCGCGAGGAACAGCTCGAGCAATGGCAGCTCAACGGTACGCTGACCGCGACGATGACGGTCGAGGGGCTGCGCGTCGGCGACGTGCTGCGGCTGAGCTATTCGGTGACGAGCAAGGACAAGGCGCTGCAGGGCAACGTGCAGACCGCGATCCCGCTGATCGCCGCGCCGGGCCGCGCCAAGTTCGCCCGCGCGCGGCTCTCCTGGCCGGTAGGGACCGAACTCAAATGGCGCGGCTATGCCGACGGGCTGGCGCCCAAGGTCGTCGAGCGCGGCGGCTTCAACGAGATCGAGATTGCCCTTCCGCTGGCCAAGCCAGCCGAGCTGCCCGACGATGCGCCTGCGCGCTATCGCAAGCTTTCGATCCTCGAGGCGACGAGCTTCGCCGACTGGAGCGCGGTGTCGAAGGTGATGGCGCCGCTCTACAAGACCGACGGGCTGATTGCCGCGGGAAGTCCGCTCGCCGCCGAAGTCGCGAAGATCGCGGCCCAGTCGCGCGATCCGCGCACGCGCGCCGCGCTGGCGCTACGGCTGGTGCAGGACGAGATCCGCTATCTCTTCAAGGGCATGGACGGCGGCAATTACACGCCGCAAAAGCCGGCCGACACCTGGTCGCTGCGTTATGGCGACTGCAAGGCCAAGACGCTGCTGCTGCTCGCGATCCTGCACGGGCTGGGGATCCAGGCCGAGCCGGTGGTGGCGAGCATGAGCCTGGGCGATCATGTCGCGCAGCGGCTGCCCAGCGCCGCCGCGTTCGACCATGTCATCGTCCGCGCGGCGATCGGCGGCAGGAGCCTGTGGCTGGACGGCACCGGGGGCGGCAGTCGGCTGGCCGATCTCGACGATACCCCGCCGTTCCGCAATGTCCTGCCGCTCCGCAGCGAAGGGGCCGGGCTGATGCCGATCGCGATGCAGCCACCGGCGCGGCCGATGGGCGAAGTCGATATCGAACTCGATCAGAGCGCGGGCCTCAGCCTGCCGACGCCCTTCTCGTTCCGGCTCACCGTGCACGGCGCGATGGCGGAGATGTACCATGCCGGCGCTGCACAGGCCGACAAGGAGCAGCTTTCGTCGATGGCGCAGATGATGGTCGGCGGCCTGCTGGGCGATGCGCTGATCGGCGAGCGCGCAGTGACCTATGATGCCGAGACGGCGAGCGCGACGATCAGCGCGAAGGGCATCCTGTCGACGCCGTGGCAGAAGATCGACGGGCGGATGCGCACGACGCTCGACAAGATGTTGCCCAAGATGAGCTTCACGCCCGATCGCGCGCGCACCGCATGGAAGGACATTCCGGTCGCGACGTCGCCCATGCCGATGGCGTCGGTTTACCGGATTCGCGTCCACTTGCCCAGGAAGGGGGTGGGGTTCGAACTCGAAGGAGATCGCACGCTGCCGATGAAGCTTGCTGGCGCGACTGTCGACCGCAAGGCGACGCTGGCGGACGGCTGGGCGACGCTGGAGGACCGCATGTCGATCGATGGCGCGGAGATCGCGCCGGCCGATCTCGGCGCGGCGCGCGCGCAGGTGGCGCTCGCGCAGAGCCGGTTGCTGACGGTGGCCGCGCCGGCCGATTATCCGGCACGCTGGAAAGTGGTTACGGAGGCAAAGCGTACCGGCGCCTTCGCCCCGATCATGGCGGCCTATGCCAAAGCGATCGCCGATGCGCCCGAAAAGGCGCACGGCTATATCAACCGTGCGTCCTTTCTGGACGGCGTGTGGGACTGGAAGGGCACGATCGCCGATCTCGACAAGGCGATCGCGATCGAACCCTCGACCGGGCTCTATTTCTGGCGGGCGCGCATGCGGATGATGCTGCGCGACGACAAGGGCGCACTGGCCGACACCGAAGCGGGGCTGGCGCTCGATCCCGGCTCGACGGAGGGGCTGGGCCAGCGCGCGACGCTGAAGTTCCGCGCAGGCCAGCGCGACGAAGCGCTCGCCGCACTCGCGGCGCGGATCGAAGCCGGCGGATCGGAGAAACTCGGTTTCGTCGCGCAGCAGGGATCGCTGCTCGCCGAAGCCGGCCGCGCCGACGAGGCGATCGCGGTGCTCGACACCGCGATCAAGGTCAATCCGGGTAACGCCAATCTGCTCAACGAGCGCTGCTGGTTGAAGGGCACGTTGAACATCGCGCTCGATACTGCGCTCAAGGATTGCACCAAGGGCATCGAGCTCACCGAGAATCCGGCTTCGATCTACGACAGCCGTGCCATGGTCTACTTCCGGATGGGCCGGATGGAAGACGCGCTCGCCGATCTCGACGCTGCCCTCGATTTGTCGCCGGGGCAGGGGGCTAGCCTCTATCTGCGCGGCGTGGTCCGCAAACATCTGGGCGATGCCAAAGGTGGCGCTGACGATCTCGACGCGGCGCGGATGATGTCGGCCCGAATCGACGAGGATTATGCGCGCTACGGGATCAAGCCGTAAGCGGGTTGGGAGTTTCTTCACTCGCGCGCGCTACGGAGGCACCATGCCGACCCGTGTGTTCCTGACTGTCGATACCGAGCTGATGTGGCGCCACCACGTCGCCGGGCTGGATGCTGCGACGATCGTCCAGCGCTCGCTCGAACCGGCGGAGGTGGGAGTGGGCTGGCAGCTCGGGCAGCTGGCCGAACACGACCTCAAGGCCTGCTTCTTCGTCGATCCGATGCCGGCGCTCGTTTATGGGCTCGAGCCGATCAAGCGGGTGGTGGGCTCGATCCTGGAGGCGGGGCAGGAGGTGCAGCTGCACCTTCATCCCAACTGGACCGGCGCGCATGCCGGTGATCGCGGCGCCACTTACGGGCCGTTCGAGCTGATCGACTATAGCCTCGCCGAGCAAGTCGAGCTTATTTCGGGCGCGGCGGACATGCTCGCGGCGGCGGGCGCGCCCGATCCGATCGCCTTCCGATCCGGCTCCTATTCGGCGAGCGACGATACGCTGGCGGCGTTGGCGCGGCTCGATTTCAGCTATGATTCGAGCCACAACGGCTCCGAGCATCCGTGGCCGAGCGCGATCGGGCTCGAACCGCGCCAGATCGCCCCGGTCCTGCATCGCGGCGTGATCGAAGTGCCGGTGACCTTGATCGAGGACCAGAAGGGGCATCTCCGCCATTTCCAGATCTGCGCGCTGTCGGCCGCCGAGATGAAGGCCGCGCTCGACCATGCGGTGCGCGAGGATCATGCCGCAGTGACCGTGGTGAGCCATGGCTTTGAACTCGCCAACCGCGCCGGCACGCGGGCGAATGCCGTGCACGTGCGGCGCTTCGAGGCGCTCTGCCGGATGCTCGCGGAACGGCGCGGCGCGCTGGAGACCACGCATTTCGCCGATCGGCCGAAGATGGCGCTGGGGCGGGCCGACAGGCCGCTCGCGCCGAGCGTGCTGCGGACGCGGCTGCGCCAGGCCGAGCAGCTTTGGTCGAATTGGGTCGAGGAGCGCGCGGCGTGAACGCGATGCAGGACGTGCGCGCCGAGGCGCAGCCGGTGCGGCTCAAGTTCGAGATCGGCGCGCGGACATTGCTGAGCGTGCGGCGATCGCTGGTTCGGGTGCCGCTCACGCTGGCGGAGGCGCGGAGCGGGCCGGCCCCGGTGCTCCCGTCGCTCGATCGCGCTGCCGATGGGTATATTGTGACTTCGCTGCCCGAAGACCAGATGGCGGCGCTCGCCGCCGGGGCCGGCGGCATGCTGCCGTTCGTCCGCCAGCGTTACACGCGCTATTATCTCGATTTCGCCGGGACCTATGACGGCTGGTTCGCCGGCCTGTCGTCCAACGCACGACAGGGATTGCGGCGCAAGGCGAAGAAGATCGCTGCGGCGTCGGGCGGCACGCTCGATGTGCGGCGCTTCCGCACGGCGGAGGAACTGGCGGCCTTCCATCCCGTGGCGCGGGCGATCTCGGCGACGACCTATCAGGAGCGGCTGCTGGGATCGGGGCTTCCCGAAGGGGCGGATTTTCTGCGCTCGATGGCGGCGCTTGCCGCGGCCGATCAGGTGCGCGCGTGGCTGCTCAACATTGCGGGCGAGCCGGCGGCGTATCTCTATTGTCCGATCCACGGCGATACGGTGATCTATGCCTATGTCGGGCACGATCCGAAGTTCAACGACTGGTCGCCGGGCGCCGTGCTCCAGCTCGAGGCGATGCAGGATCTGTTCGGCGAGGCGCGCTTCGCGGCGTTCGATTTCACCGAAGGCGAGGGACAGCACAAGCGCCAGTTCGCGACCGGCGGCGTGGAATGCGTCGACCTGCTGCTGCTGCGGCCGACTCTGGCGAACCGGGCGGTGATGTCGGCGCTGGGGGGATTCAATTCCAGCGTGGCTGGGGCCAAGCGGCTGGTGCAGGGCGCTGGGCTTGGAGGATTCGCGAAGAGGTTGCGGCGGGGCGGTTAGATCCTCCCCGGCACGGGGAGGGGGACCGCCGCCGAAGGCGGTGGTGGAGGGGGTTCTCCCCAGCGGAATCCCTCGCGGCGCTCCCCCTCCACCATGCTTCGCATGGTCCCCCTCCCCGTTCCGGGGAGGATCTAGTAGGGCATTCCCATGCACCTGCGCGCCGAAGCCATTCTCCTCAGCGTCCGCACGCATGGCGAGCATGGCGCGGTGGTGCGTGCGTTGACCGAAAGCGACGGGCTGCAGCCGGGCTATGTCCGCGGGGGCCGCTCGCGCGCGCTGCGCCCGGTGCTCCAGCCCTCCAACCTCGTGCTCGGCGAATGGCGGTCGCGGACCGATGAGCAGCTGGCCGGCCTCACCGTCGAGCTGATCCACAGCCGCGCGCCCTTGTTCGGCGAGCCGCTGCCCGCCGCGGCGCTGCAATGGGCGACCGCGCTGACCGCCTCCGTGCTTCCCGACGCGCAGCCTTATCCGCGGCTCTATTCGGCGCTCGACGGCGTGCTCGCGGCGATCGAGGCGGCGCCGGCGGCGCGCGGCTGGGCCGTGGCGCTGGTGCGCTACGAGCTGCTGCTGCTCGCCGAGCTCGGCTTCGGACTCGATCTCGACCATTGTGCGGCGACCGGGCGCAACGACGATCTCGCTTTCGTCAGTCCGAAGAGCGGCGTGGCGGTCAGCCGGGTGGGCGCCGAAGGCTATGAGGCGAAACTGCTGCGGCTGCCGCCTTTCCTCACTGCCGGCGGCGCGGCGGAGTGGGACGACATCGTCGATGGGCTGCGGCTCACCGGCCATTTCCTCCAGCGCGATCTGCTGATCGGCAAGGGCGCCGAAATCGGCACGGCGCGCGCGCGATTGGTCGACCGGCTGATGCGGGCGGTTGCCTAACGCGGCAGGGGTCGGCAAAGCGGCATCGAACTCCCCTCCCTGCAAGGGAGGGGCCGGGGGTGGGTGCGAGCGTCAGCGAGCCCTGCACAGGACAGGCGAGCGACAGCCGGGGCATCGAGCCCCGCCTGCCGCTACCCACCCCCAGCCCCTCCCTAGGAGGGAGGGGTGCAGGAAGGAAATTAGATGCCGCTGATTGCTGTTCTGCCCGGTGACGGGATCGGGCCCGAAGTCACTAGCCAGGCGCGCCGCGTGCTCGAAGCGCTCGATCTGGGGCTGCAGTTCGAGGAGGCCCCGGTCGGCGGCGCGGCATATCTCGTGGCGGGGCGGCCGCTTCCGCCCGATACGCTGGCGCTGGCCAAGCGCGCCAACGCGATCCTCTTCGGGGCGATCGGCGATCCGCGCTTCGAGGGGCTGGAACGCCGCCTTCGCCCCGAGGCGGCGCTGCTCGGAATCCGGCGCGAGCTGGGGCTGTTCGCCAATCTTCGCCCCGCGACGCTATTCCCGGGTCTGGAGGACGCGTCGCCGCTCAAGCCCGAAATAGTCGCCAATCTCGACATCGTCATTGTCCGCGAGTTGACCGGCGACGTCTATTTCGGCGAGAAGGGCCGGCGCACTAATGTCGAGGGGCTGCGTCAGGGCTTCGACGTGATGAGCTATAACGAGGCCGAAGTGGAGCGCATCGCCCGGGTCGGCTTCGAGATGGCGAAGCGGCGCAAGCGCAAGCTGTGCTCGGTCGACAAGGCCAATGTGCTCGAGACCTCGCAGCTGTGGCGCGACGTGGTCAACGAGATGAGCACGGACTATCCCGAAATCGAACTGACCCACATGTATGTCGATAATGCCGCGATGCAGCTGGTCCGGCGCCCCACCGATTTCGACGTGATCGTCACCGGAAACCTGTTCGGCGACATCCTCTCCGATCAGGCGAGCATGTGCGCGGGCTCGATCGGGATGCTGCCCTCGGCGTCGTTGCGGGCGTGGAGCGGCGACAACGGCATGTACGAGCCGATCCACGGCAGCGCGCCCGACATCGCCGGGCAGGGCAAGGCCAATCCGTGCGCGGCGATCCTCTCGGCGGCGATGCTGCTGCGGCACAGCCTGAGCGACGAGGCTTCGGCACAGCGCATCGAGAAGGCAGTGGGTGCGGCGCTGGCAAAGGGCGCGCGGACCGCGGATCTGGGCGGCAGCCTGAGCACGAGCGAGATGGGCGACGCCGTGCTGCGCGAACTCGCGTGATCCCCGACCTGCTCGAGCTTGCAATCGTCATCCCGACGTTCAACGAGCGGGCGAACGTGCCCGTTTTGATCGCGAAGCTCGACCAGGCCCTCGCAGGCCGCAACTGGGAGGCAATCTTCGTCGACGACGACAGCCCCGACGGCACCGCCGCGGCGGCGCGAGAGCTGGCCCGGCTCGACAAGCGCGTGCGGGTGATCCAGCGGATCGGCCGGCGCGGGCTCTCCTCGGCGTGCATCGAGGGGATGTGCGCGACTGCCGCCCCGTTCGTCGCGGTGATCGACGGCGACTTGCAGCATGACGAGACGATCCTGCCGGCGATGCTCGATGCGCTGGAGGGGGACGACAGCCTCGAAGTGGTGGTCGGATCGCGCTTCGTCGCGGGCGGCGGCACCGGCGAATGGGATCGCGACCGCGTTGCCAAATCGGCGTTCGCGACGCGGCTTTCACGGCAAGTGCTCAAGGCCGATCTCAGCGATCCGATGAGCGGCTTCTTCATGATCCGCACGCAGATCGTCCGCGATCTGGTGCCGACCCTGTCGGGGATCGGCTTCAAGATCCTGCTCGACATCATGACCGCGGCGCCGCGCCCGCTCAAGTTCCGCGAACTGCCCTACACCTTCCGCATCCGCACCGAAGGCGAGAGCAAGCTCGATCACGTCGTCGCGATGGAATATCTGATCGCGCTCTACGACCGGATGTTCGGCAAGGTCGTGCCGGTGCGCTTCGCGATGTTCTCGGCGATCGGGGCGCTGGGGGCGGCGGTGCATTTCGTCGTGCTCGGATTGCTGTTCCGCGGGCTCGACTGGCCGTTCGTCACGGGTACGATCGTCGCCACGATCGTCGCGATGACCTTCAATTTCTTCCTCAACAACACGCTCACCTACCGCGAGCAACGGCTGAAGGGCGCCAGGGAGCTGATCGGCGGCTGGGTGAGCTTCTGCCTCGTCTGCGCGGTGGGTGCGGCGGCGAATGTCGGGGTCTCGGCGTTCCTGCACAACGTCCAGCACGGCGACTGGCGGGTGTCGGCGCTGGCCGGGATCGCAGTGGCGGCGGTGTGGAATTTCGCGCTGTCGTCGCGTTTCACCTGGGGCCGCTATTAGGGCCAGGTCGGCAACCACATCCATTTGCGGAACCCCTGGGGGTCCGGCAGCGCCGAGGCGGCGAGGATCGGGTAGAAATAGACGAAGGCGACCAAAGCCGCGAAGACGAACCATTCCTCGCGGCCCTTGCCCCGGCCGCGGTCGAAATGGTGGAATGCCACTGCCAGCACCAGGCACAGGAAGATGCCCGAGAGGTGGTAGTAATAATAAAAGCCGATCGATTTCGGGATCACGAGATAGATGCCGAGGCTGGCGATCCAGAGCAAGGCCACGCCGAGCGGCCTGACCGCCTTTTCGCGGAACCCCGCCCAGAGGCAGGCCAGCACGGCGAGCAATCCGCCCCACATGATCACCGGATTGCCGATCAACAGCACGCCGCGCTGGGCGCCCTGATCCCATTCGTAGAAATACCAGATCGGGCGGATCATCAGCGGCCAGCTCCACCAGTCGGACTGGTAGGTGTGCTTCGCCAGCACCTGCGTCTGGAGCGCGTACATCTCCTGCTGGAGCGGGATCAGGCCGGCGAGCGTGAGCGGATCGCGTTCGTAGAAGAAGGCGGGGAGGAACGTCAGGAAATAAGTGACGACGCTCACCACGCCGAGGATCAGCAGCCCGAAGACGAGCCCGAGGCCGGGCCAATGGGGCGGTCTCCCGGTGCGCGCATCGCGGAGGCGGATGACGAGGAAGGCGAGGCCGGCGAGCGCGACATAGGGGATCGCAGCCCATTTGGTGCCGACCGCGAGCCCGAACAGCACCCCCGCGCCGATCCAGCGGCGGCGGACCTGCGCGGAGCTGCCCTTCATCGCCCAGAGCATCACCACCATCGCCCAGAGCAGGAACACGCCGAGGAAGATATCGAGCATCGCGGTACGGGCCTGGACGTACACGCTCTGGTTCAATGCGGTGAGGACCGCGCCGACCAGGGCGGCGCGCATCGAGCCGAGGAGCAGCCAGAGGAATGCGAAGGCGCCGAGTACCGTCGCGGTGCCCGCGAGCGTCGTGAAGGCGCGCCAGCCGACCGGATTATCACCGAACAGCACGATTCCCGCGCCGATCAGTTCCTTTCCGACCAACGGATGCTCGATGTTGCGCGGGCCTTCGAGAGCGAGCAGCGCCTGCGCGGCGGGGACGTAATGCACCTCGTCGAACATGATCCGGCTCGGCCGGTCGAGATGGACCGCGAAGAGCGTTTGCGCGGCGAGCCCCAGCAGCAGGGCGACGAGGTACGGACGGGTCTGGAGAGCCTTGAGGCGAGCGCGCATGCGCGGGGGATAAACGATCAATTCGTCCCCGTCATGCCGGACTTGGTTGACGCGGGGCGCTTCCGCCCGGCAAAGCGATTCCCATGAAACGCCGTACTGGACAGGACCGCAGCGTCACTCGCAACTGGAAGCCCGCAACGCAGGCGATCCGCGGCGGTACGATGCGATCGGAGTTCGGCGAGACCAGCGAGGCGCTCTTCCTCACCTCGGGCTATGCCTATGACTGCGCGGGCGATGCCGCGGCGCGATTCGCGGGCGAGCAGGAGGGCATGACCTATTCGCGCCTCCAGAACCCGACCGTGCAGATGCTGGAAGAGCGGATCGCCTTGCTCGAAGGCGCCGAGGCCTGCCGGACGATGGCGAGCGGCATGGCGGCGATGACCGCGGCCTTGCTCTGCCAGCTCGAGCAGGGCGACCATCTGGTCGGCGGACGCGCGGCGTTCGGCTCGTGCCGCTGGCTGACCGATACCTTGCTGCCCAAGTTCGGCATCGAGACGACGATCGTCGATGCGCGCGATCCGCAGCAGTTTCAGGATGCGATCCGGCCGAACACCAAGGTGTTCTTCTTCGAAACCCCGGCCAATCCGACGATGGACGTGGTAGATCTGGAAGCCGTATGCGGCATCGCCAGGGCCCGCGGGATCACCAGCGTGGTCGACAATGCCTTCGCCACGCCCGCGCTCCAGCGGCCACTGGAATTCGGTGCCGATGTCATCGCCTACTCGGCGACCAAGATGATGGACGGGCAGGGGCGCGTGCTGGCCGGCGCAGTGACCGGCAGCGAGAAGTTCATCAACGAGACGCTGCTCGCCTTCACGCGCAACACCGGGCCGACGCTGAGCCCGTTCAATGCCTGGGTGGTGCTGAAGGGGCTGGAGACGCTCGACCTGCGCATCCGCCGGCAGAGCGAGAATGCGCTCAAGGTGGGGCGCTTCCTCGAAAAGCGCGTGCCGAAGATCAATTTCCCGGCGCTGCCCAGCCATCCGCAGCACAATCTGTTCACCCGGCAAATGGACGATGCCGGGCCGATCTTCTCGTTCGAGGTCGAGGGGCGCAGCCAGGCGCACGGACTGCTCGACGCACTCGAACTGATCGACATCTCGAACAATATCGGCGACTCGCGCTCGCTGATGACGCATCCTTCGTCGACCACCCACGCGGGAGTCGCCGAGGAGAAGAGGATCGAGATGGGCGTGACCGAAGGCATGCTGCGCTTGAATGTCGGGCTCGAAGATCCCGAGGACCTGATCGTCGATCTCGATCAGGCGTTGGGGCGTGTCGGACTGTGAGCGATGCGGTGATGAAAGCGCTGTTCACCGACGAGGCCGAGACGCGCGGCATCGTCGTGCGCGTGTCGGTTTCCTATCTTCCCGAACAGTCCGAGCCGCAGCGCGGCCGCTGGTTCTGGGCCTATCATATCCGCATCGAGAATAACGGGCCTTTCACGGTGCAGTTGCTGACGCGCCATTGGGTGATCACCGATGGCCGCGGTGCGCATCATTCGGTGGAAGGCGAAGGCGTGGTCGGCGAGCAGCCGATGATCGAGCCGGGCGCGAGCTTCGATTACGTCTCGGGCTGTCCGCTCTCGACCCCGACCGGGCATATGCAGGGCAGCTATCACATGATTGGCGAGGACGGCGCGGCGTTCGACGTGGCGATCCCGAAATTCGCGTTGATGGCGCCGGCGGTGACGGGGTGAGGACGATCACACCGCCATTCTCCCCTCCCTTTCAGGGAGGGGATCAAGGGGTGGGTCTCGGCAGACGGGGCTCGATGCCCCGTTCGGCGAGCTTCTCGCCCGGCATGGGCTCGCCTTCGGCTCGCACCCACCCCCAGCCCCTCCCTTGCAGGGAGGGGAGCAAGTGAAAAGAACCCATCTGCCCCTGAACGGACTGCGCGTGCTCGATGCGGCGGCGCGGCATCTCTCGTTCACACGCGCGGCCGACGAGTTGGCAGTCACGCCGGCTGCGGTAGGGCAGCAGATCCGCGCGCTCGAGGACACGCTGGGCGTGGTGCTGTTTCGCCGGACGACCAAGGGGCTCGAACTCACGCCCGAGGCCGAGGCGGGACTGGTCGCGCTGCGGGCGGGTTTCCTCCAGTTCGAGGAATCGGTGCGCGCGATGCAGGCGGGGCAATCGTCCAAGTCGCTGACCATCGCCGCGCCGCGCGATCTGACCGCCAAATGGCTGATGCCCAAGCTCGCCGATATCGCCCGGGGCGACGGCGAACTGCGCTTCATGCTGGTGCCCGCCGACGAGGCGATCGACTTCACCGAAGCCAATCTCGATCTCGCGATCCGCTGGGGCGAGGGCCCCGGCGAACATGAGGGCGAGGCGCTGGAGAGCGACGGGATGATCACCGTCGAGCGGCCGGGCGGGGGCATGGACACGCCGATCGCCTGGGCGGGATGCCTGGCCGAGGATGCCGGATCGCTGGTCCGCGTCGCCGATGCCGGGCTCGCGCTCGATGCCGCGGCCGAGGGGCTGGGGCGTGCGACGGTGCCCGAACTGATCGCCCGCGCCGACCTAGCCGCTGGGCGCGTGGTCGCGGTGGGCGAGCCCAAATCGTCGCGGCTCGGCTATTGGCTGGTCGCGCCCTTGCCGCAATGGCGGCAGAAGAAGGTGAAGTCGCTGGTCGACGCGCTGGCGGCGTGACCGCGCGGGAAACAGCGGTGCTGGAGACCGCGCGCTTGCGGATGCGACCGCGTATTCTCGCTGACGCCGAGGCGCTGCATCCGGCCTATGCCGATGCGGAACTGATGCGCTGGTGGTCGACCGGTCCGCACGACCGGATCGAGCAGACGCGCGCGCATCTGGCGAAGGAAGCGCCGGAGTGGCGATGCTGGGCGATCACGCTGAGGGGCGACGATCGGGCGATCGGTTTCGTCGCGGCGGGCGAGAAGCGGCAGGGCAATGTCAGCGAGATCGGTTATATGCTGCTGCGCGAACATTGGGGCACCGGAATCGCCGCCGAGGCGGTCAGCGCCGTCATCGACCAGATCTTCGCCGAAGGACAGCGCCGCGTGTTTGCCGATACCGATCCGGAGAATGCGGCGTCGCGCGGGCTGCTCGAGAAGCTCGGCTTCAAGCTCGAAGGCATGCTGCGCGGCGAATGGGAGACGCATATTGGGGTGCGTGATACCGCGCTCTACGGACTGCTTCGGGACGAATGGCGTGGCGCCGCCTGACCTGAAGAATCCGGCCCAACGCGCGGCCTATCATCGCGAATTGCGCGGCGTGGCGCTCAGGCTGCGGCGCACGGGCATCGGCGTGTCGCTGGCCGGCGCGCTGCTGGTGCTGCTCCACCGCAGAGGTTTGGAGGTGGTGCCCCTCTGGCTGGGCGTGGGCGTGCTTGGGATCGGCGTACTGGTGACGATCGCGGCGATCTCGACGCGCGCGGCCTATCACCGGCTGCGGATGCGGGGGTGAGGCGCGAGACCGCCCCGGTCATCGCCGGGTGTCGACTGCGATCCAATTCGTTTCCCAGGTCGTCCCGCCATCCGCCGAATACGCCTGTTCGAAACGCGCGGATTTCGGTGTGACGTCCGAGATCACAAAGCGCACCAGGACCGTGCGGTCGTTGACGGTGTCGACGCCGTAGAAGGTTCCTCTGCCCTTCTCGTCGAAGGCGCCCGTGACCGGGGGTGTCAGAAGGCCGTTCCGGACACTCGCGAAATTGAGCGTCCACTGGCGCGCCTTGGGGTTGTAGAGCCGGAGCGATACGCCCTCGATCCGCCCCGAGGCACCTTCCACCGACAGCTCGACGACATTGGCCCGGCCGTCCAGCAGGGCGCGCACATCGCTGGTGCCGCGATATTCGACCCACCGGTTCGATCCGGTCAGGGGCTCCGGCAGATAGCGCAACTGCGTCGTCCAGCTGCCGACCTCCCAGTCGAAATCATGGGAACCGTCGCGTGCCTGTGCGGCAATAGGTGGTGCCGCCTGGCCAAAGGCGGAGAGGGAGTCGAGCGGGAGGGCAGCCAGCGCGAGCCAGATCGCCGTGCGTACCGTCCGCATCCTAGTCACGCGTTCATACCCGTTAGTCATCCGTCTCTCCCTGATCGTTTCGGTCGATGCTTTCGCTACGGCGCCGGGGCGGCCAGCTCGGCGGCGCGGCCGATCAGCCCGGCGAAGCGCGCGTCCGCTACGGCCTGCGCCGGATCGTTCCAGCTTCCGGTGAGCACGTACCAGTCGCCGCCTTTCGACTGGAGCAGCAACGTCATGTTGATCACCCCCGGCTCCGAGCCGCCCTTGTAGCCGACCCATTGCCACTTGCCGGCAGACACGGGCGCGATGCCGGGATTCTTCGACAGCACTGCCCGGGCGTCGGCGCCTTTGGGGCCTTCGGTGTTACGGCGGAGCCAGTCCATCACTCGCACCAGATCGGCGGGCGAGAGGAACCATTCGAGCTGCTCGATCAGCACCGGCTTGCCGTCACGGAAGAGCGTGGGCTTGATCAGCAGCAGTGGCAGCTGGGCGATCTCGCCGTCGAGCATGCGGCGGCGGCCGGCCTCGTTCTCCGCGAGATAGTGGGTGGCGAGATTGTTCGCCTCGATCCCCTTCAATTTGAACAATTCGAGCGCGCCGAGAAACGGGCGGTTGCGCGCCGGATCCCTGACGCCGACCACCGGGAGCATCGCCTCGACCTTTTCGCGGCCCAGCGTGTGCAGCAGGAGGTCGGTCGCGCTGTTGTCGCTGATCGAGATCATCTGCGTGGCGAGCTCGCGCAAGGAGACCTGCGTGCCCTTGGGCTTCATGAAATAGCCGCCGCCCGGGAGCGGCGTGCCGTCCAGTGTGACCATGTCGTCCCATTTGCGTTCGCCGGCATTGGTGGCGCGGACGAGTTCGGCGAGGATGACGAGCTTGAACGCGGAGCCGATCGCGAAGGGGCGGTCCGGTTGGTGCTGGATCAACAGCTCGGGTGCGCCGTTGCCGAGCCTGGCGAGAGCGAAGCCGGTAGTGCCGTGGAGCGCACGGATTGCGGCGGCGACTTCGTCCATGCTCTTCTCGCGACCGCTGATGTTGGTGATGCGCAGGCCGGAGACCTGATGCGGTTCGGTAGCGTCGACCACCATCTCCACCGTCGCGACTGCATCGCGGTAATCGACTTCGAGCGTGCCGGTCCAAGGTGAGGTCATCGCCCGGATGCGCACGCCCGCAACCGGGCCATTGGCTTCCTGCAGGCTGGTACGGGTAGGCTCGAACTTCTCGCGGGGCACCGCGGCGCGGAAGCCCGGCGAGAAGAAGCTCTCATAGTCCGCGGCGTCCGTGAGCAGCGTAGCGAGCTCCTTCGTGCGTGCCGCGAAGGCGGGCGCGGGTGCCGCTGCCTGCGCGGCGGGCGGAGTCTGCGCGTGCGCCGCGGAAGGGGCGAGAGCAAGCAGGCAGGGCAGCAGCAGGCGCATTCGGAGATCTCCCCTGAATTAGTGTAGCCGTCAGAGGTCGCCGCGGTCGAGTGCATCGATCATCGCCTGAAGACGGCGGGCACCGGCACGGTTGAGGCGGTGGATGCCCCAGAAGATACCGACGACGGGTAGAGCCACGCCGACGATCGCGAGCAGTGCTGCCCAGAAGGGCATGTGCTGGGCCGAGGCGCGCAGCACCGCGAGCAGGAACAGCACCATGCCGGGGACGACCGGCGCGAGATACCAGCGCCAGACGGTGGCGAGCGCGTCGCGCTGTGCGGCGAGTGTCGCCCGATGGAAGGCGAGGCTGGAGGCGCCGAGTGCGCCATCGTGCGCGGGCGGACGACGGCGCCACAAATTGCACAGCACGATCAGCGCGCCGAGGATGATCGCCGCGCTGGCGATGCGGATGCCCCAGTCCGGCGTTTGTATGGCGGTGTTGACGAACACGCCCGACGCGAGCAGCCCGGCGATATATTCGATCGTGTCGCGCCGGCGGATGCGGCGGCGGAAGTGCCTGTCGGCGCGGGCGAGCGCTTCGGCGTCGAACGGCACGGCGTCGTCGTGCTGCTGCGCCCAGAGGGTGGTGATGGAGTCGATCATGCCGCTTCTCCGGAGTGGAAACGTGCCGCGAGCAGCGCCTTGATGCGATGGATCTTCACTGCGACATGGTTCGCGGCGAGTCCGGTGATTTCGGCGATCGTGCGCGCGTCGAGCCCCTCCAGATAGAGCAGCATCACTTCGCGATCGGGCGGCTGGAGCCGGCGGATCAGCGCATTGAGACGCTCGATCGTGCGGGCATGGCCGATCTCGGTCTCGGGATCGTCCCCGGCGAGCAAGCCCTCGTGGTCGAGCGCGACGAGCTTGGCCGCGCGTGCTCCGCGGGAGGCGTGGCTGGCGGCGACATTGTGCGCAACGCGATAGACCCAGGTCGCGATCGCGCAGCGGCCGTCGAACCCGGCGAGGCTGCGCCACAAAGCGAGATGGATTTCCTGCTCGAGATCGCGCGCCTGATCGGGATTGGCCTCTACCGAGCGGGCGAGACGGGCAATCGCCGGCGCATGCGCGGCACCGGCCTCGGCGTAGAGCGCGTCCTGCCTTGCCCGACCGTCGTGCATGCTGCGCTTCCCTCCCGTTCACAGCTTTAGTCGGGGAGGGGCGGGATTTCTTACAGGGCGCCCAAAAAAGTCAGGCGTCGATGACTTCCTCGTCGAGCCGCGCGGCATTTTCCTGGATGAAGGCGAAGCGGTGCGCGGGATTGTTGCCCATCAGGCGATCGACCAGATCCTTGACCCCCGCACGCTCCTCATATTCCTGGGGGAGCGTGACGCGGAGCAATCCCCGCGTCGCCGGGTCCATCGTGGTTTCCTTGAGCTGGTTGGGGTTCATCTCGCCCAGACCCTTGAAGCGGCTGACCTCGACCTTCTTGCCCTTGAACGCCGTGCTCTCGATCTCGATGCGGTGCGCGTCGTCGCGGGCGTAGAGGCTCTTCGAGCCGACGGTCAGGCGATAGAGCGGCGGCTGGGCGAGATAGAGATGCCCCTGGCGGACGAGCTCGGGCATCTCCTGGAAGAAGAAGGTCATCAGCAATGTCGCGATGTGCGCGCCGTCGACATCGGCGTCGGTCATGATGATGATGCGTTCGTAGCGCAGATTCTCGGGGATGCAGTCCTTCCGGGTGCCGCAGCCCATTGCGAGGATGAGGTCGGCGATTTCCTGGTTGGCGAGGATCTTGGCCGAGGTCGCCGATGCGACGTTGAGGATCTTGCCGCGGATCGGCAGGATCGCCTGCGTCTTGCGATCACGCGCCTGCTTGGCCGAGCCGCCGGCCGAATCGCCTTCGACGATGAACAGCTCGGTCCCCTCCGGGCTATCGGCGGCGCAATCGGTGAGCTTGCCGGGGAGGCGCAGCTTGCGCGCCGAAGTCGCGGTCTTGCGCTTGACCTCGCGCTCCTGCTTGCGGCGCAGGCGCTCATCCATGCGATCGAGAACATAGCCGAGCAAGGCCTTGCCGCGATCCATATGGTCCGAGAGGAAATGGTCGAAATGGTCGCGAACGGCGCGCTCGACCAAGGCGGTGGCCTCGGGCGAGGTGAGGCGGTCCTTGGTCTGCGACTGGAATTGCGGCTCGCGGATGAACACCGAGAGCATCAGCTCGGAGCCGACCATCACGTCGTCGGCGGTGATGTCCTTGGCCTTTTTCTGGCCGACCAGTTCGCCGAACGCGCGGATGCCGCGGGTGAGCGCCTGGCGCAGGCCCTGTTCGTGGCTGCCGCCGTCGGGGGTCGGGATGGTGTTGCAATACCAGCTGTAGCTGCCGTCGCTCCACAGCGGCCAGGCGACCGCCCATTCGACCCGGCCCTGATCCTCGCCGGGAAAGTCCTGTTGCCCGACGAAGAACTCGGCGGTGGCGCATTCGCGGCCGGCGATCTGCTCCTTGAGGTGATCGGCGAGGCCGCCGGGGAACTGGAACACCGCCTCTGGTGGCGTTTCGTCGGAGATCAGCGAAGGATCGCATTTCCAGCGGATCTCGACGCCGGCGAACAGATAGGCCTTCGAGCGTGCCAGCTTGTAGAGCCGGGCAGGCTTGAACAGCATCTCGCCGAAAATCTCGGTATCGGGAGTGAATGCCACCGACGTGCCGCGCCGGTTGGGCGTGCCGCCGAGATGCTCGAGCGGCCCGAGCGTCTGACCCTGGCTGAAGCGCTGGCGATAGAGCTGCTTGTCGCGCGCCACTTCGATGACCGTGTCGACCGACAGCGCGTTGACGACGCTGATGCCGACGCCGTGGAGGCCGCCAGAAGTGGCGTACGCCTTGCCCGAGAATTTGCCGCCCGAATGGAGCATCGAGAGGATCACTTCGAGCGCCGACTTGTCGGGGAATTTGGGGTGCGGATCGATCGGCATGCCGCGGCCATTGTCGACGATGGTCAGTCGGTTGCCGGCCTCGAGCACGATCTCGATGCGGTTGGCATGGCCGGCCACCGCTTCGTCCATCGCATTGTCGAGCACTTCGGCGGCGAGGTGGTGGAGCGCGCGCTCGTCGGTGCCGCCGATATACATGCCGGGGCGCCGCCGGACAGGCTCGAGCCCTTCCAGCACTTCGATCGAGGAGGCGTCATAAGTGCCGGAGGGAACGCCCGGCGCGGCAAACAGGTCTTCAGACATGCAAGGGGTATAGGGTCACGCCGAATTGCGGCGCAAGGCAAGGTTGCGCAAACGACCGTCCTTTACGGCGCGGAGCGCGGCCACTTCGGGCATCGCGCTCAGGATGCTGCCGATGCTGCGCGGCCCGGTGGTTCGGGCGTTGCCAATGTTCGACCATTCGGATGGCTGCAAATACATGACGTCGACCTCCTTCGCTCGCGGATTGCGTATCAGAATGCATCGCGGTGGAAAAGAACAAAAAGTGAACTTTACGCTGATCCCGTGCGTACGGGGGGTATCGCGATCCGGGCTGCGTGCGCTGTCCTCCTGACGAGTGAGTGGGGAGCCGGGGCCGCTCGTTCATGTCCCGGCCCCGTCGTCAGCTCCCAGGGTGACCCGTGCGGCCTCTTTCAGCTTCAGGCCCTTGACCAGCGGATCGGCGTGACGGTGCACAAGCCGCCATTCGCCTCGGTCGCGCCGGAACACCAGCGTGACCCGCAGCGACCAGTCTTGCGCAGGCAGCGCGCCTATTGCGACATTCGCATGCTCGTTGGCGACGAGCACGACGAGGCCATCCGACTGGTAGGCATGGATCAGTTCGAAAACCGCATCATGGCCGTCCCGGAAGAAGCTCCCGATCCGGTTCCAGTGCGCATCGGTCTTGGGAGCGCCGCTCGGCCGACCTCCGAATGGATCCATGAGTATGAAATCGGGGGCGAGCTGAATGGTGGCGCGATAACCCTTGATGTCTCCGCGCATCAGAAGCCCGTGCGCGTTCGCGGCTCGGGCGACGAGATCGGCTACAATGGGATGCGGGTTCCAACTCACAATCCGCTCCATCGTGGCAACTATTCCGAATGTGGCGGCGCCGGCCGCACACAAGGTCAACATCATTCGTGGAATCATCTCTACCTCCTCCGTGATGGGGATCGTTCCCCGCGAGGCAGAGCATGTGCCCCTTCCTGTATCATGCATGAAGTGATATGATTTCACGAATATGATGAATGAAATCGACCTTTCGCGCGCGGATCTGAATCTGCTCGTTCTGTTCGAGGCTGTGTTCGTGGAATGTCATGTCGGGCGGGCGGCCGAACGATTGAGCCTCTCGCCTTCCGCGGTCAGTCATGGAATCGGGCGTCTTCGGCGCCTCCTCAACGACCCCCTCTTCCTCAAGACACCCAAGGGCGTGATCCCGACCGATCGGGCAAAGGCGCTTGCCCCGTCGATCAGCGAAGCTCTCGACCAGGTGCGGTCCATCATTTCGATTGCCGAACCGTTCGATCCGAAGACGTCGAACCGACGGATGGTCATCGGCGCGCCGGACGGTGTCTCCGCCGTTTTCCTCCAGCCTCTGCTGACGGACCTCGCCGCCCATGCGCCCAGCATCGATCTCGGTATTCGTCAGTTGCTGCCAATGCCGGATGAGATCGCCCCCGATCGCGCATGGCGGAACGCCTTTTCCGATCTCGAGACGTCTTCGCTGGATGTCGCGGTCATTCCCGCCGACGAGGGACCGCTGCGGTTCGAGAAGCGGACTCTCTACGAGGAGGATTTCATCCTGGCGATGCGAAGTGGCCATCCGTTTCGGCGGGGCCGGACGATCGAAGCCTATTGCGCCAGCCAGCACCTCGTGGTGTCGCTGACCGGCGACGCGCATGGTTTTGTCGACGAAGTCCTCGCACGACATGGCCACAAGCGCCGGGTCGCGCTGACCGTCCCCAATTTCATGTTCGCATGCGCGATCCTCGCGGGGACCGATCTGCTTTGTGCCGTTCCGCGGCGCTTCGCCGGGCTCTATGCCTCGCGCCTCGACCTGGCGACCGAAGACCCGCCGCTGGCTTTGGGGCGTTTCAGGCTCAATGCTTTCGTATCGAGGCCCGCCCTCATGGACGCCGGCATCCTCTGGTTGCTCGATCGGCTGGGCGCGGCTGCGGCCGGCGCTTAGGGCCAAGGGCTCTGACGATCGCCCCGCGCACTTCGCTCCCCCAAAAGCAATCGCCCCGGAACCAGGCTCCGGGGCGATGCGAACTTCAGGACCGGATCAGCGCACCCGCGGGCCGCCGAAGGGCAAAGGCGGCGGGGGGCGGCGATCGCGGCGGGGGAGCTGCGCCTGATAGGCGTGGCCGCAATGCGCGACGCAGTATGGGAAGCCCGGATTCACCTTGTCGCCGCAGAAATGGAAATCGGGCTCGCCCGGATGGCCGAGCGGCCATTTGCAGATGCGATCGTTGAGATCGAGCAGGCTGGTCTTGCCCGCGATCGCGTCGCTGGGCTTCGCCGGGACCAGACGGCGCGGCGGCGCCGGCGTGATCGGCGCGGACTGCTCGCCGGGATTCTGGCGGAGGAAGCCGCCGGGGCCGACCGAGCGCAGCACGGGCGCGTTCGATTCGGGCTTGGGCTCTGCCGCGGGTGCTGCGGCGCTCTCGGCACGTTCGACCGGTGCCCGGGGAGCTGCGGCGACGGGCGCCGGCGCCGGCGCAGCGGGTGCAGGCCTGGGCGCAGCGGGCGCGGCCTCGGCCTTGGGCTCGTTGGCCTTGACCGGCGACGGGCGCGACTGGAGGCCCAACCGGTGTGCCTTGCCGATCACGGCATTGCGCGACACGCCGCCGAGCTCCTCGGCGATCTGGGTCGCGGTCAGGCCGCTGTCCCACATCTTCTTCAGCGTATCGATACGCTCTTCGGTCCAGCTCACTTCATATCCTTCAACTTGCGGGCGGCGCGGGCAGCGTTTACGCGAACATGCGATGAGCAGCCACCCGGAATCCGGCCCCAAAATCAGCCATAGTCTCCCCGAACCCGGCGTTCCGGTGATTCGCAACGTGAATTGGGGAGGACTGCGTACCCTCTATATCAAGGAGGTGCGTCGTTTCTTCAAGGTGCAGCTCCAGACGATCTGGGCGCCGGCGGTCACGACCTTGCTGTTTCTGGTGATTTTCACCGTCGCATTGGGCGGCGGCGGGCGCACGATCGCGCTGCAGGGACACAGCATCCACTTCGCCGATTTCATCGCGCCGGGGCTGATCGTGATGGGCATGCTGCAAAACGCCTTCGCCAATTCGAGCTTCTCATTGCTCGTCGGCAAGATCCAGGGGACGATCGTCGACTATCTGATGCCGCCGCTTTCCACCGGCGAGCTGCTCGCGGGCCTGTGCGGCGGCGCAGTGACCCGCGCCTTCTGCGTCGGCGCGACGGTGTGGCTGGCAATGGCGTTGTGGCCGGGCGTCGACGTGACTCCGCGGCATTTCTGGGCGATCCTGTGGTTCGGCTTCCTCGGCGCATTGTTCCTGTCGCTGCTCGGCGTGCTGACATCGATCTGGGCGGAGAAGTTCGATCACGCCGCAGCGGTGAGCAACTTCGTCGTGGCGCCGCTGTCGCTGCTGTCGGGGACCTTCTACTCGGTCGATAGGCTCTCGCCAGTGTTCCAGACGATCAGCCACCTCAACCCGTTCTTCTACATCATCTCGGGCTTCCGCTACGGCTTCCTCGGCGTCGCGGATTCGCCGATCCTGACCGGCAGCGGAATCATTCTCGCGCTCGACGCCGTGCTGGGGCTGTTCTGCTATTTGCTGCTGCGCAAGGGCTGGAAGCTCAAGAACTAGGTGCCGGCAAGGGCAGGCGCTCCTTCAAAACCCGGTTTCAATGGCCTTAACTTGACTCAGTTTGCGGAAACGCAATGCATTGCGCAACATTCTTACGCGCAAATTCCTGGGCGCCTGTCCTCATTTCCGCAGCAGATTCAAAGAGCGGCCGGCAACAATCCGGCACCACGAGCCAAGCAGGCGAAATCCTACATTGCAAGCGCTAGTCAGTGGCCCGTGGGGACCGGCTTCCCATTTCTCCAGTATCGCGGGCATGGCGCTCTCCGTTTCCCGGAGAATCCGCCACGGCGATGAAACGATCCGCGGTTATGCGGTCGCGGCATGGCTCGCGCTCAAAGGAATATTGACGCAGGTGTGGCGCTGCTCGTAAACACCCGCTCCGGGCGGTCCGGTTGGCCGCCCTTTTGCGTTTCTGGAGCTCAACCCAGCTTTTTCTGAGGAGGTACCGTTCCCATGCCTATCACTCCGCTCATGCCCGTTTACCCGCGGTGCGGTGTGCGGCCGGTGCGAGGCGAGGGCGTGTACCTCTATGGCGAGCGCGGCGAGAAATATCTCGATTTCGCCGCGGGGATCGCAGTCAATGCGCTGGGCCACGGCCATCCGCATCTGACCAAGGCGATCCAGGAGCAGGCGGCGACGCTGATGCACGTCTCCAACTTGTACGGCTCGCCGCAGGGCGAGGCGCTGGCGCAGCGGATCGTCGACAACAGCTTCGCCGACACGGTGTTCTTCACCAATTCAGGCGTCGAGGCGATCGAGTGCGCGATCAAGACCGCGCGCCGCTATCATTACGTCAACGGCAACCCGCAGCGGCACAAGCTCATCACCTTCAAGAACGCGTTCCACGGTCGTTCGATCGGGGCGATCTCGGCGACCGACCAGCCCAAGATGCGCGACGGCTTCGAGCCGCTGCTGCCAGGCTTCGACTATGTGAAGTTCAACGATCTCGAAGGCGCGCTCGCCGCGATCGACGACGAGACCGCGGGCTTCCTCGTCGAGACGGTGCAGGGCGAGGGCGGGATGACCGCGGGCACGCCCGAGTTCATCCAGGGGCTCCGGAAAGCGTGCGACGAGCACGGCCTGCTGCTCATCCTCGACGAGATCCAGTGCGGCTATGGCCGCACCGGCAAGATGTGGGCGTACGAGCATTACGGCATCACCCCCGATATCCTCACCGCGGCGAAGGGCATCGGCGGCGGCTTCCCGCTCGGCGCGTGCCTCGCCACCGAGGAAGCGGCGAAGGGGATGGTGATCGGCACGCACGGCTCGACCTATGGCGGCAACCCGCTCGGCATGGCGGCGGGGCAGGCGATCCTCGACGTGATGCTGGAAGACGGCTTTTTCGAGCATGTCGCCAAGATGGGCGACCGGCTGCGCCAGGCGTTCGAACAGATGATCCCCAATCACGATCACCTGTTCGAGGAGATTCGCGGCAAAGGGCTGATGCTCGGCATCAAGCTCAAGGAGCCGGCGGTCGCCCGCGATTTCGTGGCGCATCTGCGCGACAATCACGGGCTGCTGACCGTGGCGGCGGGCGAGAACGTGTTCCGCGTGCTGCCGCCGCTGGTGATCGACGAGAGCCATATCGCCGAGTGCGTCGAGCGGATGAGCGCGGGCGCACGCGCCTATGCGCCGCCGAGCGATGACTAGAATGATCCTCCCCGGCACGGGGAGGGGGACCATGCGCAGCATGGTGGAGGGGGTTCTCCGCTGGCGAATGGCTTGGGGCGCGCCCCCTCCACCATTCGCTTCGCGAACGGTCCCCCTCCCCGTGCCGGGGAGGATCTGATGCGCCACTTTCTCGATCTATCCGACGCCGGTGGCGACGGCATCGCCGCGATGCTGGGCGACGCGCTCCAGCGCAAGGCGGCCCGCAAGGGCTGGCCCCGGGGCAAGGCGGACGCCGACGCGCCGCTGGCCGGGCATGTCCTCGCGATGATCTTCGAGAAGAACTCGACGCGCACCCGCGTGTCGTTCGACATGGCGATCCGCCAGCTCGGCGGGACCAGCATCGTGATGGATTCCGGCGGCATGCAACTCGGCCGCGGCGAGAGCATCGCCGACACTGCGCGCGTTCTCTCGGGCTATGTCGATGCGATCATGATCCGCACCGACGATCACGCGAAGGTGGTCGAGATGGCGAAGTATGCCAGCGTGCCGGTGATCAACGGGCTCACCGACGCCTCGCACCCGTGCCAGATCATGGCCGATCTGCTGACGATCATCGAGAGCGGGCGGGCATTGCCGGGGCTCAAGGTGGCGTGGCTGGGCGACGGCAACAACGTCCTCGCCTCGATCATGGAAGCGGGCGGGCTGATGGGCTTCGACGTCGTCGCCGCATGTCCGCAGGGATTCCAGCCGAGCGACGAGGATGTCGCCCGCGGGCGCGGCCGTGCCCGGGTCGTCGGAAGCGCGCGCGAGGCGGTCGAGGGCGCCGACGTGATCGTCACCGATACGTGGATCTCGATGGGCCAGGCGCATGCCGAGACCAAGCTCGCGGCGATGATGCCCTTCCAGGTCACCGAGCAGCTGATGGCGGCGGCCAAGCCCGATGCGGCGTTCCTCCACTGCCTGCCCGCGCATCGCGGCGAGGAAGTGGTCGACGCGGTTATCGACGGGCCGCAATCGCTGATCTGGCCCGAGGCGGAGAACCGGCTGCATGCGCAGAAATCCATCCTGCGCTGGTGCTTCGGCCAGATCGGCTGAGTTGAAGCTGGGCGAACCGAGCCCCACATGAGCGCCATCCCCCGCGAAAGCGGGGACCCATCTCCAACCCTATCGACCAAGACAACGGGAGCGATTTGCTGCGACCTTGGGAGATGGGTTCCCGCTTTCGCGGGAATGACGAAGGCTAGCATCGTGACCAATACCGCCCCTACCACCGACCTGGACCGCGTTGTCGGCTTCACCATTCCCGAACGCCATGCCCGCGGGCGCGTCGCGCGGCTGGGGCCGGTGCTGAACGAGATCCTGTCGGCGCACGCCTATCCGCCGGTGATCGAGCGGCTGCTCGCCGAGGCGCTGACCCTGACCGCCTTGCTGGGCGCGATGCTCAAAAATGCCGAGGGGCAGATGACGCTGCAGGCGCAGACCAAGGGCGGCATCGTCAGCCTGCTGGTGTGCGACTACAAGAACGGCGAGCTGCGCGGCTATGTTCAGTTCAACGCCGAGCGGCTCGCGCGGCTCGGCAAGAATCCGTCGCTCTATGCGCTGTTCAATCAGGGTTATCTGGCGATCACCTTCGATCAGTCGACCACGAAGGAGCGGTACCAGGGCATCGTGCCGCTGGACGGCGAATCGCTGAGCGCGGCGGCGGAGAGCTATTTCCTGCAATCCGAGCAGATCCCGAGCCTGGTGCGGCTCGGTGTCAGCCGTGGAGCGGATGGCGAGCTGATCGCGGGCGGCATCTTCCTCCAGCATCTGCCCGAGGGCGAGCTGGGTCGCGAGCGGCTGCATACGCGGCTAGACCATCCCGAATGGCAGCATGTCGAGGCGCTCGGCTCGACGATGGGCGCCGACGAGCTCGCCGATGCCGCGATCCCGCTCGAGACCCTCGTCTGGCGGCTGTTCAACGAGGAGAGCGAAGTGCGGCTGCTGGGCGGTGCCCAGCTCTCGCGCGGCTGCCGCTGCGACTCCGCGTACATCACCCAGGTACTCGGCAAGTTCCCGGTCGAAGAGCGGGCAGCGATGGCCGACGAGAATGGCGTGATCAGCGTGGACTGCGCTTTCTGCTCGACGAAGTTCCCGGTGCAGCTCGCGGATTTTGTTTCACCCCCGTTGTAATCGCCACGCCGATTTCCATATCTTCTTGGAACCGGGGACGCAGGATTCGATTGGGGCGCCGGAAAATGCGGCCCGGGGGCGGGGAGTTGGTATGGTGCTTAAGCGTTCGATGCGCCCGGTGATTGCGGGCGCGCTGCTCCTGTTCGGTGCCGCGGGCGCAACTGCGCAGCGCGATCCCGCGCCGAATGCGCTCAACGGGATCGAGCGCGGCCAGTGGCAGCTCAAGGCGGCGGATGGCGGCTTGCGGCAGCTATGCGTGCGCAGTCCTGCCGACTTGCTCCAGATCATGCACGGCAATACCCAGTGCGAGCATTTCGTGATGGAGAACGGCGCGCGCGGCGCCACCATCCGCTACACGTGCCCGAGCCACGGTCATGGCCGCACCACCATCTCGATCGACACGCCACGCGTGATCAATCTCGAGACCCAGGGGGTAGCGGACGGGTCGCCCTTTTCCGAGCGCTTCGAGGGGCGGCGGACAGGCGCCTGCAACTGATCCCGGCCGGGGATACGTTTCGTTAACCCTTGTCGGTTAGATTTGGTGGTGCTCCTTCAAGAGCATTTTCCTCTCTGGCAATATCCCTAACTGGGCCGCTTCGGCGGCCCATTTTGATTCAGAACCCGAAAGCGGCTAGCGGCTGGGCCATGACCGACAGCGTAGCGATTGCCCTGATCTCCGGCGGGCTGGATTCGATGGTTTCGGCCGCGCGCGCGCGCGAGGACGGGCACCGGCTGCTCGCGCTCTCGATCGACTATAACCAGCGCCACCATGTCGAACTCGCCGCCGCGCGCCGCATCGCGCAGGTGCTGGGTGCCGAGCGCCACGTGGTGCTGCCGCTGGACCTGCGCGCGTTCGGCGGATCGGCGCTGACTGCCGAAATCGACGTTCCCAAGCACGGCGTGGGCGACGATATCCCGGTCACGTATGTGCCCGCGCGCAACACGATCTTCCTCAGTCTCGCGCTCGGCTGGGCCGAGGCGGCGGGCGCGCGCGACATCTATATCGGCGTCAATGCGCTCGATTATTCGGGCTATCCCGATTGCCGTCCAGAATTCATCGCCGAGTTCGAGAAGCTCGCCGAGATCGCGACCAAGGCGGGCGTCGAGGGTGCGCCGTTCCGGATCCGCGCACCGCTGCAGGAGATGACCAAGGCCGACATCGTCCGCGAGGCGGCACGGCTCGGGCTCGATGCGGGGATGAGCTGGTCGTGCTACGATCCCGCGCCCGGCAGCCTGCATTGCGGACTGTGCGACAGCTGCCGGCTGCGCTCGAAGGGTTTCGAGGAAGCCGGCATCCTCGATCCGACGCGGTACGCGACCGTCTTATGAGCTACGCGGTCAAGGAGATGTTCCTCACGCTCCAGGGTGAAGGCGTGAATGCCGGAGCGCGCGCGGTGTTCGTGCGATTCGCCGGGTGCAACCTCTGGTCGGGTCGCGAGCAGGACCGTGCGGCGGCGATCTGCCGGTTCTGCGACACCGACTTCGTAGGAACCGATGGTCTGGGCGGGGGCAAGTTCGCCGATGCGGAGGCGCTAGCGGATGCGGTGGTCGGGCATTGGGGGCCGGAGCCGCTCGCCCGCTTCCTCGTGCTGACCGGGGGCGAGCCGATGCTGCAGGTCGACGATGCGCTGATCGATGCGCTTCACGCGCGTGGCTTCCGCATCGCGATCGAGAGCAACGGCACGCTGCCGGTGCATCCCGGGATCGATTGGGTGTGCATCAGCCCCAAGGCGGGAAGCGAAGTGGTCCAGCGCGTGGGCGACGAGCTCAAGCTGGTCTGGCCGCAGGCGGGGACGGATCTCGAGACGCTTGAGAGCTGGGACTTCCGCCATTTCCTCGTCCAGCCGATGGACAGCGCCGACGGCGAGGCGAACACCCGCGCCGCAGTCGCGCTGGCGATCGAGCGGCCGCGCTGGCGGCTGTCGCTCCAAACGCACAAGCTGCTGGGGTTGCGCTAGAACCGGTGACTCATATTCAGAGCCGTCATCCCCGCGAAAGCGGGGACCCATCTTCTGAGCGAGCGGCAAAATGCACCGGTGCGCTTGTGGAAACTGCTGGAGATGGGTCCCCGCTTTCGCGGGGATGACGAAAGGGGAAACACTCGTTAGTCAAATCAACAAGTTGAACAGGTTTCCAACCTCGGCGCCTAGCGCGTTGCGATCAGCGCGCCGCACTTCTTCACTTGATACGTGCCCTTGCGCCAGCATTTGTCGTTGCCGAAAAAGGGCGGCAGCGGCGCGAAGCCGAGGCCCCGATAGCTGAGGCTGCGGCGGAGCTGTTCGCCCCAAGGCGTGAGGCTGGCGCGGAGTTCGCGTATCCGTTCCTGCGCGACGTCGCCGAAAGTGCCGCGTCGGGCGAACAGCGCTTCATGGCCGATTGCGGCGGCGGTCTGGCAGAAAGATAGCTGGCCGGAGACAGTCGAAAAGCCCGAATAGACACGGGTTCCGAACTTGTCGAGTTCGGTCTGTCCGGCCTTCTTGGTCTTGTTCTGGCGTGTAAAATATTTCTCGAGCGTTCCGTAGGATTCACGCAGTTCGACTTCATGGTCTTTCAGGATGGCATTGTAATTGCCGAGCGTGAGCAGCGTCGGTTCGAACTGGCATTGGAGCGCGGCGACGTTGAGCGCGGCGCGCAGATTCCACACCAGAGCGGCGCGGAGTTCGGCAGGGGTGGCGTCGGGCAGCGCAGGGCCGGTCATGCCTGGTTCGGCGCCGGTCACCCGCCCGCTCGGCATCGCCGCGGACTTGAGGAAAAACTGCGCCGATGCGGGGGCAGCGGAGAGAAAGCCGGCCGCTATGGCAAACACGGAAACGAAACGCGGAACTGGCATTACGCCCTCTTTTTGCTGGTCCCACGCGTGGTTAAGGCTTTTCGAGTCCGTGCCCAAGCCCTTTTTTCGTCGCTCCGGGATGGCGTGGCGAGGCCCAACGAAAAGGGCCGCCCGGTTGCCCGGGCGGCCCTCTCAAACACGCTGACGCGCGATGATTACATCGCGTTGGCGGTGGTGTTCTCGGTCGTCGTGGTGTTCACCTCGGCGCCCATGTTGTCCATCGGAGCAGCCGCGTCGATGTTCGTGACCATCGTGTCGGTCGTGGTGACGTTCTCGGTCGGCACGACTTCGGTGGTGTTGGTGACGTTGGTCGAAGATTCGTTGCTGGTGCACGCCGAGGCCAGAAGGGCCGCACCGGCGATCATCGAACCTGCAACGATCTTGGAAAGGACTGCACGCATGTAATAGCTCCCTAGATAATGGATTTGGACAGCGGATACGCCGTTAATACCCAAACCGACGTGGACATTAGTCGGTTTGGGGCAAGCCCTCAAGACTCGATTTGCCCTCCAGTAGAGAGAGCCGCCAAAAATGGCAGGAATGTGGCGGAGAGCGCGGAATCGAAACGCCCCGTGCTAACATCCTTGCCCAGAGCCGCGGCGCTCGTCACCGGGAATTCGGCGATGCCACAGGGCACGATGCCGGTGAAGTGGCTGAGATCGGGGGAAAGGTTCACCGCGAAGCCGTGGAGCGTCACCCATTGCCGGATGCGCACGCCGATCGCGCCGATTTTCGCCTCGCGGCCGGCCGCGTCGCGCGTCCAGATGCCGATCCGACCCTGGGCACGGAAAGCGTCGATCCCGCATTCGGCCAATGCGGCGATCACCCAGCCTTCGAGCGCATGGACATAGCGGCGCACGTCGCGGCGGCGCTCGCGCAGATCGAGCACGACATAGCCGATCCGCTGGCCGGGTCCGTGATAGGTGTATCGCCCGCCACGGCCGGTCTTGTGCACGGGGAAGCGCGGGTCGAGCAATTCGGCCGCGTCGGTCGCGCTGGTGCCCGCAGTATAGACCGGCGGGTGCTCGAGCAGCCAGACCAATTCGCGCGCGTCCCCGCGCGTCACCGCGGCGGCCCGCGCCTCCATTTCCGCCAGCGCTGCGCCATAGTCGATCTGCCCGGGCTCGACGCGCCATTCGATTTCGGATGTCATGTCCCGCCGATAAAGGGATTTTCGCAACCATTGGCAAGCCTCCGGCCGGCGGCTAACAGGGGCTCGGGAGGCGAAGGGGATGCGCGCGTCATGGTGAAGATGAGTATTGTCTGGGATCGGACGGCCGAGTTCCTGAGCGACAACATCGCCGCCGTCCTTCCGATCGCTTTGCTCACCTTCTTCGTGCCCGCATCGATCCAGGGTAATTTCGCAGCGGCGATGACCGGAGCGGGCGAGGGGCTCAAGATAGTTCTGTACGTCCTTCAGCTCGTGTTCGCGCTGGTTTCGCTCTGGGGATCGCTGGCGATCACTGCGATGGCGCTCGACATCGCCACCGAGCGCAGCGCGGCGAACATCGCCACCCGGCGCCTGGTCCCTGCGCTGATCGTCTCGATCGTGATGGTCGTAGTGGCGTCGGCGCTGGTGCTGCCGGTGCCCGGCATATTGGCGTTCAACGGCTATGACATGGCGGCGATGGCGCGGAACGAGGACGTGAACATGAGCACGGGAGTGGCGGGCTTCATCGTCCTCTATCTGCTCGCATTGGTGTTCGTCATCGTCTGGCTGATCGCGCGGCTGATCGTCGCGACGCCCGTGGTGGTCCGCGAGAGCCGGGTGCTGAGCGCGCTCGGCGAATCATGGCGGCTGACGCGCGGCTCCGCGCTGCGCATCGTCGGGGTGATCATCCTCTTCGCGATCGTGAGCTGGGTGGCGGCGCTCGCCGCCAAGACCGTGTTCGGCAGCATCTTCGCGTTGGTCGCCGGCAATGGCGACGGCGTGACGCTGTCGAGCGTGATGACTTCGATCGTCGTCGCGGCGGTGCAATCGGCATTCATGGTCATCCCGCCGGTCTTCACGGCCAAATTATACCTCGCGCTGACCGCCGCGCGCTTCCGCCAGACCGAAGCCGACGCATGACGCTCAGCCTTGCCGGCGTGCTCGCCGACGCCCGGACGCTCTGGCGCGGCGAGCGCGAATTGCTGCTGCCGATCGCGGGCGTGTTCTTCGTCCTGCCGATGCTCGGGATCATCCTCCTGCTCGCCAGCAGCGGCTTTCCGGGAGACGTGCCACCCGAGAAGCTGCGCGAGGCGGTGATGGCGTTCTATGCGGCCAATCTGCTGCCGATCCTGCTCGCCAATCTCGCGATCGATTTCGGTACCTTCGCCTTGCTCAACCTCTATCTGCAAGGCGGCGGCCGCACGCTAGGCGAAGTGCTGGCGCTCACGCTCAGACGGCTGCTGCCCTGGCTGGCGATCGACATCGTCGCGGCCCTGCTGTTCAGCTTCGGCTCCTCGCTCCTGCTGCTGCCTGGCCTGTTCGCCTTCGGGCGGACCTGGCTCGCCGGCCCGGCCTTCGCGGCGGCGCCCGAGCGCGGCGTGATCGAGGCATTCCGGCAGGGCTGGCGGAGCAGCGCCGGGTTCGGCTGGATCGTATTGCTGGCGGCGGCGGGGTTCGTGCTGCTCGGCGCGATGATGCTGGTGGTGGTGTCGACCGGCTTGCTCGCGGGGCTCGGCGCGGCGGTCGGGGACGAGCGGATCGTGGTCGCGATCGGCTATGTCGTCACGGCATTGATCGGCGGATTTGCCTGGTCGGTGCTCGCAGTGCTCCGCGTCGCCGCTTATCTGCGGACGGCACCCAAACAAGGAATGTGAGGCGCGGCGTCGGGCGCTAGGATTCCGGCAATCCGCGGATCGGCGAAAGTCTCGACGGTGCGCTTGTAGGGAACGAAGCCGTGGCGGCGGTAGAAGCCCAATGCCGCCGAATGATCGAGCGTGCAGGTGTGCACCCAGACGCGCTCCACGCCTTTGCGCCATGCGAGGCCCAGCGCCTGCGCCATCAGCCAGCCGCCATTGCCCTTCCCGGTGAGTTCGGGAACCAACCCGAAATAGGATAATTCGCAGGTCCCCTCGACGCGGAAGTCGAGCTCGAGCATGCCGAGCTCGATCCCGGCGCGGTCGGTGGCGGCATAGACCTCGATCCGCGCGTCATCGAGGATGCGGCGCAGTGCTTCCTCCGGGATCACCAGCCGCGAGAACCAGAGCCAGGGTTCGCCGACGCGGCGGAACAGCGCGCGGTATTTGTCGCTGGCCGGTGCGGGCCAGTGGCTGAGCTTGAGCGGCGAGGGCGGGACCGGACGCAACGGCGGCTTCTTCCGCATCTCCAGCGACGTGACGATCGTCGCGATCTCGCCGTTGGGGACCGGCGTCAGGCCCATCGACGTATCCCAACTTCGTCACCCCCGCGAAAGCGGGGACCCATCTCCCGCAGTCGATCCGGATTACGACCGCGGTAGCTCGTGTTAACCTCAGGAGATGGGTCCCCGCTTTCGCGGGGATGACGGTTGGAGGTCACCCCCATGCGGCTATCGGTGGCAGGCTCATCAGGATCGCGTCGACATTGCCGCCGGTCTTGAGCCCGAACAGGGTGCCGCGGTCATAGATCAGGTTGAACTCGGCATAGCGCCCGCGCCATTCGAGCTGCCGGGCCTTGTCGGCATCGGTGAAGGGGGCATGCATCCGCCGGCGGACGATGCGCGGAAAGGCGTCGAGGAACGCGCGGCCGACATCCTGAGTGAGAGCGAAATTGGCATCCCAATCACCTTCGAGATGATCGTAGAAGATCCCGCCGACGCCGCGATGCACCTTGCGGTGCGGGATGTAGAAATAGTCGTCGGCCCACTTCCTGAAGCGCGAATAATGCGCCGGATCGTGCGCGTCGCACGCCGCCTTCAGCACCGCATGGAACTCGGCGGTGTCCTCTTCCACGGGAATAGGCGGGTTGAGATCGGCGCCGCCGCCGAACCAGCGTTTCGTGGTGCACAGGAAGCGCGTGTTCATATGGACCGCGGGCACGTGCGGATTGGCCATGTGCGCGACGAGGCTGATTCCGGTGGCGAAGAAGCTGGGGTCCTCGCCCGCGCCGTGGATCGTCTTCGCGAAATCGCCTTCGAAGCTGCCGCCGACGGTCGAGACGTTGACGCCGACCTTCTCGAACACCTTGCCCTTCATCACGCCGCGCACGCCGCCACCGCCCGGTTCGCCGCTCGGATCGGTGCGGTCCCAGGCGAGATACTCGAAGCGCGCGTCGGATCCCGCCTCGGCCTCGATCGCCTCGAACGCCGCGCAGATCGAAGTGCGCAGGCTTTCGAACCAGGTTCGGGCGGCTTGCTGCTGGGGATCGAGCTCTTGCATGGCCGGCCTAGTAAGCGGGGGCGGGGAAGCGTGTCGAGTGGACAGATTGTCCTTCGCACGATCAGGTTGAGGTCTCATATCCAAAACGCGTCATCCCCGCTTTCGCGGGGATGACGAAGAGAGGGGCCAGCCTGTCAGTCAAAATCGACAGCTTGAAGAGGTTCTCAGCTAGGCAGGCCAGCCGCCGGTCTGGCGCAGCGCCTCGCCCAGGGCCACGCCTGCCGCAATCGCGACGTTGAGCGAGCGGAATCCCGGCGCGAGCGGGATGCGCAGCGCGAGATCGGCGCGATCATGGACGAAATCGGGCGCGCCGGCGCTTTCCGAGCCCAGCAGGAGCGTGTCGCCGGGCATGAAGCGCGCCTCGTCGAGCCGCGTGCCGCCCCGGGTGGTGAGCAGGACGATTCGGCCCGGGACCTGCGTCGTAAAGGCATCCCAGTCGGCGTGGCGCCGGACCTCGGCCTGCGCGGCATAGTCCATCCCTGCCCGCGCGAGCGCGCGATCGCTCCACGGGAAGCCCATCGGCTCGATCAGGTCCACGGCCACGTTCAGGCACGCGCCGAGGCGGAGAATCGTGCCGACATTGCCGGCGATATCGGGCTGGAACAAAGCGATGCGCATGGTCGGCCGGGGTTAGCGGCCCCGGTTGCGCGCGTCACCCTGATTGCTGCGGCATTGCCCATATCGTCGTCACCCCGGGCTTGACCCGCGTTTCGAGCTTCGGATGCCCGCAATTGGGCCGACAATCGACGCTGCGCCTGCGACGAGCACTGGTATTGTAGGATTTGGTCTGCTCTCGTTCGCATATGGACATCGGGCCAGATTTCGAACCGCATCTCCGTACGCCGGTTGACACGCACATGCGCGAACGCGTCAAGCGCGTGTCAACCGGCGCGGTGCCGGGAATGCCCGAAACCGCGCAAATCCGCTCTTTTCGAAACCAACCAAACGGTTGGCATCGCGATTCCTGCCAACCTTTCGGTTGGCTGTCGGCTCACCGGCACCTTGCAGTCACCCGCGGTTCAAAATCCCTGTTGGCAAAGCAGCTTCCCCGCGTCTATCAGGCCGCGCAAGCCACCGGGGGCACCGGGCGGCTCTGGGCGCGTATGCGCCTGCGTCCTCTTAAGCCGCGCGTTCCTCGCGGATTGTTCGAAGTGCAAGGGCTGAAGCATGGCAACGCTTGAAGACGGTGTTTCCCCGACCCAGACCGTGGTCCCACCAGGCGAAGTGATCGAGAACCCGCGCCGCCGCGATTATCTCCAGATCGCCGCCGTGGCATTTGCCGGCGTGGGCGCGGGCGTCACCGTGCTGCCGCTGATCAATTCGATGAACCCCTCCGCCGACGTGCTCGCGCAGTCGACCACCGAGATCGACCTCTCCAAGATCGATCCCGGAATGGCGATCAAGGCGAGCTTCCGCAAGCAGCCCTTGTTCGTGCGCAACCTCACGCCGGCGGAGATCGCCGCGGCCGACGCGGTTCCCGTGTCGAGCCTGCGCGATCCGCAGACGCTCGAGCAGCGCACCAAGGAAGGCCATACCAACTGGCTGATCACCTTGGGCGTGTGCACCCATCTCGGCTGCGTGCCGCTGGGCGCGGGCGAGGGTGAGAATCGCGGCCCCTTCGGCGGCTATTTCTGCCCGTGCCACGGCTCGGCCTACGATACCGCGGGCCGCATCCGCCAGGGGCCCGCGCCGAAGAACCTCGAGGTTCCCGAATATGCATTCACGTCCGACACTGTCGTCGTGGTCGGTTGAGGATAGACGCAGATGAGCTTCCCCTGGGCACGCCATTACGAACCCAAGAACCCACTGATGCAGTGGATCGACAGCCGTCTTCCGCTGCCGCGCTTCGTCTATAACGCGGTCGGCGCCGGCTATCCGGTGCCGCGCAACCTCAATTATTTCTGGAACTTCGGCGTGCTCGCCGGCGTGGCGCTGGTCGTCCAGATCGTCACCGGCATCGTGCTCGCGATGCATTTCCACTCCTCGGCTGCCGGCGCGTTCGAGAGCGTCAATGTCGGCATCATGCGCGACGTGAATGCGGGCTGGTTCCTGCGCTTCGCGCATGCCAACGGCGCCAGCATGTTCCTGACCGTGGTCTATATCCACATCTTCCGCGGCCTTTATTACGGATCGTACAAGGCCCCGCGTGAGATGGTGTGGCTGATCGGCGTGGTTATCTTCCTGCTGCTGATGGCCACCGCCTTCATGGGCTATGTGCTTCCCTGGGGGCAGATGAGCTTCTGGGGCGCGCAGGTCATCACTGGCTTCTTCTCGGCGATCCCGGTGGTCGGCGACTGGATCCGCGTGTGGCTGCTCGGCGGCTATGCGCCGGACGATGCTGCGCTCAACCGCTTCTTCTCGCTCCACTATCTGCTGCCGTTCGTGATCGCGGGCGCCGTGATCCTGCACATCTGGGCGCTGCACATTCCGGGGTCGGGCAACCCGACCGGCGTGGAAGTGAAGGGCGAGCAGGACACCGTCCCGTTCCATCCATACTACACCGCCAAGGATGGTTTCGGGGTCGGCGTGTTCATGATCGTGTTCGCGACGCTGATCTTCTTCTTCCCCGATTATCTGGGCCACCCGGACAATTACATCCCGGCCAACCCGCTCTCGACCCCGGCGCATATCGTCCCCGAATGGTATTTCTGGCCGTTCTACGCGATCCTGCGCGCCTTCACCGCGGACTTCATCATCCCGGCGAAGCTGTGGGGCGTGGTCGCGATGTTCGGCTCGATCCTGCTGCTGTTCTTCCTGCCCTGGCTCGACAAGTCGCCGGTGCGCTCGGCGAACTTCCGCCCGGCCTATCGCGTCGCCTTCTGGGTGCTCGTGGTGGACGTGCTGGTGCTGGGCTATTGCGGCGGTTCGGCCGCGACGCCGGGGATCGTGCTGCTCAGCCAGATCACTGCGATGTATTATTTCGCGCACTTCCTGATCATCGTGCCGATCATCTCGCGCCTCGAGCGCCCGAAGCCGCTGCCCAACTCGATCACCGAGGCAGTGCTGGGCGACAAGAGCGGCTCGCGGATGAGCGAAACGGCGCTGAGCGCGTAAAGGGGAATCGAAAACATGCTTCCGCTGTTCCTGCGCTCGGTCAAATTCCTTGTCGGTGGCGCCTTCATCTTCGTCCTGGCGCTCGCGCTGTTCGGTACCGTCTCGGGCTGGATCACCGATCCCCCGCAGCCGACTGCCGAGGAGGAGTTCCATCACCATCCCAAGGAGCTCGCGCTCAAGTCGGATGGTCCCTTCGGCAAGTTCGACAACCAGCAGCTGCAGCGCGGCTTCCTGGTCTTCGAGAAGGTCTGCGCGACCTGCCACTCGCTGAACCTCGTCTCGTTCCGCGATCTTCAGCAGATCGGCTATAACGAGGCCGAGGTGAAGAAGATCGCCAAGGACTGGCCGACAAAGCAGCCGGTGCAGGATCCCAAGGCGGGCACCTGGGGCGAGCGCGACAATCTGCCGTCGGATCGCTTCCCCAAGGTCTATTATCCGGGCACCGGCACGCCGCCGGATCTCAGCCTGATCACCAAGGCGCGGCATGGCGGCGCGGCATATGTCCACTCGCTGCTGACGGGGTATGAAGAGAAGCAGCCGGCCGAGCTGCTGGCGAAGTTCCCGGGCGCCAAGACGCCGGACGGCTCGCACTACAATCCCTATTTCGCGAACCTCAACATCGCGATGCCGCCGCCGCTGACCGCCGACGATCAGGTCACCTATTCGGACGGCACCCGCGCGACGGTGGATCAGATGGCACAGGACGTCTCGGCGTTCCTCGTCTGGACCGCCGAGCCGACGATGGAGCGTCGCCACGCGGCGGGCCTCGCAGTGGTGATCTTCCTGCTGATCGCAACGGGCCTCGCTTATGGCGCGTATCTGACCGTGTGGCGGGGCGTGAAGCACTGAGGCTGCCCGCCCCATCGCCGAACTGACGAAGTCCCGCCGCGGCCCAGCCCGGCGGGATTTCTTTTTGGGAACCGAGAGCCGACGACATGGCGAACGACAATGAAGACATCCGGCGGCGCATTCGCACCATCCCCGATTTCCCCAAGCCGGGGATCATGTTCCGCGACATCACGACCTTGCTGCTCGATGCCGAGGGGCTGAGGCTGACGATCGACCGCATGGCCGAAGCGGTCGGCGGAAAGGTCGATCTCGTCGCCGGGGTGGAGGCACGCGGCTTCCTGTTCGGCGCGGCGCTGGCAGTGAAGCTGGGCACCGGCGTGCTGCTGATCCGCAAGGACGGCAAGCTGCCCGGCGCGACGATCGCCGAGGATTATGCCCTCGAATACGGCACCGATCGCATCGCCATCCATGCCGATGCCTGCGCGCCCGGCGCCCGCGTGCTGCTCGTCGACGACCTGATCGCCACCGGCGGTACCGCCCGCGCCGCGGTGCGGCTGCTGCGCAAGGCCGGGGCGGAGGTGGTCCAGGCGGCGTTCGTGGTCGATCTGCCCGAACTGGGCGGTGCGGACGCGCTGCGCGGCGACGGGATCGCCGTGAACGCGCTGGTGGCGTTCGACGGGCACTGAGCCGGAACATCGATCGGCCCGCGACGTTCTCAACTGGTTAGCCGTCCTTCGGGCGCCTCCAGAGCGCCATGACGGTGCCGGAGAGACGCACCATGCTGATTCACCGCATTTCCGCCGCCGGCCTGGCCATTGCGCTGGGCTTGACCGCCGCCGCCTGCACCGAAGACGGCTATGGCTATTCGGGCGTCTCGGTCGGCTATTCGAGCGGCGGATATTATGACGGTTACGACCCCTATTACAGCTACGGGCCGAGCTCCTATTTCGGCTGGTACGGGGACTATTATTATCCGGGCACGGGCTATTACGTCTACGATCGCTACCGCCGTCCGCATCGCTGGAACAACGGACAGCAGCGCTATTGGTACGATCGCGGCCGCTCGTGGCGCGGCGATCGGCGGGAGAATTGGGGTGGCTTCGGCAACCGGCGCGGCGAGGGGCGCAACTGGGATCGTGGCGACCGGCGTCCCGACCGCCGCTATCGGCGTTAGCCCGCGGTCGGCCGCCGCCGCATCAGCGCGAGAGCGGTGAAGCGCAGCACCGGCTCGTCATGCTGGTTGAACGTGGTCATCTGGCTGCGCAGGCTGCCCATGTCGGGTCGGCTCTGCGATGGCCGCACTTCGAGGATCTCGCTCTCGCAACGCAGCACGTCGCCCGGATAGACCGGCTTGAGCCAGCGTAGCTCGTCGACGCCCGCGGCGCCGAGGCTCGCCTGCGGATGGACCTTCATCTCGGCGACGAACATCGACATGGTCATCGCGCAAGTATGCCAGCCGCTCGCCGCCAGCTGCCCGAAATGCGTCTGCGCGGCCGCTTCGTCGGAGAGATGGAAGGGCTGGGGATCGTATTTCCCGGCGAACTCCAGCACTTCCTCGCGGGTGACTTCATAGCGGCCGAAGCTGCGCTTCATGCCCACTTCGATATCGTCCAGATACAGCATGATTTGAGTTTCGGATGAAAACCAAAACTTGGCAAGCCCTAGCGGAGCACGCCCCTGAACGGTGCGTCGGTGCCGTCGATGCCGGGCTTGGCGGGCAGCTTCAACAGATCGCGCAGCAGCGGGTAGACGTCGACATTGTCGAACGGCGCGAGCTTTGCTGGCCGGAAGGCGGGGCCATGGCCGATGAACAATGCCGCCATATCGGGCGCGAAATTGTCATAGCCGTGATTGCCCTCGGCGAAGCGCTCTGCGGGCGGTTTCGCGTTGATCAGCCAACCGGTCTCGGCGAGGCAGAATATCGGCGGAATCCGCGGGTTGGTGCCGTAATGGAAGCGCGCAGGGATCTCGCTCTTGCGCCAGCATTCGTAATGCGCGTGCTTGCCGAGCAATGCCTTTTCGACCGCCGCCGCCTTGCCGGGCATCGGCGTCAGGCTGGCATAAGTGCCCGATTCGAACAGATCCAAATCGTCGAGCGGCACGATCTGGTTCAATACGATGACGTGGCTGCTTTGGGTCGGCGCCATGCCGTGATCCGAGACGATCACCAGGTTAGCGGGCTGGTGCAGCTCGGCGAGCCCGTCGACGAGCTGGTCCATCCATTTGTCGACCTGTGCCACGGCCTCGAGCGTCCGCGTATCGCCCGGACCGAACTTGTGCCCGACAGTATCGACCACATCGAAATAGAGCGTCAGGAATAGCGGGCGTATCGCCGCCGGGCGCCGCAGCCAGTCGAGGATGCCGTTGACGCGCTGCTCGCCGGTGATCGCCTGATTGAACTGCTGCCAGTCCGAGGGCCGCACGCCGCCGATCGTCTCCCAGTCCTTCGGCTTTTCCTTATGGCCGCCGATCGCGACATTCGAGCCGGGCCAGAATTGCGTCCCGGTCCGAATTCCGGCACGCTCGGCATCAAGCCAGATCGGCTCGGCGGCGTTCCACCAGAAGGGGTCGTCGGTCGCCATATTGAAGGTTTCGCCGGGACGCTTCGGATCTTCCATCTTGTTCGCGACGATGCCGTGGCGATCGGGGCGCTGGCCGGTCACCAAAGTCCAGTGATTGGGATAGGTCTTGCTCGGGAAGCTCGGCCGCATCGCCGCGCTGGTGCCCTCGGCGGCGAGGCGCGAAAGCGTCGGAGTGACGCCGCGATCGAGATAGTCCGGGCGAAAACCGTCGATCGAGATCAGGATCGTTACCGGCGCCTTGATCTCCTCGAGGCAATCGCAAACCGACGCTGTCCGCCGTGACATGTCCTCGACTGGCAAGGGAGCCGCAGCGGTCTGGGCGACGGCCGCGGGCAGGGAGACGCAGGTCTGTAAGGCGGCGAGGACGGCGAGGCCGAGCTTGGAGGTCGAACGCATCGCCGATCCTTGCCATTCCAATGTTGCGGCGGGAAGTCTTGCGGGTCCGCCGCCGGCGGTGGACCGGCCGAGCGCTGCCGCCGCCTTTCCGGACCCTCAGGCGAAGACGCCGACCACTGCCTTGACCTCGAGGAACTCGGCGAGCCCGAACTTGCCGTGTTCGCGTCCGTTGCCCGATTGCTTGAAGCCCCCGAAGGGCAGGTTCGGATCGGGCTGGCCGCCATTCACATAGACCATGCCGGCGCGCAGCCGCGGCACGACGCGCCTGACGGCCTCCGCATCGCCGAACACCACCGCCGACAGCCCGTAATCGGTATCGTTGGCGATGCGGATCGCGTCCTCCTCGTCCTCATACGGGATGATCGTGACGACCGGGCCGAAGATCTCCTCGCGCGCGATGGTCATGTCGTTGCGGACGCCCGAGAACAGGGTCGGCTTGACGAAGTAGCCGGTTTCAATGCCATCGGGCCGACCGGGACCGCCGGTCTCGAGCTTGGCGCCTTCCTCGAGGCCCTTGGCGATCAGGCCCTGGATCTTGTCCCATTGCGTCTTGTTGACCACGGGGCCGATGTGCCGGCCTTCCTCCGATGGACTGCCGCTTCGGGTGCCCTTCATCATTTCGGCCGCGATCGCCGCGACCTGCTCCTGCAGGTGCCGGGGGACGAGCAAGCGGGTGGGGGCGATGCAGCTCTGGCCCGAGTTCATCAACACGCTGAACAGGGTGATGGGCACTGCCTTGCCGAGATCGGCGCCTTCGAGGACGAGCGCCGGCGATTTGCCGCCGAGTTCCTGATGGACGCGCTTGACCGTGTCGGCGGCGTTCTTCGCGACGAGGATGCCGGCGCGGGTCGAGCCGGTGAAGCTCACCATGTCGACGCCCTTGTGCCGCGAAAGCGCAGTGCCGACGCCGGGGCCGTCGCCGTTGACGAGATTGAACACGCCCGCCGGCACCCCCGCGGCATGCATCACCTCGGCGAAGATCGCGGCGCAGCTTGGCGCTTCTTCCGAGGGCTTGAGCACCATCGTGCAACCCGCCGCCAGCGCGGGCGCGACCTTGGAGACGATCTGGTTGAGCGGCCAGTTCCACGGAGTGATCAGCGCGACCACGCCGATCGGCTCGTGGACGACGAGGCTGTTTCCGATCTGCTCCTCGAACTGGAATTCCTCGAGCGCACGGGCGGCGGAGAGCAGGTGGCCGATGCCCGACCCGACCTGCGCGGATTTGGCGAGGCTCAGCGGCGCGCCCATTTCGAGGCTGATCGCTTCCGCCATGTCGGCGGCACGTGCCTTATAGGCTTCGAGAATCCGTTCGATCAGGGCGATGCGTTCGTCGATACTGGTGCGCGAGAAGCTTTCGAAGGCGAGTCTGGCAGCGGCTACGGCCTTGTCGACATCGGCGGCCGAGCCGAGCGTGATCTCGGTGACAGGGGCTTCGGTCGCCGGATTGATGACCTCGTGGCGCGTGCCGCCATCGCTCTCGACCCAGCCACCGCCGATATAGTGCTTCAGATAGTTGCGCATCCCCGACTCCGATTCGAATTTCCGGTATGGCGCACTAGATGGACAGTTGCCTTTCGCAACGCAAGTGGCGCAGGCCGAGCTTCTAGCCGGGCTGGACCATGAAGATGCTGCCGGTGATATCGATGAGGAAGAGGTTGCCTGCCGCGTCCTCGCCGAACGAGACGAGGCTGGTGATCGAGCCGGCGTCGGGCGTGAAATCGAGGTTGCGGCGCTCGTAGCTGGCGGCGGGAAAGAGCTGGCCCTGGACGAGCGACGCTGCCGGCAGTGTCCAGATATTCCCGCTCACATAGTCGCCGAAGACATATTGTCCCTGGAGTGAAGTGACGGGTCCGCGATAGACATAGCCCCCAATGATCGAGCCGCCCTGTTTGGCGCCGCCGCCATGATCATATTGCGAGACCGGCGGCGTGAGACCGGCAGGTGCCGTGCCGGTATAAGGCTGAGTGCCTTCGAGGAAATGCCAGCCGAAGTTGAGGCCTGGCTGGTTCGGCCGCACCACGTCGATCTCCTCGATGGCACTCTGGCCGACGTCGCCGATATAGAGGCGCCCATCCGGCCCGAAGCTGGCGCGGAATGGATTCCGCAATCCGAGTGCGAAGACATAGGGATTGCCGCCGCCCGCGGCGAAGGGGTTGCCTGGCGCAGGCGAGAAAAAGCGGGGACTAGCGCCGGCATAAGGATCGGAGATGACGTCGATCCGCAGGATCTTGCCGAGCTGCGAGTTGGGATTCTGGGCATTGTTGCCGGGATCGCCGACGCCGCCGCCGTCGCCGATCCCGACATAGAGATAGCCGTCCGGCCCGAAGCTCATCCAGCCGCCGTTGTGATTGTTCGATCCCGGATGAGGGATCGATATCTTGGCCAACACCGTCGGCGGGAATCCGGCGGCGTGGAAAAGATATTGGCGGAGCTCGATGTCGCCGTTCGCCGCAGTGCAGAAGATCATGAAACGATCGGCGTTCAGCGGATTGGGCAGCAATGCCATGCCGAGCAGCCCGCGCTCGCCATCCGTGCTGAGGCCCCCCACCGTAAAGACGAGCGACCGCGCCCCGGTGGAAGGCGTAAGGCGATACATGTTGCCGGTTTTCTCGAGCACATACACGTCGCTGCTGCCGGGGATCCCGGTCACGAAAGTCGGCTGGTTCAGTCCCGTCGCGACGCGCTTGACCGCGATCCCTTCGCGGCTGTTGGTGACCGTCACCGCCAGATCGAGTGTGGACGACGCGCTGCCATCGCTCGCGCTCAGTTGGACACGATAGACATTGTCGCCGTCGGCATCCGCAGGCGCCTCGAAATTGGGTGCGGCGCTGAAATTGAGCGCCCCGGCAGCGGTGATCGTGAAGCGTGTCGCGTCGGCCCCGCCTGCGATGGAGAAGGTGATCGGGCTGCCTTGGGCGTCGCTTGCCGTCGCCTGATAAGCGAGGGCGGCATTCTCGACGACGCTTGCCGTCGCCGCGGAGGTGAAGGTGGGCGGAGTATTGGGAGTGGGAGTCGGGGTTCCCCCTCCGCCGCCATTGCTTCCTCCGCCGCTACACGCCGTGATCAGGAGCACGGGACCGAACAGCATAGCGCTACGCATCAAAGGCCTCCTGGCGACGCCCGCGTCGAACGCTACGGGCAGAATATTCGTTCCGGGTCAGCGCTTCTCGCGCGCCAGCCGGCTCATCAGTATCGCACTGCGCTTGGCCTGCAGCGCGATGCTGGGGATATCCAGCCACTCGCCCTCGGCGTGCAGCGTGCCGCCGCTCGGGCCCATGCCCGCGAGCGTGTCGGTCCAGGCCGCGACGAAGCTCGAATCCGCTGCGCCGCGCTTGGCGGGCGGGAATTCGGCCATTTCGGACAGGCCGAGATCGCGATTGGCCTTGTTGAGCCGGGCGAGCAATGCACGATTACCCTCGGTAGGGGCCATCGGTGGCGTGTTGTCCTGGAATTCGAGCGTCGCTGTGGTGCCGGGCAGGTGCTTCGCAACGACTGCCTGCATCTTCGCACGCGCCGCCGCGTCCTGCTCGGGGGTGAGGCTGCGCAGGTCGCCGCGCGCGATTGCGATGGCGGGCACCACGTTGGTCTTGCCCGATGCTTCGATGCGCACGCCGTCCTTGTCGATCGTCGCCGGCGTGCCGCCGCCGATCACCCCGACGTTGAACGTGAGGTTCTCCTCGATCAGCTCGCTCCGCCATGCGTCGAGGATGCGGGCGATCTCGTAGATCGCGCCATAGCCGGTTTCGGCGTTGAAGATGCCGCCGCCGTGCCCGGTCTTGCCGGTGGTGGTGAGCGTCCAGCCATTGGCGCTGCGCCGTGCGACGGTGCCGAAATCCTGGCCGTTCTCGCGCGCGAGATTCTCGAACTCCAGCGCGACATCGGCCCATTTGCCCGCTTCGATCAGGTCGCGCCGCGCGAGTGGGATCGGATCGCCGGTCTTCTCCTCGTCGCCGGTGAGCATCACCTGGATGTCGGCCTGTTTGAGCGTGCCGGCCTTGTCCATCGCGCGGAGTGCCGCCAGGATGACCGCAATTCCGCCCTTGTCGTCGACGACGCCGGGGCCGATCGCCTTGTCGCCCTCGCGACCGAATTTCTGGAAGGGCGAGCTCGCTTCGAACACCGTGTCGATATGCGCGATCAGCAGCATTCGCTTGCCGCGGCCATTGCCCTTGTGGGTGGCGACGAAATGCCCGGCCCGCCGGGTCTCGGGCAAGTCGATCCATTCGACCTTGAAGCCGAGCGCCTCGAATTCGGGACCCAGCATTGCGCCCATCGCGCGTACGCCCGCGAGATTCAGCGTGCCGCTATTCTGATTCACCATTCGCTCGAGCAAGGTGAGCGTGCCTTCCGCATCGGCATCGACTGCCGCCGCGATCTTCCTCTCGGCGCTGCTGAGCTGGGCGGAGGCGGGCATGGCGGCTGTGAGTACGAGCGCGCAGAGCAGGGAACGAAGCATGGCGCCGAGGCTAGGTTCCGAACCGCCCCGGCGCAATGCCCGTTACTTGAGCCCGAGCGCGGTCTTGATGTCGGCCCAGGCGAGGAGTTTGAAGTTCTGCGCCGAGGGGGTGTTGTGTCCATCCTGCGCGACAAACAGTCCGCCGGGATAGTCGGCGCCGAAATCGCCGACCATCACGTCGATGCCGTCGGTCTCCTCGGTCGCGCCGAACCTGCCTGCCCCGATCCGGAACCGGCCGACATAGGACTCGTCGCCCAGCCGATAGACAGCATAGGCATTGTCGCCCTGGCTCGACACCAGCAGATAGCCGCCGTCCCCGCCGCCTTCGGTTGCCAGTGCGACGCCTTCGGTGTCGGCGACGATCTGGATCCCATCGGCGGCGGCGATCTTCGCCGGCGTGGTGCTGCCGGTGGCTCGCGCATCGAAGCGCCACATGCCGACATCTTCCTCGGCGACGTAGAGCCGGTGGGTGCGCTCATCCATTGCGCAGCCTTCGGACTGTGTTGCCAGCTTCATACTGCGGACGATCCTGCCCGCGGGCGCCGCGCTCGAAAGATCGAGCGCCAGCTGGCTGATGGTACCGTCCTTCAGGATGTTGAAAGCCTGGAGTGAAGCACCGTCGCGATAGAGGCACACGCCATAGGCCTCGCCAGCCCCCGCGGCGACCTTGCCGAGCGGGGTCAGTTTCCGGGTCACCGGATCGAGCCGGAAAAGCGCGAGCTGGGCGCGCAGCGGATCGTTGCGGTCGCTCGCCGCGACGATGATCCCGGCCGCACCCATGTCACGCAGGTCGACATTGTTCACGCGGCCCGCGTCGATGAACGACAGCTGCTTGCCCGCCAGGTCATAGACGTAGAGCCCGGCCTTCTTGTCGGTTCCGACGATCAGGCTCGCGGCCGGATCGGCGGAGTTGCGCCAGATCGCGGGATCGTCCGCCGCATCGGCATTGGCGGTACCCACCGCCGCCGTCTCCCCGCGCGCCTGCACCGAAGCGGTGGGCGCCGGGGAGAAAGCAGGGCGTTTCTCGCTGGCGGTGCAGCCCGCCGCTACCAAGGGCAGTAGGCCGAGCAGGGTCATCTGAATCGTGCTGCGCATCAGAAGGTCACCCGGATGCCCCCCGAGTAGCGGCGGCCGAATTGCTCCCACTCGATGGTCTGGATGTCGCTGCGCGGACTCGCCACGCCGGTGGCGTTCAGCAAATTGCCCGGCTCCGAATAGCGGCGGCCGGGCTTGTTGAGCACGTTCGACGCGTCGAGGAAAACCTCGAAATTCCGATTGACCGCATAGCGCGCGGAGATGTCCATCTCGTCGTCGGCGGCCCAATAAGTGTCGCCGGCGTCTGCCAAGTCATCGGCGATGCCGTCGAGCCAGGTGCTGCGGCGCTGATACTGGACGCGCAGCGACAGGCCGTATTTCTCGTAATAGCCGCCGATATTATAGACGAGGTCCGATGTGCCGGGCAGCCGCACCTTGCGTGCGAGCACCGCGCCCAGAGCAGGCTTGGTCACTTCGCTGTCGTTCAACGTGACGTTCGCGGTGATGCCGAAGCCACCCATCCAGCCGGGCAGGCCGAGATCGCCGGTCCAGGGTTCGAGCTGGAACTGCGCCGCGGCTTCCGCGCCGAATACGCGCCCGTCACCGCCATTGGTGATGCCCGAGAAGATATAGGAGGAGCGGTCGATGCCGTTGCTGTCCAACGCGGCTGATCCGAAGCTGCGCGTCTGACGATAGAGCACGTCCTTGACCTTTTTGTAGAACAGGCCGGCCATCAGATAGCCCTGCGGGCGGACATACCATTCGAAATAGCCGTCGACGCCGTATGCGCGTTCGGGCTTCACCGCGGGGTTGCCGCCCGAGATCGACTGGTTGGTGTCGTTGACGACCACATTGGGACGAAGCTGATCATAATCGGCGCGCGCCGCGCCCGAATTGAACGACAGGCGCAGCTTCTTGGTATCGTCCAGATCATAATTGACGTGCAGGCTGGGGAAAGCGAGCGTCTGGCTGGACGTTGCACTCACCGGACCCTTGATCCCGCCGACCGTGGCAATGGCTTCGCCGCTATTCTTCAGATGCTCGACGCGCACGCCGCCAAGGATCGAGCCCCAGCCATATTTCAGCGTAGCCATCGCGAAGCCGGCATAGACCTGTTCGCGCACCTCGTAATTGTTGTCAGCGTTGGGCGTGAAGGCGAAATTGGCGCGCGCCGCGTCGGACACCGCGCGCATCTTGTCGGTATCGAAATAATGGAAGGTGTAGCCCATCGGGATCTTGCCGAGGAACGACTGGTCGATCGAGAATTGGTTGAAATCGGTGGGCAGGCCGACGGTGGCGAACTGTGCGCCGGTGTTGAGCAGGATCTGCTTCTCGTCGGCAATCTTGGTGCGCTGGTCGAACTGGAAGCCGGCCTTGAACACCGCTTCGCTGCCCAGGAAGCCGGTTTCGCGCGAAAGCACCAGCTTGCCGGTATAGGCCTTGGTCGTATCGACTGCGTCGAGCACGGTGAGCGACGAAGGCGGCTTGGTGAAGCTGTCGATATTGGTCACCGCGGTGCCCGCCTGGAAGCGAGTCGGGCCGCTCAGCTGCGTGGTGGTGAAGAGCGCGAGGCGCGAGAAGTTGCGGTCGCTGAAATCATAGCTGACCGTGGGGCGCAAAGTCCGCGTGGAGGGACTGTCCCAGGCGACTTCGCCGACGACCGAGCGATCGTCCTTCGACTCGGTGTAATTGCCCAGCCAGCTCAGGTGCCAGCCTTCGGCGAAGTCGTGGTCGCCGGCCAGCGTGTTGGTGAAGATCGACTGGCGGAACGCGCGCAGCGTCGAGCGCTGGCGGATGTCGATGCCGTAGACGGTGCCCTTTTGCGGCGTGTTGCCGATGCAGACATCGGCATAGCCGCTGGTGGCGGGCGTGGGGTTCACCGTCGTCGGACAGGCCGCAGTGTTCGCCACCAGATCGTTCTGGCGGTCGTCGAGATCGAAGCGGTAATTGTCGCGGGCCTCGTCGTCGGTGAAGATCGTGTAGATGGATCGCAGCGAGATCGTGTTGTCCGAGTCCGGCTTGTAATCGAGCCGGCCCGAGACGGACCAGTTGCGGCGGGTGAGGCGGTAGAGCTTGTTTTCGGCCTCGTGCGCCCAAAAGCGGGTTGCGGAGCCCGGGCGCTGATCCTGGGCGACCCGCTCGTAGTCGGTCTCGAAATTATCGGTGATCATCGCGCGCTGATAATAGCTGCCCGAGAGGAGCACGCCGATCTCGCCGCCCCCGACGGCGAAGCGGTCCGAGACCACGGCCGAACCTTCATATTGCTTGCGGTCGCCCAGTTCGGCGATGCCGATCCCGGCCTTGCCCGCGAAGTGGAGGCCGCTGTAGTCGAAAGCCGAGCGCGTGATCACATTGACGTTGCCCGCCACGGTCTCGCCGGGCATTTCCGGCGTGACCGCTTTCGAAACGACGATCTGCGAAGCGATCGCCGAGGGGATCGAATCGAAGCGCGCGTCGCGGCCCTCGGGGCTGACCACGTTGATCCCGTCGAACGAGAGCGTGGTCCAATAGTTCGGCGCGCCGCGCAGCGAGATGTAGCGGGCCTGGCCCTGATCGCGCTCGACTGCGACGCCGGGCAGGCGACCGGTCGCCTGGGCGATGTTCTGGTCGGGCAAGCGGCCGACGCCGTCCGCCGCGGCGACGGTGACCAGCGAGTCCGAATTCTTCTGCACGTTGAGCGCGGATGCTTCGGATTCGGCGATCGGGCGCAATCCGGTGACGACGATCTCAGCGTCGTCCGGGGATGCAGCCGGGGCATCCTGCGCCATTGCCGGTGCGGCAAGTGCGAAGCTGAGCGCAAAAACGCTAGCGCCCGCGAAATGGCGGACGAATCGGCTGGTCATTGAAGGATCCCCCTGATGGTGAGGGCGCCGTAACCTCGCCGAATGTCAGTTCGGCTCGGTTTCAGTGACAATTCGACGTCGTGGAAATGACATTACGAAGGCGTGACGAGTTCGCCACGCCGCACGACGCGAATGCCGAACGAAAAGGGCGCCCGGATCACTCCGGACGCCCCTTTTGTCGGTCCTACGCTCGCGATTACGAGCTGTAGTACATGTCGTATTCGACCGGGCTCGGCGTCATCTCCCAGCGGGCGACTTCGGCGCGCTTGATCTCGACATAGGCCGCGATCTGGTCACGCGTGAACACGTCGCCCTTGAGCAGGAAATCCTGATCGGCCTCGAGGCTGTCGAGCGCTTCGCGGAGCGAACCGCAGACGGTCGGTACCTTCTCCAGCTCGGCCGGCGGCAGGTCGTACAGGTTCTTGTCCATCGGGTCGCCCGGATGGATCTTGTTCTGGATGCCGTCGAGACCGGCCATCAGCAACGCCGCATAGCAAAGATACGGATTGGCCAGCGCGTCCGGGAAGCGGAACTCGACGCGCTTCGCCTTGCTGCCCGCACCATAAGGGATGCGGCACGAGGCCGAACGGTTGCGCGACGAATAGGCCAGCAGCACCGGCGCTTCATAGCCCGGGACCAGCCGCTTGTAGCTGTTGGTCGACGGGTTGGTGAAGGCATTCAATGCCTTGGCGTGCTTGATCACGCCGCCGATGAAGTAGAGGCACATGTCCGAGAGCCCGGCATAGCCGTTGCCGGCGAAGAGCGGGTTCTTGCCTTCCCAGATCGAGATGTGGGTGTGCATGCCCGAGCCGTTATCTTCCTTGATCGGCTTGGGCATGAAGGTCGCGGTCTTGCCATAGGCATGCGCCACCTGATGCACGACGTACTTGTAGATCTGCATGCGGTCGGCGGTCTGGACGAGCGTGCCGAAGGTCAGGCCGAGCTCATGCTGCGCGGCGGCGACTTCGTGGTGATGCTTGTCGCAGGGCAGACCCATTTCGAGCATCGTCGCGACCATCTCGCCGCGGATGTCGACGGCTGAATCGACCGGCGCGACGGGGAAGTAGCCGCCCTTGGCGCGCGGACGGTGGCCGAGATTGCCGGCTTCATATTCCTTGCCCGAATTGCCCGGCAGCTCGATGTCGTCGATCGCGTAGTACGACGTCGCATAGCTGTTCTCGAAGCGAACGTCGTCGAACATGAAGAACTCGGCCTCGGGGCCGACATAGACGGTGTCGCCGATACCGAGCGTCTTGAGATAGGCTTCCGAGCGCTTCGCGGTCGAGCGCGGATCGCGGCTGTAGAGCTCGCCGGTCGAGGGCTCGACGATGTCGCAGACGAGGATCAGCATCGGGGTGGCCGAGAACGGATCGATCCACACCGCGTCCAGATCCGGCTTCAGGATCATGTCCGATTCGTTGATCGCCTTCCAGCCTTCGATCGACGAGCCGTCGAACATCAGGCCGTCGGTAAGCTCGTCCTCGCCGATCACCTTGGCGACCATGGTGAGGTGCTGCCACTTGCCCTTGGGATCGGTGAAGCGGAGGTCGATCCACTCGATCTCGTGCTCCTTCACCATCTTCAGAACATCATTGGCCGAATTCGCCATCGTTAAAGCCCTTTCGCTCTCTTTCGTCTGCCCGCCGAATCGGGCAATAAAATTACTTTTGCGGGCGCAGCACTAGAAGGTTGCTGCGCTGCGTCAAATCGCGTTTTCGTTGCGCTCGCCGGTGCGGATGCGCAACGCGGTCTCGACCGGGATCACGAAGATCTTGCCGTCGCCGATGCGGCCGGTCTGCGCCGCGGTGGCGATCGCCTCGACCACCCGCTCCGCGAGCGAATCCTCGACCACCACCTCGAGCTTCACCTTGGGGAGGAAATCGACCACATATTCGGCGCCGCGATAGAGCTCGGTATGGCCCTTCTGGCGGCCGAAACCCTTGGCTTCGGTGACGGTGATGCCGCTGACGCCGACCTCGTGCAGCGCCTCCTTCACTTCATCGAGCTTGAATGGCTTGATGATGGCTTCGATCTTTTTCACGTGTTCCCCCAACAGGAATGAGGCAGTCCCCGTATCGCGCGTCTGGCAACATCCGTGCCAGAGGCGGAGTCGGGGATGCCCCTCGGGTCGCACGCCGCGCAAGGCTTAACAAGTGCCTGCCAAATGAGCAGCGGCGGTGCGGGTGCCTTATTCGGGGGCACGCTGATATATTTTCGTCATCCCGGCCTTGAGCCGGGATCCACTACCTTTGGCCGGGCAGAAGAAGCGGGACCCCGGCTCAAGGCCGGGGTGACGAAGGAAGAATATGAGTCCTCAAGCTCCGCTACCTCTCCCACAGGGAGAGGAAAAGAAGAGCTATCAATAAGGCGGGTTGTGCAGCCCCTTCGGGCTCGTCGTGAAGATCTCGCAGCCGGTCTCGGTGATGCCGACCGAATGCTCGAACTGCGCGGAGAGCGAGCGGTCGCGCGTCACGGCGGTCCAGCCGTCGTCGAGCAGTTTCACGTCCGGGCGGCCGATGTTGATCATCGGCTCGACGGTGAAGAACATGCCCGGGCGCAGCTCGGGGCCGGTGCCGGGGCGGCCGACATGGACCACTTCGGGCGCGTCGTGGAAAACCTGGCCGAGGCCGTGCCCGCAGAAATCGCGGACGACGCCGTAGCGGTGCTTCTCGGCATGGCGCTGGATGGCGTTGCTGATGTCGCCGAGATGGTTGCCCGGCTTCGCCTGCTCGAGCCCGAGCATCAGGCATTCGTAGGTGACGTCGACCAGCCGGCGCGCCTTGATCGGCACGTCGCCCACCAGGTACATGCGGCTGGTGTCGCCGTGCCAGCCGCCGAGCATCGGCGTCACGTCGATATTGACGATGTCGCCGTCCTTGAGCGTGCGTTCGGACGGGATGCCGTGGCAGACGACATGGTTGATCGAGATGCAGCAGCTGTGCGTGTAGCCGCGATAGCCGAGCGTCGCGGGGACGCCGCCGCCGGCGATCGTCATGTTGCGGACGATGTCGTCGAGCTCTTCGGTCGAGACGCCGGGGACGACGTGCGGCACCAGCGCGTCGAGGATCTCGGCGGCGAGGCGGCCGGCCTTGCGCATGCCTTCGAAGCCTGCGGGTCCGTGGAGCTTGATCGCGCCGTCGCGCGCCTGCGGCATGTCTTCAGTGACGGTGACATATTCGGTCATGACGCGCGATATAGGCGTTTGCGCGCCGCTTTGCGAGGCTCTAGTCCGGGCAAATGAGCGAGCGCATCTGGACCGCGGCACTGGTGGTGATCGGCGACGAGATTCTCTCCGGGCGCACCCAGGACAAGAATGTCGCGCAGCTCGCCAGCTGGCTGAACGTGCAGGGCATAAGGCTGGGCGAAGTGCGGATCGTGCCCGATGTCGAGGACGCGATCGTCGAGGCGGTCAACGCGCTCAGGGCGCGCAACGACTATCTGTTCACCACCGGCGGGATCGGCCCGACGCATGACGACATCACCGTCGATGCGATCGCCGCGGCTTTGGGCGTGCCGGTGATCGTGCATCCGGAAGCGCGGGCGGTACTCGAGCGTTATTACGAGACGCGCGGCGGGCTGACCGATGCGCGGCTGCGCATGGCGCGCGTGCCCGAAGGCGCCGATCTGATCCCCAATCGCATGTCCGGCGCGCCCGGCATCCGCTGGGGCAACGTCTTCATCCTCGCCGGGGTGCCGCATATCACCGCCGGCATGCTCGATGCGCTCACCGGCACGCTCGAAGGCGGGCTGCCGGTGCTCTCGCGCACCGTCGGCGCATGGGTCGCGGAGAGCGAGATCGCCGACCTGCTCGGCGAGACCGAGCGCGCGCATGCAGGCGTGGCGATCGGCAGCTATCCGTTCTTCCGCGACGGGCGGACCGGCGCGAACTTCGTCGTGCGGGCTACCGGGCAGGAACTGGTGGATCGTTGCGTGGCCGCGCTGATCGACGCGTTGCGCGCCGTAGGCCATGACGTGATCGACGGCGGGATCTAGGCATTCGTTGCCAACCGGATGGTTGGCAAGAACGGCGTCGCGGGCGGCTTCCAACCATTTGGTTGGCTCGGAAAATCTTTGTTTTCCAGATTGATAAAGAAAAATGCGCGCCGCGCGGGCCGTCTGGCGCTTGACTCGTTTTCGCATTCGCATGTCAAGCGTCAACTGTCTCTGACAGGTTGCGACGGCGCCAAGATCCTGCTTGCCCATGTTCGGACGGAAGCACGGCAAATCCTACATTGCCAGTACCTGGCAGACAAAAAGGCGCGGATCAGACGCCGATGGTCAGGGCTATTTCGCCAGCTCGGTGATCACCGCTTTGTAGAAGGTGATCGCCGGCGCGATTTCCCCCACGGGGATCCGTTCGTTGAGGCCGTGCGCGAAGCTGTCGCTCGACTTCATGAACAGCGGGCTGACGCCGTAGCTTGGCACACCGCGCCCACGGAACCACATGCTGTCGGTCGCGCCCGACGACATCACCGGGACCACCGGCGCTTCGGGGAAGCGCGCGTGCACCGCCTTGGTGATCACCTTCATCAGGTCGGGGCGCAGCGGCGAGGCGTCGCTCGGCACCGATCCGCTCTCGACCTTGGTGACCTTGACTGTGGGATCGGCGACCAGTTCGGCGAGCTTCGCCTGCACCTGGGGGATCGGCGTGCCGGGGAAGATCCGGCAATTGACGTTGGCGGTCGCCCGCTGCGGCAGCGCGTTGGCGGCGTGGCCGGCAGTGATCATCGTCGCGACGCAGGTCGTGCCGGTCTGGCCGACATAGCCGGGGTCGGCGCGCAGGATCGCGCGGGCCCCGGCATCCTCGGGGTTGGCGGCGAAGCGGCGCATCGCGTCCGCGAGCTTCGGGTCCGGGGTGCGCGCGGCAGTCGCGGCCCAGCTCGCCTTGGTGATCTCGTTGACCTGGCCGGGGAACTCGTAGGCCTCGATCTTCTGCAGCGCGGCGGCGAGCTGGTAGATCGCATTGGGCTTGCGCGGGGCGCTCGAATGGCCGCCGGGATTGGTGACGCTCAGCTCGAAATCGGCATAGGACTTCTCGGCGCCCTGCACGCCGAACATCATCGGCTTGCCGCTCTCGTCGAGATCGCCGCCGCCGCCGTCGATGTTGAGCAGCAATTCGGCGTCGTGGAACTCCGCGGCGAGCGCCGCGGTGGTCTTCATCCCCGTCTCCTCGTCGCCCGAGAACAGCATCACGATATCGCGGCCGGGCTTGAAGCCCTCGCGCTTGAGCTGGATCATCGAGGCGACGAAGGTCGAGACGTCGAACTTGTTGTCGCTGGCCCCGCGGCCGAACAGATAGCCGTTTTCGACCACCGGCGTGAACGGATCGCGCTCCCAATCGGTCGGCTTCGCCTCCACCACGTCCATATGCCCGGAGATCAGGATCGGCTTCGCGCCGCTCTTCGCCTTACCGGTGCCGCGATAGCGCGCGACCAGAAAGGCGGTGTCGCCGAGCTTCTCGACGCGGACATCGGCGTCGGCGAACCCGCCCGCCACAAGCTGCGATTTGAGGAAGGTCGCATAATCGAAAGTCTGGTTGCCCGGCCCCGCGACGCTGCGGAAGGCGACGCCGCGCTTGAGCAATTCGAGCGCCTGCGCCTCGGCCTGCGGATTGTTCTGCGCCTGCGCCGAACCGGCGGCGAACGCCACTGCGAGGAAAACCGCGACGTGGCGCATAAGGCGGGGGCTCCGATCAAGAGGCTGGAGCGGGTGAAGGGAATTGGACTCCATCATCGCTGGATAAAGGCATTTGTCTGATCCGAGGAGTCCACATGTTCCAGATCGCACCCTATCGCGGATTTATGCTCGGACCTTTGGCCGGCCGGAGTTGATCCGATCGCCTCCACCAGGAGTGGCCGGGCACCCAATCCAGAATGCTGCGATCGCAATGGAATGTGACAGCTTGCGCAGGAAATCGGCCAAGCGGGTGATGCCAGATATCCACCAAGTATGTCGCCGGGCTGCCGGAGAATTTGGAAAACCATGCCTCGGTCCCGGGATGCTGACATGGTCGTAGTTTACACTATTTTACAATGCCATTCGAGGTAAAGCTATGAAAAATTAACGATTTGTTAACCTTTGGGCACCACCTTCGGGCCATCGCATGCGGGGGATCAAAGGGAGCAACAACCTCCTGAAATCCTGCTGAAAAGAGCAAACTGCCGGCGACGGCAGGACGCAAAGCTTCCGGGCTCATCGAGCTAGCGGGGCTGCCAGTAAGGGGGGCGTATGGATGGATGCGTTGCGATTTGCGCAGCTGCGCGGCGAGCCGCCGGTGCCGTCGTAGCGCCCTCCCGATCACCGATCCGGATTTTCAAGACCAGCAACGATCAACTTTCCCTCCCGGCACTCGCCGGTCGAGGTCCTTTCGCATTTGGGGATGATGCATGAGCGGCAGGAACGCACGCACGGGACGTGTACGGCGCGGCAGGCTTTCGCCGGTGCGATTGATGTGCGGGGCCTCGCTCGCGGCGGTGGCCCTCGCGCTGCCCTCGATCGCGCACGCGCAGGACGCGAACCGGAACTGGGACGCCAATGGCACGGCCGTCGGCAACGGCGGTACCGGGACCTGGAGTACGAATCCCGTTCCGGCAAACCAGACCTGGAGCCCCAACAGCGACGGTGTCAGTGGCCCTTACACGGTGTGGGACAACACGCTGCTCGACAACGCCATCTTCGGCGGCACCGCCGGCACGGTGACGCTCGCAACGCCGATCACCGTCCACAACATCACCTTCCAGACCAACAATGGCTATGTCCTCACCGGCAACACCCTGACGCTCGCCGGCACGACGCCGACCATCACCATGTTGGCGAACGCGACGATAAGCTCGACCCTCGCCGGAACGGCGGGCCTGATCAAGGCCGGCGCGGGCACCCTGACCCTCAGCGGCACCAACACATTCAGCGGCGGCGTAACGATCAATGCGGGGACTCTGACAGCAAGCACCGACGCCGCTTTGGGGGCCGCCAGCAATCAGATCACGACTGCGGCAGGTGTCAGCATAGGTCTCACGATCAACGGCGCGAATACCAATCGCACGGTCACGATCGGCAATGGCAGCACGCTTACGGTCGCCGGTACCGGCGTCGGATCCGCATTGATCACGGGCAACGGCAACGTTAACGTGAGCACCGCGGGGCCGGTTACGCTCAGCAACAATGCCAATACCTACACCGGCACGACAAGATTCAACGGCAATGGTGGTGTCGCCAGTTCCTATTTCACCTCGATTGCGGATCTGGGCATCGCGAGTTCGCTCGGAGCGCCGACGACCGTCGCCAACGGCACGATCACATTCACCCAGGCCAACAATTATTCGGACAACCTGATCTATATCGGTGACGGCGACAGTTCGAACCGCAACTGGGTAACCGGCGGCGGCGGCGCGAATATCTTCAACGACGGTACGGGCACGCTTGTCCTGACCGGCGACGTCAGCGTGGGCGGCTCGACCGGCTGGAGCGCCCGCAACGCGGACATCCAGCTGCTCGGTACATTGAGTGGCAACAGCTACGGCTATTCCGGCACCGCCGGCCGGACGATCACGCTGGGTAGCGCCAATACCTATACGGGCGCGACGAACGTGTCCGGCATAACCCTGATCGCTCCCGTCCTCGCGAACAACGGCACCTCCAGTTCGCTGGGCGCGGGCACGACTGTCGGCTTGGGCACCGGCAGCATCCTCAGCTACACCGGAGCGGGTGCAACCACCAATCGCACCTGGACAAGCGATGGCGCCACTCGCATCAACAATGACGGCACCGGCGCGCTGACGCTCAGCGGCGGGCTGTCATTCATTGCCGGTGGGTCCGACACCTTTACGCTCGGCGGCACCTTTGGCGGAACGAACACTTTCTCCGGCATAATTTCCGGCACCGGCAATGTCTCCGGCAACGGTTCGGGCACCTGGGTGCTGGGTGGAGCCAACAGCTTTACCGGCACCACCACCGTCACCGGTGGCACGTTGCGCGCCGGCAGCGCGACTGCCTTTGGTTCGGCGCCGGCCTTCGTCGTCGATGGCGGAACGCTCGATCTCAATGGCTTCAGCTTCGTCGTGCCGACGCTCAACGGTGCCGGCGGCACGGTGGCTCTCGGCAGCGGCAATCTTACGGTGAACGCCAATAGCGGGACCAGCAGCTATGCCGGAAGCATCACGGGCACCGGAGGCCTGACCAAGCTGGGCGGCAGCACGCTCACCTTGAGGGGGAGCAACACCTACAGCGGTGCGACGACGATCGGCGGCGGCACGCTCAGGCTCGATTTCTCCAGCGCTGGCGGACCGGCCACCGACATCGTCTCCGCTTCCTCGACCCTGAACATGTCGGGCGGCAGGCTCGACGTGATCGGCGCGGCGGGCGAGTCGAACACGCAGACCTTCAACGGCCTCAACGTCACCGCCGGCAGCAATATTGTCAGCGCGACCTCGGGCGCGGGCGGCAGCCTGACCGTCAACCTCGGCACGATCAGCCGAACCGGCGGGCTGGTCAATTTCGTCGTGCCCGGCAGCGGCAACATTACCGCCGCCAACCCCGACGGTCTCCTCGGTGGCTGGGCGACGGTCGGCGGCGCCGACTATGCGAAGGTGGTCGGCGGCAACGTGGTCGCCTTCGACGCATCCGACTATACCGATCAGGACGATGCATCGCTGTGGACCGGCGGCCAGTTCATCTCCGACAGCGACGCCGACGCCGACAGCTTCTTCGGCACCGTGGGCAGCAGCATCCAGCTTGGCGGCCTCCAGTTCACCACACCGGATGCGACGACCACCGTCACGATCGCGGGCGGGCAGACGCTCGGCGTCGACGGCTCGATCATCGTCGCTCCTTCGGTCTTGACCAACAACCAGACGATCACCGGCGGCTCCTTGACGGGCGGCGCCGGCGGAAGCGTGCTGGGTGTCCTGCAGAACGGCGGCGGCAACTTCACGATCGCCTCGACGATCGTCGACAATGGCGGCGCAACCGGCTTCGTCAAAGGCGGCGGCGGCACGGTCACCCTGAGCGGCGCCAACAGCTATACGGGCGGCACGACACTCAGCCAGGGCATGCTGTCGATCAACAGCGTCGCCAATGGCGGCGTGGCCAGCAGCATCGGCGCCTCCTCGGCAGCGTCGTCCAATCTGGTGCTCGAGGGAGGCATCCTCAATTATACCGGGGGGACGAGCGCGACCGACCGCGGGTTCACCCTGGTCAATGGCGGCGCCGGCGCTCCGGATATCCGAGTGAATGGCGCCGCCAACCTGACTTTCAACGGGCTTGTCACCAGCCCCGACGATGCGGGCCTGACCAAGTCGGGCACCGGCACGCTGACCCTCGGCAATGCAGGCAACGACTATATCGGTGCAACGACCGTTGGCGCCGGAACCCTGTCCGTGAATACCCTGGCGAACGGCGGTGCCGTGAGCGGCATTGGCGCGTCGAGCAATGCTTCGTCGAACCTGGTCCTGCAGGGCGGCGGAAGGCTGCAATATACCGGCGCCACCGTGACCAGCAATCGCGGGTTTACCCTGGGCGTGGGCAATGGCCGTATCGACGTCCAGAACGCCGCGACCGTCCTGACCCTGACCGGCACGGCTATCGGTCCGGACGGGCTGTTCAAGGACGGCAGCGGGACCTTGGTCCTGTCCGGGATCAATACTTATGTCGGCGGAAATGACGTCACGGCCGGCACGCTGCGCGCCGGATCGACCCAGGCCTTCGGCGCGGTGACCGGCGGCATGAACGTAACCGCCGGCGCGACACTCGATCTCGCCGGGTTCAACAACACGGTGGCGGTGCTGACCGGCGCAGGGAACGTCACCCTCGGCTCCGGCACGTTGACCACATCCGGGGGCTCCGGAATCTTCTCCGGCACGATCAGCGGTACCGGCGGATTCACCCGTTCGGGCGGCTTTACCCAGACGATGTCAGGCTGCAACAACAGCTACACCGGCGTCACGACCATCAACGGCAACGGCACCCTCGCAGTTGATTGTCTCGCCAATGGCGGCCTCGCAAGCGGCATCGGCGCTTCGGGCAGCGGCTCGGCCAGCCTGGTCTTCAACAACGGCGCGCTGGCCTATAGCGGCGGCAGCGTCACCACCAACCGCGGCTTTACGCTGTCGGCCAATGTCGGCGCGATCAGCGTCGACGACCCCGCCGCCACCCTCCAATTCACGGGCGTGGCTACCGGCGCAGGCTCATTGCGCAAGGATGGAACCGGCACGCTGATCCTTTCCGGCGCCAACACCTTGACCGGCAGCACAAGCATCACCGCGGGCACCCTGCGCGCCGGCTCGGCGACCGCCCTCGGGACGGGCGCGATGACCTTGAGTAACGTCGGCGGCGCAACGCTCGACATGAACAATTTCAGCGCGACCTTCCTCTATCTGGCAGGCGGCGGCGCTGCCGGCGGCAACATCCTGCTCGGCAGCGGCAGCCTTGCGCTCAACTACGGCGCAGCCACGACTCAGACCTTCGCAGGCCTGATCAGCGGCAGCGGCGGCCTCTCCAAGGGCGGTGCCGCAACGTTCGTCCAGAGTCTCACCAACTGCAACAACGACTATACCGGGCCGACCACGATTACCGCCGGCGTGCTCGCCGTGAGCTGTCTCGCCAATGGTGGCGCCAACAGCGCCATCGGCGCGTCAAGCTCGGTCGCAAGCAACCTGGTCATCAATGGCGGGACGCTGCGCTATACGGGTGCGGCGGGCAGCACCGACCGGCGGTTCACGCTGGGATCGTCTGCGACCAGCAAGCTCGAAGCCAGCGGTACCGGTGCCATCGCCTTCACCAACACCGGCGCGATCGCCTATTCGACGCCCAACACCGCTCAGACCATCACGCTCGGGGGTACCAACACCGGCAACAATTCGCTGGCGGCGCTGATCACCAATAATGGCTCCGGCATCACCTCGCTGACCAAGGCCGATGCCGGCACGTGGATATTGACCAATGCGGCCAGCACCTACACCGGCGTCACCAATATCAACGGCGGCGTGCTCGGCATCGACAAGCTTTCGAACGGCGGGATAGCCAGCAGCATCGGCGCATCGTCCAGCCTGGCCGACAACCTCGTCATCGGCAACAACTCGACGCTGCGCTATACCGGTACGGGCGACACCACGGACCGCCAGTTCAAGCTCGATTCCGGCGTCGCCTTCATCGAATCCTCCGGCAGCGGCGCGATCGTCTTCAGCAACACCGGCGCAGTCAGCTATGCCAATCCCGGCGCGGCCCGCACCGTCGCGCTTGGCGGCACCAACGCCGGCGACAACGTCATGGGCGCCAGCATCGGTAACAGCGGCGGGGGCGCGACGACTCTCGCCAAGAACGACGCCGGCCGGTGGATCCTGACCGGCAATAACACGTACACAGGCCCCACCAACGTCAACGCGGGCACGCTGATCATCGGCAATGGCGGCGCGACGGGCTCGATCACCAGCAGCCTGGTGAATAATGCCGGCGTTCTCGGCTTCAACCGCTCCGACTCCATGACTCTTGCAGGGACCATCGTCGGCACCGGGTCGGTGCAGCAGATCGGCGCCGGCACGACGATACTGACCGGCGCCAGCACCTACACCGGCGGTACGACGATCGCAGCGGGCACGCTGCAGCTCGGCAGCGGCGCTGGAGGGGGCGCGACCGGCTCGATCGTCGGCAATGTCGCCAACAACGGCACCTTCGCGTTCAACCGGAGCAATGCCCTTACCTTCGCGGGCACGATTTCGGGGACCGGCCAAGTTAGCCAGATCGGCAGCGGCACGACGACGCTGACCGGCACCAACAGCTATTCAGGCGGCACCAATATCAATGCCGGCACGCTGCGGGTGTCGGCCGACGCAAATCTCGGCGCGGCGAGCGGCGGGCTCCGCTTCAACGGCGGCACGCTCAACACCACGGCGAGCTTCACCTCCGCCCGTGCCACCAGCCTGGCCGGCGCCGGCACTTTCCTCGTCGATCCCCTGACCACCGTGACGCTGAACGGGGCGGTTTCGGGGGGCGGCACGCTGACCAAGACCGGCACCGGCACACTGACGCTGGCGGCGGATAACAGTTATACCGGCCTTACCACGATCAACGCGGGCACGCTCCAGGTCGGCAATGGCGGCACGACCGGCTCAATCGTCGGCAATGTCGTCAATAATGCCACGCTCGAGTTCCAGCGAAGCGATGCCTATGCCTATGGCGGCAACATCAGCGGCACCGGCGCGCTCATCCAGTCCGGCGCCGGCGTGCTCAGCCTGACGGGCAACAGCAGCTATGGCGGCGCGACCACTATCGGGGCGGGCGAGCTTCGCATCGCGGCCGGCAACACGGTCAGTTCCGGCGGGGGAACGATTGTTACCTCGGCGGTGCTCAGCATCGATGGAAGCAGTTCGGTCTTCAGTACCACAGGACTTACGGCACAATCCCAATCCGGTTCCGGTGTGAGCGCGACCGTGAATGTCCAGAATGGCGGCGTCCTCAGAGCGACCGTCGGCAATCTGACACTTCGCAACGCGCCAGTCGGCCCCGTCCTCACGAGCCTCAACATATCGGGTGCGGGTTCGCTCGCGGACGTCGCGGGCGGATTGTTGGTGGGGACGTCAACCAGCACCAACATCGCGGGCACGACGATCAGCGCGGGCGGGGCGCTGCGCACCGCAGGGGCAAGCCAGATCGGCGCTGCGGCCGGTAACAATACGGCCCCATTCGTCACGATCACGGGTCCAGGCTCCAACTGGACGAGCACCAGCTCGCTGGCGATGACCAACGGTATCTTCTCGCTGCTGAGCGGGGGCACCGCGAGCTTCACCAGCGCCACGATCGGCTCGGTCTCGGCGGCGCGTCCGGCAACCGTGCTGGTTTCGGGCACCAATTCGAGCTTCACGACGGCAGGCGATCTCACCGTCGGCAGCGGCGTGGGCACGGGCGAACTCACGCTCGCCAACGGCGGCCGTACCATTGTGGGCGGCGCGCTCATCCTTGCCGACGGCGCCACGGCTACGGGCATTCTCAACATCGGCGGCGCGGAAGGCCAGGCGGCCGAGGCGGCCGGCTTCCTCGACACCGCCACGCTGAACCTCGGCAGCGCCACCTCGCGCGTCAATTTCAATCACACGGACTCGAACTACGCCTTCGCGACGGCGATCTCCGGCGCGGGCGCGGTCACCCAGGTGGCCGGTGTTACCAATCTCACCGGCAACAGCACCGGCTTCACGGGCACGACCACCGTTTCGGGCGGCACGCTGCGCGTCAACGGGACGCTCGGGGACGCGACGAGCACAGTCAGCGTCGCGACCGGCGGTACGCTTGGCGGCACCGGGACGATCGGCGGTAATGTCGCGATCGCTGACGGCATTCTGGCTGCGGGCTCGGGCGGCGTCGGGGCACTGACGATCAACGGCAACCTTTCGCTCGGCAGCGCCTCGCAGCTCGCCTTCGAGCTCGGCCAGGCGAGCGTGCCGGGCGGGCCGCTCAACGATCTCGTCAATGTCGGCGGCAATCTGACGCTCGACGGCACGGTCAATGTCACGCAGACGGCGGGCGGCAGCTTCGGTCCGGGCGTGTACCGGATGTTCAACTATGCGGGGACACTCACCGACAACGGGCTGACGGTCGGCAGCCTGCCGAGCGGTACTGCGTTCGTGCAGACTGCGATCGCGAACCAGGTCAACCTCGTCAATACGGCGGGGCTCGCGCTCAACTTCTGGGACGGCGCGGCCGGACCCAAGAATGACGGCACGATCCAGGGCGGCAACGGCATCTGGCGCGTCGGCGGCGGCGAGAACAACTGGACGGACGTCAACGGCGCCGTGAATGCCGATTATGCGCAGAACGGCTTCGCGATCTTCCAGGGGACGGGCGATACGGTCACCGTCGACAATGGCGGCGGCGCAGTCCTTTCGACCGGCATGCAGTTCACGGTCGACGGCTATACGATTGCCGGAGCACCGCTGACGCTGACTGGCGCGCCGGACACCACGATCCGGGTCGGCGACGGCGGTGCGGGCGACGCGGGCCTCACCGCCACGATCAGCGCCGCGCTTGCCGGCTCGACACGGCTGGTCAAGACCGATGGCGGCACTTTGGTGCTGGGCGGCGTCAACACCTATACCGGCGGCACCGCGATCAACGGCGGCACGCTGCGGATATCGGCGGACGCCAATCTCGGCGATCTCGCCGGCGCGCTCAGCATCAACGGCGGCACCCTCAACACCACCGCGAGCTTCGGCACGTCGCGCGTAGTGACCCTCACGGGCAGCGGCACTTTCCTGGTCGATGCCGGCATCCAGCTCAATCTGGACGGCGTCGTCTCGGGCGCGGGCGCCTTCGTCAAGCAAGGCAACGGCACCGTCATCCTCACGGCCGACAATCTTTATACCGGCGGCACCACGGTCAGTGCCGGCACCCTGCAGATCGGCAATGCCGGCACCACCGGCAGCGTCGTCGGCGACATCGTCAACAACGGCGAGGTGCGGCTGGCGCGATCCGATACCTACACCGTCGCCGGCCTGATCTCGGGCACGGGCGCGGTACGCAAGGCGGGCGGCACGGCCATCCTCACTGCCGACAACAATTATACCGGCGGCACCACCAATAGCTCGGGCATCCTCCAGCTCGGCAATGGCGGCAGCACCGGCGGCATTGTCGGCGACATCATCAACGCGGGCAGCCTGGTGTTCGACCGCGCGAACGAATACAGCTTCGCCGGCAAGATCTCGGGCTCGGGCGACGTTCGCCAAGCGGGCAGCGGCACGACGATCCTCACCGGCGCCAACGACTATACCGGCGCGACCAGCGTCGATGCCGGCACCTTGCTGGTCAACGGCAACCAGTCGCTCGCGACCGGCCTTACCAGCGTAGCCCTTGGTGCGACGCTGGGCGGCACCGGCACGATCGGCGGCGACGTGACGCTGGCCGGAGACGCCATTCTCGCACCCGGCCAGGGCGGCCCCGGCACGCTCACCATCAACGGCAACCTGGCGCTGGCCGGCACCACGGTCCTCGCCTACGACTTCGGCCAGTCCAACGTCGTCGGCGGACCGCTCAACGACCTCACCCAGGTCGGCGGCAACCTGACGCTCGACGGCACGATCGACGTGGCCCTGGCACCCGGCGGCAGCTTCGGGCCGGGCCTCTATCGCGTGCTCAGCTATGGCGGGACGCTCACCGACAATGGCCTCGCACCCGGCGCCATGCCCGCCGGCAGCACCGTCGCGGTGCAGACCTCGATCGCGGGACAGGTCAACCTGGTCAATGCGGCCGGCGGGATCTTCAACTTCTGGGATGGCGCGGCACCCGCGAACGAAAGCAACAATCTCGTCGATGGCGGTAACGGCATCTGGCAGAACAGCGCCGGCAACAACGACTGGACGACCGCTACCGGCGCCGTGAGCGGCCCCTATACCGACGGTGTGTTCGCGATCTTCGCCGCCGCGGGCGGTACGGTCAGCGTCGATAACGGCCTGGGCGCGGTCACTGCGTCGGGCCTGCAGTTCGCGAGCGACGGCTATACCATCACCGGTCAGAACCTGACCCTGGTCGGACCGCAGTCCATCATCCGCGTCGGCGACGGCACTGCTCTCGGCCTCGGCTATACCGCGACGATCGATGCTGCGCTCGTCGGCAACACCCAGCTGGTCAAGGCCGATCTCGGCACGCTGGTGCTGTCGGGAGTCAACACCTACACCGGCGGCACTCAGATGGACGCGGGCACGCTGCGCGTCTCGAGCGATGCCAATCTCGGCGACGCGGCGGGAGCGCTGACCCTGAACGGCGGCACGCTCAACACCACCGCGGACATCGCCTCGAATCGTGCGGTCAGCCTGCTCGGTGCGGGCATCTTGTCGACCGACGCAGGCACGACACTGACTCTGGGTGGCGTTGCTTCGGGCACAGGCGGGTTCACCAAGGATGGTGCGGGCACGCTTGTCCTGACCGGCGCTAACAGCTTCAGCGGAAACGTCGACGTGGTCGCGGGCGGCCTGTTCGTGAACGGCGACCAGTCGGCGGCGACCGGCATCACCAGCATCGCCGCGGGTGCGACGCTCGGCGGCTCGGGCATCATCGGCGGCAATGTGATGCTTGCCGATGGCGCGACGCTGGCGGCGGGCATGAACAATGTCGGCACGCTCGCGATCAACGGCAACCTGGCGCTGAGCGCCGGATCGGTGCTGAACTACGAGTTCGGCCAGGCCAACGCCGCCGGAGGATCGCTCAATGACCTCGTCAATGTGGGCGGCAGCCTCATGCTCGACGGCACGATCAACGTGTCCGTGCCCGCAAGCGGCACCTTCGGCCCGGGCATTTACCGCGTGTTCAACTATGCCGGCGCGCTCACCGACAACGGCCTGACCCTCGGCACCGTGCCGGGCGGTAGCGCGGTATCGGTCCAGACGGCGGTCGTCGGCCAAGTCAACCTGGTCAACACCGCAGGCCTGAGCTTAAGCTTCTGGGACGGCGATGCCGGTCCCAAGAACAATGGCGTCGTCAATGGCGGCGATGGCATGTGGCGAGCGGCGGGCGGACTCAACAACTGGACCGACCAGAACGGGACCGTGAACGCCGACTATGCGCAGGACAGCTTCACGATCTTCTCGGCAGCGCCCGGCACGGTCACGATCGACAATGTCGACGGTGCGGTGCGCGCCTCGGGCATGCAGTTCGCGAGCGATGGCTATGTGATAGCAGGGGATCCGCTGACGCTCACGGGAACTAGCGCGGTCGTGCAGGTCGGCGACGGCAGCGTGGCGGGTGCAGGCTACACGGCGACGATCGACGCAGGGCTCACCGGGACGGCGGGCCTGGTCAAGACCGATGCCGGCACGCTCGTGCTGACCGGTACCAACAGCTATACCGGCGGCACGGCGATCAACGGCGGCACGTTGCAGGTTTCGAGCGCCGTCAATCTGGGCGATCTGGCCGGCGGGCTCAGCTTCAATGGCGGCACGCTGCACACGACCGACAACGTCAATACGACCAAGGCGGTGACGCTTGCCGGATCGGGCACGTTGCTCACCGATGGCGGCACCATCCTCGTGCTAGGCGGTACCCTCTCGGGCACGGGCGGGCTCGTCAAGAGCGGCGCGGGCACGCTCGTCCTCAGCGGCGTCAACAGCTATACCGGCGGCACCGCGATCAACGGCGGCACGCTCAGCATCTCGAGCGACGCCAATCTGGGCGACGCGGCCGGCGGGCTCGCCTTCAACGGCGGCACGCTGCGCACCACCGCGGCCAGCATGACCTCCGGCCGGGCCGTGAACCTCGCCGGCGGCGGCACGATCCAGACCGATGGTGCCCTCGTGCTCGACGGCGTGATCTCGGGCACCGGCGCGCTCACCAAGACAGGCGCCAGCGTGCTCTTCCTGACCGCCGACAACAGCTATACCGGCGGCACGATCATCAACGGCGGCACGCTGCAGCTCGGCGGCGGCGGCACGACCGGCAGCGTCGTCGGCGACATCCTCAACAATGGCAGGTTGGGGGTAAACCGTTCGGACACGCTCACCCTGGCCGGCACCATCTCCGGCACCGGCGAGTTCATCAAGACGGGTGCCGGCACGACGATCCTTACCGGCGCGAACAGCTATTCGGGCAACACCGAAGTCAATGTCGGCACGCTGCTGATCAACGGCGACCAGTCGGCCGCGACCGGGCGCACCCGCGTCTCGTTGGGGGCGACGCTCGGCGGCATCGGCACGATCGGCGGCGACGTGCTCGTGGGCAATGGCGACGGCATATTGGCGCCGGGCGCCGGTGGTGCGGGCACGCTCACGATCAACGGCGACCTGACACTGCTGGCACGGGGGCAGCTCGCTTATGATTTCGGCGCGGCCAACGCCGTCGGTAATCCGCTCAATGATCTCGTCAATGTCGGCGGCGATCTGACGCTCGACGGCACGATCGATGTCGCGGTGACGCCGGGCGGCGCGTTCGACATCGGTCTCTATCGCGTGATCAACTATGGCGGCACGCTCACCGACAACGGGCTCGCGATCGGCACGATGCCCGCGGGGGCAGAGCTGTTCGTCCAGACCTCGATCGCGGGCCAGGTCAATTTGATCAACACCGGCTCGGCGGTGCTGAACTTCTGGGACGGCAGCACCGGGCCCAAGTTCAACGGCGTGGTGAACGGCGGCAGCGGCGTCTGGCGGGCGGCCGGTACCGACAATTGGACCGACGTCACCGGCGCGGTGAACGCCTCCTACGACAATGGCGCCTTCGCGGTCTTCGCCGGCTATCCCGGCACGGTCACGATCGACAACAGCCAGGGCACGGTCATGGCCTCCGGCCTCCAGTTCGCCGCCAATGGCTATACCATCACCGGTGGCGACCTCACGTTGACCGGACCCCAATCCGTGATCCGTGTCGGCGACGGCACCAGCGCGGGAGGCGCGTACAGAGCGATCATCGCCTCCGCGATCGCGGGCGGCGCCCAGCTGGTCAAGACTGACAACGGCAGGCTCGAACTGACCGGCGCCAACAGCTATACCGGCGGAACCGCGATCAACGGCGGCGAGCTGCGGATCTCCAGCGACGCCAATCTCGGCGCTGCTTCCGGCGGGCTCAGCTTCGACGGCGGTACGCTCAACACCGCCGCCGACATCAGCACGGGCCGTGCGATCGCGTTCGCGGGCCAGGCGGTGTTCTCCACCGATACGGGCACGACGCTCACGCTTACCGGTGCCGTTACCGGCGCGGGAGCCCTCGGCAAGCTCGGCGCCGGCACCCTGGTGCTCGCGGGGACCGGCAGCTATGCCGGCATCACCGAGATCGGGCAGGGCACGCTGCTCGTCAACGGCGACTATGCCGCGGCGACCGGGTTGGTGCGGATGTACCAGGGCTCGACCCTCGGCGGCACCGGCACGATCGGTGGCAATGTGAGCCTCGCCGGGACGCTCGCGCCGGGTGCCGGCGGAGCGGGCACGCTGACGATCAACGGCAATCTGGCGATCAGCCAGAGCGCGACGCTCGCCTGGGAGTTCGGCCAGGCCAATGTCGCCGGCGGGGCGCTCAACGATCTCGTCAATGTCGGTGGCAACCTGACGCTCGACGGCACGATCAACGTGGCGGTGCCCGCGGGCGGTGCGTTCGATGCCGGTATCTACCGCGTGTTCAACTATGGCGGCACGCTCACCGACAACGGTCTGGCCCTCGGCACCATGCCCGGCGGCGGCAGCGTCACGGTGCAGACCTCGATCGCGGGGCAGGTCAATTTGGTCAACTCGGCCGGTCTGGCGCTCGCCTTCTGGGACGGCGCGGCAGGCCCGAAGAACAACGGCGTGATCAACGGCGGGACCGGAACCTGGCAGAACGGCGCCGGCAACGACAATTGGACCAACGCCAACGGCACGGTCAACGCGGCCTATAGCGACGGTGCCTTCGCAGTGTTCGGCGGTACCGGTGGTACCGTCACGGTCGACAACGGCCCCGGCCAGGTGACGGTTTCGGGCATGCAGTTTGCCGCCAACGGCTACACGATCAGCGGTGGCGCGATCGCGCTGACCGGCGCGCAGTCGACGGCCCGTGTCGGCGACGGCAGCACCGCAGGGGCGGGGTTCACCGCGACGATCAACGCAGCGCTCTCGGGCAACACCCAATTGGTCAAGACCGATGCCGGCACGCTCGTGCTCGGCGGCACCAACAGCTATACCGGCGGCACAGCGGTCAACGGCGGCACGCTCCAGATCGCAAGCGACGCCAATCTCGGTGCCGCTTCGGGCGGCGTAATACTCAACGGCGGCACGCTCGCGACCAGCGCCACCCTCACCAGCGCGCGCGATTTCGCGCTCACGGGTGCGGGCACGCTCGCGACCGCGAGCGGCACGACCTTCACCCTGAGCGGCAAGCTGACGGGTACGGGCGCGTTCACCAAGGCCGGTGCGGGCACGCTGGTCCTGACCGGCGACAGCTCCGGCTATGCGGGCAGCACGCAGGTCAGCGGCACGCTGGCAGTGAACGGCAGCCTGTGCGGCGACGTCAACGTGCTTGGCGGCGCGCGTCTCCAGGGAACCGGCACGGTGTGCACCACGATCAATGCGGGTACGGTCGCACCGGGCAACTCGATCGGCACGCTCACCGTCGCCGGCAACTATACCGGCAATAGCGGCACGCTCGAGATCGAGACCGAGCTTGGCGGCGATGCCTCGCCGACCGACAGGCTGGTGGTGACGGGCAGCACCGCGGGTACGACCGAGGTCAAGGTGATCAACGCCGGCGGGACTGGTGCGGCGACCGTCGAAGGCATCAGAATCGTCGACGTGGGCGGCGCATCGAACGGCGTGTTCACGCTCGACGGTGACTATGTGTTCGAAGGCGATCAGGCGGTGATCGCCGGCGCCTATGGCTACAGGCTCCAGAAGAACGGCGTCTCGACGCCGGCGGACGGCGACTGGTATTTGCGTTCGAGCCTGCTCGACGCGCCCAACCCGAACACGCCGAACGTGCCGCTCTATCAGCCGGGCGTTCCGATCTACGAAGCCTATGGCCAGACGCTGCTCACCCTCAGCGAGATCGGCACGCTGCAGCAGCGGATCGGCAATCGGCAATGGGCGCAGACCGAAAGCGGCAGGCCTTCGGGCATCTGGGGCCGGATGCAGTCGAGCCGCTCGCGGCCGAATGCCGTGCGCTCGACCAGCCTCAGCGACGTCAACATCGACAGCTGGAAGCTCGAGCTCGGCGCCGACCATGTGCTGAGCGAACGCAGCGACGGCGCGAGCCTCGTGCTGGGTGTCCTCGGCGGCTATGGCGAGGCGAATGCGAGCGTTGCCTCGATCTACGGTAACGGCAGCATCAAGGCCAAGGGATACAGCGCCGGTGCGACGCTGACCTGGTTCGGTCCGCAGGGCTTCTACGTCGACGGCCGCGCGCAGGTCACCTGGTTCGACAGCAAGCTCAAGTCGGCAGTGCTCGGCACGCTCGCCGACGGCAACAATGGCCGCGGAGAGGCGTACAGCGTCGAGGTCGGCAAGCGGTCGCCGATCGGCGATACCCTTTCGGTCACGCCGCAGATCCAGATGGTCTATTCGACCGTCGGGTTCGACCGGTTCACCGATCCGAACGGTGCGGACGTGTCCTCGCGTCTCGGTGACAGCCTCAAGACCCGCTGGGGCCTCTCGCTCGACCGGCAGGATGCGAAGAGCCATCTCTACGGCGTCGCGAACCTCAGCTACGAGTGGCTCGACGGCACTGTCACTCGTGTCTCGGGCACGCCGATCGCGCGCGAGAACCACCGCCTGTGGGGCGAGCTGGGCCTCGGCGGCAGCGTCCTGCTCGGCGATCGGCTGACCCTCTACAGCGAAGTGTCGGGCAACACCGCGGTCAACGATTTCGGCAAGAGCTACAGCCTGAAGGGTACGGCCGGCCTCCGGCTCGCCTTCTGACAGGTGGGCCGGCCCTTCTCCCTTCAACCAACGGACTTCGAGAGGAATATATGGCCAGTGCACCCGGTCCCCAGCTGCCGCTGTTCTACAAGGAACTGGTACCGCTCAACAGCCGCCAACACGGTGGCTGGCGCAGCCGTACCACCGACAAGGCGACGTGGCTGGCGAACCAGCACGCCGTCCCGCTGACGGTCGAGGAGTTCGGCCAGGCGCAGCGCCACTTTCCGATCGTCTTTTCGGTCGGCGACAAGCCGATTCCGCTCGCGCTGATGGGCCTGAACGAAGGCGTCAACGTGTTCGTGAGCGAGGACGGCGCGCTGCCGGCGCCGATCTATGTGCCCGCTTATGCCCGGCGCTATCCGTTCATGCTCGCGCGGCTCTCTGCCGAGAACACCGATCTGTCGCTCTGCTTCGATCCCACGACCGACCTGGTCGGCGACTTCGCGGATGGCGCACCCTTGTTCGAGAACGACAATCCGACCGACTCCTGCAAGGCGACGCTCGGCTTCTGCGAGCAATTCGAGGTCGCCGGGCAGAAGACCGAGGCGTTTATCGCCGAGCTCGAGAAGCACGCGCTGCTGATCGACGGCGAGATCACCATTCAGCCGGAGAGCGGCGCGCAGCCGTTCGTCTATCGCGGCTTCCGCATGGTCGATGAGGCGAAGCTGCGCGACTTGCCCGGCGAGGTGCTGCGCGAGTGGAACGGGAGCGGCATGCTCCCGCTCGTCTTCTTCCATCTCGCCTCGCTGCAGCTGGTGCGCGACATCTTCGCCCGCCAGCTCCAGCTGGGGGAGGGCTCGCCGGTGCAGGCATGAGGTCTTGAGCATTCCGGCGCGAGGCAGAGCGGATCAGGCACATCGGAGCCTGCAAACGCTGCTTCGTCGCGGTGATCGCTCGACAATTTGGTGCTGGAAAAGCTTTCTCGCCGAGGAGAATCTTGTTGAGACCGCATCCCGCCGCGATGCTGCGCAAGCAGCTCGACCGTCAGGTCGCGCCCTATCGGACATTGCGTCCATTCCGGCCATCGCCTGGCTGGATCACCGCAATCCGCCGGGCAGTCGGTCTCAGTGCCAACATGCTGGCAAATCGCATGGGAATGAATCGGGCGACCGTCGTCCGGCTCGAGCAACGTGAGGTGACTGAGGAGATATCGCTCAAGGCGCTCCGCATGATGGCGGAAGCACTGGACTGCAGCCTGCTCTATGCCCTGGTTCCCAGACAATCCCTCGAGGAACGCACCCGGCAAAGAGCCACCGAGCTGGCCGACGCGATGCTCGCATCCGGACAGCAGGGCAGCCGTTCTGCGGGGAAGGTCGCCTCGGACGAGGTTCGCACGCGCTTGATCGACGATCTCCTCTCTGGAGACCCCCGAAGGCTTTGGCAGCCGGGCGACTGACCGGCGTCGAGAACGCCACGATACCACCATCGAGGAAAAGACCGCGTGTTCAACTGGCTTGTCGGGCGCTTGCGATGCACCAAAGGGCGCCACGAACGCTCGGAACGGCACATCACCCGCACGCATGACGGCGGTTATGTGAGCGTCTGTCGCTATTGCCGCGCTCGACTGCAGCGGCGGGCCAAACGCGATTGGGAAGCGATCTCCCGGGCAAAGTTCCGCGAACTGATCCGGTGACGCGCGGGTGCGCCGGGGCACGCAACCGCATTGCCGTTGCCCGTCAGACCGAATGGACCTCTCTTCTGGGGTGCCTTGGGAAACCGCACGAGATAATCCCAAATAGGTTCAAACTGGTAGTCAGTGGAAATCGCCGGCCTTGGCTGATCGGGTGGCTGGGCCGCTTGTAAGCGTTCCAGGCCCAAGCCGGGAATTGCGCAAACGGCGGCCATATGTGCACGCTGGCTGCGCGCCCTCAGGCGCGCCCTCCGGCCCGACCGGCCGCACATCCCCGTTCGAAGTCACCTTCACATGCCATCTCGAATCGCGTGACACGCTCTAACGGCCTTCGTTTACGGGCCAACCTTCTACGACCCATACGGGGCCGAGCCGATGGCCGGGCGTCGAAACGCCCGGGCCTGGCTCTCATGAGATTTGTAAATTGATGTAACATCAGTGCTTTAGTAGTAGATCATTAACCTTGGAGGCTCCATTCGTCCCGCGTCGTCTCATCCGAGCCGAACGGGGGATTGCGTGAAGAATCGAATTTCCGCTGCGTTTCGCAGCTGGGCAGTTGTGCGCCAAATTCTGGTGGTGCTCGCGTTGCTGTCGTCGTTGCCGGCGATGGCCGCGGACCTCCAGGTATCCGGCTATAGCTGGCTGCCCGATCCCGTTCCCAACGGTGCCGAGACGCAATTCACCGTGCGCGCCACCAACAATGGTCCGGGCACCGTTTCGGATGCGGTCGTCACCATTGCGGTTTCAAATCGCTTCCGTGTCGATCCGGGCGATTTCCCTGCCTTCTGCGCGCTGAGCGGCGCTGTCGGTTCGCAGACGCTGACCTGCAACCTGTCTTCCTTCGCCGTCGGGGACCGTACCTTCACCTACAACGCCACGGCGATCGCCACCGGCTCGGCGAATACGAGCGCGACGATCTCGAGTGCCACCGCAGGCGACACCAATCCGGCGAACAATACGCTCACGGTCACTCCTGCAGTGCAGAGCGGCGCCGATCTATCCGTCACGAAGGACGATCAGCTCGCATCCAACACCCTCGCTGCCGGCGGCATCATCTCCTATCAGATCATCGTCACGAACGCAGGCCCTGACGCCACCTCGGCGATCCGGCTGACCGACAATCTGCCGCCGGCCACCGACTTCCAATATCAGAGCGCGGGCGGGACCAACTGGAGCTGCTCCAACAGCGGTACCACCGTCACCTGCAACTATAATGGTGCAGCCGCTACCGGCGCCCTGCCGGCAATTACCGTGACCGGGCGAGTCATCCGCCAGTCGAGCGGCACCATTACCAACAACGCCTTCGCCTCATTGACCAACCCGACCGTGCTCGATCCGAACGGCAGCAACAATGCCGCCGCACCCGTGGTGACGACGATTCTGGAGGGAAGCGACCTTCGCGCAGCCAAGTCGATGCCGGCGACGATCGTCGAAGGCACCAGCGCGACGATCGACCTCACTCTCTTCAATGACGGGCCGCAACCGGTCAACGGCGCCACGATCAGCGACACGATCGCCGCGAACTTCACCATAGGAACATTGCCGGGGGGCTGCACCCGAAGCGGCCAGACCGTCACCTGCAATGGCGGCGCGCTCGCGAGCGGCGCCAACCGTGCGTTCGCGATTCCCGTCACGGCCGACAGCGCCACTGCCGGAAACCAGACCAACAGCGCGACCATCGCGCTCCCCGCCGGCTTCGCCGATCCCGATCTGACCAACAACACGGCGACCGCACCCTTCCGCATCGTTACTCCGACCGCGGATCTCAGCGTTTCCAAGAGCAAGACGCCCAACCCCGTCGCTGCAGGCGGCGACATGACGAGCACCATCGCTGTCCGGAACAACGGCCCGTCCGCGCTCAGCTATGCGCCTGGCACGCCGATTCGGATCGCCGACACGGTCTCGGCCGACGAGACCTTCGTCTCGTCCAACGCGGCGTGGAGCTGTGCGCAGGCCGGCAACGTCATCACGTGCGAGACCACGGGCACCGGCACGCTCGCGCTGAACGGCACGCTCAACCTGTCGCTGGTCACTCGCGCGAGCCTCACGGCCAATACGAACCTCAACAACACTGCCTGCACGGGATCGACCGGGGGATCGCTCGCGACTCCCCTCGACACCAACACCACCAACGACTGCAGCGGTGCGGGCGTGCGGGCGACCACCGTCACTACCGATCTGACCGTCGTGAAGGAGGTCTCGCTCGATGCCGCCGGGCCGTGGTCCCAGTCTCCGGCAATCACGGTTCCGGCGTCCGCGACCAGCTTCTACATCCGCCTGCGCGCCAGCAATATCGGCAGTGCGCCCGCGGGCACGGTCACGGTCACCGACAATCTGCCCAACTCGCTCAATACGGGCGGTTATGTGACCGGCTTCGCGCAGATCAGCGCGTCGAGCGGCAATACTTCCTATTCGCCATCGAACGGCCGAATCAGCTGGACGCTGACGAACCTCGGTGCCGGCGCGACCGAGACGGCGATCGTGCGGATCGACAGGCCGGGGAATAGCGGCGCCTACACCAACACCGCGACGATCACCTCGTCGGACACCATCGACAGCGACAACAGCAACAACAGCTCGCAGGCGCTGTACACCGTCGGCCCGCTTGCCGACATGCAGGTGACGGCGAAGTCGATCTCGCCCAATCCGGCGCGCGTCGGCGTGGTCTCGACCTATACGATCAGCGTCCGCAACAACGGCGCCAATCCGGCGGACAATGTGGTCGTCAGCGACACGATCGATCCGAGCCGGTTCGAACTGGTCGGCAATCCCGCCTCCACCAAGGGCGGCAGCAGCTGCACCAAGGACGATGCGACGGGGCTGATCAGCTGCAACATGGGGCAGTTCACGCGCGGCCAGTCGTTCCAGGTCTCGCAACAGGTACGCGCGCGCTTCCCCTTCGGCGGCGCGACTTCGGGCTTCCCGATCAGCCACACCAACACGGCGACGGTCGCCACCAGCACGACCGAAAGCGACGCGACCAACAACAGTGGCGCAGTGACGCACGACGTGACCGCGCCCGGCTACGACCTCGCGGTCACCAAGCAGGAGCCCGGGCCCGAATTCGATCCGCTGCGCTTCGGCGACGAGCTGGTCTATGATGTGCGCGTCTCGAACTTCGGGCCGTCGCGCGCGACCAATGTCGTCATCACCGACGTCCCGCAGCCGCCCGCGGGCTATACGATGACGCTGGCCGGCTTCAGCGTGAACCCTGTCCCGGCGACAGGTGGCTTCACCCTGTATGCTCCGCCTTCGCCGTCCTGCGTCCAGGCCGGCGCAAACGTCGAATGCCGCCTGCACGCGAGCTCGACCGCTGCCAATTATCTCGATGCGCTCAATCAGGTGATCTTCCGGCTGCGCTTCACGCCCGGCGGCCCGGCGCCGACCGGCTCGCTCACCTTCACCGACGAGGCGCAGGTGACTGCGCTCGAGCAGGACAATGTCACGGTCAACCAGGCCGACAGCCAGCTCGCCAACAACAAGGCGGTGCAGACCACCACGGTCCTGCCCTCGGCGGACCTCGAGGTGGTCTCCAAGACCCGGGTGACCGGCTCGCCGGCCAGCATCAACGAGCCGGTCGAATATGCGATCGTCGTCCGCAACAACGGCATCTCGCCGATCGGCCAGGTGCGCGTCACCGACACGCTGCCCGCAGGCTTCGAGCTGACCGGCGCTGCGCCGACGGCGACCGCCGCCGGCACCGCGAGCGTGACCGGGATCGCCTGCGCCGGCACGTCTTCGATCCTCTGCACGGTGGACGGCAGCTTCCCGCCCGATGGCAGCCAGGTGACGATCCGCCTGCGCGCCCGTGCGGCGGCGCCTTATGCCGGCGCGCTGCTTACCGATCAGGTCAACACGGCCTCGATCGCCCCTGGCCTCGACAGCGGCGGCCAGGAACTGGCACGCGATGCGGTGCCGGCGAACAACAGCAAGACCGCCGCCGTCCAGATCGCCCAATCCTCGATCGCCGGTTCGGTGTTCGACGATGCCAATCTCGACAACGCCGTCCAGGCGGGCGAGGGCCTGAACGGAGTGACCGTGGTGCTGAGCGGCACCGACGCGTTCGGCAACGTCGTTGCGCCCCGGACGCTCCTCACCGACGCCAGCGGCAACTTCCTGTTCGACCGCTTGCCCGCGGGCACCTACCAGATCGTCGAGACCCAGCCTGCGGGGCTGCTCGACTCGCGCGAGACCGCGGGAAGCGTCGGCGGCACCGTCAACAACAGCGCGTTCAACAGCAGCGCCGCGAACAACAGCATCACCGCGATCACGCTGCCGGCGAACACCGCCGCCACCGGCTATCTTTTCCAGGAAACCCATTCCGCCTCGATCGAGGGCACGGTCTGGCGTGACGCCAACAACAATGGCGCGATCGACGGCGGCGAGACCGGCGTCGGTCCCGGCGATTTCGCCTCGACGCCACAGATCCGTCTGACCGGCACCGACTATGCCGGCAATGCCGTCAACCTGGACACCACCGTTGACGCCAGCGGCAACTACCGTTTCGCCGATCTCCCGCCGTCGGACGCGACGGGGTACACGGTGACCCAGCTCGTCCAGCCGAACGGACTGTCGGACGGGCTCGACGCCAATGGCGCGGGCAACGTCGTCCCGGGCTCGGCCGGCCGCGCGGCTCCTGAAGACATGCTGGTCGGCGTGCTGGCACCGGGTCAGGCGCTCACCGGGCGCAATTTCGGCGAGATTCCCACCTCCACTTTGTCCGGAATCGTGTTCCTCGATCCCAACGGCAACGCCACGCGCGATGGCGGCGAGAATAGCGGTCTGGCGGGCGCGATCATTCGCCTGACGGGCACCAATGACGTCGGTCAGCCGGTGGATTGCTCGATCACCACCGATGCGACCGGTGGCTACAGCTTCCCCGCCGCGAGTGCGGTGGATCCCGCCTGCCGGGTCCTGCGCCCAGGCACCTATACGGTCACCGAAACGCCGCCGCCGGGCCTCGAGCATAGCGGTGCGTTCATCGGCAGCGCAGGCGGTACCTCGGGCGGCGCGAGCGGCCCGAACACGCCGGCACCTGGCCAGGCGAACACCAGCGTGAGCGGCGTAGTGATCGCCGCGGGCACGACCGCCACGCGCTACGATTTCGGCGCCACCGGCCGGGGGCTGGGCGGCTATGTCTATCTCGACCGCAACGGCAACGGCACGCGGGACGCGGGCGAGGTCGGCATCGCCGGCGTCACCGTCACGCTGTCGGGCAACACGGCCGGCGGACAGGATGTCTGCGCGCTGATCGGCTGCACCGCGACGACCGATGCCGCGGGTAACTATCTGCTCGTGAACGTGCCTGGCTCATCAGCCGCTGGTTATACGCTCACCGAGCAGGCACAGGCGAGCGCGCCGCTTGCCGTCTATGCGGACGGAACAGACGCCGCGGGCCAGGTCAACGGCGCCGTCCGCGGTATCGCCGGCAATGACAGCATCACCGGCATCACCCTCGGCGCAGGTGAGCTCGGCATCAACTACGCCTTTGGTGAGCGTGCAGGCTCGCTCGCCGGCAGCGCCTATATCGATGCCAATGACGACGGCGTGCGTCAGCCGGGCGAAACTGCCCTTGCCGGCATCACCGTCACGCTCTCGGGCACGACCGCCGCCAGCCAGGACATCTGTGCCGCACGCGCGGCACTCGATCCGGCGCTCGCCTGCACGGCGACGACCGCAGCCGATGGCAGCTACCGCTTCGACGATCTCCCTGCCGGCAGCTACACGCTCGTCGAGAGCCAGCCGAGCGCCTATGCCGACGGCCGCGAGAGCGCGGGCACGCCGGGCGGCGCGGTGAACAACGGCAGCTTCGGTAGCGGCACGGCCGAGAACCGGATTGCCAATGTAACCCTCGGCAACGGCACCGCCGGAACCGGCTATGACTTCGGCGAACGCGCGATCGTCATCTCGGGCCGCGTCTTCAAGGATCCCGAACGCGACGGCTCCGATGCCGGCGGCGAGCCCGCCATCCCGGGCGTGACGATCACTCTGCGCCAGGGCGGTACGGTAGTGGCGACCACCACCACCGGCCCGGACGGCAGCTATCGCTTCGAGAATCTTCCGGCAGGCAGCTACACGGTCGAGGAGACGCAGCCCGCGGGCTATGGTTCGTCGACTCCCGACAGCCGCGCGATCAACGTCACGGCGGGCAACAACCAGACGATCGACTTCGGCGAGACGGTGTCGACGCTGGCCGGTTCGGTGTTCGTCGACTCGGACAATGACGCGGTGCGCCAGCCCGGCGAGCGCGGCATCGAAGGGGTCGTCGTGCGCCTCACCGGCACCACCGCCGGCGGCACGCCGGTCGACCGGACCGCGACCACCGATGCGAGCGGCGCCTACAAGTTCGACGATCTGCTCGCCGGCACCTACGCGCTTGCCGAAACCCAGCCGGTCGGCTTTGGCGACGGCAAGGACGCCGCCGGCAGCGCGGGCGGCACGGTTGCGAACGACAACATCTCGGCGATCGCCCTGCCGACCGGTACCGATGCAACCGGCTATGTCTTCGGCGAGCAGGGCCAGGCGCAGGGTGGCGTCGTCTATGTCGACACCAACCTGAACGGCGTGCAGGATACCGGCGAACCCGGCATCCCCGGCGTCGGCGTCGAGCTTCAGAAGCCGGACGGCACCGTCGTCAAGACCGTGACCACGGGGCCGGACGGCAGCTACAACTTCACCGACATCGAGGCGGGCGACTATGTCGTCGTCGAGCAGCAGCCGCTCGGCTATGGCGATGCCGAGGAGCATCGGAGCAATCGTGCGCCGCTGACTGTCGGTGTCGGATCCCCCGTCACCCCGATCAACTTCGGCGAGCGGGTCGGTTCGCTGGCGGGCGGGGTGTATAACGACACCAACGGCAATGGTCGCCGCGACGCGGACGAGCCGGCGATCCCCGGCGTCACCGTGACGCTCACCGGCAGCGACGCGCGCGGCAATTCGCTGACGCTCACCGCCGTTTCGGGGGATGACGGAAGCTATCTGTTCACCGGCGTTCCCGGCGGAACCTATAATGTCGTCGAGACGCAGCCCGCTGGCTATGACGACGGCGTCGATGTGCCCGGCACTGCCGGCGGCAGCGCCTCGGGCGACACGATCAGCGCAGTCGCGCTGGGCGCCGCGCAGGACGCCACCGGCTATCTGTTCAGCGAGCGTGGCGCAGGCGCCCGCATCGCCGGACGGGTCTGGCTCGACCGCGATCATGATCGCGCGCTCGACTCCGGCGAGCCGGTCTATGCCGACTGGATCGTCGAGCTCCGCCTCGGCGACTCGCTGATCGGCACCACCCGCACGGGTGCCGACGGAGCCTATGCCTTCACCGGCGTCGCGCCGGGGGCTGGTTATCAGGTGCTGTTCCGCAACCCGGCGAACAACGCGATGTACGGCAGCGCGCGGCCGAACGAGACCGGCGCGTCGATCACCGACGGCGTCGTCTCGCCTTCGAACCCGGCGGGCGCACGTACCGAGGATGGCACGCTCTCGGAACTCAAGCTCACTCCCGGTGCGGACGTGCAGCAGCAGTCGCTGCCGCTCGACCCCTCGGGCGTGGTCTACGACTCGGTGCGCCGCGTGGTGGTGCCCGGCGCCACCGTGCGGATCACCGGCCCGGCCGGGTTCGATCCGGCGCAGCACCTGCTCGGCGGTACGACCAACGTCGCCCAGGTGACGGGCGAAGACGGCATGTACCAGTATCTGCTGCTGCCGGGTGCGCCGGCCGGCACCTACACGCTTGCGGTCACCCCGCCGAACGGCAGCTACAATCCGGTGCAACCGTCGAGCATCATTCCGCCCTGCGCAGGTCCGCTCGTCGTCGGGCCGACGCCCGATCCCCTGCTGGTCTCGGCCTATGACGGCGCACCGCCGACTTCGGCCCTCGCGAGCTGCACCACGGGGGGGCAGACCACGGCCTATTATCTGAGCTTCACGCTCACTCCGGGGTCCTCGGCCAACGTCCTCAACAACAACCTGCCGATCGACCCGATCCTCGAAGGCGCCATCATCGTCACCAAGACGACGCCGATGGTGAATGTCAGCCGTGGCGGTCTCGTGCCGTATACGATCACCGCCCGGAACACGCTCGCAGGGGCGATCACCGGCATCACCATCACCGACCGGACGCCGGCGGGCTTCCGCTACCGCGAAGGCAGCGCGACGATCAACGGCAAGCCCGTCGAGCCGCTGCAGGCCGGGCGCCTGCTCAGCTGGCCCGGGCAGAGCTTCACGGCGGGCGAGGAGAAGGCGCTCAAGCTGGTGCTCACCGTGGGTGCCGGCGTGGGCGAGGGAGAGCACGTCAACCAGGCATTCGCAGTCAATGCGCTTGTCGGGGCGACCGTCTCGAACGTGGCGGATGCGGCGGTGCGGATCATTCCCGATCCGGACTTCGACTGCACCGACATCCTCGGCAAGGTCTTCGACGACCGGAACATGAACGGCACGCAGGACGAGGGCGAACCCGGTCTTCCCGGCGTGCGGCTCGCCACGGTCAATGGCCTGCTCATCACCACCGATGCCGAGGGCCGCTATCACGTCACCTGCCCGATGATCCCCAACGAGGACCGCGGCTCGAACTTCATCCTGAAGCTCGACACCCGCACGCTGCCGACCGGTTACCGGATGACCACGGTCAATCCCGAGACGGTTCGCCTGACGCGCGGCAAGTTCGCCAAGCTGAACTTCGGCGCGTCGCTGGGCCGGGTCGTGCGCGTCGATGTCAACGCGGAGGTCTTCGACGGCGACAAGGTCGCACCGTCCTTCCTGCCGAAGGTCGACGCCCTCATCGCCACGCTCGCGGAGAAGCCCTCGGTCCTGCGGCTCGCTTATGGCGCCTCCGGAGAAGACGCATCGCTGATCCGCCGGCGCGCCGCCGCGCTCCGCAGAACGATCGAGGAGAAGTGGCGAGAGAAGGACGGCCGCTACCGGCTGATCATCGAGGAGGAGACCAGTGTCCGCAGCGGCACCGCGAAGGGAGACGTGCAATGAACCGCCTGACCCTGCGCATCGCCGTTGCGCTCGGCGCCGGCATCTCCAGCCTGGCGCTCGGTACCGCGCTGGCCCAGACGGCGGAGCCGTCGGACCATTGCGGGTCGACCGAACGGCCTTGCGGGCCGCTGGTCGACGACAGCGGTGAGGACACGCGTGGCGTGGCCCCCAATCTCGAGCGCGGGTCGGCCGAAGGAGCGTTCCGCGTCACCGTCGACGGGCAAGGCGACAGCGCCACGCCGGCCGATGTCCAGCGCCAGACGGACGTCGCGCTCGCCGGTGACCGGATCGACGTCCAGGTCACCACGCTCGAGGCGAAGCCGCTGCTGAGCCTGGTCCCGTCGACACCCGTGGTTGCGCCCGGAGACGTGGTGCAGTTCCACCTGCTCGCCAACTACACGGCGTTCATCGCGCGCGCCGAGCTGCGCGTCTTCGGAGCGGGCGACAGCATCGAAGGCACGCCGCTGACGGTGGTGCCGGTCATCTTCGGATCGCCGGCAAGCTGGAAGGCGGACGCGCCGGCGGGCACCCAGTTGCGGGTGGTCCTGCGCGTTTACGACGCGAAGGGCCGGTTCGACGAAACGGCGCCGCAGGCGCTGTCCGTGTCCGCCGCCCGGCCCGACGGGCTGCGCGACGTCCGGCAAGGTCCCGTGTTCGACAATCAGCGTACCATCGCCAACATTCCGGTCTCCGGCAGCGAAGTGACCGTCAGCGGTTCGGTCGAGCAGCAGGGCACGCGCGTGCGCGTATTCGGGACGCCGGTCGCCGTCGACCGCCAGCTGCGCTTCGTCACCCAGCAGATCGTGCCGGCCGATACGAAATCGGTGCCGGTACGCATCGAGCCGGTGACCGGCGAGGCGCGCGAGCACAGCCGCGAACTCAATCTGCCAAAGGACGATCAGTTCTTCGTCGGCATCGTCGATCTCACCGCGGGCCATCGCAGCTTCGATGCCGCCAAGCTCGATCTCCAGGGCGTCGATACCGCCGATCCTCGCAAGGACTTCGTCGATGGCCGGATGGCCTTCTATTATAAGGGCCAGCTGTCGCAGACCTGGCGCCTGACTGCCTCGGCGGACACCGGCGAGCACCCGCTGTCCGATCTGTTCGACGGGTTCCTCAAGAAGGATTCGCGGTCTTTCCTGCGCCGGCTCGATCCGGACCTGCACTATCCGGTCTATGGCGACGATTCGACCACGGTCGAGGACGCGCCGACCTATGGGCGCTTCTATGCCCGGGTCGAGAGCCCGAACATCATCGCGATGTGGGGCAACTTCCAGACCACGCTTCCCGGAACCGAGCTGATCCGGTACCAGCGCGGCCTGTACGGTGCCAATTTCGGCTTCCGTCCGTCAGCCGTCACCAGCTTTGGCGAGCGCAAGACCGAAATCACCGGCTTCGCGGCGGATCCGGGCACGGTCGGCGCGCGCGAGGACTTCGCCTCGACCGGCGGCTCGGTCTATTATTTCCGCAATCGCGATCTCGCCCAGGGGTCGGAGCGGCTCTTCGTCGAAGTCCGCGACCGCGATTCCGGCCTCGTCCTCGAACGTCGCGAGCTGGTGCCCGGTCGCGATTATGAAGCGAACTATATCCAGGGCCGCGTGCTGCTGCGCGAGGCGCTGCCGATCACTGCTGACACCAGCATGTTCGTTCGTGACGCCTCGCTCGCCGGGAATCCCGTCTGGCTGGTCGCCACCTACGAATATGTGCCCGGGCTGACCCGCCCCGACGCATTGACTGTCGGCGGACGTGCCCAGCAATGGTTCGGAGACCTGCTCCGCGTCGGCGTCACCGGCTATCATCAGGGGCAGGATCAGGCCGAGCAGGACCTGTACGGCGCCGATGTGTTGCTGCGTTACAAGCCGGGCACCTATCTGCGCGGCGAGTTCGCCCAGTCCGACGGAGCGGGGAGCGGTGCGTCCTTCTCGTCGACCGGAGGCTACGACTTTACCCAGCTAACCACCGCGCCTCGCAAATCCGACGCGCTGATGGTCGAAGGAGCGGCGGACATCGCCGAGGTCCTGGGGAGCGGTGAGGGGCGTATCGCGGCCTATTGGCGCAGCCGCGAGGCCGGTTTTTCCGGCCCCGGCGAAGTCAATTTCGGCGAAAGCCTCGATCAGTTCGGCGGCAGCGCCGATGTGGCGATCGCCGGCGGCACGCGCTTCAAGGCCAAGGCCGACATCACCGATGGCCGGGTTACCGACCGGCAGGCGATCGAGGCGGGAGTGACCCATCAAACGACCAACGGCGTGTTCGGCAGTGTCGGCGTGCGCTCCGACAAGCAGGAAGGACAGGCTACTGCCTATTCGCCTTATCCCGCCGCACCGGGCTTCCAGGGCACGCGCACCGATATCGCTGCGAGCATCGGTTACCGCCGCACGCCGACCCCGGTTGTGGCGGAGCAGGGGCAGGCGGAGCGGACGAGCGGCATGCCCTGGGCGCTTTCGGTGTTCGGCCAGAAGACCGTCGACCGCGACGGCGGGCGCCTCGAGAACGATCGGGTCGGCGTCGCCGGCGAGTTGCAGCCGACCAGCCGCCTGACTCTCGCAGGCGAGGTGTCCGACGGCGATCTCGGGACCGGCGCCAATGTGAAGGCGAACTATGCGACCGGCGAGCGCGGGTCGCTCTATCTCGCCTATGCGCTGGCGGCGGAGAATCCCGACGCGTTCACCACCGGCAGGCTCGGCCGCCTGACCGCGGGCGCGCGGCGCCGGGTGGGCAGCAGCACCAATGTCTTTGCCGAGGGACGCTACGAGCATGGCAGTGGGCCGACCGGCTTCACCCAGGCGTATGGCGCGGACTTCACGCCGATCCCGGGCTGGACCTTCGGCCTTCGCTATGAGACCGGTTCGCTCGCCGATGCGCTCGGCGGACGGATCGATCGCGAGGTCGTCGGCGGCACCGCGGATTATGGTGGGCAGCGGCTGCGCTGGTCGACCGCGATCGAATATCGCACCGACGGCAGCGATAATTACGGCGACCGCACCAGCTGGGCGACGCGCAACCAGGTCACCTTCCGGGCGACCGATGCGCTGCGGCTCTTCGCAAAGGCCAACGTCTCGCTATCGGACGGGGGACTCGGCAGCGATCATTCGCTCGACGCCGACTATTATGAGCTGGTGGCGGCGGCCGCCTATCGGCCGACCGATGACGACCGGCTCAATCTGCTGGCGAAATACACCTATCTCGCCGACGAGCCTTCGCCGGCGCAGGTCGACCAGCTCGGCCTCAACCTCGATTACGCCCAACGCAGCCATATCGCGGCGATCGACGGGACGTATCAGCTGACGCCGCGCCTCGCGCTCGGTGGCAAGTTCGCTTACCGCGTCGGCGAGCTGCGTACGTCGCGCGACGCGAACGCACCCTGGTTCGACAGCCATGCGACCTTCTGGGCGGTGCGCGCGGACTATCGCGTCGTCGGCAAATGGGACCTCCTCGCCGAGGCGCGCCAGCTCTCCAGCCGGGAGGCGGGGGATTCCCGTCTCGGTGCGCTGGTCGGCGTCTACCGCCACGTCGGCGATCACGTGAAGCTGGGCGTCGGCTACAACTTCACCGATTATTCCGACGATCTGTCGGACCTGAGCTACGATGAGCGCGGCTTCTTCGTGAATCTGATCGGCAAGTTCTGACGCCTCCCCAAGCCCCCCAGGCAAAGCTCGGGTCGCACGGCCGCCGAGTTAAGAGTCGGCGGCGGTTTCGTTCATCCCGCGCAGCGGACAACGTTAAGGAGACATGCGTGGGGGGCGGTTGGAACTTCGTCGAGTTGTTGGCTCTGAGGAACGAGAAGCGGAGAAGCTGGTCGGTAGATGGGGTGCCGCCACGGCTCGCGTACTTCAACACGATTGCGGCCGGCGAGGAACGTTCCGTTGACGAAGCCAGCTCCGAGAACCGCCTTCACGCATCTCGACGCCACGCAGGTTTTACCGCTTGCCTCCGAAGGGTGGCCACAGACTTCGATTCGAAGTCAGCCACTTCCAGCCGTTGCAATGTTCTCCCTCGGTTGTCACGGCGCCTGGACCAAGCTTGCGGAACGATCGGCAGTTCGTCCCAACGCGGCATCAGCGCGCTCGGCAGCCCTCAAGATACTGGTCCATATGGCTCCGTCATAGCCTCATTGGCTGTCTCAGACGCGCCATAAATTCGAGTGTGACTCTCAAGGCGCCCAGGGCTCAAGAACCAGCCCAGAGAAATAGAGCCCCAGTCCGAAAACGGTGTGGGTGATCAAACTGCGGACCCGCGCGACGCCCGGCCGGGGCGACTTGCTCGATGCGACTCCCATCCCCATCGCAGGCTGCAGGAGGACGAAAGGGGCCGCTACGCTTCCGATGCCGACCATCAGCGCCGGGCCAAGCGTGGGATTGCGCACCCACTCTGATCCCCAGATCACCAGCAAGATGCCTGCGAAGACGATGCCCGTGAGATAATGAGCCGTCCACCCGATCAGCCGCTCGCCTCGGATCATCTCGGCGGCAGCGATCGAATCGTGCCGGAATTGCCCACGCGGCCAATAGCCAATCCAGCGCCCGACCAATCCGAAATCGAGCGGCTGGATACCAAGAAGCCGCTTCAGGAATACGCCCCAGAGGTCCATCACCGCAGTCGCTCCGATGCCGATGGCGGCGGCGTACAGCAGATACTTTCCAAACTCATGCACCACGTAACTGCTCCGGCAAAGCCTCAGCCCGAGCTGAAATCAGCCAGCAGGCGGCGGTGAAACGGATCTCGCCGCCGCTCTCGTAGCGGTTGAATGCCGAGCGGACCGCCTCCACCACTTTCGTCCGCATCCGCTCATCTTCAGCGGACAAGGCGCGGCCGACCGGGCCCCGGCCTTGTGATACGCGAACCCTCCCACGAAGCAGCCGCTTTTGCCGCGGCGAGCATCGGTCCCGACACATCGATCCCGACGCAATTCGCCCGTGGCCCAACGGCTCGCGTGATCGCCAGTGTCGTGCTGCCGGTGCCGCAGCCGATATCGAGAATGCTGTCGCCGCCGAACGCCGCCGCCTCCTCGACGCGCAGCTCTTCGAGTCCCCTGACATCCGATCGAGCAAGTCTTGCTGATCGACCCGGGTCTCTCCGGCAACCCCGTCCCACAAGGCCGATTGTTCGTCGTGGTTTGCTGTCTCAGGATCCATCGCCGATCTCCTTTTGCTTGCGAGTCGCTTCGCATGAGAGCATGCTGCCACTTCAAGTCGACTTTAGGTCAAGAGGTGAAAGGTCCGGACATTTCGGAGGTCGCGCAGCGATCGGGCGTGCCCGCCTCGGCCTTGCGATACTATGAGGAGAAAGGCCTCATCACCTCGACCGGCGGTGCGGTATCCTGGGGCTGTTCGACCCGAACCTGCTCGAGCGCCTGCCGCTGATCGCCCTAGGACGAGCAGCTGGCTTCTCCATCGACGAGATCGCCAAGATCTTCGGAGCCGACGGCCCCCTGCGCATCGATCGGAAGATGCTGCGTGAAAAGGCCGACGAGCTGGATGGCACGATCCGCAGGCAACGGAGCGATCAGACCTGAACGGCGAAGGATTGGGTCGGCCTGAACCGCACGAACCAGCAGCCTGAATCGGGAGCGCATGTACAATGCTCGAACCAAGGCTGGCGATCAGAAGTCGGCGGCGAGGAAAAGATTGATCCTTCGCTTGTCCATCAGGCCATAGGTATTGCTGCCCAGGATCTTGTAGGCGTAGCTGTCGGTGACGTTCTGCAGCTGGACGCGCAGGGTCGCGGGCGACTTGCCGATCTTGAACTGATAGCGCGCGCCGAGATCCAGCAGCACATAGGGGTCGACCGAGACGAGATTGTCGCGGGACGACACCCGCCGCCCCGTGTACGACAGCGCCGCATCGATCGAAAAACCGGCCAGGAAAGGCAGGCTGTAGTTTGCGTTGCCGCGCAGGATCGTCGACGGCTGGCCAAGCGGCCTGCGCCCGACGCGGCCGAGGTCCACCGCCGGTCCCGTGACACGCGGCTCCATCAGCACCGCGCCCGCCACCAGGTTCAGATTGGAGGTGGGATTGCCGGCAAGGCTGAGTTCGACCCCGCGATGCCTGACATCGCCCAGCGTCGTGAAGACGTTGCGCTCGTCGGTGTTGAAGTAAGGTTTGCGGACATCGAACACGCCCGCGACCAAGGTCATGCGGGGAAGGGCCGCCCAACGCAGCCCGGCGTCCGCCTGGCGGGTGCGGATGGCGGGAAGCGCCTGGTTGCGATTGGCGGCGCTGTTGGGCGCGAGCCCGCTTTCTTCCAGGCCGCGCGTATAGCTGCCATAGAGCGCCAGCGTGCTCGAAAGATAGACTGCGCCCGAGGCGCTCAGCAGCCAGGGCCGGTCCCGTGTCGTCGTGTCCAGCGGCGTTCCCGGAAGATCGACCGTCTTGCTGTAATCGGCGCGCTGGGCGCCGAGGCTCAGCTCGCCGACATTCTTCCATCGGCCTTCGTAAGCGATGCCGATGGTGGTCTGGCTGACGTGATCCGAGGTGAGTTCCCCGAACGCAAAGGAGCGGGGATAAGGGATGCGCCGGGCCTGGCCGAGCTGCGTGGCGCCCACCGCGATGGGATCGGCCTCTCCTCCATAGCGGCTGTCGACGCTGCGCGCCCGCACCGAAACGTGGACAGTGTGGAGCCGGGGCCCATCGGTAAAGCTGCGGCTGACTCGCAGCTCGCCGCTCGTCGATGCATAGCGCTGGCCCGGGTCGGCGGTTACTTCGCCGATCGTGCCTCCCTCGGGCGTCGTCTGGAGGAAATCCTGCGCGTAATTTTGGCCGGTGTCATAGGTGGATCGGAAGACGCCGCCCGTCACTGCCCAATTGTTGCCGATGCGCGACTTGACGATCACTCCGGTGTTGACGCTCTGCGTGTCCTTGGCAGCCCAGCTCTGGCCAAAATAATGGCGGCGCGCCACCTGGGGCGGCACATGGGAGCCGCCCATGATGAGGGTGGGCGTGACTTCCTCGTTCTTGCCGACGGTAGTCGACCAGAAAGGAATGATCTCCAAGGCGTCCGAGGGACGCCAGCGCGGTATGATCGCGGCTTCGAAATAGGTGGCGTCGGCACCGTCGAAATATTCGTCGTGTGAGATTGACACGCCGCCCGCCAGTCCCAGGTGAGCGCCGACCGGAAGCTGTCCATCCAGTTCCAGCGACCGCGATGCGTAGCCAAAGCTGCCCGCGACGACGCTCACCAAGGCGCGATCGCCGACCGGCCTCGGGGAATAGTCGACGATGCCGGTCGGCGCCGGAAACGGATAGCCCCGGGCCGCCAAGCCGACCCTGACGGTCGATCCGGAGATGAGGCGCTGCGAAAACGACCCCTGTCGATCGAGGTAGACGCCATCGAGCCGGACATTGCCGGCGCTGACGGGCGAAAACCCCCGTACCGAACTGGCGCTGTATAATCCGATGCTCTCATTGCCGATCGAAGTGCCGAAAGCATCCTCGGCGGCCGTCACCGCATTGTCGCTCGCGCGCTGCGCAAATGCCGAAGCCGGCACCCCGACAAACGTGCAGACGGCCGCCAGCCGGCGGATCGAAACGGCTCGCAACCGCATCTCAGAACCGCACGCTTGCGGACAATGTGATTTCCCTCGGCCGCCCGACCTCCAAGCCGCCGGCATAGAAGACGCTGCTGTAGTAATAGCGGTTGAGCAGGTTCTTGCCGATGAGGCGAAAGGCAACCGGGGTCCCGCCGAGCGCGGTTTCATATCGGAGGCCGCCATCCACCAGCGCATAGCCGTCGACGAAGCCGCTGTTCTGCGCATCGACCGGACGGTTCGAGAGGAACCGAACGGCGCCGTTCAGCGTGAGGCCCGCTGCGCCCGGGATGGCGTAGTCGGCGGACAAGCCGCCCTGCCACTTCGGTACGCCCTCCGTCCGCTTGCCGACTATCGTCGGATCGATCACGTTCCGAAGGCTCGTGTCCAGATAGGCGAGCTGCGCCGACAATGTCATGCCGCGTGTCGGGCGACCGTTCACCGTCACCTCCACGCCCCGATGGCGGAAATCGCCGTCGACGACGAAGTAGTTGGCGGAGTTGACGAACCCGGCCTGCTTTTCGATCTGGAAAATCGCCAGGCCCAAATTGAAGGCAGTGCCCAAATCGGCCTTGGCGCCTAGCTCATATTGCGTCGAGCGGATCGGTCCTGACCGGGTGCCGGCATTATTGGTGGTATTCGGCGCATACGCGCCGGTCTCGAGGCCGCGCGCATAATTTGCATAGAGCGTGAGATCACGCCGGGGCTTGAGTACAACGCCAACGGTGGGGACGAAGGCAGCTTCGTCGTACGCAGTCGTTGTCTGCGTTGCGCGATACCAGATGTAACGCCCGCCCAGCATGATCTGTACGGCCTCGGCAAGCGTGACGATATCGCTCGCGAACACCGAACTTTCCCGGGTGCGGCCCGAATAATCCCTTCTCGGCAACGGTGAGAGATCAAAGACCGGAGGCTGCGCCGGATTGAGGACATTGCCGACCGAGATGTCCTCGAGCGGCGCCATCGAGCTGTCGACAAAGACGGCCGGCCACCGGTTGGCTTGGACCTTGTGCGACGCCCCGACGAACATTTCGTGTCCGATGCCGCCCGCCTGAAACTTGCCTGACAGATAGGCTTGCGCCGACGTGACCCGAAAGCGGGCCGACGGGTCGAAGAACAGGTCGGCACGGCCGATCCTCCCGTCCGGCTGAATATCGAAATAGTCGGTGAAGGCGCCCAGGCGCGTATTCTGCGATCGGTTGGCCTGGATGATGCCGGTCCAGCCGTCCGCGACCTTCGCCTCGAAGCGGGCGTCCAGATTGTAGGCCTTGGTTGTGTAGCGATACCAGGAGGGCGCCAGCAGATCCCGCCGGTCGACGCGCGGTGGCGTGATATAACTGGCCGGGTCGAGCGGATTGGCTCTGCCGGACTGGTCGGCACGCAGCAGCGGATCGGCGACAAGCTCCTTCCACTGATAGTCCCCACTCAGCTGCAGCAGCATCGTGTCGCTGAGACGAATATCCACGGCCGCGCTCGCGAAGGCCCGCTCCTGATCGCGCGCGTGGCCGAAGTCGCCGTCCTTTTCATAGGCGGCGTTGACGCGAATTCCGACACTGCCGTCCTGCAGGGCGGTGCTGGCGTCGACGGCGCCATAGCGCCCCTGCAATGTGGTCAGCTCGGCGGTGGCGGTGAGAAACCGCTCGCGGCTGGGACGCTTGACGACGTAGTTGATCGTCCCGCCCGGCGAGTTGAAGCCATAAAGAAACCCCGAAGGCCCCTTCAGGACGTCGATCCGCTCGACATTTTCAAAGGGGACGTCCTGATAGGGGGCGAGCGACAGTCCATCGCGGCGCAGCGTGTTGACGAAATCGATCGCGAAGCCGCGCAGCCTCAGATTGTCGTAGTTTCCGCCCGTGGATGCAGCTTGCACGGACGGGTCTGCCTTGAGCACATCGAGCAAGGTGCGCGACGCATGATTGGCGATCTCCGCTGCATCATAGCTCTCGATCGACAATGGCACGTCCAGCGGACTTTTGGCGCCGAATGCGCCGACATTCACCTCGAGCGCGGCGTTGAGCGGCTTCCCGGTGACGATGATCTCATCGCCATCCGCTTCACGGTCCGGCGCGACCGACGCCTCCTGGCCCATGGCGGGCAGTGAGAGGAACGCCGCCGAGACACCGAGGCCCATTACGAACGGACGACAATTTAGAGGAATATACATGCTGCTCCCGCCCTGAATCGGGAGGCTTGATATGAGATATGCTATATCATATCAAGCCTCCCGTGGAGCGGATCGGAGCGGTGCCGATTCCCCACTTTGAGGGGTTACGGAATGCTCGAGGCTTTGGAAGTTTCGAAGGTTTTTGCCGGCAATCGCGCGCTCGACGCTGTCAGCCTGCGCGTCGATCCCGGCGAGATCTATTGCCTGCTCGGCGCGAACGGCGCCGGCAAGACGACGCTCGTCAACCTGTTCCTCGATTTCCTCGAGCCCACATCGGGAGAGGTCAGGATCAACGGCCGCTCGGTTGCGGAGCACCCGACCGAGTGCAAGCGCGATGTCGCCTATATCCCTGAGACCGTCATGCTCTACGGCGTGCTGTCCGGCTACGAGAACCTCAAATATTTTGCATCGCTGGCAACCGGCGAACGCCACGCGCGCGAAACGCTCATCGGGTTGCTCAAGGAAGCGGGCCTCGATCCTGCCGCCGCCGACCGCCGGGTCTCGACTTATTCCAAGGGCATGCGGCAGAAGGTCGGCATCGCCATAGCGCTCGCAAAGAATGCGAAAGCTTTGCTGCTCGACGAGCCGACGTCGGGGCTCGATCCGAGCGCCGCCAATGAATTCGGACGCCTGATGAAACAGGCGAGCGAGCGCGGCGTCGCCGTGCTGACGACCACGCACGACCTGTTCCATGCCAAGCAGACCGGCACCCGCATCGGTATCATGAAGCAGGGCCATCTGGTCGAAAGCCTGAGCAGCGAGGACATCTCGCACAGCGATCTCGAAGCGCTTTACCTGAGGCACATGAGCGCATGAGAGGGGTCGTCCTGATTGCCGCGCGAGACTTCCGCGAGGTCGTGCGCGATGGCCGCCTGCTGCGGACGGGCGGGCTGATCGTGGTGCTGCTGCTCACGGCGCTCGCGGTGGGCTGGCAACGCCAGGCGGTGCTGCAGGCCGAACGCGTGACTGCCCAGGCGCTCGACTATGACGACTGGGTCGCCCAGCCTGCGCGGCATCCGCACGATGCGGCCGAGCAGGGCATGCATGTCTTCAAGCCCGAGCCGCCGCTGTCGATCATCGATCCCGGGATCGAGCCCTATGTCGGATCGACATTGTGGCTCCAGGCGCATCGGCAGAGCGAGACGAAATTCTCGCCGGCGCAGGATGCGACTGGCCTGCAGCGCTTCGGCACGCTTTCAGGCGCCTGGGTGCTGCAGGTGCTGGGGCCTCTGCTCGTCATCATCCTCGGCTTCAACGCCTTCGCCGGCGAGCGCGAGCATGGAACGCTCCGGCAGGTGATGAGCCTGGGGGTCTCGGCGCGATCGTTGTTGGCTGGCAAGGCGCTGGCACTCGCCGGGTCGATCGCGATCCTGTTGCTGCCGGCCGGTGCGATCGGCGCCGCCGCCGCACTGATCCAATCGGAACCCTCGCGACTGGCCGACACGATCGCGCGCCTGGTGAGCCTCGCGCTCGGCTATGCGGTCTATGTCGGTATATGGATATTCGTCGTACTGGCGGTTTCGGCGCGAATCCGGACCTCGCGAATGGCGCTGATCGCCTTGCTGGGGATCTGGATCGCCAGCGCCGTGCTCCTGCCCCGCGCGATCTCCGATCTCTCGGACGTATCCTTCCCTTCGCCGTCGCGGACCGAGTTCAACCGGGCGCTGGACCAGGATCTCGACAAGGCTCAGCGCCGGGTCTGGCGCGAGGAGTTCGGCGTCAACAGCGCCTGGAGCCCGGATCTGCCGCTCAACAAATGGGGCGCCGCGCTCGCGAAGAACGATCAAGCCGGCTATGGCGTCTTCGATCGACATTTCGGCGCGCTATGGGATAATTTCGAGCGCCAACGGCATGCGCAGGAATTGTCGGGGTTCGTCGCGCCGACACTGGCGCTGCGGTCGTTTTCGATGGCGATGGCGGGCACCGATTTCGCCCAGCACCGGAATTTCGCCACTGCAGCCGAGCGTCATCGCCGCAAGATTCAGGACATGGTGAGCGCCGATCTCGTCGCGCACGACGATCCGCTCGGCAACCAGCATTTCGCCTACAAGGCCGACAAGAGCTTCTGGGCCAAGGTGCCGAAGTTCGAATATCGAATGGCTGGTATCGGCTTCGCCTGGCGCGCTGGTTGGCTCAGTGCCGCGGTGTTGTTCGTGACGCTCCTGCTGGCCGCCGCTGCCGCGCTCCTCCTGACCCCGCGCAGGCCACTTTGATCATGGCTCCTCCCCAGAAATCCACCTTAGTGCTCATCATGCGGCATGAGCTGCGCGTGATGATCGCGGACCGAACGCTTCCGGTCATCGCCGCGCTGTTCGCAGTCCTGCTGCTCTACGGCTTCTTTACCGGGCTCCACGAAACCCGACAGCGAGAAGGGGTGGTGCGATCGCTCGTCGCAGCCCAGGCCAAGACGAACGCGGACAACGTCGCGCTATGGCGCAGGGTGATGACGCGGCAGCAACCGCCGGAGCGCTTCGCCAACCCGGTGGATCCCTCCATGATCGGCGGCAGCATGGGCGCTCAATATGCGATCCTTCCAACACGGGCGCTGTCCCCCGTAGCGGCCGGGCAATCGGATATGCTCGCCGACTATTATCAGGTAACGTTCGGGAGCCGCGCGAAATTCCTGGAAGCGGGTGAGATCGAAAGTCCGTGGAAGCTCTTGAGCGGCCAGTTCGATCTTGCCTTCGTGCTGGTCTACATGTTCCCGCTGTTCATCTTTGCGATCAGCTTCAACATGCTCTCGGTCGAACGCGACCAGGGCACGCTCCGGATGCTGCTCTCGCAGCCGCTGACGTTGCCGCGTTTGGTGCTGGCGAAGACTCTGGTGCGCGCGGGCGTCATCATCGGCTTGGCAGTGCCCGTACCGGCGCTCGCGCTGCTCATCACGCGCCACGCAGTCCTGGACGGCGCGGCGCTCGGCGTTCTCGTCCTCTGGACGGCGCTGGTCATCGCCTACGGACTGTTCTGGTTCGCGCTGAGCGCGCTTATCAACTCGCTCGGGCGGGCATCGGCAACCAATGCGCTGCTGCTAATCGCTACCTGGGTTCTCCTCGTGCTGGTGGTGCCGGTGGTCCTGAACCTCGCCGTATCCAGCGTGCATCCGGCACCCTCGCGGACCGACCTCGCCACCCAGACCCGCCTCGTCACCGCCGACGGACTCAGCCGCTACCAAAATCTGTTCAGCCAGGAATATGTCGATCGGCCCGAAATGCTCTTGCCCGAGAACGGCCATCTGGAGGTGGCGCCGCGTATGCGCGCTTTCTACCTGATGGATGAATTCGTCGACCAGCGGCTGACCGAGTTGCTGTCGCGGTTCGATCGCCAGCTTGCTGCACAGCAGGCGCTGGTCGATCGGTTCAGCTTCATCTCGCCCGCGATCGTCGCCAACGAGGGGATGGCCTCGCTCGCCGGTAACGGGACACGGCGCTACGAGCAGTTCAAGCAGCAGGTCATCGGCTACCATGAACGCTGGAGAGACTATTTCGTGCCGCGGGTCCGGAACGGGATCGCCATCGTCGAGGTCGATTTTGCGCATTTCCCGCGCTGGTCGTGGCAGGAAGAGAACGCTGCCGCAGTGCGGACCGATGCATTGATCAAGATCGCACAGCTTCTGGCGGTTGCCGCAATTATGGGGCTGCTCGCGGCATGGCGGTTCAGACGAAGGCAGTCGGTTTGATGCGAACCTGAAATCGGGAGTCAGGCCCTCTCAAGTTCTTCCGGCAGGCGTGCGCCTTGACGAGCGTGGCGTCCCACATATCTGCTCAGCCCGGCGCTTGGAGCGAACCTCGTCCGAGTGCCACTTGGCTCGTCTCACAGCTCCCGGAACATCATCACCGAATCGACGTCGCCTAGCGTGGGATGGCGGAAGCCGCCCGGCACCCGGCCGATGATCTCGAAGCCCAGCGATTGCCACAGGTGCATGGCGGGCGCATTGGTCGAGACGACGAAGTTGAACTGCATCGCACGGAAGCCCTGCGCCTTCGCGGTCTCCATCGAATGCCGGCAGAGCGACCGGCCGACGCCACGCCCGCCCGCGTCCTGCGCGACCATATAACCCGTATTCGCGATATGGGCGCCACCGCCCGGATAGTTGGCTCGCAGGAAATAGGCCCCGAGCAGCCTGCCATCCTCTTCCGCCACGAAAGCCTGGCGATCGGATGCGGTCCAATATGCCCAGGCCGCTTCTTCGTTCATCCCGCGATCGAGCGCCCAGGTTTCGCCGGCGCGGATCACGGGCTCAAGGATGGTCCACAGCTGCGGGCGGTCTGCGGGAGTGACGGCACGAATTTGCATGGGACGGCCATTAACGTCCGCGCGACAGCCGGTCGATATCCTCTCGAGGGCAGTCCGGGTCGCGTCGGTTGAGCCGGAATTGCAGATTGCTGGTTCCTTCAGTCTGAAAAGGCATGTGCCGTTCACATAAGTATTTAATAAATATTAAAGAAGATAATATTCGATATTAACCTTCTCGATCATAGAATTAGCGCGGTTCGTTGACACAGAGCATTTAATATGCCACCGTAATGAACTACAAATGGCGAAATCAACGAGCGATGTTCGAAGATTTTACCAGAGAAAAGTATGAATTGAGCGCCGTGCCCTAGCAGCCCGTTAGCCTGTAAGGATTGACGTGCGTAATCCATTGAAACGGCAACCGTAAATGACATGGCTGCCCAAGGTAGATGGCAGTATCGCGTGGTTGCGCCTCCAAGATGCGCGACCGGTAGGTCCCTCGCCACGCGTCTGCCGGCGCGCCGCTCTTTCCAAATCCCGGTTCTTCATCCGGCGCGTGCGGTGCTCATCGCACCGGTACCGAAGAGCGCGGAACGCTGCACCTTAGACTCAGGGGATGCGAAATGAGTGACGGTATCGGACCGATCGGGCAGCGCCGCGCCAAGTGCAAGCCGGCTCGCCTGTTGTGCGGTGCATCGCTTTCCGCGCTCGCGTTGTTCGCATTGCCTTCGGTCGCGCATGCGCAGGGCCAGGACCGCTATTGGGACGCCAACGGGACGGCGACCGGCAGCGGCGGAAACGGCGACTGGAATACGAGCGTTCCGGTGTGGAGCGAGTCCAACAGCGACGTGCTGGGGCCTTACCGGACGTGGAACAACGCCGCGCTCGACAACGCCATCTTCGGCATCACCGCGGCTGGCACGACCACGACCGTCGGCACGGTGACGCTCACCGAGCCGATCACCGTCCACAACATGACCTTCCAGTCGGTGCACAATTGGGTACTCAACGGCAACACGCTGACGCTCGCCGGCACGACGCCCACGGTCAACGCGATCGGCAACACGACGATCAATTCGATCGTCGCGGGGACCAACGGTCTCACCAAGACGGGTAGCGGCCAGCTTTTTCTGACCGGCACCAACACGTTCAGCGGCGGGATCACGCTCAGCGCCGGCCAGTTGGCCGCCGACGATGATGCCGCGCTCGGCGCCGCGGGCAATGCCATCACGACCACGGCCGGCTCCAGCACCGGGCTCGTCATCAATAGCGGCACATCCAGCCGGACGGTCACGATCGGCGCCGGTGCGACGCTCGGGGTCAACGGGGTCGGCACGGGCGGCATGCTCTATACCGGCAGCGGCAATCTCAATGTCGGGCTGGGTGTCACGCTCAGCAACAACAACAGCAACTATACCGGCGTGACGCGCTTCTTCGGCTGCAACGGCGTCTGCGCCACCAGCTTCACCTCGATCGCCGACCTTGGCGTGGCGAGCTCTCTGGGTGCGCCCACGACCGTCGCCAACGGCACGATTCAGTGGGGCCAGCAGAGCCAATATGAGGACTATCTTCTCTATCTGGGGGATGGCGACAGCTCGAACCGGAACTGGAATGTCGTCGCCAACGGTGCCTTTGTGCGGAATGACGGCACCGGCACGCTGACCCTCACCGGCGATGTCGCCCTCGCCGGTTCCGGCGGCGGATTTATGCTGTTCTGGGCCAACACCGCCGACGTTGCGGTGACCGGCGTGCTGGGCAGCGCGGCTGGCGGGCGTTACCAATTCAATCCAGCGGCCGGACGTACAGTGACGCTGGGAGCAGCGAACACCTTCACCGGACAAGCGATTCTGGCTGGCGGCGGCAATGTCATCGTGCCGGTGATGGCGGACAACGGGGTGGCCAGCTCGCTTGGGGCAGGTTCGACGATCGCCTTGAGCAATGGTCATCTGATCTACACGGGCGCCGTAGCGAGCAGCAATCGCAACTGGACGAGCGACAATGCCAACTCGATCGAGAATAACGGGACCGGATCGCTGGGTCTCAGCGGCAATTTAGCCTTTACGGCCGGAGGGACCGACAACCTCACCCTCGGCGGGACTTTTGCCGGGACCAACACCATCTCGGGCGTCATTTCCGGCACCGGCAATCTGATCGGCGATGGCGGCGGCACCTGGTCGCTGACCGGCGCCAATACGCGCACCGGGACGGTGACCGTCAACAACGGCACGCTGCAGGTCGGCAGTGCCTCCGCGCTGGGCACGTTGACAGGGGTTACTGTCAACGGCGGCACGCTCGACCTGAACGGCTTTGGCCAGGTCTTCCCGACGCTGAACGGCACGGGCGGCCAGGTCGCGCTCGGCAGCGCCAATCTGACCATCAATGCCGCGGTCAACAGCAGCTATGCCGGCAGCATCACCGGCACGGGCGGCCTCACCAAGGCCGGCGCCGGCATCCAGACGCTGAGCGGCGCCAGCACCTATATCGGCGACACGACGATCCTGGGCGGCACGCTGGCGCTCAACTTCGCGCCGGCCGGCGGCCCGGCCAGCGACATCATCAGCAGCGCCTCGACGCTCAACATGAGCGGCGGCGCGCTGACGGTGACGGGCGCGACGGGCGAGGCCAACACCCAGAGCTTCGACGGCCTCAACATCACCGCTGGCAACAATATCATCGGCGCGATCTCGGGCGCCGGCGGCAGCATGACCGTCAATCTGGGCGACATCAACCGCACCTCAGGACTGATCAATTTCAACCTGCCGTCGAGCGGCAACATCACCACCACCGATACGGTGTTGGGCGGCTGGGCCACGGTCAACGGCACCGACTATGCCAAGGTTGTCGGCGGCAATATCGTCGCCTTCACGCCCGCCGATTATGTCGACAAGGACGACGCCTCCACCTGGCTCGCCGGCGAGTTCATCTCCGACAGCGACGGCGATCCCGACAGTTATTTCGGCACCGTCGGCAGCAGCATCCAGCTCGGCGGGCTGCAGTTCACCACGCCGGACGCGACCACCACCGTCACCGTCGCCGCCGGCCAGACGCTGGGTGTCGACGGAACCATCATCGTCGCGCCTTCGGTAGGGGCGAACAATCAGACCATCACCGGAGGCTCGCTTACCGGTCTGTCCGGCGGTGGCGGCGTGCTGGGCATCCAGCAGAACGGCACCGGCAATTTCACAATCGCGTCCCAGATTGTCGACAATGGCGCGGCCACCGGTTTCACCAAGGCCGGCACCGGCCTCGTCACCCTGACCAACGCCGCCAGCAGCTATACCGGCGCGACTACCGTGGCGCAGGGCATATTGTCGGTCAACAGCATCGCCAACGGCGGTTCGGCGAGCAGCATCGGCGCGTCGTCGGCGGCATCGTCCAACCTCAACATCCAGGGCAGCACGCTCCGATATACCGGCGGCACGATAGCGAGCGACCGCGGTTTCACCATCTCCAAGTCCGGGGCGATTCTGGGCGGCACGGTCGAGGTCACTAACGGAGCCGCCAATCTGACCTTCGGCGGCCTGGTCACGAGCCCCGACGGCGCCAGTCTCACCAAGATCGGCGCGGGCACGCTGACGCTAGCCAACGACACCAACAATTACACCGGAATCACGACCGTCGCCGGCGGCATATTGTCGGTCGACACGCTGGCCAATGGGGGCCTGGTGAGCGGGATCGGCGCGTCCAGCAGCGCGTCGGGCAATCTGGTCCTAACGAGTAGCGGCACGCTGCAATATACCGGCGCGACGGTTTCGAGCGACCGCGGTTTCACGCTTGGCCCTGCGGTCGGCAACAGCGGCGTAATCGATGTCGCCAATGGGGCTTCGACGCTGACGCTGAGCGGCGCGGCGGTGGGCGGCGGTCAGCTCGTCAAGTCGGGCGCGGGCACTTTGACGTTGTGCGGCACCAACACCTACACCGGGGGCACGGTGGTCAGCGCCGGAACGCTGCGCGCCTGTTCCGCCCAATCCTTCGGCACCTCGGGAGTGACAATGGCCAACGTCGCCGGCGCGACGCTCGACCTCAATAATATCAACACGACGTTTAACTTCCTCCAGGGCGGCGGCACGACCGGCGGCAATGTTACCTTGGGCACGGCCACGCTGACGCTCAACGGTGGCAACGGCACCTATTCGGGCGCGATCAGCGGCACCGGCGGCGTGACGCGTCTCGGCGGGGGCAACCAGACGCTCGTCGGCTGCAACAACAGCTACACCGGCCCGACCATCATCAACGGCGGAATCATCAGCACCAATTGCCTGGCCAATGGCGGCGTCAACAGCGGGATCGGCGCATCGACGAGCGCGCCCGCCAATCTGCAGATCGGGGGCAGCGGTTGGCTGTCTTATACCGGCGGCAGCGTCACGACCAATCGCGGCATCCAGCTCATCGGCGGTTGGGGGCTCGTCGATGTGGCCAACGCCGCCACCACCCTGGAGTTCAGCGGAACGGCCACCGGTGTGGGAGGATTGTACAAGAACGGCCCCGGCACGCTGGTGATGAGCGGCAACAACACATACACCGCTGGAACCCACGTTCAGGGAGGTATCCTTCGGGCCGGCTCGGCGACGGCGTTCGGCACGGCTTACCTGCAGCTCGCCGACGTCGCCGGTGCAGTGCTCGACCTCAACGGGTTCAACATTACCACGAGCCAATTGCTCGGTGGAGGCAATACCGGCGGCAATGTCCAGCTCGGCTCTGGCACCCTGACGGTCACCTCGGGAGATTCGACCTTTGCGGGGATCATCACCGGCACCGGCAATTTCGTCAAATCCGGCGTAAACACGCAGTATCTTACCGGCTGCAACAGCAATTACACGGGCACCACCACCGTGAGCGGCGGTCAGGTGATCGTGCAATGCCTGACCAATGGCGGCGCCAACAGCTCGATCGGCGCGTCGAGCAACGCCGCCAGCAACCTCGTCGTCAACAATGCCCTGCTCACCTATATCGGCACCGGCAACAGCACCGACCGGCTGATGACCGTCGGCGGCTCGGCGCAGATACGCTCGTCCGGTACCGGCGCCCTCAATTTCACCAATACGGGCGCGCTCATCTTCGCGAGTCCGAACACTGCCCAAACGGTTGTCCTGGGCGGCACCAATGCTGGCAACAACAGCTTCGCGCTGCAGATCAACAACAATGGCGCCGGTGTCACCTCCTTCACCAAGGTCGACGCCGGCACCTGGATCCTGACCAATCCGAACAGCGCCTATACCGGCGCCACCCAAATACTGGGCGGCGTGCTCGGCGTCGACAAACTGTCCAACGGCGGCACCGGCAGCAGCATCGGCGCTTCGTCGAACGCCGCCTCGAACCTGATCATCGGCAGCGGTTCGACGCTGCGCTACACCGGCGTCGGCGACAGCACCGATCGGCGCTTCACTCTGGCCGTCGGATCGACCTTCATCGAATCCTCGGGCACCGGCGCGGTCAATTTCACGAATAACGGCGCGGTATCCTATTCGGGCACAGGCGCGCGCGTGATGGCGCTCGGCGGCACCAACACCGGCGATAACATCATGGGCGCGACGATCGGCGACCAGAACGCAGCCAACATCACGTCGCTCGCCAAGAACGATTCCGGCAAGTGGATCCTGACCGGCACCAACAGCTTTACCGGGCTGACCAACGTCAATGCCGGCACGCTGATCATCGGTAATGGCGGCACGGCCGGCTCGATCGTCAGCAGCACGATCAACAATGCCGGCGTGCTCGGCTTCAACCGGTCGAACACACTGACCATCGGCGGTAATATCCAGGGAACCGGCGTGGTCCAGCAACTCGGCACCGGCACCACGGTGCTGACCGGCACCAGCACCTATACCGGCGGGACGACCGTGGCGCAGGGCACGCTCCAGCTCGGCAATGGCGGGACGACCGGCAGCATCGTCGGCAATGTCGTGAACAATGGTACGCTCGCGTTCAACCGGTCGAACATCTACAGCTTCGGCGGAACGATCTCGGGGAGCGGCACGGTCAGCCAGATTGGCGCGGGCACGACGATCCTTACCGGCACCAACAGCTATTCGGGCGGCACCAGCATCACCGCCGGCACGCTCCAGGTGTCGAGCGACGCCAATCTCGGCGCGGCGAGCGGCGGGCTGACCATCAATGGCGGGACGCTTAATACCACGGCGAGTTTCACGTCCGGCCGCGCTACCGCACTGGCGGGCGCGAGCACCTTCCTCACTGACCCCGGCACGACGCTGACCTTGGGCGGCGCGGTTTCGGGTCCGGGCACACTGACCAAGACCGGCACCGGCACGCTCACTCTGGCGGCGGACAACAGCTATACCGGCGGCACGACGATCACCGCAGGTACCCTGCAGGTCGGCAATGGCGGCGCGACCGGCAGCGTCCTCGGCAATGTCCTCAACAACGGCGCTTTGGTGTTCAACCGGTCCGGCACGCTCGCCATGGGTGGTACGATCATCGGCGGCGGATCCGTCACCCAGTCCGGTCCGGGCACGACGATCCTCGCCGCCGCGAACACCTATGCCGGCCCGACAAGCGTCAATGCCGGAACGCTCCTCGTCAACGGCAACCAAGCTGGCGCGACCGGGCTCACGACCGTGGCCTCTGGCGCGACGCTGGGCGGCACCGGCACGATCGGCGGCGGCGGCGTGAGCGTTGCGGACGGCGGCACGCTGGCGGCGGGCAGCAATGGCGTCGGCGTGCTGGCGATCAACGGCAACCTCGCGCTCGGCAACGCGTCGCTGCTCGCCTTTGAGTTCGGCCAGGGGAACACGCCGGGTGGGCCGCTCAACGATCTCGTCAATGTCGGCGGCAACCTCACGCTCGATGGGACAGTCAACGTCACGCAGACGGCGGGCGGTAGCTTCGGCCCCGGCGTCTATCGCATGTTCAACTATGCGGGCACGCTGACCAATAACGGGCTCGCCATCGGCACGATGCCGCCGGGCAGCAATGTGTTCGTCCAGACCGCGGTCGCCAATCAGGTCAACCTGGCGAACACGGCCGGCCTCACGCTCAATTTCTGGGACGGCGCGGGTCAGCCGAAGAACGACGGTGCGATCCAGGGCGGCAACGGGGTCTGGCGCCTCGGCGGCGGGGCCAATGACTGGACCGAGGTCAGCGGCATCGTGAACGCCGATTATGCGCAGAACAGCTTTGCGATCTTCCAGAGCACTGGCGGCACGGTCACCGTGGACAACGGCGCCGGCAACGTCCTTGCCGCCGGCATGCAGTTCACGACCGACGGCTATACGATCGCCGGAGGGCCGCTGACGCTGACCGGCGCGGACGCCCTGGTGCGTGTCGGCGACGGCAGTCCGGCAGATCCGGGCCTCACCGCCACGGTCTCTGCCGAGCTCGCCGGCTCGGCACGGCTCGTCAAGGACCTCGGCGGCACGCTGGTGCTGACCGGCATCAATACGTACACCGGCGGCACTGCGGTCAATGGCGGCACGCTTCGTATCGCCGGCGACGCCAATCTCGGTGCGGCAAGCGGTGGCCTGAGTTTCAACGGCGGCACGCTCAACACCACCGCCACATTCACCTCCAACCGTGCCGCCGATCTCGCCGGTTCCGGCAGATTCCTTACCGACACCGGGACCAGCCTGACGCTCGGCGGGGTGATCTCGGGCGCGGGCGCGCTCAATAAGGGCGGCACGGGCACTCTCGTCCTGACGGCGGCGAACAATTATGCCGGCGGCACCACGATCAGCGCGGGCACGCTCCAGCTCGGCAACAGCGGCGCGACCGGCAGCATCGTCGGAGATGTCATCGATAATGGCGCGCTGGCGTTCAACCGGTCGGATGTCGCGACCTTCGCCGGCGCGGTCTCGGGTTCAGGAACGGTCAGCCAATCGGGCGCCGGCACCACCATCCTAACGGGGAGCAGCAGCTATACCGGCGGCACGACGATCAGTGCGGGCACGCTCCAGATCGGCAACGGCGGCGCGACCGGCAGCATTGTCGGCGACGTCGTCGATAACGCCACCCTGGCCTTCAACCGATCGGACGCGGCGACCTTCGCCGGGCTGATCTCCGGGACCGGCGGCGTCAATCAGATCGGTGCAGGCACGACCACCTTGACCGGGAGCAACAGCTATTCCGGCACGACGACGGTCGGCGCGGGCACGCTGCTGATCAATGGCGACCAGGCCGCGGCGACCGGGCCGACCGGCGTCGCCTCGGGTGCGACGCTCGGCGGCACCGGCACGATCGGCGGCGATGTCACGATCGCCGCAGGCGGCATCCTGGCACCGGGCGGCACTGCCGGTCCGGGTACCCTCGCGATCAACGGAAACCTCGCGCTGGCGGGCGGCGCGACGCTCAACTATGATTTCGGCCAGGCGAACACGCCGGGCGGCGCGCTTAACGACCTGGTCAATGTCGGCGGCGACATCTCCCTCGACGGCACGCTCAACGTGACGACAAGCCCCGGCGGCACCTTCGGCCCGGGCATCTACCGGGTGATCAACTATGCCGGTACGCTGACCGACAATAGCCTGGCGATCGGCACCATCCCCGCAGGCACCGACTTCTATGTACAGACCTCGGTCGCCCATCAGGTCAACCTGATCAACACCGATGGTCTTGCGCTGCGCTTCTGGGACGGCGCCGCGGGCGGCCGCAACGACGGTATCATCACCGGCGGCGACGGCATTTGGCAGAACGTGTCGGGCAACGACAATTGGACGCTCGACGACGCATCGATCAACGCGCCCTTCCTCGACAGCGCCTTTGCGATCTTCGGCGGCGCGGCCGGAACGGTCACGGTCGATCAGGGGCTCGGCGCGATCAACGTGGCGGGCATGCAGTTCGCGACCGACGGCTACCGGATCGAAGGCGATGCCCTCAATATCGTCGGGCCGCAGGCGATCGTCCGCGTAGGCGACGGCTCCGCGGCGGGGGCAGGCTATACGACCACCATCGCGTCGGTGCTGGCCGGTGCGGCGGAGCTGGTGAAGACGGACCTCGGCACGCTCGTCCTCACCGGCACGAACAGCTACACCGGCGGCACGCGGATCAATGCGGGCACGCTGCGGATATCCAGCGACGCCAATCTTGGCGACGCTGCAGGCGGGCTCAGCCTCGATGGCGGTACCCTCAACACGACAGCGGATATCGCCGCGAACCGCGCGGCGAACCTGCTCGGCGCGGGAACCCTGCTCACCGACACGGGGACGACACTGACGCTGACCGGTCCGATCGCGGGCGCCGGCGGGTTCACCAAGGATGGTGCGGGCACGCTCGTGCTCACCGGCGCCAACAGCTATGCCGGCGCTACTGCGGTTGCTGCGGGCAGCCTGTTCGTGAACGGCGACCAGTCGGCGGCAACGGGCGCGATGAGCATCGCCTCGGGCGCGACGCTTGGCGGCTCGGGTATTATCGGCGGCAATGTGATGCTTGCCGACGGCGCAACGCTGGCGGCCGGCACCAACAATGTCGGAACGCTCACCATCAATGGCGATCTCGCACTCGGGTCCGGCTCGGTGCTCGACTTCGCGTTCGGCCAGGCGAATGTCGCGGGCGGGGCGCTCAACGACCTCGTCAATGTGGGCGGCAATCTGACGCTGGCCGGCACGATCAACGTGTCGGTGCCGGCCGGCGGCAGCTTCGGTCCCGGCATCTTCCGCGTGTTCAACTATGGCGGCGCGCTTACCGATAACGGCCTGACGCTCGGCACGATGCCGGGCGGCAGCGCGGTGTCGGTGCAAACGGCGGTCGCGGGACAGGTCAATCTCGTCAACACTGCGGGCCTGACGTTGAGCTTCTGGGATGGCAATGCGGGTCCCAAGAATGACGGCGCGGTCAATGGCGGCGACGGCGTGTGGCGCGTGGGCGGCGGCACCAACAACTGGACCGATCAGAACGGCACGGTGAACGCCGATTATGCCCAGAACAGCTTCGCGATCTTCTCGGGCCCAGCCGGCACGGTGAGCGTCAGCAATGTGGGCGGCGACGTCCTTGCTACGGGCATGCAGTTCGCAAGCGACGGCTATGTCGTCGACGGCGGCCCGCTGACGCTTACCGGCGCGCAGGCGATCGTGCAGGTCGGCGACGGCAGCGCAGGCGGTGCGGGCTATACCGCGACCATCGACGCGGAGCTCACCGGGGCGGCGGGCCTGACCAAGACCGATGCCGGCACGCTCGTGCTGACCGGTACCAACAGCTACACCGGCGGCACGACGATCAACGGCGGCACGCTGCGGATCTCGGCCGACGTCAATCTCGGCGCGGCCGCGGGCGGGATCACGCTGGGCGGCGGCACGCTCAACACGACCGCTGACCTCACCTCGAGCCGCGCCGTCAACCTCGCCGGCGCGGGCACATTCCTCACCGACGGCGGCACGACGCTGACGCTGGACGGCGCGATCTCCGGCGCCGGGGCGCTGACCAAGCAGGGCGCCGGTTCGCTGGTCCTGACCGCGGACAGTGCCTATGGCGGCGGCACCACCATTGCCGCAGGCATGCTGCAGCTCGGCAATGGCGGTACGACCGGCAGCATCACGGGCGACATCGTCGACAACGGCGCGCTCCTGCTCAACCGCTCCGACAGCCTGACCCTTGCGGGCACCATCACCGGCAGCGGATCGGTCAGCCAGATCGGCTCGGGAACGACGATCCTCACTGGTGCCAACAGCTATGGCGGCGGCACCACGATCAGCGCGGGCATTCTCCAGCTCGGCGCCGGCGGAACGACGGGCAGCATCACCGGCGATGTGGTCGACAATGCCGCACTCGTCTTCGATCGCTCCGATCAGGTGACGTTCGCGAACGTCATCTCGGGCACCGGACGCGTCGAGCAGGCCGGCCCGGGCACCACGATCCTTACTGGCGCCAACACATATACCGGCGGCACCACGATCAGTGCGGGCACCCTGCAGCTTGGCAATGGCGGCACGAGCGGCAGCATCGCGGGCGATGTGCTCGACAACGGGCTGTTGGTCTTGGACCGGTCGGACACAATGACCTTCGGCGGCACTATTTCCGGCGGTGGTGCGCTCATCCAGGTCGGTACCGGCACGACGATCCTGACCGGTGGCAACAGCTATACGGGCGCGACCAGTGTCACGGCAGGCACCCTCCTGATCGAGGGCGACCAGTCCGGCGCGACCGGGCTCACCAGTGTCGTCTCCGGTGCGACGCTCGGCGGCACGGGCATCGTCGGCGGCAATGTGAGCGTGGCCGATGGCGGCACGCTGGCGGCAGGCAGCAACGGCGTCGGTGCGTTGACGATCAACGGCAACCTCGTCCTCGGCAGCGGCTCGCAGCTTGCCTTCGAGTTCGGCCAGGCGAGTGTGTCGGGCGGTCCGCTCAACGATCTCGTCAATGTCGGCGGCAACCTGACCCTCGACGGCACGATCGACGTGACGCAAGCGCCGGGCGGCAGCTTCGGTCCGGGCGTCTACCGGGTCATCAATTATGCCGGCACGCTCACCGACAATGGCCTGACGGTCGGCAGCCTGCCGAGCGGGACCGCATTCGTCCAGACTGCGGTCGCGAACCAAGTCAACCTGGTCAACACCGCCGGCCTCACCCTCAACTTCTGGGATGGTGCGGCCGGACCCAAGAATGACGGCACCATTCAGGGCGGCAACGGCATTTGGGTGCTGGGCGGCGGCGCGAACAATTGGACCGAGGTCAATGGTGCGGTCAACGCCGACTATGCCCAAGGCAGCTTCGCGATCTTCCAGGGCACCGGCGGGACCGTCACCGTCGACAACAGCGGGGGCAATGTTCTTTCGGCCGGTATGCAGTTCACCGTCGGCGGCTACACCATCGTGGGCCAACCGCTGACGCTGACCGGTGCCCAGGCGTTCGTCCGGGTCGGCGACGGCGGCGCGGGCGATGCCGCGATCACCACCACGGTCAGCAGCGTCCTCACCGGCTCGGCGCAGCTGGTCAAGGACATGGGCGGCACGCTCGTCCTGACCGGCGTTAACAGCTACATGGGCGGCACCGCGATCAACGGCGGCACGCTCAGCGTCTCGAGCGACGCCAATCTCGGCGACGCGGCAAGCGGCCTCAGCTTCAACGGCGGCACGCTGCGCACCACCGGCACCTTCGGGTCCAACCGAGCCGTCACGCTTGGCGGTACGGGCACGTTCTTCACCCAAGGCGCGGGGCTCGTACTCGGCGGAATCGTCTCCGGCCCCGGCGCGCTCGTCAAGGACGGCGCCGGCACGCTCATCCTCCGAGCGGACCACAATTACACCGGAGGCACGACGATCACTGCCGGCCTGCTGCAGCTCGGCGAGGGCGGGACGACTGGAAGCATTCTGGGCAACGTCGTCAACAATGCCAGGTTTGCGGTCAATCGTTCGGACACGCTCACGCTGGCGGGCACTATCTCGGGCAGCGGTGAGCTACTCCAGACCGGCACAGGCACGACCATCCTCACCGCCGCCAACAGCTACACCGGCGCGACGCGGGTGTCGGCGGGCACGCTGCTGATCAACGGCGACCAGTCGGCCGCGACGGGCCTCACGGCGGTTGCCGCGAACGCGACGCTCGGCGGCACCGGCACGCTCGGCGGGAACGTCCTGCTCGGCGACGGCACGCTCGCGCCCGGCACCGGCGGCCCGGGCACGCTCACGATCAACGGCAACCTGTCGATGGGAGCGGGCGCGCACCTCGGCTTCGACTTCGGCGCGGCCAATGCACCGGGCAATCCGCTCAACGACGTGGTCAATGTCGGCGGCGACCTGACCCTCGACGGCACGATCGATGTCGCGGTCACGCCGGGCGGGGCATTCGACATCGGCCTCTACCGGATCGCCAACTATGCCGGCACGCTCACTGACAATGGCCTGGCAATCGGCACTCTGCCAGCCGGTTCCAACGTGTTCGTCCAGACTTCGGTCGCCAATCAGGTCAATTTGATCAACATGGCCTCCGCGCTGCTCAATTTCTGGGACGGCGCTGCCGGGCCCAAGTTCAACAATGCGGTCAACGGCGGCGGCGGCATCTGGCAGGCCGGTACGGGCAACGACAATTGGGCCGATGCCACCGGCGCGGTCAATGCCGGCTATGACGACGGCGCGTTCGCGATCTTCACCGGCACCCCCGGAACGGTCACGATCGACAACGCCCTGGGGGCGGTTACCGCATCTGGCCTCCAGTTCGCGACCGGTGGCTACACGGTCATCGGAGGCGACCTGACGCTCACCGGCCCGCAATCGGTGATCCGGGTCGGCGACGGCACCGCGGCGGGAGCCGGCTACACCGCGACCATCGGCAGCGCGATCATCGGCGCCACCCAGTTGGTCAAGACCGACGCCGGCACGCTCGTGCTGACCGGCACCAACAGCTACGCCGGCGGCACCGCGATCAACGGCGGCACTGTCCGCGTCTCGGCCGACGCCAATCTCGGCGCCGTCGCTGGCGGGCTGAGCCTCAATGGCGGCACGCTCAATACCGGCGCGAACATGAGCTCGGCGCGCGCGATCGATCTGGCCGGAGCCGGCACGTTTCTCACCGACGCCGGCACCACTCTGAGCCTCGGCGGTGCGGTGACCGGAACAGGCGGGCTGATCAAGAGCGGAGGCGGCACGCTCGTGCTCTCGGGTGCCGGCAGCTACACGGGGACCACCGCGGTGGTCGCCGGTACGCTGCTCGTGAACGGCAATCAGAGCGGAGCGACCGGTGCCACCAGCGTCGCCTCGGGAGCGAGCCTTGGCGGCACGGGCACGATCGGCGGCAACGTCGCCCTCGCCGACGGCGCAACGCTGACTCCGGGCGCGGGCGGCGCGGGGACGCTCACGATCAACGGTGGCTTGTCGCTCGCGGCCGGCGTCACGCTCGCCTGGGAGTTCGGGCAGGCCAATGTGGCGGGCGGCGCGCTCAACGATCTCGTCGACGTCGGCGGCAACCTGGTTCTCGACGGCACGATCAACGTGAGCGTACCTGCGGGCGGCGCGTTCGACGTCGGCGTGTACCGCGTGTTCAACTATGGCGGCACGCTGACCGACAACGGCCTGACCTTGGGGGCGCTGCCCGCTGGCAGCGATGTCGATGTCCAGACTTCCGTCGCGGGCCAGGTGAACCTCGTCAATTCAGCGGGCCTCATGCTCAATTTCTGGGACGGCGCGGCTGGCCCCAAGAACAACGGGGTCATCAACGGCGGCAACGGCACCTGGCAGAACAGCACCGGCAACGACAATTGGACCAACACCAACGGGGCGGTGAACGCGCCTTATAGCGACGGTGCCTTCGCGGTGTTCGGCGGCACCGGCGGCACGGTGACGGTCGATAACGGCCTCGGCCAGGTGACGGCGGCCGGCATGCAGTTCGCGGCGAACGGTTATACGCTCACCGGAAATCCCATCGCGCTGACGGGCCCGCAGTCGGTCGTCAGGGTCGGCGACGGCAGCGCGGCAGGTGCCGGGTTCACCGCCACGATCAATTCCGCGCTCTCGGGCAGCACGCAGCTGGTCAAGACCGATGCGGGCACGCTCGTGCTCGGCGGCACCAACAGCTACACCGGCGGCACGCTGGTGAACGGGGGCACGCTGCGAGTGTCGGCCGACGCCAATCTGGGCGCCGCTTCGGGCGGCGTGACACTTGACGGCGGCACGCTCGCGACCAGCGCGGACCTCACCAGCGGCCGCACGGTCACGCTGGCGGGAGCGGGAACGATCTCGACGGCCGACGCGACCACCTTCACCCTGGGTGGCTTGCTCTCTGGGCCCGGCGCGCTGACCAAGGCGGGGTCGGGCTCGCTGCTTCTGACCGGCGACAACAGCGGCTATACCGGCGCCACTACCGTTTCGGCCGGCACGTTGGCGGTCACCGGCAGGCTGGGCAGCGCGGTCGCAGTCAATGCGGGGAGCCGGCTCGAAGGCACCGGTTCGGTCGGCGGCATCGCCAATGCCGGCATCGTCGCGCCGGGCCGCGACGGGTTCGGCACGCTGACGGCCGGCAGCTATGCCGGCTCGGGCGGCACGCTCGAGATCGAGGCGGCGCTCGGCGGCGACGGGTCGCAGGCCGACCGGCTGGTGATCGCGGGCGGCACCTCGGGGACGACCGCGATCGACGTGCGCAACCGCGGCGGGCTCGGCGGACAGACGGTCGAGGGTATCAAGATCATCGACGTGACCGGTGGCACCTCGGCAGGCACCTTCACGCTCAACGGCGATTACAAGTTCGAGGGTAGCCCGGCGGTGATCGCAGGCGCGTTCGGCTACCGGCTGTTCCTGGGCGGGGTCTCGACGCCGGCCGATGGCGATTGGTACCTGCGCTCCAGCCTGCTCGATGCGCCCAACCAGCCTCAGACACCGCTCTACCAGCCCGGCGTGCCGCTCTACGAATCCTATACACAGACGCTGCAGACGCTCAATCGCCTACCCACGCTGCAGCAGCGGATCGGCAACCGGCAATGGGCCGGCTTCACCAATTCGGGCTTCGGCATCTGGGGCCGCATGGAAGCCAACCGTCATCGTACGGAACCGGCGGCGTCGACCACGGCTGCTGACCTCGACATCGACGACTGGATGCTCCAGTTGGGCGTCGATGCAGAGCTGATCGACGCCGACAGCGGTGCGCTCGTCTACGCCCTCACTGCGCGTTACGGGAAAGCCGACGCGCGTGTCCGCTCGCGCTTCGGCAACGGCAAGATCGACACCGAGGGCTATGGCGTCGGCGCGACCCTCACCTGGTACGGCAAGGGCGGCTTCTATGCCGACGCACAGGCGCAGGTGACATGGTCCTACAGCGATCTCGACTCCGGTCTGCTTGGCCGGCTCGCCGATAATAATGACGCGATGGGCGAGGCGTTCAGCCTGGAGATCGGCCAGCGCATGACTGTGGCCGACGGACTCAGTGTCACGCCGCAGGCGCAGATCATCCATTCGAACATGCGGTTCGACCGCTTCGTCGATCTGGCCGGCGCCATCGTCTCGGCAGGGGACTCCGACAGCCTGCTCGGAAGGCTCGGCATCTCGCTCGACCATCAGAAGAGCTGGAGCCAAGCCAACGGCCAGACCGCGCGCAGGCACCTCTACGGTATCGCCAACATCGAATATGAGATGCTCGATGGTACGCGCGTCGACGTCTCCGGCACGCCGTTGCTGCGACGCGACGATCGTCTCCGGGGCGAGCTCGGCATCGGCGGCAGCTACAGCTGGGGCAGTGGGCGGTACACGATCTACTCCGAGGTTTCCGGCAACACGGCTCTGGGCAATTTCGGCAACAGCAACACGCTGCGCGCCCATGCCGGCTTCCAGGTGACCTTTTGAATCCCGCTCTGCCGCTCAAGGCACGGATGATCGCGGTACAGGGCGATGGTTGCAACCAGCGGCGATTCGCCTAGCGTCGGCGTCCATGGAGAATGTTCACCCGCCCGCGGCGACGGGCTCTTTCACTGAAACCGAGCAATTGCTGCGACGCGCCGTCGCGCGCGCGCCGGCGTCTGCCCGCGCCCATGTCGATCTCGCCGCGTTGCTGTGCCGCCTCGGGCGTGCCGGGGAAGCGGTCGCGCTGGTCGACGATGTGATCGCGCGCCAGCCGGATAGCGTCTGGGCCCTGTCGCTCAAGGCGAGCCTGCTGGGGTCCGAGCACCGCATGGACGAAGCGCTTGCCGTCCATGAGACGCTGGTCGCGCGGGTGCCAGGCGCCTCGATTCCCTGGACGAACTATGCCGGCGCGCTGAAGGCGGTCGGCCGCGCGGAGGACGCCATCGCCGCTTATCGAAAATCGTTGGCGCTCGATCCGCGAAACGGCTTCGCCTGGACTGGTCTCGCCGGCATCCGGACCATTGGATTCGATGCGGGAGACATCGCGTCGCTCGAGCAGGCGCTGCAGGAAGCAGGCGACGATCTGAACCGGCTCCAGCTCCATTTCGCACTCGGCAAGGCTTTGGGCGATCAACGCAGGTTCGAGCAGTCGTTCCGGCATTATGAGGCAGCCGGCGAGATTCGGCGCGCGCTGATTCGCTATGATGCCGAAATGCTGAGCGATCTCGTTGATCAGATGGAAACCGTGTTCACGGCCGGGTTGTTCGCCCGACGCTTGGAATCTGGGTGCGACGCGCCCGATCCGATCTTCATTGTCGGCATGCCGCGCTCGGGCTCGACGCTGATCGAGCAGATCCTGGCCAGTCATCCCATGGTCGAAGGTCTCGGAGAATTGTTCGAGCTGCAGAAGCTCGCCGCCGGCCTTGACGGCGCGGGTGCCTCGCGAGCGGCGTGGCCGCAGGCGATCGCCGGCTCGGGCGACGCGGAGCTTCGCGATCTGGGAGAATCCTACCTCCACTCGGCACGACGCCGCGCGGGGACCGAGCGGCCATTCTTTACCGACAAGATGCCGTCGAACTGGCAGTATGTCGCGCTGATCCACCTGATCCTGCCGAACGCCAGGATAATCGACGTGAGGCGCCGGCCGCTGGCGTGCTGCGTGTCGTGCTTCACGACCTATTTCAATCGCGAAACAAGCTTTCCGACCGATCTGGAGAATCTGGGCCGCTATTATCGGGATTATGTCAGGGCGATCGACCATTTCGAGACGGTCCTGCCCGGCAGGATCTTTCGGGTGCAATATGAGCATGTGGTCGAGAATCTCGAAGGCGAGGTCCGAAGGCTGCTCGCCTATCTGGGTTTGCCATTCGATGAGTCCTGTCTGCGCTTCCATGAGAACCCGAGAGCCGTCCACACACCCAGTGCCGAGCAGGTTCGCCGACCGATCGACGCGGAGGGGCTCGGGCGCTGGCGCAACTACGAGCCCTGGCTCGCGCCTTTGAAAAATGCGCTCGGCCCCGCGCTTGGCCTTTGACCGGGCGCGGCCTGAAGCAGCGAACTCCACAGGCGAGGGTACCGGTGAGCTACAGCCTGAAGGGGACGGCCGGTCTCCGGCTGGCTGCTGAGGCTGGGGCCGGCGCACATCCACTCCCCCGTGGGCTGGCCAAAAATTTGAACTCGAACAAGGGCCGGGGAGAAGCTTGACCCGGAAACGGCAGCTATTCCTCATTCTTGTCCCGAAAATTGTCGTACCGCAGACGGCCAACATCTCCGACACCATCGTGATCCCCCCGCCTCCGCGATCGCTTGAGCAACGTCAGGTCGTCACATCAGGCATCCGGTCCAAGTCCTGCTGGCGATCGTGTTTAAGCAATCGTGATCGACGGTTTAGATAAACTCACCTTTCGCACCTTTTCCGGCTGTTCACTATGCGAAGGCAGGCTTAGGATATAGGCTTGCGGGAGTGGGGACCATGTCCGTTATTCGTGTGCTGATCGTCGACGATTCCGTGACAATCCGGGCCATGCTCGAGGAAGTGCTGGGACGCGAGCCGGACATCACGCTCGTCGGTTCGGCGGCGGATGCCGCGACGGCGATCCGAATGATTGATGTTCTCCATCCACAAGTGACGACGCTCGATATTGCGATGCCGGGAATCGATGGCTTGGCATTGCTCGACGCAATTCACGATCGCACCCACGCGATCATGTTGACCAGTCACGGCGAAGCCGCGGCGAATTCGATCGATCGTGGTGCGCTCGGCTTCTTTCCCAAGTCGGAGATCCTCAGGGATTCGAAGCGGCTGGTAAAGATGGTGCACAGGGCCGCCGAGGGTAAAGCCACCAAGCTGCGCAACGCTGCCTGATCGTACCCCTTCGTACCTGTCCGCATCGTTCCCTGTGGCAAATCGACCAGGGTATCCTAAGCATCTGCGATAATAGTATCCGGCTTTTCAGGCCGCTGTGGCTTTGGTCTGCTGCCAAAAATCCTGCTCCCGGACATATGGTACACCGTTAGGTATCTCCGTGTGGATGTTGAGGATGCCCTGACACTCGCTGAAGGTATTCAATCGATGTCGAGAACGCGCATGCTTGATGGTCGTTGGTGGCTGGTTCTGGATGGGCCGCTATTCGAGCCGGATGACATCTCGTACTTCGACCTGAAGGATGATCGCTTAGACTCTGGGGTTGGAGACTGCACGACTGTGAAGGGGAGGCGCCCTTCCATGGGAGCAAATCCACATGGCTTCGTGCGTTCAGGTGTTTGACACAGCGCTTAACTTGGTGGTGACAGATATGGCTGTGATCATCGCCGTCCGATGAAACTCGTCTCGAACCGCCCTCAGCCCGCCAGCTTTCGAAGTAGATCTGCAATGGGTGTCGGACAGAAGCGGGGGTGATTTCGAATTACGAATTTCACCACCGCCGAGGTCAGTTGCCCGCTGCGATGGCGCCATTTTTTGAGAACGGGGTTTGCAGCAGTCAATACGTCTTCCAAGGCATGTCCCCGCATTGTCTGGATGAAGCGCGGGACTTTGATCGACCCGCCGTCAACATAATTGTTATCTACAAGTGTTCCGTCCGCGTCCGCAGGCTTAACGGTTCCAGCCAAAACGGCATCCGCAATCTGTTGTCGTTCAACGGAGCCAAGCTTATCTAGCCCCACAAAATTGAAGTCGATCCCCTTGGGAGGCCGCTGCTCATATATCATCAGCGCTCCAATCAGAAACGGGTCAGCAAGGAGATTGTCCAGCGCATAGTGAGTGTTCTGGGCAAGGACCAAGATACGATCGTCTCCTGTATTCTTGCCATCCCAGTCAATGACGCCACGAACGTTCGCTGCGCCGTTGTCATGGAGTCGGGCAACGAGGGCTCGCACCTGTGCGCAACCCGCATTCTGCTCGTTGTTCTTGTGTCTCATCCCTGTCGAAATGAATGCGAGCGCGCGGGGAAGGGCGAGCTCCGCTTTAAGAAATGACTCCACCAACTGGAAAGCTTCGGCGTCGGTGTCGCTCTCCGTGAAAATTTGACGACGGCCAGAATAGTCGATGGATAGGAACGGAAGGCCAACCGTCAGGGCATTCATTGCCTGAGGTTTTGACACGTTGGTCGGACCTGCGATGCCACGTCGCATCTCGAACAAGGATTGCTCAGGGGCGAGCGCGACCGTGGTCGGCGAATGCGTGGTGAGAATGCATTTCAGGCCTAGCTTGCCAACCACACCACGAGCTATGGCGTCGAGCCAGCGGTTGACCATCTCGGGATGCAGTGATGCATCCATCTCATCGAGCAACAGCAGCCGAGGTAATGAAGTCCCGACCTTGAACTTCGAATAATCCAATAATGAAAGTGCCACACGAAGCAGGACGCGTTCACCAGAAGAAAGGCTGTCCAGCCCCACCTCACTGCCTTCCTGATCTAGTAATACGAACTTAGTTGGATCGGTGACGTTCGGCGGTGGCGCGGGAACACTATAGGGTAGTCCAAACGCCTGCAGGACCTCAGTCACCGTAACCCACGGCGGCTCTCCGTATCTCTTGCGGAATTCGGCTTGGGACAACGCAGTCGACGTCGACTCGCGGCCGTCTGCAATTTCCATGATATCCCTGAGGAGTTGGAGTTCTCGGTATCGATTGAAAACCTCTGCTATGGGAGGGGAGAATGTTGAAACCGTGGTCCACAGGTGATGGGGCTGCAAGTCGTCCGCAGTCAACTCCAGTGCTCTTCCGCTTCCGACAGCGACAGCTTCGAAAAAAGCGTCGGGCAGTCTATTTAGCCCGAATATTTCTGGTGACGCGCCTTTAGTAATCATCAGGGTGTGCGCGGCCGCCTCGAAGACGCGGCCAATATGGAACGAGGCCTGCTCGCTCGCGCCAGCCCGTCGTGAGACCTCTTCCGGCCCAAGTCGCCAGACGTCTTCTCCCTCGTGCAGAATATCTTCGAGTGAGGGTTCAATTAAAATTCTCAGTTCATCCATATGTTTGGCGAGAAACGCCTCGCGCGAAGACTCGAAGTTTTCTAAGAGCTTGTCAGCCGTTCGATTCTTATTTTTAATGTCAATCGGGCGCCCGATTGCTAGCTGAGCCTCCCCCAACAGGTCAGGGGGGAGTGCGCCATCATTGATGATACGAAGTGGCGAAGATTGTGACTCGGCCGGTTGACCGTCGAATTTGACTGACACGGCGCCCCGCTCAATCGCTTCGAGCAACTGGCTCTTCCCGCTCCCGTTCAAGCCAACCAGGATTGTGAGGTCAGGCAATTCAACCGGCGCGAACCGCAAGACTGACTTCCAGCGGCGCTCCCCTGTGATTTCGATCGACAGCGTCTCACTCCGACCAATAGCTAAACCAGAGATGCCTATGAACTTATGCATACATTCACAAGTGCGGCACCTGCGGGTCGTGCGACGCGGCGGAGGAACGCGGCCGGAGAGCATGTCTGCCCACAAGGAGCAAATTTGATTTGCTCCCGATTCCTAACCATCTGCCTAGAAACGCATATCTTAAGGATTGCAGGATGGGCGGCGGCGTTCCGTCGATCGAGCCAGCTTGGCGAGCTGCTGTTCTCGCCGGCCTTACTTCGGCAAACTCGTCAGATCGGCGTAGGCACTCACGGCAGCTGCCGCCGCCGCTACGACGGCCGAGGCTGTAACTAGCGCGGCGCCGATCTTTTGAGCCACGGTCAGGGTTACCGATCGGCGGATTTCTATCGCCTTTCCGTCCCAATAGATCGAGCCATCGTCGCCAACGCCCAACCGATCCATCCCATCTATGGAAATCGGCCTTACGTCTCGCGGCCAGCCCTCCAGCGGCTCGGCTGTGCTCTGGGCAGGGTGGTTTCGCTCTCCGGTCATGGGGGAACGCTCGCGGAGTTGGTCCGCAAGGTCAACTGGGCCAGGTCGAGTGCGCAGCACCTGAAGCCGTTCGGGGATAGTTCGGGACACTCAGGCCCGATCAGTTCCGTCTGTATCCTTTGCGTTCCGCGAGCTGGCTGTTGACCCGCCGCAAAAATGGCCTAAATCCGCGGCTTCCCGAGGGAAGGGCGCTTAGCTCAGTTGGTAGAGCATCTCGTTTACACCGAGAGGGTCCGCTTACCAGCGGTCTAGAGTTTTAGCTGAACGCAAGAAGGGCGCCCTGCTGCCAGAGCGCCCCTCCATTTAAAGCAACCGCCCGAAAGCAGTGAACCAAGAAGCCGCCGAGTGGATCTTCCACCCGAAAGCCACCCGGTACACCGTACCGTTCGGCCTGCTGGCTTCGATAGCGAGTAGCACGGTCATGCCGTGTTCTCCTCTACCTCGCACCCTGACCCTTATGGTAGCCGAGTCGGTGCGTTAGGCCAACGTAGTGGGGTTTTTTCCGGTATAAGCCTTAGGAGTGTACCCCAAACACGCTCGGCTATTTCGAAACCAAAACATGGTAAGTGGTTCGATTACTTCCAAGAGCTGCAGGCAAATAAATGTCGGCGAGGATGCTCAGCACCGCCGGCGGACACCCAAAGGAGCCAATTCTGTTTTGCACCCGATTGTTAAGCGATCGATTCGAAACGCTTGTTTTTCGGAACTGGTTTGCACGGGAACCGGCGGAATTCCGCGCCTCATGCCAGCTAGGTGAGCTGCGGTTATTGCATCAGGCGGGTGGAGGAGAACTCGGCCGATGCCCCCGGTGGCGGCAGGTGGGCTATCGGTGGAGCGGGTGAAGGGAATCGAACCCTCGTCGTAAGCTTGGGAAGCTTCTGCTCTGCCATTGAGCTACACCCGCGCGGCAGCCCGGTTGCCACAGGGCGGGGCGGGCGGTCAATCGGCGAATGCGTCTGGTCGCGAGGTTCAGGGTCGTTACGCTTGAGAAGCGACCAAAAGCCGGCTCGCGCGTTGCGGCGGGCATGGAAACGCTCTGGTTCATCACCAATCCCAATTCCGGCACCGCCACCCGCGCCAAATGCGAGGCGCTCGAAGCTGTGTTCGAGGAGAGCGGGCTCAAGCTCGCCGGACGGACCGAGTTTCCCGAGCAAAAGCTGCCCAAAGCCGAGGAACTCGACCGTGCTAAGGTCGACACGGTGGTGCTGTTCGCGGGCGACGGCACAATCAACGCCGCGCTCTGTGCGCTGGAACAATGGGAAGGCGCATTCCTGATCCTGCCCGGCGGCACGATGAACCTGCTCGCCAAGGGGCTGCACAGCGAGACCGATCCGCACAAGATCGTCCATGCGGCGCGCGCGTGCGACCGGCGGGTGTCGCTGCCTTATGTGATCGCGGGCGAGCATCGCGCTTTTGTCGGGCTGATCCTCGGGCCCGCGGCCTCGTGGTTCCGGGCGCGGGAGGCAGTGCGCAAGGGCAAGGTCGGGCGATTGCTGGCTGCGGTGCGCGGCGCCCTTCGCAAAACCTTCGGCGAGCGGGGAATCCGCGTCGAAGGCGCGAAGGGACTGGGCGATCATTATCAGGCGGTGTTCGTCACTCCCGATCTGCACGGGCTGGAGGTCGCCGCGGTCGACGCCCGGGACTGGAAGGCGATCGTCCAGCTCGGCTGGGACTGGCTGAACGGCGATTGGGTCGCCGCGCACGCAGTGAGCGAAGCCTGGACCAGGGAGTTGCGCGTGCGAGGCCATAGGTCGGTGCTGGCGCTGTTCGACGGCGAACCGGTGATGCTCGCCCCGCGTATGCCGATCCGATCGGGCAAGAGCCTTGAGACGTTCATCGCCACCCGCAAGGACGAGGAGGTGCCGGCGACATGACCCGCCTGTTTCACGTCAGCGACGTCCATTTCGGACGCGAGGATCGCGAGGCGATCGACTGGTTCGGCCGCAAGGTGAAGGAGGAACAGCCCGACGCGGTGGTCATGACCGGCGATCTGACGATGCGCGCGCGGGCGCATGAATTCACCGCCGCCGCGAAATGGCTGGAGAGCCTGGGGCGACCGGTGACGGTGGAGGTCGGCAACCACGATTTGCCCTATTTCAACCTTTGGGCGCGCTTCTTCACGCCGTACAAGCGTTATCGGGCGCTCGAGCACATGATCGAGAGGCCGCTCGACGTGAAGGGCGTGAGCGTGGTGCCGCTCAAGACCACTGCGCGCTTCCAGTGGCGGCTCAACTGGGCGAAGGGCTATGTCAGCACGCGTGCGCTGCAGGAATCGCTCGCTTTGGTCGAGGCGGCGCCCAGGGACGATCTGATATTCGTCGCCGCGCACCATCCATTGGTCGAGGCGGGGACGCTGGCGACGTCGATGACGCGGCATGGTCGGCAAGCGCTCGAAGCGCTGGCGACCGCGGGCGCGCATGCCGTGCTCACGGGACATGTCCACGATCCGTTCGACGTGGCCCATGAAGTGAACGGGCGTACAATGCGGCTGATCGGGGCGGGCACGCTGTCCGAGCGCGTTCGGGCGAAGCCGCCGTCGTTCAACGAGATTCGGATCGATGGCGCCAGCTTCGAGACGGTGGCGCGGTTCAAGGGCGAGGGGAGCGTGGCGCTATAGAGTCGTACCCGGCTGTGTTGTTCCCCGGCGAAGGCCGGGGCCCAGTGGCGGTAAACAGGAAGTGGCGACCTGCCGTCGATGACATCTCGCGACTGGGCCCCGGCCTTCGCCGGGGAACAGGTTGGTTCAGGACTTGGTGAGATCCTGTCCGAACACCAGCAGATTCCCATCGGGCGCGACCACCATCAGTTCGCGCTGGCCGTAGATCTGGTTGATCGGGCCATGGATGTCGCCGTCGTTGAGCAATGGGATCTTCGGCCGCAGTTCCTCGGCGATCGCATCGACGTCGCGAACGTCGATATAATAACAGAATCGGCGATTGCCCGGCGGGGCGCCGTCGTCGCCGGCATTCTCCTTCAGGCGGAACGCCGCGGTCTCGCGCTGGACATAGGCGTAGCTGCCCTGGCGGAAGCGGCACTCGAAGCCGAGGATATCGGTGAAGAACAGCACTGCCGCGTCGATATCGGGCACGTGCATGAACGGCGTGATGCGGAAGAGGTTCGACACGGGGGTTCCTCCCGCGTCGACAATATCCGAGCCGGTCATGCCGCGGTAGTGAAGTTCCATGCCTTGCTCCCTCCGGCGCACCATAGGATGCGATGGGGAAGGAAAGGTGGAGGAACGCCGTTAAGCGCGGAACAACCCTAAGGGGCCGCGACCGCCGGTGCTCCAGGTCGACCAATTGGGGAAGACATAGGGCATGTCGGCATCGCCGACGCCGTGCCAGCGGGCGATCGCGCCGATATATTCCTCCTGCGCGACCGCGGGGACGAAGCGGCCCTCGTTGCCGACGTCGTGCTCGCCGCCGATCACCGGATCGGGATAGGCGCCGAAGATGCCGCCCGGCGTGACGTTGCCGCCGACGACCAGGTGGTTGCTGCCCCAGGCGTGATCGGTGCCGTTCTGGGCATTGCCTTTGAAGGTCCGGCCGAAGTCACTCATCGTGAAGGCCGTGACGTTCTCGGCCATGCCGATCGACTGCATCGCGCGGTGAAAGCCGGCGAGCGCCATGGCGAGATCGCCGAGCAGATTGGCATGGGTGCCGGTATCGTTGTTGCCGCCGTTCACCTGCCCCGAATGATTGTCGAAGCCGCCCTGGCTCACCATGAAGGTCTGGCGGTCATGGCCGAGGCTCGAGCGCGCGGCGATCATCCGGGCGACTCGCATCAGCTGGCGCGCAACGTCGCTGGTCAGCGCCGCGCCGGTCGTCGGGTTGACGAAATAGCCGTCGAGCGCGCTGGCGGCGCTGATGATCGTGTTCGCGGTGACGGCCTGGCCATAGGCGCTGTTGATGTCGCGCGCGGTGGCGTCGGTCATCGCGCCGTAAGCTGCGCCGCTGGCGAAGGCGTCGACTGCGGCGTTCTTCGCCTGGTTGGCGGCATTGCCAGCGGTGGCATAGCCGCTGCGGCCGAGCGTACCCGTGGACGGCAGCACCAGCGCCGAGCTGGTCCGGCCGATCGTCGCGAGGTTCGAGCCGGCGAGCGAGATCATCGAGGGCGTGCCGGTCGCGGTCATGCGATCGGTCATGCGGCCCATGAACCCATCGATGCTGACGTCGCGCGCGCGCAGGCCCTGCCAATGCGCCTGCTCGTCCGAATGGCTCATCAGATTGGTGGGGCGCAGATCGGGGCGCGATTGATAGGTCGACTTGGTCAGTGGCGCGAACAAGGTACCGGCGTTGAGCACCAGCGCGAGACTGCCTTCGTCCCACAGCGGACGGAGCGCCGACATCGACGGGTGGAGCGCGTAGGCGGCGTTGGTCAGTGGCGTCAGCGCTGTCGCCTTGATGCCGACCGAGCCGCGCGAGGCAAGGTAGGTCGCATGCCGGGCGTCGGTGGGGATCACCATGTTCCAGCCGTCATTGCCCCCGAACAGGAACACGCCGACCATCGCGCGGTAGCTGCCGTTCGGGGCGGCCATCGCGCTGGTGCGGCCGAGCTGGCCCATGGCGGCCATCGCGCCGGTGCCGGCGACGAGGCGAACGAAATCGCGGCGGGAAAGGGTCATCTGGTTTCCTTACCGGTCGACGAGGAAGATCGGGCTGGAGGCCGCGACATACAGCATCATCTGCGCGCGTTTCCGCGCCTGGATCAGCGGATCGGCATTGGTGATCGCGGTGGCCGCGGCCTTGAGCGCGTCCTTTTGCGGCTGAGTCAGCGTGTTCGCGAACATCAGCAGGTCGATCCGCGCGACCATCGCGTCGAGATCGGTGCCGAACGCCTCCCATCCGCTCCACAGCGGCTGGGTCAGCGACGAATTGGGCAGGCCGGCGTCGAGCGTGAACTCCGAACGCGTGGCATCACCGCCGATCGTCCAGTCATAGACGAAATTGTGCCAGCGCAGCACGTTCGAGGTGTTGAGCAGCTTCGACGCCGGGCTCCTCAACGTGGTGCTGCCGGGCAGCGGATAATCGGTCGGGTAGAAGTTGAACACCGAAGGCGCGCGCATCACCGGCTGGCCCATGCTGGTGTCGCGATTGACGAAGACATAGCCGTCGGTGGCGAAGCCGATCACGCGGGCGAGGCCGGTCATCAGCAGGATCGGTTCCTTGACCTTGCCCGAGGCGGCACCCGGTGCGGCGCGCGCCTCGGCGTCGGTCAGGACCACGCGGACCACAGCCTTGAGATCGCCGCGCACGCCGTTGCCGTTATTGGCGAACACCGCCGCCACGCGACCGACATAGGCGGATGTCGGGTTGGGCGTGACGAGATGGGTGATCAGGAACTTCGAGACGAAGGGCGCGGTCGACGCGTTGTTGAACGCGGCGTCGACCACGGCTGCGACGCTGGCTTCCTGCGTCGCGCCGGCGGCGACCGAGGTTCCGAGGAACGACTTGGCGGTAGTGTCGTAGCGCGTCGGCACCGGGATCATCGGCTGCGAATAATCGCGGGCATTGCCATCGGTGATCGCCGCCCCGCCCACCCGGGCATAGGTCCAGCCGGTCAACGCGCGGGCGACGCCGCGAATGTCTTCCGGCGTATAATTGGCCTGGCGCGCGCCGGTCGCATCCAGCTTGGGCGTGCCGTCCATATTGAGCTGGTCGGGGCCCATCGAGAACAGTTGTAGGAATTCGCGGGCGTAATTCTCCGACGGCGCCGACTTGTTGCTGTCGGCCATGTCGAGATAGTCGCCCATATAGCCGAGCATCGTCACCCGGGCGAGGATGTCGCGGAAATTGCCGAAGGCGTTGTCGAGGAAGATCTGGTTGAACGCGGCGATGCCGGCCGCCGAATTCACTTCCTGCTCGGACGCGACGATCATCTGGCCGAGCGCGAAGGCGACGCGCTGGCGGAGCTGATCGGGCGCCATCGTGGCATCGGCATAGAAACGCATCGCAGCGGGCACGCGCGAGAAATGCTGGCGTGTGCAGACGGTGTCGCCGCCGGTGCAGAAATCGCGGCGGACCTCGACGGCGAGATCGGTATAGGTGCTGCCGGTGGCGGCGAATTGCTCGTCGAGCCAGGCGTTGACGCCGAGTTCCTTGATCCGCGAGACGAGTGCGGGCGTGGGTCCGAAGCTCGCCTGTTTGGCAAGCCGTGCGGCATCGGCTTCGGTGAAGGTGGGCGTCGGGGTGGGCGCGGGCGTGACCGATACCACGCCGCCACTCCCGGTGGCCGTGCCGGAGCTGCCGCCACCACCGCCGCAACCCGGAAGCACAGTGAGAAGCGCTACGCCGAGCGCAGCCGATACGCGTGGTCCAAACACCTGATATCCCCCGCCGTTGCGCCCCGCGCAACCTGCACCCTTATGCATAGAAGGGAGTGGTTAATCCGACAACGTGTAGAAATACCTAAGGAAATTTTAGGCAGAGCTTCATTCTTCGTTCGGCGATCCGTCCGCGGCGCCCGGTCGGCGAAACGCGCGACCCCATTGACTTCCGTGTCTTCTTGTCATAGATTTCTGTCATGACAGAAATAACCGACAACGGCGCAATGCTCCCGACCGCCGTCCAGCAGTTCGTGCTGCATTGGGGCGAGATGGGCGGGCAATGGGGCGTCAATCGCTCGGTCGCGCAGATCCATGCCTTGCTCTATCTCAGCGATCGTCCGCTCAATGCCGAGGAGATCAGCGAAACGCTGCGCATCGCGCGGAGCAACACGTCCAACAGCCTCAAGGAGCTGCTCGGCTGGAAGCTGATCCGGCGCGTGCCGGTGATGGGCGAGCGCCGCGACCATTATGAGGCCGAGGTCGACCTGATGCAGATGCTCACCCGGATCGCGCAGGGCCGCAAGGAGCGCGAGATCGATCCCGCCGTCGCGGCGCTCCGGGTATGCACCGACGAGGCTAAAGCCGATCCGCGGATCAGCAGGATCGCGCGCGATCGGATCGCGGCGATGCACGATTTCGTCGTGACGGTCGACGACTGGTACCAGCAGATGATCGCGATCCCGCCGAACCGGCTGATGCTGTTGATCAAGATGGGCAAGCGGGTGCTGTCGTTCCTGCCGGGAGGGCGTTCCAAAGAGAGCTGAGTCGAGGAAGGGGGCGGCATCGTCGCACCCGGTAATTTCGGTCTTTACAGAAAGGGCTGACAATGGGGATTGCAGTCGAAACCGCAGGGATGGGACGATATGTGGCGTGGCAGCCGCCGGTCGCGCCGGTGCGGGCCGAGGGCGACAGCCCGTTCGCGCGATTGCTGGGCACGCGTTGGCTGTTTCTTCCACCCGCGGTGCGCAGGCGCTTCTTGCGGAAGATCGGGGAGGGCGCGTGCGTCACCTATGTCGGCGAAGTCGCCGAGTGCCGGATGAGCCGCGCGGGCTGGCTGTTCGCGCAGCTCGCCCGGCTGGTTGGGGCGCCGCTGCCGCTCGGCACCGACACCGGCGTCGCGGCGAGCGTCAGCGTGACCGCGGACGAAGAGGGCTGGAACCAGTATTGGACTCGCCAATATGGCCGGCGCCACGGTTTTCCTCAGGTTATCCACAGTGCGAAAAGGTTCGCCGGGCCGACGGGGCTGGAGGAATATCTCGGGCTCGGGCTCGGCATCGCGCTGCGGCTCGAGGAAGCGGGTGGGACGCTGCTGTTCGTCAGCGACCATTATTTCGTGCGGTTCGGTCCGATGCGGCTGCGCATCCCCAATGCGGTGCTGGGCCATCTCGTCGTCGGCCATACCGATCTGGGGCGTGGACATTTCGCGTTCACGCTCGATCTCGTCCACCCGTGGCTAGGCGAGCTCGTCCACCAGCTCGCGATATTCGCCGATCCGCGGGAAGCCGCGTGACCCGGCCCGTGATCGTCTTCGACGCCTTGTGCGTGTTGTGCTCGGGTCATGCGCAATTCGTGCTGCGCCACGATCGGGCCGGACGCTTCCTGCTCGCCTCGATGCAGAGCGAAGCGGGCGCGGCGATCTATCGCTCGTTCGGGATCGACCCGGCGGACCCCGACACGCTGATCCTGGTCGAGGGTGATCGGGCGCTGCGCGACAGCGATGCGATCCTCGCGATCTGGCGGGCTTTGGGCTGGCCCTGGCGCGCCGCAGGTGTGTTCGGCGTCGTCCCCAGGGCGTTGCGCGATCCGATCTACCGCTGGGTGGCGCGGCATCGTTATCGGCTGTTCGGGCGGCGCGAGAGCTGCTGGGTGCCCGATGCGGCGCAGCGGAGCCGCATCCTGTGAGCCGCATCCTCGTCATCGGCGGCTATGGCGGCTTCGGCGCGCGGCTGACGCGGCGACTGCTCGTGGCTGGGCACGAAGTGGTCGTCGCCGGGCGCAGCGCGGAGAAGGGCGCGGCGTTCTGCGCGGGGCTCGTCCGTTGCGAGGCCGTGGTGGCCGATCGTACGAACGGCATCGGGATGGCGATGGCGCGCATCCGGCCCGATCTGGTGATCGACGCCGCGGGTCCCTTCCAGAATTGTGGCTACACCGTTCCCGAAGCCTGTATCGCGATGCGGATACCCTATCTCGACCTTGCCGATGCACGCGGGTTCGTCACGGGGATCGGCAGCCTCGACAAGGCGGCGAAGGCGGCCGGGATCGCGGTGATCGCCGGCGCCTCCAGCGAGCCGGCACTGTCCGGCGCGGTGGCGCGCAAGCTTGCGGAGGGCATGGAGTCGATCGCGCAGGTCGAGATCGTGATCAGCGCGTCCAATCGCGCGGTGGGCGGCGCATCGGTGGCGCGCGCGATCCTGAGCTATGTCGGCAAGCCGCTGCGGCTGTGGCGCGGACGGCGCTGGGGCGTGGGCTATGGCTGGCAGGAGTTGCACCGCGTGCGCTTCGCAGTGTCGGGTCAGCCGGTGCTGCGCCGCTGGGTGGCGCTCGCCGACGTGCCCGCGCATGATCTGCTGTCCGCGATGCTGCCCGGACGCCCGGCAGTGACTTTCCGGGCGGGCACCGAGCTGGGCTTCCAGATGCTGGCATTGTGGCTGGCGAGCTGGCCGGTGCGCTGGGGGTGGATCGCCTCGCTCGATCGCGCCGCGCGCTGGCTGATCCCGCTCCAGCGGCTGACGCGGCGGATCGGCAGCGATTGCTCGGCGATGTCGGTCACCTTGCGCGGCGGGCGAATCGAGCGGAACTGGATCGTGGTCGCCAGCCGCGGCGACGGGCCGGAGATCCCGACTTTCGCAGCCGCGATCCTCGCGGAGGAGATATTGGCGGGCCGTGTTGCGCCCGGTGCCTGCGATGGCGCCGGGCTGTTGATGCTTGACCAGTTCGAACCCCTATTTGCGCCGCTTTCGATCGCTCACGAGACGCGCGAGCGCGAAGTGTCCCCGCTATATGCTCGCGCGATGGGCACGCGCTTCGACGCGTTGCCTGCCGCGGTTCGCGCGATGCATGAAGTGAATGGCGATGGCGGCGCGGCGGGCGAGGGGAGCGTGAAGCGCGGGAGCCACCCGCTCGCACGATTGATCGGGGGCATCATGCGCTTCCCGCCGGAGGGCGACTATCCGGTCCATGTGAGCTTTGCGGAGCGCGACGGCAAGGAACGCTGGACCCGGGACTTTGGCGGACACCGCTTCGGCAGCGAACTTTCGCAGGCCGGAGATGGTGTGGCCGAACGCTTCGGCCCGCTGCGGTTCGTGTTCGATCTGCCTGCGGATGAAACGGGACTGCGGATGGGGTTGCGGGGCTGGACCTTGTTCGGGCTGCCGATGCCGCGCGCGCTCGGACCGCGCATCGCGGCGCGCGAGTGGCAGGAGGACGGACGCTTCCGCTTCGAAGTCAACGTACGCCTGCCGCTGATCGGCGAGGTGGTTGGCTATACAGGTTGGCTAGACGCTGAGCCCGCACCCGCGGCCAACCTGGACTCCGCTCGGCTTGAAACCCAGCTTGGTTGAAGGAAGATGCCGTGTATCAACCCCACTCCCGCCGCGGCACCCTTTTGAAGGCATTAGCGGGCGCCAGCATTGCTGCATCCTGGCCGGGGATGCTGGCGCTGCCATTCGTTTTCGATGCACCCGGCTTGCTATTCGTTCCGCTGACAAGTTTCGCGATCGCCTTTGCGCACGGTCTAGTATTGGGTTTGCCACTCTATCTCGTCCTCAAGCGGCGGGGCTCGGCAAATTGGTGGCTGGCTGCGTTCGCGGGTACCTGCATCGGCACGGTCCCGGCCCTGACTTTCACGGCGATAGACTATCTGCAGAACCCATCGAACTATCAGCCCCACTCAGCGGGCTGGACCACTGCAAGCGGCGCGCTGTGGATGTTCGGCTTCCTGGGCCTGTGCGGCGGCCTGACCTTCTTCGTCATAGCCTCGGGCGACAGCGAGGCCGAGGCTATGACCCGATAGCAAAAGGGCGGCCCGTTGCCGGACCGCCCTCTCGTTGTTCTGGAGTGAACCGCTTAGCGCTTCGAGAACTGGAAGCTGCGACGCGCCTTGGCGCGGCCGTACTTCTTGCGCTCGACGGTGCGGCTGTCGCGGGTCAGGAAGCCCGCCGCCTTGACCGGGGCGCGGAGCACCGGCTCGAAGCGGGTCAGCGCCTGGCTGATGCCGTGCTTGACTGCGCCGGCCTGGCCCGAAAGCCCGCCGCCCTTGACGGTGCAGACCACGTCATACTGGCCCACGCGCTCGGCGACGCCGAACGGCTGGTTGATGACGAGACGCAGCGTCGGACGTGCGAAATAGACTTCCTGATCGCGGCCGTTGATCGTGATCTTGCCGGTGCCCGGCTTGATCCACACGCGGGCGACGGCGTCCTTGCGGCGGCCGGTCGCATAAGCGCGGCCGAGGCTGTCGATGATCTTCTCGCGCAGCGGCGTGGTCGGCGCAGCCGGAGCGGCCGGTGCGTTCAAATAGTCGTCGGCGCTGGCCGGAACGCCCGCGGGCGCTTCACCGGCGGCGATGGCGCCGAGATCGGAAAGGGACTGGCGGTTGTCGGACATTATGCGCCCACCTTGTTCTTGCGGTTCATCGACGCGATGTCGAGGACTTCGGGGTTCTGCGCGGCGTGCGGATGCTCGGTGCCGGCGAAGATGCGCAGGTTGCGCATCTGCTGGCGGCCGAGCGGGCCGCGCGGGATCATGCGCTCAACGGCCTTTTCGAGCACGCGCTCCGGGAAACGACCCTCGAGCACCTTGCCCGCGGTGATTTCCTTGATGCCGCCGGCATAGCCGGTGTGCTTGTAATAGACCTTGTTCGCCAGCTTCTTGCCGGTGAAACGGATCTTGTCCGCGTTGATCACGACGACATTGTCGCCGCAATCGACGTGCGGGGTGAAGCTCGTCTTGTGCTTGCCGCGCAGCACATTGGCGATGATCGTCGCTGCACGACCGACCACCAGGCCGTCGGCATCGACGATGTGCCACTTCTTCTCCACTTCGGCCGGCTTCACCGACTTCGTGGTCTTCATCAGCGCCTTCATGGCCTGTGACCTTTCGAGGTTTAAACGCAAGCGCGCCAGCCTTCCGGCCAGCGCGGTCTGGCGGGCGTTTGGCTGAGGTGGCCTCGAAAGTCAAGCAAATCGGGGCGTTTGCTGACGGGTATTATAATACCATCGACTAATCCGGCCAGTCGGCAGAGTCTGCATTCTCGATGCGGATGCGCGTGACGAGCAGCGTTTCGCGCGCCGCAGACTCGGTTCCGCTGACGTTGCGAACAGTATCGGTGGCCGTGCTGAGCATCCCGGTCCGGGGATCAAATATACGCTGCCGGTCGAGCGACACCGAGCCGGTGCGCGCGGGAGCGCCGGCCTGTGCGGGCAGATCGACGGTCGCCGATGCAGTGGTGGAAGCCCGGATCAGTCCGTTGTCGGCAGTGGCGGTACGGCGCGTGCCTTCGAGCGTGACGGGGGTGCCGAACGGAGAGGCGCCGGGTAGCCGGACCGGAGTAAAGCTGCCCGGGGCCTCCCGAGGGTCGGTCATGATCGCTGCGGTGACGAGCGTGGCGAGGAGCGTGCGCTGCCGTTCGGGCGGGAGCGCGCGCAGCGGCCCGACTAGCCTGGCGGATGCCGCGTCGGCAGGAAGGCCGGGCCGGGTGGCGGCGGCTTCGGCGATGCGCTGGCAGACGCGTTCCCACAACACCGCCATCTCGTTGACCGTCGTTACCTGTCCGCGTTCGTCGAGGTGCAGCACGATGGTGCGGCCGGCAAGCGCCGAAAGGCCGCGCTCGACAAGATTGCCCAGGGCTTCCGGCGCCGCGCTGGCATTGGCGAGCAACACCGCTTCGGCGCGATAGCCGGCACCCTCCTTGCTGAAGCGGACCAGCCGCTCGAGCCGGTAGCGCCGCTCGCTCGGCGAGGTCTCGATCCGCTCGGTGACGATGCGCAGCGGCGTGCCCAGCGGCGGCGCGAAGGCGGGCGCGGCGATGCTCGCCTGGAGCATGACGGCCGCGAGCAGCATTCAGCCGGTCTCCGCGGCGATCCAGTCGCTCACCGCTGCGGCGGCGCTCACTGGCCAGGCTTCGATGGTCGGAAGGTCATAGGGATGAAGCGCCGCGATCCGGTCGCGCAATTGGCCGGCGAGCTGCGGGACGGTCTTGAACAATGCGGGGACTTCGTCGCCGCGCTCGATTGCGCCCTGCCAGCGATAAATCGAATGACAGGGAGCGAGGATGTTCACGCAAGCGGCGAGCCGTTCGGTCAGCACCGTCTCGGCGACGCGTTCCGCCTCGACCCGACTGGGGAAGGTCGAGAACAGGAGCGCGATGTCGTTCATCCGCGCCGGCCCACAGCGTGCGCACCCCATGTCGTGGCGATGACGAGCAGGGCGCCGGTGAGCTGGTGGAGCGCGGCGAGCGTGATGTTCATGCCCGACATCACGGTAGCGATGCCGAGCAGGATCTGGAGGCCGAACGCGGTGTGGATCGCGATCGAGGCACGGCGATCCATGGCGCGGGTGGCGCGGGCCAGCACTATCAAGGCGGCGACCGTCACCCACGCCCACCAGCGATGGACGAAGTGGACGACCGCGGGATCGTTGAACAAGGCGTCGAGGAACGGCCGGCCGGCGATCGTCGCACCGGGGAAGAAGCGGCCGTTCATCAGCGGCCATTGGTTGGTCACCAGCCCGGCATTGAGCCCGGCAACGAGCGCGCCGAACAGCAACTGGACGAACAGGATTGCGCCGGTGATGGCGCCCAACCCGGTCAAACGTGCCGGGCCGGCCTGCGGATTTCGGGCCAGCGTGCGCAGGTCGAGCGCGGTCCAGACAATGCCTGCCAGCGTGAACAGTGCCACGAGCAAGTGCACCGCGAGGCGGACATGGCTGACATCGGTGCGGACGCTCAGCCCTGACTTGACCATCCACCAGCCGATCGCGCCCTGCAGCCCGCCCAATGCGAGCAACGCCACCAGCCGCCAGTCATAGCCGCGCGGGATCTGCCGGCGGATCGCGAACCAGACAAGCGGCACTGCGAAGGCGAGGCCGATCAGCCGGCCGAGCAATCGATGGAAATATTCCCAGAAGAAGATCGCCTTGAACCCGGCGAGCGTCATGCCCTGGTTGAGCTGCTGATATTCGGGGATACGCTTGTAGTTGGCGAACTCGGCCTGCCACTCAGCATAGTTGAGCGGCGGCACGATCCCAGAGATTGGCTTCCACTGGGTGATCGATAGGCCGGACTCGGTGAGCCGGGTGATGCCGCCGATCACGACCATCAGCACGATCAGCGCCGCGACGAAGAACAGCCAAGTGGCGAGGGCGCGAGGGCGGGCGGTGGAATGGGACGAGGGCATCTGGAGCACGGCGCCGGTTTAGGCGCGGATCAGCCCAAAAGCTAGGCACCGGTGCTTGCACGGCTCGACCCGAACCACAACATATGTAAGAATGATCTGATAAATAAAAAGCGGGACGCCGCGATATCCGGGAGAGCATCATTGTCCATCCATCGTTACGCCGGTCTTCTCCTGCTCGTGGGCGCCGTCCCCGCGCAGGCGCAGGACGACCCGGCGGCGCTTTACCGCTTCCAGGAGGACGGGCGGCCGCGCTGGGCGAGCCCAGAGAATCGCGAGGCGGCGAAAGGCGCGGGCGGTCAGGAAAATCGCGGCGGCAAGGGCCATGCCTTCGACACGCTGCCCGCCGGCGCCTCGGTCACGCTCGCGGACATAGAAGGCGCCGGGATCATCGACCGGATGTGGATCACCACCGAGGATCGCTCGCCCGAGATGCTGCGCGGGCTGAGGCTCGACATCTATTGGGATGGCGCCGCGAAGCCCGCGGTATCTGTGCCGCTCGGCGATTTCTTCGGCGCCGGCGCGGGCGCGCTCGTGCCGATGGAGACCGCCCTGGTGGCGAGCCCCGAGGGCCGCTCTTACGTCTCATATCTGCCGATGCCGTTTCGCAAGGGTGCGCGCGTGGTCGTTACCAACGAATCGGGCAAGCAGCTCAATCTGATCTTCTGGGACGTAAACTATCGCCGGATGACCGCGCCGCCCAAGGACGCGCTCTATCTCCACGCTTATTGGAGCCGCGCGCGTCGGACCGAACTCGGCCGCGATTTCCAGGTGCTGCCGCGAGTCGAGGGCAAGGGCCGCTTCCTCGGCACGATCGTCACCACGCTCACCGATCCCGCTTATGGCAAGAGCTGGTGGGGCGAAGGCGAGGCCAAGATCTATCTCGACGGCGACGGTCCGCATGCGACATTGGTGGGCACCGGCACCGAGGATTATATCGGCACGGGCTGGGGACAGGGCGCCTATGTCAATCGCTTCCAGGGCTCGCTCGTCGCCGACGAGCCGCGCGGACGCTGGACTTATTACCGCTTCCACGTCCCCGATCCGATCTTCTTCGACTGTGACATACGGGTCGATCTCCAGCAGATTGGCGGCTGGCCCAAGGACAAGGTGATCGAGCTGCTCAAGGGCGGAGCGAAGCTCAAGCCGGTGACGATCGATCCGGGACAGCGCACCAATTTCCAGCAGCTGCTGAGCTCGGGCAAGCAAGTGACCGATCCCGGGCTGCCGAGCGGATGGACCAATTTCTATCGCAGCGACGATGTGTCGGCAGTGGCATTTTTCTATCTCGACAAGCCGGTGAGTGGGCTGCCGGCGCTGGCTTCGGCCGCCGAACGGCTGGCGGCGCTGCGACCACCCGCGCCACCAGAGAAGAAGGCCGCCGAACCGGGCAATCCGGGGCAGTAAGAGTGTCAGCTAGCGTTCGCGGCGGATCCAATAGGTCACGAAGCGAGTCTGCTTGGCGCCGACTTCGCCACCGAAGCCGTGCATCAGCGCGTCGCCGAAACCCTGCGCGCGGACTTCGCCTGACAAAGAGGTGCCCTGCAGCGCTTGCATCGTGGCGTTGATGTCCTTTTCGCCCTGCGCAGTGATCGTCCCCGTGACTTCACACAAAGTCGCCGCGCAGATCACGCGGAGCGGCTCGCCGCCGACGCCGAGGATATGGGCATAGGCGGTGCGAAGCCTGGCCTCGGCCCGCGGCGCCCACGCCGCATCGCGCTTTTCGGCGCGGACGCGTTCGTGGAGGCGCGGCGCGGTGGTCTCCGCTTTGCCGACGACGCCATCCAACAGCGGATCGGCCGCCGGCGCGGTCTGGGGCGCGGGGGCCAGCAATGCAGTGGTGAGCGTGGCACCGAGTGCGAAGATGAGCATGACCGCAAGTCCTTTCGTCCAGACGCCGCGGCGCGCAGGCGTCGGGAGCAAGGCCTGCTTGGCCGCGAAGCCGGGCGCGACCCCGATTTGCTCGTCCCGATTTTCCTGTGCCGCGAAGAGCCGCGCCAATTCCCGGCTGCTGCCGACGCCGGTCTTGCGGCGTGCCTCGCGCAGCCGCTCGTTGATCGAGCCGACCGAACGACCTGTGATGCTGGCGATGCTCTTCGCGGTATGCCCCTGCGCGAGCAGGGCCAGTGCCTCGCGTTCGGCCGGGTTCAGCGTCGAGAGATCAGGCACGCGCCCCATCGGTGACGACGGCTTCGTTGTAGCGCAGCGCCTTCAACACCGTATCGACGATGTTCTCGGCGTTGAGACCCGCCTCGGCATATTGGAGATCGGGCTTGTCCTGATCCTGGAACATGTCCGGCAGCCGCATCGTGCGGAGCTTGAGACCCGCGTCGATCAGGCCCTGATCGCTCGCCATGGTGAGCACATGCGCGCCGAGCCCGCCGACTGCGCCTTCCTCCACCGTCACCGCCACTTCGTGGCTGGTGAGCAGCTTGCGGATCAGCGCCTCGTCGAGCGGCTTGGCGAAGCGCAGGTCGGCGACGCTGGTCGAAAGCCCTTTGGCCTCGAGCATGTCGGCCGCTTTCATCGCCTCCGCCAGCCTTGTTCCAAGCGACATTATCGCCACGGTCTTGCCCTCGCGCACCAGGCGGCCCTTGCCGATCTCCAGCCGCTCGGGAATCGCGGGAAGCTCAACGCCCACGCCGTTGCCGCGCGGATAGCGCACCGCGATCGGGCCGTCGTCATGGAGCGCCGCGGTGTGCGTCATATGCATTAGCTCGGCTTCGTCGGCCGCGGCCATCACGATAAAATTGGGGAGCGTCGCCAGATAGGTGACATCGAAGCTGCCGGCGTGCGTCGCGCCATCGGCGCCGACCAGCCCGGCGCGATCGATCGCGAAGCGGACGGGCAGGTTCTGGATCGCGACGTCGTGAACGACCTGGTCGTAGGCGCGCTGGAGGAAGGTCGAGTAGATCGCGCAGAACGGCCGCATGCCCTGCGCGGCGAGGCCTGCCGCGAAGGTGACCGCGTGCTGCTCGGCAATCCCGACGTCGAAGGTGCGCTCCGGGTGGGCCTTGCCGAAGCGGTCGAGCCCAGTGCCCGAAGGCATTGCCGCAGTGATCGCGACGATTCGCGGATCCGCGTCCGCTTCCTTGATCAACTGATCGGCGAAGACGTTCTGATATGCCGGCGGCCCCGGTGGTGCCTTGGCCTGCGCGCCGGTGATCACGTCGAATTTCTGGACGCCGTGATATTTGTCCGCCGCCGCTTCGGCCGGGGCATAGCCCTTGCCCTTCCGGGTGACGACATGGACGAGGATCGGACCATGCTCGCTGTCGCGGACATTTTCGAGCACCGGGATCAGATGGTCGAGATTGTGCCCGTCGATCGGGCCGACATAATAGAAGCCGAGCTCCTCGAAGAGCGTGCCGCCCGTCGCCAGCCCGCGCGCGAATTCCTCGGCCTTCTCGGCGGCATTATGGGCGCGGCGCGAGATCCGGCGGATCGCTCGCTTGGCGAAGCTCCGGAGACCCAGATAGTTGGAAGAGGAGACCGTCCGCGCCAGATAGGCCGAAAGACCGCCCACCGGCGGCGCGATCGACATATCGTTGTCGTTGAGGATGACGATCAGCCGGTTGCCCGCGGCCTCGGCATTGTTCATCGCCTCATAGGCCATGCCGGCACTCATCGCACCGTCGCCGATCACGGCGATCGCCTTGCCGGGCTGGTCCTTCAGCTTGTTGGCGATCGCGAAGCCCAAAGCGGCCGAGATCGAAGTCGAGCTATGCGCCGCGCCGAACGGATCATATTCGCTCTCGCTGCGCTTGGTGAAGCCCGACAAGCCGCCACCCATGCGCAGCGTGCGGATCCGGTCGCGGCGACCGGTCAGGATCTTGTGCGGATAGCATTGGTGGCCGACATCCCAGATCAGCCGATCGCGCGGCGTATCGAACACATAATGGATCGCAGTCGTCAGCTCGACGACGCCGAGTCCCGAGCCGAGATGGCCGCCAGTGGTGCCCACAGCCGAAATCGTCTCGGCGCGCAGCTCGTCGGCGAGCTGGCGAAGATCAGCGGGCTTGAGCTTGCGGAGATCGGCGGGCGTGTCGACAGTGTCGAGCAGCGGCGTGCTTGGTAGGTCAGCCATCGACAGTCCCTTACGCGAGTGCTTCGCTTAAGTCGAACGCTCGAATCGCTGAAAAGTCGTGCAGTTTCCGTGCAGCTACTCGCAGTCGGAGCATTTGCCCCGAACTTCGATCACCGGCCGCACCGGCGAGAAGCCGGTATCCTTGGCTGCGGCGCGGACCGTCCTGGTGATCGTGTCGTCATCAATATGCGTGGTCTGTCCGCAGCTGTCGCAAACCAGGAAAATGCAGTCGTGCAGGCAATCGGGATGGGTGTTCGCCATATAGGCGTTGGCGCTCTCGACTCGCCGCGCGAGGTTCGAGCCGACGAACAAGTCGAGGATGCGATAGACGCTGTTGGCGGCGACGCGGCGGCCCTCGGCCTTGGAGACGGCCTCGGCGATGTCATACGCGGAGGCGGGCTTCTCGAAACCGGCCAGCGCCTCGAATACGCGCTCGCGCATCGCGGTCCATTGCTCGCCCGATTTCTCGAGCGTGGTCTGCGCGACGCGAGTCAGCTCGCTGCCGTGATGCTCGTTATGATCGTGCGCGTGCATAATATGGATTTAGGGAGCCGGAGGCTCCGCGGCAAGTTAGGGTCCGTACCCAATAGCCGCAACGGCCGTGATCGCCCGGAGACGGGCGCTGGCAAGGAAGCTCGCGCAGCGCGGGCTGGTGGCCCGTGCAAGCGGGCTGACGCAGTCCAGCGTTCGTCTCCGGGCGACCGCGAAGCGGCGGGCGGATTTTGGCGCACAGACACGTCATTCGTCGGTCACGATGAACACCGCATCGTTCCCTCCTCATTCCTCCCTGTGCGCCAAAATCCGCTCCGTCACGACCATTGCGGCTATTGGGTACGGACCCTTAGCTCAGTAGGTTGCGCGGCGGTTGAGGTCGTGACCGAGCGCGACGAGGCTCACGCCGATCAGCGTCCAGAAGATTTCGAACCCGCCATGCGGGAGCGACAGTGCACCCGCCATGATGCCGATCCCGAACGCGCCGACCAGAGCGGGGGCCATATAGCCGTGCGAGAGGATGCCCTTGCCGAGAGCGATGATGCCGAAACCGATTGCAAGAGTGAGGCCGATCTCGTGGATCGCGGGATGAACCAGCGCGCCGGCCGACGAAAGAACCGTCAACAGCACGGTCGTCGCGACGCAGTGCACGAGGCATAGGCCGCTGAGCCCGATCGCGATGCGATCGAAGCTTGCGTCGATACCGCCCCAATAGCGGGATAGCGGGAGACTCACCGGCATGGACCGTCATATAGGCCCGAACAGGTAAAGGTACAACATATCATGCGGCGGGCCGTTGCATGCCGCGATGGGCGGTCGGCGAATGGACGGGAAGGGGCCTCGCGGCGGTGCGGGTAGGCCGGGTGACGCTCTAGGGCACGTCACCCGGCCACGCCCGCTATTTACCTATGTAAGGTAATGCGCGGCGTTTTCCACCCCGGCCTGCGCCGGTGTGAACGATAGTCGGGCCGGCCGGAAACGGATCATGCGTGCTGCCCGTAATAATGCGCCTGTGCGGCTTCGGTCGCGCTCACTGCCAGCAGCGAACGGGCATCGTTGGCCGAACGCACCTTGCCGGTACGATCCGATGCGGCGTCGAGCACGCGATCGAGCAGGCTCTGCCCTTCTTCCCACCAGCCGATGCCGCTGGCGGCGTTGAGGTGTCCCTGCGGGCCCGCGTCGACGAAGAAGCTGCCCCAGCCGCCGGCGAGCGCGCGAGCCTTGTCCGCCGCGATCCACGGATCATCGCTGCTCGCTACCACGATCGAGGGGAAGGGAAGGGGCTTTACAGGTGTCGGCTGGAAGGCCGCGAGCTCAGGGCGCACATCGTCCCGGTCGACATCGGCCGGAGCCACCAGCAACGCGCCGGCGACAGGCCAGCCGAACGGCTGGCCGGCCAGTTCGGCCCACCATGCGACCGCAAGGCAGCCGAGGCTGTGCGCGGCGAGCACGACGGGCGCCTGGGCCTGGCGGATCGCCTGGTCGAGCTTGGTCACCCAGGTGTTGCGGTGCGGCGAATTCCACATGCCCAGCTCGACCCGGTGCGTGTCGGGGCGCGATTGCTCCCACAGGGTCTGCCAGTGCGAAGGGCCCGAGCCGCCGAGCCCGGGGACAGTGAGAATGATCGGCGAAGTCTCGTCGAGAGGCGAAAAGATGGACATAAATCCACTCCATGTGGAGGGAGGCCGGACTGCCGATATATATCCTATCAAATTAGTGGGCAATAGCGACTGCGCCGGATTGCTGTGCGTTTGCGATGATCCGAAGCTTGCCCAAACTACTCCGTCACCCCGGACTTGTTCCGGGGTCCACGGTGCCGCGAGCGGGAACCTGCGAAGCTCTTGCTATTCGATCGGACGCGCGGTGGATCCCGGAACAAGTCCGGGGTGACGTTAAGGTAAAGGCGAGCGCAGCCTCCATTCAGGCCACGCTCGTGCCTCGCTCTCAGATATGCAGCGCGCGTCCGTAAGCCCCAAGGACGCTTTCGTGCATCATCTCGCTGAGCGTCGGGTGCGGGAAGACGGTTTCCATCAGCTCGGCCTCGGTGGTCTCGAGCGTCTTGCCGATCGTATAGCCCTGGATCAGCTCGGTCACTTCGGCGCCGATCATGTGGGCGCCGAGCAGCTCGCCGGTTTTGGCGTCGAACACGGTCTTCACGAAGCCCTCGGCCTCGCCGAGTGCGATCGCCTTGCCGTTGCCGATGAAGGGGAAGTTGCCGACCTTGACCTCATAGCCCGCTTCCTTGGCCTTGGCCTCGGTCAGGCCGACGCTGGCGATCTGCGGGTGGCAATAGGTGCAGCCCGGGATATTGCGCGGGTCCATCGCGTGCGGATGCTTGCCGGCGATCGCCTCGACGGCGATCACGCCCTCGTGGCTGGCCTTGTGCGCGAGCCAGGGCGGCGCGGTGATGTCGCCGATCGCGTAGAGGCCGTCGATATTAGTCTTGCAGGCCGGATCGGTCTTGAGGAAGCCGCGATCGTCCATTGCGACGCCCAATTCCTTGAGGCCGATATTCTCAGTGTTCGGCACGATGCCGATCGCGACGATGACATGGCTGTATTCGCCGTTGACCGCCTTGCCATCCTTGTCGGTGATCGTCGCCTTCACGGCCGTAGCGCCGGCTTCGATCTTCTCGATCTTTGCGCCGGTCAGGATCGTCATGCCCTGCTTCTTGAGCGCCTTTTCGAGGAAGGTGGAGACGTCGGCATCCTCGACGGGGACGATGCGGTCGAGCATCTCGACCACCGTCACTTCGGCGCCCATGTCGTTGTAGAAGCTGGCGAACTCGATGCCGATCGCGCCCGATCCGATGACGAGAAGCTTGCCTGGCATCTCGGGCGGAGTCATCGCGTGGCGATAGGTCCACACGCGCTTGCCGTCGGCGGGAAGATTGGGGAGGTCGCGGGCGCGCGCACCGGTGGCGAGAATGATGTTCTTCGCGGTCAGCTCTTCGGTCTTGCCGTCCTTGGTGACGCTCAGCTTGCCCTTGCCGGTGAGCTTGCCCTCGCCGAAATGCACGGCGATCTTGTTCTTCTTCATCAGGTGCGTGACGCCCTGATTGAGCTGCTTGGCCACGCCGCGCGAGCGCTTGACCACCGCCTCGATGTCCGCGCTGATCTTCTCCGCGGCGAGCCCATAATCCTTGGCGTGCTGCATGTAATGATAGATCTCGGCCGAGCGGAGCAGAGCCTTGGTGGGGATGCAGCCCCAGTTGAGGCAGATGCCGCCCAGCAGTTCGCGCTCGACGATCGCGACCTTGAGGCCGAGCTGCGCGCCGCGGATCGCGGCGACATAGCCGCCGGGTCCCGAGCCGAGAACGATGAGGTCGTAGGATTCAGCCATGTGCGTGCGCCTTGCTTGGATCGTTGGCGAGATAGGGTGTTCAGGAGCCGGTTACAGCGGGCGCCTCGACCGGGCGCGGCTTGCGGTGCTCGTCGATCGCGACGAAGACGAACTGGGCCTGCGTGACGAGGCAGCTTTCCTCGGCATGGCGCGCGCGGCGCCAGGCGGCGACGTCGATCGTCATCGAGGTGCGGCCGACCCTGACCAGTTCGGCGAAAACCGAGACTTCGTCGCCCACCGCGACCGGCGCGTGGAATTTCATTCCCTCGACGGCGATCGTCACTGCGCGGCCGTGCGAGTGGCGCGAGGCGACGAGGCCGGCGGCCATGTCCATCTGGCTCATCAGCCAGCCGCCGAAGATGTCGCCATAGGGATTGGCATCGGCGGGCATAGTGGTGACGCGGATCGCCGGCTGGCGGTCGGGTGGGCCTTCAGCCATTGGCGACGTCCTTCGATTTGCGGGTCAGATCGGCGGGGTCGTCGCAATAAGCGCGCCGCACCGGTCCGATGCCCATCAGCACCACCGCAGCCATGCAGGCAAAGGCGACGAGCCAGATGTCATCGGTCGCGCGCGGATACGACCAGGCGGACGCCCATCCGATCAACGCTGCGGCGACCAGCCCGATGAAGATGTGCACGACCTCGATAGCGACGCGCACGCGCCTGTCCTCGGCAACGTCAAAGCCGAAGGCGACACGGAACACCTTGATGAGCGTGCGCACCGCGACGGCCTCAGGCAATCATGCCCAGCGGCGATTCGACGAGTGCCTTGAACGTCTTCATCAGTTCGGCGCCGTCGGCCCCGTCGATCGCGCGGTGATCGAAGCTGCCGGTCGCGCTCATCACCGTGGCGATGCCGAGCGCGTCGTCGATGATGTACGGGCGCTTCTCGCCCGCGCCGATCGCCATGATCATGCCCTGCGGCGGATTGATCACCGCATCGAACTGCGTGATCCCGAACATGCCCATGTTGGAGATCGAGGCGGTGCCGCCCTGATATTCCTCGGGCTTCAACTTGCCTTCCTTGGCGCGGCTCGCGAGGTCCTTCATCTGGGTCGAGATCGCCGAGACGCTGATCCCCGCCGCGTCGCGGATGATCGGCGTGATCAGCCCGGTCGGGGTCGAGACCGCGACCGACACGTCGGCGCGGCTGTACTTGATCAATTTGTCGCCGGTGTAGGTGACGTTGCACTTGGGCGTCTGGATCAGCGCGACGCCGAGCGCCTTGATCAGCAGATCGTTGACCGAAAGCTTCACGCCGCGCGCCTCGAGCGACTTGTTGAGATCGGCGCGCAGCTTGAGCAGCGCGTCGAGGCGGATATCGACCGTGAGATAGATGTGCGGGACGGTCTGCTTCGACTCGGTGAGGCGGCGCGCGATCGTCTTGCGGATGTTGGAGAGCTTCTCTTCCTCATGCGGAATGCTGTCGTCGAACCAGACGGGCTTGTGCTCGGCGGGAGCGGTAGCGGCGGGCGCAGGCGAGGTCGCTGCGGCAGCAGCGGGCTGGGCAGCCGGCGCGGCGCCGGGCTTGGCGCCCTCCAGGTCCGCCTTGACGATGCGGCCATTGGGGCCCGAACCGGTGAGCGAGGCCAGGTCGACGCCCTTCTCGGCGGCGATGCGCTTGGCGAGGGGGCTCGCCTTGACGCGGCTGCCGTCCTGCGCGGCGCCATTGGCCTTGGCGGGTGCAGGCGCCGGAGTCGCGGCGGGTGCCGGAGCAGGAGTAGGTGCAGGCGCGGCTTCTGCCTTGGCGGCAGGCGCGGGAGCCGGAGCGGAAACCTCTCCACCTTCGCCGGCCATCACTGCGATCACGGTGCCGACCTTCACATTATCGGTGCCTTCGGGAACGGTGATCTTGCCGATCACGCCTTCGTCGACGGCTTCGAACTCCATCGTCGCCTTGTCGGTCTCGATCTCGGCAAGGAGGTCGCCGGACTTCACCGTGTCGCCTTCCTTCACCAGCCATTTGGCGAGGGTACCCTCCTCCATCGTGGGGGAAAGCGCAGGCATCTTGATTTCGATCGACATGGAGGTTCCCGTCGTTGGTCCCTGGGGTAAGGCTCGCCCTCCCTTTGCCGCCGCCACCGCATCGGTCAAGACCTTGGGCTTGCGCAGGACGCAATCGCACGGCACCTGAAGGAAAGCCTCAACGCGCGAGGCGCTTGAAAGGGTGACCGCGAAGCGCGGCAGGGGAAGGCATCATGCGCACCTATCTGGTGGTGATCGACGAAAGTCCCGAATCCGAGATCGCATTGCGCTTCGCCGCGCGGCGCGCCGTGAAGACCGGCGGCAATGTCGAGATCCTCGCGCTGACTCCGCCGCAGGAATTCGTCCAGTGGGGCGGTGTGATGGCGACGATCGAGGAAGAAGGCCGCGAGCGCGCCGAGGCACTGGTGACGCGCGCGGCCGGAGCCTTGTTCACCGAATCGGGCATCAAGCCTTCGATCACCGTGCGCGAGGGCGACGGCGCCAAGGTGGTGCGCGAGATGATCGCGGCGAACGGCGACATCGCGGCGCTCGTGCTCGGCGCGGCGGCGAGCGGGCCGCCGGGGACGCTCGTCAGCCATTTCACCGGGGCGGATGCGGGGACGCTGAGCGTGCCGGTGATGATCATCCCCGGCTCGCTCGACGTGGCGGCGATCGATCGGTTGAGCTGACGCGCGTCAATCTTAGCCCTCTCCCGCTTTCGCGGGAGAGGGTTGGGTGAGGGTCTTTCTTCTTCTATCGTGACGACATGTATCCGGTCCGCCGCCAGATCAATCCGCATGCTGCCAAGCTCCGGCGTGATGCGACGGATGCAGAGCGACGGCTCTTGGCCGTACTTCGTAATCGGCAGATCGAGGGCTGCAAGTTTCGTTTTCAGGCGACGATCGGCCCCTTCGTCGCGGACTTCCTGTGCGTCGAGAAGATGTTGATCGTCGAGCTGGATGGCGGACAGCACAACGGAGAGATCGATCGGGAGCGTACCCGTTTCCTCCAGGATCGCGGCTATCGCGTCCTTCGGTTCTGGAACAATGATGTCCTCGAGAATCTCGGAGGCGTGGTCGCGGTCATCATATCAGCGCTTGCCGCGGATGCGGATTGAAGAAGAAGACCCTCACCCAACCCTCTCCCGCGAAAGCGGGAGAGGGCTATAGAAGAGAGCTCCCGATGCGCATCCTTGCAATCTTGCCAGTCCTTCTCCTTGCCACGCCGGCTGCGGCGCAGACCCAACCCAGCCCTACGCGGCTCAAGGCCAGCGTCGAGAAGCTCGTCAGCTTCGGCACGCGGCACACGCTATCCTCGCCCGATCACCCCACGCGCGGCGTCGGCGCGGCGCGGCGCTGGTTCGCGACCGAGCTTTCGCGGATCGGCGAAGGGTGCGGCGGCTGCATCGAGACGGCGAATCTCGCGCGGACCTTCACCAACGATCGCGCACCGAACGGTGTCGAGGTGGTCGATGTGCTCGGCTTCCAGCCCGGGAGGAATGCCAAGCGCGTCGTCATCGTGATGGGGCATATCGACAGCCGCGTCAGCGATCCGATGAACGCCACTTCGGACGCGCCCGGCGCCAATGACGATGCCTCGGGCGTGGCTTTGGTGCTCGAAGCGGCACGGATCCTGTCGAAGGAGAAGTTCGACGCGACGATCGTCTATGCAGCGCTTTCGGGCGAGGAGCAGGGGCTGTTCGGCGGGCAATTGCTCGCCGAGACCGCGAAGGAGCGCGGCTGGACGGTCAGCGCGGTGCTCAACAACGACATCGTCGGCAATACGATCGGGCAGGATGGCTCGCGGGTTGCGGACCGGGTGCGGCTCTTTTCCGAAGGCATCCGTCAGGTCGAGTCGCTCGACGAGCAAATCGCCCGGCGCGCCGATGGCGGCGAGGACGACGGCCCCTCCCGCGCGCTGGCCAAGGCGGCGGATGGCGTGGCGGGCAAGCTGCCGGGCGGGCTGGACGTCGTGCTGGTGCGCCGGCCGGACCGGTTCGGCCGCGGCGGGGATCACACCCCGTTCCTCAAGCTCGGCTATCCGGCGGTGCGCTTCACCGTGGGCGTCGAGAATTACGACGCGCAGCATCAGGACCTGCGCACCGAGAACGGCCGAATCTATGGCGACACCATCGACCGGATGGACTTCGCCTATCTCGCCAAGGTGACGGCGATCAACGTCGCGACGATCCGCCGGCTCGCCAGCGCGCCCGCGGCGCCGGCCAGCGTGACGATCGGCGGTGCGCTGGCGAGCGACACCTCGGTCAAATGGGAGCCGGTGCCGGGCGCGTCACGCTATCGTGTCCATTGGCGCCGTGCAGATGCGCAGGAGTGGCAGCACCATGTCGACGTCGCCGGCGCCGAGACGGTCCTCAAGGGCGTGATCGTCGACGATCACTTCGTCGGCGTCTCGGCGCTGGCCGCCGACGGCTCCGAAAGCCTGGTGACCTTCGGCGGCCGCGCCCGGCGTTAGGGCTGGGTCCAAGCTGGCTCCCCTCCCTGCAAGGGAGGGGCTGGGGGTGGGTGCGACCGAAGGGAGCCCATCGACCTGTGTCGACAAAAAGAAAAGGCCGGGCATCGAGCCCGACCTTTTCTAACCCACCCCTGACCCCTCCCTTGCAGGGAGGGGGAAGAGTCCAATGTGATATCAGCAGCCGCAGCGCGGCCGGGTCTTGCGCCACAGGCGCTTGGTCGGCGCGCGGCGGTACGACTTGGTCACATATTCGGTGACGGTGGTGGTTGTGGTCACCGCGCCGGGAATGACCACGACGGTCGTTCCTGCGCCATAATTGCCGACCCATGCGCCATTCTGCCACGCCATGCCGTTATAGCCGCCCTGCCAGCCGCTGCAGGTCTGCGCGCAGGGCGGGGCCATCTGCACCACCGGCGGCGGAGCCACCGGCGGTGCATACCCCCCTGGGTATGGGCCATGGTAACGGCCGGGTTCGTCATGACGGCGAGGCGGCGGCGGCATGTCGTGCGGCGGCGGCGGAGGGCCGTCGTCATAGGCGCCGTCGTCATAATAATCGTCGGGATCGACCGGCTCGATCCGCGGCGGCGGATAGCCCGCTCCCGCCCGGCTGTCGGCGCGCGCATAGCCGTCGTCCGCGCTCGCCATGGCGACCGCGCCGCCCCACGAAATGCCGTCGCGCGAATCCCAGACGCCGCCGTCGCGATCGACAAGCACGGCGTCGTCATAATAGCGCACCCACGAATAGCCCGGGGGCGGCGCGGCGAGGCCGAAGCTAAGATAGTCGTGGACGCGAAAATCGCCGCCCATCCAATAGCCGGGGAGCCTGTTGCCGCGATGGAGCCGGCGATAAGAATTCCAGCCGCCCGGCGCGCGATAGCCCGCGTCCCAGCGCCCGTCGCGCATCGTCCAGCGATGCGGATTGGTGCGCATCACCATGGGCGCCGACGTCCGCGGCATCACGACCCAGCGATCATTCTGCCAGACGCGCTGCGCTGCGGCGGGCGTCGCCCCTGCGACTCCGACGATCACCGTTGCTGCCAACCAAGTGCTGCGCACCATGCTTACTCCTTCGCGCGAGCGCCCTGTGCCCGCGCTCTGCGAAAGGAGTAACCGTTACGGCGCGCGCACGAAATCGCGGGGGCGGCTCAAACCTGTCCCAATGCGGGGCAGCGTTTCATCCTGAGATTCTGGGGGCGAGAATCCGCATCAGGGCTTCGCAGCCTGCGGCATCGCCCGAGTCGAAGCGGGCGGGGAGCGGGCTGTCGAGATCGAGCACCCCGAGCAGTTCGCCCTGATGGACGATCGGCACCACCAGTTCCGAACGGCTGGCAGCGTCGCAGGCGATGTGCCCGGGAAAGGCGTGGACGTCCTCGACGAGCTGGATCTCGCGCGTCGCCGCGGCGGCGCCGCACACGCCCTTGCCGAATGGGATGCGGATGCAGGCGGCCTTTCCCTGGAACGGGCCGAGCACGAGTTCGCCGCCGACATTCCGGTAGAAGCCGGACCAGTTGAGGTCGGGCAGATATTGCCCGATCAGCGCGGAGACATTGGCCATGTTGGCGATCGCGTCGGGCTCGTCGACCGTGAGCGAGTCGAGCGCGGCGGCGAGGTCGCGATAGAGTTCGGATTTGCTGCCGGCGGCGATGTCGAAGGTGAACATGGCAGGTATGTAGTCGATCGAGAAGCCTCGGACGAGGGGACGTTCCCTCTCCCCTTGTGGGAGAGGGAGGGAGCCGACGCAGTCGGCAGAAGGGTGAGGGGGAGTGAGACTCACATCCCCCTCATCCTTCCCACTCGCTTCGCGAGTGGGCCCCTTCCTTCTCCCACAAGGGGAGAAGGAGCTTTTTAGTCCAGCCGCACCCGGCCGCGCCCGGCCTTCACTTCGCTGCGCCCCTTCTTGGTGTCGACGCGTCGTGCCTTCGCCGCTTTGCTCGGCTTGGTCTTCACGCGTCGCGCCTGGCGTTCGAGCGCCTTGTCGATCAGCTCGACCACGCGTTCGCGCGCATCGCTGCGGTTGGCGTCCTGTGTCCGGAATTTCCGGGCGGTGATCACCAGCTCGCCCGCGGCGGTCATCTTGCTGCCGGCCAGCGTCTTGAGCTGTTGATAGGCGTAAGGCGGCAGGCCGAGCGCGAAGACATTGACGCGCAGCTGCACCGCGGTGGCGACCTTGTTGACGTTCTGCCCGCCCGGCCCCGAGGCGGCGAGGAACTTCTCCTCGACGATCGCCTCTTCGGGCAGCTCAGCCACGGCCGAAGCCCATATTGTGGAAGCGCACCGGCAGCGGTGCTTCGCCGTGGATGTCGGGCTTGCCTTCGCGCGGGACGGTGAGCTCGGCGGCGTGGAGCATCACCGCGGGGCCGCCTTTGCCATAGACCGGGTCGCCGAGGATCGGCAGGCCGAGCCCCTCGGCGGCGTGGACGCGGATCTGGTGGGTGCGGCCGGTTTCGGGGAAGAAAGCGAGCATCGCCTTGCCGCGCGCGCGCTCGACGACTTCCCAGCGCGTACGCGCGGGCTTGCCGCCCGGGTCGCCGGTCATCCGCCAGCCGGCCTCTTCGGTCGAGACCTTGATCAGCGGCAAGTCGACCTCGCCGCTTTCTTCGGTAGGTTCGCCGTCGAGGATCGCGAGGTAGCGCTTGACCACCGTGCCGGCCTCGAACGCCTGGCCGAAGCGCTTGTGCGCCTTGGGATTGCGCGCGAGCAACAGGCAGCCGCTGGTGTCGCGGTCGAGCCGGTGGACGGGAAGCGGCAGGCGCTGGAAGCCGAAGGTGAGCTGGTCGAGCATGTCCTCGAGGCTTTGCGAGCGATCGCGCGGACGATCGACCGGCAGGCCCGCGGGCTTGTCGATCACGATCGCTTCGCCGTCGATGAAGAGTATGCGGTCCTGGAACATGCCCCGCCCATGCCACCGCGCGGCCGCCGGCGCCAGCGCGGCAATATGATCCTTTCCGCGCGCGCGGCGTTGGATGGACGATGCCGTCCCGGCAGCGTCGTGAGGGTGCGCATGCGTCTTTCGGCCCTGGCTCTGCTCCTGCTCACGCCCTGCGCGGCGCATGCCGAGGACCCGACGCCTCCCCCCGTCCCCACGAACGTCATACGCCTCTTCAACCATCTGCCCTATGGCGAGGCGAACCCCGCGGCGCTGGCGCCGCTGCCCAGCCTGCCGGGCTGCACGCTGGCGCGCGACGCGACCTACGATCTCGAGCGGCTGCTGGCGGCGGCCCGCGGCGAAGGGATCGAGCTGGGCGCGATATCGTGCTTCCGTTCGATCGAGCACCAGCGCCGCGTCTTCTGCGCCGGGCCGGACAATTGCGACTCGGTCGCCGGCGCCGCGCTTCGGGCGCGGTTCATCGGCCCGCCGGGACATAGCGAACACGCCACCGGCTACGCGATCGACTTCGTCCAGCGCGACACCACCTGCCGCGCGGTCGAGCAATGCTTCATGCTCACGCCCGGCGGCAAATGGCTGATGAAGCGCGGGCCGGAATTCGGCTTCGAGCTCTCCTTCCCGGCGGGCAACAAGCAGGGCGTGGCCTGGGAGCCGTGGCACTGGCGCTGGGTCGGCCGCAGCAGCGACACCGGGCCGCAGGCACAGGCGGCACGCGCGCGTTTCGCGGTGGCGCAGGCGAGCTTCCCGGCGCTCCCCGCGGTCGCGCGCCCGCAAACGAAGGCGGCGGCCGGAACCGTGGTTCCAGCCGCCGCCGACGCAAGACCGCGCGGGAGGGGGGATTACGCGATCTCGATCTCGCGGGCAGACGCCGCGATCTTGTTGGCCAGCTCGGCGATGCGGCGGCCCTGATAGCGCGCGCCGTCAAGCTCGATCGGGCTCGGCAGGCGGCTGCCATCGCCGTCCGAGATCGTCGTCGCGCCATAAGGCGAACCGCCCTTGACCTCCTCGACGCCGTTCTGCCCCTGGAAGCCGTAATCGAGCCCGACGATGGTCAGGCCGAAATGGAGCAAGTTGGTGATGATCGAGAAGAGCGTCGCTTCCTGGCCGCCATGCTGGGTCGCGGTCGACGTAAAGGCGCCGCCGACCTTGCCGTTGAGCGCGCCCTGATACCAGATGCCGCCCGCACGATCCCAGAAGCTCGCCATCTGGCTCGCCATCCGGCCGAAGCGCGTCGGCGCGCCGACGATGATGCCGTCGTAATTGGCCAGCTCGTTGACGTCCTCGAGCACCGGGTGGCTGTGATCGGCGATGAAGCCCGCGGCCTGCGCGACTTCGAAGGGCGCGGTCTCGGGAACGCGGCGCACATCGACTTCAGCGCCGGCGCTGCGCGCGCCCTCGGCGACGGCATCGGCCATCGTCGCGAGGTGGCCGTAGGACGAGTAATAGAGGACCAGAATCTTGGACATTGTCTACTCTTTCTCCCCTCCCGCATGCGGGAGGGGCCGGGGGTGGGCGCCCGCTATCCGCGAGCCGCAACATTGGGGGAGAGCGTGGGCCCACCCCCTGCCCCCTCCCGCATGCGGGAGGGGGAGTAGTGTTATTCCGCGTCGACCAGCACGATTTCGGCGTCTTCGAGCGCCTTGATCGTCACGGTCTGGCCGCCCGAGAGCGCCGCACCGTCGCGGGCCTCGAAGCGCTGGCCGTCGATCTCGACCGCGCCGACGGCGGGGACGAGATAGGCGTGCCGCCCGTCGCCGACTGTGTGCTCGACGCTTTCGCCAGCCTTGAGCGTGGCGCCGAGTACCCGGGCATTGGCCCGGATCGGCAGCGCCTCGTCATCGCCGTCGAAGCCCGAGGCGAGCGTCACGAACCGGCCCGAACGATCGCCCTTGGGGAAGGGCTTGGCGCCCCAGCTCGGCTGGCCGCCGGCTTCGCGCGGCAGGATCCAGATCTGGAAGAGCGTCGTGGTCTCGGGCTCGAGATTATATTCGGCGTGGCGGACGCCAGTGCCCGCGCTCATCACCTGGACGTCGCCGGCCCCGGTGCGGCCCTTGTTGCCCATCGAATCCTGATGGGTGATCGCGCCGGTGCGGACATAGGTGATGATCTCCATGTTCTGGTGCGGATGCGCCGGGAAGCCGCTGTTCGCGGCGATCTCGTCGTCGTTCCAGACACGGAGCGAACCCCAGCTGGTGCGCGCCGGATCATAATAATCGGCGAAGCTGAAATGGTGCCGGGCATTGAGCCATCCATGGTCGGCATGGCCGAGGCTTTCGAAGGAGCGTTTCTCGATCATCGCTGATCTCCCTTGTTTCTTGAAAGCCAAGATAGGGTGCGGGATCATGCGGTAAATGGAAACGTTGGAAACCGATCGTTTCTGAGTTATAGCCCCTCCCCTTCAGGGGAGGGGTTGGGGTGGGGCGGTGCCTCAAGCCCAAGTCTCGGTGAGACGGACAGGCCCCACCCCCAACCCCTCCCCTGAAGGGGAGGGGCTTAAGGAGGATTATGAAGCTACCGGATTTCGAGGCATGGGCGATCTTCGCCAGCGTGGTCGAGCATCGCTCGTTCAGCGGCGCGGCGGATGCGCTCGCGGTTTCCAAGGCGACGGTGTCCAAGGCGATCACCCGGCTGGAGGCGCGGCTGGGAACCTCGTTGTTCCACCGCACCTCGCGACGGCTGACGCTGACCGACAGCGGCCGCGCGCTCGCCGATCACGCCCAGCGCATCCTCTCCGAAGGCCAGACCGCCGAGGAAGCGGCATTCGAATCCGCCAGTGCGCCGGTGGGGCTGGTGCGCGTCGCGGCGCCGCTGACCTTCGGCATCCGGCATCTCGCGCCGGTGCTCGCCGAATTCATGACGCTGCATCCGGGGATCAAGATCGACCTGCGGCTGTCGGACGCGTTCGTCGACATCGTCGGCGAAGGGATCGACGTCGCGATTCGCATCGCCGAGCTGCCCGATTCTTCGCTGCGCGCGCGGCGGCTGGGGCCCGTCACCGGCCATATCGTCGCCTCGCCCGCCTATTTCGACCGCATGGGGCGCCCGCGCCACCCGGCCGATCTCGCGACCCATGCCTGCTTCGTCTACACCAACACTGCCAACCCGGAGGTATGGCGTTTCCGCCGCGCCGGCGGCGAGGAAGCGGCAGTGCGGATCGACGGACCGATCCGCACCGACAATGGCGACGCGATGTTGCCGGCATTGCGCGCGGGGTTGGGCGTCGCGCGTCTTCCCGATTTCCTGGTCGATGAGGAACTGGCCGCGGGCCGGCTGGAATCGGTGCTCGACGATTGGGCCGGCGGCGCCTCGGGTCTGCACCTGATCACACCTCCCGGAACCCTGCGCCCGGCACGGGTCGAAGCGCTGATCGATTTCCTCAGCGATCGGCTCAAGCGACTCTGCGGCGAAGTGCATTTATGACTCGACTCCGAAACGACTTTGAGTCCGCGGTTAGGTAGATTCCCTACGACTCGTGGAACAAGGCCGGTTAGCCAGAAATTAACCTTTTGCCTTCAGAGGTGCTTAGGTTAATGAATTGGTCCAACGCGTCGGCCGAAGGGGCTTGCTACGCGTGCTTGGGACAGGGGAACCGACGATGCGCGTGTTGCTGATCGAGGACGAGCCTTCGACTGCCAAGGCGATCGAGCTGATGCTCTCGACCGAAGGGTTCAACGTCTACACCACCGATCTGGGCGAAGAGGGCCTCGATCTCGCCAAGCTGTATGATTACGACATCATCCTGCTGGATCTGAACCTTCCCGACATGCACGGCTACGACGTGCTCAAGAAGGTCCGCGTCGCCCGCGTGCAGACGCCGGTGCTGATCCTGTCGGGCATCAACGAAATGGATTCGAAGGTGCGCAGCTTCGGCTTCGGCGCCGACGATTACGTCACCAAGCCGTTCCACCGCGAAGAGCTGGTCGCGCGCATCCACGCCGTCGTCCGCCGCTCGAAGGGCCACAGCCAGTCGGTCATCCGCACCGGCAAGCTCGCCGTGAACCTCGATGCCAAGACGGTCGAGGTCGATGGCGCCCGCGTGCACCTGACCGGTAAGGAATATGCGATGCTGGAGCTGCTTTCGCTCCGCAAGGGCACCACGCTCACCAAGGAAATGTTCCTCAACCACCTGTATGGCGGGATGGACGAGCCTGAACTCAAGATCATCGACGTCTTCATCTGCAAGCTGCGCAAGAAGCTCAGCATGGCGTGCGAGGGCGAGAACTACATCGAGACCGTCTGGGGCCGCGGCTATGTGCTGCGCGAGCCCGAGGGCGGCGAGATCGAAGAGACGGTTTCGGCAGTCGCCTGAACCGGCTCATTGGGGGCAAGGAAGCCGCGGTCCGAAAGGGCCGCGGCTTTTTCGTGTTTGGGAGCGGAGGGCGACGACTTCGAGCGCGAAGAACGTTCAGCCGTCCAGCCAAGCGGCGAGTCCGTCCAGCGTCTGCTGTCCATATTCCACTGCGCCGAAGCCGATGACCACCTGGCGTCGTTCGCGGCTCGGATGAAGCTGGCGCATGGTCAGCACCGTCTTGCCGTCGGTCTGCTCATCGAACGTCACGGTCATGCGGAAACGGTCAGGGTCGTTGGGAACGGGCGTGCCATAGTCCATCACAATCCGCTCGTTGGGTACGATCTCCAGAAAGCGCATGAGGTTGGGGAAGCGCTGCTCCCGGCCGTCGAACATGCCTACCATGTCGAAGCGCCAGAAGCCGCCTTCGCGTATATCGGCCTCGTCGGTTTCGATCCTGACTCCGGCCGGACCGTACCACTCGGCCAGCGCCGCGGGATCCATCCAGGCGGCAAAGACCTTGGCGCGCGGATGGTTGAGAAGCCTCACCAGCACGATCTCGCGATCGAGCGACCAAGTATCAAACGGGTTTTCCATCAACGTCCTCCGCTTTGTCCAGATAGGCTTGCAGCCGATCAACCCGTTCTGCCCAGCGCCGACGCTCGGTTTCCATCCAGTCCGCCGCCTCATCGAAGCGCGGACGCACCAGTCGGCACCAGCGGCTGCGCCCTCGCTTCTCGCTGGCGATCAGTCCGCAATCCTCCAGCACCTTAAGATGCTGGGCAAAGGACGGCAGCGCCATGTCGAAAGGCGCGGCCAACATGCTCACGGGCACCTCGCCCTCGGCGAGCCGCGACACCACCGCGCGGCGGGTCGGGTCGCTGAGGGCATGGAAGGCCAGGTCGAGGGGGGTCGAGTGATGAGGCATGCAATCCGATAAGGCCCCGGGTTGGGTGCGTCAAGAAAGATAGGTACTTGCCTTACTATCAAAGTGCGATATGAAGGTAGTTACCTTAATGTCAGTCAGTCAGCTCAGGAGAACGCCGGTGGCAGTTCGTGTCGATTTGATCATCTCGCTCGACGGTTTCGCAACTACGACCGATCAGACACCGGAGGCGCCGATGGGTACCGACTGGGCCCGCCTCGTCGAGGCCTATGTTGCGACCAGGACCATGCAGGAGCGCGTGTTTAAGGACACGAGCGGCAAGGGTACGACCGGGATCGACGAAAAATATGCCAAGGCCTATTTCGAGAATATCGGCGCGGAGATCATGGGAGCCGGCATGTTCGGGCTGCACAGCTTTCCCGACGATCCGGACTGGCGTGGATGGTGGGGCGAGGAGCCGCCGTTCCGCTGCCCGGTGTTCGTTTTGACTCACAAATCCCGACCCTCCATCGAAATGGCCGGCGGTACCACGTTCCATTTCGTCAACACCGTTCCAGTCGAGGCACTTCGGCAAGCTACTGCCGTTGCTGGCGGAAAGGATGTCCGCATTGGCGGCGGCGCCAGTGTTGTGCGCGATTTCCTCAAGGCGGGGCTCGTGGACCGCCTCCATGTCGCCATAACTCCAATCCTGCTTGGTCGCGGCATTCGCCTCTGGGACGATTTGCGGGGCTTCGAAACCGGCTACACGGTAAGCGCGGAAACAGCGGAAAGCGGCGTCGTCCATGTCACCTTCCGACGGTAATCGCTGACTGCGACTTCGAGGCGATCTCTACGTGCGCGCCCGTCTGCCCGTCGCGATCCGCCGCGCGGCGGCATGGCGCTCGGCGCGGTCGAGCAAAGCTTCGAGGTCCTCGCGGCTGACGTCGAACGTTTCCCCCGATTCCGCCAGTGCGGCGTCCACATCCTCCATCAGCAGTCGCGGACGGTCCGGGATCTTCATCGGGCGGTGCGGATAGCTGTGGCCAGAGACGCGGTGGAAGGCGATGCCGATCGCCGCCAGTGCGACTGCGTTGAGGCCTACCGGCAATAGCGCGAACCCATAGCCCTGCGCGAGCACCGCAGGGGCGAGCACCGGCAGCAATACGGTGCCGCCGCCGGGTGGGTGCAGGCAGCGCAGCGCCGACATCGCGAGGATCGCCGAGCCCACCGCGACGCCGACCGCGAGCGCGCCGTTGCCCAGCAGATGCGCCACCGCCACGCCGACCAGCGCCGAGACCATGTTCCCGCCGACGATCGGCCAGGGCTGGGCGAGCGGGCTGGAGGGCACGGCGAACAGCAACACCGCCGAGGCGCCGAGCGGCGCTGCCAGCAGCAGCCCGTGGCTCGGCACCAGCAATGTCGAGATGGCAGCGCACAGGCCGATCCCGATCACTGCGCCCACGCCGGCGATGCTGCGCTCGCGCCAGTTCGCCCCCGCCAGCAGCAGGGCGAAGCGCCGATCCTTCGCGCTCATCCTATTTGCGCTGCCACACCCGGTCGCCGCCGACCCAGGTCTCGATCACCTTTGTCGCGCGCAGATCGCTTGGCGAAGCGAGCAGGGGATCGCGGTCGAGGATCAGGAAGTCGGCGCGCATGCCCAATGCGATCCGCCCGATCCTGTCCTCGGCCATGCCGGCATAGGCTGCGCCGATGGTGAAGCCGGCCCAGCCCTGCTCGCGCGTTACGGCCTCTTCCGGGCGCCAGCCGCCGAACGGTTGCCCGCTCGCGTCCTGCCGCGTGAAGCTCGCCGCCCAGCCGGCCCAGGGATCGGGGCTCTCGACCGGGAAATCCGAACCGAAAGCCAGCCGCGCGCCGTTCTGGAGCATCGAGCGCCACGCATAGGCGCCGCCGAGCCGGGCTGCGCCCAGCCGCGCCTCGGCCATGTGCATGTCGCTGGTCTGGTGGACGGGCTGCATCGACGCGATCGTGCCGAACTTGCCGAAGCGCGGGAGGTCCTTCGGGTCGACGATCTGGGCGTGCTCGATGCGCCAGCGGCGGTCCTTATAAGTCTCCGACAGGACCTCGATCGCGTCGAGCACCTGCTGGTTGGCACGGTCGCCGATCGCGTGGACGGCGATCTGGAAACCATCCATCGATCCGCGGATCATCATGTTGAGCAATTGGTCGTCGTTGAGGAACGGCAGCCCCTTATTGCCCGGCGCATCGGCATAATCGGCCTTGAGCCACGCGCCGCGCGAGCCGAGCGCGCCATCGGCATAGAGCTTGATCCCGCCCATCCGGAGGCGGTCGGCGTAGAGCCACGGCGTAGGACCTTGGCCCCCGACCGCGAGCGCAGTGTCGATGCCGCTCGCATAGCTGAGGATGCGCATCTTGAGCAGGCCGAGATCGCCCATCCGGCGATAGGTCATCCAGTCGGCCAGGCTCGTGCCCATGTCCGCCGCGGTGGTGACGCCCAGCGAGAAGAGCTTTTCCTGCGCGGCGAGGAAGGCGGCGTTCTGCTCGCGCGGCGTGGGGGCGGGAATGTTCCGCGTGATCAGCGCCATCGCCCCGTCGACGAACACGCCCGCGGGCTTGCCCTCCGCGCGCTCGATGCGGCCGCCATTGGGGTCCCTGGTCGCTGCGGTCACATTGCCTGCGGCGATCGCGCGGCTGTTCGCCCAGCCGGCATGGCCGTCGACACGCTCGAGCCAGACCGGGCGGTCGCTCACCGCGGCGTCGAGCTCGGCGGCGGTGGGGAAGCGGCCGAGCTTCCAGCGCTCCTGGTTCCATCCGCCGCCGAGAATCCACTTGTTCGGGTTCGATGCGGCATAAGTACGGATCTTGGCGAGCGCCTCCTCGAGCGAATTGGTCTCGGAGAGGTCGAGCCGGAGGAGCTGCGCGCCGAGGCCCATGACATGGCCGTGCGCATCGATCATGCCCGGCACCAGCGTCTTGCCGCCCATGTCGAGCTTCCAGTCGGCCTTCTTGGGGCGCCGCTCGCCGCTCTTCAGGATGAGGCTGATCTTACCTTCGCGGTTGATCATCAGTCCGGTGAAGCGGACCACCTGGCCCTTCTCGTCGAGCGTCATTCCGTTGACGTTGTCGACCAGCGCGTCGGCGCAGGCGGGCAGAGCGAGCGCCATCGCCGCCAGGGCCATGAACGGAGTCAGCAGGCGGGCGAGCAGGGGCATCTTGCGCATAGGCGATTGCGCATAGGGCCTGTTCCCCCGCCGCGCCAGATGGTCTAGGCCCGCCAGACTATGGCCACCAAAGCAGCTCCGGCGAACGCGCCGCTCCCCGTATCGATCACCGACGTCCGCGAAGCTGCCGCCCGGATTATGGGATCGATCGTGCGGACGCCGACCTTGGTGAGCAAGACATTGTCGGATCTCACCGGGGCGACCGTCTATCTCAAATTCGAGAACCTCCAGTTCACTGCGGCGTACAAGGAGCGCGGGGCGCTCAACACGTTGCTCCAGCTCGACGAGGCCGCGCGCTCCAAAGGCGTGATCGCAGCTTCGGCGGGCAACCACGCCCAGGGGCTCTCTTATCACGCGACCCGGCTCGGCATTCCGAGCACGATCGTAATGCCGCTCAACACCCCGACGGTAAAAGTCACCCAGACCGAGGGGCACGGCGCGAACGTCATTCTGTTCGGCGAGACTTTCGACGCGGCCTACGCCCATTCGCGCGAGCTGGAGGCGGAAAAGGGCTTCACCTTCATCCACCCGTTCGACGATCCGCGCGTGATTGCGGGCCAGGGCACGGCCGCGCTCGAGATGCTCGAGGATGTGCCGGAGATCGACACGCTGGTGATCCCGATCGGCGGCGGCGGGCTGATCTCCGGTTCGGCAGTCGTCGCCAAGTCCGAAGGCCGCGCGATCGAAGTCGTCGGCGTCGAGGCCGAGCTCTATCCGTCGATGTACAATCGCATCCACGGCACCGACATGCCGTGCGAGGGGGACACGCTCGCCGAGGGCATCGCGGTCAAGGAGCCCGGCGGGATCACTTCGAAGATGGTCGAGGCGCTCGTCGACGACATCGTCCTGGTCAGCGAACGGCGGCTGGAAGAGGCCGTCAGCCTGCTCCTCCAGATCGAGAAGACGGTGGTCGAGGGCGCGGGCGCCGCGGGCCTCGCGGCACTGCTCGCCGAGCCCGACCGGTTCCGCGGCAAGACCGTGGGCACGATCCTGTGCGGCGGCAATATCGACACGCGGCTGCTCGCCAACGTGCTGTTGCGCGATCTTGCCCGCTCGGGCCGCCTCGCACGGTTGCGTATTCGGCTGCAGGATCGCCCGGGCGCGCTGTTCAACGTCGCCCGCATCTTCCACGAGCAAGGCGTCAACATCATCGAGGTCTACCACCAGCGCGTGTTCACGACGCTGCCCGCCAAGGGCCTGATCACCGACATCGAATGCGAGACGCGCGATCGCAACCATCTCGATCGGCTGATGACGGCGTTGCGCCAGGCGCAATATGAAGTGAGCCAGGTCGAATTGGCCTAGCTCGGTCGCGACCGTTCTCGTGTTCGTCACCCCGGACCTGTTCCGGGGTCCGCCGGGCATCGAGCGATGGGGCAAGAAGCTCGAATTCTTCCGACGCTGCGTGGTGGACCCCGGCACAAGGCCGGGGTGACGAGGGTCGGCGGGGGCGCCGCTGATTGCTCCCGAAACCTGACCAACCGAATCGCTGGCGCGGCGAACCGAGTCGCGGCGGGATTCACACGCGATTCTCGCGGGAATATACCAGTCCTCGGAACGGAACCCGGGCGCGCATGCGTGCCGCCGAGGCTTCCCGCCATGGTTAACGGCCCCCGTACGCGTCCCGGCGCGGAACGATGCAAGCCCTTGGTTTCGCGCGCTTGCCCTTATGGCTAATCGTTAACTCTCTTTCTTGGTAAAGCGGCTTTTCATCATGCGTCCGGCGCTCCATAGTCGCGTTGAGAGGGCCAGGTGGGCCTGACTAAGGGCGACTCAGCGGTGACTGCACTTTCCCGTTTTCCGCGCTTCTTCGTGACCAGCCCGAGCCCGTGCCCCTATCTGCCGGGCCGGCAGGAGCGGAAGATCTTCACCGAGCTGACCGGCCAGCATGCCGGCGAACTCAACGACGCGCTGGGCCGAATCGGTTTTCGCCGCAGCCAGTCGGTCGCGTACCGGCCGAGTTGCGCGGGCTGCACCGCCTGCGTCTCGGTCCGCGTGGTCGCCGACGAGTTCAAGCCGAACGCGAGCCAGCGCAAGCTGCTCAAGCGTCATTCCGATCTCGAGGTCACCGCCTGCAAGCCATGGGCGACCGAGGAGCAGTTCGAACTGCTGCACCGCTATCTGAAAACGCGCCACCCCGGTGGCGGCATGGCGGCAATGGACGAGAACGATTATGCCGACATGGTCGAGCAGTCGCCGGTCAGCTCCTGGGTCATCGAATATCGCGAGCCCTCGGTCGATGGTGTCCGGGGTCGCCTGGTTGGCGCGTGCATCACCGATCAGCAGGCCGACGGCCTGTCGATGATCTACAGCTTTTTCGAAGCCGACAGCGAGACGCGCCAGGGCCTGGGCAACTTCATCATCATGGATCATATCCTGCGCGCGCGCTCGGCGAGCCTGCCCTATGTCTATCTCGGCTATTGGGTGAAGGGCTCCGAGCGGATGGCATACAAGACGCGCTATCGGCCGATCGAAGTGCTCGGCCCCAATGGCTGGTCACTGCTCAGCGACGAGGACATTGCGGTGGCGACGCCAGTCCTCGCGCGGATGCCCGAACTAGCCTGATCTATTCCTCGGAGACGACTCGCAGGTCGACGTCGAGTTCTTCGTCCCCACTCCCGATCCGCGTGCCCGCGATCGATGCGGCACCGAGTGCGTCGAGGCCCACCGCGACGCGAACATAGGAATCGTCCGGCGAAAGCCCGGTCACCGGATCGAACCCGACCCAGCCCAGACCCTCGACATGCGCCTCCACCCAGGCGTGCGGCGCCGAATGCGCCTCACCGTTGCGAAAATAGCCCGAGACATAGCGGGCCGGGACTTCGAGACTGCGTGCCGCCGCGAGGAACATCTGGGCCACGTCGCGTGAGGTCGCCTTGCCGCGCACGAACGCCTCCGCGGCGGTGAGGCCGGTATCGGGCGCATCGGGGACGCAGGGAAAGCGCGCATGGAGCGCCGCGTTGAGCCGGTGCATCCGGTCGAGCGTGTCGCGTGCGCCCGCAACGCTTTCCGCCGCGAAGGCCGGCAGCCCGTCGCCGAGCGTCGTCCGCTGCGTGGTGCGCAGATAGAGCATCGGCGGCAGCGGCTCGATCGATCCGTGGATCACGCCGTTGGTGTCGCTGGTCAGCACTTCGCCGGTGACGGTGATGTCGATCGCCTCGATCGGCCCCTCGGCATAGAGCATCGTCACGGCATTGCCGAAGCCGTCGATTGCGTCACGCATCCGGGCATCGCAATCGACGCCGATCATCCAGCTCACCACGGTCTGGTCCCGCGTATCGCACGGCGTGAGGCGCAGCATCTGCACGAGCCGGGCCTGGGGCTGGGAGAAGCGATAGCGCGTGCGGTGGTCGATCGCGATCCTCATATGAACCTGAACTGCCGCGCGACGGCGGCGTTGAGCATCGCGTTCTCGTGGATGAATGCCTCGAGATATTCGTGGAGCCCGCTGACGATCACTTCGGAGGTCCGCGTCTTCTGCATCCGCGCCATCCGCGCGCGCGCCATGCGATCGGCCTCGCCCTGCAGCCCGGTGCGCTTGGCGAGCTGGCTAAGCAATTGCACCGTCTCCTCGACGCACGCGGCGAGGCTGCGCGGCAATTCGAAGCGGCTGATCAGCAGGTCGATCACGTTCGCCGGCTGGAGCCCGTCGCTATAGAGCCAGCGATAGGCAGTGACTGCCGAGACGGTCTGGAGGATCGTCGTCCATTGGTCGCGATCGACCACGCCGCCCACATCTTCGCCTTCCGGCAGCAGCAGATGATATTTGACGTCGACCAGCCGCGCGGTGTTGTCGGCGCGCTCGACCGTGGCGCCCAGCTGGATCAGGAAGGTTGCTTCGTTGCGCATCATCCGGTGGATCGAACCTTCGAATCCCCGGGTCTCCCCTTTGACCTGCTCGACGAGATTGAGCGTCGCGGTGGCGCCGCCGGTCGATGCGCGGTTCTGGAACAGCCACCAGGCACGGTTGATCGCGGTCCACGCCTCACGCGTCAGCGCGGTGCGGACGGCGCGGGCATTGTTGCGCGCCATCTCGAGACAGCGGATGATCGAGCCGGGATGGCTGGCATCGAGCGTCAGGAAGCGCGCGACGTGGCTCTGGGTATAGCTCTGTCCCGTCGCGGCGAATGCTTCGTCGGTGTCGGTGACCGACAGCGCGCTCTGCCACGCCGCCTCGCCCGCAGGGCGCGCCGAGAGCGCGTCGAGCCGCACGGTCGCCTCGACCAGCCGCGCGATGAAGTCGGCGCGCTCGACATAGCGGCCCAGCCAGTAGAGCGCCGCCGCGGTGCGCGAGAGCATCAACACGCGCCTAGCTCCGCGTCTGCGATTGGGATTGCGACGGTGTGCCCTCCATCAACACGAAGCTGTCCTTGGTCCCGCCGCCCTGGCTCGAATTGACCACCAGCGAGCCTTCGCGGAGCGCCACCCGGGTGAGGCCCCCGGGCACCACATGCACTCCGTCGCTGCCGGTCAGCACGAACGGGCGGAAGTCCACGTGGCGCGGGGCGAGTCCGGCGTCGCTCATCGTCGGCACCGTCGACAGTGCGAGCGTCGGCTGGGCGATGTAGCGGTGTGGCTCGGCGATCAGCGCCGCGCGGAAATCGGCGATCTGCGCCTTGGTCGCGGTCGGGCCGACGAGCATGCCGTAGCCGCCCGATCCATCGACCAGTTTGACCACCAGCGCGTCGAGATTGTCGAGCACGTATTTCAGCGCCTGCGGCTCGCGGCAGCGGAAGGTCTCGACATTGGGCAGCTTGGCCTCGCCGCCCGAGTAGAACTTCACGATCTCGGGCATGTAACTGTAGATCGCCTTGTCGTCGGCGATGCCGTTGCCGGGGGCGTTGATAAGCGCGACATTGCCCGCGCGATAGGCGGCGATCAGCCCGGGAACGCCGAGTAGCGAATCCGGACGGAAAGTGAGCGGATCGAGATAATCGTCGTCGATCCGGCGATAGATGACGTCGACCTTCACCCGGCCCGCGATCGTCTGTACCCAGACCACGTCGTCGTCGACCACCAAATCGGCTGCCTCGACCAGCTCGATTCCCATCGAATCGGCGAGGAAGCTGTGCTCGTAATAGGCCGAATTGAAATGGCCGGGGGTGAGCACGACGCACACGGGCTTGGGATTGTTGCCCGGCGCCACCGAGCGCATCGTCTCAAGCAGCATATCGGGATAGGAGTCGACCGGCGCGACGCGGAAATCGCGGAACAGTTCGGGGCAGAGCCGCAGCATGGCCTCGCGATTCTCGAGCATGTACGAAACGCCCGAAGGGGTGCGAGCATTGTCTTCGAGCACATAGAATTCGTCGGGCCCGACGCGGACCAGATCGATTCCGCAGATATGCGCCCACACCCCGTGCGGCGGTCGGATGCCAGCGACTTCGGGGCGGAACTGCTCGTTGCGGTAGATCAGTTCGGGGGGGATGAGCCCTTCCTTGAGAATCCGGCGCTCGCCGTAAATGTCCTCGAGGAACGCGTTGATCGCCTCGACGCGCTGGACCAGCCCTTCGCACAGCCGCGACCATTCCTGGTGGAGGAACACGCGCGGGACGATGTCGAACGGGATGATCCGCTCGGCGGCATCGCTGTCGCCATAGACCGCGAAGGTGATGCCCAATTGGCGGAACGCGGCCTCGGCGGATTGCTGGCGGCGCTGGAGTTCGGAAGCCGGGGTGTCAGCCACCCATTCCGACAGCGCGGCGAATTCGGGCCGCGGTGCCTCAGGCCCGCCATGCCCCCAAATCTCGTCGAACGCACCTGCTGCCATCAACGCTCCCAAGTGCAGCAGATCGCTGCAAGTTCCATGCTGCAACGCTTTGCTGCGTTGCACAAGGGGGGCTATCTTGCGGCGGCCCGATCGGCGAGCAGCGATTGGCTGAGGACTTGGGGGAGTATCTCTGGCTCCCCACTGCCCGGCTTGTACCACAGATAGAGCGGGACACCCGCGCGGTTGTGTGCCTCGATAAAGCGGCCGAGCGCCGGATCGCCATTGGTCCAGTCGCCGACCAGCACCGCGACATTGCCCTTGGCGAAGGCATCGGCGACCGCACTGGTCTCGATCACGGCCTTTTCGTTGACCTTGCAGGTGAGGCACCAGTCGGCAGTGAAATAGGCGAAGACCGGGCGGCCTGCCGCGCGCAGTTCCGCCAGTCGCGCTTCGCTGAACGGCTCGGCACCGGCGACTGCGGGAGGCTCGGCACCGGCGGGCGCCGGGCGGACGACCGCGACCGCGGCGAGCGCGAGCAGGAACAGCGGCAATGCGGGAAGCCAGGCGCGGCTGAGCCCGCGTGCCTGCCGCCGGCCCGCCCACCACAAGCCGAGCGACGCCAGCAATGCGGCGCCCAGTCCGATCGTCATCCCGTCGGCGCCCGCCTGACGCCCCAGCACCCAGGCGAGCGCCAGCGCAGTGAGGAACATCGGCACCGAGAGGATGCGGCGCATCGTCTCCATCCATGCGCCTGGCTTGGGCAGGCGGCGGCGCAGTGCCGGGACGAAGCCGAGCAGGAGGAAGGGTAAGGCAATGCCTAGCCCCAGTCCGCCGAACACCGCTAGCGCCGCCGGCCAGGGCAGGATCAACGCGCTGCCCAGAGCCGCGCCCATGAACGGCCCGGTGCACGGCGTCGCGACGAAGGCGGCGAGCGCCCCGGTCATGAACGACCCGCCAGTCCCGCGTGCGGACGCGCGATTGACGAAAGCGGGCGCGGGGACTTCGAACAGTCCGGCAAGGTTGAGCGCGATCGCCGTGACCAACAGCAGCAGCACGACGATCACGCGTGGGTCCTGCAGCTGGAACGCCCAGCCGACCGCCACGCCGCCCGCCCGCACCGCGAGCAACGCGCCGCCCAATGCGAGGCAGGTCAGCACCACGCCGGCAGCATAGGCCAGCGCCTCACCGCGTGGATTGCCGGCGTCGTCACCTGCCTTGGCGAGGCTCAGCGCCTTGAGGCCAAGGATCGGGAAGACGCAGGGCATGACGTTGAGGATCAGCCCGCCGAGCACTGCGCCGAGAAAGGCAGTCAGCGCGATCCACAGCCAGTTGCCCGTCGTCGCCGCTGCCGGCGCAACGGTGCCGGGCGTGGCCTCGAGCACGAAGCCCTGACTGCCGAAAGCGAGCACGCCGCGGATCGCGCCGGTCGGTCGTTTGGCGGGCGCTTCGATCACTACCCGGTCGCCGTCGCGTACGATCCGCTGGGGCGCGGCATATTCGATCGCGCCGTCGGTCAGCGGGAAGAAATAGCCTTCGCCCGCCACCGAAGCCGCGGCGGGAAAGGGGACGCCCAGCCGGAAGGTCCTGCCATCGACCTGATATGTCGCCTGCGCTCCGAGCGGCCTGGGCAAAGCCGCGCGCCAGCCGTCGAAGCGGGCGCGGCGGTCCGCCGGCACCGTGCCGTCGCCGATCGTCAGCTTCGTCTCGAGCTCGGCCTTTTCGGGAACGCAGATCTGGTCGGTGCAGACGAGATAATCGAGCTTCACATGGACGGGAAACGGATCGCCGGCCCTGTCGTCCGCGGGCACCTTGAGCGTCACCAAGGGTGCGAACGGGCCCTCATAGACATAGTTCATCAGCCCGCCGATGATCAGCCGCTGCGGCACCGGGAAGCGCAGCGGCCCCGCGCTCGCGCCCTTCGGCAGCGTCCATTCGGCGCGGGCGGGGAGCCCGGCATCGCCGGGATTTTCCCAATAAGCGTGCCAGCCGGGCTCGGGCGTCGAGGCGAAGGCGAGCGTGACGTCGCTGCCGGGTGCGGGATCCCCGGTTTCCGCGATCAGCTCGATGCGGACATGCGGTCCCTTGCCCGGTGCTTGCGCCGACGCGGGACCCATCGCGAGCCAGAGCGCGAGCGACATCAAGAAGAAACGTAGCCAGGCCATGTCGCCTCCTTGCCCAGGATCGGCCGATGGACAATAGCTGGGTACGGATTTCCTCACGCTTCGGAGCCTCGTTCTCGATGAAGTTTGCTCTTCCCGCCGCGCTGGCGCTGCTCGCCGCCACGCCTGCCGCTGCGCAGCAGGCTCCCGCACCCGCCGCCGCCGCGCCCGCTACGCCCCCCAAACTCGTCGTGGTGATCTCGGTCGACCAGTTCTCGGCGGACCTGTTCGCCGAATATCGCAGCCAGTTCCGCGAAGGCTTCGCGCGGCTGATGTCGGGGGCGGTGTTCCCCTCGGGCTATCAGAGCCATGCCGCCACCGAGACCTGCCCCGGCCACTCGACGATCCTCACCGGCGCACGGCCCGCCCGCACCGGGATCATCGCCAATGACTGGACCGATTTCTCGGCCCCACGCGAGGACAAGACGGTCTATTGCGCCGAGGACGAGAGCGTTCCCGGCAGCAGCTCGAGCAAATACACCGTCTCCGACAAGCATCTGAAGGTGCCGACGCTCGGCGAATGGATGAAGGCCGCCGATCCCGAGAGCCGGGTCGTCTCCGTGGCAGGCAAGGACCGCGCCGCGGTGATGATGGGCGGGCACAAGGTCGACGAGCTCTGGTGGTGGGACGGCAAGGGCTTCGTCTCTTATGCCGGCCGCGCCGAGCCGGCGATGGTCACGCGGGTCAACGCCGGCATCGCCGAGCGCATCGCCGAGGCGCAGGAGCCGATGGAGCTGACGCCGTTCTGCCAGGCACGCAGCCGCGCTGTGCCCGTGACTCCCACCCTTTCGGTTGGTGACGGGCGGTTCGCGCGCGCCGCCGGCGACGTTCGCGCCTTCCGTGCCTCGCCCGAATTCGACGAGGCGATCCTCGCATTGGGCGCCGGGCTCGCCACCGACATGAAGCTGGGGCAGGGGCCGCATACCGACCTGCTGATCGTCGGCGCCTCGGCCACCGACTATGTCGGCCACAGCCTCGGCACCGAAGGCAGCGAGATGTGCCTTCAGATGGCGGCACTCGATCAGGCGCTGGGCAAATTGTTCGCGGTGCTCGACAGGACCGGTGTCGATTATGCCGTCGCGCTGACCGCCGATCATGGCGGGCACGACCTCCCCGAACGCAACCGCGACCATGCCGCCCCGATGGCGGCGCGCGTCGATCCGGCATTGTCGGCGAGCGCACTCGGCAAGGAGATCGCCGCCAAGCTCGGCATCGCGGGGCCGACCTTGGTCGGCAGCACGGCGGGCGACGTCTATTACGATCCGAAGCTGACCAAGGCGCAGCGCGCCGCGGTCGAGGCGGAGGCGATCCGCCGCTATTCGGCGCATCCGCAGGTCCAGGCGGTGTTCACCCGCGCCCAGATCGCCGCGACCGGTGCGCCCAAGGGACCGCCCGAAACCTGGACCCTGCTCGAGCGCGCGCGCCAGTCTTATGATCCGGCGCGTTCGGGCGATCTGGTCGTCGCGCTCAAGCCGCGCGTGACGCCGATCGCCAGCCCCGGCCCCGGCTATGTCGCGACGCATGGCAGCTTCTGGGACTATGACCGGCGCGTGCCGATCCTGTTCTGGCGCAAGGGCATGAACGGATTCGAACAGCCGCTGTCGGTGGAGACGGTGGACATCGCACCGACGCTGGCCGCGCTGATCCATGTGCCGGTGCCGGTGCAGATCGACGGACGCTGCCTCGATCTCGATTCGGGACCGGGGACAACGTGCAAGTAGGATTTCGGCGGCGAAGTTTCACGGTTTGCACGGTGAATCGGCAATAGTGTTGCGAGTGCGCGTAATAATCGTTCGTTTGCAGGCGTGGGATTTTGACGGTTTCAAAGAGCAGCAACGCGAGGCTGGCACGGCAAATCCTACATTGCCAGTGCCGTGCTCCTGCGAAAGCAGGAGCCCGGAAGGTCAGAGGCGCGGGATTTAGCGCCGCTCGAAGGCGCGCATTCCGGTGAGGCGGTTGTTGCTCAGCTCGATCGTGTCGCCGCTGAGATCCGCGACGAACGCCGGGTTGGGCGGCGCGCCGGGGGCCATGCTGGCGACATTGTCCTCGATCCGCAGCCCGCGTGCGGGATAGGTCTTCCCTTCGGCCGCGACGACGATCAGCCCCGAATGATTGTCCTTGCTCTTGCCCTGGACGAAGGTGTTGCGCGCGATCAGCCCGGTGCCGCCTTCGGACAGGTCGATCATGTAGTTGGTCTTCCTGCCGGCGCTGTCGTCGAAGCTCGAATCGGTGATGTTGACGCGGCGCGCGCGCAATTTGACGTAATGACCGCCGGTGCCGCGCTCGAAGCGCGAGCGCGTGACCGAGACGTCGCCGTCGACCGCGAGATAGATCGCATGGCTGCAATTCTCGGTCTCGCACTGGCCGAGCCCGGCGAACGTGGTGCGATCGATGCTGATCCGGCGCACCGTCTCGTGCCCGCCGCCGAGGATGCCTTCCTGGCTGTCGAGGAACATCGAATTGGTGATCGTCAGGTCGCCCATCTCGTGACGGATGCCGGCGCCGTTGCCGTCGGACACCGCATAGCCGCGGAAGACGATGCCATCGATCGTCGAGCCGCGGCCGCGCAGCACGAAGCCGGCCTTTTCCTCGCACACTTCCTTTTCGAAGATCACGGTGCCGGCCTGCCGCGCCTTGAAAGTGATCTTGCCGCCGGTCTGCACGGTGCATTGGCGATAGGTGCCGGGCGCTATCAGGATCGTCGCATCATCGTCGCGGATCGCCGTGACCGCCTCGTCGATGGTGGCGTAACCCTGTCCCGTCTCGGCGACGACGAAGGGGGCGGTGCGTTCCTGCGCCGCGGCCGGCGTGGCGAGGGCGAGGAGGAGGATCGTTGCGCGCATGACCCGATCCTACGCGCTCGGATGGAAAGAGGGGGTTAACCGGCGCCCTCTCCCCGCTCTCTTCTTCGTCACTCCCGCGAAAGCGGGGCCCATCTCCGACATTATCCACAAACGCACCGGCGCATTCTGTTGCTCGTTCCGGAGATGGGTCCCCGCTTTCGCGGGGATGACGGTGTGCTTGGCTCAGGGGACGATCGTCGTGAACAGATAGACGCCGAGGATGACCAAGTGCACCGCGCCCTGGAGGATCGTCGTGCGGCCGGTCGCCAGCGACAGCGTCGACACGATCAGCGTCAGGAACAGCAGCACGATGCTCTTGGGTCCCAGTCCCAGCGAGATCGGCATGTCGGCGAACAGCGACAAGGCCGCGACTCCCGGGATGGTCAGGCCGATCGTGGCGAGCGCGGAGCCGAGCCCCAGATTGAGGCTGGTCTGGAGCCGGTTGGCGAGCGCCGCGCGAACCGCCGCGATGCTTTCGGGCAGCAATACGAGAGCGGCGATGATGACGCCGACCACCGCCTGCGGCGCGCCCGCCGAGAGCACCCATTTCTCGATCGGATAGGCCAAGGTCTTGGCGAGCAGCACCACGCCGCCGAGGCACGCGACGAGCAACGCGGCGGAGATCAGCGCATGTCGGTTGGACGGCGGATCGGCGTGCGTGTCCGCATCGAGCGTTGCGGCGCGTGGCGGCAGAAAATAGTCCCGGTGGCGCACCGTCTGGACCATCACGAAGGTCGCGTAGAGCAGGAACGAGACCACTGCGACGAAGCCGAGTTGCGCGGGCGCATAAGCGGGACCGGGGCTGGTGACGGTGAAGTTGGGCAGGACGAGCGTGAGCACGGTCAGCGCGCAGAGCGCTGCGAGCGAGGCGCTGACGCCGGTCTGCTGAAAGGTCTGCTCGCGATGCCGGATCGCGCCGACGAGGATGCAGATGCCGAGCAGCCCGTTGAGGATGATCATCACCGCGGCGAAGACGGTGTCGCGCGCCAGCGTCGCGGCGCCTTCGCCGGCCGCGCTCATCAGCGTGACGATCAGGCCCAGCTCGATGATCGTCACTGCCACGGCGAGCAGAAGCGTGCCGAAAGGCTCGCCCACCCGGTGCGCGACGGTCTCGGCGTGATGCACCGCCGCGAGGACGGTGGCGATCAGCGCGACGCCCAGCACCAGCGACGGAATCGCGATGCCCGTGCTCGTCGCCAGCAGGAACCACGCCGCGGCCGGCGCCGCCCATGTCCAGTGCTGGAGGATTCGCATCATCGCCATGCCCCTTGCGTGCCGGTTGAGATCGTCAGCCCTTGAGCATCCGGATGATCCCCGAGAAATCGAGTGTCGCGCCTTCGCCGTTGGCGAAACGCTCGTAGAGTTCTTCGGCGCGCGCAGCCATCGGAGTTTGCGCGCCGACGCCGGCGGCGGCCTCGAGCGCGAGCTTGAGGTCCTTGAGCATCAAAGCCGCGGCGAACCCGCCCTGATAGTCGCGGTCGGCAGGGGTTTCGGGGCCGACCCCGGGTACCGGGCAGTAGCTGGTGATCGACCAGCTCTGGCCGGAGCTGACCGACGCGATGTCGTAGAGCTTCTGCAAGTCGAGCCCGAGCTTTTCGGCGAGGGCGAAGCTCTCGCAGGTGGCGACCATCGTCGCGCCGAGCATCATGTTGTTGCAGATCTTGGCGGCCTGGCCGGCGCCGCCGGCGCCTGCGTGGATCACCGCCTTGCCCATGTCCGAGAGGAAGGGTTCGGCGCGCGTGAACGCCGCCTCGCTGCCGCCGACCATGAAGGTGAGCGTGCCGGCATTGGCGGCCGCGATTCCGCCCGAGACAGGGGCGTCGACTGCGGCGAGGCCGTGGGCGCCGGCGGCTTCGGCGACGCGGCGCGCAGTGGCGACGTCGATCGTCGAGCAATCGATCAGGATCGCATGCGGCTCGGCATGGGGCAGGATGTTGTCGGTATAGACGGCTTCGACATGGCGCCCGGCGGGGAGCATGGTGATCACTGCCTCGGCGCCTTCTATCGCCGCATTGGCGTCCGCGGCGGGCAGGCATCCGGCCTTCTTCGCCTTGTCGAGCGCCTCGGCGGAAAGATCATAGGCGCGGACGTCGTGCCCGTGCTTCGCGAGGTTGGCGGCCATCCCGCCCCCCATATTGCCCAGCCCGATGAATGCGATGCGTGCCATCACTTTTTCTCCGCGGATTTCAGCAGAACGACGCTCACACCCCAGAAGATCGCTGTGAGTAGCGTTCCCATCACATGGAAAAGCCACCAGAAGCGCGGGAACGGATCGCCGTTGAAGTACCAACTGGTCGGGATCAGCACCGCGAGAAGCCACCAGAGTGCCAGGAAGCCACGAATTGCATATGCCTGAAACCGATAATAGCCGGCCATTTCAATCTACTTCCCCGTCCAGTTTGCCTGGCGCTTCTCGACGAAGGCGGTCATGCCTTCCTTCTGGTCGGCGGTGCCGAACAGCGCGTGGAACAGCCGGCGTTCGAACTGGACGCCCTGCGCCAGCGTCGTCTCATACGCCGCGTTGACCATTTCCTTGTTCGCCAGCACCGCGAGCGGCGGCATGCTGGCGATCGCCGCGGCGGTCTTGACCGCATCCTCGACCAGATCGGCGGCGGGAACGATGCGCGCGACCAAGCCGGCGCGCTCGGCCTCCGCGGCGTCGATCATGCGGCCGGTGAGGCACATCTCCATGGCCTTGGCCTTGCCGACGGCGCGGGTGAGGCGCTGCGAGCCGCCCATACCGGGCGAGACCGCGAGCGTGATCTCGGGCTGACCGAACTTCGCGCTGTCGGCGGCGAGGATGAAGTCGCACATCATCGCCAGCTCGCAGCCGCCGCCCAGCGCATAGCCGGCGACCGCGGCGATGATCGGTTTGCGGGTGCGGGTGAAGGCGTCCCAGCCGGCGAAGAAATCATGGCCGTACATGTCGGCAAAGCCCTGCGCCTGCATCTCCTTGATGTCGGCGCCCGCGGCGAAGGCTTTTTCGTTGCCGGTGATTACCACGCAGCCCTGCGACGCGTCCTTGTCGAACGCGGCCATCGCATCGAGCAATTCGGCCAGGACCTGGCTGTTGAGCGCGTTCAGCGCCCGCGGGCGATTGAGCGTGACGAGCGTGACCGCGCTGCGTTGCTCGACGAGGATGGTTTCGTAGTCGGACATCAGTTTCTCCAATACGTCATCCCGGCGAAAGCCGGGATCTCAGGCGGCAGGCCATCCGCTCGCGGCCCGAGGTCCCGGCTTTCGCCGGGATGACGGTTATGCCGGCGTCCATGCCTGGTCTTCGGGCAAAGGCGCGAAAATCTGGTCGATGACGTGATCGGTGACGCCTTCGATCGTGGCGGGTTGCCAGCGCGGAGCATTGTCCTTGTCGACGATCACCGCGCGGACGCCCTCGGCGAAATCGGGCCGCTGGACGACGCGCGAGGCGACGGCGAATTCCTGGCGCATCTCGTCCTCGAAGCTGGGCATGTGCCGGCCCTGACGGATGAGGTGGAGCGAGACCTTCATCGCCTGGGGAGATTTGGTGCGCAGCGTCGTGCGCTGCGCCAGCGACCAGAAGCTCCCATCGGCTTCGAGCGCGGCGAGGATCCCTTCCACCGTCTGGCCCGCGAACAGCTGGTCGATTACTTCGTAATGCGCGACGATCTTGGGTTCCGGCGCCGGGACGGCGAACGATTCGAGGATCGACGGAATCGATCCGGGATCGGCGATGATCTTCGCCTTGGCGCCATCGAGCGCCGCGACGGGCAGATAGTGGGTCGCGATGCCCAATGCGAGGCATTCGGCGCCGTCGAGCCGCGCGCCGGTGAGCGCGATGAACTCGCCCATGCGCCCCGGCAGCCGCGAGAGATACCAGCCGCCGCCGACGTCGGGGAACAGGCCAATGCCGGTTTCGGGCATGGCGAAGCGGGTGTTCTCGGTCGCCACGCGATATCTGGCCGGCATCGAAATGCCGACGCCGCCGCCCATGGTGATGCCGTCCATGAACGCGACGATCGGCTTGGCATAGGTGAACAGCGCGTGGTTGAGCTGATATTCGGTGCGGAAGAATTCGCGTGCCTCCGCTCCGTCGCCCGCGCCGCTCTCGGCGATCATGCGGATGTCGCCGCCCGCGCAGAAACCCCGGCCCGCGGCGTGATCGATCAGCACCGCCTCGATCGCGGAATCGCTCCGCCACCCCGCCAACGCTTCGAGCATCGCGGCGCACATCGCGGTGTTGAGCGCGTGGATCGCCTTGGGCCGGTTGAGCCGGATCCGGCCGATGCGGCCTTCGGTGAAGGTGAGGACATCGTCGGTCATTGCCGAGTGAGCTCGCGTCCGACGATCATCCGCATCACCTGGTTGGTCCCCTCCAGGATCGAATGGACGCGCAGGTCGCGCCAGAAGCGTTCGATCGGATAGTCCTGCAGATAGCCGTAGCCGCCGTGGAGCTGCAGCGCGCGGTCGACCACCGAGCTGCCGGTGTCGGTGGCGAGGCGCTTGGCCATCGCGGCGAATTTGGTCTTGTCGGGTGCGCCGGCGGTGACCTTGGCGGCGGCGAGATAGAGCAGCGCGCGGGCGGCCTCGAGTTCGGTCGCCATGTCGGCGAGCGTGAACTGGGTGTTCTGGAAATCGGCGATCGGCTTGCCGAACTGCTGACGATCCTTCGTGTACTGGATCGCCTCGTCGAGACAGCGCTGCGCCCCGCCCAGCGAGCAGGCGCCAATGTTGAGCCGGCCGCCGTCGAGCCCCATCATCGCGATGCGGAAGCCTTCGCCTTCGCCGCCGACGAGGTTTTCCGCCGGCACACGGACCTCCTCGAGGATCACCTGCGCGGTCGGCTGCGAATGCCAGCCGAGCTTCTTCTCCTGCGCGCCGAAGCTGAGGCCAGGCATGCCCTTCTCGATGACGAGACAGGAGATGCCCTTGGGGCCCTCCTCGCCGGTACGGACCATCGTCACATAGATCTCGTTCTCGCCGCCGCCCGAGATGAACTGCTTGGTGCCGGTGACGACATAATGATCGCCGTCCTTCACTGCGCGCGTCTTGAGCGCCGCGGCGTCGGACCCGGAAGAGGGCTCGGTGAGGCAATAGCTCGCCAGCCGGTCCATCGTGATCAGCGACGGGAGATACTTGTCCTTGACCGCCTGCGATCCGAACCGGTCGATCATCCAACTCGCCATGTTGTGGATCGAGATGAACGCGCTGGTCGACGGGCAGCCATAAGCCATCGCCTCCATGATCAACGCCGCCTCGAGCCGGCCGAGACCGATCCCGCCGGACTCTTCGGACACATAGATCGAGGCGAAGCCGAGTTCTGCCGCGGACCTGATCGTCGCGCGCGGGAAGAGGTGCTTCTCGTCCCATTCGGCGGCGTGCGGCGTGATCGCATCGGCGGTGAATTGCCGCGCCATCTCCTGGATCTGGAGCTGCTCGTCGGTAAGGTCGAACTGGGTGGTCATTGCGGTTTCTCGTGCAGCACGCGCTCGGCGAAAAGCGGGTTGGCGATTCTTAGGTCGTTGCGTTCGTACCAGCGGGGGGCGGGGAGGCCCTTTTCCCAGGCGAGCAGCTCGGTGAGCGTGCCGTTGGCGCTGGGCACGTCGGGCGCGGCGGTCTTGAGTGGATCGGAATATGCGACGTCGGCGGTGACGATCTCCCAGCCGTCCGCGCGCAGCGCCTTGACCAGATCGGCGATGTAGAGCGCGGCGATGTCGGTCTCGTGGAGCAGCATGACGTGCGGCGGCGAGCGGCCGATCGTCTTTATCATCAGCGCGTCGGCGAAATCGGCGGCCTGGACGTGCGTCTCGACATAGAGATCGCGCAGCGCCGCCATGTCGATGGCCTTGCCGGCCTTCTTCGCCTCGATCGTGAGCTGCTCGATATTCCAGTCGGAGCCCTCGGCAGTGACATAGCCGTTGGTCAGGCCGCGCTCGGCCAGGCCCGCGCGGACGGCATCGCGCTTCGCCTTGTCCCTGCCGCCCTCGTCGAGGAAGGGATAACGGAACCACGGGCGACGGCCGAGGCGCGGCTTGAGCCAGGCTTCGGCCTTGTCGATGTCGGCGAGATAGTCGGCGACCGCGAGCTGGTTGAGATGCGGGTGGCTGAAGCTGTGATCGGCGATGACGTGGCCGGCGCGGACATAGCGATCCACCACCGCCTCGTCGCCCGGCGCCTGGACCTTGCCCGGATTGACGAAGAAGGCGGCCTGCTCGACCCGCGCCTTCCTGAGCGCCGCGACGAGCCGCTTGCTGCGTTCCTCCTTGGTGAAGAAGGCGCCGACGGCGCGCGGCGTATCGTCGAAGGTGAGGGCAATGCGCTTTTGCGCGGCCGCCGCGGGGGCGAGCGCGAGCAGGACAAGCGCGATGAGGGCGGTGGCGAGGCTACGGATCATGCGCAGCGACGGTAGCGCAGCGCGCCGGGCATTGCATCGTCGCCCTGCTCGCGGCGGACGAGCGTCTGGCCATTGTCCTGCGCGTCGAGCGTCATGCGGCGCGTCCAGCTCTGGCCCTCGCCGGTCATCGCAAAGTCGGCGGCGATGCGGGCGGTGTCGCGCTCGGCGATCTTGCCCAAAGTGCCGACCGATTCGTAGAAGCGCAGCGTATCGCCGGTGATCGTCAGCAGCCCCTTATTGTCGCCCTTGGTCGAGGTGCAGTCGGCGGGGACGAGGCCCCAGCGGCCGTGCAGCGCCGCCGGGATGCCGGTGCCCGTATCGGGGGCGGGGGACGGCGAGGCGGTGGCGCTCGGCGCGGCTTCCGGCGGCGCAGGCGTGGTCGCGACGCTGTTGTCGGCCAGTACCACGCTGTCGTTGGTCGCGGCCTTTTCGGTACCGCCACCGCAGCCGGCGAGCGACAGCGCGGCGAGGCTGATGGCGGCGATCATCGCGGCTTTGCGCATCTCGAGTCCTTCAAATCGTTTCGGTTCCGAGCCCAACGCCGGGCGGCGCAAGGTCGATCCCGTCATCCCATCGTGGGGATGACGAAGGCGTTGCCGCCGTCGGGCGAACCGTCCGGCCAGCGCTGCGTGACGGTCTTGACCTTGGTCCAGAAGCGGACGCCTTCCATGCCGTGCTGGTTGACATCGCCGAACGCGCTGCGCTTCCAGCCGCCGAAGCTGTGATAGGCGACGGGGACGGGGATCGGCACGTTGATTCCGACCATCCCGACGTTTACGCGCGCCGCGAATTCGCGCGCGGCATGGCCGTTGCGGGTGAAGATCGCGACGCCGTTGCCGTATTGGTGCTCGCTGGGCAGGCGAAGCGCGGTCTCGAAATCGAGCGCGCGTACGATCTGGAGGACCGGGCCGAAAATCTCTTCCTTGTACGACTGCATGTCGGTGGTGACGCGGTCGAACAGCGACGGGCCGATGAAGAAGCCTTGCTCATGCCCCTGTAGCTGGAAGCCGCGGCCATCGATGACGAGCTCGGCGCCTTCGTCGACGCCGGTCTGGATCCAGTTCTCGACGCGCTGCTTGTGCGCGGCGTTCACCACCGGGCCGTAATGCGCGTCATTGTCGGTCGATACGCCTACCCGCAGCTTCTCGATCGCAGGAAGCAGCTTCGCCCGCAGCGCATCGGCGGTCTTGTCGCCGACGGGCACGACCACCGGCAGCGCCATGCAGCGCTCGCCCGCCGATCCGAAGGCAGCGCCCGAGAGATCGGCGACGACCTGGTCGAGATCGGCATCGGGCATGACGATGCCGTGGTTCTTGGCGCCGCCCATCGCCTGGACGCGCTTCCCCGCCTCGACGCCGCGGCGATAGACATAATGCGCGATGTCGGACGAGCCGACGAAGCTCACTGCCGAGATCGCCGGGTGATCGAGGATCGCGTCGACCATTTCCTTGTCGCCGTGGACGACCTGCAAAATGCCCTCCGGCAGCCCCGCCTCGAGCATCAGCTCGGCCAGGCGGACGGGAACCGAGGGATCGCGCTCACTCGGCTTGAGCAGGAAGGCGTTGCCGCAGGCGATCGCCACGCCCGACATCCACAGGGGGATCATCGCGGGGAAGTTGAACGGCGTGATGCCGGCGCCGATGCCGAGCGGCTGGCGCATGCTGTAGACGTCGATGCCGGGGCCGGCGCCCTGGGTGTATTCGCCCTTCAGTGCATGCGGGATGCCGCAGGCGAACTCGATCACCTCAAGCCCGCGCTGGATGTCGCCTTTGGAGTCGGCGATGACCTTGCCGTGCTCGGAGGAGAGCAGGTGCGCGAGCGAATCCATGTTCGCCTCGACCAGCTCCTTGAACCTGAACATCACGCGGGCGCGGCGCTGCGGATTGGTCGCGGCCCAGCCTGGCTGCGCGGCCTGCGCGGCGGCGACGGCGCGGTCGAGATCGGCTTGGGTGCCCAGCGAAACGCGGGCCTGGACCTGGCCGGTGTTGGGATCGAAAACGTCCGAGGTGCGGCCCGCGCCGCCGCCTGCATGACCCGCGATGAGATGGTCGATCGTGCGCATAAACTCTCCTGCGGCGGGCAGCGATGGCCCGACTCGTCGTGTAATTTTATTGCGCAATGGCACAGCCGGTTTCGGCTGTCAGCCCCCGGTCAAAGCTTGGTGCGGCCAATCGGCACGGGCAGCAGGCGGCCCTGTTCGTCGGGGACGATCATCACCTCCACTCCGAACGCCTCACGCAGTGGCTGGTGCGCCAGCGCCTCGACGGCGGGGCCGAATGCCACCACTTCGCCTTGCTTGAGCAGCAGCACGTCGTCGGCCGCGCGCGCGGCCTGGATCAGGTCGTGGAGGACGATCACCACGCCCATCCCGGTCGCGGCGAGCGCGCGGAGCTGGTCGAGGAGCCCGAGCTGATGGACCGGATCGAGGCTGGCGAGCGGCTCGTCGGCGAGCAGCCATTGCGGCTCGCCGGCAAGCACGCGGGCGAGCAGGACGCGCGCGCGCTCGCCGCCCGAAAGCTGGTCGGTGCCGCGATCAGCGAGGGGGTGCGTATCGGTGGCGCCGAGTGCCGCGCCGATCGCCATCGCGTCCGCCTGCGAAGTGCCGGCAAAGGGCGAGCGATGCGGCAATCGGCCGAGCGCGACGAGATCGCGGACGTTCATGTTCCAGTGCACCGTCGCGTCCTGCGGCAGATAGCCGATCAGCCGGGCGCGCTCGCGCGGCTCGATCCGGGCGATATGGCGGGTGCCGAGCTTGACGTGCCCGGCATCGGCGTCGAGCAGCCCGGCGAGCGTCTTGACCAGAGTCGACTTGCCCGAGCCGTTGGGGCCGAGAATCGCCGTGACGCGACCCGGCTGGAAGGCGGCGGTGACACCGCTAAGCACCCGGCGATTGCCGAGGCTGACGGCGAGATCGCTGACGCTCAGCTCCATGCCGAGCGCCGCATTTTGAGCAAGAGCAGGAAGAAGAAGGGCGTGCCGAGCAAAGCCATCGCCACGCCGAGCCGGATTTCCGATGCGCCCGGACCGAGCCGCACCAGACTGTCGGCGGCGAGGACCAGTGCGGCACCGCCCAGCGCCGCCGGGAGAAGCAGCGCCGAGGGCTTGGCGCCGGTCAGCGGGCGGAGCAGATGCGGCACGATCAGCCCGACGAAGCCGACCACCCCCGTCACGGCGACGCTGGCGCCGACCGCGAGCCCTGCGCCGAGCACGATCAGCATCTGGGTACGCTGGAGCCGCACCCCGAGCGAGTGCGCCGCGTCTTCGCCCAAAGTCAGCGCGTCGAGCGCGCGCCCAGTGAACAGCAAAAGCGCGCAGCCGATCGCGATGAAGGGCAAAGCCAGCTGGACCTCGGCGAAGCTGCGATCGGTGAGCGCCCCCATGATCCAGTCGATGATCTCGGCGGTGGCGAACGGATTGGGGGCGATCGAGATCAGGAAGGCGGTGAGCGCGCCGGCGAGGCTGGCGAGTACGGTGCCGGCGAGGATGAAGGCGACCTGGCTGTCGGCGCGCCATGCTAGTCCGGCGAGCAGCAGCATCGATCCGCATGCGGCGAGCATCGCGGCACCGAAGATGACGAGCGGTGCGCTGGCGGCGAACACCACGATCGCGGCGACCGCGCCGAGCGCGGCGGAGGAGGAGACGCCGACCACCGCCGGATCGGCGAGCGGGTTGCGCAGATAGCCCTGCAGCACCGCGCCGGTCAGCCCCAAGGCCGCACCGATCGCGAGCCCGAGGATCGCGCGGGGGAGGCGCAGCTCGGCAAGGATCCACCAGCGCGGGTCGCCCGAGAACCAGACGGACGGCGGCACCCAGACCTTGCCCGCCATCAACGAGCCGGCGAACAGCAGGGCCACCAGCACTGCGAGGCCGAGGATCAGCAGCGGGCGGTTCACGGCGTCACCTCGCGCCGCACTTCGGCCAGCCGCGTCATCGCCTTCGCGATCACCGGCCCGCCGCAATTGACGAGGCTGCGCGGGAAATGCGCCTGGTGGACCCTGGCGCCCGAGCGGGCGAGCGCCCAGCCGCGCATCTGTGCCGCGCGCGAATCGGCATCGCGGCCGGACTGATCGGGGACGAGCATCACCCGCGGCGGATCGGCCACGACATGCTCGATCGGGAGATAGCCGGTGCCCTGCAATCCATAATGCGCAGCATGGTCGCTGAAGCCGGCCTTGACCATCATCTCGTCGAGCAAGGTGTTCGCGCCGTTGACGGTGTTGCCGCCGATCCAGAGCAAAGCAGGGACCGGCGGACGATCGGTGCGCGCGTCAGCTACGGCGCGGTCGATCCTCGCGACCATCGCTTCGCCGGCGGGCACGGCGTCGACTGCGGCGGCGAGTTCGCGCACCTGCCTCTTGCTGTCGGCGATCGTGCTTGCCCAGCCGAGCGTGAACGTCTTCACGCCGGCGCGCGCCAGCGCCTCGCGCGTCGAGACCGAAGCGAAGCTGTCGATGACCGCGAGATCGGGGCGCAGCGCGATGATCTCCTCGGCGGTGCCGTTGTTGACGTTGAATTTCCGGGCGACCTCGAGCGGGATCGAGGTCGCGCCGGGATCGCGCGAATAATGGCTGATCGCGGCGATGCGGTCGGGCGGGACCAGTTCGACCAGCATCGCATCGGCGCACGGGTTAAGCGACACGATCCCGCCCCCGTGCGGCGAAGGCTGCGCCGCGCATCCGGCTGCCGCGAGGCAGAGAAGCACGGCGCGTTTCATCCTTGCCATCCGCCATCGTCACCCCGGACTTGTTCCGGGGTCCACCAGGCAGCCAGGCGAAGACGGCTCGGCTCCTGCCGAATTGGTCTCACCAAGCGGCACAGTGGATGCCGGAACAAGTCCGGCATGACGGTGGGGGGGCTGATCATCAGTTGAGGCGAATCCGCACGCCGGCATAGGCCGCGCGCCCATAAGTGCCGTAGCCCGAAACCACCTGATACTTCTCGTCGGTCAGGTTCTCGACGCGGCCGTACACCGCGAAGCGATCGCCGATCGGCATCTCGGCGCGGATGCTGCCGAGCGCGAAACCGTCGAGACGGGTGGAGTTTCCCTGGTCGTTGAAGCTGTCCCCGACGATCGTCACCGTGCCCCCCAGCGAAAGTCCGAACGGCAGGCGGTAATCGGCCGAGAGGCTGGCGGTGTCCTGCGGACGGCGCGCCAGCTGGTTGCCTTCATAGCCTGCCGAGCGGTTCTCGGCATCGGTATAGGTGTAGTTGGCAGTGACGGTAAACGCCGCGACCGGCTTCAGGGCGAGTTCGACCTCGACACCCTCGGCGCGGGTGCGGGCGATGTTGGCGTAGGTGAAGCTGACCAGATCGAAGTCGATCTGGTTGCGGGTGTCGCGGTGGAAATACGTCACGGCCAGCTTGGCGGCGCCGGCAAGCGCGCTCTGCTCGACGCCGGCTTCCCAGCTCTTCGCCGTCTCGGGCTGGAGCGTGTCGGTACCGTAGAAGGGCGCGAACAGCTGGTAGAGCGTCGGCGCCTTGAAGCCCTCGCCATAGCTTGCGCGGAGCAAGGTGCTCTCGAACGGCTTGACCGCAGCGCTGGCGCCCCAGGTCGTGCGCCCGCCGAAGCGGCTGTGATCGTCGTTGCGGATGCCCGCGGTGAGCGTCACTGCCTCGATCGGCGTGACGATCGCCTGGCCGTAGAAGCTGGTGATGTCGGCGCGGTAGGTATCGCTGCCGTCGTAGAAGCGGAGGTTCTCGCGCTCGGCGCCGAAGGTCACGCGGACCTGCTCGACCAGCTTCGCGTCGCCGCGATACTCGTAGCGCTCGCTGCGACCGCGATAGAGATAATGCGGCGTGAAGGCGCCGGGCGCCGGATCATAGCCGTCGCGATTGACGTCGGCGATGGTGAAGGCGACGCGATTTTCCAACGGGCCGAAATTGGCGAACAGCCCGGCATAGCCGTACAGCTCCTTCGCGGTCGAATATTCGTCGGTGTCGGCGAAGGTGTAGGTGGGGGCGGGAAAGCCGTCGAGTTCGAGCCGTGAATTGGCGTAATAGCCGCGCAGATCGGCACCGAAGCCCGGCGCGAACTCGACGCGGAGGCGACCGCTGGCATTATATTGGCGATAGCCGTCCGCCTCGGTGCCCGCTGCCGCCTGCGAGATGCCGTCGGTGCGGAAATAGCCGCCGGTCAGCGCGCCCTGCACCGTGTCGTTGCCCGCGGCGACCGCGGCGTTGGCCGAGACCTGGTCGGCATAGCCATATTCGGCATTGGCGCGTGCCTCGATCCCGTCGACGGGCTTCTGGGTGACCACATTGACCACGCCGCCCAGGGCCTGGCTGCCCCAGATCACCGAATTGGGGCCGCGCAGGATCTCGACGCGCTGGACCGTGCCGGTCAGCAGATTGCCGAAGTCGAAGGCGCCGGCGGGAGCGGAGGGGTCGTTGGCGCGGACACCGTCGATCAGCACCAGGGTCTGTGCGTCCTCGGCACCGCGGATGCGGACCGCCGTCACGCCGCCCGGACCGCCGTTGCGCGTGGAGGAGACGCCGGGCGTGGTGGCGAGGAGGTCGGAGAGCGAGACGGTCTGGCGCGCCTCGATCAAATCGCGGTCGAGCACGGTGATCGAGCGGCCGGTGGTCTCGGCCTCCTGCTCGACGCCCGACGCGACGACGACGATCCGGTCGTCGTCCGACTGGGCATGCGCCACGGCCGGCAGCAATGCGGCGGAGGCATAGAGAAACAGCTTCAACTTGGTCACGGCAAAGACACCTTCGTCTGGGGTCGTCTTGCCGAAAATGGCGCGGCGACCCGGTTAAACGGTGTCGCTCACGCGAGGGCATGCCCTCGTTCGCCCGGTGCACCCCGCCCGCGCAAAGGAATCGACTGTGACCGGCAGGTCTCCTGGCTCCCGGGTCACTACATGCGCGCCGCCTTCCCGGATGTGCTCCAGTGGCATGATGGCGCGAATGCTCGCCGGTTACAGTTGCGGGGGCAGCCTCGGGTTCGAACCGAGTTCCCATTTTCATCCCCTTGCGGGGACACCCGTCACGGCGGCGGCCTCTACGCCGCGGGTGCGTTCGCTGCAACTGCGAAATAAATATGGGTTTGTCACGGAGGTGTAACCAACGGTCAATCCGGCGTTTACCAGCCTGCCGCACAAGCGCCGCATGCGAACCGCTTTGTCCCCATTGTCTCGCTCGTCCCCCGACTGGCTCAGCCCGGAAGAGGCGAACCCGCCGCTGCTGATGCTGCGCGATTCCCTGTTCAAGGCCGTCGACATCTTCACCCGCGACACCGACATCCGGCTGGTGCCGGTGGTCGACGCCGCGGATCATCCGGTCGGCGCGGTGTTCGAGAAGGACGTGCGGCAATTGCTGCTCAATCCCTTCGGCCACGCGCTCCTGCGCAACCCCAGTTACGGCCACGCCGTCGCCCGGCTAGTACGCGATTGCCCGGTGGCGGAAATGACGCGGGACGTGGGTGCGCTGACCCGAGCCTATCGCGCCGCCAATGGCAGCGAGGGGATGATCCTCACCCGCCATGGCCGCGTTGCCGGCGTGCTCACCAATCGCCGCCTGCTCCACATGACCGCCGAACAGGAGCGCAGCGAAACCCGCGCCCGCGTCGAACGCGCCGAGCGCATCGAGCAGGCGAGCCTCCGGTTCGAGGCACAAGTGACTTCGCTGTCGCGGACGATGCGCGCGCTCGCCACCGAGCTGCAGCACGATGCCGTGGGCACCGCCGGCCGCGCCTCCGATCTCGGCGACCGCGCCGTCGCGGTGGCGTCGGCGGCGTCGCAGACCCGCGACAATATCGGCGAGATCGCCGAGCGCGGCCGCGGCCTCGCCGGCGCGCTCGCGCGGATCGAACGGAGCAGCGATGCCACCCGCGGCGCGGCGTCGCGCGCGGCCGATCTGGTTGCCGCAGGCAGCAACCGCACGCGCGAGCTGCTGAGCGCCGCGCAGACGATCGATTCGGTGATCGCCCTGATCAGCGAGATCGCGGCGCGCGTGAATTTGCTCGCGCTCAATGCCACGATCGAGGCGGCGCGCGCCGGGGAGGCGGGGCGCGGCTTCACGGTCGTCGCGCACGAAGTGAAGCAGCTGTCGAGCCAGACCAGCACCGCCGCCGCACGCATCGCCGCGCATGTCGGCGAGATCCGCCACGGCATCGACGATGTCGCGCGCGGCCACGCCGAGGTCGAATGCGCGATCGAGGCGATGGCCGAGCTGGCAAGCGGGGTGCAGGCCGCGGTGATGGCGCAGGAAGCCGCGACCCGCACGATCGCCGTCAATGTCGACGAGGCGGTCGCCGCCAGCGCCGCGATCCACGACGATGTCGCCGCGATCGGCGAGACGTCGCGCGCGGCGCAGGACAGCGTCGACACGATGCGGACGCGCGCCGCGCGGTTGCAGGAGGGCGCGGGGGCGCTGTCCGGGGAGCTCGAGGCGTTTCTGGCGGAGCTTCGCGCGGCGTGAATCTGCGGAACGCGGGCGGCAGGGCTGCGTTGTGGCAAGCCTAGGAGGACCGCCTTGCCATGAAGACGCACCATCTGATCCTGGGGCTCGTCCCCGCGCTCGCTCTGGCCGCCTGCGGCGGCAACGAGACGACGACCGCCAATACGACCACCACCGATAACATTTCGGCCATGGATGTGCCCGCCGACGCCAACATAGCCGACAATATGGCGATGGGGGATGCGGCACTGTCGCCGGCGCAGAAGTTCGCCAACGATGTCGGCGCCAGCGACTATTACGAGATCGAGGCCGGCAAGCTCGCGCAGGAAAAGGCGCAGGCCCAGGGCCTCAAGGACTTCGGCAAGATGATGGTCGAGCATCACACCGCCTCGACCGACAAGCTCAAGGCGGCCGGCGCCAAGGCCAGCCCGGCGATTACGCCCAATCCGGCGCTCACCACCGAGCAGGAAGCCAATCTCGCCGCGCTACGTTCGGCCGACGGCGCGGCGTTCGACGCGGCCTACAAGACCCAGCAGGTCGCGGCGCACGAAAAGGCGCTCGCCGCGGTGAAGGATTACGCCGCCACCGGCGACGTGCCTGAGCTCAAGAAATTCGCGGGCGATGCCGAGAAGATCGTCCAGGCGCATCTGAAGAAGATCAAGAGTCTGTAAGCCGCGCATACGGAATAAAGAGGGAGGCGTCGCTTGCGAAAGCGGCGCCTCTTTCGCGTCTGGTCCCTACTTCGTCACCCCCGCTTTCGCGGGGGTGACGGTGGAGGTATATCAGGCGGCCGTAGCTCGCCGCCGGGGCTCCGGCCTTCGCCGGAGCACAGGAGGAGGTTTAGGCCGCTTCTTCCTGCGCCACGTCGGGCACTGCGCGGGGCCCGGTCGCCGCGGCTTCGCCGCCGGTCCGCTTGAGCCGGCCGTCGACATGTCCGCCATTCTCGATGGTGATGTCCTGATATTCCAGGTCGCCGACGATCTTCGCCGAGCGCTCGACCGTGAGGTGCTTTACGTGGACGCTGCCCTCGATCGTCCCGGCGATCCGCGCGGTCTCGGCAGTGACGCCGCCGACGATCCGGCTCTCCGGGCCCTGGACCAGGTTGCCGCAATAGACGTCGCCCTCGATGCTTCCGTCGATATGGAGGTCCGCGGTCGCGCGGACGTCGCCGGTCACTGCCATGTCGGGGCCGATCACCGAGAACATGCCGCGCCCGCGCCCGTTTGTCTGCGCCGGGCTCGCGGGCCGATCGTCGCGTTTGTTACCATTGAACATAAGGTTACTCCCCCAGCCCGGGACTCGAAGCCCGCGTTGCGTGCCTATCATTGTCGGGCGGAATCCAAAATGCGCCGAACCGCTCGACTGGTCGATTATCGTTGATCGCGGCGCGCCCGGCGTCGCGGAGCAACAGCGAAGCCGCCGCCAGCATCGCCAGCGAGGCAGAGGTGCCCAGCGCCGGACTGTCGATCCAGATGCTCCCGATCCCGGCCGTGGCGCCGAACAAGCCGAACAGGGCTGCCGGCCGGAACCGCGAGCGCGTTGCCGCATGACCGCAGAGCACGAGCGGCACGAACAACGCCGCCATGCCGAGTCCCGGAACCGCGCCGGCAATCAGCGCGGCGGGCAGCGCGCTCGCCGAAAGGGAAGGGAAGGGGCGGGCGGTCAATTGCGCGAGGTGGCAGGCGAGCAGGCCCGCCGCTCCCGCGAGGAGGAGCCCGGTCACTGCCATCGCTGCCGCCGAATCGAGCATCTGCCACGCGCCGGGCCGCGAGGGGCCGGTCATGCCCGCGAGCAGCGTCGTCGCCAGCACGGCGAGCGCGGGGGCGAGCCGCAGCGCGATCGGCCGCGTGACGGCGCCATATCCGGGGGGTACAAGCATGCTTCGCCCGCATTAGCGCGCGATGGGTTGACGCTCTCTTATCGTGACGCCCGATCGTGGTGCATATCGTGGCGGGCGCCCCATTGACCCCGCATGCCTCCACAGCTATAGGCGCCCCCGTTCCGCGAGGGCCTCACAAGGCATAAGACTCGGGGAACAAAGAGCTGAACGTTGCTGGAGACGCAATGGCCCGGGGGGTCAAAGACACCCGGGGCCTTTTCGTATTCTATAGAGATTTGATTTTTTCGAGAAGAATCTGGGCTCCAGCAAAGTAACCGCCGGATCATCCGGTAACTTAAAGGTGAAGGGCTTCATGCCAACGATCAACCAGCTGGTCCGCAAGGGCCGCGAACCGCAGAAGGCCAAGTCCAAGGTCCCTGCGATGGAGCAGAACCCGCAGAAGCGCGGCGTCTGCACCCGTGTCTACACCACGACCCCGAAGAAGCCGAACTCGGCGCTCCGCAAGGTTGCGAAGGTCCGCCTGACCAACCAGCGCGAAGTCATTTCGTACATTCCGGGCGAGGGCCACAATCTTCAGGAGCACTCGGTGGTCCTGATCCGCGGCGGCCGCGTGCGCGACCTTCCCGGCGTTCGGTATCACGTCCTTCGCGGCGTGCTCGATACGCAGGGTGTGAAGGATCGTCGCCAGTCGCGTTCCAAGTACGGCGCAAAGCGTCCGAAGTAAGCCGGCCGGGCTTATGCCCGCCACCAATGGCTGAAGTTTAGAAGGAAGATATCAGATGGCTCGTCGTCGTCGTCCCGAAAAGCGGGAAATCCTGCCTGATCCCGTTTACGGGGATGAGGTTCTCACCAAGTTCATGAATTCGGTCATGCTGGACGGCAAGAAGTCCGTGGCCGAGGGCATCGTCTATTCGGCGCTCGAAACCGTCGAGCAGCGCGCCAAGCGCGAGCCGATCGGCGTGTTCCATGACGCACTCAACAACATCAAGCCGGGCATCGAGGTCCGTTCGCGCCGCGTCGGCGGTGCGACCTACCAGGTTCCCGTCGAGGTCCGTCCGGAGCGTGCCCAGGCACTTGCGATCCGCTGGCTGATCACGTCCGCGCGCAATCGCAGCGAGCACACCATGTCGGCCCGCCTCTCGGGCGAACTGATGGATGCCGCCAACAATCGCGGCAACGCGGTCAAGAAGCGCGAAGATACCCACCGTATGGCCGAAGCGAACCGCGCCTTCAGCCACTACCGCTGGTAACTTTCCTACCTATATCGTGGGGAGCCGGACCGTCCGGCTCCCCGCATCGCTAAGGACTTAAGATCATGGCCCGCAGCCATCCGCTCGAGCGTTATCGCAATATCGGCATCATGGCGCACATCGACGCCGGCAAGACGACGACGACCGAGCGCATCCTCTATTACACCGGCAAGTCCTACAAGATCGGCGAAGTGCACGAAGGCACTGCGACGATGGACTGGATGGAGCAGGAGCAGGAGCGCGGGATCACGATCACGTCGGCTGCCACCACCTGCTTCTGGTCGGCCGAAGAGGGCAAGGGCCCCGAGCACCGCATCAACATCATCGACACCCCCGGCCACGTCGACTTCACGATCGAAGTCGAGCGTTCGCTGCGCGTGCTCGACGGTGCGGTCGCATGCTTCGACGGCGTTGCCGGCGTCGAGCCGCAGTCGGAGACCGTGTGGCGCCAGGCCGACAAGTACGGCGTGCCGCGCATGTGCTTCATCAACAAGCTCGATCGCACCGGCGCGGACTTCTATTTCTGCGTGAACTCGATCATCGAGCGCCTCGGCGCGCGTCCGGCCGTGCTGTATCTGCCGATCGGCATCGAAGGCGGCTTCAAGGGCCTGGTCGATCTGGTCGAGAACCGCGCGATCATCTGGCTCGAAGAGAGCCTGGGCGCGAAGTTCGAATATCAGGATATCCCTGCGGATCTGGCCGAAAAGGCTGCCAAGTATCGCAGCGAGCTGATCGAAATGGCCGTCGAGCAGGACGACGCCCTGATGGAGGCGTATCTCGAGGGCAATGAGCCGTCGGTCGCCGACCTGAAGAAGCTGATCCGCAAGGGCACGCTCGGCATGGCGTTCGTGCCGGTGGTGTGCGGCTCGGCGTTCAAGAACAAGGGCGTGCAGCCCCTGCTCGACGCCGTGGTCGACTATCTACCGAGCCCGCTCGACGTTCCCGCCATCCAGGGCCTCAAGCTCGACGGCGTGACCGCGGACGAGCGTCCGTCTTCGGACGAAGCCCCGTTCTCGGCGCTGGCGTTCAAGATCATGAACGATCCGTTCGTCGGCACGCTGACCTTCGCGCGCATCTATTCGGGCAAGCTCGAGGCCGCGTCGCAGGTGACCAACTCGGTCAAGGACAAGAAGGAAAAGGTCGGCCGCATGCTGCTGATGCATGCGAACGATCGCGAGGACATCCAGATCGCCTATGCCGGCGACATCGTCGCGCTGGCCGGCCTCAAGGACACCACGACCGGGGACACGCTCTGCGCCATCAACGCGCCGATCATCCTCGAGCGCATGGAGTTCCCGGATCCCGTCATCGAGCTTTCGGTGGAGCCGAAGACCAAGGCCGACCAGGAGAAGATGGGCGTCGCGCTCAATCGTCTCGCCCGCGAGGATCCGTCGTTCCGCGTCTCGACCGATCACGAATCGGGTCAGACGATCATCAAGGGGATGGGCGAGCTCCACCTCGAGATCCTCGTCGACCGCATGAAGCGCGAGTTCAAGGTCGAGGCCAATGTCGGCGCGCCGCAGGTGGCGTATCGCGAGTATCTCGCGAAGAAGGTCGACATCGACTACACCCACAAGAAGCAGTCGGGTGGTTCGGGTCAGTTCGGCCGCGTCAAGGTGACCGTGGTCCCCGGCGAGCGTGGCTCGGGCTTCCAGTTCTTCGACGAGGTCAAGGGCGGCAATATTCCCAAGGAGTATATCCCTTCGGTCGAGAAGGGCTTCCGCGAGACCGCCGAGACCGGATCGCTGATCGGCTTCCCGATCATCGACTTCGAGGTGCACCTCACCGACGGCGCGTACCACGACGTCGACTCGTCGGCGCTGGCGTTCGAAATCTGCGCGCGTGGCGCGATGCGTGAAGCGGCCCAGAAGGCCGGCATCAAGCTGCTCGAGCCGATCATGAAGGTCGAGGTCGTCACTCCGGAGGATTATCTGGGCGACGTCATCGGCGACATGAACAGCCGTCGCGGGCAGATCCAGGGCACCGACAGCCGCGGCAACGCGCAGACCGTCGAGGCGATGGTGCCGCTGGCGAACATGTTCGGCTATGTGAACCAGCTCCGCTCGTTCACCCAGGGCCGCGCGCAATACAGCATGCAGTTTTCGCATTACGACGAAGTGCCCGCGAATGTGGCCGACGAAGTGAAGGCGAAGCTGGCGTAACCCGAAATGAGTCGCTAAGGGGCCGCGTTCGCGTGGCGCCCTGACCGGCCGCGAAATTGATCCAGAAGGTAGGAAAGCAATGGCGAAGGCAAAATTCGAGCGGAACAAGCCGCACCTCAACATCGGCACCATCGGTCACGTCGATCACGGCAAGACCTCGCTGACCGCAGCGATCACCAAGGTTCTGGCCGAAACGTCGGGCGGCGTCGCCGTCGACTTCGCCAACATCGACAAGGCACCGGAAGAGCGCGAGCGCGGCATCACCATCTCGACCGCACACGTCGAGTATGAGACGGCTGCTCGTCACTACGCGCACGTCGATTGCCCGGGCCACGCCGACTATGTGAAGAACATGATCACCGGTGCCGCGCAGATGGATGGCGCGATCCTCGTGGTCGCCGCCACCGACGGCCCGATGCCGCAGACCAAGGAGCACATCCTGCTCGCCCGCCAGGTCGGCGTGCCGACGATGGTCGTGTTCCTCAACAAGGTCGACCTGGTCGACGACGAGGAAATCCTCGAGCTGGTCGAGATGGAAATCCGTGAAGAGCTCAGCAAGCGCGAGTTCGACGGCGACAACATTCCGATCATCCGTGGTTCGGCGACCGCAGCTCTGTCGGGTTCGGACGACAAGCTCGGCAAGGAAGCGATCCTGGCCCTCATGGCCGCGGTCGACGAGTCGATCCCGCAGCCGGAGCGTCCGCTCGACAAGCCGTTCATGATGCCGATCGAAGACGTGTTCTCGATCTCGGGCCGCGGCACCGTGGTCACCGGCCGCGTCGAGACCGGCATCGTCAAGGTTGGCGAGGAAGTCGAGATCGTCGGCATCCAGGAGACCGTCCGCAAGACCACCGTCACGGGCGTCGAGATGTTCCGCAAGCTGCTCGATCAGGGCCAGGCCGGCGACAACATCGGCGCGCTGATCCGCGGCGTGGGCCGTGAAGAAGTCGAGCGTGGCCAGGTTCTGGCCAAGCCGGGCTCGATCAAGCCGCACACCGACTTCCAGTCGTCGGTCTACGTTCTGTCGAAGGACGAGGGCGGCCGTCACACGCCGTTCTTCGCCAACTATCGTCCGCAGTTCTACTTCCGCACCACGGACGTGACCGGCACGATCGAACTGCCGGCCGGCACCGAGATGGTGATGCCGGGCGACGAAGTCGCTCTGGGCATCAAGCTCATCGCGCCGATCGCCATGGACGTTGGTCAGCGGTTCACGATCCGTGAAGGCGGCCGCACCGTCGGTGCAGGCGTCGTCGCGCAGATCGACAAGTAAGACTAAGGGATAAACAACCGCCCGGCGCTCTCTCAAAAAGAGAGCGCCGGGCGGTTGCCTTTTTATGAGGGGCGCTGTAAGGGCGCGCCTCCGGTTTTGGGTTTAACAGCAAGAGCCTCGACTACGAGGCCCGCTCTTTCGCATTGGCAGGTACCATGGAAACGCAGAATATTCGTATTCGCCTGAAGGCGTTCGATCACCGAGTGCTCGACCAGGCGACCGGCGACATCGCCGACACCGCCCGACGTACCGGCGCCCTTATCCGTGGTCCCATCCCGCTTCCGACGAAGATCGAGAAGTTCACGGTCAACCGTGGTCCCCACATCGACAAGAAGTCGCGCGAGCAGTTCGAAGTCCGCACCTACAAGCGTATGCTGGATATCGTGCAGCCGACCCCGCAGACCGTCGACGCACTGATGAAGCTGGACCTCGCTGCCGGCGTCGATGTCGAGATCAAGCTGGCCTAAAGGCTGGACAGGGAAGCGTCGCTGACGTAAAGGCGCGCCTCCACGAGATTCGCGAGTTCCGGTTTGCCGGATTCGCACCGTTCCTCGACCGGATCATCCCGATCCGACGCAAGGGGCAAGAGGGCGCCGCGGGCGCACTCAAAACGAGATAGGGATACCGCCGGCCTCCTTCGGGAGAACCGGGTCTGCGTCCCCCGTCACCCCGCTTCGGCAGGGTTCAGCCCAGACGGGGGCTCGCATCATATTTTGGGCTGAGGCACGCACCCGGGGGAATGGTCCGTCGGGTGCCTCTGTATAGGAGCAACAGGTCATGCGCACTGGCGTGATCGCGAAGAAGTTGGGGATGACCCGCCTGTTCCAGGACGACGGCCGCCACGTGCCGGTCACCGTTCTGGCACTCGAAGGCGTTCAGGTCGTCTCCGTCCGCGAAGAAGGTCGTGACGGCTACACTGCCGTCCAGCTCGGCGCCGGTTCGGCGAAGAGCAAGAACGTTTCCAAGCCGCAGCGCGGCCACTTCGGCAAGGCCGAAGTCGAGCCCAAGGCGGTAGTCCACGAATTCCGCGTCGATGCGGACGGCCTGCTCGAAGTGGGCGCCGAGATTTCGGCCGACCATTATGTCGCCGGCCAGTTCGTCGACATCCAGGGCAAGACCCAGGGCAAGGGCTTCCAGGGCGGCATGAAGCGCTGGGGCTTCGGCGGTCTGCGCGCCACCCACGGCGTCTCGGTCTCGCACCGCTCGCTCGGTTCGACCGGTCAGCGCCAGGATCCGGGCAAGGTCTTCAAGAACAAGAAGATGGCCGGCCACATGGGTGACAAGTATCGCACCCAGCAGAACCTCGAGATCGTCGGCACCGACGTCGAGCGCGGCCTGATCTTCGTCAAGGGTTCGGTCCCTGGCTCGAAGGGCGGCTGGCTGTTCGTCAAGGACGCCGTCAAGGTCGACCGTCATGCGGACGCGCCGTTCCCGGCCGGCCTCAAGCAGGTTGCCAACAACAACGACACCGCTCCCGCCGAGACGCCGTCTGAAGAGACTGCGGCTCCGGAAGCGACCGAAGGCCAGGAGGGCTGAACGTGAAGGTCAAGGTTCAATCCTTCGACGCCAAGGCGAAGGCCGCGGACATCGAGCTCAACGACGAGGTCTTCGGCCTCGATCCGCGCGCCGACATCCTGCACCGGGTCGTCACCTGGCAGCTCGAGAAGCGCCGCGAGACGGCACGTGGCACGCGTGAGCGCGCCGACGTCGCCCGCACCGGCAAGAAGTTCGGCCGCCAGAAGGGCGGCGGCACCGCCCGTCACGGCGATCGCCGCGCTCCGGTGTTCATCGGCGGTGGTAAGGCGCACGGCGCCCGCGTCCGCGACTTCAATCCGTCGCTGAACAAGAAGATCCGCGCACTCGGCCTCAAGATGGCTCTCAGCAGCCATGCCAAGGCCGGCTCGCTGATCGTCATGGACAGCCTGAGCGTTGCCGACAGCAAGACCAAGACGCTGCTCGGCAGCCTCGAGGCGCTGAAGTTCGGCAAGAAGACGCTGGTGATCGACGGCGACGCCGTCGAGAACAGCTTCGCGCTCGCCGCCGGCAACCTGCACACGGTCAACGTGCTGCCGGCGATCGGCGCCAACGTCTACGACATCCTGAAGAGCGACACGCTGGTCCTGACCCGCGCTGCCGTCGAGAAGCTGGAGGCGCGCTTCAATGGCTAAGAAGCAGAAGGAAGCGATCGACAACCGTCATTATGACGTGATCGTCGCTCCGCACATCACCGAGAAGTCGACGCTCGTCTCCGAGCACAACGCGGTTGTGTTCAAGGTCGCCGGCGACGCCACCAAGCCCGAGATCAAGGCCGCCGTCGAGGCGCTCTGGAATGTCAAGGTGACCGGCGTCAACACGATCGTCCAGAAGGGCAAGACCAAGCGCTGGAAGGGTGCTCCCTACAAGCGCTCCGACATGAAGAAGGCAATCGTGACGCTCGCCGACGGTGAGCAGATCGACGTGACCTCGGGGGTCAATTCGTAATGGCACTCAAGAATTATAACCCGACGTCGCCAGGCGTCCGCGGGCTGATCCTGATCGACCGTTCGAACCTGTTCAAGGGTCGCCCGGTCAAGGCGCTCACCGAGGGCAAGACCAAGACCGGCGGCCGCAACAACAAGGGCCACGTCACGTCGCGCGGCATCGCCGGCGGCCACAAGCAGCGCTATCGCATCGTCGATTTCAAGCGCCGCCTGTGGGACATCGAGGGCACGGTCGAGCGGATCGAGTATGATCCCAATCGCACCGCGTTCATCGCATTGGTCAATTACGGCAAGGACGAAGCGGGCAAGGACCGCGTCGCCTATATCATCGCTCCGCAGCGCCTCGGCGTCGGCGACAAGGTGATCGCCGGCAAGAAGACCGACGTGAAGCCGGGCAACGCCATGGAGCTGGGCTCGATGCCGGTCGGCACCATCGTCCACAACGTCGAGATGAAGCCGGGCAAAGGCGGCCAGATCGCCCGTTCGGCAGGCACCTATGTCCAGGTCGTCGGTCGTGACCGCGGCATGGTCATCGTCCGCCTCAACTCGGGCGAGCAGCGCTACATCCACGCGAACTGCATGGCGACGGTTGGTGCGGTGTCGAACCCCGACAACCAGAACCAGAACCTCGGCAAGGCCGGCCGCAATCGTTGGAAGGGCATCCGCCCGCTGACGCGCGGTGTCGCCAAGAACCCGGTCGACCACCCGCACGGCGGTGGTGAAGGCCGGACCTCGGGCGGCCGTCATCCGGTCACGCCCTGGGGCAAGCCGACCAAGGGTGCGCGCACCCGCCACAACAAGGCGACGGACAAGATGATCATCCGTTCGCGTCACGCCAAGAAGAAGGGCTAACCGCTCATGGCTCGTTCCGTCTGGAAGGGTCCGTTCGTGGACCTCCACCTCCTGAAGAAGGCGCAGACCGCGCAGGAGACCAACGCGCGTGCGCCGATCAAGACCTGGTCGCGCCGCTCGACGATCCTGCCCGACTTCGTCGGCCTGACCTTCAGCGTCTACAACGGCCGCAAGTTCGTGCCGGTGTCGGTCAACGAAGACATGGTCGGCATGAAGCTGGGCGAGTTCGCTCCGACCCGCTTCTTCCCCGGCCATGCCGCCGACAAGAAGGGTAAGCGCTAATGTCCAAGCCCCAGGCACCCCGCAAGGTCGGCGACAAGGAAGCGCTGGCCGTTGCGACCCAGATCCGCGGTTCGGCCCAGAAGCTGAACCTCGTTGCGGGCCTCATCCGCGGCCGCAAGGCCGGTGATGCGCTGAACATCCTTCAGTTCTCCACCAAGGCGATGGCGGTCGACGCGCGCAAGGTTCTCGCTTCCGCGATCGCCAATGCGGAAAACAACCACAACCTCGACGTCGACGCGCTTGTCGTCGCCGAGGCTTCGGTCGGCAAGTCGATCACGATGAAGCGCTTCGCGACCCGCGGCCGTGGCAAGTCCACCCGCATCCTGAAGCCGTTCAGCCGTCTTCGCATCGTCGTCCGCGAGCAGGAAGAAGCATAATGGGTCACAAGAGCAACCCGATCGGCCTGCGTCTGCAGATCAACCGTACCTGGGACAGCCGCTGGTTCGCGGAAGGCGCCGATTACGGCCGCCTCCTCCTCGAAGATCTCAAGATGCGCGAGTACATCGTCAAGACGCTGCCGCAGGCCGCGATCTCGAAGGTGGTGATCGAGCGTCCGGCGAAGCTGTGCCGCGTCTCGATCTACGCTGCGCGTCCCGGCGTGATCATCGGCAAGAAGGGCACGGACATCGAGAAGCTGCGCAAGACGCTCGGCGCGATGACCTCGTCCGACGTTTCGCTGAACATCGTCGAGATCCGCAAGCCCGAAGTCGACGCCAAGCTCGTCGCGCAGGGCATCGCCGATCAGCTGGAGCGCCGCATCGCGTTCCGCCGCGCCATGAAGCGCGCCGTTCAGTCGGCGATGCGTCTGGGTGCCGACGGTATCCGCGTCGCTTGCGGTGGCCGTCTCGGCGGCGCCGAGATCGCACGTAACGAAGGCTATCGCGAGGGCCGGGTGCCGCTGCACACGCTGCGCGCCAACCTCGATTACGCCGAAGCCACTGCGCACACCGCTTATGGCGTGTGCGGCGTCAAGGTCTGGATCTTCAAGGGCGAGATTCTCGGCCACGATCCGATGGCGCAGGACCGGCTCAACATGGAAGCCCAGACGACCGGCGTGCGCCCCGCGCGCGACGATCGCCGCTAAGGACACCAGGACATGCTGCAACCAAAGAAATTTGCGCACCGCAAGCAGTTCAAGGGCCGCATCCATGGCGATGCCAAGGGCGGCACCTCGCTGAACTTCGGTTCCTATGGCCTGAAGGCGATGGAGCCCGAGCGGATCACCGCGCGCCAGATCGAGGCGGCTCGCCGCGCGATCACGCGTCACATCAAGCGCCAGGGGCGCTTGTGGATTCGCATCTTCCCGGACGTTCCGGTTTCGTCGAAGCCGGCCGAAGTCCGCATGGGCTCGGGCAAGGGCGCGCCGGAATATTGGGCAGCTCGCGTCAAGCCGGGCCGCATCCTGTTCGAGCTGGACGGCGTTCCCGGACCGCTCGCCGCGGAAGCGTTCTCGCGCGCAGCGATGAAGCTGCCGATCAAGGTCAAGGTCGTCGCCCGTCTAGGCGACACCTCGCACCTGGAGGGTTGATAGAAATGACCAAGGCTACCGATCTTCGTGCGAAGACCGAGGACCAGCTGAGCGAGGAGCTCGGCAACCTGAAGCGCGAGGCGTTCAACCTGCGCTTCCAGGCCGCGACCAGCCAGCTCGAGAAGTCGAGCCGGGTCAAGGAAGTCCGTCGCGACATCGCCCGTATCAAGACGCTGCAGACCGAGCGCTCGCGCTCGGAAGCGAAGTAAGGAAGAGACCATGCCGAAGCGCGTGCTGACCGGGAACGTGGTTTCCGACAAGGGCGACAAGACGGTCGTCGTGCTGGTGGAGCGTAAGGTTAAGCACCCGCTCTACGGCAAGATCATCCGTCGCTCGAAGAAGTATCATGCCCATGACGAGGGCAACGAGTACAAGGCCGGCGAGACCGTGCGCATCGAAGAGACTGCGCCGATTTCCAAGCTGAAGACGTGGAAGGTGATCGAGCGGGTCAATACCCACGCGACGCCGTCGAAGGCTGCCGAAGCCTAACATTTTAACTGGAACCACCGGGCCACTGGTCCCGGCAGGCCAAACGAGAAGGAACCGGATCGATGATCCAGATGCAGTCCAATCTCGACGTCGCTGACAACAGCGGCGCGAAGCGGGTGCAGTGCATCAAGGTGCTGGGCGGGTCGAAGCGTCGCTTCGCCGGCGTGGGCGACGTGATCGTCGTCAGCATCAAGGAAGCTGCTCCCCGCGGCAAGGTGAAGAAGGGTGACGTGCATCGCGCGGTCATCGTTCGCACCGCCAAGGATGTCCGTCGTGCCGACGGCTCGGTGATCCGCTTCGACGGCAATGCCGCGGTGCTGGTCAACAAGAACGAGGAGCCGATCGGCACTCGTATCTTCGGGCCGGTGGTTCGCGAGCTGCGTTCGCGCGGCTTCATGAAGATCATTTCGCTCGCGCCCGAGGTGCTGTGATGGCTGCTGCCAAGATCAAGAAGGGCGACCAGGTCATCGTTCTGTCCGGCAAGGACAAGGGACGGACCGGTGAGGTCGTCAAGTCGCTGCCCAAGGACGGCAAGGTCGTCGTCTCGGGCGTCAACGTCGCCGTGCGCCACGTCAAGCCCAGCCAGGGCGATCCCCAGGGCGGCCTGAAGCGTTCGGAAGCGCCGATGCACATTTCGAAGGTCGCGCACGTGACCGCCGACGGCAAGGCGACCCGCGTCCGCTTCGAAGAGCGCGACGGCAAGAAGGTCCGCGTTGCGGTCAAGACCGGGGAGGTCATCAGTGGCTGATAAGTATACCCCGCGCCTCAAGAGCCTGTACGACACGAGCATCGCCAAGGCGATGACCGAGAAGTTCGGCTACAAGAACGTCATGGAAGTTCCGCGGATCGACAAGATCGTGCTGAACATGGGCGTTGGCGAGGCCACCCAGGACAAGAAGAAGGTCGAGCAGGCTGCTTCGGAGATGGAACTCATCGCCGGCCAGAAGCCCGTCATCGCCAAGGCGAAGAAGTCGATCGCACAGTTCAAGCTGCGCGAAGGCATGCCGATCGGTTGCAAGGTCACCCTGCGCCGCGAGCGGATGTACGAGTTCCTCGACCGTTTCGTCACGATCGCGCTCCCGCGCGTTCGCGATTTCCGTGGGCTGAACCCGAAGAGCTTCGACGGCCGTGGCAATTATGCCTGCGGCATCAAGGAGCAGCTCGTGTTCCCCGAGATCAACTATGACCGCATCGACAAGGTGCGCGGCATGGACGTGATCGTCACCACCACCGCCAAGACCGACGACGAGGCTCGCGAGCTTCTCCGTCTCTTCGGCTTCCCGTTCCCCATCGAGGCGGACGGCGAAGCGAAGCAGGCAGCGTAAGGGAAAGAGAACTTAAGTCATGGCGAAACTGAGTTCCATCAACAAGAACGAGCGTCGCAAGCAGCTGGTGAAGAAGTACGCCGGCAAGTATGCGAAGCTCAAGGCGACGGCGAACGACGAGAGCTTGGATGATACCGAGCGCCTCATCGCGCGGCTGAAGATGGCCGAGATTCCCCGCAACGGGAATCCGACCCGCATCCGCAACCGGTGCGAGCTGACCGGCCGCCCGCGCGCCTATTACCGCAAGTTCCGTCTCGCACGCGTCATGCTGCGGGATCTGGCCAACAAGGGCCTGATCCCCGGTCTCACGAAGTCGAGCTGGTAAGGACTACGAGATGGCTTTGACCGATCCCCTGGGTGATATGCTCACCCGCATCCGCAACGGCCAGCGCGCGCGCAAGGACTCCGTCCTCACGCCTGCGTCGAAGCTGCGGGCACGCGTTCTCGATGTTCTCCAGCGCGAAGGCTACATCCGTGGCTATAGCGAGGAGCAGATGGGCCCTGCCGCCGGCATCCGCATCGAGCTGAAATATTTCGAGGGCCAGCCGGCGATCAAGCACGTCGCGCGCGTCTCGAAGCCCGGCCGCCGCGTCTATTCGGGTTCGCAGGAACTGCCCCGGATCCGCAACGGGCTTGGCATCACGATCGTCTCGACGCCTCGCGGCGTTCTGTCCGACGCGGAAGCGCGCGAGCAGAATGTCGGCGGCGAAGTGCTCGCGGAGGTCTTCTGATATGAGCCGCATCGGCAAGAAACCGGTCTCCGTACCGGCAGGCGTCACCGCCTCGATCGACGGCGGCGTGCTGAACGTGAAGGGCCCCAAGGGCGCCCTTTCGCTCAACCTGCGCGAAGAGATCAGCTACACGCTCGAGGACGGCGGCATTTCGGTGCAGCCGGCCAACGAGACCAAGGCGGCGCGTGCCTTTTGGGGCATGCAGCGCACGCTGGTCCAGAACCTCGTCACCGGCGTGACCGAGGGCTTCACCAAGAAGCTCCTGATCACCGGCGTCGGCTATCGCGCTGCGTCGCAGGGCAAGGTGCTCAAGCTCCAGCTCGGCTATTCGCATGACGTGAACATCGACGTGCCGGAAGGCATCGAGATCAAGACCCCGGATCAGACTACGGTCGAGATCTCGGGGATCGACAAGCAGAAGGTCGGCCAGATTGCGGCCGAGATTCGCCGCTGGCGGAAGCCCGAGCCCTATAAGGGCAAGGGCATCAAGTACGACGGCGAGTTCATCTTCCGTAAGGAAGGGAAGAAGAAGTGATCAGCACCAAGGGTCTTTCGCTTTTCGAAAAGCGTCGTCGCCGCAACCGTTCCGCGCTTCGTGCGCGTGGCGCAGGCCGTCCGCGTCTTTCGATCCATCGCTCGGGCAAGCACATCTATGCCCAGGTGATCGACGATGCGGCCGGCAAGACCGTCGCCTCTGCCTCGACGCTCGAGAAGGACGTGCGCGGCCAGTCGGGCGCGACCGTCGCGGCTGCGCAGGAAGTCGGCAAGCGCGTTGCCGAGGCCGCCAAGGCCGCCGGCGTGACGCAGGTCGTCTTCGATCGCGGCGGCTTCCTCTATCATGGCCGCGTCAAGGCGCTGGCGGATGCCGCTCGTGAGAGCGGACTGGAGTTCTAACAATGGCTGACGAGAACAACACGCCAGAAACTGGCGGCGCTCCCGCCGAAGCCAGCGCTCCCGCGCAGGAGAGCACCGGCTATCAGGGTGGCCAGGGCGGCGGCGGTGGTCGCGGTCGCGGTGGTCCGGGCGGCGGCGGTCGTGGTCGTGGCGGCCCGGGCGGCGGCGGTGGTCGTGGCGGCCGTGACGGCGGTCGCGGCGGTCGTGACAATCGCGGCGGTCCGCGCGGCGCTACCGATGACGGCGGCGAAGAGCTGATCGAGAAGCTGGTTCACATCAACCGCGTCTCGAAGACGGTGAAGGGCGGCAAGCGCTTCGGCTTCGCGGCTCTGGTCGTCGTCGGCGACGGCAAGGGCCGGGTCGGCTTCGGCCACGGCAAGGCGCGCGAAGTGCCGGAAGCCATCTCCAAGGCCACTGCGGCCGCGAAGAAGGCAATGGTCCGCGTTCCGCTCAAGGAAGGTCGCACGCTGCACCATGACGGCAACGGTCACTTCGGTGCCGGCCGCGTCACGGTTCGTACGGCGCCTGCCGGTACCGGCATCATCGCGGGTGGCCCGATGCGCGCCATCTTCGAGAGCCTGGGCGTTGCCGACGTCGTCACCAAGTCGGTGGGCACGTCGAACCCCTACAACATGATCCGCGCCACCTTCGAAGCGCTCGGCGAGCAGACCTCGCCGAAGAGCGTTGCGCAGCGCCGCGGCAAGAAGATCGCCGACCTGCTCGGCCGGGGTGGTTCTTCGACCGCCGAGGCCGATGCGGCCGCGATCGCGGAGTAATCGATCATGGCAACCATCAAGATCAAGCAGACCGGTTCGCCGATCCGCCGCACCAGCGATCAGCGCGCAACGCTGATCGGCCTTGGCCTGAACAAGATGCACAAGGTCTCGGAGCTGCAGGACAGCCCCGAGGTCCGCGGGATGATCCGCAAGGTGCAGCACATGGTTGAGGTCGTCGAAGGCTGAGCCTTCGTGACCTGAACGAAATCGAGAAGGGGCGGTAGGCAACTACCGCCCCTTTTCCGTATGCGTCGCCGCCGAAGGAGAGAATCCGTGAGCAGACCCACCGATACCGAATTGCGCATCGCCCGGCTCGAACGCAGCCTTGCCCGCCATCGCGCCGGCCTTGCCGCGATCGGGGTCGTTGCGATCGGCGTGGCGGTCGCCGGCTTCGCACCGGGGACGCCGAACGTGATCGAAGCGCACGCGATCCGTATCGTCGATGCCGCCGGCAAGCCCCGCATTCTGATCGGTGCTCCGCCCCCGGCCGAGGGGCGCGAGCGCCAGGATGGGCAGACCGCCTCGATCGTAGTGCTCGACGACAAGGGCAAGGATCGCGTGATCTTGGGCGAAGAGCCCAATCCGCGCCTGGGCGGCAAGAGCTATCCGCGCGTCGCCGGCGCCTATGGGCTGGTGCTGCACGACCAGGACGGGTCGGAGCGCGGCGCGATGAGCTGGCTCGACAATGGCCGCGGCGTGATCGCGCTCGATCGCTCGGGCGGCGACGCGGTGGCGATGATCGTCAACGAGAAGAGCGGCTTTGCCGGCTTCACGGTCAACTATGCCAATCCCGTCGGCAAATATGCCGAGGGGATCCGGCTCGGCACCAAGGGCGACACCGCGTGGCTGTCGCTGGAGGACCGGGCGGACGGCGAACGCGCCCGTCTCGCCGTCGAGGGAGCGGAGGCGCCCAAGCTGATTACCCGCCCCGCCGGCGCGCCGCCGGCGCCGTGAGCTGAGCGGCCCGCTGTGCCAAGGACCAGCGCGCGACGCCGACGCAGCGTCAGAGTTCAGCGATCGCGGCGCCGCTGCCGTCGAGGCTCAACTGTCCGATCTGCACGTCACCGCGAGAGATATGAAGGGCGCTCTCAACGCCTGACGCGCTTGAACTGCATCGTCCCTTCCGGACGATGCAATGTCAGGCGCTCACCGTCTGCTTCCGCATGCACCCCGGTCAGGTCGACCACGCCGAAGTCGTTTGGAGTCAGCGCGAAAATCGCGATTGTTCCTACGCGGGCGTCCAGCGGCAGGCGTTCGGACCGCAGCCGGTACGAGGGCATGCTGAACGTGACGAAACGCGGCACCCGTTGTTCGCCCGTCGGAAGAGACCAAAGCTCGCCAGCCAGATAAGATTCGAGCGGCTCGCCCCTGTCGAATTCGATCCTGAGATCGACGCCGGGCACGTCGCGACCATTTGGAGCCAGAACCCGTATCGCGAATGGTTTCCCCGGCGCTGCATCGACTCGCTCTGCGGTGATCACAGGAGCCACCGGTCGCGGGGCGCTGATCAGATCGATCCGGCTGCCGACGGCCTTCCACCGGCCTTGCGCGCGCTCATCCAGCGCGCCCACCGTCAGGCCGTACTCGAAGCTTCCATCGGGGCTTAGCCGGATGCCCGCGACGAGCTCCATTTCCGAATGAACATAGTCTCCGGCTACGGAGGCTGGTGGAGCGAGGTCGGGCGGCTTCGGCGCATCCTGCAACGGCGTCGGCTGGACAATCGCAGAAAAAGCCGCTGCCGCGGCACAAGCTCCGCGCATCGCATGACCAAAACCGGGATTCAGCATCTTCGCTTTCCTGAACCGTACGCAAAGCTGGGGCAACGTTGCCTAGCAGGCGGGCCAGGGGCAGCAAAGCCGCCGTCCCCGGCTTGCAATGTAGGATTTGACCTGCTTGGCTCGCCGGGCTCTTTGAACCGCTGATCCGTTTCCGTGCAGGTGCGTCGCCTTGGCACGCGTTCCCTCGACCGCGGGCCCAGCACGTCGCGATCCCGGTGCGTACCCATCGCCTCGCCGCCGCGTGAGTGGTGCGCGGAAGGCGCGTAGCTGCCGCGCCGGGCGAAAAACCCGCAAACGTATCAACCGTGTCAACCAACCCTGTGTCAAGCGCGCGGCCCGGCTGCGCAAACATAAGGGGTGACAAAGCGCGATCCCGCCGCTATGCGCGCCGCTTCCTTTCAATCAGCGCGACAAAAGCGAAAGCGAGTGCACGACCATGAAACTCAACGATCTCCGCGACAATGAAGGTTCGCGCAAGGGCCGGATGCGCGTCGGACGCGGCATCGGCTCGGGCAAGGGCAAGACCGCCGGCCGTGGCCAGAAGGGCCAGAAGAGCCGCGAAGGCGTCTCGATCAACGGCTTCGAGGGCGGCCAGATGCCGCTCCACATGCGGATCCCGAAGCGCGGCTTCAACAACATCTTCGCCAAGGACTATGCCGAAGTGAACCTCGGCGCGATCCAGAAGGCAGTGGATGCAGGCAAGCTGACCGCGACCGACATCACCCAGGCCGAGCTCAACGCGGCGGGCCTGACCCGCGGCGGCAAGGACGGCGTCCGCCTCCTCGCCAAGGGCGAGTTCTCGGCCAAGCTCAACTTCACGGTTGCGGGCGTGTCGAAGTCGGCGCGCGAAGCGGTCGAGAAGGCCGGCGGTTCGGTGACGGTCCCCGAGATCGTCCCGGCAGCCGACAAGCACAAGGCCAAGCACCGTTCGGTGCAGAAGGTCATTGCCGCCAAGAAGGCTGGCAAGCAGGGCTGATTTCTCGAGGGGCGGGGAAACCTGCCCTTCGTTCGTGCTGAGCTTGTCGAAGCACGACGAGCGCAGGCCGAACGGGCTTGGGGGCAGGCGCCGCATTGCCCTCGGGACCGAAGGACTTATATGAGCGGCGGGGGCGGTCGAACGCTTTCCCGCCGCTTTTGTTTCCAGGACGAATTCGCACATGGCATCCGCAGCCGATCAACTCGCCTCCAGCATCAATCTGTCGAAGTTCAGCAAGGCGACGGAGCTCAAGAAGCGCCTGTGGTTCACGCTCGGCGCGCTGATCGTCTTCCGCCTGCTCAGCTATGTGCCGATTCCCGGCATCGATCCGACTCAGCTCGGCCTACTGACCAACAATTTGCAGGGCGGCGTCCTCGATTTCTTCAACAGCTTCACCGGCGGCGCGCTCAACCGCGCATCGGTCGTCGCGCTCGGCGTGATGCCCTACATCACGGCCTCGATCGTCGTGCAGCTCGCGACGTCGCTGTCGCCGACGCTCGCCGCGATCAAGAAGGAAGGCGAGAGCGGCCGCAAGCGCCTCAACCAATATACCCGCTACGGCACCGTCGGCCTTACCGCGGTCCAGGGCTATTTCATCGCCAGCGGGCTGCAGGTCGGCGTGCAGGGCGTCTCGCCCGTGATCGAGCCGGGCCCGCTGTTCGTGATCGGCGCGGTCATCTCGCTGGTCGGCGGCACGCTGTTCCTGATGTGGCTGGGTGAGCAGATCACCAGCCGCGGCGTCGGCAACGGCATTTCGCTGATCATCATGGCGGGCATCGTCGCGCGCCTGCCGACCACGCTCGTCCAGCTGTTCGAGAGCGGCCGCACCGGCACGATCGATCCGCTGCGTCTCATTTCGATCATGGTCGCGGTGGCCGGAATCGTGCTGCTGATCTGCTTCATGGAGCGCGCCCAGCGCCGCATCCTGATCCAGTATCCCAAACGCCAGACCGCGCGCGGCGTGCAGGCCGAGCGCAGCCATTTGCCGCTCAAGCTCAACACCGCCGGCGTGATCCCGCCGATCTTCGCCTCGTCGCTGCTGCTGCTGCCGCTGACGATCACCCAGTTCGCCGGCACCGCGGCTACGGGCGATAGCTGGTGGGGCGATTTCGTGAGCAACCTCAACATCTATCTGCGCCACGGCTCGCCGCTCTACATGGCGCTCTATGGCGCCGGCATCATCTTCTTCTCGTTCTTCTACACCGCCGTGGTGTTCAATCCCGAGGAGACCGCGGACAATCTGAAGCGCTATGGCGGGTTCATCCCCGGCATCCGCCCGGGCAAGAATACCGAGGTTTATTTCGATTATGTGCTGACGCGCATCACCGTGATCGGCGCGGCGTATCTGACCTTCATCTGCCTCGCGCCCGAATTCGCGATGTCGGCGCTCGGCGCGACGTTCCTGATGGGCGGCACTAGCCTTCTGATCGTGGTCAACGTAACGATGGACACGGTTACGCAGATCCAGTCGCATTTGCTGGCGCACCAGTATGGCGATCTGATCAAGAAGGCGAAGCTGAAGGGCCGCATGCGCTGAACGCGCAGCTTGGGACGGGGATAACCGAGTGAATATCATCCTGTTGGGCCCTCCGGGTGCAGGCAAGGGCACCCAGGCGAGCCGTCTCGAGGCGGAGCGCGGCATGGTCCAGCTCTCGACGGGCGACATGCTGCGCGCCGCGGTCAAGGCCGGCACGCCGACCGGCCTCAAGGCCAAGGCCGTGATGGAAGCGGGCGAGCTCGTCTCCGACGAGATCGTCTCGGGCATCATCGGCGAGCGGCTCGACATGGCCGATACCGAAAAGGGCGCGATCTTCGACGGCTATCCGCGCACCGCGGCGCAGGCCGAAGCGCTCGACGGCCTGCTCGCCGAGCGCGGTCGCAAGCTCGATTTCGTGATCGAGCTGCAGGTCGACGAGGATGCGCTGGTCGAGCGCATCACCGGCCGCTTCACCTGCGCCCAGTGCGGCGAAGGCTATCACGACCGCTTCAAGCTGCCCAAGGTCGAAGGCACCTGTGATGTCTGCGGCAATCACGAGTTCAAGCGCCGCCCCGACGACAATGCCGAGACGGTACGCACCCGCATGGCCGAATATCGCGCCAAGACCGCGCCGATCCTGCCCATCTACGAAGCCCGCGGGCTCGTCCGGCGGGTCGATGGCATGGCCGATATGGATCAGGTCGGCGCCCAGATCGCCGCGATTCTCGACGGCGAGGCCTGAACGCCCTAGCCTCCCGGCAAACGGGAGGGTTCGGATGCGCCTGTCATTGCTCGCACTGCCGCTGTTTCTGGCGACCCCGGCTCCGGCCGAAATCGTCCGGGCATCGGACACCAATTTCGCCACACGGCACAAGCTGACGATCGCCGCGCCGCCCGCCAAGGTCTGGGAGACGCTGATCCAGCCGGCGCGCTGGTGGGATGGCGCCCATACCTATAGCGGAAGTGCCGCCAACCTCACCCTCGACGCCCGTCCCGGTGGCTGCTGGTGCGAGAAGACCGCGAGCGGCGGCGTTGAGCATATGCGGGTCGTCTATCTCGCTGCGAACGACACGCTGCGCCTGACCGGTGGGCTGGGCCCGCTCCAGGCGATGCCGGTGATTGCGGTGCTGACGGTCACGCTCAAGCCCTCGGGCGCCGGTACCGAGCTCACTGCGAGCTATGCCGTGGCCGGCCCCGGGCTCGCCGGCATCGCGGCGCCGGTCGACGGCGTGCTCGGCGGCCAATGGACGCGGCTCAAGGCCGCGGCCGAGCGTTGAGGACGGCATGAGCAAGGTTCGCGACATCGTCCCCGCGGCACCTGACGAGGCGGCGCAAGGACCGCTGGCCAAGCCCCAACGTGCCGCCGCCCGGTTGCAGATCGGCGAGCGTTCCTCTGCAGTGGCCGAGGTCGAGGTGACGCCAGCGGGCCTGCTCGCGCTCGGCGGCATGGTCGGCGCGGTCCTGCTTGGCGTCGCGATCGTGGTGCGCGCCGCGAGACGCTAATTTCGCGCATGACAAAATCTTCATGCCCGCGTCACTGCGGCGTGAGGTGGCTCCGGTTAGGAAGAGGGCAGGGCCGGCAGCGCGCCGGTTCCTTCTTCCCGAGGAGGATTTCGATGAAGCTTTCCCGCACCCTGCTCCCGGTCGCAGCGCTCGCGATGATCGCCGCTCCGACGATCGCGAGCGCCGCCACCGTTTCGATCGGCAAGCATCACAAGGCCGAGAAGGCCGCCAAGCCCACGAAGACCGTGAAGACCAAGACGGTCAAGGCGAAGAACGCCAAGTAACGCCAAACCCGGTGCTCTGCCCTGCATCGGCGTTTACGGCCGGCGGAAGATCCCCCTCTTTCCGCCGGCCGTTCCGCGTCCTAAGCGAGGGATCGCAGATGACACGCAAGATCCTCATCGTCGAAGACGACGCCGCCTCGGCCGGCTATGTGGCCAAGGGGCTGCAGGAGGCCGGCTTCGCAGTCGAGGTCTGCGGCGACGGCCGCGACGGGCTGTTCCTCGCGTCGGAGGGCATCTTCGATCTGGTGGTCGCCGATCGCATGCTGCCGGGGCTCGACGGGCTCGCGATGCTCAACGCGCTCCGCGCCGCCAACATCCGCACGCCCGTGCTGATCCTCTCGGCGCTGGGTACGGTCGACGATCGCGTGAAGGGCCTCCACGCCGGCGCCGACGATTATCTCACCAAGCCCTTCGCCTTCGCCGAGCTGCTCGCCCGTGTCGAGGCTTTGCTCCGCCGCGGAGACGGAGCGGGGGCCGAACCCCAGACCACCCGGCTGACAGTCGGCGATCTCGAGATCGACTTGCTCGCCCGCAGCGTCTCCCGGCAGGGGCGCGCCCTTCCGATCGGCGGGCGCGAATTCAACCTGCTCGAATTCCTCGCACGCCATGCGGGCCAAGTTGTCACCCGCACGATGATGCTCGAGAAGATCTGGAACTATCATTTCGATCCGGGCTCCAACGTCGTCGATGTCCATATCGGCCGCCTGCGCCGCAAGCTCGAAGAAGGCTTCGACGCGCCGATCCTCCACACCGTGCGCGGCGCGGGCTATCGCCTGTCGCTCGACAGCTGATGCGGATCTCGATCACCGCGCGGCTCGCATTGCTCGCGGTTCTACTGTCCCTGATCACCAGCCTCGCGCTTGCCGGGCTGATCTGGCAGCAGACGCATGACGACGCGATCGAGGCGCTGCGCCGCGACACTGCGCAGCAGGCCGACGCCTTCGCCGCGGTGTACCGCTCGGGCGGCGTAGCGGCGTTGACCGAAGCCATCACCGACGCGCAGGCCGACGATGATTCACTCGTCGCGCTGGTCGTGGATCGCGGCGGTGTCCGTCGCCTCGGCGTCGGGCCCGATCGGCTCGCCTTCGCGCCCGCCGCCGAGAGCTTCCGCATCGCGATGCTCGGCACGAGCGGCGATTGGGCGGGGCAGGAGGCGGGAATCGCGATCCGACCGCTCGGGCGTGACTGGCTGGTCACCGGCCGCATGCTCGACGATTGGGAGCGCGCCCAGCGCACGATCGAGCGCGCATTGCTGCTCGCGGTTTTGCTCTCGCTCGTGCTCGGTGTCTGCGGCGGGCTCGTCCTCACCCGCTACGTCACGCGTCGGCTGAATCGAATCGCCGGCGCGGTCGATGCGGTGGCGGCGGGCGATCTCACGCGCCGGGTCGGCACCGAAGGGGGCGGGGGCGACGCCTTCGACCGGCTGTCGCTCCGCATCGACGGCATGCTTGACCGGATCGACCGGCTGATGGCCGAATTGCGCATCGTCACCGATTCGATCGCGCACGATCTGCGCTCGCCGATCGCCCGGCTGCGCGCGCGGGCCGAAGCGGCGGCGACGGCCGATCACCCGCAGCAGCGCGAGGTGGCGCTCGCCGGATTGATCGCCGAGACCGATCTGGTGATGCGGATGCTCGCCGTGCTGCTCGAGATCAGCCGTTCGGAGGCCGTCACCCGCGACGCGCTCGTCGCGCTCGATCCGGTCGAATTGATCGAGGAGATCGCCGATCTCTACGCGCCTGTGGTCGAAGAGGCGGGGATGCGCTTCGATGTTGAACTGCCGCCGGGGCCGGTCGCGCCCGTTCCGATGCACCGCGAGTTGCTTTCGCAAGCGCTTGCCAATCTGATCGACAATGCGCTCCGCCACGGCGCGGCGGGTGGTGCCATCGCGCTGTCGCTCACGACTACGACGGAAGAGCTCCGCCTCACCGCCGCCGATCGCGGCCCTGGCATCGCCGCGGCGGACCGGGCGCAGGCACTGAGCCGATTCGGTCGACTCGACCGCGCGCGCAGCCTGCCCGGTGCCGGGCTCGGCCTCGCGCTGGTCGAATCCGTCGCCCGGCTGCACGGCGGCCGACTCGAACTGGGGGACAATGATCCCGGGCTGATCGCCACGATCGTGGTGCCTGTCTAAAGCTCTCCGTTGCAGGGAGGAGAATGGCGTCAGGTCATCCCGCTTGGCGCGCGCGCAACGTTCGTGTATGCATCCGGTTCCGCGATACCAGCCCGCGGCGCTTGACAGCGCCTCTGCGGCTGCATATGTCGCGCATCTTCCGAAAACCGGTTGCTCGGCTGCGCTTCTCTGCGCTCGCCTTGCCACTGCATTTTCGGATCAACGCTACGAGATGGGGTGCGAAGCTGCCATGCGGCATCCCGTGGAGCTGGGAGAAAAAATCATGGCTCGTATTGCGGGTGTCAACATCCCGACCAACAAGCGCGTTCTGATCGCGCTGCAGTATATCCACGGCATCGGCGCGACCAAGGCCAAGGAAATCACCGAGAAGCTGGGCATCACGCCCGATCGTCGCGTGCAGGACCTGACCGACCAGGAAGTGCTCCAGATCCGCGAGGCGATCGACGCCGGCTACACCGTCGAGGGTGATCTTCGTCGCCAGGTGGCGATGAACATCAAGCGCCTGATGGACCTGGCCTGCTATCGCGGCCTCCGCCATCGCAAGGGCCTCCCCGTCCGTGGCCAGCGCACGCACACCAATGCGCGCACCCGCAAGGGCAAGGCCAAGCCCATCGCCGGCAAGAAGAAGTAAGGGAGCGCTGACCAATGGCACGTGAACCGCAGCGCATTCGCCGTCGCGAGCGCAAGAACATCACCGCCGGCGTCGCCCATGTGAACGCCAGCTTCAACAACACGATGATCACCATCACCGATGCCCAGGGCAACGCCATTTCGTGGTCGTCCGCCGGCATGATGGGCTTCAAGGGCTCGCGCAAGTCGACCCCGTACGCAGCCCAGGTCGCCGCCGAGGACGCGGGCCGCAAGGCCGCCGAGCACGGCGTTCGCACCCTCGAGGTGGAAGTGAAGGGTCCGGGTTCGGGCCGCGAGAGCGCGCTTCGTGCGCTCCAGGCGGTCGGGTTCCAGATCACGTCGATCCGCGACGTGACGTCGATCCCGCACAACGGCGTCCGTCCGTCGAAGCGTCGTCGCGTCTGATTCGCCATCCTGTCCGGTTCACGGGCCCCGAGGGCGGGGTCCGGACCGGGCAGCAGTTACCCGGCAGGATGGCCCCGTCCTGCCCAAATATGAGGAAAGCCCGTGTCGGTGAACCCTAAGAACTGGCAGGAACTCAAGAAGCCCAACGGCCTCGAAAAGAAGCCCGGCGGCGATCCCAAGCGCAAGTCGACCTTCGTGGCCGAACCGCTCGAGCGCGGCTTCGGCCTCACGCTCGGCAATGCGCTGCGTCGCGTTCTGCTCTCGTCGCTCCAGGGCGCCGCGGTCACGTCGATCAAGATCGAGAACGTGCTCCACGAATTCTCGAGCCTCGCCGGCGTCCGCGAGGACGTGACGGACATCGTGCTCAACGTGAAGCAGATCGCGATCCGCATGCAGGGCGAAGGCCCGAAGCGGCTCCAGCTCTCGGCCACCGGCCCGGCGGAAGTCAAGGCTGGCGACATCGCGGTCTCGGGCGACATCGAAGTGATGAACCCCGATCTCGTGATCTGCCACCTCGACGACGGCGCGACGCTCAACATGGAGCTCACCGCCGACACCGGAAAGGGATACGTCCCCGCCCAGTCGAACCGCCCGGCGGACGCCCCGATCGGCCTGATCCCGGTCGATGCCCTGTACAGCCCGGTCCGCCAGGTCAGCTACAAGGTCGAGAACACCCGCGTCGGCCAGGAGCTCGATTACGACAAGCTCACGCTGACGATCGAGACCGACGGCACGATCACCCCGGAAGACGGCCTCGCCTATGCGGCGCGCATCCTCCAGGACCAGCTCGCGCTCTTCGTCCACTTCGACGATTCGGCGGTCACCCGCTCGGCACCGATCGGCATGGCCGCTCCGGCCGCATCCGAGGGCGGCGTCGCTTCGGGCGATACCGCGCAGATCAACCGTTACCTTCTCAAGAAGGTCGACGAGCTCGAACTGTCGGTGCGTTCGGCGAATTGCCTCAAGAACGACAACATCATCTATATCGGCGACCTGGTCCAGAAGACCGAAGCCGAGATGCTGCGCACCCCGAACTTCGGCCGCAAGTCCTTGAACGAGATCAAGGAAGTGCTGTCGAGCATGGGCCTGCGCCTCGGCATGGAAATCCCGGGCTGGCCGCCTGAGAACATCGAAGAGATGGCCAAGAAGCTCGAGCAGGAGATCATGGGCTAACGCCCACGATCGCTGCGTAAGGTACAAGGAAGGGCCGTCCCGAGAGGGGCGGCCTTTTTTTTCTGTTCACGGTGGTGGCGGCTTCGCGCCCAATTACGGCCGCCAAAACGCAAGTTCCGTGATCCCAAAAGCGGACGTTCGTTCAGCCAAAGGCGGCGCTATACGCTATTGGTGGTTGGGACCGCTGATTGCGCCCCTATAACATCCAGAACGGCTTCCACTCCGTCTTCTGGCTCGGCCGCTCGGAATAGTTAGTGTGCTGCTCGCTAAGGTCGTCGAGCGGTTGATCGTTGACGTGGGAGAAAGCTGCTTCCATCGCCGCATCCCTGCCCGCCGTCCAATCGGCGAACCGGAGCGGGACCAATATGTCGGGCATGGTCCAGATCCGCTTGTCCAAGGGGTCGGAATCGAACCATGGCAGGGTCGACACGTATGCGCTGAACCCGTCGCCCTGAAACGGCCTGGCATCGCCCTCGTGATTGGGGGCGCCCCCGGAGGGTTCGCCCACGAACAGAGCCCAGGTCTCCCGCTCGATCCTCGATGCCAGGTTCTGGGCGGCCGAGAAGGTGTGAGGTCCGATCAGCACATAGAGCCCGCCGGGGCGGTTGAAGCGGGACCGTTCGAGATGCTTCCTCAGGCCTTCGCCCATGCGGTTGTCGCCGCCGTCGTTGCGGCGCAGGTCGAGTACGACCCGTTCGATCGCGGGGGCCTCCATAGCCGCAAGGGCTTCTCGCACGAAGGCCAGGATCGAGTCCTTGCTGGCGAACAGGCGGTCGAACGCCACGACCAGAACACGACCTTCTGCGTGGACGAAGTTGGACGCGAGCCCCGGCCGCCAAGTCTCGACCGGGAACGGCTTTCGGGGAAGCGGGACTAGCCCCTCGCGCCCGTCCGCGCGCGGGATCAGCACGGCCTTGACGAGCGAGCCGCCTACCTCAGCCTCGATCGTGACCGGCGCCGAGACGCCGGCGGGCGGGGCCAATCGCGCGCCGCGCAGGACCGCGGGTCTCAGGATCAAATCCGCGTCATGATGGGCTCGCGTCGGGTTGTTGCCGGGCCACATCGCCGCGAACGATCTCAGGACCTTCTCAATGGCGACCCCATCCACACGCTTGATCCGTGCACCAAGCAGAGGCGCGCCTTCTCCCTTGGCCGCGGTGACGTAGAGTCCGTCGAAGAAGGGGTTGGTGGCAATCGGAAGGGTGAGGTCGAAGCCGGGCGCCTTGATCATTCCCGCTGGTCCCACACGCCCATCCACGTACATTGTCGTGTGGCCGTCATGGAACCAAGCCAACCGCGCCAGGAGGCCCATGAGATAGGCCTCGGGGGTCATGGCGTCCGCCTCAGCGACGAGGCGATCCCAGCCGGATCGCCAAGCCGGGTCTGTGGCGGCTATCCAGCCACGCGGGTGGGTCGCCTCGGCGTACCTGCGCAGGCGAGCGGCCTCCAAGCCACGGGGTTTGGAGACGGCTGCCGTCGCCGTCGCCGGCGCTGCCAAGCCTCCCGACAACAGGATGGAAAACTCGCGTCGCGTAGGGGCATATGATCGATTCATGTCCGAATATCCCTTGGTTACTTGCTTACACGGACGAACCTTCACCTTAATGCCGCGATGAATCATGCCACGGCCCGCTCGGGCGCGTCGGGCACGACGGGTCGCGCAGGGTCAGGCTGTTGCGGAATTACGGGCGGGAAACCGGAGCGGAGACGCAGGCCTCAGGAATCGGAATCGGCGTTCACGCGCAAGCGGGTCAACTCGTCGGGCGCGGCGACGATGATCCCGAGCAGCTTCTGCACGAAGCCGACGGTGACGCCGACCGCCCGCAAGCCCTGATAGTCGTTGATCGGGCAGTGAGTCACAAATCTCAGCAACGGTGCGCGACTCTTGGTGATAGAGCAGATCGACGATCTGGCGTTCACGGGGCGGCAGTTGTGGAAGCATGGGGCACCTCTTGCACTACATTTGTAGCGCACTGCAAATGTAGTGCAATGTCAAAAGTGCATGCCGGACCGAAATTCCCACCCGCAGGGCGTCGCTTCTTTGCCAAGCCGATCGCCGCTCACCTGCTTCGTTTGGGACGCCTGCTCTGAGGTCTTGCTGTCCTGGAAGCTGCCTGTCTTCTTCCGGCCCAACGCCTGAGATGGCGCTCGGGCTGAACGAACGGCCGCTTTTGAGAAATGGCAAATCACTCCTCAACATCTGCAAATGGTCGAAAGCGACCGTTCGCCGGACCCCGGCTGCGAACGGCTGCTGTTGCGGGTCCGCCGCCCGAAAGCAGACGGTCGGCTAGCGGCCCACAAGCAGTCATGCCAATATTAGGCTGTATGGACATTCACATCCTCCCCCTTACGGGCGAGGATTGAAACCCTCGCTCGGCCGAACGTCGATTTGACCCAGCGCCGGCCGTTGCTTTCCGGGCCGGCATAGCCAACAAATGCGCGATGCCAGACTTCAGCGACTATATCGTCTTCGCCGATGAGAGCGGCGATCATGGACTGGTCTCGATCGATCCACAGTTCCCGGTCTTCGCGCTCGTCTTCTGCGTGTTCGAGAAGAAGGCTTATGCCAACGAGATCGAGCCGGCATTTCGTCGGCTGAAGTTCAAATATTTCGGACATGACGCAGCGGTTCTACACGAGCGGGAGATCCGCAAGCAGGAGCCTCCCTTCGCCTTCCTGCGGCAGGATGCGGCGCTTCGCGAGGCCTTCATGGCCGACGTGAACGTGATCATGACCGATGCTCGGTTCCATGCCTATTGCGCCGTTATCGACAAGCTCAAGCACAAGGCGCGCTATGCTGATCCTTGGAACCCGTATGAGATCGCCATGCAGTTCTGCATGGAGAAGCTGAGCAATCGGCTGGTTGTCGACCGACAGCGCGGGCGCCTGACGCATGTGCTGTTCGAAGGGCGAGGGCGCGAGGAGGACCGGCAGCTGGAATTGGAGTTTCGGCGGGTTGCCGCCAATGGCAAGCAGTGGGGATGGCGCGCAGTGGATTTCACTCGAACGCCGCTCGAGCCGGTATTCGTTCCAAAGGCTGCCAATTTGGCAGGGCATCAGCTCAGCGATCTAATTGCGCGCCCGCTAGCGTTGCGCGCGATCAAGCCGGATCAACCGAACCGGGCGTTCGACATCGTCGCTAACCGCATCTGGGACTTCAAGGTCTTCCCCTGAAGCGAATAAACGAAAGGGCCCCGGTTAGCCCGAAGCCCTGACGTCGACCGGGAAAGCCCAATCCTTGAGATCAATATAGAGAAGGGCGCGCAGGCGTGCAAGTTGCGCCTCAGCCGGCGGCGGCGCACCCTAGAAGCACTAAGTGGGCTAACCGATATGGTACCAGACGCCTTGACATCGCAACGCTAACCCGACGCAAACCCAAAAACCTGCCGCTCTGCGCCTCGATCGCGCGGGCGGCATTTTGGTTTGTGTCGGTTGCGCCGTCTCATGCTCCCCGTTTCTTTTGCCCTATAATGGTTGGTGATCGGAGCCCGTTTGCAGGGTCGTGGAGGGCGTCGAATGCCAGTGCATCGGATAGTGTTGGGCACCGCGGCGGCAAGTGTCGGCCTCGCAGCCCCTGCGGTCTCGATGCCGGCGCAAGAGCGTTTCACCGTAAGCGCGACCGTCGTTTCGCCCTGCTCGATTTCAGTCCGCGGTGCGGCGCCATCACCGGCCGAAGTCAAAACCGTGTCGGTGGACTGTGCCTTGGCGGGGCAATCGTTCGCTCGCGAGGAAGACCGGGCGACGCCCCCACCGATCAAATCCCCCACGGAACATCATCGCCCCCCGGGAATGACAGGGACAGATACGATCGAGATTATCGAAGTCGTATTCTGAACTCCTCTCCGCGCAGAAGTTACGTTCTGAGCAAGAACGCCGCGCGCTTATATCAAAAGATATATCAGGCCGCGCCAAATCGCTGCCAAGTGTTAATTATTATTTAACTTAATTATTATAGTATCGCTATGAGATCATCTTACTTGATCTCTATACGTAATTCTACTCATGCTTGTATGTAACGCGTATGTGAGACATTATAGCGCATCATATTTATTGCGACGCAATATAATATACGTTGCCGTAAATTAGAGTGCAATCGATTGTACCAGAAAACCGGCAAACTCTTGGGCGCCAAATTCAAATTACGGCGCAGAGTATGGAGGCTGAAATGATTGCTCATGCCAAGCTCCTTGTTCCGTGCTGGATCGCTATTGCGGGTGCGGGGCTCCTTGTCTCCCCCGCCGCGCAGGCGGACACCACCACAACCACCTTCACCGTAACGGCTACCGTTCTCAAGGCGTGCCTCGTCACGGCGAATCCGCTCGCTTTCGGAACCTATGACCCGACCGCGGCAACGCCGCTCGACGGCTCGACCACGCTTTCCGTGTTCTGCACCGTCGGCTCCTCCTTCACGGTCGGGCTCAGCACAGGCACGGCGAGCGGCGCCACCGTCACGACGCGGCGCATGACGAACGGTGCCAACACGCTCGGCTATGCGCTGTACCAGGAAGCGGGCCGCACCAATAACTGGGGCAATACCCCCGGTACCGACACGCCGCTGGCGACCACTGCGCTCGTCCTGCCGTCGACTCTGACGGTCTATGGCCGCATTCCCGCCAACCAGAATGTGCCCGCGGCCAGTTATGCGGACACCATCACCGTCACCGTGAACTACTAGGGCCGGGCCGATGCGCGCCGGAGCCGCCATCGTCGCGATATTGCTGCTGCCGTTGGTGGCGCAGGCTTCCTCGCTCAAAGTATATCCCGTCCGCATCGTCCTGACCCCGAAAGAGCCGGTGCAGACGATGACGATCCAGAACGGCAGTTCCGAGGCCGCCCGCATCCAGCTGCGCGTCTTTTCCTGGCGCCAGGTGGATGGCGAGGACAAGCTCGAGGAAACCCGGGACATTCTCGCCAATCCGGGCTCGTTCGAGATCGCAGGCCAGGGCGAGCAGATCGCGCGCTTCGGCCTGCGCACCAGCCCCGGCACGGTCGAGAAGAGCTACCGCGTCATTCTGGAAGAGGTGCCGGGTTCGCGTCCGAGCGAGCCCGGGAAGGTGCGAACCTTGTTGCGGATAAGCATTCCCATCTTCGTGCCGGCGCCCAACCCGGTCGGCCGCCTCTCCTGGCGCGCCTGGGCGGCGGGGGATCGAAAGATGACCTTCGAGATCCGCAACCAGGGCACCGTCCATGTCCAGATCAATCGGCTCGCACTGGCCGGGCCGAAAGGCACGAAACTGGGCACGGGCGACATGTCGGTCTATCTGCTGCCCGGTGCGTCGCGGCGGGTCGTGCTCGATATCGACGCGCCGGTTCGCGCCGGCGATCCCCTCAAACTGAGCGCAGTGACGGATCAGGGTGATTTGGCCGCCGATCTCGTCGCCGAGGCGGCTCCCCATGAAACCGGCCGCCCGTAGGAACATCATGGCGGCGCTCTGCCTCCTCGCCGACGCGACCGCCGCAGGCGCACAGCCTGCCGCTCCGGATCCGCCAGCGCGGCAGCAGAGCTCGGATCGGTTCGAACTGCTAGTTGTCGCGATCACCATCAACGGCGAGCCGGAGGGTGAATATCTGGTGGCGCGGCGCGGCGGTGATTTCTTCGTCCGTCCGTCCGATCTGGTGCGCTGGAGCGTCCGGATTTCCCCGGCCGCGACGATCGTGATCGAGAACGAAGCCTTCGTTCCGCTGACCGGCATTGCCGGCATGACGCTGCAATTCGACGCAGCCGGTCAACGTCTCGCATTGATCATTTCCGCCGAACTTTTCGACGCCAGCAATGTCTCGGCGCTGGCCGCGCGCGTACGGCCGACAAAGAGCGCCTTCGCGGTCTTCCTCAATTACGATCTGTCCGTCCTGTACGATCACAAGGCGCAGGCGGGTGCCTTCCTCGAAGCCGGAATATCGGACGGTTGGGGTCTGCTCACCAGCACCGCCGCGGTCGGCCAGCAGACGGGATCCGGCCGGGTCACGCGTCTCGATAGCTATTTCCTGCGCGATGATCCCGAGACGCTGGTCCGCCTGATCGTCGGCGATACGGTGACGGACGCCCGCGACTGGTCGCGCCAGATACGCTTCGGGGGCGTCCGGCTCGGCACCGAATTCAGCCTGCAGCCAAATCTCATCACCTTCTCCACGCCCGCTTTCACCGGCCGCACGGCGATCCCTTCGAATGTCGAGCTGCTGGTGAACAACGCGCAGCGCTTCCAGACCGACGTGGCGGCGGGGCCCTTCTCGATCAGCCAGGTACCTCTGGTGAACGGCGCGGGCGACGTGACGCTCGTCATCCGCGATACGCTTGGCGTGGAACGCCGGGTGACGTCTTCTTATTATGTCAGCTCGCGCCTGCTCAGGCCCGGCTTGAGCGCCTGGTCCCTCGAGGCGGGTGGCGAGCGCCTGGGTTACGGCATCAGGAACTTCAGCTACACCAACCCCTTCGCCGCCGGATCCTATCGTCGTGGAGTCACCGACTGGCTGACCCTTGAAAGCCGCGCCGAATTGAGCGGCGACGTCCAGATGATCGGCGGCGGCGCCGATATCGTCTGGCCCGCTCTCGGCGAGTTCGGAATCGCCGGCGCGGTTTCGCGTGGAGAGGACGGCAAGGGAGCGCTCTATCGCATCTTCTTCAGCCGGATCACGCCCGGATGGAACCTCGCGGTCAGCTATCAGCGCGCTTCGCGCAAGTTCGACCAGCTCGGCATCTATCGCGACGAGGAACGCATCACGGGCCAGTTGCAGGCCTCGGGCGGCATCTCGCTGGGACACCGCGGCAACCTTGGCATCGTCTATACCGATCTCGAATATGCCGATCGCAATCGCACACGGCTCACTTCGGCCAATTACAGCATTGGAATCACGGATCGCGGCTATCTGAGCCTTTTTGCGCTGCGCAGCACGACCCGCGGGTCCGGCACGCAAACCACGGCCGGCGCGGGTTTCACCATTCCCTTCGGGTCGCGCGGCAGCGGCTATGTGCAGGCGGACACTCGCAATGTCCTCGCGGAAATGCGCAAGGCGCCACCCGTCGAAGGAGGTTGGGGCTATCGGCTGACGGCGGGCGCGGGCGAAAGCGACCGTCAGCAGGCTGAGCTCACCTGGCGCGGCGATCCGGGCGAAATCCGGATCGAGGCCGCGCGCATCGAGGGGAGCGCCGGTGTCAGGATGCTCGCCAGCGGCGGATTGCTTTTCGCCGGTGGGCGCCCCTATGCCACCCGGCGAGTAGAGGATGCACTGGGCGTCATCGACGTGCCCGGCCTGGCGGATGTCCGCATCTACCAGGAAAACCGCCTCGTCGCCCGCACCGATGGCCGGGGGCGTGCGATCATACCGGACCTGCGCGCCTATGAGCAGAACCGGATCGCGATTGCGCCCGGCGACATCCCGATCGACGCGCACATGCCGAGCGACACCCTCATGATCGTGCCGCGGTATCGCGGAGCGGTCAGCGCGCGCTTCGCGATCGAACGCGATCACCCCGCGACGATTCTGTTGCAGGCAATCGACGGCACGCCGGTCGATGCCGGCACGACGGTGCGGACCGACACCGGCGAGACGGCATTCGTCGGCTATGGCGGCGAGATCTTCGTGCGTGAAGCGCGGCGGGACATGATCATCGCATTCGAAACCCGGCAGGGCCCATGTCGAGTCATGCTCGAGGGATTGCCCGAAGACGACGTGCTGCCGCGCATCGGGCCCTTGCGGTGCGGCACTCCCGTGAGCGCGCCATGAACCTACGGCACTTCATGTTCCTGATGGCGATGCTGGCGGGCGCACTGATGTTTGCGTCGTCACCGGCAGAGGCGGCCTGCGCCCCTCTGTCCCTCTGCAGCTGCACCGTCACCGCGAGCGGCGTGAGTTTCGGCAATTACAATGTCGTCAACGCGTCGCCCACCGATTCCACCGGCACCGTACGGGTCCAATGCACGCTGCTCGTTGCGCTGGCCGGATCGTTCACGGTCGATCTCAGCACCGGATCCTCCGGCACCTACGCGCAGCGCACCCTGCGCAACGGTCCCTCCGTCCTCGACTATAATCTCTATACCGACGTGGCACGAACCCAGATTTGGGGAAACGGCTCCGGAGGCTCTTTCCGCATAACCCGAAATTTTACGGCGCTGCTCAGTGTCGATCAGACGATGACGGTCTACGGCCGGATCCGCGCCGGCCAAAACGTACCCGCGGGCAGTTACAGCGACACCATCATCGTCACCGTGACCTACTGACGAAGGCGGCTAGTCGCTCGCGGCGGGGGGTGATTCCGACAAGCGGTAGCCGATGCCGGGCTCGTTCAAGATCAGCACGGGCCGGTTCGGGTCGCGCTCGAACTTGCGCCGGAGCGCGCGGATCGCGACGCGCAGATACTCGACATCGGTGGCGTGCGCCGGACCCCAGACCCGCTCGAGAAGCTGGCGGTGCGTGAGGATGCGCCCGCCCGCCTCTGCCAAGGCCGCCATCAGGGCGAATTCCCTGGGCGTGAGCGGCACCTGCGCCTCGGCGAGAGTCGCGCAGTGCCGTGCGCGATCGATCGCCAATGGCCCGTGGCGGATGACCGGATCGGCCGGCGCACGGCCGCGGCGCAATACCGAGCGGAGGCGGGCGAGCAGCTCGTCGCCATCGAAGGGCTTGGTGACGTAATCGTCGGCGCCGAGATCGAGCGCGGCGATCTTGTCCGCAGTTGCCGTCCGGGCGCTCAGCACTACGATCGGAAGTTCGGGCGCGCGCCCGCGTAGAGCGGCGACGAGCTCGAGCCCGTCGCGATCGGGCAGCCCCAGGTCGACGATCGCCGCCGTGCAGCCGCCCCGCGCCTGCTCCCCGAGCGCCGTGCGCGCGTCGCCGGCTTCCACCACGTCATGGCCGCCGCGTTCCAGCACCGCGCGCAACAGCCGCCGGATCGCGCTTTCGTCGTCGACCACGAGCACCCGGCTCATACCGAAACCAACTCCAGCGTGAAGGTCGCGCCGCCATCGGCCGCGTTGCGGACTTCTATGGGCATGTGCATCGCGTCGGCAAAGCCTTTCACGATCGCGAGGCCGAGCCCGCTTCCGCCGCGGTCGTCGCCACCGGAACGGAAGAAGCGCTCGAAGATCCGCGTCTCGTCGCCCGGCGTCACGCCGGCGCCGTCGTCGTGCACGGCGAGCCACACGGTCCGCCCCCGCGCGCGCGCGGAGATGGTGACGCGCGTGGCGGCGTGGCGCGCCGCGTTCTCCGTCAGATTGACGAGGATCTGTCGCAGCAGCACCGGGTCGGCCGACACCAGCGGCAACGCGTCGCTGATCGCGACTTCCATGCCGATGCCTTCGGGTCCCGCGCCATATTCGGCCAGTGCCGCCTGGACGACGTCGACCAGATCGACGGGCTCGAGCGAGGTGCCGACCGCGCCCGCTTCGATCCGCGCGGCATCCATCAGGTCCGATAGCGTGCGTTCGAGACGGTCGGCGGCGTCGACCGCCGCATCGAGCCTTTCGGCATCGCCCGTCGCGCGAACCTCGGCCAGTCCGCCGCGAACGAGCGTGAGCGGGGTGCGCAGATCGTGCGCCAGCGACGCGAGCAGCGAGCGGAGCAGGTCGGCGCGCTGCTCGGCGGCCGCGCGATCGGCGCGCTCGCAATCGAGCTGGAGCCGATCCAGCGCCTGGCCGATCAGTCGCGCGGCGGATTCGAGTCGCTCGATCTCGCCTGCCGACCGCGTGGCCCCGTCAGCCGGACGCGCCACCGCCAGCACGGCTCCGCTTCCGCCGGGACGCAGCGGGATGAAGCTCCAGTCCGCCGCCGGCATCACTTCGCTCCCGTGCCCGGTGACGTCGCCATTATGCGCCGCCCACGCCGCCGCGGCCGCATCGAGCGATCCCAGATCAGCGGGAGCGGGTCCTTCGGGAATCAGCCGGGCGACGCCGAAGCGTTCGCCGACGAAGGACAAGGCCCGGGCCGAGGCGATGTCGAGGTCGGCGGCCGCAGCCAGATCGGCGGCGAGGGCGGCGGCTTCCCCGCTGACCGCCGCGCGGTCCTGTGCCGCCGCCTCGCGATCGGCGAGCCCGCTCGCCAGCCGCGTCGTCACCACGGCCACGGCGAGAAGGACGAGGAAGGCGACGATGTTGTCGTAGCCATGGACCTGAAGCGTGAAGCGCGGCGGGAGAAGAAAGAAGTTATACGCCAGCGCGCTACCCGCCGCGGCGAACAGGCCGGGCCCCAGCCCGCCGCGCGACGACGTCGCCAATACCGGCAGCAGGAAGAGCAGTGCGATGGCGGGAAGCCCCAGCTCCGTGCGCAGCAGCGTGGTGGCGAGCGTGACGACGGCGATCGCCGCCACCGCAATAGCATATCCCTTCCCGTCCGACCGGCGTGACATGAGCGACAACTGCCTCAAAGTTCGATCTGCGACCCGAGCTCTACCACGCGGTTTGCAGGGATATTGAAGAAAGCGGTAGGGTCGGCGGCGTTGCGATGCAGGAAGCCGTAGAGCAGCGCCATCCATCGCGGCAGCAGCGGGCGCGAGGCCCGGCGGATCGCGTTGCGCCCGACGAAGAACGACGTCCCGCCGCGCAGCGCGGCCAAGGCCCCGCCGCGTGCGAGGTCGCTCGGCACGTCGATCGAGTCCAAATAGCCATAAGTCAGCGTCGCGCGACTGAAGCGCGCGTCGAGCGGCTCGATCGTCAGTCTCGCCGCGGGCGGGACGTGCGGCACGCGCGCGGTTTGCACGGCGAGCAGCACATTGTGGGCATGGAGCGCCTTGTTGTGCTTGAGGTTGTGGAGCAGCGCCGAAGGGGCGTTCTGGTTGTTCTGGGTGAGGAACACCGCCGTGCCTTCGACCGCCTGGGGCGGATGCGCGGCCAGTGCGGCGATCAGGTCGGCGACCGGCAGCGCCTGCTTGTCGCCGCGACGCAGCGCCGCCGCCGCGCCCCGCCGCCAGGTGTAGATCATGAACCCCATGCAAGCGGCGACGAGCAACGGGACCCAGCCGCCCTCGATTACCCGAAGAATGTTGGCGCCGAAGAAGACGAGATCGAGCAGGAGGAACGGCGCGATGAACAGCACCGACCATTCGAGCGTCCAGCGCCATGCCTTCCACACGATGATGAAGGCGAGGCAGGTCGTCACCACCATCGTGCCCGTGACGGCGATGCCGTAGGCGGCCGCCATCGCCGACGAGCTGCGGAACGCAAAGACGAGCACGAGGACGCCGACGAGCAGCAGCCAGTTGACCACCGGGATGTAGATCTGGCCGATCTGGTGCTCCGAGGTCTGGCGGATCGCCAGGCGGGGCAGCAGGTTGAGCGCGATCGCCTGTTGCGTGAGCGAATAGGCACCGGTGATCACCGCCTGGCTGGCGATGATCGTCGCGGCGGTGGCAAGCAACACGAAGGGTGCGCGCAGCGCCTCCGGCGCCATCAGGAAGAACCAATCGGCATTGGCGAAGCCGCGGCCCGCGGCCGTCGCCGCCTCGAGCGTCGAGAGCGCGAGTGCACCTTGGCCGAGATAGTTGAGCATCAGCGCGGGGAATACGAATCCGAGCCAGCCGAGCTGGATCGGCTTGCGCCCGAAATGCCCCATATCGGCGATCAGCGCTTCCGCGCCCGTGACGGTGAGAAACACCGCGCCCAGCACGAACAGGCCCGGTACGCCATGCCCGCCCAGGAAGATAATCGCGTTCCACGGATTGAACGCGGCGAGAATCCGCGGCGCGTCGGCGATGTGCCACAGCCCGAGCCCGGCGATCACGACGAACCACACCAAGCAGACCGGACCAAAGAGCGCAGAGACCCGCGAGGTGCCGTGCGACTGGACGGCGAAGAGTGCGATCAGGATTCCGGCGGTGAGCGGAAGGGTGATCCCCGGCGTCATCGCCGACCCGATGCTCGGAACCGTCGCCAAGCCCTCGACCGCCGACAGAACCGAAAGCGCCGGCGTTATGATTGCGTCGCCGTAGAACAGTGCCGCGCCGGCTGCCCCCAGAAGCACCACCAGGCGCCACCGGCCGCCGGTCGCACCTTCGGCAAGCGCCATCAGCGAAAGCACGCCGCCTTCGCCCCAATTATCGGCTCGGGTGAGGAACAGGACGTATTTGATCGTGACGACGATGATCAGCGCCCAAAGTGCGAGGGAGAGCACGCCGATGATCTCCCCCGCATCGATGCCGCCCGCCGCCGTCTGCGCGAGCGCCTCACGGAAAGCGTAAAGCGGGCTCGTGCCGATGTCGCCATAGACGACGCCAACCGCGCCCAGCGTGAGGGCGAACAGTCCGGGGTGGGCGTGCGGCCGCGCCGTCTCAGGCGCGTGCGAAGGGGCGAGCGATACGGTGTCCATCGCTTTTGATGGCAACATTTCGCAGTAAAGATTCGAGAGGAAATGCTGCGCCGCCGAATAAAAATGGCGTAAAATCGAAAGTCTCGATCTGTTGCCGCTCCACGCGGCCATTCGTCATCGGCCAGTAGGAAAGTCTGATCTGGAGCGGGCCCCGGCCTGACTGAACTGCCTGTCCGCCACGGGTGGAAAGTGGACGTTCGTCGTCTACTCGAGCTAACCAATCATCAAGGCAGCTCCCCAGAGGATCATCGCAATGCCGGCGATCGCCGCAAGCCAATGGCCGCCGGGAAGAAGCTTCTCCGCTGCCACGACCAAGGTCAGCCCGGCCACCCAAATGAGGTTCATGACGCCGCCGACGAATAACAGTGCCATCAGCAACCAGCAGCAGCCAACGCAATAGGCACCGTGCAACAGGCCGAGCCGGACAGCTCCAAGTGCGCCTGGGCGATAGTGACGGCTGAGAAATTGCGCGGGCGACCTGCAGCGGCCTAGGCAGGCGTTTTTGAGCGGCGAGAGCTGGTAGAGGCCTGCAATGATCAGCAGCGCCGCTGCGGCCCGGCGGTCGCCGATCGCCATCGACATCGGAGAGATGAGCCAGGATTGCAGCGCTCCAGCGATCACCGCGAAGCCAAGCCAGCATGCGAGATAGCCGCCGAGGAAGGCGGCCGTAGGGGGCGGGGTCTCGATGCCCTTCGAGCGCCGGTGCACCTGGGCGTAGATCAGGATGGTGGGGGCCGCGGCCGGGATCATCATCGCGACCATCATCACCCACCACATTGCGGCAACGGTCGCGAAGCCGGGCGGTGCCATGGCCATGCCTTGCATCATGGGCATTCCGGCACCCGACAGGAGATAGGCCCAGGCGAGCAACGCCAGCAGGGCAAGTCCCAGGATCGTCACCGCGCGACTGCGCAGCGCGATCCGCTCGGCGACGGTCGACGGCGCGCTCAGCTGCGGACCACTCCATGGCTGCCGAGGTGGAGGTTGGCAAACTGGCCGTAGCTGTTGCCGAATTCCACTTGCATCGGCCCGCCGGTCGTCCGGCTCGAGGCGCTCCCGATGTCCGCGACTTCATATTCGAAGCCTGCGGGAAGAACGATCTGCGCCCGCGACTCCGCGCCGCTGACCTTGTTGCGGATCGGCTCGCCCGTCATCTCGACATAGCCCGAAACGCTCAGCCGGCCGCGTCGACCCTCGACGTCGACCTCGAAATCGATGTCGGTGAACACCGGCTCGTGCATGGTCGTGATGGTCGAGGCATAGACCGCGAACATGGTGGCGAACGGATCGGTGTCCTGGCCCGTCATGATCCGCAACAACGCATCGCGTTGGGCCTCGTCGGCTCGCTTGTCGACAAACGCCAGCACCTCGCCATTGCCCTCATGGATCGCGCCAGGCCATTTGAAGATGGCGCCAATCCTTAGCCCATCCAGGCGGATTTCCCCATGATGGCCTTCGTCGATCTGGATGCCCGCAACCGCGTAGCAATGGCCTTTGTCAGGTAACCCATTGAACTGGCAGTTGCAGCCGTACTCGCAGGTGCAGTTGACCAGCTCGCGGCCCTTGAATTCCCAATGAGTCATGGCGGTCTCCGCCGAGAGGAATGCCGCTTCCTTAGCATAGTTCACTTCGCTTTCGGAATCGCAATTGCCTCTGCGGTGGTTCGCGGGCGCCGTAAAAGGAGGAGTGAGATCATTGCGCCACATGGAGGCAACTCGATGTCCGCGATAGGTCAGGCCGGTCATTCGACGGCTTTCTGAACGAACGGCAGCAATTGCGCCCCCGCGGCTTGAAAACGGACGGCCCGCTCTCGGCCATGGGCGACCATATAGGCGGGTGGCGTGGCCGGGGTTCCAGGCGGCGTGGGATGCGGCGCTCGACCAGGGCTATGCGCGGATCGAGGCGCTGCTGATCGCGGGTGCGTGCGAGGCGCTCTCCGGGGCGGGCCCGGGTATCGACGCGGCTCCGGCTGTGGCGGGTGGCGATGGGCCGCCGTTGGCGGCGGCGGTTACCGTCGATCAAGCGATGAACCTGCTCAGGCTCCACCGCGCGTCGGCATGGGGCGGGGCGCCGCAGCGTTACGACGCGAAGGCGAAGCCGGCGGATTTGGGAGCGGTGCGGGCGAGCATTCTCCGGAAGGTCGCGGCGATTGAGCGGGCGGATGCTCGGGCGGCGTCGTCGGGGCACCAGGGTTGAGGGTGGTCGGATCTGGTTCGGGGTGACGGTTTCGTCGTGTCTGGGAGGTATCGACATTCAACCGGCTCTTCTCCTCTCCCCGTGGGAGAGGTAGCGAAGCTTGGCAGCTTGCTGCCTAGGGTAGCTGGCTGAGGGTTTCCCGCTATCGATAGGGTGATCCCCTCACCCAGCTCTGACTTGGGCCCGCTGAAGAAGCGGACCCAAGTCTGCGCAACCTCTCCCGACGGGAGAGGGGAGTCAGCTGTTGAATATCGATACGCTCTAGGTTGAGGACTTATATTCCTACGCCGTCATCCGACGGACGATGTGCAGCCGCTATGAATCAGCGGCTCGTATAGGCTCTCAATCTAGCGCGACTCCACCTCAAGCCCGGCCCACTCAGCCGCAAACGCCCAGATATCCGCCGCTTCCTCGATGATCTTGTCGGTCGGCTTGCCCGAGCCGTGGCCGGCGCGGGTTTCGATGCGGGCGAGATGCGGCTTGTCGCCGATATCGGCGGCCTGGAGCGCGGCGATGTATTTGAAGCTGTGGCCGGGGACGACGCGGTCGTCGGTGTCGGCGGTGGTGACCAGGATCGCCGGATAGTCCCGTCCGCCGCGCACATTGTGGTAGGGCGAATAGGCGAGGAGGCGATGGAAGTCCGCTTCCTCCGACGGACGGCCGTAATCGTCGACCCAATAGCGGCCGGCGGTCCAGCGATCGAAGCGGAGCATGTCCATCACGCCGACTGCGGGCAAAGCGGCGGCGAACAGATCGGGCCGCTGGTTGACCACCGCGCCGACGAGCAGCCCGCCGTTCGAGCCGCCCTGGATGGCAAGTTGGCCCGCGCCGGTGATCCCCTGCGCGATCAGATATTCGCCCGCCGCGATGAAGTCGTCGAAGCTGTTCTGCTTGTTGGCAAGGCGGCCGCCGTCGTGCCACGCCTTGCCATACTCGCCGCCGCCGCGGATGTTGGCGATCGCGACCACCCCGCCCTGCTCCATCCACGCGATGCGCGACGAGGAGAAGCTGGGCGTGAGCGGAATGTTGAACCCGCCATAGGCGTAGAGCAACGTCGGCGCGGGGCCGGTCACATCCTTGTGGCGAACGACGAACATCGGCACCCGCGTGCCGTCTTTCGAGGCATAGAAACGCTGCTCGACATGATAGTCGGCGGGGTCGAACAGCAGCTTCGGCGCGGCCCAGGGCGTGCTCTCGCCGGTCGCGATGTTGAGCCGATAGATCGTCGTCGGATCGTTGAAGCTGGTGAAGGCGTAGAAGGTCTCGGGATCGTCCTGCTCGCCGCCGAAGCCCGAAGCGGTGCCGATGCCGGGGAGCGCGACGGGTTCGAGCCGGGTGCCGTCGAGCGCATAGCGGCGGATCTCGGTGCGCGCGTCGACGAGGTAGCTCGCGACCAGCACATGGCCGACGATCGCCGCGCCCTCCAGCGTCGCCTTGTCCTCGGGAACCAGCGCGTGCGCCTCGGGATGCTCGCTGGCGCCCACGTCCATCGTCACGATCCGCATCCGCGGCGCATGGCTGTTGGTGGTCCAGTAGAAGCGTGTGCCCACATTGCCGGCGAGCGACCAGTGATGGTGGAGGCCATGGACGATCGTGCGCGTGGGCCAGGCCGGGTCGTTCAGGTCGGCGAGCGTGATCTGGTAGCGGTCGTCGGTGCCTTCGCTGGTGGTGATCACCAGCCAATGCCCGTCGTCGGTGATCTGGGCATAATGGCTGTGGGTCGGGTGTGCCGGGGTCTCGTAGACCAGCCGGTCGGCCGATTGCGGCGTGCCGAGCCGGTGGAAGAAGATCCGGTGGTTCTCGTTCAGCGCCTGGAACTTCTCCGCCTCGGCGACCTCGGGATAGCGCGAGTAGAAGAAGCCGCTGCCGTCCTTCGCCCAGGCGGCGGCGAGCGTGAACTTCATGCCGTGGACGACGTCGCCGGTTTCCTTGCCGGTGGCGACGTCGAGCACGTGCGCGACGCGCCAGTCGCTGCCGCCATCCTGCACGGCGTAGAGCAGATGCTCGCCATTGTCCGACGGCGCCCATTCGGACAGCGCAGTGGCGCCGTCCGCCGACCAGCCGTTGGGATCGATCAGCACGCGGCCTTCGCCGTTCAGGCCCTCGCGGACGAACAGCACCGCCTGGTTCTGCAGGCCCGTGTTGTGCATGTAGAAATAGCGGCTGCCCTTCTTCTGCGGCAGGCCGAAGCGCTCATAGTCGAAGAGCTGCTTGATGCGCTCGCGGAACCATTCGCGGCCGGGAAGCGTGGCGAGATAGGCGTCGGTGACCGCGTTCTGCGCCGCGACCCACTCCGCCACCTGCGCGTCGTTCCGCACGTCGTTCTCGAGCCAGCGATACGGATCCGCCACCTGTACGCCGAACTGTTCGTCCATCACGTCTTCGCGGCGGGTTTCGGGATAGGCGATCGGGTCGGTCACGGCACGCTCCAGAACGAGAAAAGGCCGGTGCCTGATGGCCCGGCCTTTCCTCTAATTCAACCGTGACGGCGCGATCAGGCGGCTTCGTCGAAGTCCTCGTCGACCAGCACCGGGCCCGAATCCTGGCCCTTGGCCGAGACGTCGCGATCGACGAACTCGATGATCGCCATCGGCGAGGCGTCCGAGGCGCGGATGCCGGCCTTGATCACGCGGGTGTACCCCCCGTTGCGGTCGGCGTAGCGCGCCGCCAGAACGTCGAACAGCTTGGTCAGCTGCGCATCGTCGAGCAGGCGCGAATGCGCGAGACGGCGGTTCGAAAGGCCGCCCTTCTTGGCGAGCGTGATCAGCTTCTCGATATACGGACGCAGTTCCTTCGCCTTGGCGACGGTCGTCGTGATCTGCTCGTGCTTGATCAGCGCGGCGCTCATGTTGCGGAACAGGGCGATGCGGTGAGCCGAGGTCCGCTGAAGCTTACGGCCGCCTACGCGATGGCGCATATATCATTCCTTCGTTCGTTAAGGGGCCGTATCAGGAACCCCAGACCAGGCAGCATCAGGTCGCCGCCGAAAACCGCCACGTGTCGTGAAGCGCTGCCCTCAACCCGATCCGCCCCCATAAGTCAAGGTAAACTGACTCTCGGCTCCCCCGCGGCGCGATCGCCAGCGCCCAGATCGCCAGCTCCGCCTTGAACTCGGGAAACCGCCCCGCCAGCCGCGCCTGCCCGCATTCGAACCGGGCCGCCACCGGCTCGGCCCGCGTCACCTTCCCCCGCGTCGCGCTGACCAGCGTCACCGGCAGCGCCCGCCCCGCGCTGCGCAGCACGCTCGCCACCATGTCGCCGCCCTGGTTCTTCTCCGCCACCACCCGGTCGGCCTTGTGCGCCTCCACCGCCGCCGCCACCCGCGCCGCCCAGCCCTCGGGCGAGAGCCCGCCCGCCGAGTGATCGCCCAGCACATGCACCACTCCTTGCGCATCGATCCCGCACGCCACGATCCCGCACGTGCCCGCCGCGCTCGCCGGCGGATCGACTCCGATCACCACCCGCACCAGATCCTCCACCGCCGGCGGCGCCGCCGCCCCGCGGCTCGCCTCGATCAGCTTCACAGGCCACAGGGGCCCCTCGAGATCCTCGGCCAGCAGCCCCTCGCTCAACCGCCGCACCGCCTCCACAAACTCGCCATGTCCAATCCCTTCTTGCTCCCCTCCCTGCAAGGGAGGGGCTGGGGGTGGGTGCGAGCCGAAGGCGAGTCCAACGAGCCGCCCGCGACAAAACGGCCGCGGCCGGGACATCGAGCCCCCGCCGCCGCTACCCACCCTAACCCCTCCCTAAAAGGGAGAGGAACACACCCACACGCCAAAACGCCGGGCAGCATGCCAGACTTAGCATTCAATGGCTTGCAATGTAGGACTCTGTATGTTCCTATTATGTTCCAGAAATGCCTGAATCATTCCATAGGGAGCAGTTTGCAATGGTAGATGTTACGAAAGAAGAATTGGTGGCAAACGACGGTGCTTCGCTCGTGGAATTCATTCAATCCGGCACGGGAGGCGGAAGCAGCCGATGGGCTGTCGTGATCGCAGCCCATTACTGGCAGCTAGCTACCCATTAGCAGTCACTCGTCAACCCTATGAACCCATGACCGCTTTCGGGATCGCCGTCCTACGCGATTTCCGCTGACGGCGGTTCTCCGACCTCGTTCATCGTAGCGACAGCTTTCGCGGGTCAGCCTTCCGGCAAAGGGGAGTGGCCGATGCTAACACGGGCGGTTATTGCGATCCTCATGCTGGCGACGCCTGCCCTTGCCCAGCAGACTCCGATCGATGAAGTCGCCCGCAGCGCCGGTGCCGACTATCTCGCCGCCGAGAAGGGTGTCGGTCTTTCGATCGGGGTCGTCCGCGACGGCAAGTTCACCAGCTGGCATTTCGGCTCGATCGCCAAGGGCGGCCCGGCGCCCACTGCCGACACTGCATACGAGATCGGATCGATCTCCAAGACGATCACCAGCCTGCTGCTCGCCCGCGCAGTGATCGCCGGCAAGGCCAGCCTCGACGACGATGTCCGCAAGTATCTCGACGGCGACTGGCCGAAGCTCCAGTTCGAAGGCCAGCCGGTCCGGCTGCTCCACCTTGCCAATATGACCTCGGCGCTGCCCGATAATCTTCCCGATCTGTCGGGCCTCGGCGCCGATCCCGGCCGTTTCCGCATGGCCAAGGCGCTCGTCGCTTATGGCAAGGCCGATTTCATGGCCGATCTCCGGAAGGTTTCTCCGGGCAAGCGCCCCGGCGAGGACGTCGCGCATTCGAACGTAGCGGCGCAACTGCTGATCTACGTGGTCGAACGCATCTATGGCCAACCCTATGAGACATTGCTCGCGCAGGAGATCGAGCGGCCGCTCGGCTTCTCCGGCAAGGCGGCGGCGACGGGCTATGACGCGGAGGGCAATGAGGCCGCAATCCTGCCGCGCGAGAAGTTCGGCTGGCGCTATTCGACCAACGACATGCTGCGCTACGCCGCGCTCCAGCTGAACGAGAAGGATCCCGCGGTCGCGCTCAGCCACGAGGGCAGCTGGTTCACGCTCGACAAGAAGACCTGGGTCGCGCTCAACTGGATCGTCAGCGAGCTTCCCGGCGGCGGACGCCAGCTGCGGACTTCGGGCGGCACCTTCGGCTTCTCGAGCGTGATGCAGGTCTATCCCGAGCGCAAACTCGCCATCGTGCTGCTCGCCAATCGCGCGACTCCCACTGCGCAGGGCAAGCTTTCCGAGGCGGCCGGGCGGATCGTCGACGTGCTCGCAACGCCTGCGCAATAACCGGCCGCCACGCACTTCCCATGGCGGCGACATCTGCTATGCGCGTCGGGCATGGAACATCATGCCGATTCAATCCTGATCGTCGATTTCGGGAGCCAGGTGACCCAGCTGATCGCGCGCCGCGTGCGCGAGGCCGGGGTCTATAGCGAGATCGCCCCCTTCACCGCCGCCGCCGAAGCCTTTGCGCGGATGAAGCCGAAGGGGATCATCCTCTCGGGCTCGCCCGCCTCGGTGCTCGACGAAGGCAGTCCGCGCGTCCCGCAGGAAATCTTCGATTCGGGGCTGCCGATCCTCGGCATCTGCTATGGCCAGCAGGTCATGATGCACCAGCTGGGCGGCACAGTGCAGCTCGGCGATTCGGGCGAGTTCGGGCTCGCCTTCATCGAGATCGAGGATAGCTGCGTGCTGTTCGATGGGCTCTGGGCCGAGGGCGAGAGCCACCAGGTGTGGATGAGCCATGGCGACAAGGTCACCGAGCTCGCGCCCGGCTTCCGCCCGGTCGCGGTGAGCCCCGGTTCGCCCTTCGCAGTCGTCGCCGACGATGCCCGGCGCTATTACGCCACGCAGTTCCACATGGAGGTGGTCCACACCCCCGACGGTGCCAGGCTGCTCGCCAATTTCGTCCGCCACGTCTGCGGGCTGCAGGGCGACTGGACGATGGCCGAATTCCGGCAGGCAAAGATCGCCGAGATCCGCGAGCAGGTGGGCTCGGGCCGCGTGATCTGCGGGCTTTCGGGCGGCGTCGACAGCGCGGTGGCCGCGGTGCTGATCCACGAGGCGATCGGCAGCCAGCTCACCTGCGTGTTCGTCGACCACGGATTGCTGCGGGCAGGGGAGGCCGATCAGGTCGTCAGCCTGTTCCGCAACCACTACAATATCCCGCTCGTCCATGTGAACGCCGAGACCTTGTTCCTGAACGGCCTCGCCGGAGTCACCGATCCCGAGGCCAAGCGGAAATTCATCGGCAAGACCTTCATCGAAGTGTTCGAGGAGGAGGCGAAGAAGATCGGCGGGGCCGATTTCCTCGCCCAGGGCACGCTCTATCCGGACGTGATCGAGAGCGTCAGCTTCACCGGCGGGCCTTCGGTGACGATCAAGAGCCACCACAATGTCGGCGGCCTGCCCGAGCGGATGAACATGAAGCTGGTCGAGCCGCTTCGCGAGTTGTTCAAGGACGAGGTCCGCGCATTGGGCCGCGAGCTCGGGCTGCCCGACATCTTCGTGGGGCGGCATCCGTTCCCGGGGCCCGGTCTCGCGATCCGCATTCCCGGCGAAGTCACCAAGGAACGCTGCGACATCCTCCGCAAGGCCGATGCGATCTATCTGGAAGAGATCCGCAATGCCGGGCTCTACGACGCGATCTGGCAGGCCTTCGCGGTGCTGCTGCCGGTGCGCACCGTCGGGGTGATGGGCGACGGCCGCACTTATGACTATGTGCTGGCGCTGCGGGCGGTTACTTCGACCGACGGCATGACCGCCGTCGCATTCCAATATCCCGGCGACTTCCTGCCGCGGGTGGCGACGCGCATCGTCAACGAGGTCCGCGGGATCAACCGCGTGACCTATGACTATACGTCGAAGCCGCCGGGAACGATCGAGTGGGAGTGAAGGCGGGTAGCGTTACTGCTCCTTCTTGAACAGATCCTGGAAGATCAGCGGGCCCCAGATGCGGCCGCGTGCGTGGACCAGTGCGCCGCCTTCGGCCAGCTTGCCCAACGTGACGGGTGCGAAGCCGAGCTGTTTGGCCAAGGCCGCCACGGGGGCGACCGCGTCCTCGTCGTCGCTCGACAGGAAGACGACCCGGTGCCCTCCCTCGACAACCGGATCGGTGGCGAGGATCGGCGCAACGAGGTGATTGAACCCCTTGACGAGCCTGGCGCCGGGGAACGCCTTGGCGAGGAAGGCGGAGGACGGGAGGCCGTCCAGCTCTTCCGGGGAAACGCCAAAGGTGTTCGTGACGTCGACGATCGTCTTGCCTTTCCAGCTCGGCAGGGCCTTTGCCAGCTCGCGATGCTCCCAGAAGGGGATTGCGAGGAAGATCGTGTCGGCCTCGAGCGCGTCCTGCAGCGACCGGGCGACGACCGTGGGTCCGATCGCCCGAGCCTGGGGCGCCAAGGCCTCGGGCGGGCGGCGGCTCGCGACGGTCACGTCGATGTTCCTGCGGGCGAAGGCGTGAGCGAGGGCCTGGCCGATCTTGCCGAATCCTATGATTGCGTAGGTCATGATATTTCTCCAATCGGTGTTGATGTGGATTCCCGGCCCTTCAGATGGCCGAGAAGCCGCCGTCGACGGCCAGTTCCACGCCGTTCACGAAGCTCGAATCGTCCGACGCAAGAAACAGCGCGGCCGCCGCGATTTCCTCGGGAAGGCCCATCGTTCCGCGCGGGATCAGCGATTCGAACATCTGCTTCGCTTCCGGCGTGAGCACCTCGTCCTGCATCGGCGTGGCGATCGGCCCCGGGTGCAGCACGTTCACCCGGATATTCCGGCCCTTCAGCTCATTGAGCCAGCCGCGCGCGAAGGCGTGCAGCGTCGCCTTGCTCGCCGCATAGACGCTGTAGCCGGGGAAGCCTTTGATCGAGGCGACCGACCCGGTCATGAAGATCGATCCGCCATCGTTGAATAGCGGCAGCGCCTTCTGGACGGTGAACAGCGTGCCGCGCGCGTTCAGGTTGAAGGCCGTATCGAAATGCTGCTCGGTGATCTCGCCCAGAGGGACGCCTTCGCCCACGCCGGCGCTTGCATACAGGATGTCGATCTTGCCCTTCTCCCGCTTGACCGTGTCGAACAGGCGGTCGAGGTCGTCGAGATTGGCCGCGTCGCCGCGCACGCCGGTCACGTTCCGGCCGATCAGCTTGACGGCCTCGTCCAGCACCTCCTGCCGCCGGCCCGTGATGAAGACATAGGCGCCTTCCTCGACGAACCGCTTGGCGCTCGCCAGCGCCATGCCGCTCGAGCCACCCGTGATGACTGCGACCTTATTCTCGAGCTTACCCATGATTTTTCCTTACGTTCCGTCTTTGGTTGTTCGGGGAAGCCCCGAGAACCTGAACATGGGTCCGCCGCAGTCGGGCATTGAGTGCGGAAGTGCGCATATCGGTGGTGCGAAATCGATCCAGTCTGTTTAGGTACTGACTCGGAAAGGCGCACCGCGTGGTGCGGGATTGCACCATGATCGACTGGGATAACGTTCGCTACTTTCTTGCCGTCGCGCGTGGAGGCTCGGTGCGGGCCGCCGCCGGGCACCTGGGCGTGAACCACGCGACCGTGCTGCGGCGCATCGCCCAGCTCGAGGAGCGCCTCGGCGCGCAGATGTTCGAGAAGCTGCCTTCGGGCTACCGCCTGACGGCTGCGGGCGAGGAGGTCGTCGAGCTCGCGAACCAGATGGAAGCATCGTCGCACCAGCTGGAGACGCGGGTCTTCGGGCGCGACCAGAGCGTGCGCGGGCTGCTGCGGGTGACGCTGGCGCCGCCCCTCGCGACCCATTTGCTCATGCCGGATTTCGCCGATTTCGCGCGCCTGCATCCGGACATCGAGATGGACATTCTGTCGTCCGGCGAGCTGGCGAACCTGACCAACCGGGAGGCCGATATCGCGATCCGCGTCGTCTATGATCGCAAGACCTTGCCGCTCAATCTCCACGGCCTGAAGGGACCGGAGGTGTTCGGCGCCGTCTATATGTCACGCGATCGACTGGCCGCATGGCGTGCGGGTGAGCGCGATCCCATCCGGTGGATCGTCATCAGCATACACGGCGTTCCGGATTGGGCCGGCGAGGGCGAGGTTCGCACCAGCGGGGTTCCGTTCAGGACCACGGATGCGGAGGCGCAGCTCGCCGCGGTACGGCAAGGGCTCGGGATCACGACACTGCCGTGCTTCGTGGGAGATGCCGATCCCATGTTGGTGCGGGTGCCGGGCACCGAGCTGCATCTGTACGGAACGCTCTGGCTTCTCACGCAGGGGGAGACACGCAAGACGAAGCGCGTGCGGCTCTTCACGGAGTTCGTATCGCGCAGGTTCGCCGCCTACGCGCCGCTTCTCGCGGGGCTGTCTGTAACGCGAGACTGACGCCCGAGCAGGTCGCCGAGTGCAGGATGCGTACTCGGCTTGGTTTCTCGGATGGTCGTCTCTATCCTCCCGGTTGGAGGATAGAGATGCAAATCGGAATGATGCGCGGTCTGATCGCGGGATTCGCGCTGGCGCTGCTCGCCGGCTGCGGGCCGACGCAGGAGCCCGATGCCAACAAGTCGATCGTGTTCCAGGGCAATGCCGACGAGCTGATCGTGCCCAAGGCCGAGCCCGCGAACATCGCCAATGTGGCGGAAGTCGCCGAGCCCGCGGTCAATCTTGCGCCCGACGGGCTGAGCCTCGTGCTTCCCACCGGCGCGACGCGGCACATGGCCTTCGGAATGCCGCGCGACGTCACGACCCGGGCCATCGCCGCCGCGCTGGGCAGTCCGATCGAGGAGGGCGACAATCAGGAATGTGGCGCCGGGGCCTTGTCCTTCGCCAGCTTCCGCGGCGGCCTCGGCCTCTATTTCGACGGCGGCAAGTTCGTCGGCTGGGACCTTGACGGGCGCGACGGCGGCCGGTTCGCCACTGCGGCGGGCGTCGGCATCGGCTCGACCCGGAAGCAGCTCGAATCCGCCACTGCGATCAGAATCGAGGATTCGACGCTCGGCGTGGAGTTCAGCGCCGGCGACCTGTCCGGCCTGCTCAGCTCGCGCGATCCCGAGGGCGAGGTCACCAATCTCTGGGCCGGCACGACGTGCATCGCCCGCTGATCGAGCCCGCCATTGCCGATGACAAGGCGGCCGTGGTCGCCCTCTGGCACGCCTGCGGCCTCACGCGCCCGTGGAACGACCCCGAGGCCGATTTCGCCCTCGCGCAGGGCGGTGGTGCCTCGGCGGTGCTCGTCGCGCGCGGAGAAGGGATCGCGGGCAGCGTCATGGTCGGCTTCGACGGCCATCGCGGCTGGGTCTATTATCTCGCAGTGTCGCCCGATCAGCGCCGCACCGGGCTCGGCCGCGCTCTGATGGCTGCCGCCGAGGACTGGCTCCGCGCCCGCGGCGCGCCCAAGGTCCAGCTCATGGTCCGCGAGGACAACGCCGCCGCGCTCGATTTCTACGAAGCGCTCGGCCTCGAACGGCAAAAGGTCGCGGTGCTCGGCCGCTTCCTCAGGGAGGATGCATGACCGTCACGATGTACGGCATCAAGAATTGCGACACGATCAAGAAGGCCCGCGCCTGGCTCGACGAGCACGCGATCCCTTATGCCTTCCATGACTACAAGACAGCCGGCGTGGATCCCGCCCGGCTCGCCCGCTGGATCGAAATGGAGGGCTGGGAGACCGTGCTCAACCGCGCCGGCACCACCTTCCGCAAGCTCCCGGACGCCGACAAGGCGGGCCTCGACGCGGGCAAGGCGACCGAATTGATGCTGGCCCAGCCCTCGATGATCAAGCGCCCGGTGCTCGAGCATCCCGGCGGCATCCTGATCGGCTTCGCGCCGGAACGCTACGCCCGGGCGCTGCTTTAGGGTGAACCTATACAAGCTGTTGATTCATAACAGCTATATCGTGTTCATCGTGGAGCCCCTTACCGTCATCCCCGCGAAAGCGGGGACCCATCTCCGACAGTTTCCACAAACGCACCGGTGCATTTTGCCGCTCGCTCAGGAGGTGGGTCCCCGCTTTCGCGGGGATGACGTGTTTTAATATGCGCCCTCATCCTAGCCGCCGCGCCCGATTTCCGGTATTCTCGCTTGCAGAAAATGCATGGGAGGGATGCATGGCTACCTATCTTCGGCAGAAGCCTGCGGCGTGGTTCATGGTCGTGGCGGTGCTTCTCGTGCTCTGGGGGCTCGCGGGGTGCGCGTCCTTCTACGTTCACTTCGCCTATGGCCCCGACATCGATCCCAACGCCACCGACTGGGACCGCGCCTATTTCGCGGCGCTGCCGGCCTGGCTCAACATCGTCTATGCCGTCGCGGTCGGCGCGGGGCTGCTCGGCTCGATCGCCTTGCTGCTGCGCTCGAAGCTGGCCCAGCCGCTCTACCTGGTCTCGCTGATCGCGGTGGTGATCCAGTTCGGCTATATCTTCGCCGCCACCGACCTGCTCGCGCACAAGGGCGCCGCGGCCACCGTGCCGTTTCCTTTGTTCATCCTGGTGGTCGCGATCTTCCAGATCTGGATCGCCGGTCTCGCCCGGCGCCGCGGCTGGATTTCCTGACGCCGCCGCTTTAGCGGCGCAGCATGGCTTCCGAATTCGACTCGATCCGCGTCCGTGCCGAGCAGGTCGGGCTGTTCGAGACGATCGTCCTGCACGGCCGGCTGAGCGACGCCGCTCCGCTGACTGCCGCCCTCGAAGCGTCGATCCGCGCGCACCAGGCGCAACAGCCCGGCATCGAGCGCTCGAATATCGGCGGCTGGCATTCGAAGACCGACATGCTCGAATGGGGCGGGCCCGCCGCCGCGAAGCTCGCCGAGATGGCGGTGCGCACCGCGAAGCGCCTGTCGCATTTCGAGGGCCGCGAGGCGGCGACGGTCGAATGGGACGTGCGCATGTGGGCCAACGTCTCGCCTCCCGGCGCGCTCAACATGAGCCATTCGCACCCGGGGGTGCTCTGGGCGGCGGTCTATTATGTCGCGGCGGGCGAGGGGGCGGGCGGCGAGCTCTATCTCGAGGATCCGCGCTTTCCGCTGCCGCAAATGACCTTGCCCGGCTTCCGCGTGCTCGGCGTGGACGGTCAGCCCCAGCCAGTCGAGCATCGCATCGCCTCGAAGACCGGCGACCTCATCCTCTTCCCCGCGTGGATCCGCCACGGCGTCCGCCCCTATCTCGGCAGTGGCGAGCGCATCTCGATCGCGATGAACCTCAGCGCGCGATAATGCTTCGGCGCAGCCCCGGAAAACGCTAGAGGAGCCCCATGTCCACCTACACGCTCGACACCGGCACCAGCCGCGCCAATCCCACGCCCTCGCCGATGAAGCGACTCACCATCCCCGCGATCCGCGATCGCAAGGGGAAGGATCCGGTGGTGATGCTGACGGCCTACACCACGCGAATGGCGCAATTGCTCGATCCGCATTGCGACGTGCTGCTGGTCGGTGACAGCCTCGGCCAGGTGATCTACGGCCTGCCGTCGACGCTGCCGGTGACGCTCGACATGATGATCGCGCACGGCGCCGCGGTGGTGCGCGGCAGCTATCATTCGCTGGTGATCGTCGACATGCCCTTCGGCAGCTATGAAGCGAGCCCCGAACACGCGTTCGAATCGGCCGCGCGCGTCCTCGCCGAAACCGGCGCCGCGGGCGTGAAGCTCGAAGGCGGCACGGCGATGGCGCCGGTGGTCGAATTCCTCACGCGGCGCGGCATCCCGGTGATGGGGCATATCGGCCTCACCCCGCAGTCGGTGAACGCGCTGGGCGGCTATGGCGCGCGCGGGCGCAGCAATGCCGAACATGCCAGCATCCTCGACGATGCCCGGGCGATAGCCGATGCCGGCGCGTTCGGCATGGTTGCCGAGGGCGTGGTCGAAGGGCTCGCCAACGAGATCACCGCGGCAGTGACGGTGCCGGTGATCGGCATCGGCGCCTCCGCGCAATGCGACGGGCAGGTGCTGGTGACCGAGGACATGCTCGGCCTGTTCGAGCGCACGCCGCGCTTCGTGAAGCGCTACGACGATCTCGCTGGCCGCATTTCCGCCGCGGTTGCGACCTATGCCGCCGAAGTCCGGTCGCGGGACTTCCCGGGCGCCGAACAGGTCTATCCCGCGCGCGGCTGAAGGGCTAGCAGCACGCTTTCTTTAGGCGGAGGGCACGGCTAAGGTCCGCGCCCGCACCAACCCCACGGAGTCACTCTTGGCGCTTCCTCCCGGTACCACTGACGAAGCCTTTCTGCGCGAAGTCGACGAGGAGTATCGCCGCGATCAGGCGATGCACATCCTGCGCAACTATGGCCGCTGGATCCTCGGCGCCGTGGTGCTGGCGCTGGTCGCGTTCGGTGGCTGGCTCTACTGGCAGCATTACAGCGAGCAGAAGGCGGGCACGCAGGGCGAGCAATATGACGCCGCGATGCGCCTTGTCGAGGAAGGCAAGGCCGCGGAGGCGAACCCCGCGCTCGACAAGATCGCCGCCACCAGCGGCGAAGGCTATGCCGCGACCGCACGCCTCGCCCAGGGCAGCCTGTTGCTCCAGAAGAACGACATCAAGGGTGCCGCCGCGAAGTTCGCCGAAGTCGCGAACAATGCGAAGTTCCCGCAGCCTTATCGCGATCTCGCGCTGATCCGCCAGACCGCCGCCGAGTTCGACAGCGTCAAGCCGCAGGTCGTGATCGATCGCCTCAAGGGGCTGACCAATCCCAATTCGCCGTGGCTCGGCACCGCGGGCGAGCTCGTCGCCGCGGCCTATCTCAAGGCGGGCAACAAGGCCGAGGCCGGCCGGCTCTACGGGCAGATTGCCCAGGGCGGCGAGAAGGTCCCCGAATCGATCCGTCAACGTGCGGTTCAGCTGGCGGGCGTACTCGGTGTCGACGCCATCGATCAGTCGAAGGATACCAAGGCTAAATGAACAACAAGGTGAGGGTGGCTGCCGCTCTCGCGGCGCTCGCGTTGGTGAGCGGCTGCGGAGTCTTCAAAGGCGGCGGCAAGAAGACCCCCGTGCTCGGCGAGCGCGTGCCGATCCTGGTGTCGGAGAGCGACATCACTGCGGACAAGGGCCTCGCGGCGGTCGACGTGCTGCTGCCCGAGGCGGCGGCGAACGACGGCTGGCGCCAGCCGGGCGGCAATGCCGCCAAATCGATGGGCCATCTGGCGCTCGGCGCAAGCCCGGCGCGCATCTGGTCGAAGGACGTCGCCAAGCCGTCCAAGAAGGAACGCCTGGCCGCATCGCCGGTCGTGTCCGAGAACAAGCTCTTCGTGATCGACACCGATGGCGTCGTCCATGCGCTGGCGGCGGATACCGGCGCCGAATTGTGGCGCGCCAACACCGCCAATGAAGAGGGCAACAAGTCCGCGCGCTTCGGTGGCGGCGTCAGTGTCGAGGGCGAGCGTGCGTTCGCGAGCAACGGCCTGGGCGACGTCGTCGCGATCAACGTCGCCGACGGCAACGTGCTGTGGCGCAAGCGTCCCGGCGGCCCGCTGCGCGGCGCGCCGACGCTGGCCAATGGCAATGCCTATGTCGTCACGCAGGACAACCAGCTCTTCGCGCTCGCGCAGGATACCGGCGAGATCAGCTGGACGGTTTCGGCGAGCCTCGAATCGCAGGGCGTGTTCGGCGTCGCCGCGCCGGCCTCGGCACTGGGCACGGTGGTCGCCGGCTTCTCGTCGGGCGAGCTCAACGCCTATCGTTACGAGAATGGCCGCTCGCTGTGGGACGTGGTGCTCTCGCGCACCTCGATGTCGACTTCGGTGTCGTCGCTCTCGGACATCGATGCCGAGCCGGTGATCGATCAGGGCCGCGTCTATGCGATCGGGCAAGGCGGCCGCATGGTCGCAATGGATATGGCCAGCGGCAATCCATTGTGGGAACAAACCATCGCCGGCATCTCGACGCCCTGGGCGGCGGGCGAATGGCTGTTCGTCGTCACCGACGACGCCCGCCTGATCGCGATCGCGCGCGGCACCGGCAAGATCCGCTGGATCTCGCAGCTGCGCCGTTACCAGAACCAGAAGAAATCGAAGAACCCGATCAGCTGGGTCGGCCCGGTGCTGGCCGGCGGCCGCCTCATCCTCGGCAACAGCCGCGGCGAGATCGTCTTCGCCTCGCCGACCGACGGCAGCGTCACCGGCACGATGGACGTCAAGGAGTCGATCTCGCTCCCGCTCGTCGTCGCGAACAACACGCTGTACGTGCTGGACGACAAGGGTCGGTTGAGCGCGTATCGGTAAAAGCGATAATCCCCCCTCCCTGCAAGGGAGGGGCAGGGGGTGGGTAAGAAAAGGTCGGGCTCGATGCCCGACCTTTTCTTTTTATTCACACGGTGTCGCCGGGCTCGCCTTCGGCTCGCACCCACCCCCAACCCCTCCCTTGCAGGGAGGGGAGTCCTTCTTCACGCGGCGTGAAGAACGAAGTACGGCATTTCACAAGCCAAACCCGAACGGAATTCTTTGTGCCCCTTCCAACAGTCGCCATCATCGGACGCCCGAATGTCGGCAAGTCGACGCTGTTCAACCGGCTCGTCGGCAAGCGGCTGGCGCTGGTCGATGATCAGCCCGGCGTCACGCGCGATCGCCGCGAGGGCGAGGCGAACCTGCTCGGGCTCGAATTCCGCGTGATGGATACCGCCGGTTACGAAGATGACGACGCCGCGACGCTTCCCGGCCGGATGCGCGCGCAGACCGAGGCCGCGGTGCGCGAATCCGACGTCTCGCTATTCCTGATCGACGCCCGCGCCGGGGTGACGCCGCTGGACGAGGAGATTGCCCGATGGCTGCGCAGTACCGACCGTCCGGTGGTGCTGATGGCCAACAAGGCGGAGGGCAAAGCGGGCGAATCGGGCATATTGGAGGCGATGGCGCTTGGCCTCGGCGATCCGATCCCCTTTTCGGCCGAACATGGCGAGGGCGTGGTCGATTTGTTCGAGGCTTTGCTCCCGCATGTCGAGCGCGACGAGGAAGAGGAAGCGCCCGAGGACGACGAATCGCCCGATGCGCCGCTCAAGCTCGCGATCGTCGGCCGCCCGAACGCCGGCAAGTCGACCCTGGTCAACCGGCTGCTCGACGAGGACCGCATGATCACCGGCCCCGAAGCCGGGATCACGCGCGATTCGATCTCGGTCGACTGGGAGTGGGAGGATTTCGAAGGGGCCAAGCGCAAGGTCCGCCTGATCGACACCGCCGGCCTGCGCAAGAAGGCGCGGGTCGAGGAAAAGCTCGAAAAGCTCTCGGTGATGGATACGTTGCGCGCGATCGACTTCGCCGAGGTGGTCGTCCTGCTGCTCGACGCCACGCGCGGGCTCGAGGTGCAGGACCTCAAGATCGCCGATCGCGTGCTCCAGGAGGGCCGCGCGCTCGTCATCGCGCTCAACAAATGGGACGTCGCCGAAAACGCCTCCAGCCTGTTCAACGGGGTCAAGGGCGCGCTCGACGAGGGGCTGGCGCAGGTCAAGGGCGTGCCATTGCTGACGGTCTCGGCCGAGACCGGCAAGGGGCTGGACACGCTGATGAAGGTGGCGTTCGAGACGCGCGAGGCCTGGTCGCGCCGGGTTTCCACCGGCCAGCTCAATCGCTGGTTCGAGCGCGCGATCGAGGCCAATCCGCCCCCCGCGCCCGGCGGCAAAAGGATCAAGCCGCGTTACGTCACGCAGAACAAGGCGCGTCCGCCGAGCTTCATCCTGTTCGGGACGCGAGTGGACCTGCTCCCGGTCAGCTACCAGCGCTATCTGATCAACAGCCTGCGCAAGGAATTCGATTTCGGCGCGGTGCCGGTGCGCCTCACGCTTCGTGCGCCCAAGAACCCGTTCGATCACAGCAAGAAAGACTGACGGCCGCGCCGTAGCGGAAGATATCAACGCCCTGTTTACGTTCCCGAACTATGATCGCTCCGGTACCGTCGGGGGGTATGCTTGGGTATGGACGTGACGATCGGTAATGATCCGCTGGTGAACTGGGAGAATTTCCAGCAGGCGCGCTCCGAGCTGGGGGCGAATTTCGTGCGCATCCTCGGCTATTTCCGCGAAGACGGCATCAAGTCGGTCGACCGGATCGAGGACGCGATGCGCAGCCAGAACGCCACTGCGATGGTGATCCCGGCGCACACGCTCAAGGGCGAAGCGCGCCAGTTCGGCGCCGATCCGCTCTCCGACGTGGCCGAGACGATCGAGATGATCGCGCGCGGCTGCATCGAGCGCCGCGAGACGCCGACCGAGGCGCTCGAGCATGTCGTGAAGCTGCGCCCGCTGTTCGAGACCACGCTCGACATGCTCGAACGCGAGGCGAATCCGCTGGTGGCGCGCAAACCGGCTGCGTTCGGGCGCAGGCCGGTTCTTTAGAGATACCGTCATCCCGGCGAAAGCCGGGATCTCGTGCCGCAGACTGTTCGCTCGTTGCCTGAGATCCCGGCTTTCGCCGGGATGACGGCGGTGCCGTCTAGCTCGCTTCTTCGGCCTTGCTGTTGAGCTGGATGTAGTTCTCCAGCCCCATCCGCGCGATCATGTCGAACTGGCGTTCGAGCGTGTCGACATGCTCTTCCTCGCTTTCGAGGATATCGACGAACAGGTCGCGGGTGACGAAGTCGCGCACTGCCTCGCAATGCGGGATCGCTTCCTTGAGCACGGCGATCGCCTCGACTTCCACGGCCAGATCGGCGCGGAGGATCTCCTCGACGGTCTCGCCGATGCGCAGGCGGCCGAGCAACTGGAAGTTGGGAAGCCCTTCGAGGAACAGGATGCGCTCCGCCAGTTTGTCGGCGTGCTTCATCTCGTCGATCGATTCGTGGCGCTCGAGCTCGGCGAGCTTCCTGACGCCCCAATTGTCGAGCAGCCGGTAGTGCAGCCAGTATTGGTTGATCGCGGTGAGCTCGTTCTTGAGCACCTCGTTGAGGAATTCGAGGACCTTTGCGTCGCCCTTCATGGCTTTCATCCCTATGCTTTACCGGGATGCCATAGCGCTAAAAGAAGGTGCCGGAAACCGCAGAAATCCGCGGTTTTTTAGTTGCGAACGCTACGCAGCCGCACGCTCGGCGTTGATGATCTCGCGCGCGAACGGCACGCACTGGCCGCATTTCGGGCTGCGTCCGAGCGCGCGATACGCCTGGCACGCGCTGGTCGCGCCCTCCCGGGCAGCCGCACGCACATCGTTTTCCCGAATTGCATTGCAAACGCAGACGACCATCTGACCCTCACGCCTCGATGTCGAGGGATGTACGGCTATTGAGACCGATTCGCAAGGGTATTGCGAGGCATTCGCAGTTAAGATGCGGCAGCCCCGCGCAGCCTTTGCCGGCTTCCCCGTGCCAGGCTGCGCCACAACCACTCGAACGGCCCGAATCGGAAGCGCGCGAGCCACGGCTTCGACCAGAGCAGGATCATCGCCCAGATCGCGAGCACCACCGGATAGAGCTGCCAGCGCGACAGATGGCCGAACCAGCCGAGGCCATAGCCGTAGAACAAGGTGGTGCAGATCAGGCTGGTCAGCAGATAGTTGGTGAAGGCCATCCGCCCCGCCGCGGCGAGCCGTTCCGTCAGCACGCCGCCCGGCCTGGCGAGCAGCAGGATCAGGCATGCCCAGCCCGCGATCGTCGGCGGCCGCAGCGGCGCGGTGAGCGTCCAGCTGGCCAGCGCCACCGAGAACAGACTGAACTGCGCGAGGACGATGTAGACGGCGAGTGCCGCATAAGCGGGCAGGGCAATGCCCCAGCAGGCCCGCAGCCAGCGCCGGTAGCGCGCGCGGGGCCATTCGCCGCGCAGCATGCCGCTCTTCAACCCGGCCATGCCGAACAGCATGTAAGCCAGCGTCTCGGGCCCGTAGAACCACAGCATGGGCAGCGGCGTGGTGAGATGCTCGTCGAGCCGCGCGCGCAGGATTGCCGGATAATCGCCGCGAAACAGCGCGAGCTCGCGCGCGATCTCGGCCGGCGCCGGCATGCCCATCGTCTGATTGAGCGCAGCCAGATCGTGCCCTTGGTGCACTGCGATCGGCACTGCGGCGAAGAGCAGGATGGAGAATCCGATCAGCAGCACGCCCAGCGCCAGCAGCCGCTCGGTCGGCAGCGCGCGCAGGCCGAAGGCGAGCATCCCGACCAACGCATAATGGGTGAGGATGTCGCCGTGCCAGACCAGCCAGAGATGCGCGAGCCCGAATGCGAGCAGCCAGACCATCCGGCGGTAATGGACCGACGCGGCGCTCTCGCCGTTCGCCTCGGCACGCTCGATCACCAGCAGCATCGAGGCGCCGAACAGGAAAGAGAAGAGTCCGCGCATCTTCCCGTCGAACAGCACGAAATTGAGCGCCCAGGCGGCGAGATCCATGCCGTGCCAGCCGCCATAAGCGCGCGGGTTGAGATAGGCGGCCTCGGGCAACCCGAAGCTCACCATGTTGAGCAGCAATATGCCGAGCACCGCCACCCCGCGCACCACGTCGAGCGAGGCGAGGCGCGCCGCCGGCGCTTTCAGGCTGGTGGCGGGCAGGTCCATGCGTGGACGGCTACAGCCAGGTCGCGAGCTGCTCCAGCGACTTCTTTTCGAGCGCATGCGCCGGAATCGTCGCGTCGGCGCCGGGATAGCCCGCCACGATCACCATCATCGGCTTCTCATGCTCCGGGCGGCGGCACACGCGATTGAGGAAGCGCATCGGGTTGGGGGTATGGACCAGGGTCGCGACCCCGGCTTGATGCAATGTCGCCAGGAGCAATCCGCAGGCGAGGCCGACGCTCTCGGTAACATAGTAATTCTGCTTCAGATTGTCCGGATCCAGCCCGCCGCGGCGCTGGCCGAAAGCGATGATCAGCCATGGCGCCGTCTCCAGGAACGGCTTTTCGGCACCCGTGCCGAGCGGCCACAACGCCTCGAGCCATTCGCTGCCCGCGCGGCCTTCGTAGAAGGCGCGCTCCTCTTCCTCGGCGGCGACTCGGATCGCACTCTTCGCTTCGGGCGAGGACACGATGCAGAAATGCCAGGGCTGGCGATTGGCGCCGTTGGGTGCCGATCCGGCGGTGACCAGCGCCGCCTCGATGATCTCGCGCGGTACCGGCTCCTCGCTGAACGCGCGGCAGCTGCGGCGCGTTCGCATGGTATCGCGGAACGCCCGCGCGCGTTCGATGCGTTCGGCGTCGTTCATTTGGGGATATGGCTGCCAGGGCAGCGCCTCTGGATCGGGCATATCCCGGATGGTGCACAATTGGGAAAGTAAAAGCGAGTCAGAGGTTATCCTGAGCGATGGCGGCGCGATTTTCCTTGCGAATCACGAGCTTGAGGCCGGACCATATGTCGTCCACCGCGCACACCTTGATATCGACCAGCCCCCTTGGCAGCGCGACCTCGCGGATCACGTCCTCGGTCACGTCGGTTTCGACCTTCGCCGCTTTCTTCGGCCAGGAGACCCAGATGAAGCCGTTCGGCGCCATCAGCGGCTGCAATGCGGCGAGCTCGTTTTCGAGCTTGCTGCGCTCGGTGACGAACAGATGCGCGTATTGGAGCCCGTCGGATGCGGTCGGCTGTTCCTCGACCTGAGCGGCCTCGGGATCGATCGCTGCGCGCACGCTTTCGGGCATGTTGTGGAACCAGCAGCGCATTCCGCGCTTGAGGCCCAATTTGTCGGCGAGCGGCGTATCTGAATAGCCTGCGGTCATGGGCGTGCCCTCCGCGCCGGAGCTTAGTCGCAATCGCGGAAGAGGGAAGGGGGCGCGAGGCTGCACCACTTCCGTCACCCCCGCGAAAGCGGGGGCCCATCTCCCGAGCGAGCGGCAAAATGCACCGGTGCGCTCGTGGAAACTGTCGGAGATGGGCCCCCGCTTTCGCGGGGGTGACGTGGTTTTTGGAGACCCCGACGTCAAGCGAGCGCGGCGTCTTCGCCCATCAATGCCGGGAAGAAGCCTTCGTGCGCCGCGCGGAGATCGGCCAGCGATACCGTCCAGTCGCCTTCGTCGAGTTCGAAGATCAGGCGATCCTTGATCGTCCGGCCGAGGTGATCGGCGGGGACATCGGCCTTGTGCGCGGCGACCATGAAGTCGGCGAGGCACGAATCGCAGACCGTGACGACATAGAGCCCCTGGTCCTCGCCGAACAGCGAGCCGGCGATGCCGAAGGGCTGGGGCTCGTTGACCAGCGCACCGATCCCTGAGGCGAGCGCCATCTCGGCGACCGTCACGGCGAGCCCGCCGTCGGAGACGTCGTGGCACGCGGTGATCGCGCCCTTGGCGATCTGTTCGCGGATGAAGTCGCCGGTGCGGCGCTCGGCGGCGAGATCGACCGGCGGCGGGGGACCGTCCTCACGGCCATGCAATTCGCGCAGCCAGATCGACTGGCCGAGATCGCCGCCGCGCTCACCGATCGTGAGAATCGTGTCGCCGACGCCCTTGAAGCCGATCGTGCAGCTCTTCGCATAGTCCTGGAGCAGCCCGAGCCCGCCGATCGCGGGCGTGGGGAGGATCGCCGATCCACCGCCGGTCGCCTTGCTCTCGTTGTAGAGCGAGACATTGCCCGACACGATCGGGAAGTCGAGTGCGACGCACGCCTCCGACATCCCTTCGAGGCAGCCGACGATCTGGCCCATGATTTCGGGGCGCTGGGGGTTGGCGAAGTTGAGGCAGTTGGTGACCGCGAGCGGCGTCGCACCGACCGAAGTGAGGTTGCGCCAAGCCTCGGCGACTGCCTGGCGCCCGCCCTCGACCGGATCGGCGAAGCAGTAACGCGGGGTGCAATCGGTGGTGATCGCGAGGCCCTTTTGCGTGCCGTGGACACGGACCACCGCGGCATCGCCGCCCGGGCGCTGGACGGTGTCGGCGCCGACCATGTGGTCATACTGTTCCCAGATCCAGCGGCGGCTGGCGATGTCCGGCGATCCCATCAGCTTGAGGAGATCGGCGGCGGGATCCTGGCTTTCGGGCACATCGGCCAGCGGCGCCGGCTTGGGAGTCGGCACGTGCGGGCGATCGTAGAGCGGCGCTTCGTCGGCGAGGGGGGCGAGCGGGATATCGGCGACGACGTCGCCCTTCCATTTGAGCACCATCCGGCCGGTATCGGTGACATGGCCGATCACCGCGAAATCCAATTCCCACTTCTCGAAGATCGCCTTGGTGAAATCCTCGCGGCCGGGCTTGAGCACCATGAGCATCCGCTCCTGGCTCTCGCTCAGCATCATCTCGTACGGCGTCATGCCGGTCTCGCGCTGGGGGACATCGTCCATGATCAGCTCGATGCCGACGCCGCCCTTGCTCGCCATCTCGACCGAGGACGAAGTGAGGCCCGCGGCGCCCATATCCTGGATCGCGACGATCGCGTCCGATGCCATCAGCTCGAGACAGGCCTCGATCAGGAGCTTCTCGGTGAAGGGGTCGCCGACCTGGACGGTGGGGCGCTTTTCCTCCGAATCCTCGCCGAAGTCCGCCGAGGCCATCGTCGCGCCGTGGATGCCGTCGCGGCCGGTCTTCGAGCCGACATAGACGATCGAATTGCCGATGCCCGAGGCGGCGGAATAGAAGATCTTGTCCGTATCGGCGACGCCGACGGTCATTGCATTGACCAGGATGTTGCCGTCATAGGCCGGGTGGAAGTTCACTTCGCCGCCGACGGTCGGCACGCCGACGCAATTGCCATAGCCGCCGATACCGTGGACCACGCCGGCGATCAGGTGGCGCATCTTCGGGTGATCGGGCCGGCCGAAGCGGAGTGCATTCATGTTCGCCACCGGCCGCGCGCCCATCGTGAACACGTCGCGGAGGATGCCGCCGACGCCCGTCGCCGCACCCTGATAGGGCTCGATGTAGCTCGGGTGGTTGTGGCTCTCCATCTTGAAGATCGCCGCCTGGCCGTCGCCGATATCGACCACGCCGGCATTCTCGCCGGGGCCGCAGATCACTTGCGGGCCGGTGGTGGGGAGCTTCTTCAGATGGATGCGCGAGGATTTGTAGCTGCAATGCTCGGACCACATCACGCTGAAGATGCCGAGCTCGGTCAGGTTGGGCTCGCGCCCCATCGCGTGCAGGACGCGCTCATATTCCTCGGGCGAAAGGCCATGCTCGGCGACGATTTCGGGCGTGATCTGATTCATGCGTCAGCCCTTAGCGGCGCTCCCTTGGTTCGTCACCCCGCTTGCGTGGCCCCGGATCTTGCCGGGGTAAGGGCTGGTTAAACCAACGGCGGTAACTGGAAGCGATGTTGTTGCGGCCACATTGGATCGAGCGGTTCGAGGCACGCGGGACCGTGCCGGGCGGCGACATGCCCGAACTCGAACGACCGGCCGGCACTTGGCAATGCGATCTCTCGAACGATGCGTTGACCTGGTCCACGCCCGTCTTCGAGCTGTTCGGCATCCCCCGCGGCATCCGGGTCGACCGCCGCGATATCGTCGAGATGTACACGCGGGAATCGCGCGCGTTGCTCGATCGGCTCCGGAGCGAGGCGATCGCGCATTGCAGTGCCTTCACCTTCGAGGCGCAGATCCGCAGGCCGGACGGCGCGCTGCGCTGGATGCGCGTGAGTGCCGACGTGGTTTGCCGGAGCGGCCGGGCAACTTATCTCTACGGGACCAAGCAGGACATCACTGACGAGATCGATGGCTGATTTCTGTCCGGGGAAGCGTCAGAGTATCTCGCGCACCGTCTCCGGCGGGCGCCCCAGCCGCACGCCCTTCTCCGTCACCACCAGCGGCCGCTCGATCAGGATCGGATTCGCCGCCATCGCGTCGAGGATCGTGTCGTCGTCGGCGCCCTCGAGCGGCTTGGCGGCATCCTCGGCGATGCGCAGCCCTTCACGCGCAGTCATGCCCGCCCGGACATAGAGCCGCGCCAGTTCGTCGCGCGAGGGCGGCGTCTTGAGATATTCGACGATCTCGACCTCGATGCCCGGCGTGTCGTTCAAGATCGCCAGCGTCTCGCGCGACTTCGAGCAGCGCGGATTATGGTAGATCGTGGCCTTCATTCACCCATCCGTTCGTCCCCGGACTGGATCCGGGGTTGTCGAAGCACGGAATTGCTCGACCTGAGCCAGGGAAAGTCGCCCTTCGACAAGCTCAGGGCGAACGGGTGGCTATTGCGCGTCCTGCTTCGCCAGCCACTCTTCGAGCCATTTGATCGTGTACGCGCCCTGCTGGAACTCGGGATCGTCGAGCAAGGCCTGGTGCAAGGGAATCGTCGTCTTCATTCCCTCGATCACGAACTCCTCCAGCGCGCGGCGCAGCCGCATCAGGCAGCGCTCGCGGGTCGAGCCATAGACGATCAGCTTGGCGATCATGCTGTCGTAGTACGGCGGCACCCGGTAGCCGGTGTAGAGCCCGCTATCGACGCGGACGTGCATGCCGCCGGGTGCGTGGAACTGCTTCACCGTCCCCGGCGAGGGCGCGAAGGTCCGCGGATCCTCGGCGTTGATCCGGCATTCGATGGCATGGCCGTGGAACTGGATATTCTCCTGCGTGCACGACAGCCCATGCCCTTCGGCGACGCGGATCTGCTCGCGGACGAGATCGAGGCCGGTGATCATCTCGGTCACCGGATGCTCGACCTGCAGGCGGGTGTTCATCTCGATGAAGTAGAACTCGCCATTCTCCCACAGGAACTCGATCGTCCCCGCGCCGCGATAGCCCATATCGGCCATCGCCTTGGCGCAGATCCCGCCGATCCGCTCGCGATCGGCTTGGCCGAGCACGGGGGAGGGGGCTTCCTCCAGCACCTTCTGGTGGCGGCGCTGGAGCGAGCAATCGCGCTCGCCCAAATGGACGGCATTGCCGTTGCCGTCACCGAACACCTGGATCTCGATATGGCGCGGATTGCCGAGATATTTCTCGAGATAGACGGTGGCGTCGCCGAACGCGGCCTTCGCCTCGCTGCCGGCCTGCTGCATCAAGGTCTCGAGCTGGTCCTCGGACGTGCACACCTTCATGCCGCGCCCGCCGCCGCCGGAAGCCGCCTTGATGATCACCGGATAGCCGGCCTTCGCCGCGATCGCCTTCGCCTCGGCGAGGTCGCTGATCGCGCCGTCCGACCCAGGGACGAGAGGCAGGCCGAGCGCGCCCGCGGTGCGCTTGGCCTCGATCTTGTCGCCCATCGTGCGGATATGCTCGGGCTTGGGCCCGACGAAGATGATCCCGTGCGCCTCCACGATCTCGGCGAACTGGGCGTTCTCCGAGAGGAAGCCGTAGCCCGGGTGGATCGCATCGGCGCCCGAGATCTCGGCAGCGCTGATGATGTTGGGGATGTTGAGATAGCTCTCGGTCGCGCTCGGCGGCCCGATGCAGATCGCCTCGTCCGCCAGCCGCACGTGCATCGCGTCGCTGTCCGCGGTCGAGTGCACCGCGACGGTTTTGATCCCCATCTCGTGGCAGGCACGGTGGATGCGGAGCGCGATCTCGCCGCGATTGGCGATGAGGAGTTTCTTGATCTCAGGCATTTTGCGGCTTCCGAACCCTACCGTTCGCCCTGAGCTTGTCGAAGGGCTGCTTTTCTATAGTCCCGAAGAAGAACGGTGCTTCGACAAGCTCAGCACGAACGGGGGTTTGGGCGGTCATTCCACCACGACGAGCGGCTGGTCGAACTCGACCGGCTGGCCGTTCTCGATCAGGATCGCCTTGACCGTGCCGGCGGCGGGCGCCTGGATCGGGTTCATCACCTTCATCGCCTCGATGATCAGCAGCGTATCGCCCGCGGCCACCTTGTCGCCCACCGATACGAACACCTTCGCCTCGGGATTGGGCTTCAGATAGGCCGTGCCGACCATCGGCGACTTGACTGCGTTCGCCGCGGCGGCGGGCGCAGGCGCCCCGGCTTCGGCGGCGGCAGGCGCGGCGACGGGCGCCGGTGCGGCCGCCGCGGGCGCGGCATATTGCGCTGCCGGTGCGGCGGTCACGGTGCGCGCGACGCGCACGCGACGTTCTCCGTCCTCGACTTCGATTTCGGTAAGCTGCGTCTCGTCGAGCACGGCGGCGAGCTGGCGGACCAGCTCGATATCGACGTGCATCGCCCCTTGTTTCTTATCTTCGGCCATTGCGACCCTTTATCCGATGAAAGCGCGCGCTCATGTCAGAGACGCGCCGCGGCTTCAAGCGCGAGCATGTACGACAGCGCTCCGAAACCGGCGATGGTTCCGCGCGCGGCACGGCCGACGAAGCTTTCGTGCCTGAACTCTTCGCGCGTGAGCGGGTTGGAAATATGCACTTCGATCACGGGCGTCTTGATCGACCGTATCGCGTCGTAAAGCGCCAGGCTGGTGTGGGTGAGCGCCCCGGCATTGAGCAGCACGGCCTTCGCGCCCCGGGCCTGCGCCTCATGCAGCCAGTCGATGAGGTGCCCCTCATGATTCGACTGGCGCAGGTCGATGTCGAGATCGAGCTCTTTCGCCCGATCCTCCATCCGGCCCGCAATGTCGTCCAGCGTGTCCGAGCCGTAGATCTCCGGCTCGCGCAGCCCCAGCAGATTGAGGTTGGGACCGTTGAGGACGTAGATCGTATCGGCCAAGCCGGTGCCTTTCGGTTGCGGGCGTCTGCATCGCCTCTATATGACGCAACGTCAGCGATCAAATCGGGCGCTTCGTCCCATTCCCGTTCGCCCTGAGCTTGTCGAAGGGCTGCACTTCTCCCCGTCCACCCGGACGCGAAGAAAGAACAGGGCTTCGACAAGCTCAGCCCGAACGGAGGTTTAAGCGCGTGCACACCGACGGTACCGTCAGCATAGTCGTCAATGGCGAGCACAAGCGCGTCACCGCCGGCCTCACCATCATCCAGCTCGCCGAGCAGCTCGGGCTGGTGCCCGAGAAGATCGCAGTCGAGCGCAATCTCGAAGTGGTGCCGCGCTCGACCTTGGGTGAAGTGCTGGTCAAGGACGGCGACGAGCTCGAGATCGTCCACTTCGTTGGCGGCGGCGATCATGCCCGCCCGATCGACGAGGACACGTGGAGCGTGGCCGGCAAGACCTTCCGCTCGCGGCTGATCGTCGGCACCGGCAAGTACAAGGATTTCGAGCAGAATGCCGCCGCGGTCGCGGCATCGGGCGCCGAGATCGTCACGGTGGCGGTGCGCCGGGTGAACGTGTCCGATCCGAACGCGCCGATGCTCACCGACTATATCGATCCGAAGAAGATCACCTACCTCCCCAACACCGCCGGCTGCTTCGACGCCGAGAGCGCGATCCGCACGCTGCGGCTGGCGCGCGAAGCCGGCGGCTGGGAGCTGGTGAAGCTCGAGGTGCTCGGCGAGGCGCGCACGCTCTATCCCGACATGGTCGAGACGCTGCGCGCAACCGAAGTGCTGGCCAAGGAAGGCTTCAAGCCGATGGTCTATTGCGTCGACGATCCGATCGCGGCGAAGCGGCTGGAGGATGTGGGCGCAGTCGCGATCATGCCCCTGGGCGCGCCGATCGGCTCGGGGCTCGGCATTCAGAACCAGGTGACGATCCGGCTGATCGTGGAGGGCGCCAAGGTGCCGGTTTTGGTCGACGCCGGCGTCGGCTCGGCGAGTGACGCGGCAGTGGCGATGGAACTCGGCTGCGACGGCGTGCTGATGAACACCGCGATCGCCGAGGCGAAGGACCCCGTTATGATGGCCGCGGCGATGAAGGCGGCGGTCGAGGCGGGACGGTTGTCGTACCGCGCGGGGCGGATGGCGAAGCGGCGGTACGCCGACCCGTCGAGTCCGCTGGCAGGGCTGATCTAACGCGGCATCCGGCTTGCAAAGCGGCCGGCCGCTAACGCCCCAGTAGCGGACGCTCTTATAGCCCTCTCCCGCTTTCGCGGGAGAGGGTTGGGTGAGGGTCTTCTTTCTTCTATTTCTTGCGGCATGCGCACGCCTGTCCGTCGCCAGACGAATCGCCATGCCTCCCGACTCCGCAAGGAAGCGACGGATGTCGAGCACTTGCTTTGGGGTATGCTGCGCGGTCGGCGACTGCTCGGCCACAAATTCCGCTTCCAGGCCACGATCGAACCCTTCGTGGTCGACTTCCTGTGCGTAGAGGCACGACTGATCATCGAGGTGGACGGCAGCCAGCACAATGCCGAGGCGGATGCCGGGCGAACGCAATTCCTCCAGAGCCGCGGGTATCGGATCCTACGGTTTTGGAACAACGAGGTTCTGGAGAACCTCGACGGCGTGCTGGAGGTCATCATCGCGGCACTCGATGCCGACACGCAAGGCTAGTGAGATAGAAGAAGACCCTCACCCAACCCTCTCCCGCGAAAGCGGGAGAGGGCTTGAAATCAACGACCGCTCTCCACCATTTGCAGACATGCTTGCAATGTAGGATTTCGTCTGACAGCCTCATCCTGCTCGTGCGAAAGCAGGAGTAGCGCTGCTTGGTCCACACCCTCCTGGATTGCCTGCGCAGGAACACGGCCGGCCAGAACCATGCAGCCAGTGTGACCCTAGTGTGACCTTTCGCGGCTAACCACCACTTCCTGCCGTTCATAGGCGCGCGCCCGACGATCGTCAGCGAATGACCGAGTGGTGAATGGCCAAGGCTTTCCGCACGCCGTCCGGCCGCGCATTGACCGCGCTCCGGAAGAGGCCGAGATCATGGCGTGCGGACGGCGACCGGATCCGTAGCATTGGTTCTGGAGGGACGAATGAGCGGATATGTGGTGACCACCGATAACGGCAACGATCACAGAAACTTCTTCATGGTGAACAACGCCGACCCGAAATCGGCATGCGCCGAGATCAACCGATTCATGAAGCTGAACAATGCCGTGGCGCTCGCTCCGATGAGCGATACGACGCTCGACCATTTCCAGGTCGTGGCAGGCACGCCATGGCTCTTCACGACCCTCCATTCGCCCACCGGGAAGGTTACCAGCAGCCAGTTCCCGTGACGGTCGTCGCTTGCGCTGGCACGCCCGCGGCGAACCCGATGCTGAGGGAAGCGGCCCGACTTCCGTAGCCATGCCGAAAATCGGGTGCGCTTGCCATCCTGGCGGATCCTGGTCCGGATAAGTCGCGCGCCCGGTCGCTCAGCGCCCCTTGCGTACCAGCCAGATCGCCCTTCCGCCGGTCGCGTGATCGTGCGGTACGAACGCCACTTCGAGCAGCCCGTGCCCGGCGAACAGCGCGCGATACTCGGCCGGGGCGAGGCTGGCGTGATAGAGTTCGTCCCCGAACTGGCAGCCGATCGTCTCGTCGCGCGCGGAGCCCGTGTTGAACAGGAAGGCGCCGTCTGGCGCGAGCAGTCCGGCCGCCTTGATCACCATCGCTGCCTGATCCTCCGGGGGCAGATGGAAGATGCTGTCCCAGGCGATCACGCCGTGGAACGGTCCCTCCACCACGGCATCGCGCATGTCTGCGTAGATCCAGCGATGCCGCCCGAACCGGGTGCGGGCGAGCGCGATCATCCGTTCGGAGGCGTCGATGCCGGTCAGCTGCCGGTCGCGGTCGATCAGATAGCGCGCGATCGGCTCGCCTGCGCCGCAGCCGAGGTCGAGGATTTGTCCCCCCTTCGGCACGGCGAGCAGGAAGCGGTCGAGCCAGCCCTGCTCGACGAAGTTCCGGCGGCGCGCTTCGTCGAAAGCGTGCGCATGGCGCTCATAATGTTCGGCAATCCGATCGGGCATCGAAGGAACCCTCACCCGGCGCGGACCGTTGTTGTCGAAAGCGAAAGACAGGGCGCAGTCACGCGCCGATCCGCGGTCAGGAGTTTGAAATCATGGGTGAACTCGTCGACAAGATCAAGGGCAACGTCAATGAGGCGGCCGGCAAGATCAAGCAGCAGAGCGACAATCCCGACACCCGCGACGAAGGCGCCGCGCAGGAGATCAAGGGCAAAGGCGAGCAGTTCGCCGGCAAGGTGAAAGGCGCTCTCGGCGACGATATCTGACGCGAGGTTTGCCGTTGAGGACGAAAGGGGCGGTCTCGCAAGAGGCCGCCCCTTTTGCGTCAGTCGGGAACGTAGAACGACCAGAGGCCGCTCGGCAGCTTGCTGGCGGCGAAGCGTACCGGGCGGTGCGACGCGCCGACCTCGCAGATCATGAACGATTGGGTCTGCGCAGGCTCGAGGGGATTGGGCAGGTTCACCGTTTTGCTGCCGAGCCAACGCCATTCCTGCTGCCACACCTTCACACCGGCAAGCGCGAGATGATCGCCTTCCCTGCCGATGTGCACCGTCTTCCAACCCATTTTTCAGTCTCCTTGCCCCCATTATAGAGGCTGCGGAGCGGGTCAGCGGTCGCGGATCGCGCTGATTGTGGTGCCCGGGGTGATGAATTCGACATCGGTCTTCAAATGGAGCAGCCGCACGCCGGTTTCGGCCAGCGCGCGCTCCAGTGCGGGGGCGAATTCCTCGGTCCGTTCGACGGTTTCGGCCCAGCAGCCATAGGCCCGGCCGAGCGCGGCGAAATCGGGATTGTGCAAGTTGGTGCCCGAGAGGCGTGCCGGATATTCGCGCTCCTGGTGCATGCGGATCGTGCCGTAGGCACCGTTGTCGATCACCAGCACGAGGATGTCGGCCTTGTGCTGGACGGCGGTGGCGAGTTCCTGCCCGTTCATCATGAAATCGCCGTCGCCGGCGAGCGCGACCACCTGCCGCTCCGGCGCGCGCAGCTTGCCCGCGACCGCGGCGGGGACGCCATAGCCCATCGCCCCGGCGGTTGGCGCGAGCTGCGAGGGTTGCGGCCCGTAACGCCAGTAACGGTGCCACCAGCTCGAGAAATTGCCCGCGCCGTTGCAGATGATCGTATCCGCCGGCATCGCCGCGCGCATCGCCGCGACGCACTGGCCGAGATCGAGCGTTACGCCCTCGCGTGGTCTCGGGGTGGACCATTCGAGCCATTCGGCATGGGCCTCGGCGGCGGCGCCGCTGCGGATCGGCGGGATGTTCTCCTGCGCCGCCGCGCCGGTGAAGCTCGCCATGTCGGCGCAGATCGCGACGTCGGCGCGATAGACCCGGCCAAGCTCGTTCGGATCGGGGTGGACGTGGATCAGCGTCTGCCCCGGATGATCGAGGGTGATCAGCGCATAGCCATCGGTCGTCGCCTCGCCGAGCCGTGCGCCGACGGCGAGGATCAGGTCCGCGCCCTTGATCCGCGAGACCAGTTTCGGGTTGGGCCCATAACCGAGATTGCCGGCATAGACCTGCGATCCGGCGGGAAGCGCGTCCTGCCGCCGGAAGGCACTGGCGACGGGCAGGCCGATACGTTCGGCGAAGCTGGCGAAGGCCGCACCTGCCGCCGCGGTCCAGCCCGCGCCGCCGACGATCGCGATCGGGCGGTCGGCCTGCTTTATCAGCGCCGCCAACGCCTGCATCGCGTGCCGGTCGGGTGCCTGCTTGATGCGGGGCAAGGGCGGCCGATCGACTGCCTCGACCTCGTCGCACAGCATGTCCTCGGGCAGCGCGATCACCACCGGCCCCGGCCGGCCGCTCGTCGCCACGTTCCACGCCCGCGCGACATATTCGGGTATCCGCGCCGCATCCTCGATCCGCGTCGCCCATTTGGCGAGCGGCGCGAACATCGCCGGGAAGTCCACTTCCTGGAATCCCTCGCGGTCGCGCATCCCGCGGTCGACATCGCCGATGAACAGGATCATCGGCTGCGAATCCTGCATCGCCATGTGGACGCCGATGCTCGCGTTGGTCGCCCCCGGCCCGCGGGTGACGAAGGCCACGCCCGGCCGTCCGGTCATCGCCCCGTCGGCGCACGCCATGAAGCCCACGCCGCCTTCCTGCCGGCAGGTCACGACATCGATCTGGGGCGTGTCGTGCAATGCGTCGAGCACGGCGAGGAAGCTCTCGCCTGGCACATGGAAGATGCGGTCGCAGCCTTGTGCGACCAGATTGTCGACGAGGATCCGGCCCCCGGTTCGTTTCGCGGTCATGCCCGCTTCCTAGCGCGGCTGACCTGCCTCGCGTAACCCCCGGCCGCTATGCCGGCCATGCCGCGGCGGAATGGCGCCCGCTCAGGACGCCCATTCCGCGCGCAGATCGGCCTCGCTGCCGTTGAAGTGGTTATAGTCGATCTTGCCGCCCGCATTGCCGGGGATGCCGGGCACGGTCGACGCCTTTTCGGCATATTGCCACAGCCAGTAGCTCGACCAGCTTTTCTGGACCTTCGCGGTGGGGTTGTACTCGGCGTGCCACAGCCGGTGCGCGCCCCAGAAGGGATCGACGCTGTTGCCGAGCTTCTCCTTGATCAGATGCCCGCTGTAGAGCACTGCACGGCGCCCCAGTTTCTCGTGGATCCGCTCGAGGAATTCGCGCGCCTGATCGAAGCCCATCTGGAACTTGGCGTCGATCTCATAGTCGAGCGCGACCAACGTGTTCGGGCCGGGCTGCGCCTTGAGCAGGAAATTATCGACCTGCGCCTTCACCGGCGCGTTGGTGCCCCAATGATAGGCGCCCCAGAGCAGCCCGGCACCTTCGGCGGCGGCGCGGCGCTCGGTATAGGCCTTGTCCTTGCCCGTCTGTCCGGTGGTCGCCTTGTGGATGACCCCGAGCAACCCTGCGGCGCGCGCCTGGGCGAAGCTGTTGACGACATTGCCTTGATAGAGGTCGATCACCACCGGAATCCGCGGCGCCTCGGCCGAAGTGGCGATCGGCGTACGCGGCGCTGCCGGAATCGGAGCGGGTGCCGGCGTGGGGAGAGGGGTGGGTGCCGGCGTCGGGAGCGGGGCCGCTCCGGCGGCGAACGGCGTCAGCGGGCCGCAACCGCCGGCCCAGACATAGGCATTCTCGTCGGTCCTGTACCAGAGCGGGTTGCCGTCGACCGACAGCCCGGCGACGATCGCGCGGACGTTGAGCGGCGTCCCCGCGAGCACTTTCCGCAGCACCGGCGCGTCGGTGGTGGCGGCGCCCTGGCGCAGATTGACCTTGGCGGTGGTGGTGACCTGACCCGAGATCAGGATTTGCGGGTGCTGCGGCATGGCTCAGCCCACCGCATCGTCGCCGGAGGGTCCCGGATCGGGCGCCGCGGTTGCCGCGCCGCCGACACCGACTGTCTCCTGTCCGGCGGGTATTCCCGGCGAAGGCGTGGCCCGGCTCATGAAGCCTTCGATGAAATCGGCGCCCGAATAGCCGGCGCCGAGCAATGCGGCGATCTGCGCCGAGGCGACCGCGTGGATATTGCCGATCAGGCTCACGCTCGCCAGCGCGCCGGCAATCGCGCCGATCGCCAGCGAAGTGACGAGCCGGCTCGGCTCGATCACGTCGGACACCGTGGCGGCGCTATTGCTGACGGCGTCATTGAGCTTCTTGAGGCCGACAATGCTGCGAATAGCCTGACCGAGCGCACCGAGCATCGCGCCGAGCCCGATAAGCTGCATCCATGTTGTCGCGTCGAATGTGGTGTCCACAGTGCAGCTCCCCTTTTGCCGACTGCCGAGTCTATATTTGCGAGAATTGCATAGCTGCACGGAAATGCAAGCTATGCTCTTGTGGCCGACCGATCGCATGGAAGTATTCAGTCCGGCGAGGTAGGCGGGGCTGTGGGGAACTCTTGCGGGAAATAAAAGAAAGGGCCGCGCGGCAATGCCGCACGGCCCTGTCGATTTCACGCCTGGATCAGAAACGGATGCCGAGGCCCGCCGTCACCTGGTCGCGGTTGAGGTCGATCTCCTCGTAGCGCGAATAGCGATATTCGACCTTGCCGTAGAAGCGGCCGAAATTATGCTCGATGCCGCCGCCGAAGCGGTAGCCGTCGGTGTTGACGGAGCCGAGACCGTCGATGTTGACGCGCGCGTTGGTCAGACCGCCCTTGGCGTAAACCAGCGTGTTCGGCAGCGCGACGAAGCCGATGCGGCCGCCGACATAGAGATCGCGACCGGCGCTGGCGCCGTCTTCCTCGGTGGTCGAGCCGGTGATCTCGGCATCGGCGCCGATCACGGCACGGCCGATCTGCGCATCATAGCCGAGCGCGCCGCCATAAGTGAAACCCGACGCACCCGCGCCATTGCTACCGACATGATCCCAGCCGGCAACGACTTCCGCGCGCGGGCCAGTGAAGGTCGAGGTCGCTTCCTGAGCGAAAGCGGGAGTGGCAAGAGTCGCCAAGGCAAGCGCCGACACTGCGAACAAACGCATTATGTTATCCTTCGTACTTTACTTTCACCGGTCCCAGAACAGGGCCGGGGCGCGCTACCTAGGTATTGCTGGCCGGACGTCAATGTCGACAATGCTGCAATGCGGTAACTAAATTGGCCTCTGTAACAATTATGCAACATCTGCATTGTTGCGCAATTTAGGCAAGTGCGTGAGAGATGCGCCACCATTATAAATTCGGCGCCGCCGCGATGCGCGATAGCAAAGTTGAAACCTGGTTCAGGTTTGCTTGACCGCCCGGGCAGGGGCAGATTATCGCCGCGCCAGTTCAGGAGAGAATCGCGAACCATGAAGAAGCTCTATGCGGACGCGGAAGCGGCATTGGACGGGCTGCTGTTCGACGGCATGACCTTGTGCGCGGGTGGCTTCGGCCTGTGCGGGATTCCCGAGCGGCTGATCGACGCGATCCAGGCTTCGGGCGTCAAGGACCTGGCGATCGCGTCGAACAATGCCGGCATCGACAATGAGGGCCTCGGCAAGCTGCTGCGCAGCCGGCAGGTGAAGAAGATGATCTCCTCTTATGTCGGCGAGAACAAGGAGTTCGAGCGGCAATATCTGAGCGGCGAGCTCGAGGTCGAATTCTGTCCGCAGGGCACGCTCGCCGAACGCTGCCGGGCGGGGGGAGCGGGCATTCCGGGCTTCTACACCAGGACCGGCGTCGGCACCCAGGTCGCCGAGGGCAAGGAATCGAAGGTCTTCGACGGCGAGGAGTATATCCTCGAGCGCGGCATCCGCGCCGATCTGTCGATCATCAAGGGCTGGAAGGCCGACGAGAGCGGCAACCTCATCTTCCGCAAGACCGCGCGCAACTTCAACCAGCCGATGGCGACCGCGGGCCGGATCTGCGTCGCCGAAGTCGAGGAAGTAGTGCCCGTCGGCAGCCTAGATCCCGATCAGATCCATTTGCCCGGAATCTACGTGAAGCGGCTGATCGTCGGCGCCCCCTACGACAAGAAGATCGAGTTCCGCACCGTCCGCACCCGCGAGGCGGCGTGATACGGCGCCCGGCGCTGGCCTGCATGGCGGCGGCTCCGCTCGCCGCGCTGGTGCTGTCGGGGTGCGCGGCGGCGCTGGTCGCGGCACCGCTGGCAGCCGGCGCGGGCGTGTACAAATCGTCCCAGGATCGGCCGGCTAGGCGTGACCGCAAGCGCCCCCGGCAGCAGGTGGCGAAGCCCGGGCAAGTCTACACCGCGCCCGACGGAAGCAAGGTGCAGGTCACCAACCTGACCGCGCTGCCCCCGCCCAGCGGCACTTCAGCCGGGCCGGCGCCGACCGTCGGCACTGCGCCGGGCGGCATGCAATTCCTCTACGGCTCGGGCGAAGCCGCCGCGCTCAGCCTCCAAGCCTATCAGGCGCTGTGGAATTACCTGAAGGTCGAGATCGGCTATCGCCGCGACAAGTCGCAAGTCCGCTCGGTCGTGCTCGCACCCGGGTCGACGCTCGACAATCCGCGTTTCGAAATGTGCGGCAAGCGCCCGCTGGCGGTGGTGCTCGACATTGACGAGACTGCCTTGCTCAATCTCGGCTATGAACGTGACGAGGCGATCCGTGGCGGAAGCTACGATGCGGCCCGCTGGACGCGCTGGGAGCAGACCGGCGCCGACAAGGTCGCTGCCGTCCCCGGCGCGGCGGAGGCACTCGCGGCGGCGCGGGGCGAAGGCTTCAAGGTGATCTTCAATTCCAATCGCTCGGCCGCGACTGCCGCGCAGACCGCAGCCGCGCTCGAACATGCCGGCCTCGGTCCGGCGGACCTCTTCGACACCTTGTGGTTGCGTGGCGAGGGCGAGCCGAGCGGCAAGGACGCGCGCCGCCAGCAGATCGCGCAACGCTATTGCATCGTCGCGATGGCGGGCGACCAGTTGGGCGATTTCAGCGACCTGTTCAATGCGCCGGACGCGCCGGTGCTCGCGCGGCGCAACAGCGTGGGCGGCACGTTGCTCGCGCCGCTCTGGGGCGCGGGCTGGTTCATGCTGCCGAACCCCGTTTACGGCACCGCGCTGAAGGGTGGCGTGGCCGAGATATTCCCGCCGGACGCGCATTGGACCGATCCGGCACAAGGAGCCGCGCGATGAGCTTTGGACGCAAGGGTGTCGTCACCGACGAACTCGACATATCGAGCGCTGCGCACCTGCTCCAGGGCAGCCGCGAGTTCCTGCGCATGTGGGCGAAGCCCGGCGGCCCGGCCACGTGCCTGGTCGATCCCGCGGCGCTCGGCGCCGATCCGGCGCTGTTCGGCATCGCGTTGGTCGATTGCGTCCGCCACGGCGCGCGCGCCTGGGCGAACGCCACCGGCATCAGCGAGGCCGAAGCGCTCGACCGTATCTGGTTCGGCGTCGATGCCGAGCGCCAGTCTCCCACCGATCTTGGCAAGGAAGTGCATTGATGCCCTGGACCCGTGACGAAATGGCCGCGCGCGCCGCGAAGGAGCTCAAGGACGGCTTCTACGTCAATCTCGGCATTGGCATCCCGACGCTCGTGGCGAACCACATACCCGAGGGCGTCGAGGTCACGCTCCAGTCCGAGAACGGCATGCTCGGCATCGGCCCCTTTCCCTATGAAGGCGAGGAGGACCCGGACCTGATCAATGCGGGCAAGCAGACGATCTCGGAGCTGCCCAGCTCGGTCTATTTCTCGTCGTCGGACAGCTTCGCGATGATCCGCGGCGGGCATATCGACCTGACCGTGCTCGGTGCGATGGAAGTCAGCGAGGCGGGCGACATCGCCAACTGGATGATCCCGGGCAAGATGATCAAGGGCATGGGCGGCGCGATGGACCTCGTCGCCGGGGTCAAGAAGATCATCGTGGTGATGGAGCACAACTCCAAGGCGGGCGACCCCAAGTTCATCCCGGCCTGCACGCTGCCGCTCACCGGCAGGAACGTCGTCGACATGATCATCACCGATCTCGCGGTGTTTCAGCGCCCCGATCATGACAGCCCGTTCCGGCTGGTCGAGCTCGCGCCGGGAGTGACGGCGGAGGAAGTCGCCGCGAAGACCACCGCCAGCTACGAAGCCGCCGTCGTCGCTTGACGGAGGCGCGCGTTGACGCTGTGCCGGCCGAGGCGTAGCGTTCGGATATGGGCTGGTTCCGCCGCCGTTATCTCGACCTTCTGGGCTCGATCTACATCTACAACGAGCATCGCGGCTATACGAGCATCGATCGGGTGCTCGAGGCGGTGCGTGCGCGGTCGCCGGACGATGTCGCGCTGATCGCCGCGATCGAGAAGCACCGCGCCGACGAGCGCAAGCACTATCTCATGTTCAAGCGCTGGTTCGAGCTACAGGGCAAGATGCCGCTCAGGGTCGATCGCACCTGCGGCCATATCGATCGCTTCGTCGAGATCATGTTCCGCCGCACGATCGACGATCTCGATACGGAAGCGATCATCGCCAGCGACGACGAGTTCGAGAAGCTCTGCCGGGTGATCTCGCTCACCGAGCAGCGTGGCTACAGGCAGGTCGATATCCTGCTGCGCCATCCTTTGGTCACCGGCGACAAGGTGCTGATGCGGATATTCCGGATCATCGAGAAGGACGAGCCGAGCCATTGGGCGCCCTATGACGGCTGGCTGAAGGCGAACGGCAAGCGCGATCCGAAATGGTGGGAGCGGGCGATAGACAGCTTCATCCACTCCGAACTGCTGTTCCTCAAGCTGCCGGCATTGTTCCTGAACCCGTTCGTGGCCCGCCGCACCGACTGGGCGGATGCGCAGGAGCCGGCCCAGCGGCTGGCGACGCCGCTGCCGGTGGGGCTGTAGCCCGGGGCGGACCGAAGCTCGCGAACCACCTTGGCAGGAGCCATGCTCAGTCCCGTCACCCCCGCGAAAGCGGGGGCCCATCTCCGAGCATATCCACTGACGAGCCGGCGCATTTTGCTGCTCGCGCGGGAGATGGGTCCCCGCTTTCGCGGGGATGACGAAGAGGGCATGGACCTCCTAGCTGACGACGCAGTGCCAGCAGATCAGCTGGCCGTCTTCGGCGTCGAAGCGCTCACCCACGCGCTCGAAGCCGTTGCGTTCGAGCACGCGCTGCGAGGCGAGATTGTCGAGCGCGGTCTCGGCAGTGATCGCCGTGACATTCGGCACGCCGCGTGCCCATTCGACGACTGCCCCGATCGCTCGGGTCGCACTGCCGCGACGCTGCCGATCGGAGGCGATGCCATAGCCGATGTCGATGCTGCCTCCTTCGGGCGGGCGCGTGATCGAGCAGAGGCCGACGACTTCGCCATCCTCGACGATCAGCCACGACGCCGGAGCGAAAGTGGCGCTGACTCGCTCCGCCAGCCCGGCGAGCATCTGCAGGATTTCCGGCGGTGCGATCGGGCTGTCGGCGAGCGTCAGGCCGCGCGGCGCACGGCCGTCCAGAAGCGCGGCATAGTCTGCCGCTTCCGTTTCGATGATCATTCAGTACCTCGATAAAATGCAGGAAAGCCGGCTTATTTGCCGGCACGCGCTCGCGCGTCAGAGCCGCATCGTGCGCACGCACGTCGACGCTCGGCCGCGCAAGCGGTCGGAGGCGACACGGGTGAGCAAAGGCGATCTCCTGTGAGGTTGGCGCCTGTCTGAAACCTCGGGCCCTGCTTGTAAACCCGAAGCTATTTTCAGAACGTGCCGGCCTCGGCTATCGGGCGCGCATGCGTATCCTTCTCACAGGCTCGTCCGGCTGGCTCGGCCGCTTCCTCGCACCGATGCTGCGTGCCCGCGGCGACACGGTCATCGGTCTCGATGTCGCACCGGGTGCCGACACCGACGTGATCGGCTCGGTCGCCGATCGCGCGCTCATCGACCGCCTCTTCGCCGAGCATGGTATCGAAGCGGTGGTCCACGGCGGCGCGCTGCACAAGCCTGATATCGCTCGCTACCCCGCCCAGGCGTTTATCGACGTCAACGTCACCGGCACGCTCAACCTCCTCGAAGCCGCGGCAAAAGCGGGGCACGATCGCTTCGTCTTCACGTCGACCACTTCGCTGATGATCTCGACGACGATCCGCAACGAGCTCGCCGACCACGCCGTCTGGCTCGATGAGAACAGCGGGCCGCTGGAGCCGCGCAACATCTACGGCGTCACCAAGCTAGCTGCCGAGCAGCTCTGTCGGCTCGCGCGTCTCGAGAACGGGCTGAATTGTATCGTCCTGCGCACCAGCCGCTTCTTTCCCGAGGACGACGACACGCACCGCGATCTGTCCGGCGAGAACATGAAGGCCAATGAGTTGCTCCACCGCCGCCTGACGGTGGAGGATGCCGCCCGCGCGCACATGGTTGCGCTGGATCACGCGCCCGAAATCGGCTTCGGCAGCTTCATCGTATCGGCGCCGACGCCGTTCGATCGGCAGGAATGCGACGAACTCAAACGCGATGCCGCGACAGTAATCGCGCGCTATTTCCCTGATGCACCCGCGTTATACGCTGCCAAAGGCTGGGAACTCCCCCGCAGTATCGGTCGTGTCTATGACGCCGCGCTTGCCGGGAAACTGCTCGGCTTTCGTTGCGAGACCGATTTCGGGACTGTGCTCGACGCCCTGCGGCAAGAAAAGCCGCTGCCGTTCGCACATGATCCGAACTATGTTTCGCCGAAGGAAGTATCAGGCGTGGGATAAGGGTCCTCCGCGCCTTGTGTTTGCGTAAAGACACAAGAGCTGCGGGGAATTCTGGATGCGCTGGATCGTTCGCGGGCTGATCGCCCTGGTTGCCGTGCTGTTGCTTGCGCTGACCGTGATCTATGGCGGATCCGAATGGGTGATCCGCAAGGGCCATGCCGTGCCGATGGCGGAAGTGGCGATTCCTGCCGACCCCGCCTCGATCGCCGAGGGTGCCCGCATGGCGCGTCTCGCCAGTTGCCGCGACTGTCACGCCGCCAATGGCGAGGGCATGGTTTTGTTCGAGGATCCGATGCTCGGACGAATCGCCCCGCCGCCGCTGGCGAAGGTCGCCGCGACGATGAGCGATGCCGAACTCGTCCGCGCCATCCGCCAGGGTGTCCACAAGGACGGCTCGTCGCTGTTCATCATGCCGACGCATGCGCTCGGCCACCTCTCCGATCAGGATGTCGGCCGCATCGTCGCGTGGATCCGTACCTTGAAGCCCGGCCCGAAGGATTCGCAGGCGACCATGTCCTATGGTCCGATCGGCCGCGCGCTGATCCTCGCGGGCAAGCTCCCGGCGATGGCGACTTCGGCCAAGGTCTCGGAGCCGACTCGTCCCGCCAGCATGGGCCGCTATGTCGTCGATTTCGCCTGCACTGCTTGCCACAAGCTCCATCAGGACGGGACCATGGAAGACGGCAGCACCCGGGTCCCCGCGCTCGTGCCGATCGTCGCTGCCTATGATCCGGCCAGGCTCAAGAAGCTGCTGCGCACCGGAATCGGCACCAAGCCCGACCACGGCGTGATGAGCAAGGTCGCGCGCGAGAGCTTCTTCGTGCTCACCGATCCCGAGATCGATGCGATCCAGGCCTATCTCAAGGGCGAAGCCGAGAAGGCGCCGGCGCAATAAGGCGGCCGTCGTGCCACCCCTTCCGTCACCCCGGCCTTGTGCCGGGGTCCACCGGGAGGCAAGCGGTTCGCGAGAGGCTCGAAGCCATTCAGCGAGGCTGAGTGGACCCCGGCACAGGGCCGGGGTGACGAATATAGGCAGAGCGCCGGCGCAATAGCTCCGCTTCCTATCGCAAAATTGCGTAGCGGGTTGCTCTCGCGCACGATTGGCCTAGATCGCCCCCATGGCCAGTAAACCGCTCACCCTGTACGAGAAGATCTGGGCAGACCATGTCGTCGAGCGCCGAAACGACGGCACCTGCCTGATCTACATCGATCGCCACCTCGTCCACGAAGTCACCAGCCCGCAGGCCTTTTCGGGCCTCCGCGCCGCGGGCCGCCCGGTGCGCCGGCCCGATCTCACCCTCGCGGTCCCCGACCACAATCTTCCGACCACCGCGCGTGTCGACGCCGCGGGGAACGCGCTGCCGATCGCCGACCCCGCCAGCGCGGGCCAGCTCGCCGCGCTGCGTTCGAACGTCGCCGAGTTCGGCGTGCCCTATATCGACGCGCTCGATGCGCGGCAGGGGATCGTCCATGTCGTCGGCCCCGAACAGGGGTTCACGTTGCCGGGCACCACGCTCGTCTGCGGCGACAGCCATACCTCGGCGCACGGCGCGCTGGGGGCATTGGCGTTCGGCATCGGCACGTCCGAGGTCGAGCACGTCCTCGCCACCCAGACGCTCCTCTTGCAGCAGTCCAAGACGCTCGAGATCCGCGTCGACGGCTCCTTGGGATTCGGTGTCAGTCCCAAGGACGTCGTCCTCGCGATCATCGGCAAGATCGGCGCGGCGGGCGGCACGGGCTATGTCATCGAATTCACCGGCGAAGTGATCCGCGCAATGTCGGTCGAGGGCCGGCTGACCGTGTCGAACATGTCGATCGAGGGCGGCGCGCGCTCGGGGCTTATCGCGCCCGACGAAACCACGTTCGCCTATTTGAAAGGCCGCCCGCTCGCGCCCAAGGGCGAGGATTGGGACAAGGCCGTCGCCTATTGGCGTACGCTCCCCACCGATGCCGGCGCGCGCTACGACAAGACCGTTCTGCTCCACGCCAGCGATATCGCCCCCTCGCTCACTTGGGGCACCAGCCCCGAGGACGTCGTGCCGATCACCGGCGCGATCCCGGATCCGGAGAGTTTCGCCGACCCCTCGAAGCGCGTCGCCGCGCAGAAATCGCTCGACTATATGGGGCTCGCCGCGGGCACGGCGATGCAGGACATTCCGATCGAGCATGTCTTCATCGGCAGCTGCACCAACAGCCGCATCGAGGATCTGCGCGCCGCCGCCGCGGTGGTGAAGGGCCGGCATGTCGCCGACCGCATCCGCCAGGCGCTGATCGTCCCCGGCTCCGGGCTGGTCAAATTGCAGGCCGAGGCCGAGGGGCTCGACCGCATCTTCATCGAGGCCGGCTTCGAGTGGCGCGAGCCCGGCTGCTCGATGTGCCTCGCGATGAATCCGGACAAGGTTCCGGCCGGCGAACGTTGTGCTTCCACCTCGAATCGAAACTTCGTAGGAAGGCAGGGTCCGGGCGCGCGAACCCATCTGCTGTCCCCCGCCATGGCGGCGGCGGCGGCGGTCACGGGGCGCCTCACCGATGTCAGGGAGCTGATGTCGGCGGATGCGTGAGGGGAGTTCGTATGAAGCGCGCGTTGATCGTGTTGATCGTCGGCACCGTGTTGAGCGGCCTCGCCGCGGCCTATGCCTCGGCACACAACAAGCCGTCGTCGGTGCAGTCGCCGCCCGACCCGAACTGAGCGGGTCCTCGATCCTCTGGAGTACCCGCTGATGGAACCCGTTCGCCAGGTCGAGGGGCGTGCCTATCCGTGGGGCGCCAAGAATATCGATACCGACATCATCATTCCCGCGCATTGGCTCAAGACCACGACGCGCGAAGGGCTGGGGCAGGGTGCGTTCGAGACGGTGCGTGCGCAGCCGGACAACATCTTCGACGATCCGCGCTATGCCGGCGCACCCGTACTGATCGCCGGCGACAATTTCGGCTGCGGGTCGAGCCGCGAGCACGCCGCCTGGGCGCTCGCCGACCTGGGCATCAAGGCCGTGATCGCGCCGAGCTTTTCGGACATCTTCTCGGGCAATGCCTTCAAGAACGGCATCGTCCCCGTGGTCCTGCCGCAGGAGGCGATCGACCGTCTGGTCGAAGTCGCACGCGACAATGAAGTCACCGTGGACCTCGAGACGATGACCGTCACCACGCCCTTCCAGGACCGTTTCCCCTTCCACCTCGATCCCTTCCGCCGCGACTGTTTGATGCAGGGGCTGGACGAGATCGGCATGACGCTGGCAAAAGATACCGAGATTTCGAAATACGAATCCGGTGTCGCCACGTCGCGGCCGTGGATCGCAGTGGGAGCGGGCAATGAAGGCACTATTGTCGCAGGCGCCGGGCGGACCTGAAACTCTAAGCCTCGCCGAATTGCCCGATCCGACGCCCAGCAAGGGCCAGGTGCTCGTCGCAGTGAAGGCCTGCGCGATCAACTATCCCGACGTCCTGATCATCGAGGACAGATACCAGTTCAAGCCGCCGCGCCCGTTCGCGCCCGGAGGTGAGATCGCCGGCACCGTCGAGGCGGTGGGCGAGGGCGTGACGCAGTTCGCCGCCGGCGACCGGGTGCTTGGGGTGATCGGCCATGGCGGATTGGCGGAGAAGGTCGCGGTGGATGCCGCGCGCCTCTATCCGCTTCCCGAAGGGCGCAGCTTTGCGGAAGGCGCGGCGCTGCTGCTCACATATGCCACGACGATCCACGCGTTGCTCGATCGCGGGCATCTGAAGGCGGGGCAGACATTGCTCATCCTCGGCGCGGCCGGCGGGGTCGGCCTCGCGGCGATCGAGCTCGGCAAGGCATTCGGCGCGCGCGTCGTCGCGGCGGTCTCTTCCGAAGAGAAAGCGGAAGCCGCGCGTGCGGCCGGCGCCGACGAGACGCTCGTCTATCCGCGTGCGCCGTTCGACAAGGAGCAGTCGAAGGCATTGAGCGAGGCATTCAAGGTCGCGGTCGGCCCCAAGGGCGCCGACGTGATCTACGATCCGGTGGGCGGCGACTATGCCGAGCCCGCGCTCCGTGCGATCGGATGGGAAGGGCGCTATCTGGTCGTCGGCTTCCCCGCCGGCATTCCGAGATTGCCGCTCAACCTCACGCTTCTCAAGAGTTGCGACGTCTGCGGCGTCTTCTGGGGCGCCTTTGCCGCGCGCGATCCGCAGGCCAATCAGGCGCATGTCGAGCACCTCTTCCGCTTGTGGGAGGAAGACAGGATCGCCCCGCGGGTGACGGAAACCTTCGCGCTGGCGGACGGCGGCAAGGCGATCGCGAAGATGGCCGCACGCCAAGCGATCGGGAAACTGGTGGTGACCGTTTAAAGCCCCTCCCCTTCAGGGGAGGGGTCGGGGGTGGGGGCCTGTCCGTCTCACCGAGACCTTTGCCTGCTGCACTGCCCCACCCCAACCCCTCCCCTGAAGGGGAGGGGCTTAGAGAGTTGCCTTGCCTCTCCCTCCCTCCTATCTCGGCGGAAACCGACACCCAGAGGCGAGCACCACATGACCACTTTCGACGATCGCGAGCGCGCATTCGAGGCGAAATTCGCCCGTGACGAGGACATCGCCTTCCGCGTCAGCGCGCGCCGCAACCGTCTGCTCGGTCACTGGGCAGCCGCCAAGATGAAGCTCACGCCCGAAGAGACCGACGCTTATGCCAAGGCGGTGGTCCAGGCCGATTTCGAGGAAGCCGGCGACGAAGACGTGATCCGCAAGCTGCTCGGCGACCTGATCGCCGCCGGCGTCGAAGTCGACGATGCGACGATCCGTCAGGCGATCGCGGAGCAGACGGTCGAGGCGCGCCGCCAGCTGATGGAATCGAAGTAAGATGGCAATGGCCGCGTCCGAGATCGAGGAGCTGATCCGCGCCGGCATCCCCGATGCGCGCGTTGAAATTACCGATCTCGCCGGCGACGGCGACCACTATGCAGCGCGCGTCGTCGCCCCCATGTTCAGGGGGATGCCGCGCGTGCGCCAGCACCAGGCGGTTTATGCAGCGCTCGGCGGGCGCATGGGCGGCGTGCTCCACGCGCTCCAGCTGACCACCGAAGCGCCAGCCGAGGAGTAGACAAGTGACCGACGACGTTCAGGCCCGCATTCAGGGGCTGGTTGATGCCAATCCCGTGCTCCTCTTCATGAAGGGCAGCCCGCTTTTCCCGCAATGCGGCTTCTCCAGCCGCGCGATCGCCATCCTCAACCATCTCGGCGTCGAGTTCGAAAGCGTCGACGTGCTCCAGGACCAGGGCGTCCGCCAGGGCATCAAGGCCTTCTCCGACTGGCCGACCATCCCGCAGCTCTATGTGAAGGGCGAATTCGTCGGGGGATCGGACATCATGATGGAGATGTACGAGAGCGGCGAACTCGCCCAACTGCTGGCCGACAAGGGCGTCGCGGCGCAGACTTAAAGCGACCCATATAATTATCGTCACCCCGGCCTTGTGCCGGGGTCCACCGAGGTGCCGGGCGAACAACAAGAGGCTCTTGCTTCTCGATCGCGGCGCACTGGACCCCGGCACAAGGCCGGGGTGACGTGTATCGGACGCCTTCTGTGCTCCGGCGAAGGCCGGAGCCCTGGATCACAAGCGCAACCCTATACGGCCACCGCTCCGGCCTGCGCCGGAGCATGGAGATAGCCGAACGCTACGAGTCGCTATCGATGTCGGGAAACCCCGGGTCGGGTGGGTCGACGCGAGACCGGTTAAGTAAGCGGTCGACCCACCCTGGAATGAAGCGTCGAAACGCTCGGGGTACCTGATACTCTGCACCCCGCGTGCCAGTTTCCGCGAACCGCACTTTTCCAGCCGCTTCAGTGGTTAACGGTCGCACTTTCGATCGCGACCCTGTAAATTTCCCCGACAGGCTGTCCGCACACCCGGCACAGGTCACGCACCGAACATAATCCGTTCATCGGTCATTCAGCGACTTGACTACAGACGTAATCGTGACGATTACAGGCGTAGTCAGGGAAGAGGGACTCATGACCGAACGGATCAGCGACGCCGAACATGCCGTGATGGAGGTGCTCTGGGAAGAGTCGCCGCTCACGGCGCAGGAAGTTGCCGAGCGGGTCCCCGCCGAGCGCGACTGGAGCGCCAACACGGTCAAGACCCTGCTCGGCCGGCTGCTCGCCAAGAGCATCATCGCGCATGAGGAAGACGGCCGGCGCTATCGCTACCGCCCGCTGGTCGCGCGCTCGGACTATGTCGTCGGGGAATCGCGCCGCTTCATGGACCGCCTGTTCGGCGGCAAGCTCACGCCGCTGGTGGCGCATCTCGCCGAACGCGATGCGATCACCGACCAGGATATCGCCGAGATCGAAGCGCTGCTGAAGGATCTCAAATCATGATCGGCTTCGCGATAGAGACCTTCGTCGCCACCACGCTGCTGATGCTGCTCGTGCTGGCGCTGCGCGGCCCCGTGCGGAAAGCGTTCGGGCCGCATATGGCCTATGCCCTGTGGCTGCTCCCGGTGGCGCGGCTGATCCTGCCGCCGCTTCCCGAGGGCTGGCGCGAGCAGGCGGCGGCGCCGGTCGCCGCGGCGAGCGACATCGTCGCGGTCTATTTCGTCGAGCCGCTCGGCGCTGCGCCCGCGGCGGGGGCAGAGGGCAGCTTCGGCCTGTGGATGGTGCTGCTCCTGCTATGGGCGCTCGGCGCCGCGGCGTTCCTCGTCTACCACCTCGTCTCGCACAGCCGCTACACTGCGAACCTGCTCCGCCGCGCCCGCGTCGATCGCACCGTGGCCCAGGGCAAGGTCCGCGTAATCGAGACTGACGCCGCGCACGGGCCTTTGGCCTTCGGCATCTTCCGCAAATATGTCGCGTTCCCGCGCGATTTCTCCGAGCGGTATGACGAGCAGGAGCGCGATCTCGCGCTTGCCCATGAGCTCGGCCACCACGTTCGCGGCGATCTGATCGCGAACTGGATCGCGCTGATCGTCCTTGCTCTCCACTGGTTCAATCCGGTCGCCTGGAAGGCCTTTCGCGCCTTCCGTGCCGATCAGGAAATGGCCTGCGACGCCCTCGTGCTCGCCGGCCGCGCCCAGGCGCTGCGCCATGCTTATGGTCGCGCAATCGTCAAGTCCGCGCATGGGGGTGCGGTCTCGGCGGCATGTCACTTGCACACGATAAACGAAGTCAAAGGGAGGTTACGCATGCTTTCGAAGACCCGGCAATTTTCCCCCGCCCGCGCCGCCACCGGACTGATCGGCATCGGCGCACTCTCGGTCGCCGCGCTCGGCTTCACTGCCTCGGGCACCTCCGCGGCCGAGACGCTCAAGACCAGGGTCGAGACCGTGACCGGTGTCTCGCTGGGCCAGGAAGTGCCCGCGCCGCCGGCACCGCCCGAGGCCGCCGAAGCTCCAGAGGCCCCCGAGGCTCCCGAAGCGCCGGAGATGGCGGAGGGCCCGCACAAGATCGAGCGCCACGTCTATCGCTATTCTGCCGACGACAAGAAGGACGGCAAGCAGGTCCGGAGAATGGTGATCGTCCGCGCCGATGGGAGCAAGGACGAGATCGACATGCCCGATGTCGACAAGATCCGCGCCTCGATTCCCGAGATTCGCGACGGCAAATGCGGCAAGGGCGACGGCAAACCCACGGTCGAGAATCGCGCCGAAGGCGGCAAGAAGATCATGATCATCTGCACCGACCGGATCGAAATGGCGGCGGCCGACGCCGAGCGCATGGCCATGCGGCACAAGGCAATGGGCATGGACAGCGCCCGCATGGGCCTGCGCATGGCGCGCCGCTCGATCGAGGACGAAACCAACATGACCGCCGACGAGCGCGCCAAGGCCCTCAAGGGCATCGACGAGGCGATGGCCGAACTCGAGAAGCAGCGCGACAAGGACTGACGAGAGGGGAGGGGTGTCCGCTGCCCCGCGGACTCCCTTCACGAACGGGGCCGGCTGAACTCCTTCGCAGCCGGCCCCGTTTACTTTTCTGCTGATTCCTCTCCCTTCTAGGGAGGGGCTAGGGGTGGGTAAGGAAAGGCCGGGCTCGATGCCCGGCCTTTCCTTTTCTTCCACGCATCTCGATGGGCTCGCTGTCGCTCGCACCCACCCCCAACCCCTCCCTTGCAGGGAGGGGAGCCATGTCGGCCTTGTCTAAACCTCCTCCACCCGCCACATCGCCCCCATGATCGAGGCTCCCACTGGCGTCGCGCTCGCGATCGAGCCGCTGGTCACGCGCGTTCTCGCGCCCAATCCGTCGCCCTTCACTTATACGGGCACCCAGACCTATCTGATCGGCACCACCGAACTCGCGGTGATCGACCCCGGCCCCGACGATCCCGAGCATCTGCAAGCCCTGCTCGCCGCGATCCATGGCCGCCCGGTGATCGCCATCCTCTGCACCCACACGCACCGCGACCACAGCCCTGCCGCGGCTCCACTCAAGGCCGCGACCGGCGCACCGATCATCGGCTGCGCCCCGCTCACGCTCGAAGATGCCGGCCCCCGCGCCGATGCCGCCTTCGACACGCATTACGCGCCCGATCGCATCCTCACCGACGGCGAGCGCCTCACCGGTCTCGACTGGACGCTCACCGCCGTCGCCACGCCTGGCCACACGTCGAACCATCTCGCCTTCGCGTTGCCCGAAGCCGGCGCCCTCTTCACCGGCGATCATGTCATGGGTTGGTCAACCACCGTCGTCGCGCCCCCCGACGGCGACATGGCCGCCTATATGGCCAGCCTCGACAAGCTCATGAACCGCGAAGACCGCATCTATTACCCCGCGCATGGCGAGCCGATCGAGCGCCCCCGCCGCTTTGTTCGCGGCCTGATGGGGCACCGCAAGCAGCGCGAGGGCCAGATCCTCCGCCTCCTGCGCGAAGACGTGGGCGCGATACCTGATATGGTCGAGCGGATGTATGTCGGCCTCGATTCGCGCCTCACCGGTGCCGCCGGCCGCTCGGTGCTCGCGCATCTGCTCGACCTCCAGACCCGCGGCCTCGTCGCCGAGGAGGGCGGCACGTGGAAGATGGCCGCGTGATGCGCTGGGGCTGCCTCAACTTCGGTGCGCTGCTGCTCGCGCTCGTCCTCGCGATCGGCGCGGGCTTCTGGTTCCTCGGCGATACCGTCAAGAGCCAGTTCCGCGGCCCGGACCCGATCACCGTGGCTCAGGCGAGCCTGCAGGGCCTGCGCGAGCAGAACCGTCTCTCCACCTTCGCCGCGCGCTATGTTGCGGTGGTCACGTCGAAACAGAGCCGCCTCGGCCTCAGCGCCGAGAAGACGCTGATCATGCCCGGCATGGTCCGCTACGAAGTCGATCTCGCCAAGCTCCAGCAGAAGAGCCTGTCCTGGGATGCCGCCAACAAGCGCCTGACCATTCTGTTGCCCCCGCTCGAAGTGATCGGCCCTGATGTCGATCTCGACGGCATCCGCGAATATTCGGAAGGCGGCCTGCTGATGCGCTTCACCGATGTCGAGACCCAGCTCGACGCCGCCAACCGCAAGGCCGGCCAGCAGGAGCTAATCCGCCAGGCGCGGAGCCCCATGCCGGTCAAGCTGGCGAAAGAGGCCACGCGTCGCGCGATCGAGCGCAGCTTCGCGATGCCGCTCAAGGCCGCCGGCCTCGACGCCAGGGTAGCGGTGTTCTTCCCCGACGAGCGCCCGACCGAAGATTGGGACCGCTCGCGCCGCCCGGAGGACGTGCTCGCCAATAAATGGTAACCGGTTGAGCTGCGCCTGACCTTTCGATACCTTCGTATCTGCAAGGGTGTGAGGGGGTTTCATGGCGACGCAGGCGACACCGCAGCCGGGATATGGCCGCGATGACCGGTTCTTCCTGACGATGGCGATCGCGATGGCGCTGACCATCGTCGCCGGTTTCTCCCTACAGCTCGCGGCGGGCCGTTCGAGCTTCGCCTCGCCGCCGCTCGTCCATCTCCATGCGATCACGTTCTTCGGCTTCGTCACGCTCTACGTCGTGCAGAATGTCCTCGTGACCCGCGGCTCGATCGCGCTCCACCGTCGGCTCGGCTGGATCGGCGCGATCTGGGCAAGCGCGATGGTCGTGATCGGCATCACGATCACCGCAAACATGACCCGGAACGGCACCACGCCCTTCTTCTTCCTGCCTGCTTATTTCCTCGTGATGAACTCGCTCAGCATCCTCTGCTTCGGCGGCCTCGTCGCCGCGGCGATCCTGCTCAGGCGGCGCACCGAATGGCATCGCCGGCTGCTCCTTTGCGCCGTGGCGGTGCTCACCGGGCCCGCCTTCGGGCGGTTGCTGCCGATGCCGCTGCTGATCCCTTATGCGGGCTGGTGGGTATTCGCCGCGGCGATGACCTGGCCGCTGATCGGCATTTTTGCCGATCTCCGCCGTCGCGGCGCCGTCCATCCGGCCTGGGGGTGGAGCGTCGCCGCATTGGTTGCGACGCAGCTCCTCACGGTATCGCTCCCCGCAACGCCGCTGGGCCTCGCGATCTACGGCGCATTGACGGCGGGCCATCCGGGCGCCGAGGTTCCGCCGCTGGAGTTTCCGCCGCCGCCCGCCGGTCCCTTGATCACCGGGCGTTAGACCGCCATTTGGGAGCCGAACGCTCTCGAAAAGGCCCGGACACCCATGGACGCACGCAACGGCATCGGCGGCAGCCTCGCCGGCCTCGACCTTCGCACCGAGATCGATCGGCTGCGCAAGGAACGCAACGCCGTCATCCTCGCGCATTATTACCAGAAGCCCGAGCTGCAGGACCTCGCCGATTTCGTCGGCGACAGCCTCGATCTGAGCCGGAAAGCCGCGGAGACCGATGCCGATGTGATCGCCTTTTGCGGCGTCCGCTTCATGGCCGAGACCGCGAAGATCCTCTCGCCCGACAAGATCGTCGTGCTCCCGGACATGAATGCCGGGTGCTCCCTCGAAGACAGCTGCCCGCCCGATCAGTTCGCCGCCTTCCGCGCGCAGCACCCCGATCACATCGCGCTCACCTACATCAACTGCTCGGTCGAAGTGAAAGCGCTGAGCGACATCATCGTCACCAGCTCCTCGGCCGAAAAGATCCTCAGCCAGATCCCGCTCGAGCAGAAGATCATCTTCGGCCCCGATCGCAATCTCGGCGGCTATCTCACCCGCACGCTCGGGCGCGAGATGCTGCTCTGGCCGGGCGTGTGCATCGTCCACGAGGCATTCTCGGAGACCGAATTGCTCAAGCTGCGCGCGCAGCATCCCGGCGCCCCGATCGCCGCGCATCCCGAATGCCCGCCGCACATTCTCGATCACGCCGATTATGTCGGCTCGACGCGCGGCATCCTCGATTTCGCGAAGAGCTTTCCCGGACAGACCCTGATCGTCGCCACCGAGCCGCACATCATCCACCAGATGGAAAAGGCGCTGCCCGAGAAGAACTTCATCGGCGCGCCCGGCGCGGACGGCAACTGCAACTGCAACATCTGCCCGTACATGGCGCTCAACAACATGGAGAAGCTCTACCTCGCGCTGCGCGACCTCAATCCGCGCATCGAGATAGAGGAAGGCATACGGCTGAAGGCGAAGAAGAGTCTCGACCGCATGCTGGAGATGGCGAGCGCCACGGTGGGACAGGGCGATCTCGGTCCGGTCCCGGCGGTCGGGGGAGATCCCCGGAAGGGCGACTAGGGTGTATCGACATTCAGATTTCCCCTCCCTGCAAGGGAGGGGTTAGGGGTGGGTAAGGAAAGCCGGGCTCGATGCCCGACCTTTCCTTCTTTTCCGAGCCGCTCGATGGGCTCGCTGACGCTCGCACCCACCCCCTGCCCCTCCCTTACAGGGAGGGGAGTTTCGTGGTTGAATGTCGATACAACCTAGGCACCACCCGTCATCCCGGCGACGCGATAGGGCCTACACCGTCACCATGTCGTACACGATCACCTTCGCCCACAGATGGCTGCACTTGGCGACGAAATCCTTGTGCACCGGATGGTCCTGATAGGTCTTCTGGTCGGCGACATTGTCGAACACCATCAGCTCGGAGACGTGGAAGCTCGAATCCACCACGTCGCGCTGCTCGGTGGATGCCGGCACGCCGATCTGCAGGCTGCGGACGACGTCGACCGCGGCGAGCTTGCGCAGTCCCGCGATCAATTGCTCGCGATCCGCCGCCGATTCCGGGTTCCTCAGCCAGAAGAAGACGTGATGGACGATCTTCCCGCCCGCCGGCGCCGCCGCGGCCGGACCCGCGGCCATGGCGGCCGCGCCCAGTGCGGCGCCCTTCACGATATCCCTGCGATTGACTGGCATCCTGTCATCTCATCCTTCCGATGGCCGCGGCGCCGGGGCCGCATTGATTCCGCTTGGTATCGTCTCCGCGCCGATGTCCGGGGTCAAGCGCGACCGCGCGGAGGCGAGGGTTTATTCGGGTAGCTGAAATGCCTCCCTGGCACGGGCGGCCTGTTCACGCACCACGCACCCCTCCGCATGATCGTTGATCAGTCCCATCGCCTGCATGAAGGCGTAGACGGTGGTCGGCCCGACAAAGGCCCAGCCGCGCTTCTTCAGGTCCTTCGACATCAGGATCGACGCCGGCGACGTGGAGGCGGTCTGCGGTGGCGCAAGTTCGTCCGGCGCGGGCTCGAAGCGCCAGACATAGGCGGCGAGCGAGCGGTGCTGCTTGACCACTTCCTGCGCGCGCCGGGCGTTGTTGATGACCGCTTCGATCTTGCCGCGATGGCGGACGATGCCCTGGTCCTGCAGCAGGCGCGTCACGTCGGTGTCGGTGAACCCGGCGATCCGGTCGAAGTCGAAATGGTGGAAAGCCGCGCGGAAATTCTCCCGCTTGGCGAGGATCGTTCGCCAGCTCAGTCCGGATTGAAACCCTTCGAGGCATAATTTCTCGAACAGACGACGATCGTCGCTGACCGGGAAACCCCATTCGCTGTCATGATAGGCCAGGAATTCGGGCGCCGCCGCGCACCAGCGGCAACGTGGTTTTCCGTCCGGTCCCGCTATGGTCGCACTCATCGTTCAGCCTTTCTGAGAGGCGAGCCGGTTATCGGCCCGGCTGCCTGTTAGTTTGAGATGATCGATGAACCTAAGCCGCTTCGCCCGCTCCGAATAACGGCAGCGCCTCGCTCTCCCCGACCTCCGCTTCGAAGTTCGAAACCGTAACCCCCACCAGCCGGATCCCCTTCTCCGGCGGCAGCACCAGCCCGATCAGCTCGCGGCTCGCCGCTTGCAGCGCTTCCTGTGTCCGCACCACCGACGTGAAGCTCTTGCTCCGGGTGATCTGCTTGAAGTCGGCGAACTTCACCTTCACCGTCACGGTCCGCCCGAATGCTTGCGCCTTGTCGCACCAGTCCCAGACCTCGTCGGCCATGCGCAGCACGCCCGCCTCGATCTCGGCCGCCTCGGTCAGGTCGCGGTCGAACGTCGTCTCCGATCCCGAGGATTTGCGCTCGCGCGACGGGTTCACCGGCCGGTCGTCCTGCCCGCGCGCGATGGCGTGATACCATTCGGCCGCGCTGCCGAAATGCGCCCGCAGGAAGTCGATCGACTTGTCGCGCAGGTCCACCCCGGTCTCGATCCCCAGCCGCTTCATCTTCGCCGCGGTGACCGGCCCCACGCCGTGGAAGCGCGCCACCGGCAGCGTCTCCACCCATGCCGCGCCCATTTCGGGCGTCACTGCGAACTGGCCGTTGGGCTTGCGCTGGTCCGATGCGAGCTTGGCGAGGAACTTATTGTACGAAATCCCCGCCGAGGCGGTCAGCCCGGTCTCCTCCAGGATCCGCGCGCGGATCTCCTTCGCGGTCGCCCAGGCGGTCTCGATCCCGCGGCGATTGGCGGTCACGTCGAGATAGGCTTCGTCGAGCGACAGCGGCTGGATCAGCTCGGTATAGTCGGCGAAGATCGCGTGGATCTGCCGGGACACGGCCTTGTAAACTTCGAAACGCGGCTTCACGAAGACGAGCTCGGGGCAACGCCGCAGCGCGGTCACCGAAGGCAGCGCCGATCGCACGCCGAAGGTCCGCGCCTCGTAGCTCGCCGCCGCGACCACGCCGCGCGCGGCGGCATAGCCCACCGCCACCGGCCGCCCCCGCAGCTCGGGCGCATCGCGCTGCTCGACCGACGCATAGAAGGCGTCCATGTCGATATGGATGATCTTCCGGCTGGCGGACGGTTGATTGTCCTGGGACGTCAACGACCTGGTTCCTGATCCATGCTGGCTGCGGCGGACGAAAGCCCCTCGCTTCCGGCATTCGGATTACCCCGTGATTGCCCAGAACGCCACCGTGAAGAAGAACATAACGGGAAATATACCGGTCCCTGTCGCCGATCGTGCTGTCGCCCTTTACGGAAGTGCTGCCTCGTACAGGCCATGATGCGTGAGGATGAACAGCGTGCGCCGGTCCGCTCCGCCGATCAGCAATTGTAGCGGGCGTTCGGGAACGTCGATGCGGCGGATCGGCTTTCCGCCGGAATCGTAGACGAACACCTGTCCGTTCGCGACATAGAGGTTGCCGGCGGCATCGCGCGCGACGCTCTCGCCACCGCGCTCGGCGACGACCTGGAGATCGGTGACGCTGCCGGCAGCGCCGACGAGCCCGCTATAGGTGCGGTTTTCCGACGCGTTGGTGAGCACCACCCGCTCGCCGGGCCGCGCGGTGACGAGGCCGTACGCGTCGAGCGAGTCCGACCAGCGCCAGCCCTGATGATCGTCGGGCCCCTGGTTCCAGACGCGGAAGGCAGGGAGCACCAGCGATCCGTCCGGCGAGACATATTCCTGCGGCTTCGGCGCAGCCATCGCGCGCAGGAAGAAGTCGGCCAGCGTCGGGAACTGATAGGTGGCCGGATCGATCCGGTCCGCGAATTCGCCATTCGCCCACATGTTCACCGGCAATGCCGTGACGGCGCCCTCACGCGGTTTGGCTGGCGTCGGCGCGATTACCCGCACGTCGGCAGGCTTGGCCGGATCGATGCTGTAGACGGTGGCGTCGCGCCCGGCCGAGGACAGCACCATCAGCCTGCCCGAGCGATCGATCGCGAGGTTGACCGGATCGAGCGGCGCATCGGCGACGATCGACAGGCCTTCGGCTTGCGACCAGCCATGGATGCGATGGAACTGGCGGTCGACGAAGTAGAGCTTGCCCTTGGCGTCGATCGCCGCGCCCGCGATCGAATAGAAGCCGTCGGCCAGCTTTCGAACACCGGGCGAAACCGGGACCGCCGACGCACTGGCGGCGGGGGAGGGGATAGCCGGCACGTCGAGCCGGGCGAACTCGCGCTCGCGCACTTCGCGCTGGCCGGTCATGTCCTTGATGGCGTTCTCGAAGGGGAACTTGCTCGCGCGTAGATAGGTGCCGCAGCCCTTGGCGTCGCAGCTGGCGAAGCCGCTCTCGGCGTTCACATGCACGTTGCGGAAGCGGATATCGCTCGAATTGTACAGTTTCACCGCCGCATCCATCGGCTTGATCGAACGGGTGACGCGATAGCCGTGATAATTGGCGAACAGGATGTTGCGCGAGTTGCGGAACTCGGTGGAGATCGCGTTCACGCCGTCGCGCACTTCCTGCTCGGTCTGCGGCGCCAGGAATTCCCAATTCTCGACATTGTCGAGCACGATCTCGGCGCGGTAATGATGCTCCGCCGAAAGCTCGTAGACATGCCCCGGCGTCCGGGTGTTCGAGACATAGAAGCCTGCCGATGCCAGCGTGTTGGGCGACCAGATCGCCGCGAAGGTGCCGCCGCCGCCGTCGGTCACCCAGATGCTGGGATGCTGGCCGTCGAAGCGCGCTTTGGGATCGCCGAAGCCGATCGGGCTGCCCTTGGTCAGCACCGTGCCGCCGCCGCCCTGGATCTTGACGTCGTTGACCATCGACGCCTCGCCCGCCTTCCACAGTAATGCAGTGGCGCGCGGATTGACGCCGCCGGTCCACAGCCCGATCCCGGAGACGATCGCATTGCCGCCGCGCGCGCTCTCGATCAGTGCCTTGGCGCTGCCCACGCCCGCATAGGACGGGGTCTCGTCAGGCAGATAGAGATGGGTGAGGCTCGGGTGCAGCGAGATGAGCACGCTGTCCGGGCGCAGCCTGATCGTGTCGGTGACGCGGTAGCGGCCCATCGGCAGATAGACCACGCGGTGCGTGTCGATCGCCCGCTGCAGCGCGGCGGTGTCGTCGGTCTCGTCGTCTCCCTTCACCCCGAGGTCGCGGACATTGGCCCATTCGCTTACCGGCGGCAGCGCGCGGATCGCCGGTGCGCGGCGCGCCGGCATCCGGGCGAGCGGGACCATCGTCACGTCGGTCGCAAATTCGCCCATCGCGCCGAGTTCGGGCAGCTTGAGGCCGTAGGAGAAGTCGCTGACGCGGTAGTGCCGGCCTTGCCCGGACACATTCTTGCCGCTGTCGCGGAAATGGGCAAAGGTCGGGGTGTTCGACGCGACTGCATTGTCGAAGCCGATCTGCGTGAAGACGCTGCCTTCGTTCGAGATCACCACGCCGGCGCGCGAGACGTTCTCGAAGCGAACGTCCTTGCCCCAGAGCGAGTCCGAATGGCCGCGATCGATTTCGATCCCGACGGGCGTGTTGCGGATCGCGACGTTGACCAATGTCAGGTCGACTTCGTGCTCGCGGATCGCGGCGTCGCGCTGGCCTTCGAATTCGGAATCGATCAGCGTGAACTGCCAGGCGGGCGAGGTCTTCTCGGTGAGGATGCCGTAGCGGCCGCCATAGAAGCGGAGATTCTCGCATTCGTTCCCCGCCTGGTAGATGCCGGCGAGGCCCGAGCCGAGGTGGAAGTCGATATGGCGCAGGAAGCCGTGCTGGGCGACGCGGAAACGCACCGCGACGGCGCCGGCATTGCCCTGGCCGATCTCGAAATCGACATTGGACAGCGCCGAATAGAAGGTGCTCGAAGTGGCGTCGAAGATGTTCGGGTTGGCCGGAACGCTGGTGGGCGGCGGCACCGGCACCTTGCCGACGCGGTACTGGTCCTCGCCCGTGAAGCTGACCATCGCCGCCACGCCGGCGCCGAAGCCCGCGCTGTTGTCGGCCAGCAATATCACCGGACGCGTCGCCCCGACGCCGAATATGCGCACGGCCGAACGCACGAAGATCGTGCGGCTGATCCGGTAGCGGCCCGAGGGCAGGAAAACCACGCCGCCACGTCCTCCCGCGGCCGCGGCGTCGATCGCCTGCTGGATCGCGGTGCTATCGTCGGCGCGGCCGTCGCCGACGCCCTTGACCGTGAAGGCGCGCGGGTCCTCCGGAGCGGTCAGATAGACCGAGGTCGATTTGGCCAGAGCGGGGAAAGGCGACAGCAGCAAGGCGACGCAGAGCAGGCAAAAGGCCTTCATCGTCTATCTCCCGGAGGGGCCAAATTCGAAGAATGGCCGGCAGTCCGCCGCAGTCGGCGGCACGGCCCGATCCGCAACGATCCCGCCTTAGTGGCGGGGAACAGTATCAGAAGCCCGACAGGGCGATCTCCTGCGCCGCGATCGCGACCTGGGTCCGGTTGCGCACGTTGAGCTTGCGCATCAGCGCGGTCATGTGCGCCTTCACCGTCGCTTCGGCGATACCGAGCTCGAAGGCGATCTGCTTGTTGAGCTGGCCCGAACGGACGCCGCGCATCACCTTGATCTGCGTGGGCGTCAGCTGGAACGGCGCGCTGGCGGCAGGCATTCCGGCGCGCTTCGCTACCGTTTGGCGATCTTCGTTTCCCGTCATGGCATCCTCGCTCCCTCGGCTCTTCGGCCCGTCGCGCCGCGGTTTCGCGTCCGCGGCAGCTGCGCCCCTGTTCCGGTTGGATGGAATCAGTTGGACAGATTTTGAATATGTTCCGGTAATCTTCCTCGAATCAAGCCCTATTCGTGCATTTGTGCAAAAATCTGTCCTACAGATTATGCGGTCGGGCGTCCCTTCTCGTCATTTCGTGAAGGCGGGAATCCGGGGCCACGCAGGACCGGCCGGGTAGAATGACTCTGGAATCCTCAGCCTAACGCGCCGCGTCGATATCGACCTTAGCCCATGCAAGAACCTCGGCGCACAATTGCTCGACCGGGCCGTAGCAATGCAACACCAAGGCGCGCTCGTCGGCCATGGGGCGCTCCAGCGCGGCGAACTGGCTCCCGAGCAGGCTGGGCGGCATGTAATGGCCGGATCGGGCGGCAAGCCGGTCCGCGATTTCCTCGCGTTCGCCGTCGAGCAACACGAAGAGCAGCGGCACGCCCGCCGCGCGTTCGAGCCGTTCGCGATAGCTGCGCTTGAGCGCCGAGCAGGCAGCGAGTGCGACACCGTTGTCAATCACGGCCGTGCCAATGGCGGCGCCGAGCCGGTCGAGCCAGGGCCAGCGGTCGGAATCGGCCAGCGGCTGCCCGGCGCGCATCTTGGCGATGCTCGCGGCGGCGTGGAAATCGTCGCCTTCGAGCGCGGGGCAGTCGAGACGCGCGGCGAGGTGTTCGATCAACGTCGATTTGCCGCAACCGCTCACGCCCATTGCGACGATCGCGCAGCGCGGCAGCGCAGCCGGATTCCTCAGTGATTGCACCGCCGACTTCACCCTTTCGTCACCGTTCGCGCAGGCCTGGGCCATGCATCTGAGGCAATCCTATCAGGCGCGCGGCATGCTTTGACCATTGCGACCTTTGTCGCGGTCGCTGGCATTCCCCGGCGGGCCTATGCGCGGATGATCCTTTGGAATCTTGCGAAAGGCGGGCAGCGTGAGGGGCGGGGTGACAGCTACGATCGCCGCCTGCATGGTCGTCGCGGCAATGCAGCTCGGCGCTGCCGCCATCGCGCAGCCGACTTCTACATTCTCCGTCGCGCCGCAGGATCCCCGCGCAATCACGGTCAAGGCGCGCGGCGACGGCGTCGCCGACGACAGCGCCGCGATCCAGACGGCAATCGATGCCGCGGCGGCAAAGCCCGGCGGCGGCATCGTCTTCCTCCCCTCCGGCCGCCATCGCATCACGCGTACGCTCTATATCTGGCCCGGCGTGCGCCTGTTCGGCGTCGGCAGGAAACGGCCGACGATCCTGCTCGCCCCCGCAACGCCCGGTTTCCAGACCGGCGTGGCCACCATGGTGTCCTTCGCCGGCAACCAGCCGGGCGGCGCCGCGCCGGGGCCCAGCGGCGTGGTCGCTCCCCGTCGGGTGGCGGTGCCGCCGCCGACCGGCGTTCCCTTCGATCCGCGCATCGCCGATGCCAATTCGGGCACCTTCTATTCGGCGATGGCCAATGTGGATTTCGAGATCGGGGCAGGCAATCCCGCCGCCACGGCGGTACGCTTCCACACCGCGCAGCACAGCTATCTCGCGCATATCGACTTCCATCTCGGATCGGCGCTGGCCGGCATCTATCAGGTCGGCAATCTCGGCATCGACCTGCGCTTCTACGGCGGGCGCTACGGCATCCTCGCGGAGAAGACCTCGCCGGCCTGGCAATATACGCTGCTCGATTCTGAGTTCGTCGGGCAACGCGACGCCGCGATCCGCGAACATGAGGCCGGGCTGACCCTGGTCAATACGGTGTTCCGGGACACGCCCGTGGGGATCGAGATCGATCGCGGCTATGGCGACTGGCTCTGGGGCAAGGACGTGCGCTTCGAGAATGTCTCGCGGGCCGGCGTGATCATCAGCAACGAAGCCAACGCCTATACCCAGGTGGGTTTCGAGAACGCGGTGGCCAGCCGCACGCCGATATTCGCCCGGTTCCGCGATAGCGGGAAGACCGTTGCGGGTCCCGCGACGCACTATCGGGTCAAGGCGTTCACGCATGGATTGACGCTGCCGGGGCTGGGCCGGACCGGCAGCTTCGCGACGCGGCTGGATGCGAGTCCGCTGTCGGCGCTGCCGCGCCGTCGCGCTCCGGCGATCCGGGCGTTCCCGGCTGTAGCGGCATGGACCAATGTCCGCGATCTCGGCGTGCGGGGCGACAATGCGGCGGACGATACCGCCGCGCTGCAGCGGGCGATAGACACGCACCGCGTCCTCTATTTCCCGGCCGGCTTCTACCGCGTCACCGATACGCTGAAGCTGCGTCCCGACAGCGTGCTGATCGGCCTGCATCCGGGCTTCACCCAGATCGCGCTCGCCGACGACACGCCCGCCTTTCGCGGCATCGGCCCGGCGAAGGGGCTGATCGAGAGCGCGCGCGGCGGCGACGCGATCGTCTCGGGGCTGGGTCTCGCCACCGGTGGCGTCAATCCCCGTGCAACGGCGTTGCTCTGGCGCGCGGGCCTTCGCTCGCTGGTCGATGACGTCAAGTTCCAGGGCGGGCACGGCACGAACCTCGCCGATGGCAGCCGCTTCGATCCCTATAATGCCGATCACACCGGCGATGCCGACCCGAGGAAGCGCTGGGACGGGCAATATGCCAGCCTGTGGGTGACCGATGGCGGCGGCGGGACCTTCAACGGGTTATGGACCCCCAGCACCTATGCCCAGGCTGGGCTTTATGTGTCGGACACCGACACGCCCGGATATGTCTACCAGATGTCGGCCGAGCATCATGTGCGCGCCGAGATCGTGCTCGATCGCGTGCGCAACTGGGAATTCCTCGCGCCGCAGACCGAGGAGGAAGCGGGCGAGAGCCGCACCGCGGTGGCGCTCGAGGTGCGCAATTCGCGCGACATCCTGTTCGCCAATTTCCACGGCTATCGCGTCACCCGCTCGCTCCAGCCGGCGCCGGCGGCGATCAGGCTCCTCGGCTCGATCGACATCCGGTTCCGCAATGTCCACGTCAATGCCGAGAGCGGTTTCGCCACCTGCGATGCCAATGGCTGCGGCACCTATCTAAGGGCGAGCAAATATCCCTATTCCAACGCAATCCAGGACCTGACGCGCGGCGTCGAAGTGCGTGAGCGCGAATTCGCCGTCCTCGACGTGACCGACGCGCCGGTTCCGGCCGCAACGCCCTCGGTCTTGCCGGTCAAGCGTCTCGCCGGCGATTTCTACGCGCTGGGCGGCGGCGCGGTGGATGCCGCGGGCAAGCTCTATTTCGTCGACCGGCAGTTCCACCGCATCCACGGCTGGTCGGAGCGGGAGGGGCTGTCGATCGTCGCCGATGCGCCGCTCGATCCGATCAACCTCGCAGTCGATCGATCGGGCGATCTGTTGGTGCTGTCGTCGCACGGGCCGGAGGCGACGGTGTACAGCATCAGGCCCGGCGAGCCGCAGACGGTGCGCGTGATCGCGCCGACGCCGGTCGCCGATCGCGCGGGCGCGCGTGTCGCGCTGCCTGGCAGCTTCTGGAACAATGGCGAGTTCCGCGACCAATATGATCCCGCCGCCGATCGCTTCACGACGCTCGCCGAGATGTTCGCGCGTGACATGACTGCGCCCAAGCCCCGCGAATATGTCTCCCCCGACAAAAGCCTGGTCCTGCCGGCCTTTCGCGTCTGGCAGCAGGGCCCGGCCAATCATCTCGGCTGGCGCTTCTCTGACACGCTCGACACCTATGGCTGGGTCACCGGCAAGATCGGGGAGCGAGTTTATCTCGCCAATGGCTCCGAGAACCTCACTTATTCCGGCCTGCTCGGCGCCGGCGGCGTCATTACGGATCTCAAGCCATTCGCGGGGCGGGGCGGGGAGAGCGTCGCCACCGGCCCGGACGGGCGCGTCTATGTCGCGAACGGCCAGGTGTTCGTCTATGCGCCCGACGGCCATGAAATCGGGCGGATCGATGTGCCGGAGCGCCCGCTGCAATTGCTGTTCGGCGGCGCCGACGGGCGCACGCTGTTCATTCTCACGCACCACGTGCTCTATTCGGCGCAGCCTTGAGCCCGCGTCTCCCGCGGCCGCGCCTGCGACCATGGTCGTAGATGATGGAGCGCTCGTGATCCGGTAAGACCCCGGGGCACTGCAGCGTGAAGCATCACCGAATTCACGCGCCAAAAAACAAGATGGGGATGGATGATGGGGATTCTTTCTTTCGATCGTCGCGCATCGGCGGCTATTTATGTTACCGCTACCAGTCTCGCGGCGCTCGCCACCGCACTGAGCTTCTCGCCCGCTGCCGCCCAGACCGTACCGGCCGAGCCCGTCGTCCAGGAAACGGAAACGCAGGCTGCGGTCCCCGCCGCGCAGGAGCCGGAGACTCCGGGCGACATCGTCGTTACCGGCACGCGCATCCTGTCGAGCGGATTCACCGCGCCCACGCCCACCACGGTGATCGGGGAGGAGCAGATCGCCAACAATGCCCAGCCCAACATCTTCAACACGATCGCGCAGCTGCCTTCGCTCCAGGGATCGACCGGCGCCGCCACCGGCACCTTCAGCACCTCGAGCGGCCTGCAGGGGCTCAGCTCCTTCTCGTTGCGTGGCCTTCAGCCAATCCGTACCCTGACCTTGCTCGACGGCCAGCGCGTCGTCGGCGCCAATGTGACCGGCGTTCCCGACATCAGCATGTTCCCCCAGTTGCTGGTGAAGCGCGTCGACGTGGTGAATGGCGGTGCGTCGGCTTCCTATGGTTCGGACGCCGTCGGCGGCGTCGTCAATTTCATCACCGACACGCGTTTCACCGGCTTCAAGGCCAACGTCCAGGGCGGCATCACCACTTATGGCGACGACAAACAGGCACTCGTCCAGGCGGCCTGGGGCACGGCACTCTTCGACGATCGCCTGCACCTGATCCTGAGCGGCGAATATGATCACGAGGACGGCGTCGGGCCGGGCAATTTCGGTACCGATCTCGCCGGTAGCCGCGACTGGTATCGCGCCACCACGCTGCTGAACACCGGGCAGACCAACAACGGCCTGCCGCAGTTCAACTATAGCGATTATGCGCAGCCCTATCAGTATGCCCTGTACGGCCTGATCAACAACGGCCCGTTGCAGGGCATCGCGTTCGACCAGAACGGGACGCCGTTCAACTTCAACTACGGGTCGGGCGGCCAGCCCCTGGGCAATGGCCGCGTCTCGAACTGCTACACCGGCAACGCCTTCTGCGTCGGCGGCGACCTGTCGGGAGCGCCGGGATCGGGCGCGTCGCTGAAGTCGGCGCTGGAGCGCATCAACGGCTATGGCCGGCTCGGCTTCGACATCGCCGAGAACAGCGAGATCTACGTCACCGTCAACGTGGCGCAGGTGAAGACCAGCAACCAGCCCAGCCCCGGCTATGGCCGACCGAACCTGACGGTCCAGTGCGCCAATCCGTTCCTGCCGCAACTGGTGCGGGACCGGTGCGCCACCGCCGGCATCACGTCGTTCAACTTCGGGACGAGCAACGGGAATTTCCCCGATCCCAGGGTTTCGACCGATCGACGCCAATATCGCTTCGTCGGCGGCATCAAGGGCCAGTTCGATATCGGCGGATCGGACTGGAACTACGACGCTTATTACGAGCACGGTACGACCATTTCGGACATCAATGTCGACGATATCGTCCTGCAGAACCGCTATGTGGCCGCGACCAACGCGATCACGCTCAACGGCGCGATCGTCTGCGCCGATGCGGGCGCGCGGGCGGCGGGATGCCAGCCGATCAACATCTTCGGCGGTGCCGCCCCCTCGTCGGCGGCGCTCGCTTATGTCACCCCCGAGAACGGGCCGTTCCAGCACACCAGGCTGACCCAGGATGTCGCGAGCATCAACTTCTCGGGCGAGCCGCTCAATCTCTGGGCGGGCCCGCTGTCGGTCGCCTTCGGTGGCGAGTATCGCCGTGAGTCCTACCGGGTGAACGCCGATCCTTACGGCGCGGGCGTTTCGACGATCAGCCCGAACAGCGCCGATTATCCGGCGGATCCCCTGCTCAACGCGCCCTTGGGGAGCAACTGGGCGGCCGGCAATTACAAGAACGGCACCGGCAAATACGATGTCTATGAAGGCTCGTTCGAACTCAATCTGCCGTTGTTCAAGGGCGACGATGTCGGCCGCGCGAACCTGAACGGCGCTGCCCGCGTAACGCATTACAGCACCTCGGGCACGGTCTGGGCGTGGAAGATCGGCGGGACCTGGGATACCCCGCTCGAAGGCATCCGCCTGCGTGCCGTCACTTCGCGCGACGTGCGTGCGCCGAACCTGTCGGAGCTCTTCGCCGCGCCGACCGTCACGACGCTGCCCAGCTTCAACGATCCGTTCCGCAACGTCGCGGTGCAGGCGTTCCAGAACACGGTCGGCAACCCCAATCTGAAGCCGGAGATCGCGCGCAACACCGAAGTCGGCATCGTCCTGTCGCGTCCTTCCTGGTTGCCGGGCCTGAGCCTGTCCCTCGACTATTACAGCATCAAGCTGAACGGCGTGATCTCGACCCTGTCGGCCGATCAGATCGTCCGGTTCTGCTTCGAGGGCAATCAGGCCTTTTGCGGCGGCTTCGTCCTGAACAGCCCGGTCCAGGGCGGGAACTTCATCAACGTCCAGCCCTTCAATCTCGCCTCGTGGAAGACCAGCGGGTTCGACATCGAGGCGAGCTATCAATGGGTCAAGCCGCTCGGCCTGCCGGGCACCTTCACCCTCCGCGGCCTCGGCACGCACGTCCGCGAGTTCCGCGTCGACGCGGGCATCGCCGGCGTCGACACGGTCGACCAGGCCGGCGCCAACACCGGCAACACGCCCGACTGGAAGTGGCTGGCGATCCAGACCTATGACAACGACGCGTTCAGCCTGACCGTCCAGGAGCGCTGGTTCTCGGACGGCGTGTTCGGCAACCAATATGTCGTGTGCACGTCGGGCTGCCCGGCCTCGACCGGCAATCACCCGACCATCAACCGCAACCGGATGGAGGGCGCATTCTATGTCGACGTCGGCGGCACGGCGAAGCTCACCGGCAACGTCAGCACCTTCTTCAAGGTCGACAATCTGTTCGACCATGATCCCGCGCCGTCGCCGCAGACCAATACCGGCCTCGACGTGAACCCCGCGCTCTACGACACGCTCGGCCGAACCTACCGCCTCGGCGTGCGCGCGAGGTTCTGACCGCCCCCCGACCGGTTCCCCCCTGGGCTTGGCGAAATTCACGATGTTTCGCCAAGCCGTTTTTTTGCCGCTGAAAAATCAGACATTTTACGAGATTTTACAATAATCGCGTGAGAAATGCGGTGTAACGTTACTGAAACGCACGAATAATTCTTGGCGGCACTTTCCTCCGTCAAAATAGGATGGCATGATAGGTCCGCCGGGGGCACATGCCGGCGTGTTTCGGGGAGCACCCTAGTGGGCCCAGATCTTGCGTATGGCGTCGGCGTTCCGCTCGAGCGCCCACCGGTCTTACGCCGCGACGCGGCATCCAAGCACCTTTCCGATATCCACGCCGAGCGAGTCGCGCCGAGGCGCCGATCGCCGGCAAGCCATCACCATATCGGACGCTGATCCGCCGCCGGCTCCGGCGGCGAGATTGCGTCGATCATTCAAATAACGGGTCGCAAAGGGAGACAATGATCCTGGCAGATTGAGAACGGATGACCGCCGCGAGCCTCTGGATGGAGGGATGATCGGAAGCAGCGGCGCTTTTCCCTGAAATCGCGAACCCTTTCCGGCGCACTCCCGCAAATGACGGGAGGCTCGGAAATGCGATGAACCGCAGTATAGTCAAGTCAACTCGGTTGATTTTGGCTATTGCGTCAGTTGTACTTCGTTGATTTTCGAATTAACCACGAAAAAATATGGGAATAGTCAGATAAATATTGGACTCGTTAACCATTTGTTAACTTCCTTCTTCTAGCCAAATCCAGTCGATGTCACTTCATTTGCAGGTTATTTCAGGCACTTGATGGTGACTAAAAAGGGAGATCGGCGAGTGATTAAAAAGGGGAAGGATGCGGCTCTCGCGAGCCAGGCATCGGCGAGGCGTCCGAAGCGTCGCCTGACAGCGGTGACGGCAATGGTCGGAGTCGCATTCGCGGGCGGCGCGGGCGTTTCCGCACTGGCACAACAGGCAGCGGCACCAGCGGCCGCCAATCTCTTCCAGGAGCAGGCCGGCAAGCTCGGCGCCCGCAAATGCGCCAGCCTCTACGCGGCGCTCGGCCAGGGCATGACCCAGGGCGCGGCCTATACGCTTAAGACCGAGACCAGCAAGGAAGCGCCCGACGCACATATCGTGCAGGGCATGGTCGGGATGGCCTACAATCTGCCCGATCTCAAGGGACCCGCCGGGGGCATCCTGCTCGCGACGCCCATGCCGCAGGGATGCGAAGGCTATATGGTCCGGGTCGCCCCGTTCCAGAAGACCTGCGCCGAGGTCCTGCGCCTGCTGCCCGCGGGGAGCGTGGAAGAGCAGCGGCTCTCCGGCGTCCCGCAATATCGGCTCGGCGGAAATCAGGGTCAGGCGCTCGTGATCCCCAGCGGCTCCACCTGCGTGGTGGTGACCCTGACGGGGATGGCCCAGCGTCAGTGAAGCCCGGAACGGGCGGGCGCTGAAGCTTCTCCGCAAGCCACGCGACGCCCTTCCACCAAAAACATCGTGTTCAACAGTACTCCGCAGGCCTGGCTGCGGAGGATCCCATGTGTGCGCTTTCGCCACTGTCCAGGAATCGGCGAGCAAAAGGGGAAACCGTCATGAAAAGCGTTGCGTCCGCATCGAATGGCAATCGTCACACCAGCTTCGCTGCGAGCTGGATCGGCAGCGGGAGTGAGGGAAGCTGGACGCAGCGGCGCCGGCTGATGGCCGTGCTGCGCCGCGCGCACCGCGTGCTGGGCGTCAACCGCAAGGAACTGGGCGTGGGATCGCTGGGCTTCGGCGGCGGCGCCCGCTCGGCATTGCTGTCCTCCGCAGGTCCCGCCGGCATGATCGGCGGCCTCGCCGCGATCGTCGCGCTTGGGCTGCCGGGGGTGGCGCAGGCCCAGACCGCCGTCGGAAACGGCACCGCGTCGGGCGCGCAGAGCATTGCGATCGGAACCACCACCACTACTGCGACGGCGAGTGGGGCGAGTAGTGTCGCGATCGGCAATACGGCAACGGCGTCCGGATTGAGCTCCGTTGCGGAAGGTCACAATTCCTTCGCGGGCGCCCAGAACGCCGTCGCGATTGGCTTCCAGGCAGCCGCGACCCAGATCAACACCGTCTATCTCGGCGCGCGCACCTTGGCCGGATCGGGTGCGCTCTCGCCCGGCGCCATCGCCATCGGCACCGATGTGACGGCATCTCTCAATAATGCCATCGCGATGGGAACGCAGAGCGTTTCATCGGCACAATATGCGGTGGCTATCGGCCTGAATGCGAATGCCTCCGGCGCCGGCGGCGCGATAGCGATCGGCCAGACCGCGATCTCGAGCAACGTCAATACGGTCGCGCTCGGCGTTCAGGCCAATGCCACCGGAGCTGGCGCCAACGCGCTGGGCACCTTCTCGCTTGCTTCGGGAGGGAATTCCACCGCTGTGGGTACCGGCGCCCAAGCCACCGGCAACGCTTCCTACGCTGGGGGCTGGGGGGCCGTTGCGGGCGCGCATTATGCGACGGCGCTGGGCGGGGGAGGTCCCAACGATGCATCCGGGCTCGTGCGTGCCACAGGCGTCGGTTCGCTGGCGATCGGCGGCAACGCAACCCGGGGCGCCAATGCAACGGCCACCAATTCGATCGCCATTGGCGGTGAGAGCACTGCGAGCGCCGTCGATGCCTTGGCAGCCGGCCATCTGGCCGAGGCGTCGGGCCTTGCTACTACCGCCGTCGGAAATGGAGCGCGGTCGCTGGGGAACAGTTCGCTGGCGCTCGGGACGCAAGCGGTGGCCGTCGGCGTTAGCACGGTTGCAGTCGGTCAGGGTGCCGGTGCTGGTTCGACCATTGGCAACAGCAGCTCGGTCGCGGTGGGCATCGCGTCCGGGGCGCTCGTGAGCGGCGCGCAGAATACTGCGATGGGCGGCGGCATCGCCAGCGTGATGCGAGGCGCCGGCTCCGGTGTCACGGGCGCGCGCAACGTCGCCATGGGAACCGGCGACGGTTCCGTCACCTACGACGGGACTCTCAGCGCCTCCGCAGGCAGCCTGGTCACGGGCAGCGACAACGTCGCGATCGGAACCAATGCGGGTATCGGCGTCACCGCCGACGGGACGACATCGATCGGTCGCAGTGCGCAAGCCAGCGGGACCAACGGCACCGCCATTGGCACTGGAGCAGCTGCCAGCGGCTTGAATGCCGTCTATCTGGGCGGGCGCACCGTCGTAGGGACGGGTGCCCTCGCCGAGAGCGCCGTCGCCATCGGCACGGACGTGACGGCGTCCGCGACAAACGCGATCGCGATGGGACGCCAAAGCGCTGCGACCGGCATCAACGCCACCGCGCTCGGTGTGGCCTCCAGTGCTGCGGGGGCAAGCGCGACAGCGCTCGGCCGCTCGGCCAGTGCTTCGGCCGATTTCGGGCTGGCCTTGGGTAATGGGGCGGTGTCGAGCGGGATTGGTTCGGTCGCGACAGGTTCGGGAGCGCAAGCGACGGGCGTCTCCTCGCTGGCGCTCGGCAACAACACCAGCGCGACGGCGAACAATGCCATCGCGGCCGGCCTCGGCGCAGTCGCGAACGCCGTCGACTCGGTCGCCATCGGCACCAACACGACGGCCACCGGCGGCAAGGCAGTGGCGATCGGCGCCGGCAACGTCGCCAATGGCGATGGCGCGGTCGCGATCGGCGATCCCAGCACCGCGACCGGCAACGGCGCCGTGGCGCAGGGCAAGGACAATACCGCGACCGGCGACGGTTCGGTCGCGATGGGCAATACCAACATGGTCGGCGGTGGCGGGCAGGCGATCAGCACGCCTGGCGTGGCCGCGCAGGGTGCGGTCGGCATCGGTTATCAGAACACGGTGGTCGGCCAGGGCTCGGTCGCGATCGGCAACACCAGCAGCGCGCTGGCGGCGGGCGCGGTTGCGTTCGGCGACACGGCGGTGGCCAACAATGCGCGCGACGTGGCGCTGGGCTCAGGCTCTTCGACCCTCGCGGCGGTGGGTACGGCCGGCGCGACGATCAACGGCACCAACTATGCCTTTGCCGGCACCACGCCCACCAGCACGGTGAGCGTCGGCGCCGCAGGTACGGAACGGACAGTCACCAATGTCGCGGCCGGCCGGATCAATGGCGGCTCGACCGATGCGATCAATGGCTCGCAGCTCTTCGCGACCAACCAGGCGGTGGACAGCCTCGGCACGCAAGTGAACCAGAACACCACCGACATCACCAATCTCGATGGTCGGGTGACGACGGTCGAGGGCGACATCACCAATCTCGGCAACACGATCAACAACATCACCACGGGCGGCGGGATCAAATATTTCCATGCCAATTCGGTGCTCGCCGACAGTCAGGCCTTGGGTACCGACTCGGTCGCCATCGGCCCCAACGCTGTGGCCAACAATGCCGGCGATATCGCGCTCGGTTCGGGCGCGACCACCACTGCGGCGGTGGGCACGGCGAGTGCGCTGATCGGCGGCAATACCTATAACTTCGCCGGCACCACGCCGCTCAGCACGGTCAGCATCGGTGCCGTCGGCGCCGAGCGGACGATCACCAATGTCGCGGCGGGGCGGCTCGACGGCAGTTCGACCGACGCAGTCAACGGATCGCAGCTCTTCGCCACCAATCAGCAGGTGACGATCAACACCAATGATATCGCCGCGCTCGACGGCCGGGTGACGACGGTCGAGGGCGATGTCACCACGCTCGGCAACACGGTCAACAACATCACCACCGGGGGCGGGATCAAGTATTTCCATGCCAATTCGGTGCTTGCCGACAGCCAGGCATTGGGCACCGACTCGGTCGCGATCGGACCGAACGCAGTGGCCAACAACGCGGGCGACATCGCGCTCGGCTCGGGCTCGACCACCAGCGCGGCGGTCGGCACGGCGAGCGCATTGATCGGCGGCAATACCTATAACTTCGCCGGCACCACGCCGCTCAGCACGGTCAGCGTCGGCGCGGTCGGTGCCGAGCGGACGATCACCAATGTCGCGGCGGGCCGGCTCGACGGCAGCTCGACCGACGCCGTCAACGGCTCGCAGCTCTTCGCGACCAACCAGCAGGTGACGATCAACACCAACGATATCGCCAGTCTCGATGGCCGCGTGACGACGGTCGAGGGCGATGTCGTCAATCTCGGCAACAGTCTCACCAACCTCGGCAACAGCCTCACCAACATCACCGGCGACACCTCGACCGCCTATACCGACGCCAACGGCATCGGCATCCGTTATGCGCGCACCAACGAGACGGGCCTCGCGCAGACCGACGCCTTCGCGCAAGGGGTGGGTTCGACCGCGCTCGGCTATCAGGCGACCGCTGCCGCCGGCAACGCAGTGGCGCTGGGCCGCGGCGCCCAGGCCAGCATCGACGGTTCACTGGCGCTGGGCAGCGGTTCGGTCTCCGATCGGGCGATCGCGCCGATCAGCGGCACGATCCCGACCGGCATCGGTTTCGTGCCCTACAACACGACCGACGCGACCTTGTTGGGCGCCGTGTCGGTCGGCAATGCGGCGACGAGCGAGTATCGCCAGATCACCAACGTGGCCGACGGCACTAGCGCGCAGGATGCGGTCACGCTGCGTCAGCTCCAGGGCGCGATCGGATCGGTCTCGGTGACTCCGGTGCTGTATTTCCATGCCAATTCGACTGCGGTGGACTCGCTGGCCGCCGGCCAGGAATCGATCGCGGTCGGTCCGACCACGGTCGTCAACGGCGACAACGGCATCGGCATGGGCAACGGCGCGATCGTCGATCAGACCGCGCCGGGCGGCACCGCGATCGGGCAGAACGCCCATGTCTCGCAGGCCGACGGCATCGCCTTCGGCACCAATTCGATCGCCAACGGCATCCAGTCGATCGCGATCGGCCCGGGCGCCAATGCGAGCTTCTCGGGTAGCGTCGCGCTCGGCGCCGGGGCGACGACCGCGGTCGGCTCGCGGGTCGGTTATACCGGCTACGGCCTGGCCGCGCCGCAGAACTCGGCGGGCGAAGTCTCGGTGGGCAGTGCGGGCGCCGAGCGGCAACTCACCAATGTCGCCGCGGGCTCGGCACCGACCGACGCGGTGAACGTCAGCCAGCTCAACCAGGTGGCGCAGAACACCGCCACGGCGCTGGGCGGCGGGGCGTCGTATAACTCGACCACCGGCGCCTATACCGCGCCGAGCTACACGGTGGGCGGGAACACCTACAACAATATCGGCGACGCGCTCGGCGCGCAGACCACGGCGGTCACCAATCTCGATAACCGAGTGACCACCGTCGAGGGCAACGTCACCAATCTCGGCAACAGCACTGCAGCGGGCCTGGGCGGAGGATCGACCTATGATCCGACGACCGGCACCGTGACGACCAACCTCAACGTCGGCGGGAACAACTACAGCAACGTCAACGACGCGCTGCAGGCGCTGAACACGACGGCGAGCGCGGGCTGGAACATCCAGGCCAATGGCGGCCCTTCGACCAACGTCCCGTCCAACGGCACACTCAACGTCACCGCGGGCTCGAACACCGTCGTGACGCTGACCGGCAATCGGCTGGAGGTCGCGATGGCGGACAACCCGACATTCAACGGCGTGGTCAATGCCAATGGCGGTCTCGCGGTCGGCGCCAATACCAGCGTCAACATGGGCGGCAATGTCGTCCAGAATGTCGGAGCGGGCGCGGTGACCGCGACTTCGACCGACGCAGTCAACGGGTCACAGCTCTATCCGGTCCAGCAGCAGGCCCAGAATTCGGTGCAATATGATCCGGGCCGCAATTCGGTGACGTTCAACCCGGGCGGATCGGCGGCGGTGCTGCACAACGTCGCCGCAGGCGTCGCGCCGACCGACGCCGTCAATCTCCAGCAGCTCAATGACGGCCTCGCCGACACGCTGGCGTCGGCCAACGCCTATACCGACACGCGGCTGGCCGGAGTCGAGTTCGATCTCTCGCAGATCCGGCGGGATGCCAATGCCGGCACTGCGGGCGCGCTGGCCGCGGCGGGACTTCCGCAGGCGTTCGAGCCGGGGCGCGGGATGCTGGCGTTCGGTGCCGGCACCTATCAGGGGCAGTCGGCCTTCGCTCTGGGACTCTCGCGCGTGATGGATGACGGGAAGACCGTCATCAAAGCCGGCGCGACCTATGACACGCAGCGGCGCGTCGGCGCCAATGCCGGCGTCGGCTTCCAGTTCTGACCTCCCATCTCCCATCCGATCTCCCAAGGAGGACGCACATGAAAACCAGGTTCCTCGCGCTCACGATCCTTACAGGCCTCATGAGCCCGGCTGCGGCCGTCGCGCAAAAGGCCCCGCCGCCGCCCGCGACCACCTATGTGGCCTCGGTCGATCCCTCGGCCTTCCACAAGGCCCCGCTCGAGCACAAGAAATTGGGCGTGACGGTGAGCCCCGCATCGGTGCGGCTGATCACGCCGGGGGTCGACAAGTTCAGCATCTATCCGCTGCTCGGTCCGCCGCATTTCGGCGAGGGCATCACGCGGCGGTGGAACTACGTCCTGTTCTTCCCCGTCGCGCCGGGAAGCGTGGAGCGGGTGCGCTGCCGGATGCAGATCCGCTTCGAGCGGCAGCGCGGCCGCTATAGCGTCACCGTGTCCGAAGTGATCTGGCAGGAGCAATCCTGCGCGGATCGGGTTGCAGCCGCGAGCTGATTGAGTGAGAGGTGACGCCATGCGATTGATTGGTCTCTGCGTCACCTCTCTCCTCCTGCTTGCCGGCGTCCCCGCGTCGGCACAGACGTTCGGAGCGCCGGTTCCGGGGATGTGCCTGTTGTCGCGGACAGGCGCGATCAGCGCCTCGCGCGCGGGCCAGTCGCTGCAGGCGCAGCTCAAACAGATGCAGGCGTCGCTGAACGGCGAGCTGGCGCAGCGGCGTACCGCCATCGATCGGGACCGCCGGGCGCTCGAAGCGCGGCAAAGCGCGATCGCTCCGATCGAATTCCAGCGCCAGCTCGGCGTCCTCAACCAGCAGGCGCAGGCATTCGAGCAGCAGCAGAATGCGCGCTTCATCGCCGCGCAGACCCGCGGCCAGCAGCAGATCGATCGCGCGCTCAACGACGCGCTCAGCCGCGTCATCACGCGCAACGCATGCGGCGTCGTGATGGAACGCGACCACGCTTACGGGTGGAATAACGCGATGGACATCACGTCGGCCGCCGCCCGCGAAATGGACGGCATCCTGCAGGCCGTCGCTCTCCAGTGAAGCGCCGAACGCTGCCAGGAGCAGCCCGCAACCCCGTGAACCTTTTCCGTCGCGGCCCGACTACGAGGGGAAACGATGGGGCCAGGGATGCGACCAGCAGCCGCAAGCGAAGAACCGCAGATCGATGACGAACTGCTCGTCACACGCTGCCAATTGGGCGAGCGCCGCGCATTCGACGAACTGGCCGTGCGGTGGGCGGCTTCAGTCGCCGGCTATGCCCGGCATGTGTCGGAGGACGGCGACGCGGCGGCGGAACTGACGCAGGACATCTGGCTGCGGGTTCTGCGCGGAATCGATCGTCTCCACGATCCGGCCCGCTTCCGTTCGTGGCTGTTCGGCATCGCGCACCGCGCCTTCATCGACACGCTTCGCAGCCGATACAGGGCTTTTCCGTCCACAGCCGACGACGCCGACCACCTGGCCGAGGACGAGCCTCCGGATCATGATCATGAGGCCATGGAGCGCGGGCTGGCCCGGCTGCCACCTGTCGAGCGCGAGGTCCTGAGCCTGTTCTATTTGCAGGAGCTGACCATCGAGGAGACGGCAGGCGCGCTCTCGGTACCCTCGGGCACGATCAAGTCGCGGCTGCATCGCGCCAGGCGCCTGCTGCGCCTCGAGCTGGAAAAGGAGATTTGAGGTGAATGCGAACCATGGTGCCGAAGCGATCGACTTCGCGCGGCGGATCGCCAGCGCCGAGCTTTCGCTGCAGTCGCGCATCGCGCATGGCGCGCTGCTGGCCGCCGCGCTGGCGATGACGATGGTGATCGTCGCGCTCTTGCTGACTGAACCGGGCCTGCCGCTGCGCACCTTGGCGGCGCTGGCAGTGCTGGCGATGATCGGCGCAACCTGGACCGGCTATGCGGCATGGGTGCTCACCCAGCGCCGCGTGCTGTTCGCCCGCCAGCGAGTCGTCGCCGGATGGCTCGCGCTGATCTTCACCTCGGTGTTCACGGCCGGGGCATTCGCGATCGGGGCCGCGGCCGATGTGCCCACGGGCTTCGCCGCGGGCGGGCTGGGGCTGGCGCTCGTCGCCGGTTCCGGGCTGCTGCTAGCGCGCGCCCGCCAGCGTCTGGCGGTGCTCCTTGATCGCAGACGGGCGCTCGAAGCCCTTGGCGCAGGAGCCGCCCGATGATCGTGCGTCGCCTGCTCGCCGTCATGCTGACGGTCGCTGCGATGACCCTCGCGGGCCGGGCAGTTGCCCAGGCCGACCCGGCTATCGACCGGATCCATATCCGAGCGGTCGCCGTTCCGGATGGCCGCACGATGGAAATCACGACCGGCTATGTCAGCGTCCCCGAACAGCGCGGCGGCGCGAGCGCAAACCCTCGAAGGATCGAGCTGGCAGTCATTCGGCTGCGCTGGGCCGGAGGGGCGGGGAAGGCCGCTAACATGTTGCTCGCCGGAGGCCCCGGCGATTCGGGCACGCGGCTGTTATCTGGGTTGCCCGAGCGGCGGGCGGCCGCATTGCTCGATCTGATGGGCGACGACGTGGTCAGTTTCGATCAGCGCGGCACCGGCCGATCGCAGCCCAGCCTCGCGCTGCCGGATCCAATTCCCTTGCCCCTCGATGCACCCGGCTCGCCTGCAACATGGTTGCCGCTGATGGAGCGCGCTTCGCGCCTTGCCGCACAGCATTTCGCCGAGGCCGGCATTCGGCTCGCTTCCTACACGACAGTTGAAAACGCCGATGATGTCGACGCGGTCCGGCGCGCGTTCGGCTATTCCGGAATGAATCTCTGGGGTCGCAGCTATGGCTCGCACCTTGCGCTGGCGACGGCCCGGCGTCACCCTGCCGGCGTCGAGCGGTTGATCTTGGTCAGCCCGGAGGGCCCCGACCATAGTTTCAAATTGCCCTTGCAGACCGATGCCGCGATCCGCCGCATCGGCGCGCGCGCGGGGGTTCCCGAGCTGCCGGAGACTATGCGTACGGTGATCGAGCGTCTCCGCAAGGCGCCGCTGACGCTGGATGTGGCCGGCCCCGGTGGTGCGGAACGCAAAATCGTGATCGGCGCGTTCGACCTGCAATGGATTACCGCACAGGCGCTCGGCGATCCGCGGGCGCTCGCCACCTTGCCCATCGCCTATCGCGAGATGGCGGCCGGCAATTTCAGCCGCATCAGCCCGCTCGCACTGGCCTCGCGTACGCAGTGGCGGCTCGGATCGGGGATGAAATATATGATGGATATCGCATCCGGCGCGAGCCCGCAGCGTCTCGAGCGGATTCGGCTGGAAGCGCGCGAGGCGCTGTTGGACGACGCGATGAATTTTCCGACGATCGACCTGCAATCGGCCTGGCCCGGCGCCGATCTCGGAGCCGAGTATCGCAGGCCGGTGCGCAGCGCCGTGCCGACGCTCATCCTCGTCGGCGATCTCGACGCGCGCACCCCGATCGAGAATGCCCGCGAGATCGCGGCGGAGCTGCCGCACGCCAAAGTGATCGTGCTCGAAAATGGCGCGCACCAGTTCGATCTGTTCGGCGACCCCGCCATCCAGCCGCTGCTCCGCGACTTCCTGCGCGACCGGGCGATCGGCGTGGACCGTGTCCGTCTGCCGGCGATACCGTTCCAGCGATGAGTCCGTTTCCCTGATAGCAAAAGGCACCGACTGGGGCATCGAGCCCCAGTCGGTGCCACCCACCCCAACCCCTCCCTGGAAGGGAGGGGGAAGAGTTGAAATGCCGATAGCCCCCGGGGTTTCGCATCCCGGCTTTCGCCCGCACGACGCCGGCTGTAGAGCGGCCCCATGACCTTCATGCTCGAACCTTTCGACCTCGATGTCTTTATCCGCGCCACGCTTGCCGAGGATCTCGGCGATGCCGGTGACATCACCTCCGCCGCCGTCATCCCCGCCGACGCGGTGTTCGAAGGCGTGATGGACAGCCGCGACGCGATCACCGTCGCCGGCCTGGGCCTGGCCGAAGCGTTCTTTCGCGCACTCGATCCCGAGGTCGAGATCGAACGGCTGGTCGAGGACGGGCAGGGCGTCCCCGCCGGCACCGATCTGCTGCGCCTCCGCGGGCGGGCCCGCGCGATGCTCACTGCCGAGCGTTCTGCGCTCAACACCATCCAGCATCTGTCGGGGATCGCCACGCTGACGCGCCATTATGTCGATGCGATCCATGGCACCGGCGCAACTTTGCTCGACACCCGGAAAACCATTCCCGGCCTGCGCGTGCTCGAGAAATACGCCACGCGCATGGGCGGCGCGCAGAACCACCGCATGGGGCTGTGGGATGCGGCGATGATCAAGGACAATCATGTCGGCGTCGCCGGTTCGATCGGCGAGGCGGTTCGCCGGGCAGTCGATGCCGGGATCGCGCGGATCATCGTGGAGGTCGACCGGATCGATCAGATCGCCCCGGCGCTCGACGCCGGCGCCACCCATCTGCTGCTCGACAATATGGGGCCGGATATGTTGCGCGATGCCGTGGCGCTGGTCGCCGGCCGCGTGCCCACCGAAGCATCGGGCGGCGTCCGCCTCGATACGATCCGCGCGATTGCCGAGACCGGCGTCACCTATGTCAGCGTCGGGCGTCTGACCCAGTCCGCTCCCGCCGCCGATATCGGGCTCGATTTCACCGCCGCCTGAGCGGCCTTGCAAGAGTCAGCGCTGATCGATCGTCGCCGTCGCCGGGTGATGCTTGTCGAGATGCTTCTTGATGATCTTCAGGTTGCGCGAGTTCGAGCGGAAGAACAGGTCCGGGATCGCGCCGACCCAGGGGATCATGCCCAGCATCCAGTCGAACCCGACATTACCCGCCATCCGCGCGATCTGGGTCTTCGACATGCCGAGGTTGCGCGCCTCCCACGCCATATAGGCGCCCATCACGGCGGCGACCGTGGTGCCGATGCCGGGGACGAGATCGAGCACGACGTCGAGGCCGATCGGAAAGCGCGTGCCCGGAATGGTGAGGCTGCGTTCGAGCAGATGCTCCATCGCCTCGATCCGGCGGCGGACATGCGCGGGATCCTTGCCCAGCGGCAGGTTCTTCGCCGCCGCGGTCCATCCCGATGCCATTTGCTCCGTCTTCGCCACAGCCTACTCCGTCTCGTTTCGCAGGTGGTTCAACGGGTGCCATGCCCGCGTGTTCCGCTGCCAGGCGTCGAGCCGCAGCGCGACGAGCGACCAACGTAGGGGTTGGGCGATTGGAATATAAGAGGAATCCGCGGTGAGCGCGGCGTCGGCCTCGGCGATGCGCTGCGCGCGGGCGGCGAGGTCCGGGGCTTCGCGAGCGGCGTCGATCAGTGCTTTGGCCTGGTCGGAACAGGCGATGCAGGCGGTGTGCAGGAACCAGCGGCCGCTGTCGTAGGGCGCGACTGCGTCGATCAGCCGCAGGTCCGCCGGATCGCCGAGCCCCACGCGCTGGGGCTCGATACCGATCCGCCGCATCGCCAGCGCCAGATGTGCCCAGACCAGGGTCGCGCCGGGGCCGGGAGGCAATGCGATGCGCAGCGTCAACGGTTCCGGATGCTGCTGTCGCCAGGCGAGCACCCGCGCGCGGGCCGTCTCGCGACGCGCCTCGATCGGCAGGGTCCACCAGCCGGGCTGGGCAGGGGGCGCGGCCGAATCGATCTTGCTCGGCAACAGCGTTTCCATCGGCGCCCAATCGGCGTCGAGCTGCTGGGCCAGCGTGGCGCGATCGATCGCCATCGCGATCGCCGCGCGGTTCGCTGGGTCGGCCAGGAAATCGCGGCGATGGGTCACGGCGAGCCCGAACAGCCCGATCGCATGGTCCACCTGGAGGTTGGCCGGCGCGATCTTGGCCGGCTCGAGGAGCGGCCAGTCGGCAAAGGTGCCGCCGAGGATCATGTCGGACTCGCCCGCTTTGAAGCGCGCGAGCGCCAGCGCGGCGCGCTCGCCATAGAGCTGTACGGTTTCCTCCGGCTCGGGCGTGGCATTGTCCTGCCGGGCCGGATCGGGCGTGGGGCGCAGCAGGAAGCCGTGCGCGATCTTCCGGGCGAGGAACGGGCCGCTGCCGTCGAGCGTGCCGGTGCGGAACACCGCCAGTTCGGGCTGGGCGAACAGCTTGAGCAGGTCGGGCCGGGGCCGCTTCAGCCGCACCTCGATCACGGTTGGAGTCATCTCGACGATCTCGTCGATCACGGCGAGGAACGGCGCCAGCGGGTTGCGGCCATCGGGCGCGGCGGCGCGGCGCAAGACCCGGATCACCTGCGCCGCGGTGACCGGAGCGCCGTCCGGCCAATAGGCCTCGCGCAGACGGAAGATGTAGCTGCGTCCGTCGTCGATGACGATCCAGCGCTCGGCGAGCCCCGGCTCGATCTGGCCGCTCGCATCGAACCGCACCAGCCCCTGTGCGGTCGCACCCATCAGCACGCGCTCGGCCGGATCGATCGGCCCGGCGCTCGGATCGGCGAGCCGCGCCTCGCCGCCAATGGCGCTCACCACCACCGGCGCATCGTCCTTGCGCTGCCCGCCGCCGCACCCGCCGGTCGCCAGCGCCAGGGCAAGCAAAACGGGTAAGGCAAAGCGATTCATGCGGGGTTCCACCAATGGGACACAGCGCGGGTGTATGGCTCAGGCCGCATGCTGCCAACCCCCTGCCGATCCTCCTGCCGGGCCGCGCAAATGCTCCGTTCGCCGCGTTGCAGCGGATCTAGGGGAACCGGGCTCGAAGTCGAAAGTTTTTCCGCTTGTCCCCCCAACCGAGGAGTATTTCGATGGCGCGTATCCTGGGAAAAGTCGCGACCGCGATGGCCGCACTCTCGCTGGCGGCTACGCCGGCGATCGCCGCACAAGGCTCTGCCTCCAAGCTCTCGCTGCGTGCCTCGACCGATGCGGAGAATGAATCGGACCTCGCAGGTGCGCCGATCATCGCGATCATCGGCGTGGCGGCGATCGTCGCCGGCGGCATCATCATCGCCACCGACGACGACGATCCCGACAGCCCCTGATCGGTTTGGTGCGGACGGCGGGACTCGAACCCGCACGCCCCGAGGGGCAGAAGATTTTAAGTCTCCGGCGTCTACCGGTTCCGCCACGTCCGCACGTACCTTCTTGCCAAGCGCATGAGGCCGAAACCGTCAAGCGGTTCCGGCCTCATCTGCGTTCTGGAAGGCGTTGATCGGGGTCAGACGTTGAGGCGAACCCGCATTTCCTTGCCCGGCTTGAAATAGGGCACGCGCTTGGGCGCGACTTCCACGGTTTCGCCGGTGCGCGGGTTGCGGCCGGTGCGGCCGTCGCGGGCGCGGGTGGAGAAGGCGCCGAAGCCGCGAAGCTCGACGCGGCCGTCTTCGGTGAGGCGGCCGACGATCTCGTCGAAGAAGACGGAGACGATCTTCTCGACCTCGCGTGCCGATAGGCCGGGATTTTCGTCGACCAGCAGTTGCACGAGTTCCGAACGGATCATCCGCACCCTCCCTTGGCACACATGGACTGCGGTTAGTCTGCCGCGGCTACCCTACCGGGTTGCTCTAGCGCCCTTATGCAACCTGCATCAACCCGAAGATTATCAGTTTAGGGCATTTATTTCAGGAAATGAGGGGGGAAGCGGCCGAAACCGCTTCCCCAGCCTGCATCAGTTCTTCTCGTTGCGGGCCTTGAGGGCCTCGCCGAGGATGTCGCCCAGCGACGCGCCCGAATCGGACGAGCCGTACTGCTGGACGGCCTGCTTCTCTTCGGCGATCTGCATCGCCTTGACCGAGAAGGTCGGCTTCTTCGAACGATCGAAGCCGGTGACCATCGCGTCGAACTTCTGGCCGACCTGGAAACGCTCCGGACGCTGCTCGTCGCGGTCGCGGCCGAGATCGGTGCGCTTGATGAAGCCGGTGACGCCATCGTCGCCAACCTGAACCTCGAGGCCCGCGTCGCGGACTTCGAGGACCGTCACGGTGACGATCGCGTTCTTGTTGAGCTTGTCGCCGCCGCCCGCAGCCACGGCCGCCGACGGGCCACCGCGCTCGAGCTGCTTCATGCCGAGGCTGATGCGCTCCTTGTCGGGCTCGATCGCGAGCACGATCGCCTTAACGGTCTCGCCCTTGCGGTGCAGGTTGAGCGCGTCCTCGCCCGAGATGCCCCAGGCGATATCCGACATGTGGACCATGCCGTCGACGTCGTTGTCCAGGCCGATGAACAGGCCGAACTCGGTGGCGTTCTTGACTTCGCCTTCGACTTCGGTGCCGACCGGGTGCGCGGCCGCGAAGGTCTCCCACGGATTGTTCTGCGCCTGCTTGAGGCCCAGCGAGATGCGACGCTTCTCGGCGTCGACCTCGAGCACGACGACTTCGACTTCCTGCGAAGTCGAGACGATCTTGCCCGGATGGACGTTCTTCTTGGTCCAGCTCATTTCCGAGACGTGTACCAGGCCTTCGATGCCCGGCTCGAGCTCGACGAACGCGCCGTACTCGGTGATGTTGGTCACGCGGCCGCTGAGCTTCGCGCCGACCGGATACTTGGCGGCGGCGCCATCCCACGGATCGCTCTCGAGCTGCTTCATGCCGAGGCTGATGCGCTGCGTGTCGCGGTTGATGCGGATGATCTGCACCTTCACCGTGTCACCGATGTTGAGCACTTCGCTCGGATGGTTGACGCGCTTGTAGCTGAGATCGGTGACGTGGAGCAGGCCGTCGATGCCGCCCAGGTCGACGAACGCACCGTAATCGGTGATGTTCTTGACGACGCCGTCGATCACCTGGCCCTCGGCCAGCGACTGGATCAGGCCCGAACGCTGCTCGGCGCGGGTCTCTTCAAGAACCGCGCGACGCGACACGACGATGTTGCCGCGCTTGCGGTCCATCTTGAGGATCTGGAAGGGCTGGGGGATGTCCATCAGCGGCGTGACGTCGCGCACCGGACGGATATCGACCTGGCTGCCGGGGAGGAAGGCCACCGCGCCCGAGAGGTCGACGGTGAAGCCGCCCTTGACGCGGCCGAAGATGACGCCCTCGACGCGTGCGGTCTTGGCGAATTCGGTTTCGAGATTGTCCCAGGCGGCTTCGCGGCGGGCGCGGTCGCGGCTGAGCATAGCCTCACCGTTCGCGTTTTCGACGCGGTCGACATAGACCTGTACTTCGTCGCCGACCTTGAGGTCCGCCTTCTGGCCCGGCGCTGCGAATTCGCGCAGCGGCACGCGGCCTTCGGACTTCAGGCCGACGTCGATGACCGCGAGGTCGTTTTCGATGCCGGTGACGGTGCCGATGACGACGCGGCCTTCAAAGCTTTCTGCGCCGCCGAGGGTTTGTTCGAGGAGCGCCGCGAAATCGTCGCGGCTGGGGTTTGCCGTAGTGGCCATAAGAGGATCAGTTCCTGGTTCACGTTTTCCGGCCAGCCGGTTGAATCCGGCGGTCTTGAAAGGCCGAAATTGCCGCGGCGGCCGAATGCCGGTCGCGGCATCCGTGCGGACGAAAACAGGCGGAGGACCAGACGCGACAGAGTGCGAAAAGGGCGCGCGAGACTCGTGTCCACGCGCCAAACCTCCGCGAGCAAACGCCCGCAGGACGCGCGCCCCTTAGCGGAAGTGGGCCCGAGAGGCAAGCTGCGCGGCCGGGCATTGCGGTGGCGCGCCCATCATGTCAGGGCCGCGCCCACCCAGAAGAAGAAAGCGCCATGGAATACGTCAACCAGACCTTCGAATCGACCACCGTTTCGCTGGACGGCAACAGCTATACCGGCTGCTCGTTCCGCGACGTCATCTTCGTCTATGCCGGCGGGCCGCTGGAGATGGAGAATTGCGCGATGGACCGATTCTCGTTCCAGTTCGACGGCGATCTCTCGCGCGGTCTGTTCACATTATACCAATTGTTCGGCACCGAAGGGATGCTCACCATCCTGCGCGGCTTCACCCAGCCGGGTGAAGGCGGCGAAATCACCTTGCCGGTCGGCTGAGCTCAGTTCGGGGCGGCGCGGGTTCGCGCCTCGACCAGGGCGATCGCGCGCTGGATGGCAGCGTCGATCGACAGGAAGCTGGTGTCGAGCACCACCGCGTCCTCGGCCTGCCGCATGGGCGCTTCGGAACGGTGCGAGTCGCGCTCGTCGCGGGCACGGATATCGGCCAGCACTCTGTCGAGGCTGGTATTGGCGCCCTGCTTGCGCAACTCGAGGTGCCGGCGCTGCGCGCGGATCGTGGGGGTCGCCTTGACGAACAGCTTCACGTCGGCGTCGGGTGCGATCACCGTGCCGATGTCGCGCCCGTCGAGCACCGCACCGCCCGGCTGCTGCGCGAACTTGCGCTGGTGATCGAGCAAGGCCGCGCGCACGGGCGGGTGGGCGGAAACCACCGACGCCACCTTGCCGACCTCGTCGGTGCGCAGCCAGGGATCGTCGAGCAGCCCGGCCTCGAAACCGCAGGACGCGACTGCATCGGCTGCCGAAGCCGGATCGAGCCCCCCGCGCAACACCGTTGCCGCTACCGCGCGATAGAGCAGGCCGGTATCGAGATGCGGCAACCCGTAATGCCGCGCGAGCGCGCGGGCGATGGTGCCCTTGCCCGAGGCGGCGGGTCCGTCGACGGCGATGATCATGCTACGCACTACTGCCCAAGAGCCTCGAGAGTCTGGAAGAAATCGGGATAGCTGGTCGCGACCGGGCCGACATCGTCGATCGTGATCGGCTGGGCCGCGCCCAGCCCGGCGACGGTCATGCTCATCGCGATGCGGTGATCGAGCTTCGAGGCGACCTGTGCATTGCCGGGCAGCGGATCGCCGCCCGAACCCTCGATCGCCAGCCCGTCCTCATGCTCTTCGGTGCGCACGCCTGCGGCTTCGAGCGCGGTGCGCATCGTTGCGATCCTGTCCGATTCCTTGACGCGCAGCTCGTGCGCCCCGCGCGCCACGGTGCGACCCTGCGCGAACGACGCCGCCACGAACAGGATCGGATATTCGTCGATCATGCTCGGCGCGAGCTCGGGCGGCACTTCGATCGCGCTGAGCGGCGCATGGCGAACGCGCAGGTCGGCGACCGCTTCGCCGCCCACTTCGCGCGCGTCCACTTCGACGATGTCGGCGCCCATCAGCTTGAGCGCAGTGATCAGCCCGGTGCGCGTGGGGTTCATGCAGACGTTGCGGATCAGAATTTCCGAGCCCGGAACGATCGACGCCGCGACCATCCAGAAACCCGCCGAGGAGGGATCGCCCGGTACCATGATGTACTGGGGCTTGAGCTCGGCCTCGCCGGTGATCGAGATGATCTTGCCGTTCGGGCCATCGTCTACCGTGAGTTCCGCACCGAATCCGCGCAGCATCCGCTCGCTATGGTCTCGCGTCGGCACCGGCTCGATAACCCGAGTGATTCCCGGCGTGTTGAGTCCGGCGAGCAGCACTGCCGACTTCACCTGCGCCGAGGCGACGGGAAGCGTGTATTCGATCGGCACCGCCGGATTGATACCGCGCACCATCAGCGGCAGGCGCCCGCCGGGCGACGAGGTGATGTCCGCGCCCATCCGCGACAGCGGCTCGATCACGCGCCCCATCGGGCGGCCCGACAGCGAGGCGTCGCCGGTGAAGGTCGCAGTGATCGCGTGGCTCGCGACGAGTCCCATCAGCAGCCGGGTAGAAGTGCCCGAATTGCCCATGTCGAGCGCTGCCTGCGGCTGAAGCAGCCCGCCAACGCCGACCCCGCGTACGCGCCAGATGCCGTCAGGCCCACGCTCGATATCCGCGCCCATCGCCCGCATCGCGGCGGCGGTGGCCAGCACATCCTCGCCCTCGAGCAGCCCTTCGATTCGGCTCTCGCCGACCGCAAGCGCCGAAAACATCAGCGAGCGATGGCTGATCGACTTGTCGCCGGGGACGGTGACGGTGCCGCGCAGCGGACCGCGGGCGGAAACGGCGAAGGGGCGGGGCGGGGCGTGCGACATTGCGCGCGGCTTTGACAGCCGCCTTGCGTCATGGCAAGGCGCCCACCACTTTCCGGGTCACACCCGAAATCTCGATATTTTGAAAGGCAAGAGGCAACACATGGTGAAGCCGGAATGGGGCACCAAGCGCGCGTGCCCGAAGTGCGGAACGCGCTTCTACGATCTGACCAAGGACGAGCCCGTCACGTGCATCAACTGCTCCTATTCGTGGGAGCCGGAGCCGATTCTCAAGTCGAAGCAGCCGATGCCCTTCGAAGCGGTCAAGGCCAACCCCGACAAGCCGGCGGCGGTCGACTCCGATCTGGGTGACGAAGATCTGGACATCGCCGAGGACGAAGAGCCGTCCCCCGACGATGACGTCGATCTCGGCGGCGACGACGATCTCGGTGTCGAGACGGCGAGCGACGAGGACGATCAGTAAGAAAATCGGTGCGGCAAGGGCGCGTGCAAAAAGCGTCCTTGCCAAACCCGCGGAGCCCTTCTAATGGGCCCGTCTTCCCGGGGTTTGGGGCCGTAGCTCAGCTGGGAGAGCGCTGCAATGGCATTGCAGAGGTCAGGGGTTCGATCCCCCTCGGCTCCACCATTCCCCCCGCTTCCTTCGAGGCATTTCCGATCCCCGTAAGAGGCGCCCGCGCGGCCTCGCCGGCCAATATGGTTGCAGTTACTGCACATATCCGTGCTTGCGCAGTGGCAGCGCTGTCAAATATGCCTTCGATCAGGGCCGCTTCCGGCCGGGGGTGAGCAATGTCCAGCCGTCCGACGATCAAGGAAGTCTCGAAGATCGCAGGCGTGTCGTTCAAGACCGTCTCGCGCGTCCTTAATAACGAGAAGCACGTCAGCGAGGAAACGCGCCGGCGCGTCGAGGAAGTCGTGGCGCGGCTCAATTTCCGCCCCAGCCACGCGGCGCGCACACTCGCCGGACGGCGGTCGTTCCAGGTGGCGTTGCTCTACGACAATCCCAGCCCCTATTATGTCTATCACATCCAGCTCGGCGCACAGCAGCGCTGCAGCGAACTTGGCTACCGGCTGCTGCTTCAGCCGATCGACAGCCAGTCGCCCGATCTGGTGTCGAACGTCATGGCGCTGGTCGACGAGGCGCATCTGGACGGGGTGATCCTGTCGCCGCCGGTCACCGAGATCGCTGCCCTGCTCGACGAGCTCGACCGGCGCGGACTGCCTTATGTCCGCATCGCGCCCGGCGCGCGCAAGGACAGCGGCATGGCGGCTGCGATCGACGACGTGGCGGCCGCGCGCGAAGTCACCGAGCATCTGATCGGGCTCGGGCATCGCGCGATCGGTTTCATCCGCGGGCTCGACAGCCACGTCTCGACCTGGGAGCGCCTGCAGGGCTATCGCGAGGCGCTCGAGGCGCACGGTATCGCTTTCGACGAGGGCCTGGTCGTCGCGGGCGAGAACAGCTTCACTTCGGGCGGCGAGGCGGCGCGGTCACTGTTGGATCGCACGCCACGTCCCACGGCGATCTTCGCCGGCAACGACGATATGGCCGCGGGCGTGCTGGCGGTGGCGCACGAGGCCGATATCGACATTCCCGGTCAGCTCTCGATCGTGGGGTTCGACGATTCGGATCTGGCCAAGGCGGTATGGCCACCGCTGACGACGATGCGCCAGCCGGTACGCGAGCTGGCCTATGCCGCCGCCGATCTGATGCTCTCGCCCGAGACCGGACAACGGGTCACGCTGGAGCACAAGCTGATGATCCGCTCGACCACCGGTCCGGTGCCGCGTTAACCACGATCTCGGGATTTAAGAGCCTGCTACCCCCGGGACAGCGCGCGGAGCGTGTCCCGTAACAAAACGCGCGTTAACCTTCTTCTTTGCTGGCCATAAAAGTAAACGAAGCGTTAACTCCTGCGATGCAAAGCCAGCTCGTCGCCGAGGGCCATGCCCGCCGCCACCCGTTCCGCAGCCATATGCGGCGCGTCTCCGCGATCGAGCGCAAGATCAGCGACGATAGCGACTGGAAGCTCTTCGCGCTGAGCTTCAGCGCCTTCTTCGTCTGCTTCTACACCTTCATCGTCTAGGACGGCCGGCGGAATTTAGCCCTCTCCCGCCTTCGCGGGAGAGGGTTGGGTGAGGGTCTTCTTCTTCCACGCGGCAGCGTCTTCATGGGAGAAGAAGACCCTCACCGCTGCGACTAGGCAGCAAGCTGCCAAGTCTCGCGCCTCTCCCGCGAAAGCGGGAGAGGGTGATTACTTCAGGGAATCGGATCGAGCCCGTGGGGCAGATCTTCGGCCTTGTAGAGCCGCCACGCGCAATAGGCCGAGGCGAGGCATAAGAGGAAGACGATCCAGATCGCGTGGACCACGTCGACGCCGGGGATGTGGGTGAAGCCGAGAACGCCCACCGAGCCGGCGACCATCGCGCCTGAATTGACGATATTGTTGGCCGCCACCGTGCGCGAGGTCTGCGACTTGTCCACCGTAGTGGTGAGGAAGGCGTAGAGCGGCACGACGAACATGCCGCCGGTGATCGCGATCATCGCGAGGTCGAACAGCACCCGCCACGCATCGGGCAGCGCGAGGAAGTTCGCGGTCTTGAGCAGCGCTCCCTCGCTCACCGGAAAATACAGAGCGGCGAAGAAGAAATCGACGACGAACAGCGACATGGCGAGCACCGAGGCCGTCGCATATTTCGCCGAGACATGGCCCTTGAGCAGCCGGTTGATCACCACCGATCCGATCGCGATGCCGACCGAGAAGATCGCGAGGAACACGCTGGCGACGTCTTTCTGGGCATGGAACACGTTCTTCACCAGCGGCGGGAAGAGCACGCCCAGCACTGCGGCGATCGTCCAGAACACGCTGATCGCGACGATGGCGAGATACAGCCGCGGGATGTGCATCGTCGCGCCGATCAGCCGGGCGGAGGCGCGGAAGATGTTGTAATCCAGCTTCAATTTGGTCAGCGGCGGTGCCGGCGGGATCTTGAGCGAGGCCAGCCAGCCGATCATCGCCACGCCCACCACGGCGAAGGCCGCGACGGTCGGGCTGATCAGTCCGCCCGCGATCGTGCCGAACAGGATGGCGATATAGGTCCCCGCCTCGACCAGCCCGGTGCCGCCCAGCACTTCGTCCTCGTTCAGATGCTGGGGCAGCACGGCATATTTGATCGGGCCGAAAAAGGTCGAGTGAATGCCCATGCCCACTAGCGCCACCAGCATCAGCGGCAGGCTCTTGATGAAGATGCCGAGTGCGCCGACCAGCATGATCACGACCTCGGCGGCCTTGATGATCCGCATGATCTTCGCCTTGTCGTAGCTGTCGGCGAGCTGCCCGGCGAGCGCGGAGAAGAGGAAGAAGGGCAGGATGAAGATGCCCGTGGCGATCGCGCTGAACTGCGTTTCCTGCTCGACCGAGCTGAAAATCTGATAGGTCGCGAAAAAGATCATCGCGTTCTTGAAGAGGTTGTCGTTGAACGCCCCCAGAAACTGCGTGACGAACAGCGGCAGGAACCGGCGCTCCTTCATCAACCCGAGCGCACCGATCATATCCAGCCACGTCCTTGAAGCGCGGGAGGACCCCGCCAAACGACGCGTCGGCATAGCCGAGCGTCACGGAACGTATCAACCGCCATGTGCGTCCCACATCCATGACGAAGACTGTTTCGGCTCCCATACGACCGGTGCTAGGGCGACAAGGATGCTGACGTTGCCCAACATCCTGACGCTCTCGCGGATCGTCACGGTGCCGCTGCTCGCGGCCTTTCTGTGGTGGCCCGAATGGCGGACCGGCTATGCCGTTGCCTTCGCGATCTACTGCCTGATGGGCATCACCGATTATTTCGACGGCTATCTGGCGCGCGCGCAGGGCACCGTCTCCAAGCTCGGCGTGTTCCTCGATCCGATCGCCGACAAGATCATGATCGCCGCAGTGATCCTGATGTTGGTGGGCAAGGGCGTCGTCGCCGACTGGCACCTGATCGCTGCTTTGATCATCCTGCTGCGCGAGATCACCGTCTCGGGTCTCCGCGAGTTCCTCGCTCAGTTGCAGGTGTCGGTGCCGGTCTCGCAGCTCGCCAAGTGGAAGACGACGCTCCAGCTCGTCGCGTTCGGGGCTTTGATCCTGGGGCAGGCGGTGCCGCAATATCCGTGGGTGACGTTGCTCGGGCTGGTCACCTTGTGGAGCGCGGCGGTGCTGACCGCGATCACCGGCTGGGACTATCTGCGCGTCGGTCTCAAGCACATGGATACGTGATGGACCTGCTCTATTTCGCCTGGGTTCGCGAGCGTATCGGGACGGGAGCGGAGCGGCGCGATCCGCCGGAAGCGGTGCGCAACGTCGCCGATCTGATCGACTGGCTGGCGACGCTCAGCCCCGGCCATGCCGAGGCGATGCGCGAGCCCGAACGGCTGCGCGCGGCGATCGACCAGAAGTTCGTGCCGCTCGACACATTGCTCGGCGATGCGCGCGAAGTCGCGATCTTCCCGCCGGTGACCGGCGGATGATCCGGGTCTCGATCGACGATGCGCCGATCGAGCTGGGCGTCGAAGTCGCCGCACTGGAGGAGCGAGGCGCCGGCGCTGTCGCGACTTTCACCGGCGTCGTCCGCGGCGATGACGGCGTGACTGCGCTCGAGCTCGAACATTATCCGGGCATGACCGAAGGCGCGCTGATCGCGCTGGCGGAAGTCGCGATGCAGCGCTGGTCCCTGCTCGGCGTTACCATGGTCCACCGCGTCGGCGTGATGGTCCCCGGCGACCGCATCGTCTTCATCGGCACCGCCGCGGAACATCGCCGCGAGGCACTGGAGGCCTGCGCCTATCTGATCGACCGGCTCAAGACCGACGCGCCCTTCTGGAAGCGCGAGACGCGGGGCGATGCGGCGCGCTGGGTCGAAGCCCGCGAGAGCGACGCGGATGCGGCGGGGCGCTGGGACTAGCCTCAACCGTCATCCCGACGAACGCCGGGATCTCAGGCCACATGTCGGGCAGGAGCCGCACGAGGTCCCGGCCTTCGCCGGGATGACGAGCCTATTGCGTCTGCGCCAGAACGTCGGCCAACAACCGGAAATCCCGCTCGCGCGGGCTGGCCTTGCGCCACACGAGCGCGATGTGCCGCGATGCGTTTTCCGCATCGAGCGGCCGGGCGGTCACCTGGGTATGGTCGAGGATGCCCGCGTCGATCGCCATTTCGGGCAGCATCGTGACCCCCAGCCCGTTGTCGACCATCTGCACCATGGTGTGCAGCGACGTGCCGAGCATCGTCGCCTCGGCGCGCAATTCGGGCCGGTTGCACGCGGCGAGGGCGTGGTCCTTCAGGCAATGCCCGTCCTCGAGCATCAGCAGCCGGTTGGCGTCGATATCGGCCGGGCGGATCGTCGGGGTCGGGTCCATCTCGCCCTCGGGAAAGGCGACGAACAGCCGGTCGTCGAACAACGGCGCCGCCTCCACGTCGCCGCAGCCGAAGGGGAGAGCCAGCAGCACGCAATCGGTGCGCCCGTGATGGAGCTGCTCGCAGGCCTGCCCGCTGGTCTCCTCGCGCAGGAACAGCTTGAGCTCGGGATATTCGCGCCGCAGCCGCGGCAGGATGCGGGGAAGCAGGAAGGGTGCGATCGTCGGGATCACGCTCATCCGCATCTCCCCCGACAGCGGCCGCCCCGCCGCGCGGGCAAGGTCGCCAAGCTCGTCCGCCTCGCGCAGCACCCTCCGCGCCTTGTCGACGATCCGCTCGCCGAGCGGCGTGAAGCGCACCACGCGCCGCGTCCGTTCGACCAGCACGACGCCGATCAGCGTCTCGAGCTCGCGGATGCCGGCGGAAAGCGTGGACTGGGTGACGAAACACGCCTCCGCCGCGCGGCCGAAATGGCCGGAATCGTGCAGCGCGACGAGATATTGCAGCTGCTTGAGCGTCGGGAGATAGGTTGCTGCCACTGATCGCCTCTATCGATTGTGTCGGCCATATAGAGTGGCGGAGGCGATTATGCGAGCCTTTACCCTGATCGTCATCCCCGCGAAAGCGGGGACCCATCTCGTGCAGGAGCCAAGCCGGACAAACGGCCGTCTTATTTACGGCATGTTGCGGAGATGGGCAGGTAAGATTGCCCCCGGCAATCTTAGTCATGCGCGGGGCGCATGACGGCCTCGCCCATCCCCCGCTTTCGCGGGGGTGACGGTATTAGAATAGGTGCGAATTGGAAGTTCAAGCCGCCGCCTCGACCAATTCCTCCGCCGGCAACCGGATCAAATAATCGAACGCTGACAGCGCCGCGGTCGAACCCGCACCCATCGCGATGACGATCTGCTTGTACGGCACCGTCGTCGCATCGCCCGCGGCGAAGATCCCCCGCTGCGAGGTCTCGCCGCGCGCGTCGATCTCGATCTCGCCGCGCGGGCTCAGCGCCACCGAATCCTTGAGCCACTCGGTGTTCGGCACCAGCCCGATCTGCACGAAGATGCCTTCGAGTTCGATCTGGTGCTCAGTGCTGTGGCTGCGGTCCTTATAGGCCAGCCCCGACACCTTCTCGCCGTCACCGCGCACTTCGGTGGTCAGCGCCGAAGTGATCACCTTGATGTTGGGCAAAGTCGCCAGCTTGCGCTGGAGCACCGCGTCGGCGCGCAGGTCGCTGTCATATTCGATCAAGGTCACGTGTGCCACGATACCGGCAAGGTCGATCGCCGCCTCGACGCCCGAATTGCCGCCGCCGATCACCGCGACGCGCTTGCCCTTGAACAAAGGCCCGTCGCAGTGCGGGCAGTACGCCACGCCCTTGTTGCGATATTCGTCCTCGCCGGGCACGCCCATCTGCCGCCAGCGCGCGCCGGTCGATAGGATCACCGTCCGTGCCTTAAGGCTCGCGCCGTTGGCCAGCCGCACTTCGTGCAGCCCGCCCTCGGTCGGCGCCGGGATCAGCTTTTCGGCGCGCTGCAGGTTCATCACGTCGACCTCGTAATCCTTGACGTGCTGCTCGAGATGCGCGGCCAGCTTGGGCCCCTCGGTGTGCGGAACCGAGATGAAATTCTCGATCGCCATCGTGTCGAGCACCTGCCCGCCGAAGCGCTCGGCCGCCACGCCGACGCGGATGCCCTTGCGCGCGGCATAGATCGCCGCCGCCGCGCCCGCGGGCCCGCCGCCGACCACCAGCACGTCGAACGCATCCTTCGTCCTGATCTTCTCGGCCGCGCGCGCCTCCGCGCCGGTGTCGAGCCTCGCGACGATCTGCTCGAGTTCCATCCGGCCCTGCCCGAAGGGCTCGCCGTTGAGAAACACCGTCGGCACCGCCATCACTTTCCGGGCGTCGACTTCGTCCTTGAACAAGGCGCCGTCGATCGCGACGTGCTTGATCCGCGGATTGAGTACCGCCATCAGATTGAGCGCCTGCACCACGTCGGGGCAGTTCTGGCACGACAGCGAGAAATAGGTCTCGAACTCGAAATCGCCGTCGAGTTCCTTGACCTGTTCGATCAATTCCTGCGCCGCGCGCGACGGATGCCCGCCGACCTGCAGCAGCGCCAGCACCAGCGACGTGAATTCATGCCCCATCGGCAGGCCCGCGAAACGTACGCCGATATCGGTGCCGGCGCGGCGGATCATGAAGCTGGGTTTCCGGGCATCGTCCTTGCGCACGACGCTGATGTCGTCGGAAAGCGCCGCAATGTCGTTCAGCAGGCGCTCGAGTTCGCCCGATTTGGCGTCGTCGCCCAGGCTGGCGACGAGCTCGATCGGCTGCTTGATGTTGACCAGATAGGTCTTGAGCTGCTGCGTCAGATTGGCGTCGAGCATCGGTAAACTCCGGTAACTAGAGACAAAACGGCCCGGGACAGACCGAAATCCAACCCGGGCCGAATGGGCGCCCCCACAAGGGGGAGGGGAGGGGCGCCTTAGATCTTGCCGACGAGGTCCAGCGAGGGAGCGAGCGTCGCTTCGCCCTCTTCCCACTTGGCCGGGCAGACTTCGCCCGGATGCGCGGCAATATATTGCGCGGCCTTGATCTTGCGCAGAAGCTCGGCGGCGTTGCGGCCGACGCCCTCCGACGTGATCTCGACCAGCTGGATCACGCCCTCGGGATCGACGACGAAGGTGCCGCGGTCCGCAAGGCCCTGACCCTCACGCAGCACGTCGAAGTTCGTGCTGAGAACGTGGTTCTGGTCGCCGAGCATATAGTAATTGATCTTGCCGATCGCCGGCGAGGTGTCGTGCCAGGCCTTGTGGCTGAAATGCGTGTCGGTCGATACCGAATAGACCTCGACACCCATCTTCTGGAGTGTCGGGTAGATGTCGGCCAGGTCTTCGAGCTCGGTGGGGCACACGAAGGTGAAGTCGGCCGGGTAGAAGAAGAAGACCGCCCACTTGCCGCGCGTGTCGGCGTCGGTGACCTGGACGAACTTGCCGTCCTTATAGGCCTGCGCCGTGAACGGCTTAATCGTGCTTCCGATGAGCGCCATGCGTGAAATTCCTCCAAAGGCATTGTGTTGCAATGCGGGATATAAGCGCGCTGCGGCGCAATGCTAATGGGAAGCTTCGCTCGCGCTGATCGAGTGAGGCGATCAGTGGCGGGTGATTAATCGAATTGCCGCCCACGTTCCGTCATCCCGGCGAAAGCCGGGATCTCAGGCGAGGAAGTACCGTCGGGTCCTTGCTCCCAACCGTCACCCGGACTTGTTCCGGGGCCCACCGCGCCAGCCATGCCGGCGGAGAAGTTTGGGAAAGCCTGAGTCGCCTGCATTCCACGGAAATGTGGACCCCGGACCAAGTCCGGGGTGACAGTGGAATTTGGTTACAGATTCGCGCCTGCCTCCTGAGATCCCGGCTTTCGCCGGGATGACGGGAAACACGCGGTGCCCGCTGCGCCGCGGCGCCGAACCTTACCGCAGCGCGAGGTAAAGGTTATACACGCTGGTCAGCGTCAGCACGATCCCGACCATCAGCATCAGCGTCTTGGGCTCAACCCGCTTCGCCAGCCGCGCGCCCAGCGGCGCCGCGATCACGCCGCCGATCAGCAGTCCGACCGTCGCGACGGTGAAGGCTTCGAGCCCGAGCTGGGTGATGAAGGTCGCCGAGATGGTGGCGGTGACGAAGAATTCGGCGGTGTTGACCGTGCCGATCGTCATGCGCGGGCTCGACCCCTGGACGAGCAGGTTCGAGGTGACCACCGGGCCCCAGCCGCCGCCGCCCGCAGCATCGAGAAAGCCGCCGACGAGGCCGAGCGGCTCGACGATCTTGGGGCTGCGCTCATGCGGCGGATAATGTTGCGCGCGCCAGAGCAGATACAGGCCGATCGCCGTCAGATAGGCGAGAATGAAGGGCTTGGCGGTCGCGGCATGGATGTTGGAGAGCACATAGGCCCCCAGCGCGCCGCCGATCACGCCGGGTACCGCGATGCGCAGGAACAGCTTCCAGTTCACGTTCTTGTGGACTGCGTGGCTGATCCCGGAGACTGCGGTAGTGAAGGTCTCGACGGTGTGGACGCCCGCCGACGCCATCGCCGGCGGCACGCCGAGGCTCAGCAGCAGCGTGTTCGAGATCACGCCGAACGCCATGCCCAGCGCGCCATCGACCATCTGCGCGGCGAAGCCGACGGCGATGAAGGGGAGGAGTGCCGTCAGGTCTATTCCGAAGATCATCCGTGCCCTTTGCAAACCGTTGGACGCGCAGGAATGCCGTGCCCGCCGAATTCCCACAAGATACATCGTGTTTAGATGGGACAAGCCCTGCGGGGGGCTGTTCTGGAAATCCGGCGCGCGGTGCACTAAATTGGCGCGGCAAAGGGGAACCGGCCATGTTCCGTCGCTTGAAGGCCTATCTCGATTCGATTCATGCGCGCGATCCCGCGCCGCGCAGCCGTGCCGAAATCCTGCTCTATCCGGGCGTGTGGGCGGTCTTCTATCACCGCATCGCGCATCGCCTGTACAAGGGCCGCTGGTTCTTCCTCGCCCGCGCAGTCAATCACTGGTCGCGCTGGATGACGGCGATCGACATCCATCCGGGCGCGACGATCGGCCGTAATTTCTTCATCGATCATGGCTTCGTGGTGATCGGTGAGACCGCCGAGATCGGCGACGACGTCACCATCTATCAATGCGTCACTTTGGGCGGCACCAGCCCCGATAACGGCGTCGCGGGCAAGCGCCACCCGACGATCCTGAACGGCGTGATCATCGGTTCGGGCGCGCAGGTGCTGGGGCCGGTCACCGTCGGCGAGCGCTCGCGGATCGGCGCCAACGCAGTGGTGACCAGGGACGTCCCCGAAGGTGCGGTGATGGTGGGCATCCCCGCCAAGTCCACCCTGGTCGAGGCGGCAACGTGGCAGAAGGATTTCGTGCCCTATGGCACGCCGTGCAGCGAGCTGTTCGATCCCGCCACCCAGAAGCTCGAGATCATGCGCTGCGAGCTCGAGACGCTCCGCAAGCGGCTCGACGCGATGATCGAGGACGGCGGTAAACCCACCGCCAGGGAGCGCCGCGACCGCGCCTGATGGGTATCGTCACGCCTCTGCCGATCGGCCGACCGTCGCAGGTCGGTTTCGAGCGCCTCGAACTGACGCGCATCCTCGATCTCTACGGCCGGATGGTCGCCGCGGGGCACTGGAAGGACTATGCTATCCAGTTCGACCACGACGCCGCCGTCTTCGCCGCCTTCCGCCGCGCCGCCGAACGCCCCGAATACCGGATCGAGAAGCGCCCGGCGTTGCGCAACCGCCAGGGCATGTGGGCCTTGGTCCACGAAGCCGGCATGGTGCTCAAGCGCGGCCACGAACTCGGCCCGGTGCTCGCGCCGGTCGAGCGGCGGCTGATGAAGCTGGTGGGGGAGTAAAGCCGCCAGAGCAGATATTCCCCCGAGGCGCGTTTTTCCCGACCCGCGCTACGCGCTCATGCTGGAAAGCAATTCGTCGAGCTGATCCAGCTGCTCCGGCAATCCGGCCGCGGATCCCTGCAGTGCCTCCTCGAGCGCCTCCCTCGACGGATAGGCTTCGTGGAAGTTCACCAGCGTCTTGCCGCCCTGGTCCTCGAAGGTCACGGTCGTGACCGCGCCCTCTTCACCCTCGTCATTGGTCCAGACGATGCGTTCGTTCGGCACCACCTCGAGATACTTGCCGTAAAAGGCCATGGTGTCCGAGCCGCCGGCGCTGAATTCCAGCCGATATTTGCCACCGGTCCGGACGTCCATATCGCAAGCCACGAGCGAAACGCCGGATAAGGATTTCGGCATCCACCAGCGCTGGAAAAGCTCGGGCTGGCTCCAGGCTTTGTAAACCACGCTCGGCGGTGCGTCGAAAGTCCGCGTTACGACGAGTTCGCGATCCCCTCTGCGCTCGACGGACGTGCGGTTCTGCGCACCACCTGCACTATCAACTTGCTGATCCATCGCTTCTCTCCTGTTTCATTTCGCTGATGATTTCGTCCAATGCTTCGAAGCGGGCCTCGAAGAGCTTGCGATGCGCCTCGATCCACGCGGCCTCCGCCTCGAGACCGCGTTTCCCGAGTGTGCAAGTTCTCACCCGTCCGACCTTCTGCGTGATGACGAGCCCCGCGCGCTCGAGAACCTGGACGTGTTTCTTGATGCCGGTCAGCGTCATCTGGAACGTGTCCGCGAGACTGGTGATCGATGCGCTCCCTCGCCCGAGCTGGTCGATGATCCCGCGGCGAGTCGCATCGGACAGCGCCGCGAACGAGAGATCGAGGGGAGGGCTTGAATACTGAACCATATGGTTCAGTGTCTAACCTGCTCGCGGAGGAAGCGCAAGCGTTCTGGACTTCCCCCTGCAATAGATCGGTCATTTGAGGTCATACGCCCGCAGCGGCGGCAGCGAAAATCGTCTGCTGCTAGTCAGAAACGGACCTTGGAGCCGCTGATGAATGAATGTCCGCTTTCAGCGCCTGCTCTTCGAAGCAGAACTGGCAATGTAGGATTTGTTCTGCTTTCGTTCGGCCATGCGCAGCTTGCAGCAGCACCTTGGCGTCACGCCCTCGCAATGCGGTTGTCGGTTGACATGTAAATGCGCAAACGAGTCAAGCGCGCGCCGGTTGACACGCTGTGTCGAAGGGCAAAATCCGCGGAAATCCGTGCCTTTTCAGCCCAACCAAAAGGTTGGTAGCCTAGTCCGTGCCAACCGTTCGGTTGGCTGGCGGGCGGGCCGCTCCAAGCGGGAATCAGCCCCTCCCGCATATCCCGACACAGCATGCGCCACACAGCAAAAGGGCCCGGGAAACTCCCGAGCCCTTTCACAACGGCAAGCTCTCGTATCAGGCGAGGGCGAGTTGCTGCGTCGGCGGCAGCCGGCCCTCCAGATCCTTGCCGAGCAGGCCCACCACATGGCGGCGCATCGGCTGCCAGAAGGCGGAGAGGGTGAGCAGCGCCGATCCGATCACCAACGCGGTCAGTGCCGCCGCCAGCTCGACTGCGCCGCTCTGCTCGAACAATGCGAACATCGCCCACAGCACATAGACGAGGCTGGAGACGAGCAGCGCGCGCCGGTCGACGGCCAGCGCCACTGCGGCGAAGACCACGTAGAGCGCGAGCACCACGCCGGCCATCGGGGCGCCAATGTCGCCGTCGAACACGCCGAGCATGTGGAACACCGGGTGCGCGATCAGCGGGGCAGCCGCCAGATGGAGCCAGAAGGCGACGTCCGAGCGGCGCGTCCGGCGCTCGCGATCCGACATGTCCCAGCGCATCGCGAAGACGAAGACGAGCACGCCGGCGATCAGCAGCATCAGGTTGAGCGAGTCCTGCGAAGCGGGAACGAACGCAGTGATCGCCCCGACGGCCACCGCGACCAGCGCTATCGCACCCACCGCGACGGTGATCGGCACCATGAAGCGCCGCCAGTGCAGCCAGGTCGCGCCGGCGGTAAGGATTCCGGTGACGATCCCCATCACGCCCGCCAGCTGGCGCTGCTGCAGTTCGGTGGTGAGGCCGAATTGCTCCGAAAGCCACGGCGCATTGGCCACCCAGATCGCGCCGAAGCCGGCGAAGATGCCGCCCGCGAAACCGAGCAGCAGCAGGATGCTGGGGAGCGCCATGCGGCGCTGCCTGGTGAAATATTCGGCGAGCAGCCAGCTGGTGATCGCCACGGCGAACCCGCCGAACGCGACGGCGACGCCCACCTGCCGCGGCCCCTCGGTCGTATCGAGATCCATGATCTTCGCGCCGATGTAGAAGCCGATCCAGCCCACCGCGACGAGGATCAGCATCGCCGCGATGCCGACGAAGATGTCGTTGAAGCCGGTCAGCAGCCGGAAACTCTCTTCGTCGACGGTCGGCGTCGATCGGCTAGCCGCTACGTGGTTTCTGAGGGCCGCCGCGGCATCCTGCGAGATCGCTCCCGCCTCCACCGCGCCTGCCAGGTCGCTTTCGCTGTACATGGGCAATCCTCCTGTTGTGAGGATCGCTGTAGCATAAGTGTATTAGTGAAACAATACGGTGGGACGCTACTGCAGCCGGGACATGATCGACATGGTCTGCTCGGCGCCCGAATTGGGGACGATCTCGCCCTTGCGGTCGATGATCTCGGCCCATTGCGCGGCGACGCTCTCGGGAGTCGGTTCGGTCAGCTTGGCCCCGGGGGTCAGGGTGACATAAGCGGCTTGCACCACGCCCGCGCCGGCGCCGATGATCATGTTGGTCGGCGCATCCTCGGATACGAGGAACAGTGCCGCCGGCGCGACATTTTCCGGCGCGAACGCCTTAAACGCCGCTTCGGGGAAGATGTCCTCGGTCATGCGCGTGCCGGCGACCGGCGCGATGGTGTTGACCTTGATCCCGTATTTGGCGCCTTCGAGGTGGAGCGTCTTGGCCAGCCCCGCCAGGCCCAATTTGGCCGCGCCGTAATTCGCCTGGCCGAAATTGCCGAACAGCCCGGTCGAGGATGCGGTCATCAGGATGCGGCCGTAATTCTGCTCGCGCATCGTGTCCCACACGGCCTTGGTGCAGTTCGCCGATCCGTTGAGGTGGACGTCGACGACGAAGCGAAAATCCTCGGGCTCCATCTTGGCGAAGCTCTTGTCGCGCAGCACGCCGGCATTGTTGATCAATATGTCGACTCGGCCCCAGCGCGCCTTGGCCGCTTCGACCATCGCGACCATCTGGTCATATTCGGTCACGCTGCCGCCGTTGGAGAATGCCTCGCCGCCCGCAGCGGTGATTTCCTCGACCACGTTGAGCGCGGCATCCGAATGGCCGGTGCCGTCGCGCGCGCCGCCCAGATCGTTGACGACGACCTTCGCGCCGCGTCGCGCAAGCTCGAGCGCATAAGCGCGGCCAAGGCCACCGCCCGCGCCCGTCACGATGGCGACGCGATTGTCGAAACCTATGGTCATGGAAGCGCTCCTGAAATCTATGGAGCGCTTCCTATGACGCCGTCACCGCGGGCGCAAACCCGCGTTTCCGCTCAGCGGCCGCCGCGCTGGCGGCACTGGTCCTTCACGGTCTTCGAGCAGGGCGGATATTCCTGCTGCGCCGCGGGCGGAGGGCCCGCCGTCATCGGCGCGGGAGCCGGTGCCGCGGTCGGAGCCGGGGCGGCCGACGCATCGGGCGTCGTCGGAGGCGCCGCGGTGGTCGTATCGGTCGGCGGCGTGGTGCCGGTCGCGTCGGGCGGGGTGGCGGTGTCGGCCGTCGTGCCCGAGCCGGTGGTGCCGGGCGTGGTCGACTGCGGATCCGGGGTGGTCGTATCAGGCGCCGTGGTCTGCGCCGGCGTCTGCTGGGAGGCAGGCACGTCCTGTGCCGCCGAAGTGCCGCTGATGATCAGCGCGGCGGCCATGATCGTCCATTTCATTCGCACGTCCTCTTCTCGCTACGGAGCCCCCGTTGCGGAAGAGAAACGTATATCCGGCGCAGAATGTTGCGCGTCTGGCACGCTTCACCTTGCCAAAGCCGGCGTTCGTCGCTCAGCCGCCCCGTTGCTTGCAGCCGTCGAACTGGCCGCGCTTGCAGAACGGAAGGTTTTCGCGCGGCGGCGGCGGTGGAAAGGCCTCGCTGGGGGTCTGGGGATTGGGCACGAACACGACTTGCTGGCCGGGGGCGGGCGGGCCGTTCGGCCAGGGACTTGCGGGCGCCAGCCCACCCAGCCGCGCCGGGGTATCGGCCGGCGGATTGGTCTGGGCAGGTACATCCTGCGGGAGTGCACCGCTCATCGCGAGTGCGGCCAAAACGATCAGAGTCATCACGGGTCTCCGAACAGTTTCTCGAGCGCAGTCGACTGCGCTTTTCGAGAACGCGAGACCTGCGGGATGGCTCCGGATTTAGTTGCCGGTGTCCAGCGCATAGCCCGCCGAGCGGACGGTGCGGATGATGTCGGGGCGATCGCCATGGTTGATCGCTTTCCGGAGCCGCCGGATATGGACGTCGACGGTGCGCGATTCGATGTCGCTGTCATGGCCCCACACCGCATCGAGCAGCCGCTCGCGCGAGAACACCCAGCCGGGATGCTCGAGGAAATGCTTGAGCAGGCGGAACTCGGTCGGCCCGAGCGAGATCACGTCACCGCCGCGGCGAACCTTGTGCCCCACCGTGTCCATTTCGATGTCCGCGTAGCTCAACGCCTCACCCGCCAGCGCCGGCCGCACGCGGCGCAGCACCGCGCCGACCCGGGCGACCAGCTCGCGAGGGGAAAACGGCTTGGTGACATAATCGTCCGCACCGGTCTCGAGCCCGCGCACCCGATCCTCTTCCTCGCCGCGCGCGGTGAGCATGATGATCGGGATATTGGCGGTCTCGGGCATGCGGCGCAGGCGGCGGCACACTTCGATCCCCGAAAGCCCCTCGACCATCCAGTCGAGCAGCACGATGTCGGGCGTCGCTTCCTTGGCGAGCAGCAGGGCTTCCTCGCCGTCGGGGGTGTGCTTGACCTCGTAATCCTCGCGCTTGAAGTGCCACGTCACCAGTTCGGCGATCGCGGCATCGTCTTCGACGAGGAGCATTTTCACTCGGGCCATCTGCGCGTCCTTAACCAGCAGCCGCTTCGTCGGCCAGATAGCGGCCGGTGGCGGCGAAATATACCATCTCGGCGACGTTGGTCGCGTGATCGCCGATCCGCTCGATATTCTTGGCGACGAACAGCAGGTGCGCAACCTGGCTCACCGTGCGCGGATTCTCGACCATGAACGTCACCAGGGTGCGGAAGATGGAGTCATAGAAATCGTCGAGCGCCGTATCCCGCACGCAGATCTCCGCGGCGGCCGCGGCATCGCGCGACGCAAAGGCGTCGAGCACGTCGTGCACCATGTCGCTCGCCATCCGTGCCATCGCCGGCAGCAGCGACAGCGCCTCGATCCGTTCCTCACCCTCGGTGTGGATAAGCGGCACGCGCTTGGCGACGTTCTTGGCATAATCGCCGATACGCTCGACCACCGCGGCGATTTTCAATGCGGCGATGACTTCGCGAAGGTCGTCGGCCATCGGCGCACGCAGCGCGATGACGCGGACGACGAGCTTCTCCACCTCGGCCTCGATCGCGTCGATCGCCTTGTCCTTCTTGCGGACCTTGTCGGCAAGCGCGGTATCGCCGCGCTGGAGCGCCTTCATCGCGTCGTCGATCGCCTGTTCGGCAAGCCCGCCCATCTGGCTGATCAGCGCGCGGAGCTGCTTGATGTCCTGGTCGAACGCCTTGACGGTATGTTCCTGACCCGTCGCCATTTAGCCGTACCTTCCGGTGATATAGTCCTTGGTGCGCTCTTCGCGCGGCGTCGTGAAGATCTGGTCGGTCTCGCCATATTCCACCAAGGTGCCGAGGTGGAAGAAGGCAGTCCGCTGGCTGACCCGCGCCGCCTGCTGCATATTATGGGTGACGATCGCGATGGCATAGCGCCCGCGGAGCTCGTGGATCAGCTCCTCGATCTTGGCGGTGGCGATCGGATCGAGCGCCGAGGCGGGCTCGTCCATCAGGATCACCTCCGGATCGACGGCGATCGCGCGGGCGATGCAAAGCCGCTGCTGCTGGCCGCCCGAAAGCGCCGTGCCGCTGTCCTGCAGCCGGTCCTTCACTTCCTCCCACAGACCCGCGCGCTTCAGCGAGCGCTCGACGATCGCCTCGAGCTCGCTTTTGGACGCCGCCAGCCCATGGATGCGCGGGCCATAGGCCACGTTCTCGAAGATCGATTTGGGGAAAGGGTTCGGCTTCTGGAACACCATGCCGACCCGCGCGCGGAGCTGCACCACGTCCATCGCCGACGAGTAGATATTCTCGCCATCGAGCATGATGTCGCCGGTGACGCGCGCACTGGCGATCGTGTCGTTCATCCGGTTGAGCGTGCGCAGGAAAGTCGATTTGCCGCAGCCCGACGGACCGATGAAGGCAGTGACCTTGTCCATGTCGATGTCGATCGACACGTCCTTCACGGCCTGCTTGTCGCCGTAGAAGACGTTCACGCCGCGGGCGGACATTTTGGAAGGAACGTCGGTCATCACCAGCGGGTCTCGAATTTGTTGCGAAGGTATATGGCCAGCCCGTTCATGGCGAGCAGGAACACCAGCAGCACGATGATCGCGGCGCTGGTCTTCTCGACGAAGCCGCGGCTGACTTCGTCGGACCACAGGAAGATCTGCACCGGCAGCACCGTGGCGGGATCGGTGAAGCCGCCCGGCGGGGTGACGATGAAGGCGCGCATGCCGATCAGCAGGAGCGGGGCGGTCTCGCCGAGCGCGCGCGCCATGCCGATGATCGTGCCGGTCAGGATGCCGGGCATCGCCAGCGGCAGCACATGGTGGAACACCACCTGGATCGGGCTGGCGCCGATGCCCAATGCGGCGTCGCGGATCGAGGGCGGCACGGCCTTGATGGCGTTGCGGCTGGCGATGACGATCACGGGCATGATCATCAGCGCGAGCGTCAGTCCGCCAACCAGGGCTGCCGAGCGGGGGAGGAGGGGGCCGAACTGATAGCCGAACAGGCTCCAGCTGCCGAGGAACACCGCGAGCCCGAGCAAGCCGAAGATGATCGACGGGACCGCCGCGAGATTGTTGATCGAAACCTCGATCAGGTCGGTCCAACGGTTCTTCGGCGCATATTCCTCGAGATAGATCGCCGAAAGCACGCCGACCGGGAAGGCGATCAGGAAAGTCACCGCCATCGTCAACAGCGAACCCTTGAGCGCCCCCCAGATGCCGACTGCGACCGGATCGGTCGAATCGGATTCGTGCAGGAAATCCATATTGAAGTGCCGCGACAGCGCGCCCGCTCGCTCGAGCTTCGCCACCGTCGCCTTCGCTTCGGCGTTACCGTCGCCGCGCATCGCCTGGTCGATCCCGGTCGAGGCGGGCACGTCGATGCTGACCTTGCGGTCGAGGATCGACGGATCGGCCTTGATCGCATCGCGCACCCTCAGCCAGGCGTTCTCCGAGATGAAATCTTCGCCGCCCGCGCCGAATGCCGTCGCCGCTGCGCCTTTGACGGTATTCTCGAGCCCCGCGCCGGCCAGCGCGAGATCGGCGGCGGGTGTCCTCAGCTGGCCGCGTTCGACCAGCATTCCCGAGGCGGGGAAGTCGATCGTCAGCGCCACGTCGGTGCGCGTGAAGCCGCGCCAGCCATTGGCAACCATCGTGATCAGCAGGAAAGCGAGGAACGCCGCCGACAGTGTCACCGCCGCCAGCCCGAAGAAGCGAAAGCGTCGCTCGCGGGCATAGCGCCGGCGGATGCGCTGCTGCATCGCCGCCGCGTTCCAGTCGGTCGGAGTGCGCTCCGGGGCGGGGATGCTATTCATAGGCCTCCCGATATTTCTTCACGACGCGCAGCGCGACGATGTTGAGCAGCAGCGTGATCACGAACAGGGTCAGGCCCAGCGCGAACGCCGCCAGCGTCTTCGGGCTGTCGAACTCGGATTCGCCGGTCAGCAGGTCGACGATCTGCTTGGTGACGGTGGTCGCGCTTTCGAAAGGGTTGAGCGTGATGTTGGCGGCACCCGAGGCGGCCATCACCACGATCATCGTCTCGCCGATCGCCCTGGAGACCGCGAGCAGCACGCCGGCAACCACACCGGGCAGTGCGGCCGGGATCAACACCTTGGAGATCGTCTCGCTGGTCGTCGCGCCCATCGCCAGGCTGCCGTCGCGCATCGCGGTCGGCACCGCCGCGATCGAATCGTCGGCCATCGACGAGACGAACGGAATGATCATCACCCCCATCACGAGGCCGGCGGCGAGGGCGCTTTCGGAGGAGGCGTAGGTGTAGCCGAACGACACCGCGAGATCGCGCACGGCGGGGGCAACAGTGAGTGCGGCGAAGTAGCCATAGACCACGGTGGGCACACCCGCGAGCATCTCCAGCGTCGGCTTCATCCATTTGCGCACCGTCGGCGCGGCATATTGGGTGAGGTAGATCGCGCTCATCAGCCCGAACGGGATCGCGACGACCATCGCGATCACCGCGCCGATGAAGAAGGTCCCCCAGAACAACGGCACCGCGCCGAGCGACTTGCCCGGGTCTGCGGCGTCGATCACCTGCGGGCTCCAGTGCCTCCCCAACAGGAAGTCGGTGATCGGCACCTGCTGGAAGAAGCGCAGTGATTCCCACAGCAGCGACAGGAAGATGCCCAGGGTCGTCAGGATCGCGATCAGCGAGGCGACCAGCAACAGCACCATCACGCCGCGTTCGACTTGGCTGCGCGCCTTGAAGCTTGCACGGACGCGGGTGAGCGCGAAGGCGGCGCCGGCAAAGGCGAGCAGGATCGCGACCCCGGTGCCCATCCAGCCATAGCGCGATTGCGCCGCGCGCGTCGGCGCCGCGAGCTGTTCGGCAACGGGGTCGAAGGCCCTGGCGCCATCGTCGCGCGCCACCCGCTTGGCCTCTGCGAGCAGCGCATCCCGCTCGAACTCGAACTGCGGAAGCTGCGCCGCGGCCGGGTGCGTGAGCACCGCTTCCTTGACCAGCCCGGGGCTGACGGCGCTCCACACCGCGACGAACAGCAAGGCGGGCAGCATCGTCCACATCGCGACATACATGCCGTGCTGGCCGGGCAGCGAATGGAGCCGCTTGGCGCCGCCGCGATCGAAGCGATTGGCGCGCGCACGCGCCGTCAGCCAGCCGATCAGGCCGAGCCCGGCGACGAGGAAAAGGAGGGTGAAGGCGTTCACGACGTCATCTCAGTGCAGCTTGGCCGGATCGAGCGCGGTGCGCTGCGCCACGATCTGCGCCGAATGTGTCCGCAGCGCATCGGGCGCGGCGATCAGTCCGCGCTGGGTGAGCTTGCCCTTGGGGTTCCACATCGTCGTGTAGAGCGTCAGGAAGTCGGCAAGCCCCGGCACCGCGCGCAAATGGCGCTTCTTCACATAGAGGAACAGCGGGCGCGCGCCCGGGTACGTTCCGTCGGCGATACTCGCATAGCTCGGCGCCACCCCTTCGATCGGCACGCCGTGCAGCCGGTCGATATTTTCCTCGAGGTACGAATAGCCGAACACGCCGAGCGCGTTGGGATTGGCGGCAAGGCCCTGGACGATCAGATTGTCGTTCTCGCCCTTGTCGATATACGGCCCGTCGTCGCGGATGCGCTTGCAGCGGCTGTCATAGGGCGCGGTGTCCTTGGCCGCCTTGAGTGCCTTGGCTTGCGGGTCCGCGGCGGCGCAGCCGGGCTCCATCACCAGCTCGACCAGCGCGTCGCGGGTGCCGCTCGTCGCCGGTGGCCCCATCACCTGGATCGGGATCGCGGGGAGCGACGGATTGACGTCGCGCCACAGCCGCGCGGTGTTGGGTTTGCCAGAAGGATTGGCGGCGAGCGCCAGATAGACATCCTTCTTGCTCAGCGCGAGCCGCGGTCCGTTGTTCGCCTCGGCCAGCGCGACGCCGTCGACGCCGATCTGGACTTCCATAATCTCGCCGACGCCGTTGGTCTGGCACAATTCGTATTCGGATTTCTTGATGCGGCGGCTGGCATTGGCGATGTCCGGATATTCCCAGCCCACACCCTCGCAGAAGCGCTTGAGGCCCGCGCCCGTGCCGATCGATTCGACCACCGGTGCCCTGCGTCCGCCGCCCTGGTTGACGAAGGTCTCGGCGACTGCGGTGGTGAAGGGATAGACAGTCGACGAGCCCACGACGCGGATCTCGCGCGTCGTGTTGCCGTCGCAGCCGGCCAGCGTGAGCGCCGCCGCTGCAATCAGGGCCAACCTGCCGAAAATGTGCGAACTCCCCGCTTCACCCGAGTCGTGCGCCGCGGCACGCAAGCCGCGTGTCTTGCAAGTCGGTTACGTCTTTATGACACTCGCAGTACCGGAAGCAGGATGCTGACGGTCGTGCCCTTGCCCACGGTGCTGGCGATATCGAGCCGGCCGCGATGCCGCTCCACGATATGCTTGACGATTGCGAGGCCCAAGCCGGTGCCGCCCAGCGAACGGCTCCGTCCGGAATCGACACGATAAAAGCGTTCGGTCAGCCGGGGCAGATGCTGCGGCGGGATGCCTTCGCCTTCGTCCGCAACGGTCAGGCGCACCATCGCCTCGCCTTCGGGCTGGAGCGTCACGGTGACCGGCGTCGCGTCGCGGCCGTATTTCATCGCGTTGCCGATGACGTTGTGAAGTAGCTGGCTGAGCTGGGTCGGGTCGCCCGCCACCGGCGCGACGTCGCCGATCTGGGTGACGAGATCGGCGGCGCGCGGGCTTCCCGAAAGTTCGATGATCACTTGCTGGGTCAGGTCGGCAAGATCGACTGCCTTGTCGGGCGCGCGATATTTCTCGGCCTCGATCCGGCTGAGCGAGATCAGATCCTCGATCAGCCGCTGCATCCGCTGCGCCTCACCGAACACGATCTTGAGGAAGCGGCCGCGCGTCTGGGGATCGTCGCCGGCGTCCTCGCGCAGCGTCTCGACATAGCCGAGCAGCGAGGCGAGCGGCGTGCGCAGCTCGTGACTTGCGTTGGCGACGAAGTCGACCCGCATCCTTTCGGCGGCATAACTGCCGGTACGGTCCATGAGATGCACCACGCGGCGTCCATCCCCCAGCGCATGCACCCGCATCTCCCAACGCTGGTCACGCGTGCCCAACCCAACGAGGTGGATCGGCGCCGCCTGCGCGTCCTCGTCGGAATGCATCAGTCGTTCGGCGGCGGCCGGGTGGCGGATCGCGACGCGGACGTCCTCGCCCAGCACATGATGCCCCAGCAGCTCGCGCGCGCCCTGATTGGCCGCCTCGACGCGGCTGCCCGCGATCACCAGCAACGGTTCGGCAATCGCCTCGATCACATCGGCAATGGCGGGCTCCTTCCCCGGCTCGAGCGTGGCGCGTTCGGGCACGGAAGGCGCCTCGCCACCGCTCGCCGCGATCAGCACCGAGGCGACGGCGCAGACCAACACGACCAGGCTCGCCTGGACGTCGCCGTTCAACAACAGGTTCACCCCCGCGGCGATGACCGCGACGACGAGCGCCAGTGCTGTTCGGACCCCGAGAAAGGAAGGCATATGTCCCTTTCTAGGCCTGGATTTACGATTGCGAAAGCGGCGCGGGGGCATGACAAGGCATCATGACCGACGAAACCACCGGACCCGTTGCTTCGCGCCGCCGCGCATTGATGCTTGGCGCCGCCGGCGCTTCGGCCATCGTCTCGATCCGGCCGGCGCTCGCGCAGACCAGCGCGTCGGTGATGAATTGCGAGATCCCGGTCCCCGATCCGGCGCGTGCCGGCAGCTATATCGCCGCGGACGGCACGCTGGTGCCCGCGGGCACGCCCGGGGCCTATCCGCCGCCGGGAACCGCGTTCAAGGCCGAGGACGTCAAGCGCGCACTCTCGGGCGGCACGCTGCCCGGCACCGATTACGAGCGCAGCCGCGCCTACACCAACTATATCCGCCGCCTGCAATCGGGCACCAGCGGCTTCACTTGCTTCGCATCGCTGCAGATGCCGCGCGGCTGAGGCCGTGCCCGTGCCGCTGTTTTGCTCCCTATCGTCATCCCCGCGAAAGCGATCGTTAATTCCCCAACATCGGTCGTCACCCCCGCGAAAGCGGGGGCCCATCTCGTGCCGAAGATCGGCGATCCCACGGCTGTTGTATGCGGGACGACTGCAGGAGATGGGTCCCCGCTTTCGCGGGGATGACGGGAAGGAGGGGGCATGACCCTCTACCGCGCCGCGGCTCCAGATACGCTGCGCATCGTCCCGCTGGACGCGCTGACTTTGGTCTATCACCGCGCCTCGGGCATCACGCATATCGTCGACACGCCCGTTCCCGAGATCCTCGAGACGCTTGCCGTCGAACCGCTTTCGGCGCCTGACCTGCTTGCCCGGTTGGCGAAAACCTTCGATCTGGTCGACGCCGATCCGCTGGCGCTCGCGGTGCGTCTCGACGAACTCGCCGCCGTCGGCCTGGTGGAGCGGTTGTGCGCCATCTGACGCAGCTCCGCATCGGTCCGGTAGGCTTTCGCGTCGGCAGCGACTGGCGCGTGCCGGTCGCAGTGCTCGACGACCTCTATCGCGACTATCCCGCGCCCGAGGACAGCATCCCCGACTTCAACGTCCATCTCTACGCCGCGCGGCCGTGGCGCCGTTTCCTGCGACCCTCGGTCCATATCGGCGGCGACTTCGTCATCCCGGATGCCGCGCCGCTGCCGCTCGCGCAGGGGCTGCTCGCCGCGGAGATGGGGATGAACCTGCAGATGGCGCTCGGCCAGTGCCGCTATCTGCTGCTCCACGCCTCCGCGGTCGAGCGCGACGGCAGGGCGCTGCTTATGACCGGCATGTCCGGCGCCGGCAAATCCACGCTCGCCGCTTTGCTGATGGCCCAAGGCTGGCGGCTGATGGGCGACGAGTTTGCGCTGCTCGACCCTGCGACCGGACTGATCCACGGCTTCCCGCGACTGATCAGCCTCAAGAACGAAGCGATCGGCGTGATGGAGCGCGCGCTGCCCGGCGGGCGCTTCGGGCCGGTGCTCGAAGGCACGCCCAAGGGCACGATCCGCCATCTCGTGCCCGATGCCCGGGCGATCGCGGCGATGGCAGAACCCGCCGAGCCCCGCCTGATCCTGTTCCCGAGCTACGGCTTCGCCGCCGCCGAACGCGACGTGCTGCCGAGCGAGACCTTCGTCCGCCTCACCCAAGCCTCGACCAATTATGTCGCGCTCGCCGAACGCGGGTTCGACGCGCTGACCCGGCTGGTGCGCAATGTCCCGGCCCGCGCGCTCGATTATTCCGATACGGCTACGGCGCTGGTGCAGGTCGAACGGTTGTGGAAGGCGGCGGCATGACCGACGGCCGCATTCTCGCCGACGCGCTGCGCGATCCTGCGACGACCGCAGGGCTCGGCGCCGACGGCTGGACCGCATTGCTCGCCATCGCCCGCGCCGAGCAGCTCACCGGCACACTTGCCCACCGGCTGGAAGGCCTGCCGATGCCGCCCGCCGCTGCGCGCATCCTCGAGGATGCGCGCAGCTCGGCCGCGCAGGGTCGAACCGCCGCGCTGTGGGAAGCCGAAATGGCGCGCCGCGCGCTCGCGTCCACGCGAATGCCGGTGATCCTGCTCAAGGGCACCGCTTATGCCGCGGCGGGTCTGGCCGCGGGCACCGGCCGCTCGATCGGCGATCTCGACATCCTCGTGCCCCGTGCGCGGCTCGACGAGGCCGAGGCCCTGTTGCTTATGGCGGGCTGGGAATGGGTGAAGCCCGATCCCTATGACGATGCGTATTATCGCCGCTGGATGCACGAGCTGCCGCCGCTGATCCATCGCGAGCGCGATCGGATGATCGACGTCCATCACACGATCCTGCCGCTCACTGCGCGCATCACGCCCGATGCCGACGCGCTGATCGCCGACAGTGTCGCGCTGGAGAACGGCTTGCGCATCCTGAGCCCTCCGGACATGCTCTGCCACGCCGCCGCGCATCTCTTCGCCGATGGCGACCTCGCCGGCGGCATGCGCAATTTGTGGGACGTGCATTGCCTGATCGAGGAATTCGGCATCACCGGGGTGGAGGCAAAAGCCGCACGCCACGGGCTTGGGCCGGCGGTCGCCCGTGCAGCGCGCCTTGCGAACACTCTCTACGGGACCGGGATATCCGAGAGCTGGCGCGTGCGGGACGGCGCCGATCCGCTCTATCTGCGCCGTCTGCTCGCCCGCGATGCATGGGGCCGGCCTGTGCGCAGGCTCACGCGGCTTGCATTCTACCTCCGGAGCCACGCGATCCGGATGCCGCCGCATATGCTGGCAAAGCATTTATTCATTAAATGGTGCAAATCCCGGCCAGGTTAATTAAATCATTATTGACCTAGTGAGCGTGGGCAGAAGTAATAAGTACTGACGGAGCAGCGTTATATTGATTGCGAACGCCGTTTGCTTATGAGGGACTATGTTGTTCGTAGGGCAAAGTGACGAGGCAATCGCGATAACCCGGCAAGTTAGCGAATTGTTAACCTTTGTTATGCGAAGGTTAATCGCCACCGGGACAAACGGGGCAAGACGATCAGGGGGCGCGGAAACGATGTAGTTCAGGGCAGTGAGGCAGTTGTGATCGACGAACCCGCGCAGGCTTTCGAGAACGCCGACGCCAAGACCATTGTCGCGGCGCTCTGGTCGAACTGGCCGATCGTCGCGACGCTCCGTCCCGCCGATGTCGGCATGGATGCCTCTCCCGATCGACTCATTGATTTCATCAAGGTGTTCCAAGATCTCGGCGACGCCGGCCTGATCACTTTCGAAGCCTTCATCGTCGGGCCGGGCGGGCCGCAGATGATCGATGCGGCGCTCACTGCCCGTGGCCGGGCGTTGCTCGGGCCGGACATGAATGCCGCACTGGCTGTCCGTCAGTTGGCGAGCTGAGGCTGGCGGATCAGGTCCGTCACGATATCCGCCACCGTCCGCAATATCTTGAGGTCATGGCCGTCGAACTGGCGCTGGCCGCGCTGGATCGCGACGATCCGCCCCAGCGGCGCGCCGTCCACATCCTGTAACGGCACGCAGGCATAGGATTGGAAGCCGAGCGCGCCGGCTTCGATCGGATCGGCGAGCTGCCACAATAGTGCCTCGGAGGATTCCGGCAGACCACCGGCCATCAGCACGCCGGCGGTTTCGAGCCGTTCGGGAGCGCCGATCGTGCGCTGCCGGGTCGCGTAACGGCGCAGGTCGATGATGGCGCCGTCCGCGACGAGTGTCAGCTGAACCAGCTCCGCCAGCCTCGCGGATGCGATCCGCGCGGCGGGGCGGGGGTCGGCAATAGCCTCTCGTGGAGAGGCATAATCTGACCTCTTCAAATTCATCCCCCCGAAACGACCCACGCTTCTTCCCCTATTTGTATGCTCAACATCTTGTACGAAAAATGCAAGCATGAGGGGAACTCAGGTAAAACACGGTTTCAAAAGTATTCATGACGGAACGGAGGTAAGTTCTTCGCAACTGAAAAAAGTCAGGCGCCGTGATATCGGGCGGCGGGACGGTCGCGCGAGCAGTTCTTCGCGACCAACGCTTCGGCGGCGACATAATTGTCCCAGTCGCGGATCTCGGGAAGCGAGGGGATGCACACCGGCTCGTCCATTTCGAGCGCGCGTAGCGAAGCGACCACCAGATCGTCGGCCTGCATCACGCGCTCGGGCGGGAAGTTGGCGAGATCGTTGCCGGCGACTTCGTGGAAATCGGTGGCGATCACGCCGGGTACGAGCAACTGGACGCGGACGCCGGTGCCCGCCGCTTCGACCTGCATATGGCGCGTGAACGCCATCACATAGTTCTTGGAGGCGCCATAGCCCGCATTGCCCGGCATCTGCATGAACACCGTGCCCGAGGCGATGTTGATGATCGTGCCGCGTCCGGCGGCGGTCATCGCCTTCATCGCCGCAGCGGAAAGCCGGCTGAGCGCGAATATGTTGACACGGAGCATCGCATCGAGTGCGTCGGGGTCGAGTTCCGCCACCCGGCCGCGCGTGGCATATCCCGCATTATTGATCAGCATGTCGACGCCGCCTGCCGCGATCCGCGCGGCCACTGCCGCCGCGCCCGCATCGCTGCCCAGATCGGCGGCGAGCACTTCGACATCGGCCTGGGTCGCGGCGCCGAGTTCCTCGGCCAGCGCACGCAGCCTGTCCTCGCGCCGCGCGACGATCACCAGGTCGTGGCCGGTGCGCGCCAGATGCTCGGCGAAAGTGCGGCCGATGCCGGCGGACGCGCCGGTGACCAGGGCGCGGGGGCGAGTCGTCATGTTCAGTCTCCTGGGATGGGGTGCAGGATCATATAGGGAGTGCCGCGCCGAGCTTCTCCAGCGCCGGCACCAATTCGTCGAAATGATCGATCACGGCGTCCGCCGCCAGCTCCTCGATCGGTTGCATCAGGAAGCCGAAGCTGACCGCGACAGAGGGGATTCCCGCACTCCTCGCCGCCTGGATGTCGAAGATCGAATCGCCGACGAACGCCGCGCGCCCGCCGCCGCAGCGCCGGATCATTTCGCGGATTCCTTCGGGCGAGGGCTTGCGGTTGTCCGGTCCCATCGTGTCGCCGCCGATCACGCAGGCGAAGCGATGATCGAGCGCCAGTTCGGCGACCAGCTTCACCGCGAGGCTCTCCGACTTGTTGGTGACGATCGCGAGCTTCACCCCGCGGGTCTCCAGCGTGTTCATCGCTTCGACGAGCCCCGGAAAGGCGTAGGTACCTCGCGTGAGATTGTCGCCGTAGAAGGCGAGCAGCTCGGGATAGGTGCGCTCCAACACCTCGGGATCGCATCCGCCCGAGGCCTCGAGCCCCTGCTGGAGCATGTATTTCCCGCCGCGCCCGATCATCGGCTTTACCGTCTCGACGCTGAGCGGCGGGCGGCCGAGCAGCTCCAGCCCATGGTTGAGCGCGGCGGTGAGATCCGCACTGGTGTCGAACAACGTGCCGTCGAGATCGAATCCGACGATATCGAAGGGGAAGTCGGCCATATGCGGCGCCTGCTGCCAGCAACGCTATGGAATTGGCAAGCTTCTCATGGCAGGGGGCTTTTCCGGAGGGTATCATGACAGCGCCGATAGCCGCGATCATCCTTGCTGCGGGCAAGGGCACGCGGATGAAATCCGATACGCACAAAGTGCTTCACCCGCTCGCCGGGCGGCCCATGCTGCTGCACCTGATCGACAGCGTCGATGCGCTCGATCCGGCGCGCAATATCGTCGTGGTCGGCGCCGGACGCGAGCAGGTCGAGGCGGCGGTCCAGCCGCTCGGCGCCGAGACGGTGCAGCAGGTAGAGCAGCTCGGTACCGGCCATGCAGTACGGATGGCGGAGGATGCGCTCGCCGGGTTCGAAGGCGATGTGCTGATCCTTTATGGCGACGTGCCTTTGGTCTCGACCGCGACGATGCGCCGGATGCTCGAGCGGCTACACGGCGCCGATGCGCCCGTGGCCGTGGTGCTCGGTTTCCGCCCCTTCGATCCCGGCGCCTATGGCCGCGTGATCGCGGACGGGCAGGGGCACATCGTCAAGATGGTCGAGTTCAAGGACGCGAGCGCCGAGGAGCGCGCCGAGACCCTGTGCAATTCGGGGCTGATGGCGGTGGGCGCGAAGAACCTGTTCGCCTTGCTCGCGCAGGTCACCAACGCCAATGCCGCGGGCGAATATTACCTCCCCGACGTCGTGATGCTCGCCGCCGCCGCGGGCCGCCACTCGGCGGTGATCGAGGCCGACGCGCACGAAGTCACCGGCGTGAACAGCCGCGGTGAACTCGCCGCGCTCGAAGCCGAATGGCAGCAGGCGCGGCGCGCGCGCGCCATGGCCGATGGCGCGACCCTGGTGGCGCCCGAGACGGTGTGGTTCGCGCACGACACGAAGCTCGGCCGCGACGTGCTGATCGAGCCGAACGTGTTCTTCGGGCCCGGCGTCGAGATCGCCGATCGCGTCACCATCCACGGCTTCAGCCATATCGAGGGCGCGCGCATCGCCAGCGGCGCGAGTGTCGGCCCCTATGCGCGGCTGCGCCCCGGCACGGTGCTCGGCGAGGGCGCCAGGGTCGGCAATTTCGTCGAGACCAAGAAGACCGTGCTCGGCAAGGGCGCCAAGGCCAACCATCTGACCTATCTCGGCGATGCCGATGTCGGGGCGGGCGCGAATATCGGTGCGGGAACGATCACCTGCAATTACGACGGCTTCTTCAAATATCGTACGAGCATCGGCGAAGGCGCGTTCATCGGCTCGAACAGCGCATTGGTCGCGCCGGTCGCGATCGGCAGGGACGCCACGGTGGGTGCGGGATCGGTGGTGACGCAGGATGTCGAGGCCGGTGCGCTCGCGCTCGCCCGCGCCCGGCAGGAGGCACGGCCCGGCTGGGGCACGCGCTTCCGGGAAATGATGAAGGCCAGGAAGGCGGCTAAACCATGAGCGACCGCTACGCCGGCAAGCCGTTCCTCCGGCTGCTCGAAAGCTATATCCTCGATGCGATCGGTCATCTCGATCCGGCGGCCGATGCGTCGCTGCGCGCGATGGAGCCGCAATATCGCGAGATGTTCGGCGCCACCGGCAGCTGGCGCGAGATCGTCGTCGGGCGGATGCAGTTTCCGGACGGGATGCAGGGCGCCGTCCGGGAGGTCTGGCAATCGGGCCGCGTCCGCTTCCAGCAGGCGCACGGGCGCGAGCCCGATCCGATGGAATTCACGCGGGTTTTCGTAGACACCAAATTTCCGCACTGATCGCGGCAGGGGATAAGTTCGATGTGCGGAATTGTCGGAATCGTCGGCAACCAGGACGTGGCCCAGCGCCTGTTCGACGGGCTCAAGCGGCTCGAATATCGCGGCTATGATTCGGCGGGCATCGCCACGCTCCATGACGGCGAGATCGAGCGGCGTCGCGCCGAGGGCAAGCTGATCAACCTCGCCGCGCGGCTGGCCGAAAGCGCGCTGCCGGGCACGATCGGCATTGCGCACACTCGCTGGGCCACGCACGGCGCGCCGACCGAGGACAATGCCCATCCGCACATCGTCGGCGACGTCTCGATCGTCCACAACGGCATCATCGAGAACTTCAAGCCGCTCCGCGACCAGCTGATCGCCGAGGGTCGCGAGTTCAAGAGCCAGACCGACACCGAAGTCGTCGCGCACCTCGTCAGCCGCGAGCTCGAGCGCGGCAGCAGTCCTCGCGACGCAGTCGCCGCGGTGCTCCCCAAGCTCCACGGCGCGTTCGCCGTCGCCTTCCTGTTCCGCAACCAGCCCGACCTGCTGATCTGCGCCCGGCTCGGTGCGCCGCTCACCGTCGGCTATGGCGAGGGAGAGAATTATCTCGGCTCGGACGCGCACGCGCTCGCCTCGCTCACCCAGCGCATCGCCTATCTCGACGAGGGCGACTGGGCCGTGCTTACCCGCGACAAGGTCGAAGTCTTCGATCGCGACAACAATCCCGTCGAGCGCCCGATCGTCGCCTCGGGCGTGTCGGCGGCGCTGATCGACAAGGGCAATCACCGCCATTTCATGCTCAAGGAGATCTACGAGCAGCCGGTGGTGGTCGCGCAGACGCTGGCGTCGTATATCCGCCCGGTCGAGCAAAAGGTCGCGCTGCCCGACATGAGCTTCGACCTGAGCAGGATCGAGCGCGTCGCGATCGTCGCCTGCGGCACCGCCTCCTATGTCGGGATGATCGGCAAATACTGGATCGAGCAGTTCGCGCGGCTGCCGGTCGAAGTCGATGTCGCCTCCGAATTCCGCTACCGCGATCCCGTCCTGCTCCCCAATACGCTCGGCGTGGTGGTCAGCCAGTCGGGCGAGACCGCCGATACGCTCGCGGCGCTCCGCCACATGAAGGCGAATGGGGTTACCACCGCCGGCATCATCAACGTGCCGACCAGCTCGATGGCGCGCGAAGTCGACTTGCTGCTCTCCACCCATGCCGGCCCCGAGATCGGCGTCGCCTCGACCAAGGCGTTTACCTGCCAGCTCGCGGTGATGGCGGCGCTAGCGGTCAATCTCGCCCGCGCCAAGGGCAAGCTGAGCGAGGATGCCGAGCGCGAGATCGTCCGCCATTTGATCGAGGCGCCCGCCGCGATCAACGCCGCGCTCGCGCATGATGCCGAGATCGAGGGCATGGCGCACACCATCGCGGCGGCGCGCGACGTGCTCTATCTCGGCCGCGGCCCCGATTATCCGCTCGCGCTCGAAGGTGCACTGAAGCTCAAGGAGATCAGCTACATCCACGCCGAAGGCTATGCCTCGGGCGAGATGAAGCACGGACCGATCGCATTGATCGACGACAGCGTGCCGCTGATCGTCCTCGCCCCATCGGGCCCGCTGTTCGACAAGACCGTCTCCAACATGCAGGAGGCCAAGGCGCGCGGCGCCAAGGTCGTGCTGATCTCGGACGCCGAGGGGCTGGCGCTGGCCGGCGAAGATGCGCTGGCGACGATCGAGATGCCCAGCGTCCACCCGCTGATCGCGCCGCTCGTCTATGCGGTGCCGGTGCAGTTGCTGGCTTATCACGTCGCCGTGGCCAAGGGCACGGACGTCGATCAGCCGCGCAACCTCGCGAAATCGGTAACGGTGGAATAGGAGCCGCTACCCCAGCAGCGCCCGCAACGCCGCATCGATATCGGCTTCGCGATAGGGTTTCTCGATCAGCGGCAATGTCTCGAAACCCTCCGGCAAAGTGCCGTAGCCGCTCGCAAAGGCGAAGGGCACACCGCGCCGGCGCAGTGCCTCGGCGATCGGCGTGCTGCGTTCGCCGCCCAGATTGATGTCGAGGATCGCGGCGCCTAGCGGCTCGTTCTCGGCCATCGCAAGACCATCGACCAGCCGCGCGGCCGGTCCCACCGTCTCGCAGCCGAGCGCCTGCAATATGTCTTCGAGACACATCGCCACCACCGGTTCGTCCTCGACGACGAGCACGCGCAGCGCGCCATAGCCGCTCATTCGGCACCCTCGGGCAGTGGCGCGTCGACGGTGCAAACCAGGCCTTCGGGGCGGAAATCGATCTTGACCGTACCGCCGAATTCCGCCGCGAGTCCGCGTTCGATCATCCGCGTGCCGAAACCGCGGCGCGTGGGAATCTCGACTCTGGGGCCGCCGCGCTCCTCCCACAGGAGCGACAGCCGCGCGCGGTGATCGCTCGTCGTCCGCGCCCAGCGGATCGCCACGCGACCCTCGGGTTTCGACAGGGCTCCGTGCTTGACGGCATTGGTCGCGAGCTCGTGGATCGCCAACGCAAGGCTGATCGCGGTCTTGGGCAGGATCGGGAGATCGGGCCCATCGAGCTCGATGCGTCCAGGCTCGCCGCCATGCGGTGCGACGGCATCGCCGATGATCTGCGCCATCGACACCGCTCCCCAATGCTCGCGAGTGAGCAGATCGTGCGCCTCGGAGAGCGCGGCCAGTCTGCCCTCGAACGCGGCACGCGCGGCCGCCACGTCGGCACCGTCCTTGAAACTCTGCTGGGCAATGCCCTGGACGATCGCCAGCGTGTTCTTCACTCGGTGGTTGAGCTCGTCGACGAGCAGCCGGAGATGCGTCTCGGCGCGCTTGGCCTCGGTCATGTCGCGGCCGATCGCGTGGAGCGCAGTGGGCTTGCCCTCGTCGTCGGTGGTCAACTGCGAGTTGATCTCCCAGATCAGCGGCCGGCCGTCGCGCGCGCGCACGGTAACGGTCAATCGCGTGCTGCCGCCCTCGCGCATTTTGTGATTGAACGCCTCCATGCTCAACGCGAGTTGGTCGGAGTCCATGAAGTCGCCGATCGAGGCTCCGATCACTTCGTCTTCGGCATAGCCCAGAGCCGCGAGCACGGCCGGATTCACCGAAGTGATCTTCTGATCCAGCGTGGTGGTGATCAGGAAGTCGTTCGCCTGCTCGAAGATCGTCCGGAAGCGCGCCTCGCTTTCGCGGAGTTCGGCCTCGGCGCGTTTGCGGTCGGTGATGTCGAATGAGACGCCGACGAAGCGGCTCGGCCTCTTGTCCTCGTAATCGATGCGGCTGCCATGGCTTTGGAGCCATCGCTCCTCTCCATTGTCGGCGCGGTTGACGCGATATTCGATCGTGTAGGGCGTGCCGGTGTCGAAGCAGTTCCGCGCCGCGGCACGCACCATTTCCCGATCGTCGGGGTGCACGCGCTCGAGCCATTCGGCGAAGCTGCCGCGGCTGTCCGCCCGCCGCGCCATGCCGAGCAGGTCGAAGCGATTGGGCGACCATTCGCCCTGCATCGTCTCGAGATCGAGTTCCCAGCTCGCCATGCCCGCGCTTTCGATGGCGAGGCGCAGGCTTTCCTCGCTCTTGCGCAACCGCGCCTCGGCCGCGCGGCGACGCGTGACATCGAGCGTCACCGCCAGCACGCCGAACGGCTCGCCATCGGCGCGGCGGATCACCGACACCGAATTGTTGACCCACACGACGCTGCCGTCCTTGCGGACATAACGCTTCTCGTGCGTGTAGGGGGTGCCTTCGCGCACGGCTCTTTCGAACAGCGGACGATTGCCGTCGCGGTCTTCGGGATGGGTGATGTCGAGCATCCGCATCTCCATCAGCTCGTCGCGGCTCCAGCCGGCGATTTCGCAGAAGCGATCATTGACCAGCGTGAACTGGCCTCTCAGATCGACCTGCGCGAAGCCCGCCGTCGACTGGCTGATGAATGCCGAAAGCTGCGCCTCGCGGTCGCGCAGTGAGAGTTCCGCCTCCTTGGCTTCGGTCACGTCGTGCGCGACGCCGATAAAGCCGATATGCCGCCCCTGCGCGTCGCGCCGCGGGGAAGAGGTGGAGTGGAGCCAGCGCCATTCTCCGTTCGCGTTGCGATAGCGTCCTTCGAGATCGAAGGTCTCGAGACGCGCTTCTCCAGCGATCGATTCGGCGAGGATCCGCGCCGCGTCCTCGGGGTGGATGATCCTGCGCCAATCGAAGCGGAGCGCCTCGTCATAGGAGACGCCGAGGAATTCGACATAGGCGCGATTGACGAAGCTGCGCGTGCGGTCGAGCCGCGTGACCCACACCGCCACCGGCGCGCTATCCGCGATCAGGCGGAACTCGTCCTCGCCTACGGGAAGCGGTTCGTGCCCGGGCTCGGCTTGGGTCATTACGCGGTACGCACCCCCGAATGCATGCTTCGCATTCCTAGACCTAACCTCTGGAGAATCAATTGAAGGCTTAGCCGCGCGGCATCGCCAGCACGGCTTGGGCACGCTTCAGGTGCGGCATGTCGAGCATCGCGCCGTCGAGTCCGATCGTGCCGGCTCCGGGATTTGCCGCGAACGCCGCGACGATCCGTTCGGCACGCTCCAGCTCGCTTTCGGATGGCGAGAAGGCGCGGTTGATCACCGGAACCTGATCAGGATGGATCGCCATCATGCCCCGGAAACCCGCGCGGCGCGCCTTGGCGGCCACCTTGGCCAGCCCGTCGAGATCGCGGAAATCGCCATGGATGGTCTCGATCGGAGTCACCCCCGCCGCCGCGGCGCCCGCCAGCGCCAGCGCGCGGAAGAGCTGGTAGGGGAAGTCGTATTCGCCGGTCTCGTCGCGATTGTCCGTCGCGCCGAGTGCGGTCGCGCTGTCCTCGGCGCCCCAGGTGAGCGCGGCGAGGCGCGGGCAGCCGGCATAGTCGCCGAGGCCGAACAGGGCCGGCGCGGTCTCGGTCGCGACGACGATCGTGCGGATCGTGCCCGGCGCGATTCCCGACGCGACCTCGAGCGCAGTCAGGTAATGGTGGAGGCGATCGGCTTCGGCGCGCGTCGCCTTGGGAAGCATGATCCCGTCGGGACGATGGGGCACAACCGCGGCCAGATCGGCGAGCGCATGCCCGGTGTCGAGCGGATTGATCCGCACCCATTGCGGCTGCGCGCGCTCGGCGGTGCGCAGATGCTCGGCGACCAGCCGGCGCGCGTCAGCCTTGTTCGGGGCGGCGACCGCGTCCTCGAGATCGAGCAGGACGAGGTCCGCGCCGCTTGCTCCGGCCTTGGCCAGCTTGCGTTCGGAATCGCCGGGCGCGAAGAGCAGAGAGCGTGCGATCAACGGTTCGGCCATGGATCCTCCAAATTCGGTCGACAGACCTAGAACGCGGAGGAGCGCGGGTAAACCATGCGGGGCCCAGCCGAAGCCGTGAGGGATTGGTGACGGCTTCGGCTTGCTCTCTGGGCAATGCCCCTCCGGTAAGGAGAGGCGGCACTCGGTACGGACGAAGGCCCCAGGGAGACAGAGGCATCCGTGAACAGACTTCTAGACCGCATACCGTGCGAAATCCGCTCGGGAGTAATCCGTTATGGGTTTGTACCAGGTCTTAACGACGCGCGGCCGCCGCCACCGCTGGGCCCGGGCCGAATTTTACCCCGCGTTAACGCTGTTCACTTACCTTGTTTCAGTGCGGATCAAGGGGATTGGGGCATCGTGCGCATTCTAATCGTGGACGACGAACCGGGAATGCACGAATCCTATCGGCAGTGCTTCGCGGCGTCGCGCCCGAGCCATAGCGAAGCCGTGCTGGATGCGATGACCGCCGAATTGTTCGGTGACGCCGCGTCCGCCGAACCCGAAGATCCGACGCCCCAATTCGCCTGCGACCACAAGATGCAGGGGCTCGACGCCGTCGCCGCCGTCGAGGAATCGGTCCAATCGGGCGAACGCTATGCCGTCGCCTTCATCGACATCCGCATGCCGCCCGGGATCGACGGGAAGGAAACCGCGCGCCGCATCCGCCTGGCCGATCCCGACATCAACCTCGTCATCGTCACCGGCTTTTCCGATTTTTCGCCGATCGACATCAGCCGTGCCGCGGGTCCCGCCGACAAGATCTTCTACATCGCCAAGCCTTTTCAGGCCGAGGAGGTGCTCCAGACTGCGACTGCGCTCGCCAATCGCTGGAAGATCGACCTCGATCTCAAGCAGGCGATCGCGTTGCTCGAGGAGCAGAAGCTCGAGCTGGCCGCGAACGAATCGCGCGCCATCCACATGGCCAACCACGACTCGCTGACCGACGCGCCCAACCGGCTCGCCTTCCTCCACACGCTGGGGCAGGCGGTGCGAAGCGAGCATCGCTTTGCGATGGCGATGCTCGATCTCGACCGCTTCAAGCTGGTCAACGACACGCTCGGTCATCTCGCCGGAGACGAACTGATCCGCATGATCTGCGAGATCCTCCAACAGAATGTTCCCGCGGGCGGCTTCGTCGCGCGGCTGGGCGGTGACGAGTTCGCGATGCTGCTGCACGTGACCGGCGAAGACGAGGCCGCGATGCTGTGCGAGCGGCTGCTCAAGGCGTGCAGCACGAGCTTCACGGTGTTCGGCCATTCGGTGCAAGCCGGTGCTTCGATCGGGCTGATCGTCGTCGAGCCGGGCAGCATCGGCGATCCGGTCGACGTCATGCGCCGCGCCGATCTCGCACTCAACGAGGCCAAGCGCCAGGGCCGCGGTTGCGTGCGGCTGTTCGACGAGAGCATGGACGAGTCCATTCGCTTCCGCCGCCAGATCGAAACCGGGCTTTCCGGGGCGATCGCCAAGGGCGAACTGAAGCTCGTCTTCCAGCCGATCGTCGGCCGCGACATGGAGATCACCGGCTTCGAAGCGCTGATCCGCTGGTGCAGCCCCGAATATGGCATGGTCCCGCCGGCGATGTTCATTCCGATCGCCGAGGAATCGAACCTGATCCACGAGCTCGGCGATTGGGTGATCGATCGCGCGATCGAGGCGCTCGAAACCTGGCCGGATCAATATGTCTCGGTCAATTTCAGCCCGCGCCAGTTCCGCAGGCACAATTTCGTGGCGCATGTCGTGGAGCGCGTCGCCAGTGCGGGCGTCGCGCCCGGCCGCTTTCAGATCGAGATCACCGAGACCGCGATCTTCGACAATGTCGAGCGCGCCGCCGAGATCCTGTTCAAGCTCCGCCAGATGGGCTTCCGCATCGCGCTCGACGATTTCGGCACGGGCTATTCGTCGCTCTACAATATCCGCCGCTTCGCGCTCGATTGTCTCAAGATCGACCGCAGCTTCGTCGACGGCATGGGCCGCGAGCGCGAGTCCGCCGCGATCGTCCATTCAGTGATCCATCTCGGCCGCGCGCTGGGCATGGAAGTCGTGGCCGAAGGCGTCGAGACCGAAACCCAGCTCCAGGCGCTGCGCCTCGCCGGCTGCAGCCATATGCAGGGCTATCATCTTTCGCGTCCGGTCGATGCCGAGGATGCGCTGGTGCTCGCGCAACGCGGCAGTCTTTCCGCCCAGACCGACCTGGAGACCGAGGCCGCGGGCGACGGGACGAACGGCTGATGCCGGGCACGGGGCGCCTGCGCCCGCCGCGGTCGCTCGGCGCAAAGCTCGTCCTGATATTGACGGGTGTCGGGCTGCTCGGCGCGACGACGCTCACTCTCTTGCTCGCGACAGTCATCACGCCGAGCTTCAACCATCTCGAGCATACTGCCGAGGCGGCGCATGTCGCGCGCACCAAGGCCGCGATCGAAGATCTTCCGGCCAAGGTCGAGAGCGCGGTTCGCGACTATGGTGACTGGAACTCCTCGTGGAATTACATGGCCGCGCCCAGCCGCGCGTTCGAAGAGGAGAGCTTCTCGACCCTGGCGATGGTCAATCTCGATATCAACGGCATGGCCTATGTCCGGCCTGATCGCTCGATCGTGATCGCGCGCTGGATCGACGTGGCACAAGAGGCCGATGTGCCGCCGATGCGCGCCGCGCTCATCGGCGCGATCCAGCGGCTCGATTTCGAGGGAGCGCTCCAGGGGCGGAATTCGGCCGGCTTCTATCTCCGCCTCGGCGACACGCTGGCCGCGGTCGGCATCGCGCGGGTGCGCCGCAGCGACGGCAGCGGACGTCCGCGCGGCTATGTGCTGATGGCGCGCACGGTGACTTCGGCCCAGTTGAGCACCTTGCTCCAGCTCGAGGCGAGCTTCACCGCGCCGGTCAATCAGGTGACCGTCACGCCGACCTCCTCGCGCACCCGCATCGCGGTGCCGGTGCCGGGGTCTGATGGCCACGCGATCGCCACTGCCGCCTATAGCGTGCCGCGCGATCTCTCGATGCTCGGCAAACGGATGCTGATCCTCGCGGTGCTCGCGTCGACGCTGCTGCTGGCGGTGGTGCTGCTGGTGCTGCGGCGGATGATCACGCGGCTGGTGCTGCAGCCGCTCCATCGCGTCGAGCGCCATATGGGATTGGTCCGAAGCTCGGGCACGCTGGGCTTGCTCACCGAGCGCCCGCGTGACGACGAGATCGGCAGCCTCGTCACCAGCTTCAATTCGATGCTCCGCCAGCTCAAGGATCTGCGCGAGCAGCTCGAGGTGCAGAGCTTCACGCTCGGCAGGAGCGAAAGCGCGGTCGCGGTGATGCACAATGTCCGCAACGCGCTGAACCCGGTGACGACCGTGCTGAGCCAAGGGCTCGACCGCCCCGCCGCGCTTGATCGCACGACGATCGACAAGGCGCTGGCCGAACTCGCCGACCATAGCCTGGCGCCGGATCGCCGAGCCAAGCTGGCCGCTCTGCTCGCTGCCGCATTCGATGCGATCGAGTGCGAGCGCGAGGATCGTCGCGCACAGCTCTGCGTCGGGCGCGACGCGCTGCGCCACGTGCTCCAGATCATCGGCGAACAGCAGGAAGCCGCGCATGAGCGTCCGCCGCTCGCCACTTGCGACATCAGCGACATCGTCGCCCAGAATGCCACGATCGCGCGCTATTCGGGCGAGAACTCGATCGCTTTCAGCTTCCCGGCCAGGCCGCATTGGGTGCTCGCGAACCGCGTGATCCTCAGTCAGGTGGTCGGAAACCTGTTCGCCAATGCCGCGGAGGCAATTGCCGCCACGGGCAAAGGCGGGGGCAGCATAGCCGTGTCGATCCACGAAAAAGGCGACAAGATCGAGATCGTCATCCGCGACGATGGCGAAGGTTTCGATCCCGCGCTGGCGCCGACTCTGTTCCAGCGCGGCTTCTCGACACGCCCGCACAAGTCCGGCGGGTTCGGGCTTCACTGGTGCGCCAATTCGATGCTCGCGATGGACGGCGCGCTCGAGGTGCAGAGCGACGGCAAGGGTATGGGAGCTAGGGCGATCCTGAGGCTGAGTGCCGCGCCGCTTGCCGATGCGGAGGAACTCGCGGCGTAAATACAACCGTCACCCCCGCGAAAGCGGGGCCCCATCTCCCGGATTATCCACGAACACACCGGCGCTTTTTTGCCGCTCGTTCAGGAGATGGGCCCCCGCTTCCGCGGGGGTGACGAGTAATGGGCCTTACCCCACCGCCCGTTTCTCCGTCACTTCGTCCCGCTGCAGATACGGCGCCACCAGATTGCGTGCGCGGAACCACTCCCGGCGCTCCGCATCCAGCGAATCGAAATTGCCGATCACGCGCCGGCAGCTGGGAGCCTTGCACTGGCAGAGCATGTGCCAGTTCGATTCGCGCAACGTCGTCGAATAGTCCCAGCTGATCTCCTCGCCCGGCGCGATCGCGCGTATCGCCACCAGGAACACGCCCTCATCGCCGAAGCGCAGCCCTGCATTGGGCGCGCAATTATGGTTGACCAGATCGTCGAGCCGCCCGGATGGCCCCATATAATGATCGGGCGTCACCTGGACGAAGCGATCGCCGCGTCCACGCATCCGGCTCGGCACCTGGTCCGCGCGCAGCCGCTGGCCGGTGAATTCGAGCAGCACGTCTCCCTCGGCGAATCCGGTCGCCGCGAACACGGCCTTGCCGAGATGGTTCTCGCCGACCCTGAAAAGATTGGTCGAGGGACGATAGCGGTCGAATATGAAGAGCCCGCCGCGGCGGGCGCCGAGCGACCGCAGCGGATTGATCGTCGCCAGTCCGATCAGGAACCAGACGCTGGCATGGCAGAGCAACTCGACGAGGATATAGCCGAGCTCGGCTACCCCGAGTTCGGCGCCGCGGACCGCGATCAGCAAGGTCGCAAGATCGCCGAACGTCCACAGCCCCCAGGCAGGCGATCGCTCACGCGAACGATCTGCCCAGATGCTCGCCCAAGTCGGCCAGAAGCTCACCGGCACCGCGGCTACCACGAGCATGTGTGCCCAGAAGGCCTCTCGGAAAACCAGCCACAGCACCAGAGCGGTGAGGCAGGTGCCGATGCAGAAAGTGTCGGTCGGCGAGGGTGGCGACCAGGCCGAGCGGTGCCAGATGCCGATCGTCACCAGGATACAAGCGGCGGCGGACAGCGCGAACACCCAGCCCTGTGGCGCGCCCGGGTTCACCGCGGCATAGGTCAGTGCCTCGAGCGCGGTTGCCGTCGCCCAGATCAGCCAGGATGCGCGATTGGGGCGAATGGTCTGGCGGCGCAGTCCCAGCAGGTATGCGGCATAGCCCGAAAAGCTGAAGCCGATCGCCAGCAGGAACCAGATGTCCAAGCCCAAGAAACGCCCCTCCCCGGAGGAGCGTTTACCATGTCCATTGACTCTCGTCCACGCGCGACTCGGCGGGAATCCGCGAGTCGCGGAGATGAAGCTCCTCCGGGATAGGTGCGGCGGTAGTCCCCACAATCGTCATCCCGGCCTTGAGCCGGGATCCCGCTTCTTCCTGGCCAGAGGGTCAGCGGGACCCCGGCCCAAGGCCGGGGTGACGAACAGACGGAAGCGGCGATCCGCTAGGTTGAGGACTCATATTCAGAATCCGTCATCCCCGCGAAAGCGGGGACCCATCTCCCGAGCGGGCAGCAAAATGCACCGGCGCGCTCGTGGAAACTGTTGGAGATGGATCCCCGCTTTCGCGGGGATGACGTAAGGGGTTCGCGATGGACGAAGTGCAGCCGTTATGAATCAACAGCTTGTATAGGTTTTCACCCTAGTCCCGCCCGCAATCCCTTACCGCCGCCAGCACCGTCTGCGCCCATTCCTTCCGGCAGATCAGCAGGTCCGGAATGCTCGTCTCGCGCTGGTTGTAGACGATCGGCGAACTGTCGATCCGCGACGCGTGCAGCCCTGCCGCCAGTGCCACTGCGACCGGCGCGCAATTGTCCCATTGATGCTGGCCGCCGGTGTGGAGGTAGATCTCGGCCTCGCCGCGCACCACCGCCATCGCCTTGGCGCCGGCCGAGCCCATGCCCACCCGAACCGCGCCGATCCGCTCGGCCACGTCGACGCACAAGGCGCTCGGCCGCGTGCGGCTCACCAACAGCCGCGGCGGCGTCTGCGGAGCGGGAAGCGGGGGAGGGGCGTCGCTCGACAGCGTCACGCCCAGTTTCGGCAGCGCCACCGCGCCGCTCTCCGCATGACCGTCGACCGCCAGCGCGACATGCACTGCCCAATCGTCGCGCCGCTCGGCGAATTCGCGGGTGCCGTCGAGCGGATCGACGATCCACACGCGGCTGCGCTCCAGCCGGGCGAGGTCGTCGGCGGATTCCTCGGAAAGGATCGCATCCTCGGGCCGGGCCTCCCGCAACCGCGCGAGGATCAGCGTATTGGCCTCGCGGTCGCCGCGGTCGCCGCCCGCACAGTCGCTCTGGATCCGCATCAGCAGGGCACCCGCCTCGGCGGCGATGTCCCGCGCGAGTTCGGCGTCGGTCAAATCACCGGGCTCCACGTTCCCATGATCGTCTCGACGATCCGCTCGGCCGCGGCCTCGGGCGTTTCCTTCGTCGTGTCGATCCGGATCTGGGGGTTCTCCGGCGCCTCATAGGGGCTCGAGATGCCGGTGAAGTTGGCGATCTCGCCCGCGCGCGCCTTGCGATACAGTCCCTTTGGGTCACGCCGCTCGGCTTCGGCGATCGGCGTGTCGATGAAGATCTCGAAGAAGTCGCCTTCGGGCAGCATCGCGCGCACCATCTCACGCTCGGCGCGGAAGGGCGAGATGAAAGCCGTGAGCACGATCAGCCCGGCATCGGTCATCAGCCTCGCCACTTCGCCGACACGGCGGATATTCTCGACCCGGTCGGCGTCGGAGAAGCCGAGATCGCGGTTGAGCCCGTGGCGGATATTGTCGCCGTCCAGCAGGAAGCTGTGCTTGCCCATCGCGTGCAGCTTCTTCTCGACCAGATTGGCGATGGTCGACTTGCCCGAGCCCGAAAGCCCGGTGAACCACAGCAGGCGCGCGCGCTGGCCCTTTTGCGCGGCATGCGCCTCGCGGGTGATCTCCACTGCCTGCCAGTGCACGTTCTGCGCGCGCCGCAGCGCATGGTGCAGCATGCCCGCCGCGACGGTCGCGTTGGTCACCTTGTCGATCAGGATGAACCCGCCGAGATCGTGGCTCTCGGCATAGGGCTCGAAGACGATCCCGCGGTCCGCGGCGATCTCCGCGACGCCGATGTCGTTCAGCTTGAGCGTGCGCGCCGAGACGTGCGCGAGCGTGTTGACGTCGATCGCGTGCTCTGGCTCGCGCACCGTCACGCTCACTGTCTGGGTGCCGAGCTTGAGCCAATAAGCGCGGCCGGGCAGCAGATCGGCCTGGTCCATCCAGACGATCGTCGCCTTGAACTGATCGGCCAACTGCGGCGGCGCGTCGGCCGCTGCGATCACGTCGCCGCGCGAGCAATCGACTTCGTCGGCGAGCGTCAGCGTGACGGATTCTCCGGCGCCCGCCTCGTCGAGGTCGCCGCCGATCGCGACGATCCGCGAGACCGTCGTGGTCCGGCCCGACGGGAGTATTCGGACGGTGTCGCCGGGCTTGACGGAACCGCTGGCGATCAGTCCGGCGAAGCCGCGAAAGTCGAGGTTCGGTCGATTCACCCACTGCACCGGCAGCCGGAACGGCCCGGCGCGGTCGGTGTCAACTTCGACGTCTACTTGTTCCAGGTGTTCCAGCAATGCAGGCCCGCCGAACCACGGCGTTTTGGCCGACAGTCCGGTGATGTTGTCGCCCTTGAATCCCGAGATTGGAATCGGCGTGAAGCCCGCAATGCCGATCGATTCGGCGAAACCGCGATAATCTTCGACGATCGCGTCATAAGCGGCCTGATCGTAACCGATCAGGTCCATCTTGTTCACCGCGAGCACGATGTGCCGGATGCCGAGCAGGTGCGCGAGGTAGCTGTGTCGCCGCGTCTGGGTGAGCACACCTTTCCGGGCATCGATCAGGATGACGGCGAGGTCGGCGGTCGAGGCGCCAGTGACCATGTTGCGGGTATACTGCTCGTGCCCCGGCGTATCCGCGACGATGAATTTGCGCTTCTCGGTCGCGAAAAAGCGATAGGCGACATCGATCGTGATACCCTGCTCGCGCTCGGCGGCGAGTCCGTCGACCAGCAATGCGAAGTCGATCTCCTGCCCTTGCGTCCCCAGCCGTTTGCTGTCGGCTTCGAGGCTTGCCAGCTGATCCTCGAAGATCATCTTCGAATCATAGAGCAAGCGCCCGATCAGCGTGGATTTTCCGTCGTCGACCGAGCCGCAGGTGATGAACCGCAGCAGCGACTTGTTCTGGTGCAGCGTCAGATAGGCCGAGATATCGGACGCGATCAGCGCGTCGGGGCGATAGGAGGTCAAAAGTAACCCTCCTGCTTCTTCTTCTCCATGCTCGCGGCCTGGTCGTGATCGATCGCGCGGCCCTGACGTTCGGATGTGGTAGTGAGAAGCATCTCCTGGATCACCTCCTCAAGGCTAGCCGCCTCGCTCTCGACCGCGCCGGTCAGCGGATAGCAGCCCAAGGTCCGGAATCGCACCGATCGCTCGACCGGCACCTCACCCGGATTGAGCCGGAAGCGTTCGTCGTCGACCATCAGGATCAGCCCGTCACGCTCGACCGTCGGGCGGGGTGCCGCGAAATAGAGCGGGACGATCTCGATGCCCTCGGCAAGAATGTACTGCCAGATGTCGAGCTCGGTCCAGTTCGAGATCGGGAACACCCGCATGCTCTCGCTTTTGTTCTTCCGCGCATTGTAGAGGTGCCAGAGCTCGGGACGCTGGTTCTTCGGGTCCCAACGATGGCTGGCGGTGCGGAACGAGAAGACGCGCTCCTTGGCGCGGCTCTTCTCCTCGTCGCGCCGCGCGCCGCCAAAGGCCGCGTCGAAGCCGTATTTGTCGAGCGCCTGTTTCAGTCCCTCGGTCTTCCACAGATCGGTGTGCAGGCTGCCATGATCGAACGGATTGATTCCCTGCGCCAGCGCGTCCGGGTTCTGGTGCACGATCAGCTGCATGCCGGCGGCTTCCGCCGCCTTGTCGCGCAAGTCGTACATCGCCCGGAATTTCCACGTCGTGTCGACATGGAGCAGCGGGAAGGGCGGCGGCGCGGGATAGAATGCCTTCTTCGCCAGATGCAGCATCACGGCGCTGTCCTTGCCGATCGAATAAAGCATCACCGGCCGTTCAGCCTCCGCGACGACTTCGCGCAGGATGTGGATGCTCTCGGCCTCGAGGCGCTGGAGATGGGTGAGGGGTGGAAGAGACAAGTCGAATCCCGATTACGCTGCGTTGCCCGGCTAAAGCTTCGTGAACCTTCTGCCGCTATTTGGCAGTGTTGATCTAGGGGGGAGGGAGCCTCGATTGCGAGGCGTTCCTAATTCGGAGCGGAGAAGAAAAATTGTCAGGCCATTTCCGCCGCAGCGGTGATCGCAGGCCCGAGCCGCACGGCGTCAAGGGGATCATCCTCGCCGGCGGATCGGGCACGCGGCTCTATCCGGCGACATTGTCGATCTCGAAGCAATTGCTGCCCGTGTTCGACAAGCCGATGATCTATTACCCATTGTCGGTGCTGATGCTGGCGGGCATCCGCGACATCCTGATCATCTCCACCCCGCGCGATCTGCCGATGTTCGAGGCGCTGCTCGGCACCGGCGCAGCGTTCGGCATCAACCTCAGCTATGCCGTGCAGGCCGAGCCGGCAGGGCTCGCCCAAGCCTTTCTGATCGGCGAGGAATTCCTCGCCGGAGGCCCTGCGGCGCTGATCCTTGGCGACAATATCTTCCACGGCGATGCGATGGGCGCAAAGGGCCACATGGCCGCGACAGCGGCCGCGGCCGGCGGGGCGACGGTCTTCGCCTATCAGGTCGAGGATCCCGAGCGCTACGGCGTGGTCAGCTTCGATCCCGAGACTGCGCGCGCCACCAGCATCGTCGAGAAACCGGAGAAGCCAGCCTCGCGCTGGGCGGTCACCGGCCTCTATTTCTTCGATTCCGACGTGACGGCGATCGCGCACGCGCTGAAGCCTTCGGCGCGCGGCGAGCTCGAGATCACCGACGTGATCCGCGCCTATCTCGATCGCGGCGATCTGACCGTGAACCGCCTGGGCCGCGGCTATGCCTGGCTCGACACCGGCACCCATGACAGCCTGCACGAGGCGGGCGCGTTCGTCCGCACGATCGAGCACCGCCAGGGTATCAAGATCGCATGCCCCGAGGAGATCGCCTTCGACCTCGGCTATTTGAGTGCCGACGCAATGCTCGATCGCGCCGCGACGATGGGCAAGACCGGCTATGCCGATTATCTCCGCCGCTGCGTGCAGGACGCCGCATGATCCGGCGAGTGCTCGTCACCGGCGGGGCCGGGTTCATCGGCTCGGCGGTGTGCCGCCTGCTGGTCGCCCGCGGCTATCACGTCGTCTGCCTCGACAAGCTGACCTATGCCGGTAACCGCGCGTCGCTCCGCGATGCGGAGGCCGAACCCGGTTTCCACTTCGTCCGAGCCGACATCGCCGACACCGAGACGGTGCTGGAGCTGCTCCGCAACGAGCGGATCGAAGGCATCATGCATCTTGCGGCGGAGAGCCATGTCGATCGCTCGATCGATTCACCTGCGGCGTTCGTCGAGACTAATGTCGTCGGCACCGTCCGGCTCCTCGATGCTGCGCTCGCGCATTGGCGCACGTTGCCCGCGCGGGCCCGCGAGCATTTCCGCTTCCACCACGTCTCCACTGACGAAGTGTTCGGCGATCTGCCGTTCGACAGCGGCGTCTTCACCGAGGCAACGCCCTACGCGCCGTCCTCGCCTTATTCGGCGTCGAAGGCTGCGTCGGATCATTTCGTCCGCGCCTGGCACGAGACCTATGGCCTGCCGGTGGTGCTGTCGAACTGTTCGAACAACTACGGGCCGTTTCACTTCCCTGAAAAATTGATCCCCCTGACCATCCTCAACGCGCTCGAGGGCAGGCCGCTGCCGGTATATGGTCGCGGGGAGAACGTCCGCGACTGGCTCTTTGTCGAGGATCATGCCGCGGCGCTCGAGCGGGTGCTCACCCAAGGCAGGCCAGGCGAAACCTATCTGATCGGCGGCCGGGCGGAGGCGACCAATCTGAGCGTGGTCGAGGCGATCTGCGATATTCTCGATCGGCGCCAGCCGCTGCCTGGAATGGTCCGCCGGTCGCTGATCGGCTTCGTGGCCGATCGTCCCGGCCATGATCGCCGTTACGCGATCGATCCCGCCAAGGCGGAGAGGGAACTTGGCTGGACCCCGAACGAGAGCTTCGCATCGGGGCTGAGCAAGACCGTGGACTGGTATCTCGCCAATCGCTGGTGGTGGGAGCCGATCCGCGCTTCGAACTATGCCGGCGAACGGCTGGGAAGGGTCGCCTGATCAGCCCGCTCTGGGCTTGCCCACGCCGACCAGCTTCAATCCGGCGCGCGCCGCTTCCGCCGGCGGATAGATATTGCGTAGGTCCACCAGCAGCGGCGTCTTCAACGTCCGCGCCATTCGGCCGAGATCCAGCGCGCGGAACTCGTCCCATTCGGTGACGATCACCAGCGCGTCTGCGCCCTCTGCGGCTGCATAAGGGTTCGAGGAGAACTCGACGCCCGGCAGCATCGGCCGTGCCTGCTCGACGCCTTCGGGATCATAAGCGCGCACTGTCGCGCCGGCATCCTGCAGCGCCGCGATCACCGACAGGCTCGGCGCATCGCGCATGTCGTCGGTATTGGGTTTGAAGGTGAGGCCAAGCACCGCGACGGTCTTGCCGTGGGCGTCGCCGCCCATCGCCTTGATCACTTTCCGGCCCATCGCACGCTTGCGCGCATCGTTCACCTGGACCGTAGCCTCGACGATGCGTTGCGGCGTCTCGTTGTCGGCCGCGGTCTTGAGCAGCGCCAGCGTATCCTTGGGGAAGCACGAACCGCCATAGCCAGGGCCGGCATGGAGGAACTTGGCACCGATGCGATTGTCCATGCCAATCCCGCGCGACACTTCCTGCACGTCGGCCCCGACCGCTTCGCACAGATCGGCGATCTCGTTGATGAAAGTGATCTTGACGGCGAGGAACGCGTTCGCTGCATATTTGATCAATTCGGAAGTGCGGCGGCCGGTGAAGACGATCGGCGCGTTCTGATTGAGCGAAAGCGGCCGGTAGATCTCGCGCATCACCTGTCGCGCGCCTTCATCGTCGGTGCCTACGACGACGCGGTCGGGCCGCTTGAAATCCTCGATCGCCGCGCCTTCGCGCAGGAATTCGGGGTTCGAGACGACTTTCGCGCCGCTGTCGGGCGCCACTTCGGCGAGGATTCGTTCGACTTCGTCGCCGGTGCCCACCGGCACGGTCGACTTGGTCACGATCACGCTCGGTCCGGTCAGGTTCTCGGCGATCTCGCGCGCCGCGGCGTAAACATAGGAAAGGTCGGCATGGCCGTCGCCGCGCCGGCTGGGGGTGCCGACCGCAATGAACACTGCGTCGGCATCCTTGACGCCCTCGGCCAGATCGGTCGTGAAAGTAAGGCGGCCCGCCTTGACGTTCGATGCCACCAGCTCGGCGAGGCCGGGCTCGTAGATCGGCATCACATTCTGGTGGAGCAGCTCGATCTTGCGTGCGTCCTTGTCGACGCAGATGACCTCATGGCCGAAATCCGAGAAGCAGGCGCCGGAAACCAGCCCCACATATCCCGTGCCGATCATCGCGATGCGCAAGGCCAATCCCTCCAGTGTGAGAGACAGCGCCTTAACCAGACGTGCGCGGAGGGCAAGGGCGGGGCGACGCAACCGCTCTCCGGTGCTTGCCCGCGGGCAATAAAAAAGCGGCCGGAAATCCAGCCGCCGCAAAAGAATCGTCCGGGCCGGTCAGCGCGCCTTCACAGCTGAAGGTGCTTCACCGCCGGCCCGGAAGTGACGATCAAGTTAGAACGGACGAATTTCTTCGCCGGTGCTCTTGTCGCGAAAAAGAAGGTCAAACGCTAACATCAATGATCTCCCATCGGCGCGCAACGACGCGCAATTCGACTGGTTAAGGAGAGATTAACAACGAATCAATCAGGATTTCTGCGGAATGGCGGAGATCGGAAAACGTCAACCGCTTCCGATTTAACCCTTCCTTCAAGGGTCCGGTCGTAGTTCTCCAGCCATGTCAGGCGGGTCTGAGCCTTCGGTGCCCATGGGGGACGCAGCGTCGCACGCGACCACTTCGTCCATGGAAACCAATGGAATCACGGCGAAAGTCGAGTCGCGGCGCGCAACCAGGGCGTGCGCGCGCGAGGCGCTTGATGCGCCGACGACGCTGCGTGCGACGACCTCCGCGAGCCTCGCCAAGGGTGAAAAGCCCGTCCGTCCCAAATCAGGCTACTGGCGGATTCTGTCCCAATGTGAGATTCTGAATTTCGCGACTCTGCGTCGCCATCTCGGCCGGCCGCGCGCCGACGCGCTGATTCTCGATGTCGCGGCGCGAATCGCCGAAGTGCTTCCCGATGTCCGTATCCTCACCGCCGGCCGCGCGCTGATCGAGATCGGCTTCGAGCGCGAGGCTCCCGAAGCGGGCGCCGCCGATATCGATCGGCTGCGCAAGGCGCTGGCCCGGTCGTTCGATCTCGACGGCGAGCCGTACCAGCTTCAGATGCAGTTCGGCGTGGCGGTGGCGCCGTGCGAGGACTGCGACGACGTCCGGCTCACCGAAGCCGCCGAATCCGCGCTCGACCAGGCACGGAGCGAGAAGAAGGTCGTCATGCTCGATCTGTCGCGCGCGGATCTGGCCTTTGATCGCATGACGCTGATGCGCGAACTTCCCCGCGCGATCGCCAATGGCGAGATGTTCCTGCAGTATCAGCCCAAGGTGCATGTCCGCCGCCAGGAGATCGCCAGCGCGGAAGCGCTGATCCGCTGGCAGCATCCGCAGCGCGGTTTGATCCTGCCGGGCGATTTCATCTCGGTCGCCGAAGAGGCTGGCGAGATCGGCGCGCTGACGATGTGGACGCTGCGCCAGGTGATCGCGGACCAGAAGCGCCTCGCCGGCGAAGGCTACGATATCACTTTGTTCCTCAATATCTCGGGCATGCTGCTCGCCGATGCGGACTTCGTGAAGGAAGCATGTGCGATCGTCTCGGCCAGCGGCGCCAAGCTCGGCTTCGAGATCACCGAGACCGCAGTGATCCGCGATCCCGACAGCGCAATCCAGCATCTCCAGACCTTCGCCGATATCGGCGTCCGGCTCGCGATCGACGATTACGGCGCGGGGCTTTCCTCGCTTGCCTATCTGAAGCGCCTGCCCGCCAGCGAGCTCAAGATCGACAAGATGTTCGTGATGCAACTCACCAGCAGCAATCGCGATCCGCTGATCGTCCGCTCGACGATCGATCTCGCGCATGCGCTCGAGATGGAAGTCACTGCCGAAGGCGTCGAGACGCCGTCGGCGCTTGCATTGCTCAGTGTGATGGGCTGCGACATGGTGCAGGGTTTCCTGCTCTCGCGCCCACTCGGGTTCGACGCCTTCCGCAAATATCTCGTCGACGAGGCGCATCTCGCCAGTTCGGCCAACGTGCAGTCATTCATCCGGCCCGAGAGCTTCTGGAAGCGCGCGTGATGCGCGTGCTGCTTCGCCTGGCCGGTCTGGCGCTGGCATTGGCGGTCATCCAGCCCGCCCGTGCGGACGACGCGGCTTTTCCCGCCCCGCTCCAGGCGCAGATCGATGCCGCGAAGAGCAGCATGATGGCCGATCAGGCGCAGGTGCTGCGCCATGTCGTCCTGATCGATGGGCTCGCGCGTCGCATCCCCGACGCTCGCCAGCGCACGCTCGCACTCGCCACTGCGCGGTGGCTCGGAGCGGAGGCATATCTGCGAAGCAATGCGTCGGAACGCGCGAGGCCGCTTCTCGACGAAGGGCTGCGCCTCATTGGTGCGATACCCGCGCCGATCAAGCTGCGCGGCGATCTGCTGATGTCCCAAGGCGCGCTCTACATGCAGGCCAACGAGCCGGTGAAGGCGCTGGCCAACTATCAGGAAGCTTTTCGGATCTTCGGTTCGGTACGCGAGCCGCGCAGCCAGGCGATCGCGCTCCAGAATATCGGCGGGCTCTACAGCGTCGCGAACGACGACAATCGCGCACAACAATATTATCGCCAGGCTTCCGAGCTCTACGACGGCGATCCCGCGCTTTCGCTATCGCTACACAACAGCCGCGGCAATGTCCTCGCCCGTGCAGATGAGGGCCGCGCAGAAGCGGAGAAGGAGTACGAAGCGGCCTTGGCCATCGCACGGCAGCTCGAAAAGCCGTTGCTCGAGGCGCGAATTCTCGTGAATCTCGCGCGCAACCAGGTCGAACTCAAACATTACGAAGCCGCGGATCGCACCTTGGCGCGCGGCTTCAGGCTGGTCGAGGAGGCCGATGCGGATCTCCTGCGTCGCCAGCTTCTTGCCACCGCCGCCCGCCTGGCTGCCGATCGAGGTGATAAGGCGAAGGCGGTGCGGCTGATCGAACAGTGTTTCGCGGGCATGGATCTGACCACGACGACAGGCGATTTCCGGATTTCCCATTTTTTCGCCTACGAAATCCTGCGCGATGTCGGCGCGTCGAAGCTGGCCTTCGCGCATCTCCAGGCGCTGAGGCGCCTCGAGGAGGAAACCACCAAGGTCGCGACCTCCACAGGCGCGGCGCTGATGGCGGCGCGTTTCAACTTCGCCGAGCAGCAGACGCGCATCCAGACGCTCAAGGCCGACGAGGCCCGCCGCACCGCCGAGTTCCAGCGCACCCTGTTCCTCAGCATCGGCGGCGCCACGCTCGTCATCATCGCGCTGCTGAGCTTCGGCCTGGTCACGCTCCGCCGCAGCCGCAACCAGATCCGCGCGACCAATGTCGTGCTGGGCGAAACCAATCTGGCGCTCGAAAAGGCGCTGCGGGCGAAGACCGAATTCCTCGCCACCACCAGCCACGAGATCCGCACGCCGCTCAACGGCATCCTCGGCATGACCCAGGTCATGCTCGCCGATCCGAAGCTGGAGGCGGGGACGCGCGATCGCATCGGCATCGTCCACGGCGCCGGCGTGACGATGCGCAGCCTCGTCGACGACATTCTCGATGTCGCCAAGATGGAGACGGGCAACCTCACCGTCGAAGCCCTGCCGCTGGACCTTTGCCAGACGCTCCGCGAAGTGACTCGGCTGTGGGAAGAGCAGGCGCGCGGCAAGGGGCTCATCTTCCGGCTCGAGCTCAGCCACGCGCCGGGCTGGATCGTCAGCGACGCGGGCCGCCTCCGCCAGATCGTCTTCAACCTCCTGTCGAATGCCATCAAGTTCACCGAACGCGGTGCCGTCACGCTTCGCGCCGTGGCCGAGGGCGAGGGCGAGGCGCGCCGCCTGCGGCTCGTCGTCACCGATACCGGCATCGGCATCCCGACCGACAAGTTCGAGGAAGTCTTCGAATCCTTCCGCCAGGTCGATGCCGGCACGACGCGCCAGTTCGGCGGCACCGGCCTCGGTCTTACCATCTGCCGCAATCTCGCCCGCGCGCTGGGTGGTGAGATCTCGGTGGAGAGCATCGAAGGGCAGGGCGCGACCTTCACGGTCGATTTGCCGCTGGTTGCTGCCGAAACCCCGGCCGAGGGCCCGTCCGGATCGCGCACCGGAGGCACGATGCTGATCCTCGATCGTAACCCGATCGCACGGAGCATGCTGCGTACCCTGCTGGAGCCGAAAACCGCCTCGCTGCGGTTCGTCGCCACCGCCGAAGAGGCACTGGCAATGGTCGAGGAGGGAGGCGTCACGCATCTGCTGCTCGACGAAGCGACGCTCAAGGCAGGCGACGGCGAGCCGATGGTGACCCTGGCCACGCTCGCGGCAGCCAGCGCCCCCGCGATGTGTGCGGTTCTCTGGATGAAGCCCGACGACGCGCTCCGATCGCAACTTCTCGCCACAGGCATCGGACAGATCATCGAAAAGCCGATTTCCGGCGCGGCGCTGGTTGCCGCGATCATTACGGATACGGAAGAAAATTCTGGGCCGGGTGGCAGCGACCCGCTTGTGTCGCAGGCGGCTTAGCGCGATAGCACACGTCATATGATAAAAACGGTCGCCTCGTCTCCCTCGCTCCGCCCCGGCGGCAGTCAATGAACATCCTCTTCATCGAGGACGATCCGATGAACCGTCGGGTCGTGAAGGACATGCTCGACGTCGCCGGGGCGACCATGGCCGAGGCGAGCTGGGCCGAAGAGGGGCTGGCCAGGATCGACGCCGAGAGCTTCGACGTCATATTAGTCGATCTGCGCATGCCGGGTACCGACGGCTTCGAGACGATCCGCCGTATTCGCGCGCGCGACGACGAGAAAGGCAAGCTGCCGATCATCGTCGTGACCGCGGACACCGCAGTCGATCTGCGCGAGCGCTGCCTGGGGCTCGGCGCCGACGACGTGCTGTTCAAGCCGGTGGCGATGGATGCGCTGTTCGATTCGATCGGCCGCGTGCTCGCCAGCCGCGATGGCGGGATCCTCGCTTAGTCCTCGACGATGCGGCTGTGCTTCGCCGTGTCGCGCATCTTGAGATAGGTTATCAGCGAAATCCCGATCATCGCGGTGACATACCAGTAGAAGCCGCGCTCCCAGCCGGCGTCCTTGAACCACAAGGCCACATAAGGCGCCGTGCCGCCGAAGATCGCATTGGCGAGCGCATAGGGCAATGCGACGCCGAGCGTGCGGATATGCGCGGGGAAGAGCTCCGCCTTCACGACTGCGTTGATCGAGGTGTAGCCGGTGACGATCACCAGTGCGCCCGTCATCAGCCAGAATGCCTGCCATGCGGTCTCGACATTCTCGAGCGCCGTGAAGATCGGCCAGGTGAGCAGCACGCCCAATATGCCGAATCCCACCATCAGCGGCTTGCGCCCGATCCGGTCCGACAACGCCCCCGCGAGCGGCTGGATCGCCATGAATACGAACAGGGCCGCCGCATTGACTTGCGTCGCCATCGCATCGGAGAAGCCGGCGGTCTTCTTGAGGAAGGCGATCGGGTAGATCGTATAGGCATAGAAAGCGAGCGTGCCGCCGGCGGTCAGCAGCATCACTACCGCCGCCTCGCGCGGATGCTCGAGGAACAGCGCGGCGAAGCCGGATTTGCGCGCGGTGTCCCGCTTCTCGAAGCTCTCCGTCTCGGCAAGCCGTCGACGCAGCCAGAATACGATCACTGCCAATACGCCGCCGACGGCGAACGGAATGCGCCAGCCCCATTGCTTGAGCTCGGCCTCGGGCATCGAGGCCTGCAGCACGAGCAGCACGACCAGCGCGGTGAGCTGGCCCGAGATCAGCGTGACATATTGGAAGCTCGAGAAGAATCCGCGGTGCCGCTTGCCCGCCATCTCGGAGAGATAGGTCGCGCTCGCGCCATATTCGCCGCCGAGCGACAAACCCTGGATCAACCGCGCGACGACCAGCGAGACCGTGGCCAGTGAGCCGATCGCGGTGTAGCCCGGGGTAAGCGCGATCATCAGCGAGCCGATGCACATCAGCGTCACCGAGAGCGTCAGTCCCGCCTTTCGGCCGTGGCGATCGCCATAGACCCCCATCAGCCAGCCGCCGATCGGCCGCATGAAGAAGCCCACGGCGAACACCGCCCAGGCGTTCAGGTCCTTCGATGCGTCGTCGGGGAAGAAATGCGGCGCCAGATAGGTGGCGAGCACCGCATAAGCGTACCAGTCATACCATTCGACGAGATTGCCGGCCGAGCCGCCGAGGATCGATCGAAGGCGGTGCGGGCGTGCTGGTGCGGAGGTCATCGCCGTGCACTATAACGGCGCACCGTCTGCCGGGAAGTGGTGCACAGGAGTATGCCACGGCGCAGGGGATGCTGACCGCTCCATCCCTCGGGGTGAGCCCCATTTAAGCTGTTGATTTTACCTGGCAGGCTGACCCTCCTTTTCGTCATCCCCGCGAAAGCGGGGATGACGTGTTTTGGATATGAGTCTTCGACCTGGAGATCGAGGAACCTCAAGTGGTCCTGCATTCGCTTTCGCAGGAGCACTGAAGCCTACCGCGCCAGCCCGATCACCGCGGTCGCCGTGTACCCCGCCGCGGCACTCCCGCTCGTCGTGGGCGTCTGCTGGGCGATCTGCGCGCTCGTATTGTCGCCGAACACATTGTCGCCGCTCAGCGACACGCCGGCGAGGTTGCGCACGCTGGCACTGTAGCCCGTGCCGTTGTTGTAGACGTCGGTGCAGGCCGCTGCGGGCATCGCGAGCTGCGAAACCAGCGCCGCATAGCGCCCGCTCGTCGCATTGCTCAGGCTCGAAAACACTTCGAAATGCACGTGCGGCCAGCGCCCGGCATAGCAGCCAGGGAAGATCGTGGTGAAGGTCAGCTGCCCGTTGGCGTCGGTCACCCCCACGCCGCGCAGATAGCTCTCGTTCGGCAGATCGTAGAGCGAGTATTTCCCATCGCGGTCGCAGTGCCAGAGATACACCGCATAGCCCGCCAGCGGCGCGCAGCTCGCATTGACGTTGACCAATGTCAGCGTGAGCGTCAGCTGCACGCCGGCGGCCACCGCGGTGGAAGTGCCGATGAAGCTCGGGCGCAGGTCGCTACGTACCACGTTCGCGGCGGTCAACGCGTTCGAGGTGAGTCCGCTGGACGTGTTGGTGCCGTCGGCAGGGTAGGGGCCGTTGGTCTCGCTCGGATCGGCGACGCAACCCGCCGTCGGTGTCGGCGTGGCAGTCGCACCGGGTGTCGGTGTCGGAGTAGCGCTTGGCGACGGCGTAGGCGCGACGATCGTGCCCGTAGCCGAACCGCCGTCGCAGCCGGTAAGCAGTGCGCCCGCGCCCGCCCCGGCAAACCAGCGCAGCGCCCGGCGGCGGCTGGCGAGCGCGTTGATGGCCTCCAGATCATGCGCGAGGCCGAGATCATGTTCGTGATGGTCGTGATGCAATGCGATACTCCCGCTGGTTGATGGCAAGGAGTGGCGGGGAAACCGCGCCGCTCAATTTCGCACCATCGCGCGAATGTTTCACCGGATTGCAGTCGGCAATTCCTCCCTCGCGAAGCGGGGGAGGTGGCATGCGAAGCATGACGGAGGGGGCTTGGCCGCAGGCGAACCGCTTGTGGAGATGCCCCCTCCACCACTTCCTGGTCCCCCTCCCTCGCTTGCACGAGGAAGGAAACGATTACTCCGCCGGCAGCCGCACCCGCACGCGCCCGCCGCCGGCCTCGCGATTCTCCAGCCGGACCTCGCCGCCATGCGCCTCGGCGATCGAGCGGACGATCGCGAGGCCGAGGCCGGTGCCGCCGGTCGCGCGGTTGCGTGAAGCCTCGCCGCGTACGAACGGCCCGAACAGCGCGTCGGCGCGGTCGCGGGGGAAGCCGGGGCCCTCGTCCTCGACCAGCACTTCGACCCAGCCCGGCGTGCAGGACCAGCCCAGCCGCGCCCGATCGCCATAGCGGACCGCATTCTCGACCAGGTTGGTGAACAGTCGGCGCAGCGCCGCCGGGTCCCCCTCCACGATCACACGCGGGCCGAGATCGACTTCCACCGGCACGCCCGCCACCGCAAGATCCTCGCCCAGGCTCTCGACCAGGCTGCCGAGATCGAGCCGGGCGTACGGCGCCCGGTTGCGGTCGTCGCGCGTGAAACGCAGCACCGCACCCAGCATCGCGCGCATCTCGTCGATATCCGCCGCGGCGCGGTCGCGCGCGGCTTCGGGAAGCTGCTCGACCCAGAAGGCGATCCGCGACAACGGCGTGCCGAGATCGTGCGCGATCGCCGCGAGCATCGTCGTGCGTCCCTCCGCCTGCTGGAGGATGCGGTCCTGCATCGCCTCCACCGCCTCGGCGAGCTCGCGCACTTCGCGGGGGCCGCCGCGCGGGATCGCCGGCCGCGCACCGAGCCGCGCCCGCGTCGCCGCCTCCGCCAGCTTGCGGATCGGCTGCGAGATCCTGGCCGCGACATACCAGGCGAGCAGCGAGAGTATCGCCAGCGTCAGCAGCATCCCCGCCAGCCGCCGCAGGTGCCAACTGGTGAAGGTGGGCGGTGGCGTGGTCGAGACGAGGATCCAGCCGTCGCCGTTCTGCAGCCCCACGGTGAAACTCCCGCGGATGTCGCTGTCGGGGTCGCGCGGCGGGAATTCGTAGAGTCCCTGCACCTGGGCGGCGGGGGCGGGGATCAGCTTCGCAATCGCGGCGTCGCGCTCGGAGGAAGGCTGCTCGTCGCTGCGGCCGAACCGATCCTCGCCGGTGCGTGTGACTTCGATGCCCCGGCTATTGTCGGGCACCTGGCCGGTGCGCAGCGCTTCCGCCACACGCGCGATCGGAACCGGCCGGAACCAGGGCGGAGGCCCGCTGAACATCGATGTGAACTGCACCGTCGTCGCGATCAGCGCGGCGGCGATCACCAGCAACACGATGGGAACGACGATCGAGCGCGCGCGCCTCACTTCGCCGTGACTTCGGCGACGAACATATAGCCTTCGTTGCGGATCGTGCGGATCAACTCCTCGCGGCCCGGCCGTGCCAGCTTCTTCCTCAGGCGGCTCATCTGCACATCAATCGCCCGGTCGAAATGCTCGGACATCGGCCCGCGCGAAAGATCGAGTAGCATGTCGCGGGTCAGCACGCGCCGCGGCCGCTCGACCAAGGCGAGCAGCAACCGGAACTCCCCGTCGGAGAGGTTGATGATGACGTTGTCGGGGTCGTAGAGCTGCCGCGCGACCGAATCGAGCCGCCAGCCGGCGAAGCGGAGGAAGCTGCGCTCGGGTGCTCCGGACGCAGGCCGGTCGCCACTGCGGCGGAGCACCGAGCGGATCCGTGCCAGCAATTCGCGCGGATTGGCCGGCTTGGCGATGTAATCGTCCGCGCCCATTTCGAGCCCGACGATACGGTCGACATCTTCGCCGATCACCGAATGGAGGATCACCGCCGGCCCGGTCTCGCGATCGAGCGAGCGCAGGATGGTGAGTCCGTCCTCGCCGGGCATCATCAGATCGAGCACGATCAGTGCATAATCGTGCGCGGCCATCGCTTCACGCATCTCCGCGCCGCCCGCGGCGGTATCGACGACATGGCCGTGCTGCGACAGGAAGCCCGCGGTGAGTTCGCGGATACCGGGATCGTCGTCGACGATGAGGAGGCGGGTCTCGAGGTCCAGGGCGTAGGCTAACTGCATGGGGGTGGACTGGCAGGCGAACCTATCGGCTGCGTTGCAGCGCTGCAACGCAGTGTAATGTAGGTGCGCTGTTGCCCAGGGGCCACACCCGCGGGGCGGTATCCGGCCCGGATTCGCGCCGGGGTGCCGCTTCGGACCTTGAAAAATAGGATTTGCGCTGTTAGGTGGCCCCGATAACGCCGCAGCCTGCGCTCCGGCGAACCCTATTCTATTGTATCGAGATCGGAGCTGTACGGCCTTATGCAAATCATCGTTCGCGACAACAATGTCGACCAGGCGCTGCGGGCGCTCAAGAAGAAGCTGCAGCGTGAGGGCGTCTATCGCGAGATGAAGCTCCGCCGTCACTACGAGAAGCCCAGCGAGAAGCGCGCCCGTGAGCGTGCCGCCGCCGTCCGCCGCGCGCGCAAGCTCGAGCGGAAGCGCGTGGAGCGTGACAGCGCACGGTAATAAAATTGCGTATTGGCGCAGTTTCATTGCACGATTGCCGTGAAATGTGTGAAATTTGAGCGGCGGAACGCCGATCTGAGGATGACTCGATGTCCGTGACCGCCGTTCCGCTCCAGCCCGTCAAGCGGGCCTACAAGGTCTGGTTGTGGATCGGCGTGCTGCTGGCGATCGCGCTGGCATTCGGCCTCGCCTGGCTCGGCACGCGCGAGCAGGTCGCCGCCAAGCTGCCCAACGATCAGTTCCTGGCGTGGCACAAGGGGCAGGCGGGCATCCAGACCACGCCGTCGGGCCTGCAGTACCAGGTGCTCAAGGCGGGCGAGGGCCCGACCGCGAATGACCAGGACGGCGTCTCGCTGCAGATTCACGGCACGCTGCGCGACGGCAGCGAGTTCCAGCCTGCTGCGCCGATGCGCTTCCAGGTCGGCCAGCCGATGATCCCGGGCTTCACCGAGGGCGTGAAGCTGATGAACAAGGGTTCGAAGTTCCGCTTCTGGCTGCCGCCGAAGCTGGGTTATGGTGCCGAGCCCGGTGCGCAGGGCCCCGGCGCCGAACTGGCGGACAAGGTGCTGATCTTCGACGTCGAGATGAGCGATCTCGTTCCCGCCGCGGTCATCCAGCAGATGATGATGCAGCAGATGATGCAGCAGCAACAGCAGGGCGGCGCTCCCGGTGGTCCGCCTCCGGGCGCAGGTGGTCCGCCGCCGCAGGGCGCGCCGGGACAGTAAATCGCGCGTCAGCGGCGCGTAATTCCGGCGCTTGCTTGGTCGAGAATATCGTTCGCCATTCTCCGCATGATATTGTGTCGGGCAAATCGCTGCTTGAAGGACTCGCGGTCTATCGTCCCGGACCGGGCCAACAGCCTGTCGAACGCCTCGCACATTCCGGCCACGTCGCACGGATCGAACACTTCCGCAGCCGGCACTTCGCTCCGCAGGAACTCGGCCGCGTGGCCGGCCACACCGGCCAGGATCGGTTTGCCTGTCGCGGCATATTCGAAGAGCTTTGACGGCAGCACCTTCCTGAACGCCGCATGGTCGTTCAGGTGAAGGAAGAGGATGTCGGCCTCTCGATACTGTTCGAGCAGTTCCACTCGCGGCACGGGGTCACGTAGCTCAACCGAGCCGCGGCCCGTGCTCGTCGCCATCGCCGCTTCCAGCTGTTTGCGGCGCCCGCCATCGCCGATCACCCGGAAGCGGGCCCTTTGGGCCAGCGCTGCCGCCGCGGCCGGGACGATGCTGTGCAGGCCTTGTCCCTCGCCGATATTGCCCGCGTACAGGATTAGTGGAGGCCGTTCCGCCGTGGTTCCGGCGGTGGAGAAAGTGTTTGCGAGGAACTCGTCGTCGATTCCATTGGTGAAAATGCTCAGATCCACATCTGGCGCGATTGCACGCACATGGCTTTCGAAGCCCGCCGAGACGAGATTGATGTGCGACGCGCTTCGAAACGTCCGTCGCTCGAGGAGCCGGAACAACGGCAACGCGAAACGCAACGGGCTGTGCGCTAGCAGATCGCTCATGGTATCCGTGAACAGATCGCGGATATCGAGATAAAGCGGCGCGCGCGCGTGCTTGGCGAGATGGGCACCGAGCGCCGCAGTCATCAGACGAGACGAGGTTGCGAAGACGATGTCCCAATCCTGGCCCCGTACCAGCCGACGTGCCTGCCGGGCGAAGTGGATGAAGGCATACGCCTGGTCCGCCATGCCGCTATCATGGCCTGGCAGAGCGATACGCCGCACGCGAACCCCTTGCTGATTCTCCTCCGTCGCCGCCTCGCGGGTCAGAGTGCGATAACGATTCGGCATCGATGTGATGACATCGATCTGCAGGTTTTCGTTACCTACCTCCCGCAGCGCCTTCACCAAGGCCAAGGCGCGGAATGACCCCGCACTGAGATCCGGGGGATAATAAAAGCTGAGAATGAGAACCTTCATCGTAGCCCCCAGCCCTGTGCCGGCGTGATTGCCCTTTCGGAGCCGACCGACTGGGTTGAATTCTGTCGTTGCATCATCCGGCAGTCTCTTGCCTCACTCTATCGCCATGTCCCCCACCGGCGGCGGTCGCGAGCGCTATCCGCAGGTCGAGCAGGAGGGATTGCGACGCGCAATAACGGGCGTCCCATTCCGCGAGCAATTCGGGATCGCTCATGTCGATCCCGTTCACCTGCGCCAAGCCAGTGATCCCGGGCGTCAAAGCGAGTACGCCCCGGCGTTGGCGCGCAGCGACCAGGGCTGTCTGTACGGGCAGACACGGGCGGGGCCCGATAAGGCTGATCTCGTTGCGCAGAATATTCCAAATCTGCGGCAACTCGTCGAGTTTGGTGCGGCGAAGGAATGCGCCAAGCGGCGTCACTGCCGATGTCGAGATTTCGTGCGTGCCGAGCTGTGCGGTGCCGATCTTCATCGTTCGGAACTTGTAGCAGACGAACGTGCGGCCGTCGCGGCCGACACGCTCCTGCGCAAACAGTCCGGGGCCCGTCGATGACAGACGAACCGCAATCCAAATCAACAAGCCGAGCCACCAGAAGAACAATGCTACGACAACGGCAAATGCGAGATCGATCGTTCGCTTGGTAAAGCCAAAGAACCAATTCTGGCGCTGCGTGTCGGAAATCACGGTACGGCTCTCGCTCGGACCCCCGTCGATTAGGAAAGCACCCAGTTTCGCGATATTCACCGTGGGCTTCAGCGCTTTCAGAACCGAGAACAGCGATTTGGCAAGGGGACGCGGCAGCGTGTTGAGAAAGGCGAGCTTACCGCTCCACTGTCCAGAATAGACAAGCGGCAGATAAATGGTGAAGCATCGGGGGCCAGTGACGGCCGCCAGTGCCTCGGTTCCTTCCCGCTTGCTTTGGGCATAGGGGCTGTGATCCTTCGGATCCAACGCGCGGATCGAGGATATGTCGACAAATTGTTTGATCCCGGCTTCTCGCGCGCGGGCGAAGGTGTCGAGCAACATGTCGACATTGACCGCCCTGAACTGATCCAGGCTAGCATTCTGGTCGTTGTTCAACGCGGCGAGATGCAGCAGGAGATCGTATCCGGCGGCCATTTCCTGCAACTGCGAATAGTTGCAGACCGGGATCCCGGGAAACAGGTCGGTAAGCTTGGCAGGATTCCGGCCAACCAGCAGCAGTGTCGCGCCGGAAGCATCCAGTAGAGGTACGAGCTGTTTTCCGACGAATCCGGAAGCGCCGGTGATTGCGATCTTCATTGCGTGGCTTTCTGGTCCGGCTAGGGCAGTGACAGCCGCCAGTTCATTCTGGAAGCGTGAGCGTGCTAGCGCCCTGTCAGGCGGCTCGACCGGAATCCGGCCTGGATTCCAATGCCGCTGGCGGAGCTGCGTATTCGGGAACAAGATGCTTGAGAATCGCGATCGCGTTTTTGCGGTTCCCTCCGCGTACCGCCTCGCGAAGCAAGGTCAACTGGGCTTCCAGCGCGTGCCAAGGCAGGTGATCCTCGCGCGCCTGCATGATCCGTGGGTGTGGCGTCGCACGCGGTTGGTCGCCGATGAGAAGCTCCTCGTAGAGTTTCTCGCCTGGCCTCAACCCGACCTCGAGGATCTCGATATCGCCGTCGGGGTGATCGGCGTCGCGAACGCTCAAGCCCGAAAGGCTGATCATCGTGCGCGCGAGATCATAGATGCGGACCGGTTCACCCATGTCCAGCACGAAGACCTCGCCGCCGGTGGACATGGCGCCGGCCTGAATCACCAGCTGCGCCGCCTCGGGAATGGTCATGAAATAGCGCGTCACGTCGCGATGGGTGAGAGTCACCGGACCGCCGCTGCGTATCTGCTGCTGGAAGCGGGGAACGACGGAACCGCTGGAGCCTAGGACGTTGCCGAACCGTACCATCGTGAACCGTGTCGAACTGCCGCGGGCCGCAAGTGCCTGGAGAACCAGCTCGCAGATCCGCTTGGTGGCGCCCATGATGTTGGTCGGCCGCACGGCCTTGTCCGTGCTGATCAGAATGAAGTTCTGGACCCCGGCGCGCTCGGCCGCCAGCGCGCAGTGCAGCGTGCTGAAGACGTTGTTCCACAGCCCGGCCAAAACGTTCTCCTCGACGAGGGGAACATGCTTGTAGGCCGCAGCGTGAAAGGTCGTGTCAGGCTTCCAGCGCGCGAACAGCCGATCCGCCACGTCGGCATCTGCGACATTGCCCAGTTCTGCGACAATTCGCGTCGTCTCGGGAACGAGCCCGTTATCGCGCGCATGGCGCAGTTCCGCCTCGATCGAGTAGAGAGCATGTTCCGTCATTTCGACGAGGATGATGGTCGTCGGGTTGAGCGCCATGATCTGCCGGCAAAGCTCACTGCCGATCGAGCCGCCGGCACCGGTGACCATCACCGACTTCCCCTTCACCTTGCGATGCAGGAGCAGATGATTTGGCGGGACCGGATCGCGCCCGAGCAGGTCTTCGATTTCGATCTGCCGAAGGTCGTCGAGAGATATCTTACCGTCGACGATCTGCAGGACGTTCGGCAGCGTCAGCACTCGAACCTTATAGCCTTCGAACGAACGCACGATCCGTTCGCGCTGCGACCGCGGGAGATTCGGGATCGCGAGCAGAATCGTGTCGATCTCGAGCCGCACGAGCCATGCACCGATACGGTTGCTGCCATAAATCCGCACCCCGTCGAGATGCTGGCCATCGAGGCGAAGGTCGTCGTCTATGAACCCATGGAGCATCATCGTGGGCTCATGGCGCAGCGAAGCGGCCAACTGACGCCCCGCCGAACCGGCCCCGAAAATGAGTACCCGGCTCTGCGGACCGACGCGGTTGCGCTGATGCAGCAGGTCGAACAGGATATAGCGGATGGTGACGCGGCTGAGCATCAGCAGCAGCCCGAACACCAGCGGATGGATCACCGACACGGTGCGCGGAACACCCTCGACGCTCGTGACGCCGAACACTGCGACCAATCCGACCGTCATCAGTGCGCAGGAAGAGCCGATCCGCATCATCGTGCGCGAGCCGATGTAACGCACGATCGAACGGTAGATGCCCCGGATCAGGAAGATCGGCAGCCAGAGACCGATAGCCACGAGGCCAAAGGCCCCCATCGGCGGGCTCCACAGCCGCCATTCGCCGAGGCGCAGCGAAAACGAAATCCAGACCGCTGCGATACAGAGCAGGGCATCCAGTGCCACCAGCAATACGAACTTGGTGGGGCGCCCCAGATTGACGAGCCTCTGTATCGCACGGATTGCCGCGGCTTCCCCGGTGAGCAACCAGTTCCTCATCAATCCCCTCCCGGCTGCCGCTCGGATCGAGCCGCCGTACGGTCCGCGTCCATAGCCAAGTGCATCTCGCCCATCAACTCTTTCGCCGGATGCGGCCGTCGCAGGCGCGGGCGTCGCAATGCGGCAGGCAAAGATGCCTCATATCTTCGCCGCATAGACGACGATATCGCGCCCGAAACCGAGCGTGGCGGCGTGCTCGCAATAGCGGACATAGGCCTCGGGGTTCTTCTCGACGAGATGGTTCACGCAGAACACACGCGCCTGATGCGCCTGCTTCCCCTTGGACGGATCGGTGACGTAATTGGCGTGCGGATTGGCCAGGAAGAGCTCGATCGGGAACGTCACCTGCTTCGAGAGAATGCGCAGCCCCCTGTCCTCGAAGATCCGGTCGATATTCTCGGTGTTGAAATAGGAAAGATGCTCGGGGGGTGCGAACCAGGTGTTGCGCGTCATCTGGTTGGCGAGCAGCGCGGCCTGGAAATCGGAGTAGTCGTTCGGCACCACGCACCGGATCACGGTGTCACTGCCGCAGAGCTGATACAGCCCATCGACCGCCTCGGCCGGATCGAGCACATGTTCAAGCACGTTGGAAAAGTTGATGAGGTCGAATTGCGCGTCGTTCTGTAGTGAACGGATCACATCATAGGCGTCGCCTTTGATAAAGTGCTTCAGCAATTCAGGATGAAATCGGTTCAATCCGTCATCGGAGAAGTCGCAGCATTTGATATCCCAGCCCATGCGGGAGAAATAATTTGCGAAAAATCCTTCTCCGCAGCCGACGTCGAGCAGGGAGGTCGCCTTCTTTCCAAGAAGTCGGAGAGTGGTTTCGGCAAGAATGCCGTCAGCATCAAAGAACCTGATCTCATCATCGCTGTAGCTATGGCTATATTGCCCAAGCTGCTGCTGATAATATTTCTGTTCGTAGAACGTCCGGAGATCCTCGGCGGACGGTCGAGGCGTCGCCTCGATGAACCCAAGCTTGTTGCGGGTTTCGCTATACATGGTTCCCATTCTCTCAGCTGATCTCAAACTGTAAATCGAAGTGGATCGTGAACGGCCCCGGCGCCCAGCGTCCGTCGCCGTCCCTCACCAGCAGCAAATTGCCCGCGCCCGCGCGCGTCACGACGCCGCCGCTCTCGCGTCGACCTCCGGTGACGAGGCGCATCGGGTGCTCGCCATCGCGTGCGGCCCGTATGCCGCGCGGCAGGGACAGGTTGACCGCCGCCGCAGGCCGCCTGAGCGTGCCGCTGAGCGCGCCCGAAATGCGAACCGTCCGGCCCTGGCGTTGAAACCGGCAGTGATTGTCGGAGGAAGCGGCTACAGTCATGCTCGCTTCGTCGTTATCGCCGGCGAGCGTCGGGAGGTAATCCCGCCAGTCGGCGAGGCTCCAGCTTGCCTTGTTCGCCTCGTCGCTGACGACCCTGGAATAATCGTATCGATTGCTCGCGGAAGGGAAGGTTGCGGCGGCGCCGCCTTGCAGGACGATCGAGGGCTGCATCGTCGCGGCCAGCCATTCGTCGGTGATCGTCGGGTTGCATCCCGCGCCGACGGCGAGAATGGCGCGCGCGGTGCCGATGTCCATCGAAAATCGGCAACTCCGGATCGACGGCCATACCTTCCGGTTCGGGTCGCTGCCATCGAGGCGCAGGTGAAAGCCAAGCGTCAGGCTGGCGCCTTGTCCTCGCCTTCCAGACACGGTGAACGGCATTTCCGGAAATTGCGAATAGGCGCCGGCGTCGACGATCCGGACCGCGCGCAGCCCGCCGCCATTGTCGACCGCATCGACCACCAGCACCATCGGACCGGAACTTGCGCCCCCGGCCACCGTGAGCCGATCGCCTGAAGCATATCCCGAACCCGCCCGAAGGATCTGGACCGCGCCGCCGGAATGCCAATTATCTTCGAACCAGCAGCCGTCGAGGACGACGCCTTCGACAAACCCGTTTCCGCCTGGCGCGAACAGCAGGCCTTCGCGCCCGTTGCTTTCAAAGTCGCGGCCGATGCAGGTGATCGCCGCTCCGGATCGGATCACTCCTCCTTCGAGCCGTGCGCCGGTGTTCACGCCGCCGATATGAACGAGCGATGTGGGGAAGGCGGGGTCCTCCCCATGCCACAGCTCGTTCACGGCATTCTCTTCGGCGGTAACGTTGATGAAGACGCTTTTGAGACAACGGTCATATCGGATGCCGATCGCGCCGGGGCCGTTGAATTGCCGTACGCGAACGTTCTGGACCGTGAAGGAACCGCTGTTCGCCGCGCCGAAATGCATGCCGGTGGCGCCCGGCGAGCCGTTTCCCTGCAGTTGATAGTCGCGATGGGTCTGGCAATAGCCGGCCAGCGCCAGCCCGCTGCCGGCTTCAATCCTGAGAATGCTTCTGTGCTCCCCTTCGCCGATGATGGCGTCGCACGCGGGAGGGGCGAGGTTCGAGACCCGGTAGGTTCCGGCAGGAACGAGTATTCGGCGGCCCTTGGTCGCGAATGCGCGGTTCAGCGCGTCAGTGTCGTCGGCCTTGTCGTTGCCTACGGCGCCAAAGGATTTGATCGAGAGCATGCCGGTATCGCCTGCGGGCTCCTGCGGAAGCGGGGGCGCCGATCTCGCAGGTCCGCTTACGCCGGCCGCGGCCAGCAGGCTCAGCAGCGAGCGACGAGAAGGTTGAAGGTCCAAGGTGGGCAGTCCCGTACGCGTTGGTCAATAACGGTTCATGCGCTAGCCTATCCTTTGTGTTCGCGCGATAGCGTCGCGCGACTGGCAGATGTAGCGCCTTCGGCAGAGACGCGACAACGCGCAAGCTCGTGAAAGTCGACGAGCTTCTTGACTAGCAAACGTTGCCCACTATGCAGCGAAGCGGCTCGACGGGGCCGGGCGCGTCCTATGCTCAGGCCGTGTCCTGAACCGTTTGTACCGTCGTGAGAAGGATTTTCCTGACATTGAAATGATCCCTTCGACGGAGGCTCGCGCTGTTGCGGCATCTGGAGGGTTTGCTCCATTGCCGTCGGCGGCCATCCCGGCTCGACGGGGCCTCGCGATGGGCGACCCGGATGCTTCGCTACGTGATTTTAGAATAGGATGAGACATGCTTGAAGACGCAAGCATCTTGGTAACAGGGGGAACCGGGTCCTTCGGCAACGCATTCGTGCCGATGACTCTCGCTCGCTATAATCCGCGGCGGATCATCATCTTCTCACGCGACGAGATGAAGCAGTGGGAGATGGCGAAGAATTTCCGCGACGATCCCCGCGTGCGCTTCTTCATTGGCGACGTCCGTGATCGCGAGCGCCTCTATCGGGCTCTCGATGGCGTCGATTATGTCGTTCACGCAGCGGCGACCAAGATCGTTCCGACTGCGGAATATAATCCGTTCGAGTGCGTGAAGACCAATATCAATGGCGCCATGAACGTCATCGACGCCGCCATCGACAAGAGGGTCAAGCGGGTCGTCGCGCTGTCGACCGACAAGGCCAGCAGCCCGGCAAATCTCTATGGTGCGACCAAGCTCGCATCCGACAAGCTGTTCATCGCGGGCAATTCCTACTCCGGCAGTCACGAGACGCGCTTTTCCGTGGTGCGCTACGGCAATGTGATGGGATCCCGCGGTTCGGTCATTCCGTTCTTCCAGTCGATCCGTGATCAGGGCGTGCTGCCGATCACCGACGAACGGATGACTCGCTTCATGATTTCGCTCGAACAGGGTGTCGAGCTCGTCTGGCATGCGCTGGACGACATGGAGGGGGGGGAAATCTACGTGAAGAAGATCCCCTCGATGAAGGTGGTCGATCTCGCCCATGTCGTGGCGCCGGAGGCGCGGCAGGAAATCGTGGGGATCCGTCCGGGCGAGAAGCTGCACGAGCAGATGATCAGCGAAGAGGATTCGCACTACACCTTCGAATATCCCGAGCACTTCAAGATATTGCCGGCGATCAACGAATGGTCTCTCAGCCAAAGCCGGATCAAGGACGGCCGCAAGGTCGCCGAGGGTTTCAGCTATACCAGCGACAATAATCCGCAATGGATGACCCGCGAAGACCTCGCCGCGTGGATCGAGAAGAACAAGCAGAAGATCGGGAAGATCTAGGCCGTGATACCTTATGGTCGGCAGGATATTACGCAAGCGGACATCGACGCGGTCGTGTCCGTTCTGCGTTCCGATTTCCTGACGCAGGGGCCGATGGTCCCCCGCTTCGAGCGGGCGGTCGCGGATCATGTCGGGGCGGCGCACGCAGTGGCGGTGAACAGCGCGACCTCGGCGCTGCATATTGCCTGTCTCGCGCTGGGCCTCGGCGCAGGCGACTGGCTCTGGACGACGCCGACCACCTTCGTCGCGTCCGCCAATTGCGGTCTCTATTGCGGCGCGCAGGTGGATTTCGTCGACATCGACTCCCGTACCTACAACATGTGCCCGCGGGCCTTGCGCGCGAAGCTTGAGGTGGCGGCGCGGGAAGGGCGCCTGCCGAAAATCGTCGTGCCGGTTCATCTCTGCGGCCAGCCCTGCGACATGGCGGCGATCCACGCGCTCGCTGTCGAGTTCGGCTTCAAGATCATTGAGGACGCGTCGCACGCGATCGGCGGCCGCTATCGCGGCGAGTATGTCGGCAATTGCCGGCATAGCGACGTCACCGTGTTCAGCTTCCACCCGGTCAAGATCGTGACCACGGCGGAAGGCGGGCTCGCGACGACCAATGATGCGGATGTGGCCCGGCGCATGGAGTTGTTTCGCAGCCACGGGATCACGCGCGATCCGCTACAGATGACCCATGCGCCCGACGGACCGTGGTATTACCAACAGGTCGAGCTCGGCTACAATTACCGGATGACCGAGATCCAGGCGGCGCTGGGCGTCAGCCAGATGGATCGGCTCGACGAATATGTCGCGCAGCGGCACGCGCTGGCACGCCGCTACGACACGCTCCTCGCGTCGCTGCCGGTGATCACGCCGTGGCAGCACCCTGACGGCTATTCCGGTCTGCATCTCTACGTCATCCGCGTTCCTTCGGGAGGCAACGGGCTTTCCCATGCCGCCGTGTTCGAAGCACTGCGCGCCGGCGGGATCGGCGTGAACCTTCACTATATTCCGGTCCACACCCAGCCTTATTATCAGGCGATGGGGTTCGCGCCGGGCGATTTCCCCGAAGCCGAGCGCTATTATGAAGAGGCGATTTCGCTCCCCATGTATGCGACTCTGACCGAGACCGAGCAGGACAAGGTGGTCGAGACGCTTGCGAATGCGGTCAGGCATTGAAGCTCGCCCTCGGCACCGCGCAATTCGGCCTCGATTACGGCGTCGCCAATCGGACGGGCCAGGTCGATGGGCAGGCGGTTCGCGAGATACTGGCACTGGCGCGTGCATCGGGCATAGACGTGCTGGATACCGCGATCGCCTATGGCGATAGCGAGGCTGCCCTCGGGCTGGCAGGAGTCGGGGGGTGGCGCGTGGTTACCAAGCTTCCCGAAATGCCGACCGGCGAGGGGCCGGTGGAGGCGTGGGTACGGACGCAGGCGGAACAGTCGCGCACACGGCTCGGGATCGGGCAGCTGGACACGGTGATGCTGCATCGCCCGGGGCAATTGTTCGGTCCGTCCGGTGCGGCGTTGCTCGATGGGCTCCGGTCGCTCAAATCGTCGGGCATCACGAAGCGGATCGGCGTCTCGATCTACGCGCCGGACGAGTTGCCGAGGTTGTTCGACCTCGAGGCGTTCGACGTGGTCCAGGCGCCGATGAGCATCCTCGACCGCAGAATGGTCGAGAGCGGATGGGCCGATCGGCTTGCCGGCATGGGGGTCGAGCTGCACGCGCGTTCGGTTTTCCTGCAAGGCTTGCTGCTGCTCGCGCCCGAGGCGCGCCCTGCCGGGTTCAGCCGCTGGAACGCGCTGTGGACCCTTTGGTCGGACTGGCTGAACGAAACCGGCCTGACCGCGCTCGAGGCATGCTTGCGGTACATATTGTCGCTGGACGCCGTGCAGAGAGCGGTGGTGGGCGTGGACGGCCCGGCGCAGCTCGGCGAAATCGTCGCGGCTGCCCATGGCGCCCTGCCGGCGCCTCCAGACTGGCCCGAGATCGATGCGGCGCTGATCAATCCTTCCTGCTGGGCAACGCTATGAAGACCGTCGCAATCGTTCAGGCGCGCATGGGCTCCACCCGACTCCCGAACAAGGTGATGCGCCCGATCACCGGCACCCCGATGATCGAGCTGCTTCTCGCAAGACTGCGGGAGGCGGCGGAGGTGGACGAGATCGTCGTCGCGACGTCCGACGCGGCGCGGAACGACGTGCTCGCCGATCATGTCGCCGCGCTCGGCTATCGTTGCTATCGCGGCAGCGAGAACGACGTGCTGGATCGGTACCTGCTAGCCGCGCGCGGATCGGAAGCAGAGGTGGTGATCCGCATCACCGGAGATTGTCCGCTGGTGGACCCCGAACTCGTCGACCAGGCGGTGCGGCACTTCCGCGAAACCGGTGCAGACTATCTGAGCAACAGCGCCCCGCCGACCTTTCCCGACGGGCTGGATATCGAAGTTTTCACCGCTGCGGCGCTCGAACGCGCAGGGCGGGAAGCGACGGAAGTGTTCGATCGCGAGCACGTCACACCCTATCTTCGCCGGCCGGGCCTGTTCCGGCAGGCTTCGCTCGAGAATGACGTGGATTTGTCTGCGCTTCGCTGGACTGTCGATGAGCCGCACGATGCCGGGGTGATCGAAGCGATCTTCGCGCACTTCGCGCCCGACATTCATTTCGGGTGGCGGCAGGTTCTGCAATTGCAGCAGGCGCAGTCTCGGCTATTTGACGGCAATCAGCATATCGCGCGCAACGAGGGAGCTACGATGGGTACCGGCCAAAAGCTATGGAAGCGGGCCAAGCAGGTCATCCCCGGCGGCAATATGCTGCTTTCGAAGCGGGCGGAAATGTTCCTGCCCGAACAATGGCCGGCGTATTACAGCAAGGCCAAGGGCTGTCAGGTCTGGGATCTGGACGGCAACGTCTATACCGACATGACGATCATGGGCATCGGCACCAACATCCTCGGCTATGCCCATCCCGAAGTCGACGCTGCCGTCCACGCCGTGGTCGACTCGAGCAATATGTCGACGCTCAATTGCCCGGAGGAGGTCTACCTCGCCGAGCGCTTGATCGAGCTGCATCCCTGGGCCGACATGGTCCGTTTCGCGCGTTCGGGGGGTGAGGCGAACGCGATCGCGATCCGGATCGCGCGCGCCGCCTCGGGTCGGGACAAGGTCGCGATCTGCGGATATCATGGCTGGCACGACTGGTATCTGTCGGCAAATCTGGGAGAGGATGAGAGCCTTGCCGGGCATCTGCTGCCTGGGCTCGATCCCGCCGGGGTGCCGCGTAACCTTCGCGGCACGGTCTATCCCTTCAACTATAACGACTATGAAGGTCTCGAGGCTCTCGTTCGGGAGCACGACATCGGCGTGATCAAGATGGAGGTGGCGCGGAACCGGGGGCCGGAGAACGACTTCCTCCAGAAGGTCCGCGCCCTGGCAACCGCGCGCAACATCGTTCTCATTTTTGACGAATGCACCTCTGGGTTCCGGCAGACCTTTGGCGGGCTCCACAAGCTGTATGGGGTCGAGCCCGACATGGCGATGTTCGGCAAGGCGCTGGGCAATGGCTACGCGATCACCGGCACCATCGGGCGGCGCGATATCATGGAGGCGGCGCAGTCCACCTTCATCAGCAGCACCTTCTGGACCGAGCGGATCGGACCGACTGCGGGCCTGAAGACACTCGACGTGATGGAGCAGCTCCAGTCTTGGGACGTCATTACCCGGACCGGTCTGGGAATTCGCCAGAAATGGCAGGACCTTGCGGACAAGCACGGCCTGGCGATCGATCATTGGGGCCTGCCGGCGCTGACGGGCTACACGTTCCGCAGCCCGAACGCGCTCGCCTACAAGACGCTGGTGACGCAGGAGATGCTCGCCAAGGGCTATCTTGTCGGAAACAGCGTCTATGTATCGACGGAGCACACTCCCGAGATCGTCGACCGCTTCTTCGATCAGCTGGATCCCGTATTCGGGCTGGTGAAGGAGTGCGAGGACGGTCGCGACGTGATGAGCCTGCTGAAAGGGCCGATCTGCCACGATGGTTTCAAGCGACTGAACTGAAGCATCGATGGACGTCGCCTTTCGCGTCGATGCCTCACTCGACATCGGCGCCGGGCACGTCATGCGATGCCTGACCCTTGCCGACGCCCTTCGAGAAGACGGAGGCCGCGCCACGTTCCTGTGCCGCGAGCATCCCGGGCATCTGGGCGAGATGGTGCGGAGAAGGGGCCATTCGCTGGTAATGCTTCCGCCCGAGCCGGGCTTCGCCTGGGCGGAGACTCCCGTGCATTCCCGGTGGCTGGGTGCTTCCGGGAAGCGCGACGCGGCGCAGAGCATCGCCGCGCTGGGCGGCGCTTTGCCGGACTGGCTGATCGTCGATCATTATGCGCTCGAGCGGGAGTGGGAAGAGACGCTGCGGCCTTATTGTCGCCGATTGATGATCATCGATGATCTTGCCGATCGCACCCATGATTGCGATTTGCTGCTCGACCAGAACCTCGTCCATGATGCCTCGTCCTATCGGTCGCTCGTGCCTGCGCAGTGCCGGCTGCTGCTCGGTCCGGAGTTCGCATTGCTTCGGCCCCAGTTCGCCGCCACCCGCGCGCGCGCTCCGGCCCGCCCGCCGACCTCGGTGGCGACGCGATGGCTGATCAGTCTCGGCGGCGTGGACAAGGACGACGTGACCAGCCGGGTGTTACGCTGCCTGCGTGAAATGCCGCTCCCTGCGGAAACGCGGATCGATGTCGTGATGGGGGCAAGCGCGCCATGGACGGCAGAGGTCCGCGCGGTCGCCGCCGAGATGCCTTGGCCGACCCATGTTCTCGCCGACGTCTCCGACATGGCGGGCCTGATGGAGCAATGCGATCTCGCGATCGGCGCCGCCGGGGCGACGAGCTGGGAGCGCTGCTGCCTCGGCCTGCCTGCGGTGACGCTCGTGCTCGCGGAGAACCAGCGTGAAGGCGCCCGCATGCTCGAGGCCGCCGACGCAGTGATTTCCATCGACGACCTAGCCCGCCTCACCACCGACCTGCCACGCGCGGTGATGCAATTGATGCAGCCCGCCGTGGCATCACGCATGCGCCGCAGTTGCGCCGCAATCACCGACGGCCTTGGCACGGCTCGCGTCGTGCAAGCCTTGACCGCAGGCTGAGCCGGAGCAACCCGTTGCGGCCCGGTTTACGTGACATCATGTCGGGGGAAGGATATATTCCTGCACGCCCCGAAAAAAGCGGGTGCCTGTAGCCGGAGCCAGATAGGGCGGAACGGGCTCGCCAAGTGCCGCCGCGATCCACCACCGCAAATCGTGGAAGCCCAGCTTGTCGCGAAAGACCAGCGTGCTCGAGAGCCGCGGATTTATCTCGAAGAGGAGAGGGCCGGCAGCGGTGCGCCGCAGCTGGACGTTCATCACGCCATCGAGAGAAAGCACTTCCGCGATGCGGGCGACATATTGGTGAATGGCAGGATCATCCACTACCTCGCCGCTGCCGGTGAAGCCGCCCTGCAACTTGCGCCGCATCACCATTATGCGTGCAGGCACCTCGCGGGTGCAAAACACGGCACAGGTGTATTCGGCGTCGTCGGGTGTCAGATAGGCCTGCCAGACCAGCGCTCCGGCTTCGATGGCGTCGAGCTCGGCGGGCGTGTCGATCCGCCGCAGACCCTTGCTGCCCTGTCCCGAGCGCGGCTTGACGATGACCGGAAATCGCGTGGGCACATCTTGCCCGACCAGACCGTGTTCCGGAACCGCTACGCCCCGTCCGTCGAGGAAGTCGAGGCATGCATGCTTGTCCAGTCCGTATCGGACCACTTCGCGGCTCGACGACAGGATCCGGGCACCGGCGATCTCGGTCGTGCGGTCGAGAGCGTGGATCTCCGCTTCGCTGGTCGGAAGGACCAGCCCAATACGGTTTGCCGTCACGAAATCCCCGAGCCAGCCGAGATATGCCGGATCGGCAGCCCGCGGAGCGACGGGGCATCCGTCGAACAGCCGGGTGCCGGCATGGTTGGCGTGGATATCGGCTCCCCAGAGCACGCCGCGCCATTCCCAATCGCGAAGGATCCTTCCCGCGCCAAAACCGATGTCGCCGGCGACGCCGGTAACCAGGATGTTCGTCGATTTCATCGTTCGAGAATTTTCCAGAGATAGGCCAGTTCGGGGTCTCGCGCCTTTGCGGCGGCCGCAACGGCGTCCTTGTCGAAGTTCCGGCGCCGAAACTGGACGACTCCGGTGTCGGTCAGGACCAGGGCATAGCTGGCGAGGCCGCCAACGTCTCGAGGCTGCCCCACCGATCCCGGATTCAGGAGAAGCCGCTCGCCGGACGCGTGCACGAACGGATAGTGCGTGTGGCCGAATATGGTGATGTCTTCGCCGGAATGATTGGCGAGCAGCTTGGCGGCGTCGGCGTCGGGATAGATATATTCATCGGTCGAACGGAGGCTGCCGTGCCGCATGAAGAAACGTCTTCCGCCGATTTCGACACTGGCCTGTTCGGGCAGTTGGTCCAGCCAGGCCAGATGCCCGGCATCGAGCTCCGAAAGGCATACGTCATATCCCGAGCCATATTTCTTCCGGTAGGAATCCCTGCAGGAAGCATCCGCGACATACTCCCGGAAGATGTCTTCGTGGTTCCCGCGGATGCAGATGAACCTTCCATCAGCAACGATGCGATCGATCGTTTGCCTCGGCCAATAATAATAACCGACGACGTCGCCGGCGAACAGAATCGTTTCAACACCGGCACGATCAAGGTCGGACAAAACAGCCTCGAGCGCGAACCGGTTCGCGTGGATGTCGGAAAGGATCGCGACCTTCACGCCGCAAAGTCCCGGATGATTCCGGAGAGCTTCCCGGCCACCGCCGCCGCCGTCTGAAGCTGGTTCTCGCGCGCCATGGCACGGAAGGCATCGACCTCGGGCATGTCCTCCGGCGCGCTCTGCCGGATCCTCGCCTGCATCGGCGTATCGATGACGCCGGGATCAAAGTGCAGAACGGAGACGCTTTCTTCCTCCAGCGCCAATACGTCCAGCGCCGATCGAATGGCCGCCTTGCTCGTGCAATAAGCCGTCCACCCGGCAACCGGCCGAAGCGCAGCGCCCGAAGTAACGTTCAGAACCAGCAGGGGTATCGATCGAGCCCGGGCGACGCGTGCAAGATGCTGCGCGATAGCCAAAGGCGACGCGAAATTGACGTTCATCGCCTTGTGGAGTTCGATCGGATCGATACGGGCGAAGCTGGCGATCGGCTCGACCGTTCCGGCGTTGTTCACGAAAATCAGCCGGGCGACGTCCGGCGCGATCAGGATGCCATCCGCGTCGAAACGGTCTTGCGACAAGTCGCGCTGCAGAAACGTCTCGGCGCTCCCGGGCCCTTCAGTCGCACTGCGCCCGATCAGGATGCGCTGGTCGCCAGCGAAGATTTCGCTGCGCAAGGTCTCGCATACAGCCTTGCCCAAGCCTTGCGATGCTCCGGTCAACACGATGCTTCGGCGTGGCGGCGCGCTATGCGGCATTGGTACGGTTCCGCTCCCTGATCGGCTCTTGTCCACCGCGCCGCCTAACGCGATTTTCGGGGGCTGGATAGCCGGGCCTCGTCTCTGCGATGGGAGGGCAGGCGAACGCAGCATGACCCGTTTTCGACAGTCACCGCACTGCTTGTATTCCGAGGCCAATATTCTAAGGCCAACTCTGAACGATAGGCCCGTCATCTCGCGAATGCCAATCCTCTTGGCAACGCCGCGGACAATCTGCCATGTGTTTCGGGAGCAAATGGTGCGATCTGAGTTGCTTGAAATTTTGCGATGCCCAAAATCGGGAGAGGCGCTTGTTCTCGAAGAGCCGATTTACGAAAAGGGCCGCGTCTGTGAAGGGTGGCTGGTCGCTGGCGACGCAAGATATCCGATTCGAGACTTCATTCCGCGTTTCGTTCCCGCGTCCAACTATGCCGATAATTTCGGGATGCAGTGGAATCTCTTCAAACGGACTCAGCTCGATAGTCATTCAGGCCTTACGCTAACTGCCGATCGCTTCTGGGGCGCTACCGGGTGGACTGTCGAGGACCTGGCAGGTGAATGGGTGCTCGATGCGGGGTGCGGATCGGGCAGGTTCGCGGAGATTGCACTGTCGAGCGGGGCCAATGTCGTGGCGATCGATTATTCGAGCGCGGTCGACGCATGCTACCAGAATCTGTCGGAACATCCGAACCTCGACGTGGTGCAGGCCGATATCTACGCGCTGCCGTTTGCGTCAAACTCTTTCCCTTACGTCTATTCTCTGGGGGTGCTGCAGCACACGCCCGACGTCCACCGCGCTTTCCGCGCTTTGACGGAAGCGGTGAAACCCGGCGGAAGACTGTGCGTGGACTATTATTGGAAGCGGCTGCGCACGATGCTGTTGCCCAAATATGCGCTTCGGCCGATCACGCGGCGCGTGCCCGAGGAACGCCTGCTTGCCTTCCTGCAGCGCCATCTCGGAAAGCTTCTCGCGGCGAGTGGATTCGTGGGACGAGTTCCGCTGATCGGTCGTGGTCTGCAGCGCCTCGTGCCGGTCGCCAACTATAGCGGAATATATCCGCTGAGCGAGGCGCAGCTGCGCGAGTGGGCCTTGCTCGATACCTTCGACAATCTGGCGCCGCGATACGACAACCCGCAATCGGCCGTTACTGCGCGGCGCTGGTTGGAGGAGGCCGGGTTCGACGATGTCGAGGTGTTGCAGGTCGCGCATCTCGTCGCGCGCGGGGTCAAGCCGACGGGATAGCCTCCAACTGCCGGCGGGTAGATCATTGCCAGCCCCGGTGATCTCGTGTTTAGGAGTGCCTACGGCGCGCGCTCGAATGCCGACCCGGTGACGGGATGCGATTTGTTATTGTAGATGATACGGCGGCAGCGACGATTCGATTTCTGACGGTTCGCGCGAGCGGCGTCAAACGTTCCCGAGGCACTCACTCTCCATGACAGAGCATACAATCCAGATCGCCGGCCGCCCCATCGGCCCGGATCACCCGCCTTATGTGATCGCAGAAATCTCCGCCAACCATAACGGCAGCTATGAAATGGCGCTGAAGATCATGGAGGCGGCCAAAGAGGCGGGAGCGGATGCGGTCAAGATCCAGACCTATACCGCCGACACGATTACCCTCGATTGCGACGACGATGCCTTTCGCATCAAGGGCGGGCTCTGGGATGGCAGGACGCTCCACGACCTCTATCAGGAGGCGCATATGCCATGGGAATGGCACGCGCCCCTGTTCGAACACGCGCGAGCGCTCGGCATCACCCTGTTCAGCTCGCCGTTCGACCCCAGCGCAGTCGATCTGCTCGATAGCCTCGGCGCCCCGGCCTACAAGATCGCGTCGTTCGAGGCGGTCGATACGCCGCTCATCCGCTACGCGGCCAGCAAGGGCAAGCCGATGATTATCTCCACCGGCATGGCAGATGCCGAAGAGATCGGCGACGCCATTGCGGCTGCGCGCGCAGGCGGCTGCGAGCAACTCGCCATCCTGCACTGCGTTAGCGGCTATCCGGCGCCGGCGCGGGACTATAACCTTCGCACGATCCCGGACATGATCGCACGTTTCGGCCTCGTGACGGGCCTGTCCGATCACACACTGGACAACACTACCGCCGTGGCGAGTGTCGCGCTGGGGGTTTCGGTGATCGAGAAGCACTTCACGCTGGATCGAAGCGCCGGCGGTCCCGACGACAGCTTCTCGCTCGAGCCGCGGGATCTCGCCGAGCTGTGTCGGTCGTCGCGCACCGCCTGGGAGGCGTTGGGGAAGGTCGATTATGGCTGCAAGTCGAGCGAGCAGGGGAATATCCAGCTTCGTCGCTCGCTTTATTTCGTCAAGCCACTGCGCAAGGGCGATGTCATCGCCGCAGACGCGGTCCGCAGTGTCCGGCCCGGCTACGGCATGGCACCCAAGCATCTCGATCTGGTAGTCGGCAAACGGGTTTCGGCGGATGTTTCGTACGGGACGCCCGTCACTCCCGACGTGCTTTCATGAACCAACACCCACGTCGCGTGATGAAGACGGTTCTGGGTTTCGACAGCTGGACGGGAGGCGCGGCCAATTTTGCCCGCCTCGTGCCGGCATTTCGCGAACACGGTCTCGATCTCGTGGTGCTGCACATCGGATCCTGGGGTGGAGATCCGGGACGGCCTGCGCGCGAGTTCAAGGGCGACCTCGAGTTGCGCGACATCAGCCATTATGGCGGAAAGTCGATCGACGAAGTGCTGGAAGTGGAGCAGCCCGCCGCCGTGCTCTTCCTCTCGAACGAGGTTTTCGCGCACCGGGCGTTCAATCGGTATAGCCTCGCCGCCGGCATCCCGACCTTGCTCCTCTATCACGGCCTCGTCAGCGTCCAGGGTGTGGCGAGCGAAAAGCCGTACAAGGTCAATCCGCTCAGTCAGGCACGCTTCGTTCTCGAACGCTTGCCCAAGGCGTTGCTGAGGATCTGGCCGGCTTATGGGCGGGCGCTGGTGAAGACGTCCGCGACGCGCGAGGACTGGACCCGCTTCGTCAAGGACATCTTCAACATGGGGTTCGGGCGCTACAGCGTACGTGCTGCGGAGGACTCGCGCACCACGCGCGTCGCGGTATACACCCAGGCGGACCAAGCGCATGCCATCGCCAAATACGGGCAGCCGCCGGAAAGTGTCGCGATCGTCGGCAATCCCGATCTCCATGCCTTCGGCGTCGGGCCCGCGGATCTCGGAATCGCTGCGAGCGCGGCGACGGTCGAGCGGTCCGAGATCATCTACATCGACACCGGCCTGATTTACGCAGGCATGGTGTTCGACGGAGCCGCGGAGTTTCTGGAGCATCTCGAGCGGACGCACGACGCACTTCGACGCGCATCGAAGACTCTGGCGATCAAGCTGCATCCCGATCATTTCCGGACCGACATGCCCGACCGGATCGCCGCCCTCGGCATCGAAATTCTGAACAATCAGAATTTCGTATCGCGATTGAAGGCGTGCGCGGCGGCGATCGTGGAACCGTCCACGGCGGCACTGATACCGGGCCTCGTCGGGGTCCCCTTGCTCCTCGCGGGCTATGGCAAGCTTTCGGGCCAGGCCTTTGGCGAGGTTCTGACCAGCTATCCGAGGGCGCGGCATCTGCTGGATCCGTCGGCGGTCACCGATCTGCTCCTCGAAGAATCCCGCAGCTTCGATGCGGAAGCGATTCAGCGCTGGCTCGACGCGAACTCCGGACCGCTTCCCGGGGAATTGATGCCGTCGCGGGTGGCCGCCACCATCATCGAAATGATCGAGACTGCAGGGGCGAGCCTATCATGTGCGGCATAGCCGGATTCATTCGCCCCGGAGGCCTTCAGGTAGAGACGGCCTCGAATATTCTGCGTGCGATGACGGACAGCATCGCGCATCGCGGCCCCGACGATGCCGGGCAGTGGTTCGCCGCCGATGCGGGCGTGGCGCTCGGCCATCGCCGCCTCGCGGTCGTCGATCTCACCGAAGCCGGGCACCAGCCGATGGGCTCGCCCTGCGCAAGATACGTGCTGATCTTCAACGGCGAAATCTACAATCACCGCGAGCTTCGCAGTGAGCTCGGTGATCGCCAATGGCGCGGACATTCGGATACCGAGACCCTTCTCGCGGCGATTTCCGCCTGGGGCCTGAAGGCCGCGCTGCAAAAATGCGTCGGGATGTTCGCACTTGCGCTGTGGGATGCCAAAGAGCGGTGTCTCAGCCTCGCCCGCGACCGCATAGGCGAGAAGCCGCTCTATTACGGGTGGAATCGCGGTGTGTTCCTGTTCGGCTCGGAATTGCGCGCCTTGCGAGCATATCCGGACTTCGAGGCGGCGATCGAGCGGCAGGCGCTGGAGCGGCTGGTCCGGCAGGGTTATGTTTCCGGCGCACCTTCGATCTTCAAAGGCATACAGCGGGTGCCCCCGGGCGCGATCGTGGCCCTGGACGCGACGGGCGAAGTCGGCAGCCCCGTGACCACCACCGCCTATTGGAGTCTGCACGACGCGGCGCTGGCAGGGGCGAGAAATCCGTTTGCGGGATCGCCCGAGGACGCGGTCACCGAGCTCGAGCGACTGGTGGATCAGTCGGTTGCCGGCCAGATGCTCGCGGACGTGCACTTGGGGGCGTTTCTCTCCGGAGGAGTCGATTCGAGCGTCGTGGTGTCGTCGATGCAGAGGGCGAGCAGCAGGCGCGTCAAGACCTTCACGATCGGTTTCGAAGAAGAGCAGTATAACGAAGCGGATCATGCGCGTGCCGTTGCCGCGCATATTGGCACCGAGCACACCGAATTCTTCGTGACGCCCGAGGATGCGCTAGCGCTCGTGCCGCAATTGCCGAACGTATATGACGAGCCGTTCGCGGATATGTCGCAAATTCCCACGATGATGGTGAGCAGGCTCGCCAGAGCCGAGGTCACCGTGGCGCTTTCCGGGGACGGCGGCGACGAGCTGTTCTGGGGATATGGGCGTTATCCGCAGGCGCTCGACAATTGGGCGAAGCTGTCTCGGCTGCCGCTGTGGATGCGCAGGGGCATCCGGCCGCTGCTCCCGCACGGGCCGATCCGCTACGGTTTCGACAAGCCCGACATCCAGCAATTCTATCGCTACCTCAACACCCAGTGGAAGCATTGCGCCGACCTGGTCCTCGCTGCCTCGCCGCTCCCCGAAGAGGCAATTCCTCCCGAGCTCGGCCCGGTTGGCGGAATGGTGCTGTCCGACATGACCGGTTATCTGCCCGACGACATCATGGTGAAGGTGGACCGTGCGGCGATGGCGTACAGCCTCGAAACGCGCGCGCCACTCCTCGATCATCGCCTGGTGGAATTCGCGTGGCAGTTGCCCGGCGAAACCAAGATGCGGGGGGGCGTGGGCAAATGGCCGTTGAAGCAGCTGCTCTATCGGCATGTGCCTGAAGCGTTGGTGAATCGGCCCAAAATGGGCTTTGGCGTGCCGATCGCGGACTGGCTGCGGACCTCGCTGCGCGACTGGGCGGAAGCGCTACTGGACGAGCGGCGGCTACGTCAGCAAGGATATTTCAACGCGGCAGCGGTTCGCGCGGAGTGGGATGCGCATCTGGCGGGAACGGACCGGCATTATGGGCTGTGGGCGATTTTGATGTTTCAGGCGTGGATGGACTCTCATGATTGATCGCTCGATCAAATATCCTGCCAGATTCTCGATATTCCTGGTCACGTTGTGTGCGACGCCCGTCGTGGACCGTTTGGCGAGCCTGTCGGAGTACGTCACCTATATCAACACCTTCTATCGGCTGCTTTCGCTGGCCACGTGTCTTGTGGTGTGCGTCGGTTTCCCGAAGATAGTTACTCTATCGTCGAGGGCTCTTTTGATTCCGGCCATCTATGTGGTTACGTTCATAATCACATCGATGCGTGGAGTTAACCCTGAATTTTCCATAGACAACAGGCTGTTTCTTCTGCCGTTGATCATGGTAGATTTTTTCCAATGGTTTTTGGCCGGTCTGATTTTCAATGAAAAATCATTCCAGAAGAAAGTGTATTTCTACGGAGCAATTTACGGTTTTATCTCCATCGTTCTCGCTCTGACTGATCTGATTGACGTGGATCAGGCGCGAGTCATCGCTGGGCCCGACATTCCCGTCGCCCTGGTGGCCGCGATCGCCTCGAATCAAGTAATATACGCGGTATTTCTGATGGTGGCGGCCATCGGCTCCCTCAAGAAGACCGTGGTGCTATGCTCGGTGGGCGGCGCGGCTATTGCGTTATTCTTGATGCGGGTGGGGCGGACTAAAAAGAAAAAGGTCGGAGGAAAGAGGTTCAAATATCCGGCCTTCCTGCAATTTACCATTTTCGTGGGAATCGTGATTCCGTTCTTGTTTGTCGCCTTCCCTTATATCGATCAAACCGTCGTTCGTTTGTTTGGCGAGCAGGAGGATGTCATGCGAACTGCGATGTTCGATGAATTTAATTACCTCCTGCCGATATATTTTCCTTGGGGCACCGGATATTACACGTTCGGATATTTGACCCGAGATACCATCAGTTACGGCACGTTGACGGCCGATGGTCGAGAAGTTTTGGGGATGTCTCTCCATAATACAATTTTGCACGTCCTCCTGGAGGGTGGCGCGATCGTTTTTGGATGCTTTGTTATTTTGTACAGTGCATCCATTGTGTACGCGATAAAGCTGTTCAAATCCCTGGAAACCAGGCCCGTGGCTATCGTTATGCTGTCTTGGCTGTTCGTCGCACTCGTGTACGGGTTGACAAACCAGCTACACGCGACCCGCTATTATTTCGGCATAGTCGGATTTTGCTACGGCGTTTACTACCGTTATCGCCAAGTACAATTTACCGGTGTGAGGAACGCGTTGTTTGTTCGGGACGGGATCAGCATATGATCGCTCTGCGGATCGCCACTGCCCGGAAGTTACATGCGATTTAGCGTTTATCATAACGATAGCATTCCGACGTCTGGCCGGAGATTTTTCGGAGCCCTTTATCGGGAGCTTTCGAAGCATCCGGACTACCGGTCGACCGGCTACGACGTAATTCTCTGCAATATCTCCGTTCCGATAACACGCCTTCTCGTAGAGAAAATGCGAGGCAGGCGCGTGGTTTTGCGCGTGGACGGCTTGTATTTCGACAAGCTTTCCGACCGCCATCTGCGTGCTTTCGCCTGGCCTGTCCGGCTGGTGCTCCGCGGCCTGAGAGCAGTATTCGGGCAAAAGGGCCTGGCTGCGGACCTCGCGAATTTCATCAGCGGGAACTGGTCGGGCTTCACCCGCATGCTGTTTGCCGATCATATCGTCTATCAGTCGGCCTATTCGCGCGAGGTCTACGCCCGCTATTTCCGTTGGAAGCCGAGTTCGGTGGTGGTCAATGGCGAGCAATATCAGGGCGGCGAGCGAGTCCCCGTCGCGGCCGTGGATGATCCGATCCGGGTCGTGACGGTGTTCGACTCCTGGAGGCCGAGCAAGCGGATGGGCGAGACCATCGAGTTCGTGCGATGGGCGAACGAAGTGAAGGGAGTGCCACTCGCCTTCACGTTGCTTGGATATACCGGTCGTTTCTCCGCCGACACGCCGTCCGAGACAAGGGAGATCGTCGAAGGCAGCCGCTATATAGAAGCGCTCCCCCCCTTCGCTTCGTTCGACGGCGCGGTTGGAGAGGTGCTGCAGAGGGCGGACCTCTATCTCACGTTTTCGCATCGCGACGCCTGTCCGAACGTCGTCATCGAATCAATGGCACGCGGTCTGCCTGTGGTGGCGATCGACAGCGGCGGGATGGCGGATATCGTCGGCGATGCGGGGATCCTGCTTCCGGCCAATGACGACGGCAGCTATTTCACGGCGGCGCGGTACGATGGCGGGTTCCCGCCGATCGCCTTCGAGGAAGTCCTGCAGGCAGTGCAGGCAGTCGCCGGGAATCAATCGCAATTCCGCGCCAAGGTCCGGCAAAGGTTCGAGACGGATCTGGATCTCGCGCTCGTGGCGGACCGGTATCTGAAAGTGCTCGAATCGGTGTCGAAGTGATCGCGTGATGTCGGACCAGAATTATCTTTACCGGGTGCTGGGCCTCAGCTTCTTGCCCCGGGTGCTGACGTTCCTGCTTACGCTGATCAGCTTCCCCCTGATGGTGCGTGGACTGGGCGCGAGCGAATATGGCATCATCGTCTATCTGACTTCGGTCGCGATCGTCCTCGAGATTCCCGCCGGCTTCGGAGTGAGCGGCGCCGTGGGGAGGGCGATGGCGGTGCGTCGCGCTTCGGCGCCCCATAAGCTGCGCGAGGAATTGGCGCGTTGGGCGCGCTGGCAGCTGACGGTTTGCTTCTGTTCGCTGCCGATCTCGGCAGTCATCGGCTATCTGGCGGTCACCATATGGATCCAGCAAGCTATCCCGCTAGGGTTGCTCGCAGTAGTCATCCTGTCGCTCTACGTGTCGGTGTTCACTTCCTTTTCCAAGGCGGTCCTGACCTCCATGCTTCGTTTCAAGCATCTCGCGATGCTCGAGGCGTTCGAGTCATTGACGCGCTCGGCGGGCTGGTTCGCCGTCGGCATTTTCTTCAAGACCGTGTGGGCACTGGCGCTGGTGCAACTCGCCACCGCCGTTTGCGTCATGGGCTTGGCGATCTACTTTCTCACCAGGTCGCTGTCGGACATTCCTGCTGCAGACGAGGACATGATGGACGAGGCGGCAACCGCTGCCCTATCTCCTGACGGAATGTTCCGTCAGAGCGTCGCGTTCCTCATGCTGCTGCTGGGAACGCGCGCTTATCAGGCATTACCGGTTATGCTGGTCAGCAAGCTGCTCGGTTTCGAAGTGGCCGGCATTTTGGGTGCATTTGGGAGAATTGCCGAGCTGGTCAACGTGCCCTTCGTTGTCGTCGGCAATGCACTCATGGTCAGGGTGCCGGAGATCCACACCCGGGGCCTCGTGGTCATTACGCGTTACTGGGATATGCTCTCGCGTCTCGCAGTCGTGGCGCTCGGCGTCGGCCTCGGCTTCTGGCTGATAAGCGATGAGGTCTCCGCGTGGATGCTTCCTGATTCCGCTCTCGCGCCATCCCTGTTTGCTATCCAGTCTGCGCTAATCTTCTTCCGGGCGATATCGGATCTCGCGGCGCCGGCGGCGGATTATGTCGGCGGGTTGAAGAGGAGAGTCTATTTCCTCAGCGGTTTCGCCGCGCTGCAATTGCCGCTGATCTGGCTCGGATGGTGGCTGGGCGGCGTACATTGGGCGGTGGCGGCGATGGTGCTTTCTTATTCGACGATGGTCGTTGGCTATATCGCGATCGCAAGAAGCGTATTCTTCGGCGGCGCTCGATACTGGCCCCCTGCCGTCGCGATCACCGGCGCCATGGTCGTTGCGATGATCGCAGGGGCGGCGACGCTGAGTTTCGGCGCCTGGTATTGGCGGATCGGGGTCTTCGCATCGCTTTGCCTGGTTGCGTTCCTCGTTCTCCCGCCACTGCGGCGCAGTTTCTGGCCGACCCGGCTCATCCGCTTTGATTTCCTCTGAGGCCGGAATCGCATCCACCGATCGAAGAGTTGAAAGTTGTCTTTTCAAATGTCCGTCAGCAATGGATGTGCGCCGTCAGCCGGTGTCGACGCTGGCGGAGGGGCGGGGGTTCTAGGTGCAATACAGGCCTGAAATCGACGGGTTGCGATCGGTCGCAGTGGTCCCCGTCGTTCTTTTCCATGCGGGCTTCTCGCTGTTTGGCGGCGGCTTCGTTGGCGTGGACATCTTCTTCACGATCAGCGGCTACCTGATCACCTCTATCATCCTGAGTGAGCTGGAAGCAGGCAAGTTCACCTTAGGGAGGTTCTACGAACGCAGAGTACGGAGAATATTGCCGGCACTGTTCTTCGTGATGCTTTGTGCGATTCCGCTGTCGTTGCTGCTCATGCGGCCGCCAGAGCTCGTCGAATTCAGCGAGAGCGTCGTTGCCTCTACCTTCTTCAGCTCGAACATATTGTTCTGGAGAGAGGGGGGGTACTTCGGAACGGTAAACGATATCAAGCCGCTGCTGCACACCTGGAGCCTGTCGGTCGAGGAGCAATATTACATATTCTTCCCGCTTGTTGTAGCTGCCTGTTACAAGCTCAGGCGCAGCTGGGTCCCTTATCTGATCGCGCTTGCGGCCGTTGCGAGTTTCGCGATCAACCTCCTGGCTCTGCAGCTGAGCTTCGTGTCACTCGAAGCGACGTTCTTCCTGCTTCCGACCCGCGCCTGGGAAATCCTCTTCGGTGCGCTGTGCGCACTGCTTCTCAGGCGACATTATGCGTCGCCCTTTCGGCTGTTCGGCCATCATGTCCTCCGCGAAGCGCTCCCGCTTCTGGGATTGTCGATGATCGGTGCGTCGATATTTCTGATGGACGGGAGCGTGCCGTTCCCCTCGCAGTTCGCCTTGCTGCCCGTGATAGGCGCCTGCCTTATCATCCTGTTTTGCGCGGCGGACACGCACGCGTATCGACTCCTCGCAAGCCGGCCGTTCGTCGGGGTAGGGCTGATCAGTTACAGCCTCTACCTGTGGCATCAGCCCATTCTGGCGTTCATACGTCTCGCCGTTCCGCTCGATCACCGGCTGACCTTCGTCTGGTTCGGTCTCGCGCTGCTGATTCCGCTTTCTTTCCTCAGCTACAAATATGTCGAAATCCCCTGCCGGGGACTGAAGACCTCACGGGTTGCCTTGAGACCGTTGCTGGCCGGCCTGGGGTGCACGGCGCTGCTGTTCATCGGGTTCATGGTTGCCGTCGAGTGGAGCAAGGGGTTTCCGCAGCGATATTCGGCCTCGGATCAGAAGCTCGCGTCGGTCAACGCCCGCGCCCTGGGCGACTATGTCGCGCCGCGTTTCGAGGCGCTGTACCTGAAGGCGTTCGCCCAGGACGGGCGCAGCCGCATATTGCTGATCGGGGACAGTTTCGCGCAGGACTTCCTCAATATCGTGCACGAGACCGGCAGAGACCGGAATGTCACCATTTCGACCTTTCACATCACCGCTGCCTGCGGCAATCTCGACGTCGACGATCGGCTGGTGATGCCGAAACTCTCCCCTGCAAACCGCATCCGGTGCAACCTCGAGCCGCGGTACAAGCATCCCGAGCTGGCGAAGCGACTGGCCGAAGCGGATCATATCGTCCTCGTTTCCTCCTGGGAGGAGTGGCAGGTCCCGCTGATCTCCGCGTCGCTGCAATCGGTCGCCCGCAAGTCCAAAGCCGACGTGACGGTCATCGGGCGAAAGGATTTCGGCGACATCGATCTGAACGCCTATTTGCGGGTGGCCGGGCCCAAACGGCGCGACCTGCGCAACGCGGTGACCCCCGAGCATCTGCGGACCAACGCGCTGATGCAGCGTCTTCCTGCGGACTGGTTCGTTGATTTTCAGACGATCGTATGCGGCGATCCGCGAACTTGCCCGCTCTTCACCGAGGACGGATCGCTGATCAGTTTCGACGGACATCACCTGACTCGGGAGGGGGCGATCTATTCCGGCCGGAGGCTGTTCGGCGCTTCAGAGCGTTTGCGCGCGGTGTTTCCATGAACGCGCGATCGGCAGACGTCGCTGGCCAAAGTGGAGGATATCCACTAGGCGGGCAGGGAGCCGCCCGGCATGGCAGCGGCTTGCGGGTAGGCAAATTTGGCAAGGTCCGGCGCCGCGACCGCGTTTCGATTGTTCGGGGATAGCGTCGGTCTATGTGTGGCTTGGTTGGCGTTGCTGCCGAAAACCCGATCCCTCGCCGCGAATGGCTGCGCGAGGGCTGTAAGGTCATTGCGCATCGCGGCCCGGACGATGAGGGCCTGTGGTGGTCGAACGACGGGCATGTCGGACTGGCGCATCGCCGGCTGGCGATCGTCGATCTGTCCGCCGCAGGACACCAGCCGATGCTCGACGCGACCGGCGAGATCGTGATCGCCTTCAACGGCGAGATCTACAACTTCCGCGAACTGCGTGCCGAACTCGAAGCGATGGGTCACCAATTCCGCTCGCATTCCGATACGGAAGTGATCCTCGCCGCCTATCGCAGCTGGGGCGACGCATGTCTCGAGCGGCTGGACGGCATGTTCGCGCTGGCGCTTTTCGATCAAAGGACACGCCAGCTTCTGCTCGCCCGCGACCGGGCGGGGGAAAAGCCGCTTTTCTATCGACTGGATCGGGGCGAGTTGCGGTTCGCCTCCGAACTCAAGGCGCTGCTGGTAGACGAGACGCTGCCGCGCGAGGTCGACCGCGAGAGCATGGATGCATTTCTGTCGATGGGCTATGTTCCGGGAAGCCGGTGCATATTGCGAGGCTTCCGCAAGCTTCCCGCCGCGCATGCCATGCGGTTCGACCTCGCCAGCGGTGACACCAGGATCTGGCAATATTGGCAGTTGCCCGAATATGACCCGGCTGCGGCAGGCAGCGAGGGCGATCTGCTAGACGAACTCGAGCAGCTTCTGGATCAGGCGGTCCGGCGCCAGCTGGTTGCGGACGTGCCGGTCGGGATATTGCTCAGCGGTGGCCTGGATTCGAGCCTCGTGACTGCGATGGCGGCGCGCAACGCGGCTCGCCTGAAGACCTTCACCATCCGCTTCCCGGGCCATGGCAAGTTCGATGAATCCGGACACGCGCGGCTGATCGCGAACGCCTTCGGCACCGATCATCTCGAATTGGAGGCGGAAGAGGGCGCCGCGGACCTGCTGCCGCGCCTTGCGTGGCAGATCGACGAGCCGATGGCGGATTCGTCGATGGTGCCGACCTTCCTCGTGAGCCAGTTGGTCCGCCAGCATTGCACCGTGGCGTTGGGTGGCGATGGCGGGGACGAACTGTTCGGGGGTTATGGCTATTACGCCAAACTGCTGCAGCTTCAGCAGAAGATGCGGAGCATGCCGAGATCGGCCGGCCGTATGGCTGCCTGGCTCGCGACCCATCATAGTCCGCTGGGTGTGGGCGGCAGCAACCTGCGTGCATGGGTGCAGGCATTGGGGACGGACATGTCTCGCGATCTGCCGCTGATCGGCAGTTTCTTCGATCGACCGTCGCGGCAGCGGCTGATGGGGAACAGGTCCGGTTGGCCGTACCATGCCGAAGCGATCCATTCGGATGCGGTGCCCCCCGATCCGGACCTGATCCAGCGAGTCACGCGGCTCGACTTCAAACATTATCTGGCGGAGGACATACTGGTTAAGGTCGACCGGATGAGCATGCTCAACGCATTGGAAATGCGCGCGCCGATGCTCGATCGCCACCTCATCGAGTTCGCGATGCGCAAGGTTCCTGCCTCGCTCAAGACCAATGCAGGCCAGAAGAAGATATTGCTCCAGAAGCTGGCGGAGCGCGTCCTGCCGCCGGAGTTCGATCGGCAGCGCAAGCAGGGCTTCAGTATCCCCCTCAAGCATTGGCTGACCGGCGGGCCTTTCAAGCGACTGTTCGAGGAGGTCCTGCTCGATCCGGCATCGACCTTTGACAGGCGCTATGTGAGTTCGCTGCTGCGAGGGCAAGAAAAAGGGCGTGCGAACGAGGAGCGCCTGTTCGCGCTCGTCATGTTCGAACTCTGGCGCAAGCACTATGGCGCGATCGTTCGATGACCGGCGATATCGTCGTCGGGCTCGACGCTTCGCGTAACCGCTCGGGCGGCGCGAAGGCACATTTGATCGGATTGCTCCGGGATGGCGACCCGCTGGCCCACGGCATTCGCGAGGTGCATGTCTGGGCTTACCGGTCCTTGCTCGACGCGCTGCCTGATCGGCCCTGGCTCATCCGGCATAATCCGCCTGCACTGGAGAAATCGCTTTTGAAGCAATTGCTGTGGCAGCTGTTCGAGATGCCCGGCGAAGTGCGAAAGGCGGGGTGCGACATCGTCCTGAACACCGACGCCGGGGCGCTGTCACGGATAAGTCCCAGCGTGACGATGAGCCGCGACATGCTGTCCTACGAGCCGGGCGAGATCGAGCGCTATGGCTGGAGCAAGGCGCGGCTGCGGCTGCTGCTGCTTCGCTATGTGCAGAACCGCTCGCTGCGACGCTCCGATGGCGCGGTGTTCCTGACGCGCCATGCTGCGGAAGTGATCCAGCGGTCGTGCGGGCTTCTCGATCGTGTCGCGCTCATTCCGCATGGCGTGGGTGCGGAATTCGCCGAGATACAGGGTCGTCCGGCATGGCCGGCGGCGGACGAAAGACCGGTCCGCTGCCTCTATGTGTCGAATGCCGCGCCCTACAAGCATCAGTGGATGGTGGTCGCGGCGATCGAGCAGCTGCGGGCGGAAGGCTATGACGTGGAGCTGGAGCTCGTGGGCGGCGGATCCGGCAAGGCGCAGCAACGGCTCGACGCGCAGATCGCACAGTCTGATCCGGCCGGGAAGTTCGTCTCCCAGACCGGCCCGGTGCCGCAGGCAGCGCTGCCCGGGTATCTCGCCCGCGCGGATTTGTTCGTTTTCGCCTCCAGTTGCGAGAACATGCCCAACACCCTCATCGAGGCGATGGCCGCCGGGCTGCCGATTGCTTGCGCGCGGCGAGGGCCGATGCCAGAGGTGCTGGCAGATGGCGGTGTGTATTTCGATCCCGAAGTGCCGCAATCCATCGCCGCGGCGGTGCGTTCGCTGATCGATGATCCAGCGCTCCGGTCGCGGCTGGCAAAGCGGGCCAAGGAATTGTCGAGCCAATATTCTTGGGCTAGGTGCGCCCGGGAAACCTGGTCGTTCCTGACCCAGACCCTTCGAGCCATTGGCGAACGCCCCCATGCCTGACCGCGCATACCAGATTTGCAGAAACTGCGTCATGGACACCACCGATTCGATGATCGTGTTCGATGAGAAGGGCGTGTGCGATCACTGCAACGACTTCTACGCGAAGACCCTGCCCAACTGGCACACCGGCGAGGAGGGGAAACGCGAACTCGAACAGATGGCGGACGAGATCCGCAAGGCCGGCAAGGGCAAGGACTTCGACTGCATCATCGGGATGAGCGGCGGGATCGACAGCTCCTATCTCACCTATGCCGCAAAGGAGCTAATGGGCCTCCGCCCGCTGGTCTTCCACGTCGACGCCGGCTGGAACTCGCAGATCGCGGTCAACAACATCGAGCGCCTCATCGACAAGCTCGATCTGGATCTCTTCACCGAAGTGATCGACTGGCAGGAGATGCAGGACCTGCAGCTAGCCTTCTTCCGATCGGGCGTTTCGCATATCGATACGCCGCAGGATCACGCCTTCTTCGCGACGATGTACAAATTCGCCACGCAGCATGGCGTGAAGACTATCCTGACCGGCGGTAATCTCTCGACCGAGTGCATCCGCAACCCGGTTGAGTGGATGTACTACCAGTCGGATTCGCGGCAGCTTCGCGATATCCACCGCAAGTTCGGAATCCGGCCGCTCAAATCCTATCCGGTGACTTCGATCCTCTGGCACAAGATCTGGTTGCCCTATGTCCGAGGCATCAAGGTCCTTCGACCACTCAATTCGATGTCCTACATCAAAGAGGACGCGAAGGCGCTGCTGATGGAGCGTTTCGGGTGGCAGCCATATCCGCAGAAGCACTTCGAATCCCGCTTCACCAAATTCTACGAGAGCTACTGGCTGCCGAAGCGGTTCGGTTACGATGTCCGCCGGGTCCAGTTCTCCAGCCTCATCGTGACCGACCAGATGACGCGCGAAGAAGCGATCGCCGAACTCGAGAAGCTGCCTTACGATCCAGCGACGATCGGGCACGAGATCGAATTCGTGGCGAACAAGCTCGGCATCACCATCGACGAGCTCAACAGCTATATGGAGCTGCCGCACCGAACCTATCGCGACTACAAGTCGCAGCGTCAGATCTACGATCTTGGCGCGAAGGTCATGCGTGGGCTGGGTATGGAGGTAGGTGGCAAGCGATGATCGCGATCGTCGACTATGGCGTCGGGAACATCCGCGCCTTTGCCAATATCTATCGTCGCCTCGGAATGCCGGCGGAGCCGGTGACGACCGCCGCAGCGTTACGTCAGGCGGACAAGATCATCCTGCCCGGCGTGGGCGCTTTCGACTGGTCGATGCAGCGGCTCAACGATTCCGGAATGCGCGAGGCGCTGGACGAGAAGGTCGGCGGCGAGAAGACGCCGGTGCTGGGCGTTTGCGTGGGCATGCAGATGATGGCGCGCTCGAGCGAGGAGGGCGTGCTTCCCGGGTTGGGCTGGATCGACGCCCAGGTCGTCCGCTTCCGGCCGGGCGATCACAACGACGCCCGGCATCTGCCGCATATGGGCTGGAACGACGCCGAGCCAGTGGAGCAGGAAACGCTGTTTCGCGACATCACCGAGCCTCGCTACTATTTCCTCCATTCCTATTATGTCGCGCCTGCCAGTGACGATACGGTGCTCGCGCGCACGCAATATGGGCTGCGCTTCGCCTCGGCGGTTCGATCGGGCAATGTCTTCGGGACGCAATTTCACCCCGAAAAGAGCCATGACTGGGGCGTCAGCCTGCTTCGTAACTTCGCGCTGCTCTGAAGATGCTGAGACCGCGCATCATTCCGTGCCTGCTCGTGCACAAAGGCGGGCTCGTGAAGACCGTCAAATTCGGCGAAGGCAAATATGTCGGCGATCCGATCAATGCGGTGCGGATCTTCAACGAGAAGGAAGTCGACGAGTTGATCGTCGTCGACATCGACGCGACGCGCGACGGGCGTGAGCCGGATTATCAGCTGATCTCGAACCTCGCGAGCGAGTGCCGTATGCCGTTCTGCTATGGCGGCGGTGTGAAGACCGTCGAACAGGTCGAACGGATCATTGCGCTCGGCGTGGAGAAGGTCGCGGTGAGCTCCGCCGCGGTTGCGGACCCGGACCTGATTCCGGCCGCGGCGGCGCGTGTGGGAAGCCAGAGTGTCGTCGCGGTGATGGACGTGCGCAAGGCGGGTATGCTGCGCAAACCGGAAGTCGTGACGCACAATGGCACGCGTCGCACTGGCCTTTCTCCCGTCGATTTCGCGCGGCAACTCGCGGATGCCGGGGTAGGAGAGATCGTCCTCAACTCGGTTGATCGCGACGGGACCATGCAGGGCTATGATCTCGATCTCGTTGCCCAGATCCGCAAGGTTGTCGATGTGCCGATGACGGTGTTGGGCGGCGCGGGCGGGCTAGCCGATATCGAGGCGCTGCTCGCTGCGGAGAGAATCATCGGTGCTGCGGCAGGCAGCTTGTTCGTGTTCAAAGGGAAGTATCGCGCGGTGTTGATCAATTATCCCAATCGCGTCGAAAAGCAGGCGGTGCTTCAGCGGGGCGGATTCGACGCATGAAACAGGTCCTGCAAAGTCTCCAGACCGGCGAAACAAGCGTGACCGACGTGCCGGCGCCTGGGGCGGGCCGGGGGCGGCTCCTGATCCATTCGACGACGTCCCTCGTCTCCGCGGGCACCGAGCGGATGCTGGTGGAGTTCGGCAAGGCGGGCCTGATCTCCAAGGCGCGGCAGCAGCCCGAACGAGTCAAGATGGTTCTCGAAAAGGCGCGGACCGACGGGGTGTTCGCCACGCTGGAGGCGGTGCGCAGCAAGCTCAATCAGCCACTGGCACTGGGATATTGCAATGTCGGCCGCGTTGCCGCGCTGGGTAGCGGCGTGCAGGGTTTCCAGCCAGGCGATCGCGTGATCAGCAACGGCAATCACGCGGAAGTGGTGTCGGTCCCGCAGAATCTCTGCGCGGTGGTTCCGGACGAGGTCAGCGACGAAGCAGCGGCGTTCACCGTCCTCGCGGCGATCGGCCTCCAGGGCATAAGACTGGCGGCACCGGCGCTGGGCGAATGCGTCGTGGTGACCGGCCTCGGGCTGATCGGCCTGCTGACGGTCCAGATGCTGCGTGCGCAGGGGTGCCGTGTGCTCGGCATCGATTTCGATGCGAGCCGTCTCGAACTGGCGCGCAGTTTCGGCGCCGAAGTGGTGAACCCGGGAGAGGGCGAGGACGTGCTCGGGGCCGCCGCCGCTTTCTCGCGAGGGCGCGGCGTCGATGCGGTGATCGTAACCGCCTCGACCAAGAGCAGCGAGCCGATCTCGCAAGCCGCCAATATGTGCCGCAAGCGGGGCCGGATCGTGTTGGTCGGCGTGACCGGGCTCGAGCTGAATCGCAACGAGTTCTATGAGAAGGAGCTCACCTTCCAGGTGAGCTGCTCCTATGGGCCGGGGCGGTACGATGCTGCTTATGAGCAGGAGGGGCAGGATTACCCCATCGGCTTCGTTCGCTGGACGGAACAGCGCAATTTCGAAGCGGTGCTCGACATGATGGCGAGCGGCGCGCTCAATGTGACGCCGCTGATTTCCCATCGATTCCCGCTGGAGCAGGCCGCCGATGCGATGGCACTGCTGACCTCGGGCGAGCCTTCGCTGGGGATCCTGCTGCAATATTCGCCCGACGACGCGGCAAAGCGTCTCGAAGTGCGATCGGTAGCGCTTGGCGCGACGGTCGTTCCCGGGCGCGCCACCGTGGGGTTCCTCGGCGCGGGCAATTATGTTGGCCGTATCCTGCTGCCGGCGTTCAAGGCCGCCGGGGCTACCTTGCATACGATCGTGAGCGGCGGTGGCGTGAGCGCGGTCCATGCCGGTTCAGCCAATGGTGTCGCAAGCGCCAGCACCGATGGCGAAGCGGTGCTCGCCGATGGCAGCGTCGATACGATCGTGGTGGGGACCCGGCACGACATGCATGCACGGCAGGTGCTGGCGTCGCTGCGCGCCGGGAAGCATGTGTTTTGCGAGAAACCCCTCTGTCTGACGCACGAGGAGCTCGACGAAATCGAAGCGGAGGCACGTGCCCGTCCCGGCCAATTGCTGATGATCGGGTTCAACCGTCGCTTCGCGCCGCACATCGTGCGCATGAAGCGGCTCCTCGATACCGTCGACCAGCCGAAATCCTTCGTCATGACGGTCAATGCGGGCGAGATTCCGCCCGATCACTGGACGCAGAGCGCGGTGATCGGCGGTGGACGCGTCATCGGCGAGGCATGCCATTTCATCGACCTGCTTCGCCATCTCGCGGGGGCCGAGATCGTCGCACACAAAACGACTGCACTGGGCCGGCACCCGGCGATTCCCGTCCGCGACGACAAGGTGGCGATCACGCTCGAATTCGCGGACGGGTCCGTTGGGACGATCCATTATCTCGCGAACGGCCATAAAGCCTTTCCCAAGGAACGGCTCGAAGTGTTCTGTGCGGGCCGCATCCTCCAGCTCGACAATTTCCGCAAGCTTCGAGGCTGGGGCTGGCCGGGTTTCACCAAGCTCAATCTGTGGAGTCAGGACAAGGGCGCAGTGGAATGTGCGCGATCGTTCATTGCGGCGATCCGAAACGGTGCGCCGAGCCCGATTGCGCTGGAGGAGATCGTGGAGGTCAGCCGCGTGACCATCGCCGCGGCGTCCGACGCACGGTGACCGTCTGATGGGACAAAATATGCTGATCGACATCATCGCCGGGGCGCGGCCGAATTTCATGAAGATCGCGCCCATCATACGCGCGATCGACGCGCGGGCAGCGGCGGGGGGGCGGCTGCGCTATCGCCTCGTCCATACCGGGCAGCACTATGACGCCAGCATGTCCGGCGCATTCTTCGAACAGCTCGGTATCCCCGAACCCCAGGTCAATCTGGAAGTCGGCTCCGGAACGCAGGCCGAGCAGACCGGCGCGATCATGATCCGATACGAGCAATTGCTGCGCGAGGCGCCGAGCAGCTTGTGCCTCGTGGTGGGCGATGTGACATCGACTATGGCCTGCGCGATCGTCGCGCAGAAGCTGCACGTGCCCGTCGCGCATGTCGAGGCGGGGATCCGCTCGGGTGACTGGACCATGCCCGAAGAGATAAACCGGATGGTCACCGACGCCATCACCAACTGGTTCTTCACGACCAGCGAGACGGCGAATGCCAATCTGCGCAACGCGGGCGTGGGGCAGGAGCGGATCTTCTTCGTCGGCAATACGATGATCGACACCTTGCTCCACCATCGGCCGAACTTCGCCAAGCCGGACTTTTTCGATGCGCTGGGGCTGACGCGAGGGGCCTATTTCGTGGCAACGCTCCATCGCCCGGCGAATGTCGACGGCATCGAGGGCCTGGCGCGATTGCTGGATGCCATCGTGAAGGGCGCGCGCGGGCTTCCGGTGATCTTTCCCGTTCATCCGCGTACCGCGAAGACACTGCAGACGATGGGGGCATTGCCTGACGCGATCCGGCAGGTGGATCCGCAGCCCTATCTCCAGTTCAATTATCTAGTCGAGAACGCGCTGGCGGTGATCACCGACTCCGGCGGGATCACCGAGGAATGCACGGTGCTGGGCATTCCGTGTCTCACGCTACGCGACTCCACCGAACGGCCTGAGACGGTTTCTACGGGGACGAACGAGCTCATCGGCACCGATCCCGCGGCATTGGCGCCAGCGCTCGAACGCCTGTTTGCCGGCGAATGGAAGAAGGGCGGCATTCCCGAGAAGTGGGATGGCAAGACGGCCCAACGTATCGTCGACGCGCTGGAAGAACTCATCGACATGCGCGCGGTGGCGGCGCATTGAGCGCCTCCCGCTACTGGCAGACCCTTCGGCACATGAAGCCGCGGCAATTCTACGGCCGCCTGTGGTTTCGCTTCTATCGCCCGCCCGTCGATGCCTCGCCAGCTCCCGCCTTGCGTCTTCCCTCCGGCACGTGGCGCTCGCCGGCGCGCAGGCGGCCGAGCCTGGTCGGACCGACGCGCTTCGATCTGCTGAACGAACAGGGCGATCTGCGCGAACTGGGCTGGGACAATCCGGATCGCGAGAAGCTCTGGCGCTACAATCAGCATTATTTCGACGATCTCAATGCTTTCGAAGCCGAGGAGCGGCGCGACTGGCACCGCGATCTGCTTGCGGCGTGGCTGGCGGAGAATCCCGCAGCCCAGGGCAGCGGCTGGGAGCCCTATCCGACCTCGCTGCGGATCGTGAACTGGATCAAATGGGATCTCGCCGGAGGTGGGCTGGACGAACGGCATCGAAATAGCCTCGCAGTGCAGGCGCGTTGGCTCCGGAGACGACTGGAATGGCACCTGCTGGGCAACCACCTCTTCGTCAACGCGAAGGCACTGATCTTCGCGGGCCTCTATTTCGAGGGCGACGAGGCGCGGCGATGGCTCGACCTGGCTACCCGAATTCTGGAACGTGAAATTCCCGAACAGGTCCTGGCCGACGGCGGACAATTCGAGCTGAGCCCGATGTATCACGCATTGGCGCTCGAGGACCTGCTCGACCTCGTCAATATACTGTGCGCGTTCGAGCGCGCCCTGGGGCCGGCGCAGATGCAGCTGCTCGATCGCTGCCGAGCCTTGGTCCCGAAGATGCGCGGCTGGCTCGATGCGATGTCGCACCCCGATGGGGAGATCAGCTTCTTCAACGATGCGGCGTTGGACATCGCGCCCGCCAACGCCGAGCTATCCGGCTATGCCGAGCGCCTCGGGCTGCACGCTGTCCAATCCGTCGTCTCGCCCTGGCTCGGCGAAAGCGGATATGCGCGTCTGGAAAATGGCGATGCGGTGCTCATCGCCGACATGGCGGCGGTCGGGCCGGATTACCTGCCGGGCCACGCGCATGCTGACAGCCTCAGTTTCGAGCTCTCGATCGGAACGGAGCGGATCATCGTGAACGGCGGAACTTCGGTCTATGGCGCCGGTCCGGAGCGGCAGCGGCAGCGGGGTACCGCCGCGCACAGTACCGTCACGATCGCAGGACGAAACTCCTCCGACGTCTGGAGCGGCTTCAGGGTCGGGCGGCGTGCTCGCGTGTCTGGCGCACGCGTCTCGTGCTCGCTGGCAGGCTGCGAGGCCGAGGCGCGGCATGACGGCTATCGCACGCTCCCCGGACATCCCGAGCATGCCCGTCGGTGGTTCCTGGGCGAGCGACAGCTTCGCGTGATCGATCGAATATCGCCCGCGCATCCCGGCGGGATCGCGCGCTACCATCTTCATCCGTCGATCCGCGCGGTAGCCGCCGGGCCTTCCGGCGGCACGCTGCATTGTGCCAGCGGGCGTGTCCTGCGCTGGTCGAGTTCGGGCTCGGCGCGGCTGGAGGATTCCTCATGGCATCCGCGTTTCGGGCAGACCATTCCGACCAGCTGCATCGCGATCGCTGCCGGCACGGCTGATACGGAATTTACGCTGAGCTGGTGAGCTAGCCGGCGCGCGTCAGCACGATGTCCTCGATGGTGACGGGGCCGGCATTTTGATTGGCGCCGCTGGTCGCCTTGAGTTCGAGAACCTGTGCCGAACAAGCGGCACCAACGACGAGGCCGTGCTTGCCCGATGCGATCGGGGTCACCAGATTGTTCGCACCCAGCGCCTGTTTTTCGCCCTGACCGGCATAGCAATAAACCTGTGGATTGACCGTCACGTCGCCGGGCGAAGCGGGATCGACCGGCGCAATGCGCATCGCGATCGTGTAGGTGCCCGGGCGCAGGAAGAGCAGCTTGCGCGCCACCACCGCGCTGCGCTCGGAGGGCGCCTGCACGACGATCCGGGGCTTGCCGGTGCTTTCGTTCTTGTCGAACGATGCGAAGACTTCCTGATCGGTCCTGAGCTCCCAGGCAATCGGGGTCAGACCGGAAACAGAGGCGTCGGTGAGGCCGGGATTCTGAAGCAGGCTCGGCGACGCCTTGGGTGTGCGAAGATAGAAGTCGCGAGCACGCTCGACATAGCCTGCACCCGCCAGCGACTCCAGCAGCAGCCGCCCCAGGGTGGCGCTGTCGGAGAAGTTTGCCAGGCCTCCAGACTCGTTGACGAGCGCCGTCATTGCTATCGGATCTCCCTTGTTCGTGAGAGCGAAGCGCAACATGTCGCCCACCCACGGAGTCCGCGCCTTGACGTAGGGAATAAGCTCGCGGCGTATCGGAGCTTCGGTCAGCGCATCGACGAGCCTCTCGAACAACAGACTGTTCAGCTCGGGGTGGATGCGCAGGACATAGTCGTAATGCCGCAGCGCGCCCGCGATATCGTCGTTCGCGACGCTCCGCTCGACGTGCCACAGCTGCAACGCGGTCTCGCGCGGCGAGAGCTTCAGCGACAGATCCGACAGCCGCTGCACATCTTTCGGGCGATGCTGTACTTCACGCACCGCGAGCATGACGAAATAGGGGCGGGGATTGATCGGATCCCCCTTCAGCGACCGCTGCGCTATTCGCTCCACGGCCGCGACATTTTTGGCATTTATGCCATTCAATGTGACCGTGAGTGCCTTGTTCGCCAACGCCGATGAATCGTTGGGCGAAAGGCGCAGCGCCGCGTCCGGACTGGCGTCCCGCGACGCGGCGGTGAGCGCCGACACTGCGGCGAAATAGGCGCCCGCCACGAAACAAAGCGCCACGGCCGAGCGCGCGATGTCGGTCCTCCGGAAAGGGCGGCGAAATCGCATTGCCATCGCGGCTCAGCCGTCCCGTGCGTTGGTGTCGGCCGTGTCCCCATATCCATAGCCATAGCCGTACCCATAGCCATAGCCTGCGTGGCGGCTGCTGAGCTTGGTGAGGACGCCGCCGAAGATGTGGGCATGCACCGAATGGAGGCGATCCAGCGCCGCACGTACGCCGCGGACGGCCACGCGTTCGGTCTCGATGACATAGATGCAGCCCTCGACTGCCTTGGACAGCAAGGGAGCATCGGCGAGACCGAGGATCGGCGGAGCATCGACCACGACATGATCGAAGTGCTCGAGCAGCTGTTCGATCAGCATCGACATCCGGTCGCTGCTGAGCAGTTCGGCCGCGCTCGGCGGGGTGGGGCCGGCGCTGAGCAGGCTCAACCCCTTGAAGCTGGAGGGCTTGATCAGCTTCTGCCAGTCATTGTCGCCGGCGAGGATATTGCTGAGACCGGCGGCATTGTCGGCATCGAGGAACTGATGGATCGAGGGCGATCGCATGTCCGCGTCGAGGATCAGCACGTTCTTTCCGGTACGGCCGAGGACGACCGCCATGGCGAAGCTCGTCGTGCTCTTCCCTTCGGCCGGGCTGGTGCTGGTGACCATGAAGGCGCGCGGCACCCCGTGATCGGTCGAGAAAGCGAGATTCGACCGGATGCTGAGATATGCCTCGGACACGGAGGATTTGGCGTCCATCAGCTGCTGAAGCGCGTCTCCCTCCTCGATATTCGGCACGCTGCCCAGCAACGGAATCTGGAGCTGTTTGCTCACCTCGCCAGGTTCGCGGAAGCCTTCATCGATCTGCTCGAGAGCAAAGGTAGCCAGGCCGGCAAGGGCGAAACCCGCCACCAGCGCGAGCGCCATGTTGAACATGAGCCGCGGCGAGGACTGCCGGTCCGGGACCTTGGCGACATCGACCAGCGCGATGTTGTTGGCACCCACGCCCGCGACGCCGATCTCCTTGTAGCGCTGCAAAAGCCCATCATAGAGCTGACGATTGGTGTCCGCTTCGCGCTGATAGATGTTGTACTGGATGCTGTCGCGGCTCTGCTTGCCGAGCTGCAGCCTCAGCGTCTCGACCTGCCGCCGCAGGCCCTCTTCGCGCATCTGCGCCTCGCGATATTCCGTCGAACGGCTGCTGTCGACGCGTGCTTCCTCGCGCGAGATCGCCGAATCCAGCGACTGGAGTTGCTCGGCGAGGGCGCGCGACGCCGGATAGCCGGGCTCGAACTGAACAGAAAGCTTGGCCAGTTCGGAGGCGACCTCCGCGCGGCGCTGGCGAAGCGACGAGATCGCCGGATTGGTCAGCGCCTGCGGAGAGGCCCCGCGCTGCCGGACCGAGCGGCTTTCTGCCGCCAGACGATCGGCGGTCGCCGACGCCAGTGCGGCGTTCAATGCCTCGAGGTCGCTGGAGACCAACGTGCGCTCGACTTCGGTCCTGCCATCTGCGCTCTTGCTGGTGCCAAGCGCCGTGATGCCCTTTTCCGCGGCATAGTTCACGAGATCGCGCTCGGATGTTTCGAGACGGGTGCGAAGATCCGCCAGTCGCGATTCGAGGAATTTGCGCGCATCCGCTGTGGAGGCGAAGCGGCGATCCATGCTCGCCTCGATGAACTGCTGCGCCCATGTGTTGGCGATCTGGGCTGCCAGCTCAGGAGAGCCGCTGGTGTATTTGATGTCGACAAGGGCGGAATTGCGGATCGGCGAGATCGCAATGTTGCTCTGCAGGATCTGGACGGCCGCTTTCTCGCGCTTCGCCCTCTCGACTGCAGTCAACGCCTGGCCCTTCTGGCCAAACACGGAACCGCTTCCGTCCAGCTGGACGCCATGCGCCTCGAAGAAATCATTGCGTGTCGCCAGATTCAGCACCTTGGCGACGCGTTCCGCCAGGGATCGTGCGGCGAGCAGCGAATATTGGGTCTGATAGAATTCGAGATCTCGCCCCGACGCTGCAGACTCCAGCCCCTCTACGTTCGTGACCTTCTTCTGGTCGCGGCTGATCTCGATGCGCGACGTCGCCGTATATTTCGGCGTCATGAGCATCGTTATCACCAGGCCCACGACCAGCGTCGAGCAGATGATCCCGATGATCACCCACTTCCACCGCAACGCTACCTGCCAATATTGGAGCAGGAGCGGCGGCTCGAGACCCTGCTGGGGCGCGGCGAGCTCGGCTGGAACTACCTGGCCTCCTCGTGATGGGTCTTGAGCGGAGAAGTTCGACTGCAGCATGGTGGTCTTTCAGAAGGTCAGGAAGCGATCAGGTCACTATTGCAATAGCACAACGAGCGGCGCGGTGAGCAACGGTGCGACCGACAGGACATCGCGGAAAATGCGGCGAGCCTGAGAATCACCCACGACGATCACGTCGTTCGCATAGACCTCGGGATCATCATAGGCTCCGTTCCGGATCGCTTTCAAATCGTAAAGCGCGGCCATCTTCTGGCCGCCGACGGTGCGAAAAATCACCACTTCCTTGAGCTTCGCGAACTCGCCCGCACCCTTGGCGGTCGCGACCGCGCGCATGAGGGTCATGCGGCCGATGACCGGGTATAGACCGGGTTCCTTCACCTGACCATCGACGGTGATCACCTGGCTCACCGTTTCCTTGAGGTTGACGGTAACCTGGGGGTCGCGAATGTAGCGGCCGCGCAGCCGTTCCTCGATGACCTCCTCGAGCTCGCCAGGCGTCTTGCCGGCGGCTTCGATGATCCCGGCGAGCGGGAAGGAAATGCGGCCGCCTGCGTCGGTCTGCACCTCTTTCTTGCTCAGCTCCTCGATGCCGAACACGTCGATGACCAATCGATCGAACGGGCCGATCAGATAGGGCCGGTTCTGCTCGAAAAGGTCCGCGCGCTGGGGCGGCGGCAACGCGTCTGCATTAACCACCTGCAGGCGCGCATTTCCCTTCGTGCTCGGCGTCAACGGCGCATCGCCCGCGCACGCGGCAAGCGCGAGGCAGAGGCAAAGCGGTACCACTCGATTGATCATCATATTCTCTTAATTTTCGCGGGGATGGGCTAGCCGAGAGCGCCCTTCACTTCCACCGTTTTCTGTGCGGGGTGCGTCGGAGGCGGGTGGGGCGAAGGCACCCTGGAGCCAGATCGCGCAGAGCGCGGCGACGCACATGAGCGAAGGCGTGCGCAACGGATAGTCGGCGATGCTCGCCAGTCCGAAGAGCAGGAGCAGCGCCGAGCCGAGCCGGGAGAGTGCAACCTCGCGCCGGCCGATCGGCTTCGCGAACCATGCCTTGTACGATCCCCGGGCCCAGAAGAAGACGATCAGGGCCAGCAGGAGGAGGCCAACGGCCCCCGCCGTCATATAGGCCTCCAGCCAATCGTTGTGGGCGTGGTTCACATAGGTCGGCTTGAGCAGCCATGACGGCTCGTCGAGCTGATATACCTGCTCGAACGAGCCGATGCCGGAGCCGACCGGGAAATATTTCCCTGCGAGATTGGCGATCGGGCCCCACATCCGGAACCGCAGATCGGCATTCTCGTCATAAGCGAGAAGCCGGTTTATGGATTCGGCGCGCGAGAGAAACAGGAACAACAGCGTCAGGCCGGCGACGGCCGCGCCCGCAAGCAGATAGAGGGGGAGGAGGCCCGACCGGCCCTGGCGCGCGCCCGGCTTGTGATACAGCAAGGGAATGAAGATCAGGCCGACCAGCGCTACCAGCATGCCGCCGCGCGAACCGGCGACGAGTATCAGCGGAATGATGAACATCGACGCGGCGAACAGCGCCCAGAGGTGGAAGCTGGCCCGACCGGATGAATCTCGCCGGGTGCCCATATAGACCGCTAGTACCGGCAGCAGGCATGCGAGGTAGACTGCGGCGTGGTTGCGGTTGGCGAAGAGCCCCACCGGTGCGCCCTTGTTGCTGACGCTGTAGAAATAGAGGACGCTCTCGTCCGAGCCGGCGAGCTGCAGCAGCCCCAGCACGGCGGAAGCCAGGCCCAGTGCGATCAGCAGCGGGAGCAGCTTCAATTGCTCGTCGCGATTGATCTGCACGCCGATCAGGAGCACCGCCAACGGAGTGAACAGGGAGTAGAGCGCGTTCACGGTCGCGGCCGGAACGAGGCTCAGGGGGCGCCATATCTGGCCGATCCCGGACGCCTCGTCGAGGCGCGCGATCAATTCTCTTCCGGGAAGCTGCGTCCAGATCGAGGGGGGAAGCGGAATCAGATGGGCGGCGGTGACGGCGATCAGCAGCGCCGCGATCGCAAAAACCAAGGCGTGGCGCCGCACGTCCGCCCAGGTGAGCGTCCACAAAGCGACGCCGCAGACGAGCAGCGACAAGGGACGCAAGAGAATGAGGGAATGAATGTCCCCCCGCGCCCCCCCGCCTATCGCGAAGGCGAGCACCAGGAAGCCGGCCAGAATCCAGAACTGGATGGAATTCCCCGTATGACTCGATGCGAACTTAAACGGGAAATGCACGCTGCCGGTGCTGCGCCTGCTCCTCGCGGAAGCCCCGCCATAGTGTCTGGAGCGCATCTTCGATCCTGATAGTTGAGACACTGCGATCAACTCGCCCGCCTGAGGTGGCCCACCCGGCCTTGAAGGATTTTTCCGCGAAATGCGTCAATATTCGTTCAAAGAGACCAGAGCGAGAAGCCTGGTTTGGCAGTCCTCAGGCGAAGCGCATCCTTCAGGTCGCACAGAGTGCCGCCTGTGCGCAACATGTCCCAAAGCGCTTCTTCGCCCAATTCGAGATATTGCTGATGGGGGACGGCGAGAACCACCGCATCATATTTGCCCTGCAGGGCGTCCGATGAGAGGGAGAGGCCCGTTTCCTCCTCGGCATGGTGCGCATCGGCCAAGGGGTCATGGACCACAACCGTGTGCCCATGCGCCTTCAGGCCCGCGACGAGGTCGGTTACCTTGGAGTTGCGCAAATCCGGGACGTTCTCCTTGAACGTCAGGCCGAGCACCAGGATCGATCCCGCGGTCTCGCCCACCGCCCGGTGGACCGAGTCTGCGACGTAGCGTGCCATTCCATCATTGGTAGACCTGCCCGCGAGGATCAGCGCGGGATTGTGGCCAAGCTGCTCGGCGCGGAAGCTGAGATAATAAGGGTCGACGCCGATGCAGTGACCGCCGACGAGGCCGGGCTGGAATGGCAGGAAGTTCCACTTGGTACCGGCGGCGGCGAGTACGTCCCAGACCGAAATGTCCATCTTGGCGAAGATCTGCGCAATCTCGTTCATGAGCGCGATGTTCACGTCGCGTTGCGTATTCTCGATGACCTTGGCTGCTTCCGCCACCTTGATCGACGCGGCCCGGAATGTACCTCCGCTGGTCACCGCTCCATAAATTTCTGCAAGCTTGTCGGTTACCGCCGGAGTCTGTCCGGCTATCACCTTGGTGATCTTGTCTACGGTGTGCTCGCGGTCGCCGGGATTGATGCGTTCCGGCGAATAACCGAGGAAGAAGTCCTCGCCACAGCGAAGGCCGGTGAGCCGCTCGATTTCGGTCCCGCAGATTTCCTCGGTGACGCCAGGATAGACGGTGCTTTCGTAGACGATGATTGGTTTGCGATCGGCCGACAGCATCGCCGCGACGCTACGTGTGGCAGACAGGATCGGCCGCAGATCGGGAACGTTGTTCTGATCGACCGGCGTGGGCACGGTCACGATGTAGACATCGGCCGCGGCACAATCGTCCTCGGCACCGGTTATGTGAAGCGGCGAGGCCTTGAGCCGCGCGGATTCGATCTCCGCCGTGCGGTCGTGACCTTCTTGCAGTTCACTGATCCGCGACGGATCTATATCGAGCCCCCAGGTGTCGAACTTGTCTGCCAATGCGACGGCCAGCGGCAGGCCCACATACCCCAATCCTAACACAACAATTTTCACGAAGCTTCCTCGCGGATAGAGATCAGGCCGAACCCCGGGCCAGCGTTCGCCTCGTAACCAAAGTCGCGAGTGACGCAAGGTCTAGCTGCGGCGCGCCGCGGGCCGGCGGAGGCTTCGCGATTGGCGGGGCGAATCTCCGTGTTTCGCGGCATGCTTTCGGCCTGCGCCAATCTCGGTGGTCGCAGGTCCGTTTCAGCTGCGGGTGTTCAATATCCAGCGATCGCCGTTTTCGAATCCCATCGCGCTCAGGCGGCCCGACGCGAATGCGCCGGTGTCCAGCCCGATGCGGTGCGGCAGCTGCTCCACTTCGTCGGAGATCGTGTGGCCGTGCACGATGACTTTCTCGAGAGTGCCTTCATGGTTGATGAAGCTTTCCCTGATCCACCGCAGGTCCTTGATCCGCTGCTGCGCAAGCGAGGTGCCGGGATCCACGCCGGCGTGGACGAAGGCGTAGTCGCCCAGGATGATGACGTCCTCGAACGCGGAAAGGAAATCGATGTGCGCGGCGGGAACCATGCGCTGCAACGCCTGCATCAGCGCAGGATAGTCCATCTCGCAAAATTCGTCCTCGGTTATCCCATAGCTGAGGATGGTTTCCCGGCCGCCGATGCGAGTGAAGAAGCGCAACGCGCGCTCATCCCCGGAGAGTGCGTTCAGGAAAACCTCCTCGTGATTGCCGCAGAGTGAGCGAACGCACGGATGCGATTGTTGCAGTTGTCGGAGCCGTTCGACGACCTGAGCAGATTCGGGGCCACGATCGATGAGGTCGCCCAGTAATATCAGCTGTGTTTCCGCAGGCGGTCTCGCGGCGTCGTCCGCCGCTATCCTGTGCAGGATTTCGTCGAGGAGATCGAGGCGCCCATGGATGTCGCCGATCGCATACACCCGGATGCCGGGAGGTATCTCAGCAGAAGGTCCGGAGCGAAGGGCCCTCGAAGCCTTTCGTGAGAACAACTTGGTCAACATTGCGGGTCCGAGTTGCCTTCCGTCAAATTTGAGCAAACGACGTGCCGCCGGTAGCCTCCCTGCCCGCTCGCTTTAGGAGCCATCCAAGCACGCGCCTGTCATATACCACGTTGCATGGCGATTTGAGTGCCCGAAAACAAAAGTGGCGGCCCTTTCGGGCCGCCACTCGTAACTCCGGATACCGGACAGCTTACGGGCTGTCGGGATCGTCGTCGTTGTTGGCGAGCGCGATCGCGCCGCCGATGATCGCGGCCGTGGCAAGCACGCCGATGATCACGGCAGGAGCCAGTTCGCTATCCTTTTCGCTCGCCGTCGAGGCGCGCGAAAGCGACAGCTTGGAGGCCGGAGCCGCCACAACTGGGGTGGCAGCCATCGTAACGACTGCAGCCGCCGTAAGAAGCTTTGACAACATTATTCTACTCCCTCTTCGAGCTCCGGTGCTCTCGTCGAGCGATCCTATGACATAGGAGACCCCCGACGGCAACACCTCAAAATCCAAGCTCACGTCAAACTAGCAATGCCGTGGCCTGAACGCAACACCGGTCCGGTAGACCCGAACTCTCTGCTCACAACCAGGACCCGTGCTGCGAGCGCGTGTATTTATATAACGCGCCGCAGCATTAGTGCCAAGGGGGTTAACGGAAAGTGATCGTCCGATGCGGAGGATTTTGGGGCGAAATCCGGTTAGTTGCGGGCAATTCTTACCTCGAGCTGGCGCTGCGGCATGGGCGTATCGCATTGTGATTGCGGAATAGCCGTGGCTAAAGGCCCTATGGCTCGTTCCCTCAACTCCGTCGTCCGCCGCCTCGTCCGGTATTTTTCCTCGGCCGCCTCCAGCCTCGCTCTCCTCGGAGCGGTGTCCGCCGGCGCCGTCATCGAGCAGGATCGAGAGACGTTCGAGGCCGTACGGAAAGCCGATCTCGAACTCGCGACGATCGGTTGGCGCCTTTCCGTCCCCAATGCATCACTGTGCGACCGGCTCGAGCCAGGACTGGGTTTGCAGCTCCATACCCTCGATCAATTCGATTCGGATTCACGTGCTGCCGCCGGAACGTATTTCGGATTCGCCACGCCGGTCGCGGTCGAAGGGGTTGTGGCGGGCAGCCCCGCGGAACGAGGCGGTATCCGCGCGGACGATTCGCTGGTCCGAGTCGGTTCGATCGACATCGCCTCCCTTCCGGGAAAGCCGGGAACCACTCAGCGGCTCGTCGCAACGCAGCTTGCGATAGCGGCTCTGGCACCCGACGCGCCGATCGAGGTCGAGGTGATTCGGGCAGGCGCGCCGATCAAGGTCACCGTCCAGCCCGTTCCGGCCTGCCGTTCGCGTTTCGAGCTGCTGCTGAGCAGCGGCTACAATGCCCGGGCCGACGGGACGATGGTGCAGATCAGCTCGCAATTCCTCGAGGAATATACGCCGGAGCAGGCCGCCGCCGCAGTGGCGCACGAATTCTCGCACAACATATTGCACCACCGCGATCGGCTGGAGGCGCGCGGCGTCGATTTCGGGATGCTTTCCGGATTCGGCACCAATGTGAAATATTTCCGCCAGACCGAGCTCCAGGCTGATCTTCTGTCGGTGTATCTGCTCGCCAATGCTGGCTATTCGCCGCGTGCATCGATCGACTTCTGGAAGCGCTTCGGACCGAGCAAGGCCGGCGGGATCTTCCGCAGCCGCTCGCATCCGCACTGGCGCGATCGCGTCGCGACCCTCGAGGCGGAGATCGCGAAGCTGGAGACGATTTCGGCGCGTCCGATGATCCCGAGCCTGATCGCAGAGCGGAGCCAGCCGCTGAGTGGCGACTGGCAGTCGCTGTTGATCCGCGCGCGCTAGGCGGTATCGGCGGATCAGAGTTCGAGACCTCGCGCGACGATCTCTACAATCCGCTCCGCAGCGTGGCCGTCGCCAAACGGATTGTGGGCGCGTGCCATGGCAGAATAGGCGCGGGGCGCGTCGAGGAGGGTGGAGATTTCGGAAACGATCCGGTCGGGATCGGTGCCGACCAGCTTCGCTGTGCCGGCGGCGACGCCTTCGGGCCGCTCGGTGGTCTCGCGCATCACCAGCACCGGCTTGCCGAGCGCGGGCGCCTCTTCCTGCACCCCGCCCGAATCGCTGAGCACGACCTCAGCCATCCCCAAGGCACGGATGAAGTGCGGGTAATCGAGCGGATCGATGCGGCAGATATTGGGTTGATCGCCCAGCACTCGGTCCATCACCGAGACGACGTTGGGGTTGGGGTGCATCGGAAAGAGCACGGCAGTGTCGGGCCGCGCGGCGATGCGGGAGATCGCACCGGCGATCCCCGCCATGCCGTCGCCGAAATTTTCGCGGCGATGCGTGGTGACAAGGACGAGGCGCTTGCCGGCGAAGCGCTCGGCGATTTTGTCGAGGCCGGCGGCGAGCGACGGATCGGCGGCGATCCGGGCGCGAGTGGTGTGGAGCGCGTCGATCACCGTGTTGCCGGTGACATGGATCGTCGACGGATCCACATTCTCGCGGCGCAGTGCCTCGGCGGCGGTTTCGGTGGGGGCGAAATGCTGGTCGGCGATCGGCGCGACGATGCGGCGGTTTACTTCCTCGGGCCAGGGCTGGTAAATGTCGCCCGAGCGCAGTCCCGCCTCGACATGGCCGACCGGGATCTTGCGATAATATGCGGCGAGCGCACCGACCATCGCCGTGGCAGTGTCGCCCTGAACGAGGACGCGATCGGGCTTTTCGGCGTCGAATACCCTGCCGAGGCCGGTGAGCAGCCGCGCAGTGAGCTCGTCGAGCGACTGGCCCGGCGTCATCACGTCCAAATCCACGTCGGGCACGATTCCGGCGATCGCGAGCACTTGATCGAGCAGGCCGCGATGCTGCGCGGTGACGCAGGTGCGGACGGTGAGCCTGCCCTGCGCCTGAAGCGCCTGGACGACGGGGAAGAGCTTGATCGCTTCGGGGCGCGTGCCGAATACGACGAGGATCTTGGGTGCGGACATGGCGCCTGCTTAGCGCGCGAGGCTCAAGACCGATATAAGCGCGGCGGCATCCGCTTGATCGGCGCTTTGGGAACGGGCAAGGCGCCGCCCAAGGAGAGCCCGAATGATCAAGCCCCTGCGCAAGGCCGTATTCCCCGTCGGGGGCCTTGGCACCCGCTTCCTGCCCGCCACCAAGGCGATGCCGAAGGAGATGCTGCCCATCGTCGACCGGCCGCTGATCCAATATGCAGTAGACGAGGCCATGGAGGCAGGGATCGAGCAGATGATCTTCGTCACCGGCCGCGGCAAGAGCGCGATCGAGGATCATTTCGACATCGCCTTCGAGCTCGAGACGACGATGAGCGGGCGCGGCAAGTCGCTCGAAATACTCGAGGCGACGCGGCTGAAGCCCGGCGCGGTCGCCTATGTCCGCCAGCAGGAGCCGATGGGCTTGGGCCACGCCGTGTGGTGCGCGCGCGACATCGTCGGCGACGAACCCTTCGCGGTGCTGCTCGCCGACGATTTCATGGTCGGCAAGCCCGGCTGCCTCAAGCAGATGGTCGAGGCCTATAACAAGGTCGGCGGCAATCTGATCTGCGCCGAGGAAGTCCCCGACGACCAGACCCATCGCTACGGCATCATCACTCCGGGCAGCCGCGACGGATCGTTGACCGAAGTGAAAGGGCTGGTCGAGAAGCCTGCGCCGGGCAGCGCCCCGTCCAACCTGTCGGTGATCGGCCGCTATATCCTCCAGCCCGAAGTGATGCGGGTGCTAGAGGGGCAGGGGACTGGCGCCGGCGACGAGATCCAGTTGACCGACGCAATGGCGCGGATGATCGGCGATCAGCCGTTCCACGGGCTGACCTTCGACGGCACGCGCTATGACTGCGGCGACAAGGCCGGCTTCATCCAGGCGAACATCGCGGTAGCGCTGGACCGCGCGGATATCGGGCCGGCGGTGCGCGACTTCATCGCGGGGCGCTGCTGAGCGCCTCCTCCGCGAGGTCGGCAATCGAGACGCAAATGGCGAAGAAGAAGCGATACCTCACTGCCACTTTGCCCGACGGCTATGTCAAGACGATCGGGCCGACTGCGGCCCCGTTCACGCATTACTGGCGCATCATCGCGCATCTGGGCGGCGGGCGGACCGAAGTGTTCTGGGGGCACGCCAAATCGCTGCAGGAGGCAACGGGCAAGAAAGCCGCTACCGCCGACGCCGCGAAGCAGCGCGGCTGGGAGCGCTATGATTTCGAGATAGTGGCGCTCACCGAAACCTTGGCGTGACCGAGATCAGGACCCGTAATGCTCCAGATACCAATCGACGAAGCGCGCGACACCGGTCGTGGGCGGAGTCGATGGCGCATAGCCGGTGAGGCGGCGGAGCAATTCCGAAGAGGCCTCGGTGGCGGGGACGTCGCCCTGCTGCATCGGCAGGAAGTTCTTGATCGCTTCCTTGCCCAGCGCCGCCTCGAGCGCGCCGATATAGTCCATCAGGGGGGTGGGCTGGCCATTGCCGATATTGACGGTGCGAAACGGCGCGACGGGGGAGAGGCTGTCTCCCTCGACCGGCTGACGGCCGGGCACCGCGTCGGTGAGTTTGACGATCGATTCGGCGAGATCGTCGATATAGGTGAAATCGCGCACCATGTCGCCGTTGTTGTATACGTCGATCGGTTCGCCCGCGAGGATCGCCTTGGTGAACTTGAACAGCGCCATGTCGGGCCGGCCCCACGGGCCATAGACCGTGAAGAAGCGGAAGAAGGTCATCGGGGTGGCGAAGAGGTGACTGTAGCTGTGGCCCATAAGCTCGGTCGCGCCTTTGGTGGCTGCATAGAGGCTGAGCGGCGTCTGGGTGCGCTGGATCTCCTCGAACGGCATTTGGGTGTTGGCACCATAGACCGAACTGGTCGAAGCGGCGAGCAGATGGCGGACCGGATGGTGCCGCGCGAGCTCGAGCACGTTGTGGGTGCCGATGATGTTCGCGCCGATATAGCTGCGCGGCTCGTCGATCGAATAGCGTACGCCGGCCTGGGCGGCGAGGTGGATCACCGTGTCCGGCTTGAACGCGGTCCAGGCGGCGCCGAACGCGTCATTGTCCTCGATCGACACGCGGGCGAGCGAGAATTCGGCATGGTTGCCGAGGATGTCGGTACGCGCTTCCTTGAGCGCGACGTCGTAATAAGCCGAGAAATTATCGACGCCGAGCACTGTGGCGCCTTGCTGAAGCAGTTTGCTGCAGGTGTGGAAGCCGATGAATCCCGCCGAGCCCGTGACCAGGACTCGTTTGCCGTTGATTGCCATATACTTCTGCCTGTTTGATTGCGCCGATGGGTGAAATGCTTCGCCATGCACGGCGGCTACCAGCGGCTAAGCCGCGGCGTGTCAAGGACGAGGCGCCGGACGGGACTCCCAACATGCTGAACTTTGCGGTAACTTGTCCCCGCGACTCAGGGAGTTAAGGTCGTGAAAGAACCGAAAAGGGAAGAGGATGCCGTCGCGGAACAGCGCACGGTAGAGCAGGAAGTCGGCCCGCCGCAGGAACTGGCGACCGACCCGAAGGCCTATGCGTTCGACGGCTGGGCGATGGTGCCGCTGGAATTCGATCCGGTCTGAGTCCCGGCGCAGGCCGGGCAGCCCGGATCCTTGGGAAGCGTCAGGCTGCGGAAGCGTAGCGACAGCGCGTCCACCAGCAATAGCTTGCCGGCGCTGTCTTCGCCGAAGGATGCGCAGGCGCGGATCGCCTCCAGCGCGGCGAGGCTGCCTATCACGCCCGTGAGCGCGCCGAGCACGCCCTGTTCGGCGCAGGTCGCCTCGGCACGTTCGGGATCGGCACCGACGAAGCAGCGGTAACACGGCTTGTCGGCTTCCCAGCCGCGGAAGGTGCCGAGCTGGCCTTCGAACTCGGCGACCGCGGCGGAGATCAGAGGGATGCGCGCCACGAGTGCGGCATCGGCGACCGCGAGTCGGGTGGCGAAATTGTCGGAACCGTCGAGGATCGCGTTGGGCGCATGTTCGCGCAGCAACGCCGCAGCGTTGTCGGGGGTAATGCGGGTCTCGATTGCGTCGAAGCGGACATCGGGATTGAGCCGGGCGACGGCCATCTTCGCGGCGGCGACCTTAAGCGTGCCGATCTGATCGGTGCCGTAGAGCGTCTGGCGCTGGAGATTGGAGAGCGCGACCGTGTCGTCGTCGATCACGCTGATCCGGCCGACCCCCGCCGCCGCGAGATACTGGATCGCCGGCGAGCCGATGCCGCCGGCGCCGATCAGCAGGACATGACTGGCGAGCAGCCGCATCTGCCCCGCGCCGCCCACTTCGCGCAGCACGATGTGGCGGGCATAACGATCGAGCTGGGCGTCACTGAGGCTCATGGCTTCCATGTAAAGGTCAGGCTGGCGCGATACCATTGCGCGGCCGAATCGGTACGCGGCAGCAGATTGCCGCGCGCGAAACCGGCGACCAATGCGGCGGCATATTGCTCGACCGTGGGGCAGCGGATGGCGCGCGGCACGGCGGTGCGGATGCCGTTGGCCTCGTCGACCAGTACTGCGACTTCGACCGTCAGCGTGCCGGGCCCGGGCAGCGGGCAATTGCGCGAAACGGCCTCGCGCTGGACGAAGGCCTGCATCTCGGCGGTGAGGACCGGCGGCGTCCGCCAGGGCAGCGGAGCGAGCCCTTTCCACTCGATCGCGGTCGTCTGCAGCGCCGCCGCGAGGGCGAGCGCGATCACCGCCCGGTAGAACCGAAGCCGCCGGCGCCTCGCAAGGTCTCGTCGAGCGATGCGACTTCGTCGAGCGTTGTCCGCTGCACCACTGCGGGCACGAGCTGCGCGATCCGCTCCCCGCGTGCGATCGGAAAGGGCGCGCTGCCCAGATTGGCGAGGATCACCTTCACTTCGCCGCGATAGTCGCTGTCGATCGTGCCCGGCGTGTTGAGGCAGGTGATGCCATGCTTGAGCGCAAGGCCCGAGCGCGGACGGACCTGCACCTCATAGCCATCGGGGATCGCCATCGCGAAGCCGGTGGCGACCGCGTGACGCGCGCCCGGCGCGAGGATGAGGTCTTCCGCCGCGACCACGTCCATCCCCGCGGCGCCGTGCGTCGCATAGGCCGGTAGGGGCAGGCCCTCGCCATGGGGCAGGCGCTGGATGGCGATGCGGATCGGGAGCGACATGTCAGCCTTTTCTGGGGAGCGCGGCGGCGATGCGCTCGGCCGCGCTCAATACTTCGGGATCGTCGAGGATCTCATGGCCCTTGCCGGGCAGCACGCGGTAATCGGTGGCGATCCCGCGCAGCGCCAGCGCCTCGGCATAAGCGCGCGAGAATTTGGGCGGTGTGATCGGATCGTCCGCACCGACGACCAAGGCGGCACGCAGGCCGAGCTGGGCGCCGCCGACGGTCTGGAGCGGATCGAGGCTCTGCACCGGCTGGTCGAACGGCGCCGCAGGCAGGCGCGTCTTCATGTACCGGCGCCATTCGGGCAGGCTGCACGGACAGGCGGCGAGCAGCAGCCCGTCGACGAGTTCGGGCCGCGTGCCGGCGAGGTCCGCCGCCATTGCCGCGCCGCCCGAATGGCCGATCAGGACCAGGCGGGCATCGGGATAATGCGCGCGGAGTTTCCGGAGCGAGGCGCTCACTGCGTCGAGCCGGTCGGGCGTGTAATTGTCGCCGGTGGTGAGGCCGCGCTCACCCGGAGAGCGATTGCCCTGCGGGTCCTCATAGCCGGGGCGCAGCAGCGCGACGACGCGGGAGTTCGGGATGTGCGCGGCGAGCGTCTCGGCGAAGGCGTATTGATAGCCGGGTCTGGTGGTGGGAGCGTCGCCGTGGAGGACGACCAGCAAAGTGGCCGGGCGGGCCGCGCCGAAGCTGCGGGCATAGAGCGATTCGTTCGCATCGGCGGTCTGCGGGGCAGTCGAGGTCGTGGTGCAGGCGGCGAGCAGCAAAGGGAGGAGCGCGAGGCTAGAGCGCATCGGCGATCCGCTCCGCGAGCCGGCGCGCGACTTCGGCCTTGGGCAGGCGATCCCAATGTTCGACGCCGGCGGCGGTGACGAGATGGATGGTGTTGGCTTCACCTCCCATGACGTCGCCCGAAACGTCGTTGGCGACAATCCAGTCGGCGCCCTTACGGGTCCTTTTTGCGGTGGCGTGTTCGATCACCCGCTCGGTTTCGGCGGCGAAGCCCACGACGAGCTTCGGGCGATGCGGATCCTGCGCGAGCGACGCGAGGATGTCGGGGTTCTCGGAGAGTGCGAGCGACGGCGGCATCTCGCCCTTCTTGAGCTTCTGCGCGGCCGCTTCGGCGCGCCAGTCACCGACCGCGGCGACCATCACCGCGGCATCGGCGGGGAGGGTCGCCGCAACTGCCTTGGCCATTTCCCGCGCGGTCTCGACATCGATGCGCGTGACGCCCGCCGGGGTGGCGAGGGTGACGGGGCCGGACACCAATGTGACGCGGGCACCGAGTCGGGCGAGCGCCTCGGCAATCGCATAGCCCTGGCGGCCCGAGGAGCGATTGGCGATATAGCGGACCGGGTCGATCGGCTCATGGGTAGGGCCGGCGGTGACGAGGATGTGCTTGCCGGTCAGTCGCTGATTCGCGCCGAACGACTGGATTGCCGCGAAGATCGCCTCGGGCTCGGGGAGGCGGCCCGGGCCGTATTCGCCGCATGCCATCGGGCCTTCGTCGGGCTCGAGTATCGTCACCCCGTCGGTGCGCAGCCGGGCGACGTTGCGGACCGTCGCGGCGTGCTGCCACATGCGGACGTTCATCGCCGGGGCGGCGAGGACGGGCTTGTCGGTGGCGAGGAGCAGGGTCGTGGCGAGATCGTCGGCGAGACCCGCGGCCATCTTGGCGAGCAGATCGGCGGTGGCGGGGGCGACGACCACCAGATCAGCCTCGCGGCTCAGCTGGATATGCCCCATCTCGGTCTCGTCCTTGAGATCCCAGAGAGTGGTGTAAACCTGGTTTTCGGAGAGCGCGGCGAGCGTCATCGGCGTGACGAAATGGCTGCCCCCCTCGGTCAGCACGACCTTCACGCCGATCCCGGCCTTGCGGCACAACCGGACCAGCTCGCAGGCCTTGTAGGCGGCGATGCCGCCTCCGACGATCAGCAAGATGCGCTTCATCGCGCCACCCTTGTCACCGTTATGCGTGGTCTGTCGAGGCTCGGGCGCAACAGATCGCGTAGTCCGTCGGGCACGAAGACGAGGCCGACGAGGAACACCGGAGCCACCATCAATGCCCAGTAGAAGGTGTCGCTGCGCGCGAAGATGCCGATCAGCGCCGCATAGGCGGCGAGCACGACCAGCATGCGCAACGCCAGCGGATCGTTCCACGAGGCCCAGCCGAACAGGCAGAGCCCCACGATCAGCGCCGCCGCCGCCATCGGCACGAGCTGGAGCGCGGTGGCGAGGCTCAGTGCCTTCACGAAGAAACCGAAGCCGAGCAGCCCGCTCCATCCCGGCGAGGCCGGATCGAGCGGACCGGTGACGCCGGATACGGCATAAGCATGCGCGGTGAGCGCGGCCGCGAACAAAGCGAATGCGGCGAGCCAGCCCAGCGCCTCGCGCCGCTCGCCCTCGATCCACGCCAGCACCAGCATGACGATCACGTAGAGCGCCGCCGTCTCGCGGATCAGCATCGCGACGACCCCGAACGCGACTGCGTCGATCCAGCGGCCGGGACGGCGCAGTCCGAGCGAGAGCGCGATCAGCAGCCCCGACCAGACTTCGTGAAAGGCGGCGAGATCGGGCTGGAGGAAGGCGAGCATCGATCCGATCAACAGCAACGCCGCGAAGATGCGCGGCACTGCGCGCGGCAGCGCGGCGCCGAGGCGCATCCCCCAGATCAAGCCGACATAAGCGGCGAGCAGATAAAGCAGAATCGCCGGCCCCCAATCGGGCAAAGCCGCCTGTACCACCGCGAGCGACGGCATCCGGACGGTGAGGAACGGGCGCAGCGGATAGCCGCCGGCGCGCAGCGTATCGGTCGCGACGGTGTAATAATCGCCGCCGCCCTTCACCCCCGCGACGATCTTCTCATACACCATCAGATCGGTCTGGTCGGACTGGCCGGTGCCGGACCCGGGCGAGACGGCCGCGGGATCGGGCACGGTGAGCGCAGTCAGGCAGGCGAGGAACAGCAGCACGAGCACCCCGATCACGATTCGCGAACGCGATTTGCGCAAGCCGGCGAAACGACTAGGGGCGGCGAGCCAGAGAGTGGCGGAACGTGCCATGCTGGCGCGGGACTACACGGACGGTGGAGCCGGTGTCGAGGGGGAGGTGGGGCGAAACCGCCCTCACCCTCGCGGAGCGTGACTCCTTACAGGAACGCTATCCACATCGCAGCCGCGCTCGCCGCCGCGGCCAGCACCGCCACCGCCGCATAGCGCCAGCCGCCGCCGACGCGAACGACTTCGATCTCGCGCAAGGGTGGGGCGGGGGGTGCGCCGCCGGGCGTCGGGTAGCGCAGCTCGATGTTGCGGATGAGCTGGGGGAGGCGGGCGAGTGTGCGCAGATCGGTGATGATCCGGTCGGCGACTGCTGCTTCGGGACCCAATTCGGTGCGGATCCATTCGCGCACGAACGGGGCCGAGGTCTCCCAGAGATTGATCTCGGGATCGAGCCCGCGCGCGACGCCTTCGACCATCACCATCGTCTTCTGGAGGAGGAGGAGGTGCGGCTGGGTCTGCATGTCGAAGTCGCGGGTGATGTTGAACAGCCCGTCGAGCATCGCGCCGACCGACATGTCCTTGACCGGCAGCCCGCGCATGGGCTCGCCTACGGCGCGCAAGGCAGTAGCGAACTCGGCGACATTGTGGTGCGGGGGCACGTAGCCTGCCTCGAAATGGATTTCGGCGACGCGTTTATAATTGCCGGTGATCAGGCCGTAGAGGATTTCGGCAAGCCATACGCGGGCGCGGCGATCGATCCGGCCCATGATCCCGAAATCGATCGCGGCGATGCGGCCGTCGGGGAGCGCGAAGAGATTCCCCTGATGCATGTCGGCGTGGAAGAAGCCTTCCGCGATCGCCTGGCGCAGGAAGGCGCGGATCAGCTTGCCGGCTAGCGCAGTGGTATCGTGCCTGGCCGCGACCAATGCAGCGCGATCCGAGAGCTTGATGCCGTCGAGCCATTCGAGCACGAGCACCTTGCCGGTGGTGCGCTGCCAATCGATCGCGGGAACGTAGAAGTCCGGCTCGGCGGTCATGCCCTCGGCGAGCTCGGAGGCCGAGGCGGCTTCGCGGCGCAGATCGAGCTCGCGCGCGGTCCAGCGCTTGAAGGTCTCGATGATCAGCCGCGGGCGCAGGCGCGCGGCCTCGCCACCCATGCCCTCGACCTGGGCCGCGGCCCATTCATAGGTTTCGATCGCCCTTGCGAACTCGGCCTCGACGCCCGGGCGGAGTACCTTGACCGCGACCTGCGCGCCCTCGGTGGTGACTGCGCGGTGGACCTGCGCGATCGAGGCGGCGCCGACGGGGGTTTCCTCGATCGAGGCGAAGAAGGTCTCAAGCGGGCGGCCGTAGCTCGACTCGATGCGCTGGCGGATCACTGCGAAGGGCAGCGGGGGCAGCGCGTCCTGGAGCCGGAGCAGGTCGTGTGCGGCTTCCTCGCCGACGAGATCGGGGCGCGTGGCGAGCGTCTGGCCGAGCTTGATCGCGGCGGGACCGATCGCCTGGAAGGCGTCGGCGTAGCGGGGTACGTCGGGAATGCGTGCGCCGAAACGGAGAACGCGGACGAAACGCCGGACGGGTCTGGGTGTGTTGGGATCGCGCTCGATCCCGCGCAGCGCGCCGTGACGCGCGAGGATGCGGCCCCATTTAAACAGGCGCCAAAGGTGGATCGGGGGGGCGGTCATGCGATTCTGGATCAAATCTTCCAGCCGCTGTGGATCGCGACCAGCCCCCCGAGCAACGGCTCGATTTTGGTCTGGGTGAAACCCGCGTCGCGGATCATCGCCTCGAATTCGGGCATCGGCGGGAAGCGGCGGATCGATTCGATCAGGTAGCGATACGAGTCCGCATCGCCTGCGAGCAACTGGCCGAGCCGCGGCACGAGATGGTGCGAATAGGCGTCATAGACCTGCGCGAAGCCGGGCCACTGCGTGGTCGAGAATTCGAGCACGTAGAAGCGGCCGCCGCGCTTGAGGACGCGGTGCGCCTCGCGGAGCGCCTTGGGGATGTCGGTGACGTTCCGGATGCCGAAGGCGATCGTATAGGCGTCGAAGAACCTGTCGGGCCATTGCAGTGCCTCAGCATTGGCCTCGCTCCACACCAGCCCGTCGATCTCGCGCTGCGCCGCACGCTCGACGCCTACGCCCAGCATCTCGGGATTGATGTCGGCGACGGTGATCGCCGCGCCCGACGGCGCCATGCGGAAGGCGATGTCGCCGGTGCCGCCGGCCATATCGAGGATGTGCTCGCCGGCGCGGGGCTTTACCCGGCGGACGAACAGGTCCTTCCACAGGCGATGCAAGCCACCCGACATGGCATCGTTCATCAGATCGTATTTCGATGCGACGCTGGAGAAGACCTCGCCGACGCGGGCGGTCTTCTCCTCGGGGGCGATGTCTTCGTAGCCGAAGGAGACGGTGTCGGGCATGGCTGCGCTCTAGCGGGGGGAGGGCAGCGCGGCTAGGGGGTTGGCATGCCAGAGCTTCCCGAAGTCGAGACGACCGTGCGCGGGCTGGAACCCGTGCTGGAAGGCGCGCGGATCGAGCGGGTGACGCTCCGCCGCGGGGATCTCCGCCGGCCCTTCCCGCAGGACCTCGGCCAGCGGCTGACCGGCGCGACCGTCACCGGGCTGGGGCGGCGCGCCAAATACGGACTGATCGACACCGATCGCGGCGACACGCTGGTCTTCCATCTCGGCATGTCGGGCCGGTGGCGGATCGATCCCGAGGAATTGGGCAAGCACGACCATTTCGTGATCGAGACCGCCAAGCATCGGCTGGCGCTCAACGATGCGCGGCGATTCGGATCGGTCGATCTCGTGCCGACCGGGGAGCTGGCCGAATGGCCGGCGTTCAAGGCGCTGGGACCCGAGCCGCTGGAGCCCGGCTTCGACGCGGCGCATCTCGCTGCGGCGTTCAAGGGCCGGATCGCCCCGGTGAAGGCGCTGCTGCTCGACCAGCGTGTGGTCGCGGGGCTGGGCAACATCTATGTGTGCGAGGCGCTGTACCTTGCGCGAATCGCCCCGAGCCGGGCCGCGGGGACGATCAGCAAGGCGCGGCTGGCGAAATTGGTGGAGGCGGTGCGCGAAGTACTGACCGCGGCGATTCGCGCGGGCGGATCGACGCTCCGGGATTATGCGCGGCCCGATGGCGAGCTTGGCTATTTCGCCAAGGAGTGGCGTGTCTATGGCCGCGAAGGCGAGCCCTGCGAATGCGGCGGGCTGGTCGAACGGCGAGTCGATTCGGGGCGATCGACTTTCTGGTGTCCAAGGTGCCAGAAATGACCGGCCGGAAATGATTGACCCGAATCGCCTCAGACGTTAAGGGGCTCGCCTTTCCCGGCGTGGACCCGTACCGCGCCCCTCCAATTGAGCAGGAACGAGACGGCATGGCGAATACGCCGCAAGCGAAGAAGCGTATCCGGCGGAACGACCGCCGTGCGGAAATCAACGGCGCACGCGTGAGCCGTATCCGTACCTTCATCAAGAAGGTCGAGTCGGCGCTCGAATCGGGCGACAAGGCCGCGGCCAGCGTCGCGCTCGCCGCCGCGCAGCCCGAGCTGCAGCGTGGCGTCGCCAAGGGCGTGCTGCACAAGAACACCGCCAGCCGGAAGTTCTCGCGCCTCAACAAGCGCGTCCAAGCGCTGGCATAAACGTCACAATTCCGTAACGATGACCCCGCCGGAGCTGCTCCGGCGGGGTTTTTCGCGTGTGCAGCAAAGCACTTGGCGGCTGTTACCGAATGGGACGGCATAAGTGGCGGAAAACCAACGATTCGCATCCTTCAATTTTATGAAGATTGTCATAAGTCGTTGATTTTTGAGGTAGAAAATTGTGACATGACGGAAAACCGTGGGTTCCGCCGAGTCAACAAAACTATTTCACTTTCTTTGCACTTCGCCCCCTTGCTCGACTCGAATTTCGGTTCCTAAAACAGTCCTCCCCGGTCGCGTCTCGATCGGGGTTGTGAAGCTCGACGCGCCAGCCTGGGGGCAAGATTCCGGCTGCAGTGGGGCCTTAGGTCGTAGCGGGTTTACGCGCGGAAAGGGTCTGCTTTCCGCGAAGGAGGGGTGCGTCGTTGTGACTCAAGTGCAGACACTGGAGCGGGATGACATGGAGGCAGTCAGCAAGGCCTGGACACACGTGCGCGGCAATCTGCGGCGCTCGGCGGGCCAGCGACTGTTCGACCAGTGGCTGAAGCCGGTGGTGCTGATCAAGGGCTCGACCGGTGAAGCCGTGCGTCTGGGCCTGCCTTCGGCATTCATGACCCAATGGGTGAAGAATCACTATTCCGAGCGGCTGCTGCTCGAGTTCCGCGCGGTGCTGCCCGAAGTGCTCAGCGTCACCATCGAGACGATGGCCGACGAGCCCAAGCAAGTGCTGAAGGTCGAGCCCGTGATCGCGCCGGTGGCGACGCCTGGCGAGCGCCCGGCGTTTGACCCGCGCTTCAGCTTCGAGCGATTCGTCGTCGATTCGACCAACCGGGTGGCGTTCAACGCGGCGAAGGCCGTGGCGCAGCCGGGCATGCCCCAGTTCAGCCCGCTCTATCTCCATTCGGGTACCGGCCAGGGCAAGACGCACCTGATGCACGCACTCGGCCAGGCGTTCCTCGACGCCAATCCTGAAGCCACGGCGATCTACGTGACCGCCGAGCGCTTCATGTTCGAGTTCGTCCAGGCGCTGCGCAACAAGGACACGCACGCGTTCAAGACCCGGCTCCGCTCGGTCGACCTCCTGATGATCGACGATCTCCAGTTCATCGGCGGCAAGGACGCGACGCAGGAAGAATTCTTCCACACCGTCAACGAGTTCATGTCGTCGGGAAAGCGGCTGGTGATCGCCGCCGATCGCGCGCCGCAGGCGCTCGAAGGCTTCGAGCCGCGGCTCGCGGGCCGGCTCGGCTCCGGCCTGGTTGCCGATATCAAGCCCGCCGAGCTCGAGCTGCGCCGCGCGATCGTCGCGCGCAAGCTGCAGGACATGCCGGCGGTCGACATGCCCGACGAGGTGATGGACCTGCTCGCGGCGCGAATCACGTCGAATGTTCGCGAGCTCGAAGGCGCGCTCAATCGGTTGCTGGCTTATGCCAACCTCTCGAACGAGACGATCACGATCGACTTCGCGGTGGCGACGCTCGGCGAAGTGCTGCGCAGCGCCCAGCGGCGCATCACGATCGACGAGATCCAGCGCGCGGTGTCGAGTCATTTCGAAGTCAAGCAGATCGACCTGATTTCGGAACGGCGCGCCGTGGCGATCGCGCGACCGCGCCAGATCGCAATGTATCTCGCGAAGCGGCTCACCACGCGCTCGCTTCCCGAGATCGGACGGAAATTCGGCAATCGCGACCACTCGACCGTGATCCACGCGGTCAAGCGGATCGAGGAACTGCGCGGCAAGGATGTCGAGATCGACGGCGCGGTGCGCGCGTTGATGCGCTCGCTGGAAGGCTGAGCGCAAACCCGTTTCCGTCTCTCACGGGAGGCGGCTTCCCACCCCAACGGGTGGGGGCGGGGTGGAGGAGACGAGAGCGGGGCAAACGCTATGGTCACGCCTCCACCCCGATTGTCCCTGAGACTCCTGATATTATCGTGCCGCGCTTTCGTCCCTCTCCCCTTGTGGGAGAGGGAGGAGCCGACGAAGTCGGCGGAAGGGTGAGGGGGGTGAGACTCATGTCCCCCTCATCCTTCCCACTCGCTTCGCGAGCGGGCCCCTTCCTTCTCCCACAAGGGGAGAAGGAGTTAGTTCTCACGGCACGATTCGGAAAAAGTAGCTGTAGCTGCGCTGGGCGCCGCCGACCGTCACGCGATCGATCGCCACGTCGTAGATGACGTTGGGCTGGAGCCCGCTCACTGCGAACTGGAGGTTGTTGGGCAAGCCATAGCCCAGAGTGTCGAACGACACGCGCGAGACCGTCAGCGTGGCCCCGCCACGCTGACGGACGGTGATCGCGGCGTTCGAGAAATCGACATTGGTGTTGCCCCATTTGTTCGTCTTGTTCGAGATCACGCCGAACGAGAGCAAGGCGCTCGGGTCGAACAGGCGGGCGGGATAATCCTCGAACGGCCAGGCGACGAAATCGGGGAGCGGGCCGCTCGGGCCCGCGGCGCCGGCGGTGTTGAACACCTTCATCGCCGCGGCGTCGGCGCGGGTGCTGGTGGCGTGTGCGCCGGCGACTCGGCCATAGGCGATCGAGCCGAGGAACGGATCGAGCAGCCAGCGGCGATGCCCGACATTCTCCGCGACGATGTTGTTCACTTCGGTGAGCCAGCCGGCGATGACCTGCTCGTCGGTGATCAGGCCGAGCCCGGCGCCCATCCCGCCATAGAGATTGCTTGATCCCGAAGCGTCGGCACCGGCGGCGGTGTAGCAGCGCCAGCTGGTCGGCGGGGTGTGGCTGAGCTGGCCGTTGGCGGCCTGCATCAGCGCCGATTGCTGGGTCGCGGGTTCGTCGGTCGGCGAATAGGTGGCCGGGGGCAGGCGATGGAGCGCGCGCACCGCGTTGAGGGTCTGGAGCACCTGCTGCGTCACCGCGGGCTTGAGCAGCCCGGGCTGGCACGCGGCGATGTTGGGTGCGGTCGTGTAGAGCGCGGCGGCCGCGGCGAAGAAATCGCCGGGGGCCGGTGTCGGAGTGGGGAAGGGGACTGGCGCCGGCGTGGGCGTCGGACCGGGCGTTTGGATCGGAGGCGGGACGACTGTGCCGCCGCCGTCGCTGCCCCCGCCGCCGCAAGCGGCCAGCGCGAGGAGCGGGATCAGCAGGACGCTCAATCGGTTACGCATGACAACGCCCTCACGCAGGGGCGCTTGAGCGCGCTCCCCGGCGCTGAGGTAACGCCGGATCGGGCGCTACGTTTCCCTGCGACCGCTCAGCAGCCCTTGCCCGCCTTGCGCGCGGCCCAGGCGATGGCGCCGTCGACCAGCGCCAGATGCGCGGGATCGGACCAGCTTTCGGGCTTGTGGCCGAGCGCCGAATAGAAGATCCGCGCTCTGCCTTCGCAACGCCACCAGACCATGGCGTGATGATCGCCCATCCTGTGCTTGGGTTCGAGCCGCATGCCGTGCTCATCCAGCCGGGCGAGGATATGCGTATCGGCGCGCGGCGGGCCATTCCATGCATAATATTCCTCGGTCCATGGCCAGCGGGCCGGCAGATGGCGCGTGGCGGGGTGGCTGCGATCCTCGACGATCAGCGTGCTCGCCTGGAACTGGTCCGCGCCACCGGGATGGCCCATATATTTGCCGCCGGTGCCGATCATCGCCTGATACCAATCGGGATGGCTGCCGTCGCCCGCGGCGTGCAGGCCGACAAAGCCGTGACCGGCGGCGATCCATGCCTGAAAGGCGGCACGCTGATCGGGCGTGAAGAGATCGCCGGTGGCACTGGCGAAGACCACCGCATCGAACTTCGCGAGCTGCGCGGGGTTGAAGACCGCGGCATTCTCGGTGGCATAGGCGCTCCAGCCGCGCGCGCGGACGCGCTTCTCGACTGCGGCGACCGCGGCGGGAATCGAATCGTGGCGGTAGCTGTTGGTCTTGCTGAAGATCAGGATCGCCGGGCGTTTGAGCGCCGGGAGCCGAGGCGCGACCGTGTCCAAGGTCGGGGTGGGGAGATTGGGGTTTGGCGCGGTCTGGGGGACGGCCGCGAACAGCGCCGTGAGCACCACCATCGACTTCAGCATCTGTCTCTCCCTTTTCGTCCTTCCCCACGTTCGCGGGCGTGACGGCTTTCTGGTTAAACCTGCAACCCCACCGCTTCCTGCGCTGCCTTGAGCGTCGGGGCGGCCAGGGCATTGGCGCGGGCGGCGCCTTTGGCGAGCTGGGCGCCCACTGCGGCGCGATCGTCGAGCAGGCGGGTGAGGCGGTCGCGCACCGGCGCGAGCACCGACACCGCGAGATCGGCGAGCGCGGGCTTGAATGCGCCGAAGCCCTTGCCGGCGAATTCGTCGACCACCGATTGCGGCTCGCGTTCGGCGAGTGCGGCATAGATCGTCACGAGGTTCTTCGCCTCCGGACGCTCGGCGAGCGCGTCGAAGCTGTCGGGGAGCAGATCGGCATCGGACTTGGACTTGCGGATCTTGGTCGCGATCGTGTCGTCATCGTCGATCAGGTTGATCCGGCTCATGTCCGACGGATCGGACTTGGACATCTTGGCGCTGCCGTCACGCAGGCTCATGATCCGCGGCGCGGCCTTGCTGATCAGCGGCTCGGGCAGCGGGAACAGATCGACCTCGAAATCGGTGTTGAACTTGGTCGCCACGTCGCGGGCGAGCTCGAGATGCTGCTTCTGGTCCTCGCCCACGGGGACATGCGTCGCCTTGTAGACGAGCACGTCGGCGGCCTGGAGCACGGGATAGGTGAATAGGCCGACGCTGGCGCCCTCGCGGTTCTTGCCGGCCTTGTCCTTCCACTGGGTCATGCGGTTGAGCCAGCCCATCCGGGCGGTGCCCTGCAGGATCCAGCAGAGCTCGGCATGCGCGGGGACGCGGGCCTGGTTGAACAGGATCGCGCGGTCGTCGATCCCGGAGGCCATCAGGGTTGCGGCCATCTCGATCGTCGAATTGGCGAGTTCCTGCGGGCTCACATTGCCGGTGAGGGCGTGGAGGTCCGCCAGAAAGAACAGGCACTCGCCCTGGTCCTGCATCGCCACCCATTGGCGGATCGCCCCCAGATAGTTTCCGAGGTGGAGATTGCCGGTGGTCTGGATGCCGGAAACGACGCGCATGTTCACTCCTTGGGTGCCGTCTGCGCCTTGCGGCGGATCAGGGCCTTGAGGTCGCTCAGGCGATAGGCCCGGGTGACGAAGCAGGCGACGACATAGATCGCTCCGCCCGCGCCGACCAGCACGCTCAGCGCCGCGAAGCGCATCCAGATCGTGCCGGTCAGATACGGGTCGAGCAGCCGCTCGCCGGCGAACAGCGCGCCTCCCATCAAAACCGCGGCGAGCGCGAGGCGGGGAATGCGGCGCTTCAATTGCGCGTCGGCGGCGAAATGGCCGCGCTTGCCGAGCGCGCGGTAAAGCATCCAGACGTTGACGGTCGAAGCGATCGCCGTGGCGAGCGGCGGGCCGACATGCTTGATGAGCGGGATCAGCGCGAGATTTAGCACGAGGTTCACGCCGACCGAGATCGTGGCGAAGCGCATCGGGGTCTTGGTGTCCTCGCGCGCGAAGAAGCCGGGCGTGAGCACCTTGACCAGCACATAAGAGGGCAGGCCGATCGAGAAGGCTGAGAGCGCCCAGGCGGAGCGCATTGTGTCTTCGGCAGTGAATTGGCCGTGCTGGAAGAGGCCGCGCACGATCGGCTCGGCGGCGACGACGAAAGCGACGGTGGCAGGAAGCGTGAGGAACAATGCGAGCTCGATGCCGCGATTCTGCGTCTCCATCGCTTCGGCCTCGCGCCCTGCGCCGAGCAGCCGCGAAATGGTGGGGAGCAGGATGGTGCCGAGCCCGATGCCGATCATCCCGAGCGGCAGCTGGTTCAGCCGGTCGGCATAATAGATGTACGAGATCGAGCCCTCGGCGAGCAGCGCGCCGGCGAGCGCGGTCGAGACGATCAAGTTGATCTGTACCGCGCCCGCGCCCGCCGCGGCGGGGAGGATCAGCTTCATCAGCCGGCGAATCTCGGGATCGAGCCGCGGACGGCGCGGCCGGAGCGACACGCCCGCGGCGCGGCAGGCGATCCACAGCCAGGCGAGTTGGAGCAGCCCGCCGACCGGCACTGCGATCGCCTGCGCGCGCGCTGTTTCCTCGGGCGTGCCGTGGAAGAACAGGAGCGCCGAGACCATCGCGATGTTGAGTAGGATCGGCGCGGCGGCGTTGACCCAGAATTTGTCGAGCGAATTGAGGATGCCGCCGAGCAATGAGGCGAGACTGATCAGCATCAGATAGGGGATGGTGATCCGCGACAATTCGACTGCAAAGGCGAACTGGTCGGGAGTCGGGTGCTGCTTCGAGAAGCCGCCGGCGAGACCCCAGGTGAGCGGCCAGGCGGCGGCGAGCATCACTGCGGTCATCGCGGCGAGGAAGACGAACAGCACCGCCAGCGCGCGCTCGGCAAAGGCCAGAGCCGGGGCGAGATCGCCTTCGCTCTCGCCGACCTTGCGATTGAACATAGGGATGAAGGCGGAAGCGAACGCCCCTTCGGCAAAGAAGGCGCGGAACATGTTGGGCAGGCGGAACGCGACGAGGAACGCGTCCGACGCGAAGCTCGCGCCGACAAAGGTTGCTTGGAGCGAATCGCGGACCAAAGCGAGGACGCGGCTGGCGAGGGTGAGTCCGCCGATCGAGCCAAGGCTGCGGGCGAGCTTCATTCCGTGTGACCCAATGTCGTCATCCCCGCGAAAGCGGGGACCCATCTCCTGCAGGAGTCAGGAGTTGAAACCGCTGTGGTGGATGTCGAGCGTTCGGGAGATGGGCCCCCGCTTTCGCGGGGGTGACGATGGGTTGTCACAATGCCCGTTCCCCCTCAATCGATCAGGCGTTGCCTGCGATCTCGCCCTGCGCGACCTCACCGGCCTGGGCGCGCTGCTGCAGGTAGATGCCGGTGAAGTCGATCGGCTCGAGCATCAGCGGCGGGAAGCCGCCGTCGCGGACCGCATCGGCGATCACGCGGCGCGCGAAGGGGAACAGGATGCGCGGCGCTTCGCCGAGCAGGAAGGGTTCCATCTGCTCCTGCGGCACGTTGCGGATCGCGAACAGCCCGGCATAGGACAGGTCGACCACGAACGCAGTCTGGTCCTCGGCCTGCGCCTTGACGTCGATCTTGAGCACGACTTCATAGACGTCCTCGCCGACCTGGCCCGAGCCGATGTTGAACTGGACGTCGATGGCGGGCGCGGTCTGCGACTGATAGACCTGCGGCGCGTTCGGATTCTCGAACGAAAAGTCCTTTACGTACTGCGACAGCACACCCGCGACGGGCGCCGTATCGGCCCCATTGGCTGCGGGCTCGCCGAATTCGGCGATCGTGTCGTTCTCTGCCATCGAAGATTCCTCTGTTTGCCGGAAAGTTTCACGCGCGTGGCGCGTTTGTACAGCCAGCGCGCCTAGCAGGGGCGCGAAGGCAGTTCAATCGGGCCGCGTTCGGTCGAGATTTGTAACCCGCGACGCGAAGGCCTATGTACTGTCGCAATGAGGTCGGAGGCCCAGTGTCACTATTCTACGTAATCCTGTTCGCGATGGTCGCCGGTTTTCTGGCGCTCAGGCTCTATTCGGTGCTCGGCAAGCGCACCGGGCATGAGCAGGCACTGACCAAGCCGGCCGAGGAACGCGTCGGCGCGCAGCAGATGCCGCGCACGATCGACGTCGCACCCGAAGTTCGCGAGACCGCCGGCCGCCCGATCGAGGCGGGTGCCGAGACCGGACTGCGTGCCGTGATCTCCGCCGATTCGAGCTTCGACGTCGCACAGTTCGTCGAAGGCGCGAAATCGGCCTACCGGATGATCCTCGAGGCTTTCTGGAAGGGTGACGAAGAGACGCTTGGCTGGCTGGTCGAGGACGACGTTCGCGGCGGGTTCGCCGAGGCGATCGCCGATCGCAAGGCCAAGGGCCATGTGCTCGACAATCGGCTGGTCGTCATCGAGCGGGCAGTGATTTCCGACGCCGCGGTCGAGGGCAAGGTCGCGCGGATCACGGTGCGCTTCGATGCGGATATCGCGGCGGTGACACGCGATCAGGACGGCAATGTCGTTGCCGGCTCGCTCACCGACGCCGTAGAGACGCACGACGTCTGGACCTTCGCGCGGAACCTGCGCAGCGACGATCCGAACTGGAAGCTTGTCGAAACCGACGAAGCATAAGAGGGCCGAAACATGCGTCTGTGGGGGGCAGTCGCGCTTGCGGCTCTGTTGAGCGCCTGTTCGGGCGGAATCGTACCGCCCGAGGCCGGCCCGGCCCGGGCGCCTGCGTCGGCACCAGCCCCGGCACGTGAGCCGTCGCGGCCGAGCAGCCTCCCTGAAACGCCTGTCCATCTGCCCGCGCGGCAGCCGATTCCGGCCACGCCGTTTCCCGCGATGCCTGCGCTCGCGGCACCGGCGGGCGCCGCCGGCGCTGAACACGCTGCCGATCGCGCAGGAAAGCGCCGAACGCGGACTCACAGCCTATCGGCTGAGCTGCTCGACGCTCCAGCGGCGCATCGATAGCACCGGACTGACCCAGGGAGCCGACTGGATCGAATCGTGTCGTGCGGCCGCCGGCTGGCCCGTGCGCGACGCCCGCAATTTCTTCGTTCGCTATTTCGAAACGGTGCAGGTGGGTGACGGCAAGGCGTTCGCCACCGGCTATTACGAGCCCGAGATCCATGGCTGCCGCGAGCGGCGGCCGGGCTGCGAAGTGCCGATCTACGGAATCCCGAGCGACCTGATCGACGTCGATCTCGGGCTCTTCTCGGACGATCTCAAGGGCAAGAAGATCCGCGGGCGAGTCGAGGGCAAGAATTTCGTGCCTTATTACGACCGGACCGCGATCGAGGAGGGCAGGCTGCAGGGCCGCGCGCCGGTGATCGCTTATGCCAATGATCCGGTCGAGATCTTCTTCCTGCAGGTCCAGGGGTCGGGCCGGCTGCGGCTGCCGGACGGCGGGGTGATGCGGATCGGCTATGCCGGGCAGAACGGCCGCGATTACACCGGCATCGGCAAGTTGATGCGCGACCGCGGGCTGCTCGGGCCGGGCCAGGCTTCGATGCAGGGCATCATGGGCTATCTGCGTGCGCATCCTGAAGAAGGCCGCGCGATCATGCGCGAGAACAAGAGCTTCGTCTTCTTCAAGGAATTGACCGGCGCGGGACCGCTGGGCGCGATGGGGCTGCCGGTGACCGGCTGGACCAGCGCCGCGGTGGATCCCAAATTCGTGCCGCTCGGCGCGCCGGCCTTCTTGTCGATGGACCGCACCGACGCTACCGGACTCTGGGTGGCGCAGGACACCGGCGGCGCGATCAAAGGCGCCAACCGTTTCGACACCTTCTGGGGCGCGGGCGACGATGCCCGCGCGATTGCGGGGGGCATGTCCGCGCGCGGAACGGCGTGGCTGCTCCTGCCCAAGGGCGTGCTCGCGCGGCTGACGGCGGCGGCGCCGGCTACGCCGTGAAACGGACATTGGCGCCCGACGAAGCGGCGCTGTGGAAACGCGTGATCGAGACAGTGACGCCGTTGAAGGCGCCGCCGGTGGCGAAGGCTGCTTCTTCTGCTCCCATCCTTGCAAGGGAGGGGCAGGGGGTGGGTGCGAGTGGCGCAGCCGCGAGCCGTACGCCGATTGTGCGTATGCCGAAAGAACCCCCGAAGCGCGCAGAGGTCCACCCCCAACCCCTCCCGGCAAACAGGGAAGGAAGCAAGAAGGATACCTTGGACGGATCATGGGATCGCCGCCTCTCGCGTGGGCTCATCTCCCCCGAATCCTCGATCGATCTGCACGGGCATAATCTCGCCTCGGCCTATGACCGGCTCGATCATGGACTCGAACAGGCGATCCGGCGGGGCGACCGGGTATTGCTGCTGATCACCGGCAAGCCCCCACGCCCGGAATCCGAGCGGCCGCATGCGCGCGGGGCGATCCGCGCGGCAGTGGGAGATTGGCTGGCATCGTCGCGGTACGCGGATCGAATCGCCGCGGTGCGCGCCGCGCATCCGCGCCACGGCGGCAGCGGCGCACTCTATATCATACTCCGCCGGCCGAGGACGCCGCCGCCACGAAATTCTTAACTTATGTCTGCAAGGGTGCCCTCCTGGAGATTCAGGCGGGGGTAAAGCGGCCGAAGTGGAAGGGTTTTCGCTAAAGAGCCGGGCGATCGCGTTTGCGATGTGCGCCGGGGCGGTGGCGTTCATCCTTGCCGTGGCCGCTGCGTCGGAAGGCGTCATCACCGTCGAATCCGCCGGCCGCGCACTGATCGCCGCGATCATCTGTGGCGTGATGTGCTGGGCCTCGGCCGAGCGCAGCATCGCCTCGACCGCGGGCGCGATCGACGCCGCGATCGAGCGCCTGGCCGCCGCGGCCAATGGCGATCTCCAGAGCAAGATACCCGAGGAAGTCGAACGCTGCGTACCGCCGCTGGCCAAGGCGATGGACGGGCTGTTCCACCAGCTCCACGAGAATCTCGAAAGCGTTCAGCGGCTCGCGATGTTCGATCCGGTGACCGCGCTTGCCAACCGCACCAATTTCCGCCGGACCGCCGAGCGGATGCTCGCCGAGCTGCCGCAGGGCGAGAATGCGGTGCTCTATTTCATCGATCTCGACCGCTTCAAATCGGTCAACGACACCTTGGGCCATGCGACCGGCGACATGCTGCTGGGCATGGTCGCCAATCGGCTGCGGGCCGTGGGCGACCGCTTCGCCGCCGAGGGCGCGATCCGGGCGCCGCTGATCGGCCGGTTGGCGGGCGACGAGTTCACGATGTTCTTCCCCGAAATCGGCAACCTGCGTGATGCCGACCGGATCGGGCGCGGCGTGCTGTTCGCGCTTTCGGAACCGTTCGAACTTGCCGATCAGGAGATTTCCATCGGCGCTTCGATCGGCGTGGCGATGCGCCCAGAGCACGGTACGACCTTGCATGATCTGATGCGTGCGGCCGACGCGGCGATGTATCACGCCAAGTCGCTCGGCCGCGGCCGTGCCGAGCATTTCACCGAGTTCCTCGCTGCGCAGATCGCCGAGCGGGCGCAACTCGAGAGCGATCTGCGCGCCGCGATCGACAAGGATCAGTTCACGCTCGTCTTCCAGCCCCAGGTGAGCGCGGCGGATGGCCGCATCGTCGGCGCCGAGGCGTTGCTGCGCTGGCGCCATCCCGACGGGCTCAAGCTGCCTGGCGCGTTCATCCAGCGGGCGGAGGAGACCGGGCTCATCGTCGAGATCGGCGAATGGGTGGTCACCAACGTCGCCGAAACGATCTCGCGCTGGGGCAAATTGGGTCTCCAGCAGAGGCTCGCGGTCAATATCAGCCAGCGCCAGATCGACCATGCCGAATTCTTCCGGCGGTTGCGCGCAGCGATGCACGCGGCGCGCGCACCCGCCAGCCTGCTCGAGCTCGAGATCACCGAGACGCTGGCGATGCATTGCTCGAGCGAAGTGCTCGACGCGATTGCGGCCCTTCGCGCCGACGGGGCCAGCGTTGCCATCGACGATTTCGGTACCGGCTATTCGAACCTCGCGCGGCTGCGGCAATTGCCGGTCGACCGGGTCAAGCTCGACCGCAGCCTGATCGAGTATGTCGCCGAACAGGTTGAGGCGCGGACGATCGCACAGGCAGTGATCGGCCTCGTCCACGGCCTCGGCTGCGAAGCGGTGGCCGAGGGGATCGAGAGCGAGGCGCAGGCCGCGGTGCTGCGCGTGATCGGCTGCGACGTGCTGCAGGGCTATTCCATTGCGACGCCGATGCCCGAGGAGGCGTTCCTCGCCTGGGTCCGCGACGTCGAGCCGCGGCGGATCGCGAGCTAGGCGTTCACCCGCCGCAATATTTCCTCGTACACATCCGCGAGCGCGACCAAGTCCGCGACCGCCACGGCTTCGTCGAGCTTGTGCATCGTCGCATTGAGCAGGCCGAACTCGACTACAGGGCAGAGCTTGACCAGATAGCGCGCGTCCGAGGTGCCACCGCTGGTCGATAGCTCGGGGGTGATACCCAGCCTGGCCTCGATCGCGCCCGCGATGAGCGCGGAGAGGGCGCCGGGCGGGGTGAGGAAGGACTCGCCATAGACGGTACCCTTCACCTGCGCGCCCGGCGCATGACGCTGCACGATCTCGTCGATGCGGGCGATCAACTCGGGGCCGTTGTGCATGTCGTTGAAGCGGATCGAGAGCCGCGCCTTGGCATTGCTGGGGATGACATTCGTCGCTGGATTGCCGGTGTGGACGTCGGTGACTTCGATATTCGAGGCCTGGAACCAGTCATTGCCCGAATCGAGCGTGATCGCGTCGATCTCGGCGAGTGCGGCGATCAGGCGGGGGATCGGATTGTCGGCGAGGTGCGGATAGGCGACATGACCCTGACGCCCCGGCACGTCGATCCAGATGACTGTCGAGCCGCGCCGGCCGATCTTGATCGTGTCGCCGAGGCGGTGGGCGGAAGTGGGCTCGCCGACGAGGCAGAGATCGGGCTTCACGCCGCGCTCGGCCATGCGCTCGATCAGCCGGGGGGTCCCGTAAGTGGCGGGGCCTTCTTCGTCGCCGGTGATGATCAGGCTGAGCTTGCCGTCCGCCGGCACGCGCGCAGCCGCTGCGACGAAGGCGGCGATCGCGCCCTTCATGTCGACCGCGCCGCGGCCGTAGAGCAGTTCGCCGCGCACCTCGGGGACAAAGGCGTCACCGGTCCAGCCGGGGCCGGGGGGAACGACGTCGAGATGGCCGGCAAAGGCGAAATGCGGGCCGGCGTCGCCGCGGGTGGCGAGTAAATTCTCCACCGGCCCGTCAGGCGCCTCGCCCTCGATGAAACGCTCGACTACAAAGCCCAAGGGGATCAGCGCCGCCTCGAGCACGTCGAACACGGCGCCGCGTGCGGGAGTGACGCTTTCGGCGGCAATCAGCGCCTTGGTGAGTTCGATGACGTCGGGCAAAAGGGTCTCCACGGCTGTTGGAGGTGGCATTGCCCAAGCTCGATCTCGATACAATCCCGCAGACCAATGCGACCGGCTATCCGAAGCCGTATTCGGACGTCGTGCAGGGGCGTTGGTACCGACGGTTGGCCCGGGCGAGCGGAATCAGCGATTTCGGCGTCAGTCACGTTACGCTCCAACCCGGCGCCTGGTCGTCGCAGCGCCACTGGCACGAAGGCGAGGACGAGTTCGTCGTGATGCTGAGCGGCGAGGCGGTGCTGGTCGACGATTCGGGCGAGACGATGATGCGTCCCGGCGACGTCGCCGCTTTTCCCAAGGGCGACGGCAACGGCCATGTCCTGCAGAACCGCAGCGACGGAGACTGCGTATTCATCGCGGTGGGCCGGCCCGCCGCAACCGACTGCCACTATCCCGACATCGACATGCATTTGCCGGCGGGAGGAGGCTTCCGACGCAAGGGTGGCGGAACCCTGTAGTTTCCCATAACGCGCGATTCAGCCAAGCTTCATGGATGCGCGCTATCATGGCCGCATGCGTTGGATGCTCCTCTTGTCCGTGGTCGCGTTGAGCGTCGCCGATGTGGCGGCCTTCTCGGGCCGGCACCTCGTCGGGATCGGCCATATCGCGCGCGATCAGATCGAGAGCATCCGCACCCGCGCCGACGAATATTCGCGCATCCCGGCCTGACGCATCAGCCGCTCGCCGGCTTCTCGAACTGCTCGATCACCCAATCCTCTTCCTGTGCGGCCGCGATCCAGTCCTGCATGAAGGGATGCTGGAGCACCGCGAGCATATAGCTCTGCGCGAAGCGGGGGACGGGGAGCGAATAGGTCACGATTCGCGTCACTACCGGCGCGAACATCATGTCGACCGCACCGAACGCGCCGAACAGGAAATCGCCGTCGCCGCCGAAGCGCGCCCGGGCCTGCGCCCATAATTCCATGATGCGGCCCAGCTCGACGATCACGTCCGGGTCCGGCGTGCTAGGTGGATAGACCTGGCGGATGTTCATGCCGTGTTTGCGGCGGAGCGACGCGAAACCCGAATGCATCTCGGCCGCCATCGAGCGCGCCATCGCGCGCGCCATCGGATCCGCGGGCCAGAATTTGGTGCCGCCGGTCTTGTCGTTGAGATATTCGACGATCGCGAGGCTGTCCCACACCACCGCCTCATCGTCCCACAGGATCGGCACCTTGCCCGAGGAAGGGGCAAATTCGTCGCCCTGGCGGCGCTTGTCCCAATCCTGATCGTAGAGCGGCACCACGACCTCTTCGAACGGCAGCCCGGACTGCTTGCAGGCGAGCCAGCCGCGGAGCGACCAGGACGAATAGGCCTTGTTGCCGATGATGAGCTTCATGGGCAGGCGGGATAGCGGCGCGACGGAGCGGGGGCAATGGACGCGCTTGAACAACTCGAATGATGCATATACATCATGCATATGCATCATGATTCTCCGGCCACTTCTTCCGCCTGTGCCTGCACCACGCTCCGCAAGGCGTCGCGGGCAGTGGCGCGTGTCTATGACGACGCGCTTGCCGCCAATGGGATGACCACTGCGCAATTCTCGCTCCTGCGCCATATCGCGCGCGGCGAGCCGCTGCCGCTGAGCCGGCTCGCCGAGCAGCTCTCGATGGACCGCAGCTCGCTCTACCGCGCGCTTGCGCCCATCGAGACCAGAGGCTGGGTGACCGTTTCCGCCGGCGAGGGGCGGACCAAACTGGCGTCGCTCACGGCCACAGGCCGCGCCGCGGTCGAGGGCGCGGAGGCGGATTGGGACGCGGTGCAGGAGCGCATCGTCGGTGCGATGGGCGAGGAGAAGTGGATGGAACTGGAAGCGGCACTGCGCGCGGTGACGGAACTGGCCGAGCGCGCGCCGGGAGCGAACGCATGACGGCGCTGCTCCGGCGGCTGCCGGTTTCGACGGGGGGCTATGCCGGCATCGTCGTCGGTGTGACCTTTCTGGCATTGCTGGTCTCGGCGGGGCTGCGTTCGGCGCCCGGCGTGATGATGCTGCCGCTCGAACAGCATTTCGGCTGGGACCGCGCGACGATCTCGGCGGCGGCGGCGATCGGAATATTGCTCTATGGATTCGTCGGCCCCTTCGCGGCGGCGCTGATGCTGTCGATCGGCATCAAGCGGACGATGCTTGGCGGGCTGGTGCTGATGGCATCGGCGACCTTCGCCAGCCTGTGGATGACCGAGCCGTGGCAATATGTGCTGAGCTGGGGCGTGATCTCGGGCGTGGGCAGCGGCGCGGTGGCGTCGGTGCTCGGCGCGGCGGTGGTCAACCGCTGGTTCGCGACGCGGCAGGGGCTGGTGATGGGGATGCTCACCGCCAGCACCGCGACCGGCGCCCTGGTGTTCCTGCCGGTGCTTGCCTGGCTGGCCGAGGGCGGGGCATGGCGCCCGGTGGCGCTGGCCGTGTCGATCGCCAGCGCGACGATGCTGCCGCTCGTGTTCCTGTTCGTGCCCGAGCGGCCGCAGGACGTGGGCGTCCGCCGCTTCGGCGAGGCCGAGGATACCCCGCCACCGGCGCCGCTCAAGCAGGCTGCGACCGTGAGTCTCGCCTTTACGGCGCTGTTCCGCGCCGCGCGGACGCCGATGTTCTGGCTCCTGTTCGGCACCTTCTTCGTCTGCGGGCTGACCACCAACGGGCTGGTCGGCACGCACATGATCGCGTTTTGCGGCGATCACGGCATCGCGCCGGTCGCTGCGGCGGGCCTACTTTCGCTGATGGGACTGTTCGACCTGATCGGCACGACTGCTTCCGGCTGGCTGACCGACCGCTATGATCCCCGGAAGTTGCTGTTCGTCTATTACGGCCTGCGCGGGCTCTCGTTGCTGGCGCTGCCGTTCCTCGATTTCGGCCCGGGCAGCCTGTTCCTGTTCGCGGTCTTCTATGGGCTCGACTGGATCGCGACGGTGCCGCCGACGGTGAAGCTCGCCAATTTGACGTTCGGCGAGCGCGACGCGCCGATCGTGTTCGGCTGGGTGATGGTCGGCCACCAATTGGGCGCGGCCACCGCGGCGTTCGGCGCGGGAGCGATCCGCGCCTGGACCGGCACCTATACCCCCGCTTTCCTGATCGCCGGAGCGTTCGGTCTCGCCGCGGCGGTGGCGATCCTGGGCGGGCGGACCGAAGCGCGGACGCTTCAGCCGGCAACCTGACCGTAACGGCTTGCGGCGGGAGGAAAAAAACGACAGCATCGACCCGGGGCACGTGAATCGAAGGGGGAATGATGTCGCGTTGGGGGTGGAGCCTGCTGGTTGCGGGCGGGCTGGTCGCGATCGCTGCAACGGCAGGGGCGCAAACGGCGGACAAGCCGGCGGAGAAAGCGGCTGAAAAGAAGGCTGGGCCACTGGAGACTTCGGTTTTCGCCGAAATCCCGTCCTTCGAAGACCCCGATCTTTCGCCCAATGGCAACACGATCGCCGCCAAGGTCGCAGTCAACGGCACCCAATATTTCGCGATCATCCCGCTCGACGGCGGCAAGCCGCGCCTCGTGGGCTTGGGAGATTCCGATCTCAACTGGTGGAAATGGGTCAATGACGATTGGCTGGTGCTCGGCATCGGCGAATTGCAGCCGTTCGAAGGCGACGACTTCTATGTGCGGCGCGCGGTGAGCGTGAACGCCACCGGCACCAAGACGATCCTGCTGTCGAGCCGCGAAGCCGCCCAGAATGCCGACGACCTGATCTGGACCGCCACCGACGGGACGCCGCGCATCCTGATGGCGTCGCAGATGTCGGTCTATTCGAACAATGCCGGTTTCTGGCCGCAGGTCGACGAGATCGACGTCTCCACCGGCAAGCGCAAGCTGGCGCTTCGCGGCCGCGAGGGGATCTGGGACTGGTATGCCGATGGCAGCGGCACGATCCGGATGGGGATCGGATCGTCGCTGGACGGACGCACCCGCCGCGCAGTGTACCGTGAAAGCGGCAAGGACAGCTTCAGGACGATCGATCGCGCACGCACGCACAAGGACACGCTAACGGTGCCTTCGCTGTTCCTGAAGGAACCGGGCAAGGGCCTGATGATCTCGGACGATGGCGAGGGGTATTCGGCGCTGTACGAGCTCGATCTCGCGACGCTGACGCGGGGCAAACAGCTCTTCGCGACCAAGGGCTACGACATCGGCGGGTTGGTGCGCGACCAGACCGGCTTCAACTATGTCGGCGTCTATGTGAACGAGAACAAGCGGGGCATCCGCTGGACCGATCCGGCGATGGAGGCGATGCAAAAGACGATTGCCGACAAGATCAAGGGCGGCGAGCCGCGGATCGTCTCGCTCAATCGCGATCGCAGCGTGGCGATCGTCCATGTCGGCGGCGCAAACGCCCCCGGCGCCTATTTCCTGTACCGCGCTGCCGACGATTCGATGCAGCTCCTCAGGATGAACAACAGCACGATCGGCATGAAGCGGATGCATCCCGTGCGTACGATCCGCTACAAGGCGCGCGACGGGCTGGAGATCGCCGCGGTGCTGACGCTGCCGTTCGGCAAGAAATCGAATTTGCCGCTGATCGTGATGCCGCATGGCGGGCCCTTCGCGCGCGATACGGAGGAATGGGACTGGTGGACCCAGTTCCTCGCCGAGCGCGGCTATGCAGTGATCCAGCCCAATTACCGCGGCTCTTCGGGCTATGGCACGCCGTTTACCGAGAAGGGGCTCGGCCAATGGGGCCTGGCGATGCAGGACGACCTCAACGATGCGGTTGCCGAGCTCGCCAAATTGGGGATCGCCGATCCGAAGCGAGTCTGCATGGTCGGTGCCTCTTATGGCGGCTATGCGGCGATGCGCGCGGCGCAGCGCGACGGCAAGCTATACCGTTGTGCAGTGGCCTATGCCGGCGTCTCGGATCTCAACCGGATGAGCAGCCACGACCGCAACTTCCTCGGCGCGGGCGCGCGGAAGGACTGGCTCAAGATGCAGGCGCCGGACCTGAAGAGCGTTTCTCCGCTCAATCTCGCGAGCGATTTTTCGATTCCGATCCTGCTGGTGCATGGCAAGAAGGATCGGGTGGTGCCGCCGGTCCATTCGCGGGTGATGGCGCAGAAGCTCAAGGCGGCGGGCAAGGACGTGACCTGGATCGAGCAGCCCGAGGCCGATCATCATTTCTCGCGCAGCGAGGACCGGCTGGAGTTCCTGAAGGCGCTGGAGGCGTTCCTGGCCAAGCACAACCCGGCCTGAGCCGCAGGAGCGGGGAAGTCAGGCGGCGAGCGTCGCGACGAAACTGCGCATCTCGCGCATCAGCAACTCGGTCTTGCCGACCAGATCGGTGGTCACCGCGCCCAGTTCCTCTGTGACGCCGGCGGCGGCGCCAGCGGCATGTTCGGCGATCGCGGCGCTGCCGTGGAGGCTCGAAGTGAGTGCGGCGGCTGAGCCGGCATATCGCTGGATCGAGCGGATGACGTCACCCTGCCGCGCCATCGCCTGCTCGACCGCGCCGGCGCCTTCGGTGATACGGCCGAAGCTCGCACGCATGTCGCTGACGATGGTGGCGGTGGAGGTGACCGCGTCGGTGATCTGCGCGAGCTGGCAGCGAATGTCCCTGGTCGCGAATGAGGTCTGCGAGGCGAGCGCCTTCACTTCCTGCGCGACGACCGCGAAGCCGCGGCCCGCCTCGCCTGCGCGCGCGGCCTCGATCGAGGCGTTCAAGGCGAGCAGATTGGTGCGCGCGGCGATCTCGGCGATCAGATCGGCGATGGTGCCGGCGCTGCTGGCAAAATCGACCAAGGTCGCGAAGCGATCGTCGGCGGCGAGGGAGAGCGTGTGCAGATGTGCCGTGGTCGCTTCCTGCGCGGCGATACTGGCCTCGACCGCGGCGCGGGCATGGCCGAGATTCTCGGATTCGCCGAGCAGCACCGTGGCGCCGTCATCGGCCTTGCTGATGTGGCCGACGATGCCGTGAACCTGATCCTGCGAGGTGCGGGCGCTCAGCACCAGCAGCTCGGCGGACTGGCGCGTCCGATCGGCGGCGGCGGCGAGATCGGTGACGTTGCGCACGAAGATCTGTTCGAACTGACCGGCGATGCGCCGCACTTCGTCGTCGCGGGCGCAGCGGCTCGCGGCCTCCATGCGGGTACGCGCCTCGGCGGCGGCGGCCTGGCGCTGCCATTCCTCGCGCTGGGCCTCGGTACGAAGCAGGTCGCGCTCGTGCTCGGCGGCGGCGCGGGCCTGGCCCAGCTCATATTGCTGCGCGACAAGGGCGGACTGTTCGAGCACGAAACGGCCGAGCAGGAGGATGTACGCTCCGAGAAACACCGACATGCCGGTCGGCAGTTTCCACAGGATCGCAAAGACGAAGCTGACCAGATTGGCGGTGACCAGGAACGCGAGGCTCGCGGGCGGCAACGCGGCGTAGCGCAGCGCGCCGACCGCGGTGACGCCGGCGATCACCGCGACCACCACGATGAGCTGGCTATCGGCCGCGCCCAGCCCGCAGGTGCCGAGGAACACCATCCAGCCGAAAGCGGCGAGGCAGCCTTGCGCGGCCGACAGGTGAACCGCATGCCGCGAGCTGGCGACGTGCCAGCCGCGTGCCTGCTGGCGAATGTAGCGGACCAGAAACCCGCTGAGGATGCCGAGATGGAGCACGAGCGCGGCGATGCGGACCGGCAGGTAATCGGCATCGTGGGACATCGCCAGCATCCCGATGCTGACGATCACCGACATCGCGAAGGTGAACGGGAAGCCGCGCGATACCGACACTATCTGGATGCGTACCAGTTCCTCGGGCAGCGCCACCCAGCGGCCGTAAACGGCGCGGGCGAGACGGGAGGTCAAAGGGCGCAGCGAGAGGATCACTGATCCATTTTAGGCAGGAATGGCGGCGCTGCGGGTTTTGCGTGCAAGTATAAGTAGTTGAACCTAGGTCTCACGCCGTCCCATGGACCTGGGCAGCGCCGTCACAGCCGGAGATGGATCCCGCGACGGTGGAACGGCACGAGCGCTGCGAGAACGAGCGCGAGTGCGATCAGGGCATAAGCGAAGGAGGCGGCATAGGGATCCGGGATCAGGGCGCTCAGCCGCGCGAAGCCCCAGTCCTGGACGCTCCGGCCGCCGACGAACAGACGGAAGCCGGCGATGCCGACGAGCACCGACAGGATATAACCGAGGATCGCATTCATACCGAGCATGTGGAGCGGGGCGAGCAGGCGGGGCACGCCTTTTCTGGTCGCTGCCATGCAGAAGGCGAGGAGCAATGCGGACGCTCCCGAGGTGAAGATCGCGAAGCTGCTGGTCCATAGCTTCTTGTTGATCGGCAGAATGGGGTGGAGGAGCAGCCCCACCGCGACGAGCGCCGCGCCCGCAAGCGCAATCCGCAAGGTCGCCCGCGCCGGTTCGCGCTGCCACGCGATCGCGGCGAGCATGCCGAACAGCACATTGGCGAGTGCGGATATCGTCGAGAGCAGGCCTTCGGGGTCGTAGACGACATTCCCCGCGGCATCGGTGCCGCCGCGCCAGATATGCGCGGTGGTGAACACCGCGCGATCGACGAAGCCGGTGAGATTGCCTTCGGGGCTGAGCTGGCCCGCGCCATGGCCAGGGACCGGCACGAAGGCGAGTAAAGCCCAGTAGAGCAGCAATGCTGCCAGTGCCGTGGTGAGGATCGCAGCCGGGCCAAGCGCGCGGCGGCCTTCCATTTGTCTCGACGCAGTGAGGATCGCGATGCTCGCCGCGAGCGCGTAGCAGAGCCCGATCCGCTGGAGAACGCCGGGGAAGCGGAAGGTGGCAAATTCGGGGCGGGCGAGGAGCTGGAGCCCCCAGCCGATCGCGATGAGCAGCACGGTGCGCCGCGCGATCTTCAACCAAATCGCGCCATCGATCTTGCGCGGAAAGGACAAAGCGAGCGCCACGCCGACCGCGAAGAGGAAGGCGGGAAAGACGAGATCGGTCGGCGTCCAGCCATGCCATTCGGCGTGATCGAGCGGCCACCAGAGATGCGACCAGCTGCCCGGCGTGTTGACGAGGATCATCCCCGCGACCGCGAGCCCGCGGAAAATGTCGAGGCCGGCGAGACGCGGCCTCGCAGGGCTCAACCCACCGCCTCCAGCACCGCGGCGCGCAGCTCGGGGAGGCCCATGCCCTTTTCGCTCGACGTGGCGATGATCTCCGGATGCGCTGCCGGGCGCTTCCGCGCCTCGGCCTCGGTGCGTTCGCGGACCTCGGCGAGTTCGGTCGCCTTGATCTTGTCGGTCTTGGTCAGAACGATCCGGTAACTCACCGCGGCGGCGTCGAGCATGTCGAGGATATCGTTGTCGACGTCCTTGATGCCGTGGCGCGAGTCGATCAGCACCAATGCGCGCTTGAGCACATCGCGGCCGCGCAGAAAGTCGTTCACCAGATAGCGCCATTGGCGCTGCATGTCCTTGGGCGCCTTGGCGAAGCCATAGCCGGGCATGTCGACGAGGCGGAACCTGAGCGGATCGCCGACATCGAAGAAGTTGAGTTCCTGCGTGCGGCCGGGCGTGTTCGACGTGCGCGCGAGGCCGTTGCGGTTGGCGAGCGCGTTGAGCAGCGACGATTTGCCCACGTTCGAGCGGCCGGCGAACGCGACCTCGGGCACCACCGGGTTCGGCAGATGCTCGAGCTTGGGCGCCGATTTCAGGAAGGCGATCGGGCCGGCGAAAATCTTTCGCGCGGCCTCGACCTGATCGTCGTCGAAGCCGCTCACTTCGCCTTCGCTTCCTTCTTGATCGGCTCCTTGAGCGACGGATGCCGCTGATAGAGCAGCCATTGCTGGGCGATCGTCAGCACGTTCGACGTGATCCAGTAGACCTGCAGGCCCACCGCGAATGGCGCCATCAGGAACATCATCATCCACGGCATGATGCTGAAGATCTGCTTCTGCATATCGTCCATCGGCGCCGGGTTGAGCTTGAACTGGAAGTACATCGAGATGCCGAGCAGGATCGGGATTACGCCGATCGCGATGAAGTGCGGGGGCGTAAAGGCGAGCAGCCCGAACAGGTTGAGCGGCGTCAGCGGATCGGGCGCCGAGAGATCCTGGATCCATCCGACGAAGGGCCGGTGGCGCATTTCGATCGTGAGCAGCAGCACCTTGTACAATGCGAACATGATCGGAATCTGGATCACGATCGGAAGGCAGCCGGCGAGCGGATTGACCTTCTCCTCCTTGTACAGCTTCATGATCTCCTGCTGCTGGCGCTGCTTGTCGTCCTTGTAGCGTTCCTGCAGCGCCTTCATCTTCGGTTGGACCGCCCGCATCGCCGCCATCGAGGCGAACTGGCGCTGCGCGATCGGGAAGAGCAGCAAGCGGATCGTGATCGTCAGCAGGATGATCGCGACGCCGAAATTGCCGACGAGGCGGAACAGCCAGTCGAGATAATAGAAGATCGGCTGCTCGATGATGCCGTACCAGCCCCAGTCGATCGCGCGATCGAACTGCACGATGCCCTGCTCGTTCTCATATTTATCGAGGAGCTTCACTTCCTTCGCGCCGGCGAAGAAGCGGCTGTTGTAGGTGACCTTCTTGCCCGGCACGAGGTTGAGCGGCTCGGACAGGCGGTAATCGGCCTGATAGGCCTTGCCGGTCTCGCCGCGTTGCTGGAGCTGGACGGGCACGCGCTGATCGGGGACCAATGCGGTCAGCCAGTAATGATCGGTATAGCCGACCCAGCCGCCGGTGGTGCTGAATTGCTGCGGCGTCCCTTCGACGTCCTTCCAGTTGACGTAGTTCGCCGCCCCTTGGGAGATTGCGATCGGGCCGACATGCGCGGCCCATTGATCGGGATCGACCGAACGCTCGGCGCGCGAGACGAGTGCGAAGGGCGTGACCGACACCGGCGTGGTGCCGACATTCGCCACCGTCTGGCGGATGTTGAACATATAGTTGTCGTCGACCGACAGTTCGATGCGGAACAGCTGGCCCGTCGGGCTCTGCGAAGTGAGCGTGACCGGGGTGGTGGGAGTCAGCCTGGTGCCGCTGGCCTGCCACACCGTGTCGGGACCTGGAGCCGCGACGCCCGCACCCTGCCACCCGAACTGCGCGAAATAGGCACCCTTGGCGCCGCCCGGCGAGAGTAGGCGGATCGGCGGCGAATTCTTGGCGACGGTCTCGGCATATTGGCTGAGGACGAGATCGTCGAGGCGCGCGCCCTTGAGGTTGATCGAGCCGCGCAGCTTGGGCGTTTCGATCGCCACGCGCGGCGTCTCGGCGAGCACGATCTGGCGATCGCGCAGCGCCTTGGGCGAATCGCCGGCGGGATCGGCGCCGGGATTTGAGACGACCTTGGTCTTGCCGCCCTCGATCGTGACCGGCGCGGGCTGCTGCTGCGGGAAGATCCAGTGTGCGATCTGCGGCCAGCCGAACAGGATCAGTGCGGCCAGCACTGCAAAGATCACGAAATTCTTTTGGTCGTGTTTCACCGAATAGTCCCCGGAAAGTCCGTCATGGCACGGGATCGTAGCCGTGCCCGCCCCATGGATGGCAGCGCAGGATGCGCCTTGCGGCCAGCCAGCCGCCCTTGAGCGCTCCATAGCGGCGGAGCGCCTCGATTGCATAGGCCGAACAGCTGGGCGCGTAGCGGCAGCTGGGCGGCAGGATGAGCGAGGGGCCGAGCTGCCAGCCCCGAGCAATGAGGATGAGAAGACGCGCTAGCATGTCGCCATCCTCCAACAATAAACGTCACCCCCGCGAAAGCGGGGGCCCATCTCCGCGGCCATCCGCGCTTCCCACGGCTGTGGGATTTCTGGCATCTGCAGGAGATGGGCCCCCGCTTTCGCGGGGGTGACGGAAAAGTGGAAGATCATCGGGCGAGTCTCGCCAATGCCTTGGCCAGTTCGGCCTTGAGATCGGCATAATCGCGCTCGATCCCGCTGTTGCGGCCGATCAGGACATGATCGGCGCCCGGAATTCCCGATTCGGGCAAAACCTCACGCGCGAGCGCGCGGAAGCGGCGCTTCATGCGATTGCGCACCACCGCGTTGCCGACTTTTTTGGATACGGTAATACCGATTCGCATTGTCGAATCGGCATCGTCGCGCGCACGCACGAGCAGGACGAAGCCGGGCATGGGTGCCCGCTTCCCCGCATTGGCGGCGAGATAGTGCTTGCGCTCGGTGAGCCGCGCGAGCGGTACGGCGGTTAGGCCGACAGCTTCTTGCGGCCGCGGGCGCGGCGGGCACGGATCACGTTGCGGCCGCCGACGGTCGCCATCCGGCTGCGGAAGCCGTGCCGGCGCGCACGCACCAGGTTGCTCGGCTGAAAGGTCCGCTTCATCGCTCATCCTCGGTAATCTAGAACGTAAAAGGGCCGCTACAGGAGCGGCCGCGTGTCGGGTGCCCATATCGAGGAGAGTCGCCGAAGTCAACGCGGGTCTGCGGGAAAACCGAGGAGCGCGGCTTCCGCTTCGGCCTCCGCCGCCTCTTTGGCACGTTGCTGCCGTCGGCGAAAGCTCCGGCGGCGCAGCGCCATGTCGCTATAGTGGCCGAAGCGCGGCCAGCGCCGCTTGAGCCGCGCGAAGTGACGGCGCGCCCATGTCGCATTCTTCAGCACGAGCACCAGCCCGGCCGCGAAGACGAGGATCCCGCCGGGGCCAGGGATGATCCCGACCAGCGGCGATGCCGCCATGATCGCGAATCCCAGCACGACCAGAGCAGTGCGGAACAGGTGGGGGCGGGTGTGTGAGTTCGCCATTACACCGGATGTGGGAACGGGGGCGGGCGCTGCCAAGTATCGCCCGTTCGAATATGCGGATCGCCGATCTCCCCGATTCGGATCAGTTCTGTTCCATCCCGGACGAAAGCCGGTAAGAACAGGGCGGGGGGAAGCCAGATGATCGCGAGCGTTTCGACGGTGGCCTATCTGGGGCTGGAGGCACGCGCGGTCGAGGTGCAGTGCAATCTCGTCGCGGGCCTGCCCAGCTTCGTGGTCGTCGGATTGCCCGACAAGGCAGTCGCCGAAAGCCGCGAACGCGTGCGTGCGGCGATCGCGGCGATCGGTCTGGCGCTGCCGCCCAAGCGGATCATCCTCAATCTCTCGCCCGCCGATTTGCCCAAGGAAGGCGCGCATTTCGATCTGCCGATCGCGCTGGCGCTGCTCGCTGCGATGGGCGTGGCCGATGCCGAGACGCTGTCGGGCTATGTCGTGGTGGGCGAGCTCGGGCTCGACGGCCGGGTCGCGCCGTCGCCGGGCGTGCTGCTCGCGGCATTGCATGCGTCGGAGGAGGGCAAGGGGCTGGTCTGCCCCGCGTCGCAAGGGCCCGAGGCGGCCTGGGCGGGCTCGATCGAAGTGGTCGCGGCGCCCGACCTGATCGGACTGCTCAACCATTTCAAGGGCAACCAATTGCTGCCCGCCGCACCCGCGGGCGAGATGGACATGCCCGGCTATGGCCCGGATCTCGCGCAGGTGAAGGGTCAGGAGACCGCCAAGCGTGCGCTAGAGATAGCGGCCGCGGGCGGGCACAACATGATCATGGTCGGGCCGCCGGGAGCGGGCAAGTCGCTGCTCGCATCCTGCCTGCCGGGGATATTGCCGCCGCTCGACGCCGCGGAGGCGCTCGAAGTCTCGATGGTGGCGTCGGTCGCAGGGACGCTGTCGGGCGGACGATTGACGCGGACGCGGCCGTTCCGCAGCCCGCACCATTCGGCGTCGATGGCGGCGCTCACCGGCGGCGGGCTCAAGGTAAAGCCGGGCGAAGTGAGTCTCGCGCATCTCGGCGTGCTGTTCCTCGACGAGCTGCCTGAGTTCCAGCGCGCCGTGCTCGATTCGCTGCGCCAGCCGCTCGAGGCGGGGGTAGTCAGCGTCGCACGGGCCAATGCGCATGTCACCTTTCCGGCGCGCGTCCAGCTGATCGCGGCGATGAACCCGTGCCGCTGCGGACATCTCGGCGATCCGGCGCTCGCCTGCGCACGCGCACCGAAATGCGCCGCCGATTATCAGGCCAAGGTGTCGGGGCCGCTGCTCGACCGGATCGACCTTCATATCGAGGTGCAGCCGGTGAGCGCCGCCGATCTGGTGCTGCCGCCGCCGGCGGAAGGATCGGCCGAAGTGGGCGCGCGCGTCGCCGGGGCACGCGCGGTCCAGATGGCGCGCTACCGCGACGTGGCGGCGCGCACCAATGCCGAGGCCGAGGGCGAGGTGCTGGCTGAATTCGCGACGCCAGACGAGCCCGGCCGCAAGCTGCTGGCCCAGGCGGCCGAAGCGATGCGGCTGTCGGCGCGCGGCTATACGAGGGTGCTCCGCGTGGCGCGAACCATCGCCGATCTCGCCGGTGCGGAAGGCGTCGGCCGCATCCATGTCGCCGAGGCGCTGAGCTATCGGCGCCAGGCGCCGCGGAATTGAGCCGCACGCACCATCTTGCGGCCGGGGCGCCCTTCGTCTAGCCACACCCGCTCGCTGCCCCTGTGGCGAAATTGGTAGACGCGACCGACTCAAAATCGGTTGCCGCAAGGCATGCTGGTTCGAGTCCGGCCAGGGGCACCATTTCCTAGGTGCAGCTATGCTTCCGTAGCGAAAGCGGAGCGCTTTCGTCGCCCTCGCGAGGTTCGAGGATGCGCAGCATCTCGCTTGCGCGTACCGGCTCGCTGAACAGGAAGCCCTGCATGTTGGGACATGCTCCCCTGGCGAGGCGAGCGCGTTGTTGTTCGGTCTCGACACCCTCGGCGACGCAGTCGAGGCCGAGCGTGCGCGCGAGATCGAGGATGCTTTGCACGATCGCCGCGGTGCCGCCGTCGGTCTCCATGTCGCGCACGAAGGTCCGGTCGATCTTGATCCGGTCGAGCGGGAAGCGGCTCAGATATCCCAATGCGGACCAGCCGGTCCCGAAGTCGTCGAGCGACAGCGCGATGCCGAGCTCCTTGAGCTCCCTCATGATCCGCAGCGTCGCATCGGTGTCGTCGAGCGTGAGGCTCTCGGTCAGCTCCAGTTCGAGCCAACAAGGGGCGAGGCCCGATTCGGCGAGCGCGTCGCGAACCGTCCGGACGAGATCGCCACGATAGAATTGTTGGGCGGAGACGTTCACTGCGATCCGGATGGGGGCGATCCCGAGCGCCTGCCATGCGGCATTCTGGCGGCAGGCCTCCCGCAGGACCCAACTGCCGACTTCCACCATCAGCCCGCGTTCCTCGAGCAGCGGAATGAACACGATCGGCGAGATCAGGCCTTCGCCCGGATGGTTCCACCGGAGCAGGCTTTCGACCCCGACGACATGACCGTGGGCGAGCGATATCTGTGGTTGATAATAGACTTCGAACTCGCCCCGGGCGCAGGCGCCGTGCACGTCCTGCGACAACATGCGCCAGCGCTCTCCGGGCACATTCAGTTCATGCGTGTAGCGCCGGCAGGTGTTGCGGCCATCCTTCTTGGCACCGTACATCGCGGTGTCGGCCGCCTGAAGCAGCGCACGCGGACTATCCCCGTCCTCGGGAAACAGGCTGATGCCGATGCTCGCGGAGACATGGGCGCGCTGTCCTTCGAGTTCGAAAGGCTCGGCAAGGGCGGCGAGGATCCGCTCCGCCACTTCCTCGGCCCGTTCGCGGGTGCCGATGTCCGACAGCGCGATCACGAACTCGTCGCCACCCAGGCGCGCCGCAGTGTCGGTGTCGCGAAGGCATTGGAGGAGGCGATCGGAAACGACTTCGAGCAATTGATCGCCGACCAGGTGGCCGAGACTGTCGTTGACCTGCTTGAAATGATCGAGGTCGATCACGAGGAGCGCACTAGCGCCACCGCTGCGCCTTGCCCGGGCGAGCTCGCTGCTCAGGCGGTCGAAGAACATGATGCGATTCGGCAGCCCGGTGAGCGCGTCGTGCAGCGCAAGGTAACGAATGCGCGCCTCGGACTGTTTGCGTTCGCTGATGTCGCGAAGGTTGAACTGCGCCATTCTGCGACCCGCCGCTTCGCAAGTCGAGGCGAGCAGATCGACGAACACGTGCGAGCCGTCGGCAGCGCCGATCGACAGATCGTCGCGATGCAGCGCGCCCGAGCGTTCCAGCTCCGCCAGCGCGGCGACATCGGCGAGCTCCGCGAATTCCGGAACCGACCGGATATTCCGCCCCGCCAGCACTTCCCGCGTTTGACCCACCATCGCGAGAAGGCGGGGGTTCGCGTCCGTGATCTGTCCGGAGTCGATGTCCAGCAGCAGGATGCCGTCGCCTGCTGTCTCGAACAGGCGGCGATAATTCTGCTCCGATGCGCGCAGCGCCGTCTCCGTCTTCGTGCGCGCGACGATCTCCTGCTCGAGCACGCTGTTCTGCAGCGCAAGGCGTTGCCGGGCCGAGCGCAGCGCCAGATGAGTCGAGATGCGCGCGAGCAATTCCTCGAAGTGAAACGGCTTGGGCACATAATCCACGCCGCCGGCGTCGAATGCCGCGACCTTGTCGCGCACGTCGCCAAGTGCCGTCATGAAGATGACCGGAATGTCCCCCGTCGCCGGATTCGCCTTCAGCCGGCGGCACGTCTCGAATCCGTCCATCTGGGGCATCATCACGTCGAGAAGGATGAGATCGGGGCAGGCATATTCGGCCCGCGCGAGCGCTTCCTCTCCGCCGAGGGCGACGAGTACCTCATAGCCCTGGGCTTCGAGATGGCCGACCACCACGCCCAGGTTCACGGGATTGTCGTCGACGATCAGGATCGTCTCCTTCGCCGAACGGAAGGACGCGTCGAGATTGCTCACGCTTCTACACTTTCGTTGAGGTGGCGCTCGATCACGTCGAGCACCGCGGCGGACTGGTAGCCGCGTGCAAGTTCGAGGATATGCGCTCCAAAATCCGCATATTCCGGGCTGCGCACGATCAATCGCTTCGCCTCGACGCAAACCGCTCGCATGCTGCCTGCGCGCGCCGGGGCGAGAAGCGGCTCCAGCAACGCAGGCGGAGGCACGGCGGGCGTGGAGAAAGCGCCGCGCGCGGGCTCCTGCGCGGGCAGGCCGTTCGAATGCCCCTCCGACGCGCATGTGGTCAGCAATCCGCGATCCGCGAGCGGCAGCGCCAGGTCGAACCAGAAGCGGCTGCCTTCGCCCTCGCGGCTTTCGGCTTCGATCCGGCTCCCCATCCGCGTGATCAGCTGCTGGCTGATGCTGAGCCCGAGCCCGGTGCCGTTCGCGCGGGTTCCGGCGGTACCGGCCTGCTCGAATGCCTCGAACACGCGGTCGAGAGCATCCGCGGCGATACCCTGTCCGGTGTCCCGGACCTCGAACCTCAGCCGCACGTCGCCGCTCGCCTGTTCGACGACGCCGAGCAGGAACATGACTTGACCCGAGTGCGTGAACTTCACGGCGTTGCCGAGGAGATTGATCAGCACCTGCCGCAGATGCTTTTCGTCGCCTTCGATCCCCGCGGGCACGTCGGGAGCGATCGACCACCCGAAGTGCAGGCGCTTCTCCTCCGCGCGCAGGCGCGTCATCTCGGCGACGCTGCGCACCATCGCCCTCACGTCGAACGGCACGGCGGTGATCTCGACCTTGCCCGCTTCGATCTTCGACAGATCGAGAATGTCGGTAATGAGCGACAACAGATGCTCGCCGCTTTCCTGGATCGTTCCCGCGGCCCCCTGGTGCCGCTCGCCCAAATCCGCCGATCGCAGGATCTGCGCATAGCCGAGGATCGCATTGAGCGGAGTGCGGAGTTCGTGGCTCATGTTCGCCAGGAACCGCGATTTGGCATGACTGGCGCTTTCTGCCGCGGCCCGTGCCGTCTCCATCATCCGCGCCTCGGCGATGTGCTGTTCCTGCCGCGCCGCCATGTGCCTTTTCAGGCTCAGCACCCGATAGACGAGAAGCAATGCGGCCAGCGTCGTCCAGATGCCGAGGATCAGCAGATACCATTGCTCGGTCGAAAGCACGCTGCCGTCGAAGTCCAGGGATTCGACCTCGAATTCGTGGTGGCCGGGCCTCGCGTCCGGACCCGTCTGCAAGTCGATGGCGACGACATTGTCGATCATCGGCGTGCTCGCCAAAGGATTGGCTTGCTGATGCGCCTCTATCCACCAGGGCTCGACCACGGCGTCGGCAAGCTGCAGCTCGATGGTCTGGCGACCCGGCACCACCTTGAATTCTATCGCGTTCGGCTGGGCGTCCTCGTCGGCGACCGGCTTGCCGTCGCGCATCCTGCGGTTCTTGAGGGCGAGCTTGAGTGTTTCGGACGCACCCCGATAGTCGATCACGAGCGTGACTTTGCTGAACCGCGACAGATCACGGCCTGAGCCGGTGTTGCGCTTGTCCAGGATCAGGCCATAGCCGCAAAAGGGATAGGCGTAGCCCGGCTTGATCTCGCACGACCATTTGAGTGGCTGCGACGCAATCGAGGTTGCGATCGAGGCGCCGCCGGAGGTTTGATCGCTGTAGGAATAGACAGGTAGTTGAGCGACCAGGGAGGGGCGGATCGCCATGTGGCGGTCGACGATCGTGTTCTTGAAAAGGACAGCGGCAAAGGTCGCGACGAGCAGGACGAATACGATCGCCTCGAGCTTCAGGCCGCCGAGCTTCGAACCGCCAGATCGGGGCTGGTGGCAAGCGACACGATCAGCAGAGGGAAGGGATGAAGGCGACGACACCGCATCCAGTCCTGTCGACACGCTTACACTCCCGACAGCTCATACAAATGGAGCCCATTCACTCCATTATAGAACCGGGCCCGTCGCCGGCTCGCTACTCGCGCGAAAATCTGGGCACCGGGATGCTGCGGCGGTCTTGCGATTGATTCGCAGCGGGAACTTGCGCGCCGATGACGCTTTGCAATGCTCGACATCAAACGGGAGAATTTCCATGCCGGATCAGGAATATACCGACGCGATTGCCCTGCTGAAGGCGGACCATCGCAAGGTCGAGGAACTGTTCGAACGCTATGAAAGCACGAGCGAATCGGCGGCCAAGCGGAAGCTCGCGCACCAGATCTGCGTCGAGCTCAAGATCCACACCGCGATCGAGGAGGAGATCTTCTACCCCGCCTTCAAGGGCAAGATCGAAGGCGATACGCTCGACGAGGCCTATGTCGAGCATGACGGCGCCAAGATCCTGATCAACGATATCGAGGCGGGGAGCCCCGGCGACGAATTCTACGACGCCAAGGTCAAGGTGCTCTCCGAAGAGATACAGCACCATGTTCATGAGGAAGAGATGCGCGGCGAGGGCATGTTCGCCCAGTGCCGCAAGACCGATGTCGACCTAGTCGCGCTGCGCGACGCGATGCTGGCGCGGAAGCAGGAACTGATGGTCCAGGAGAAGAGCGCCGGCCTGCCACCCGCGGAACCGCGTGCGGTGAACCTGCAGCCCGCCTGAGCGTGCGTGGACCAGGTTGAGGACTCATGTCCAAAAAAATGCGTCATCCGCGCGAAAGCGGGGACCCATCTCCTGAACGAGCGGCAAAATGCACCGGTGCGTTTGTGGAAACTGTCGGAGATGGATCCCCGCTTTCGCGGGGATGACGAAGAAGAGAGGCCGGCCTGTTAATCAAAAATCAGCTTGGACAGGCTTCCCAGCCTAGTCCGCCTTGCGGCCCCATTCCTTGTTGATGCCCAGGGCCGCGAGGGTGCAGATCGCGCCGGAGAGCAGATAGGCGCCGACCGACCACAGCCCGAACTGGCTGGCGAGGGTGAGCGCGACGAGCGGGGCGAAGCCCGCGCCGATCAGCCAGGCGAGGTTAGAGGTGAGCGCCGCGCCGGTGTAGCGCCGTTGGCTCGAGAAGCTGCCGTTCACTGCGCCCGAGGATTGGCCGAAGGCAAGCCCGAGCAAAGCGAAGCCTGCGATCATATAGACGGTCTCGCCCGCGCCGCCGGCGCCGAGCAGCTGCGGTGCGAAACCGCTATAGGCGCCGATCAGCACTGCCGATACGCCGAGCACCGCGCGGCGACCGACGCGATCGGCGATCACGCCCGAGGCCATGATCGCGAGCACGCCGACCACTGCGCCGACCATCTCGATGACCAGGAAGCGGACGGGCGGCTCGCCGGTGTAGAGCGCCACCCAGGAGAGCGGGAACACCGTGACGAGGTGGAACATCGCGAAGCTGGCGAGCGGAGCGAAGGCGCCGAGGATCACGGTGCGGCCTTCCTCGCGCAGTGTCTCGCCGACGGGTGCGGGCTGGAGCTCGCGCGATTCGAACAGGTTCTCGAACTCGGGGGTCGCCACCAGCCGCAGCCGCGCGAACAGCGCCACGACGTTGATCGCGAAGGCGACGAAGAACGGATAGCGCCAGCCCCAGGACAGGAAGTCCTCGGTCGACAATGTCGACATGAAGAAGGCGAACAGACCGCAGGCGACGAGCAGGCCCAGCGGTGCTCCCAATTGCGGGATCATCGCGTACCAGCCGCGCCGCTCGTGAGGCACATTGAGCGCGAGCAGCGAGGGCAGGCCGTCCCACGCGCCGCCCAATGCCGCGCCCTGGCCGAGCCGGAATAAGGCGAGCAGCCACACCGCGGCGATGCCGATCTGCCCGTAACCGGGCAGGAAGGCGATCGACATGGTCGAACCGCCGAGCAGGAACAATGCGATGGTGAGCTTCACGCCGCGGCCGTGGTTGCGGTCGATCCACATGAATATCAGCGAGCCGATCGGCCGGGCCATGAAGGCGAGCGCGAACAACCCGAACGAATAGAGCGTGCCGGTCAGCGGATCGGCGAACGGAAAGATCAGCGACGGGAACACCAGCACCGAGGCGATGGCATAGACGAAGAAGTCAAAGAACTCGCTGGTGCGCCCCACGATCACGCCGATCGCGATTTCGCCCGGGGCGACGCGGTGCTCGCGCGCGTTCACGATGCGCGCGTCGCGCTCGAGGGGCGTCGATGTGGACGCGGCGATCGGTGCACTCATTCGCTTTCTGCTCCGGCGGCCTGATTCGATGTTATTGCGTTTCAACGCCCGTTGCACCAGAAAAGCGCGCGAGTGGGGATAGGACAAAATGTCCAATGTCGGCGCATGGGCGCGTCGGGATAGGCGAGGTCCATGCGCGAATACCTGAACCTGCCCACTGCTCGACGCGCCCTGGGAGCGCTGTGCCTCGCGGTGCTGCTCGCGGGCTGCAAAGGCGACGTGCTCGATCCCGCCGGCGATATCGCGCTCCAGCAGCGCGACATCATCTACATCTCGACCGCGCTGATGCTGCTGATCATCGTGCCGGTGATGGCGCTGACGATCGTCTTCGCGTGGCGCTATCGCGAGTCCAACAAGGAAGCGACCTACGATCCCGATTTCGATCACTCGACGTCGCTCGAACTGGTCATCTGGTCGGCGCCGCTGCTGATCATCATCTGCCTCGGCGCCCTCACCTGGTGGAGTACCCACCTGCTCGATCCGTACCGTCCGCTGAACCGGATCTCGGCCGAGAAGGCAGTGGATCCCAAGGCCAAAACGATGGTGGTGCAGGTCGTCTCGCTCGACTGGAAATGGCTGTTCATCTACCCCGAACAGGGCATTGCGACGGTCAACGAGCTGGCGCTGCCGGTCGATCGGCCCGTGCGCTTCGAGCTGACCTCGACCAACATGATGAACACCTTCTACGCGCCCACCCTGGCGGGGATGATCTACACCATGCCGGGGATGCGCGGCACGCTCCACGCGGTACTCAACCGGCAGGGGCAGTTCGACGGCATGTCCGCCAATTACAGCGGCGCCGGCTTCTCCGACATGCGCTTCAAGCTTTACGGCGTCGACCAGGCGGGCTTCGATGCCTGGGTGGCGCGCGTGAAGGGATCGGGCCATGCGCTCGACACCAACGGCTTCCTGGCGCTCGAAAAGCCCAGTGAGAAGGTGCCCGCCATGTACTTCGCCGGCGTAGAAGGCGATTTGTTCGAGCGCGTCTACAAGCGCTGCGTCCGTCCCGGCACCCCCTGCATGAACGGGATGCACGGCGGTCACGGCTCGATGCCGGAGAGCGGAAAGCCCGAAGGCGCATTGTTCAAGGGAGGCGAAGAAAAGGGCCGGGGCGAGAGCCTCACGCCGCCCCCAGGTGCGCAAGCCAGCCCAGCACCGCATTCGCACCAGGAGCGCTAAATGTTCAACGAAACGCTGGCGCGCACGATCTTCGGCCGCCTTACCTTCGACTCCTTCCCGGTTCACGAGCCGATCCTGCTCGTGACCTTCGTCGTGGTGGTTCTACTTGGTCTCGGCCTCGTCGGCGCGGTCACCAAATACCGGCTCTGGGGCTGGCTGTGGCGCGAGTGGTTCACCACCGTGGACCACAAGAAGATCGGGATCATGTACATGATCCTGGGCATCATCATGCTGTTGCGTGGATTTTCCGACGCGCTGATGATGCGGCTCCAGCAATCCTTGTCGTTCGGCGCGAGCGAAGGCTATCTGAACGCCCACCATTACGATCAGATCTTCACCGCGCACGGCACGATCATGATCTTCTTCGTGGCGATTCCGCTCGTCGTGGGGCTGATCAACTTCGTCATGCCGCTCCAGATCGGCGCGCGCGACGTCGCCTTCCCGTTCCTCAACAATCTCAGCTTCTGGCTGACCGTGGCGGGCGCGCTGCTCGTGATGATCTCCTTGTTCGTCGGCGAATTCTCGCGTGCCGGCTGGCTCGGCTATGTGCCGGTCTCCAATCTGCAGAACAGTCCGGATACCGGGCCGGACTATTATCTATGGGCGCTGCAGATCGCCGGCATCGGCACGACGCTGTCGGGCATCAACATGGTCGTCACGATCATCAAGATGCGCGCGCCGGGCATGTCGCTGATGAAGATGCCGATCTTCTGCTGGACCGCTCTGTGCAGCAACGTGCTCGTCGTCGCGATCTTCCCGGTGCTCACCGCCACCTTCGCGATGCTGATGCTCGATCGCTATGTCGGGACCAATTTCTTCACCAACGATCTCGGCGGCAACCCGATGATGTACTGGAACCTGGTGTGGATCTGGGGCCACCCCGAGGTGTATGTGCTCGTCCTGCCGGTGTTCGGCATCTATTCCGAGATCACCTCGACCTTCACCGGCAAGCGGCTGTTCGGCTATTCGTCGATGGTCTACGCGACCGTGGTCATCACGATCCTGAGCTATCTCGTCTGGCTCCACCACTTCTTCACCATGGGATCGGGCGCCAGCGTCAACAGCTTCTTCGGCATCGCCACCATGGTGATCTCGATCCCCACCGGCGCGAAGATCTTCAACTGGCTCTTCACCATGTACCGCGGCCGCATCCGCTTCGAGCTGCCGATGATGTGGGTCGTCGCGTTCATGCTCACCTTCACGGTGGGCGGGATGACCGGCGTGCTCCTCGCCGTGCCCCCGGCGGACTTCGTGCTCCACAATTCGCTGTTCCTGGTGGCGCACTTCCACAACGTGATCATCGGCGGCGTGGTGTTCGGCCTGTTCGCGGGGATGGATTACTGGTTCCCCAAGGCGTTCGGTTTCAAGCTCGACCCCTTCTGGGGCAAGATCCACTTCTGGGGTTGGGTGATCGGCTATTGGGTGGCGTGGACCCCGATGTACATCGCCGGACTGATGGGCGTGACGCGCCGCGTGCGCCATCTCGACGATGCGACATTGCAGCCGCTGTTCGTGATCGCGGCGATCGGCGCGGTGATCATCCTGATCGGCATCGCGGCGTTCATCATCCAGATCGCGGTGAGCATCAAGAACCGCGACAAGTTGCGCGACACCACCGGCGATCCGTGGGACGGCCGCACGCTCGAATGGGCGACCTCGTCGCCGCCGCCGGCCTATAATTTCGCATTCACGCCCAGGGTCCACGATCTCGACGCGTGGTACGACATGAAGCAGCGCGGGCACGAAGTGCCGCGGGCCGGCTTCCAGCCGATCCATATGCCGCGCAACACCGGCGCGGGCGTGATCCTCTCGTTCCTCGCCCTGGCGCTCGGCTTCGGTATGGTCTGGTACATCTGGTGGCTCGCGGCGCTCTCGGCGGTCGGCCTGTTCGTCGTCTCGATCGGCCACACCTTCAACTACAACCGCGACTATTTCATCCCGGCGGATGAAGTCGCGCAGGACGAAAGCGAGCGCCTGAAGCTGCTCGGCGCAGGAGCCTGACATGGCGAGCGACGCAATGACCGCCGAGGGCGCGGCCAACCCGACCTTCTATCACGTCGAAGAGCATCACCACGAGACCGGCGGCAGCACCGCTTTGGGTTTCTGGATCTACCTGATGAGCGACGCGCTCATCTTCGCCACCCTGTTCGCCACTTATGGCGTGCTCAGCACCAGCTATGCCGGCGGGCCGACCCCGGCCGAGATATTCGAGCTGCCGCTGGTCGCAGTGAACACGGCCCTGCTGCTCATTTCGTCGATCACCTACGGCTTCGCGATGATTGCGATGCAGGAAGGCAGACTGAACGGCACCCGGCTGTGGCTGGTGATCACCGGGCTGCTCGGCGCCGGGTTCGTCGGGATCGAGCTGTTCGAGTTCAGCAGCCTGATCCATGAGGGCGCGACGCCGCAGACCAGCGCCTTCCTGTCGGCCTTCTTCACTCTCGTTGCGACGCACGGGCTGCACGTCACCTTCGGCATCATCTGGCTGTGCGTGATGCTGGTCCAGCTCGGCCAGCGCGGGCTGCATCCTGAGAACCAGCGGCGGCTGATGTGCCTCAGCATGTTCTGGCACTTCCTCGACGTCGTCTGGATCGGCGTCTTCACCTTCGTCTATCTCCTCGGAGTCCTGCGATGAGCGCGCCCCACAGCACCCACGACGCCGACGGGCACGAAGGCGGGCACGGCCATTTCTCGCGCCGCGGCTATCTGATGGGCTTCCTGCTTTCGGCGGTGCTCACTGCGATCCCGTTCTGGCTGGTGATGACCGGCGTACTGCAGGACAAGCAGGCCGCAGTGCTGATCGTGATCGGTTTAGCGGTGATCCAGATACTGGTTCACACTGTCTGCTTCCTACACCTCAACACCCGCTCGGAAGGCGGCTGGACGCTGATGGCCTATATCTTCACGGCAGTGATCGTGCTGATCGTGATCACGGGATCGCTGTGGATCATGTATCATATCAACGGGAATATGATGCCCGCGCCGGCGGGGGGCTTCGGCTCCTGACATCCGGCGCCCGGCGCAACTGGTTCCTCGCGTTCGCGCTGCTCGCCGGCGCGGGCTTCACGGCGCTGGGCGTGTGGCAGATCGAGCGGCGGGCGTGGAAGCTCGACCTGATCGCCAGGGTCGATGCCCGCATCCATGCGCCCGCCGCGCCCTTGCCGGCCCGCGCCGATTGGGTGCGCGTAAATGCGCGTGATGATGCCTATCGGCATGTCCGCGTAACCGGCAGCTTCCTCCACGATCGCGAGACGCTGGTTCAGGCGGTCACCGAACGGGGTGCGGGCTTCTGGGTGCTGACGCCGCTGCGCACTGCCGAGGGGATCGTGCTGGTCAATCGCGGCTTTGTGCCGCCCGAGCGTCGCGACCCGGCGCGCCGCCATGCGAGGCAGGGGCCGGTGACGGTCACCGGCCTTTTGCGGATGAGCGAGCCGGGTGGAGCGTTCCTGCGTTCCAACGATCCTGCGACGGGGCGCTGGTATTCGCGCGATGTGGCGGCGATCACCCGCACGCGGGGGCTAGGCGATGTGGCGCCCTTCTTCGTCGACGCGGATGCGACGCCCAATCCCGGCGGCTACCCCGTCGGCGGGCTGACCGTCGTCGCTTTCCCCAACAACCATCTGGTCTATGCATTGACGTGGTTCGGACTCGCTGCGCTCTCGGCCTGGGGCGCGGCACTGATCCTGCGCAAGGCAAGGCGGAATTGATGGACGCGCCACTTCTCGCACTCACCCGCAAGCGCGCCGGCGCGCCGAGCGGCCCGTCGCCCGAAAGCGCCGCAGCCGACAATATGCGCCAGCTCATCCAGCTGCGCTGGATTGCGGTGGCGGGGCAGGTCGTCACGATCTTCGCGGTGCATTTCGGGCTCGGCGTGGTGCTGCCGCTCGGTTCGATGCTGGGTGTTGCCGCGGCACTCGCCGCCGCCAACCTCGCCGCGACGCTCGCGCTGCCGCGCCACCGCGTGCACAATGCCGAGATCATGGTGGCGCTGCTCGTCGATATGACGGCTCTGACGCTCCAGCTCTATTTCAGCGGCGGCGCGACCAATCCGTTCATCTCGCTCTATCTGCTCCAGGTCGTGCTCGGCGCGATCCTGCTTCCGCGCGGATCGGTCTGGGTGCTCGTGGCGGCGACGTGCTTTTGCTACGCGCTGCTCAGCGTCCGCCACATTCCGCTCGTGCTTCCCGCTTCGCTGCTGGCCGAGAGCGCGGATCTCTACAGGATCGGCAACTGGATCGGCTTTGCGATGGTCGGCACCTTGCTCGTGCCCTTCGTCACCCGGATCAGCCACAATCTGACCGCGCGCGACGCCTATCTCGCCGGGCTGCGGCAGCAGGCGGTCGAGGAAGATGGCATCATCCGCATGGGGCTGTTCGCGTCGGGCGCGGCGCACGAGTTGGGCACGCCGCTCTCGTCGATCTCGGTGATCCTCGCGGACTGGCGCCGCATGCCGCGGATCGCCGGGGATCCCGAACTCGCCGCCGAAGTCGCCGAGATGCAGTCCGAGGTGCAGCGGTGCAAGGTCATCGTCTCGGACATCCTCCATTCGGCGGGCGAGCCGCGCGGCGAAGCGATGGCGAGCACTCCTGCGCGTGCTTTCCTCGAGGTGCTGGCGGAGGAATGGCAGGTCGCGCACCCGCACGTTCCGCTCGTCTTTCGCGCAGTGCTTCCGCCCGAAGCGACGATCCCCACCGATCCCTCGCTGCGACAGGCGATCTGGAACCTGCTCGACAATGCCGGCGAAGCCTCACCCGGTTATGTGGCGCTCGACGCGGGGATCGAAAGCGAGGCGCTGGCGATCGGCGTGTCCGACCACGGGCCCGGTTTCCCGCCCGATCAACTCGCGAGCATCGGCAGGCTCTATCAGTCGGGAAAGGGCGCAGGCCACGGCCTGGGACTGTTTCTCGCGGTCAACGTCGCGCGACGGCTGGGCGGACGGCTGGAGGCGAACAACCGCGATATCGGTGCGCAGGTTCGGCTGGTGCTGCCGTTGCTCGTTCCGGTGAAGGAGAGCGAATGACGTTGGAGCCCAGCCGGAGACTGGTGCTCGTCGAGGATGACGAGACCTTCGCGCGGACGCTCCAGCGTTCGCTCGAGCGGCGGGGCTATCAGGTCGCGCTCGCACGCAGCCCGGCCGAGCTCGACGCGCTGATCGAAACGCAAGGCTTCGAGTTTGCGGTGGTCGATCTCAAGCTGGGTACCGCATCAGGCCTGCCCTGCGTCGCGAAGCTTCACGCGCATAATCCGGAGATGCAGATCGTGGTGCTGACCGGCTTTGCCAGTATCGCCACCGCCGTCGAGGCGATCAAGCTCGGGGCGCGCCACTATCTGGCCAAGCCCTCGAACGCCGACGACATCGAGGCGGCGTTCGGCAGGGCCGGGGGCAATGAAGACGAACCGATCGGCGCGCGCCCGACCTCGATCAAGACGCTCGAATGGGAGCGGATCAACGAGACGCTGGCCGCGACTGGGTTCAATATCTCGGAGACTGCGCGACAGCTCGGCATGCATCGCCGCACGCTGGCGCGGAAGCTGGGTAAGCGGCCGGTGAAGTGAAGGCGTGCGGCAATGCGACAGTCGGTGCCCCGCAGGCGTCGCCGATTACGCTCGAAAGATTGTCTACGATGCTATACAGTCGGCAAGGCAGGGTCGAGGCCGAGGCGCCCGCATCCTGCGACGAGAGGATGCAATGTCGGAAGGATCAGGCGGGCCGTGGACCTCGTCGGGAGCGCATATATCGGCGCCACCGCAGGAAACCGCGCATGCTGCTGCAGCCGAGCCGATCGAACGCGGCGGACGCTTCCCCGAATTCCCCGCCGAACGCGCCGAACGCGGCATCCAGATACTGTCGCGACTCGCCGGACCGCTGGTTTTCTTCCTCGCATTGGGCGGAATCGCATGGTTGCTGCTCAAGTAACTGATCGAGCGTGATTTTGCGTTGAGCGTGGGAAAGTCCGCTTAACCTGGATTTGGTTGCCGGATAAAACCCACCGATTTGCCGTCCTATCGGCGAATCTCTCTCCCGGCACGGGTCGTCCCGAAAATGCCGGGTTTTCCCCGACCCCCGCTTGCCTTCGCCCTGAGCCTGTGCCCTGCTGCATTGCAGCAAGCGCCTTGCCGATGCTCGGGCAGGGAATTGCTGGCCCTTTTTCGGGTGTGTTGTGTCAGGGAGTTTCGGGGTGTCGCATGTCAAAGATTGACCTAGCGATCCACGGTTATCCGAACCGAACGCCGTTCGCCTCCGCGGCGCGGCGAAGCGCCAAGGTATGGCTGTCGCTGACGCTGATCGGCGCCGATACGCTGGCGCTGATCATCGGCTTCGCGATCGGCCTTCGCATCGAACAGCCCGGCACCATCTCCGGCGACGTGTGGACCTCCTTGCTGGGAGTGATCCTCGTCCATGTCGGCATTTCCTTCCAGAACCAGGCCTATGGCGCCAAATGCCTGACCAATGCGGCATGCAGCACGCGCCAGGCATTGCTGTCGGTCGCGGGCACGCTGCTGCTGTTCCTGCTGGTGGTGTTCTCGCTCAAGGTGACCGGGCAACTGCCGCGTCTCGCGCTGTCGGTGGGTATCGTCTCCACCACGGTCCTCATCGTCAGCCAGCGGCTGCTGCTCTGCCACCTCGTCCGCCGCGCTTATGGCGATCGGCTACACACCGAATTGGTGATCGTCGATGGCGGAAATGTACCCGATGCGTGCCTCGGCGGCGACATCATCGATGCCGGGGCCGCGGCGTTGCGCTCGGATCTCGACGATCCATACATGCTCAACCGGCTCGGCACGCTGCTGCGCCACTATGACCGCGTCGTCATCAGCTGCGCCCCCGAGCGCAAGGTCGAATGGGCGCAGGTACTGAAGGGTGCCAATATCCAGGGCGAGATCATCGTCCCCGAAATCGGCGAGCTCGGGCCGCTGGCGGTGCATCAGCTGAGCGGCGTCACCACCGTCGTCGTTTCGCGCGGGCCGCTGAATCTGCCAAATCGCGCCAAGAAGCGCGCGCTCGATATCGCACTCACCGTGCCGGTGCTGATCGCATTGCTGCCGCTTATGATCACGATCGCGATCCTGATCCGACTCGATTCGCCGGGACCGGTCTTCTTCCGGCAGGAGCGAATGGGGCGGGGCAACCGCATCTTCCACATCCTCAAGTTCCGCAGCATGCGCATCGAGACCAGCGACTCGGACGGCACGCGTTCGGCGAGCCGCGACGATGATCGGATCACGCGGATCGGCCGTTTCATTCGCCGAACGAGCATCGACGAGCTGCCGCAGCTGATCAACGTGCTGCTCGGCGAGATGAGCCTCGTGGGCCCGCGCCCGCATGCGCTCGGGTCGCTTGCCGGCGACGAGCTTTTCTGGCGGGTCGATCGTCAATATTGGCATCGCCATGCGCTCAAACCGGGGATCACCGGCCTCGCGCAGGTCCGTGGCTTTCGCGGTGCGACCGAGCATCGCCGCGATATCGTCAACCGCCTGGAGGCCGATCTCGAATATCTCCACGGCTGGAGCCTGATGCGCGATCTCGGCATCCTTGCGAAGACCGCGCAGGTATTGGTGCACAAGAATGCATATTGAGCAGGAGAGGCTGGGCGAGCGCGAATTAACGATCGCCAACAAGCTTCCATAAAGGATTTTCGGTCATAGCCGCTGCCGGGCAATAAGGGTCTCGGGCAGTGGCGGAAAATTGGTTGATGGCGAGGGACGCCGATGCGGGCTCTGCCGATAATGCGCAGGCGGAGCCGATGTGGCTGATGCCTGCGGACCTTCGCGAGCCGATCGCGGAACGCCTGATCCAGGCCGGCTCGCGCTGGGCGGGAATCGCCAGCTTCGTCGTTGCCCTGGGCGCGGTCGGGCTCTGGCTGCTGGGCTGATCGCCCGGGTCTGAACTTCGCTGACGGCACGTGTTGCCGTCCAGAAACAAACAAGCCGTGCCGTTGGCGCGACCAACTGCATCTGCCCCAGTGGGCACCGGCGCTTGAACGCTCTAGCATGATCAAATTGCTGCACTGCAATGAGGTCGAGAGCGCGTGCTTAGCTCTGACGAAAGAGTAACCGAACGAAAAACTTTCGCATCTGCGAAGGGTTTTTGGCGTGCGCGGCGGGGCGTTGCCGTGTTGCGGGGAAGGCCGCTGCTGGCGGTGTTCGGCGTGCTGTCCGGCGTGCCGGCATATGCCCAGCAAGCCGAGGCGCCGGAGCGTGCTCAGCAAGCTGAGGTGCCGGAACGTGCCCAGGAAGCGCCGCGGCCCAAGCCGCAGCCGGAGGCCAGACAAGGCCTGCGAATCGTGCCTTCGCTGACTGCGGTCTATGACGACAATGTCTATCGCGTCGATTCACGGAGAGAGGATCCCGTCGCCGACGTGATCATCACCCCCGGGGTCGAGATCGGCTATGATCGCGACATCGGAATGGCCGCCGTCAATCTGCGCGCGTACGCGGGCTACGACCGGTTCATCTCCGAAAGCCAGCGGAGCAAGCCGCTTCTCGAGATCGAGGGTTCGGGCAAGTATGTCCTTGCCGGGCAATGCTGGGTGCGGCCGTCCGCGAGCTATCGCCAGCAGCGCGCCGACTATGGCGACATCAACAGTGCCAGCGAGAATCTCCAGAAATTCTCGACGCTCGGCGTCGCTGCCGATTGCGAGCGTCCTGCCGGCCTCTATCCGGTCGTCGCGTGGCAGCGCGACACCACACGCAATGGTGACGGTTTCGAATATGCCGATCAGACCAGCAATCTCTATCGCGCCGGCATCGGCTATTCACGGCCGAGCCTCGGCAAGCTGACTGCTTATTACGAGCACGTCACCAGCGAGCGGCCCCAGCTCGGCGTGGAGAATCGCAGCGACGCTTATGGGCTGTCCTTCTCGCGCTCGGTATCGCCGCTGACTTCGATCGACGCCGATGTCCGCTGGATGCATGTCACCAGCACCGCCGCGGTGGGCAGTTACAATGGGCCGGGCTGGAACGTCAGCATCTCGACGATGGCGATCCCGCGGGTGAAGCTCACCGGCGCCACCGAGCGCACGATCGTCAACGACAGCCTGATCGCGACCGGGTTCGCGGTGCGCACCGCGTGGCGCCTCTCAGCCGACATTGCGTTGAGCGAATTGACCACCATCGGTGTGTATGGCGAGCTGGCGCGGCGCGATTTCCGCCAGGACGCAGCGATCCGCCCGTTCAGCTATACGCATGATCGAACGAACCAGTTCGGTTTGATCGCGCGCCGCAAGATCACCGAGGCTCTGGCTTTGGATCTTACGCTCTCACATCTCGACCGATCCACCAACAGCGACGTCTCGAACTATCGCGCCAATCGCGTGTCGCTTGGCGCAACCATGAGGTTTTGAACCTATGAGGAACATTCTCCTGACCCAGAGCCGGCTCTTCACCGCGGCGATCGCCGCATCCGCCCTCGCCTTGCCGGTAGCGGCGCAGACCACCGGCGCCGGCGTTGCCGCCGCACCGGCGGCGCCTGTCGCCATGGCTTCCGCGCCTGCCGCACCGACGCCCGCCGCGCCGCCTCGGGCCGCCGCGGCGGAAGGCTATCGGCTCGGCCCCGACGACGAGGTGAAGGTCTTCATCTATGGCCAGCCCGATCTGTCGGTCACCACGCGCGTGAAGGCCGATGGCACGATCCGCCTGGCGATGCTCGGCGCAGTCGACGTGCGCGGCAAGACCACCGCCGAGCTCGCCGATACGATCGCCGCGGGATATGCGAAGGGCGGTTATCTCGAGCGGCCTTCGGTCAATGTCGAAGTGTCGCAGTTCGTCAGCCGCTTCGTGACTGTCCTCGGTAACGTGCCCCAGGCGGGCAATTATCCGCTCGATCGGCCCTATACGGTTGCCGGGATGCTCGCCCGGGCGGGGGGCGCCACCGCCACTGGCGCGAATGCCGTCATCCTCACGCCCGCCGACGGCAGCGGGCCCGTCCGCATCTCGCTCGCCGAGATGAATGCGGGTGCGAGCCGGCCGCTTGCGCCCGGTGACATCCTGTTCATCCCGCCGGCGGAGAAGGTCTACGTCTACGGCCAGGTGCAGTCGCCCGGCGCGTTCACCTTCGTGCCCGGCCAGACCTTCCGGCAGGCGCTGGCGCTCGCCGGCGGACCCACGCTCGCGGGCTCGACCAAGCGGATCAAGGTGCGCCGCGCGGGCAAGGAAGTCGAAGGGCTCAATCTCGACGACCCCGTCAAGCCCGAAGACGTGCTGGTCATCCGCGAGAAGCTGTTTTGAGCACGGCGCAGAATTGGAGTCACGGCATGAGCTGGAGCGAGCGATTGCAGCATTGGCTGCGGGGGCTGCTTGGCGGAGACGCCGGCAGCAGACGCATTCCCGAGCGGCTCGATTTTGACGCGCCGCCCGAAGAGGAGGCCGCAGTGCCGATCTCGGGCGGTCGTGCATCGACTGCCGGGCCCAGTATCGCATTCCGGCGCAACGCCGTATTTGCGGCATTCAACACCGCCGTGCCGGTGAGTGATCGCCACGGGCTGGCAGGGCGCAAGAAGGAGCTTGCGCGGCTGATCGACGCAGTGGTCAAGCAGCGCAAGCACGCACTGATCTATGGTGCACGCGGATCGGGCAAGACTTCGCTGGCGCGCGTGTTCGGCGATCTGGCCGATGAGGCGGGATGCGTCGCGCTTTATGGCTCGGCGAGCGAGGGCGCGGATATCGACGGGCTATTCCGACCGTTCCTCGACGAGCTGCCGCTCCAGCGCGGGATCGCGGCGACGATCCCGGCGGACCGGCCGATGAGCGTCCAGCAAGTCGCCAATCTGTTCGTCCAGGGCGTCAATCAGCGCACCTTGCTGATCGTCGACGAGTTCGATCGTGTCGCTGCGGAGCGCACCCGGCACGAAGTCGCGTCGTTGCTCAAGCTGCTCACCGACATGCATTCGACCGTGCAGATCGTGCTGGTCGGGATCGCCGGGAATGTCGACGGGCTGCTCGCCGCGCATCCCTCGCTGCGGCGCCATTTGTTCGCGCAGCCGGTGTCGCCGATCGAGCGCGATGAGCTTGCCGGTTTGCTGCGGCTTTGTGCGCAGCAAGCGGGGCTGTCGTTCGAGGAAGAGGCGGTTCAGACGATCGTCTCGGCGGCGATCGGATCGCCTTATCATGCGCGACTGTTCGGCATGCATGCCGCACTCGCGGCGGAGGGAGCGGGGCGCGATCGCGTCATGCTCGCCGATGCGCAAAAGGGGCTTGCCGAAGCGCTCGCCGAATGGAGCGATCTGACTCCGGACGTCTATGCGATATTCGCACGAGCGCTCGGCCAGGCGGGCCCGTTGCGCGGGATGGTCGCACTGTCGGGCGTGCTCGCCGCGCATGCGCCGGTGCTCACTTTCGAACGGATGACCGCGGCGGGCACCGACCTGTTCGGCGAGGAGCTGGGCGGCCCGACTGCGGTCGATCGCACGATCGGGTTGATCGCTCCGGCGCTGAGCGAGGACGGGATGCCCGGCGAACTGCAGTTCGCGGATTCCCTGTCGCCGCAATTCCTCGTGCTGATGGCGAACGGCGCCGCGTCGCGGCCGCGCGAGGCTGCGACACCGGATCGCGAGGCGCTCGATGCGCGTGAGCTTCTCCAGGGAGTCGGGCTATGACGATCAAGGCAGCCGATCTGATCGAGGCGCTCAAGGCGCGCTGGTTGCTGGTCGCGGCGATCACTGGCGTGTTGTTCGCGATCGTCGCGGGCATCGCACTGGTGCAGCCGCGCCAATATCTGGGGACATCATCGCTGCTCCTGGATCTGTCGCAGACCGATCCCACGGACAGCAGCACCCAGCAGCAACAGGGGCGCGTGGAGACCGACTCGATCATCGCGACGCAGGTCGACCTGATCAAGAGCGCCAAGGTGACCGATGCAGTCGCCAAGGCCGCGGGCTTCGTCGATCAGGTTCCCGCCGATCTTCCGCCGGACGCGCGCCTCCAGCAGGCGGCGGCACGCATGCGCGCCGGGCTTACGGTCACGACCGGGCGGCAGAGCAATGTCCTCCAGATCCAGTTCCTCGATCCCGATCCAGCGGTCGCTGCGCGGGTCGCAAACCTCGCCGCACAGATCTACATGCGCGAGCAGGTGAGTCTCCGCGCTTCGGCGGCGCAGGGTTCGGCGGAATGGTTCGAGGCGCGCACTGCCGATGTCCGTCGCCGCTACGAAGTCGCGCAGAAGAAGCTCTCCGACTTCCAGCGTGCGCACGACATCATCGGCATGAACCGCATGGATCTCGAGGCCGAGAAGCTGAAGAACCTCTCGGCCTATCTCGTCCAGGCGCAGGCCGATGCGGCCGCGGCGCATTCCAAATCGGGTTCGGGCGCGGTGCCCGAAGTGGCGACGTCGCTGGTCGTCCAGAACATCCAGGAAGCGATCGCCACGCAGGCGGCGAAGGTGGCCGAGCTCGGCAAGTCGCTGGGCCCGAACCATCCGCAGATGACCGCCGCCAAGGCGCAATTGAGCGAGCTGCAGGGCCATCTCAGCCAAGCGCGCGGCGTTCAGGCGTCGTCGATGACCGCCAATAGCAGCGCCGCCAGCCGCCGCGAGGCCGAGCTTCGCGCCGAAATGGCGGCGCAGGAGGATCGCATGATCCGGATGTCGGGGGTGCAGGACCAATTGATGGTGATGCAGCGCGATGTCGAGGCGGCGCGCCAGACCTATGACACGGTCCGCCAGCGCTTCAACGAAGCCGCGCTCAAGAGCCAGATCTCGCAGCCCAATGCCAGCCTGCTCGATCAGGCGACGGTGCCGTTGTTCCCCGCGCGCCCGAGCCTGCCCTTGTGGTTCGCCGCGGGGATCGCGCTGGGGCTGCTCGCCGGTATCGCCGCGGTGGTGCTGAGCGAGATCCTGCGCCCGCGCGTCCGCACCGTGAACGGACTGGCGGCTTCGACCGAAGTCGAGGTCATCGCCGACCTCTCTCCCAAATCACGGCCCGTCGAGGGCCTGTTCATGCCACGTCAGGAGGCTGCATGAGGCTCCGTTCCACTGCGGGCGCAAACCCGCTCTTCGCCGAGGCGACGGTCCATCCGGGGAGTGACGCCGAAGCGCCGGCGCATGGCGGTCTCGCGCTGCTCGACCGGGATGACGATCGCGTGGATCCACTGGTGACCGCGGCGTTCGATGCCGACGATCCCTATGTCGCCAAGGTCCGCAAGGTCCGCGCCAAGCTGCTCGCCACGGCCCGCGAGGCGAGCGGCGCCGACGGCAGGCTGCGACTGGCGATCCTATCGCTCCAGGGCGGCGATGAGGCATCGATCCTCGCCGCCAATCTCGCGACGGTGATGGCGCAGATGGACGGGCCGACGATTGTCGTCGATGCCGATATCGACCGGCCCTCGCTCGATCGGCTGCTCCGCTTGCCCAACCGCATCGGGCTCGCCGAGCAGCTGGCCGGTTTGGCGTTGCGGCTGCCGGTGCTCCAGACCGCGATCGACCGGCTGTGGCTGATGCCCGCCGGTCAGGCGGCGGGCGGTGCGGCAACCTTGGTCGAGAAAGGCTCGCTGGCCGAGGCGGCGGAAGGCTGGAACCTCCCCGATGCCAATCTGCTCGCCTTTCTCGCCGAGCGTCCGCGCGGGGGAACCGCGTTCGGCAACATGCTCGAAAAGTTCGACGCGGTTGTGGTCGTCGCGCGGCGGGGCGTCACGCCTGTCGCCGAGATCCGCCGGGTCATCGACGATCTCGACCGGCATCGCATCCCGATCGCCGGTTCGGTGGTGAGCTGAGAGGCGAGCGATGCACGGAAACGCCACCCTCGAATTCCCCTTGAGCGGGAGCGGCGCGGACGGCAGCGGGTATTCGGAGACCGCCTGGGTGGGCGGTGTGCCGGTGTCGACGCTGTCGCTCCGTGCGCTGATCGAACGGATGCTGCGCGACGCGCCGCTGCGGCTCGCCGCGGGAGAACAGCCCTTGTTGGTGTTCGACTGCAACGGCCATGGCCTGTCGCTCAACGCCACTGACAAGGCCTTTGCGAAAGATCTGGCGCAGGCCGATCTGATCCACGCCGACGGCCAGGTGATCGTCAAGGCGTCGCGCTGGCTGGGCGGCCCGCAGATCGCCGATCGATCGAGCACCACCGACATGTTCATCGACAGCCTTCCCGGCGCGTCGGCGGGTGAGGTGCGTTATTATCTGCTCGGCGGCACCGAACAGGTGAACAAGGATTGTGCCGACAAGATCTGCGCGGACACGCCGGGTCTGGAACTGGCGGGGCGCCGCAACGGCTTCTGGAAGGCGGACGAAGAGGACGCGGTGATCGACGCGATCAACGCCGCCGCTCCCGATGTGCTCTGGGTCGGCACCGGCAAGCCGCGCGAACAGGCGTTCTGCGTGCGCAACCGCGATCGGATCAGGGCTGGCTGGATCGTCACTTGCGGCGGGCTGTTCAACTATATCACCGGCGATTACCCACGCGCGCCGCAGTGGATGCAGAATGCCGGCCTCGAATGGCTTCACCGTATGGCGACCAATCCGCGGCATTTGGCGTGGCGCTATCTCACGACCAATCCGCATGCACTGTATCTGATCTGGAAGCACCGGAATGGCTGAGGCGACTGCCTTGCCTCCTGGAAAGAAGCCGATCCGCGCGACGCTGGCGCGGTTCGGATTGGCGAGCATGTCGTCGGCCGTGGTGTCGGTCAGCCACCTGCTCGTTCAGCTCGTATCGGTACGGCGGCTGGAGGCGAGCGAGATCGGTACGCTCGCTTTCCTGCTGGTGATAATCCAGCTCGGCTACGGCCTGTCCAATGCGCTCGTTTCGACGCCCTATGCGATCGCAGTGAACCAGCGCGAGGACGGGGCGGAGGGTGCGGGGGGCTTCGACTTCTTCTTTCCGATGAACCTGCTGCTCGCGCTGTCGCAGGGGCTGCTCTGCGCGGCGATCGGCTGGATCATGGCGGGCCCTTGGGCCGCCGCGGCGTTCGGGCTGGCGGGGATGTTCTCGCTGCTCCGCTGGTTCGGGCGCGCCATTTCCTATGCGCATCACAAGCCGGGCGGCGCCGCGGTCTCGGACCTGGTCTATGCAATGCTCGTCGTCGCAGGCGTGGGTGCGACGCTCGCGATCGGCGCGCGGCTCGAGCTGTTCGGGGCGGTGATCGCCGGTGCCGGGCTGCTCGCCCTGATCCCCTTCGGCACGGGCTTCCTGTCCCGACATCGGCCGACCAGGCTCGGCCGCGCCTTTGGCGACTATCGCCCGGTGTGGAAGCGGCAATCGGCGTGGACGCTGATCGGCGTGATCACTACCGAGGCGACGTCGAACGCGCACAGCTATATCGTCACCTTGTTCGCCGGCCCCGCAGCATTCGCGCCGATCGCAGTCGGCATGCTGTTCTTCCGCCCGGTCAACGTCTGCATCACTGCACTGACTCAGCTCGAGCGCCCGCGCATGGCGCGCGCGGTGGGGCAGGGCGACGAGCGATCGGCGCGCGGATCGGTGCGGGCCTTCATGGCCGCTCTGGTGGTGATCTGGATCGCGACGGTGGTGACCGCGGCGCTGATCCTCTGGCTCGTCCCGCAAGTGATCATCAAGCCGACCCTATCGGTGGAAACGGTGATGATCGCGGTCGGACTATGTGCCGCGCTGTCGCTGGTGCAGTGCCTCCAGGCGCCGATGAGCGTGCTCACCCAGGCGCGCGGCGCGTTCCGGCCGCTCGCGGCGACCAGCGTGCGGAGCTGCGTCGTCGGCGTCGCCGCGGTGGTTGCGATCACGCTGTTCGCGCCATCGGTCTACACGATTGGCGGGGTAGTGCTGGCGCAGCTCGTGATGATGCTCGGCATCTGGCGGCTGGACCATGACTGGCGGCGCAAGCAGCGCGAGGCGGCGGAATGAGCCTCGCGCTTCCCTGGTATCGCGGCCGCGCTCCGCATCGCACGGGGGGCGCCGCGCCGGCACGCGCCGAAGCGCTGATCCCGATCGCGCAGGCCGTTTATTACATTTTCCTGATGCTGATCTTCATCGGGCAGCAGCCTTTCTCGTCGCGCAACCAGGAGCAGCTGGTCGCGATGGCGGCGAACAATGACGGATCGGATCCGTTCAAACAGGCCTTCTTCATCGGTTTCGCGATGTTGCTGACGCTGCTCGAGCTCGTGCGGCGCTACAGACCGCAATATCGCTTCACCTATTGGCCGCTGCTGCTGATGCTCGGCTGGTTCCTGATCAGCTGCGCGTGGGGCATCGACCCCTTCGTCTCGTTCAAGCGCGTGATGCAGCAGGTGATCGTGATCTACATCACTTTCCTCTCGCTCGCCTTGCTCGGACCGGAGCGGATCTATCGCACCCTGGTGGCGGCTCTGGTGACGTCGCTGCTGATCTGTTGGATATCGCTGCCGATCACGCCCAATGCGGTCCATCCGCCGACCGAGAGCGACAAGGCGCTGATCGGCGCGTGGCGGGGCTTCTTCTTTCACAAGAACATCGCCGGTGCGGTGATGGCGCTCACCTTCGTGGTCACCGCGCACGCTTATTTCACGTCCAAAAAGTGGTATTATGCGCTGTTCTCGGTGATGGCGTTCATCTTCGTGGTCGGCACGAAGAGCAAGACCTCGCTTGCCCTGTGCTTCGCGATCCTCGCAGTCAGTTCTGTCTATCGGTTGCTCAGCCAGTCGGTCGCCAAGCGGGCGGTGCTGTTGCTGCTCGTCGGGCTCGGCATGCTGCTGTTCCTCGCGCTCTACATCGCCTTCCAGCCGCTGATCGAACGCTGGTTCGCCGATCCCACCGCCTTCACCGGACGCGTCTCGATCTGGAGGGTCGCGATCGATTACCTTGCCGATCATCCCTGGCTTGGCGCGGGCTTCGGCGGCTTCTGGCAGGTGGGCGATCTCTCGCCCTCGCACCAGTATCTCAACCAGCAATTCCAGCTGCTAACCGCGCATTCGCACAACGGCTATCTCGAGATACTCGTCACCACCGGCCCGGTCGGGCTGGTGCTGCTGCTGCTCTCGTTCGTGGCGCTGCCGGCTTACTGGTTCCTGACCGGCACCACGAAGCAGAACGCCACGCTGATGGCGAGCGCCTTCGCGATCTGGAGCTTCGTGCTCTACCAGAACCTGCTCGAGACCTCGTTCTTCGACAAGGATCGCCAGGTCTGGGTGATCTTCCTCTCATCGATCGCCATCGCGCACGCCTCGTTCAAGGCGGTCGAGCGGCCGCGCTGGCACCGCCAGCGCGCGCGCACCCTTCCCACCGGAGTCCCTGCATGACCGAAATCGCCATCTGCATTGCCACGCGCCAGCGGCCGAAAGGGATCACCCGTACGCTCCGCTCGCTCGCCGCGCTGCAGACCGAGCGCGCGGTTACGGTGATCGTCGCGGATAACGACGCGGAGAAGCAGGAGGGGATCGCCGCAGCCAAGGCGCTGCGGGCGGAGGGCTATCGCTGGCCGCTCGAGCTGCTGACGGTTGCCCAACCCGGCATCCCGCAGGTTCGCAACGCCCTCGTCGCCGCGGCGCTGCGGCTGCCCGACATCCGCTTCGTCGCGATGCTCGACGACGACGAGGCGGCCGATCCGCACTGGCTCCACGCGATGCTGGCATGTCAGGCCGCGACGCGCGGCGATGTGGTCGGCGGCGCGGTGCTGCGCGAGATGGAAGGCGACGTGCCGTCCTGGATGATGGAGCATCCGATCCTCCGGCCGAAGCTGCGCGGCGCCTCGGGCGTGGTCGAGCTGGTCGACAGCACGGCCAATGTGCTGATCGCGGCCGAGGCGCTGCGGGCGCTCGGCGATACGCCGTTCGACGAGGCGATGGCGCTCACCGGCGGCTCCGACAAGGAGCTCTTCACCCGGATGCGGCGCGGCGGGCGGCGCTTCGCCTGGGCCGACGACGCGCGCGTCACCGAGCTGATTCCGGCGAGCCGCATCACGACCAAATGGCTGCTGATGCGCGGCTACCGGATCGGGATGACCGATACGATCACTGCGCTGACTCACAGCACGCCGATCAAGGTGGCGACCGCCGAGGCGCCGCGCATCGTCGGCGGCTTCGTGCTCGGCTCGCTCGGTGCGCTGACGTTCGACCCCGGCAAGCGGATCGAGCGGCTCGGCAAGCTCTATCGCGCGGCGGGCAAGATCGCCGCGCTCACCGGCAATCACTACGAAGAATATCGCAAGGTGCACGGCGCATGAGGAACGACACCGGCCAGCCCACCTTTTCGGTGGTGATCCCGCTCTACAATCGGGCGGAGATCGTCACGACGACGATCCGCTCGGTACTGACCCAGGATTTCGGCGATTTCGAGATCATCGTCGTCGACGACGGATCGAAGGACGATCCCGAGCCGGTGGTGGCTGCGATCGGCGATCCACGCATCCGCTATGTCCGCCAGGACAATGCCGGCGGCGGCGCGGCGCGCAACCGCGGGATCGAGGAGGCGCGCGGGCGCTATATCGCGTTCCTCGACTCCGACGATCAGTTCCTGCCCGGCAAGCTCTCGATCATGGCGGCGGCTTTGCCCGACGAGGACGATACGGTCCTCTATTCGCAGATGAACGTCGACCGCGGAGTCGACCGTTACTGGGTCCGGCCCGAGCGGGGAATCCGCGAGGATGAGGATGTCGGCGAGTATCTGTTCTGCGCCAACCAGTTCATGCAAACCTCGACGCTCGTCGTGCCCACCGCGCTCGCCAAGCGCGTGCGCTTCGATCCCGCGCTGAAGAAGGGGCAGGATCTGGATTTCGCCGTACGGCTGCAAGTTGCCGGCGCGCGCTTCCGGATGATCGAGCAGCCGCTCACCATCTGGCTCGACGCGACCGAAGTGGGGCGGACCTCCTATGTCCGCGGCTATGAGACCTCGCTCGACTGGCTCGATCGCTGCGGGCATTTGCTCACCAGCCGGGCGCGACACGGCTATCGCGCCACGGTGCTCGCCTATCACATGGCGCCGGTTCGTCCGCTCGCGACGATCCCCGAACTGGTCCGCGGCCTGTTCTACGGGCGCGTGCCGGCGCGCATCCTCGCGCGCCAGTTGCTCCGCTCCTACCTCCCCAAGTCCTTCTACCGTTCGCTGGTGAACCAGTTCGTCCATCGCTTCGGCAAGCCCGAGGCGCTGGCTGGCAAGGCGGGCAAGTGAATGGACGCGGCTAGCCAGCCTCAGCCAACCGGGGCGAACGCAACGGAGGGACCGTTATTCACGGTCGTCATCCCCACCTTCAACCGGCGTGACGCCGTCGTCGAGGCGGTGCAGTCCGCGCTCGAGCAGAATGTCCGCGACATCGAGGTCATCGTCGTCGACGACGGCTCGACCGACGGCACCGCGAGCGCAGTCGCCGCGATCGGCGACGAGCGGCTCCACGTCATCGTCCAGCCCAATGCCGGGGCGGCGGCGGCGCGCAATCGCGGTATCGACTATGCGCGCGGGCGCTATGTCGCCTTCCTCGATTCGGACGATCGCTTTTTTCCCGATCACCTCGCCGATCTGCTGCCATTGCTCGCGCAGGGCGACGATGTCGTGGCCTATTGCCGCGTGGTGGTCGATCGCGGCTCGGGGCGGCACTTCCTCAAGCCCTATCGCGAGATATTGAGCGGCGAGACCGTCGATCGCTATCTGATGTGCGAGCGCGGCTTCATCCAGACCAGCAGCCTCGCGCTGCGCCGGACGCTGGCGAACACGGTGCGCTATCGCGAGGATGTCGGCTTCGGCGACGATACCGATTTCGCGGTGCGGCTGTCGCTGGCGGGTGCGCGCTTTCTGATGGCGCAGCGCGCGACAGTGGTATGGGCCGATCGCAAGACCGAGAACCGTCTGTCGCAGGTCCGCGCCAATATCGGCAACCTCGCCTGGCTCAAGGATCTGCGCCCGCACATCTCGGCGCGCGCCTATTCCGCCTATATGGGCTGGCACGCCGCGAAGAGCGTCTGGCCGACCAGCCGACGCACGGCGCTGCTTTATTATTTCGACGCCCTGCGTCACGGCGCCTTCCGCCCGCGCGTCGCTGCTATCGTGCTATTGCAAATCATTATCCCTGATAATGTTTATCGAAAAGCGGCAGATCGATGGATCTCATTGACCAGCCGGGTGCGGGGCGCCCGGATATGAAGCGGCGCACCTTCATCGCCGGCGCCGCGGCGGCGTGCAGCGTCCCGCTCACCACCAGCGCAGTACCTTTCGTGCCGCCGGAGCCCGATATCAGCGGACCCGGGCTCGACGCCCGTGCCCGCAAGAGCGGGCAGCATTTCGGCTGCGCGATCAAGTCGAGCCAGATCGCCAAGGATCCGGATTTCACTGCCGCGGTGCTGCGCGAGGCGGGGGTGATCGTCGAGGAATATGAACTCAAGCGCCATGTCACGCAGGCGAAGCAAGGCACATATGACTTCAGCGGTGCCGACAAACTGATCGATTTCGCCCAGAAACATGGCCTCGCCGCGCGCGGGCATACCCTGGTCTGGTACGCGGCGAACCCGCCCTGGCTCGAGGCGGCGCTGCCCGGCGCCAGTCCGCGCGGCCGCGAGGATCTCCTCGGCGGCTATATCCAGACGGCGATGCGCCGCTATGCCGGGCGCATCACCGAATGGGACGTGGTCAACGAGCCCGTCGAGCCTAACCAGGGCCGCCGCGACGGGATGCGCACCAAGAACATCTGGGAACAGGCGTTCGGCGACCGCTATGTCGACCTGGCGTTCCAGATCGCCCGCGAATCCGATCCCAAGGCCAAGCTGTTCCTCACCGATTTCGGACTCGAGCACAATTCGCGCCGCTGCGCCGCGCGCCGGGATGCGATCCTGCAGCTGCTGGAGGGCGCCCTGTCGCGCGGCGTGCCGATCGACGCGCTGGGCGTGCAGGGGCACCTCAAGCCGTTCCGCGAGCCGTTTGACGAGCGCATCTTCGCCGATTTCCTCGATCGCGTGCGCGGGATGGGGTTGGGAATAGCGATCACCGAGTTCGATATCGCCGATCGCGGCGGGCCCGCCGACGTCACGGCGCGCGACGCGCAGGTCGCGGCGGTGGGGAGGGCGTTTCTCGACGTCGCGCTCGACAATCCGGCCATGGGCTCGGTGCTGAGCTGGGGCCTGTCCGACCGCTATTCGTGGCTGTCGACCTACCCCGAATATCGCTGGCCCGACGGGCAGAAGTCGCGCGGGCTGCCGCTCGACGCGGACCTTCGCCGAAAGCGGCTCTGGGCGGAGATGGCGGCGGCGTTCGATGCCGCGCCGCCGCGCCGGGCGAGTATCGAAACACACGGAGTGCCGGCATGAGAATCGCGTCCTTGACCGGCCTGCGCGGCCTCGCTGCAGTCGCAGTGCTGCTCTATCACATCCCGCATTCGCCCGCTTTCCAGGATTATGCGATCGGGCTGTTCTCGCGCGCCTATCTGGCAGTCGACCTGTTCTTCGTGCTCAGCGGCTTCGTCATCTCGATCGGCTATTACGAACGCGTGGTGAAGCGCCCGAGCGCGGCGAGCTATGGCGATTTCCTGCTCAACCGTATGGCCCGCGTCTGGCCGCTCCATTTCGTCGTCGCTCTGGTGTTCCTCGCCCGCATCCTCGTCAATGTCTCGGGCGATCAGGCCGTGGCGCTGACGCCGGCCAACATCATTACCAACGTGCTGATGATCCAGAGCTGGGGATGGGGGACGCAGGCGCTTGCCGGCAACAGCTGGTCGGTGAGCACCGAACTCGTCGCCTATCTGCTGTTTCCGTTGATCGCGATCCTCGCTTTCTCCCGCGGGGTCTGGCTGCAGGTCGCCGGTGCGGTGGCGCTGCTGTTCCTCGTCGCGATGTTCGGCCACGGTTCGCGTGGGCCGCTCGACGTCAATGACGGGAACTCGGTCCTGCCGGTGCTGCGCTGTCTCGCCGGCTTCGCGCTGGGGGTGACTGCCTTCCGCGTCGCGCGGCACTCGTTGTGCGCGCGCCTACTGGGCGGCGAACACGGCTTTCTCGGGAGCTGCGCGCTGCTCGTCCTGGCATTGCTGATCCCCGGCGGCGATGTCGTGGCGGCGCTGTGTTTCCCGCTGCTCGTGATCGCCTGCTACTATGACGGCCGCGCGTCGCGGGCGCTGCTCGCGAATCCGGTGGTGTTCCATCTCGGGCTGATCAGCTATTCGATCTATCTCTGGCACCCGCTGGTCCGCGACGTCTTTGCGCGCGTGATGGGGATCGCCCACCGCCATGGATTCTCCGGGTTCGACTGGGCGTTCTACGCCGGCACGCTGATCGCGACATGGCTGGTATGCTGGGCGAGCTATCTGCTGATCGAAGTGCCGGGCCACCGCGCGATCAAGAAGCTCGAGCGCCGTGTGGTGCCGCGGCCGCCGCTGCCGTTCCAGCAGGCCGCCGAATAGGCATGCGCGCCTCGACGATCATCGCGATCCCGACCTTCCGGCGCCCCGACCAGCTGCGTCATTTGATCGAGGCGATCGCGAAGCTCGATCGGCTGGAGGATGCGGCATTGCTCGTCGCGGACAATGATGCCGGCGGGGAAGGGGCGGCGGTAGCGGCCGCGATGGCGGAGAAGGGGCTCCCGATCCCGATCGAAGTCATCCGCGTGCCCGAACCCGGTCTGTGTCATGTCCGCAATGCGATTGTCGCGCATGCGCTCTCCATGGAGGGGATGCAGCGGTTGGTGATGATCGACGACGACGAATGGCCCGAGCCGCAATGGCTGGCGGCGTTGCTCACCGTGCAGCAGCGCACCGATGCCGCGGTGGTCGGCGGACCGGTCATTCCGGTCTTCCGCGAAGGCACGCCCGACTGGGCCGAGCAGACGCTCATATTCCGCCCCGAGCAGCGCCCCGAGGGGCCCGCCGAGATGCTCTACGCGAGCAACAACCTGCTGGTGATGCGGCCCGCATTGGTAGCGCTGGGCGCCCCGTGGTTCGATCCCGCCTTCAATCGCAGCGGTGGCGAGGATCTCGATTTCCTCACGCGTTTGAAGGCGATCGGCTTCACCTTCGCCTGGGCGCCGGGTGCGCGCGTCTCCGAATGGGTCGGCGCGGATCGCGCGAGAAGGGCATGGGTGCTGCGGCGGATGTGGCGGATCGGCGTCACCGATACGCGTGTCGCCCGCAAGCAGCGCGGGCTGATCGGGCGTGTCGGCCTTGGCCTGCGTTCGCTCGCATTGCTCGGCCTGCGCACCGCCGCGCTGCCGGCGCTGGCGTGGCAACGCCACCGCCGCCTCGACATCGCCGGCCAATGGGTAAAGGCGCTCGCCCGCCTCTATGCGCTGGCAGGCGGGAGCGACGCGATTTACGCCGCTCCCAACCCGCTCAGTTCGCCCAGGCGCGGAAGCTCTTGACCACCATGTCGCCCGAACCGTCGTCGTAGCTGCCGGTCGTCTTCACCGCGACATCCATGATCGGGTAGAAGCGGAAGCCGCGGAACGGATTGACGCTCTGATAGGTCTCCAGCCCGTCGACGAACCAGGTGATGTATTCGGGCCCGATATCGACGGCATAGCGATGGAAGCCTTGCGAGAAGCCCGACATTCCATAGGCCTGCTCGGCCTGGATGTTGGTGCCGCGCTGGAAATAGCGCACCCCGCCGGTGCCGCCATGGATCGTCGCCGAGACGTGCCGGTCGAAATCCCAGTAGCTCTGATATCCGAAGCCTTCATAGACATCGATTTCAGGCGGCCAGCCCGAAGTCGAGATCAGCCAGAAGGCCGGCCATGACCCTCGCCGCGTCGGCATCTTGGCGACCCACTCATATTGGCCATAGCCGATATGCGTGGAGGGCGTATTGTGCCCGCTCAGCACCACCGACCCGTAATTGTAGGCCACGCCGTTATAGGTGATCGGCGACCAGAGCTTCTGGGTGTGGAACACCAGCCCCTCGTCGGTGTAGCGCAGCGGCGGCTCGACCCACGGGTAGAGACTTTCGTCAAGATAGAGGCCGGTCTCGCCGTTGGCAGGCTGGGCGCGGCCGTGCGAGAGCGCGGTCGACCACGCACCCGACCAGCCGGCATCGGACCAGCGCATCGTGCTTGGGGTCATCTCATATTGAAGCGTGCCATAGGTGCGGAAGGTCCGCGGATTGCGGAAGCCCCATGTGGCCGGGGCAGTGGCGGCGGCATCGGCATCCGCCGTGACGGTCGCCGATGCCGTGCCCTGGTTCGCACCCCACGGCGCCTCGCGCAGCTTGAGCGAGAATTGCTGCCCGTCGGTCGCGTCGAGGATCGGCACCGACACGGTCTGGCGCAGCGGATCGCCCGGGCGGAAGATCACCACATCTTCGGTCGCCTTGTACTGATAGCCCGAGATCGCTTTGTTGGCGTCCGTTCCGTTTACGGTGATCACGCGGGCGATCACGGTATTGGGCGTCTGCTGGTTGAGCGTCACCGGCACATAGGCGACCGATGCGCCCGGGTTGAACACCGCCGCGCCGATCGACAGCGTCGCCTTGGGCGGCAGCTTTGTGCCGTTGCCGAAGTCGAAGGCCGCGAAGCTGTTGGTGCTGGTGCTGGTTGCCGCGTCCTGGACTTGCGCTGGCGCTGCAACGGCAGTGGTCGTTTCGGGTTCGGCCGCAATGACGACCGTACCGGATTGCTGTTGGGAAGAATTGGCGCCGCCGCCTGCGCACGAAGCGAGCACGCAAAGAGAGAGGGCGCCCGCAAGCGGGCGCAAACAGGTAATACGCATGAAACACCCCCCGGTGTCGGCGGCCGACAACTGTGCCGCCTCAGGGGTATGTAGTACGAAAAGGGCGAGTAACCTAGGTTACTCGCCGCATTTGCGCTAAGTTGAAGTCGAAAAGATGCTGAACGGTAAGTTGATTTACTCTGCTGCAATCGCGAGTGCTTCAGGTGCAACTGCCAGTCCGCGCCCGACACCGGTATAAGTGAAGCCGGCGGCTTCCACGGTGTCGGGCCGGTAGATGTTGCGCAGGTCGACCAATACGTCGCCCTCCATCCGCGCGTGCAGTGCTTCGAGATCGAGCGCGCGGAAGGCGTTCCACTCGGTGACGATCACCAGGGCCGCGGCACCGTCGGCCGCCTCGTACGGCGAAGTCGCGAACTCGACATTGGGCAGCAAGGGCCGCGCCGCTGCCATGCCCTCGGGATCGAACGCGCTGACGCTCGCGCCATTGTCCTCCAGCGCCTGGATGATCGCGAGGCTCGGGGCATCGCGCATGTCGTCGGTGTTCGGCTTGAAGGTCAGGCCGAGCACGGCGATTTTCTTGCCGCGCACCGATCCGCCGCACGCGGTGATGATCTTGCGGCCCATCGCCCGCTTTCGTGTGTCGTTGACCGCCACCGTCGCCTCGACGATGCGGACGGGCGTGCCCGAATCCTCGGCGGTCTTGACCAGGGCCAGCGTGTCCTTGGGGAAGCACGAGCCGCCATAGCCTGGCCCGGCATGGAGGAACTTCGCGCCGATGCGGTTGTCGAGCCCGATCCCGCGCGCGACCTGCTGGACGTCGGCGCCCACCGCTTCGCAGAGATCGGCGATTTCGTTGATGAAGGTGATCTTGACCGCGAGAAACGCGTTCGCGGCATATTTGATGAGCTCGCTCGTGCGCCGGCCGGTGAACAGGATCGGCGCCTGGTTCAAATAGAGCGGACGATAGACCTCCTCCATCACCGGGCGGGCGCGCTCGTCCTCGATGCCGATGACGATGCGGTCGGGGCGCTTGAAGTCCTCGATCGCGGCGCCTTCGCGCAGGAATTCCGGGTTCGAGGCCACGGTGAACTGCGCCTCGGGGTTGGTCTCCCCGATGATCCGCTCGACTTCGTCGCCGGTGCCGACCGGGACGGTCGACTTGGTCACCACCACGGTGAAGCCCTTGAGGCACGGCGCCATCTCGGCCGCCGCTGCGTAGACATAGGAAAGATCGGCATGGCCGTCGCCCCGGCGCGATGGCGTGCCCACTGCGATGAATATCACATCCGCTTTCTCGACCGGCCCGGCGAGCTCGGTCGAGAAGGACAGGCGGCCCGCCGCGACGTTGCGCGCGACGAGATCGTCGAGCCCCGGCTCATAGATCGGGATCTGCCCGGCGTTCAGCCGCGCGATCTTGCCCTCGTCCTTGTCGACGCAAGTGACCTGGTGTCCGAAATCGGCGAAGCACGCCCCCGAGACGAGCCCCACATAGCCCGATCCGATCATCACGATACGCATTGCCGATACTCCTTACTGGTTCACGCCGCGCTGCGCAGCTGGCGCGCTGCGAGCAGGTTGCCGGCGAACAATTCGACTTCGTCGGCCAAGTCCTCGCGCTCCAACGCCATCGCCAGATTGGCGTGGAGGAAGCCCGCCTTGTCGCCGCAATCATAGCGGGTGCCGGCGAAGGTGAGCCCGTGGAAGGCCTGCTCGCCGATCATCCGCGACATCGCGTCGGTGAGCTGGATCTCGCCGCCGGCGCCTTTCTCCTGGCTTGCCAGCACGCCCATCACTTCGGGCTGCAGGATGTAGCGGCCGATCACCGACAAATTGGACGGGGCGGTGCCCGGCGCCGGTTTCTCGACGAGTCCCTTTACTTGCGTAAGTGCGCCCGAGTGCGTGCCGGGGGTGATGATACCATAGCGATGCGTCTGCTCGTCGGGCACCACTTCGGCGCAGATCAGATTGCCGCCGACCTGCTCATACGCATCGATCATCTGCTTGAGGCAGCCGGGCCGCCCGACCATGAAATCGTCGGCGAGCAGCACCGCGAACGGCTCGTCGCCGACCACGTCGCGTGCGCACCACACGGCGTGGCCCAGCCCCATCGGCTCCTGCTGGCGGACATAGGCGACCGCGCCGGGCCGCAATCGCGTACGCCCGAGGATGTCGAGCGACTTGCCGCGCCCGCTCATCGTGGTTTCAAGTTCGAAAGCGATGTCGAAATGGTCTTCGATCGCCGCCTTGCCGCGGCCGGTGACGAAGATCATCTGCTCGATGCCAGCCTCGATCGCTTCCTCGACTGCATATTGGATCAGGGGACGATCGACGACCGGCAGCATCTCCTTGGGGATCGCCTTGGTTGCCGGGAGAAAGCGGGTACCTAGCCCGCCGACGGGAAACACAGCCTTACGCACTCGCTTCGGGGTCATATACACCACCTCCTTCGCTGCGATGCAGCATAGATTGATGGCGGCGAGGCGGCAATTTCGCCTCGGCGTCCTGAAGGCACCGGTGGTCTGTGTTTTGGGGTCCGTCGCTGCATCTGTTCGTCACCCCGGCGAAAGCCGGGGCCCAGGAGTCACATGCCATTCGGCCTGACAACTCCGGATCCCGGCTTTCGCCGGGATGACGGCAATGGAGTGAAACGCGGCTGGCAGCTCAGCCCGCGGCGGGCGCCACCGATGCCCTTCGGATGAGCGTCGACACGAACAGCGATGCCTCGCCGTCCTCTCCCGGCGGACCTCCGCCTTCGCCACTCACGAGCTTCAGCGCCGCGGCGCGCGCCATCGTCGCGATCGGCCAGCGCACGGTGGTCAGCGGCGGCCAGAGGTGCGACGCGATCGGCGTGTCGTCGAAGCCGATGATCGACAGATCCTGCGGCACGTTGAGACCGCGCTGGCGCGCGACATGGAGCACGCCGGCTGCCATCTCGTCGTTCGACGCGAACACCGCGGTGGGGCGCGGCGAGAGATCGAGCAATTGCTCGGCAGCGCGCATCCCCGATTCGAACTTGTAATCGCCCTGGACGATCAGCGTGCGCTGGAGCGGCAGCCCGGCGCGCTCGATCGCTTCCTCATAGCCCTTTTGCCGCTCGAGCGCCGAGCGGAAGCCATGCGGCCCGAGCACCAGCCCGATCCGGCGATGCCCCGATTCGATCAGATGCTCGACTGCGCCGCGCACTGCCTCGCGATCGTTCGAGGCGACCATGTGCGATGCCTCGTCGAGCGTCGCCGAACCCATGCGGACATAGCGCACGCCCAGTTTGGCGCAGAGCCCGGCGAGCTGGTCGTTCTCGGAAATCGGCGGCAGGATCATCACGCCGAACGGCCGCTGCCGCTCGAGGAAATGGCCGATATCCTCGAGCATCGTCGGCGAACCACGATCGACCGGGTGGACGATCAGTTCGAACTCGGTGTCGCGCAGCACTTCGAGCATGCCCTGCTGGACGTTGAGGACCATCTGCGCGTTGGGATTGTCGTGGATCAGCCCGATCAGGAAGTTGCGGCGAAGCGCCAGCGCGCGTGCCTGCGGATTGGGGACATAGCCGAGATCGGCGATGACTTCCTCGACGCGCTTGCGGGTGTCGCCGTTCAGCAGCGGCGACTGGTTGATTACCCGGCTGACGGTCTTCTTGGAGACGCCGGCGATGCGGGCGACGTCGTTGATCGTGGGCTGGCTGCTGCGCTTCATTGCGATGGGACATAACCCGGCTGTGCGATTGCGCCAAATGCAGTTGTGAAGGTGCGTCTGTGCCGCCCATTCCAATCCCCGTTCGCGCTGAGCTTGTCGAAGCGCCGTCCTGCTCCTCTACGGCAGGATGAAGACGGGAACGACGCTTCGACAGGCTCAGCGCGAACGGGAGAGGGGCGGTTGCCACTCAACCGCATTTCCTGATACCGGTGTCATCAACGGCCGCGAGAGCCGGACGTTGCGAGAGGATGTCCATGCTGATTCAGCCGTCACGGCGTGACCTGTTGCGTTACGGATATCTCGCAGGAGCGGGCGCCCTGTTGCCCGGCAGCGCTCTGGCGGCCGCGGACCCGTGGCAGCGCGCCGCCGACATCGCGCGCACCGTCCGCGCGCCGCTCTTTCCGGCCCGCGTTTTCGACATCACGAAGTTCGGGGCGAAAGGCGACAGAACGACGCTCAGCACCGAATCCATCGCGAAGGCGATCGCCGCCTGTGCCGCGGCGGGCGGAGGCAGGGTGCTCGTCCCCGCCGGAGACTTCCTGACCGGCGCGGTGCACCTCAAGTCGAATGTCGAGCTGCATCTCGCGGCCGGCGCGACTTTGCGGTTCAGCACCGATCCCGCGCACTACCCGATGGTTTTCACGCGCTGGGAAGGCGTGGAGCTCATCAATTATTCCCCCCTGATCTATGCGTACAAGGCGAAGAACATCGCAGTCACCGGCGCAGGCACGCTCGACGGGCAGGGCAGTGCGCAGCATTGGTGGTCGTGGAAGGGCCCTTGGGGCGGCACGGTCGCATATGGCTGGCGCGAGGGGATGCCCGATCAGCGGCCGGCCCGCGCGCGCTTGTTCCAGATGGCCGAGGATCGGGTGCCGGTGGAGAAGCGCGTGTTCGGCGAGGGCCATTACCTGCGCCCGCCCTTCATTCAGCCCTATCTGTGCGAGAATGTGCTGATCGAGGGCGTCAGCATCCGCAATTCGCCGTTCTGGAATGTCCACCCGGTGCTCTGCCGCAACGTCACTTTGCGCGGGCTCGACGTCTTCGGGCATGGGCCGAACAACGACGGCACCGATCCGGAATCGGTCGACATGATGCTGATCGAGGATTGCACCTTCGACACCGGCGACGATTGCATCGCCGTCAATTCCGGGCGCAACGAGGACGGCCGGCGCCTCGGCGTACCTTCGCAGAACATCCTGATCCGCAATTGCCGGATGAAGGAAGGGCATGGCGGCATCACTGTCGGCTCGCAGATATCGGGCGGCGCGCGCTGGGTGTTCGCCGAGAAATGCCAGCTCGACAGCCCCGATCTCTGGTATGCGATCCGCTTCAAGAACAATGCATTGCGCGGCGGATTTCTCGAGAACTTTCATTATCGCGACATCCATGTCGGCCAGGTGAGCCGCGCCGCGATCGCCTGCGACTTCAATTATGAGGAAGGCGCCAAGGGTCGCTTCACACCGATCCTGCGGCACATCAATATCGAGCGGCTGCGTGCCAGCAAGGCGACGCGCGTGCTCGACAGCCAGGGGCTTCCCGGCGCGCCGGTGACCGACATCGCCTTGAAGGATTGCACCTTCGACGGCGTCACTCAGCCCAGCGTCATCCGGCACACCGAACGTGTCGCGCTCGCCAATGTCCGCGTGAACGGCAAGGTCGTCCGGGCGCTCGATCAACTCTCGGCATCCTGAGGTCTCATGCTAGCATTCGCGCTTCTCGCTCTGTCTTCGCCGGATTCCGGACAACTCGCTTTTCCCGGCGCGGAGGGGGCGGGGCGCTTCGCCCAAGGGGGGCGCGGCGGACAGGTGCTGTTCGTCACCAATCTCGAGGATAAAGGCCCCGGCAGCCTGCGCGCCGCGGTCGAGGCCAATGGGCCGCGCACGATCCTTTTCCGCGTCTCGGGCACGATCAAGCTCGCAAAGCCGCTGGTGATCCGCGAGGGCCGCGTCACCATTGCCGGCCAGTCGGCGCCGGGCGACGGCATCACGCTGCGCGACCATCGTCTCGAAGTCGCCGCCGACGATGTGGTGATCCGCTATATCCGCTCCCGCCTCGGCGACGAATCGAGGACCGAGTCCGACGCGGTGTGGATCGACCGCGGCCGCCGGATCATCCTCGATCATGTCTCGGCGAGCTGGTCGGTCGACGAAACGCTCTCCGCCTCGGCGCGCTATACCGATCCGGAGGCGGGCTTTTACGACCTGACGGTGCAATGGTCGATCATCTCGGAATCGCTGACCCATTCGCTGCATGCCAAGGGCGAGCATGGCTATGGCAGCCTGATCCGGGGCGGGCGCGGTTCGAGGATCAGCTTCCACCACAATCTCTGGGCCAACCATGCCGCGCGCATGCCGCGTCCCGGCAATTACGACGGCCCCGAAGTCGATCCGCTCGGGCCCGTCTTCGATTTCCGCTCGAATGTCTTCTACAATTGGGGCGGCGACCGCTCCGGCTACAACGCCGACAAGGCCACGCTCGCCAGCTACAATTTCGTCGACAATGCCTATGTCGCCGGCCCGCAATCTGGCAAGCCGATCGCGTTCAACGAATCCAACATGCTCGCCAAGGCGTATTTCGCCGGCAACAGCATGAACGGCACGATCCCCGCCGATCCGTGGAGCCTCGTCACCGGCGTCTCCCCCGAAGGCTATCGCCTCGCCGCGCCGGTGGAGGTGGCACCCGTCGCGCCCGATCCTGCCGCGCGCGCCTATGAACGCGTGCTCGCGGGCGCGGGTGCGTCGAAGGTCCGCGACCCAGTCGATACGCGCGTCGTCGCCGGGGTGCGTAGCCGCACCGGCGTGCAGATCGACAGCCAGCGTGACGTGGGTGGCTGGCCCGAGCTCAAGAGCCTGCCCGTACCGCGGGACAGCGACGAGGATGGCATGCCCGACGCGTGGGAGCGCAGCCACGGCCTCGATCCGAAGATCGCCGACGGCAATGGCGATCGCGATCGCGACGGTTTCACCAATATCGAGCAATGGTTGGCCGACGCGGCCGAGAGCAGGGGCTGAGCCTCCGCGCGGGACTCTAAAAAAGCTCTGAAACCATTGCGTTGCCGCCACGGGCGAACGCACTGGATTTATGTCTCGCTTGTGACACCGGTGACCAGTTGGTTCTCCTTCAAGAGCTCCGTTCATCTCACATAATGAGAATTCGTTTCCCTTTGCGAGCTGTTGCTGATCTACAACAGGTGTCGAAGGGAAAAGAATGTGTCGACAGGCGAACCTGTTGACACCGGTTTCCAATCCCCGGTAGCAAGGCCCCCGCACCGGCTGTGCCGCGCAATTGCGCGCAGCAAGGATGCGACGCGGACCGACCCAGGACGGTGCGCGATTCCGGAAACCGCCAGCAGAGCGGGCCGGCAGGATTAGGCAAGGAGGATGGCATGAAGGCGCGCGTTTCCGGATCTCACTGGCGCAACACCGTATCGGCGACGGTCGTCGCGCTCGCGCTCGGCACGGCTGCGAACGCCGCGGCACAGACCGCCGACCCGGCGCCGGCGCCCGCCGATGCGCAGGAAGCGCCCGCCGACGAGCAGACCGGCGACGAGATCGTCGTCACCGGCTTCCGCCAGTCGCTGGAGGCCGCGCTCAACGTGAAGCGCGCTTCGGTGTCGGCAGTCGATGCGATCGTCGCCGAGGACATCGCCAAATTCCCCGACCAGAACCTCGCCGAATCGCTCCAGCGCATCCCCGGCATCTCGATCCAGCGCGACGGCGGCGAAGGCCGTGCGATCACGGTGCGCGGCCTCGGCGCGCAATTCACCCGCGTGCGCGTCAACGGGCTCGAGACGATCACCACCACGGCTGACGGCGCCAGCGCCAATCGCGAGCGCGCGTTCGACTTCAACGTCTTCGCTTCCGAGCTGTTCAGCTCGCTGGTCGTCCACAAGACGGCCGAAGCCTCGCTCGACGAAGGCTCGCTCGGTGCCGTGGTCGACCTCAACACCGGCAATCCGCTCGGCGGCAAATACGGGCTCACCTTCGTCGCATCGGCGCAGGGCAGCTATAACGACCTCTCGAAGAACTGGGGGCCCCGCGTCGCCGGCCTGCTCTCGTGGAAGTCGCCCGACGGGACGATCGGCGCCTCGATCTCCGCCGCATATCAGAAGAGCGACACGCTCGAGCTCGGCAACAACACCGTGCGCTGGGCGCAGGCGCGGTTCGACAGCGTCAACGGCACCAATTGCTGGACCACCGCGAACTCCGGTGGAACCTATGTCCCGAGCGCGGCGTGCAATCAGGCCGCTCTCTCCTTCCACCCGCGCATCCCGCGCTACGGCGAGGTCCGTCACGATCGCGAGCGGCTGGGCCTGACCGGCAGCGTGCAATGGGCGCCGAGCGATGCCACCAAGATCTCGATCGACGGCCTCTATTCGCGCTTCAAGGAGATCCGCGAAGAGAAATGGGGCGAAGTGCTGCTCCGCTCCAACGAGCGCTCGATCAACGTCGTCAACCCGGTCTATGACGACAACAACAACATGATCTCGGCGACGCTCAACGACGCCTGGGTGCGCACCGAACATTATTGGCGTGAATCGACCACCGAATTCTACCAGGTCGGCGCCAGCTGGGACCAGGACCTCGGCGAGAATTTCCGCTTTACGCTGCTCGGCGGCATCTCCAAGTCAGATGCCGACATCCCGATCGAGACCACGTTCATCTTCGACGATCGCGACGCGCAGGGCTATCAGTACGACTATACCAACAGCCGCTCGCCCCGGCTGACCTTCGGCACCAGCGTCACCGATCCGGCGAATTTCCAGCTCGCCGAGATCCGCGACCGCCCGTCCAACACCACCAACAAGTTCAGGACGGCCCAGTTGCGCACCGAATGGGACGTAACCGAAGGATTCAAGCTCAAACTCGGCGGCGTCTACCGGCGTTTCGACTATGACCTGACTGCGTACCAGCGCGACACCGCAGTGTGCGGCAATGGCGGGCTCGACCTGGTCCTGCGCCAGATCACCTGCTCGCCCAGTTCGCTGTTCGGCCCGACAGCGGTCTACGGTTTCCGCGCCACGTCTGCACTGTCCGAGCTGGTCAATCTCGGCAATGCCGGCCAGCCCGAGGGCAACACCGACAGTTGGCTCATCCCCAATATCGATGCGGCCGCCGATTATACCGGGCTCTACAACCGTCCGCTGCTGCTCGACGCCGGCAACAACCGCAGCGTTACCGAGCAGGTCAAGGGCGGCTATTTCCAGGTCGACCTCAACGGCTCGGTGCTCGGCCTCAACGTCCGCGCCAATGCCGGCATGCGTTATGTTCGCACCGAACAGTCGTCGACCGGACTCAACAGCGGCACCCAGGTCACTGTCGATCGCGACTATGAGGACTGGCTGCCCTCCGCCAACATCGCCGCCGACCTCACCCCCAATCTGGTGCTGCGCGCCGCGGTGGCCAAGGTGATGACTCGGCCGCTGCTCGCCAATCTGACGCCCGGGGGATCGGCTGACGGGTTCAACTTCCGTGTCAACTTCGGCAACCCCGATCTCCAGCCCTATCGCGCCACGGCGTACGACGCCGCGCTCGAATGGTATTTCGCGCCGCAATCGGTGTTCTCGGTCGCGTTCTTCAAGAAGGAGATCGACAGCTTCCCGGTGGCGAGCTCACGCGTGGACACCTTCACGTCGACGGGGCTGCCTACGTCGGTGCTCGCTTCCTCCTCGCCGGGCTTCCTCAACCCCGCGCTGCAGGCGCAGCCGATCTGGACGATCCAGACCACGGTCAACGGCACCGGCGCGGACCTGAAGGGCGTCGAACTCTCGCTGCAGGCGCCGTTCCGTTTCCTGCCCGGGTTCCTCAGCAACTTCGGCGGCATCGTCAATGCGAGCTTCATCGACTCGAACGCGACCTACGCCCAAGGCGTGCCGGCCACCGTGCCGGGCGGCGGCAACGTCAACCAGCCGTTCGAAACGACTTTGTACCAGCTGTCCAAGCGCGCTTTCAACGCAACGCTCTATTACGAAGACAGCAGGTTCAGCGCCCGCGCCTCGGTCGCCTATCGCGGCGGCTTCAACGATCAGGGTTCGGCGACCGGCAACGTCTTCGAAGGCTATAGCCCGATCACCAATGTCGACGCGTCGATCCGCTACAAGATCACCGACAATATCGAGCTGTCGCTGGAGGGCACCAACCTGACCGACGCGTATCGCGAACGCTGGGTCGATCAGGACGCGAAGCGGCCCTATGAGAATAACCATTTCGGCCGCACCTTCCTGGTCGGTGCGCGCTTCAAGATGTGATCCTCAGCCGGCGGCTCGCGTCGCCGGCGCAAACTTCGTCACAAGAACGGCGCGGAATTGCTTCCGCGCCGTTCTTCGTTGTTGAAGCTCAGGCCAGGCCCTGGCTGCGCGCCCAGGTGAGGAACAGTTCGGGCCAGACGCCCGCGGGCTTGCCCAGCGCCTTGGTCATCCCATAGCCGTGACCGCCATGGGTGAAGAGGTGAGTCTCCACCGGCACCCCGGCCGCCCTGAGCGCGGTGCGCAGCAACAGGCTGTTCTCCACCGGCACCGTGTCATCGTCCTCGGAGTGGACGAGGAAGCAGGGCGGGGTCGCCTTGGTCACGTTGAGGTGCGGCGAATGCGCGGCTTCGCGCTCGGGGCTCGCATCCTCGCCGACCAGTTGCTTGCGCGATCCCATATGAGCCGTCGGCGCGCTCATCGAGATCACCGGATAGATCGGCGCCGCGACGAACGGCCGCGCACCCAGCTTGTCCGCCGCGTCGACCGGATCATAGGTCTTCACTGCATGCCGGGTCGCCAGATCGGCGCAGAGATGCCCGCCCGCCGAGAAGCCGATCGCCGCGACGCGTTCGGGATCCAGCGCATCGCGGATCGCACGCGCGCGGATCAGCCGCATCGCGCGCTGTGCATCGGACAGCGCGACGTCGGGACCCGCCGCCCAGCCGTCGCCCGGCAGGCGATAGAAGAGCACATAGGCGGTGAAGCCCTGCGCCGCGAGCCAGCGCGCGAGCACATAGCCTTCGTGATCGAGCACGATCCGGACATAGCCGCCGCCCGGCGTGATCAGAACCGACGCGCCGTTGGCGACGCGCGGGCGGAACACCGCCATCCGCGGATTGGCCACGCCGGTCACCGAACGATCGGTGAGTGCTGCATCCGTGCTGCGCTCCTCGACTTTCTCGATCGGCAGCTTCGCCGGCTTGCCCGGCACGCCTTTGGGCCAGAGGTCGATCGTCTCGGTCGGATCGGTGAGCCCCGCCGGCAGCGGCTTGTCGCTCCTGGGCGGCGCGGTCTGCGCGGCCGCCGCGAACGGCGTGGCAAGGGCGGCGAGCAACGCGGAACGACGGTCGAGCTTCATCGGCAACCTCCTGAGGCCGCCCGGCGTCAGGTGCCGGGCTGGATATAGGGCACGCGCGCGAACAGCTCGCGCTGCCATTTGCGCGGGTCGTTCTCGACGCGGCTGCGCATATCGAAGACCATCGTCGCGCGCTTGTCGAGGCCGTAGCGCGGCCAGCGGGGCAGCCCGGCATGATTGGGATCGCCGGTCTTGGTGAAGGCGACGAAGCTGTCCTGCATCGCCTTCGATGCCGCGCACGCATCGGCGCCGGTGCCGGTTTGCGAGCCCTCTGCGCCGAGCGTTCCGAACACCAGAGCGATGTCGAGCGAGTGGAAGGCGCCGCGCCGCGGATCGATGCGCGAGCCGAAATCGAGCTGGTAGACCCAGCCCGGCGCGCCGGCCTTCGCGCGTTCTTCGGCCTCGATCACCTGTCCGCGCCAGCTTCGTCCCGCGGTGGTCGCGTCGTAGAAGACCTGCTCGGGCGTCCAATCCGGGTAATGTGCCCGATATTCGGCGACCACCCATTCGGGGAGGATGTCGATGCGCAGCTCGGGCGCGATCCGCTCGGCGATATTGTCCCAGCGCAAGTCGCGCATCTTCGCTGAATCCGGCGCGATGAACGCGCGTGTCTCGTCATGCGTGTTGCCGAGGATCATCGGGATGCCCAGCGACTGCGGATGGGCGTCGGGCCAGAAGGGGTGGCGGGTCAGCCATTTCATGTCGAGCACCGGCCCGAAATAGACGCCGCCGCCGAGCAATGGATCGGTCGCCGAAAGCCCTTCGATGAGTTTCTCCTGCGGCATCGCCAGCAGCGCGCCGAGATCGCTTTCCTGCACGCCCAGCTTGCCGAGATAGGCCCGTGTCCGTGCCGTCGCGTTGAGTGGTCCCGAGGCAGTGACTTGCTGTCCGCTCATCGTCGCCGCGCGGTGGAACAGGCCCTTGGCCGCGGGCATGCCCATCATCGTCGCGATCTTGGCGCCGCCGCCCGACTGGCCGAACACCATCACTTTGTCCGGATCGCCGCCGAAGTTCGCGATGTTGTCGCGCACCCAGCGGAGCGCGAGGATCAGGTCGAGCTGGCCGCAATTGCCGCTGTCGGGGAAGCGGGGATCGAGCCGCGCGAGATAGAGATAGCCGAACGCGTTGAGCCGGTGATTGACCGTCACCACGACCACATCCCCGCGTGCCGCCAGTGCGTGCCCGTCATTGAGCGGATCGGTGACGCTACCACCCGAATAGGCGCCGCCATGGATGTAGAGCATCACCGGCTTGCGCGCGGCGGCGCGCGCATCGGCGGTCCAGATGTTGAGGAACAGGCAGTCCTCGGATTGTGGCCCATAGCGGTTGCCCGATTGCGGCGAGACCGGCCCGAAGGTCGTGGCGGGCTGGACCTCGGCGGGAGCGGGAACGGCGACCGGCGCGCGGAACCGCTCGGCGCGGCCATAGCGAATGCCCCGGAACACGCGAACGCCACCCTCGACCGTCCCCTGGAACGCACCCGCGGCAGTGCGGACCGGCCCGGCGGACTGGCCCCAGGCGCGGCCGGCGATCAGGCTTGCGGAGGCGGCAGCCCCGCCGATCAGCGTACGCCGGTCGATCATCGCTCTCTCCCTTATTTGTTTGCTCGATCGGGTAACCGGTGTCAGATGCCTTTGCAACGGCGCCGCGCCGCACGCCGCCAGATGGTTGCGTCGGGGGCCGTTTGGACCCACATAGCCAGCGGCGCACGGGCGCCCCGGAACGCGCATGACCACTGCCCTCAAGATCCATTCGAGCGATCATGTCGCGACCCTGCTCGAGGCGGCGGCCGCGGGCGAGCGCGTCGAAATCGGCGGGGCGCATGTCGTCGCGCGGGCCGATATTCCCAAGGGCCACAAGATCGCGCTGCGCGATATCGCCGCGGGCGAGGAAGTGGTGAAGTTCGGCTTTCCGATCGGCCGGGCGACCGCGCCGATCGAGGCCGGCGATCACGTCCACAGCCACAATCTCGCGACCGGCCTCTCGGGCACGCTCGATTATCGCTATGATCCGCATGCCGAGCCGCGCGCGCCGACATCGGGCGGGCCGACCTTCCTCGGCTATGTCCGCGAAGACGGCCGCGTGGGCACTCGAAACGAGATCTGGATCCTGCCCACCGTGGGCTGTGTCGGCCGCACCGCCGAGCGCATCGCCGCCGAGGCGGGCCGGCGCCATGCCGGGCACGTCGACGGCGTTCACGCCTTCGCGCATCCTTATGGCTGCTCACAGCTCGGCGACGATCTGAACGCCACGCGCCGCATGCTCGCCGCGCTTGCCGCCCATCCCAATGCCGGCGGCGTGCTGCTGATCGGGCTGGGCTGCGAATCGAACCAGCTTTCGCGGCTGCTCGAGGAGGTTCCCGAGAGCTACAAGCCGCGCATCCGCACCGTGATCGCGCAGAACTCGACCGACGAGGTCGAGGACGGCCTCGCCGCGGTCGCCGAGCTCGCCGCAGAGGCCGCGAAGACGAAGCGCGAGCCGGTCGGGCTCGACAAGCTCGTGCTCGGCGTCAAATGCGGCGGCTCGGACGGTTTTTCGGGCCTCACCGCCAATCCTTTGGTCGGCCGGATGAGCGACGTCGTCACTGCCGCGGGCGGCAGCGCGATCGTCACCGAGATTCCCGAGATATTCGGCGCCGAACAGATGCTGATGGACCGCGCCGAAAGCCGCGCGGTGTTCGAAGGCGTCGTCGGCGTAGTCAACGACTTCAAGAACTACTTCCTCAGCCATGGCGAGCCGGTGTCGGAAAATCCGTCCCCGGGGAATGTCGCCGGGGGCATCACCACGCTGGAAGAGAAGTCGCTGGGCGCGGTCCAGAAAGCGGGCCATGCGACGCTGACCGACGTCAAGCGCTATGGCGAGCGCATCGAGCGCACCGGCCTGACCCTGCTCGAGGCTCCCGGCAACGATGCCGTTTCCTCCACTGCGCTGGCCGCGGCGGGCGCCACCGTGATCCTGTTCACCACCGGCCGCGGCACGCCGCTCGGCTTCCCGGTGCCGACGGTCAAGATCGCGTCGAACAGCGATCTCGCGGCCCGCAAACCTGGCTGGATCGATTTCGACGCGGGGCAGGTGCTCACCCATGGGTTCGACGCCGCCGAGGAAGCGCTGATCGACCGCATCGTCGCGATCGCCTCGGGCGCCGAGACGGCGGCGGAGCGCAACGGCGAACGCGAGATCGCCTTCTGGAAGCGTGGGGTCACGCTCTAACCCGTCACCCCTGCTCTGCCGTATCGCTCGTGGCTCTGGATCCCGGCCTTCGCCGGGATGACGGTGTTGGGGGAAAATCCAGAGTTTGGATGACTCCCCCGTTGCCAATGACACCGGTTTCCCCTAATCCACCGCAAACAGAGCGTTGAGAGGATGGGGCCTGGTGGGATCCGTACAATTTGCCGATGAAGCGCGTCGGATCGCCGAGACGTTCGTCGAGGCGCGCCGGGAGAGCCGCGGGCTACCCGAATTCCCTGGCGATATCCCCGCCGGCCTCGACCAGGCCTATGCCGTGCAGGACCATGCGATCGCCTTTGACGGCCGTCCGATCGGTGGCTGGAAGGTCGGCCGGATCAATCCTCCGCTGGGCGGCGTCGACCGGCTCGCGGGACCGATCTTCACCGATCGCATCGTCGAAGCCCGCGAAGGCATCGAGATGCCGATCTTCAGCGCGGGCTTCGGCGCGGCCGAGGCCGAGTTCCTGCTTCGCCTCCGCGCGACACCGCCCGCGGGCAAGACCCGCTTCACCGAAGAGGAAGCTGCCGACCTGGTCGACGCCGTCCATGTCGGGATCGAGATCGCGAGCTCGCCCTTCCCAGGGATCAACGATCACGGCCCGACCGTGACCATCTCCGATTACGGCAACAATAACGGCCTCGTCATCGGCCCCGAGATCAAGGACTGGCGCAGCGCCAATATCAAGGCGTGGCCGGTCACGCTCGATATCAACGGCGCGCGGATCGGGGCCGCCACCGCCGAGACGATGCTCGACGGACCCGTAGGCGCAGTGCGCTTCCTGCTCGAGCTGATGGCCGCGCGCGGCATCGCGCTGCAGGCGGGGCAATGGGTTTCGAGCGGCGCGGTGACCGGCGTCCACCCGGTCAAGCCGGGCGACGAGGTCGAATGCCGGTTCGGCGACGGTTTCGAAGTGACGTGCACGATCACTGCCTCGTAAGAAGGCGGAAGCGCAAAAATGGAGAGAGCATGGTTGAGGCGCGGGCAGGGGCGATAGCCGCTGCCGACCCCCGGGTTCGCATCGGAATGCGCGCGCGCGTGCTGCTGGCACTCGCGGCCGCGACGGCATTGACGCCGCCCGCATCGGCGCAGGAGCTCCTGTTCCGCGCGAGCGGCGACAAGGACTTCGCCGCCGAGGTCGCGAAAGGCGACGCCCAGCCCAATTTCCAGAGCGGCATGTCGATCGTTCCCGATGGCGCGCACGGATCCGCGATGCGCTGGCCCGACGACGGCTATCTGGCCTGGCGCGCGCCGGGCAACATGCTCGCCCAGCGCGGCACGCTCTCCTTCTTCTGGCGTTCGCACGAACCCGTCGGCGAAGCGCCATTCGTGATCTTCCGCGCCGGGTTCGCCGATCATTCGAGCTGGGACATGGCGTTCCTGCGCATCGACTGGAATGGCCACGGCTTCGACGCCTTCGTCACCGACGCGAACCTGTCGCGCATCCGCGTCTCGTGGCGGATGGACGCGCTGCCGGCACCCGACGCATGGCACCATATCGCGTTCGGCTGGGACGAGACGCAGGGCGTGCGCCTGTTCGTCGACGGCAAGCTCGTCGCGAAGGACACCACCCGCGCCGATCTCGACGCCGGGCTCGACCAGTTCGGCCTGGCCGCGCGCGTGCTCTCGCCGCACCAGGTCCAGAGCCGCTACAATTTCACGCGCGGCAGCGATTTCGACGAAGTCCGCGTCTACGACCAGTTGCTCGATGCCCCCGCAGTCGCGCAGCTTGCCGCCGGCGCAGAGCCTGCCGCCAGGACGCCGGTCACGCTCGATCGCGCCGCCTGGCTCCATCGTTTCGGCTGGGACCGCGGCGCGCCGCCGCTCCTCGCCGCGCAATCCACCAGCATCCGCAAGGTCGAGTTCGCCGACGCGAAGGACCTCAAGGAATGGATGTGGAAGGGCGTGGACGGCGTGGCCGAGACGACCTGGCCCGGCGTCTATAACCGGTCGCGGCTGCCCGGCCGCAGCGACTATTTCGACCTGCCCGACTGGAACGTCTATGTCGACGGCGGCAAGGCCTACACGCTCCGCATCCCCGCGAACGAGGCGTTCAACCGAGTCGAGATACGCGGCGCGGCCTATGGCGACCTCGCATGGAGCGCCGATGGCGACAGCTTCGCTTCATTGGCAAGGCGACCGAAAGGCGTCGTCCGCAGCGTCGACGATCTCGCCACCCGCACCGGCGGCGTCCTGCGCTTCACCAACATCGAGCAGGAACAGCCGATCCAGGAGATCTGGGCCTATAACATCACCGAGGGCGCCGAGCCCAAGGGCACCTACAAGCTCGCTTACACCGTCGATGCCGGCGCCGCGGCCGATCTCGCGGGCCTGCGCGATCTCAACCGCTTCATCGCCGGCCGCTATCCCGCCGACGAGCGCGCCACCGTCATCGCGCTCCCCGCCGGCGCCCGCAGCGCCGCGCCCGCCGCGGGAAGCGCCGCCGCGACGGGCGCCGCAGTGCGCAGCGGCAGCGAGGCGCCGATCGTCCATGTCCTGATCCCCTCGGGCTTCGGCCCTGCCGATCCCGGCAAGCCGATCGCCCGCGCGTGGAATTACGGCTGGGAAAACAGCCATGACGGTCTCGACGGCGTGGCGCTCGATATTCCCGCGCTGAAGGCCACGCCGGACGCGTCCGGCCGGATCGCGCTCAACATCCGGGTCAAGGATCCGATCTGGCCCGGCCGCGACATGATCGATGTCTCGGTCTCGGTGAAGCCGGGGCAGGCGCGCACGCTCTGGCTCGATCTGCGCGATCGCATCCTGACCAACGACAATCTCTATCTGACGATCGCCTCCGCCGCGCCCGACTTCCGCGCGCAATCGCTCGACGGCATGAACGTCCGCCTGGTCTTCAAGGCGCGCGAGGCGGCGAAGGCCGAGCATGTTGCCGATCGCTTCAATCAGGTGAAGGACAATTGGGCCTTCCTTGTCGAAGAGCACACCGCCTCGCAGCGCGAGGGGCTCTATCGCCGCCTCTATGCCGATATCGGCGACCTGCTCCGAGTCGATCCCGATCATGTCGAGGGGCGGCGTTATTGGGCGGATATCGGCTATGCGCCCGAGAAGATGCCAACCGCCACGATCGCGCCGGCGCCGGCGGGGGTGCCCGAATGGGCGTGGTATCAGCTGCGGGACCTCGGCTGCGTCCGCGAATTCGTGAACTGGTGGATCGACAACCGCCAGGTGCCGTTCGGCGATTTCGGCGGCGGGCTCTCGGACGATGTCGATCTGGTCCAGCAATGGCCGGGGCTCGCGCTGATGGGAGTCGAGCCCGACAAGATCAACGCTTCGCTCCGTGCGCTCACCGAGGCGGTCTACAAGCACGGCATGATGGAGAACGGGCTCGGGGTGCTCACCGCCGACGAGCTCCATGCCTATGAGGAGGGGATGAACGCCGATGCGGCGCGGCTCTACCTCAATTGGGGCGAGCCGCGTTCGGTCGAGCGGATGCTGGCGACGGTGAAGGGGCTCGAGACCGTCATCCTGCCCAACGCCGCGGGGCACATGCACTTCGCCAGCAACTGGTACGGCGCGCGCAAGATGTACCGCGAGGGGCCATGGGAATGGCAGAAGCCCTATAGCTGGGTGGTCACGCACACCCCGATCCTGATGGGTGTCTACAATGCCAATCCTTCGGCGAAACGGCTGGTCACCGGGCTGGTCGACGGCCTGCTCGCCCACGGCAAGCAGGACGCCGCCGGCAAATGGAGCTTCCCCAACGAGATCAACTGGCGCAGCGACGCCGAGCGCAAGGGCGATGGTGGCGGGGCGAGCGTGCCGCTCCAGTCGGCCTGGGCGGCGTGGCGCTTCACCGGCGACGCCAAATATCTGGCGCCGGTGACGTCGCGGATCGCGGGGGGACCGACGCTGGTCGGCGAGTTCAACGAGAATGTGCTGACGGCACTTCCCGAGGGCAGGCAATGGGCCGCCGCACTCAAGGACCGTGGCGATCTCGGCCGCTACGTCCAATGGCAGGAGAGCGGGGATACCAGGCTGCTCGCCGATCTCCACCGCGACGCTACGGCTCAGAAGATCAACCGCATGTACATGATGACCGAGGGGCATTGGTGGTCCGATCGCGTCTCGATGCCGCAGGAATGGCTCCAGCGTGAGCGGCTCGGCGGCATCGCGCTCGCACGCAACCAGAGCTATCCCGGGCACAGTGTCAGCTGGCGCTTTGCCGAGCCCGGTGCCGCCGAGCAGGTCGCGATTCTCGTGCCGGGCGCCACGCGTGAGCATTTCCGCGTCATCGCCTACAATATGAGCGATCGGTCCCAGCGGGCCGAGATGAGCACCTGGAACGTCGCTGCCGGGCGCTGGACGATGCGCGCCGGGACGCAGGCGGACGGGTCGGATCTGGGAGCACCGTCGCCGCTCGAGCTTGAGCGCAGCGCCGCCGCCGATCTGGTGTTCGCGCCGCGCGCGACCAGCGTGTTCGATTTCACGTTGGATCAGCCCGGCGGGGATCCTTCGACTCGTCCCGATCTGGGCATCGGGGTCGACGATGTAAGCTTGAAGGGTCGCGCGCTCACCGTCATCGTGCACAGCCTCGGCTCGGCGACAGCGCCGGGCAGTACGCTTTACCTGGAGGATTCCTCGGGTCGCACCGTGGCTTCCACGAAGATCGCGGCGCTCGCCGCACCGACGGACCTTATGCCAAAAACAGCGCGGGTGCGCCTCACGGTGCCGGCGGGCGTCGCGGTCGAAACGCTGCGGCTGCGGCTGGCGCTGGCCGATGGCGGCCGCGAGGTCACCCTGCGCAACAATGTGCTTCCGCTCGCCATGGTAGTGCGCCGATGATCGCGCTGGGCCGTCGCGAGGTGCTGGGTGGTCTCATCGCCTGCGCGGCCCTTCCTGCGATGCCGGCGCGGGCCGGGTCGGGCGCCGATGCGAAGCTGCGCCAGACGCTCGACGGGCTGAGCGCGGTCCCCGGCTATGACGCCCGGCTGGCGCGTCTCGAGGCTTTCGATGCCGCCGCGCTGTCGCCGTCGGCGAGCCTCGATTTGCGAACCATTCGCAGCGCTCTTGCGATAGATTCGCAACTGATGCGCCTCATTCCCGGCGGCAAATCGGAAGGGCCGTATCGCCTCCCGCCTGCCGCGGAGCCCGGGCTCTGGCGCCACGCCAACGGCGACCTGGCGTACAAGCTGCTGCTGGAGCGCCATGTCGGCGAGCGCGTCGATCCCGAGGCGGCGCATCGGCGGTTCGAGCGCGAAGTCGCCGCGCTCGGAGCGCGTGCCGGCCGGCTGATGCGTGGCGCTGGTTTTGCGAAGGGCAGCATCGGCGATCGCTTCAAGGCCGCCTTTGCCGATCCGCGCTGGCTCTATTCGGACGACGATGCAGGCCGCGATGCCGCGGTGGCTGACATGAATCGCTGGCTCGGCAAGGCACGCGCCGCGACGCCGGCGTTGGTCGGGCCGGTGCCGCGCGCCAGCCTCGACGTCGGCGTCCGCCGGATGAGCCGCGCCGACGAAGCCGCGGGGAAGCAGGGCTATCGCCAGATCCCGTCGGGGGACCAGTCGGGCAGCTATGTCGTCGACCTCAAGCAGATCCGCCGCCGGCCGCGCTGGAGCCTCCACAGCGTCGTCCATCACGAGCTGCTGCCCGGTCATATGGTCCAGCTTCCGATTGAGGCGGAGGCGAACGCGCACCCGCTGCGTATCGCCTATCTCCCTGCATTTTCCGAAGGCTGGGCGATCCATGCCGAGCAATTGATGGCCGATCACGGCGCCTATCGCGGAGCACCGCTCGAGGAGCTCGGCCATGTCCACTGGCTGCTGTTCCGCGCGGTACGCGGGCTGATCGATACCGGGATCCATCACTGGCGTTGGAGCCTCGATCAGGCGCGTGCCGAGTTCGACCGGCTACAGGGCGTGCCGGCCTATTTCGCGCCATTCGAGACCGATCTTGCACGAATCGCGAGCGACCCTGCCGTCCGCGCCGCCGAGGCGTTGATTTGGCTCCGTCTCGCTGGCCTGACACAACGCAGCAATAGTAGCTTGCTGTGTCAGGCCAATTCGCGAATATTGGTCAATGGCCGTAAACCCCTGCAGGACATCCCGAATATTGGGAGTGATTCACAAAATGCGAAATTTATGCTCCGAAGCTTCCCACGGCAGGGGGTTGCAGCTAACCAACCAGGCCGCGAGCGGGAAACCCGGTGGCGAATAACAGCGGGAGAGGCTGAATGAGCGATGCGCGAGGGGCGACCATAGCGGGCGCCGCGGACCGGATCGGGCGGTATCGCTGGGTCATTGTCGGCCTGCTGTTTGCCGCTACGGCAATCAATTATATCGACCGTCAGATGATCGGGCTCCTGAAGCCGATCATGATGGAAGATCCCGCGCTCCACATGGACGAGCGGACCTATGCCGATGTCGTGGTGTGGTTCCAGATCGCTTATGCGATCGGCTATCTCGGCTTCGGCAAGGTGGTCGACGCGATCGGCGCGCGGCTCGGCTATGCCGCCGCGGTCATCATCTGGACGATCGCGCATATCGCGCATGGCGGCGCCTACAGCGTCACGCAGTTCGCACTGGCACGCTTCAGCCTCGGCATCGGCGAATCCGGCAACTTCCCCGCCGGTGTCAAATCGGTCGCGCAATGGTTCCCGCAAAAGGAACGCGCCTACGCGATCGGCCTGTTCAACGCGGGCGCCAATGTCGGCGCGATCCTGACGCCGCTGATCGTCTATGTGATGATCTCGCACCTCCAGATGAGCTGGCGCACCGTGTTCATCGCCACCGGCATCTTCGGCGTGATCTGGCTGATCGCGTGGCTGGCCATCTATCGCGACGATCCCGCGACGCATCCCAAGGTGAACAGCGGCGAGCTCGCGCACATCACCCAGGATCCGGCCGATCCCGACGTGAAGACGCCCGGCCTGTGGCTGCGCCTGCTCGCCACCCGCGAGACCTGGGCGTTCGCGCTCGGCAAGTTCTTCATCGATCCGATCTGGTGGTTCTACCTGTTCTGGCTGCCGGGTTTCCTCGGCGCGCAATACGGCCTCGATCTCAAGACCTGGTCGACGCCCACCGCGGCGCTGGCGCTCGGCGCGATCTACCTGATCTCGGACGTGGGCAGCGTCTTCGGCGGCTGGCTGTCTGGCCGCTTCATGAAGGCGGGCATGAGCGTCAACAAGGCGCGCAAGCTCACCATGCTGATCTGTGCCTTCTGCGTGCTGCCGGTGGTGTTCGCCACCTCGGTCGACAATCTGTGGGTCAGCGTGATCCTGATCGGTATCGCCGCTGCCGCGCACCAGGGCTTCTCGGCCAATCTCTACACCTTGCCGTCGGACACCTTCCCGCGCTTCGCCGTGGGCGCAGTGATCGGCATCGGCGGCACGGTGGGTGCGATCGGGGGCGCTTTGTTCTCCAAATATTCCGGCGACATCCTCGATAGGGTGGGCAGCTACGCGCCGATGTTCATCGCGGCGGGTGCGGCCTATTTCCTCGCCGTGCTGTCGGTGCATCTGCTGACGCCGCGGCTGGCGCGCGTGGAGAGCTTCCATCGCTCGACGCCGTGGGGCGTGATCGCCTCGGTGGCGGCCGGGCTCCTCGGCGTGATCATCTTCCTCGCCTCGGGCAAGGAAGTCGAAGGCTGCGTGCCGGTGTGGATGGGCGTCGCCTCGCCCTGTTTCCAGACCGGCACCTATTGGGCGATCCTCGGCGCATGCGCGGCGGTTGCGATCCTTGCGATTGTCGCCAATGCGCTGTTCCGCGACAAGACGCCGCAAGCGTAAGAGAGCAAGATGAGCAAGCCCCTCAAACTCGATCCCGATCGGCTGTTTCCCTCCGACGAGCGCACGCGGAGCATCGCGCGTGCGCTCTACAAGGAAGTGTCCGGGCTGCCGATCATCAGCCCGCACGGCCACACCGATCCGAAGTGGTTCGCCACCGACGAGCATTGGTCGAACGCGACCGAGCTGCTGCTCTCGCCCGATCACTACCTCTATCGCATGCTCTATTCGCAGGGCGTCGCGCTCGACGATCTCTGCGTGCCGAGCAAGGCGGGCATGCCGGGGACCGATCCGCGGAAAGCGTGGCGGACCTTCGCGGGGAATTTCCACCTGTTCCGCGGCACGCCGTCGAGCATGTGGCTCGGCCACGTCTTCGCCGAGGTGTTCGGCTTCGACGTCGCGCTCGATGCCTCCACCGCCGATCTCTATTACGACCGCATCAACGAGAAGCTGGCGAGCGACGCCTTCCGCCCGCGCGCCTTATTCGATCGCTTCGGCATCGAGTTCCTCGCCACCACCGAAGGGCCGCAGGACGATCTCTCGCCACATCACGCGATCCACAAGTCGGGCTGGCAGGGCAGGGTGGTCACCACCTATCGCCCCGACGCAGTGATCGACGTCGAGCATGAGCAGTTCGCCGGGGCGATGAAGATCTTTGCCGAGAAGACGGGCGAGGACGTCTGGTCGTGGGACGGCTATCTCGCCGCGCACCGCAAGCGCCGCGCCGATTTCCGCGCAGCCGGCGCCACCGCGACCGATCACGGCCACCCCACCGCGCAGACCGCCAACCTTGCCTACGACGAGGCAGAACGGCTGTTCCGCACGATCCTGTCGAACAGCTGGACGCCGCAGGATGCCGAGCTGTTCCGCGCGCAGATGCTCACCGAGATGGCGGCGATGTCAGTCGAGGACGGCATGGTGATGCAGATCCACCCCGGCAGCTTCCGCAACCACAATGGAGGGCTGTTCGAAAGCCATGGCCGCGACAAGGGCGCGGATATCCCGATGCGGACCGATTACGTCCATGCGCTCAAGCCGCTGCTCGATCGCTTCGGCACTTCGACCGACCTGTCGATCATCCTCTTCACGCTCGACGAGACGGTGTACGCGCGTGAGCTGGCGCCGCTCGTCGGGCATTATCCGTGCCTCAAGCTGGGCCCGAGCTGGTGGTTCCACGACAGCCCCGAAGGCATGCGCCGCTTCCGCGAGCAGGTCACCGAGACGGCGGGTTTCTACAACACCGTCGGTTTCAACGACGACACCCGCGCCTTCCTGTCGATCCCCGCGCGCCACGATGTCGCGCGCCGGATCGATTGCGGCTTCCTCGGGCAGTTGGTCGCCGAAGGGCGGCTGCTCGATTGGGAAGCGCATGAACTCGCGCACGAACTGACCAACGGGCTCGTGCGCAAAGCCTACAAGCTCGATCAATCCGCGCCGGCGCCTGTCGCCGCCGCAGCCTGAAATCAAACCAACGGAGTATTCCATGTTCGACCGCACCTATTACGCCACGCACCCCGACATGATGGAGTGCGTCTCGAACGAGGAGCTTCGTGATCGCTATCTGATCGACGGGCTGTTCCGCGAAGGCGAGTGCGTCCTCAACTACACCCACGCCGATCGCTTCGTGATCGGCGGCGTCGCAGTGGCGTCGGGCAGCGTCAAGCTCCCCGACCAGACCGAGCCGGCATCGGCGGCGGGTCATCCCTTCCTCGAGCGCCGCGAGCTGGCGGTGGTCAATGTCGGCAAGGTCGAGGGCACCGTCACCGTCGACGGCGAGAGCTTCACGCTTGGCAACAAGGACTGCCTCTACGTGACGATGGGCGCGAAGGACGTGCAGTTCTCGGGTGACGGCGCGCGCTTCTACCTGGCTTCCTGCCCGGCGCATAAGGGCTTCCAGACGCGGAAACTGTCGATCGCGGATGCCAATGCGCTCGAGCGCGGCAGCCTCGAGGAATCGAACGAACGCACGATCTTCCAGCTCGTCATCCCGGGCGTGTGCGACAGCGCGCAGCTCGTCATGGGCCTGACCGTGCTCAAGCCCGGTTCGGTGTGGAATACGATGCCTCCGCACATCCACGAGCGCCGCAGCGAGATCTATTTCTACTTCGAACTCGATGGCCCCAACGACCGCGTCTTCCATTACATGGGCGAAGGCGAGGCGATGCGGCACATCGTGATGGGCAACGAGGAAGCAGTGATCAGCCCGCCCTGGTCGATCCATATGGGCTCGGGCACCAAGGCCTATGCCTTCATCTGGGCGATGGCCGGCGAGAACCAGGACTATACCGACATGAACGTGCTGGACATCTGCCAGCTGGCGTAACTTCTTCTGCTCCCCCTCCCGCATGCGGGAGGGGGCCGGGGGGTGGGCCCCCGCTAACCACGAACCTCACCGCTGGAGGAAGGCGGGGGCCCACCCCCGACCCCTCCCGCAAGCGGGAGGGGAGAAGTGACTTGACCAACCTATTCGATCTGACCGGCAAAACCGCCATCGTCACCGGCGCCAACACCGGTATCGGCCAGGGCATCGCGCTGGCGCTCGCCGGCGCTGGCGCGAACATCGCCGCCGTCGGCCGCTCCGCTGCGACCGAGACCGTCGAGAAAGCCCGCGCCCTCGGCGTGAAGGCCGAGATCATCTCCGCCGATCTTTCGACGATCGAGCCTGTGGGCAGGATTGTGGACGAAACTGTGGATAAGCTCGGCGGGCTCGACATTCTCGTCAACAATGCGGGGATCATCCGCCGCAACGACAGCCTCGATTTCTCGGAGGAGGATTGGGATGCGGTGATCGATACCAACCTCAAATCCACGTTCTTCCTGTGCCAGGCCGCCGGCCGCCACATGGTCAAGCAGGGCAGCGGCAAGATCATCAACATCGCCTCGATGCTGAGCTTCCAGGGCGGCATCCGGGTGCCGTCCTACACCGCCAGCAAATCGGGCGTCGCGGGGCTGACCAAGCTGCTCGCCTGCGAATGGGCGTCGAAGGGGATCAACGTCAACGCGATCGCGCCGGGCTATATCGCCACCAACAACACGACTGCCCTGCAGGCCGACGAGACCCGCAACCGTCAGATCGTCGAGCGCATCCCCGCCGGCCGCTGGGGCGATCCGGGCGACTTGGGCGGTGCCGCGGTGTTCCTCGCCTCCAGCGCTTCGGACTATGTCCAGGGCCATGTCCTCGCGGTCGACGGCGGGTGGCTGGCACGATGAGTTCAACTACCGTTCGCGCTGAGCCAAATCCAACCGTTCGCCCTGAGCTTGTCGAAGGGCGAGGTTTCTCGCTGGCCGGTTGCCAAGCGCAGAGCCGTGCTTCGACAGGCTCAGCACGAACGGAGAAGGCCCGATGACCATCGCATTCTTCGGCGAAGTGATGCTGCGGCTCTCGCCGCCTGGGCGCGAACTGCTGCTGCAGACGCCCAAGCTCGAAGTGAATGTCGGCGGGGCCGAGGCGAATGTCGCCACCGGCTTAGCGTGCCTCGGCCACGCCACGCGTATGATCAGCGCGGTGGCCGACAATCCACTGGGCGGCGCGGTGATCAACGAGCTGCGCCGGCGCGGCGTCGATACGTCGACCGTGGCGAGCGAGGAGGGGCGTCTCGGTCTCTATTTCCTCACTCCGGGTGCGGGCCTCAGGGCTTCCGAAGTCGTCTATGACCGGGCGCATTCGGTGTTCGCCACGCGGCCGGCCGACAGCTGGGACTGGGACCGCCTGCTCGACGGCGCGACCCGGCTGCATCTATCGGGGATCACTCCGGCGCTCGGCCACAACACTGCCGAGGCGGCGATCGCCGCCGCCGAGGCGGCGTCCGCCAGGGGCATCCCGGTCTCGTTCGACGGCAATTACCGGGCGAAATTATGGGAAGCGTGGGACAGCGATCCACGTGCCGTGCTCAATCGCCTGATCGGTCATGCCGACATCCTGTTCGGCAACCATCGCGACGTCTCGCTGCTGCTCGGCAAGCCCTTTTCGGGCGAGGGCTCGGACCGGCGACGCGAGGCGGCGGAGGCCGCGTTCGCGCATTTCCCCAAGCTCCAGACGATCGCATCGACTGCGCGGCACGTCGACGACGCGGACAGCCACCGGCTTTCGGCGCGAGTCGATACGCGGGGCGGCGCGCACCAGACCGACGAGGTGCTGATCGCCGGCATCGTCGACCGGATCGGTGCGGGCGATGCCTTTGCCGCAGGCGTGCTGCACGGCCTCATCGAAAGCGATGGCGACGCGCGTGCCGCCGCGAAGTCGGGGCTGGCGCTGACCGCGCTCAAGCACTCGCTGCCCGGCGACGCCAGCCTGTTCACGCGCGCCGATCTGGCAGCATTCGAAGGCGGGGGGCTGGACGTTCGTCGATGACAACCAAGAGGCGTGGTGACGCCCGGGGGAGGGTGTATGTTGAAGGAGAATATCGGCGCCGCCGATGAAACCGCATTGCCACGGCAAAGCGCCGCGGCATTGCGGCAAGGCTATGCCATAGACGATCGCTTCGAGACGGAACTGCGCGAAGCCTGGACCTTCATCGAGCCGCATATCGCCGGCATCGCGCGCGATCTGCTGGAGCGGCGCGCGGGCGGGCCCGTCTCCGACGACCTGGTGGCATCGCGCGTCGAATATGCGCGCGCCAAGCTGGCCCGGCCGATCGATCAACGCTGGCTCGACGCAGTGATTGCGGAGGCCGATCGCATTTCCCAGAACGATCTCGACTTCGCGGTGGTCGCCGCATCGATGCTGGTCGCGCAGATGCGGATCCATGCGCTGTTCTTCGAGCTGACCCAGGATCCCGCCCAGCTCGAGCGGCTCACTCGCTCTACCCAGAAGCTCGCCGGCATCGAGTTCGAGATTATCGCGAGCCGGTTGCGCGCGATCGCCCGGGCGCGGAACCAGGTCGCGGTGCGCGCCGAAGCCGCGGCGGTCCGCAAACAATTGGGCGATGCGATCACCACCAGCGTCCGCGCCAGCCGCGACATCGCCGGTTTCACCGAACGCACCGCCGCCGAAATGCAGTCGTTGAGCAAGCCCACCGCCGAAGTGGCGACCGCGGCGGATCAGTCGGCGACGGCGATGAGTCAATCGGCGGAGAGCGCCGCGGTGCTGATCTCGGCGTTCGATCGCGCACGCGAGGAGGCGCTCGCCGCCTCCGAAGTCGCCGGCCGGGCCGATACGATCGCCATGCAGGGGGCGGAGAACGCAGCCAATCTCGCATCGCATACCGCGCAGATCGAATCGGTGCTGACGCTGATCGCCGGCATCGCCCAGCAGACCAAGCTGCTGGCGCTCAATGCGAGCATCGAGGCGGCACGGGCCGGTGAGAGCGGGCATGGCTTCGCGGTGGTCGCGCAGGAGGTCCGCAGCCTCGCCGATCAGGCCGCCGACGCCACCGGCGGCGTCACCGTCACGATCCGCAAGGCGCAGGACGCCAGCGAAGTCATGGCCCGCACCAACCAGGCGATTCTCGCGATCGTGAGCGAGCTGATGGAGCGCGTGCGCGGCCTTTCCTCGGAGATGGAGACGCAGGTGGCCACGGTGGGCGCGATCCTCGCCTCGATCGACGAGACGGCAATGTCCTCGCGAGAGATCGCGGTGCTGATCTCGCAGATCAGCGGGCGGGTCTCGGAGCTCGCCGCCGCCGCGCAGGATGCGGGCCGTCAGGCCACGGAGGCGGGCGAAGCGCTCCACCGGGTCGAGGAAACCGTCGGCCAGTTCATGGCCGAAGTGTCGCGTTAGGAGTGTTCATGGATCGTCGCACCGTCCTCGCTTCCGGGCTTGCACTGGGGATTGCCGGCGCCGCGCGCGCTTCGGCGCCGGCCGACATCGAGCGGGTAATGCTTTGGCCGGGCACGCCGCCGGGCGGAGAGGGGCTGGGGATCGCGGACGTGACGGTCCCCCGTTCGCCGAAACCCGACGACATCGCCTGGACGCATATCGGCACGCCGGCGATGACCGTCGCGCGCGCCGCGAAGCCCAACGGCGCGGCGATACTGCTCATCCCGGGCGGGGGCTATGCGCGGGTCGCGGTGGGCCGTGGGCCAGGCAGGATCGCCCAGATGTTCGCCGCGCAGGGGATCACGGCGTTCGAATTGCTCTACCGCTTGCCGCACGACGGCTGGCGCGCCGGCCCGGCGACATCGCTGCAGGACGCGCAGCGCGCGATGCGGCTGATCCGCGCCGGCGCCGCGAAATGGGGGATCGATCCTGCGCGCGTCGCCGCGATGGGTTTTTCGGCGGGCGGGCATGTAGTGGGCTCGCTCGGTACCCGCGCCGACAAGGTCACCTATGATCCGATCGACGCCGCCGACCGGCTCCCCGCGCGGCCGATCGCCGTCGCGATGTTCTTCCCGGTGGTGTCGATGCTGCCGCCGATCGCGCATGAGCAGTCGCGTCGCGAGCTGCTCGGCACCGATCCTTCCGAGGCGTTGGCCCGATCATGGTCGCTCGAGCTCGACGTGCCCGCCGCGACGCCGCCGACCCTCGTCTGCCACGCCGCAGACGACAAGACCGTCAAGGCGGCGAACAGCTTGGCGATGTTCGCGGGGCTGCAGGCGGCGGGTATCCCGTCCGAACTGATGATCGCCGAGAAGGGCGGGCACGGCATTCCGTTGTTCGATGCCGACGGTAAGCCATATGTCTGGTTCGATCTCTTCCGCCTCTTTGCCGGCCGTCACGGCTGGCTTCCCAATTTGTGAGACGAACTTCCACATTGGCTTGACAGACACTGCGCCGATAAGACAAGTTGGCCTGACCAATTGGGAGGGTGCCTTGCATAGATCCGTCGGTGCCGTGCTCGGCATGCTGCTCGCGACCGTCGCAGTCCCGGCGATCGCACACGACGCATCGACTGCGGTCGCCTCACCGCGCGCGACGTACAACCTCAATCCCGGCTGGCGGTCGACGACCGGCGAACAGGCGGGCGCCGAGCGGCCGGGCTTCGACGATCGCGACTGGCACGAGGTCACGCTCCCCAACGCCTTCAACGAGACGCAGGCGTTCGCGCGCGACATCAAGGATCTGTCGACCGGCATCACCTGGTACCGCAAGCGCATCGTCCTGCCCGCGCAGGGCCCTGGCGGCCGCGCTTTCCTCGAGTTCGAAGGCGTGCGTCAGGCAGCCGAGGTCTGGGTCAACGGCCAGTCGGTAGCCCTCTCCGAGAACGGATCGATGGCGTTCGGCGCCGACATCACGGCGGCGCTGAGGCCCGGCGAGAACCTCATTGCGGTCCGTGTCGACAATGACTGGAAATACAAGGAGCGCGCGACCGGCAGCGGCTTCCAGTGGAACAACAACAATTTCAACGTCAATTATGGCGGCATCACCAAGAATGTCCGGCTCCATCTGACCGGCCCCGTCTATCAGACGCTGCCGCTCTTCTCCGGCCTGGGCACTATTGGCCAATATGTCTGGGCCGACGCATTCGACGTGAAGGCCCGCCGCGCGACGATCCATGCCCAGACCCAGATCCGCAACGCCGGCGCGACTCCGCGCAAGATCGGCTACCGCGCCGAGATCCGCGACCGCGATGGCCGCGTCGTCCGCCGGCTCGACGGCGGCGACGCGACGCTGGCGCCCGGCGAGACGCGCCTGCTCACGGCCGCCGGCACTGCAGAAAACCTCCATTTCTGGAGCTGGGGCTATGGCTATCTCTACACCGTAACCACGATCCTGACCGAGAACGGCAAGGTCATCGACAGCGTCGATATCCGCACCGGTTTCCGTCAGACGAAGTTCGCCGACGGCATGGTCAGCCTCAACGGCCGCGTGATCCAGATGCACGGCTATGCCCAGCGCACCTCGAACGAATGGCCCGCGGTCGGCGTGTCGATCCCGCCCTGGATCAGCGACTTTTCCAACGGGCTGATGGTCGAGAGCGGCGGCAACCTCGTCCGCTGGATGCACATCGCGCCGTCGAAGCAGGATGTCGAGAGCGCGGATCGCGTCGGCCTGATCCAGGCGATGCCCGCGGGCGATGCCGAAAGCGACGTCACCGGCCGCCGCTGGGACCAGCGCAAGGAAGTGATGCGCGACGCGATCGTCTATAATCGCAACAATCCCTCGATCCTGTTCTACGAGGGCGGCAACGAGAATATCAGCGACGCGCACATGGCCGAATTGAAGGCCATCCGCGACCAGTACGACCCGCATGGCGGCCGCGCGATCGGTTCGCGCGAGATGCTCGACAGCAGGCAAGCCGAATATGGCGGCGAGATGCTCTACATCAACAAGAGCGCCACCAAGCCGGTCTGGGCGATGGAATATTCGCGGGACGAGGGCGCCCGGCTCTACCAGGACGAGCTGACTCCGCCGTTCCACAAGGATTCGCCCGACTATAACCGCAACCAGGACAGCCACGCGATCGAAGACGTCAAGCGCTGGTGGGACTATTATCGCGTCCGCCCGGGCACCGGGAAGCGCGTCAGCTCGGGCGGCGTCAACATCATCTTCTCGGACTCGAACACCCATTATCGCGGCGACAATAACTACCGCCGCTCGGGCGAAGTCGATGCGGTCCGCCTGCCCAAGGAGGGCTTTTACGCCCATCAGGTGATGTGGAGCGACTGGGTCGACAGCGTCACCCCGCGCACGCACATCATCGGCCATTGGAACTACGCGGCAGGCGCCACGAAGGACGTAACCGTCGTCTCGAACGGCGACGGTGTCGAGCTGTTCCTCAACGGCCGATCGCTCGGCAAGGGGGAGCGCAGCAACGGCTTCCTGTTCGGCTGGCAGGTCCAATGGGCGCCGGGGACGCTCCGCGCGGTGGCGACCTATGCCGATGGCCGCAAGTCCGAACACGTGATCGAGACCGTCGGCGCCCCCGTCGCGCTGCGCCTCACCCCGCATGTCTCGCCGCGCGGCTTCGTGATGGACGGCGCGGACATCGCTCTGGTCGATGCCGAAGTGGTCGACGCCAAGGGGCGGCGCGTGCCGACCGCGCACGACATGGTCAAGTTCACGCTCGACGGCCCCGCCGAATGGCGCGGCGGGATCGCCCAGGGCGATTCCTCGGGCAAGCCGCGCGCCGCGGCCGCGGCGGGCCCGGCCGAGCCGACCAAGCCCGCCGGCGCCGACCAGACCACCCAATATGCGGGCACCGCGCGCGGCGAGGACAATTACATCCTCTCGCCCAACCTGCCGGTCGAGGCCGGCGTGAACCGCGTCCTGCTCCGCGCGGGCACCGGCCGCGGCACGGTCCGCGTCACCGCAACCGCGCCGGGGCTCAAGCGCGCGACGCTGACGATCCCGACCAGCGCGGTGAAGCCCGCAACCGGCGGCCTCTCGGCCGATTTCCCCGAGGACCACCAGCCGGCCCTGCTCACCCGGGGACCGACGCCCGCAAGCCCCTCCTTCACCCCCAGCCGCACCACCGTCATGCCCGCATCGATCGTCGCGGGCTCGAACCAGGGCGAGGCCGCGAACAGCACCGACGACAACGAGCTCTCCCGCTGGACCAGCGACGGCCAGCCCGGCTCGGCATGGATCGAATATCGCTTCGCCGCGCCCGCGGCGCTGAGCGAGATCGACCTGAAGCTCGTCGGCTGGCGCTCGCGCAGCTACAAATTGCGGATCACGCTCGACGGCAGGACCGTGTGGGAAGGCGAGACCGAGCGCCAGCTCGGCTATGCCAATGTGAAGTTCGCCCCGGCCACCGGCAGCCTGCTCCGCATCACCCAGATCGGCCCGGTCGTCGACCGCGACGCCTTCGGCAAGGTCATCGAGCTCGATACCTCGCGCAAGGCAGGGGACACCGGCGCCGACGCAGTGCCGCCGGGCTGGCGGCTGGGCGTGGTCGAGGCCGATTTCCACGGCCCGGTCGCGCGGAAATAGTGTTCCCCCTGCGGCGGTGATGGTACCGACGCTCGCGATGACGTGGCGGCGAGACAACAAGCCTGATCGCGGGGCGAGCCCGTCACGCACGCTTTGGCTGGCGCTGGGCTGGTTCTTCGTCCTGCTGGGCTTTGTCGGCGCGCTTTTGCCATTGATGCCCACCACGATCTTTCTGATCCTCGCGGTCGGCTGCTTCGCGCGATCGTCGCCGCGGCTCGAGGCCTGGCTGCTCGACCATCCGCGGTTCGGACCGTCGCTCCGCGCGTGGCGGGAGAACGGCGCGATCACGAAGAAGGGAAAGCTTCTCGCGTGCACGGGAATGGCGCTGGGCTACGCCGTCTTCTGGTTCACGGCGCGCCCCGGCCTGACGGTGGACGTGGTGGTGGCGCTCGCATTGGCAGGATGCGCCGCCTTCGTGCTGAGCCGCCCCACGGCGCGGTGAACCTCGAGGGCTGCGAGCTCCGTTCTCCCCGCCGTAATCGTCACGTCCTGCAAACGTGAAGAAATTCTAAACAAAGCCGGGATCTCGCCGACTGGGTGTGCAGGGGCATTGGCCCGTGATTTCAGGTGGGCGGGGGCGATGGTTGCAATTTTCACGGGCTCGGGGGCAGGTCTCGAGCGCGGTTCGGGTAGTGTGCTGGGCGGCTCGGGACTGCTTGGCTCGGCAAGTCTCGGGCGCAGCGGCGAGCAGTTGTTCCTCAACGCCGCGAACGGCAACCTGGTGGTGCGCCACCGCGACGAGTTCCTGACCGGGCGCGGCGGCGACATCGCGATCAACCGGACCTATAACAGCCTCGGCAACCTGAGCGACGACAATAGCGACAATTGGCGCCAGAGCACCGACCGCGCGATCTTCGACTTCACGGGCACGATCAACACCTGGGGGAGCAGCGTCAAGCGCCGTTCGGCTGACGGTTCGGAGATCGGCTATAGCTGGAACGGCTCAGCCTATGTCGCGACCGACGGCTCGGGCGCCTTCGACACGCTGACGTATCACAGCGGCAATAACTGGGCCTGGACCGATGGCGACACACGGGTGGTCGAGGTCTATGGTTTCCACAACGGCGACTGGCGGATCGTGTCCGAGCGCGACACCAGCGGCAATACCCTCACCTACACCTATACCGGCGACCATCTGACGCAGATCGCAACCGCCGATGGCGGGGTGGTCCAGTACACGTGGTCGGGCAACAATATCACCAGTGTCGTGACGTCGAGCCAGGGTGCGACGCTGACGCGCACGCGCTACAGCTATGACGGCGCCAACCGCCTCGCCAGTGTGACCGTCGATCTCAGCCCGGAAGACAACAGCGTCGCCGACGGCAAGGTCTACACCACCAGCTACACCTATCACGGCACGTCCAAGCTCGTCGCCAGTATCAGCGAAACCGACGGATCGCGTGTCGATATCGGCTATGACAGTGCGCTTCGCGTGACGAGCATCACCCAGGCCGTCGCCAACGGCGTCAGCCGCACGACCACGCTTGGCTATGGCGACGGCTATACCAACATCACCGATCCTGCAGGACAGGTGACGCGGCTGGATTTCGCCAAGGGGGACTTCGCTGCCGAGCTCGAGACCTGGAGTAGCGGTAACCTCGTCAAGGAGCCTGCCGTCATCGATGGACGAGCGGCGACCCGATACACGGTCGTCAATGGAGGTTCCTGGTCGGGCGTGATGCAGGGGTTCACCGTCGCGGCTGGAGAAACGATCAGCTTCGCGCTGACTTTGCAGGCCGCAGGCAACGTCACGACGCAGGATCTTGGCCTCCACGCGGATAGCGAAGGCTGGGCGACGAACGACATTTCTTCCGCTCGCATCGTTTCGGGTCCGGGTACTCTCGTGCAACTGGCTGGTGGCCTTTGGCGGATAACGGGTCTCTCCCAGACCACAGGCACGCGTGTCGAGATCACGCGCACTTACGAACAAGCCCAGGCGGCCGGTGCCTATTTCTATGTCGACAACCCCGGCGGCTTTCGCCCGGGCGCCGCGCTGATCGCCGCCGATCCGATGCTGCTTCGCAGTGCGACCGCCACCAATCCTAGTCAGATGGATTTGGCCAACTGGAACAATGGCAATGTCAGCGTCGTAGGAGCTGGCACGATCCATGGATCGCCGGCCTACCAGTTTACAGTGCAGCAGGCAGGCGCTTGGTCGGCCTTTTACACTGGTCTTTTCGCAGAAGGCGATACGTACAGCTTCTCGCTGAGCCTTCAGGCGGTCAACGGTTTCACCAGCCATTCGCTCGGTCTTCATGGCTCCAACAGTCTGTGGGGCGGTGGCCAGACGACTGCCCGGATCGTCTCGGGTCCGGGCTCCATTCGTCGCTATGAGGGCGGCCTCTTCACTGTCGAAGGGTTGTCTGAAACCGAGCCGACGCGAGTGGAGATCGTCAGGACCTATGATCGGACCGAATACGGCGGCGTCTATGTCTATCCAGACATGGAGGGCGGATTTCGCGCAAATGCTTCGCTCATCGCCGCGGCGCCGCTGCTCACCAAGCTGCCAGTTGAATCGGCCAGTGCCGGCCAACTGCTCAAGATCACCGCTCCGCCCGCGCAATCGGGGGCGGCGCAGCAAGTGGTGCAGTTCGGCTATGACGCGCAGGGCAACCTCGCCAGCGTCACCGATGCGGCGGGTAATGCCACAAGTTATAGCTACGACGTCTCGGGCAACATGGTCAGCCAGACCCACCGGCTCGGCAGCATCGTCACTCGTACCTACAATGCCGCGAACCAGATACTGACCGAGACGCGCATCGGATCCGACAAGGACTCGAACACCACTGCGCATACGACTCGTTTCGTCTACGACGGTGCCAACCGGCTGGTCTACGTCGTCACTTCCGAAGGTCGAGTCACGCGCAACTGGTACGATACCGCCGGCCAGCTCCACTTTATAAGCGATTTCCCGGATTATTTCTATGATCTGAGCGGGTTCGCGACAGACCAGAGTCCCAGCCAGGTGCAGCTCGATGCCTGGTGTACGAGTCTGCCGGAGTCCGCGAGCGCCGAGATCACGCAGATCATCTACGATGAGCGCGGCAATGCGAGCCACCGGCTAAGGGCGAGCCAGAACTATGGTTACGCCCACCTCAATATCGAGGGAGAGCATTCGCACGAGCTCTTCACCTATGATTCCGCTGGCCAGTTGCTCAGCCGATATGTCGTCGGACAGAATGTCGAGAGCTTCGTCTATGACGGGCTCGGCCGGATCACTGCCAGCACCGATCTGAACGGTGGCACCACCAGCTTCGTCTTCAACGATGCAGCGATGCAGGCGGTGGTGACGCTCGCCAACGGCTTCGTCCAGACCTCGGTATACAACAAGGCCGGGGAACTGGTCAGCTTNTTCGTCTTCAACGATGCAGCGATGCAGGCGGTGGTGACGCTCGCCAACGGCTTCGTCCAGACCTCGGTATACAACAAGGCCGGGGAACTGGTCAGCTTCACCGAGTCCGGCGCCCATGTGACGGTGGGCGAGGCGACCTACCTCTACGACCGCAACGGCCGCGTGCGGCGGATGACCGACGCCAGCGGCATCAAGAGCTATTATCTCTACGACAAGGTCGGGCGCAAGATCGCCGACATCAACGAGGCCGGCTGGATCACCGAATATCGCTACGACGCCAATGACCGGCTCGTGGCGACCGCCCGCTATGCCAACGGYTCGGTGTCGCCAGCYGCRTTGTTCACGTATCTGGCGGACCCCAACGCCGACATCGAGTTGGCGGCCTATCGTCCCGTGGCGCACAGCTTCGATATCTGGACCTGGACGGTCTACGAYAAGGAAGGCCGCGTGATCGAGGCGATCGATGGCGACGGCTCGGTCACCGCCTACCAATATGACGCGTCTGGCCGGCTCATCCGGACGACCGGCTATTTCAACAAGCTTTCGGCCGGGCAGATCGCTGTGTTGCCGGGCGCCCATGCGAACGACAGCATCGCGCGCACCTTCTACGACAAGGATGGCAATCTCGTCGGGGTGCTGAACGGCGAGGGGTATCTGTCGCGCATCGTTTACGACGGTGCCGGCCGCAAGGTCCAGGAGCTTGCCTGGGCCAATCCGACCAATGCCGCCGATCGTGCGAACGGCTCGTTCCAGACACTGATCAATGGCGTGGGCGCCGACGCGCGCACGATGCGCTATGTCTATGACGGCCAGGGGCTGTTGCGCTTCCAGATCAACAGCCTCTTCCAGGTTACCGAATTCGGTTACGGGAGCGGCGCGGACGCGCACGGGCCGGTGCGCCAGACGACACAATATGCGGGGTCGATCCCGGCGCTCTCGAGCTACACCTATGCTGCGGTGAAAAGTGCGGTGGCTGGTTTTGCCGGCCAAGCGGACAACCGTCTGAGCTTCGGCGTCTATGACGGCGCCGGACGGCTGGCCTATTCGATCGATGCCGGCGGTGGGGTGGTGGGCTATGTCTACGACACGCTCGGCCAGCTGATCCGCAAGGTCGAGTACGACAATCTGCGTTGGACCGGGAGCCTGCCGACCAAGGGCGACATGGATTCCTGGGTCGCGACCTATCCCACAGTGAATGACCGCATCACGCGCTATTACTATAATGCGCGCGGCGAGCTCCGCTTCACGGTGGACGCCGAAGGCTATGTCACGCGCACCGACTATGACGCGGAGGGGCGCAAGACCTGGCAGGGCCGGTGGAACACGGCGCTGTCGGTGAGCGACAGCTCGACGATCGACTATGTCAAGAACAGCACCGATGGTTGGATCGACTATACCAGCCAGAGCTGGTCCTATGACGCCACCGGCCGGCTCACGGCCGAGTATAATGGTGAAGGCGAGCGGCGCGACTATGTCTATTGGGCCACTGGCGAGCTCGCGCGCGAGATCGTAGGGGCTGGCACGGCCGACGCGAGCCACACGCTGTATGTCTATGACGCGGCTGGCCAAGTCATTGCGCGGTATGACGGCTATGAGGGCGGCGCTCCGGAATACGCGCTGACCACGTTCGCCTATGACGGCCTCGGCAATCTGGTCAGCACGACGGATGCGAACAGCCACACCACCAGCTGGACCTACGACAAGCTGGGCCGCAGGCTCAGCGAGACCAATGCAGCGAGCGGCGTCACCAGCTTCGAATATAACGGGTTCGGCGATCTCGTCCGCACCATCGACGCGCGCCTGAACTCGACCTGGAACTATTACGACAAGCTGGGCCGGGTCGTGGCGACACGCGATGCCGAGGATTACGTCACCGAGACCAGCTACACGGTGTTCGGCGAAGTGGCTTCGGTCACGCGGCGCGCAAGCAAGGCGACCAATACGGCGTCAGTGACCGCGCCGCCGGCGGTGCTGGCGAACGCGAAAGATGCGACCACCAGCTTCACCTACGACAAGCTCGGCCGCGTCAAGACCACCACCGATGCCGAGGGCTATGTAGAGACCAACTGGTACGACGCCTTNCGAACGCGAAAGATGCGACCACCAGCTTCACCTACGACAAGCTCGGCCGCGTCAAGACCACCACCGATGCCGAGGGCTATGTAGAGACCAACTGGTACGACGCCTTCGGCGGAATCAACCAGACCCAGAACAAGCTGGGTGGCGTTACCGTATACTCGCGTAACCGGCGGGGGCTCGTATACTATGAATATGTATACTCGCCGGTCCATAACGAGGCGGGAACCCAGACTGCCGCCGCCTATTACCGCAACGTCTACGTATATGATGCGCGTGGAAACGTCGTGCATCAGGTCGAGGCCTATGGCCTGCCCGAGCGGCGCGACACATATTTCGCCTATGACAAGGCGGGCCGGCTGACCTCGAAGACCGGCTCCACGATCAACTATGTCGACCAGACGAACCATATCGGCCTGATTTCCGCGACGCCGGTCGAGAGCTACAAATATGACAAGCGCGGCAACCTCGTCGAGGCGACCGATGCCAACGGCGCGCGGACGCTGTTCTGGTATGACGAGTTAGACCGCAAGGTCGCCGAACTGGGTGCGCTCGGAACGTTTTCGACCTATGGCTATGACGGGGTCGGCAACCTCATTTCATCGCGGACCTATGCAACGCCGATCGCATTGCCCGTCACGCCTGGCGGCACGCCGCCGGCGGCGCCTGGAGGCGCGTATCGCGAAACAAGCTATGCCTATGACGCGATCAACCGGCTGACCTCGACCAGCATTGCAGGGGTTCGCACCGGCGCGTGGAATGGCTCGTCGTTCGTGTTGTCGACCGCGGCGATCACCACCAGCTACGTCTATGACGCGGCCGGCAATGTCGTCAGCACCACCGACGCCAACGGCGTCACCAGCTATGCCTATTACGACAAGCTCGGCCGCAAGACCCTTGCAGTCGATGCGCTGGGCTATGTGACCCGCTGGGATCTGGATGCCGAGGGCAATGTCGGAGTCGAGCGGCGTTACGCCATCCAGTTCAGCGGCGCGAGCGTTGCGGCGCCGCCGGCGCTTGCCGAGAGCACGTCCGATCGCGTCACCGGCTTCACCTATGACAAAATGGGCCGGCGGATCGCCGAGCATCGCTACGGTGTCGAAGCCTATGTGGTGAATGCCTCGACCGGGGTGCTCTCCGGCAATGGCGGCACCGCCAGCATCTATTACAGCTATAACGGCCTGGGTCAGGTCACGCGCAAGACCGAGGCGACCGGCGAATATTCTGATTACGAATATGATCTTGCGGGTCGGCTGGTGCGGGAACAGCGCGCAACAATAATCGATTATTCGGGCACCGCGATCAGGCCGGTCGTCTCATATTATTATGATGCGCTTGGCAATCTCGTGCGAAGTGTGCAGGCCGGCGGCACCGCCGCCGACCGGGTGACGCGCTATGTCTATGGGGCAGGCGGGCGGCTGTTCTCGAAGGTCGATCCTTCGGGCTCGGTCACCGAATATTATTACGACGCCGCTGGAAACGTTCTGCGCGAGAATTACGTGCGCACTACCTCGGACGGGGCGGCCGTCTATGAGGGCATCCTCTACACGCGCGACATCCTCGGGCGCGTCATCACCCAGACGGTGGGCGCATGGACCGGCTCGAGCTGGAACAAGGGCGATGCCCAGCAGATCCAGTACAACGCCTATGGCGAGGTCGCGCAAAAGGGGATCAACGGCGGGTGGCAGGAGCAGTTCGCCTATGACGGCGCAGGCCGGCTCTACCGCAGCAATTCGGGCGACGGCGTCTGGCGCTATTATGTCCATGACGCCAATGGCAACCAGAGCGCGGTCATCGAGAGCGAAGGCAATTCGATCGCCGGGCTGAGCCTCGATCAGATGCTGTCGAGCGCGACGGGCGGGTTCGCTTATGGGCTGGGCCAGCTCCATGTCGACGGGCTCAATGTCACGATCAATGCCTATGACAAGCGTGGCCAGGCGATTTCGACCCGGCTCGCCCAGCGCCAACTGAGCAATGCCGGTGGCACCACCGACATCGTCACCGGCCGCAGCTACAATGCCTTTGGCGAGGTCGCTACCGAAACCGACGCGCGCGGCTACCAGACCGTCTACGGTTATAACGCGATGGGCCGCACCACCTACGCCCTGCGCGCCTCGGTGCTGGTCACTTACGAGAATGGCAGCCAGGCATGGGTCAACCCGAGCAGCCACAATTATTATGACATCGCCGGTCGGCTCATCGGCCAGGACGACGCCAACGGCAACCGTACCACCCGTACCCTGCTTGCGGGCACCGGCTATGGCGGCAGCGAAGCGCAGGTCGTGTGGGAGTGGCATGCCGACGGCGGCATCGTGAAGAACGGCTACGATCGCTTCGGCGACCTCCGGCGGGTGACCGATGAGATCAACCGCACCACCGCGATGGACTATGATGCCATGGGGCGGCTCATTCAGGTGACTCGCCCGAGCGGTCTGACCGAATATTTTGCCTATGACGTGCTCGGCCAGCGCATCAAGCACTGGAACTCCTTCTACGGCACCGCCAATGTCGAGACGACCGACTACGATGTGCAGGGCCGGATCGTGCGGACCGTCGCCTTTGGCGGCGATACGACGACGACGAGCTATGTCTGGGAAGGTGGTGCCGGCGCCAACGGGCTAGGCGCCGCCCCTGGCGCCTGGACCACGCTTACGACCTATGCCAATGGGCGCCAGAGCGGGGATCAGTCTGACCTGTTCGGCCATCTCATTGCCTCCACCGACATGGGGGGGCATCAGACGCTCTATGTATACGACCTCGCCGGGCGGATGATTCAGCGTTCGGGCGGCGAGACGATCAACTACGATTATCTCAATACCGGGTTGGTCGGGCGCGTCACCATCGGGATCGACACCTCGGCGTCGCAGGGCAACTTCACCCAGGATCGCACCAGCTACGCCTATGATGCCGCCGGGAACCGGCTGACCGAGGAGTTCACCCGGCTGACCGGCGCGATGGTCGATCACGGCTATTGGGAATACGACTATAGCTACGGCTATCCTGACCAATATTGGGTCAGCGACTGGCAGTACGAAACCTCGCTCGTCACCATCTCCAGTCAATCCGCCAATTATGACGCACTGGGCCGCCTGACCTATTGGTCCGCCGCCGCCACCGGCACCACGCCGGCGGCGAGCACCAATTATTACTACGACGCCAATTCCAATATCCGCCGCAGCGTCGCGAGCTTCAGCCTGCTCGACCAGAATGGCGCCGCCTACTCGGCAGGTACGCAGGATTATTGGTACCGCTACGACAGCATGAACCGGGTGGTGACCGCCAAGGGCATCCAGACCGGGAGCGGCATCGTTCGCGGCGGGCAGGGCGTAGATCTGCTCTACGACGCCGCCGGCCAGCGGACCCAGGCACTCAGCACGACCACTGCCTGGGGGCAGGTCTATGTCGAGGTCTATGATCCCAACATGTATGGCGGCTGGGGCGGCTATACATGGCAGTATCAGGACGTCTCGTACGAAGCCGACAATCGCGAGGATTACACTTATTGGGGCGATGGTCAGCTCAAGGACGTCCGCGTCGCGCAGAGCGGCTATTCCGACAATGGCGACGGCACGATCACGGTGACCGCGCCCGCCGCGACCGGATTGCGCAAGGCGAATTATTGGTATGATGGGCTGGGCAGGCTCGAGCGCCAGATCGACTGGGGAGATGCCGATCCCGACGTCTATGGCAACGGGGCGCTCAATTCGGCGATCTACGACAAGCGGCTCGAATACAACGCCAAGGGGCAAGTGACGTTCGAGCAGCTGTTCCAGCGCCAGGGCGGGATCACCCAGGTCAACGAGACCACCAGCGACTACGGCACCGGCACCGGCTATGCGCTTGGCGCGCTGGTCAGCTCCACCACCAATGCCTGGCGTACCGGCGTACCCTATTCGACCTCGACCACGAGCAACAGCTATGCCTGGTACGATGGCGCTGCGCTCGCCTCGACGACGGTGACGGGCACCACCAGCGGCACGACCACCTACAATTACAACGGCTTGGGCCAACTGGTCAGCGCGTGGATCTCGGACGGGCGCTCGCGCAATGTGAGCTTCCTCAACGACGCGAATGGTCTGGCGATCCGCCGCGACGAGCAGGATTATGTCGGCCAGGGCGATCCGCACGAGATCTGGTATCGCTTCGCCGGCCGCGAGATGGGCTATACCGGCAACAACGGCACGCTCGAGACCGACTATCTGAGCTCGGTCGCCAGCCGTCCGCTGACCCCCGGCAGCGGCGCGTTCCGGGGCGGGGCGAGCTACGGCCAGGCCCATGCCGATTTCGACCAGTTCTACAATCCGGTCACTTCCCATGAGCAGGGCGGCGCCGGCGGCAGCTACACGGTCCGGGGCGGCGAGACCTTGTCCACGATCGCCGCGCAGCTCTGGGGCGATTCGAACCTCTGGTATCGCCTCGCCGAAGTAAACGGCCTCTCCGCCGGTTCGGCGCTCGCCGAGGGCCAGCGGCTGACCATCCCCGCGGGGGTGATGCGCTCGTCGTACAACGCGTCCACCTTCGCGCCCTACGACCCAGCCGCAGCGCTGGGCGATACCAGCCCGACCACCCCGACCCCGCAGGCGCCGCGCAAGTCGAAGAGCAACAATTGTGGTGTGTTCGGGCAGTTGCTGCTCGTCGTCGTGGCAGTTGCCGTCACCGTGGCTTCTCAGGGAACCCTCGCCGGCTTGCTCGGTAGCCCGGTACTCGGCGGCGCGGCCGCAGGCGTTGCCGGCAGCGTCGTCAGCCAGACGGTCGGCCTGGCCACCGGCATCCAGAACAAGTTCAACTTCGGCGCAGTCGCGATGGCGGGGATCGCCGGCGGCATCGGCGGCGGCCTGAGCAGCGTCAAGGGGCTTGAGTCGATAGCCGGCAGCAAGTTCCTGGGCGACGTCGCGCGCGGCGCCATCGGCAGCACACTCACGCAAGGCATAGGCGTGGCCACCGGGTTGCAATCGAAGTTCGACTTCGCCGGTGTGGCGGTTGCCGGCCTCGGGGCCGGCGTGGGCGGTGCGGTGGCGCGCGGTATCGACGGCAAACGGTTGTTCGGCATGACGATCGGCGGGACCAGCAGCGCCGGCAATGCCTTTCTGAGCGGCACGGCGAGTGGAGTGGCGAGTGCCGCGGCTCGCAGCTTGGTCACCGGTACTGACTTCGGGGACAATCTGCTCGCCGCATTGCCGGACGTGATCGGCAGTACGATCGGACGGATGGCGGCGGACCGGCTGGAAGCCTTGTTCGAGCCCCGACAGAAGCAGGTGGCCGTCGGTCAGGACGATATAGCTGAACAGACCTCGAAGGAGAGTGGCGGCCCAATTGGGAGTCGCACACAAGCCGGCGCCGGTTCCGTAGAGGATATGGAGGGAGGTGGCAGTTCGCCGGTAACGCGCGCGAATGCGGCGGGCCGAGCCGCGACCGACGCGGCAGGCGATCCGTCCTCGCTCGACCTCACCACCTATGGCATTCGCGATGTCGAACCCAAGACACGCGAGGAGAACCGGCGCAACGTCGAAGCGGGAATCGAGCATGCCCGCAAGCGCACCGATCTCACGCAAACCGAAAAGACGGCGGTGATCGATGAACTCGAGCGCCGCGGCTCTTATTGGGATTCGATCCTCCCTTCGGCTTCCGCACTTGCTGTCGCCGGTCTCGCCGCGATTGGCATCAGTTTCTCAAACGGCGCGCTCTCGGTGGGCGGATACGAAATCTTCTCTTCTGGTGACAGCCACTTCCGGGTGTTCGGACAGAACGGCCTGTCAATCGATCACGACGGTTTTTCGCTGGGCGGTGACAATGGTCTGGTGATCAGCAACGGCGTGCGTCTCGGCGGGACGAACGGACTTGATATCACCTCTAACTATTTCCGGTTAGGTGGCACGAACGGTATTGACATCACCAGCGATGGGCTCCGGCTCGGGGGCGGCAATGGTCTGGTCGCCTCGAATGACGGTTTGTCGATCGGCGGCACCTATGGCCTCAACATTTCCAGCGATCGCTTGAGCATCGGGGGTTACACGTTGGTTGGTGATGCCGCAGAGAGCATCGCCGTGAGTCTCACTAAGTCTGACTTTCCGGAGATCGCTTCGCAGGTTAGTCAGAAACAGTTCAGACATATAGGTGGCAGAACTGAGTATCGAGGTGGAGGGTATCTCGATAGTGTCAATGATGCCCAAGCGGTCTTACAAGCCTATCATTCTGAGACGGCAACTATACTCGGGAAAACGTCGAATGGTGGGTTTCCGGTTGTTCGTGTCAAAGGTATTACGGGAACGAACGTGAATCTCGGCGCTGGTTTTGTGAAGCAGCCGACAAACGTGTTCATTATCAAGGGAACGGCTAGCCCCAGCATTGTTCCGACTAACCCCAACTGGAGACCGTAATGGTCACTGAACCTAACCTCGACGAATGGAATCGGCAGCACATCGCCGTCAGTCAAGTTCTTCTCGGTGTCATATCTCCTAATATAAGAATGGTTTGGTTGGAGTGTCAAAAGGGAGAATGGGTCATAAACTTTGTACTAGAGCATGATGATGATACCGATCGTGAAGAAATAGGTGACTCTATCACGGAGTTTGAGGCGCTTCAGGATCGCGCAATAGCTTGCCGTCTTAATGTCGTGATAGATTCTGGTACTTTGGAATGGCCAGCGTCTCCGGCGCGTGTCGTTTTCCGCCGTCGAGAGATCTAAATTAGAATTACGGTGACAGTTTGCTGAATCCATCGAGTGTATACGCTGTGTGCTCCGCGCACGCTGTCTTCCGCAAATGACCGTCCTTGCAATGTAGGATTTCGTCTGCTTGCCTCGGGCGGTCGGCCTTGCTGGCCGCTCTTTCACATCGTCGGATCGATCCGCCTCCAAGACCGGGATTACGGTGACAGTTTACTAAATGCATTGAATTCGGTCCGCCCTTGCAATGTAGGATTTCACCTGCTGCCGTCGCGCCTGGCTGCACGCTGCTGCGCGCTCTTTGACTTCCGCCGCAACGATCTCGACCTCCGCGCAAGGATTACGGTGACAGTTTACCTAACCCCCAATCTCTCCTCGCTCGCCGCTTGCAATGTAGGATTTCGCCTGCTCCACTCACGCTCCGGCCTCAGGCCCGGCGCTCTTTGACCCTGCGATCTCCCCGAGCGTACGCGCGCGCTCGGTTCACCGCATTTCTGCGCTGACGCCCCGTCACCTTCGCGCCTTGGCGAGCAGCCGCCAGCGCTTCTCGCGCAGCGCTTCCGCAAGACCCTTCGACCAGTGTGACCCTTGTGTGACCTTCCGCCGTACCTCCTCGGCGGAATTAAGGTGGGCATACGCATTGCGGTGACAGTCTACTAAATGCATTGAACGCATCCCTTGCAATGTAGGATTTCGCCGCCCTCAGAATGGAAAGTTGACCGACTCAGCGGAGTATTGGTATTTCATTCGACCACGCGGACGGTGCAACGGTCTCAGACGTTGTCGTTCCGACTCAAAAAAGACACTGGCATTCCGCTGGTCGCGCAGCCGGGGCATTCGGACCAACCGTTCGACACCAAGCGGGGGTAGTGACCGAACATGTCGTCGATTTCACCAGACCAGCGCCCGATGATTTGGGTGGTCAGTGATATCGCGCTGGTGCGCGAAGGATTGAGCGCGCGCCTCGCGGCGGAATCTCGAGTCGATTTCGCCGGCGCCAGCTGCCCGAGGGAACCGCTGCCCGGCAAGGTGCCGCTGCCCAATGTGTTCGTGCTCGATTTCGGTTCGGCCTGGTCGCGCGGTTTCGTCGACAGCCTCCGCGAGCGTGACAGCGCCGCGCGGATCGTCGGAATAGCGATCGGCAAGAGCGCGACTGCGTTGGCCGATTGGGCCGAGGCGGGCGTGTTCGGATTTGTCGAGGACAATGGGAGCATCGAGGATCTGGTTCAGGCCGTGCTGCTGGTCGCGCGCGGCGAGTTCTGCTGCTCGCCGAAAATTGCGGCCGAGGTCGTCGGCGGTCTGATCGGCCGCCCGCGTCAGGCCATCGCCGTCAGCTCCAGGCTCACGCCGCGCGAGACCGAGATCCTGGTCGATCTGGAGCGCGGCGCCAGCAACAAGGAAATCGCGCGGCGTCTCGGGATCAGCTCGGCGACGGTCAAGAACCATGTCCACCATCTGCTCGAGAAGCTCGCCGTATCGCGCCGCGCCGAAGCCGGCGCGCTGCTCCGCTCCTTCCGCTAACCTCTGCGCTTTGACCGAATCCCGGCGGGCACGCCCACGCCCGTGCCGTTGTTCACGCGCTCCCTGAGCCGAACGGTCCGGTTCCTCCGGTCCGGAACGACTCGTGAATCCGCGCTCCCTTGTTCCTTCGAGCCGGCCGTTCGGCCCGGCCCGAAAACGCATCTCCGGGTTCATATCGAGCGCGCACCCACGCGCCTATGAAATGGCATCTGATGCGGCGGGAGCGGTTCGTTGGCGCGCGAGAGGCTCGACATTCTGATCGATCGCATGCCGCCGATCCCGCTCGCCATCGTGCAAACCTTTGTCGAGACCTGTCCCGAGGTTTCGGTGGTCGCCGACGATGTCGGCGCTGCCGAGTTGTCGGATACGGTCGCGGCGGTGCTTCCCGACGTGATCATACTCGGCAACGCCGATGCGCTCGGCAGCGATGCGGATATCGCCCGGCTGCTCGGGCCGCCCGAAGTGCATCGCCGGATCGTGACTCTGTTCGGCCCCGACCGGATCGCACGTCTGCACGAGTGGCGGCATTCGATGACCGTCGTCGAGGATCTCTCGGCCGCAGCATTGCGCGCAGCGATCCTGGGAGGCGGCGATGGCTGACTCATCCGGTATCGGCCATGTCTCCCAGAGCTTGCAGGATACGTTGCGCGCAGCGATCACCAGCGCCGGTCCCTTCGCCGGCACGCAGGTCGATCTGCGTTCCCCGAAGGAAATCCCGCCGCCCGGGCCCGCCGCCATGGTGCTGTCGCTGTGGCTCTATCGTGTGCGCCGGTTCGATGAACTGGAGAATGCACCCCCTCGCGTCGGCACCGACGGCCGGCTCCGGCGCGCGCCGCTGCCGCTTGTCCTGCACTATCTGGTGACGCCGCTTTCGAGCGACGAGCTCAATCGCCACAGACTGCTGGGCGCGGCGATGCAGACGCTGCATGACCACGCCCGGATCGGGCCCGAATTCCTGCGTCCCGCGCTGCAGGGGGAGGAAGATGGCCCGGTGGGAATCCATCTCGAACAACTGAGCTTCGAGGACACCAGCCGGATCTGGCACGCGCTCCAATCCCCTTACCAACTGTCGGTCTCCTATTTCGCGCAATATGTCCCGATCGAGGCGCACCGCTCGCTGAGCGATGGCGCGCCGGTGCTCGAAACTCATTCGCATTACGCCGCCATCGAGGAGGTCTCCTGATGGACACGCTCGTTTCTATCCCGCCGCGCACTTATGCCGCGACGTTCGATCGGACGGTCACGCGGCGCTGCTTCGCGACCGGAGCGATCCGCGATGACGCGAATGGTGCACCGATCGGCTCGGGCGCGGCGCTGATCGTCGACGACCCGCAGCTTCTGGGATGCCTGGGGACATCGGCCTATGCGGTGATTGGCGACCCCGACGTCGCGCTGCGTGATACGACGATTCCCCATCCGCTCACGCTGATGATCACGCGAGGCGGTTATCGCCCAGCAATGATCGCGCTGATCGTGCCGGCCTTTCCTTCCGGTCCCGTAGTCCAGGACATCGCGCTGCGGCGGCTGCCGGTGCCGCTGCGCGGCCGGGTGCTGGGGCGCAACGGCGCCATCCCGCCTGAATTCCTGCCCGTCGCCGATGCTCGGATCGATGTGACCGGGCCGATCGGGCCCGGCGGCGAGATTCCATTACTCCTCGGCCGGCCGCTGGGCCGCGATCTCGGCGCCGGCGCGACGCTGAGGGCGCGCGGGCTCTCGGCGCTCGCCGATGTCAGCGCCACGATTGGCGCCAGCACGGGTGGCGACGGCGTGATACTCGTGGACGGCACCGGCGTCGCAGCGGGACAACTGCTTCGCTTCGGCACCAGTGCCCGCGGCCACTGGACGGAGATCGCCGCGGTGGCGCCCGATCCCGATCGTCCCGCCCCGGCCGCCATCGCCTGGACGACCGAACGGCTCGGCGGAAGTGTGGTCGCGGGCGAGCCGATCCGGAGGTTCACCAAGAATGCACTGACCGGCCCGACCGCGACGCCCGCGGGACAGGCCTATGGGGGCGAATCGATCCTGTGGGTCGATGCGCTACCCGTCGGCGGCGATGTGCTGGTGCTGCGCGAGGCGGGGCACCCCGATGCCTATTTCGATCACGGCGCCGCGAGCGGACTGGCCGGCGACTACGCAATCGACGGGTTCGCCCGGATGGGTAGCGCGTCGATCACTGTCAGCGCCGCCGGCTTCGTCCCGCAGACCCGCGACTTTTCCGCCGCCGGCCTGGCCGGTGAGCAGCTCGACTGGAGACTCGTTCCGTAACTCATTCCGCAGCGCAAAGGAGCGCGAACCATGGCCGAATATCTCGCACCCGGTGTGTTCCTCGAGGAAGTCGACCTCAAACCGCCTGCGATCGAGGCAGTGAGCACGAGCACGACGGGTATGGTCGGATATACCGAGCGCGGGCCCACGTTCGGGCCGCCGGTCCTGGTGACCAACCCCCTCCAGTTCCGCCAGTCCTTCGGCGGGCCGCTGCCGGCCTCCACCGGAAGCGTCGGCGAGATGTTCTATGCCGTGCAGGGGTTCTTCGCCAATGGCGGGCGCCGGCTCTATGTCGTGCGCGCAACCGGCGCGGGCGCCCTGCGCACCCAATTCGCGACGCGGGGAGGCTTCGTGACGCGGCTCGCTCCCGGCGCGGATGCCACCGTCGGTGCGACGACCGCGCGCCTCGCCAGCACGCTCGCGCTGCGCGACGGTTCGGGACTGACGCTGTCGTTCACCGACGAGGGTGTCGCCTATGTCGCCACCGCGAACACGATTGCCGCCGGCGGAATCAACACCGCCACGGGTGACGTCACGCTGACCAACGCCATCGATATCACGCCCACGGGCAAGCCGGCATTTCCTGCCGCGCGGACAGCAGTGGTGACGACCTTCAACGGCATCAACAACGCCGGCCTGCCGACCACCGGAGCGCGCCCGGCCAGCATCACGCTCGAGGCGGCCGATGCCGGCTCCTGGGGCGGCCGCATCGCTCTGACCACGCGCCATGTGAGCTCCGCGCGTGCGGTCTACGACACGCTGATCTCCGGCGGCGTCGACGCCAATCAGGTCCGCGTGCGGACTGCGAGCGGCTTCTACCCCAATGCCTGGGTGCAGATCGATCGTGGGCCCGGGGCGCCGCGCAACATCCGCCGAGTGATCGCGGTGAACGGCACGGTGCTGACGCTATCCGGCCAGGCGCTCACCGGCCCGACGATGGCGCCGGTGGCGCCGGCCACCGAGACGGTGCTCACCGTCTGGGAATTCGCGATGACGGTGAGCTTCGACGGCATCACCGAGACCTATCCGTCGCTCACTCTGGCGAATGTTCCCGGCAAATATGTCCTCGACCAGATCAACGGCCGGTCGAACCTAGTCCGGGTGCTGGCCGCATCGGTTCCGGCGGCGATCGCCGATACCCATCCGTTCCGGTTCCCGACTGCCGACGATGGCCTGACGCTGCTGCCGACGACCGCGGGTACCGATGTGCCGCCGATCGCCGCCGACATCCGCGGTACCGACGGGGGGCCGGGCGCGCGGACCGGGCTGCGCGCGCTCGAGGAGATCGACGACATTTCGATCATCGCCGCACCGGGCTGGGGCGACGTCAGTGTCCAGGCCGCGATGATAGAGCAGTGCGAGCGGCTGAAGTACCGGGTCGCATTGCTCGATCCCGAAGTGACCGGCGCTCCGCCGGTTCCGCCGACGCTCACCCAGATCCAGAACCAGCGATCGCGCTTCGACAGCAAATATGCCGCCATCTATTACCCCCGGATCATCATCCGCGACGCCGCCGACGCGCCGCGTGCGATCGGCCCGGCGGGGCACATGGCGGGGCTCTGCGCGCGCATCGACAATGAGCGCGGCGTGTTCAAATCGCCGGGCAACGAGGTGATGCGCGCGATCGTCGACCTCGAGACGATCGTCACCAAGGGCGAGCATGAGATCCTCAATCCGCGCAACATCAACGTCATCCGCGACTTCCGCAACGAGAACCGCGGCATCCGCATCTATGGCGCGCGCTGCATCACCAGCCTGGCCGATTGGAAGTATCTCGCGGTGCGCAGGCTGTTCATCGCGATTGAGCGGTCGATCGAGATCGGCACGCAATGGGCGGTGCTGGAGCCCAATGGCCCGCAGCTATGGGACCGGCTGATCGACAGCATCGACAGCTTCCTGACGACCTGGTGGCGCGACGGCGCGCTGCTCGGCGAGGAGAAGGCGCAGGCTTTCTACATCCGCTGCGGCACCGCAACCATGACGCAGGATGACATCGATAACGGCCGGCTCGTCATGGAGATCGGCATCGCACCGGTCAAACCCGCCGAATTCGTCATCATCCGGATCAGCCAGACCCCCAGCGGGCTGCTGGCCGCCGAAGCCTGAGAAAGGTCTGAACCATGCCCGATCGCAATCGTCCCGACCCGTTCCGGGGTTATAATTTCCGCGTCGAGTTCGACGGCATCACCAAGGCCGCTTTCCGCGAATTTTCCGGCCTGACGTTCGAAACCGATCCCGTCGAATATCGCGAGGGCGACGAACGCCGGCTGCACGTCCGCAAGCTGTTCGGCCTGCGGAAGTTCACCAATCTCCAGGCCAAGCGCGGGATCACCACCGATATGCAGCTTTATCGCTGGTATTCGGAGATACTGAACGGTGGGGCTCGGCTTCGGGACGGGGCAGTGATCCTCACCGACGAGCTGCAGAAGGACAAGATGCGCTGGTCCTTCCGCAACGCCTTCATCACCAAATGGGAGGGGCCCAGCTTCAACGCGACTTCGAACGACGTGGCGATCGAAATGATCGAGATTGCGGTCGACCGCGTCGAACTCATCCCTTCGGCGCAATAGGCGGCGAAGCGTGCCCAGCGGCCTCAACCCCGGCGTCCATGCCCGATGGCTGACGCGATCCGCGCCCGAGCCGGTGCGGATCGATATCGCCGGGTTCATCGGCATTGCCGAGCGCGGCCCCACGGACCGGCCGGTCGCGATCGAAGGCTGGCCGCAGTTCCTCCGGACCTTCGGGGACTTCCGCGCGAATGCTTTCCTCGCTTATGCCGTGCGTGGTTTCTTCGACAATGGCGGCCGGCGCTGCCACGTCGCGCGCGTCGTGGCCCCGGCGATCGAGACGCAGACCAGCGGCCCGCAGGCCCTCGACGGCGCTTGGTCACGCCTGGTCAACACCGTAGGGGTTCGCGCTGGGGCGCTGGCGACACTCGAGCAGGTCAGCACTACCGCTGCAAGCGGCGCCCAACCAGCCGATCGACGGAGCAGCGTCGTGCTCGACGTTGCCGGATTCGCCTCGGGGGAGCGCGCGGTGCTGCGGCAGACCGGCAAGGCGCCGGTGACGCAGATCGTTGCCAGCGCGGACGCGCCGACGCTCACGCTTCGCTGGTCGTCGGAGATCCCGCTCGAGATCGACCTGACATTGCCGTTCACGATCGAGGCCGTCGCCCGCGATGTACGGCTGGTGGCCGGGGTCGTCGGTGACGTGGTCACCTGGACGCGCCCGCTCGATCCGCGCTTCGACATGTCGAAACCGATCAAGATCGGCCTGGGCGGGGCCTCGGCCTCGGCGATCCTGTGGGACGAGCACGGAGCGCCGCTGATCGAGATCGAGGCGGCAAGCCCGGGACGTTGGGGCGATACGCTTTCGGTCCGCGTGACGACGAGCCTTTCGGCGGAAATCGCGACGCGTACCCGGATCACTCCGGATCCGGCCGATCGCCTGACACTGACCCGCGTGACCGGCCTGGCCGCGGGTGCGACGGTCGAGATCGTCCAGGATGGCGTCGCGGCCGTCCGGAACCGTCTCATAGCCGTCGATCCGGCGGCGTCGCAGGTGGCGCTGGCGACGCCGCTTATTGGTTTCGACCTTGCCGGAGCAGCCGCAGGTACCAAGCCGATCCGTCTGCGCCGCCTCTCCTTCGCGCTGTCGGTGCGAGAGAATGGCCGGCTGATCGAGCAATTCGCCGATCTCGACCTGCCGACCTTGGCCGAACCCAAGGCGAGCCCGGTGAATATCCGGTCCGAGCTGATCCGGATCGCGCGTGCCGCCGGCGCACCGGATGCGTGGCTCGATCCGGGATCGCCGCTGCTCGACTATGGGGAGGCACGGTTATGGGGCGGCCGCGACGGCATCGCCATGCTGCGTCCGCGCGACTTCACCGGCAGCGCTGATGCGCCAGAGCGGCTCGGGCTCCGTCTGTTCGAGATCGACGATGAGCCCGCGGCGCTCGCGGCTCCCGACATCTTGCTGCCGCCGACGCTCGCCCGCGAAACCGTCCCACCGGAGCCGGTGCCGCTCGATCCCTGCGAGCTCTGCCCGCCGCCGGTGATCGCCGCCGCTCCGCCGCCTTTCACCGTCATCGTCGAGGCGGCGCCCGAATTCTCGCCCGACGACATTCTCGACGTGCAACGGGGAATGATCGAGCATTGCGAGGAGCGGGGCGACCGCATCGCCGTGATCGATCCGCCGCCGGGCCGCGACTTCGACCTGCCGGCGCTGTTCGATTGGCGCCAGCGCTTCGACAGTTCCTACGCCGCCACCTATTTCCCCTGGGTATCGGTCGCCGACCCGATTGCCCGCCCGCCCGATCTGCTACGCACCGTGCCGCCTTCGGGCCATGCGCTCGGCGGCTATGCCGCGGCCGATGCCGATGCCGGACATGACGCCCCGGCGAACCGGCCGCTCGGCTGGGCCTTCGGATTGCCGCGCGACTGTGACGAGGAGACGCACGCGCTGCTCAACGAGCGCGGCGTGAATGCCATCCTCGCGCGGTCCGCCCGAGGTATTCGGGTGATGGGCGCGCGCACATTGTCGAGTGCGGCCGACTGGAAGCAGCTCACGGTGCGCAGGCTGTTGTTGCGGCTCAAGCGCATGCTGGCGCGCGAGCTGCAATGGGTGGTGTTCGAGCCGGCCGGGCCGGCGCTCGAGGCCGATGTGATTGCCTCGGTCGAAGGGATGCTCGAAACCGAATGGCAGGCTCGCCGGCTGGCGGGATCATCGGCCGAAGAGGCTTTCTTCGTCCGGGTGCTGCGCTCGCAGGACGACACCGATGCCGGGCGCTTCATCGTCGAGATCGGCGTGGCCTCGGTCGTACCAGCTGAATTCATTCTGCTCCAGGTCGTGCGCAGCATGGACCGGGTCGAGCTTGCCGAAGCGGGCGTCGTCCGGGGGTGGCCGCAATGACGCGGAGCAACGATCCGGTCCTCGGGTTCAACTTCACCATCTCGATGGTGAACACCGCGAGCGCGGGTGCCTTTCTCCAGGCGACGATCGGCAAGCCGCCGGCGGGAGGGTTTTCCGAATGCAGTGGCCTCGAGATGACCATGCCCGCCGAGACCTATGCCGAGGGCGGCAATAACGGAACCCTGCTCAAATTCGCTGGTCGGACCTCATGGGCGAACCTCAAGCTCAAGCGCGGCATCGTGTCCTCCGCCGATCTGTGGCGCTGGCATTACGACTATGTCGAGGGGAAGGGCCGTCGTCGCGACGGGGTGATCAGCCTGCTCGACGAGCGCGGCAAGACCGTCCGCGTGTGGCGCTTCGTGCGTGGCCTGCCGGTGCGCTGGGCCGGCCCCGCGCTCGACGCCGCCCAATCGCATGTCGCTATCGAGGAGATCGAGATCGCGCATGAGGGCCTGCGACAGACCGGGGCGGGCAGCGGCTCTCTCGTCGACACCGTCAGCAATCTGTTCAACTGAGGGAGGGCGGAATGGACATCGAAATCGGCGAAGTCTCGAGCGAAGTCACCGCTCTCGATCTCACGCAGCTCAAGGCGGAGGTGATCGCCGAAGTGATGCGCCGCGTCGAAGAGGAGCGGCGGCTGCACGATCGGCTCGATCGTGACCGGCGGATGCGGGACGGCGCGATCGACCGACCCGAGGGAGTCGCCTGATGCAGTGGCTCGCCAAAGCCCAGGTGCAACGATTGCGCGCCGACGGCACGCCGAACGGGGCGGCGATGGACGTGCTGTACAATCCGACCGAGTATACGCTCGCCAAGGCGGCGCAGTTCGCCGAGGTGCCGATACCGGGGCTCGACTCACCGATCCTCCAGTTCATCCGCGGGCAGAGCGAGACGCTGACGCTCGACCTGTTCTTCGACACCACTGACGCCGGCGGCACCGGCGCCGACGCCAAGCCGGTTACCGAGAAGACCGACGCATTCTACCAGCTGATCAAAATCGAATCGGAGAGCCATGCGCCTCCGGTGATCCTGTTTAGCTGGGGCGGCGAGGCCTTTCCGGGGCACCGCACCTACGAGACGCTCGCCGGACAGAACCGGTATGGATTTAAGGGCGTGGTCGAAAGCGTGCGCCAGCGCTTCACGATGTTCTCCTCGCTCGGGCTGCCGCTGCGCGCCACGCTCTCGCTGTCGATCAAGGAATACAAGACTCTTCACGAGCAGATCGCAGAGCTCAACCGGAACTCGCCCGATCGCACCAAGGTACATGTCGTGCAGGAAGGCGAGACGATCTCGCGCATCGCCGAACTGGCACACGACAATGGCGGCGACTGGCGCGCGATCGCCGAGTGGAACGGCATCGAGGACCCCCTTGCTGTCGAGCCGGGCCAGGCGATCGAAGTGCCACCGCTCGCGGCGATCCGAGCCAAGAACCAGGCGCGCGCGCGATGACCGCCGAAGTCATCGAGCTCTCGGCGCAGCGCGATGCATTCTATGCGCCGTCGTTCCAGATATTCGCCTTCGGGCAGGAAGCGCCGCCCGCGCAGGTCAAGGACATCGTCGAAGTCAAATATGACGACGCGATCGAACGGATCGACGGCTTCACGCTGACCGTCAACAATTGGGACGCCCAGCGGCGCGCGCCAATTTATTACGGCCATTACGAAACCGCCGTCAGCCCCGAGCATCCCGATCTGTTCGAGCCGGGCAACGAGCTGCTCCTCTACATGGGCTATCGCGACACCACGCAGCTGATGGTGACGGGCATGGTCACCTCGGTCGACGTGCAATTCGCCGAGAGCGGCCATTCGAAGCTGGTGGTGAGCGGCCTCAACGTGCTCCAGCGCTTCGCGCGCCAGCAATATACCTGGTCCTGGCCTGCCACCGGCAATGACTTCGTCCGCGACAGCGACATCGCCCTCGACCTCGCGGCACCGCCCAACGAGGCGCTGCACAAGCCGGGGCTGGGGATGCGCGTGGTGATCGACGAGGAGGCGCGCAATCGCGAGCCGTTCTTCGCCAACATCTTCATGAACAACCAGTATCCGGTGCTGTTCCTGATGGAGCGCGCCCGCGCCCGGGGATATCAGGTGATCCTGCGCGAGAGCGAGGAGCTCGACGCGCAGGGTGAGGTCCAGCAGGAGATATTCTTCGGCCCCACCGAGTTCGACCGCGACGTCACCTATGTGCTCGAATGGGGCAAGACGCTCACTTCGTTCCACCCGACCTATTCGAACGCGCGCCAGCTCTTCGCAGTGAAGGTCTGCGGTTGGGATCGGACCGCCAAGGCGCGGATCGAGGAGCGCAAGACGCTCGATGACCTGACCGATCCGCCCAACCGCGATCATATCGCAGTCGCGCGCTCCGCAAATCGCGAGGAAGTCATCACAATGCCTCCGGCGCAGACGGTCGCCGAGGCACAGCGCCGGGCGGAGGCGGCACTGCGGCACAACCATCTCGGCATGGTCGAGGCGAGCGGGACGACCGTGGGCCTCCCCGCGCTGCGCGCCGGCAAGATCGTCCATATCCGCGGTACCGGCCGGCATTTCGACGGCATCTACACCGTGCTGACCACCAGCCATGTGCTCAACGAGCAGGGCTATCGCACCAGCTTCACCGCGCGGCGGGCGAATCCCGAAGAGCCGGGCGCCCATTTCGCCGCAGATCTGATGGAGGGGGCATGAGCCGCACGCCTGGCCTCGTGACCGGCCTCGTGGTCGATGTCGATGACCCCAGTCGCCAGGGGCGCGTGCGGGTCGATATCCAGTCGATGCCGGGCAACACGCGCACGGCTTGGGCACCTGTCGCCGCGCCGATGGCGGGTGACGATCGGGGACTCTATTTCATGCCCGAGATCGGCGACGAGGCGATCGTCGGTTTCCTCTCGGACGATCCCGAACAGCCGATCATCATGGGCTATACCTGGAACGGTGCCGATCGCCCGCCGGCCGAACATCCGCGCGAACGCGTGATCCGCTCGCTCAACGGGCATACCATCCGGATGATCGACGAGCCGCCCGGCGCCAATGGATCGGGTTCGCTGACCATCGAGGATGCGAACGGCAACGTCGTCTCGCTTTCGAACGGCAAGATCCGGCTCGAGGCCGTGGCTGTCGTCGAGATACATGCGCCCATCATCACCCTCTCGGGTGATGGCTGGCGGCGCGTGGTCACTCCCAACAGCTCCCCGGTCTGAGAGAGGAAACGATGCGCCACGACGTCGAAATCCCGATCCCGGACAATCTCCGCGAGCTGTTCTCGATCCCGACCTGCGAGATGGTTTCGCTGCCGGATGCCGAACCGCTCCAACTGCGCCTGCCGAACGGCGCGACGATGACTCCCGTCGCCGACCTCAGCAAGGGCATTCCCACCGATTGCTCGCTGGCAGTGAACCTCTTCGTCCAGCTCGGGCCGTTCCTCGCGAGTATAGAATGTCTGCTGCGGGTGCTGGGGCTGCTCCAACCGCTGATCAAGGTGGTCGGTTCGCTGGGGCCGCCGCCGGATCCGATCAAGCTCCCCGAGGCAATCGTCGAGTTCGGGGAAGCTGCGGCGAAGCTCATGCCCTGTTTCGGCATGATCATGCCGGCGGGACCGAACATACTGATGTTCCTCAAGGATCTGATCCTGATGATCATCAAGCTGGTCAAATGCATGATTGGTCAGCTCGAAACGATCCTGGGCATCATGCAAGGCATCGAGATCAAGCTCGACACCGCGCAGAAGGCCGGCAACACCGAACTCGCCAAGATCCTCGAATGCGCGCGCGAGAATGCTAGCACCGCCGCGCAGCACGCGCAGGCCTCGCTCGGCCCGGTGCAGAATCTGATGCCGCTGATCGGCTTCTTCCTCGAGCTGGCTGGCATCTCGTTCGAGATCCCCGCGCTCGGCAGCGCCGAGGACAGCGCCGCGCTGCAGGGGACGATCGACACGCTCAAGGACACGATCACCACGCTCGAGACCGTGCTGGAGACGCTGCCATGACCGGCTCGCGCAAGTTCCTGGGATCTGGCCTCGCCTTTCCGCTGCGGGTCACACCGCGGGGGGGCATCGAGACGGCGAGCGAGGAGCGGCTCGTCCAACAGTCGATCTGGGTGATCCTGTCGACCGCGAAGGGCGAGATGCAGCGCAACCCGAGGTTCGGGTGCGGCATCCACGACTTGGTGTTCACCAACAACATTCCCGCCAATCGCGCGCAGATAGCGCACCAGGTCCGCGCGGCGCTGCTCGAATGGGAGCGGCGGATCGATCTGGTCGATGTGCGGGTCGAGCAGGGCGAAGCGCCCAATCAGCTGCTGATCGGCATCGATTACCGGCTGCGCGCCAACCATGCCTATGGCAACCTCGTCTATCCCTTCCATCTCTTCGATCAGGGAGGTTCGAGCCGTGCCGCTTGAAGCTCCCGATCTGGACGACCGCCGCTATGGCGAGATCGTCGAGGAAGCGCTCCAGCTCATTCCGCGCTTCGCACCCGAATGGACCGACCGCAACGACAGCGATCCGGGCGTCGCCATCGTCAAGCTGTTCGCCTGGATGACCGAACTCACGCTCTTCCGGCTGAACCAGGTGCCCGAGCGTGCCTATGTCAAATTCCTGCAGATGGTCGGGATCGAGCGGCGTGCCGCTGCAGCCGCGCGGGTCGAGCTGCAGTTCACGCCGGCACGAAGCGACGTGTCCGAGATCTGGGTGCCGCAGGGAACCCAGATCGCCGCCGCTGCCGATGACGCGGGTCCGGTGCTGTTCGAGACGCTGGCGCCGCTCGCAGTCCTAGGCACAGCGCTGGCGGCAATCCAGGTCCATGACGGCTTCGGCTTCTCGATCGCGACGCCGCGCGCCGCCGCCGAGGGGCAATGGTTCTATCCCTTCGGACCTCGCGCCAACGCGGACGCCGCGCTGATGATGGGATTTGCCGGGCCGGCGACGGTCACCGCGGGGCCGATCGACTTCTATGTCCGGTTGCGTGACACTGGTGGCCCGCCCGCCCCGGTCTCCAGGATCGACCCCGCCGAGCCGCAGGCGCTGCCGCCGCCGGCGAAGCTGGTGTGGGAATATTGGGATCTCGCGCAATGGCAGCCGCTCGCGCTGCTGCGTGACGATACCGGTGGTTTCACTCGGTCGGGGCACATCGTGGTGCGCGGGCCCGGTGTAGGCGCGCGGCTAGCGGTGCTCGGCGACGTCACCGAGCCGCGCTACTGGCTGCGCTGCCGTGTGATCGAGAGCGGCTGGGAGCGCGCTCCGGCGCTCGACGCGGTTTTGATCAACATGACCGCCGCGATCCAGGCGAGCGGCTTCGCCGACGAGGTGGTCGGCCGAAGCGATGCGAGCCCCAACCAGCGTTTCGCGCTCGCCAACCGCCCGATATTGGCGCTCGATACCCCCGAACGGATCGTCACGGCAGACGACCGCACCGTCGAGCGCATATCGGTGCTGCTCGAGGTCGACGAAGGCAGCGGCTTCCTCGCCTGGCAGGAAGTCCCGGACTTCCACGCCTCAGGCGCCACCGACCCGCATTTCACGCTCAATCGCACCACCGGCGAGATCGGCTTCGGTGACGGCATCCAGGGCCGTATCCCCGCGTCGTTCCTGCCCCCGGGCATGCGCGGCAACATCGTCGCGCGCCGCTATCTGAGTGGCGGCGGCCGGCGCGGCAATCTTCCGGCCGGGACGATCACGGCAATCCAGAGCTTCCTTCCCGGTATCAGCACCGCCGCCAATCCGTACCCCACTACCGGCGGCGCACAGGAGGAGACCACCGCTTCCGCCAAGCGCCGCGCCGCTGCCGAGATCGCCGCCAACGGGCGCGCGGTCACCGCCGCGGACTTCGAATTGCGTGCGCTCGAAACCGGAGTCCGCCGCGCCAAGGCGCTGGCGTTGGCGCATCCGCGTTACCCTGGCGTAGTCATTCCCGGCTCGGTCACGGTGATCGTCGTCCCCGATGGCGACGTTCCAAATCCTATGCCGAGCGCGACGACGCTCGAGGCGGTGGCCAAGCACCTCGACCGCACCCGGCTGATCACGACCGAAGTTCATGTCGTGGCGCCGACCTACAACACCGTCTCGGTCGAAGCCGATCTGCTGATCCGTCGCACTGCCAATCCCGAGACGGTGCGCGCGGCGCTCGAGGCGCGGCTCAACGCCTTCCTGCACCCGCTCACGGGCGGTGCCGATGGCGAGGGATGGCCGTTCGGCGGCGACATCTATTTCAGCGACCTCTATCGCCTCGTCATCGAAACGCCGGACGTCGCGCGGATCGTCGACGGCCAGCTCGGCATCCGCGTCAATGGCGAACTCGCCCCCTTCTGCCGTGACGTCACCATCTGCCCTGGCGAACTGGTCCATGCGGTCCCGCATAAGCTTGCGCTGTTCGCCGAAGGAACCGCGCCATGACCCCGCGCCGCGACTTCCGGCTCGACGGCCGCATCGGCTGGCGCGCGGCGGCATCGACCGGCGTCTCCGCCGGCCGCGACGGGCTGACCCTGGCGGCGATCCCGGGGACTGCGATCCCGCTCGCGGCTCCTGATGGCAGCCTAGCGGGGATGGCGCTGCCGATGCACGTGGCTGCTGGGCCCGAAGGGACCCTGTTCCTGCTCGATTCGAGCGGCGCGGTGCTGGCCTGGGACCCCTGTCTCGAACGCTTTGCGCCGATCGCCTGCCTCTCGGTTGCGCCGCGCCGCCCGGGCCTGGCTCGCCCCGTCGCCTTGGCCTGGCATTCGGCGGGCGACCTGCTGGTGCTCGACGGCGATACGAAATCGGTGACCGCTATCCGGGTCGTCGACGGCTATCCGCGGCTGAGCTTCGGGCCGTTCGCCGTGGAAGGCGACGGGCTGCGCGCCGTTCCGGCGGTCGTCGAAATCGATCCGCTCAGCGGCTGCGCGACCGGTGAGGCGAGCGCGCCGCCCGGAGCGTGGGATCCGGTCGACCTCGGCGTGCTGCCCGACGGCAGGATCGTGGTCAGCGATCGCGCAGCGAACCTGCTCCGCGTATTCGACCGGCGCGGGTGCCTGCGGGAGTCGTGGAGCGGCGCGACCGAGGATGCGCCCAAGCTGGTCCGTCCCACGGCATTGGCGATTGCGAATGACGGCCGGATCGCCGTGGTCGAGGAAGACGAAGATGCCGTCGCGGTGCTCGACCGTGATGGCAGGATCGTCGCGCGCTTCACCGACCCCGGGGCAATCGCTGGTGATTGGGGAAGGGCCGGGGTCGCCTTCGACCTCGACGGCACGATCTGGATCTCCGGACGGCGCGATGCTCCGGCATATCGGATCGGGCGCGATTGCGCGGGGCAATGCGGCGCCCCCGAGCCGGTATGCCTGACACCGGCCCATTGCGCGCTGCTCGCGTTCGACAGTGAGGGGCATGCGATTCTCGGGACCCCGCGCAACCCGTGCCCGATGCGCGCCGACATGACCGGCTTTGCCCCGACCGGCACATTGACCACCGGCGCGCTCGACAGCGGCATGACCGGCACGGTCTGGGATCGGATCACGCTCGATCTTTCGGTCCTCGAAGGCACAACCCTGACCGTCGAGACCTTCGTCAGCGATGCGCCGCTCGGAGACATCGAGGTCGCCGCGCTCGATGCAAGCGCCTGGACCGCGAGTGTGATCGCGCGCGACGACGAGGGCAGGGCGGTGCTCGCCATCCGCAGCGGGCCGGGGCGCCATTTGTGGCTGCGCCTCACGCTAGCAGGCGATGGCAAGACCACCCCGTGCGTAACGGGAATCACCGTTACGTCGCCGCGCCGTACCTCGGCGCGCCTCCTGCCGGCGACCTATTCGGCCGAACCGGTCAGCGCCGATTTCCTCGCGCGCTTCATGCTGCTGTTCGATCAGCTTCGTGCCGAGATGCTGGCACCGATCGATGCGCTGCCCGCGCTTTTCGATCCCCGGGCGACGCCCGCTGCCGAGGCCGATACGAGTGGAGAGGATTTCCTCGACTGGCTCGCTGCGTGGATCGGTATCGCACTGGATCGCGGATGGAGCGTCGAACGCCGGCGCCGACTGGTGCGCGAGGCGCCGGCGCTCTTCCGTATCCGCGGCACGGCCTTGGGGCTCAAGCGGCATGTCGCCGTCTATACCGGGGTCGAGCCGCGCCTGGTCGAGCATTTCCGCCTGCGCCGGTGGCTCGCGCTCGATGAGGCCCAGCTCGACGGCAACGCCCAGCTCTGGGGCCCCGACATCGTCCGCCGGCTCCAGCTCGACGAATATTCGGAGATCGGCCGGTTCGCGCTGGTCGACGGTGACAACCCGCTGACCGATCCGGTCGGCGCCTATGCCCATCGGGCGACGCTGTACGTCCCGGTCGGCGAGGGTTTCGGCGATCGCGACCTCGCAGCAATCGAGAATGTGGTCGAGGCGGCTGCGCCGGCGCATGTCGTCGTAGACATTCGGCTGATGCGCCCGCGTTTCATTATCGGTTGCGACCTGCTGCTCGGCGTCAACACCGTGCTCGGCCGCGATATCCGCACGGCGCGCGCCGACGAAGCCGTGCTCGGCGAGCCGGTGGTGCTCGCCGGCCCGCCGGAACCCTTCACCCTCGGTCCGGGGCTCCGCCTCGGCGCCGATACGATCCTGCAATGAGCGAGGTGGCCCCATGACGCATGGTTGCGAACCGGTCGAATGTCCCGCCTGTGACGAACCACAGCTCGCGCGCAATACGCTGTTCGACGGCAAGCCGATGGCTGCGCAGGACTTTCTCGACGAGCAGAATTACTTCCTCGGCAAGCATCGACGACATAACCGCTATCTCCACGGCTGGGGCACGGCCTGCGGCCTCACGGTTCATGAGCATCCCAATCCGGCTTGCCGCCCGCAATATGTAGTGGTCGAGCCCGGGATGGCGATCGATTGCTGCGGACGCGAGATCTGGGTGCGCGCCAAGGCGATGGTCGATCTGCGCGCGCTGTTCGTCGACGCGTGGCGCGCGAAGCACGGAAAGGATTCCGAGCCGGACGACCTCCCGCACCGGCTGTCGTTGCTGCTGCGCTACGCCGAATGCCCGATAGACCCGGTGCCGGCGGTGTTCCAGGGATGCGGCAGCGGCGAGAGCGCCTGCCTGCCCAGCAAGCTCGTCGATGGTTATCGGTTCGAGGCCGCGATCGATCGGCCGATCGAGGACGCAACGCTGGGGCTGAAGCGCCTCGAATGGGAAGCGACCAACAATATCGACGGTGCCATCGCCTTCGCGGTCGATAATGCCGGTGATCGGGTCCATGTCCTCACGCAGGGCGCGCCCGCGATGCTGCTCACGCTCGATGCGGATACCAACAGTATCCTCGCCAGCGCGAGCTTCGCCGGCAAGGTGGGGAAAAGCGTGGCCGCTTCGAGCGACGGCACGCGGCTGTTCGTGGCGCTGGCCCCGTCGGGCGGCGGCGATGCCGAGATCGCGGTCCTCGACGCCGCGGATATCGCCGCGGCGCCGATCCGCACGCTCGCCTTGACCGGCAGTGGCGCCGAGGTCGACCTGCTCATGCTCGCCGATGGGCGGATGGCGATCGCGACGCCGGCCGACAAGAAGCTCCGGGTATGGGGTGCCGACGCCGGCGGCTCGGGCTCGCCTGCCGCGCCCACCGAGATCACACTCGCCAATGCGCCGGCAGGCTTGGCGGAGGGGCCGCAGACCAACTTCTTCTATGTCGCCTCGAGCGACGCCGCCGAAGTGGTCGCGGTCAAGCAGTCGGACCTGTCGACCGTCGCTTTGCCGGTAGGCAGCGGTGGTACCGCGCGGCCGGCCGCGATCGTGGTGATGGAGCGCGAGGGCCGCGATCTGCTCGCCGTGGTCGATAGCGCGGGCAAGGCGCTGCACCTGATTGCGGCGACACCCGAGGCCGCCGCGCCCGCCGACCGTGTCGAGGACGCCGCTCCGCCGATCACGGGCCTGATCGACGATCCGGTCGCGCTCGCGGCATCGCCCGGTGGGGGCTGGGTCTACCTGCTGAGCAAGGCTGCGGACGGTACGCACAATCTGCGTATCGTCTCGGTTGCCAGGCGTATTCTCGGCCGCGAGCCTTCGATCAGCAACCCGATTGCTGCGCCGGTGGGAAGCGCCATGATCGCCGTGGCGGGGCCGAAGCAGTTGTATCTCGCCTTCACCGGTAGCGCCTCGGGCGTGGATCCGCACGTGCCCGGCGGGCTCGCCATGTTCACCATCGCGGGTGACGCCTGCATCGACCTGCTCGACACCGTACTCGATCCGTGTGCCATATGTGAGGAAGGCGACGACCTGGTACTGGCGACGATCGCCGAATATCGCTGGGGCGATCCTTTCACCGACATGGTGATCGACAACCGCACCGAACGGCGGCTGCTCGCCTCGACGCAACTGCTCACCGAAATCATCGCCTGCATTGCCGAGCAAGGTTGTGGCGGCGGTGAGGAAGGACCTCCGGGACCTCCCGGTCCGCCCGGTGCTGATGGCGCCGACGGTGCCGATGGCACCGACGGTGCCGATGGTCAGGACGGGGAGGACGGCCAGGACGGCCAGGACGGACAGGACGGCGAGAATGGCGCCGATGGGCGGGATGGCCGAGACGGCGTCGACGGGCGAGATGGAGTCGATGGCCGCGACGGAGTTGACGGCAAGGACGGCGTCGGGCTGCGCGATGACCTGCCGCGCATCGTCGGCATCAACTGGCGGCACAACGATACGATTTCCGAGGACTCGCCGGAGCATCGCAAACTGTCCGAAGACGGGCTGGTCGTGGCGTTCGACCCCGCCTTCCCGATCCTGCGCGAGACGCTGCACGAGCAATCGGTCCAGTTGCTCTATCGAGGCCCCACGGAGTTCCGCGAGGAGATATTCGGCACCTATTGCTACTGCAATTGTGAGGTCGGAGTCGCCGGGGTCAAGCTCGAGGCGAAATGCGGCGAGCCGCTGGTGATCCCCGCCGACGACGCTACCGGCGTCGCTGTCACCGGCGTGCGCATCCGGCTGCTCGGGCGCCAGGGTTCGAAAATCCCGTTGCCGCCCGGCACCTACCGCGTCGTGCTCGAGGGCGATCACATTCTGGGCGAGAAAGAGATCGAGATCGATGATCTCAACAACCCCGGCCAGACGATCCGAGTCAATCCGGCGCTCGATGCCAATCATTTCGCTCCAGGGCTGCCGAAGCGTTGCCCGAGCGGGGATCGAGTCGAGGGCGGTCGTTTCCTGAGCTGGTTCACGATCCGGCGCGGCTGAGCGGAGGAGCAAGCAAGATGGCGACCATGATCAAGACGCACGGCAAGGCGAAGCACGCCAACGAATGCTGCTGCCCCGCCTGCACCGGCCTCACCAATTACGAGCGGCCGCTGTTCGCGACCGGCCAGACGCTGACCGCGGCCGACCTGACCGCACTGCAGAGCTACGTTGCGGGCAAGAACCGGCTGCACAATCGCTACCTCCATGGCTGGGGCGTCGTGTGCGGGCTCGAAGTGGTGTGCGACGATTGCGAGGGGTCGGTGACGATCCGCCCCGGCTATGCGATCGATCCCTGCGGCGCCGATATCGTAGTAGCCCAGCCGGTCCGGTTCGACGTGGTCAAGGCGATCCGCGACTGCGAGGGCCAGGCGCGGCCGAAGACCGGCGACTGCGATCCGTGGATGCCGCCGCCTGATCCCGGCTGCGCGGACGCGCTCGGCCATTGGTGCATCGCGCTCAAATATCGCGAGGTGGAAACCGCAGTCAGCCAGCGGCTGACCAGCGGTGGATCGGCATGCGGCGGCGCGGCCAAGCCGGCAGGTGGCGATTGTGGATGCGGCGGCGGGTGCGGCGGCGGGGGTGGGTGCAACTGCCAGCCCAAGGCCGTGGTCAATGCGCCGCCGGTCTCCACGATCACCGCCAACAACAGCTGCGCCCCCCGGCGGGTGACAGAATGCTTCGATGTCAGCCTGATCCGTTCGGCGGAGGCATGCGCGCCGACTTTCGACCGGTTCGACAGGGGATCGACCGACGACGACAATCCGCTCGGCAATTTCGACTGGCTGATCCCCAAGCGCAGCCTGTTGCGCAATATCATCGACTGCATCCTGGGCGACCTGGCGGCGCTTCAGGAGCGAATGACCGACCAGGAACTGGCGCTCGTCGTCGGCGTGGCGATGGGGGACCCCGCTGAGCTGGCAGACGAAGACCCCGATCTCGACGCGATCCATGCCGCCGTCTGCAAGTTTCGCGGCGCGGTGGTATCGGCGCTGGCTTCCGACAGCTTTCCGACGCGCTGCCAGCTTCGCCGCGCGGCGGGCGAAGTGACGTTGCGCGCGCCCACCAACGATGACGAGGAGACCCTCGAGAACCGCACTGAATATATCGAGCTTGCGAAGGAGGCGGCGACCGACCTGATCGCTGCCTTCCTCCAGATGCTGCTCGATTGCGTCTGCCACGCGTTCCTCCCGCAATGCGGCGAGAACCCGTGCGACGATCGCGTCGAGATCGCCTGCGTCACGGTGAAGGCGGGGAAAATCCTCTCGATCTGCAATTTCAGCTGCCGGCGCTATGCCGGCGCCTTCCCCTCGACCGTCTATTGGATGTCGCTGATCCCGATCCTGCCGCTGATCTCGCGGATGCTGGTGATGCTGTGCTGCCAGCCCGACCTGCTCCGGCGTAATTCGCCCTTGGTGAACGATCTCGTCCCGCTGCTGCGTACCGTGGATCCGACCGGCAGGCTTGGCAACGCGGTGGTGAAGAACAATTTCGCACTGCCGCGGCGTTATCTGTCAGTCCTGACCAAGGCGGCGAAAGTGCCGATCATTCCTGCTGTCGTCGAACGGCTCAATCGCGGCGTCGCGAAGATCGAAACAAAGGGAGAGACCGCGCCCGTCGCCGTCTCGACTCCATTCGCGACCAAGGTTGAAGTCGCGGGCGAGGCCGCCGCACTCCGCAGCGAGATCGTCGCATTGCGCAAGGAAATGGCCGCGATGACGGCGGGCAAGCCGAAACCGGCAGCGCTCCCCCGCAAGAAGGGAGGCTGAGATGGTTGCCGAGCCCGTCGAGCGGATGAACTATTTCCAGTTCCAGAATGTCGGAGCGGAGGATTTCCGTATCCAGCAGGCCTATCATCGCGACAAGTTGCGGCGGCACAATCTGGGGCCCCACCTTTGGGGAATCGTGGGGGGATGCCGTGTCGTCGAAAGCGAGCGCCCCGGCGATACCGGCTTCGTCGACCTGACACTGACTCCCGGCCTCGCGATCGACGGCTTCGGCCGCGAGATCGTACTGCTCGAACCGGTGCGGGTGGCGCCCGACTTGTTCACGGCGTTCGACGGCGATCGCGTGCTCGAACTCTGGCTGCACTATGACGAATATGCCTCGCGCACCGGCAATGACCGTCTCGCCATCTGCGCGCTGGACGGCGCCTATAGCCGCGTCGTCGAAAGCTATCGGCTGCTCGTCGGCACCTTCACGCCCGCCCGCGATCCGCTCGTCGTCGGCGGCGACGAGGCCAAGCCGGCGCTGCCGAGCGGTGAACCTGATGGCGGGGCGCCGATCGAGCCCGCCGACAGTTCGATCGCCTGGCAGGATTTTCCGGACATCGAACGCAACGCCTTCTGGCCGGTACGATTGGGCAGCGTCCGCTGGGATGGGTCGGTCGGCAAGTTCCGGCCGGTGGCGGCGCCCTCCGTGCTCGTTCAGGGGCGCCGCTATGCCGGGCTGACCGGCGCTTCGTTGCTCGCGGAAGGGCAGGAGCTCCGCATCGCCCCACGCGAGCCGGTGGCGTCGGCGAACCGCGACGACCGCGACTTCGCCACGATCGAGGGCCGCGTGACGGTGGACGGGCGGATCGTCGCGCATCGCGACATCTTCCTCGAAGGCGGGATGGCGTCCTTCCAGGGCGCAGGCGGCGCGGAAGCTGCCAATCCGCTCTGGATCAAGCGGCTTTCGACCGGAGGAAGCGGCAGCGACCTGCGCATCCATATCGGCGACACCGTCGGATCCACCACCGCGCGTTTCACTGTCGGACCCGGCGCCCCGCCGCATGCGATCGCCGATGAGAAAGTGATGTTCTCGGTGCGCGCCGACGACCGTGTCGACATTCCCAGCGGCCGCCTTCGCTTCACCGGCAGCGCGCGCCAGGCGATCGATCTGTCGGTACCCGCCGACGATACGCAGCCGGGCACCAATGCGATCGGTTGGCAAGGCGGCGCGATCTATCATCGCTCGACAACCGGTTACTACTGGTTCTCCGGCGGCGTCCACAGCGGCACGGAAGGCGATCCGGGCGCGGCCGGCGTGCGCCTGTTGCGGCTGGCCAACGATGGGAGTCTCTACTTCGGAAACAATTTCCGCCAGTTGCTCAACTTCAACATGACGAGTCCATCGGGGACTCAGTCCTCGGGCATTGGCGTTCAGGAGCAGACGCTCTACGCCCGCGCCCCGCAGAACTTCGCCTGGTACCGCGGCGGAGGCCACGACAATGGCGCGTTGTCGCCGGGCGGCGGTGCACGCGCGATGAGCCTCGACGCGTCGAGCGTCCTGACCGTGGAGGGCGGGATCGTCAGCAGGGGCGCCGTCGCGCTCTGGGGCACGCCGCTCGAGTTCCGCACCGGCAGCGGTGGAACCGACACCGACGTGCTCGAGATCGCGCGCGTCAGCCAGGGAAGCGACGCCACCGACCTCCAGGTGACGATCGGCGACAATACCGGGGGCGACGACCGGTTCGTCGTCGGCCCGCGTGTCTCCGGGAACATTCGCGAGCAGTTCGTCGTCCTGAACTCGGGCGACGCGCGGGTCGCGCGCGACCTCTACGTCCGGGGCCGCAAGGCGATGTTCGATGTGATCGCCGGCGAATGGGCGCTGAACGCGCTCGGGGCGGGCAGCGGGACGGTCAACATCCCTGTATCGTCCTCGCGGCTGGAAACGATCAGCGGCGCCGAGCTGATGGTCGCGCTGAGCGACATCCGCAATGTCAGCACGGCGATCGGCGCCCGCTGGCGCGTGAGCTACACGCCGGGCAGCCGCACGCTCAATCCCCCCAACGGCGCCACCTTCCCGGTAAATTGGACGATCGAGGACATCGACGGGCACATCCTGCGCTTTTCCTACATCGCCATTCTCTACTCCTGAGCCATGGCCGCGGTCCCGCGCCAGATCGAGCCTTTGGTCAGGTCGGGCCCGCACGTCGGCATCGGGCGGCTGACCGTCCGAATCGCCGGAGACCGGTCGCGCCCGTTGCCCCGGGCTCCGGACCCGGCGAGTCTGCTGAAAGCGGTCGGCGAGGCGCTGTCGTCGCTCGTCGACCCGGCAGACCCGACAATATGGGTGGTGCGCAGGCTCAACCTCCACACTCGATCTGCCATCGCCGACACGGCGGGGATAGTCGCGGCGGTGGCGGCGGCTCTGCGTGCCGCGATCGCGCGTGTGCTTCGCGGTGAGACCGTCGATGGCGTGTTGCGGTTTCCCGATCGGACCGCCTGGCTCTCAGCGCTGCTCTGGGACCATGGGCGCGGCGAAGCACGGGGGCGCTGGTGCTATGCGCGCTTCGCGTATCTCGACGCGCTCCCCTCTGAATGGGTACCGCGCCAGCTCTTCACCGCCGAGCCTGAAATGGCCTGGCCGATCGTGAAGCGCTTCCACGCCGAGCGACGGTTGGCGGCCTGGCTCAACACCATAGGAGAGCGGGGCGTCGGTGGCATCGAGCCGTTGCTGTTGGACGGGCGCGCGCGGAACGGCGCTGGCGGCGAAGCCGTCACTAGGTCGCTCGCCCACGCGTTGCTGCATGCGGCTGCGGCTGGCATGCCCGTCGCATCGCGCCGCGCGATGCTGTTCGCGGTGATCGAATGCCTCGCCGAAGGCAGCCTCGCAACCGCGCCCTCGCGCACCGCAATGTTGGCGGCGCGAACGGTCGCGGCGGCGCGGGCACGCAATCCGGTGAGGTCCGGCATCTCCAATCCACGGATATCGCCTCTCGTGCGCAGCCCGGAAGACTCCGCCGCGCCCCGCGCGCTCGGCCGATCGGACGATCGCGACGCGCGCCCAGAAGACGGCACCAAGCGAGTTCTCCCGGATGATGCCCTGTTCGATACGCCGCGTGCCGGCGTGGTGCTGCTCTGGCGGTCGGTTCGCGCACTCGGGCTCGACGCGCTGATCGAGGGCAGGGAAGACGCGCCACGCGCTCGGCTTACACTGGCGGCGACCTTGGCGGGGCCTTCGCGTGACGCCGCATGGACCGATCCGGCGCTGCACTGGCTGACCGGCTTCACCCCCCGGAAGGGGGACAAGCCGCTCGCCGGCGATGCAAGGCTGGCGAGGCGGTTTGCCGATCATATGATCGAGCACGCCCGGCCCAAGGCCATCGAGCGGGTGACGCAGCAATGCGGCGGCCTCGCGATCGAGCAGGACCGCGCGAGCGAAGATTGGCTCGCGATCGCGCCGCGCTCTGCGCCGGGACTTCGGACGGAGGCGATGCGCGATCCCGCGCTCGATATCGCCTTTTTCGGCATATCCCGGTCGCGTGCACGGCGACCATGGGCGCTGCTCGCCCGCGCCGCCTATGCCGATCTGGGACGGCGGCTGACCGGGCTCGAGCGGTCGAGCGCCTCCTGGCTGTGGACCAATGTGCTAGCCGGCTCGGGGCAACTCGTGCCCAGCGGCGACGCGACGCTGTTCATGCCTTCGGTCCCACTCGACCTTGTGCTCCGGATGACTGGGCTCGACGGCACGCGCTTCACGCTGGGCGATGGGCGCTCGGTCACGATCCAGCTGCCGGGAGCGCGGTAGATGCGCCTCGACACGGTCCCGCTCCAGCGATTTGCCGACGCCGCCGAGCACATGACCGCCGAGTGCGGTTGGATCGACATGCTGCTCGCAGACCATGTCCGCCAGTTGCGCACCGAGGGACGGTTCAACGACGATCCGATGCGGGGGCTCTATGCCCGGGCCGACGACGTGTTGCGCGACCTCGAACGGGCGCCGCGATCGGTGCCGGCATACGATCGGCTTCGTGCAGTGATCGACGCCCGGGCCGCGCTTGCGCCCCCTCCCTTGTTCAGGATCGCCGAGGCATGCGGGCTCGACGCCTTCGCGCGCAATGCGCTCGCGCTCGTCGCTGCGCCTGCGATCGACCGGCGATATCGAACTGCGTTCGCCTTCGCCCAGAACGACATGTCGCGAGCCTGGCCGACGCCCGACCTGCTGGTCGAGCTGCTTGCGCCCGACGCGCGTATGGCGCGCTTGGCGCACTTCGCGGCCTCCGCTCCTTTAATCGCGCTTGGTCTGGTCGGCTTTGCCGATGGGGAAGAAGCCAGGCCGCTCGCCGATCGCGCCCTGGTGGTCGACGATCGCGTCGTACAGGCCCTGCTTGGTCTTTCCTGTGGCCCGGATCCGCGCGTCGCCGATTGGCTCGCGGAGGCACCGGTGCCGGACCGCCCCCTGGAACTGCCGCCGCTGACGGCCGCTCCGGAAGACGCGCTGGTGCTGATCGAATGCACCGGAGATGCAGGCCAGGGGATCCGGACGGCGCGCTGGTCACGCGATCGCGGAAAGGAGCTGCTCATCGTTGCGGCCGAGCCGGCATTGTCGGGAGAGCTCCCGGTCGCGAAGCTCGCGATGCTGATGGCGCGCGAGGCTTTGCTACGCGGCGCGAGTCTTATGATCGATGCGATGGCAGGGCCCGGGCCTCCGGGACGGCTGGAGGCGTTGCTCACGATCCTTTCGCTTCTGGCCCCGCCGGTGGTCGCCGCTGTCCGGCCCGGCACCATAGACGGTGCCCGGTTGCCGTACGAGCGGCGTATCCGCCGGATGGCGCTCGCCCCACCGGACGCGGCGGAACGGCGCATATGGTGGGGAAGCGCGATCGGCGAGGGCGGTACCGCGGATCACCTCGCCTGGTCGACTCGCCTCGGCGCTGATGCGATCGCCGCGCTCGGGCGGCATCCCGCCGAGATTTCCGCCGCTGCCGCCGCGCGCTGCCGACGTAGCCTGCCGTCGATCCTGCGGCGGGTCGAGCCGCGCTGGCGCCGCGAGGAACTGATCCTCCCGGCACCGATCCTGCGCCAGCTCGACGAACTCACGGCCTTCGTCGCGCACTGGCCGCAAGTGATCGGACAATGGGGGTTCGCCGCGTCGCATCCGCAGGCGCGGGCGTGCATCGCCTTGTTCGCCGGGCCGTCGGGCACCGGCAAGACGATGGCGGCGGGGATCGTCGCGGCGGCCGCGGAAATCGACCTCTATCGCGTCAATCTCGCGGCGGTGTTCGACAAATATATCGGCGAAACCGAGAAGCAGCTCGACCGCCTGTTCGACGCGGCCGCCGATGCCGGAGTCGGCGTGCTGTGCGACGAGGCAGACGTGCTGTTCGGCGCCCGCACCGAGATGCGCGATGCGCATGATCGGTACGCCAATCTGTGCACGGCGCACATCCTCCAACGGATCGAGGATCACGAGGGCCTCGTCATCCTCTCGACCAACTTGCCGAAGAACATGGACGATGCCTTCGCCCGGCGGCTGACGCACAGCATTGCGTTTCCCTTTCCCGATCCCGGGCAGCGCGCGCGGCTCTGGCGCGCCGCATTCCCACCTGCGGCGGCACTCGACGGGGATATCGCCTGGGATGAGATTGCCGCCACCTTCGAACTTTCGGGCGGCAATATCCGGAACGCCGCGCTTGCGTCCGCTTATCTCGCGGCGGCGAACGGCGCGCCCATCGGCATGCCGCACATCCTACGCGCCGTTGCACGCGAACTCGAAAAGACCGGGCGCGCGCCGATCGCTGCCGATTTCGGCCGATTGGCGCTGCCCGGCTGAGCCATGGCCCTGCCTCCAACCGTCGCGACGCGCGAACCCGAGCCGCTTTCCGAGGGCGCGCGCCCGGCGCCGCGCCGTGTCACGGCCGCCTACATGATGCGGCTGATGACGAGTGGGCGGACCGGCGGACCGCTCGCAATTCCGCCCGAGGCCACCGGCACCGTCGCCGAGATTCTTCGCGCCGCGCAGGGAATGGCGGGGAACCAGGCGATCGCCGGCTTGCTGACCGATCTGCCCGCGCCGCCGGAACCCACGGAACTTCCGCCCGCGCCGGGTCCCGAAGGCGAGCATGCCGAGCTACGCCCGCCCGATCCGGACGCTCCCGCGCCGGCGGACCCGGCGGGGACCGTGGACGATGCGCCGCCCGCCACCGGCCCCGAGGCACCCCCGCATGAGGCGGGCGGCGCGATCGCGCCTCCCGGTGCGCCTGCGGCTCGGGCTGGGCCGAGCGGCGGCGGCGGGGCGGTAGCGCCTGTCGCGCCCACGGCAGTAGCGGTCGCCGCGAGCGCGTCCGCGACTGCCTCGGCGATGCCGCACCCGCCGGCGCTCGCCACCGCCAGTGCGGTTCCAGCGCCAGCCAGGCCGCCGCGATCGCGGGCACCGGCGGCACGACGCATTCCCGGTCCGCCTCCCATTCCCAAGGTCGAACCGAGCTTCGCCAACCTGCCCGATCCGATCGTGCCCGCCACCCAGCGCATCGAGGCGGTCGCCAACCGCCTGCTCCCCGAGCAGAGCCTGCCCACGGTCGAGGCGAGCCCGGGTGGGCACATGCCGGTCGTCGCGGAGCCCGATCGCCCGATCACGGCGGCCGATCGGCGAATGATCGTGCTCGGCGAAGATGCGATGAATCGCGCCGGCCTGACGCGCGAGGGAGATCCGCCCGGACCGGGCGAGGAAAATGGGGGCGAGACGCGCACGCGGCTGCTCGCGCTGCGCGCGCAATTGCTTGCCGAGCCGACGACCGCCGCCGACGGCACCGTCACCACGGCCGTGACCCCGCCGGTGGTTACCGTCTCCACCCCGCCGATGCCCGAGCCGGACGTCACCATCGCCGAGCAGCAATTGTTCGCTGCAGTGCTGGCGCGAACCATGGTCGACACCGAGGATGCCGGCGACGACATTCTGCACGCGATCAAGCAGGACATGGCCGACTATCCCGGCGGCGCCCTCAACACGACCCAGTATCCCGCGCTCGATAATCTCGGCCGGGACCAACTGCCGGCGATGACGACGCGGGTCACCGACCGCGTCAACGCAACCGCGCGGATCATGGGGGCGGCAGGAGCCGTGCTCGACAACGCCGTTGCGGCGCGCCGGACCGAGCTCGCGAACGCGCTGAGCGGAGCTAGCGCGACTGCCACCACCGATGCGACGACCGCCGCCACGGCCGCCGCGACGACTGCGGACACCCGCCTCGCCGATGCCGCCGCCGCGCGCGCGGCAGCAGAGGAAGCGCGTCGCCGCGCACGCGCTGGCCCGCCGCCCGAGCCGGGGTTCCGCGCAATCGCCGAAGGTTCGGTGGCGCGCATCCAGGCCAAGGTCTCGGAGGCGATCGCTCGCTTCAGGCTGCAGAAGGGTGAGCGCGCGCGCGAACTCGACGGCGCGCGCGATCGCGTGATCGCGGCCTATGAGCTCGCTGTGAGCGCCGACCAGGCCTCGACCGAGCAAGCCAACAATCTCGGCCCCGGCCAGACGCCGCCAAGCGACGCCGCCCAGCTTGCGACCGCCCGGCGCCGCGTGAACGCGGCGATCAACGCCGCGCGCGAATGGAAGGATCGGCGTGTCCGCGCGCTTCGCACCGAAGTCGAGCGGATGAAGGCGTCTGCCAACGCCACCGCCGATGCCAATATCACCGAAGTCGAGAATGAAGGCGCGGCGGCTTTCCGCGCGCTACGCGACTGGGGCGCCACTCAGGAGGGGGCGAGCGAAGCCTGGTGGACCGGCACCGTCACCGACCTCGATCGCTGGGCCGACGCCGCCCATGAGACCGCGACGACCTGGGCCGAGACCGAAGCGCGGCTCGCTCGGCTCGAGATGCAGCGCGACGTCGCTCGGCTGCGGACGCGGATCGAGCGTTCGATTGCCGCCGACGCCGTCAATGCCGAGGGTTTTGCGCGGCTCACCGAAGACCAGAAGCGAGACTTCATCGCCAACATCCTCTCCACTTCACGCGAGCCCAATTTCATCGACCAGCTGTCGGGCAATCTGCGGACCCGCCAGGTCGCCGAGGAGCGGCACGCGATCGAGATCGAGGTCGACCGCCAGCTTCACGGGCTGCCGCGCGGCGAATGGGAAGCAATCGAATTTGCCGCCAAGGCGAAGAATTCGAGCTTCAGCGCGCGCGAGCGTGCCAACGCGATCTACAGCGCCGGCTATGACAAGGTCGGCACCGATGAGGCTACCATCTACGCGCAGCTCGACGGGTTGCGCCCGATCGAGCTCGAAGCCGTCACCAAGTGCTACAATCAGCGCCGCGGAAACGACAACGCGCTCTACAACGACCTCGACGAGGAATTGTCGGGCGACGAATGGCGGCGCGCGCAGGCGCTGATGGAAGGCGACCCGGTCGCCGCAGCGGTAGAGGCGATCCACGATGCGGCCTATGGTCCCGGCACCAACGAGCCGCAGATCATGGCCGCGCTGCGCTCGATCGAGGCGCTGCCCGAGGACCAGCGCGCGGCGGCGCGGACCCGGCTCAATTCGCTCTATTTGGAACGGTATGGGGAATCGGTCGACAGCGTGCTCTCGGGCGATCTGTCGGGGTCCGAGTTAGGTCAGGCGCGCGCGATCGCCACGGGCGACACCACTGCCGCCGAAGCCTATGAGATGGACTATGCGCTGAGCGGAGGCTTCTGGGGTCCGGATGCCTCCGCCGCTACGGCGGTCTATGAGCGCATCCGCACCGAGTCGATGGCGCTGGCGCGCTCCGGCGACTGGACCCCTGCGGAGTTCGAGGCGGAAGTCGCCCGGCGCAATGCTGCGATGGGCGCAAGCTTCGAAGAGCGTTTCGCCAATGTGCCCGCCTATAGCTGGGGCTCGGGCTCGGCGCTCGAGAACGCGGTAGGCTATCGTTTCGCCTTCGATCGCGGCAACCGCGACATGCTCCAGGGCTATGCCACTGGCGACATGGACCGGGTCGATGCCGGGCGGATGGAGGCCGAGCGCCGCAGCACCTATGCCGACGACGAGGTGATGGGCAATGTCGTGCGCGCGCAATATACGCGCGCGCTCGATCGCGCCCAGCTCGAGGAGGGGCCCGAGCGCCGCGCCGGCATCGACGCGACGATCCGGCGCGAGACCGAAGCCGCGCGCCGCGCCGGCACGCCGCTGACCGAGCGCGCGATCATGGACCGGCGCATGGCGCTCCAGCGCGAGATGGACGCTGCCATCTCGGACCGCGCCTTCGATATCTCGCGTACCAGTACCGCTGCCCTCGATCGCCGGCTGACCGATCGCTACGGCATCAGCCTCGACACGATGCTGACGCAGACGATGTCGGACAATACTTTCGGCCGCGGGGGCGCTCTCAGCGACGCGCGCGCGCGCGTGGAGATCATGCGCCGCGACGCCGCCGATCCCGCGGCGCGTCGCGAACGGCGGCTCGACTGGGCCTATGCGCGCGTCGCCTTCGGCATCGAGGGCGTCGGCACCGACACCGGCGAGCTGCGCGGCGGGCTGGAGGGCCTGACGCCCGACGACATGGCCTATCTCGACACCCGCTGGCGGCGAGAGCATGGCAACGAGACGCTGCGCGAGGCGGTCCAGGGCGATACGAGCGGACGCGAGGAGGACGACCTGGTCGACGTGGTCGACCATGGCACGGCGCTCACCACCAAGGATCGCGTCGAAGAACTCCGCCGTCGTCTCGGCCGCGACGAGGCGGGAGTGGGCTGGGCCGGCGCCCGAGCGTCGCGCGCCGAATCACGCGAATCCCGGGCGTCGCTCGAACGGCTCGAGGCGATGTCCGCCGAGCTCGACGATCCGAACCTCTCGACCGAGCGCCGCGCGCATCTGTCGGGAGTGTTCGACCAGCGCGTCGAGAACGCTCGCCTGGCCATCGACGCGCAACGGGCGGCCGTCGACAGCTTCGCGGACAATTTTACCACCATCCTGCAATATGTGATCGGCGCCGTGGCGATCGTGCTCGGCGCGATCCTCGGCGTGGTGACTGGCGGTGCCGCGGTGCCGGCACTGATCGCGATCGCCGGATCGGTGATCGGCACGCTCTCCGGCATGGCCGCCAAGGCCGCGATCAAGGGCAGCGCCTATGGCGCTGAGGAAATCACCACCGATCTGGTCGTCGGCGCGGTCGATCTGGTGGTCACGCTCGCCACCGTCGGCGCATTCAAGGGCGCGGGAACGTGGGCGCGAGAGGGTGGCAAGACGATCCTCGGCGCGGCGCGAGAGGGGCTGCGCACCATGGGCCGTGCTTCGGTACGCGCGACGCTCCGCCAGGTCGCCGGGCGCGGGCTCGCTACGGCGGCTGAACGCGCGGTCGGCCAGGGATTGCGCCCGAGTATCGGCCAGCGTGCCGCCGCCTTCGGACGCGCCTTCGTCGTCGACCAGGCGCGCGATCTGGTTACCGGCATTCCCGCAGCGATGGCGGGCGCGGTGATGAACGAGCAGAATTGGCGCCACGGCAATTTGATCGGCAACATCGCGCACGGCACCTGGGAGGCGAGCCTCGAGAATCTCAAGAACGGGATGGTGATGGGGCTCGGTGGCCATGTCGTGCACGCCGGCGTGGGCCGGTTCATGCACGTCGAGCATCGGGCGATGACTCCGGTCGAGGCACGCGCGCGGGAATATCGCTCGTTCCGTGCCGAGAATCCCAACGGCACCCATGCCGATTTCGTCGCGCGCATGGAGGCGGAGGCAGCCGCGGCTTCGAACAACGCCGACGCGGTCCGGGCTGCGACTCGCGAGGCCCGGCGCGAGCTATTGGGCGCGATCCCGCCGGCCGAGCGCCGGGCCATCTCCGACGTGCCGATCCTCCATGTCGGCGAAGCGCAGTTCCGCGCGCTCAACGGTGGTAATTTCGGCGACGCGATGGTCTATGTCCACGACGGCCAGGCAGTGGTGGTAGTCCGCGAAGGGGCGCCGCTCGCGGCTTTGCGCGGCATCGGCGCGGAGGTGCGCCAAGTAGTCGCGCCCGGGACTGGCGGGCGTACGGTCAATCCCGTCGACTCGCTGCCGGCGCGGCTCCGCAACCGGGTCGAGGTCGAAGTAGTCAACGACTCCTCGTTCGGTCCCGACGAAGTGCGCGCGGTGCCGCAACGCGACCGTGCCGGCAACATCATCGGAGTCGCGCTGCAGATCGGGCCGAACGCGCGGGCGGCCGATATCCAGAACCATGTCGGGACGATCGACGCGATGCGCCGCTATGCCGGCGCGGCGGGGCGCGCGCGACTGCTGCTCAACGATCTCGGCAGGGCGATTGGCTTCGACCTGGTCTCGCCGCGTGATCGTGGCCATTGGGAAGCGATGCTCGAAGTCGCCAAGCTCCCCCGCATCATCGAGGATCGGATGACGCGGTTGTCGGAACAAGGTCTCGATCCGCGTCGCCGTGCGCTGGTAATGGAGGAGATCGCCGGACTCGAGCGCCAACTGTCGCAGGAGCGCGAGCGGCTCGCTCTGGGCGCCGATGCCCAGGAGCGTGGCTATGTCGCGGCGAAGTCAACCAAGCGGCCGCCCGCTGCCCCGGCTGCGCCCGAGCCGGACATGCGCGAACGCCTCCGAGGCCAGGAAATCCTGACCGAGCTCAGCGGGATCGAACCGGGCCTGCTTGTTCATGAACGTGCGTTCGCCCAGCTCGAGGCCGCGCCCGAGAATGCGATGCATGCGATCCAGACCAATATCGAGATGCTGACCGCGCGTCGGGGCGACGCGCCGCCCCCCGCCAAGCTCGCTGAAATTCTCGAGTTGATTCAAGGCAGAGATCTTACCGGGGCCAGTGCGCGACTCGCCGAATGGCTCGCGACCAAGCCGGCGACGCCACCGCCCGAGCTGCTGCGCGAGATGCACCCGACCGATCGCGCAATGTACGAGCGCTTTGATCTGCTGCGCAGATTGCAGGGAGAATATGAAACCGGACAGGCGCGGTTCGTCGCGGAACGCGATGCTTTTCTCGAACGTATCGAGCCGCTGCGCCAGCAGGTCGACGCGTTGCGGGCCGAGCTCGACTCGCTTCGTATGTTCAACGGCATCGCGCTGCACCCGGCGCTGCCGGACCCGGTCGCGGGGCTGCTCTATCGCCCGGACGCCCGAACGTTGGAGGCGCAGCAGGCGCACCTGAACGGATATCTGGCGGAGGTCCGGCTAGCCAATCACATAGCGCACCAGGATCTCGGCATCGTCATCGATTATGGCCACGCGGTCGGCGTCAACTATGCCGATGTGATTTCTATCGATTCGACGACCGGCCGCGTGACGCTTTGGGACTCGAAGTACCGCGGTGAAGGCAGCGCGGCGCGACATTCGGAGACCTTCACCGATGCGCGGCGGCTCACCTCCGCGCGCAATCAGGCGCTGGACCTGCTCAATGGCTCGTCGCATGGGCTCACCCCCGAAATCCGTGCCAAGGCAATCGATTTCCTGACGAACTGGGACTTCGAGGCGACGACGTCGCATACGAATGGCGGACCTTTCCGCCATGAGACGATCAACGTAAGAAAAGATCCGACGAAGCCATGATGAGCACCCCCAGATTCGATCCGATCGCAATTGCTGAACGTGCCCGAGGCGCGCGCGGAAGCTTTCCCGATGAACAGGACTTGCCCAAATTCGGGCCGGCAGGCCTGGTTCAGGCGGCGACCGTGACGATTTCGGCGGTGGCGGAGGCCTGGCTTGTCGGTGAGGAGAACGATCTGACCGTCGCGCTGGAACGGGGGCTGCGCTGGGCGGAAACCGCAATAGCCGAGGGGCTCGCCTATGGTGGCGACGCATTGTTGTTCTCGGTCGGTCTTAAACGCGCGCGCGCGGTGGGGATGTGGATGCGCCGCGATGTCCTCGATCGGGGGGCGTGGCACGAAGCCGGGGAGGCGAGCGCCGCGCTTTGGCGTCGTGAACGTGACGATCGGCCGCTGCTTTCCCCGCTTTACGATGTGCTGATCGATCTCGCGCTGGCGGGTGAAGCCGAAGCTGCTCTGGCGCTAGGCGAATCCGTGGAACCCGACCCGGCGTCGCGTGCGATCCTCGCTATTCTCGCGTGCACTGATGCCGCACAACGGGCCCGATACGTGTACGACTTCCTCTCGCAATGGCTGCCGCAATGGCTCGGCTATCTGCCGTCTCCGAATATTGCCGCTGTTCTCGCCTTCGGATTCGGTGACCAGCCTTGGGCGCTGTCGTCGGCAAGCATCCCTAACCTCGTCTACTCGGTCGTGCCTTCTCTGCCGGTGCCCCCCCGGTTCAAGGGCGGCGCGACGGCGAGCATCGGCTTTCCGCTTCCGACGGACCCGGCGCGATCGTTCCGCAAGCTCGGCCTGCTGCTCGCCGCGCTAGGCCTCGCGCGAGATCCCGACGCGGAGGTGCAGCCTTTATTGCCACACTTCGCGTCATGGACGCGACATCCGGCGCTGGACCTCGAAGTCGACTGGCACGCCCCCGAGCCCGGAACCGCCTGGATCGAAATCCGGGGCGAGGGTGCGGAACGGCTTGCTCGAGCGTTTGGCGATGCCCTGGAAGGAAAGGTGGCGCCCGACCCGCAAGCGGCGCTCGCCGAGCTGCTGACGGTCCCGCCCACGATCCGCTCGACCGCCAATGGGCACGTTCGGTGGGAGATACTCACCACGACCCTCAGCGCGATGCCCGCGGCGGATCGTACCACGATCCTTCCTCTGGTCGCGGCGGGTCTGGCGGACACGGACTGGCGTGTGCGGATGGTCGCGATTTGGGGCGTAGGGGTGCTGGAACTAGAAAGCCTCGCCACGGCGGCGGCGAGAGCGCCGCTCCCGCCGCTCGAAGAGGCGGGCCTGAACGCTGACGATCGCCGCACGCTGCTGGCGCTGCGCGATGCTGCGGTGCTCAAGGCAGGCGGCCGGCAGCCCCAAGCCGTTACCCGTGAAGGTTCGGGCCCGGGTGGAGCGCGTCGTGTGGCATTTGTCCAACGCATCGTCGCACTGCTCGGTCCATTGCCGATCGTCCCACACGATCGCCACGCGGCTCTGATCGCCGCCGTGCTGCGGCAACCCGGACTCGACGAAAAGGCAATCCCGCGCGCGTGGCGGAGCTGGATCGGGAGCGGTTGAATCGGCCGAAGGCCTCTCAGAGATACCTTCGATTGCGTCGGCTGTGCGCCCTCCTTTCGGCCGTTCACCCGCGTTTGAGCGAATCCCGCAAACGGACATTGGAGCGGGCCACCGATGGGGGTCGCCGGTATGTCCAAGTCGAACCTTCGCTATCGAATGGCCAACATAATCGCCGTCACGGACTCAGGCGGCGCGACGAGCACGGGAAGTGGTTTCGATGCGACGCGAGCAGCTTGGCGCGTCGCATCCGTGATGATGACCTCCCGCACGGCCGCGCGCGGCACGGCGATCGTCAGCGCGCGCGAAAAAGGCCCGGGGTTCATGTGGACCAGCACCAATGTCCCGCCATCCGGCGCCATCGCCCCCACGGTATCAGCATCGTCCACTGGGACGAGTCGATAGCCAGGGCGGATATACCGGCTGAATACGGCCATCGCCCAATATTTTGCCGTGATGTGGATCGGATGCGGTGCGTCCGGCGCCGCGCGCAGGTCCATCTTGATGAGGCCCCAATTGGAGCCTCCCGCGCCACCCTTCGCGCTGATCGTCTCGATCGCCTGCCAGAAGACCCAGGCGGAAGGCTCGAGACGCTTGAGATCTTGGATCACATGCTCGGCGAAGGCGAGCGCCGAGGGCATGCCGTCGAAATCCTCCGGCTCCTTTTCCAGCGGCGTGTCGTTCTCGCTCATCCACAGGCGAATACCCGACACCCGGGCGATATCGCGCACCGCGGTCTGGTGGACCGTGCCGTAGCTGTGGACGTTAAGCTGGCCGATACGGGCGCGCGTCGCGGGCGGATAATCCGCCCAATCGCGCACGAAGAGGTGCGAATTGGTCTCGTCGGGCGCGGCGATCGTCGTCGCGAGTCCCTGATCCTCCAGGGCCGCCGCGACGGCGTCAATCATCGTCGCCTGCCGCGCGGGGCTCCAATGCGAGCCTTCCTGCGTATTCGCGGCGAACCAATAATCGGTATTCGGCTCGTTGACCGGCGACAGGGTCCTGAAGGTGATATGATGGCGCCGCTGTAATTCGCTGACTACCCGTGCGAGATAGGCAGCGAACTTGCCTTCCTGCCCAGGGCGCAAATTGTCTTCGGTTCCCTTTTTCGAGCCCGAAACGCGACCGCTGACCGTCATGAACCAGGGTGGCGAGTTCGAAAATGCCTCGAAGATCGGGGCGCGGACCCGCATCCGGATCGCGTCCAGCCACCAGCGCTGATTGGCATCGGCCGACCAGTCCCACATCGCCGGGTCATCGGGTCTCCACCAATCCTGGCTAGTCGCGTTTTCGGGCCGTCGCCAGAACCCGGACACGGCGGCGCCCGGGCGCAAATAGGGCGGCGTACCGGCGGCATTGCCGCCGCCGATATTGTAGCGCGCGATCGTCCAGCCGAGCCCGTCAGGTCCATAAAGGAGGTCCGCGAGCCGTTCGCGCGTCGCGTCGGGATAGCCGCCGGTGACCTCGGCGAACCACGCCAGCGCAGTGCCCCAGCCCTCAAAGAGCGGCCCCGGGCGGTCGATTGCCGGACGGATCGTGATCGCGACCTGGCTTGGCTCGGCGTGGAGCGGCGCCGTGGCAAGCCCCATGGCGGCGATGGTCCCGCCGATCACGCCAGACCACCGGGGTTGCCGCCGGGCCATGCCCATCGACGCGCAGCCGATCAAGCCGCATAGAGCAACCATCAGGAAGTGCGGCACCCTGATCATCTGGGAGATTTGGCTCCATTACCCGAGATGCATTTCATCGCTGTCACCGGAGATGCGCACTATCGGCGAATTTGAGCTGAGAGGTGAACTCGTAGCGGCCGGGGCGGCAGACCCGACGGAGGCCGGGTAGCACGAGTTCCGCATTTGTGTTCGCGGGTACCTCAAGCCGTAAGACGATGCGGCCGCCGTTGTGGACCCACTCCAGCCGAATCGGGCCCGAAGCGCTGCGGAGCGACACGCCTGCGGATCCGATGCGCGGATCGAAGGCCGGTGCGATCCGGAAGCGTCTGAAGCCGGGCGCAACGGGTTCGACTCCGCCCACCCGACGGTACAGGAACGAGCAGACGGCGCCGAAGGCATAGTGATTGAACGAGTTCATCGACACGTCGCCGACGTCGCTGTTCCAGCGTTCCCAGGTCGTCGTGGCGCCGCGCCGCACCATATAGCCCCAGGAGGGATAGTCGGAGCGCAGCAACAGGTCGAAGGCGAGGGTGGTCTCGCCGATATCGACGAGTGCATCGAGCGCGAGCGGCGTGCCGAGGAATCCTGTCGAGAGCAGGGTGCCGCGTCGCCTTATGTCTGCGGCCAGCCTGCGCCCGGCGGCAACGCGGAGCGCCTTCGGCACCAGATCGAGGCGCAATGCGAGGACGTAGCCGGTGTGGCTGCCGTTGCCGACAATGCCGTCAGCGGCGACGAAGACCCGGGCAAAGGCTGCTCGCGTGGTCTCGGCGCGGCGACGCCAGATCGATGCGTCGGCTTCCCGGCCCGTCCACGCCGCCATGCGCGCCATCTGATCGAGCGAGCGCGCCAGCATGGCGGTCGCGATCAACGGCTTCGGGGTCGTCTCGTCGCCCGGCTGCTTCGCGTCGAGCGCCAGCCAGTCGCCCAAATCTGCGCCGCGCCCTTCCTTCCAGAGCCCGTCAGGATTGGCGGTGAGGATGCCATCGAGATAGGCGGTCATCGCCGCCCAATTATCGTCGACCACCGCCGCGTCGCCATTATGGAGAAAGCTGACGTACGGCAGCATGACGCCCGCATCTGCCCATCCAGGGGTCGACGTGGACGATCCCCACCCAAGCCCCTTGGACGAAGGCGACCACATCGGATAGGCGCCGTTCGCAGCCTGATCGGCGCGCAGCATGCGCGTGAAGGATCGCGTGAAGCCGCCCACATCCATGTTGAAGGCGGCGGTATCCCAGAAGACTTGGGCATCGCCCGTCCAGCCAAGCCGCTCGTCGCGCTGCGGGCAATCGGTGGCGTTGCCTCGGAAATTCGACCGCTGGCTCCACAAGGTGTTGAGCCATAGCTTCTGGATGGTGGGCTCCGCGATCGTGAAGGTGCCGATCTCCGGCAAGTCGCTGGAGATCACGACGCCTTCGATCATGTCCGGACGCAATTCGGCGAGGCCCTCGACCTCGGCGTAACGAAAGCCTTGAAAAGTGAAGACGGGCTCGAGCGTCTCCTTCGGCTCGCCGGCCAGGATGTAGCGATCCTCCGCGCGCGCCACGCGCAGGTTGCGGCGGTCGAGCGTTCCGTCGGCGGTCAGGATTTCGGCATGCTTGACGGTCACTAGGCCCCCGCGTTCGCCCGGTACGGTCAGGCGCACGCGGCCCGCGAAATTCTGCCCGAAATCGACGAGGTGCGTGCGCGGCCCGATCCGGCGGATCGCCAGCGGCGGCACGATGCGCGTGGCCCGGATCGGCTGCGCCAGCGGCGGGACCAACTGCGCGACGGGAGCGGGCGCCGGCCAGGCGCGATCCCAGGCGCCGTCGTTGAAACCGGGGGCGGACCAGCCCTGCGGCCAATCGCGGTGATCATGATCCTCGCCGGCATAGATTTCCGACAAAGTGATTGGCGATTGCCGATGGCGCCACTCGGCGTCCGTCACGATCCTGTCCACGGCGCCGTCGGCGGCTTGCGCCTCGATCATCAGCCGCACGCGGCGCGGGGCGGGGCCATAGGCCCAGCGGCCGTCAGGCGCCTGATAGCTCGCGTAGAAGCCGTCGCCGGCGAGCACTCCGACGACATTGTCACCCGCCCGCAGCAACGGTGCGACGTCATAGGTGCGATACGGAATGTGCTCGCGATATTCGGCGGGTTCGCACTGGAGCTCGTCGTCGCCGACCCTTTGGCCGTTGATCCAGATCCGGTAGCCTGCGAACGCCGCCACGTAGAGCCGTGCCGTGCGTGGAGCGGCGCCCAGCCGAAATGCCCGGCGCAACAGCCGCGCGGGCGTGGGCGGCCATGGAAAGTGACTCTGGTCCACGCGCTCTGGCGCACGTGTCCATGTGTTGTTCGGACCCGCGACCTGCCAACCGTCGACAATGCGCCGGGGCGTGCCGTCGATCTGCGGCGCGCGAAGCTGCGCCGCGAGCGCCGCCAACGCCTTGCTGCCCTCGGGACGGGCTGCGACTTCGGCCACCAGCACATGCTCGCCCGCTGCGAGCGAGAGGGGGAAAGTCGCCGCCGGCGGTCCGCCATAGGCATCCGCGTGCCAGGACGGCACCTCCACCGGCCGGCCGTCGAGCGTTAGCCCGACGAGCTTGCTCGCGGTATGGATAGTCAACCGCCCCTCGCCGGTGCCGCTCGGGAAGGAGAGGCGAAACCGGCCGGGACGCTGCGCATCCGGCGTCTGCGCGACAACCCAGCGCGGCTCGGCGAGGCGATCGTCGCGCTCCGGCGCGCTCTCCACCGCCAGCCATTCACCCGTCCAATCCGCTGGCAGCAGCAACCCCATTTCCCAGACCGCCGGCTCGCTCCACTCGGACTCGGCGCCGTCGGGGGCCCAGAGCTTCACTTGCCAATGGCAGCGCAGGCGCGAGCGCATCGCCCGGCCGGCGTAAGGCACGCCCGTAGAGACGGCGCTTTCGACGCGCCCGCTATCCCAGAGATCGGCAGTTCCCGACGCCAGCATCGCACGATCGCTCGCGACGCGAATGCGCCAGGCAGCCTGAAAAGTTCCCGCGGGCCCGATCACCTGCCAGGAAAGCATGGGCTGCGCATCACCGATCCCCAGCGGATTCCGCAGTGTAGCGACGCGCAGGTTCTCAGCCCGCAGCCGAGCCGCCGCCGTGCGGGCGTGCGCGCCGGGCACCGCCAGCCAGCCGGCGCCGAACCCGCTCCCGGCCAGCAACGTGCGGCGATCGATCAGGGGCATGGGTCGTCAATCCTCGACTATCGCCACGCCCCAAGGTGACAGCGGGACGGCATCGCCGCTGCCCAGTTTGCGCCCGGTGATGAGTTCGGTTCCCCGCGCGACTTCCGGCGTGAACGTCGCCGGCCGGGCCGAATAGTTCAGGACATAGCGAACGCGGTGCCCGTTCTTCAGGGTGCCGCCGCGCACGATCAGCGGGAAGCGCGTGGTGCCGACCGGGACTTCGGCGCGGCGCGCGGCATCGGCGAGCAGCTCCTCGATCAAGGTGTCGCCCGGCATAAACCCGACATAAGTCACTTCGCCCTTGCCGTAGCGGTTGCGCGTGATGGCGGCGTCGGCGGGCCAAGAGGGGTGGCGATAGCGCGCCAGCACCGTCGCGGTCGTCGGCTTCAGCATCTCCATCCACCAACGCACCTTCAGCGTTTCGGGATCGGCCGGCGCGCCCGCGCGAAACGGGTCGGCGTCGAGCGTCACGTCGCGCGGGGGCGTGTACATTTGATAAGTCACGCCTGCCGCCTCGGCGATTCCGCCCGGCTGTGCGGCGTAGCGCACCTGCGTGTTCTCGTCGGAGAAGCCGCTCTTGAAGGTGTAGACGACGTGGCCGCCGGCGCGGGCAAAGGCGTTGAGCCGCGCGAGCTCGGCGTCGCTGGCCGCATAGAGCGCGGGCACGACAATCAATTTGTAGCGATCGAGGGGAGTCTTCGAGTCAGGCGAAAGGATGTCGGCTTCGATGTTCTGTCGGTAGAGCGCGTCGTAGAAGGGGCGGAGCACTTCGTTGTAGCTGATGCTCTGACCGTCGGCGTTGATCCGGAACGAATCGAAGGCGCTCTGCGCGCGGTTGCTGACATAGACTGCAACCTGGTTTCGCTTGGTCATGTCGACCAGTTTCGGCCCGAGCCGCTTGAAGTCCGCGCCGATGCCCGTGGCTTCGTCATAGAGCGCGTTGGGTTTGTAGTCCTGCCCCAGCAATCCGCGCCAATAGGTCTCGACGGCGTTGGCGGTCGTCGCCCAGTGCCAATATTCGACCAGATGGGCGCCGGAGGCGAGGTGGCTGAACGCCTGGAGCCGCAGCTGGCCGGGGAAGGGCGTCCATTCGGGGAAGCCCTGCGCCTGCGTCTCGAGCACCAGATAGTTCTGGCCATCGCGCATCGAACGGGTGAGGTCGCCGCCAAAGGCGATCTCGGCGCCGGTCAGCCGCTCCTGGCTAGGGTGGTAGATGTCGATTCCCGCGATATCGAGTGGGCGGGCGGCGAGCCAGTGGTTCACTTCGGGTTGCACGCCATAGGAATGGCCGCGCCAGCCGAGATCGAAATTCTGGGTGATGAACTGGTCGGGCCGGGCACGGGCGCGGACGAGGCCAGCCTGCCAGGTCAGGAACTCGGTGACGAGGCCGCGCTGGAACTCGGCGAACGCATTGGCGACGCTCGCGTTCATGGTGCCTTTGGTGGACGGGAAGTCTTCCCAGCGATTGATCCGGTTGCTCCAGTAATCGAGGCCCCATGCCTTGTTCAGCGCGTCGAGATTGGGCCATTTCGCCTTCATCGCGGCGACGAAGGCCGCCTGGATGTTGGGACCGCTGGTGCCATAGGCCTTGGTCTCGTTGTCGACCTGATAGCCGATGACGGCAGGGTGATCTTTCACATGATCGATCAACGCGACGATCACGCGCTCGGCCGCGGCGCGATAGTTGGGATCGGTGATGTCCATGTTCTGGCGGTAGCCGAACTCGGCGCGGCCATTGGGGCGAGTGACGAGGACATTGGGATGCCGGCGCGCGAGCCAGGTCGGGATGGCATAAGTCGGCGTGCCGACGATCACCTTGATGCCGTGGCGGTGCATCGCCGCCAGCATCCGGTCGACATGGGTGAAATCGAACACGCCGGGTTGCCTCTCCAGCGTCCCCCAGGTCGATTCGGCGATCCGCACCACGCTGATATTCGCGGCTTGCATCAGCCGCGCATCTTCCTCGACGCGGTCTACGGGCGTGTATTCGTCGTAATAAGCGACGCCATAGAGGATCGTGTCGGGAAGTTTCGGCGCCGCCGCGGTGCCGGGCGCCGCGGCCAGTAGGGCCGATGCGAGCAGGGCGCGCGTGATCTTCTTCACCGATTGGTCTCCCCGGTTCGTCGGAGCGTCAGGTTTCGTTCCCCGATCGACGGCGCGCAGCCATTGGTTGTCGCGGTCGGCACCTCTCCGTTATTAAGTAAGACAATATAGCGAGGGAGGGACCGGTCAAGTCTGAGTGGGCGGACGCGGACAGCAGCCTAGCCGCGTGCCGCGTGCCCGTTGCCCTTCGCTGTTGCGGCCGCGCGGCGGGTTTCTTCCTCGATCGCTACTTCGGTGTCGATTTGGGCCTGCCGGACGAGCACCGCGGTCGCCTCGCGCGCCGCCGGCGCATCGCTGTTGGCGATCGCTTCGAACAATGCCTGGTGCTGAGGCATCGGATCGCTGGGTTTCTTGGTGCTGCGATATTTGAAGAAGGTGGTCCAATGAACCGCGGCCGATATGCTGGCCGAGAGGCTGACCAGTAGCTCGTTGCCGGTCGCCTCGAGGATGAGCGCGTGGAAGCGTTGATCGGCGGCGCGACCGAGCTCGTCTGCCAGCCCATACCGGGCCATTTCTTCGAGCGCATGCCCCATGCGTGACAGCTGGCGCGCGCTTCGCCCCAGCGCCGCCAGCTCGGCCGCCGAGGGCTCGACGATCATGCGCAGCTGGAACAGGCTGTGTACGAAGGGAAGGGGCGGGGCGCCCTCGAACATCCAGCCGAGCATTTCCGGATCAAGCATGTTCCAGAATTGGCGATCGCGGACCTTGGTTCCCGCCTTCGGCTTGCTCTCGACCAGGCCCTTGGCGGACAGCATCCGCAGCGATTCGCGTATCACGCTGCGCGACACGCCGAACTTCTCGGCCAGCTCGACTTCGCCGGGGAGAATGGTGCCGGGCCCGTTGCAGCCCGTGACGATCGAGACGCCGAGCTGCTGTGCCAGAGAAATATGGGCAGGTCGCCCGCGCTTGCCCGCCGTCATGTCACCCTCCCGAGGAGCGCGAACTTAGGCCTGCAGACGCCACCGCGGCAACCCCGACGTTACGGAAACGCGCGCTTTTGTCAGGCAAGAGGAGCTGCTGAGCAGCAACAATGGGACATGCCCACCTTGTCTGACAATAATGGGGAAGAGGCGGGCGGGATTTGATCCTCGTGGCGCGTGCGTCGCGCAGTCGGTCGGCTCACCCTGGGGTACGTCGGCGCCCTAGTGCTTGCCGGTGAGTTCGTCGAAGAGGCGGCGGGCCGCCCCTTCGACCAGGCAAGCAATTAGAAACGGAACCGGGCGCCTACACCAAAATAGCGACCCTCGTCACGAATATCGCGCGGATAATAACGATCTTCCGCATATTGCGCGTAGTTGTTGAAAGGTTTTGCCAGAATATTGGCGACATCCAAAGTAAGAGTAACCGCCTCGATTGGCGTATAGTTGAACGAGAAATCCAGGCGGTTGATATTTTCGGTTCCCTCGCCCAGGTAAACTCCCTGGGCGTTGACGAAATTACCGTTCAGGAAAGACGCGCGGTTGTTCAAGGAGAGGCGTGAAGATATTTTGCCCTTCTCAAAGAACAGGGCCATATTGTACGTCCACTTCGACAATCCCGGGATCTTGACGAAGGGAGGTTCTGCGTTGGAGCCTGTTACACTGGCAAACAGGTTCGCAGGGTACTGCTGCTCACCGTCGAGATAGGTCACGTTCGCCTGCACGCCAAAGCCGCTGAGGATGCCGGGCAGGAAGTCGAGGAAGGTCTGACCGCCAACCTCGACGCCCTTGATCCTGCCTGCCCCGGCGTTTTCGGGCCGGTTGATCTCGATGAGGCCGTACACGGGATCGAGCGTACGATTGACGTAGTTCGCGATGAAGCCGTTCAGATCGCGGTAGAATACCGCTGCACTCAACGAGGCGGTCGGCGAGAAGTAATATTCGACCGTGGCGTCGTAGTTGGTCGAGGTGAGGGGCTGCAGGTCCGGGTTGCCCCCACTGCCATAGGCATTGGGGCGCCCCTGAAGCCCGAGTGCGAAGCGCGTGTCCGGAACGATGCCGCCGGGAGGAATGGTGGCGGTGTTCTGGGAAATCGATATCGCCGGATTGAGCTGCCCGAATTCAGGCTTGGTCCGGGTCTTCGTCACGCCGAAGCGGAGCTGCAGCTTGTCGTCCGGGCGGATGCGGAGACTGAAGTTCGGAAGCACGTCGACATAGTTCGCCCTTGTCACACGCGGCTCGCTACGGGTGACGCCATCAAAGGTGACGCTCGACAAACCGCTGTATCGGCCCACGGTGTTGACCACGCGAGCGCCGATCAAACCGTCCACGCGGAAGCTGCCTAAATTGAATTCGTATTTGGTCTGGCCATAGAATGCATATGTCTGCTCTTCCGCGAAAAAGGCGGCGCGTGGATCCAGCTGGACGGTGGGGGTCGAAAAGCGGGCAAGCGCATCGCGGTAGCCCGCATCATTGGGATTGGCCGCAACGATCTGCTGCAGCGCCTGATAGGCGAACTGCCGCAGCTCGGGTGCGTTGCCGGCAATGCCCTCACGTGATGGCATCAGCCAGCTGGTGAAGCCCTGGTTGCCGCGGAACGCGTCCGGCGTGAGCTCGAGTGCACCTGCCGGAGTGTTCGCAAGAGGAATGTTGAGCGACTCAGTATATGCGTAGCGGTTCCCGCGCTTGAGCGATGCGTCGCGATCGGTCCACCGCACGCCGAACTGGAATTTCGGCAGGAACGAGATGTCCGTGTCGAGGTCGAGATCGCCCCGCCATTGCCACCCCTTGCCCTTCACGCGGTAGATACTCTCATAATAGCCACGCCAGCGATAATTGGCTGGATTTTCGACGTCGAAGCCCTTGAAATCCCATGACACGCCATTGTCGACAAAGAATTGGACCTCGGCTGTCGGAGAGCTGAACAGCGAGGAGTCGAAGCTCCATTCGTCCGAGCTATATTCGCTTCGCGTATAAGCGAGATCGGTCGATAATTTGGCGCGGCCGACATTCCATTTGATGCCGCCCGCAGCCTGATAGGTGTTGGTGAAGGCGGAATTGGTGCTGCGATACGCTTCGGGGCGGAAGCCGCCGACCTTGGTGAGGCTCTCTACCTGATCGGGCTTGCCCTCACGCAAGACGATGTCGGTCAGCGTCGGATTGCCGTCGATCAACGGTGTGCGCCACCAATCGTTGGCGCCGCGCCCGCGATAGCCCTGGTAGAGGAAGTCGTAATAGATTTCGAGATTGGGGGAGGGCCTCCACTGGACGCTGGCATTGACCGCCGGGCGCCAGCGCTTGCCGCTGTCATTATACACACCAACCGCCCCGGGGATGCGGAAATCGCGGCCGACGGACGCAGGCTGGATCGTCGTACCGGCGCTGGGGCCGGTGATCCAACCGTCTCCCCAGCGCACCGCATTGCGATATTGCGCCTGGCTGTAGGAGGCATTCACCAGCACGCCGATCTCGCCGATGGCGCTATCTGCGCGGGCGCTGATCAGAATGTTCCCAAGGGGGTCGTACTTGCCGCTCTGATCATTGTACGTGCCGCGAATGCCGCCGGCGACGACGAAACTCTCGGTGAAGTCGAACGGACGGCGCGAGCGCACATTGATGAGGCCCGCGAGACCGGGTTCGAGCAGGTCCGCCGTGCCAGACTTGTAGACCTCCAGGCCAGCCAACGCGCCGGCAGGGAAATCCTGCAGCTGGGAACGCCGAAGCTCGGCCGTGAAGATGTCGCGGCCGTTGAATGTGGTTGCGACATCGGGGAGACCTCGAACCAGAACCTGGCTCACTTCGTCGCTGAAGCGATTCACCTGCACTCCGGTAACGCGTGCAAGCGATTCCGCCGCCGTGTTGTCGGGAAGCTTGCCGATGTCCTGGGCGACGATCGCGTCCAGGATCGCATCGGAATTACGCTTGATTGCCTGCGCGCTCCCGAGGCTGGCCCGATAACCGGTCACCACGATGTCGCGGGGATCGGTCTCTGCGCCGTCGCCGGGAGCCTTCTCGCTTTGCTCTTCCGCAGCAGGGTCGTCCTGCGTCGTCGGTGTGACTGCGGTCTGAGAATATGCAGGAAGCGCCATCAGCGCCAACGGCGCAACCGAAACATAAAGCGCAAGCCATTTCATATTAGTCCCCTCTCCTGAGTCGTGCCGATTGTGGCATCTCGTTAGTATTATTTGTCTGACAAACATTGCGCTCACGTCAAGAGCATTTCTCAAAGGGGCCGCTGCCTAAGGGAAATTTCTCTTACGAGCCGATAAATTGTCAGGCAAAAGGTCGGCATATCGCCATGCCCCTCCAGCTCCGCGGCCTGCTTCACAAGCTCGCCGGTTCTGCCGGGATGTTCGAGAAGGCGGAGCTCGAGACCAAGGCCGCAGACCCGGAGGACGCGCTCGAACTCTGCCCGCGGGAGCGCCCGGCAAGGGTTCGCGAGACTATCGAGGCGCTCACTGAGGCCACCTGATCGGCGGCCTTGTCCTTTGCGCGAATCGGTTCTTGCCGGCCGGCTACCCGATGCCTTTGTTCAGGCGCCCGGCATCGCCGCGGCGCGTCGCAGTCGAGGGGCGAAGAACAGCGGTATCGCCTGCGCGATGCGAGCGCCGCAAGCGACGAGGCGTGCATGTCATCCCGCCAAGTCGCCGCCGCATCGATTGAACGGCGGGTCGGGCAAATGTTAAATCGGTCCTCAGGAAAACGATCGGGCTCCAGCGATGCTCAGGAGGCCGACGAAAGGGAGGAAGCCATGAAAAAGCTCCAGAATCCGCTGCGCCTGCTCCTTCTCGGTGCCGCGCCGGCCGCGTTGATGCTGCCGAACTACGCAGCTGCGCAGACCGCCGCCGACACCCGGGCAACGCAAGACACCGATGCGGCGCAGCGGTCGGAACCGGACGTTGCAGCGCAGGCCCCCGAATATACCGATGGCGAAGAGATCGTCGTGGTCGGCACGGCCGGCGGCGGGACACGGCGGCAAGACGCGGCCTTTGCGGTTACCACCCTTTCCAGCGAAGCGATCGCGCGCGCCGCGCCCAACAGCACCGCGGATCTGCTGCGGACCGTCCCGGGCGTGATGGCGGAGAGCTCCGGCGGGCAGAACGGCGCGAACATCTTCGTGCGCGGCTATCCTTCCGGCGGCGACGCGCAGTTCGTCACCTTCCAGCTCGCCGGCGTGCCGATCTTCCCGCCGCCGACCCTGTCGTTCCTCGAGAATTCGCAGCTGATCCGTCTCGATGAGACCGTGCAGCGGGTCGAGGCGGTGCGCGGCGGCACGGGTTCGCTCTTCTCCAACGGCCAGCCTGGGCTCACCGTCAACGTCGTGCCGCGGACGGGAGGCAGCGTATTCCACGGGCTCGGCAAGATATCCTATACCGATTTCGGCGAGATCCGCGGCGACGCCTGGATCTCGGGACCGCTCAATGAAGATACCGGCTTCATGATCGGCGGCTATTACGCCCAGGGCAACGGCGTCCGCGATCCGCAATACCGCGCCGAGAAGGGCGGGCAGGTCACCGCCAACGTCCATCACGATTTCGGCAATCGCGGCTCGGTCGAGATCTATGCCCGCTACCTCAACGATCATGGCCAGTGGCTGCTGCCGATCCCGATCGTCCAGAACGGTAGCGAGATCAGCGAATATCCGGGCTTCGACGCCGGCACCGGGGCGCTTCCCGGGCGCGAGACGCGCGTCACGACCAATCTGGCCGGCCGTACCGTCGACCTCGCCGACGGGCGCGGCGCCGACGTGTTCAACACCGGCATCAACTTCGACTATGAGGTCGCCGACGGCTTCCGGCTGCGCGAGCGCCTCAGCTATCTCGGCGGCAATGCCGATACGGTCGGGTTGGTACCGGCCGAGGCGCCGGTCGCGGCTTCGGACATGGCGGTGACGCTGGGCGGCGCAGGCTCCACGGTCGCGAGCCTCGGCTATGTCAATGGCGGCGGCGCGCTCGCGGCGACCACACCGGTGATGCGCGCCGGTGTCTGGGAGGTCCGCAAGAAGATATCCTCCTTCGTTGCCGATACCGGCTTCGAATGGACCGCCGGCCCGAACAAGCTGACCGGCGGCTTCTATTACGCCAACTACACCTCGCGCGACAGCTGGTCGCTCGGCAACCAGATGTTGCTCACCGGCGAGCCCAATGCGCGGCTGCTCAACATGACGTTGAACGGCGGTCGGACGGCCACGCTCAACGGCTTCACCAGCGGGCCGGGCTTCATCGTCGACGGCCGATATGACGGCAGCGACTATGCTTTCTACGCAGTCGACGAATTCCAGATCACGCCCGAGCTGCGCGTCGACGGTGGCCTGCGCTGGCAGCGGCACACGGTGAGCGGAACGATCCGCACGCCGGGTGGGGCCGTCGATCTCGATGGCAATGCCAGCACGCTCTACGACAATTCGGTCTCGGTGTTCGGCGGTCCGCGCCGGATCGACTATTCGGATTCGGCCTGGTCGTGGACCGCGGGCGTCAACTATGACGTTACGCGCCAGATCGGTCTGTTCGCGCGCTACAGCCGGGGCAATAGTTTCCCGCAGTTCGACAATCTGCGCGACGCTTCGGACGCGGACATCGCGAACGACACCGGCCTCGCCGTCACCGCCGAGGTCGAAACCTATGAAGGCGGGCTCAAGATCTCGACGCCGCTGGTCAACCTGTACGCCACGCTGTTCCACAACAAGTTCGACGGGCTCGCGACCACGCAGCTCGTCAACAACGTGCCGCTCAGCCAGATCGGCGGCGCCAAGGCCACCGGCGTCGAACTCGAGGGCGCGATCCGGCCTTTCCCCGGCTTCAGCCTGTCTGGCGCGGCCACCTGGCTCGACAGCACGTACGAGGATTTCTTCACGGGAGGCGGCACGATCGACAACACGGGCAACCGCGTCCAGCGCCAGCCGCGCTGGGCATGGCGCGTGACGCCGGCCTATGAAGTCGATCTCGGCAGCGTGAAGCCTTCGGTCTTCGCGACGCTGCAATATACCGGCGATCGCTTCTCGGACGTGGAGAACAACCAGCTGCTGCCGTATTTCTACCAGCTCGATGCCGGCGTCTCGGTCGATGTCGCCGAGCGGGTAAAGCTTCAGGTGACCGGCAACAACCTGACCAACGAGATCGGCCTCACCGAAGGCAATCCGCGCATCATCGGCTCGCAGGGATCGGGGCCGATCCTGGCACGGCCGATCCTCGGACGGTCGTTCCGCTTCAGCGCGGCCTTCAGCTTCTGATCGCAGTTCGACCCCGAAAGCGATTATCCGGCGCAGGTGAAGCAGCCGGAAATTCTCGCCTTTGCCGACTCTTGCGCCAGACTTCGCATAAATCGCTCAGGCCGCCGCTTTTGCGACAAGCTGCCGGAAACGGGCGGCGCAGTTGCGTCTCGTCGCCTTTACAAGGCGCCGCCTGCCTCTAGCCTAAATCATATAAATGAGACGTGAGCGGAAGGCGATCGCGTGATCGCGGCCGGCACCAGGGGGGCGATGCAAAAGGGAGAGAATGATGAAGATGTCGCTCAAGGCATGCTTGCTTGTAAGTGCGTTGACGATCTCCACACCGACATTGGCGCAGCAAAGTGCACCACCCGCTTCCGGGTCGCCCGGAGACGCGGCCACCACATCTCAAGAATCCGCCGCGGGGACTGAAACGACGCAAACAACGCCCCAAGGCGAAGAAATCGTAGTGACCGGCATCCGCAGCAGCCTCGCCTCCTCCGCCCGGATCAAGCGTGAGGCCCAGCAGATCGTCGACACGATTTCGGCCGAGGATGTCGGCAAGTTCCCCGACGCGAACATCGCCGAATCGCTCCAGCGCATCACCGGCGTCGCCATCGATCGTTCGGGCGGCGAGGGCCAGTTCATCACGGTCCGCGGGCTGGGGCCGGAATTCAACACGGTGCTGGTCAACGGCCGTGTGATGGCGACGGACAATCCGGGTAGGGAGTTCTCGTTCGACGTGCTGTCGTCGAACATGATCCAGCGCACCGACGTCTACAAATCCAGCGTGCCCGAGCTGCAGGAAGGCGGCATCGGCGCCACCGTGAACATCGTCACCGCCCGTCCGCTGGAGGGACGCAGCGGCTTCCACGTCGCCGCGTCGGCCGGCGGCATCTATGATACGCTGCGCGAGAAGGTGAGTCCCGATCTGTCGGCGGTCGCCTCCTTCACCAACGCGGAAAAGACGATCGGCATCGTGCTGGCGGGGTCCTATACCGATCGCTACAGCCAGCTCGATTATGTGCGCACCGAAGGCTGGCTGTTCGGGCCGCAGCGGACAGTGGACGGAACGGCGGATTCGACCGGACTGACGCCCGGTGCGATCGTCACCACGCCCGGCGAGGTGCATACGCCGCAAAATGTCCAGTTCGCCCGTCAGTTGGACCGTCGGCGCCGCATCAACGTCTCCGGCACCTTCCAGGCGGAGCTGGCCGACAATCTGCTGCTGACCGTCGACGGCATCTATTCCAAGTTCGACGTGTTCAGCGATCGCAACATCTTCGCGAACTTCTTCTCCGCGCCCTATATCGGCATGGAAGTGGACGAACAGGGCACCGTCACCGGTTTCAATCGCCCCGGGCAGCAATTCCTCGCCGCCAATCCGGCGCTGGCCGATGCGGTGTCGCTCTCCCAGAACGACAATATCGTCAATCCCAGCGACCGGCTGACCACGACCTATCAGATCGGCGGCAATCTCAGATGGCGGCCGAGCGAGGATGTAGAGGTACGGCTCGATGCCTCGACCACCCGCGCGAAGCAGCGCGCCCCGGGGATGTTCGTTGTCGTGGGCTCGCTGGCGCAGACCAGTCCGCGCTTCGACTTGAACAAGGGCAATGACCTGCCGATCGTGTCCAATTCGGGCAACATCACCGATCCGTCGCTGATGCGCGCGCATTTCACTGCCGCCGACGACAATCGCGTAGAGGATGAGGGCTCCGAATATCACCTCGACACCGAATTCAAGGTGCATGACAGCCCATTGCAGGCGGTCCGGATCGGCTTCTCTTATTCCGATCGCAGCAAGCTTCGCCGGTCGCAGAACAACCAGGACGGCAACTGCGCCTATTGCGGGTACGAGATCCCGATGGACACGTCGCTGCTCGAGCCCTTCAAGCTCGACAATTTCCTGTCGGGCGTGTCGGGCAGCGAGAATGTGCCCGCGCAATTCTTCACTTATGATCCCCGCGCGGTAATCGCCTTCCTCTCCGATCCGGCGAACCTCGCCCGGCCCCGGCAAGGACGAAATGCGGCGGAGCAGGCCGCCGAAGCGGCGCGCCTGCTGGCATTGCCGGGCGGTCCCTATGGCGTGCGCGAGAATCTGGGCAGCCGGCTGGATGTCCAGGAAGAAGTGTTGGCCGGTTATATCGCCATGCAGTTCGGCGGAACGAACTGGTCGGGGAATGCCGGCATCCGCGTCGTCCGCACGCAGACGATGTCGCGCGGATTTGCCCTGCCGGTAGTGAACATCACCAACACGCCCGGCGACGACACGCTGCAATATCAATATGGCGATTCCACGCCGGTCTCGGTCCGCAACAGCTATGTCAACGCGCTGCCCTCGGCTAACCTCAAGGTGAACCTGACCGACAAATTGATCGCGCGCGCGGCCTTTTCGCAGACGGTGACTCGCCCGACGCTTACCGATCTGGGCGTCGACAATTCGTTCGGCGGGCGCGTGTCGGTGCCCTTGTCGAGCGGCGGCAATCCGGCGCTGCAACCGTTCAAGTCGACCAATTACGATCTGTCGCTGGAATGGTATCTGTCACCGGTCAGTTATCTGAGCATCGGCGGCTTCTACAAGACTCTGAGCGACTTCCTCGAGCTCCAGACGCTGCCGGTCGAGCGGTTCGGGCGGGTGTTCCAGGATACCCGCACGCGCAACGGCCAGACGGGCTATATCCGCGGGATCGAGGTCGGCGGCCAATATTCGTTCGATTTCCTGGGCGGTTTCGCCTCGGGCTTCGGCGTGGCCGGCAACTATACTTACGTCGACAGCAAGGCCAATCGCGACACGACGCTGTCGGATTATGATTGCGGCTATAACGGCCTTTCGCCCCATTCGGCGAACGGCAGCGTGTTCTACGAGAAATTCGGCCTGGCGGCGCGCGTTTCGTACAATTGGCGCTCGGACTATCTGCGGGCCTGCCGCTCGGACCAGGCGCGTCCGCGAAACCGGTCGGCTTATGGCCAGCTCGATTTCAATCTGGGCTATGATGTGACGCCGAACTTCCAGCTCTATGTTCAGGGCGTCAACGTCACCAAGGCGCGGGTGGACGAGTGGTCGGCCATCGAGGATCGCTTCCTGATGCTTCAGGATACCGGCGCGCGGTACAATTTCGGCGTCCGCGCGACATTCTGACCTGCTTTGCCTCGCTGCGCCGGGAGCGCAGCGAGGCATCGCCTCTCGGCATCACCCAAGTGAGGGAACGGTTACGTCCAGCTTGTATGGCGTCGAACGCTGCAAATCCGCCTTCACTCACCTCGATGTGATCTCTTCGGTTGCGGCAGCTTCGCTCCAGTCCCGCCATTCGGCGCCGCCCGGGAAATTCCCAGAGCGCCCATTCATTCAGCCGCGAACCGCCATCAATCGTGACGCGACGAAACCTGGGAGGGTTACTCGCCGATCTTCGCGACGCGCAACGTCGCGATCGGCCTGGCCTCATCCTCGTCGTCGCGGTTCACGCCCTGTTGGAACGACAGGTCGGCGTCGACCAGGGTCTCCGCCTCACTGCGGCGTCCGAAATTGCGGGTCAGCCGGATGAGGACATGTCCCGCGCCGTTGGGGTTGATCCGATCGGCGTCGAAGCCGTTGATCCGCACGGCGTATTCGCCCCGCGGCGCGCGGCGAATGGCATATTCCTCGGGCCCGTAGCCGTCGGTCATGTCGTTCGAGATCTGGCCGCCGGCACTGCTCAATTGGTCGCCATAATAGACGCGCTCGCCATTGGGCTCGTCGACCCACAGGTCGATGTCAGCGTCGTCGGCGGTCCATTCGATGACGATCCGGGCGTCGGTGTCGAGCAAGCCGACCAGTCGCGGATCGAGCGACCAACTGCCGCCCGCCGCCTCGATATCGGCGATCAGCGCATTGGCCTCCATCAGCGCGATCACTTCGAAGCCGTCGAAGTCGTCCGATGCAGGGTTGAGCGCGGCATCGGTGAGCAGCTTGAACGCACGCTCCAGATCGGCGCGACCCCCATTGCCGCGGCTGCGCCCGCGCGCCGCCAGCGCGAGCGCCAGGTCGCGCGCGGGTTGCGGGCGGAATTCGGCATTGGCCGCGGCCAATTGTTCGGCAAGTTCGATCGCGCGATCGTGCGACCGGTCGCGCTCGAGACGGAAAGCTACGATCTGCCGGGTTTCGTCGTCGCTCAACGGCAGTTCGAGTGCGGAGAGCAGCAACTGCCCGGCGGTCGCTTCGTCCCCCTTGCTTCGGAACCATTCGGCGACGTCGAGATAGAAGCTCGGCACCGATCCATAAGCGCGCTCCTGTTCGGAGAGCACGCCCAGTCGGGCCACGGGGGCGGCGGCATCGAGCGCGACGATATAGGGGCGTTTGGCGATCAGATCGGCGAGATCGACCTTCACCGCGGCCTCGGTATCCGGCCGATCGGCGTGGGCAACCGGGACCTCTCGAGCCTGGGTTCCGGTGACGACCACGTCGCTCCCGTCTTCAGCCGAGATCGAGCCCGCCGCGGAGACCGACTCCGCTACGGTGTTTGCCTGTGGGGGAATCCGCGCGCTCGTGACCGTCACCTCACTGCCTTGGTCGAGCACGGTGCCGGGAGCTCTCTGGAGCACTTCCGCCGGCGCGGGTTCGGGCGCGGGCGGCGGCGGGAGGGCCGCCATCGGGGCTACCGGCGGGGCCGGCGCGGGCTGGGGCTTCGGCCGTGGTGCGACGACGAAGCGCCGCTTCCACCACGCCTTGCGTTCACTCCATTGCTCGAGGACATAGTCGAAGCGTTCGCGCCGGTCGTCGAGCGCCTGTTCGTCCGATTCCTGCTTCGCCTCGCGATATTCGCCCATCCATTCCGCGGCGAAGCCCGGTGGCGGCGCGATGTCGGCGCGCAGATATTGGTCGGGCCGTTCGAGCACGAGCAGCGACATCGCCGGTCCGGCGACATGATAACGCCGCGCAAGCTCGACCATCGGCTGATGGCGCGCGGGATCGTCGCCGAGGATCTGGACCTGCTGCGCTGCCCACAACGCGCCGGGCGCATCGGCACGCACGGCATCCTCGCCGGCATAACTGCGTTCGCTACCGTCGCCGAGCCGCACGCGAACGCCGCCGTGATCGGGCATGCGGCCGACGAGCAGCCAGCCACCCTGCGGGGCGGGGAGGGCGCGGAAAGAAACTCGCCGCCCCGATGCATTGCGCACCGCGGCGACCGCCATGCCGGATCCGGTGAGCGCGGCCGCCGCTTCCGTGGCCTTACCCTCGCGCACCCGGACAAGTCGACCGGAGGCACCCTGGGCGAGGCGTCCTAGCCGTGCGCCGTCGGCTTGGCTCGATGCCGTCAGCAGCGACAGTGGACAATCGGGGACGAATTCGGCGCCGCGATCGATCGTCACCAGCCCGTCGGAAACCAGCACGCATTGGCTGGCGGGGGCCAGGCTCAGCCCGTCGAGGCCGGCGAACGAAGTGCCGCCACGATACACGATTTCGCCGAGCGCCTTGCGGAGGCCGGCGACATCCTGGTGCGTGCTGACTTGCGGGCGGTCGCTCGCGAAGGTGACGAGGTCGATCGCGGTCGGTGCCGTCGCGTCGGCGAGGCGCGCGAGCACTTCGGTCTCGAGGTCGGTGCGGTCGCGCCCGTGCGACAGCGAACGGTCCCAATAGACGCGCAGCCTTCCCGCCGGCCTGATCGCAGAAGCCCTGGCGGAATCGTCGATCACGAAGAAGCGTTCGCCGCTCTGGTGTCGCGTGACGATCAGCGGCGTTGCGGGAGGCCCGCCCGCGATCTCCAGCCCGTCGCGCAGCGTTCGGCGTTCGGCGGCTGCACCGCCGCGCCAGCTTCGGCCGTCGCGCGCCAGCGTCACCGTCGCGCCCGCGAAGCGCACTATTGGCGCGGTGTCATAGCCGTCGACAGTAATTTCGAGGCTGGTCTTGCCGATCGCGGCGTCGCGCGCGAGCGGCACGACCACGCCGCGCTCGGGATCGAACGGCATGGCGAAGCTCAGGCGAAACCGTCGCGGATGCTCGCGGTCGATCGGATAGATGCGCGTGGTGAAACGGTTGCCCGCCGAAACTTCGGCCAGTCCGGGATCGATCCCGGCGCGAACCTCGTCCTCATAGAGATTGCGCGCCTTCGGCTGTTCGAGCAGCTGGCCGGGGATCATCGCGTCGCCGACGCTCAGCGCATAGCCGGTAACCACCGCGTCGGGCGGTAGCGCCAGCGCCAGCTTCGCCTCGAATTGCTCCTGCTCGGCGGGGTCGGCTGCGAGCAACAATTCGAGTGTCACGTCGGCCGAGCGCCCGGTCGCGTGCGCGGTGACGAGCAGTTCGTCGATCCGCAGATGCTTCGCGTCGTCTTCGTCCCCGTCGTTCCGAATGCCGCGTTCGGCTTCGGAAAGCGTCGGGTTGAGCTGTGCCGCGACGGGGCCGGGAAACACTGTCAGCAACAGGCCCGCCGCCAGCGAGAATTTCGCGTGCCACCCCATTCGATCCCCCCGAACCCTATGTTTGGAGAGACTATGCGACTGGGCGTACAGCGCAAGGGTCATGGCGGCCCGATGTGGGTCCGAATAGGCTCCTTGCCTTTCCACTTCCCATGGCAGGGCCGCGAGAGCGCGCTATCGGCCGGAGGCGTCCAGGATGAGAGCAGTGATTTCCTTTGGATGCGAGATCAGAGAAACATGGCTCGATCGAACCTCCACTGTCCGTGCCCCCATGCGCGCCGCCATGAAGCGCTGGAGCTCGGGGTTGATCGTCCGGTCATCGGTCGAGACGGCGTAGAAGCTGGGACGGGTGCGCCATGCCGCCTGGGTAGTGCGCCCGCTCAGCAGTGCCCTTCGGAATGGCTGCTGGACAGCGAAGAGTGCGCGCGCCCTGGCGGTGGGCAGGTCGCCGGCGAAGTCCCGTAGGAAGGCTTGCTCGGACAGACGGCCCTCGTCCCCATCATAGACGATGCCCGCCGAGGCCGGTGGCGCAGGAAAGCGGGCGGCGAGGGCGGCATAATCCTCGCCGGCATCAGGCGCCCGCGCCGCCACATAGACGAGCGCGGAGACGTTCGGATGGGCGCCCGCCTCGGTCACGATCATGCCCGAGAAGGAATGGCCCGCCAGCACCGTGGGCCCGTCCTGCCGGTCCAGCACCTTGCGGCAGGCCGCAACCGCTTCGTCCAGCGTCGTCAGGGGATTCTGGACAGAGGTCACGTTCAGCCCCCGAGCCTGGAGGTGCGGGATGACCTCAGACCAGCTCGATCCGTCGGCGAATAATCCGTGGACGAGGACGACGTTGTTCGCCTTCCGCAGCGCCGGGGTGCCCTGGGCGGTCGCCCTGGGTGCGGTTAACATAGCCGCCGCACCCGTTAGTAGCGAAGTTGCGAACGTCCTGCGATCCATGTTCATAATGGCCTCCCTGATCCGTGCTTCCTCCAGATCGCCATGCCGCCCGAGAGCTCGATCAGCTGCGCATTCACCCGGCGATTGTCGTCGGGAAGCAGGTCGGCAATCTTCAGGCCGATATCGTCCCGCTCACCGCCGCGACCTTCCGGTTGCGTTCCGGATTATCACGAACCATGTCGCTGCTGAAGTCGGTCCGGATCGCGCCCGGCCATCTTCAATGCGCGTCACGTGCGCAAGGTATACGCGGTCCTCCGGATGGGTGTGCGGCAGAAGCTTGATGCCGCCCGCGACCTTTACCCGGACGACATAGGGGTCTGGCCTGGTCGGGTCGGCGACAACCTTGGCGAGTTCCGCGCCAGCCGGGAACGCCGCGAAAGGTTCGAACCGGATCGCCTCGGGATGGATCGATCCGCCGTCAACGGCGCTGTCGAACACCACCACCCGCACATGTCGTCCGACTCGATCTCGTCGATCAGGAGCTGGAATTGCCGGACCATCTCAGGGCCCATGATACTGAGCGGCGGTAGTCGAACGTGACGCGCCAATAGGCCGAGGTGTGGCGCGTCAGACGGATTTGTATCGGTCGGCCCTGGGGGCCATCGAAGCTTCCCTTCGCGGTGTTGCGGGACGACCACGAGATGTCGCGCCATTGGTCGGAGCACGATTGGACGAAGGTATCGCCGAGACCATCGTGTCGTTGATGCCGGGCTCCACTGGATCCAGCTGTCGTTGCGCGGCACGTCAGTGGTCGATGCCCGCTATCCGCACGGCATGCTGACCCGCTATGCCGAATTCGTCCGGGCAGACAGGATGCTGTAACGGTCTCCGTCCTGCCGCCGGAGAGTCAGGGAGAACGCATGACGTCGTGTATCCATAGTACAACGATCAATCAGGTGACGCCGAGCGCGGAGGGCTGCGAGGAGTGCCTCGCGATCGGCAGCCCATGGCTTCATCTCCGCATCTGCCGCGCCTGCGGCCATGTCGGCTGCTGCGACCAATCGCCGCACCGCCACGCCACCGCGCATTTCCGCGCCACGCGTCACCCGATCATCGAGGGCTATGACCCGCCCGAGGGCTGGGGCTGGTGCTATGTCGACGAGGTCGAGGTCGATCTGCCCGACCAGACGCCGCAACGCGGGCCGATCCCGCGATACTATTGAGTGGAAGGACAGGCGTCATGTCGAAGCAGCGTTCGGACAAGCCCAGAATCAAACCCTTCGCCGGGCCGGCCGGCGGATGGGGCTCGGTACGCTCGCTCGCCGAGATCCTGCCGCGTGAGCGCGTCACCCCCGATGCGCTGCTCCAGCTCGCGCGCCAGAACAAGCCCCATGGCTTCATGTGCACCAGCTGCGCCTGGCCCAAGCCCGCCGATCACCATCCCGCCGAATTCTGCGAGGAAGGTGCGAAGGCGACTGCATGGGAGCTGACCACGCTGCGCACCACGCCGGAATTCTTCGAGCAGCACACGCTCACCGAGCTGCGCGAGTGGAAGGATTATGATCTCGAGCAGCACGGCCGGCTGACGCATCCGCTGCGCTACGATGCAGCCACCGACAAATATGTCGCGTGCAGCTGGGAAGAGGCGTTCGACGCTATCGGCGCGGCGCTCCGCCCGCTTGATCCCAAATCGGTCGCTTTCTATTCGTCGGGACGCACTAGCCTCGAGGCGTCGTACATGTACGGGCTGATGGCGCGGATGTTCGGCAACCAGAACCTGCCCGACAGCTCGAACATGTGCCACGAATCCACTTCGGTGGGGCTGAAGGCGGCGATCGGGGTACCGGTAGGAACGACGCGGCTCGTGGATTTCGAGGCGTGCGACGCGATCTTCTTCTTCGGCCAGAATGTCGGATCGAATGCGCCGCGGATGCTCCACGACCTGCGCAGCGCGCGCAAGCGCGGGGTGGAGATCATCACCTTCAATCCGCTTCGGGAGCGCGGGCTCGAACGCTTCACCGATCCGCAGAACCCGATCGAAATGGTGATCGGCGGCGAGACGCAGATCTCGAGCCAATATCATCAGGTGAAGGCCGGCGGCGATATCGCCGCGATGCTCGGCATCGCCAAGTTCCTGATCGAATGGGACGATGCCGCGCTGGCGGTCGGCGACTCGCCGGTCCTCGATCATGAATTCATCGCGCAGCACACGCATGACTTCCATGCCTTCGCCGATGCGGCGCGCGCTGCGGAATGGGCGGATATCGAGCGCGAGTCCGGACTGGCCCGATCGGCGCTGGAGCAGGCGGCGCGGGTCTATGCGAAGGCGAAGGCGGTGCTGGCCATCTACGGCATGGGGCTGACCCAGCATGTGAAGGGCGTCGAGAATGTCCGCATGGTGGTCAATCTGCTGCTGCTGCGCGGCAATATCGGCAGGCCCGGCGCGGGCCCGACGCCGGTGCGCGGCCATTCGAACGTCCAGGGTCAGCGTACCGTCGGCATCACCGAGAAGACCGAACTGGTGCCCGTCGAGAGGCTGAAGGAGCTGTACGGCTTCGATCCGCCGACCGAGAAGGGCCTCGACACCGTCGAGACCTGTCGCGGCGTGATCGACGGATCGGTCAAGGCGGTCATCGGTCTGGGCGGCAATTTCCTCCGCGCAGTGCCGGAAACCGCCGCGATGGAAGAGGCCTGGCCGCGTCTCGATTTGTCGGTCCAGATCGCGACCAAGCTCAATCGCAATCATCTCTTCGCCGGGAAAATCACCTATCTCCTGCCCTGTCTCGGCCGAATCGAGGAGGACGTGCAGGCAAGCGGGCCGCAGGCGGTATCTACCGAGGATTCGACCAGCTGCATCCACGGTTCGCGCGGCAAGGCGAAACCCGCCGGCCCGCACCTTCTGTCCGAGCCGCGCATCGTTGCGGAGCTCGCCAAGCGCATCCTGCCGCCCAATCCGCGCGTGGACTGGGACGGCTGGGTCGCCGATTACAGCCGGATCCGGGACGCAATCGAAGCGACCTACCCGGCGATCTTCAAGGACTATAACAAGCGTCTGTTCACGCCCGGCGGCTTCTGGAAAGGCAACAAGGCGGCCGAACGCATCTGGCAGACGCCGAGCGGCAAGGCCGAGTTCCTTGCGCCGAGCGGGTTGAGCGCAACCGGGTTCGCCGATGCGGAGGGACGCTTCCGGCTGATGACCCTGCGCTCGAACGACCAGTTCAATACGACGATCTATGGCTATCACGATCGTTTCCGCGGCGTGAAAGGGACGCGCGACGTACTGTTCATCAATCGCGAGGACATGGCCGTGGCGGGTGTGTCCGAAGGCCAGACCGTTGCATTGGAGAGCGACGCCGGGGACGGCAGGCTTCGCCGGCGCGAGGGCCTGATCGTCACGCCCTACGACATCCCGCGCGGCTGCCTGGGGGCCTATTATCCGGAGGCGAACGTGCTGATGCCGGTCGAGCATCATGCCGAGCAGAGCCACGTCCCCGCGGCGAAATCGGTGCCCGTTCGGATCCGGGTTTGACCGCCGTGCGGACTCTCGCATTCGAGCGGATCGGCGCCGACGGCAGCGCCGACCTGCGGGAGCGGGCGATCGCCGAGGAAGTTCCGGTCGCGATCGAGTGCAATGGCCTTGGCTATGCCGTGCTGATGGCCAGCCCAGGCGATCTGCTCGATTTGGGCTATGGCTTTGCCCTGACCGAGCGGCTGATCGACGATGCGCGCGATATGCTCGACGCCGAAGTGCATGTGCTCGAACACGGCACGGTCCTGCGCCTGACCTTGTCGCAGCGCGTGGCGCACCGCATTTCGGACCGCGTCCGCCATCGCACCGCCGACTCCTCTTGTGGACTGTGCGGAGTGGAAAGCCTCGAACAGGCGCTGCGTCCGCTGCCTCCACGATCGGCGCACTGGGCGGGCGAGGACCAGGCGATCTTCACTGCGCTGCACGCTCTCGAGGAGACGCAGCCGCTCGGCGCGGCGACACGCGCAGTGCACGCCGCGGCAGCCTGCACGCAGGCGGGCGCGATCCGCCTCGTTCGCGAGGATGTCGGCCGCCACAACGCATTCGACAAGCTCATCGGAGCGATGCTGCGCGAAGGCCTCTCCTGGGATCATGGCTTCGCCTTGCTCACTTCGCGCTGCTCCTACGAACTGGTGGAGAAAGCCGCTTTGTCGGATTGCCCCATGCTCGCGACGATTTCCGCTCCCACTGCTCTCGCGCTTGAGCGCGCCAGGGCGGCGGGGCTGGAATTGCGGGTGCTGACGCGGGCCGACGCACTGCTGCGACCGCTCGCGTGAAACTGCTCGGCGCCATCCTTGCCGGCGGCCGCTCGCGTCGGTTCGGCAGCGACAAGGCAGAGGCCGTGCTCAATGGACGGACACTCCTCGCGCACGTCGCAGATGCGCTTCGTCCGCACTGTGATGCTCTTGTCGTTTGCGGCCGAACGCATCGCGAAATGGCCTCGCTGGAGGATCGCCCGAAGGCTGGTCTTGGTCCGCTCGGTGGGCTTTGCGCGGCCCTGGCATATGGGGAGGAGGCGGGCTTCGCCGCCGTGCTCAGTGCGCCTTGCGACGCGCCCGACCTGCCGCCGGACCTTTACGATCGCCTGTCGCAGGAATCCGGGGCGGCCTGTGTCGTCGATCTGCCGCTGGTCGGCCTCTGGCCCTGCGCGCTAGCGGCACACCTGGGGTCCTGGCTCGATGAGAGCAGCGATCGTTCGTTCACTACCTGGGCGCAGGCGGTGTCGGCGACCCCGGTCGAATTCGTGCACAAACTCGGCAACATCAACACGCCTGACGATCTGGGCGCATTCGAATGGCGACGCGCAATACGCCGGTGAGCGGGGGCGCCGCGTATCCAAATTTATCAAGGAAACGGAGGGCGTCGATGGGATTGCTTGTTAACGGCAAGGCTGCAGCCGCCGAAGGCTCTGTGCTGGTTCCATCGGGCGCGAACGCCTATGCCCTTTCACTGCCAAGCGGACCGATGCCGCTACGCTTCGAGCCGAATGCACCGATCAACCTCCGCATCGAGAATGGGACACTGATCCTGTCGGGTAAGCCCAACCTGGGCGCCGCTGCGACACTGCACGGTTTGTCGGTGGTCGGCGTGCCTCACACGATGGCAGTGATGGTCACCACCATGGGCACTGAGAGTCCGTACTACTTCATCAGCTATACGATCTACCGCAGTTGAAGGTCGATGCCTTCAGTTCATCGATACCGATCTTTGTAGCAGCGATTCGCGAGCGGTATTCTGTGGCCGCACGAATGCAGCCGAGTGCCTTTCAAAAGGAGGCAATATGGCACTCTGGAAACGCGCAGGTCGATACTATCTCGACTTCACAGGCCCGGACGGAAGCCGATGGTACAAAATCCCCGACAGCTCCGCGCAGGGCGTGCTGATTTCGGCGTTACAGGGCCGTGTAAGGTGTTGAGATACAGGTAGAAAATATGGTGGACGCACTTGGGCTCGAACCAAGGACCCGCTGATTAAGAGTCAGCTGCTCTACCAACTGAGCTATGCGTCCATTCCGGGGCGTTTCCGGCGCTCTTGGTGAGTGCGCCGCCGCGTTTGGAGGGGCGCGGTTAGCAAAGCTTTCGGGGATTGCAAACCCTAAAATGCGCGTCCCTCGAAACTTTACCAGCGCTGCTTGCGGCGGCTCTCGCGATCGATCGACATCAGGATGCCGAAACAGATCATGAAGGTCATCTGCGCAGTGCCGCCGAAGCTGATCAGCGGCAGCGGAATGCCCACCACGGGAGCGAGCCCCATCACCATGCCCATGTTGATGGCGGTGTAGAAGAAGATCGTCGCGGAGAGGCCGGCGGCGGTGAGCCGGCCGAAGCGGCTCTTCGCGCGCATGCTCACGCTGATGCCCCAGCCGATCAGGCAGCCGAAAGCGACGATGATGAACAGGCCGCCCATCAGTCCCCATTCCTCCATCATCGTGGCCAGGGCGAAGTCGGTATGGCCCTCGGGCAGATAATCGAGATGGCTCTGGGTGCCATTGAGGAAGCCCTTGCCGAAGATGCCGCCCGATCCGATCGCGATCTTCGACTGGCTGATGTGGTAGCCGGTGCCGAGCGGATCGCTCTCGGGATCGAGGAACACGAGCACGCGGTTGCGCTGATAATCGTGGAGCACGAAATTGACGACGAGCGGAACCGCCGCGGCGAGCGCCAGCCCGCCGCCGATGAACAGGCGCAGGGGGATGCCTGCGAGGAACATCACTGCGATACCGCCGCCGGTGATCATCAGCGCGGTGCCGAGATCGGGCTGGAGCATCACCAGAGCGGCGGGGAGGCCGATCAGCACCGCGCCCGGCCAGAGTGCGCCGAACTTGCGGATCTCGCTTGCGGGCAGGATCTCGTAGAAGCGCGCCATGGTGAGGACGATCACCGGCTTCATCAGCTCCGATGGCTGGAGGCGGATGATGCCGAGGTCGAGCCATCGCTGGCTGCCGCCCGCGACGGCGCCCAGTGCCTCGACCCCGAGCAGCATCAGCAGGATGACGCCGTATAAGGGAAAGGTGGCATGCGCCCACCATCCTTCGGGGACGCGTGAGAGCGCGATCGCCATGCCGAAGAAGACGAAGAACTTGGTCCCTTGCGAGAACGCCCAGGGATAGAGACTGCCGCCCGCCGCCGAATAGAGTACGACCAGTCCGAAACAGCCGACCGCGAGCACCAGCACCATGATCTTCCACGGCAGCTGCGCGAGCGGGGCAGGAATCATGCCGGGGCCGAGCGTACTCATTCGTCGCGCTCCACCGGGGCGCCGGCGACGTCGCCGACCGGCACGCTGGCATTGGCGGCTTCGGAAACGACATCGCTTGCCGCCGCTTCGGCATCCTCGGGAACGGGCGGAGGAGGGGCTGCCTTCGCCGCCGCCTGCGCTGCGTTGAACGCCTCGCTCTTCGCCGCCATCCGCTCGGTATAGGTGCCGCCCCAGCCTTTCTCGAGCGCGTGCAGCGAGGCCATCGCCTTCTCGCGATCGAACAGAAAGGTCATTATGTCGCGCGCGGTGGGTGACACGTCGGTGACCGGGTTGACGTGGCCATGATGCTCGAGAACGATCGAAGCGGCGTAACGCGGATTGTCCCACGGCGCGAAGCAGACGAACAGCGCATGGTCGCGCAGCTTGAAGGGGAGCGCAGCGTTCTTGAGCACGCCCGAGCTGCGTTCTGCCGAAGTGATGGCGCGGACCTGCGCAGTGCCGGTTTTGCCGGCCAGCTCGATGCCGGCGATCGGCAAACGCGCCTTGCCGCCGGTTCCGCCCCCATTGATCACGGCCCACATGCATTGGCGGACCGTCTGGATATGCTGCGGGTCGATGCCGAGCGAGGGCGCCGGCTCGTGCGGCTCGTCGAGCAGCAGGCGGGGTACGATCGCGCGGCCCTGCGCCATCCGCGCCGCCATCACCGCCAGCTGGAGCGGATTGGCGAGAACATAGCCCTGTCCGATCGACGCGTTGACCGAGTCCGCGATGGTCCAGGGCTGTTTGTACTTCTTCAGCTTCCACGCGCTGTCGGGCACGGTGCCGTAACGCTGACTCGTGTAAGGCAGGTCGAAGCGCTGCCCGAGGCCCATCTCTCGCACCGTGGGCGCGAAGTGGTCATAGCCGAGTTCGCGCGCCATCGAGTAGAAATAGATGTCACAGCTCTGCGCGACGGCACGCTCCATGTTGACCGCACCGTGCCCGCCGCGCTTGTGGCAATGAAAGGCGCGATTCCCGATCTGCAGTGCGCCACTGCATTGCACGGTGGCCTGGGGCGATATGCCGGCGCGCAGGATCGCCAGCGAATGCATCGGCTTGACGGTCGATCCCGGCGGATACAGCCCCTGCAGCACCTTGTTCATCAAGGGCACGTGATCGTCCCCCGAAAGCATCTTCCATTCGCTCTGGCTGATCCCGTCGGAGAAACTGTTGGGATCGTAGCCGGGCATCGAAACCATCGCGAGCACGTCGCCGGTCAGGCAGTCGAGGACGACGATCGAGCCCGAATTATCGGCAAGCCGCCGCGCGCAATATTCCTGCAGCCCCGCGTCGATGGTCAGCTTGACGGTTTTGCCGGGCACATCGGGCCGCGTCGTCAGCTCGCGCACCAATTTGCCGCGGGCGGTGACCTCGACGCGCTTGGCGCCGGGCACGCCGCGCAACCGGCTCTCGAGCGTCTTCTCGAGTCCGTCCTTGCCCATCTTGAACCCGGGCGTGACCATCAACGGATCCTTGGTCTCCTTATACTGCTCGGCCGAGGCAGCGCCGACATAGCCGATCAGATGGCCGACTCCGGCGCCGAGCGGATAGTTGCGCGTGAACCCCTGCGTCGCCTGCACCCCCGGCAATTCGGGCAGCCGGACGAGCACCTTGGCATAGCGTTCCCAGTCGAGGCGTTCCTTGACCTGCACCGGCTTGAAGCCGTGGGCGCGCTTGAGGTCGGTGGCGATGCGCGCCATCTCCTCCGGGGTTAACTCCAGGATGCGCTGGAGCTCGGCCAGGGTTTCTTCGCGCCGCTCCAGCCGATCGGGTATCAGATCGACGCGGAAGTCGGTGCGGTTGTTGGCGAGCGGCTGACCATTCCTGTCGATGATCCAGCCGCGGCGCGGCGGGCTCAGCGTCTGGCTGACGCGGTTGTCCTCGGCCATGAGCCGGTAATGCTCGTTCTCGTAAACCGAGAGCCAGGTCATGCGCGCGGCGAGCGCCAGCGCGACGGCGCCCTGCGCGCCTCCCATCAGCAATGCGCGCCGCGAGAAGCTGTATGCCTGTGACGCCTCGGTGACCTTCAGCACCTCAATGCTTCCTCACGTCGCGGTCGAACCAGGCGCAGAGCCGATAGATCAGTGGAAACAGCGCGGCAGAGGTGACGACCTGCAGCAGCAGCGCGGTATCGACATGCGAGCCGAAGGGCGAGGCGACCAGCCGCCCGGCAATCAGGCAAAAGCCGATGGCACCCGATGCGATCAGCCAGTCCTGCCAGAAATCGCGCCATACCAGCCGCGTATCTAGCACGTCGATCGCCAGCACGCACAGCGTCCACAGCAGCATCGCCGAGCCGAGCGGCTGCCCGCTCACCATATCGTCGAAGAAGCCGAGCAGCACGGGCATCCAGACGCGCATCGAATCGCCGCGCACCATCCGCCAGCCGAGCAGGATCATCAGCCCGAACGGCGGCAGGAACGGCACCACCGCGATCACGGGAAGCAATGTCATCAGCGAACCGAGCATCACCGACAAAGGCGCGAGCCAAAGCGCGCGCGGCGGCTTTTCGGCATGCCCCATCGGGATGAATTCGATGGGGCTCACGGCGCGGACCTGGGCTGTGCCGCGGTAGGCGAGGGGGAGGGCGAGGGCGTCGGGGTCGCTACCGGCTCGGGCAGGAAGGTTTGCTGGACCAACGCGAAATCGAGGGCGTCGGGATTGACCGCGGGCTGGGCGATGGCGATGTCGCCCTGGGTACGGACCACGCGCGCGACCGGGATGTTCGGCGAGAAGACCCCGCCGGTTCCCGAAGTGACGAAAACATCTCCGGGACGGAAGCCCATCGTCGCGACGCTGGCCGAGCGGATGTCGATCAGCCCGTCGCCGCGTCCCGAAGCGATCGCCGGAAGCCCGTCGCGCGTGCGGCGCACGGGCACGATGCTCTCGGGGTCGACGACCAGCAGCACGCGCGCGCTGTTGGGGCTGGTCTCGATGACCTGACCGACCAGCCCGCTGGGATCGCGCACCGGCTGGCCGCGCTTCACGCCCTGCCACGATCCGGCGTTGAGCGTGGCGTAGCGCCGGGTGCTCGACGACGAGCTGTTGACCAGCCGCGCCGCCACGATCGCGTCGGTGGTCACGTCACGCAGCTTGACCATCTCGCGCAGCCGGCGATTCTCCTGGTCGAGCGTCTGCGCGCGCGACACCGACAGCGCATTGTCGGCGAGTTGCTTTTTCAGGCGAGCATTCTCGCCGTGAACGTTGAAATAGCTGCCAATTCCTTGGGGGATGCCCCCCAGACCACGCCGCACCCAGTGGAACCCGGAAGCGATCGGAGTGGTAATCTCGGCGACCACGCCCCGCAGGGGAGCGAAGGCCGGCGGATTGAACGTCGAGAGCAACAGCAGCACCGCGCCGACCAGTCCGCCGCCGATCAAGCCCATGTAACCGATGAAGAGCCCGTATTGCGCCCGCCGCGAAAATCCGGGGCGCCGGTTGCGTGGCGGCGCCATGTCCCCTCGCTCCTTAGACCTGGATGAGCACGCCGCGGAACATCGGGTCCTCGAGCGCGCGTCCGGTGCCAAGCGCGACGCAGGTCAGCGGATCCTCGGCGACCGTCACGGGCAGGCCCGTTTCGTCGCGAAGCACCTCGTCCAGCCCCTGGAGCAGCGCGCCGCCGCCGGTGAGCACGATGCCCTGGTCGACGATATCGGCGGCCAGTTCGGGGGCGGTGTTCTCGAGCGCGATGCGCACGCCCTCGACGATCGTGCCGACCGGCTCGCTGAGCGCCTCGGCGATCTGGCCCTGGTTGATCTGGATTTCCTTGGGCACGCCGTTGACGAGGTCGCGGCCCTTGATGTGGATCGTCGCGCCGATGCCGTCGGCCGGCGGCTTGGCCACGCCGACTTCCTGCTTGATCCGCTCGGCGGTGGCTTCGCCGATCAGCAGGTTGTGGTTGCGGCGCACGTACGAGACGATCGCCTCGTCCATCTTGTCGCCGCCGACGCGCACACTTGTCGAATAAGCGAGGCCGCGCAGCGAGAGTACTGCGACTTCGGTGGTGCCGCCGCCGATATCGACGACCATCGAACCGATCGGCTCGGTGACCGGCATGTCGGCGCCGATCGCGGCCGCCATCGGCTCCTCGATCAGCCACACCTGCGAGGCGCCGGCGTTCGACGCGGCATCGCGGATCGCGCGGCGCTCGACCGAAGTGGAGCCCGAGGGGACGCAGATCACGATCTGCGGCCAGCGCATGAAGCGGCGCTGCCCGTGGACCTTCTGGATGAAATGCTTGATCATCTGCTCGGCGACATCGATGTCGGCGATCACGCCGTCGCGAAGCGGGCGAATCGCCTCGATCGAGCCAGGCGTCTTGCCCATCATCAGCTTGGCGTCGTCGCCGACGGCCTTGACCCGTTTGACGCCGTTGAGCGTCTCGACCGCCACCACCGAGGGCTCATTGAGGACTACGCCGCGTCCGCGAAGATAGACGACGGTGTTCGCGGTGCCCAGATCGATCGCCATGTCGTGGGACATGAATTTGAAAAAGCGGGAAAAAGCCATTCGTTGTTCCGTCCTGCCGCACGGGCGCCCGCCGCCGGCTGTTCGCACCAGATTTTAGCCCTGACCCTTCCGGATTGGACAAAAAATCCATCTCGGTGCATGCGCTTGCGGGTCGCGGGATGCCGCCCGTTGGGCTAGACAGACTGCCATGTCAATACGCCGTCTCCCCGAGCATCTTGTCAACCGAATTGCAGCTGGCGAAGTGGTCGAACGCCCTGCCAGCGCGCTGAAAGAACTGGTTGAAAACGCTATCGATGCGGGCGCTTCGCGGATCGCCGTCAGGCTCGTTACCGGCGGGACCGAATTGATCGAGGTCATCGACGACGGCTGCGGCATGAATCCCACCGACATGGCGCTCGCGCTCGAGCGCCATGCCACCTCCAAGCTGCCCGACGATGCGATCGAAGCCGTCGCGACATTGGGTTTTCGCGGCGAGGCGCTGCCGTCGATCGCCAGCGTCGCGCGGCTGACGATCGAGAGCCGATTGCGCGGTGCCGATGGCTGGTCGCGCATTGTCGACAATGGCGAGCTGGTCGCCGAGGGCCCGGCCGCGCTGCCGCCGGGCACGCGCGTGCGCGTCGAGCAATTGTTCGCCCGCGTGCCGGCGCGCCGCAAGTTCCTTCGCTCGCCGCGCGCCGAATATGGCGCCAGCCTCGATGTCGTTAAGCGGCTGGCCATGGCGCGGCCCGACATTGCCTTCTCGGTCGAGCACGACGGCCGTCGCGTGCTGTCGGTGCAAGGCGGCGAGACCCGACCCGAACGCGTTGCCGCGCTTACCGATCGCGATCTCGCTGGGAACAGCGTCGCGATCGACTTCCAGCGCGAGAGCCTCGTCCTCGGCGGCGTCGCCGGGCTGCCGACCTTCAATCGCGGCGTGGCGGATCACCAATATCTGTTCGTCAACGGCCGCCCAGTGAAGGACCGGCTGCTCGCCGGCGCGGTCCGCGGCGCTTATGCCGAGATGCTCGCGCGCGATCGCCATCCGGTGGTGGCGCTGTTCCTCGATGTCCCGCCCGACCAGGTCGACGTCAACGTTCATCCCGCCAAGACCGAAGTCCGCTTCCGCGATCCCGCGCTCGCCCGCGGCATGATCGTCAGCGGCCTGCGCCGCGCCCTTGACGAAGCCGGTCACCGCAGCGTCCAGCGCCCGAGGGAGGCGGCTTTGGGGATGTGGCAGCCGGGGCATGTGAGCGGGCCTGATCCGGAAGCATTCGCGTGGAGCCCAGTCAGTCCCGCGGCGGACGGAGAAGGACTGAAGCATTATTCAGGCCTCGCGCTCCACGATCGCCGCCCCACCTTCTTCACCCCGCCGCCGCAAGCCCGCGCCGAAGCCGCGCATGCGCCTGTCCCTCAGACGATAGACTTCCCCCTCGGTGTCGCCCGCGGGCAGGTTGCGAAGACCTATATCGTCGCCGAGGCCGAGGACGGACTCGTCCTCGTCGACCAGCATGCCGCGCACGAGCGCCTCGTCCTCGAGCGGATGCGGCGGGCGATGCAGGGCGGTGGCGTCGCCAGCCAGGCGCTGCTGCTGCCCGAAGTCGTCGAGCTCGAAGAGCCCGCCTGCGATCGGCTCGAGGCACGCATCGAGGAACTGGCGCAATTTGGCCTCGAGCTCGAACGTTTCGGCCCGCGCGCGATGCTTGTCCGCGCAACGCCCGCAGCGCTGGGACAGGGCAACGTCCACGGCCTCGTCACCGATCTCGCCGACGAACTCGCCAGCTTCGACGAGGCATTGTCATTGAAGGAACGGCTCGATCATGTCGCCTCGACCATGGCGTGTCACGGCTCGGTGCGCGCGGGCAGGATCCTCTCGGTCGCCGAGATGAACGCGTTGCTCCGCGAAATGGAAGTCACGCCGCATTCGGGCCAGTGCAATCACGGTCGCCCGACCTGGGTGAAACTGGCGCATGGCGACATCGAGAAACTGTTCGGACGCAAATAGCGCATAGCGTGATCGCATACCGTCGGCACCACTCGCTTAGTCGCGACCGCTATACGTGTGCAATACAGTATGTTATGGCGTTGCTTTGCTATCTTTCAGGGGGTGGGAATGTCGATCCGCTTGCTCGCGGCTGCTGCTGTTACGTGTCTGTTTTCGCACGCCGCCATTGCGCAGGATGCGCCGATTGATCCGGCCAAGCCGGTCCAGGAGAAGAAGCTCTGCCGTTCGGTCACGCCGACGGGAAGCGTGATGTCGAAGCGCATCTGCCTGACCAAGACCGAATGGGCGAAGCTCAACGGGGAATATGAGAAGCGGAACGAAGCCTTTCGCGAGAATCAGAGCCGCGGCGGCCAGCTCGGCGCGCAATAAGCGACCTGCCTCAGCGGGCGCGGGCGCGGGCGCGGGCGCGGGCGCGAACCGGCGCGGAGCGCGTGCCGCGGGCGGTCCATTGCGGCAGGTTTGGCCGGCCGTCGGCGGTTGCGGCGAAATCGACGACGCAGATATAGCCGTAGCGGCGATGCTCGCCGCAGCCGATGCCCGCAAAACGGAAGTCGTTCTTGAACAACAGCGTGCGATGGCCGCGGCCGGGTACACCGTCGTCGACGATCATCTGGCGGATCACTGCGTCGGCATCGGCCATGCCATAGGAAATGCTTTCGCCGACGAAGATGTCACCGCCGCGGCGCCTGACGCGCTCGCCGGGGCCGGATCCGTCGCGTGAGACGTGCCCCATGGCGCCGATCATTCCCTGATCGTCGGCATGATCCTGCGCGGCGAGCGCGAGCAGGTCGCCCCGTTCGAGCGGTGGGAGCGGGGCCTGGCGTTCGAGAAAGCGGATCGCCTCGTCGACCGCCGATACGCCTTCGCGCGTGTAAGTGCCTTCCTCGCCCGGCAGGAACAGCATGTCGCCGTCGAAATAGCGGCGATATTCGCGCAGATCCTCGGCAAAAGCGCGGGGATCCTGGCGAACGTCGTTGATCCGCTCGAGCACCTGCGCCTCGATCGAACGGCCGCGCGGTTCGCTATCGGTGGCGGCAATCAAAAGGGCTGAGCAGGCCGCGAGCGCGGCGGCGGCGAAACGCCCGATACGCATGTTACAGATCCCCCCGGAACCCGCCGCGTACGCGCGCCGGACGTCTATGGTGATGCAGCACATCCTAACCCCATGACGAGGCGTGTGGATAGTCCGGAGTTAACCCTAAATGCGGGTTCAGCGGCGCCCGTCCGGTTTGCGCGCGAATTCGGCGACGCACATCACGCGGTAGGTCTTGTGCGGCCCGCAGCCGATTCCGACGAACCGCATCTCGGCCGCGAACACCGTGCGGCGGTGGCCGCGATTAGGCACGTCGTCGTCGACGATCAACTGGCGCACGACTTCGACTGCAGAGGGTGGACCGTAGGTGATCGTCTCCGCGACATAGTCGCCCCCGCCGTGCCGCCGGACGCGATCGCGCGGATCGTCGCCGTTCTTCGAGAAATGACCGGTCGCTCCGCGCGGTCCCTGTTCCGCGACATGCGCGCCGGCTGCTTGGGCGAGAAGCCGGGCAGGGGAGAGCGGCGGCACCGGCGGCTGGCGTTCGAGGAACGCGATCGCTTCATCGACGGCGGCGACACCCTCCGCGGTGCGCAGGCCTTCGGGCTTGGCGGGATACTGCACGATCTTGCCGCGGAAATAGCGGCGATACTCGCGCAGGCGCCCGGCATAGTCGCGCGGATGCTGGCGCGCGAAGTTCAGTTCGGTGACGATCTCGCGTTCGAGCGCACTCTCGGGCGCGGCAAGCGTCGCGGCGAGAGGGAGGAGAGCGGCCAGCATCCTCCAATTTTTTGCGTCCCTGCCGGCTGAATGCAAGCCGCGGATCGATCATGCACGAAAAAGGCCGCCCCGGATGCTCCGGAGCGGCCCTTTATTTCGGAATGCGACGAAAGCCTCAGCCCTCGGCGTTCTCGCTCTCGTCCGCGGCAGGCTCGGCCTGCACTTCGGCGGTCGCGCCCGGCTCGGCGTTGGGATCGTAATCCTCGGTGAAGCCGGCTTCGTCCTTCTCGAACATCGCCGTCATCACGTCGACGCCCTGCGACTGCATCTCGGCCTCTTCCGGCGAGCGGGCGACGTTGACCTTGACGGTCACCGACACCTCGGGGTGCAGCGCAACCTTGATCTCGTACACGCCGATCGACTTGATCGGACGGTCGAGCACGATCTGCGCCTTGTTGACCTTGTGGCCGTCGGCAGTGATCGCCTCGACCAGGTCACGAACCGCGACCGAGCCGTAGAGCTGGCCGGTGTTCGAAGCCTGACGGATCAGCGTGACCGAAACGTCGTTGAAGTTGCCGGCTTCCTTCTCGGCGTCGCTGCGGCGCGAAGCGTTGTCGGCTTCGATGCGCGCGCGATTGGCCTCGAAGACCTTGCGGTTGGCGGCGTTCGAACGAAGCGCCTTCTTGTTGGGGAGAAGGAAGTTGCGGGCGAACCCGTCCTTGACCTTCACCACGTCGCCGATGGCGCCGAGCTTCTCGACGCGCTCAAGCAGGATGACTTCCATGTTCTCTGCTCCTTACTTGACGATGTAGGGCAGCAGGCCCAGGTGACGGGCGCGCTTGATGGCCTGGGCCAGCTCGCGCTGCTTCTTCGCGCTCACCGAAGTGATGCGCGACGGGACGATCTTGCCGCGCTCGGACACGAAGCCCTGAAGCAGACGGACGTCCTTGTAATCGATCCGGGGCGCATCCTTCGCGGAGAAGGGGCAGCTCTTGCGGCGGCGGAAAAATGGGCGTGCCATGATCTATATGCTCCTTATTCGCCGCCGAAACCGGTGTTGCCGCCGGCATCGTCGCGATCGCGACGGCCACGGCCGCGCTCGCGGTCCTGACCCTTGCGCATCATCACGCTCGGACCTTCTTCCAGCCCATCGACCTTGACGGTCATGTAGCGGATCACGTCCTCGTTGATCTGCGTCTGGCGCTCGAGCTCGGCGACCACGCCCGCGGGGGCATCGATCTCGAGCATCACGTAATGCGCCTTGCGGTTCTTGGCGATGCGATAGGCGAGGCTGCGAAGACCCCAGGTCTCGGTCTTGACGACCTTGCCCTTGTGATCCTCGACGATCTTGGTGGCGGCTTCCGCCAGTGCGTCCACTTGCGCCTGTGCCAGATCCTGGCGCGCAAGGAACACGTGCTCGTAAAGAGCCATGCGTTTCTTCTCACTGTTGGCCGATCGCTGACGCGCACCCCATGTGCAACGCCCCTCCGGCTGTCGTCTCAAAAGCAATCGGGCGGAGACACGTCTCCACCCCGACCGAGCGGCCTATGCGAGCAAAGCGCCGGAAATGCAAGCGCCAAGGTGCGCGCTTATGGTTAGATGGTCCGCCGCACGAAGCAATCGATACCGCTCGCCTGCGCCCGCGCGCAGAGCCCTTCGGTTTCGGTGCGCATCGCGGGCAGGCTCTGCAGCCGGTGGAGCGATCCGACCTGCTCGACCGTGACAGAGACCCCGGCCTCGATCAGTCGCGCGCGCTGGCGTTCGGCGGCATCGGCGGAGCTGAATGCCCCCAATTGCGCCTGCCAGGCCTCGCCGGGCGGCAGATCCGCGGCCGCGGCCAAAGCGAGGCGCTGCGCGCGGGCGCGGCGCTGTGTTTCGATCAGCGCACCCAATGTGACGGTAGCCGGCCTGTCGACATGGCGGCGCGGTTCGCGACGGGTGACGTCGAATGCCGCTGCTGGGCCGGGACCTTGCCGCGACGCCTGTGCGATGCCGAGGATTGGAAGCACGCCGACGACCGGCAGGCTCGCCAGCGCGACGAACAGCCACCGCCGGCGCGGCCGCCTGCGCAATGCGATCGGAAAGGAGGAATCGGTATCGGTCACGCACGACTCGTTACGGTTAACGACCGTTAACGCACGAGCCCCGGATATTGCTACCCGGTCCCGAAAAGAGACGCGAAAACGGCGGAGCCCGAGGGCCCCGCCGTCTCATGCCGGTGACAGGCCGGCGGTTTAGCGGATCATGTTGGCGAACACGGCGCCGATGATCCCGCTGGTGATCGCGACCAGCACCGCATCGTTGCCCGACTGGACGTAGCGATAGCCACGGGGCGGGGCGCGGAGACCGCGATACTGGCGATAGTCGATCTGCCTGTAGTTGCGGGCATAGCGGCTGTCGAAGCGCTGGCCGCGCTGCCAGTTGCGGTTCTGCCAGTTGTGGCTCTGGTAACCGCGATCGTCCCGGTAGCCGTAGCCGCGCTGGTCGTCGCGATGGACGACCTGCTGTCGGGGCGCGTCGTAGCCGCGATACTGTTGCGGCGCTGCGGCGGCCATAACCGGGGTGGCTGCGATCGAAGCGGCGACCAGGCCGAGAATGATCTTCTTCATGACTTTACTCCTCTTGTTCGCGCCGTTTCCGGCGTTGAGACCTATCTAGGAGTCGCTTGTCGCAGCCTTGTCCCGGCCACCGGGCAAAATGGTCGCCATTTGTCGCGCGGACGTCTGGTTCGTTCAGGTTGCGAAGCGGACAGGCTTGCCCGCATTGCGCAACGGCACTAACCCGCGCGCCTTCACCAAGGAGAGGCAAATGCGCGCGTTCATCTTCCCCGGGCAGGGCAGCCAGGCCGTTGGTATGGGCAGTGCGCTCGCCGCCGCCAGCCCGCATGCGCGCGAAATCTTCCAGGAAGTAGACGAGGCGCTCGGCCAGAAGCTGTCGAAGCTGATGGCGGAAGGTCCCGAGGACCAGCTCACCCTCACCGCCAACGCCCAGCCCGCGATCATGGCCAATGCCATCGCCGTGCTGCGCGTACTCGAAAAGGACGGCGGCATCCGTCTGGGCGAGAAAGCCGATTTCGTCGCGGGCCACAGCCTCGGCGAATATACTGCGCTCTGCGCTGCCGGCGCCTTCGATCTCGCCACCACCGCGCGGCTGCTGCGCACGCGCGGCGATGCGATGCAGGCGGCGGTGCCCGTCGGCGTCGGCGCGATGGCGGCATTGCTCGGCACCGATCTCGCCAAGGCACAGTCGATCGCCGATGCCGCCGCGCAGGGCGAGATCTGCACCGTCGCCAACGATAATGATCCCGGCCAGGTGGTGATTTCGGGCCATCTCGGCGCGATCGAGCGCGCGCTGCCGCTCGCCAAGGAAATGGGCGCCAAGCGTGCGCTGTTGCTGCCGGTCTCGGCGCCGTTTCACTGCCTGCTGATGCAGCCCGCCGCCGACGCGATGGAGGCCGCGCTCGCCGCAGTCGTGGTCCAGTCGCCGCTCGTTCCCGTCTATGCCAATGTCACCGCCGCGCCGGTCACCGATCCCGCGACGATCCGCACCTTGCTCGTCGAGCAGGTCACCGGGATGGTCCGCTGGCGCGAATCCGTGCTCGCGATGCAGGAGGCAGGGGTGACCGAGTTCGTCGAATTCGGCGGCAAGGTCCTCGCCGGCATGGTCAAACGCATCGCCCCCGACGCCACCACCACCAGCCTCGTCACCATGGACGACATCGAGGCGCTGGCGAAATCGTTGTGAAGAAGTAAGGTGGTTCACGCAAAGGCGCAAAGGCGCGAAGATGGATCGGCTTGAGGCAGCAGCATCCGATGTCGTCGATGCCGCGTTGATGCTGCATCGAGAGATCGGACCCGGTTTGCTCGAGAGCGTTTACGAAACCCTTCTGGCGGCGGAGCTCATCCGCCGCGGCCATTCGGTTTTGCGGCAGCAGCCGATCGATTTCGAATTCAACGGCTTGCGTTTCGAAGGTGCATTTCGCGTTGACCTGCTCGTGAATGCTCGGCTCGTGGTTGAAATCAAGTCTGTCGAGCGCTTGAGCGGCGTCCATTCGAAACAGCTGCTTACGTATCTCAGACTTATGAAGCAGCCCCTTGGGCTGCTTATCAATTTTGGTGGCGAGACGCTTAAAGAGGGCCTCAAGCGCGTGGCCAACAACTACGTTCCCTTTGCGCCTTAGCGCCTTTGCGTGAACCATTTTCTTTTCTTAAGGATCGGAGCTCCGAAATGTTCGACCTCACAGGTATGACCGCTCTCGTCACCGGCGCTTCGGGCGGGATCGGTTCCGCCATTGCCAAGGGCCTCGCCGCACAGGGCGCGCGGCTGGCGGTTTCCGGCTCGAATGCCGAGAAGCTCGAGGCCTTCCGCGCCGAGCTCGGTGGCGATCACGTTGCACTGCCGTGTAACCTGTCCGACGGCGCCGCGGTCGACGCGCTCGTGCCCCAGGCGGTGGAAGCGCTCGGCAAGCTCGACATCCTCGTCAACAATGCCGGCGTCACCCGCGACAATCTCGCGATGCGGATGAAGGACGAGGAGTGGGACACGGTGATCCGCGTCAACCTCGAAGCCGCATTCCGCCTGATGCGCGCCGCCGCCAAGCCGATGATGAAGGCGCGCTTCGGCCGGATGATCTCGATCACTTCGGTCGTCGGCGCGACCGGCAATCCGGGGCAGGCGAACTATGCCGCGTCCAAGGCCGGCCTGGTCGGCATGTCCAAGGCTCTCGCGCAAGAGCTCGCCAGCCGAAACATCACCGTAAACTGCGTGGCCCCCGGCTTCATCCGCTCGGCGATGACCGACGTGCTGCCCGAGGCGCAGAAGACCGCGCTGCTCACCCGCATCCCCGCGGGCGATCTCGGTACGGGCGAGGATATCGGCGCGGCGGTGGTCTATCTCGCCAGCAAGGAAGCGGGGTACGTCACCGGCCAGACCTTGCATGTGAACGGCGGGATGGCGATGCTCTGAGCCCCGGGGCTGGAGTGACCATCATGCGTATCCTCGCAACTGCCGCGCTGCTGGCGCTCGCGGCACCTGCGCACGCTGCCGATCTCGCGACGATCGATTGCGTCGCGGGGAAACTGAGCCCCGTCGTCACTGCGAAGCTCCACGCCGACGTCTCGCGCAACATGGCCGAGAGCGGCAAGCGGCCGAGCTACGATCCGGCGGTCGGCGGCAGCATCGCCAGCGCCGCCGCGGCGTGCGGGCTCGAGCATAATTGGTCCGAAGCGGCGATAAAGGCCGCGCGGATTTATACGCTCGCCAGGCTCGGCATGCCGGTCGCCCAGCGCGTCATCGGCGAGCGTGGGTTCGACGCCGCGGCGCTGGAGGATCAGTTCCAGACATTGCCCGAAGAGGCGCGCAATCGTCCGCTCACGCCGGCGGAGAACCAAGAGTTGGTCAAGGGATCGGTGACCGAGGAAGCGAAGCAGACCCGCGAGAATGCCGAGCTGCTGGCCGAATATTTCGCCTTCCTCAGCACGATCCAATATGCGAGCTTCGCTTTTTCGCAGGCGTGAAGCTTGCGGTGCGGGGGTGTCCCCCCTTGCAACCGCACCCCCGGCATTCTAGGTGCGTTCACACAGAATTCAGAGCCCAGACAAAGGAAAACAGGGACTATGGCCAACCAGGAAGAGATCACCCAGCGCGTTGCCGCGCTCGTCGTCGACCATCTGGGCGTCGATGCCGGCGAAGTGAAGCCCGAAGCGAGCTTCATCGACGATCTGGGTGCGGACAGCCTCGACATCGTCGAGCTGGTCATGGCGTTCGAGGAGGAATTCGGCGTCGAGATCCCCGACGACGCGGCCGAGAAGATCACCACGGTCGGCGATGCGGTCTCGTACATCAGCGAGCACCAGGAAGGCTGATCGCCCTCCGGCGACCTGCCCGGATGGGCCGGCACTGCCATATAGCGGCTTCCCGTCCGGGCTCGAAAGAGAGGGCGGGGAGCCGTTTCGTTTTACGGGATTTGATCCCGATGAGAGAAGTTTGACGGAGAGAATGCCATGCGCCGCGTAGTCGTAACCGGCCTTGGGCTCGTCACCCCGCTGGGTGCCGATGTCGAGACGGCCTGGAAGAACATCATCGCTGCCAAGTCCGGCGCGGCCACGATCACGCGCTTCGACGCGACCGACTTCCACAGCAATTACGCGTGCGAGGTGAAGTCCGTCGATCACGAATACGGCTTTGATCCGGGCAAGCGCGTCGATCACAAGGTCCAGCGCCAGGTCGATCCGTTCATCGTCTTCGGCATCGATGCCGCCGGCCAGGCGATCGAAGATGCCGGCCTGCTCGACATGGACGAGGAAACGCGATTCCGCGCCGGTTGCTCGATCGGTTCGGGCATCGGCGGTCTTCCGGGCATCGAGAGCGAATCGCTGGTACTCGCCGAAAAGGGGCCGAAGCGCGTCTCGCCGCACTTCGTCCATGGCCGCCTGATCAATCTGATCTCGGGTCAGGTTTCGATCAAATACGGGCTGATGGGCCCCAACCACGCGGTGGTTACTGCCTGCTCGACTGGCGCGCATTCGATCGGCGACGCAGCGCGGATGATCGCGATGGACGATGCGGACATCATGCTCGCGGGCGGCGCCGAGGGCGCGATCTGCCCGATCGGCATCGCCGGCTTCGGCCAGGCGCGCGCGCTTTCGACTGGTTTTCGCGACGATCCCACAAAGGGCAGCCGGCCCTGGGACCAGGATCGCGACGGCTTCGTGATGGGCGAGGGGGCCGGCGTTCTGGTGCTCGAGGAATATGAACACGCCAAGAAGCGCGGCGCCAAGATCTATGCCGAGGTCATCGGCTATGGCCTGTCGGGCGACGCATATCACGTCACTGCGCCGCATCCCGAAGGTTCGGGTGCGTTCCGTTCGATGCAGATGGCGATGAAGAAGTCGGGGCTCGACCTAGGCGATATCGATTACATCAACGCCCACGGCACTTCGACGCCGCTCGGCGACGAGCTCGAGCTGGGCGCGGTTCGCCGCCTGTTCGGCAACAACATCGCGACGCTGTCGATGAGCTCGACCAAATCGGCGATCGGCCATCTGCTCGGCGGCGCCGGCGCAGTGGAGTCGATCTTCTGCATCCTCGCGATGCGCGATCAGGTCGCCCCGCCGACGCTCAACCTCGACAATCCGAGCGAGAATTGCGCCGGTGTCGACCTCGTCCCGCACAAGGCCAAGGAGCGCAAGATCAAGGCCGTGCTCAACAACAGCTTCGGCTTCGGCGGCACCAATGCCAGCCTGGTCATGAAAGCTGTCTGAGACGGTGCCTCCGCGTCGTCCGCGGCGGGCCGGCGGCTGTGCGATCCTCGTCGTCCTGCTCCTCGTGGCGGCGATCGGGCTCGGCGTGCTACAGCTGTGGGCGGGCAGCGGCCCTTCTCCGGCGAACATGTCCGTGCTGATCCCGCAGGGCGCGACGCTCAGCCAGGCGGCGACCGAGCTGGAGAAAGCGGGCGCGATCCGCTCGGCGCGACAGTTCGTGGTGCTCGCGCGGGTCTTCGGCGGCGGCAGGCAGATCAAGGCAGGCGAATATCGCCTGCTCGCGGGCGAGAGCCAGTCGGACATCCTCAAAGATCTGCAGGGCGGCAAGACGCTCCAGCGCAAGATCACCGTCGCCGAAGGCGTGCCGTCGATTCTCGTACACGAGGCGCTGATGAAGGCCGACGGGCTCAGCGGCCCGGTCGCGGTGCCGGCCGAGGGAAGCGTGCTGCCCGATACCTATGCCTATAATCGCGGGGAGACCCGCGCTGCGGTGTTGGCCCGCATGCAGAAGGCGATGACCGAGTATCTCGCTAAAGCGTGGGTGCGGCGGAAGCCGGGGATCGCGGTATCGACTCCGGCACAGGCGCTGACACTCGCCTCGATCGTCGAGAAGGAGACCGGCAAACCCGAGGAGCGACGGACGGTCGCCGCGGTCTATTCGAACCGGCTGCGCGTCGGGATGCCGCTTCAGGCCGATCCGACGATCATCTACCCCATCACCAGAGGCAAACCGCTGGGCCGTCGCATCCTCGCGTCGGAGCGCGACGCCAAGAACGCGTACAACACCTATTCGATGACTGGCCTTCCGGTCGGGCCGATCGCCAATCCAGGGCGCGAGTCGATCGACGCGGTGCTCGATCCAGCCCAGTCGAGCGCACTCTATTTCGTCGCCGACGGCACCGGCGGCCATGTGTTCGCCGACACGCTCGAACAGCACAACGCCAACGTCCAGAAATGGTATGCCCTGCGCAGAGCGCGCGGGGAGATGTAGGCGCGCCACGCGTCGCGGCGCGCCCTCGGTGGTCAGTAAGCGGCGGTGAAGCGGGCGCGGCTGTGGCGGTGCTGCTCCAGCTCGTCGACCATTGCGATGGCGTAATCGGCGAAGCTGATCTTGCTTTCCCCGTTCGCGTCGGTGACGAGCTGGTCGGTGCCGCGGCGATAAGTGCCGAGACGCGGGCCTTCGAAGATCAGAGCAGCGGGCGAGAAGAAGGTCCAGTCGATCTCCGTTTCTGCGCGAAGGGCTTCGAGGAAGGCAATGCCGCCGAGCGCCGCGCCTTTCCACTCTTCCGGGAAGGCAGGGTCGTCGATCACGCGCCTGCCGGGGGCGACCTCGAGACTGGCGGCGCCGCCGGTGACGAGCAGGCGCGGCACACCGGCTTCGCGCAACGCCGCGAGCAGCGTGGCGGCCGGGACATCGGAGTGCAGCGCGCTGATGACGGCGTCGGTTCCGCGGATCAGCCCGGCTAGCGCGGCGGGGGAGGCGGCATCACCCGCGCTGGGCGTGACACCCGGCAGTTGCGGAATCGCCTTGGGTTTGCGGGCGATCGCGATCACCTCATGGCCACGTGCCGCCAGTTCCCTGGTGATCTCCGAGCCTGCGCGTCCGCTCGCGCCCAGAACCGCTACTTTCATGTCCGATTTCCTTTCATGGTTTCTAACAGATACCAAGTCGAGTATGGATATCGGTCATGCAAGAAGGCACTTTGACGATAGATAGTTTCCCCGAGGGAACCGGCGCGCGCGGCGATGTCTATGCGGCGAACTGTCCGACTCGCAAGCTGCTGGATCGTATCGCCGACAAGTGGAGCGTGCTGATCTTGCTGCTGCTGGGGCAGGAGGCGATGCGCTTCAACATGCTCAGGCGGCGGACCGATGGCATATCGCAGAAGATGCTCAGCCAGACGCTGCGGTCGCTGGAGCGCGACGGGCTGGTCAGCCGCGCGGTGGTGGCGACGGTGCCTGTGACCGTCACCTATGCGATCACGCCGCTCGGCCGCGGGTTGCTCGGATCGCTGCAGTCGATGATCGACTGGGCCGAAACCCATATGGAGAACGTAGCCACAGCCCAGCGCGCCTATGACGACGCGCTGAACTGAACCAGATCGTCAGCGCGCGAGGCCGGCCGCCTGGCGGGCGAGTTGTTCGACTTCCGCGTCGCTCGCGCCCTTTGGCGTGACCCAGCTGCCGCCGACGCAGAGCACGGGATCGAATGCCAGCCACTCGGGCGCAGTCGCGAGGCTCACACCGCCGGTCGGGCAGAATTTCGCCTGATAGAAGGGCGCCGCCAATGCCTTGAGCGCCTTCAGTCCGCCCGAGGTCTCGGCTGGGAAGAACTTGAAGTGCGTCAGCCCGAGATCGAGCCCGCGCATGATGTCGCCTGCATTCGCAATGCCCGGCAAAAAGGGCACGCCGCTCGCGACGATCGGCTCGCCGAGACGCTCCGTCAGCCCCGGCGAGACGATGAACTCGACATCCGCATCCATTACCTGCTTGAACTGCTCGGTGTTGACCACGGTGCCGGCGCCGACGATCGCGCCTTCGACCTTCTTCATCTCCGCGATCGCCTCGATCGCCGCGCCGGTGCGCAGCGTCACTTCGAGCACGCGCAGTCCGCCTTTGACCAGCGCTTCGGCGAGCGGGCGGGCCTGCGCCGCGTCGTCGATCACCAGCACCGGGATCACCGGGGCCGTGCGCATGATGTCCTGGATCGTCGTCGTCAAAGTGCGTGCTCCTGGGCGAAGGCCGCCGCGGCGCCGTAAAGGCCCGGCTGCGGATGCGTGATCAGCTTGACGGGGATCGACGCCATCAGGTTCCGGAACCGGCCCTTGGCAACGAAGCGCTCGCCGAAGCCCGATTGCAGCAAATGGTCCTTGAGACGCAAGCCCAGACCGCCGGCGATCACGACTCCCGTAGGTCCGTGCGTCAGCGCGAGGTCGCCCGCGACTGCGCCCAGACTGAGGCAGAAACGGTCGAGCGCGGCGACCGCGAGACTGTCCTCGCCTTCGAAAGCCAGTTCCCAGATCTTCTTGTCGTTATGGCGCGGCACCGGCCGCTTCTCGAGCTCGGCCAGCGTCTCGTAGATCGCGACGATCGCGGGGCCGGCGACGATCCGCTCGGTAGACACGCGGTTATATTCGCGCCGCAGCCGCTTGACGAAGGCGTCCTCGATTGGATCGAGCGGTGTGAAATCGACATGCCCGCCCTCGGTCGCGATGATGTCGTAGCCGCCCTTGTGGCGGAAAACCTGCGCGACGCCCAGCCCGGTGCCGGGCCCGCACACGGTGATCGATCCGCGCTCGGGCAGCGGCATCTCGGGCCCGCACAAATGCAGGAAATCCGCATCGCCGAGCTGTGCGACGGCATGGCCGATCGCCGCGAAATCGTTGACCATCGTCCAGGTCTGGGCACCCAGCCGTTCCGGGATCAGCGCAGGGCGTATGATCCACGGATTGTTGGTGAGCTTGATCACCTCGCCGCCGACGGGGGAGGCGACTGCGATCGCTGCCGCCCTGGGCAAGGGGCGCCCGAGCGTTTCGCCGAACGCCTGCCAGGCGAGCTGCAGGCTCGGATGCTCGGCGACCTTCTGGGTCACCGGCTCGCTGATCGAGACGACGCGACCCTCAGCTACTTCGGCAACCGCGAAGCGGGCGTGGGTCCCTCCGATATCGACCGTGACGACTTCCATGCCTTCTCCCTGAACCTCTCATGCCCGTCGCCTGTCAACGTTGGCATACGGTGCGCCGCCCTTCTCTGCGCTGGACTGCGTGTTGTAAAGCGGGTGTCTAGAGTCCGGCCTCCGCCAGCATCGCGGATCCGCCCATCTCGGCCTCGCTGGCATAATGGCGCATCATCGCGAACAGCTCCCGGCCCGTGCCTTCCGCAGGCGGCGGCGCCACGCATTGCTCGCGCGCCGCCCACTCGGCCGGATCGACCAGGGCTTCGAGCTGGCCGGTTTCGGCACAGACACGCACCACGTCGCCATCGCGCAGCTTGCCGATCGGTCCGCCGCCCAGTGCCTCGGGCGACAAATGGATCGCGCACGGCACCTTTCCGCTCGCTCCGGACATCCGGCCGTCGGTGACCAAAGCGACGCGGAAGCCGCGATTCTGGAGCACGCCCAATGGCGGGGTGAGCTTGTGCAGCTCGGGCATGCCGTTGGCGCGCGGTCCCTGAAAGCGGACCACGACCACCACATCGCGCTCGAGCTCGCCGGCCTTGAACGCGGTCTGGACCTCGCTCTGATCGGCGAAGACCCGGCACGGCGCCTCGATCGTCCAGCGATCACGCTCCACGGCCGAGACCTTGATGCAGGCGCGGCCCAGATTGCCCTTGAGGATCCGGAAGCCGCCTTCGGGCGAGAAAGGTGCGTCGATCGTGCGGACGATGGTGTCGTCGCCGCTCTTCTCGGGATGGTCGTGCCAGACGAGCGCTTCGTCCTCGACGGCCGGCTTGCGCCCGTACGCGGACATGCCGTCCTTCGCGACGGTCAACGTGTCGCCGTGCATCAGTCCGCCCATGAGAAGCTCACGGATGACGAACGACGGCCCGCCGGCATCCTCGAAGCCGTTCACGTCGGCCGATCCGTTGGGATAGACGCGCGTCAGCAGCGGCACGGCGCGCGAGAGCCGGTCGAAATCGTCCCAGTCGATCAGGATGCCGGCCGCGCGGGCGAACGCCGGGACATGGATCAGGTGGTTGGTCGATCCGCCAGTTGCGAGCAGTACGATCGCGGCGTTCACGATCGCCTTCTCGTCGACGATATGGCCGATCGGCCGATAGTCGTTGCCGTTCCAGCCGATCTCGACCAGCCGATGCACCGCGGCCCGCGTCAGTTCCTGCCGCAGCTTCGTGCCGGGGTTCGGGAAGGCGGCGCCCGGCATATGGAGGCCCATCGCCTCCATCATCATCTGGTTCGAATTGGCGGTACCGTAAAAGGTGCAGGTGCCCTTGGAGTGATAGGCTGCGATCTCCGCTTCCAGCAGCTCCTCGCGGCCGACCTTGCCCTCGGCATAGGCTTCGCGGACCGCGGCCTTCGCCTTGTTGGCGAGGCCCGAACGCATCGGCCCGCCGGGAATCATCACCATCGGCAGATGCCCGAAGCGAAGCGCACCGATCAGCAGGCCCGGCACGATCTTGTCGCAGATACCGAGCAAGGCGGCGCCTTCGAACACACGGTGGCTGAGCGCGATGCCGGTGGAGAGCGCAATCGTGTCGCGGCTGAACAGCGACAGCTCCATCCCTGCATAGCCCTGCGTCACGCCGTCGCACATCGCGGGTACACCGCCGGCGACCTGCGCGGTAGCACCAGCTTCGAGCGCCCAGATCTTCATCTGCTCGGGATAGCGGTAATAGACCGCATGCGCCGAAAGCATGTCGTTATACGACGTGACGATGCCGATGTTCATCCGGTTCGCCGGCGTCATCAGGTCGCGCTGCTCGTCCGTTCCTGCATAGGCATGGGCGAGGTTGGCGCAGCCGAGCTTCGGCCGGTCCGCGCCGCTCTCGCGCTCGCGGCGGATCAGGTCGAGATAGGCCGCGCGGCGCTCCTTCGAACGCTCGATCACGCGATCGGTGACTGCGGCGATTTCCGGATGCAGGCTGGCCATCAGGCGCTCCAGTGAATGTCGACCGGCAGTTCGACGTCGGCGAGAACGCGTCCGACCGGATAATTGGAAGATGCCCCCTGCGCGATGGCCTGCTCCAGCACGTCGCGCTTCGCCTGGCCGGTAACCGCGATCATCAGCGCGCGCGCCGAGACGATCGCGGCCTTGCTCAGCGTAACGCGGGCGACCGGTGCTTCGGGCGGCAGCGGGTCGGGCATTACCCCGGTTGCGCGCCGCTCTTTGGGGCCGTTCAACGCCTCGTCGAAATCGGGCCCCGGGAAGATCGAGGCGCAATGCCCGTCGCCGCCTACGCCGAGCAGGCACAGATCGAGCGGCCAGTGCAGGTCCTGCAGGATCGCATCCGCCGCGCGGCCGGCCGCCTTGTAGTCGGCGACGGTCGCGCTGATCAGCGGGATCACGCGCGCACCCCTGGGGATGAAGACCTTGCCGATCGCAGTCACGTTGGAGAGCGGATCGCCCAGCGGCACCAGGCGGTCGTCGCCGGGAACGATCGTCACGCGCTTCCAGTCGAGCTTGGCCGCGGCGAGTTTCTCGTAGATCGGCAACGGGGTCTTGCCGCCCGCGAGCGCAACGACGGCGGCGCCGCGCGCGTCGATCGCGCTTTCGATGATGAACTGCACGTCGCCCGCGACGGCCGCGGCCATCTCGTCGGCGTCGTCATAGTCCCACCATTCGATTTCGGTCGTCATGTATGCTCCTGCGTATTCGGTGGGTTCGTCGTAATATGGGGCGGCAAGGCTATTCGTTCCACGTCACCCCGTCGCGCTCGGTGAGCGCGATCGCGGCCGACGGGCCCCAACTGCCCGAGGCATAGGGCCGCGGCTTGATGTCGTTGGCTTCCCAGCCGGCGCGAATGCCGTCGATCCATTCCCATTGCGCCTCGACCTCGTCACGGCGGACGAACAGGGTCGGGTCGCCTTCGATCAGGTCGAGCAACAGCCGCTCATAAGCGATGCGGCGAGGTGTGCTGGCGAATTCGGTATCGAGGCTGAGGTTGAGCGGTACTTCGCGCAGCCGCACGCCCTCGCGGTCGAGCCCGGGCTGCTTGGCCATCACCAGCAGCCGGACATATTCCTCGGGCTGGAGCCGGATCACCAATGTGTTAGGCTGCAGCATGCCTCCGCGATCGGCGAAGATCGAGTGCGGTACCGGCTTGAACTGGATCACGATCTCGCTGCGCCGCTCGCCCAGCCTCTTGCCGGTGCGCAGGTAGAAAGGCACGCCCTGCCAGCGCCAGTTATCGACATGTGCCTTGATTGCGACGAAGGTCTCGGTGGACGATGGCTTTTCGAGGTCGCTGGCATAGTCGCGGACGATCTCGCCTTTCACCGCGCCGCCGCCATATTGGCCGGTGACGGTGAGTTGCGGCGTTTCCTGCGCGCTGATCTTCCGCAGCGAGCGGAATACCTTGACCTTCTCGTCGCGGATGGCGGTGCCGTCGAAACGGGCAGGGGGCTCCATCGCGATCAGCGCGACCAGCTGGAGCATGTGGTTCTGGACCATGTCGCGCAGCGCGCCGGTCTCGTCATAGAAGCCCGCGCGGCCTTCGAGCCCGACTGTCTCGGACACGGTGATCTGGACGTGATCGATCCCCTGCGCATTCCACACCGGCTCGAACAGCGAGTTGCCGAAGCGGAGCGCGAGGATGTTCTGCACCGTCTCCTTGCCGAGATAGTGATCGATCCGGAAGGTGCGGTCTTCGGGGAAGGCGCCCGCGACGAGGTCGTTGATCTCACGGCTGGAGGCCAGATCCTTGCCCAGCGGCTTTTCGAGGCTGATCCGGACATTGTCGCCGGCGAGGCCCGCGCTCTTGAGCCCCTCGATCGTCGGCCCGAACAGCCACGGCGCGGTCGACAGGAAGATCGCCAGTCCGCCGGAGATGTTGCCGACCTTCTCGGCCAGCGCCGCGAAGCCGTTGATGTCGGAGGCGTCGAGCGGCTGATAGGAGAGCCGTTCGAGGAAGCTCCCGACAGCGCTGTCATCCTTGCGGTCGGCGGGGAGGAACTCGTCGAGCGCGTGGCGGGCGAACTCGCGATACGATTGGTCGTCCTTTTCGGAGCGCGCGGTGCCGGTGATCGTCAGTCCGGCCGGGAGCAATCCGTCGGCATGCAGCGCATAGAGCGACGGCAGCAGCATCCGCTGGGCGAGATCGCCGGTGGCTCCGAACAGCAGCAATTTGCCCACGGGTTGGTGCATCATCGGCCTCTCGTCGACTGTTTCGACCGCGAGACACCAAAGCCCGGCAAAGATCAAGCCGTGCGGTGCAGCATAGCTATGCGGCGTTAGAGAACCAGCCCCGCGGTCGGGTCGAGCTCTGCCATGATGTTGAGGTTCTGCACCGCGGCGCCCGCGGCACCCTTGCCGAGATTGTCGAGTGTCGCCACCAGCCGCGCCTGGCCGCGCTCGGCATTGCCGAACACCCGCACGCTGAGCCGATCGGTTCCCGCATCTTCCTCGATCGACACCGTCGAGACGTCGCCGGGCAGCACGCGGATCAGCGGGCTGTCCTTGTAGGCATCGCGCAGCGCGTTCTCGATCGCTTCCAGCGACGGGCGCCGCGTGAAGGTGTGAAGGGGCAGGGGCACTTCGACGACCATGCCGCGATAGGTGCGCACCACCGCGGGCTGGAAGATTGGGGGATGCTCGATCCGCGCGTGCTTCTGCATCTCCGGCACATGCTTGTGCTCGAGGCCCAGGCCGTAGCCGCGGAAGGCGGTGGCAGTGAAATTGTCGGAATTCTGGTCCTCGAACTCCGCGATCATCGACTTGCCGCCGCCCGAATAGCCCGAGACGGCGTTGACCGAGAAGACATGATCGAGCGGCACCAGCCCCGCGCGGATCAACGGGCGGACCAGCGCTAGGAAGCCGGTGGGATAGCAGCCGGGGTTGCTCACCCAGCGCGCCTCCGCGATTGCGTTCATCTGGCCGGGCTCGAGCTCGGCGAAGCCATAGACCCAGTCAGGGGCAACGCGGTGCGCCGTCGAGGCGTCGATCACGCGCACCTTTTCGGCGCGAATCATCGCCACCGCATCGCGCGCCGCATCGTCGGGCAGGCAGAGGATGACGAAATCGGCCGAATTGAGCGCATCCTCGCGCTTCGCAGGATCCTTGCGGTCGGCCTCGTTCAGGATCAGCTGCTCGATTCCCGCGCGGCCATCCAGCCGTTCGCGGATCTCGAGCCCGGTCGTGCCGACGGCGCCGTCGATGAATACCCGGATCGTCATTGCGGGTCCGCCAGCGAGGAAGCGGGAATGTAGCCGACAAGGCCGGCGCCGGGCGCCACACCCCAGGCATGGCTCCCGGCCAGCTCGAGTACTTCGAACACGTCACCCACGGCGAGTTTGGCCAGCACTTCGGAATCGGCGGCGGCACTGAGGCGAAGATCGGCGGGAACGGAAAGCGTGCGCGGCATCGGCGCGGCATAATGCGGAGCGAACACCCGATCCGCCAGCCGGACGTCGGCAAGATCGCGACGCACTGCGTCGACACGCGAATCGATGGTCGCAGAGCGGCCCTTCAGCGAGAAGCGCTTATGCGTTGGCCCTGCGGGCGGCTGGCTGGCCGATGTTGTCGCCGGCGAGGAAGTGCCCGAACTCTGCAAGAAAATCTGCCCCTTCAGCGGTACGCGCAACGAAGATGTTGCGTTTGTCGGTATCGTCACGTTGGCGGCGCAGATAGCCGAGCGTCCCCAGGCGATTCAAGGCGCGGGTAACTACGGGCTTCGATACGTTGAGGGCCCGCGCCAATCCGCGGACCGTATGCGGCCCCGGATCGAGATACACAAGCATCAGGAGAGCCATCTGGCGATTGGTGAGGTCGGGCTCGCCCGATCGCACATAGTCGATCAGTGTGTTCTTCCACGACGATAGCGATTGGTCCGGCATCGCGTTCACGGCATCTTCTCATGGTTACGTCCCCGGTTCTGCCTGGGGACACTCACACAAACGCAGCTTGGGCACAGTGGTTTCAGTGCGTTGGCGAAATGTTATCGCTTTGGCCCGGATGCTCGTCGTCACGCCCCGTAATCACCCGCGGATAGACGCAGGTTGATCCCCGGCGGCCGCTCCCCTATGTCGCCGCTTTCGCAACAGGTCCGGTCTCAATGTTCACCTTTCTGCTCGTCGTCCACGCCATCATCGCGGCACTGCTCGTGACCGTGATCCTCATGCAGCGCTCGGAAGGCGGCGGCTTGACTTCGGGCGGCAGCCCCTCAGGGCTGATGTCGGCGCGCGGCGCCGCGGACTTCCTGACCCGCGCCACTGCGATTCTCGCGACCCTGTTCATCGTGATGAGCATCGTGCTCGCGTTCATCGCCGCATCGCGGCACTCGACGACGATCGACACGTCGCTCCAGCGTGCGCCTGTCGCACCGGTCACCGCGCCGACCAGCGCGCCGGTGCCCTTCGCGGTCGGCAACAGCACCGCGCCGGCGAATGCAACTGCGCCGGCCAACGGCTCGGTTCCGCTCGCGCAATAACCCGCCGCTCTCCTCCTACGGAGAGCACAAATGAAAAAATAAGTGAGTCGCGCGCTTGTCGGCGCGCGGCCAATGACGTTAGGCGTTTACTCCCATGGCGCGGTATATTTTCATCACCGGCGGCGTGGTCTCCTCGCTTGGCAAGGGTTTGATGGCGGCGAGCCTTGCGGCTTTGCTCCAGGCCCGTGGCTATCGGGTCCGCATCCGCAAGTTCGATCCTTATCTCAACGTCGATCCCGGCACGATGTCGCCGCATCAGCATGGTGAGGTCTATGTGACCGACGACGGTGCCGAGACCGATCTCGACCTCGGCCATTACGAACGCTTCACCGGCGTCGCCTCGCGCCAGTCGGACAACGTCACCTCGGGGAGAATCTACAAGACGATCATCGAGCGCGAGCGCCGCGGCGACTATCTCGGCGCCACCGTACAGGTGATCCCCCACGTCACCGACGCGATCAAGGCATTCGCCCAGGACGAGACCGAGGATCTGGATTTCGTGCTCTGCGAGATCGGCGGCACCGTCGGCGACATCGAATCGCTGCCGTTCATCGAAGCGATCCGCCAGCTCCGCAACGATCTCGGCCGCGGCCAGACGGTCAGCATCCACGTCACGCTCGTGCCGTACATCTCGGCCGCCGGCGAGCTGAAGACCAAGCCGACTCAGCACAGCGTGCGCGAATTGGCGGCCCTCGGCGTCCAGCCCGACGTGCTGGTCTGCCGCTCGGAGCGCGAACTGCCGGCCGGCGAGCGCGCCAAGATCGCCCAGTTCTGCAACGTGCCCACCTCGGCGGTGATTCCGGCGCTCGACGCCAAGAGCATCTACGCGGTGCCGATGCAATATCACCGCGAGGGTCTCGACGTCGAAGTGCTGCGCGCATTCGGGATCGATCCGGGCGAGGCGCCGGACCTCGAGCGGTGGGAGCGAATCGTCAGCCGTCTCCAGAATCCCGAGGGTGAGGTCACGATCGGCGTGGTCGGCAAATATATGGGCGTCCCCGACGCCTATAAGTCGCTCCACGAAGCGCTGGTCCATGGCGGGATCGCCAACCAGGTCAAGGTCAACATCCGCTGGCTCGACGCCGAACTGTTCGAGAAGGACGAGGAGGAGATCGCCTCGAAGCTTGAGCCGATGCACGGCATTCTCGTCCCCGGGGGGTTCGGCGAGCGCGGCAGCGAAGGCAAGATCGCCGGCGTGCGCTTCGCCCGTGAACGCGGCGTGCCGTTCTTCGGCATCTGCCTCGGCATGCAGATGGCCTGCGTCGACGCCGCGCGCGATCAGGGGCTGAAAAATGCCTCCACCACCGAATTCGGCCCTACCGAAGAGCCGGTGGTCGGCATGATCACCGAATGGATGACCGCCGAGGGCATGCAGAAGCGCGAGGAAGGCGGCGATCTGGGCGGCACGATGCGGCTCGGCGCCTATCCGGCGAAGCTCGGCGGCAACAGCGTCGTCGCCTCGATCTACGGTGCCGAAGAGATCAGCGAGCGGCACCGGCATCGCTATGAAGTCAACACCCACTACAAGCCGCTGCTCGAAAAGGGCGGGCTCGTCTTCTCGGGCATGTCGCCCGACGGCACTCTGCCCGAAATCGTCGAGCGGCCGGATCATCCGTGGTTCGTCGGCGTCCAGTTCCACCCGGAATTGAAGTCCAAGCCCTTCGATCCGCACCCGCTGTTCGCGAGCTTCATCGAAGCGGCGGTGAAGCAGAGCCGGCTCGTCTGATTCCTCGTCACCCTGGGATGGCGGTGAAAGGGGTCAAATGCTGAACGCCGACACCGCCTGGCCGCTCTGGGACGACGCATCCCTCGAAGGCGCATTCACGCTCGCCGATCCGGCCGCGGCGCTCGAGGCCGCCGTCGTCACTGCCGTCATGCGACCCGTGTTGCTTGGATACCCGCCCGCACGACCCAATGGCCGCGCGATGCTGATACTCGGCGGGGGCGGCTATACCCAGCTCATGGCCGGGCGCGAGGGCGTCCAGGTCGCGCAGTGGCTCGCCGCGCTCGGCTATCACGCATTCGTCCTGATCCACCGTTTTCCGAATGCCGGGCACGGCATCGCCGCACCGCTGGACGATGCGATGGAAGCGATGCGGTCGATCCGTGCCAGCGGGCATGCCGATAGCGGCCTCGGTGTCGTCGGACTGTCCTCGGGCGGGCACCTCGCCGCGTGCTTGGCTGCCGACTATCCGGCGGAGTGGACGGCGCCCGCTACGCGCCATGCCGGGGAGGCGACGCGGCCGGACGTGCTGGTGGTCGGCTATGCGCCGATCTCGACCAACGCCAGGGGCCGAACGACCGTCGCGGACAAGCCGCCGCTGCCGCCGGCCGAGAAGCAGGCGATGTACGATCGCCTTCAGCCCGATGCGCAACTGATCGCGAATCCGCCGCCCGCCTTCATCGTCTATGCGGGGAATGATGCGGTGGTCCCGGTCGAGAATGCCCGGCGGCTGCACGTGGCGCTCATTGCGGCGGGCGGCGCGGCCGAGCTGCACGTCTTTGCGGACGCGCCGCACGGTTTTGCGCTGGATACGCCGGACATGCCGGTGTCGATATGGCCGCGGCTCTGCGAGGCATGGCTGCGGCAGGTTGGCTTCCTCCAGGCCTGAAGGGTCTTCACCCGCACGCGCGCTTCGATTAGCGACACGCGCCATGCGTATCCTTGTCGCCTTGCTCGCTTTTCTCGTCTTGGTCCCTGCCAGCGCCGCGCAGCAGCGCCCGGCTCCGGGGATGATCCGCGTGAAGATCGAGACGTCCGAAGGCGCGATCGTGCTGGCGCTCGATGCGAAGCGGGCGCCGAAGACGACTGCGAACTTTCTGGCATATGTCGATGACGGCCGGCTCGACGGTACCGGTTTCTACCGGGCGTCGCGGCGCACCGGAAATCCGAAGTTCGGCTTCGTCCAGGGTGGGATCGCCAGCGACGCCCGGCGCGTGCTCCCGTCACCGCCGCTCGAGCCGACCAACGTCACCGGCATTCGCCATACCGACGGCGCCATTTCGATGGCGCACGGGGTGAACATCGACGGAGCCACCGGCAATTTCTCGATCATGGTGGGCGACAATCCCTCGCTCGACGCGCGCGGTACCGGCCGCGGCGGCTATGCGGCGTTCGGTCATGTCGTGGGAGGGATGGACGTTGTCCGGAAGATTCTGGCCAAACCCACGGGTGGGGGCAGGGGGCCGATGCGCGGCCAGATGATCCAGCCCGGACCGGTCAAGATCCTCCGCGCCGTCCGCCTCGATGGCGCACCCCAGCCTACCGGGCAGGTCAAGCCGTGGCAGATCAGCCCGACTCCGTGGATCCAGCCGAACTGAAGACAAGCGAACCGCTCTTCCGTTCGCCCTGAGCCTGTCGAAGGGCGCCTTGCCTCAAGCGAGGTGTTTGCGTCCGTACTTCGACAAGCTCAGACGAACGGCGAGGCAAAACAAAACAAAAGGCGCCCGGGCAATGCCCGAGCGCCCCTGCTGCGGCGCCCAAAGGGAGAAAAGCGCCGCGAGCCGTGGTGGTTCTTACGCCGCGTCGCGATGCGGGATCGCGGCCGTCGGCTGGCTGCCGGCGTTCACTGCGATCTTCTTCGGCTTCATCGCCTCGGGAACCTCGCGGACCAGCTCGATGACGAGCAGGCCATCGGCGAGGTTCGCGCTCTCGACGCGAACGAAGTCGGCGAGTTCGAAGCGGCGCTCGAAGCTGCGATTGGCGATGCCGAGATGCAGGAACGCGCCCTGGTTGTTCTCGTTCTCGTTCGCCTTCTTGCCCTGGACCAGCAGCAGATTCTGCTGCGCAGTCACGTCGATCTCGTCGGGCTTGAAGCCGGCGACGGCGAGCGTGATGCGATAACGGTCCTCGGCGAGGCGTTCGAGGTTGAAGGGCGGGTAGTTCTCGCTGCTCGCCTGACGCGCACTGGCCTCGAGCAAGTCGAACAGCCTGTCGAAGCCGACAGTCGAGCGACGGAACGGAGTAAAGTCGAACTGACGCATTTCAAATCCTCCTGTGAGCAAGTTGAACGTCTACTTGCGCAGTGCCCGGATGTCCGCGGCGCTGCTTGCCCGGCCCATATGGCACCGTGGCAAAACGAATGTGGTTCTGTTGCCGGCTTATTCAAGATGCGCTGAAGCCAAGGCTCCTCGCGGCGGAGAAACGGAGCTTCGGCTTCCCAAAGATTCGCTTGCTGGCTAATGCCTATCAATCCAGTGGAGATTGGACGCGACAAAATTAGGGGATGTTGATGCGCCGTTCTTCGCTCTCACTGCTGCTGCTTCTCGGGGCCTCGCCCTTTGCTGCCGGCGTTGCCGTCGCGCAGGAGGTGCCGACCGTCACTGCCCCCGACACGAACGTGCCCAGCATTCCCGGCGAACAAGACCGCACTCCCGAAGATGTCCAGCGCAGCTCGGCGGCCTCGGATATCGTGGTCACCGCGCGCCGCCGTGAGGAGCAGGTTCAGGACGTGCCGATCCCGATCTCGGTTGTCGGCGTGAAGGAACTGGACAGCACCGGCAGCTTCAACGTCCAGCGCCTCCAGCAGCTGCAGCCCGCGCTGCAATTCTATTCGTCGAATCCGCGCAATTCGTCGATCAACATTCGCGGCCTCGGCGCGCCGCTCGGCCTCACCAATGACGGCATCGATCAGGGCGTCGGCGTCTATATCGACCAGGTCTATTTCAGCCGCGTCGCGGTCGCCACGCTCGACTTCCTCGACGTCCAGCAGGTCGAGACGCTGCGCGGGCCGCAGGGCACGCTCTACGGCAAGAACACCGTCGCGGGCGCGATCAGCATCACCAGCAAGGCGCCGAGCTTCAATTTCGAGGGACGCACCGAAGTGACTCTCGGCAATCTCGCCTTCAAACAGGCCAAGGCCTCGGTCTCGGGACCGCTGGGCGACACCGTCGCGGTGCGGCTCGGCCTCTCGACCACCAGCCGAAAGGGCACGATCTTCAATGTCGCGAGCGGCAATTACGTCAACGAGCAGGACAATATCGGCCTCCGCGGCGCTTTGCTTTGGCATGCGAGCGACAGCCTCAGCCTGACGCTGTCGGGCGACTATAACCGTCAGGACCCCGAATGCTGCGCGCAGATCTATGTGCGCTACGGGCCGACCCAGCGCGCGGCGAACCGGCAATATCCCGCGCTCACTGCGGCGCTGGGCTATACCGTGCCGAGCACCAATCCGTTCGATCGGCTGACCGACGTCGACGCCGATCTCAACGCACTCAACGTGCTCGGCGGGGTCTCGCTGCGCGGCGAGCTCACGCTCGGCTCGGGTACGCTCACTTCGGTCACGGCGTGGCGTTTCTGGGACTGGGGTCCGGCGAACGATCGCGATTTCACCGGCTTGCCGATCACCACGCGCTCGCAGAATCCGACCCGGCAGGACCAGTTCACCCAGGAATTCCGCTACGCCGGCGAAGGCAATGGCTTCGACTATGTCGTCGGCGTCTTCGGTTTCTATCAGAAGATCCACACCACCGGCATCCAGGAACAGGGCTCGGCGGCGAGCCGCTGGCTGCTGGCTCCCAGCAACCCGCTCTCCAACGATCCCACCGTGCTCGACGGGCTGACTGCGAGCAATGACATCCTGCTCAAGAATTTCAGTGGCGCAATCTTCGGTAAGTTCAACTGGGACGTGACCGATTCGATCACGCTCTCGCCCGGCATCCGCGTAAACTATGACGACAAGGTCGGCAGCTATGTCAGCATCGTCCGCGATGCGCAGGGCAATCTGGTGCCCTATAGCGGCGGCACCGCGCGCCAGGCTGCCCAGCGCGAGGCGATCCAGCCTCAGGCGTTCGAGGACGAAGCCTATCGCGCCTGGAACCTCACTTATGACCTGACTGCGTCGTACAAGCCGTCGCGCGACATACTGCTCTACGCGACCTATGCCCACACCTTCAAATCGGGTGGCCTCAACCTCAACGGCGTGCCGGTGGTCAATGGGGTGGTGCAAACTGACCTCGCCCAGATCGATCCCGAGAAGGTCGACCACTTCGAGCTGGGCGTGAAGTCGCAATTCTGGGAACGCAAGGCGACGCTCAACGTCTCGGGCTATTGGACGATCATCAAGGATTATCAGGCGATCGTGAACAACAGCTCGACCTCGACGCTGCGCGGCTATCTGGCCAATGCTGGCGAGGTCCGCGTCCGCGGCGTGGAAGCGGACTTCTCGATCCGCCCGACCGAGCGCTTCAACGCTTATGTCAACGGCGCCTATACCGACCACGAATATGTCGAGTTCAAGAACGCGCCGTGCCCGCCCGAGCTTTCGGGCGGCACCGCGGCGCCGGTCGGCAGCCCCGGCGGCACGCCCGGCGTGCCCGGCCAGCTCAGCCCCGTCGTGTGCGATATTTCCGGGCAATGGCTGCCCGGCATCTCCAATTGGGCCTTTTCTTATGGCGCGGAGTACAACGTTCCGGCGAAGCTGCTCGGACTGGACGGCGAATTCTACTTGGCCGGCGACGCCAATTACCGCTCCAAATTCTCGTCCAACGCCTCGCGTTCGATCTACACCGATGTCGAGGGATACACGCTGGCGAACTTCCGCCTCGGCTTCCGCACCGACGATTTCAACGTGTTCGGCTGGGTCCGCAACGCGTTCGACGAGGAATATTTCGAGCTGCTCGCGACGACGCCGGGCAATACCGGCCTCGTGGCCGGCAATCCGGGCGATCCGCGCACTTATGGTTTGACGATCAGCAAGGCCTTCTGATCGGACCACGCACTAGCGTCTCGCCATGGCCGGGGGACGTTAGGGGAGGGAGGCGGCGCCCGCACCGCCTCCCTCTTTACCTTGGGAAAGCGGGCGTCGGGAGCCCGGAAACGGCAAACGCCCGGACCGTTTCCGATCCGGGCGCCTGCGTGACGACTGCTCGTCAGCCCCCTTTGTAAGGCTCTGCCCGCGCGCTCGTACTTGCCTACGAGCGGGGCGGAGCCCTCCCCGAACCACGGCCATTTGCTGCCTGCGTTTCGACGAGCGTTTTGCTACGTCGCCGGGCGGCTTTTGTCACCGGGTTTACAAGGACTAGCCGCAGATTGGTGTCACCCTGTGTTGAATCGGCAACATAGCGGACACACCGTGAATCGCGCGGCTCCATTGCCAGCCGCCACTGCCATGCCCTAGAGCGGCGGCGAACACGCACGTCAGGGCTCCCCGACCGCATGCTATTGTCGCGTTACGAGCGGATGATCGCCCGCCGCTATCTCCTGCCTGGCCGCAGCGAGGCGTTCATCGCCGTCGTCGCCGGATTCAGCCTTGTCGCCGTGATGCTCGGCGTCGCCGCATTGATCGTGGTGATGAGCGTCATGAACGGCTTCCGGGCTGAGTTGTTCGACAAGATCACCGGGCTGAACGGCCATGCCGTGGTGCAGGGCTATGGCGGGCAGCTGCGCAACTGGCGCGAGATCGTCGCGCAGGCCAAGGCTACTCCCGGAGTCACCAGCGCGACTCCGCTGATCGAGCAGCCCTTGTTCGCGAGCTTCAATGGTCGCGTCGAATTCGCCCAGATCCGTGGCATGCGGGTCGAGGACATTCGCAGCAACCCGGCGCTCAAGGGCAAGGAAGTCATCGGCTCGCTCAATCGCCTCCGCGCCGGTGGCGAGCAGATCGCGATCGGATCGCGGCTCGCCGAATCGCTCGGCGCGACGGTCGGCAGCAAAATCACGATCATCAATCCCGCCGGCGCCGCCACACCGATGGGCACGATGTATCGGTCGGTCAGCTACACGGTGGAGGCGATCTTCGAGGTCGGGGTCTACGATTTCGACAAGATCTTCGTCGTGATGCCGATCGAGGATGCGCAGACCCTTTTGCTGCTCGGCGACTCGGTAAGCATGGTCGAGATGGACACCGACGCTCCCGACAATGTCCAGCAGATCGTCTCGCCCTTGATCGACAAGGTCGGCAAGAGCGGCCAGATCGTCGACTGGCGCCAGATGAACCGCGAGCTGTTCGAGGCGCTCCAGGTCGATCGGATCGTCTCGTTCACCGTGCTCTCGATCATCCTCGTCGTCGCATCGTTCAACATCGTTTCCTCGTTGATCATGCTGGTGCGCTCGAAGACCCGCGACATTGCGGTGCTGCGCACGATGGGCGCCACGCGCGGCGGCTTGATGCGCATCTTCGTGACCGTGGGTACTACGATCGGCGCGCTGGGTGTCGCCGCGGGCGGACTACTTGGTTTCCTGTTCATCACCTTCCGCGCCCAGGTGGTGCAATTCATCGGGCTGGTGACCGGGCAGCAGATCTGGGATCCCTCGATGCGCTTCCTCACCGAATTGCCGGCCAAGACCGATCCGTTCGAGACCATCGGCATCTGCGTGATGGCCCTTCTCTTCACGTTCCTCGCCACGCTCTACCCGGCGTGGAAGGCGGCGAGCACCGATCCGGTGCAGGTGCTGCGCTATGAATGAGCCGATCCTCCAGACGCGCGGGCTGAAGCGCAGCTTCCGTCAGGGCGAAGCGGTCATCGAGGTGCTGCGCGGCGTCGATCTCGACGTGATGCCAGGCGAGATCGTCGCTCTCCTCGGCCCCTCCGGCTCGGGCAAGTCGACCTTGCTGCAGGCGGTGGGTCTGCTCGAAGGCGGGTTCGAGGGCTCGATCCGCATCGCCGGCAAGGAAGCCGCGCAATTGCCCGCGGGCGGCCGCACCGAGGTGCGCCGCAACAGCCTCGGCTTCGTCTACCAATTCCACCATTTGTTGCCCGATTTCAACGCGATCGAGAATGTCGTGCTGCCGCAGATGATCCACGGCGCCACCCGCGCCGATGCCGACGCGCGCGCCGGCCAATTGCTCTCGGCGCTCGGCCTCGCGGAGCGGTTGACCCACCGCCCCAACCAGCTCTCGGGCGGCGAGCAACAGCGCGTCGCAGTCGCCCGCGCGCTGGCCAATCGGCCGGCGCTGGTTCTCGCCGACGAACCCACCGGCAATCTCGACGAGGCAACCGCCGACCGGGTCTTCGCCGAATTCCTCAATCTGGTGCGCGGGGAAGGATCTGCGGCATTGGTCGCGACGCATAACGAGCGGCTCGCCGAACGCATGGACCGCGTGGTGCGACTGCATGAGGGCCATCTCGAATGAGCGTCTGGCGCGAGACGCCGACGCTTGCTGGCCGCCATGTGACATTGCGCCCGATGGTCCGCGAGGACTGTGAAGAGCTGCTCCTTGCCTTTGAAGGCTTGCACTCGCTGTTCCACACCACGGTGCCGACCGCCGAGACCTTCGACGCCTGGTATGATCGGGTGATGTTCGACACGGCTGCGGGGCGAAACCTGCCCTTCACGGTGCTCGATGCGGACGGCCGCATTTCGGGCGTCACGCGGCTGATGCGGATGAGCGAGGCGCATCGCCGTGTCGAGATCGGCGGCACGCTCTATGCGCCGCGCGTTCAGCGCACCGGGCTCAACACCGAGGCGAAATATATGCTGCTCGGCCACGCCTTCGAGATGCTGAGCGTCAATTGCGTCCAGATCCGCACCGATTTCCTCAACCACGCCTCGCGCCGCGCGATTGAGCGGCTCGGTGCGCGGCTCGATGGTATCCTGCGCGGGCACCTGATCCTGAATGGCCATTTGCGCGATAGCGCGGTCTACAGCATCCTCGCGCACGAATGGCCGGGCGTGCGCCGCAACCTCGAATTGCTGATGGCCAGGCATGGGGTGCGCGCATGACTCGATTGCGGACAGGGCGTCGCGAGTGAGTGCCGGCACGAAATGGGTGATCGCCAGCATCTCGCTCGGCGCGTTGGTACTGATCGCGGCAATTGTGGCGAGCTGGCCGCTCGCCCGCTTCATGCTCGAGCCGGGCAGGCAGCTGAAATCCTACTACACCCCCTCGCAGAGCATGCGGCCGACACTGGAAGTGAACGACCGGATTATGCCGCGCGCGGTGCGCCCCGGCGATCTCGCCCGCGGGACGGTTATATTATTCCGGATCGCCGATCAGGTGCGCGTCACGCGGATCGCGGCGATCGCCGGCGACCGGATCGCGATGCAGGATGGCATCGTGTTCCTCAACGGCAAGCCGATCGCGCAACGGCCAGTCGAACAACTGCAACCTGCCGAATTCGGTCGGCAGGAACAGCATCTGATCGAGCAATTTCCCGGTGAGGCGAAGCCGCATCTGATCCTCGACTCGGGGCCCGGTCCCGGCGACAATGTCGCAGAAGTGATCGTGCCGGTCGGCCATCTGTTCCTCTTGGGCGACAATCGCGACAACAGCGCCGATAGCCGTTATCCCCGCGAGGGCTACGGCATCGGCATGGTGCCGGAACGCAATGTGTTCGGCGTAGCGGATTTCATTCCCTGGTCGCCGAAGCGGGGCGTCATCGCGCGTCCGCTCGATGCGACCGATGGAGACGCCAAATGACCGAAATAACCCAAATCCCGGTCCGCAACGCCGATGGCAGCGAGGCGACGCTGGCGGATCATGCCGGCGAAGTGCTGCTGATCGTCAACACCGCTTCGAAATGCGGGTTCACGCCGCAATATGCCGATCTCGAGGCGCTGCAGCGCCAGTACAAGGATGGTGGATTTTCGGTTCTGGGATTCCCGTGCAACCAGTTCGGCGGGCAGGAACCGGGGGACGCGGCAGAGATCGCGAACTTCTGTTCGCTCACTTATGACGTGACCTTCCCGGTTTACGCCAAGGTGGACGTCAACGGTGCGGAGGCGGCGCCGTTGTTCAAGCATCTGAAGAAGGAAGCGCCAGGGCTGCTGGGATCCAAGGCGATCAAGTGGAACTTCACCAAGTTCCTCGTCGATCGCAGGGGCAAGGTGGTTGATCGCTATGCGCCGACCACTTCGCCCAAGGACATCGCCGGCGATATCGAGAAGTTGCTCTAGTCGATCAGTGCGTGGTCGGCCCGGGCAGGCAGATCACATATTGGCCGTTCTTCTCCATCATTGGCTTTTCGGACTCATCGCCTGCAACGAGCCCGCCCAGCCTGGTGAGCATCGCGACCATCGAAGTCGCACCGGCGAGCGGCCGGCCGCGTGGGTCGCGGCGCGGGGCGGGTCGGGCGCCCCGCGGCTCGCGACGACGCGGCGGGGCAAGGCGATGCAGGCGCTGCGCGACCGAGGACGCGTCGCCGGTGCGGCCGAACTCGCGCCACACCACACGAAAGCCCTGAGGCACCTGCGTCCATTCGCCTGCTTCCTCGCTGCGGATCAGATCACAGCCGCAGCGATGGCACATGCTGAATTCCAGCCCCTGATTCTGGTGACGCTTGGTCGCGGGTACGTGGTTCATCACGGAGCAGAGGACGGTCATCGCGGGCTTCACTCCTGGTTTCGGACCGCGGCTCGCCCAGGACGGGTACACCGCGATCGAAAGGTTGATCGCTGTTAACCATCCTTTCGGTCAGGTCGGGAGTGAGTCGCCATTCAGGTCGGTCCCCATAAGCGTCTGCCACCAAGGGATTTGTACGGATGTCACCGGTTACTATTTGGAAAGCTGTGGATAGCGGAGCGCCTGCGTTGGCAAAGCGGCCGGTGCGCGCCTAGGGTATCGCGATGGCGCATTCGGGATTCGTACCGCTCAGGGTCTTCTCCTCCTACACGATGCTTGAAGGCGCGATCGAGCCCAAGGCGATCGCAAAGCGTGCGCGCGAACTGGGCTTTCCCGCGGTAGGGGTTAGCGATCGCAACGGCCTCTACGCGGCCATGCCCTTCTCGGATGCATGCAAGAAATCGGGCGTGCAGCCGATCGTCGGCACGTTGCTCGCGGTCAAACGCCCCGAGCTGGCCGAAGGCGCGCCGGTCGCGATCGACTGGCTGGCACTCTATGCGCAGGACGAGGCGGGCTATCTGAACCTGTGCGACCTCGTCTCGATGGCGCATCTCGATCGCCCGATCGAGGAGGACGCGCATGTCCCGCTCGAAGCATTGAAAGGTCGTACCGAGGGATTGCTGTGTCTCACCGCCGGCGCCGAGGGCGCGTTGGCGCGGCTCTATGCCGAGGAGCAGGGCAATGCCGCCGAGGCCTATGCCCGCGAGCTCGAAGCATTGTTCCCGGACCGCCTGTACATCGAGATCGTTCGGCGGCTGAACGAAGTCGAAGGCAAGGCCGAGGCGCGGCTGCTCGATTATGCCTATGCACGCAACCTGCCGCTGGTCGCGACCAACCCTTGCTGCTTCGCCGATGAGAGCTTCCACGAAGCCCATGACGCGATGCTGTGCATTGCCAATTCCTCGTACATCGCCAGCGACGATCGTCCGCGCAGCTCCCCCGATGCGTGGATGAAGCCCGCGAACGAAATGAAGTCGCTGTTCGCCGATCTGCCCGAGGCGATCGCCAACACGCTCGTCGTCGCGCAGCGCTGCGCCTATGCCGCTCCCAAGCGCAAGCCGATCCTCCCCAGCCTCGCCGGCGACCGCGAAGGCGAGGCCGCGATGCTGCGCGAGCAGGCCCGCGAAGGGCTGGAGATGCGGCTGGCCAAGGCCGGAATCACCGCACCCGAGGAGCGCCAGCGATATGCCGACCGCCTCGAGTTCGAGCTCGACGTCATCATCCAGATGGGTTTCCCCGGTTATTTCCTGATCGTCGCGGACTTCATCAAATGGGCCAAGGCGCACGACATCCCGGTCGGCCCTGGCCGCGGCTCGGGTGCGGGCTCGGTGGTTGCCTGGGTGCTGACGATCACCGATCTCGATCCGCTCAAGCTCGGTCTGCTGTTCGAGCGCTTTCTCAATCCCGAACGCGTGTCGATGCCCGACTTCGACATCGATTTCTGCGAAACCCGCCGCGGCGAGGTGATCCGCTACGTCCAGGAAAAATACGGCCGCGATACCGTGGCGCAGATCATCACCTTCGGAACGATGAAGGCGCGCGCGGTGCTCAAGGACGTCGGCCGCGTGCTCCAGATGAGCTATGGCCAGGTCGATCGCCTCGCCAAGCAGATCCCGAACCACCCGACCGACCCCTGGACGCTGGAGCGCACGCTGAACGGCGTCAGCGAATTCAACGCCGAGTATAAGAACCACAGCGACGTCCGCCATCTGATCGACCTGTCGATGCGGCTCGAAGGCTTGCCGCGTCACTCGTCGACCCACGCCGCGGGCGTGGTGATCGGCGATCGCCCGCTCGCCGAGCTCGTCCCGCTCTATCGCGATCCGCGCTCGGACATGCCCGTCACGCAGTTCGACATGAAATATGTCGAGGCGGCGGGGCTGGTGAAATTCGACTTTCTCGGTCTCAAGACCCTGTCGGTACTCAAAAAGGCCGTCGAACTGCTCGCCGATCGCGGCATCGAAGTCGATCTCGACACGCTCAGCTGGGACGATCCCGAAGTCTATGACCTGCTCCAGCGCGGCAACACCGTCGGCGTGTTCCAGCTGGAATCGGAGGGCATGCGGCGCACGCTGACGGCGGTGCGGCCGACCAATTTCGGCGACATCATCGCGCTCGTCTCGCTCTATCGCCCGGGGCCGATGGACAACATCCCGAGCTTCGGCCACCGCAAGGGCGGGCGCGAGGAGATCGTCTATCCGCACGCCTTGCTCGAGCCCATCCTGAACGAGACCTATGGGATCTTCGTCTACCAGGAGCAGGTGATGCAGGCCGCGCAGGTGCTCGCCGGCTATACGCTGGGCGGCGCCGACATGCTCCGCCGCGCGATGGGCAAGAAGATCAAGGCGGAGATGGACGCCCAGCGCGCGATCTTCGTCGAAGGCTGCGGGCGCGTGAACGGCATCAAGCCCGCCAAGGCCAATGAGCTGTTCGACTTGATCGACAAGTTCGCCGGCTACGGCTTCAACAAGTCGCACGCCGCCGCCTATGCGCTGCTCGCGTATCAGACGGCCTGGCTCAAGACGCACCATCCGCACGAATTCTTCGCCGCGTCGATGGCGTATGACATCCACCAGACCGACAAGCTCGCGATCTTCGCCGACGACATGCGCCGGCTGTCGATCGAGTGCCTGCCGCCCGACATCAATACCAGCCTCGCCGATTTCCACGTCGAGAAGCACAAGGATGGGCTCGCGGTCCGTTATGCGCTCGGCGCGCTCAAGGGCGTCGGCGAGCGCGCGATGGAGCTGCTGGTCGAGGAACGCGATACCAAGGGTCGCTTCCAGTCGCTCGACGATTTCGCCAAGCGCGTCGATCCGCGGCTGCTCAACAAGCGCCAGGTCGAGACGCTCGCCGCCGCGGGCGCATTCGACGGGATCGAGCCCAACCGTGCGGGTGTCCATGCGGCGGCGGAGACGATCCTTGCGGTGGCCCAACGCACGCATGACAGCCGGACGAGCGGGCAGGGCGGCCTGTTCGGCGAATCCGAGCCGAGCGGCGGCGCGATCAACTTGCCGCGGAGCGCGCATTGGTCGCTCGCCGACAAGATCGCCGCCGAGAAGGACGCGTTCGGCTATTATTTCTCGGCGCACCCGCTCGATCGCTATTCGCACCTCGTCCGCAGCCAGGGAGCCCGCGAGATCGCCTCGCTCGGCGAGGTCCAGATCCCCGAGGGCGCTCGCATCGGCGCGACAATCGCGGCACTGATCGAAGATGCCCGTTGGCGCACCTCGGCGCGCGGCAACCGCTATCTGATGGCGACGATCTCCGATCAGAGCGGGCAGGTGCTCACCACCTGCTTCGACGATATTGCGGCCGCGGACATGGAAGAGGCGGCGCGTGCGGGGGGGTGCGCTGTGCTCACCGTCGAACTCGACAAGCGGCCGGGCGAGGATACGCCGCGCGTGTCGGTCAAGCGCGTCCAGCCGTTCGAGAGCATCGCCAATGTCGCGCGACTGCTGGTCGATCTGGTCATCGACGACGCGGCTGCGCTGCCCCGCCTCTCGGAGATGATCGGCGATGCTCGCGGCGGACGCTGCACCGTCCGTCTCTGGGCGCCGCTCGGGCCCGAGGGACAGGCCGAAGTGGTGATCGGCCGCAACTTCCGGATCGATGAGGAGCTGCTTGCGCGGATCGCCGAAATGCCCGGCGTGCGCTCGGCGGAGTTTGCCAGCACCGCAGCGATGCTCGCGGTAGCCGCCTAACTCCCCATCATCCTGGCCTTGTGCCGGAGGTGTGCCGGTAACGATTATTGCTGGCGACCGGTCCTCTCGACTCACCACACGTTCCAGGCATACCCTCTCCTCAAAAATAAGAGCGGAGAAGAGCGATGCTGGGTGGGATGCAGGATTTCGAGCTGCGCGTGATGCGTCTGCTCGATCACGCCGCGCGCGAGCATGGGCCGCGCGAGATCGTCACGCGCTGGGCCGACGGCACCGAGACTCGCACGAATTGGGCCGGGATCGCGCACGATGCTCGCCGGCTGGCGCAGGCGCTCGAACGGCTCGGGGTGCAGCCCGGTGAACGCGTCGCCACGCTGGCGATGAATCACAGCCGCCACCTCGTGGCGTGGTACGGAACGATCGGCATGGGCGGTGTCATCCACACGATCAACCCGCGCCTATTCGAGGATCAGCTCGCCTTCGTCGCCAACCATGCCGAGGACCGGGTGCTGCTGTATGACCGGGCCTTCCAGCCCATCGTTGACAAGCTCAAGCCGCAATGGAGCACGATCCGCCATTATGTCTGCTTCGACGATGGTGCGTTCGAAACGCTGCTAGACGCCGAAACCGGCGATTATGCCTGGGTCGAGGGCGGCGAGCGTGAGCCGTGCATGCTCTGCTACACCAGCGGCACCACCGGTAATCCCAAGGGCGTGCTCTACACGCACCGCTCGACCGTGATCCACGCGATCACCGAGCTCCAGCCCGCCGAGTTCGATCTCTCGACCCAATCGGTGGCGATGCCGATCGTGCCGATGTTCCACGCAGTCGGCTGGGGTCTGCCCTTCGCCGGCGCTGCGGTGGGCGCGAAGTTTGTCTTCTCGGCGATCAATGAGCCCAAAGTGCTGTGCGAACTGATGAATCGCGAGAAAGTGACGCACAGCGCAGGCGTGCCGACGGTCTGGTTCGCGATGTTCCAGTATATGGACGCGACCGGCGCGGCGCCCGAGCACCTGAAGATCGTCACGATTGGCGGCTCGGCGGCGCCGCGCGCGATGATCGAGCGCCTCATGAAGATGGGCATCCGCGTCAATCACGCCTGGGGAATGACCGAGACCTCGCCGATCGGCACGATGGGTGCGCCGTCGCCCGATTTCGATCGGCTCAGCTTCGAAGAACAGGTCGATCAGGTCTCGAAACAGGGCAAGGTGCCGTTCGGAGTCGAGCTGCGCGTGGTCGACGAGGAAGGCGTGGAGCAGCCGCGCGACGGCAAGAGCTCCGGCCGCCTCCAGGTCCGCGGTCCCTGGATCATCCGCCAATATTTCGGCGAGGAGCAGCTCGCGGTCGATCCCGACAATTGGTTCGACACCGGCGACGTCGCCGTCCTCCACCCGGACGGGACGATGCAGATCACCGATCGCGCCAAGGACGTGATCAAATCGGGCGGCGAATGGATCAGCTCGGTCGAGCTGGAGAATGCCGCTGTCGGCTGCGCCGGTGTCGCCGAGGCGGCGGCGATCGGGGTGTTCCATCCCAAATGGGACGAGCGCCCGATCCTGCTGGTGGTCCGCAAGCCCGATAGCGCTGTGACCGTCGATCAGATTCAAGCATATCTCGAGAAGCAGGTGGCCAAATGGTGGCTGCCCGACGAGATCCACTTCGTCGAGAGCCTGCCGCACACCGCCACCGGCAAGCTACTCAAGACTGCGATTCGCGCGCAGTACAAGGACTTCAAGCTGGCCGCGGCCTGAAACCCCCTCGCCCCAAGGGAGAGGGAAACTATCTCCCCAATACCGCCGCGCTGACCTCGCTCGCCTTCGCGTCCTTGAACCGCGCGCAGTTGCGGATCGCCTCCAGCGCGCGGTCGAGATCGAGCGTGCTGTCGTTGGCGAGTTGCGGACGCAATTTGGCGTCGACCGCGGTTGCCGCCTCGTTGGTGCACAGCACGTTGAACATCTGCGCGGCACGTGCCGAGAAGATGCCGCCGCCGCCCGCCGCCTTGGAGAAGGTGTCGAAATTGGTCAGCATATAGTCCGAGGCGATATCGCGCGTCTTCGACGATCCCAGGAAGCTGGAGGTCGCATAGAGCCGGCCGACCTGCGGCAGGCGCGGATCCTTGAACTCGTTCAGGAACCAGCGCGCGACATCGGGATTGCCCGAATTGCCGATCGCCTGGAACGCGATTTGGCGCAGCATCGGATCCTGTCCGGCAAGCCCCTTTTCCGCGACGGCCTTCGCCAGCGGCACACCCTTGTCCTCGATGTCCAGCGACAGTGCGAGCTGCCCGAATTGCGGATCGAGCGCCTTGGCGTCACCGGCCAGATATGCGTCGGCCGCGGCAGTCAGCTTGGCTCGCACGGCGGCGTCGCCCCCGGCGCCGGCGACAAGCTGCACCATGTCGCTGCGCAGCTTCTTGCGGTCCGGCGTGTCGGATGCATGCGCGCCCGCGGCGGGATCGAAGCCGAGCTGGGCGAGCTTGGGGCCATAGATATCGGCAATCAGCTTGCGGTAGGCGGGAAGCGCCGCGTCGCTGATCAATCCGCGCCGCAGCATCCCGCGCAGCCGCGTGCCGTTGTCGAGCGCGGCGTTGGAGGCGGGGTGCGCCGCCATCGCGCGCGCCAGCGCCACCAGCTGCGGATATTTGGCCTTGCCCGCATAGAACGACGCCCAGAGGCTGTCGGTGACGGCCAACGCCTCGCCTTCGGGAAGCGTCGGTGCGGCCGCGATCAGCGCGTTCCACTCCGCCGGGTCCATGTCGAAGCGATAATAACCCCAGCCGCCCGCATTGGGGACGATCACGCCGTCGCCCTTCGCCTCGATCGCGCCGCTCGGCTTGTCGAGAAGCGTGCAGCTGCGCACCGCCGCGCGGCGGACGCAGACCGGCAGGATCCATTGGGTGGCGGGCAGGTTGCTGCCGAAATAGGCATAGCGTGACTGGCTGGCGGTCAATGCATCGCCGTCGCGCTTCAGCGTCACCACCGGCACGCCCTGCTGATCGACGAAGCTCCTGAGCGACGCCAGCACGCGCGGATCGTGCGCGGCGCTGGCGAGCGAATCGAAGAACTGGTCGGTGGTGGCGTTGCCGTGATGGTAACGCTGCATGTGCAGCCGTACGCCGTCGCGGAACTTCTCCTCGCCCAGATAGGCGGCGATCATCGCCACCACCTGGCCGCCCTTGCCATAAGTGATCTGGTCGAACGCCGCGTCGATATTGGCGTCGTTGGTGATCTTCTCGTGGATCGGGCGCCCGGCGCCGAGTGCGTCGATCTGCATCGCGTCGAACGCTTCGTCGATCGCCGAGACGCCGATGTTTAGGTCGGGTCGCCACTCGTTGCCGATGCGATAGCCCATCCAGTTGGCGAAGCTCTCGTTGAGCCAGATATCGTCCCACCAGGCTGGCGTGACGACATCGCCGAACCATTGGTGCGACAGCTCGTGCGCGACGACCATGCCGAAGGTCTGCTTGTCCTCGGTCGGCGCGTTCTCGTCCAGGAAGAGGATGCCGTCGCCATAGATGTCGGCGCCCGCATTCTCCATCGCGCCCGGCATCACCGGCGAGCCGATCTGGTCGAGCTTCGGATAGGGAAAGGGTTGGTCGAAATAATGCTCGAGCAAGGCGACGATCTTCTTGGAGCCCTCGAGCGCATAGGCCATCTGCCCGGCATAGGGCTTGGTGCCGACGATGCGCAGCGGCAGCGGCTTCGGGCGTTGCGGCGTAGCGGGCACGGCGCCCTGAACGGTGACGAACGGCCCGGTCACGAGCGCGACGAGATAGGTCGGCAGCGGCTCGGTCGGCGCGAAACGGTGCTTGACCAGCTTGCCCACGGAGAGCGGCTTGCCCTGCTCGGGCGCGTTGCTGACCGCGACGAAGCCGGGCTTCGTGGTCACGCTGACGGTGAAGGGTGTCTTGTATCCGGGCTGGTCGAACGACGGGAAGGCCGCGCGCGCGTCGATCGATTCGAACTGCGACCAGCTATACCAGTCGTCGCCTACCTTGATCCGGTACAGCCCCGAGGGCCCGCCTGCGAACGCTGCGTCGTAATCGAACTTGAGCGTCAGCTTGCCCGCAGGAATCGTTCGGCCGAAATCGACTTGCGCCAGTCCGGTCGGGCTCTTCTGCGTGAAGGTGACAGGCGTCTCGCGCTTGCCGATCTTCACGACGGCCTTCGCCACCTTGAGGTCGCGTCCGTGCATGAAGATCGAGGCTGCGGGCTGCTTCAGCTCGACGTCGATCTCGGTATGGCCGGAGAAGCGCTCCCGCTCGGGCAGGATCGTCATGTCGAGCCGATAGGCGATCGGCTTCACCGTATCGGGGAGCTTGCCGGTCGGGAGCGGCGGGGCGGATTGGGCGAGAGCGGAAGCGGGGACAACGAAGGCGCAGAGCGCAAGCAGGAAGACGCGCATCGGGATTCCTTGAAGGGATAAAGACGCTTAAGCGGCGAACTGCTCTAGGGCAATAGCACACCGGAGGCCTTGCGGGCTGCCTGCGCTTGGTTCACCTTCGCATGCGCAAAAGAGGACGCTGCATGGATCAGGCGGATGGCGTGACGGTTGGAACCGCAGCGGCGAGCGCGGCGGCGGTGATGTTGCCGGCGCGGCCCGAGCCGATCCGGGTTGTCCCGTCCGAGACCGCCGTCGTCGTGATCGACATGCAGAACGCCTATGCCTCGTCCGGCGGCTATGTCGATCAGGCGGGGTTCGACATTTCGGGCGCGGCGGGGACGATCGACCAAATCTCCAAGGTGCTCGACGTGGCGCGTGGGGCGGGTGTGCAGGTGGTCTATCTGCAGAATGGCTGGGACCCGGATTATGTCGAGGCGGGCGGCCCCGGATCGCCCAATTGGCACAAATCCAATGCGCTCAAGACGATGCGCAAGCGTCCCGAACTGGCCGGCCAGCTGCTCGCACGCGGCGGCTGGGACTATGATCTGGTCGACGGGCTCAAGCCGCAGCCGGGCGACATCGTCATCGGCAAGACGCGCTATTCGGCCTTCTTCAATTCGCAGCTCGATTCCGTGCTGCGCTCTCGCGGCATCAAGACGATCGTGTTCGTCGGCATCGCCACCAATGTCTGCGTCGAGAGCACGCTGCGCGATGGCTTCCACCTCGAATATTTCGGCGTGATGCTCGAGGACGCGACGCACCATCTCGGTCCGCCGATGATGCAGGAGGCGACGGTGTACAATGTCGAGAAATTCTTCGGCTGGGTGAGCACCACCGCGGATTTCTGCGGCAGCTTCGGCCAGATCCCCAAGGAGTAAATAATGCCTTTCGAACCGATCAACCCGCCGCAATTCCCCACTCCGATCGCACCCTATTCGGCCGGCGCGAAGGCGGGAAATACGGTCTATGTCTCGGGCGTGCTGGCGCTGGGCGAGGGGGGAGTGGTACTCCATGTCGGCGATGCTGCCGCGCAGACCCGGCACGTGCTCGACGTGATCAGGATCACGCTGGAGGCCGCGGGAGCAACCCTTGAGGACGTGGCGATGAACCATATCTTCCTCAAGGATTTGGGCGATTATGCCGCGTTCAATGCGGTCTATGCCGAGTATTTTCCCGGTGCCAAGCCCGCGCGCTATTGCATCAAATGCGATCTGGTGAAGCCCGACTGTCTTGTCGAGATCGCCAGCGTGGCGCACATCGGTTGATCCATGGGCTCTATTGGGAGGAGCATGGCAGCGGCCCGCCGCTGATCCTTTCGGCGGGACTGGGCGGATCGGGCAATTACTGGCTGCCGAACCTGCCGGCGCTCGCCGAGCGCCACCGCGTCATCCTCTACGACCATCGCGGCACTGGCCGCAGCGACCGCACGCTGCCCGAGACGGTGACGGTCGAGCAGCTGGGTGACGACATCCTCGCGCTGATCGAAGGGCTTGGCCTGCGCAGCGCCACGATCATCGGCCACGCCGCGGGCGCGGCAGCCGGGCTGGCGGCTGCACTCACGGCCCCTGGACGCATCGACCGGCTCGTCCTCGTCAATGGCTGGTCGGCGCCCGACCCGCATTTCCTGCGCTGCTTCGAGACGCGGCTGGCACTGCTGCGCGACAGCGGCCCGCGTGCCTATCTGCGCGCCCAGCCGCTCTTTCTCTATCCGGCCAACTGGATGTCCGAGAACGCTGCGCGACTCGCCGCCGAGGATGAGGCCCATCTCGCCCATTTCGCCGGGGCTGAGACCTATGAGAAGCGCATCGCCGCGCTCGCCGCCTTCGATGTCGACGCGCATCTTGGCGAAATAACCGCGCCCACTCTTGCGCTCGCCGCCACCGATGACATGCTCGTGCCCAGCAACTGCTCGACGCGGCTGGCGGAGGGCATCGCGGGAGCCAGACTGGCAACGATGCCCTGGGGCGGCCACGCCTGCAACGTGACCGATCCCGAAACCTTCAACCGCCTCGTGCTCGATTTTCTGGGGGAATAGCCATGCAAGTCGGTGTCTTCGTGCCCATCAACAACAATGGCTGGCTGATCAGCGAGAACGCGCCGCAATACATGCCGAGCTTCGATCTCAACAAGGAGATCGCGATCCGCGCCGAGAAGCACGGCCTCGATTTCCTCCTCTCGATGATCAAGCTGCGCGGTTTTGGCGGCAAGACCGAGTTTTGGGAATATGGCCTCGAAAGCTTCACGCTGATGGCCGGACTCGCCGCGGTAACCGAGAAGATCAAGATCTACGCGACATGCCCCACGCTGGTGATCCCGCCCGCCTTTGCCGCGCGGATGTGCAACACGATCGACAGCATCAGCCATGGCCGCTTCGGATTGAACCTGATCACCGGCTGGCAGCGCCCCGAGTACAGCCAGATGGGCCTGTGGCCGGGCGACGAGCATTTCCGCAACCGTTACCAGATGCTCGACGAATATGCCCGGATCCTGCGCGAGCTGTGGGAAACCGGACGCAGCGATTTCAAGGGCGAATATTACCAGATGGACGACTGCCTCGTCCGGCCGAAGCCCGAAGGCGACATGAAGATCATCTGCGCAGGCTCCTCGGACGAAGGCCTCGCATTCTCGGCAAAGTGGGCGGATTATGCCTTCTGCCTCGGCAAGGGCGTCAACACGCCCACCGCCTTCGCCTTCAACAACGAGCGCCTCGCCGCCGCGACCGAAAAGACCGGACGCGACGTCTCGGTCTTCGTCCTCGTCATGATCATCGCCGCCGAGACCGATGCGGAGGCAATGGCCAAGTGGAAGTCGTACAATGACGGCGTCGATATCGACGCGATCTCCTGGCTCAAGGATCAGGGCGCGGCCGACAAGCACAATGCCACCACCAATGTCCGCCAGCTCGCCGCGCCCGAGGGGGCGGTGAACATCAACATGGGCACCTTAGTTGGCAGCTATGAGAGCGTCGCGCGGATGCTCGACGAGATGGCCGAAGTGCCCAATACCGGCGGCGTGCTGCTCACTTTCGACGACTTCCTCGAAGGCGTCGAGAATTTCGGCACGCGCATCCAGCCGCTGATGAAGAGCCGCCAAGGCTGATCTTGCGTACCCGAAACGATTAGGCTAGGGCCCCGCATCCCGCGGGTCTCGGCCACGGGGCGAATTGGAGAAGAGAATTGCTGGACTTCCATTTCCTGTCGGGGATCACCCCGGGAAGCGTCCGCACTCTCCCGTAAACGCCTGACCCAGGCGTCGCGGGGAGGGCAGCTGCTCCCCCGCGGATAAATCCCACAAACGAATGAAACGCCCCGAGCGAAGCCGCGCGTCTGCGCACCGTCTAGCCGGGCCGGGATTGGGTTATGATGCACGAACACGAAATCGTCCGGGGCATGCTGCTCCGGATCGGCCGGGATGTCTCCGGCACCACGCCGCTGGCCAAGGCGGTGCTCGGCTGGGCGCGTCCGCATGCGCGCTGGCTGCTCGGCGAGCGCGATGAGAAGGCGCGGCTCGGCTGGCGCGATCTGCGCAAACCGGCGATCCTCGACGTGCCGGGCGACCCGGTGCGCCCGCTCGAGGTCGCGTGGCGGCTGGCGGAGGCGCTGCGCTTCGATGCGGCGGACACGCGCGTGCTCGTCGCGGCAGTGGCGATCGAGCGTTGCCCACGGGCCCGCGCGCTCGGCCAGGTGCTCGCCGAGCAGGAATACGACCTCTCGCAGATGCTCGCCGAATTGGCGGGGATCGAGCCGCACGCGCTGCGCCGTTCGCAGCCGCTGCGGCTCGGGCTGGTCAAGCTCTACACGCGGCGCGGCGGCGGCGTGGAGATCGACATCGGCTGGACGGTCGATCGGTTGATCGAGCGCCCGGTGGCCGATGCCGACGGGCTGCTCGAGATCGCGGTAGGCCCACGCCAGCAGGCGCGGCTCGGCCCCGGCGACTTCATCGGGCGCGAGGCCGATATCGGCTTTCTCGTCCGGCTGCTCGCTGGTGCGGTCAGTGCCCGCGCGGCGGGGGTCAACATCCTGGTCCACGGGCCGCCGGGAACCGGCAAGACCGAGCTCGCGCGCACGCTCGCGGCGGCGGCCGATGTGCCGCTCTACAGCGTGGGTGAGGCCGATGAGGATGGCGACGAACCGACTCGCTGGGACCGCGTCAACGCGCTCAAGCTGGCGCACCGCATGCTCGCCGAGCGCGGAGGCGCGGCGTTGCTGTTCGACGAGATGGAAGACCTGATCGGCGACGTGCAGCCGGGCAAGGGCGACTGGATGCGCGGACGCCAGGGATCGAAGCTTTGGGTCAACCGGCTGGTCGAGACCAATCCGGTGCCTGTGCTCTGGACGACCAACGCGATCGGCAACCTCGATCCGGCGATCGTCCGGCGGATGAGCTATGTCCTGCATCTTGGCACGCCGTCGCATGCGGCGGGGCTCGGCATGCTCGATCGCATCGGCCGCGAGGAAGGCGTCGCCTTTCCCGACGCGGTGCGCGCGCTGGTCGGCGCTGCGCCCGAGGCGGCGTCGGTGCTGCGCGTCGCGGCGCGGGCAGGGCAGCTCGCCGGCGAGCCCGAGGATATCGGGCGCGCCGCCGAGTCGCTCGTCCTCGCGCTGCGGCGGGGTGCGCCCGTGCCGGTGGTGGACGGCACGGTCGACCTCTCGCTGTTCGAAGCGGACCGCGATCTCGAGGCGTTGTTCGCCGGTATCGCCGCGCCGGGCGCGCCGGCGGACATCTCGCTGCTGCTCACTGGGCCGCCGGGCACGGGAAAGACCGGTCTCGCGCACCATCTCGCGCGTGCGCTCGATCGGCCGCTGCTCGTCAAGCGCGCGTCGGATCTGCTCTCGAAATGGGTGGGCGGGACGGAGCAGCAGATTGCCGAGTCGTTTCGCGAGGCCGAGCTGCGCGGCGCGGTGTTGCTGTTCGACGAAGTGGATTCGCTCCTCTTCGATCGCGGCACCGCGACGCGCAATTGGGAGGTGGGGCAAGTGAACGAGCTGCTGAGCTGGCTCGATCGCCACCCCTTGCCGTTCGTGGCGGCGACCAACCATGTCGAGCGGCTCGACCCCGCGGCGCTCCGGCGCTTCGTGTTCAAGCTCCAGCTCGATCCGCTCGGGCCGGCCCGCGCGGCGGCGGCGTGGGAACGCTTCTTCGGCAGTCCGGCACCCGCCGGGCTGGCGGAGATCGCCAATCTGACGCCGGGCGATTTCGCGGTCGTACGGCGCCAGCTCCGTTTCGCCGGCGGGGACACGGGCTTCATCCTCGCGCGGCTCCGCGCCGAGGTCGAGGCCAAGCCCGGGGCGACGGGGCGGCTGGGGTTCTGAACCCCGGCCGCCCCGGCCATTGCCTCGAAGGCGTCTGTGCTTATGGTAGCGCTATCGTGCGGTGGAGGATGCAGATGGCGAAGATGCGCGGGCTGATCGGCCTGCTGGCGGCATTGTGTCTGGGCGGCACGGCAATTGCTCAGGACAAATCGCACTGGGTGGCGAGCTGGGCGACCTCGCAGATGGTGCCGACGAACGAGAATGTCGCGCCCGCCGGGGACCTCACCGATGCGACACTCCGGCAAATCGTCCGCGTCACGATCGGCGGCAAGCGCCTGCGCGTGCGGCTGTCCAACGCATTCGGCACTGCGCCGCTCGTGATCGGTGCTGCGAGCGTCGCGCTGTCAGCCGACAACACTTCCTCACGCGTCGTTCCCGCTACGCTGAAACCGCTGGCGTTCGGCGGCAGCGCAAGCGTGACGATCCCCGCCGGCGCCGATTATCTCTCCGATCCGGTCGATCTGCCCGTCGCCCCGGGCGCCGATCTAGCGCTCACCCTCCACTTGCCGAGCCCGCCCGATCGCCAGACCGGCCACCCCGGTGCACGCGGCCACAGCCATTTCGCGCACGGCCAGCAGGTCATGGCCGAAGCGCTGACGGGCGCGAAGACCTCCACCCGCTGGTATGTGATCGGCGGCGTCGAAGTCGACGCGCCCGGCGCGCAGGCGCTCGTCATCCTCGGCGATTCGATCACTGACGGCTATGGTGTCCAGCCCAACACCAACGCCCGCTGGCCCGATCGGCTCGCGGTGCGGCTGCGCGCCAATCCGGCGACCCGCAACATGGCAGTGCTCAACGCCGGCATCGGCGGCAACCGGCTGCGGCTCGACGGCACCGGTCCCAATGCGCTCGCCCGTTTCGAGCGTGAAGTGCTGTCGCCGCCCGGTGTCACGCATTTGCTGGTGATCGAAGGGATCAACGATCTCGGCACGCTCACCCGCGACGCGCCGGCGACGCCCGAGCAGCATGCCGCTCTGGTCCGCGAGATGATCGGCGTGCTCCGGCAGATCGTCGCCCGATCGCGGGCGCACGGCATCAAGGTGATCGGCGGTACGATCATGCCTGACGGTGCCTCCGGCTATTACCACCCCGACGCCGCCAACGAAGCCGATCGCGCCGCGGTCAATGCCTGGATCCGTGCGCCGGGCAATTTCGACGCGGTCGTGGATTTCGACGCCGCGATGCGCGACCCGGCGAACCCGACGCGGCTGCGGCCCGATCTGGACTCGGGCGACGGGCTGCATCCCTCGATCGTGGGGTACCAGACGATGGCCGATGCCGTGCCGCTGGCGGTGCTGGCGCCGCGAAAGCACTAGAACAACTCCCCCTGTGGCCCCGGCGGTGGGCGGAACAGGTCGGTGCGCAGCCGCAACCGCTCTCCATCCAACCCATAGCGCTTTGCCGCTATGTGGAAGCGTTTGCGCAGCAGCTCGGCCCAAGGGCCTTGCCCGCGCATCCGGGAGTGGAAATCGGGATCGTTGTCGCGCCCGCCGCGGATCGACTGGATCGTCGCCATCACCTTGCCCGCACGATCGGGGAAATGCGTGTCGAGCCACGCGCGGAACAAAGGCGCTACTTCGTGCGGCAGCCGCACCGGCAGGAAGAAGGCGCTGCGCGCCCCGGCCTCCGCAGCCTTTTCGAGGATATGCTCCATCTCATGATCGGTGACCGCCGGAATTACCGGCGCCATCGAAACGAACACGGGGATCCCCGCATCGGTCAGCGTGCGAACCGCCGCTAGCCGCTTGGCCGGGGAGGGCGCGCGCGGCTCGACGGTCATCGCGATCCGGGGATCGAGCGACGTGATCGAAAGCATCACCGCCGCCAGCCCCTTCGCCGCCATCGGTGCGAGCAGGTCGATGTCGCGGGTCACCCGATCGGACTTGGTGGTGATCGTGATCGGATGGTCGCATGCGGCCAGCACTTCGATGCAGCCGCGGGTGATCCGCCACTTGCCTTCGATCGGCTGATAGGGATCGGTGTTCGTCCCGAACGCTACGGGCTTGCACACATAGCCGCGCTTCGCGAGTTCGGCGCGCAGCAGCACGGGCGCATCGGGCTTGGCGAACAATCGCGTCTCGAAATCGAGCCCGGGCGAGAGATCGTGATAGGCGTGGCTCGGCCGCGCGAAGCAATAGATGCAGCCATGCTCGCAGCCACGATACGGATTCACCGATCGATCGAAAGCGATATCGGGCGAGTTGTTGCGCGTGATGATCGTCTTCGGCTTCTCGATCGTTACCGTGGTGCGCAGCGGCGGCGCCTCGCCGTCCACGGTCTCGCGTTCGTCGCGCCAGTCGCCGTCCTCCTCGCGTTCGGGCAGGTTGAAGCGAATGCTGTCGCGATTGAGCGTGGCGCCGCGAATGGCCCGAGTCTTTGCCATTGCCACATGCTATGCCGTGCGCTAGAACATAGCAAGAACATTGGAGGGAAAGATGGCGCGTATTTCGTATGTAGAGCTGCCGGTGAAGAACGTCGCGGGCGTGCGCGATTTCTATGCCCGGGCATTCGGCTGGGCCTTCACCGATTTCGGCCCCGATTATTCGGCGACGACCGGCGGTGATGTCGATATCGGGCTCAACGGCAGCAAGGATCAGGCGATCACGCACTTGCTCCCGATCGTCGAGGTGCAGGATCTCGAGGCTGCGCTGGACAGCGTGACGGCAGCGGGTGGCGAAGTGACCGTGCCGATCTTCGCTTTCCCCGGCGGCCGCCGCTTCCACTTCCGCGATCCCGACGGCAACGAACTCGGCGTTTTCGTCAACGAGCCCGAATAGCGCGGATTGCGCGAACGGAGGCGGCTGCTAAGTCTCGCGGTTCATCAAGGGGGAAATCGATGCGCCTGCTTCCGTTCACCACCGGCATTGCCGCGCTTTGCCTGTCCGCGCCGGCATCCGCCGAGGATGCCAAGCCCTGTGGTGCCGGCCTGATCTGCGCCAGCAAGCCCGAGACCGTGATGGCGGCGATGGAGAAAGCGGAGCTCAAGCCCAAGCTGACCAAGGACGGCGACGGCGATCCGATGATCGAGAGCGACGAATCCTCCTATCATTTCGACATCTATTTCTATGGCTGCGTCGATCACAAGAACTGTGACTCGCTGCGTTTCGAAACCGTGTTCGAAAAGGCGCCGGAGAACACGCCCGAATTCGTCAACAAGTGGAACTCGAAGAAGCGCTTTCTCCAGGCTTTTGTCCGCACCGACGGACAATTGGGCGTCGCCTATGACGTTGCGACCATCGGCGGACTCAATGCGGCGAACTTCGCCGACGTACTTGCCTGGTGGAATTCGCAGCTCGCCGAGCTCGCGACCTTCTTCAAGGAAGAGTTGAACCTGCCGGATGCCAAGGCGGACAAGCCGAAGAGTTGAGCCCTAAAATTCCTCCCGCGAAGCGGGAGAGGGGGACCAGCGAAGCTGGTGGAGGGGGCGTAGCCGTGGGCAGTGTCGCTTGGGGCCAAGCCCCCTCCGTCGCCTTCGGCGCCACCTCCCCCGCTGCGCGAGGGAGGATTGAACCTGCTACCGCTCCATCAACCGCGGCATCAGCTCGACGAAGTTGCACGGCTTGTGGCGGATATCGAGCTGGCTCGCGAGGATCCCGTCCCACGCATCGGTGACCGCGCCGGTCGAGCCCGGCAACGCGAAGATATAGGTGCCGCGCGCCACGCCCGCGGTCGCGCGCGACTGGATCGTCGAGGTGCCGATGCTCTGATAACTCAGCCAGCGGAACAGCTCGCCGAAGCCGGGGATCTCCTTGTCCCACACCCGCGCCAGCGCCTCGGGCGTGATGTCGCGCCCGGTAACGCCGGTGCCGCCGGTGGTGAGGATCACGTCGATCTGCGGATCATCGATCCACGCGTGGAGCCTGCTGACGATCCCTTCGACGTCGTCGCGCACGAGTCCGCGGTCGGCGAGTTCGTGGCCCGCGCCGGTCAGTCGCTCGACCAGCCGGTCGCCCGAACGATCGTCCGCCAACGTCCTCGTGTCGGAAATAGTGAGCACCGCGATCCGGACCGGCCGGAACGTGACAGTCTCGTCAATTGCCACCGGCAACCTGTGCGCTGGCCGGCAGCTGCGGAGTGAGGCGCGCGCTGACCTTGACTGCCTTTGCGCCCGGCAGCCCGGGGAATTTCGGCCACAACCCCTGTGTCAGCGCCTGCCGGCTCGCCGAGGCGCGGCCCTCCTGGTTCTCGTACATCCAGTAATTGCGCAGCACGGTCATCACATAGCCGCGCGTCTCCCAATAGGGGATGCTCTCGATGTAGAGCAGTGGATCGCCGTTATCGCGGCTCATCGTATTCCACAGCGCGACCGGGCTCGGCCCGGCATTGTAGGCGGCGATCACCTTGGGCAGCAGCCCCTGCGTGAAGGGCTGGTCGCGCAATTGCTCGAGATAGGACTGGCCGATCTCCATGTTGACCGAAGGCTTGGTCAGATCGGACGCGGCATAGGTCACGCCCTGACGGCGGCCCACGTCGATCGCGGCGCCGGTCTTGACCTGCATGAGGCCCATCGCACCGGCAGCACTGCGGACCTCGGCATTGAAGCGTGATTCCTGCAGCGTGTGCGCGAACACAAGAGCCTTGTCGACACGCCAGCCGCCCGCGGGAGTCCAGTTGGGCGAGGGGTAGCGCGCCTGGACCAGCGGCCGCGCGCCCGCCGGGCCGTTATGCGAGAGCCAGAGCTGTGTCGCGGCAAGGTTGAGCCGCCCGGCGAGGCGCGTGAGCGAAGCATGGTCGCCGGGGGTGCAAAATTTGGCCTGGTGGCGCAGCACTTCGTTGGCGAGGCCATCTTCGCCGATCTCGGTGAGCGCCGCGGCGACGCGGACGTTCGGGCGCCGCTCGAGCGCGCGCCAATCCTCAGCGACGAAGCGTTCGCCGGTCACCGGCTTTTCCTGGATGCCGAGCGCGGCCCTGGCGAGCAGCCCGTAATAGGTCTCGCCGAACTGCGCCGCGGCCTTGAGCCGCACGCCGACTTTTTCCGGCCGCCCGCACGCCATGTCGGCGCGAGATGCCCAATAGAAGCCCGCCGAGCGGAGTTCGGTATCGCTGGCGCGCATCGCGACGCGCTCGAAGGCGTCCGCCGAGGCGTTGCAATCGCCTTGCCGCCACGTCGCCAGCCCCGCGACCCAATCGGCCTGGCCGACCCAGTCGCCCACACCGAGCTGGGCCTTTTCGGCCACGCGGCGCGCGTTGACGTCGTCGCCGGCGACATAATAGATCCAGGCGACCTTCTGCTGCCATTCGGTCAGCGCCTCGGGCGTCAGGTCGGGCGCGAACTTCTCCACCACCGCTTCGGCCGAGACGCCGTCATCGGCCTTGACGAAGGGCTGGATCTCGATCGCGACCGAAGTCGCGGCGGTGTCGCTCCTGATCGAACGCGCGCGCTGGCGGACCGGCGCGCCGTCGAACCAGATCAGCCGCGAGGCGGCGGGGAGGACAGGCGTGTCCATCGCGCCGCGTGCCTTGGCCATCCGCACGAGCTGCTCGGCCTGTGGCAGGTCGGGCGCCTCGGCGAGCAGCGCCATGATCGACGCGACATCCACCTTCGGCGAATTCTTGGCGGTGTAGATTTCGGCGCGGGCGAGGGCGTGGAGCGGCCCGGGCTTCATCGAATCGAGCTGGAGCTGCGCGTCGGTCCATTGTTCGGCGCGGATCGCGGCGAACACGCGGCGATATCCGGCGCGCTGATCGGCATCGAGCTGGTCGGGCACGCCGTCGCCGTCGCGCATCGCGCTCGGCACGGCCGGGCGGGCGTCGGCATTGAGGTCGTCGGCATGCGCCGTCGCAGGCAATACGAGCAGCGCCGCGGCAAGGATGGTACGCTTGATCACTCGGTCCCCCGGCTCAACAGCAGCAGATGCTTCCAGGCTTCGCCCTTGGCCGCCGGCCGCTCCAGCAGGAAACGGGGATGGAAGCTCGCCACTGCGAGGGTTTTGGCATTAAATTGGTTAACGGCGCGTATAGGATTTGTTAGGGATTCGCCGTTCGTCTCAGCCAGTACACGGCTGGCCGATTGTCCGAGCAGAAACAGCTTCTGCGGACGGAGCAACGACAAATGATGCCGCGCCAGCTCGATCAGCTGGGCTTCGTCGGCCGGCGCGATCCGTCCGGTCAGCGGCCGCGTCCAGGCGAGCGGCAGCAGATGGACCGATTCGCGGCTCAATCCGATCGCCGCGAGCATCTTGTCGAGCAGCCGGCCGGCCGGTCCCGACATCAGGGTTTCGGAATCCTCGGCTTCGGGAACGTCAGTGACGAGCACCCATTCGGCATCGGCCGGACCCGTCGGCACGAAGCGCGGCATATGCCATCCGGCCTCGGGCGCGGCGTCGCTCATCCGCCATTCGACGAACGCCTCGAGCGTATCGGGCAGCGCCTCGACCGCAGGTGCCGCTACGGCAAGCTCCGCCGCTGCGGGCGCGGCAGGCGGCGGCGTCCGCGCCAGCCAGTCGCGCACATCGTCCTCGACGAGCATGTCGACGCCGGCGTCGCGCCACCATTCGAGCGTGCTCGCGATGGCCTTTTGCCAATCCTGAACCGGTTCCCCTCCCATACCCTATCTTTGAATCCTGGTTGACGTCGCGGTCAATCTTCTTCCAATCCCGAGCAGACAGGACGTTGCGGAACCACGACGACAGGCGCGACGCTACGTCCTACGAACAGACTCGGCAGGGATTAAGAGGATGAGTGAACGAGAGTCGATGCCTTATGACGTCGTGATCGTCGGCGCGGGCCCCTCGGGCCTCGCCGCGGCGATCCGGCTCAAGCAGCTGGCGGCGGAGGGCGAGCAGGAGCTTTCGGTGTGCATCCTCGAGAAAGGCTCCGAGGTCGGCGCGCATATCCTGTCCGGCGCCGTGGTCGATCCGCGCGCGCTCGACGAGCTGCTGCCCGACTGGCGCGACGATTGTCCGCTCGCCGCCACACCGGTCACCGAGAACCATCACTGGATCCTGACCGAAAAGGGCAAAGCGAGCTTCCCCGAGTTCATCACGCCGCCTTTTCTCCACAACAAGGGCACCTACACGGGCTCGTTGGGTAATCTCTGCCGCTGGCTGGCCGGCAAGGCCGAAGAGCTGGGCGTCGAGATATTCCCCGGCTTCGCGGCCGCCGAGATTCTCTACAATGACGACGGCAGCGTGAAGGGCGTCGCCACCGGCGACATGGGCGTCGCCCGCGACGGGCACCACAAGCCCGATTACGCCCCCGGCCTCGAGCTCCACGCGAAGTACACCCTGTTCGGCGAGGGCGTTCGCGGCCATCTCTCCAAGCAGCTGCAGCGCCAATTCGACCTGTGCAGGGGTGCCCAGCCGCAGGTCTATGGCATCGGCATCAAGGAACTCTGGGATATCGACCCGGCGAACCACCTCCTCGGCAAGGTGATCCACACCCAGGGCTGGCCCCTCAAGGACGGCGAGTCCAACGGTGGCGGCTTCCTCTATCACCAGGCCGACGGGCAGGTGGCCTTGGGCTTCGTCGTCTGGCTCAACTACAAGAACCCCTATCTCTCGCCCTTCCACGAGATGCAGCGCTGGAAGACCCACCCGGCGATCGCCGCGATCCTCAAGGGCGGCAAGCGCGTCTCCTACGGCGCCCGCGCGATCAGCGACGGCGGCTGGCAGTCGGTGCCCAAATTGGTGATGCCCGGCGCCGCGCTGATCGGCGACACTGCCGGTTTCCTCAATGTGCCGCGCATCAAGGGCACCCACACTGCGATGAAGTCCGGCATGATGGCCGCCGAAGCCGCCTTCGCTGCGGTGCAGGCCGGCCGCTCGAACGACGAGCTCACCGCCTATCCCGAGGCCTACAAGACCAGCTGGGTCGAGAAGGAGCTGCGCGGCGTCCGCAACGTCGTGCCTCTGGTCAAGAAGTTCGGCGACATTTGGGGCACGATCCTCTCGGGCGCGGCGATGTGGATGGAACTGATCGGGCTGCGCTGGCCCTTCACGATGAAGCACCATCCCGATCACGAGAGCCTGTGGCACGCCAGCGCAGCCACGCCGATCGAATATCCCAAGCCCGACGGCGTCCTCACTTTCGACCGGCTGTCCTCGGTGTTCATCTCGAACACCAATCACGAGGAGGACCAGCCGGTCCATCTGACGCTCAAGGATCCCGACATCCCGATCGGTTACAATCTTCCGGTGTACGCCGAGCCGGCCCAGCGTTACTGTCCGGCGGGTGTGTACGAGGTCGTAGGGGAAGGTGATGATCTGCGGTTCCAGATCAACGCGCAGAATTGCGTGCACTGCAAGACCTGCGACATCAAGGACCCCACCCAGAACATCAACTGGGTGGTTCCCGAAGGCGGCGGCGGCCCCAATTACCCGAACATGTAGCCTTTTGGCGCTGCTCCTCGTCGGAGCGCCGCTCGCGCACGCCGCGCCCGATCCGACCGCCTATGTCCGTGCCCGTGCCGCCGATGCCGAGGGCGCGGCACAGGCCGCCGCCGCGGGCTATGCCGAGGCGCTGGCCGCCGCGCCCGACGACGCGGTCATCGCATTGCGCGCCTATCGCCAGGCGCTCGCGGTGGGCGATTATGTCCTCGCCAGCCGCGCCGGTGCCGTGCTGGTCAAGGCGGGGGTTGCGCCGCCCGATGCCGCGGTGCTCGCCTTTGCGATTGCGCTGAAAAGCCGTGACGCCGTCGGGGCCCGGCGCGCAGCCGATCTGCTTGCCAAGGGGCCGTTCGACTTCCTCGCGCCGTCGCTCCGGGCATGGCTCGCCTTCGATCGCAGCGAGGACGCCGTCGCCTTGCTCGATTCCGCCCCCGGCGATGCGCTCGCGCGGCGCTACACCCAGCGGCACCGCATGCTGCTGCTGATCGCATCGAAGCGCACCCATGAGGCGATGGCGGCAATCGCCTCCGAACTCGCCGTCAGCGACAGCGAGGATGCCCGGATCGACGCGGCGACATTGCTCGGCGAGACCGGCGCGCGCGATTCCGCGCGCCAGCTGCTCGCCGGCGACCGCCCGGAATATGAGCGGCTGCGCAAACAGCTCGGCAAGCGCGACAAGCCCGATGCCGCGTTCGGCGCCTCGCGGATGTTCCTCGAACTCGCGGTCGAGATTGCCGGCGAGGACATGGAATCGCTGTCGGTGGTGCTCACCCGCGCGGCTTTGCTGCTCGATCCCCGCGACGACCGCGCCCGCCTGTTCCTCGCCGAGGCACTGTCGCGGGGCGGCTCGCACGATCTTGCGCTCGGCGTGCTGGCGGAAGTGGGCAAGGACAGTCCCTTCGTGCGCGGCGCGGCGGCGGGCCGTGTCGCGGTGTTGCGCCGCGCAGGCCGCACCGACGAGGCGCTGGCGCTCGCCGGAACGCTCGCCACCGGCGCGCAGGCGACCAGCGCTGACAGCGAAACCTGGGGCGACCTGCTCGTCGATCAGGGCCGCTTCGATCTCGCCGCCGCGGCCTATGGCGCCGCGATCGCGCGCGACGGCGGTCAGGATAATTGGCTGCTACACTATCTCCACGGCCGCGCGCTCGATCGTGCCGGCCGCTGGAGCGAGGCGCTGCCGGCGCTCCAGCGCGCAGTGGCATTGGGTCCCGATCAGGCGCCCGCGCTCAAATATCTCGGCTATGCGCAAGTCGCGCGCGGCGAGAACATCGCCGAGGCGCAGAAGCTGCTCGAGCGTGCCCGGGCGCTCAAGCCCGACGATGCCGAGATCGCCGATTCGCTCGCCTGGGCCTGGTACCAGAGCGGCGATGTCGCGAAGGCATTGCCCCTGCTCGAGCGCGCGGTGCAGGGCGATCCCGCCGCGGCGCGCGCCAACGAGCATCTCGGCGATGCCTATTGGCGGCTGGGGCGGCATTACGAGGCCCGCTATGCATGGCGCGCCGCGGCGCTCACCGCCGAAAACGACGCGACTGCGCGGCTCGATGCCAAGCTCGCGCACGGATTGAAGCCCCGGCCCAATTGATGCTGACCGAAATCGCGCGCGCCAAGCTCAACCTGGCGCTCCACGTCCGCGCCCGCCGCCCCGACGGCTATCACGAGCTGGAGACGCTGTTCGCGTTCGTCGAATTCGGCGACGTGCTGCGGATCGCCCCTGCCGAGGCGCCCGCTTTCCGGATCACGGGACCGTTCGCCGACAAGCTGACCGGCGAAGGCGATAATCTCGTCACGCGCGCCGCGACGCGTTTCGCCGAGGTATTCGGCGGCGGCGCCCACGCGATCGAGCTGGAGAAGCACCTGCCGGTCGCCTCGGGCATCGGCGGCGGCTCGACTGACGCGGCGGCGACCTTGCGTGCGCTGGCGAAGCTGCACGGCGTGGCACTCGACGATCCCCGGCTCTTCGCGATCGCCGACGCCCTGGGTTCGGACGTCCCCGCCTGCCTGCTGGGCAGGACTGCGCTGGGCAAGGGCAGAGGCGAGCAGCTTCAGCCGGTACCGGGCATGCCCGGCACACCGGTGTTGCTCGTAAACCCCCGCGTCGCGGTCTCCACTGCGGAGGTCTTCCGCCGCTGGGACGGCGTCGATCGTGGACCGCTCAGCCCCGATCCGCTCGCCGGCCGCAATGATCTCGAAGCCCCGGCCCGCGCGATTGCCCCGGTGATCAGCGAAGTGCTGGGTGCGCTCGCCGGACAGCCGGGGGTCATGCTCACCCACATGTCGGGTTCGGGTGCCACCTGTTTTGCGCTGTTTGAGAGCGAAGAGGCTTGCGCGAAGGCGGCTTCCAGTATCGCTCGCCCCGATTGGTGGCGCGTCGAGACCAGGCTCGCCTGAAAATTCCTCCCTCGCTCCGCAGGAGCGGGGGAGGGGGACCGCCGCCAAAGGCGGTGGTGGAGGGGGCGCAGCCGCAGGCAAATCGCTCGCGGCCAAGCCCCTCCCGTCATGCTTCGCATGCCCCCCGCTACGCGAGGGAGGAATGCTCGAGAACCTTCATCCCCTTTTCCCCGTCCACGCCACCAGCGCGTGCCGAATTCCCCGCGTCACCGGCGTGACCCGATGGATCATCCGCGACCGAAACAGCCGTCCTCCGCCGCGCGGCAGCGTCCGCACCAGCCCCATCGCCGGCGCGATCTCCAGCACGCCGCCTTCGTAATCGTCGGCATCGGAGAGTTCGACGGAAACCGAGATCCGTCGTTCCTCATAGCGATCGACCCCGGCATCCGAATGCCAGGTCTGGAAATGCGCGCCCGCGCAGTAGCGAACGAACTGAATGTCCTCGAATACCGGATCGACCTCGGTCTCGAACCGCACTGCGGCCTCGGCGAACAGCGTGTCGAGCCGCTGATAAATCCAGTCGGTCTCCCAATCGCGGGGCCAGTAACAGCGCTCGGCTTGCCGCGTCCGCGCATCGACATGATTCGCGGCGCCGTTCCACACCGTCGCCGGTTCGAGGGTTTCCCGCGCCGCAAGCGCAAGGATCGCCTCGCATTCTGAGGCATCGAACGCCTCGGGAAAATCGAGAAAGGGCAGGGCCACGTCTCTTGGCTAGGACGGCGCGTACCGAGAGACAATAGCGCGCGGAATGCCCCGTTTCGGCCGCGGGAAGTTCCCCTCTTGTTCCATGAGAACAAATGCTGTACATGCTGCACACGCAAGGTTGAACGCGGCAGTCAAACGCTCTAGCGACGGGGATATAAAATGGCAGCTTCCCTCAAGGTGATCGACGGCAACATGGCAGTATCCACGGACAAGCAGAAGGCGCTCGACGCCGCATTGGCGCAGATCGACCGCGCCTTCGGCAAGGGCAGCGCGATGCGCCTCGGCTCGAAGGAGACGATGCAGGTCGAGACGATCTCCACCGGCTCGCTCGGGCTCGATATCGCACTCGGCGTCGGCGGGCTGCCGCGCGGCCGCGTCATCGAAGTCTATGGCCCCGAAAGCTCGGGCAAGACCACGCTCGCGCTCCACGTCATTGCCGAGGCGCAGCGCGGCGGCGGCACCGCGGCGTTCGTCGATGCCGAGCATGCGCTCGATCCCGTTTACGCCAAGAAGCTCGGGGTCAATATCGACGAGCTGATCGTCTCGCAGCCCGATACCGGCGAGCAGGCGCTCGAGATCGTCGACACTTTGGTCCGCTCGAACGCGATCGACGTACTCGTCGTGGATTCGGTTGCGGCTCTGGTGCCCCGTGCCGAGATCGAAGGCGAGATGGGCGATAGCCATGTCGGCCTCCAGGCGCGCCTGATGTCGCAATCGCTGCGCAAGCTCACCGGCTCGATCAGCCGCTCGCGCTGCATGGTGATCTTCATCAACCAGCTGCGCATGAAGATCGGCGTGATGTACGGCAATCCCGAGACCACGACCGGCGGCAACGCGCTCAAATTCTACGCTTCGGTCCGCCTCGACATCCGCCGTACCGGCCAGATCAAGGACCGCGACGAGATCATCGGCAACACCACGCGCGTGAAGGTCGTCAAGAACAAGGTCGCGCCGCCGTTCAAGCAGGTCGAGTTCGACATCATGTACGGGCAGGGCATCTCCAAGATCGGCGAGATCCTCGATCTCGGGGTCAAGGCCGGGCTGGTCGAGAAATCGGGCGCGTGGTTCAGCTATGACAGCATCCGCATCGGCCAGGGCCGCGAGAATTCGAAGACTTTCCTCAAGGAAAATCCCGAACTCTGCACGCGCCTCGAAGCCGCGATCCGCAACCGCACCGATCAGGTCGCCGAAGGGCTGATGGCCGGTCCGGAGCCGGACGACGATCTCTGAGCGAATGCGGTTTCGCCTGACCCCATTAGTTTTTCGACCGCGCCGGCGTGAACCGCGCCAGCGGCGGTCACGGGCTCAGCCCATCGGAAGACCCGGCGCATTGCCCTGCGCCGGGTCTTTCCGTTTGTTGCTTATGGGCGCAACTTAATGAGCGAATCCGCGGGCAAAGTGCGAAGCTAAGGGAAGCCAATCCAACATGATCACGGTCCATCACCTCGAGAATTCACGCTCGCAGCGTGTCCTGTGGCTGCTCGAGGAGCTTGCGCTTCCTTATGCGGTGAAGCGCTATCGGCGGAACAAGGCGACGATGCTCGCGCCGCCCGAGCTGCGGCAGGTTCACCCGCTCGGCAAGTCGCCGGTGATCGACGATGACGGCCTCGTCGTCGCCGAGACCGGGGCGATCGTCGAACATCTGGTTGAAAAGGCCGACGGCCGCCTCGGCGCGCCCGCGCATCGCGACGATGCGCTGCGCTATCGCCACTTCCTCCATTATGCCGAGGGCTCGTTGATGCCGCCCTTGTACGTCAAGCTGGTGCTCGGCCGCGTCCCGCTGTTCGGCAAGGCCGCGCAGAAGAAGTACCAGCCGATGATCGACGTCCATCTCGATTATGTCGAAGCCGAGCTTGCCGCGCGCCCCTGGTTCGCCGGCAAGGACTTCACCGCCGCCGACATCATGATGAGCTTCCCGCTCGAAGCCGGAGCCAACCGCGCCGCCGCCACCGAAGGCCGCCCGCACATCGCCGCCTGGCTCCAGAAGGTCCACGCCCGGCCAGCCTATCAGGCGGCACTGAAAGCCGGCGGGCCTTATGCTTATGCCTAGGCCGGGGTTCTTCTCCTCTCCCAGTGGGAGAGAGAAATGAATGTCGATACAGCCTAACCCTGACCGTCATCCCCGCGAAAGCGGGGACCCAGCTCCTGAGCGAGCGGCAAAATGCACCGGCGCGCTCGTGGATAATGCTTGAGATGGGTCCTCGCTTTCGCGGGATGACGAAGAGAAATGCCCGTCGATCAAAGCAGGCGCGTGAACGGTTCGCAACCCAGCCGTCCGGCACGTTCAGATCGCAACCCTTGCAATGTAGGATTTCGTCTGCTTGCCTCGGGAAGCCGGAAGCCCGGCCGCTCTTTGACCTGGTTGATGCCCCGCAGCGGCGAAAAGTCCACGCAAGAAAGTTACGAGATCGACCGCGTTTCCGCCAACTGAGTCAATTTAAGCCTCGGCGACCAGCTCAGGCTGGAGGCTTGCCGTAATCCTCGAACCGTTCCTCGTCCCCGGCGAGCGGCGCGTGCGGCAACACGATCTCCGCATCGGGAGATTGCGGCGGATCGAGCTGCCCTTCCCAGCGCGCCACCACTGTCGCGGCGACGGCATTGCCGATCACGTTGGTCGCGGTGCGGCCCATGTCGAGGAAATGGTCGACGGCGAGGATCAGCAATATGCCGGCCTCGGGGATCTGAAAGTGCGACAGCGTGCCGGTGATCACCACCAGGCTTGCGCGCGGCACGCCGGCAATGCCCTTGCTGGTGATCATCAGCATCAGCAGCATCGTGATCATCGTCCCCCAGTCGAGGTGGATGCCGTAAGCCTGCGCGATGAAGATCGACGCGAACGTCATGTACATCATCGAGCCGTCGAGGTTGAACGAATAGCCGAGCGGCAGCACGAAGCTGGCGATCCGCGGCGGCACCCCGAACTTGTCGAGCGCTTCGAGCGTCCGCGGATAGGCGGCCTCGGACGAAGCGGTCGAGAAGCCGAGCAGGATCGGATCACGCAGGTAGCGCAGCAGCGTGCCGGTGCGCGGCCCGACGAACACGAAGCAGGCGCCGAGCAGCACCGCCCACAATGTGAACAGGCCAAGATAGAAGGTGCCCATGAAGTAAGCGAGGTCGCCGACCACGCCCAGCCCGCGTGTCGCCAGCGTCCGCGCCACCGCGCAGAACACCGCCACCGGCGCGAACAGCATGACATAGCCGGTGACCGTCAGCATCACCGCGACCAAAGCCTCGAGGCCGCGGACCAGCGGAGCGCCTCTTTCGCCCACCGCCGCGAGCCCGACGCCGAAGAATAGCGAGAAGATCACCAGCTGGAGGATGTCGTTGGTCGCCATCGCATCGATCGCCGAGGTCGGCACGATGTGGATGAAGAATTTGGCCGCGTCGAAGCCCGAGCGATCGACTCCGCTCGATGCCGCCGCGTCGGGCAGCGGCAAATTGAGGCCGACGCCCGGCTGGAGGAGGTTGACCAGCAAAAGGCCGAGGGTCAGCGAGACGAGGCTGGCGGTGACGAACCAGAAGAATGCCTTGATGCCCACCCGGCCGATCGCGCCGGTGCCGCCCATATGCGCGATGCCGACGACCAAGGTCGAGACCACCAAGGGCGCGATGATCATCTTAATCAGGTGGAGGAACATCTGGGTCGGTATGTCGAACCAGTAGCTGATCGCGGCGAGGCGCGCGGTTCCCGCCGCGGTGCCGTCGTCATAGGCGACATTCAGTCCCCAGCCGATCAGGCCACCCAGCAGCAGCCCGGCCAGAATGAACCACGTCAGTCGCTTACCCACAAGGATCCCCCAGGAAATGTTCGCGGCAGGGAAGGGGATTGTCGCGGCCGGGTCAAGCACCCTATCGCGGCCGTCCACGCAATTCTTGCCGGAGTCGTCCCGATGCTACACCCGCTTCGCCTCAGCCGCCGCACGCTGATCCGGGCGGCCGGCGCGGTACCGCTGCTGGCGCTACCGGGGGTGCTTCGCGCCGCCGATATCCATGTGTCGGACCTGAAGGACATCACCACCGGCGCGCAGCCGATCGGCCCCGGGGAACGCAAGGCGCGCATTGCCCGCGCCCAGGCGCTGATGCAGGCGAACGGCATCGGCGCGGTGCTGATCGAGCCGGGATCGTCGCTGATCTATTTCACCGGCGTGCGCTGGAGCCGCAGCGAGCGGCTGACCTGCGTCGTCCTCCCGGTCGAAGGCGAGCCGTGCATCGTCACGCCGTTCTTCGAAGAGCCCTCGGTCCGCGAGAGCCTCGCCATACCGGCGGAGGTGCGCGTGTGGCAGGAGGATCAGGATCCGCTCAAGGTGGTCGCCGGCTTCCTGAAGGATCGCAAGCTCGCCACGAAGCCGGTCGGGATCGAGGAGACCAACCGTTATTTCATCGTCGATGGGCTTCAGCGCGCGCTGCCGGGCGCCAGGATCGTCTCGGCCAATCCGGTCGTCCGCGGCTGCCGCATGATCAAGACCGCGCCCGAGCTCGCACTGATGCAGCTCGCCACCGACGTGACGATCGCCGCCTATCGATGGACATATCCCCGGATCACCGCGGGGATGACTCCGCAGGACATCGCTGCATTGATGAGCGCCGCGACCCGCAAGCTCGGCGGCTCGAACGAGTGGAACCTGATCCTGCTGGGCGAGGCTGCCGCCTATCCGCACGGCAGCGGCAAGCCCCAGAAGGTGGTGCCTGGCGAAGTCGTGCTGATGGACTGCGGCTGCAGCGTCCAGGGCTATCAATCCGACGTGTCGCGCAGCTTTGTCTTCGGCATCGCGAACGCCGAGCAGCGCAAGGTCTGGGACGTGGTCGCCCGCGGCCAGCAGATCGCGCTCGAGGCCGCGAAGCTCGGCGCGCCCGCCGGCTCGGTCGATGACGCGGTGCGCGGCTATTACACTTCGCTCGGCTACGGCCCGGACTACAAGCTGCCTGGCCTCTCGCACCGCACCGGCCACGGCATCGGCATGGACGGGCACGAGCCGGTGAATCTCGTCCGCGGCGAGAAAACCCGGCTCGCGCCCGGCATGTGCTTCTCGAACGAGCCCGGCATCTACATCCCCGGCAACTTCGGCATCCGCCTCGAGGATTGCTTCCATATGACCGAGACCGGCCCGAAATGGTTCAGCGTGCCGCCCAAGTCGATCGATCGCCCGTTCGAGTGAGCGAACCCGTTCCCGTCCTCGTCAATCGCAGCGGAGGCACTGCCGCGGCACGAGGCGAGGCGCTGAAAGAGGAGATCGAGAAGGCGTTCGCCGACGCCGGCGTGAAAATCGACCTCCAGCTCCTGTCCGGCCACGGCATGGCGGATGCGGTGGCGAAGGTCGCCGGCCGCAATCTGGTGGTGATCGGCGGCGGCGACGGCACGCTCGGCAGTGCAGCCGGAGCATTGGCGAAGAGTGGTTCGACGCTCGGCATCCTCCCGCTCGGAACACGCAACCACCTCGTCCGCGAACTCGGTATCCCGCTCAGGTTGCCCGATGCGGCGAGGCTCATTGCGAGCGGCACGCAGCGCCGGATCGATATCGCCCGCGTCAACGGCCATGTCTTCGTCAACAATGCGTCGATCGGCTTCTATCCCGATCTCGTCCAGCAGCGCGAAGGCATGGCGCTTCCCAAGAAACTGGCGGCATTGCCCGCCGCGGCGGCCGCGCTGCGGCGGATGCGGCACCGCCGGCTGCGGCTCGAAATGCCGGGGAGGGAGGAGCACATCGTCACGCCGATGCTGTTCGTCGGCAACAATCGCTATGTGCTCGAGGCCGGCAGGCTCGGTCAGCGCGCCGCGCTCGATGACGGCGTGTTGTCGGTCTATGCCGTCGCGTCACGCCGCCGCATGGCGCTGATCGGCTTCGCACTCCGGGCACTGATCGGCCGCGCCGACCCGGCCCGCGATTTCGCCGCGATCGGCGACACGCCCGAACTGCGCGTCACCGGCCCGAAGCGATGCATCGATGTCGCACTCGACGGCGAAGTGAAGTCGCTCGCCGTTCCGCTCGCCTTCACGCTCGATTCGAGAGCGCTCAGCGTCATCGCGCCGCTTGAGGAACGGGACTAGTTCCCCTACGTCGCACCCATGACGTCCACGAACGATATCCGCCGCAGCTTCCTCGACTATTTCGAAGCGCAGGGTCATGCCCGCGTACCCAGCGCGCCGCTGGTGCCGCACAACGACCCGACGCTGATGTTCGTCAACGCGGGCATGGTGCCGTTCAAGAACGTGTTCACCGGGCTGGAGACGCGTCCCTATTCGATCGCGACCAGCTCGCAGAAATGCGTCCGCGCCGGCGGCAAGCACAACGATCTCGACAATGTCGGCTACACCGCGCGCCACCACACCTTCTTCGAGATGCTCGGCAACTTCTCGTTCGGCGACTATTTCAAGGAGCAGGCGATCACGCACGCGTGGACGCTGCTGACGAAGGAATGGGGCATCCCGGCGGAGAAGCTGACCGCCACCGTCTATCACACCGACGATCAGGCATTCGACCTGTGGAAGAAGATCGCCGGCCTCCCCGAGAGCCGTATCATCCGCATCGCGACCAAGGACAATTTCTGGGCGATGGGATCGGACGGACCGTGCGGGCCGTGTTCGGAGATCTTCTACGATCATGGCGACCATATCTATGGCGGTCCTCCGGGGTCGCCCGAGGAGGACGGCGGCCGTTTCGTCGAGATCTGGAACCTCGTCTTCATGCAGTATCTGCAAGAGAACGACGTCCAGATCGGCGAACTGCCCAGGCCGAGCATCGATACCGGCATGGGTCTCGAGCGCGTCGCCGCAGTGCTCCAGGGCGTCCATGACAATTACGACACCGACACCTTCAAGGCGCTGATCGCCGAGAGTGGCGCACTCACCGGCGCTTCGACCACCGGCGACAACCAGGCGAGCCACCGCGTGATCGCCGATCACCTGCGCGCCTCGGGCTTCCTCGTTGCCGACGGCGTGCTGCCGGCGAATGAGGGCCGCGGCTATGTGCTCCGCCGCATCATGCGCCGCGCGATGCGGCATGCGCATCTGCTGGGTGCGAAGGACCCGCTGATGTATCGCATGGTGCCGAGCCTCGTCGCCGAAATGGGTGCCGCTTATCCCGAGCTCGTCCGCGCGCAGCCGCTGATCGAGGCGACGCTCCTGCAGGAGGAGACCCGCTTCCGCCAGACGCTCGCCAACGGCCTGCGCTTGCTCGACGAGGCGACCAAGGGGCTTGCCGAGGGCGATACGCTTCCCGGCGAAACCGCGTTCAAGCTCTACGACACCTTCGGCTTCCCGTACGACCTGACCGAAGACGCGTTGCGTGCCGACGGCATTTCGGTCGATCGCACCGGCTTCGACACCGCCATGGCCGAGCAGAAGCGCGCCGCGCGCGCCGCGTGGAAGGGCTCGGGCGACAAGGCCAGCGACGAGGTCTGGTACGACATCGCCGACGAACTCGGCGGCACCGAATTCACCGGGTACAGCAGCACCGAAGGCGAAGGCGAGGTCGTCGCGATCGTCAAGGATGGCGTCCGCGTCGACAAGGCGGGCGCGGGCGACAGCGTCACCGTCCTGACCAACCAGACGCCTTTTTACGGTGAATCGGGCGGCCAGATGGGCGATGCCGGCACGATCACCAACGACAAGATGCGCGCGGTAGTGGACGACACCTCCAAGCCGCTCGGCCGCCTGCACGCGCATCACACGAAGATAGAGAGCGGCGAGCTTTCGGTCGGCGATACCGTCAAGCTGTCGGTCGACGCCGTGCGCCGCGACCAGATCCGCGCCAACCACTCGGCAACCCACCTGCTGCATGCGGCACTGCGCAAGCGATTGGGCGGGCACGTCACCCAGAAGGGCAGCCTGGTCGCGCCCGATCGGCTGCGCTTCGACTTCTCGCATCCGAGCGCACTCACGCCGCAGGAGATCGCCGAGATCGAGGCCGACGTGAACGCGCAGATCCGCCATAACGAGAGCGTCGGCACCCGGCTGATGACGCCGGAAGACGCTATCGAGGCGGGCGCGATGGCGCTGTTCGGCGAGAAATATGGCGACGAGGTCCGCGTGCTCTCGATGGGCCGCGGCGATGATCAGCATTATTCGGTCGAATTGTGCGGCGGCACCCATGTCAATGCGACAGGCGACATCGCGATCTTCAAGATCGTCTCGGAGAGCGCGGTCTCCTCGGGCATCCGCCGCATCGAGGCGCTGACCGGCGAAGCCGCACGGCAATGGCTCAACGTCCGCGACGAACGGCTGAAGGAAGCGGCCGCGGCGCTCAAGTCCTCGCCCGACGAAGTGCCGGCGCGCGTCGCCGCCTTGGTCGAGGAACGTCGCCGGCTCGAGCGCGAGCTGGCCGATGCGAAAAAGGCGTTGGCGCTGGGCGGCGGCGGGGCCGCCGCTCCGGCAGGTCCCGAGCAGGTGGGCGGAATCAATTTCGTCGGTCAGGTGCTCGACGGACTAGATCCCAAGGCACTTCGCGGCGCGGTGGACGAAGCCAAGGCGCGGATCGGCGGCGGCGTCGTCGCGCTGGTGGCGGTGAATGACGGTCGCGCCTCGGTCGCGGTCGGCGTCAGTGACGGGCTCGGGCTGAGCGCGGTGGATCTCGTCAAGACCGCAGTCGCGGTGCTGGGCGGGCAGGGTGGCGGCGGCCGTCCCGACATGGCCCAGGGCGGCGGTCCTGACGGCGCAAAAGGCGCCGAGGCGATCGAAGCGGTCAAGGGCGCCCTCGCCGGAGCTCGCGAGGCCGCCTGACGCTGTCGTGGCAGCGCCGTTTCTCGTTTACAGCCCGAGCTTGTAGCCGTCCTCGGGCTTCACCCACAGCACGCGCTGGGTCATTTCGGGATGCGCTACGCCGTCGAGCGTCACCTCGGCCTTGAACGCCGCGCCGTCCGGCGCCTCGCGTGCGCAGCCCATCTTGTCGAGCATGGGCGTGATCGAGCCGACGACCTGCGTACGGATCGCGCTCGCCATGGCCTCGTCGAGCGGCTTGCCGTCCATCTGGAACTTCGCGGCGTCGAAATCGGCCTTGCGGATCGGCCCGCACAGCGCGCCGTCCTTCACCATGCCCGGCGCCTTCACTTCCATGGTGATCAGCGGCTGCGGTGCCACGACCAAGGTCGTGGTCGATTCGAAGCTGCCGTCGGGATTCACCTTGTAGCTGCTCAGCGCCATGCACGTCTTCTTCTCGACATTGGGATTGGCGCACTGGAGCTTGCCGGCCTTGGCCGAGGCCAGCGGATCGGCGGCGGCTTGCGGCGCCGCGCTCGCCAGCAGGAGGAAGAACGCTTCGATCATCGGTCGGACTCCATCATGGAAAGGCTCAGCGCCCCACTGCATAGCCCTCGCTGCGGGCAACCCAGGCAACGGGTTGGGCGAGTTCGGGATGCGCGACGCCGTCGAGCGTCACGATCATGCGCGTCACGCCGTCTTCGGTGCGGTCCTGGGTGCAGCGCTTCTTGCCCTGCAGCGGTTGTACCGAGTTGAGCACCTGCAGCCGCATCGCCTGATCCGCATTGGGCGCCATCCGCTTGCCGTTGCTCAGCAGCGTGCCGTTCTGGAAATCGCTGGCACGGATCATCACGCAGACGCCGCCTTCCTCGATCCGGCCAAAGGTCTTGTAGCGCAGCAGGATGCCCGGGTCGCCCGAGACGAGGCCGGCCACCGTCGCATCGAAGCTGCCGTCGTCGGCCACCTGATAGCGGATGATCGTGCGGCAGGTGAGCCTGGCCGGATTGGGCGCGACGCAACGAAGTTTGCCTTCCCGCGCCGGCGCCAGCGGGTCGGCAGGCGTGGCGGGTGCGGATTGTCCCGCGAGCAGGCCGGCAAGCAACAGGGCAGCGATCATGGGCAATGCTCCTAAACTATGGGCGTTGGATGCGCGCTCGCGCGTCGCCTCGCAAGCCCTGTGCTACCCGGCCGCATCGCTCTGCCGTACGCGTCGCAGCCGGGGTTCGCGATCGAGGTCCGACGCCGCCTTGATCGACTTGCGCATCTCGTCGCGCTTCTCGTGGATAGACGCGATCACCGGCCCGACCGCCATGCCGAGATCGACGAGCACCGCTTCGGAGAGCTGGAGCGAGCTTTCGAGCGTTTCGGGCACGGCATCGGTCGCGCCGGCCTTGTAGAGCTCGGCGGCATGATCGGCGTCGCGGGCACGCGCGATGATCGGCAGGTCGGGCACCCAGCTCCGCACGCGCTTGGTGAGGCGGACGGTGAGCACGGGGTCGTCCATCGTCAGTACCAGCGCCTTGGCGTAACCGAGCTTGAGCTGGTCGACCAATTCGCTGCGCGTCACGTCGCCGAACAGCACCGTATACCCGTCCTTCCGCGCCGCATTGACGTTATCGATATCGGCATCGACGCCGAGATAGGGCAGGTTATGCCGCCGCAGCATGTCGGCGACGGTCCGCCCGACACGGCCGAAGCCGATTACCACCGCACCGGGGCTCGTCTCGTCCACCGCGATCGGCGCGGCATCGTTCTCCTGCTGCTCGATGAGGCGGGAGAAGAGCTGGCCGGCCTTGGCGAGGAGCGGCGTGGCGGTGAGGCCGATGGCAGTGACGGTGGTCCAGAAAGCCGCAGTCGTCCCCGAGATCAGGCCCGCCGCGCCGGCCACGCCGAGCACGATCAGCGTGGTTTCGGAGGGGCTCGCCATCAGTACGCCGGTTTCGGTCGCGGTGCCGGTGCGCGCGCCGGACAGCTTGAGCAGCCCGGTGGTGACGGCGACCTTGACCACCATCACCATCACCGTCGCGCCCAGCAGCGACGCCCAGTTGGCGAGCACGAAGCCGAGATCGAGCCGCATGCCCACGGTGATCAGGAACACGCCGAGTGCGAGGCCCTTGAACGGCGCGGTGATCGCTTCGACCTCGCCATGATATTCGGTTTCGGCGATCAAGAGGCCTGCGATCAGCGCGCCGACGATCGGCGACAAGCCGGCGGCAGTGGTGGCGAGGCTCGCGGCGATCACGACCAGCAGGCTGGCGGCGAGGAAGAGCTCGGGACTCTTGGTGCGCGCGGCCTGCGCGAACATGCGTGGCAGCAACAGCCGCCCGCCGACGAACAGGATGGCGACCGTCAGCACGCCCATGCCGAGCGTGGCCAGCAGTCCTGCCGCGCCGGCGACGCCGGGTGCGGGCGAGAGCGCGCCGAGCATGAAGATGATCGGAACGAGCGCCAGATCCTCGAACAGCAGCATGGCAAATGCCGCTCGGCCCACTGCGCTCGTGGTTCCGGCAATGGGAACCACCAAGGCGGTCGAGGACAATGCCAGTGCCAGCCCGAGCCCGATGGCGCCGCCGGTGCTGAGGCCAGTGAGATAGAGTGCCGCGGCGAGGATCAACCCGGCGCAGGCGAGCTCGGCTGCGCCAACGCCGAACACCAGCGTGCGCATCGCCCATAATCGCTTGAACGAGAGCTCGAGCCCGATCGAGAACAGGAGAAGGATGATCCCGAACTCGGCGAAGGGCTCGATCGAATGGGCGTCGGAGATGGTGAAATAATAGAGCCAGGAGTTCTGACTGACCAACGAGCCGAGCCCGAAAGGGCCGACCAGCGCACCGACGAGAATGAACCCGATCACCGGGCTGATACGAAAGCGCGCGAAGGCGGGGATCACCAGTCCGGCCGCACCGAGGATGACTAGTGTATCGCTGAATCCGGTGTTGGTCAGATTGAGCATCAGCTGATCGGCGCGCTAAATTGACTCACTTGTCCAAAACGCGATTCATCTCGCAATTTTGTTTCGTGAAATCGGAGGTCGAAGGGCAGGTGGGAAGTGGAGCGAGCCATGCCGAATATGCCAGCATGTCTATTCCTACATTGCAACCCGCGGTGACCGGAGATTAGCTGCAAGACGCACCCGGCCGTCACCGGCGACATCCGCCGCCGCTCGTCGCGAGCAAAAAAAAAGGGGCGACCGCGGCCGCCCCTTTTCATTCTGCGTGGCGCGCAGCTTATTGCCAGCTGCCCATTTCGTTCTCGAGGTTGACGCGAACCGTCTCGAAGAACTGCTCGGTGGTCATCCAGGCCTGATCGGGTCCGATCAGCAATGCGAGGTCCTTGGTCATCGCGCCGCTCTCGACGGTCTTGATGCAGACCTTCTCGAGCGTCTCGGCGAAGCGCGTCACGTCCGGCGTGTCGTCGAACTTGCCGCGATACTTCAGGCCGCCGGTCCAGGCGAAGATCGAGGCGATCGGATTGGTCGAGGTCGCCTTGCCCTGCTGGTGCTGGCGATAGTGGCGCGTGACGGTGCCGTGCGCCGCCTCGGCCTCGATCGTCTTGCCGTCGGGCGACATCAGCACCGAAGTCATCAGGCCTAGCGAGCCGAAGCCCTGCGCGACCTGGTCCGACTGGACGTCGCCGTCATAGTTCTTGCACGCCCAGACGAATTCGCCGTGCCACTTGAGCGCGCTGGCGACCATGTCGTCGATCAGGCGATGTTCGTAGACGATGCCGGCCGCCTGGAACTTGTCCTTGAACTCGGCTTCGAACACGGCCTGGAAGATGTCCTTGAAGCGCCCGTCATAGGCCTTGAGGATCGTGTTCTTGGTCGAGAGATAGAGCGGCCAGCCGCGGCCGAGGCTGTAGTTCATGCTGGCGCGGGCGAAGTCGGTGATCGATTCGTCGAGATTGTACATGCCCATCGCGACGCCCGCGTCGGGGAAGTTGAACACTTCCTTCTCGATCGTCTCGCCGTTCTCGCCTTCCCATTTCATGGTGAGCTTGCCCTTGCCGGGCACCTTGAAGTCGGTCGCCTTGTACTGGTCGCCGAAGGCATGGCGGCCGACGACGATCGGGCGGGTCCAGCCGGGGATCAGGCGGGGGACGTTCGAGATCACGATCGGCTCGCGGAAGATCACGCCGCCCAGGATGTTGCGGATCGTGCCGTTGGGCGACTTCCACATCTCCTTGAGGCCGAATTCCTCGACGCGCTGCTCGTCCGGGGTGATCGTCGCGCACTTCACGCCGACGCCGTACTGCCGAATCGCATTCGCCGAATCGATCGTGATCTGATCGTTGGTCTCGTCGCGCTTCTCGACGCCGAGGTCGTAATATTTCAGGTCGATGTCGAGATAGGGGAGGATCAGGCGCTCGCGAATCCACTGCCAGATGATCCGCGTCATCTCGTCGCCGTCGATCTCCACGACCGGCGTTGCAACCTTGATCTTCGCCATGTGCTCGCTTTCCTGTTTAGGGTTTGGGCGAGCGTCTAGGGCGATGGGGGAGGGGGATCAAGCGGCCTTGGCGGCGCTCACTTCTTCCACGCCCACCAGAGCTGCGCCGGGGGCAGGTTCCACCATTCGACCGCGTGATCGATATGCTCCCAATAGGGCGTCAGGAAGTTCCGCACCTTGGGATTGTATTGGTAGACGAGGAACGCGCCGTCCTTGCGCAGGATGTCGTGCGTCGCATGGGCGATCGCATCGCCCACGCCCGTCGGGAGCGTCGAGAAGGGCAGGCCCGAGGCGATGTAATCGGCATGCTCGAAGCCATGATCGGCGATGATCCGCTTGATGTCGGCCGCCGAGTCATTGATCGCGATGAAGCGGGGATCGTCGATCGTGTGCTTGAGATAGCGGATGAAATCCGGGTTGGTGTCGATCACGATCAGCTTCGCGTCGGGGGCGAGGCGCTCGAGAATCGTGCGGGTGAAAGTGCCGACGCCGGGGCCGTATTCGACGAACAGCTTGCAATTGTCCCAATCGACCGGGCTGAGCATGTGCCGCACGAGCCGCTGCGACGAGGAGGCGATCGCGCCCACCATCACCGGATGCTTGAAGAAGCCCTTGAGGAACATGACCCAGGGCGAGGACACTCCGGCGGCGCGCATGCTTGCACGGCGGCGCTTTGCGGAGACGGTCGATGCGGGCATGGGAGTCCTTTGCAGCTTTCGTGGCAATCAGTGCGCACGCGCTTTCGCGAAAACGAACGAACATTCAAGCGCAGCAGTTGCTTTAATCGGGGACAATCTGCCCCCGAACTCGAACAGTGTGGCGCGCAGATACACCAGCCGCGGCGTCCCGCAAAGCCGAACTGCAACAATCAGGTCGAGGGGAGGGTGCGGCCGGTATGTTGCGTCTCCGCGGTCGCCGAACCCGGGCAGCAATTAAGCGGCACGGAAACTCGCGCCGCCGTCTAGGAAATGCGGCCATGTGCCGCTACACCGCGCCGCATGGCATCCCTCGACAAGCCTTCCGTCGGTACCTCGACCGTGAAGTGGCGCTTTCCCGACATTCACCCCGAAGGGCGCAAATATGTGCTGATCGCCGGCGCGATCGCGCTGGTCAGCCTGTTCGTATGGGATTTCATCACCTGGCCTTTGGTGTTCCTGACGCTGGGCGTCGCGGCCTTCTTTCGCGATCCCGTGCGGGTGACGCCGCAGGGCGAAGGATTGATCGTCTCGCCCGCCGACGGGCTGATCACGATGATCGAGCGCGTGACGCTGCCGCCGGAGCTTTCGGGCCCGCATGCGCTGGGCGATGGGCCGATGCTGCGGGTTTCGGTGTTCATGAGCGTGTTCGACGTGCACATCAATCGCACCCCGATCACCGGCACGATCCGCCACGTCATCTACATCGCAGGCAAGTTCATGAACGCCGACTTCGACAAGGCGAGCGAAGAGAATGAGCGGCAGTACATCATCGTCGAGGACAAGAACGGGCAGCGGATCGGCTTCACCCAGATCGCCGGCCTCGTCGCGCGCCGGATCGTCAGCTTCGTCAAGGCAGGGGACATGGTGGTCGGTGGCCAGCGCGTCGGGCTGATCCGTTTCGGCAGCCGTGTCGACGTGTTCATCCCCGAAAGCTACGGCGTCGAAGTCGCGCTCGGCCATCGCGCCATCGCCGGCGAGACCATCCTCGCGCGCAAGGGCGCAATGCGCGCGACCGGCATCGCGCAATGAAGCCGCCCCGCGCGGGCAGGCTTCCAAGGCGGCCGCGCCGCGAGGGCGGCATCCCGCTCCGCGCGGTGCTGCCGAATACGGTCACGGCGCTCGCGCTCTGTTCGGGGCTGACCGCGATACGCTTCGCGATCCTCGGGAATTGGGAAGTCGCGGTGCTGCTGGTCCTGGCCGCGGCGGTGTTCGACGGACTCGACGGCAAGATCGCCCGGCTGGTGCGCGCGGAGAGCCGATTCGGCGCCGAGCTCGACAGCCTCTCCGATGCGATCTCGTTCGGCGTGGCGCCCGCGCTGATCCTCTATCTCTGGTCGCTCAACGGGCTGGGCCGGTTCGGCTGGATGGTCGCCTTGCTGCTCGCGCTCTTCTGCGCGCTGCGCCTCGCGCGGTTCAACGCCAATATCGACCAGGAGCACCAGCCGCATAAATCCGCCGGTTTCCTCACCGGCGTTCCCGCGCCGGCGGGCGCGCTGCTGGCGATGACGCCGCTCTATCTGTGGCTGTGGACGGGGGAGGCGCTGCTTCGCACGCCGATCGTGATCGCGCTGTGGACCGCGTTCATCGCCGTGCTGCTGATATCCAGCATCGCCACCTTCGCACCGGCGGTGCGGATCAAGCAACGGATCCGCTTCGAGGCGGTGGCGCTGCTGGTGGTCTTCGTCGCGGCCCTGGTCTCGGCGCCCTGGCCGACGCTGGCGCTGCTCGCGATCGCCTATCTGGCGACGATCCCATTCAGCGTACGCAGCTATCGCCGGGTCATGCGGCTGCGCGCAGCGGCGCCCGCACCGGCATCCGAGCCTGAACCGCCCGCACCGTAACCCGGCTGAGCCGCGGCGGAAGGGCGGGAAACGTCGGCACCGGACCAAACAGCGCCTCGAAGCGATGCAGCTGGGGCCGGATGCTGGCGTAGAGAGTCCATGCTGCCGCCATGAAGGCCGAGCCGAACAGCAGTGCAATGGCGATCCCAGTCATCAATCGGCTCCCAATTCCGCATCCGAACTGCGGGAATTCAATGATTCCAACATCTTGACGAGGCGAGGCGTTCCATGCCCCGCTTCTGAGCCCTTTATGTTCCGTTAACGTTCTGCTGTCAACACGATGTTCACAGATTGTTCTGCTTGCATAGGGGCGAGCGTTCGGCTAAGCGCGCCGCCTCAACCCGCATGGGAAGCATCATAAACCGGTGCCACGGCGCTTGCCTGGTCACTCGCTTCCCAGAGGCTCAACCGGAAGGAGTTATCCCTATGGCGGCACCTGTCGTCACCATGCAGCAATTGCTCGAATCGGGCGCGCACTTCGGTCACCAGACCCACCGCTGGAACCCGAAGATGAAGCCCTACATCTTCGGCGATCGCAACGGCGTCCACATCATCGATCTTTCGCAGACCGTGCCGCTCTTCGCGCGCGCTCTCGAGTTCGTGAACTCGACCGTCGCCGCCGGCGGCAAGGTCCTCTTCGTCGGCACCAAGCGCCAGGCGCAGGAGCCGATCGCCGAGGCAGCCCGCCGCGCGAACCAGCATTTCGTCAACCACCGCTGGCTGGGCGGCATGCTCACCAACTGGAAGACCATCAGCAACTCGATCAAGCGCCTCAAGACGCTCGAGGAGCAGCTTTCGGGCGACACGCACGGCCTGACCAAGAAGGAAGTGCTCCAGCTCACCCGTGAGAAGGACAAGCTCGAGCTTTCGCTCGGCGGCATCCGCGACATGGGCGGCGTTCCCGACATCATGTTCGTGATCGACGCGAACAAGGAAGAGCTGGCGATCAAGGAAGCCAACACGCTCGGCATCCCCGTCGTCGCGATCCTCGATTCGAACGTGAGCCCGGACGGCATCGCCTTCCCGGTTCCGGCGAATGACGACGCCTCGCGCGCCATCCGTCTCTACTGCGAAGCCGTGGCGATCGCCGCGACCCGCGGTGGCCAGGAGCAGCAGCGCAACCAGGGCTTCGACTTCGGCGCCGCCGAGCAGCCTCCGGTCGAGGAAGCGCTCGTCGCCCCGGCTCCGGTCGCTGAAGAAGCGCCCGCCGCCGACGCGCCGGTCGTGACCGCCGAGGAGTTCGAAGCTCCTGCCGCCGCCGCAGAGGCCGAGGCTCCTGCCGCTGCCGAAGAGCCCGAGGCTCCCGCCGCCGCGACCACGCCCGAACAGGCCGAAGAGGGCGAGCGTCAGATCGACGCCTGATCCCGTCATCCAACCGTAATGGGGGCGGGGCAGGGCATCACGCACTGCTCCGCCCGATTTTTAGCTGAGGAATAGAACATGGCCGAGATCACTGCAGCAGCCGTGAAGGAGCTCCGCGAAAAGAGCGGCGCCGGCATGATGGATTGCAAGAAGGCGCTCACCGAGACCAATGGCGACCTCGAAGCCGCCAGCGATTGGCTGCGCTCGAAGGGCCTTGCCGCCGCCGCCAAGAAGTCGAGCCGTACGGCCGCTGAAGGCCTGGTCGGCGTCGCGGTTGCCGGTACCAAGGGCGTCGCCGTCGAAGTCAATTCGCAGACCGACTTCGTCGCCAAGAACGAGATCTTCCAGAACTTCGTCCGCGAAGTGACGTCGATCGCGCTCGAAAAGGGCGACAGCGTCGATGCGATCAAGGCTTCGCCGATGGCTGCCGGCGGCAGCGTCGAGGAAGTGCTGACCGCGAACATCGCGACGATCGGCGAGAATCAGGTTCTCCGCCGCGCGAAGAAGGTCGAAGTGACCAACGGCGCCGTGATTCCCTATGTCCACAACGCGGCGGCCCCCGGCCTCGGCAAGATCGGCGTGCTCGTCGCACTCGAATCGGATGCCGGCGTCGACGTGCTCGAGCCGCTCGGCAAGCAGCTGGCGATGCACATCGCGGCCGCCTTCCCGCTGGCGCTTTCGGTCGAGGGCCTCGATCCGGACGTCGTCGAGCGCGAGGCTGCGATCCTGCGCGAGAAGAACGCCGAGAAGATCGTCGGCAAGTCTGCCGAGGTGGCCGAGAAGATCCTCAACGGGCCGATCGAGAAGTTCAAGAAGGAGAACGCGCTGCTCACCCAGGCGTTCGTCATGGACGGCAAGACTCCGGTTCAGGACGTGATCGCCAAGGCCGGCAAGGATGCCGGCGCGTCGATCGTGCTCAAGGACTATGTCCGCTTCCAGCTCGGCGAAGGCATCGAGAAGGAAGAGAGCGACTTCGCGGCCGAGGTTGCGGCGACCGCCGGTCTGACCAAGTAAATCCACTCTCCCTCCCCCCTCGAGGGGAGAGGGTTGCGCAGACTTGGGCTCGAAGAGCCTTAGTCGGAGCTGGGTGAGGGGTGAGCGGCTCCGGCGGAGCCGCGCGAGGCTTTGCCTCGCTCTACCCCTCACAACCTYCGCTAGGCAGCAAGCTGCCAAGCTGCGGTATCCTCTCCCCTATCAAGGGGAGAGGGGATATAGAGTGTTGTTCCTGCGGCGCGGCACCTCTAAGGTCCGCGCCGCTTCGCTATTCGCCTCATATCCAAGGCTCAAATGACCGCTCCCCGCTTCAAACGCATCCTTCTGAAACTCTCGGGCGAGGTCCTGATGGGCTCTGGCCAGTTCGGCATCGATCCTGCCACTTGCGACCGCGTGGCGGCCGAAGTGAAGGAAGCCGTGGAGACCGGGCTCGAGGTCTGCATGGTCGTCGGCGGAGGCAATATCTTCCGCGGCCTGGCGGGCGCGGCGCAGGGCTTCGATCGTGCGAGCGCCGATTACATGGGCATGCTCGCGACCGTCATGAACGCGCTCGCGATGCAAAACGCGATGGAGAAGATCGGCGTCCAGACGCGCGTCCAATCGGCGATCCCGATGGCGAGCGTATGCGAACCCTATATCCGCCGCCGCGCCGAGCGGCACATGGAAAAGGGCCGCGTGGTGATCTTCGCCGCGGGCACCGGGCTGCCCTTCTTCACCACCGACACCACCGCCGCGCTGCGCGCCGCGGAGATGAACTGCGACGCTCTGTTCAAGGGCACTTCGGTCGACGGCATCTATGATGCCGATCCCAAGAAGGTGCCGACCGCGAAGCGTTATGATTCACTTAGTTACGATCGCGTCCTCGCAGACAATCTGAAGGTGATGGACGCGTCCGCCGTGGCCCTGTGCCGCGACAACAACATCCCGATCGTGGTGTTCAACATCCGCGACGAAGGCAATCTCTCTGCCGTGTTGCGCGGCGAGGGCGCCTCGACGATCGTCCGGAACGAACCCGCTTCGGCCTGAACCAGAACCTGAACAGGAGAGCCTTGAAATGGCCGCTTACGACAAGGCAGATCTCGAGCGCCGCATGGCCGGTGCGGTCGAGGCGCTCAAGCACGACCTCCAGGGCCTGCGCACGGGCCGCGCGTCGACGACGTTGCTCGATCCGGTGAGTGTCGAGGTCTATGGCTCGCACATGCCGATCAACCAGCTCGCCAGCGTCTCGGCGCCCGAGCCGCGCATGCTTTCGGTGCAGGTGTGGGACAAGACCAATGTCGGCCCGGTCGACAAGGCGATCCGATCGGCCGGCCTCGGCCTCAACCCGATCGTCGACGGCCAGACCTTGCGCCTGCCGATCCCCGATCTGACCGAAGAGCGTCGCAAGGAGCTCGCCAAGTTGGCGAACCAATATGCCGAGAAGGCGCGTATCGCCGTGCGCAACGTCCGTCGCGACGGCAATGACAGCCTCAAGACCGACGAGAAGAAGGGCGTGTTCGGCGAGGACGAGCGCAAGCGCCACGAGACCGAGGTCCAGAAGCTGACCGACAGCACGATCGCCGAGATCGACGCCGCGGCGGCGAGCAAGGAAAAGGAAATCCTGGGCAAGTGACGCCGGGCATTCGCCATTCTTCGATGCCGGTCGACTGACATGGCCGCCAGACCCGCTCCCGACCTCCCCGCGGGTACGATCCCGCGTCACGTGGCCATCATCATGGACGGCAACGGGCGCTGGGCGAAGAAGCGCTTCCTGCCGCGCATCGCCGGGCACAAGCAGGGCGTCGAAGCGGTTCGCCGCATCGCCCGTGCCGCGCGCAAGCTCGGCATCGAAGTCCTGACGCTCTACGCCTTCTCGTCGGAGAATTGGCGGCGTCCGGAGGACGAGGTCCGCGACCTGATGGGGCTGCTCCGCCATTTCCTGGCGAGCGAACTCGACGAGCTCGTTTCCGAGGGCGTCAAGCTCCGCGTGATCGGCGGCTGGCGCAGCCTTGCACCCGATCTCGTTGCGATGATCGACGGCGCCGTCGCGCGCACCGCCTCCAATCCGGGCCCGACGCTGGTGATCGCGCTCAATTACGGCGCGCAGGCGGAAATTCTCGCCGCCTCCCGCCGTCTGGCGGAACAGGTGCGTGACGGGACGCTCGACACCGCCGCGATCGATGAGGCGCGATTCGAAGCCGAGCTGGAGACCGCCGATCTGCCGCCGCTCGACCTGCTCATCCGAACCTCGGGCGAGCATCGGCTGTCGAATTTCCTGCTGTGGCAGGCGGCCTATGCCGAATTGTTGTTCGTCGACACGCTCTGGCCCGATTTCGACGAGGCGGCGCTTGCCGAAGCGCTCGATCGGTTCGGCCAACGCCAGAGGCGTTTCGGAGGCTTGTGATCAAAGCCAAATCGGATCTCGCGACGCGTCTGGTCGTCGCCATCGCGCTCATTGGGCTCGCCGCAGCGGCGCTCTGGGCGGGAGGGCTGGGATTCTGGGTGGTCATCGTCGTGGTCGCATTGCTGATGATGAGCGAATGGGCGGAATTGACGGGAGCGAACCCGCAGCAGAAGCGGCTCTCGCAATATGCCCTGACAGTGCCGCTCGCGATCATGGCGCCCGGGCTCGCCGCGGGCCCCGGATTCGTGGCGCTCGGCCTGTTGATCGGTGCGATGTTCTTCATCGGCGCGGTGACGCGGCGGCCTTCGCTTGCCGGGGGCGTGCTCTATGCGGGGCTTCCGGTGCTCGCGCTGCTGGCCTTGCGAGTGCAGGAGCCGCACGGGCTACTCTACACCTTCTGGGCGATGGCGCTGGTCTGGGCCTGCGACAGCGGCGCCTATTTTGCGGGCCGGGCGATCGGCGGGCCGAAGCTGGCGCCGCAGATCAGCCCGAACAAGACCTGGGCAGGGTTCATCGGGGGCGTGATCAGCGCGGGGTTGTTCGCCGGATTGCTGAGTTACTGGCTTAGCCTGCCGCTGGTGTTGGCCATTGCGACGCCCCTCCTTGCCGCGCTCGCGCAGATGGGGGATCTCTTCGAAAGCCATCTCAAGCGCCTGGCGGGCGTGAAGGACTCGGGGAACCTGCTGCCCGGGCATGGCGGGATCATGGATAGGCTCGACGGGCTCGTCGTCGTGGCGCCGGTGGCGGCATTGCTGGTATTGGTGCTGACTTGATGAAACGAGTCACGATCCTCGGTGCCACCGGTTCGGTGGGCAGTTCGACGCTGGATCTGATCGAGCGCGCGCCCGAGAAGTTCGAAATCGTCGCGCTGACCGCCAATCGCGACGTCGCAAAGCTCGCCGCGGCGGCGATCCGCACCCGCGCACAAGTCGCCGTGGTTGCGGACGAGACGTGCCTCGAAGCGCTTTGCGAGGCGCTTGCAGGCAGCGGCGTCGAGGCGCGGGCAGGGGCCGAGGCGGTCTGCGAGGCGGCGCGGATGGGTGCCGACTGGACGATGGCGGCGATCGTCGGCACGGCAGGGCTCAAGCCGGTGATGGCTGCGCTCGAGGCAGGCGGCACCGTCGCACTTGCCAACAAGGAAGCGCTGGTTTCGGCAGGTGACGTCATGACGGCGGCGGCGCACGCGCATGCGACGACGCTGCTGCCCGTCGATTCCGAGCATAATGCCGTTTTCCAGTGCCTCGACCGCACTGCGCCGCGCAGCGTGCGGAAGATCATCCTCACCGCCAGCGGGGGGCCGTTCCGCGCCACGCCGATCGAGGCGATGCGCGCGATCACGCCGGCGCAGGCCGTGGCGCATCCCAATTGGTCGATGGGTGCGAAGATATCGGTCGATTCGGCGACGATGATGAACAAGGGGCTCGAGCTGATCGAAGCCTTCCATCTGTTCCCGGTGCGCGCGGACCAGCTCGACATTCTCGTCCACGCCCAGTCGGTGGTGCATTCGATGGTCGAATATGTCGACGGATCGGTGCTCGCCCAGCTCGGCACGCCCGATATGCGCACGCCGATCGGTTATGCGCTGGCCTGGCCCGAGCGGATGGCGACACCCTGTGAAGCGCTCGATCTCGCACGGATCGGGCGGCTCGACTTCGAGGCGCCGGACCCGGCGCGCTTCCCCGCGCTGACGCTGGCACGCAATGCCCTTTCCGCGGGTGGGGCGCGGCCGGCGATCCTCAATGCAGCCAACGAGGTAGCCGTGGCGGCATTCCTCGGCGGACGTGTGGGATTTCTTGAAATTGCCGCAATCGTTGCCGATACGCTGGCGCGCTACGATCCGGCCGCCCCGGATTCGCTGGATGCCGTGCTGGCGATCGATGCCGAAGCGCGGGCGTATGCGGGCGAGCGTGTGAAGGACTGCGTTCTTTGATCGAATCTCCCGGTATCCTCCTCACCGTCCTCGCGTTCGCGCTGGTGATCGGGCCCCTCGTTTTCCTGCACGAACTCGGACATTATCTGGCGGGCCGCTGGTTCGGCGTGAAGGCCGAAGAATTCTCGATCGGCTTCGGCCGCGAGATCGCGGGCATCACCGACAAGCGCGGCACCCGCTGGAAGTTCTGCTGGCTGCCGCTGGGCGGCTATGTCCGCTTCGCCGGCGACATGAACCCGGCGAGCCAGCCTTCGCCCGAATGGCTCTCGCTGCCCGCGCAGGAACGCGCGAAGACTTTCCAGGCCAAGCCGCTGTGGCAGCGCGCGATCATCGTCGCTGCCGGGCCGATCGCCAATTTTATCGTGGCCATCGTCATTCTCGCCGCGTTCGCCGTCGCTTTTGGCCAGAACGGCACCTCCTCAGTGGTCGGCGGCATCACGCCGGGAAGCGCTGCGGCCGTGGCGGGGCTCCGGCCCGGCGACCGGGTGACGTCGCTCGGCGGACGTTCGGTCGAGGCCTTCACCGACATGGTGAAATACACCCAGCTCCGCCCCAACGAAGCGGTCCATATCGAGTTCGAGCGCGCGGGCCAGCCATTGGAAACCGACGCGGTGATCGGCCAGCGCGAAGAGCGCGACCGCTTCGGCAATAGCTTCAAGGTCGGCGTGCTCGGTATCGCCAGCAGCGCGCCGGTGGTGAAGCCAGTCGGCCTGCTGGAGGCGCCGCTGGTCGGGATTCGACAGACCGGCGAGATCATCCAGATGACGCTCGACGGACTCGGCCAGATCATCACCGGCCGCCGATCGATTTCCGAGCTTGGAGGGCCGATCAAGATCGCGCAGGTCTCAGGTGAGCGTCTCGCGCTGGGACCCATCGAGTTCGCATTCCTCCTCGCGCTCATTTCGATTAATCTCGGATTCATCAACCTGTTGCCAGTTCCGGTGCTGGATGGCGGGCATCTTCTGTTCTACGCAGTCGAAGCCGTACGCCGCCGCCCGGTCGAGCCTCAGGTGATGGAATGGGCCTTCCGGGGTGGTCTGATCGCAATTCTGGCGTTGATGCTGCTGGTTACTTTCAACGATCTGGGCGGATTTGGTGCCTGGAGAAATCTGGCCGGGTTGATCGGCTGATGCGGTTAAGGCAGGGGCGGTTGTTCCGGCGTCGCGTGGGCAGCGGCATTACTCGAAATCCGACTTGGGGTGGGATGTGACGATCAAGGCTAATCATTTCGGCGTACGCGCCACTGCGTTGCTTCTCGCGGGCACCATGCTCTCGGGCCTCGCGCATGCGCAGACCGCCCCCGCCCAGACGCCGCCCGCGCCCGCGCCGACGGCACCCGCACCACAGGCTGGCGCGCCGGCTCCGCAGGCTGCCGCGCCGGCTCCGCAGGCTGCCGCGCCTGTGCCCGTGCCCGTGCAGCAACCGCGCCCGATCCGCTCGTTGCGTGTCGAGGGCGCGCAGCGCCTCGAGCCCGAAACGGTGCTGTCCTATACCCGGCTGCGCGCCGGAGATACCTTCACCAACGAGAGCGTCGACCAGGCGATCAAGGACCTGCTCGCGTCCGAACTGCTCGCCGACGTGGAGATCGGCGGCCTCGAGACCGGCGATCTGGTGATCCGCATCCGTGAGAATCCGGTGATCAACCGTGTGATCTACGAGGGCAACAAGCGGCTCAAGAACGACAAGATCCAGAAGGAAGTGAAGCTGGCGCCGCGCCAGATCTTCACGCGCACTGCGGTCCGCGCCGACGTCGCGCGCATCATCGAGCTCTATCGCCGTCAGGGCCGCTTCGCCGCGAATGTCGAGCCGAAGATGGTGAGCCTCGACCAGAACCGCGTCGATGTGGTGTTCGAGATCAGCGAGGGGCCGAAGTCCAAGGTCCGCCAGATCAACATCATCGGCAACGAAGTGTTCTCGGACGGCAAGCTGCGCGGCGAGATGGCGACCAAGACCGCCAGCCTGATGCATCTGCTCAGCTCGAACACGAGCTACGACCAGGATCGCCTGGCGTACGATCAGCAGAAGCTGCGCCAGTTCTACCTGACCGAGGGCTATGCCGATTTCCGCGTGATCTCCGCCGTCGCCGAGCTGACGCCGGACAAGAAGGACTTCATCATCACCTATGTGGTGGAAGAAGGCCCGCGCTACAAATTCGGTCCGGTGACCGTCGACAGCGCGATCCGCGACTTCGACGACAAGCGCCTCGCCACTGCGCTGAGCATCAAGGAAGGCCAATGGTATAACGCCAAGGCCGTCGAAGACACGGTCGAACAGCTGAGCGAGACGGCCGGCGCGTTCGGCTATGCCTTTGCCGATGTGCGCCCCGACTTCCAGCGCGACCGCGAAAAGCTCACCATGTCGATGAACTTCCACATCGGCGAATCGAACCGCACCTATATCGAGCGGATCGACATCACCGGTAATCGCCAGACGCAGGACAAGGTTATCCGCCGCGAGTTCCGCGTGGCGGAGGGCGACGCGTTCAACACGTTCCTCGTCAAGCGCTCGCAGGACCGCATCAATTCGCTCGGCTATTTCCAGGACAAGTTCGAGATCGAGCGCAAGGAAGGCTCGGCGCCTGACCGCATCGTGCTTGCCGCCAATGTCGAAGAGCGTCCGAACGGCGAGCTCACGCTGTCGGCGGGCTTCTCGAGCCTCGAGCGCTTCATCCTCCAGGCATCGATCCGCCAGCGCAATTTCCGCGGCATGGGCCAGACGGTGTCGGCGTCGGTCGATTATTCGAGCTATTCGAAGTCGGTCGAGCTGGGTTTCACCGAGCCCTATCTGTTCGATACCAACATCGCGCTCGGCGGAACGTTGTTCCGGCAGGACTATAATGCGTTCAACTATATCGGCAGCGATCGCAGCACGACCTACAGCCAGGTCGCGACGGGCTTCCAGCTCGTGGCCGGCCTGCCGCTCACCGAATATTGGACGCTGTCGGGCCGCTATACGCTGCGGCAGGACGACGTGACGCTCGATGAATCCTCGTTCTACACAAACGGGGTCTGCGATCCGCTCAAGGCGGGCCGTTATTATTGCGAGGCCGTGGGCAATCGCATCACTTCGCTGGTCGGCGTTTCGCTGATCTACGACAGCCTCAACAGCCGCCTGCGTCCGACGCGCGGCCAGCGGATGAGCGTGGGTGCCGACTTTGCGGGTCTTGGCGGGGAAGTGAAATATGCCCGCGCCCGTTTCGAGGGTGCCAAATACTGGAATGTCGGCAGCGGCTTCATCTTCTCGGTCACCGGCGAGGGCGGCTATATCCACAGCCTGGAGAAGGCCAGAGCGGGCAGCGATCCGGTCCGCATCACCGACCGCTTCTACCTCGGCGAGCCGCAATTCCGCGGCTTCGATATCCGCGGCGTTGGCCCGCGCGTGCAGCGCATCCAGCTGACCGGCGATCCGCTGGCGCCGGGCGGCAGCACCCAGGCGATGGTCACCGGTGACGACAACGTCATCGATGACGCACTGGGCGGAAAGGCATATTACCTCACCAAGGCCGAACTCGAGATCCCGCTGGGTGCGGGCGCGGCCGAAATGGGGCTGCGGCCGTCGATCTTCGTGATGGCCGGCAGCCTGTTCGGTATCACGCGTCCGGCCAAGACGATCGAGTTCGCCCAGGCGACCGATAGCGCCGGCAAGCCGCTGTTCAACAAGGATGGCTCGCCGACGCTGCTGCCCAAGCAGCAGACCGATGCCTCCAACAACCCGCTTTATCTCGTACCGGGTACCGGCGCAGTGACGCCCTGCTCGGTCGGCTATGGTACGGCGCTCAACAATTGCGTGGGCACGTCGATCAACACCGCTGCTACTATCCCGCCTTTCTACGAAACCTTCGTCGGCGATACTGCCAAGCCGCGCATCTCGGTCGGCTTCGGCGTAAACTGGAATTCGCCGTTCGGGCCGCTGCGCATCGACATTGCGAAGGTGCTCGTGAAGGCGGACGGCGACGACGACAAGCTTGTGACATTCAACGTAGGGACCCAGTTCTGATGATTACGAAGAAAGCAATTCTCGCAGCGATGCTCGCCGCCCCCGCGGCGCTCGCAATCGCGGTACCCGCGAACGCGCAGGTCGCAGGCATCGCCTATGCGAACCCGACCAGCGTCGTGGCGAGCTCCAAGGCCTTCGCGACTGCCAACCAGCAGATTTCGACAACCTACAAGGCGGCGTTCGACCAGATGCAACAGCGCCGTACCGCGCTGGAGAACGAACTGAAGCCGCTCGTCGCGCAGCTCGACGCCAACAAGGACGGCAAGGTCAGCGAGGAAGAAGGCAAGGCCGCGCAGAACGCCAAGAACCCGGCGATCGAGAAGATCCGTACCGCGCAGACCAACGCACAGAACGATCTCGGTCGGCTGAGCAATCCCGCCGCGCGTGCCGAGCTCTTTGCGATCGAGTCGGTGCTCCGTCAGTACGAAGCAGCGCAGCTGCGCGTCGTGAACGCCCGCAAAATCAGCGTCGTGCTTTCGCCGGAAGTGTTCATGTACGCACCGGATTCGGCCAATATCAGCCAGGCGATCACTGCCGAGATCGACAAGGTCGCGCCGACCGTGAGCATCCAGCCGCCGGCCGACTGGCAGCCGTCGCGCGAGACGCTCGCGATCCAGCAGCAGATCGCCCAGGCGGCGCAGCTCCAGGCCTATCAGCAGCAGGCAGCAGCGCAGCGCGGCGCAGCTCCCGCCGCGGCTCCGGCGGCAGGCGCGGCGACTCAGCCCGCCAAGCCGGCCGAGCCTCGGTGAGCGAGAACGACACCGGCAGCATCTCCATCGGTCCGTTGGATATCCAGCGGGTGATGGCGGCGCTGCCGCATCGTTATCCGATGCTGCTGGTCGATCGCGTCGAGGAGCTGGTGATCGACCAGCGCATCGTCGCGATCAAGGCGGTGTCGATGAACGAGGAATTCTTCCAGGGGCATTTCCCCGGGCGTCCGATCATGCCCGGCGTGCTCCAGGTCGAGGCGTTGGCGCAGGCGGCGGGCGTGCTCGCGGTCGAGAGCCTCGGTCTCGCCGGTTCGGGCAAGCTCGTCTATTTCATGTCGATCGACGGCGTGAAGTTCCGCAAGCCGGTCGTGCCGGGCGTGCTGCTCCGCCTCGAGGTCGAATTCATCCAGAAACGTTCGCGCGTGTGCAAATTCGCCGGCAAGGCATTGCTGGACGGCGAAGTCGCCACCGAATGCGAGTTCACTGCGATGATCGCGGACCCGCCCAAAGTCTGATCGCCTTCGCGCGCGGGGCAGGGGAGGTTGCGTTGGGCGGCCCCCTCTGCTAACCGCCCGCGTCCGCTGCCGGTCGGAAACCGGCGGCCTTTCCAAGGAATTGACCCGTGAAGAAAGACACGCATCCAGATTACCACATGATCAAGGTGCAGATGACCGACGGCACCGTGTTCGAGACTCGCTCGACCTGGGGCAAGGAAGGCGATCTGATGACGCTCGACATCGATCCGCTGGCGCACCCGGCGTGGACCGGCGGCCGCGGTCAGATGCTGGATCAGGGTGGTCAGGTCGCGCGCTTCAACAAGCGCTTCGGCGGCCTCTCGCTCGGCAAAAAGTAATCGCGCGCCGCCCGAGGGCGGGCGCTTGCGAGACCATCATCCCGGCGAACGCCGGATTTTGCTGACGGACCAAAGGGTTCGGGCAAGGTCCGAGGTTCGCCGGGATGTTCTTTTAAGGCGCTGTTAGCCGGGCCGGCCTAGCCTTTGCGGCATGGGATCGAGGTCCGCGCCCTTTGCTGCAGAATTCGAGCCTGCGGAGATACCAGGTGCGCGCAGGTGTCGCTCGACGCTCGGATCGGGCGTGGCGGGCTCGACCGGACATTGTGCGCGGTCGTCGATCTATCGGTCAGCGGCGCGCGGCTCCAGACCTATTCCGAGTTATGGCCGGGCGTGACGATCTGGCTCGCGCTTTCCAAAATCGGGCGCTGCGCCGCTCGCGTCATCTGGGTGCATCATTTCGAGCGGGGTTGGAGTTCGAGCGGCCGCTCGCACCCAAGGAGTTTGAAGCACTTACGGCTGAGTGAGGGCTGGACGAGCCCGAATGAGCCCGAACCGGGTTGCGGCTCCCGGCAAACAACGTCATGCTTCGGCAACTTCACTGCTTTGGGGAAACGGTGATGCTGAAGGCTGTGGTCGCCTGCGTCATCCTGTGTGGAATGTCGTTCCCGGCAGTTGCCGGCGAGCGAAGCGGCGTCGCCAAGGCGCGCGCGAATATGCTCAAGGCCTCCGCCGCACCGGGTCGCGATCCGCCCGCACGCGTTCGAACCGCCCCTAGGCCGTTCATGCTTCCCGCCGGCGCCACGCCCCTTCGGGTGCTCCCCCAGACAACGTTCCTTACTGGGCAATCGGCGAAGCGCACCGCCGATGATGCGTCGGAACCGGTGGAATGGGGGCCGGGATCGACGCTGCCAGAAGTCACAGCCCGCGCCGGGGGCAGCTATGCCGTCTACGACGTGATGCGCGCGCAGCCGAGGCCGCGCCATCGTGAATCCGCCTTGAGTACGGCTCTCGTGCTCCGACTCGATGGCGAAGACGACAGCCCCGCCTTCAGCGTCGGTGGCGGCGGCGTGGCGGCAGCGGTATGGCGCGCGGTTCCGAGATAATCGCGCCAACCGACCGATTTCAGGCTTAATTTCGTTTCCCTGGAACTTCCGCACAAGCGGACGGAACACTCGTTCAACACTTGTTCCGCGCCGATCCGCTATTTGAATTGCATAGTTCGCTGTTGCTGCCGGTCGCACCAAGGTGCGGCAGCGCGCACGCGAGCGACCGGTTTTCGATCCGGGGGGAGGGCGTTTGCCGGCCGCCGACAACATGGCCGGCAGACGTTCAGGACGGGCGGTTAAGCCGCCCGTCGCGAAAACCAGAACGGCCCCGGAAGCGATTCCGGGGCCGTTCTATTTTCTCAGCGGGCGCCGCGCGCGACCTTATTGGTCGAGGAACGACCGCATCTTCCGCGAACGGCTCGGATGCTTGAGCTTGCGCAGTGCCTTGGCTTCGATCTGGCGGATGCGCTCGCGCGTGACCGAGAATTGCTGGCCGACTTCCTCGAGCGTGTGATCGGTGTTCATGCCGATGCCGAAGCGCATGCGCAGCACGCGCTCCTCGCGCGGCGTGAGCGAGGCAAGGACGCGGGTGACCGTTTCCTTGAGGTTCGCCTGGATCGCTGCGTCCACCGGGATGACCGCGTTCTTGTCCTCGATGAAGTCGCCGAGGTGCGAATCCTCCTCGTCGCCGATCGGCGTTTCGAGGCTGATCGGCTCCTTTGCGATCTTCATAACTTTGCGAACCTTCTCCAAAGGCATGGAGAGGCGTTCGGCCATTTCCTCGGGCGTGGGCTCGCGGCCCTGCTCGTGGAGGAACTGGCGGCTGGTGCGGACCAGCTTGTTGATCGTCTCGATCATATGGACCGGGATGCGGATCGTGCGGGCCTGATCGGCGATCGAACGCGTGATCGCTTGGCGGATCCACCAGGTGGCATAGGTCGAGAATTTGTAGCCGCGGCGATATTCGAACTTATCGACCGCCTTCATCAGGCCGATATTGCCCTCCTGGATGAGATCCAGGAACTGCAGGCCGCGATTGGTGTATTTCTTGGCGATCGAGATCACGAGGCGGAGATTGGCTTCCACCATCTCCTTCTTGGCGATGCGCGCCTCGCGCTCGCCCTTCTGCACCATGTTGACGATGCGGCGGAACTCGGCGAGCGCCATGCCGGTCGCCTGGCTGATCTCGGAGACTTCGACGCGGATACGATCGACCGCCGCCGCCTCGTTGGCGACGAAGGCAGCCCATTTCTTGTCGAGCTTCTCGACCGAGCCGAGCCACTGCTCATCGAGCTCGTGGTTCACATAGCGATCGAGGAAATCTTTCCGGGGCACCTTGTGACGCTCGGCGAGGCGCAGCATCTGGCCGCCCAGCGCGGTCAGGCGGCGATTGAAGCTGTAGAGCTGATCGACGAGATATTCGATCTTGGCGTTGTGGAACTGGACGCTCTCGACCTCGGCCGTCAGCTCCTCGCGCAGCTTGTGGTACTTGCGCTCCTCGGTCGCTGGCAGCTCGCCGCCCGCGGCCATCGCATCGAGGCGGGCCTGCTGGACCTTGGAGAACTTCTTGTAGACCGAGGTGATGTTGGCGAACTTCTCGAGCGCCTGCGGCTTGAGCGTCTCCTCCATCTGGGCGAGGCTGAGGGTGTTGTCCTCTTCCTCGTCGTCCGAGATCCGCGGGGCGCGGCGCTCGGTCATCGAGTCCTCGTCCTCCTCCTCGGCGACTTCCTCGGGCTCTTCCTCTTCCTTGAACGAGGCGCCGGCGGTCTTTTCGCTGATCTCGCCGTTATCGTCTTCCTCGGCGCCCTCGACCTGCTCGGCCGACGGACCCTTGGAGAGCATCGCGTCGAGATCGAGGATCTCGCGCAGCTGCATCGTGCCTTCGTTGAGCGCGTTCGACCAGCCGATGATCGCATTGAAGGTGATCGGCGACTCGCAGAGCCCGAGGATCATCGTGTCGCGGCCGGCCTCGATGCGCTTGGCGATCGCGATCTCGCCCTCGCGGCTGAGCAATTCGACCGCGCCCATCTCGCGCAGGTACATGCGGACGGGATCGTCGGTGCGATCGACCGTCTCTTTCTTCTTCGCGGCTTCGAAGGCGGGCGCCGAATCGTCGTTGCCGTCCGAGGCATCGACTTCGTCCGGGGTATCGTCCTCGGCCTGCTCGTCCTCGCCGCCTTCTTCGTTCTCGACGACGTTGATGCCCATGTCGTTGAGCGCCGACATCACGTCCTCGATCTGCTCCGAGGACATCTGGTCCTGCGGCAGCATCTCGTTCAATTGATCGACGGTGATGTAGCCGCGCTTCTTCGCACGGGCGACAAGCTTCTTGAGCGTGCCTTCGTTGAGATCGATCAGCGGAGCGTCACCCACGTCAATCGCCGTGTCTTCGCCGCTGCCGCCGCCATTAGCCTTCGCCATCAATAACCCTCGAAATCAAGATGGCGGCATTATACGCCGCCCTAATCGTCGAATTCTTCTTCGTCCGCAAGCATCAGATTCGCAAGCCGCGCTTCGAGCTCCTGGCGCTTCCGCGAAAGCGCCACCTGACGGGTGAACGCTTCCTCCGAGCCGTCCCTGCTCAACGCCGCGGTTGCCTCGGCGAGTGCAGCGTCGACCGCTGGCCGCGCCACCATCACCGCTATGGCCTCGTTCAAGTCCTCACGCGCCCTCGCTTCGTCCGCCTGAGAGCGTGTGAAGGAGAAAGGAAGCGTGTCGGCTCTCAAGAGGTCGCTCGCCACAGAATCAAATCCGGATCGCGCCAATATGGTGAGAACTTTGCCGCTATCAAGCTGCCGGTCCTCCAGCGCGACGTCGATCACTGCCTCGAACAACTTGCCGAGCGCGCCCGAGGCACTGCGCAGCGACCCCAGCACCTCCATATGGCGCGCGATTTCGGCAGGGTGGCGGATCAGCCCGGCGAGCACGGCCTTGGCGAGTACCGGGTCGATCCCGTCTGCGCGTACCCCACGCATCGTGATGCCCGGCATGGCCTCGGGGGGCTTCCACGGGCCTTTCTGGCGCGCACGAGGGCTCTGCGGCCGGAATTCGCGCGGCTGACGCGCAAACAGCTCGTCGAAACGGCGCCGGAACTCGGCCTGATACTCCGATTTGACGTTGGGATCGGCGATCGTCTGGGCGAGCTCGCTCAGGCGGCGCTTGAGTCCGGCGCGGCGCTCCGGAGTGTCGAGCGGTTCGGCGGCGACTTCGCTTTGCCAGATCCGGTCGACCAGCGGCTGCGGTGCCCTGAGCAATGCCTCGAACGCCGCTGCGCCCTTGGTGCGGACGAGATCGTCGGGATCTAGCCCGTCGGGAAGGGTGACGAAGGCGAGACTTCGGCCCGGCTGGAGCATCGGCAGCGCACGGTGCGCAGCGCGAAGTGCCGCCTTCTGCCCCGCCGAATCGCCGTCGAAGCAGAGCAAGGGCTCATCGGCCATCCGCCACAGTCGCTCGAGCTGGTGTTCGGTAAGCGCCGTGCCGAGCGGGGCCACCGCCTCGCCGAACCCGGCCTGGGCGAGCGCGATCACGTCCATATAGCCTTCGACTGCGATGATCCGGTCGGCCTTGCGCGCGGCGGCCTGGGCGCGATCGAGATTGTAGAGCGTGCGGCCCTTGTCGAAGAGCGGAGTCTCGGGGGAATTGAGGTATTTCGGCTCGCCATCGCCGATGATCCGGCCTCCGAACGCGATCGTACGGCCGCGGACATCGCGGATCGGGATCATCAGGCGGCCGCGGAACCGGTCGTACGGCTCCTTCTCCTCGACCTGGATCAGCATGCCGGCCTCTACCAGCATCGCGTCGCCATAGCTCTTGAGCGCTTCCTTCAATTTGCCGCGCGAATCGGGAGCGAAGCCGAGGCCGAAGGAACGGGCGGTCTCCTCGGTGATCCCGCGGCGCTTGAGCACGCCCCGCGCCTCGGCGCCTTCGATGCCGTTCAGCTTCTCGACGAACCACGCCGCGGCATCGGCCATTGCCTCGTGCAGGCCCTTGGCGCGTTCGGCCTTTTCGGCGGAGCGGCGGTCCTGCTCGGGCATCTCCATGCCCGCGGCCTGGGCCAGCTCCTTCACGGCATCGATGAAGGGCAGACCACGCTGGTCGGTCATCCAGCGGATCGCATCGCCATGCGCCGAGCAGCCGAAGCAGTGATAAAAGCCCTTGTCGTCGTTGACGTAGAAGCTCGGCGTCTTTTCCTGATGGAAGGGGCAGCAGGCGCGGAACTCGCGGCCGGCCTTTTGGAGCTTCACCGTCTTGGCGATGAGGCCGGAGAGGAGGGTGCGGGCGCGGAGCTCGTCGAGGAACTGGGGGGTTAGGGACATTTCGGTGCCCTTCTGCTCCCCCTCCCGCGTGCGGGAGGGGGCTGGGGGGTGGGCCCCCGCTCTCCGCAAGCGGTGGCGGTCGTCAGGATCGTCTCCAGGACACCGGCCATGTTCGTAGTCAGATCATTGTTCCAAAACCGGATCACGCGATAGCCTTCGGCCTCGATCCGGCGCGTTCGTTCAGCATCCCGTTCGGCTTGTTCTGCGTGCTGGCTGCCATCCAGCTCGATGATCAATCGCGCGCTACGGCACCCGAAATCGCCAAAGTGTCCGGCCACCGGCAATTGACGCGTGAACTTGAATCCGCCGAGCTGTGATTTGCGAAGATGCGACCAAAGAAGCTTTTCGGCGGGAGTCGGGTCGTTTCGCAATTCGCGTGCCCGCTCGGTTGGGCGTTCCAGACGGAATTTTGGCGATTCTGCCCGCGGGGTCGCCCGCGGAGGGCGGGGGCCCACCCCTCGGTCCCCTCCCGCTCGCGGGAGGGGAAGCGCAGAGTCGTTGGGCCCGTCCTCCATCTCAGCTCAAAGCCGCCTTCACCGCCGCACTCGCCTTGCTCATGTCCAGCGTCGTCGCGTGCCGCGCCTTCAGTTCCGCCATCACGCGGCCCATGTCCTTCATGCCCGACGCGCCCAGCTCCGCCTTGATCGCCTCGACAGCGGCGGCGGTCTCCTCCGCGCTCAACTGCTTCGGCAGGAACCGCTCGATCACTGCGACTTCGGCCGCCTCGGCGTCGGCGAGCTCCTGGCGGCCGCCCTTGGTGTACATGTCGATCGATTCGCGGCGCTGCTTGACCATCTTCTGGAGCACTTCGACTACCAAAGCGTCGTCGTCCTCCGGGGCCTTGCCGGTGCGCGCCTCGATGTCGCGATTCTTGATCGCGGACTGGATCAAGGTGATGGCCCCGCGGCTCGCCTTGTCGCCGGCTTTCATGGCGGCGATCTGCGCGGCCTTGATATCGTCGCGAATCATGGTCTCTCTCGATAATCGGAAAGCGATCAGCCCTAGCCGATGCCGCGGCATCCGTGAACCGGTTGACGCGGGGCGGGGAGGGGTCTAGCCGCCACCACTTAGCGACATCGCAGCAACCTCTATTGGAGCGCCACCCTTAAATGGCCGAAGCCAAACCCATGTCCGTGCCCGCTGGAGCCACCGGCGTATTGGTGCTCGCCAACGGAGACGTGGTGTGGGGAAGGGGATTCGGCGCCGAGGGGCAGGCGGTAGGCGAAGTGTGCTTCCACACCGCGATGACCGGCTATCAGGAGATCATGACCGATCCGAGCTTCGCCGGTCAGATCATCAATTTCACCTTTCCGCATATCGGCAATGTCGGCGCCAATGCCGACGACGTCGAGGCGGACAATCCGCATGCACTTGGGATGATCGTCCGCGAAGATGTGACCGAGCCGAGCAACTTCCGCTCGACCGAGCATCTCGACGCGTGGATGAAGAAGCATGCCCGGATCGGGTTGGCCGGGATCGACACGCGGGCACTGACCCGGCGGATCCGCACCGGCGGCGCGCCCAACGGCGTGATCGCGCATTCGGCCAGCGGCGAGTTCGACATTCCGCTGCTGCTCCAGATGGCGCGCGAATGGCCGGGGCTGGAGGGCATGGACCTCGCCATCACGGTCACCGCCGAAACCCATTTCGGCTGGGAAGGCGGCGTGTGGCGATTGGGAGCCGGATACGAAAAGTCACGCCAGGGTCACACTGGTGCACCAAAGCGCCCGCACGTCGTTGCGATCGATTATGGCAGCAAGCATAACATCTTCCGGAACATTGTTCAGGCCGGAGCTGAAGTAACCGTTCTGCCGGCGACCGCGACGTTCGAACAGGCGATGTCGTTCGCGCCCGACGGCTTCTTCCTTTCCAACGGCCCGGGCGACCCCGCCGCGACCGCGGAATATGCCGTGCCCGTGATCCGCGCGATGCTCGACAGCGGCAAGCCGGTGTTCGGCATCTGTCTCGGCCACCAGTTGATGGCGCTGGCGGTGGGCGCCGAAACCTCGAAGATGTTCCAGGGTCATCGCGGCGCCAACCACCCGGTCAAAAGGCTGAGCGACGGCGCGGTCGAGATCACCAGCATGAACCACGGCTTCGCGGTGCTGGGCAAGACGCTGCCGGAGAATGCCCGCGAGACGCATGTGTCGCTGTTCGACGGGTCGAATGCGGGTTTCGAGCTGACCGACCGGCCGGCGTTCGCGGTGCAATATCACCCCGAGGCCAGTCCGGGGCCGCAGGATAGTCTGTATCTGTTCGAGCGGTTTGTGGAGATGATGAAGTGAGCAATCCGGCTGACTACGTATTTGTCGGCGTCCTGAACGCCATTCATGCGATTTCGCCGAATAAGGCCATCAATCACTCCCTCACTATTGAATCTATACAGCAGGCCTTTGCGAAAGAGTACGCTATTGATCTGCAGGATTCTGTGGCTTCCTACATTATTAAAAGAATGGAATCTGCGGGGATTTTGGTGGTCATTGTCGATCCTTACGCTGATACGGTTCTTGAGATAGCCGATAGTGACATCTCGGCATTTGCGGCGGACAACGAAAATGCAGTCATTGCGCGAGGTTGGTCCAGCGAAGATTGGATCAAATCCGCTTTGAAAAATCAAAATCTATGGGATGACATGGAGCGTCTTGTATCCGGCGCGGAATCTATTGAGGCAATTCCCTCTGCGGATGGTTTCGTTACGGTCAATCATAACTCCGCCGCATACATCGAGGCCGAAGCGTCTATTGTCGAAGCAGATGACGCTTTGCGTGGGGATAACGAATTCGAAGATGACGAGCAGCGCAGTTGGATTCGCATCCATATCGAGACTGGTATCGGCCTGCTAAAAAGAGGGGGGCCGGTTCTTCGTGCGGCTCTGATTGCTCTCATTGTTGAACCCCTCAAAGCCGCACTCAAAGCGACGACAAGTGAAAAGGTGAAGACACTGGTGGGTGTTGCTTTGGCCGCGTTTCTGAAGTGGTTGGGATTGTAATGCCCAAACGCACCGACATCTCCTCCATCCTCGTCATCGGCGCGGGGCCGATCGTCATCGGTCAGGCGTGCGAGTTCGATTATTCGGGCACGCAGGCGATCAAGGCGCTCAAGGAAGAGGGCTATCGCATCGTCCTGGTCAATTCGAACCCGGCGACGATCATGACCGATCCCGAACTGGCCGACGCAACCTATGTCGAGCCGATCACGCCGGCGATCGTCGCCAAGATCATCGAGAAAGAGCGCCCCGATGCGGTGCTCCCGACGATGGGCGGGCAGACCGCGCTCAACACCGCGCTGGCGCTGGCCAATGACGGCACGCTGGAGAAGTTCGGCTGCATCATGATCGGTGCGGACGCCGAGGCGATCGACAAGGCCGAGGACCGGCTGAAGTTCAAGGACGCGATGACCAGGATCGGGCTGGAATCGGCCCGCTCGGCGATCGCGCACAGCGAGGCCGAGGCGCTGGCCGCGCTCGAGCATGTCGGGCTGCCGGCGATCATCCGCCCCAGCTTCACCATGGGCGGATCGGGCGGCGGCATCGCCTATAATCGCGAGGAATTCATCGCGATCGTGCGCTCCGGGCTCGATCTCTCGCCGACCACCGAGGTGCTGATCGAGGAATCGCTGCTCGGCTGGAAGGAATATGAGATGGAAGTGGTCCGCGACCGTGCGGACAATTGCATCATCATCTGCAGCATCGAGAATGTCGATGCGATGGGCACCCACACCGGCGATTCGATCACCGTCGCGCCGGCGCTGACGCTGACCGACAAGGAATACCAGATCATGCGCAATGCATCGATCGCGGTACTCCGGGAAATCGGCGTCGAAACCGGCGGTTCTAACGTACAGTTCGCCGTGAATCCGAAGGACGGCCGCCTGATCGTCATCGAGATGAATCCGCGCGTGTCGCGTTCATCGGCATTGGCTTCCAAGGCGACGGGCTTCCCGATCGCCAAGGTCGCGGCCAAATTGGCGGTGGGTTACACGCTGGACGAGATTACGAACGACATCACCGGGGCGACCCCTGCGTCGTTCGAGCCGACGATCGACTATGTCGTCACCAAGATCCCCCGTTTCGCCTTCGAGAAGTTCAAGGGCGCCGAGGCGACCTTGGGCACCGCGATGAAGTCGGTCGGCGAGGTCATGGCGATCGGCCGCAACATTCATGAATCGATGCAGAAGGCGCTGCGCGGGCTCGAAACGGGGCTGAGCGGCTTCAATCAGGTCGACCGCCTCGCCGGCGCGCCGCGCGACGAGATCGAGGCGGCGCTGGCCGTCCGCTCGCCCGACCGGCTGCTGATCGCGGCGCAGGCGCTGCGCGAAGGCTTCACGGTCGCCGAGGTGCAGGCGCTCACCGCCTATGACCCGTGGTTCCTTCAGCGGATCGCCGAGATCGTCGAAGCCGAAGAGGCCGTGTGCCGCGGCGGACTGCCGCAGGATGCCGCGGGCATGCGCAAATTGAAGGCGATGGGATTCAGCGACAAAAGGCTCGCTTATCTGGCGCTCAAGTCCGTCAACATGCGTCGCGGCTCGGAGACGATGGCGCGCAGCCACGGGCTGATCGGCGAAGTCGCCAAGGCGATGAGCGGCGGCGTGACCGAGGCGGATGTGCGGAAGCTGCGCCACAAGCTCGGCGTGCGCCCGGTGTTCAAGCGGATCGACACCTGTGCCGCCGAGTTCGAGGCGAAGACGCCGTACATGTACTCGACCTATGAGGCGCCGAGCTTCGGCGAGCCCGAGTGCGAGTCCAATCCCACCGATCGCAAGAAGGTGGTGATCCTCGGCGGCGGGCCGAACCGGATCGGGCAGGGGATCGAGTTCGATTATTGCTGCTGCCACGCCTGCTTCGCGCTGGCCGACGCGGGCTATGAGACGATCATGGTCAATTGCAATCCGGAGACGGTGAGCACCGACTATGACACGTCCGATCGCCTCTATTTCGAGCCGCTGACTGCCGAGGACGTGCTCGAGATCCTCGAAGTCGAGAAGTCGAACGGCAATCTGGTAGGCGTGATCGTCCAGTTCGGCGGACAAACGCCGCTCAACCTCGCCCAGGCGCTGGAAGATGCCGGGATTCCGATCCTGGGTACTTCGCCTGACGCGATCGATCTTGCCGAGGATCGCGAGCGTTTCGCGGACCTGGTCGCCAAATTGGGGCTCAAGCAGCCCGCCAACGGTCTGGCGCGCAGCCGCGACGAGGCAGTGGCGGCGGCCGAGCGGATCGGCTTCCCCGTGCTGATGCGGCCGAGCTACGTGCTGGGCGGCCGGGCGATGGAGATCGTCGACACGCTCCAGCAGCTCGACGACTATATCCAGACCGCCGTGCAGGTCTCCGGGGACTCGCCCGTCCTCATCGACCAGTATCTGCGCGACGCAATCGAAGTCGATGTCGATGCGATCGCCGACGGCGACGACGTCGTGGTCGCGGGGGTGCTCCAGCATATCGAAGAAGCCGGCGTGCATTCGGGCGACAGCGCCTGCTCGATCCCGCCCTACAGCCTCTCCGCCGAGATCGTCGCCGAGATCGAAAGGCAGACCGAGGCGCTCGCCCGTGCGCTCAAGGTCAAGGGGCTGATGAACATTCAGTTCGCGGTCAAGGACGGCGAGGTGTACCTCATCGAGGTCAATCCGCGCGCCAGCCGCACGGTGCCCTTCGTCGCCAAGGCGATCGGCATCCCCATCGCCAAGATCGCGGCACGCGTGATGGCGGGCGAGAAGCTCAAGGACCTGCCGAAGATCGATCGCGACATCGATTATATCGCGGTGAAGGAAGCGGTCTTCCCCTGGGCGCGCTTCCCCGGAGTCGATCCGGTGCTCTCACCCGAGATGAAGTCCACCGGCGAAGTGATGGGCATCGATCGCGATTTCGCCACCGCCTTCGCCAAGTCGCAGCTCGGGGCGGGGACGGTGTTGCCGTCGTCCGGCACCCTGTTCGTCAGCGTCAAGGACAGCGACAAGCCGGTAGTGCTGCCCGGCGTGCAGATCCTCGCGGACCTGGGCTTCCGGATCATCGCCACCGGGGGAACCGCCGATTATCTCGAAGCCGAGGGCATCGCTGTCGAGCGCGTGAACAAGGTTGCGCAAGGCCGGCCGCATATCGTCGATCGGATTCAGGACGGCGATGTCGCGCTGATCTTCAACTCCACCGAGGGCTGGCAGTCGCTCAAGGACTCGGCGAGCATTCGCGCGACGGCGATGGCGCAGAAGATTCCCTACTTCACCACCGCACCGGCCAGCGTCGCGACAGCAAGGGCGATTGCGGCGCTTTCTGGGCAGGCGCTTGATGTTTGCCCGCTCCAGTCTTATTATTCGCACTCGCACAATTGATCTCCCCCAATCGATGTTAATGTGCGGGCGTATCCCATGTGGGACGCTTGGGGATCGAGGCGTTTGAAGGGCGGAATGGAATGGCGACGGTCGAAAAGATGCCGATGCTCAAGGAGGGCTATGAGAAGCTCACTGCCGAGCTGAAGCGCCTCAAAGCGGAACGTCCGCTGATCGTGGATGCGATCGAGGAAGCGCGTGCGCACGGCGATCTTTCGGAAAATGCCGAATATCATGCCGCCAAGGAGCAGCAGGGCCAGAACGAAGCCACGATCTCGGATATCGAAGGCAAGCTCAGCCGCGCCCAGATCATCGATCCCAAAGACCTGTCGGGCGACAAGGTCGTGTTCGGCGCGACGGTGACGTTGCTCGACGAGGACGACAAGCCGATCAGGTACCAGATCGTCGGCGAGACCGAGGCGGATGCGAGCAAGGGCCGCATCTCGTACAATTCGCCGATCGGGCGCGCGCTGATCGGCCGCAAGGTCGAAGAGGAAGTCGAGGTCTCGGTGCCCGCGGGCGACCGCTACTATCTGGTTTCCAAGATCGAATTCATCTGAGGCCGGCCATGCGCCGACTATCGGCGACTTCGATCATCGTGCTGGTCACGATCGTGGTCAGCCTTGCCGTCACGCTCGGCAATCATGAGGTGCTCGCGGCCTATGCCGGCGGGTTCATTCCACGTCGCCTGAGCGGGTTGGTGATCGACGACATGTGGGCGGTGCCGGTGTGGCTGACGCCCCTGTCGAGCGCGTTCCTGCATGCCGGCATCTTCCACCTTGCGATGAACATGCTGATGCTGGGCTTCACCGGCAAGGAAACCGAACGCGCGGTCGGTCCGGCGGGCATCGTCATACTCTATGTCGTCGGGGCCTATGCCGCGGCGCTCGCGCAGTGGCTGCCGGATCCCATGTCGATGACTCCGATGATCGGCGCCAGCGGCGCCGCGTCGGCTGTGGTCGGCGCCTATTCCCTGCTGTTCGGCCGTTCGCGCGCCCGGGCAATCGGCCCGATCCCGGCACAGGCAGTGCACGTGCTCTGGCTGGCGGCTGCCTGGACGGTGGTCAATCTGCTGACTGCCTTCGCGTTCCTCGGCGCGGGCGTAGCCGTCGCGGCGGCGGCGCATATCGGCGGGTTCGTCGCCGGCCTCGCGCTCGCCAAGCCGCTGCTGGCGTGGAACTGGCGGCGGGCCTGAGGCCTCAGGCCGCCGGCTTTTCGAGGTCCGGCTCAAGCAGCCGGTGGAGATGGACCACGACATAGCGCATCTCCGCATCGTCCACCGTGCGCTGCGCGGCTGCGCGCCACGCCTTTTCGGCGCTGGCATAATCCGGGAAGATGCCGACCACGTCGAGTTTGGTCGGATCGGTGAAATCGAGGGTCTGCGGATCGGTCACGCGACCGCCGAAGACGAGGTGAAGCTTGCTCATCGAAACTCCTGGGGAGAGCGGTTTGACCTGCCCTTACCGGGCAAAGGCTTAACCGCTCAACCCCGATCTCGCCTTTAGGCTTTTTGTCCGGCGCCCTTGGCGGCTTCGAGGAGGTTGCCGAACAGCGCGGTGGCGCGTTCCTTGGTGGCGTCGCGGCCGGGGAGGAGCGATTCGATCTCCTGCTTGCCGGCCTGCTTCACCGCACTCGCCGTGGCGGTGGCGCGATCGGCGAGCTGGCGGCCGACCGGGTCGAGCAATTCGCGCTCCTTCGCCGAGCGGGGCAGCAGCATGCCGATGACCACGCCGAGCGCGATGCCGCCGGCGAGGAGCGCGACCGGATTGTCGCCGATCCCCTCGGCCGCCTTTGCCGCACGAGCTCGGGCGCTGCCGTTCTGGTTGGCTGCCTTGGGCGCGCTCACATTGTCGTTGCTCATCTGGGCTGTCCTTTCTTCGCGGGCTTCGCGGATGTCTTTTTGTTCAAACCATCGGCGGCGGGGGCGGTTTCATTGCGGCGGCGAAGCATGTCGGCGATCCAGCCCCGCGCGAAGACGAGGCCCACCGTTCCGGCGATCGCAGCGACGGCGAAGGGACGCGAGCGGACGGCCTCGGCGCCCTTGCGGGCAGTCGAGGCGACGCCCAGCGCGGCGATTTCGACGGCATTTTCCGCGAGATGCGAAGGCTTGAGCCGCTCCTGCACTGCATCGAGGGTCGCGAACAGGCGGGTTCGGGCGGCCTGGACCTGCGCCTCGGCGGCGAGCAATTGCGGATCGGTGCTCATGCATCGCTCCCGAACAGGCGCGCCATCTGCCGATAGGCGAGCCAGCCGAGCAGGCCGGCAAGCGCGAACGCCACGACGATCACGATCAGCGTGGCGAGTGCCGGGCCGACCAGCGGCGTCAGCGACAGGATCAGCCCGACGAGCAACGCAGTGACCGAGCAGAGCGCGATCACCAGCGCGGCGATGCCGAGGATCAGCCCGGCCCTGGCCTCGCCGATCTTGGTGGCGGCGAGCGTGCGATAATAATCGATTTCGGCGCGAGCAACGTCCTTGCCGTCCTCGACGAGCCGCCCGATCAGCTCGCCGATGCTCTCTTCCGCTGCCTCTGGCTCGCTCACCCCCCTTTACCCGTCAGGCGTCGGTGGTTTCGGAAGCCGCGTCGACCCCCGACTTGATCAGCCGCGCGACGACGAAACCGACCGCGGCCGCAGCGCCCACGGCGATGACCGGGCTCTTCTTCACCAGATCGGTCGCGTCATTGAACAGATCGTCGACTTCCTTGCCGCGCAGGCTCTCGGCGAAGTTCGAGATGCCCTGGGCGGCAGAACGGGCATATTTGCCATATTGCTCACCGAGCCGTGCATCGACGTCGAGAGCGGCGCCCTCGAACATCTTGGCGACTTCGTCGAGCGCGTTGGTGGCGCGTTCCTTGTTCTCGCCGGCAAAGGCGCGGGCGCGGTCGGCCGCCTGCGTGCCTAGCTTCGACGCCTCGTCCTTGAGCTTCCGGGTCGCGCCGGACGTGGATCCGCCGAGATCGTCCGCCGCTTCGAAATTGATCGCGGCAGGTCCTGCGCCGCCGGCCGTCGCCTCGAGCTTGGGGTCCGCTTCGAAAGCGACTTGCTCGCCGCCGGTGGATTTTGGGGTCTTCGCGTCAGCCATGGCTTGGGCCCTTTCAGTTACTCGTGCAGAGAACCATGGCCGTACGCGCCGGTTCCATCCTCTGCGTTGCCCGGGAGCACAGGAGCGGTTAGAGGCTCGCGCGCGCCCTCGGGCAATCCGATATACCCTAAGTAGGGAGACCGTTACGTGACCGCAATCATCGACATCCATGCCCGCCAGATCCTCGACAGCCGGGGCAATCCCACGGTGGAGGTCGATGTGCTGCTCGAGGACGGCAGCTTCGGCCGTGCCGCGGTGCCTTCGGGTGCCTCGACCGGTGCGCACGAGGCGGTCGAAAAGCGCGACGGCGACAAGACGCGCTGGCTCGGCAAGGGCGTCGAGGCGGCGGTGCAGGCGGTCAACAGCGAGATTGCCGAGGAAGTGCTGGGGCTCGACGCCGAGGATCAGGCCGATCTCGACCGCGCGATGATCGAGCTGGACGGCACCGAGAACAAGGGCCGGCTGGGCGCCAATGCGATCCTCGGCGTCAGTCTTGCCGCGGCGAAGGCGGCCGCCGATGCGCGCGGGCTGCCGCTCTACCGCTATGTCGGCGGGGTCAATGCGCATGTGCTGCCGGTGCCGATGATGAACATCATCAACGGCGGCGAGCATGCCGACAATCCGATCGACTTCCAGGAATTCATGATCGTGCCGGTCGGCGCGGAGAATATCGTCGAGGCAGTGCGCTGCGGCTCGGAGATCTTCCACACGCTCAAGAAGAAGCTGCACGAGAAGGGCCTCGCGACCGGCGTGGGCGACGAAGGCGGCTTCGCGCCGAATCTCAGCTCGACCACCGATGCGCTCGACTTCATCATGGCGAGCATCGAGGCTGCGGGCTACAAGCCGGGCGACGACGTCATGCTCGCGCTCGATTGCGCCGCGACCGAATATTACAAGGACGGCGCGTACAAGATGGTGGGCGAGGGGAAGACCTTCTCCTCGGCGGAGAATGTCGACTTCCTCGCCGGGCTGGCGGCCAAATACCCGATCTTCTCGATCGAGGACGGCATGGCCGAGGACGATTGGGAGGGCTGGAAGGCACTGACCGACGCGATCGGCGGCAAGGTCCAGTTGGTCGGCGACGATCTGTTCGTGACGAATCCCAAGCGCCTCAAGCGCGGCATCGACGGCGGCTATGCCAATTCGCTGCTGGTGAAGGTCAACCAGATCGGCACGCTGACCGAGACGCTGGAGGCCGTGAGCCTCGCGCAGCGTTCGTCCTATACCGCAGTGATGTCGCACCGCTCGGGCGAGACCGAAGACGCGACGATCGCCGACCTCGCGGTGGCGACCAATTGCGGGCAGATCAAGACGGGCTCGCTGGCACGCTCGGACCGGCTCGCAAAGTACAACCAGCTCATCCGCATCGAGGAAGAACTGGGCGATGCGGCACGCTATGCGGGCCGCTCGGTTCTCAAGGCGTAATCCTTCTCGTCACCCCGGCCTTGTGCCGGGGTCCACCGGGAGGCATCGGGTGGATCAGCCATCGATGGACAGACCGTGAGGCTGAGTGGACCCCGGCACAGGGCCGGGGTGACAAGGTGCTTTGGTGTCTTCGGCTCGGTTAAGTGAAACTGCGGCCTTGATTAACGACTCTGGTTACGCAAGAATCAACCCGATGGCGCGCACTTCTCCGATCAATACGCTTCTGCGCCGCGCGGGGCTTCCCGCCGCGGTGCTCATCGCCATGGGCTTTTTCGGTTATAATGCTGTGCTGGGCCCCACGGGCATCGTCGCGGCGCGGGAGTTGAAGGCCGAGCTCGCGCAGAAGAATTTGGAATATGCGGCGCTGGCCAAGAAGCGTGCCGAGATCAAGAACCGCGTCGATTTGCTCGATCCCAAGCGTGGCGCCGATCCCGACATGGTCGACGAGCTGGTGCGCAAGCAGCTCAACGTCGCACGTCCCGACGAAGTCATCGTTCCGCTCGACAAATAGTCCGGAACGGCCGCGGTTCGCGGCGTTCGACAGCCCGATAATTGGTATCCCATTTTACCATCTCGGCTTGCACCCGCCGGGAAGCGTGTCGTTTGCGCAACGCGCGGAATGAACGCCGGCCTTTCGCGTGCGTTGACGTTGCGTCGGGGCCGAAAACACGCCTATAGGCGCCGCATTGACCTTCCGGGCATGAGGATTTCCTGTGGCCAAAACGCCGGCACGCAAAGCGTCTACCGAACCTGCGGTACCGAACCGCGAACGACCCAGCGAACCAGAACGGTACAAAGCTTCCAAGGAGCAGCTGCTCGAATTCTACAAGCAGATGCTGCTCATCCGCCGCTTCGAGGAGAAGGCAGGGCAGCTCTACGGGCTCGGCTTCATCGGCGGCTTCTGCCACCTCTATATCGGTCAGGAGGCCGTTGCGGTCGGCCTGCAGTCGGCGCTGGACGGCGAGAAGGATTCGGTGATCACCGGCTATCGCGACCATGGCCACATGCTCGCTTACGGCATCGATCCCAAGGTGATCATGGCCGAACTGACCGGGCGCGGCGCAGGCATCAGCCGCGGCAAGGGCGGCTCGATGCACATGTTCTCGACGGAGAAGAAGTTCTACGGCGGCCACGGCATCGTCGGCGCGCAGGTCTCGCTCGGCACAGGGCTCGCCTTCGCACACAAATATAACGAGGATGGCGGCGTCGCGATGGCCTATTTCGGCGATGGCGCGTCGAACCAGGGCCAGGTCTACGAATCGTTCAACATGGCCGAGCTGTGGAAGCTCCCGATCATCTATGTGATCGAGAACAACCAGTATGCCATGGGCACCAGCGTCAATCGCTCCTCGTCCGAGGACCAGTTGTACAAGCGCGGCGAGAGCTTCCGCATTCCCGGCATCCAGGTGGACGGCATGGACGTGCTCGCCTGCCGCGGCGCCGCCGAAGAGGCTTTGGCCTGGGTCCGTGCGGGCAAGGGCCCGATCATCCTCGAGATGAAGACGTACCGTTACCGTGGCCACTCGATGTCGGATCCGGCCAAGTATCGCAGCCGCGAGGAAGTCCAGTCGGTGCGCGAGAAGTCCGACCCGATCGAGGCGGTGAAGCGCGAGCTCGACCAGCTCGGCGTCAAGGAGGACGAGCTCAAGGCGCTCGAGCAGGAAATCCGCAAGGTGGTCAACGAAGCCGCCGATTACGCCGAGCAGACCCCCGAACCCGACCCCGCGGAACTATACACCGACGTGCTGGTGGAGACCTATTGAAATGGCGATCGAACTCAAGATGCCGGCACTCTCGCCGACCATGGAAGAGGGCACGCTCGCCAAGTGGCTCGTCAAGGAAGGCGACACGGTGAAGTCGGGCGACATCCTCGCCGAGATCGAGACCGACAAGGCGACGATGGAATTCGAGGCAGTGGACGAAGGCACGATCGCGTCGATCCTGATCGCCGAGGGCACAGACAACGTGAAGGTCGGCACCGTGATCGCGACGATCGCGGGCGAAGGCGAGGATGCCTCTGCACCGACCCCGGCTCCCGCTGCGGAGGCTCCGAAGGCCGAAGCACCGGCCACCGAGCAGAAGGCCGAGGAATCCGAGGCACCTGCGCCGAAAAAGGCCGAGAGCGGCACGTCGCAGCTCGCCAGCAACAAGGCGGCGACGGTCTCCGATCCCGCGATTCCCGAGGGCACCGAGATGGTCAAGACGACCGTCCGCGAGGCGCTCCGCGACGCGATGGCCGAGGAAATGCGCGCCGATCCGCGCGTGTTCGTGATGGGCGAGGAAGTCGCCGAATATCAGGGCGCGTACAAGGTGACGCAGGGCCTGCTCGAGGAGTTCGGGGCCAAGCGCGTGATCGACACCCCGATCACCGAATATGGCTTTGCCGGCGTCGGCACGGGCGCGGCGATGGGCGGATTGAAGCCGATCGTCGAATTCATGACCTTCAACTTCGCGATGCAGGCGATCGACCACATCATCAATTCGGCTGCCAAGACCAACTATATGTCCGGCGGCCAGATGCGCTGCCCGATCGTGTTCCGCGGGCCGAACGGCGCCGCCAGCCGCGTCGGCGCGCAACACAGCCAGAATTATGGTCCGTGGTATGCCAGCGTCCCCGGCCTGATCGTGATCGCGCCCTATGACGCGGCCGATGCCAAGGGCCTGCTCAAGGCGGCGATCCGTTCGGAGGACCCGGTCGTCTTCCTCGAGAACGAATTGCTGTACGGCCGCAGCTTCGAAGTGCCCAAGCTCGACGATCACGTGTTGCCGATCGGCAAGGCGCGGATCGTGCGCGCCGGTAAGGACGTGACGATCGTGTCCTATTCGATCGGCGTCGGCGTTGCGCTCGAAGCCGCCGAGACACTGGCGGGCGAAGGGATCGACGCCGAAGTGATCGACCTGCGCACGCTGCGCCCGCTCGATACCGCGACCGTGCTCGAGAGCCTGAAGAAGACCAACCGCATGGTGGTGGTCGAGGAAGGCTGGCCGGTCTGCTCGATCTCGTCGGAGATCGTCGCAGTGGCGATGGAGCAGGGCTTCGACGATCTCGACGCCCCGGTGCTGCGCGTGACCAACGAGGACGTGCCGCTGCCTTATGCGGCCAATCTCGAGAAGCTCGCTTTGGTCGATGCGGCGCGTGTCGTCGCGGCGGTCAAGAAGGTGACGTACAAGGGCTGAGCGACGGACGGGGCGCTCTCGGGCGCCCCGCCAGCGCGTCAGCAGGTCGAGGGCGTGACGCCGTTGACCTTGTAGACCCCGTTTGGATGCTGCGGGTTGGGATTGTTCTGCTCGACGCCGTTGACGGTGATCTTGCTGTCGTCGCTGGTGTCGCGACGATCGCGGACCATCATCGACGCGATCTCGTCCATCGAGGTCGAGGGCGAGAGCGACGTCTTGATAAGCGGCTGATAGGTGTAGAACACCTCTACGAACATGGTCACGCCGTCCGCCGGCGCGGTGATCTTCGGCGCGGGCCCCATGCCGGTGAGATTCTTGGTGCCCGCCACGCCATAATTGGACACCGGGGCGCTGAGGCCGCCGCAGCGCTGCCAGCGGATCTGGTATTTCCCCGCATTGGTGGGGTCTGGTTCGAGCGACGAGACGATCACGCGGCCTCGGGTCAGCAGATTGAGTTCGCCGCTCTGCAGCCCCGCGCCGATCAGCAGATCGTTGATGTCCGCTTCGGTGATCTTCTTGGCTTCGAGTTGCGTGCCGCTGCCGATGCGCGCGGCATTGTCCGCCACCTGCAACGCAATCTGGCTGACCCGCATGCGCGTGATGATATAGTTGGTCAGCTCGGCGCCGGTGAGCGACATCGTCAGGAAGATCGGCAGCGAGAAGGCGAATTCGAGCAGCGCCAGGCCGCTCGTGTCGCGCCGCAGCCGCGTGGCCAGCGTGCGCAGGGTCATGGGCAGTTCCTCACCTGGGGCGTGCCATAGGCGCCCTGATCGGCATAAGGCTGGTTGCGCAGCACGGTGGCCGCAGTGACCCGCGTCGTGTTCGACCCTCCGACCATGCGGTAGATCGGAAAGAAGCGCGGATAGGAGACGGTCACTGTGTAGAGCGTGGAATCGCGCGCGCCGCCCTGGCCGCCATTTCCGCCGTCGGCATCCCAGATGTTGTTGAGATTGCTGTCGGTATAGGGCTCACCGGCATCGCACTTGCCGCTGCCGTTGCTGTCGGTGAAGTCCTCGGCCTTTGCCGCGGCGACATCGGAAAAGGTCCGATAATAGCGGCGCTTGATCTCGATCGTGCCGTTGTTGGCCAGCGCCGCTACCTGGCTCTTGATCTTCCTGTCGATGCTGTCGAGCTGGGTCTGCTGACTGCCGCTCTCCAGCGCGGAATCGCGTGCCGCCTTTTGCAGCACGCCCTGCAGCACGGCGCGCATGTACAGCGTGTGGCCGACGTCGAACCCGCCGAGCAACACCAGCCCCATGACGGGTGCGATGATCGCGAACTCGACCACGGTGGAGCCGCGCTCGTCGTCGCGCAAAGCGCGAGGATGGCGAAGGAAGGAGATCCGGCGCATCAGTTGGTCAGCCTCAGTGCGGAGATCTGGTTGGCGATGTCGCGGAATGCCTTTTGCAGTGCCGTCGAGTCGCTCGCGTCGAAGAAGCGCCCCGCGCTGGCGCAGTTGGTCAGGCGCGTCTTGGTCGTCGCGTCGACGCCCGCACCGAACGAGATCACCCACAAAGTGATGTTCTTGTTCTTGACCGCGGTGCACAGCCCTTCGAGGCGCTTGTTGATCTGAGCGTCGAGATTGGCATTCTCGTTGCCGCAGCTGCTGGCATTTCCGACGTTTTCGGTGGTGCGGCGATCGAACCAGGCGACGCCATAGGCCGAATATTCGCATGGGTTTGCCTGTGCGATACCGTCGGTGAAGAAGATCATGTGCCGCTCGATCTCGCCACCTTGTGGCGTAAACTCGTTCTCCGACCTGAAGATGCCGGTGGGTGACATCAGCCGAGCACCCCAGATCATGCCGATGTCATGATAGGTGCTGCCGGTCGGATTCAGGCTGTCGACATAGTCGTCGAAAGCGCTTGCGACGGGCCAACTCTGCAGCTTCTTCGCCTGCGTCGGGCAGCCATAACCAGGAGCGGCGAAATTGTTGATCGAATCTACGGGATTGAGCGTAGCATTGCTGTAATTGCCGCCGGTCACTGCGCGCAAATAGATCAGCGGGCGCAGCGCCGGCTTCCACTGGGTTTCCGCGTTGCCGTTGGGCCGCATGTCGATGTCGAGGTCATATGCATCCGCCGGCGCCGGATTGTAGCTGGCAGCGTCCTTGACGGTCTTGCGCTCCTCGATGCACCCGTCCCAGTTGATCTGCCGGTTCGAGCCGTTGGCACCGTCGGGCCAGGTAAAACTGTTGTTCCAGTTACTTCCGCCTGCCTTCAGCGCACTGAAATTGATCGGGAGTCTATCGTAAGTCCAGCCCTGATAATGAGTCACCGTATCGGTGCGGTTGCGGCGGCAGCTGCGGTTGTTGCCGCTGGTAACCGATGCACCGCTCCAGCCCCCCCACTCGCCGTACCATTCGGTGCTGGCGCTTCCATCGCTGTTGAACGTAATTTTGGTGACCGGCCCCGGAGCCGTGCCGACAGGCGTCGGCGTCGGAGTGAAGCCGTTGAAACTCTGGTTGTTCATGAACTTCAGGCAGTTGGCTTGGCTGATAGCAGTGCCATAGGTTTCCCAATAGGGCGTGCCGACGGCATCCTGGGGCGTGGCGAACAGGTTCCATTTGCGCGTTTGATAGTAGCCGCTGTCCGCGAAGAACTCGTTGGGCAGCAGCTTCCCGACATTGACGTTCACCGAATAGGGTACGAACCCGAACCGGATCTGCGCACCGTTGCCGGTGCCGCCGCTCGGCGCGCCGCCATCGCAGGCCGCATCGGTATCGAGCCGCGCAACGATCTCGAAGAAGCACTTCACCGCGACGCGCAGCATCTGCATCTTCGAACCGCCGGCCGCCTTGCAGCTGGCGTCGCAGGAGCTGTTGTCGGGCTTCCAGTCCATCGACCCGGTATTGTCGAGCACGAACATCACGTCGGTGTTGGGAAGCCGCATATCGGCTTCGCAGGTCACGGTGAGCGTCTCGGTGGTACGGCCGAAGATCCGCATCAGCGTCATCGGCACCGTCGCGGTCGCCGTGCCGGAAACCTTGCCGGCATTTTCGGTGAAAGCCTTGTTGGGACTGGTTCCGCCATAAGCGTTCTTGTCGAAATTCGAATCGAAGAACTGCTTGGCCGTGGTCTCGGGATAGTTGGCGACGCCGTTGACCGTCTGAACCCAATTGCCGCCGGCCATCGCCTTGCGGCCGGCGAGTGCGCCGGCGTCGCAACCATGTTGCAGGCGCGTCTTGACGATGTACATGCGGCTGATGTCGATGCCGCCACCTACCATGCCCGCCAGCGGGATGATCGCCATCGCCATGATCGCCAGCGTGTTGGCGCGCGTATCGCGGGCGAATTCCGTCAGGAACGCCTTTGCCCTCATCAGGCTATGCCGATTGCCCACCATTCTTGCGACCCCGGTCCCCGATCAACACGGCATCATGCCGCACGCACAGCTAACGCCCCATAAATCGAGCTGGTTAACGGGCGGCTTATGGGGGGCAGGGAAATGACCGGAGTAGCGGGGGGGAATCCGGAACACGCGCTCGCGCTCTCTTACGCGCCGCAGGGGGGCGCGGCCGCGCTCGAGGCGCTGTTCGCCCTCGACGAGGCGCTGGCGCAACTGCTGCGGACGACGCGTGAACCCGCTTTGGGCCAGTTGCGACTCGCCTGGTGGCGCGAGGCGCTGGCGAAGCTGGACAGCGAGCCGGCGCCGGCCGAACCGGTGCTGCAGGCGCTCGTGCGCGAGGTGCTGCCCAAGGGGGTGCGCGGAGCCTCGCTGGTGCCGATCGTCCATGGCTGGGAAGTGCTGATCGAGGAGGAGACGCTCGATCGCGGCGCTCTGCGGCGGTTCGGCGAGGGACGCGGGGAATTGTTTGTGGTGGCCGGTGCGGCGATGGGCGCGGCGCCGGGCGATCCGCTTGCCGCGTCCGGGCAGGGCTGGGCGCTGGTCGATCTGGCGCGCCATCTCCGGGCGCCTGACGAGGCTGCCGAAGCGCGCGACCTCGCCGCGCCGCTGCTCGAAGACGCCGTATCGAAGCGCTGGAGCCGCAATGGCCGGGCGCTTGGAGCATTGGCGCACCTCGCGCGGCTCGATCTGCGCGTGCCGCACGGCGGCGAGCCACCGATAGGCGCCCCGCACCGGGTCGGCCGATTGCTCTGGCATCGCCTGACGGGAAGGTAGGGGCTTGCCAGCGCGACGGACGCGCTTAGCTTGCAGGCCTCGACTCTCGGGGGAGACGTTCGATGTGGCGCTATTTCGTCGGCGTGGGTGCGGCACTGGTGCTGGGGCTCGCGGGCTTGTTCCTGCTTCGCGGCTCAGCTGCGCCACCTGTGAAGCTGCCCGGCGCGCCCGCGGCGCATATTGCGGCAGCCGCGACCGAAGACCCGCTTCCCGAGGAAGTGCCTAGCGCCAGCGCGAAGACGCGCGAGCAGAAGCGTTTCGATCGTTATGACAAGGACCGCAATGACGCAGTGACCCGGGAGGAATATCTGCTCTCTCGGCGGAAGGCCTATGCGAAGCTCGACGCCAATCATGACGGGAGGCTCGATTTCGACGAATGGGCGGCGAAGACCACGACCAAATTCGCCGGCGCCGATGCCGACAAATCGGGCGCGTTGAGCCGCGCGGAGTTCCTCGCCACTGCACCCAAGGCCCGCGCCGGCGCCAAGCCGCGTTGCGCGTGCCCTGCCGCTGCTCCCGGGAAGGAAGAGGCGGAGGACTAAGCCGGCATCCAGCCGCTGAACGCGGCACGCGCGCGGCTGGTGTACATCAGCTTGCGGTCGGCCTTTTTCGAGCGGCCCTCGATCGGCGGGAACAGGCCGAAATTGACGTTCATCGGCTGATAGGTCTCGACTTCGGCCTCGCCGGTGATGTGGGCCAGCAATGCACCGAGCGCGGTTTCGCGGGGCGGGGCCGGAAGGGTCTGACCGGCGATCTCGGCGGCGGCGAAGCGGCCCGCGAGCAGCCCGATTGCGGCACTTTCGACATAGCCCTCGCACCCGGTGATCTGCCCGGCGAAGCGGATGTTGGGGCGCGCCTTGAGCCGGAGCGTCGGGTCGAGCAGTTCGGGCGAGCGGATGAAGGTATTGCGGTGCAGGCCGCCCAGCCGCGCGAACTCGGCCTTTTCCAGGCCCGGAATGGTGCGGAACAGCTCGACTTGCGCGGCATATTTGAGCTTGGTCTGGAAGCCGACCATATTCCAGAGGGTGCCGCTGGCATTGTCCTGGCGGAGCTGGACGACGGCATAGGGCCAGCGGCCGGTGCGCGGATCGTCGAGGCCGACGCCCTTCATCGGGCCGTAGCGCAAGGTATCGACGCCGCGTTCGGCCATCACTTCGATCGGCATGCAGCCTTCGAAATAGGGGACGTTCTCCCACTCGCGGAACTCGGTCTTCTCGCCGGCGAGCAGGCCGGCGTGGAAGGCGAGATATTCGTCCTTCGACATCGGGCAGTTGATGTAATCCTTGCCCTCGCCCTTGTTCCAGCGCGACTGATACCAGGCGGTGGTGAAGTCGATGCTCTCGAAATGAACGATCGGGGCGATCGCATCGAAAAAGGCCAAGGCCTCCTTCCCGGTGGCGCTGCCGATGCTCTCGGCGAGGCCGGGGGCGGTGAGCGGGCCGGTGGCGACGATGGTCAGGCCCTCGGCGGGGAGCTGGTCCACCCGCTCGCGGACAATCGTGATGTTGGGATGGGCCTCCAGCGCGGCGGTGACGCCGGCCGAGAAGCCGTCGCGGTCGACGGCCAGCGCCGAGCCTGCCGGGACCTTGTGGATATCGCCCTGGGTGAGGATCAGCGAGCCGAGGTCGCGCATCTCCTGGTGGAGCAGGCCGACGGCGTTGCGCTCGGCATCGTCGGAGCGGAACGAATTGGAGCAGACGAGCTCGGCGAGGCTGTCGGTGTGGTGCGCGGGGGTCCTGTCACCCGAGCCGCGCATTTCGGAGAGCTTCACCTTGTGCCCGGCCTGAGCGAGCTGCCATGCGGCTTCGGATCCGGCGAGGCCGCCGCCGATGATGTGGATGTCGTGAGTCACGGCCGGGCGAATAGCGGCAAGCGAGGCGCATGACAAAGGCTGTGGCCGCGTTATGCTCGGGGGCATGAACCCATCCGCGCTCCGCTTGCTCTTCCTTGCCGCATTGGTGGCGGGCGGGAGCTTCTATGCCACGCACTGGATCAGCGTTCCCTTCGCCGTGGAGACGGTGTGGAAGGGGGCCGGGGTGGGGCTGCTCGCTTTGTGGGCGGGGCTGCAGGCGCGGTCGACCGACGGGTGGCTGATCGCGGCGGCGCTGGCGCTGGGGGCGCTGGGCGATGTGCTGCTCGAGACGCATGGGCTGACGGTCGGGGCGGTTGCCTTCCTTGCCGGGCATGTCGTCGCCGCGACCTTGTACCTGCGCAATCGGAGCGGGCCGCTTTGGCAGGCCGCCCTGATCGCGGCGGCGGTGGCCGGGGCGGCGTTCCTGCTGCCCGCGGAGCGTGCCGCCGCACCGGGGATCGCGCTCTACGCCGCGGGGCTGGGGGCGATGTTCGGGACCGCGGCGATCAGCCGGTTTCCGCAGGGGAGCGTGGGGCTGGGCGCGGCATTGTTCGTGCTTTCGGACCTCCTCATCTTCGGGCGGATGGGGCCGATGGCGGGATCGGCGCTTCCGGGACTGCTGATCTGGCCGACCTATTTCGCCGGACTGGCGTTGATCGCCTGGGGCGTGGTGCGGAGCTTGCGGGCATGAGGATCTTCACGATCGGCTATGAGGCGACGACGATGGCCGAGTTCATCGCGGCGCTCCACAAAGCGGGCGTCGAGCGGGTGATCGACGTGCGCGCGGTGCCCCTCTCGCGGCGCCCGGGCTTTTCGAAGAACATGCTCGCCGCGAGCCTGAAGGAGGCGGGGATCGACTATGTCCTCCTCAAGAATCTCGGCACCCCCAAGCCGGGGCGCGACGCGGCCAAGAAAGGCGATGTCGCGACGCTGGAGCGGGTATATGAAACCCAGCTCGGGCTGCCCGAGGCGCAGGCCGAGGCGGCGCAGATGCGCGCGCTCGCCGCGGAAAAGCCCAGCGCCCTGGTCTGCTTCGAGCGCAACCCCGAACATTGCCACCGCACCCTGCTGCTCGCGGCCGAGGGCGAAGGCGCGGAGATCGTCGACCTGTTTCCCTGAAAGGAGTGACCGCCATGATCGACCATATCGGTTTCGCCGTCTCCGACCTCGCCCGCTCCGACGCCTTCTACGCCGCCGCGCTCGCGCCGCTGGGCATCGCCGAGATCATGCGCGTCACGCCCGAACAGACCGAGGCGGGCGGCACCGCGATCGGCTATGGCAAGCAGGGCAAGCCGTTCTTCTGGATCGGCGACAACGAGCGAGTGGGGCAGGGCACGCATGTCGCCTTCGCGGCCGACAGCCGCGCGCAGGTCGACGCGTTCCACGCCGCGGCGCTGGCGGCGGGCGGCACCGATCACGGCGCCCCGGGCATCCGCGCGCATTACCACCCCGATTACTACGCCGCATTCGTGCTCGATCCCGACGGGACCAACATCGAAGCCGTGTGCCACCGGCCCGAATGAGGCAAAAAAGCGGGGCGGCCGGAGCCGCCCCGTAGTTCGGGGAGAGCCGGCGCGGAAGGAGGGGACCTGGCGCCGGCCCGAGCGGCATTGGACGCAGTGCGTTACAGAGATATGTCGCTTTGTTGCAGCGCGGCTCCGCACGGGCCGAATGTTGGATTTGCCGGGGCGCAATTTCACGGTTTGCACGGCGAATCGGCAATGTTGTTGCGTGTCGGCGTAACTTCGTTGCGCGGGGCGGGCGCGGCCGAACCGGTGTCAATTGCTGCCCCCGATGCATGGAAACGGCCCGACATGCCATCGAGCGCGCGCAGCGCGGCGTAGAGCAGCCTGTTGTCGTAGCGTTCGCGCCAGCCGATTTGCCGTCCGCATCGGAACATTGCTTCGCGGACCGGCCCGAAGCCGCGCGTGCGGATTTCGTCGATCGCTTCGCATTGCGCTTCGTCGAGCGCGCGGTTCCATGCGCGAGCGAAGCCGCTGTCCGGCCCGGCGCGTTTCCGGAGCTGATAGGCGGCCCCGGCAGTCATCCCCACCGACCGCGCCGCCACGGCGACCACGCCGATGCGCCGCAGGCATTCGACAAACGCAATCTGCCGCTCCGCCGACCACCCGCCGGCGCGCGGCGGCATGGGGTGGGGCGTGAAGCGGAGGATGTCGTCGGGCTCTTCCGGTGTGGGCGGTTGCGACTCGCTGGAGTGGAACATATGAGGAACATTGCATGGGCGAGGGGTTGTAGGAAAGTACTTTCTCGCGTTAGTCGGCGCCCGCGCGCTCATCCCACCGAAACATGCCGCGGCCCGCGCCACCCCGGTCCGAGCGAGCGCTGCGATGAACGCGATCTGCCGCCCCAAACCATTTCAGATGGCTTCCACTGGTGCAAAGTTAGGTAGATATCGATAGCTCTTCGCGAATGCGACCCGCTCCTCGGTTGGTATCCAAGCAAGTTCTGCTGCGGCTTGTGGTTCGGGAAGACGCCGTTCCATTTCGCGTATCTCAAGGGGCGTCACCCTCGGGATATCGATACGAAAAGCGTCGCTGCCGGGTCGAAAAAATGGAAGAGTTTCGAGCCTGCATAGATCAAGTGTCTCGAGATCGCTTTCTGACACGATGAGCCATCCGACTGTCGCCATTTGCGCGCCGTCTTTATACTTGAAGTAGCAGACCTGAAATGCGACCCGCTTAGCCAGCGGATCGGGGTTTCCTGCATCGGCATCCTTGAGCGCTGTATCCAAGAGCGACCCAAACGTCGCGCGAACAAATTCGGCATATTTGGGTCCCTGATACGAGATCGCTTTAGCGTCGTCTGGTACGAACTCCGGAAATCCTTCTTTCAAAAAGTGCAGTGCTTTCTCAGATAACTTCTTTTCAGCTGGAAAATCATTGGTGAAGGTGACGGCAACAAACGTGCCACTCTTTGCCTTCCCTGCAACGCTCGCTAGATCGTTAACCATGAATCGTTTGGCTGGTTCATCATAATCTAGCCATACGATCGAATGACGGTCAAAATTAATTTGTGGTAATATCGTGCTGGAATGCCCAAATCGGAGATCAATTCGTTCGTACGGTTTGTTTTGTGTGAATCTGACCTGCTCTTCTTTCTCGTCAGTTCCTTCAATGCTCAAAAGGTCGTCGATGCCGAGCGCTCGATGTACCATTCGGAAGTCGACGAAGGCGACCGAACCGAAGCCGACATATTGATAGCCCTCTATCGGAGCGAAGCGAAGACGCTTGTAAAGGTCGATAAGCATCGTCCGCTCCGCATGCTTTGCTGGGCGAAGTCTGTAATCGATCTTATTGAAGGTCCCGACCAACTCAGTCATCCTCGACGAGGTTTTCGTAGGCAAATTCAAAAGAGCGTTCGCCCAGGTCCGGTAGTTTTTTGACATTGAATGCGGCTAACAACTTGTCCGCTTCGGCTTTTGGCTTCTTGTATGCGATCCGTGACATTGGAGGTCCCCGCTTCGCGGGGGCCTGAAAAACGAACGCGGCACGCTCCGGCAACCTCGCGAGAGGTACTGCCGGCGCCGAAGCCACTGCAGAAGTTAGCACTCTATCGGCTGGTTCGAGGTCTTGCTCACTGTCCAATGCATTGAGGAAAGATATGATCGGTCGCATCGCTTCAATCAGACGAGGTTTTAACCTGCGGTAAGCAGGTGATTCTTCATCCAATCCGGTTTTCGTTGTATTCCAAGGTAGTAAGCTGGCATCATCCGAGTCCAAGAACGCATACCCTCGGAATCGTGCAAACTGATTGTGGTATTTCGGGATAGCGACCCCTTCATCGACCTCCGACCATCCTGTAGTTTTGCTCTGATCGGCCTCTAGAATGCAGCGACCATTGCAAAATATATACCATCCAGCATGTTGCCGACTGGACTCCGCAACACCTGCGTGAAGACGAGTGGTAAGTAGCGCTTTGCCTCCAAGATCGTCTGGGTAGGATTTGACGACTGGTTGAATGCTATCGGAGCTCTTCAGCTGCCAGACACTTGCAATGATCGCCGAGCCGTTGAATGAAATCTCAAGCCCAGCTGCCATAGGTTGTGCATGAGCGATGCGAATATTGTTTGATAGAATAGATTTGAATGTGTCCTGCCCGAAGCGCTCCGGAACACCCACATTGAGCCGGGTGACGCGGAGTGTTGTGCCTGTCTCGGCCTCCTGAAATTTTCGCTCCTCAAGATCTGTAATGGGGAAATCCCAATTTCCCTCGTCCGCAAGCCACAATGGAATATCAACGTCGATTTTGAATTTCGCGGCGGGCTCCGTAGAGCTTACCTCGAAATACGCACCCATCTTGAATAGTGCGCGCTTCATGCCAATGCCGAATTGGCCCACCGAATGATCGGTCTCTTCGAACCCTGCGGCGCGACCAAATTTGAAGGCATATTTCCGTGCAGTTTCTAAAGGTATGCCGCCGCAATTATCAGAAATGACAAAGTGATTTGGAGTGACCTCAATTTCGACCTTAAGCCCCCTATAATCACCTTTGGGCCTCAGCCTCTTCGCGCCATCCACGCAGTTGTCGACCAGATCTTGGATAGCTTCGTCGAGTTGAATGTCTCGCGTGATGATATCTACGAAAAATCGCTTCGTAGGAGATGCATCTGCCTTATTCGGATCATCGCTCGGGACGAATTTAGCCACCGTCTGGTCTCCCCTCGCTGCCAAATCTAACAGCTTGATTACAATTCGCTACTGAATGTGGAATTTTTTCCTGCGAAGCGCGTCGGATACCTGCCAAGATGTCGACAATACCGCTCTCGCGAGTTTCGCATTCCCACACGGTGATCACTTGCCAACCTAGGGCTTCCAGTTCCGCCGCCACCCGAGCGTCACGCGCCACGTTCATGTCGAACTTCGCCTGCCAAAACTCTTCACGCGATTTGGGCGTCGACGCCTTCGGGCAGCCTGGATGCCGGTGCCAGAAGCAGCCATGCACGAACATTGCGATGCGGTACTTAGGGAAAACAAGATCGGGCTTTCCCGGCAGGTCCTTCCGGTGGAGTCTGAAGCGTAGGCCGAGAGAATGAGCGGCGCGGCGGACGCGCATCTCGGGCGTTGTGTTTTTGCCCCGCACCCGTGACATGAGCCAGGAGCGACGTTCGGGGGTCAACCTATCGACCAGATGGACTACTCCGCCGCTTCAGCGAGTTGTTCGCCTCTGCTTTCGATCATCGGCGTTTGTTCGGGCGCGTCCACATGTCTCGTCCCGTCCGGATCGATCATCTCCTCTGCTTCTGCGCCGGTCAGTCGATCACGGATGGCAACAAAAACTGCCTCCGCCATAATTGGAGATACGCTGTTCCCTATCATCCGGAAGCTATGCCAAACGGTAGGATGAAAGAGGTGGTCGTCTGGGAATCCTTGAAGGCGCGCCGCTTCCCGTACGGTGATCACACGATCAAACTCGGGGTGGATTGGCCGGACCGATTGAAATGAGCCGAGATCGGCCCCGGTTCCGGCGCGCAATGTTGGGCATTGGCCGCCTAGGCGTAAACGCGGGTGGCGGCCGATTTTATCTACACCACCGGGCCGGACGTCATGGAAGCGCTTCACCACAGCGGAGGTGTGTACTGTGGGCCGATGCCCTGTTGTAATGCGATTCTTCGCTCGCAGTGGGCGTGCGTATGACGTCGGAGCTCCCGGACGATCAATCGACCAGCGATCGAAGCCAGGTAAGTTGGGATCATCCTCGATGGGGCGCAGGTCCTTCAAGTCGGATAGCGCTTGCCGTACCGTAGCAGCGGGGCGTTTCAATGCTTCGACATCGGCAAGCGACAGAGGCGCTTTGCGGTCCCTCCGAATACCAATGACGAACATTCGGTTGCGCTTCGTGGCGGCACCGAAATCCGATGCATCCCATATGTTTGGGCCGAGAATGTCATAGCGGTCGCTTACGAGCGCCAACGCATCATCTAGTACCGGTCGCGCGTCTTGATAAGCGAGCCCGCGCACATTCTCCATGACGAAGAACACCGGATCGAGTTCCGCAACAATGCGGAAGAAGTGCCGCAGCAAAAGACGCCGCGGATCTTTGGGGTCCCGCTTGCCCATGTCGCTGAAACCTTGGCAAGGGGGCCCTCCGAAAACACCGAACGCATTTCCCCCGATATCCGCACGAATTTCGGCGGCGGTAAGCGTGGCAACGTCACGGTGCCTGAGCACAGTGTTGGGGAAGTTAAGCGGATAAGACGAAGTGAGGATCGGGTCCAGATCGTAAGCAGCGGCGACAGAAAAGCCAGCCGCATGGGCTCCGCGCGAAAAGCCTCCCGTTCCGCAGAACAATTCCACCAGTTTCATCGATCCGACACCACCCTCCATGTCGGGGCAATGCTCTAGCACAACTCGATGCCTGCGCATCCCATAAACGACTAGTGTCGAGCCGCGATCAGCCGCCTCACGCCGCCTTCCGCCGCTCCGCCATCTCCGCATTCAGCATCTCCGCCAGCAGAAACGCCAGTTCCAGCGACTGCCCCGCGTTCAGCCGCGGGTCGCAGTGCGTGTGGTAGCGGTCGGCCAGCGATTGCTCGGTGACGTCGATTGCGCCGCCGGTGCATTCGGTGACGTTCTGGCCGGTCATCTCGGCGTGGATGCCGCCGGCGAAGGTGCCCTCGGCGCGGTGGACGGCGAAGAAGCCGCGGACTTCGGCGAGGATGCGCTCGAAGGGGCGGGTCTTGTAGCCGTTGGCGGCCTTGACGACGTTGCCGTGCATCGGGTCGCAGCTCCACACCACCGGATGGCCCTCGCGCTTGACCGCGCGGACGAGGGCGGGGAGGCCCTTCTCGATCTTGTCGTGGCCGTAGCGGGTGATCAGGGTCATGCGGCCGGGGACGCGCGCGGGGTTGAGCGTGTCGAGCAGGCGCAGCAGCGCGTCGGGCTCGAGGCTGGGGCCGCACTTCATCCCGATCGGATTGCCGATGCCGCGCAGGAACTCGACATGCGCGCTGCCCTCGAAGCGGGTGCGGTCGCCGATCCACAGGAAGTGCGCGCTGGTATCGTACCAGTCGCCGGTGAGGCTGTCCTGCCGGGTGAGCGCCTGCTCGTAGGGGAGGAGCAGGGCCTCGTGGCTGGTGTAGAACTGGGTGCCCTTCAATTGGGGGACAGTGTCGGGGTTGATGCCGCACGCCTCCATGAAATCGAGCGACTCGCCGATGCGGTCCGCCACGTCGGCGAACTTCTTCGACCAGGGGCTGCGGCCCATGAAATCGAGCGTCCATTTGTGGACCTGGTGGAGATTGGCATAGCCGCCGGTGGCGAAGGCGCGCAGCAGGTTGAGCGTCGCGGCGGACTGCGAATAGCCCTGCACCATGCGCTGCGGATCGGGGATGCGGCTCTCGGGCGTGAAGGCGATGTCGTTGACGTTGTCGCCGCGGTAGCTGGGGAGCTCGACGCCGTCGATCGTCTCGGTATCGGCGCTGCGCGGCTTGGCGAACTGGCCGGCCATGCGGCCGAGCTTCACCGTGGGGAGCTTCGACGCGAAGGTGAGGACGACCGCCATCTGGAGGATGACGCGGAAGGTGTCGCGGATGTTGTTGGGGTGGAACTCGGCGAAGCTCTCGGCACAATCGCCGCCCTGGAGGAGGAAGGCCTCGCCGCGCGAGACGCGGGCGAGTTCGGTGGTGAGCTCGCGCGCCTCGCCGGCGAAGACGAGCGGGGGGAAATTGGCGAGCTGGGCCGTGGCGGCGTTCAGCGCGGCCTGATCGGGGTAATTGGGGAGCTGGCGGGCTTCGGCCTGGCGCCAGCTGTCGGGGGTCCAGCCCATGTCTTGCTCCAGATTGCGGACATGGACGTACCAGTCCTGGTGATGGGCGATGCCGTTGGCGGCGATCTGGTTGAGCACGGCGGCGGAGGCGCGCTTGCCGTCCTCCTCCCAGCCCTGCACCGTCGAGCCGGGCGTGTCGAACCAGGCGCCGAATGCGGCGCGGGAAAGGGCGCGTTCCTCGCGGAAGCGGCGGATCTTGGAACCTGCTAGCGTCGTCATGATGCGGGCGCCTTACCCCGACGGGGTAAATGGGCGCAAGGGGTAAAATTACCCTGAGCGGGTAAATGTTCGGGGCGCTTGTGCGGAGGGCTGCGGAGGCATAGCCTGTACGGGCTGTCGGGAGTCGCAGGCCCGGCATGCGGCGCGGCCATGCGCCGGAACGGACATAGCGCGGCCACCGGACGACAGCCACAGGCGCGGACGGACAGCGACGCGCAACGGGAGAGGCAGGAAGCTCCAGACGGGAGAGTTTCGTGCCCTTGGTTCGCGTGCGGGTTTTCATGATCAGGGGTGCCGCGTGAGTTTGCTCGCGTGGGCCGAGGCGTTGGCCGCGATGCTGGCGGCGGGGCTTGCCGCGGGGTTTGCGGGCGGGCTGTTCGGAATCGGCGGCGGGTTCGTGGTGGTGCCGGCCTTGTTCGCGGTGCTGCCGCTGCTGGGCGGCGCGCCAGAGGAGCTGGCGCATGTCGCGATCGGGACCTCGCTGGCGACGATCGTCGCGACGTCGATCCGATCGGTGCACGCCCACGCAAGGCGCGGGGCAGTGGACTTCGAGATATTGAAGAGCTGGGCGCCGTGGATCGTCGCGGGCGTGGGGGCAGGGGTGCTGCTCGCCGCGCGGGTGCCGGGGCCGGCGCTGGCGATCATCTTCGGCACCGGTGTGCTGGTGATGGCGCTGCATTTCCTGTTTCCGCTGCTCGGCGGGCGGCAGCTGGCCACCGAGATGCCTGGCGGGGCGGCGCGCGCGGGGATCGCGGGCGGGCTGGGCGCCTTCTCGTCGCTGCTGGGGATCGGCGGGGGAACGATCGCGATCATCGTGATGACCCTGTGCGGCAAATCGATCCACCGCGCGATCGCGACGGCCTCGGGCGTGGGCGCGATCATCGCCGTGCCCGGCGTGATCGGCTTCGTCGCGATCGGGGCGGGCGCGCACGGGCTGCCTTATGGCTCGCTCGGCTATGTCAATCTGCCCGCCGCGGCGGTGGTGACCGCGGCGACCCTGCTCACGGCGCCCTGGGGCGTGGCAGCGGCGCATGCGCTGAGCCCGGTGATGCTGCGGCGGAGCTTCGGAATCTATCTGGTGGCGATCGGGATATTGATGATCCGCAACGGCCTTTACGGCTGAACAGGGAGACGGGCGATGGTGACGGTATCGAGGCGGGGACTGATCGCGGCAGGCACGGCGACGGCGGCGTGCGCGGCGTTTCCGAGGGCGGCGTGGGGCACGGGCGCGGCGGCGAGCGAAGTGCCGCTGTTCGGGCCGGCGAAAGGCGTGGCTCTGCTGTCGCGCAACGAGAATCCCTATGGCCCGGCACCGAGCGCGATCCGGGCGATCGCCGAATGGTCGGCCAAGGGGTGCTATTATGCCGACGAAGGCGCGCGGCGGCTGACCGCGATGATCGCCGAGCGCTTCGGCGTGACGCCGGACCATGTCGCGATCGGCAGCGGATCGACCGAGATATTGAGCGCGGCGGGGCTCGCCTTCGCCGGCAAGGGCGCGATCCTGTGCCCCGAATTGTTCTGGGACACGACTGCGCTCTATGCCGAGGCCAAGGGCGCGAAGCTCCAGCGCGTGGCACTGAAGCCGGACATGGACGTGGACCTCGACGCGATGGCCGCGGCGGTGGGGCCGGACACGGGGATGGTGCACATCTGCAACCCCAACAACCCGACCGGCCGCGTGCTCGACGGCGACAGCATGCGCGCCTTCGTCCGCGCGGCGAGCCCGAAGGCGACGGTGCTGGTCGACGAGGCCTATATCGAGCTGACCGATCGGCCCGAGTATAATTCGGTCGCGGCTCTGGTGAAGGAGGGGCACGACCTGGTCGTGTGCCGCACCTTCTCCAAGATCTATGGCATGGCGGGGCTGCGCGTGGGCTATGCGATCGGCCAGCCCGAGACGATCCGGAAGATCAGGGGGTACGAGATGAGCTTCGGCGGGAACACCGCGGGGCTGGCGGCGGCGATCGCGGCCTATGACGACACCGTGTTCACCACCTGGTCGAAGAGCCGCATCCTCGAGGCGCGCGCGATCATGCTCGCGGCGATCGAGAAAGCGGGGCTCGAGGCACTGCCGAGCCAGACCAATTTCCTGTTCGTGAAGGTGCCTGACGCGAACAAGATGAAGGACGCGATGGCGGCGAAGGGCATCCAGATTCGCGGCGCTTATGGCAAATGGAGCCAATATTCGCGCGTCTCGACCGGCAGGATCGAGGACGTGACGCGCTATGCCGCGGCCTTGCCCGAGGCGGCGCGCGCCTGAGGCTGGACCCGTCCGTGCTCCCGCGGCGTTGATGTTGCGGGGCACGGAGACCGGCAATGGATGATCTGGCGACGGAAGCTCTCGATTTCGACGACGAACTGGCAGCTGAGGAAGAGCAGGAGCAGGAGCGCGAGGCGTTCGGCGAGTCCGATTATGTGGCCGATCCGCGCGCGCTGTTCGGATCGGAGGCGGCGCGGGCGATGCTGGTGGTGCTGACCCGGCGGCTGGGGCCGGACTTCGCGCGCGAAGTGAGCGACGAGATGGCGTCGCGAACCTTCTCGTACCAGGCGGGCTGCCCCGACGACCGCAGCGACGGCAAGGCGATGGAGTATCTGCTCCGGGACGCGTTCTGGGATAAATTGTTCGCGATGGAGGGACCTGACAGGGAATAGGCGTCCCCCTCCCTGCAAGGGAGGGGCTAGGGGTGGGTAAGAAGAGGTCGGGCTCGATGCCCGGCCTTTTCTTTTCTCATCCTGCATCGCCGGGCTCGCTGGCGCTCGCACCCACCCCCAACCCCTCCCTTGCAGGGAGGGGAGTCCAGTCAGTAACCCGCCGCCAGATCGACTTCGTTCTTGAGCGGGCGGCCTCCGAGGAAGGCGTGGAGGTTCTCGACGAAGAGATTGGCGGCGCGGACGAACATGCGGGTCTGGCTGCGGCCCGAGAGGTGCATCGAGAGGATGATGTTGGGCGTGCTCCACAAGGGATGCTCGGGCGGAAGCGGCTCGGGCGTCACGGTGTCGAGGAAGGCGCCGGCGATGCGGCGCTTGGTGACGGCCTCGATCAGGGCGTCCTGATCGATCAGCTCGCCGCGGCCGACATTGATGATCCAGGCCGAGGGCTTCATCGCCTTGAGCTCGGCCTCGCCGATCATCGCGCGGCTCGCCTCGGTCGCGGGGGCGGCGAGGAAGATCCAGTCGAACTCGGCGAGGCGATCGCGCCAGGCGTCGGGGAGGATCGTGCCGGGAGCGCCGGTGCGAGTGACGCCGGTGACGCTCACGCCGAAAGCGGCGAGGCGCTCGCCGATCAGGCGGCCGATCGTGCCGTAGCCGATGACGAGTGCGCTGGTTTCGAACAATTCGAGCTTGCCGGGGGCGTCGAACGGCCATTCTCGCGTTTCGGCGATGCGGACGACCTGATCGTAGCGCTTGGCGGCGACGAGCGCGCCCATCACGGCATATTCGGCGACGGTGTGCGCGTTGACGCCGCTGCCGTTGGTGACGCGGGTGCCGCGGGCGAGGAGTTGCGCCTTGTCGAGCCGATCGAGCCCGGCATAGATCGTCGACAGCCATTTGAGCTTGGCGCCGGCGGCCACGGCGCGCGCCCATTCAGGCGGCTTGTTGATGTCGACCCAGCCGATATCGGCGTCGGCGACCATCTCCGCGGCTTCGTCGGCGGAGGCGAACCAGTGCACGTCCAGCCCCGCCGGAAGCTGCGGCTCGATCAGCGGCCGGGCCAGCGCGGGGAGGACGACCTTCACTTCAGTAACGGCGTGCGTAGCGATGCGCGAATTCGGCGTCCGACATGAGGAGATAGCGGATCGCGTCGATAAAGGCCCAGATGCCGGTGACGAGCAGGCCGATGATCGTCGCCGAGATCACCAGCATCAGCACCCCCGTGCCGTTGCGGCCGAGATAGAAACGGTGGATGCCCAGCGTGCCCAGAAAGAAGGCTAGCAATGCGGCGACGATCTTGTTGCGATCGTTCGCGACCGGCGGCGGGGCCGCGCCGACCGACGCCATGTCCGAATCGGGCAGGCGGAAGATGCGCAGTGCCCGCGTGCCCTCGATGGCGAAATCGATCCGCGCACCCACGGCCGGGCCTCTGGCGTCGCTCCAATCGTCCGGCCTGAAGGTGTAGCGATGGCCGTCCTCGCCCGAAATCTGGCCCTCGCCGCTGGTGCGATCGACGCCCAGTACCTGTCCCCGCATTTTACGTACCCCGTGTTGATGTGCCGCTTTTGGCGAAAGCGGGGGTGGGAGCGCAAGGGGCGGGCGTCTCTTTTCCATATAACCCGTCACCCCCGCGAAAGCGGGGGCCCATCTCCTGCACATCCCGCATACGATACAGCCGTGATTGCCCGTGGCCTCTCCCCGAGATGGGCCCCCGCTTTCGCGGGGGTGACGGTAAGGAGGAGAGGGGGAAGAGTTTACAGCACCGGTTTCCAGTCCCAGCCGAGGGGATCGCCGTCCATCACTTCGACGCCGGCGGCGGCGAGTTCGTCGCGGATCGTGTCGGAGCGCTGGAAATCCTTCACGACGCGCGCTTGCTGGCGCTCGACGAGGCGATCGCTGATCTCTTCGGGGGTAAGAATAGCGTTCGCCGGACGGACGCGGAGCTCTTCGCGGGTGAGGGACAGTAGGTTGAGGCCCAGAGCGGCATCGCATCGAATGGCGAACTCCAGCCGCTGAGGCTCGGACAAGGTCCTGTCCCGAATGGCAGCTTCGAAAATTGACAGAGCCAGAGGAGTGTTAAGATCATCCGAAAGGGCGCGATCGAACGCGGCATATTCGTCAGGCAGGCGCTGTGTGTCGCTTTGAAGTGCTTGACCAATCGTCGCCCACTCAGCTTTTTCCAGTTGCTCGCTTAACCAGTCCGTCATCGCCGGCGCGCTTTGTCGGAGCTGGTCGACAAGGCCGACCAGCCGCTTCAGCCGGGTCAGCGCGGCGGCGAGGTTCTCCGCGGAGAACTCCAATTCGCTGCGGTAATGCGCCTGCAGGCAAAGCAGGCGATAGGCGAGCGGGTGCACCCCTGCGTCGATCAGCGACTGGAGCGTAGTGAAGCCGCCCTTCGACTTCGACATCTTGCCCTGTCGGTCGACGAGGAAGTTGTTGTGCATCCAGAAATGCGCGCCGGTATCCGAGCAGCCGCAAAAGGCCTGGTTCTGGGCGATCTCGTTGGGGTGGTGGATCTCGCGATGGTCGATCCCGCCGGTATGGATGTCGAACGGCGCGCCGAGATATTTCAGGCTCATCACCGAGCATTCGAGGTGCCAGCCGGGCGCGCCCTTGCCCCAGGGGCTGTCCCATTCCATCTGGCGCTGCTCGCCCGGGGGCGATTTGCGCCAGATCGCGAAATCCTGCGGGTGGCGCTTGCCTTCGACTGCCTCGATCCGGCCTTCGCGCGTATCGTCCTGCGATCCGGCGAGCTTGCCGTAATCGGGCACCGTGGTGCTGTCGAAATAGAGGCCGGTGTCGAGCTCGTAGCAGTGATCCGGCGCGATCTTCTTCGCGAAGTCGATCATCTCGCCGATATGATCGGTCGCGACCGACCAGCGTGAGGGCTGGCGGATGTTGAGATCGGCGATGTTCGCCTTGAACGCCGCAGTGTAGTGCGCGGCCACGTCCCAGATGCTCTTCGCCTGGGCGCGGGCAGCGGCCTCCATCTTGTCGTCGCCAGCGTCGGCGTCCGAGGTCAGATGGCCGACATCGGTGATGTTGATGACGTGGGTGAGGGGGAAGCCCTTCCAGGTCAGCACCCGGCTCAGCGTGTCGGTGAAGACATAAGCGCGCAGGTTTCCGAGGTGCGCGTAATTATAGACCGTGGGGCCGCACGAATAGACGCGGACGCCCTTTTCGGAGTCGAGCGGAGCGAACGGCTCGAGGCTGCGGGTGAGGGAGTTGTAGAGCGTGAGCTGGGCGGGGTGCATGCGTGGCACTTAACACTAACTCCCCTCCCTGCAAGGGAGGGGTAGGGGGTGGGTGCGCGGCGTCAGCCGCGCCCCTATCGATGAAGCAAAGTCGGGGCATCGAGCCCCGGCTTTGCTAACCCACCCCTAACCCCTCCCTTGCAGGGAGGGGAATTTTTGGAGTCACACCGTCTCCTTTTGCCCGATCGCGGCGCGGACCATTGCGTTCCAGACTTGCGCGGGATCGCCGCCGGCGGCGCGGCCGGCCTCGACCATTTCGGGAGTGGGTTCGCGCAAGGTGCGGAGCACTGCGGTCGCGCGGGGGATTTCCTGTTCCCACACCGCGTCGACCGCGCCGCCGGCACTGACGTCCTCGCCTTCGCCGTTGATGCTGAGCGCCTCGGCGGCGATGACGCGTGCGATTCGCTCGACGGGCGAGGTCACGGAAAGGTCGGTCATTCGGGCAGCTCCTGTCGCGGGTCTCGCGACGTGCAACGCATGCCCGGAGACCGCGTTCCTGCTCAGGCGGCGAGCGGGGCGGTCGTGTTCCGACGCGTGACGCCGTTGCCCGACGCGCCGCCGCCGATCAGCGGCAGCGCGGTGCCGCAAAAAGCGCATTCGGCGGTGAGTCGGCCGATCATCCAGTGCGACCGGCCGCAGCCGGGGCAATGATTGGTCTCCTGCGGCCGATACGCGATGCGATAGCCGGTATGTGCCTGGCGGATGCCGAAATCATACATTCGTCGTCTCCCGGTAACCGCTGCGGAAACGAGCGGGATTCGCGGCTTGTTCCGCGGCCGGGTCGAACCGGGTGCGACGAGGCGTTCTTTTTCGCCGTTAAGTTACGCAAAAGCCACAGTGCATGAACAGCGGCTAACGGACGCGTTCAGGCTCGTTGCACGTCCGGCATGGCAGAAGAGTCGGCATGTGGAGGCAATCAAGGCCCCCGAAGGAGGATGAAATGATCAAGTCCCTGTTCACTGCCGCGCTCGCCGCGACCGTCACCCTCGGCGGCATGGCTGCAACTCCCGCCGCCGCGCAGGATTATGGCCGCGGCTATTATGAGCGCGAATATCGCGACGACGGCTATCGTGGCGACCGCGGCTATCGCGGCGACCGTGGCTATCGCGAGGATCGCGGCTATCGTCGTGACTATCGCGGCTATCGCAACCGCAGCTATCGTCGCTGCTCGAGCGGCACCACCGGCACGATCCTCGGCGCAGTCGCCGGCGGCCTGCTGGGCGGCGAGATCGGCCGCGGCAGCTCGTGGAGGGGGCGCAGCACCACCGGCACGATCATCGGCGCGGGCGCCGGCGCATTGCTCGGCCGCGAAGTGGACGGCGGCGATTGCCGCAGCCGCCGCCGCTGATCGGCGCACCAGCTGAAACACGAAGGGCGTCCGCTGCGCGGGCGCCCTTTCGCATATCTGTCTGGAAGCGCTGGAGGCCCGACCGGGAATCGAACCCGGGTGCAAGGATTTGCAGTCCTCTGCGTCACCACTCCGCCATCGGGCCTCGAAAGCGAGGGCGCGAAATGCGCGAGGGGTGTGGCGCTGTCAACATAGTTTCAAAATGATCCGGCCCTCGCTTGGCGGCGACGCTGCGGCGCGATAGAAGCGCAACAACGTCAACAAGTGTATTGCGCAACTAATACGGTTGTGCGACAAAGCCGGAGTGATGATGACCCTTCAGGTCGATCCCGCGCCCGTCGAAGCGAGCCGCTTCGAAGCGATGCGCCATGCAATGGTAGCGAGCCAGCTCAGGACCAACGCGGTCAATGATCCGCGCGTGGTCGAGGCGATGGCCCGGGTACCACGCGAAAACTATTTGCCGCCCGAACATCGCGGGCTCGCTTATCGCGACACGCTGCTGCCGCTCGTCGGCGGGCGCCGCCACAATTCGCCGCTCGTGATCGGCCGGCTGCTGACCGAGGCGCAGGTGCGCGCCGACGATCATGTCCTGCTGGTCGGCGCGGCCGGGGGCTATGCCGCGGCGCTTCTGGCGCTGCTCGCCGGATCGGTGGTCGCGCTCGAGGAAGAGGAGTCGCTGGTCGAAATCGCGCGCGGGGCGCTTGCCGGTGAAGACAAGGTCGAAGTCGTGCAGGGGCCGCTGAATGCCGGCTGGCCCGTGCGCGCGCCTTACGACCTGCTGGTCGTCGACGGTGCGGTGGAGCAGCTTCCCGACGCGCTGATCGCGCAGGTCAAGCCGGGCGGGCGCGTGCTCACCGGCGTGATCGATCGCGGCGTGACTCGCCTCGCTTCGGGTCGTCGCACCGAAGGGGGCTTCGGCCTGATCGACTTTCAAGATATCGAATGTGCCGAATTGCCTGGTTTCCGACGCCTACGGACCTTCACTTTCTGAAGAAGAAGAGATTGATGCGACTTACCTCTTTGCTCCTGGGCGTGAGCCTGACGGCGCTCGCCATGCCTGCCGCCGCGCAGACCACGACGACGCGCACAGGCACTTCGACTCCGGTACGCGTGCAGACTGCGCAGCCGACCGCGACTCCGGCGCTGGCGCAGGCCGGGCAGCCGACCACGACGCTGCGCGACGCCCTGGTCCAGGCGTACAACACCAATCCGGACCTCGCCGGCGAACGCGCCAATCAGCGCGCGAACGACGAGAATGTTCCGATCGCGAAGTCGCAGGGACGTCCGGGCGTGAGTTCGACGGGATCGGTCAGCAACAGCCTGTACGATACCGACGCGACCTTCGGGCCGAGCCGGCGCGGCGCGCTGGGGCTCGATCTGTCGGTTCCCGTGTTCAGCGGCGGCGCGGTGCGCAATTCGGTCAAGGCGGCCGAGACTCGCGTCGAGGCGGGGCAGGCCAATCTGCGCGGCGCCGAAGCGGATGTCTTCACCCAGACGGTGACGGCCTATGTCGACGTGCTGCGCGACGAGGCGATCGTGCGGCTCAACCAGCAGAATGTCCGCGTGCTCGAGGTCAACCTCCAGGCGACGCGCGATCGCTTCGAGGTCGGCGATCTGACGCGCACCGACGTCGCCCAGTCCGAGGCGCGGCTGGCACTGGCGCAGAGCCAGCTGCGGACCGCCGAGGCGCGGCTGATCGGCAGCCGCGAGGCCTATATCCGCGTCGTCGGCACGCCGCCCGGCACGCTTGCCCAGCCGCCCGCTTTGCCCAACTTTCCCGATGACGTGGGCACCGCCGAGCAGACCGCGCTCGCCAACAATCCGTATCTCGAGGCCGCCAAGCTGGCGCGCGACGCGACGCGCTATGACGTCAGCGTCGCCAAGGCGAGCCGGCTGCCGCAGGTGAGCGTCGGCGTGGGCGGGGATTATTACAATTATCTCGGCTCGGTCGGCAGCCAGGCCGCCGCCTCGGGGTTCAAGGGCGACGGATTCGCGACGACCCTGGGCGCGCAAGTGACGCTGCCGATCTTCCAGGGCGGGCGGCCGGCGGCGCAGGTCCGCCAGGCGCAGGCGCGGCAGGGGGCGGCGATCGAGCAGGTCACGCTCACCGAGCGCGGCGTGATCGCGCAGGCGCGTTCGGCCTTCGCTTCCTATGACAGCGCGCTCAAGGTGATCGAATCGTCGCGCGTCGCAGTCGAGGCCAACAAGCTCAGCTTGGAGGGGGTCCGCGCAGAGAACAGCGTCGGCACGCGCACGATCCTCGACATCCTCAACGCCGAGCAGGAACTGCTCAATTCGCAGGTGAACTACGTCACCGCCGAGCGTGACGCCTATGTCGCGGGCTTCACCTTGCTTGCGGCGATGGGGCGTGCGGAGGCGAAGGATCTCGGGCTCGACGGCGGGCCGCTCTACGATCCCGCCGCCAATTACGAGCGCGTCCGCGGCCGCTGGAGCGACTGGGCCGACGACAAGGCACCAACCGGCACGAGCACCTCGACCAGCGGCACGCCGGCACAGGGCGCGACGGTGAACACCACTCCGCTGGATCCTTTGTTGCAGCGATCTGTTGACACCACGCCTGGAAATCCCTGATTTAACCACAGTCAGCCACAGGAGACGTGCCGGCTATGGGGGATATCAGTACCGAGCCGTCGATGGAGGAGATCCTCTCCTCGATCAAACGCATCATCGCCGAGGAAGGCGATGCGGCGGTGGCTTCGCGTACCCGCCGCGGCCGCGCCTCTACTGCGTCCACCGCACGTCCGCCGCGCGCGGAGGACGGGGATCCCGAGGAAGAGGCGGTGCTCGAATTGCACGAGCAGGTCGAGGATGAAGCCGAGGCGCCTTCGGGTGCCGGGGAACCCGCATCCATGACGCGTCCCGAGCCGATTCTCTCCGAGCGTGCCGTAGAGGCGACGCGCGGACCGCTCGAGGCGCTCTCGCGAATGGTGGTGAAGCCCGAGGTGGCGGGCTCCGACACGCTCGAGGGACTGGTGCGCGAACTGCTCAAGCCGATGCTGCGCGATTGGCTCGATGCCAATCTGCCGCAGATCGTCGAGGCGATGGTCGCGCGCGAGATCACGCGGATCACCGGGCGGAATTGATTTTTCGCGATTGCGGGCGATTGTAACGCTCGCAACCATCTGCTTATCTCCGCGCATGAAGCATCTCCTGCTCGCGAGCGCTCTGCTCGCTTCCGCCGCCGCGCCTGCCCTGGCGCGAGACCTCACCATCCAGGACGTCGCGACGCTCTCGCGGGTGGGAGCGCCTGCCGTCTCGCCCGACGGCAAATGGCTCGTCTGGCAGCAGCGCGAGACCGATCTGGCAGCCAATCGCGGCCGCTACGATCTGTGGCGGCTCGATTTGAGCAGGAAGGGGGCTGTCCCCGAAAAGCTGGTCGCCGAGGCTGATGTCAACGAAACCAGCCCGCAATTCTCCGCCGACGGTACGCGTGTTTTCTTCCAGTCGGACAAGGGTGGTGTCGATTCGATCCAGTCGGTGGCGATCACCGGCGGCGCGGCGACGGCGTGGTTCACGCCGAAGGGCGGGTTCAGCGGCTTCAAGCTCTCACCCGATGGAAGCAAGGCGCTGGTCTGGGCCGATCGCAAGCCCGGCGCGCCGACGATCGAGCCGGCGATGGAGAAAAAGGATCCGAATGCGGGATCCGGCCGGGTCTTCGACAAGATGTTCGTGCGGCACTGGGACAGCTGGGCGAATGGCGAACGCTCGCAATTGTTCGTCGTGCCGCTCCGCCAGGAAGCGGTGACTGCAGTGCCGATCGCAGCGAGCCTCGATGGCGATACGCCTTCCAAGCCGTTCGGCGGCGGGGAGGAATTGAGCTGGTCGGCGGACGGCAAGACCGTCTATTTCGCGCTGCGCGAGGCGGGGCGGACCGAACCGCTCTCGACCAATCTCGACATCTTCGCGGCGCCTGCCGACGGCTCCGCGGCGCCGGTGAACCTCACGGCCGACAATGACGGGATGGACAATCTCCCGACAGCGTCGCCCGACGGCAAGTGGCTGGCATATTTCGCAATGAAGCGGCCGACCTACGAAGCCGATCGCCAAGTGCTGATGCTCCGCAACCTCGCCACCGGCGAAGTGCGCGCGCTGACCGAGGCTTGGGACCGCTCGGTCGCCTCGATCGCCTGGGCACCCGACGGCAAGACGATCTACGTCACGGCGCAGGACACGCAGGAAGAGCCGATCTTCAGCGTCGACCCGACCAGCGGCAAAGTGACGCGGCTGACGCAGGAAGGCGCGGTTTCCGCTGTGGTGCCGGCGAAGAACGGATTGGTGTTCAGTATGAACAGCCTGACCGCTCCGGACGATTTCTACCGGCTGACCGGCAAGAAGACCGAGCGGTTGACTTCGGTCAACGCCGCGAAGCTCGCAGGGGTGGATTTGCCCAAGGTCGAGCGATTCAGCTTCACCGGGGCGAACAACGACAAGGTCTGGGGCTATGCGGTGCGTCCGGCCGCGCTCGCCGAGGGCAAGAAGGCACCGATCGCGTTCATCGTCCATGGCGGACCGCAGGGATCGAGCAACAATAGCTGGTCGTATCGCTGGAACCCCGCGGTGTTCGCCGGGGCGGGCTATGCCGTGGTGTCGGTCGATTTCCATGGGAGCACCGGCTACGGCCAGGCCTTCAGCGACGCGATCCGCAACAATTGGGGCGGCTGGCCGCTCGAGGATCTGCAAAAGGGTCTCGCGGCAGCTACGGGCAAGTTCGCCTATCTCGACGCCGACAATGCCTGCGCGCTCGGCGCCTCGTACGGCGGCTATATGATGAACTGGATTGAAGGGCAGTGGCCCGACCGGTTCAAGTGCATCGTCCAGCATGACGGCGTGTTCGACGCGCGCGCCATGGCCTATGAGACCGAGGAACTCTGGTTCGACGAGTGGGAGCATGGCGGGAAAGCCTATTTCGAGGATCCCGAAGCGTTCGAGAAATGGAATCCGGTCAACCACGTCACCAAATGGAAGACCCCGCAGCTGGTGATCACCAGCGAGAAGGACTTCCGCATCCCCTATACCCAGGGGCTGGCGGCGTTCACGGCGCTCCAGCGGCGCGAGATCCCGTCGAAGCTGCTCGTCTTCCCCGACGAGAACCATTGGGTGCTCAAGCCGAAGAACTCGATGCAATGGTATGGCGAAGTGCTCGGCTGGCTGGGGAAATATACCGGCAAGGGGGAGTGAGGCTTTCGCAAGCGCACGCGCGGGCCTATATCGATCGCTGGAGATGACGATGGCAACGCAGTTGAAGTCCGTCCGCCCGAGCGACCTGCCGACGAAGCGCGTGCGCGCGCCCGACGGCACGGTCGTGCAACTGAAGGTGGTACAGTCGGACAGCGAGACGTTGGGCGAGGACCTGCTCGCCGCCTTCCGATCGAATGTGCGCCGCATCAAGGCCGATCAGCGGAAGCGGCGTGGCGATCAGGACGCCTCGTAGGCCGGACCGGCCGATCTTCTGGATCGTCGCCGGTCCGAACGGATGCGGCAAGAGCACCTTCTACAATCGTACCGATATCGAGGGTTGGGGAGGATCGGTCTGGATCATCAATCCGGATCTGCTGACCGCGAAGATCGTCGAGAACGAGCCGACGGATATCGAGGCGGCGAACCTTGCCGCCGTGCAACGAATCGAGAAATGGCTGGAAACCTCGATCCAAGCCTATCAGACGATCGGCGTCGAAACGGTGCTCTCGTCCGGCAAGTATCGGCGTCTCGTCGAACTTGCGCACCGGCACGGATTCGAAGTGCGCATGATCTACATCCTGCTCGGCTCGCTCAAACTGCAGATGGAGCGAATCGCCCAGCGCGTTCGTGAGGGCGGGCATGACGTTCCCGCGGACAAGGTCGAGGCGCGCCGTGCGCGCTCGTTCGAGCAGCTTGGGTGGTTTGCGCGGCACGTCGACCGCTGTTGGGTGTTCGACAATTCGACGGGCGAACCCGAATTGGTGGCCGTAAAGGGAGCGCCCGGGTCACTGCTGCAATTTCGGGCGTTGCCGTCCGACCTGGAAATGCTGCTGCGCCAATCGGACGTCGATCTGCAGCGCGCCTGACGATGGGTTTGCCAATTGGTCGCAGGGCTCGCTAAAGCGCCGCCATGAGCGAACTCCCCAAGACCTTCGACCCCGCCGAAATCGAAACCCGCTGGTACCAGCATTGGGAAGAAAAGGGCCTGTTCGCGCCCGAGCGGCCCGGCGCCGATCCGTGGACCTTGGTCAATCCGCCGCCCAACGTGACCGGCAGCCTGCATATCGGCCATGCGCTCGACAATACGCTGCAGGACATTCTCGTCCGCCATGCCCGGCTGAAGGGCAAGGATGCGCGCTGGGTGGTCGGCACCGATCATGCCGGCATCGCGACGCAGATGGTGGTCGAGCGGCAACTCAACGCGAAGCAGCAGAAGCGCACCGATTTCACCCGCGAGGAATTCGTCGCGAAGGTCTGGGAGTGGAAGGAAGAGAGTGGCGGCGAGATCACGCAGCAGCTCCGCCGCCTCGGCTGCTCGATGGACTGGGCCAACGAGCGCTTCACGATGGACGAGGGCTTCTCGAAGGCTGTCCTGAAGGTGTTCGTCGAGCTGCACCGGCAGGGGCTGCTCTATCGCGACAAGCGTCTGGTGAACTGGGATCCTGGTCTCGGCACCGCGATCTCGGACCTCGAGGTCGAGACCGTCGAGGTCAAGGGCAGCTTCTGGCATCTGCGCTATCCGCTGGAGGACGGCAGCGGGTTCATCCAGGTCGCGACGACGCGGCCCGAAACGATGCTCGCCGATATGGCCGTGGCGGTGCATCCGGATGACGAACGCTACAAGGCGCTGGTCGGCAGACAAGTGCGGCTGCCGATCACCGGGCGGCTGATTCCGATCATCACCGACGAGCATGCCGATCCCGCGCTGGGCTCGGGCGCCGTGAAGATCACCCCGGGGCACGATTTCAACGACTTCGAAGTGGGCAGGCGCGCCGGGATCGAGGCACGCGACATGCTCAACATGCTCGACGCCAAGGCGAACATCACCCAGACCGCCGACGGGCTGATCCCGGCCGACCTGCTCGGGCTCGACCGGTTCGAGGCGCGCAAGTTGGTCGTCGAGCGGCTCAAGGCCGAGGGTTTCCTCGTGCCGCATGTCGACAAGGAGGGCGTGGAGCACGATTCCGAGCCGCGCACGATCCAGACGCCTTATGGCGACCGCTCGGGCGTGGTGATCGAGCCGTGGCTGACCGACCAATGGTATGTCGACGCGGCCACCCTGGCGAAGCCGGCGATCGAGGCGGTCCGCTCGGGCGCGACGAAGATCGTCCCTAAGAGCTGGGAGAAGACCTATTTCAACTGGATGGAGAACATCCAGCCGTGGTGCGTGAGCCGCCAGCTCTGGTGGGGGCACCGGATTCCGGCGTGGTTCGCCGACGATGGCAGCATCTATGTCGCCGAGAGCGAGGCAGAGGCACAGGCGCAGGCCGGGGAGGGGGTCAAGCTCATCCAGGACAGCGACGTCCTCGACACCTGGTTCTCCTCGGCGCTCTGGCCGTTCGCGACGATGGGATGGCCTGACGCGGACGTGAAGGCGCTCGGCCGCTATCCCAACGACGTCCTCATCTCCGGCTTCGACATCCTGTTCTTCTGGGATGCGCGGATGATGATGCAGGGTTTGCACTTCATGAAGGAAGTGCCGTTCAAGACCCTGTATCTCCACGGTTTGGTGCGTGCTGCGGACGGGCAGAAGATGTCCAAGTCCAAGGGCAATGTCGTCAATCCACTCGGGCTGATCGACCAGTATGGCGCCGATGCGCTGCGCTTCTTCATGGCGGCGATGGAGAGCCAGGGCCGCGACATCAAGATGGATGAGCGCCGCATCGAAGGCTATCGCAACTTCGCGACCAAGCTGTGGAACGCCGCGCGCTTCTGCCAGTCGAACGGGATCGGCGCGAGCAGCACGATCGAGCCGCCCGCGGCGGAGCTGGCGGTCAATCGCTGGATCATCGCCGAAACGGTGGCGACCGTGCAGGCGCTCGACCTCGCGCTCGCCGACCTGCGCTTCGACGAGGCGGCGAACACGATCTACCAATTCACCTGGAGCCGCTTCTGCGACTGGTATCTCGAGTTGATCAAGCCGGTGATCCAAGGCGAGGGCGGGGTGCCCGCAACCGGCGCCGGTGCCGACGAAACGCGTTCGGTGGCGGGCTGGGTGCTCGATCAGATCCTCGTCATGCTCCACCCGTTCATGCCCTTCATCACCGAGGAATTGTGGTCGAAGATGGGTGCGCGCGAGCACGAGCTGATCGTGGCACACTGGCCGATGGCCGACGCGCGGGCACTCGATCCCGAGGCGGCGAAGGAGATCGACTGGCTGATCCGGCTGGTGAGCGAGATCCGAAGCGCGCGGACTGAGCTTGGCGTTCCTCCCAGCGCCCAACTTGAACTGCACGTCACCGAGGCCTCTGAGCTGACGGAGATTCGGCTTAGGGCGCAGGCGAAGAGCCTGACTCGATTGGCTCGCCTCTCAGAAATCCATCTTAAAGGTAGTGTCGGCATCGGTGTTGTGATCGACGATGCGCAAATCGGAGATCTAGGAGTTTTCAAAACGGCTCAGAAGGGAGCTGCACAGGTTGTTGTCGATGAGGATACTTTCGTGCTCCCGCTCGAAGGTATCATCGATTTCGACGCCGAGCGCGCCCGTCTGACCAAGGCGATCGCTGCGGCCGAGAAGGAGCGCGACGGGCTTGCCGGCCGGCTCAACAATCCGAGCTTCGTCGAGCGGGCCAAGCCGGAGGCGGTCGAGAAGGCGCGGGCGGACCATGCCGAGAAGGCGGCCGAGGCCGAGCGGCTTTCGGCGGCGCTGGCGCGGCTGGGGTGACAAAAACGCAACGTCATCCCCGCGAAAGCGGGGACCCATCTCCTGCAGGTGCCTTGCGATATAACGGCTGTTTCTCCCGCTGCATCTCCTGGAGATGGGCCCCCGCTTTCGCGGGGGTGACGGGTGTGGGGAACCACTCGGGCATGACGGAGTAGGGAACCGATGGCTCAGCCTCCCCAACGCCGCGACCTGACCCAGGGCCCTATCGGCCGCACCTTGATGCTGTTCGCGCTGCCGACGCTCGGCTCGAACATCCTCCAGTCGCTGAACGGCTCGATCAATGCGGTCTGGGTGGGGCGCTTCCTCGGCGAGAGCGCGCTGGCGGCGACTTCGAACGCCAACATCATCATGTTCCTCACCTTCGGCGCGGTGTTCGGCTTCGGCATGGCGGCGACGGTGATGATCGGACAGGCGATTGGCCGGCACGATGTCGACGCGGCGCGGCGGGCGTTCGGATCGGCGGTGGGGCTCGTCATCGGCGGGGCGATCGTCGTCGCGATCCTGGGCTGGCTGTTCGCGCCTGATATCCTGCGATTGCTCGCCACGCCCGGCGACGCGATGCCGCTGGCGCTCGCCTATCTGCGGGTGATCTTCCTCGGCGTACCGGCATCGATGCTGCTGGTATTGCTGATGATGGGGCTGCGCGGCTCGGGTGACGCCATGACGCCATTCTGGTTCATGATCCTGAGCGCGGTGCTCGATGCCGGGCTCAACCCCGTCTTCATCCTCGGCCTCGGCCCCGTGCCGCGGATGGGGATCGCGGGGGCGGCGACCGCGACGCTGATCGCCAATCATGTCGCTGCGATCGGGTTGCTTGCGACGCTCTACATTCGCGACCTGCCGATCCGGCTGCGCGGGCGCGAGTTCCGCTACCTGCTGCCCGAGCGCGAAATGATGCGCACGATCGTCGCCAAGGGGCTGCCGATGGGCGCGCAGATGCTGGTGATGTCGCTGGGCGGGCTCACCATGGTCGGGCTAGTCAACCGGCTCGGAGTCGATACCGCGGCCGCTTACGGCGTGTCGCAGCAGCTGTGGACCTATATCCAGATGCCCGCGATGGCGATCGGCGCGGCGGTGAGCGCGATGGCGGCGCAGAATATCGGCGCCGGCGCATGGGACCGGGTCAACGGCATCACCCGCGCCGGGCTGATCTGGAACTGCGTGATCACCGGCGCGATGGTCGGCGTCGTGCTGCTGTTCGACCGGCCGGTGATGGCCTTGTTCCTCGGCGGCGACAGTGCCGCCATTCCGATCGCGCGGCATATCCAGCTGATCGCGAGTTGGAACTTCGTGCTGTTCGGCATGACGATGGTGATCTTCGCCACCGTGCGCGCGAACGGCGCGGTGTGGGCGCCGCTGATCGCACTGATCGTCGCACTGTACCCGGTCCGCATCGGCTTCGCATTGGGGCTCGCGCCGCTGCTGGGCGGCGATGCCTTGTGGTGGAGCTTTCCGGTCGGTTCGGCGGCGGCGCTGGGACTTGCGGCGGCCTATTTCCGCTGGGGAAACTGGCGCAAGGGCGCGCTGATCCGTCCGCGCGAAGTCGAGGAGCATGCGCTCGCCACCACCGAGCCCGCCGGGCGCTTGCAACCCACCGGCTGAGGGAGCATCAGCGCCGCCATGAGCCAATATCCCGCACTTCGCCTCCGCCGTACCCGAGCCGCCGCATGGAGCCGGCGGATGCACGCCGAAACCGTATTGACGCCCGCCGACCTGATCTGGCCGCTCTTCGTGACCGAAGGCAGCGAGGAGGAGTCTATCGCATCGCTTCCCGGCGTCTCGCGCTGGTCGATCAAGGCGGTGGCCGAGCGCGCGAAGGAAGCGGCGGCGCTGGGGATTCCCTGCGTCGCCCTATTCCCGAACACGCCGGCGGGGCTGCGCAGCGACGACGGACGCGAGGCGCTCAATCCCGACAATCTGATGTGCCGCGCGATCCGCGCGATCAAGGATGCGGTGCCCGATCTCGGCGTGCTGACCGACGTCGCGCTCGATCCCTATACGAGCCACGGCCATGACGGTATCGTCGATGCGAGCGGCTATGTCCTCAACGACGAGACTTCGGCGGTGCTGACCGATCAGGCTTTGGTCCAGGCCGAGGCGGGGGCGGACATCGTCGCGCCTTCGGACATGATGGACGGGCGGGTGGGGCTGATCCGCGCCGCGCTGGAGGCCAACGGCCATGTCAACGTCCAGATCATGGCCTATGCCGCGAAGTACGCCAGTGCCTTTTACGGCCCGTTCCGCGACGCGGTCGGCAGCCGCGGGCTACTCAAGGGCGACAAGAAGACCTATCAGATGGACCCGGCCAATGCCGAGGAAGCGCTACGCGAAGTCGCGCTCGACATCGCCGAAGGCGCGGACAGCGTGATGGTCAAGCCGGGGCTGCCCTATCTCGACATCATAGTGCGTGTGAAGAATGCCTTCGAAGTACCGGTGTTCGCGTACCAGGTGTCGGGCGAATATGCGATGATCGAAGCGGCGGCGGCCGCCGGAGCGGGGGACCGCGAGGCGCTGGTGATGGAGACGCTGATGGCGTTCAAGCGCGCCGGCTGCTCGGGCGTGCTCACCTATCACGCACCCTTGGCTGCGCGGTTGCTTTCACAATGATACCTCTTCTTCGTCACCCCCGCGAAAGCGGGGGCCCATCTCCAGCGACCTCCGCAAGCACAGCCGTGCTATTCGTGGCACACGCACGAGATGGCTCCCCGCTTTCGCGGGGATGACGGATGTGGAAACGATGATCGAAACCCCTCGACTCCTCCTCCGGCCGTGGCGCGAGGCGGACAAGCCGGTGTTCCACGCACTGGTGAACACGCCGGCGATGATGGAACATTTCAGCGGACCCGTCGCCCAAGCGAAGCACGACATGATCATCGACCGACAGATCGAGCAGCAGGCGCGCTTCGGCCATTGCATGTGGGCGGTGGAGCTGCGCGACGGCGGGGCGCTGGCGGGCGTGTGCGGTGTGCGGATCGGCGGACATGCGGGCACTCCGGTGCCCGAAGAGCTCGAGATCGGCTGGCGGATCGGCGAGGCCTATTGGGGGCAGGGGATCGCGCGCGAGGCGGCCGAAGCGAGCCTCGCCTGGGGCTGGGCCAATACCGATCGCCCGCGGATCGCGGCGTGGACGGTGAGTGGCAACACGCGCTCCTGGGGCCTGATGGAGCGGCTCGGCATGCGGCGGCGCGCCGATCTCGACTTCCGCCATCCCGATTATCCTGCCGAGGATCCGGTCGGCGCGATGATCGTGTATGCGATAGACCGGCCGGCATGATCGAGACCGAACGCCTGATCCTGCGCGGGTGGCGCGATTCCGACCGCGAGCCCTTTCATGCCATGGGCCAGGACGAACGCGTGATGGTGACGCTTGGCCCGTTGCTGTGGCGCGACGAGACCGATGCGCTGATCGATCGGATGCAGGCGATCCTCGACACGCATGGCTTCACCTTCTGGGCAATCGAGCGGCGCGCGGATGGCGCGTTTCTGGGCTTTTGCGGGCTCAAGCCCGGCGCCGAGGACACGCCGATCGAAGGCGAGATCGAGATCGGCTGGCGGCTTGCGCACGCATATTGGGGGCAGGGCTATGCCCGCGAGGCGGCGCAGGCGAGCCTCGACTGGGGCTGGGCGAACCTCGACGTGCCCAGCATTGCGGCGATCACCACCATCGAGAATGTTCGCAGCTGGGGACTGATGGAAAGGCTCGGCATGGTTCGCGCGCCGCAGGACGATTTCGATCATCCCCGGGCGATCGAGCGGTTGCGACCGCACATCACCTATCGCATCGCGCGACCTGCGGTTAATCCCGGCTAAATCGGATAGAGTGCAGGCCGTCCGCAGGGGAGAAGGATTGCATGGCGGACGAGGTTGAACAGGCGGACGCGCCTCAGACGCGATTCCATTGGCTGTTCGTCGTCGCCATCCTCACCGGATCGTTCCTGCTGTTCCTCGTCCAGCCGATGGTCGCGCGGATGGCGTTGCCCCGGCTCGGCGGCGCACCGGCGGTGTGGAACAGCGCGATGCTGGTCTATCAGGCGCTGCTGCTCGGCGGCTACGCCTATGCGCATTGGCTGGGGCGCGTGCCCGTGCGGATGCAGGCCGGAATCCACCTCGCGGTGCTTGCGGTCGCGGCGATCTGGCTGCCGATCGGGCTGACGGCGATGGAATTGCCCGCCGATGCCGAGCCGGCGTTCTGGGTGCCTTGGCTGTTCGGCGCGTCGATCGGGCCGTTGTTCTTCGCGATCTCGGCGCAGGCACCGTTGCTCCAGCGCTGGTACAGCGTCGCCAGCGGCGGGCGCGACCCCTATGCGCTCTATGCCGCATCGAACATCGGCAGCTTCGGGGGACTGATCGCATATCCGCTGATCGTCGAGCCCAGCCTCGCGCTCAAGGGGCAGAGCTGGCTCTGGACGATCGGCTATGCTCTGGTCTTCGTGCTCGTTGCCGGCTGCGCGACGCTGTTGCCTCGGACAGCCCCTCAGGAACCGCACGTCGCGCACCATAGCCCGCCGGCAGGCAAGCTGCGTGTGCTCCACTGGATCGTGCTGGCTTTCGTCCCCTCAGGGCTGATGCTCGCGACGACCACCTTCCTGACCACTGACATCGTCGCGATGCCGATGCTTTGGGTGCTGCCGCTCGGCCTCTATCTGCTGAGCTTCTCGGTGGCGTTTCGCGAAGGCGGCACCATTCCCGATCTGCTCGCCAAGTTCGCACCGATCATCGTGCTGTTGTTCGGCGCAACCTTGATCGCTGGGCATCAGCAGCTCGCTTATCTCAACGCATTGATCGGCCTCGTCTTGCTGTTCGTCGTGGCAGTGGCGCTGCATTCGTGCATGTATCGGCTGCGACCGGCACCCGACCGGCTGACCGGTTTCTATCTGGCGATGTCGGTGGGCGGCGCACTGGGCGGCGTGTTCTCCGGACTGCTCGCCCCGATCCTGTTCGACTGGACCTATGAATATCCGCTGCTGATTCTCGCCGCGGGTGCGTTGATGCCGCAGACGTTCCTGTTTTCAGGGATCGCCCGGTTGTGGGAGGGCGACGGGCTGCCGATCAAGATCCTGGTGGCGGCCCTCCTCGTGGCGTTCTTCGTCGGGTTCGGCATCGCCAACCCCGGCGGCATACTCGGCGAGATGCATGAGCAATTCGCCTTCCTCGCCGTCGCCACCGTGGGGCTGATCGCGACCGGCATGCGCATCCCTTATCTCGTCGCGCTGGCAGGCGGGCTGTTCCTGTTCGGCGGCTATCGCGCGATCGACATCTCGTTGAGCGGCGACCGGACGCGCAGCTATTTCGGCGTCTACACCGTGAACGACCAGCCCGGAGAACGGCGGCTCGCGCACGGCACGACGCTGCACGGCATCCAGCTCAAGGGCGCGCGATCGCGATTGCCGACGACTTATTACGTTGCCGGATCAGGCGTCGGCCGCGCCATGCTGGCGGCGCCGGCGCTGTTCGGCCCCGCCGCGCGGATCGGCGTCGTCGGACTCGGGACCGGCACGTTGGCTTGCTATGCGCAGCCGGGCCAGCAGTGGCGCTTCTACGAGATCGATCCCGAGGTGGTCGATTTGTCGCGCGATTCGGGCAAATTCACCTTCCTCCGGCAATGCGCGCCTCAGGCTCGGATCGTCGTGGGCGATGCGCGCCTCCGCCTTGGCGAGGCCGCACCGGCGAGTCTGGACCTGCTCGCGCTCGACGCCTTCTCGTCGGATGCCGTGCCGATGCATCTGATGACCACCGAAGCGTTCGAGACCTATGGCCGTGTGCTCGCGCACGACGGGCTGCTGCTGGTGCATATCTCCAACCGGTTCCTCGCGCTGTCGCCGGTCGTCGCAGGTGCGGCTGCGCAGGGCGACTGGCATGCCGCACGGCTTGTCTACCAGCCGAGTGCGCTGGAGGCGCGCGATGAAGCGAGCGTTTCGGACTGGATCGCGCTCTCGCGCGATGCGGACACGCTCGCGCGACTGACGGCGAACGATCCGCAATGGTTTCCGCTGGCGTCCAAGCCCGGCTTCACGCCCTGGACCGACGACTATGCCTCGGTGGTGCCGGTGATGCGCGCCTTCAATCCGGCACTCGCCGACGATTAGGCGCCGGCGAGCGCTGCCTCGAGCGCGCCGATCCGGTCGGCCTGGGCATTCGCCATCGCGTCGGTGGCGGCCACTGCCGATTCGAGCGCGGGGTAGGGCGGCTGTCCCGCCTTGCCGCGTTCGATCACGATTCCCTCCAGGTCGGCCAGTGCGATCAGCGTCGGAGCACGCAGCGATTCGAGCGTGCTGAGCGCCGCCTGCGCGTCGAGCCATGCCTCGGAGCCTTCAGGAACGCCGCGCGCCACCGCCACCTTGGCCTCGGCCTCCTGCGCCGCCGTCGCGAATCGCTGGTTGCCCGCCGCCAGCGATGCCGTGACTTCGGCGATTCGCGCATCGAGCGCGGCATCGGGTGTCGCGACCGGCACCGGGCGCTCGGGCTCGGCGAAGCTCTGGGCCTCGATGGGTCGCGGCAACAGGGACGGATAGCTATCGGGGCTCTGGGTGCAGCCCGCAAGGGCGATCAGGGCGAACAGGGGCAGGCTGCGCATGGTCGTGCTCTATGCTTGTGGAAAACCGCACGCAACGGGGTTGCGCTCAGGAGATTCGGCTTCTAAGGACGCCGCTCCAATGCGCGCCCGTAGCTCAGCTGGATAGAGCATCAGACTACGAATCTGAGGGTCGGACGTTCGAATCGTTCCGGGCGCGCCACTTCCCTACTGTCGAAACACCCGCCCCGACGGGCGAGCGATTTCGAGCGTTCGAAAGCCGCTGCAGCGGCTTTCCGCAGGGAAAGAAGTCGGGACGAGCAGGATGCTTAAATTCCGGCGGCTTGGGAATTAAACCAGCAGGATAGCGGCCAGTGTTCAGGCGTTGAAGCTGCCCACGGTCCCAACATAGTCTAAATGTTTCAGACTGCATGGTTGCCAAGTCACGAATGCTGGCGCAATCTTTCGGTGACCGCCGAGAGCCGATTCGTGGCCTGTACCTAGGCGGTGGGCGCACCGGGGCCCGTTTCAGATAGAATAGCCCCAGTCAACTTTAGCGTATCACGTGCTCCGGAGCGGCTTGCTCGTTCGGGAACCGTCGGTGCGATGGAAATGTGCGCAAACGCCACAGGGGAGAAAGTTATGAACTCAACATCTATGCGGATTTCTGCGGTCGCCGGCCTTTTGGCAGGCTCGCTTCTGTTTGCGGCCCCGGCCGCCGCTCAGGCAACGCGCACCTGGGTTTCCGGCGTCGGCGACGACGTCAATCCATGTAGCCGCACTGCGCCGTGCAAGACCTTCGCGGGAGCCATTTCGAAGACTGCCGCCGGGGGCGAGATCAATTGTCTGGATCCTGCGGGCTATGGCACGCTCAACATAACCAAGTCGATAACCATCGACTGCACCGGGACGTTTGGCAGCGCTCTCTCGTCCTCGACTACCGGCTTCCTGGTGAATGGCGCCGGTATCGATGTCGTCCTGCGCGGGCTGTCGATTAACGGCGGCACACCTGTCAGCCCCGGTGTGAACGGCATACGCTTTCTCAACGGGTCCTCGCTCCTCGTCGAGGATTGCATCATCCTCGGCTTCCGGTCCGGGTCTCCGAACGGCTTTGGTATCAAGGTCGAGCCGAGCACCGCGGCCACGGTTTCCGTCAGCAATACCGTAATAACGAACAACGGCACCGGCGCCACCGGTGGCGGGGTCCTGATCCAGCCCACCGGCGCCGGGGGCACCGTGCGTGCCACGTTCAACAATGTGCAGATCGTCAACAATCTGGGCGATGGCGTGCGCGTGGACACGACGGGCAACAGCGGATCGGGCGTCGCGGTCACGCTCGAGGACGTCCGGATCAGCGGCGGCACACGTGCCGTCTCGGTCAATACGCCGGTCGGTGCTGCGGGTGCCGCTATCCTGATCAATGACTCGGTCGTCAGCAATGCGAGCAGCGCTGGCTTGCAGACTACTGGTCAGAACGCCGTCATCCGCGTCTCTGACACCAGCATCATCGGCAACGGCACCGGCATCAGCCCGGTGGGTGGCGTGATCGCGACGTTCGGCAATAATCGGGTCGTGGGCAATTCGGCCAACGGCGCGTTCAACCTGACGCTTCCGCCGTCCTGATCGGGCAATCTTGACAACAAATGGAGCGGGCCCTGTTCGGGCCCGTTTCCTTGTCCGGGATCGGCGCGGTCGGCGCCCCGGTTTATTGCCCCAGGGCGGCGATCAGCACTTTCATGTTCTCGATATAGGTGCCGGTCGAAATTCCCACCACAGGGTGATCGGTCTCGTATGGCGAGGTGTCAGTCGCGTCGCCGACCTTGGTGCGGCTGAAATCGCCCGAGGCCGGGGTGGTGGCGCCGTCGCCGGCATAGGGATTGCTCGTCGCCTTGAGCTCGGTCGGCCACCAGCCCGCCGCGTTGAGCGACTTGACCAATGCATCGGGCGAACGCTTGCCGCTGGCGGTGTTGAGGTCCGACGTCGCAGTCTCCTCGACGAGGAAATAGCGCGGCAGCGGCTGCGGCGCGCGCAGCGGCGAGGCACTGGCGATCGTCGCCGGATCCGAGGCGATCAGCTTGTCATATTCGCGGCGCAGGCCGGGCACGTCGATCGCGCGCGTCGAGCTGTAATGCGTGATGGTATTGGCGGGGTCGTAATCGGCATAATATTCGCCATTGACCACGTTCGAGCCGCGGCGGTGGACGTAGAGCGGGCGATTGGTGTCGATCTCGATGAAGGTGGGATAGGCGCGGCCGTTCTTCACCTGGTCGGCAGGCAGCTTGACGGACTCGAGCCAGTCGATCGCCTCGGGGATGCGCGCGAGGAACTTCTTGTCGCCGGTCAGCCGATAGAAGCGGAGCAGCTGCTTGATGTTCGCGGCGGTGGTGTGGGTGACCAATGCGGTCGGCTCATAGGTGCGCGCGCCGACGGGCTTCAGGTCGAGCGTATATTGCAGCCCCCAACCGGCCTGCGGCTTCGCCTGCTGGGTCACCAGAGTGATGTTCATCGCGCGGATGATGGCGTCACGCACCCGCGCATCGCCGCCCAGCGCTTGGTACGCGTAGAGCAGGAACTGGATATTCTCGCCGGCGACATCGTCGTTGAAGGTGATGAAGCTGGTGTAATCGGGCTTGCCGTGGTGGCTGAACTCGTTCTTGAGCGGGAAGCGCTGCGGCCAGCCGCCGATCGGATATTGGCTGTCGAGCACGAAGTTCAGCGCCTTCTTGAGCGCGGGCAGATATTTCGGATCATGCTTCTCGACATAGAGGCGCAGCAGGAACTGCATCGACTCCGAGGTGCCGGCATCGTCGAAGGTGGCATTGCCCCAATAATGCTGGAATTCCTCGAGCCGCCACGCGTTCTTGCCGATCGTGTCATACCAGCGCCGGGTTGAGGCCTCACCGCCGAAATCGCCGAAATAATGCCAGCCGCCGCTCTCCTGCTGGATCGCGATCAGCGCATTGGCGGCCTTCTCCGCCGCCGCGTAATAATAAGCATCGCCGGTGGCGTGGTAGGCGTCGAGATAGAGATGGCCCATCGTCGCGGTGCCCGGGGGCTGGACCCAGATCATCGTCGGGAACGCCTCCATCTCGCCCCAGCGGCGCGACATGTCGGGGAGATAGGACCAGACATAGCCGCCATTGGTGGCGACCTTCTCGACCATGAAGCGCGTGGCCCGCTTCATGGTATCCTCGATCTGGCGCTTGTCCGGAGCCGCGGCGGCGGGGACGGCGAGGCTCGCCGCAAGTGCCCATCCCAATGCCTTCAGCAGCAGTGCCCGCATTCATCCGACTCCACATTTCTATCGTTGGAGACGGTTTAGCAAAGGCCGAATGACACCGGTAGCAGCTATTGGGGAATATCGAAGGTATCAAGGATCTTGGCGCCGGCCATGAACACCGCAAGCGGGCAGAGCACGAACAGCATCTTGCCGCCGAGACCGGGGAAGCGATCGAGATAGTGCATGCCGCGCTCCACTGCGCCGGTGCCGAGCCCGTAGATCACGAGATAGGCCTCGAACTTGGTCTTGATCGTGAAGAGGCGGCGGACGCGATCGAACATGCCGAACATGAAGCAAGCGCCGGGCCAAGCTCGGAAATCCGCCATTCGCGCGTTAACGAAGATGGTTACCTGTCAATTAATTCGACAGTTCCGAGTGTTTCCAGCAGCGCGCGGCGAGCGGACTCGATGCGCGTCACCAGTGCCGGATCGCCGATCGCATCCGCATCGATCGCCTCGGGCCAGTGCGCCTCGACCACCGATGCGATCAGATCCAGCCGCGCCTCGTCGACGAGGAAGCGCGAGTCGATCGTGGCGGGATCGGCGACGACGCGGAGCCGCAGACAGGCCGGGCCGCCGCCATTGGCCATCGACTGGCGGACATCGACCACCTCGACATGGCGGATCGGCCCGTTGCCCGCGACGTGCGCCTCGAGCCACGCCCGGACGCTCGGCGTCTCGCGCGCTTCCTCGGGGACGATCAGCGCGGTCTCACCCGAGGGTAGGGTGACCAGCTGGGCATTGAACAGATAGGAGGCGATGGCATCGCCGAGGCTGACCTGGTCGGCAGGCACTTCGACGATCTCGACCTCGGGTAGTGTGGCGCGGAGATCGGCGTAGAAGCGCTCCTTGTCGGCAAAGGCGTGCTCGTGCGCGAACAGCACGCGGCCGTTGGCGACCGCGACGACATCGTTGTGGAACGCGCCGGCGGCGATCGCTTCCTCCGATTGCTGGACGAAGAGCGTGCGGGCCGGATCGAGCCTGTGGCCGCGCGCGACTGCGTAGCTGGCATCGGGGTGCTGGCGGGCCGGGAAGGGGCCGCCGCCGATCCCATAGACGAAGACCTCGATGCCGGGCGCATCATGGGCGGCAGCGAGACGCATGTGATTGGCCGCGCCCTCGTCACCGAACGGGGCGGGAACGGGCGCGTGGACCGCGAAGGCGGTGTCGGCGAAGGCGAGGCGGAGCTGCGCCAGCGTACCGGGCCATTCGTGGCTGCGATGCGGCATGGTCACGAGATTGGCGACGGTCAGGTGGCAGCGGCCGTCGGCAGTGTCGGGAGCTGGCGAAACGGTCGCGGCATTGGCTGCCCACATCGCCGAGGCGGACATCGCCTGCGCCTGCAGATGCGGGGCGGTGGCGGAATAGTCGGTGGCGAGGCTGGCCAGCCAGCGGCGATCGGGGCGGGCGTGGGGGAGTAGGACGCCCTGGGCGAGGCCCAGCCGCAGGTTCGCCCGCATCTTGGCGATGCCCTGCAGCGCCGCCGCGCGGGGATGCGCGGTCAGGCCGCGGTTTCGCGTCGCGGCAAGGTTGCCCGGGCTGAGACCGGCATAATTGTGGCTCGGGCCGATGATCCCGTCGAAATTGATCTCAACCAGCATCGATCTCACCGCGCGACATGGAGCACTTCGTCGCCGGCCGAGACGCCGAGCACAGACGCGGCGGCGGGATCGATCGCCACGCCCTCGTCCGATGACGTCACCTTGCCATAGCAGGCCTGAAAACTGGCCAGCCGGCCCGAGGCGAGCATTGCGGGTTCGCCGCCCGGTCCGACGCCGGTCACCCGCGCCACCTTCGCCTCGCGTACCGTGCGGACAAGGTCGGTACGCGCGGTCATGGTCGGGCCGCCGTCGAAGATGTCGATATAGTTCTCGAAGGCGAAGCCCTCGCTTTCGAGCATCCGCATCGCCGCACGGCCCGAGGGATGGGGCAGGCCGATCACCGAACGCGCGCTCTCCTGGAGCATCGCGGTGTAAATGGGATGCTTGGGCATCAGGTCGGCGATGAACTGGTTGCCATGGGTGGCGTTGAATTCGTCGGCCTGTTGGAAGTTCATCCCGAAGAAGCGCCCGGCGACGCCGTCCCAGAAGGGCGAGCCGCCTGCCTCGTCGATCACGCCGCGCAATTCGGCCAGCACCCGCTCGGCGAAGCGCGCGCGGTGCCGGGCGATGAACAGATAGCGGCTGCGCGCGAGCAGCATGCCGAGCCCGCCGGCGCGCTCGCCAGGATGCAGGAACAGCCCGCCGACTTCGCTCGAACCCTCAAGATCGTTGACCAAGCTCAGGATTTCGGCGCGAAAAGTCCGGTTGAGCTCCTGGCTGTGCTTGGTCACCGTGCCCATGCGATAGCTGTAGAAGGGCCAGTGCTGGCCGACATGGGTGAAGATCTGGCAGGTGCCGCGAACCTCCCCGGTGTCGACATTTTCGAGCACCAGCACGAAGAGGTCGTCGAACAGCCCGTCCTCGTCACGCGCAAAGGCGGCGTGGCTGCGGACCAGCTTGGCGCGGAGCGCGTCCTTTTCGGGCGGCAAATTGGTAAAGCCGCCGCCGGTCAATTTGGCCATCTCGTAGAGCGGCTGGAGATCTTCGTCGCGCGCGGCGCGGATGCGGAAGGTCATGCGAACGCTCCATTGGCGATGCGCAGGATGGTGACGGCCGACAATGCGGCGCGTTCGGGCAGACTTTCGGGGATCAGAAATTCCTCCGCTGAATGAATAGAACCCCCGCGTGCGCCCATCGTGTCGACTACGGGGACGCCGCAGGCGGCGATGTTGTTGCCGTCGCAGACGCCGCCGGTGTCCTTCCACGCGACGGGAATGCCGAGATCGGAACCCGCGTCGCGAACCAGGCCGAACAGGCGTTCGGCGCCCGGATCGATCGGCTTGGGCGGGCGATTGAAGCTGCCATGGACCTCGACCCGGACGTCGTGCGACGCCATGACGTCACTCGCCGCTTTCTCGAGCGCGGCCTTGGCGATGGCGATGCTCCATTCGTCGCGCGGGCGGAAATTGACCCGCAGGATCGCGAGATCGGGGACGACGTTGTTGGGCCCGCCGCCGTCGATCCGCGCCGGATTGACCGCGAGCCCGGCGGTCTTGGTTTCGGCCAGCCGCACCGCCAGCGCCGCCGCGGCGACCAGCGCGTTGCGGCCCTCCTCGGGATTGCGCCCGGCATGCGCGCTGCGGCCATGGACGACGAGCGAGAAATTGCCGGTGCCGCCGCGCGCTCCCGCGAGCGTGCCGTCGGGAAGGGCGGGCTCGTAGGTCAAAGCCGCGACCTTGCCGCGCGCCGCGCCCTCGATCAGCGCACGCGAGGAGAAGGAGCCGGTCTCTTCGTCCGAATTGATCAGCACTTCATAGCCGAGCTGCGCAGCTACCGGGCTCGCCTCGACGGCTTCGAGCGCTGCCAGCATCAGCGCCAGCCCACCCTTCATGTCCGCGGCACCGGGCGCATTGAAGCGGCCGTCGTCGAGCCAGCGACCGGTCTGGAAGGGATGATCGGCGCCGAACACCGTGTCCATGTGTCCGGTCAGCAGCATCTGGACCGGCGCATCAGGGCGCACCGCCAGATGGAGGTGGCGGCCATGCCCGATCGACTCGACCCGACCGTCCGACGTCACGCTCTCCGCCGGTGCGGGATCGACCAAGGCGAGATGGCCGGGAAGCGCCGAGAAATTGTCGGCGAGCGCTTCGGCGATCGTCGCCAGCCCGGCCAGGTTGCGCGTGCCGCTGTTGATCGCCGTCCAGGCTTCGGTCCGCGCGAGCATCGGCGCCTGCGCCACATGCTCGACCGCCGCCTGCTCGATGCTGGAAAGCCCGCTCATCCCCGGCTCGTAGCGCGAAATATTATTGCCGTCATCCCGGGCGAACGTTGGAGCCTTATGCAGGCCGGGCATGGATAACTCGTCATCCCGGCGAAAGCCGGGATCTCAGGCAAAGGCGCAGGGAAGGAGCCGCAAGAGATCCCGGCGTTCGCCGGGACGACGGTTGTGGGTCTCAAAAATCTACGACGAGTGCCGCGCGGCTGGTGGTGTCGGTGGTCTGGCGTCCGATCGGCGGCGTGCTTTCATATTGCAGCGTGTACGAAAACTGCGCCGAAAACGGCCCGAACAGCTTCGCCAGCAGCGCCGAGCGGCTCGATACCGTGCTGTTGGCGTCCTGCAGATAGGCCGAGGCATTCTGCGTCACCGAGATGCTCGGCGACAGCTTCAGGCCAAAATCCATGCTGCCGCGCGCCGCGAGGTTGCTCTCGGTCTTGTCGTCGATGAAGCGCGTGAGGCGGTATGCCGGCCCGAGTTCGAGGTCGAGCTTGACCGCCGGCGACTTGATCGCGCTATAGCCCGCGCCGGTCGATACCGAGATGCGATCGTAGAAGCCCGAGAAGCGATCGCTCTCATATTGCGCGGCGCCGTACATGTAGGCGCGATCGTCGAACTTCCAGTTGGGCTCGTAGGCCGCCAGATAACGCTCGCGCGTGACGAGGCCGAGGCTCTCCTGGTAATCGGCCTGGAGCCGCAATTTGTGCCGCCATTCGAGCGCCTCGCGCTTCACTTCGATCGCGGCGGTGAGCCCGATATTCTCGGTATTGCCGGTGCTCATATAGCCGCCCAGCTCGGCGCGGCCCTTCACCAGGTCGAAGAAATCGGCCTCGCGAATTTTCCGGTTGGCCTGAGCGAGGCGCTCGTTGCGCCAGTCGGTCGCGGTCTTGACCACGAGGTCGGCGCTGGCCGGATCGGCGTTCCTGGCATATTTGACGATCACCGCGACGTCGCCCTCGCTACCCGATTGCATCGCGGCATCGAGCATCGATTTGATCGTCGGCGGAATCACGGGATCTTCGGCTGCGGTGTTGGCCAGCAGCAGCGGCAGGGCAAGGAGCAGGGCGCGCATTCGCGTCCCCTAGTCAGATTAATAGGGCATCAAAAGGGCAGCACGCGACGGACCGATCGTTACGCCCGACGAACCGTTTCGAGCTGTTCCGCAAAAATGTCGAGGAGCTGGCGATAAAGCTCTCGTTTGAAAGGGACGATGATGTCGGGCAGTTCGGCGGGCTCGGCCCAGCGCCAGGCGCGGAACTCGGGTTCGGCAGTGGCGATGTTGACGTGGCGGTCCTCGCCGGTGAAGCGGAACAGGAACCAGCGCTGGCGCTGGCCGCGCCATTTGCCCTTCCAGACCTTGGCGACCAGATCCTCGGGCAGATCGTAGATGAGTTCCTCCGGCGCAGTCGCGACCAGTTCGGCATGCTCGCGCGCGACGCCGGTTTCTTCCCAGAGCTCGCGCCAGGCAGCTTCGAGCGGATCCTCGCCCGGATCGATCCCGCCCTGGGGCATCTGCCAAGCCTCGATCACCGAATCGAGCCGCTGCCCGACGAACACGCGGCCGTCGCGATTGACCAGCATCACGCCGGCGCAGGGACGATAGGGAAGGGAGGCGATATCGGTCATGGCGACCCCATACACATTCCCCTCCCTGCAAGGGAGAGGGTTGCGGTGGGTGCCGGGCGAGGGGTCCGATTCCCGCCTCGGGACGACAGCGCAAAGCAACCGTTGCAGCCCTCGCGGCATTTTCTACCTTGGGAGTAGCGCGTGTGAGGCGTAGAGCACTCGCAACGATAGACAAACCGCAGGAATAAAGACCGGCCATGGCCACCGCTGCCCACCAGCTGACGCCCGAGGCGTCGGCCAATCCCGCACCCGAAGCGATCGTCGTCCGCTTTGCCGGCGATTCCGGCGACGGCATGCAGCTGACCGGAGGCCAGTTCACGCTGGCCACCGCGCTGGCGGGCAACGATCTCGCCACGTTCCCCGACTTTCCCGCCGAGATCCGTGCGCCGCAGGGCACGTTGTTCGGCGTCTCGGCCTTCCAGATCAATTTCGGCTCGACCGAAATCGACACCGCCGGCGACCAGCCCGACGTGCTGATCGCGATGAACCCGGCGGCGCTGAAGACCAATGTCGACGCGCTCAAGCCCGGCGGGCTGATCATCGCGGACGAAGGCGAATTCGGCCAGCGCAACCTCGACAAGGCCAAATATGCCGCCAATCCGCTCGAGGATGACAGTCTCGGCAAATGGCAATTGCTCAAGCTCGACATCTCGCAGCTGACCCTCGATGCCGTGAAGCCGTTCGGGCTGGGCAACAAGGAGGCGCTGCGCTGCAAGAACATGTGGACATTGGGGCTGGCGCTCTGGATGTTCGACCGCGACCGCCAGCCGATCATCGACTGGCTCAAGGCCAAGTTCGCCAAGGCACCCGAGCTGGCCGAGGCCAATATCGCCGCATTGAACGCGGGCCATGCCTATGGCGAGACCGCCGAGCTGGGCGCGATGGGCATTTCGCAGCGCCATGTCGCGGCGGCGCCGTCCGAGCCCGGGCTGTACCGCACGATCACCGGTGCCGAGGCGATCTCACTCGGCCTCGTCGCGGGCGCGCAACTCGCCGAGCTGCCGATGTTCTTCGGCGGCTATCCGATCACGCCCGCCTCGGCGATCCTCCACCATCTCGCGCGCTTCAAGGAATATGGCGTCACCACCTTCCAGGCCGAGGACGAGATCGCCGCGATCGCCTCGGCACTGGGGGCCAGCTATGCCGGCTCGCTCGGCGTGACGTCATCCTCGGGGCCCGGCATCGCGCTCAAGGGCGAGGCGATGGGCCTCGCGATCATGACCGAGCTGCCTTTGGTGATCGTCAATTCACAGCGCGGCGGGCCCTCGACCGGGCTTCCCACCAAGACCGAGCAGTCGGATCTCTACCAGGCGGTCTATGGCCGCAATGGCGACTCGCCGATGCCGGTGCTCGCCGCGCGCTCGGCCGCCGATTGCTTCGACGTCGCGATCGAGGCGGTGCGCATCGCCACCCAGTACATGACTCCCGTAATGCTGCTCACCGACGGCTATATCGCCAATGCCGCCGAGCCGTGGAAAGTGCCCGACATGAGCGGCTACGCGCCGTTCCCGGTGACCTTCCACACCGAGCTGCCGGCCGAGGGCGAGAAGTTCCTGCCCTATGCGCGCGACGAGAAGCTCAAGCGCCCTTGGGTAAAGCCGGGCACGCCGGGCCTGCTCCACCGCATCGGCGGGATCGAGAAGGCGCTGGGCACCGGCAACATCGATTATTCGCCGGGCAACCACCAGGCGATGACCGACATCCGCCGCGACAAGGTGCTCGGCATCGACATCCCCGATCAGATCGTCGAGCAGGGGCAGGCGGGCGGCAAGCTCGTCGTGGTCGGCTGGGGCTCGACCTATGGCCCGATCGCCACCGCGGTCCGCCGCGCCCGCGCCAAGGGACTCGACGTCAGCCATGTCCATCTCCGCCATATCTGGCCGATGCCGAAGAATCTTGGCGATCTGCTGAAGAGTTACGAGCACATCCTCGTGCCGGAAATGAACACCGGCCAGCTCAAGACCGTGCTGCGCGACCAGTATCTCGTCAACGCCGTGCCGCTCAACAAGGTGTCGGGCCAGCCCTTCACCATCGCCGAGATCGAAGCCGCGATCGTCCGCCACCTCGGCAGCGACCGCCCCGAGGAGCTCGGCCCCGACGACACCCAGCTGCCCAGCCCGGAGGCTGTGAATCCATGAACGAACTGACCACCATCCGCCCCAGCACGCCCAAGGACTGGGAAACCGACCAGGAGGTCCGCTGGTGCCCGGGCTGCGGCGACTATGCGATCCTCAAGGCGGTGCAGCGCACCATGCCCGAGATCGGCGCCACGCCCGAGAACACCGTGTTCGTCAGCGGCATCGGCTGCTCTTCGCGCTTTCCCTATTACATGGAGACCTATGGCTTCCACACCATCCACGGCCGCGCGCCGGCGGTGGCGACGGGGGTCAAGCTCGCCAATCCCGATCTCGACGTGTGGATCATCACCGGCGACGGCGACGCGCTGTCGATCGGCGGCAACCATACGATGCATCTGCTCAGGCGGAATCTGAACTGCCAGATCCTGCTGTTCAACAACGAGATCTACGGCCTCACCAAGGGCCAATATTCGCCGACCAGCCGCGAAGGCACACGTTCGCCCTCCACGCCGTTCGGCTCGGTTGATCACCCGGCCAAGCCCTGTGCCTTCGCGCTAGGCAGCGGCGCGCGGTTCGTCGCGCGCGGGATCGACGTGCACAAGAATCTGCCCTCGGTGCTGAAAGCCGCGCACGCGCATCAGGGCGCGGCGTTCATCGAGATATTCCAGAACTGCATCGTCTATAACGATGACGTGTTCGAACCCTTCACGGCGAAGCCGAACGCCCAGCTCAACCAGATGTGGTGCGAGCACGGCAAGCCGCTGCTCTTCGCGGGCGGTGCCAAGGGGCTTTCGCTCGATGTGGAGCGGCTGACGCTCAAGGTCGTCGACGTGATCGACGGCGATTGGGAAGCTGCGGGCGTGATCGTCCACAACACCGCCAATCGCGCGATCGCGCACATGCTGGTCGAGATGCCGTTCGGACCGTTCCCGATGGCCCTGGGCGTTCTCTACGACGATCCCGCCCCGACTTTCGAGAGCGCCGTGATCGCGCAGAACAAGGCAGCGAGCGAGGGCAAGAAGCCCGACCTGCAAAAGCTTGTCGCCAAGGGCCAGACTTGGCTGGTCGACAAGGCACCGCACGCATTGTGATCCTTTTCCCCTCCCTCTTAGGGAGGGGCAAGGGGGTGGGTAAGAATAAGGTCGGGCTCGATGCCCGGCCTTTTCTTTATTCCCTGCAGCTCGATGGGCTCGCTAACGCTCGCACCCACCCCTAGCCCCTCCCTTACAGGGAGGGGAGCAGGTTTCGCTCAAACACTCTTGCCCGCACCGTCGCCGCGTGCATGTAGGGGCGTGATGAACGCGCCGACGCGAAGACAGGGTCGCAGACAGGAAACGGGACGCGGCGGCGGACCGTTGGGATTGCTCGCGCCCGTCTTCCATCGCCAGCTCGACCGGCTCGACCATGGGATCGCCGAGGGCAGCCTCGAATTGCTCCTCCCCAATGGCCGCGCGCGGCTGCTCGGCGGACGGGCGGAGGGGCCCGCCGCGGTCGTCGACCTGCGCAGCTGGCGCGCGCTGCTGCGGCTCGCGTTGAGCGGGTCGATCGGCTGGTACGAGGCGTGGGCGGCGGGGGAGTGGGCTAGCCCCGATCCGGTGCAGCTCTTCGCCTTGTTCAGCCGCAACCGTGCCGGACTGGCGCAGCCGGCGCGAGCGACCGGGCCGTGGCGGCTCGCCAAGCGGCTCTGGCACTGGCTGCGGCGCAATCACCGCGGCGGATCGCGCCGGAACATCCAGTTCCATTACGATCTGGGCAACGATTTCTACCGCCCCTGGCTCGACGCTGGGATGACCTATTCGAGCGCCCTGTTCACCACCCCCCGCAGCACGCTCGATCAGGCACAGCACGCCAAGCTCGAAGCGATGCTCGATCGCACCGCCACCGCGCCCGGCGACGCGATCCTCGAGATCGGCTGCGGCTGGGGCTCGTTCGTCGAACTGGCGGTGAAAGCGGGGCGGCGCGTGCACGGCATCACGCTGTCGACCGAGCAAAGGGCCTGGGCCGAGGCGCGCACGGCTGGGCTGGAGGGCGCCAGCTTTGCGCTCACCGATTATCGTGACGTCAGCGGCTATTACGACGCGGTGGTCAGCATCGAGATGGCCGAGGCGGTGGGCCGCCAATATTGGCCCGCTTATCTCGCGACGATCGCGCGGGCATTGAAGCCTGGTGGCCGGGCCGCGCTCCAGGTGATCATCTTCGACGACGCCTTGTTCGAGGGTTATGCCAGCAATGTCGACTTCATCCAGCGCTACATTTTCCCCGGCGGATTGCTGATCCGGACAAGCGAATTCCGGCGTCTTGCCGCCACCAACGGCATGGATTGGCGCGATGAAGCGCACTTCGGGCTCGATTATGCCGAGACGCTCAAGCGCTGGCGCGAGAATTTCGATGCGGCCGCGAGCGCCGGGCTGCTGCCCGCGCAATTCGATGCGCGCTTCGTCGCCTTGTGGCGCTATTATCTCAAATATTGCGAAGGCGGGTTTCGCGGCGGCGGCATCGACGTGGTCCAGGTCACGCTGGTCAAGGAGGGGTGATGAAGAGCTGGAAGCTGGCGGGCGCGTTCGCGCTCGCGACGATGGCGGGTGCTGCAACGGGGCAAAGCGCGCCGCAGGATACCAGCGGCCTCCGGAAAGTCGGCGCCGAAGTGCTGTTCTGGAGCCAGGAAAAGCGCGACGCCAATTTCCCGCACATGGAGAAGATCTTCCCCGGCCATGTCGTCAAAGCCGGCGGCAAGGTCCGCGCGCTGCCCGCCGGCAAGCCGCTGCCCTTCTCCGACGCCGAACTCGACGCCTTCATCGCCGGCCAGAACATTGCGGGGCTGATCGTCCTGCAGGACGGCAAGATCCGCCTCGAACGCTACGCCCGGGGCTATGGCCGGGAAGGGCGCTGGACCAGCTTCTCGGTCGCCAAGTCGTTCACTTCCACCCTGGTCGGCGCCGCGATCAAGGACGGCTATATCAAGTCGGTCGACGAACCGGTGACCAAATACATCCCGGAGTTGGCCGGCAGCGGCTATGACGGCGTCACCATCGCGCAGTTGCTCACCATGACGTCGGGGGTGAAGTGGAACGAGGATTATACCGACGCAAAGTCCGACGTCGCCCGGATGTTCCTCGAACCGGTGCCGGCAGGCGAGGACCCCACCGTCTATTACATGAAGAAGCTGCCCCGCGAGACCGCGCCGGGAAGCAAATGGGTCTACAAGACCGGCGAGACCAATCTCATCGGCGTGCTGGTGATGCGCGCGACGAAGAAGCCGCTCGCCGACTATCTCAGCGAAGAGGTCTGGCGGCCTTATGGGATGGAGCAGGACGCCTTCTGGATGATCGATCCGTCGGGGCATGAGGTCAGCGGCTGCTGCCTGTCGGTTTCGCTGCGCGACTATGCCCGGATGGGGCAATTGGCGCTCGAAGGCGGAAAGGGCGTGGTCCCGGCCAATTGGTTCGCCGAATCGACGCGTCCGCATGCCGATATCGGCGTGCCTGGCCGCGGCTATGGCTATCAATGGTGGACCTATCCGGAAGGGCGTTTCGGCGCGCAGGGCATTTTCGGCCAGACGATCCGGGTGGATCCGAAGAGCAAGACGGTGATCGCGGTATCCGCGGCTGCCGAGAAGGCGAGTGACCGCGACTATGGCCTCGCGCGGACCGCGTTCCTCGACAAATTGTTCGCGGCGGCAGCGGCCAAATAGCCTGTCCTCAAGTTCCCCTCCCGCTTGCGGGAGGGGCTAGGGGAGGGTGCGACGGAGAGGCTCACGCGACTCACGCACGTCAGGCCCTTCCCCGACCCCTCCCGCAAGCGGGAGGGGAGCAAAAGGAAGCTTACTCCACCCGCTCGAAATGCCCGGTCTCGAACCCGCCGACCGCCAGCGCCAGAATCCGCTCCGCCACCACCTCGGGCGCCTTCACCGTCTCCGGATTCTCCCCCGGAAACGCCCGCGCCCGCATCTTCGTCCGCGTCGCGCCCGGATTGAGCACGCCGACGCGCACGCCGCTGATGTGGCGCACTTCCTCGCCATAGCTGAGCAGCAGGTTCTCGAACGCCGCCTTGGACGCGCCATAGGTGCCCCAATAGGCCCGCGGCGTTCGCCCGACGCTCGAGGTGATTCCGATCACCCGCGCCTGCTTCGCCGCCTTCAGCAGCGGATCGAACGCCGCCAGCATCGCCGCCTGCGCGGTGACGTTGAGCGTCAGCACCTTGGCGAATTCCTTGAAGTCGATCGCCGGCACCGCGCTCAAACTGCCCAGCGACGCCGCGTTGAGCACCAGCAGGTCGAGCGCCGGCCAGCGCTCGCCGACTGCCGCGGCGAGCCGCGCCACGCTCTCATTCTCGGTCAGGTCCATCGGCGCGATCGTCGCCGAGCCGCCCGATGCGTAGATCGCCTCCTCGACTTCCTCGAGCCCGCCGGCGGTGCGTGCGGTGAGCACGACATGCGCACCCGCGGCGCCGAGCGCCCTGGCGGTGGCCGCGCCGATCCCGCGGCTGGCACCGGTGACGAGCGCGATACGGTCGGCGAGGGGCTTGTCGGTCATTCGAACTCCAGGAGAATCAGGTCAGCCGACCCGTTCCTCCAGAAGCGCGAACTGGTCAACCGGCGCGAGCTCATCCTGATCGGTGAGCGTGGTCGGATATTCGCCGGTGAAACACGCATCGCAATATTTGGGGTGGATGTCGGCGCGGTGCGCCTCGCCCAGCGCCTTGTACAGCCCGTCGATGCTGACGAATGCGAGGCTGTCGGCATGGATGAAGTCGGTCATCCCCTCGACGTCGAGCTTGGCGGCGAGCAATTTGGCCCGCTCGGGCGTGTCGACGCCGTAGAAGCACGAATGCCGGGTCGGCGGCGAGGCGATGCGCAGATGCACCTCGGCCGCGCCGGCCTCGTGCATCATCTGGACGATCTTGAGGCTGGTCGTCCCGCGCACGATCGAATCGTCGATCAGCACGATGCGCTTGCCCTTGATCAGTTCCTTGTTGGCATTGTGCTTGAGCTTGACGCCGAGGTGGCGAACCTTGTCGCCGGGCTGGATGAAGGTGCGGCCGACATAATGCGAGCGGATGATTCCCAGCTCGAACGGGATGCCGCTCTGCTGGGCATAGCCGATCGCGGCGGGCACGCCCGAATCGGGCACCGGCACGACCAGATCGGCCTCGACCGGCGATTCGATCGCCAGCTGCGCGCCGATCGCCTTGCGCACCGAATAGACGCTGCGATCCTCGGCAATCGAATCGGGGCGCGAGAAATAGACATATTCGAAGATGCACGGCCGTGACGCGACCGGCGGGAAGGGCTTGTGCGAGCTGATCTCGCTGCCCTTGACGATCACCAGCTCACCCGGCTCGACATCGCGGACATATTCGGCGCCGACCACGTCGAGCGCCACCGTCTCCGAGGCGAAAATGATCGAATCGTCGAGCTTGCCCATCACCAGCGGGCGGATGCCGAGCGGATCGCGGCAGGCGATCATGCCCTCAGGCGTCATCACGATCAGCGAATAGGCGCCCTCGACCTGCTTGAGCGCGTCGATGAAGCGATCGATCAGCGTGCGATATTGCGACGTCGCGACGAGGTGAATGATCACTTCGGTGTCGCTGGTCGACTGGAAGATCGCCCCGCGCCGGACGAGGTCGCGCCGCAGCCGCATCGCGTTCGAGATATTGCCGTTATGCGCCACCGCGAAGCCGCCGCTCGCCAGCTCGGCGTAGAGCGGCTGGACGTTGCGGATCGCAGTGTCGCCGGTGGTCGCGTAGCGGACATGGCCCGCTGCGGTGGTGCCCGACAGGCTGCGGATGACGTCGTCGCGGTCGAAATTGCCGGCGACGTGCCCCATCGCGCGGTGGGTGTGGAACTCGCGTCCGTCCCAGCTGGTGATGCCGGCAGCCTCCTGCCCGCGGTGCTGGAGCGCATGGAGTCCCAACGCCACCAGCGCGGCTGCGCCTTCGGAATTGGAAACGCCGAATATGCCGCACTCTTCGTGCAGCTTGTCGTCATCAAACGGGTGCGTGGTAAGCATCAGCCCTCGAGGGGGTTGGGAACTCTTGGAGGCCATATAGGCACTCCGTCGCGATTTGTCGCCGGTTTGTCACAAGGAAATGAACTGCGGGGCTGTTTCGCCGGTTTTTCAAGGCGAAAGGAGCCACATCATGGCCAAGGATCATGGATCGCAGATCAAGAATGACGACCTATACGAGAAGCTGCGCGACGACGGCGCCTCGAAGGAGAAGGCGGCGCGAATCGCCAATGCGAAGGAAGCGGGCACGCTCGACAAGGGCGGCACGCATCTCGAGAACCGTTCGAAGGACGAACTCTACGACGAAGCGAAGGAGATCGGCATCGAGGGCCGCTCGAAGATGGACAAGGACGGGCTGATCGACGCGATACGCGGGCATTAGCGCCAGAAACCGTCATCCCGGCGAAAGCCGGGATCTCATGCAATCCATTCGGCCTGAGGCCCCGGCTTTCGCCGGGGTGACGAGTTAGGTACAGCGGTCCCGTGACCGATAACCGCGACACCAGCCTCGCCCTGAACCCCAAATACGACGCCGCCGGCCTGATCACCGCCGTCGCGACCGACGCCGCGACCGGCGAGCTCCTCATGCTCGCGCACATGAACGCCGAGGCGCTGGAGGCGACGCTCGCCACCGGCGAGGCGCATTTCTGGTCGCGTAGCCGTGGCCGGCTGTGGAAGAAGGGTGAGAGCTCGGGCCACGTCCTGCGCGTGATCGAGGCACGGATCGATTGCGACCAGGACGCCTTGTGGCTCAAGGTCGAGGCGGCCGGCCCGGCCTGCCACACCGGCGAGCGCAGCTGCTTCTTCCGCCGCATCGAGGACGGCAGGCTGGTCCGCGACGCATGAGGACATTCGCTCTGGTCCTCCTCCTCACCGCCTGCTCAGGGAGTGGACAGGGGAGCGGCAATGCCCAGGCATCACAAGACCTCGAAAGCGCCGCGATCGAGCGCGGGCTGGTCCGTGATCCCGACGACAGCGACCTGACCGGCCTCTATGCCCGCGACACCGACCGGATCTGCGTGGTCCGCAAGGGATCCGATTACCGGATCGGCGCCTATGTCGATTATGGCGACCGGATCACTTGCAGCGGTTCCGGCACCGTCGAACGGAGCGGCGAAACCATCAAGGTGACGCTCGGCAAGGACGGGTGCAATTTCGAGGCGCAGTATGACGGCGACCGCATCAAATTCCCCGGTGCGCTCCCCGAGGCCTGCAAGAAGCTCTGCGCGCGCCGCGCCTCGTTCACCGGGCTCGAAGCCGCGCGACTGAGCGAATCCGCCGCCGAAGCCGCCGCGATGCGCGATTCGAGCGCGCGGAGGTTGTGCGGAGACTAGCCGTGCGGTGCGCACGTGTCTGCGTGCCAAAAAAGAAACTCGGACATCGCAGCAATGGCACTCGCTGGGGCATCGAGCCCCGGCCGGAGCCACGCACCGCTGACCACTCCCTTGCAGGGAAGGGGAAGAATTGAATGGCGATACGCCCTAGGAGCCGATCGATGACCGACTTCTCTCCCCGCCTGTTCACTTCCGATGCCGAAATCGTCCGTCTCGGCGAAGGGCTGCTCGCATGCAGCCTCGCGAAAGAGGATTGGACGCATGAGGCCCACCTCGCCGCCTGCCTCTATTTGCTGACCCGACGGCCCGACATCGACGTGGATGCGGAAATCGCCGGGATCATTTCGCGCTTCAACGAGAGCGTCGGCGGAGTGAACGACGATGAAGGCGGCTATCACGACACGATCACCCGCGCTTATCTCGCGGGTGTTCGGCTGTTCCTGCGCGCCCATCCCGAAGGCGGGCTCGCCGAACGAGTCAATGCGCTGCTGGTCTCGCCGGTGGGTCGTCGCGATTGGCCGCTCGGCTTCTATAGTCGCGAGCGGCTCTTCTCGGTGGCGGCACGCCGAGGCTTTGTAGAACCAGACCGTGCGCCCTTGCCGCCGATGTGCTAGAAACCGCGGCAGCGTCACTCAGGAGATCCGCGATGAGCATATTCGATGGTATTCTCGGCCAGGTTACCCAGAACGTCGATATCAAGAATCTCGCGGCCAAGATCGGCCTCTCGCCCGAGCAGGTCGAGTCCGCGGTCGGCGCGTTGGCCAAGGCGCATCCCGAGCCGGGCGACACCGCGCAGGGCGCCGCCTCGGCAACGGGGCTCCCGCTGGACAAGCTCCAGGAGATCATCGGCCATATCGGCGGCGAGGGCGCATTGGCCAATTTCGCGTCGCTGCTTCAAGGGCAGGCAGGTGGAGTCCTCGGCGCGCTCGACAAGGACGGCGACGGCAACCCCATCAACGACATGGGCAACATGATCTCGGGATTGTTCGGCAAGAAGTGACGGCAGCCGAACGGCGTCAGGCGACTGCCTTGCGCTTGCCAGCCACCGCCTCCCGCGTGCAGAAATGCGCGCGGGCCTTGCCGCCGTGCTTGGAGCGGTAGAGCGCCGAATCCGCGCGGGAAAGCAGGCGTTCCAGGTCGCGGCCGGCATCGGGCATCATGGCGATGCCTATGCTGGCGGAAATGTGCATGTTCGTGCCGTCGATCGCATAGGGCGCGCTCAGCTTCTTGATGATCCGGCGCGCGAGCATCTCCGCTTCGCCATTTTGCGCAACGCCGGTCTGCAGCACGACGAACTCGTCGCCGCCCAGGCGGGCGACGGTGTCCTCGCCCCTGACCGTCGCTTCCAGACGACCGGACACTTGCTGGAGCAGCAAGTCTCCCGCCGGATGGCCATGATGGTCGTTGATCGCCTTGAAGCCGTCGAGGTCGATATAGTGAACGGCAACGTTTTCCCCTCTGCGCGAGGCATGTGCGACGGCGTCCTGAAACCGCTCGCGCAGCAACAGGCGATTTGCCAGGCCGGTCAGCGCATCATGCTTGGCAAGCTGCGCCATATCGTGTTCGGTGGTGTGGTGCTGAACCGCTGACCGATAAAGATGTCCCACGCTCTGGAGGCTGAGGAGGGTGATCATGGCGAGCAGAAGCGCCTGGATGGCGAAGAGCTGCGTGTGAAGTGTCTCCAGGTCACTGCTGAATGCGTGCACGGCGAGCGCAGCTATCGTCGGGACAGTCGCCAGCATCAGGCTGGTGATGCAAATCAGCGGCCGTACCGAGGTTCGCGACACGACGCCGGCACCGAAGGCGAAGACCAGGCTCACCGTGATGAGGTGCAGGAGCGGTTGGTGATAGGTGAGCGCCCGAACGTTGAGCCCGGCCAGCAGCAGCGCAAATCCGCAAGTCCCGATCGCGTAGCGTAGCTCCCAGCACTTGAGTTGGCTGATGGAAGCAGCGGTGCCGACACGTCTGAAGGCCTGCATCGTCCACAGGCGGGCCGCGGTGAGCAGTCCGGCGGCGGCGGCCAGGGCGCCGATGATCGGGTCTTGCCATGTGAACGCGAAAAGCGTCGCGACGGCCACGAATACCACGCCCAGCCCCAGGACGGGCAGGCGCATGCCGAACAGCATGTCGATAAAGTCACGATAGACGGGATCGGGAAGCGGAGCGCCCAGATACCTTGCGCTTCGCCGCCGATCTCGCGACGCATATTGGTCCGACCGTCTCATGCCCGGGATAGTGGGTCATCACCCTTAAAGCCGCGTACACGACTCCCTCAGGCATTTTACGATGGTCGCCAGAGTCTTGGGATGTATCGACATTAACATTTCCCCCTCCCTTCTAGGGAGGGGAGCTTTTAGACTTACCCTAGCCTTTTCGCGCCGCCACGTGGCGATCGACCACATGCCCTAGCACCGTCATCGGCACGTTGCCGCCGAGCACAAGGGCGTCGTTGAATGCCTTGAAGTCGTATGCCGGCCCCAGCGCCGCCTTGGCGCGGTCACGGAGGCGATTGATCTCGCTGTGCCCCACCTTGTAGCCGCATGCCTGTCCCGGCCACGAACAATAGCGGTCGACTTCGCCACTGACTTCCTCGACCGATGAGCCGTTGGCGGTGACGAACCAGTCGATCGCCTGTTGCCGCGTCCAGCGCTTGGCATGCAGCCCCGTATCGACCACCAGCCGGCACGCGCGAAACCCGAGCGACTGGAGATAGCCAAGCTTCTCGGCCGGATTGTCGGCATAGACGCCGAGCTCGTCGGCGAGCTGCTCCGCATAGAGCGCCCAGCCTTCGGAATAGGCGTTGAACTGGAGCAGGCTCCGTACAAGCGGCAGCTTGAAGGTGTATTCGCCTTGCCAGACATGGCCTGGGATCGCCTCGTGATAAGCGAGATCGGGCAGGCTGAAGCGGGTGTGCAGGCTCGTCGTGCGCAGGTTGATCCAGAACTTGCCGGGGATCGTGCCGTCGATCGAGCCGGGGCCGCCATAAGCGCCGGGCGCGCCCGGCTCCTCCTCGGCCGGTATGCGACGCACCTCGACATTGCCTTTCACGAGCGTGTTGAACGCCTGCGGCATGCGCCCGCGGATATCGGCGATGCGCGTGTTCAGGAACTTCATGATCTCGGCCCGGCCCGGATCGCCTTCGGGGAAGGTGAAGCGCGGGTCCTTGGCCAGCGCCTCCATCCGCGCGCCGACGCTGCCCTGGCTGTATCCCTCCTTCTTGAGGATCGTGTCCATCTCCGCCTGGATCGTGCGGAGCTGGTCGAGACCCATCTGGTGGACTTCCTCGGGAGTCATCGTGGTGGTCGTACCGGCGCGCAGCGTCCAGGCGTAATAGGCCTCGCCGTCGGCGAACTTCCAGACGCCGGCGTCCGGAGTGGCGCGCTTGCGATGGCGTTCGAGCTCGGCGATCTGCCGGTCGAGCGCGGGCGCGATCTTGTCGTTGGCGAGCATCCACGCGGCGTTGCCGAAATCGCCTTCCATCCCGGCGGTGCGATTGGCGAGCGAAGTGACCAGGCCCCAGCCGGCGGTGTTGCCGCCGCGCGCGAGCTTCAATTGCTTGAGGTTCTTGTCCAGCAGGAAGTCGGGGGCGATCACCCCCTTCGAGGCGGCGATCTTGAGCCGCTCGGTCTCGCCGTCGAGCTGATCGGCATAGGATTCGACGCGATCGAGATAGGCCTCAGCATCCTCGCGGGTCTTCACCTGATGATCGGTGTCGAGCATCCGCGGGACATCGATATAGGCGCCGACATTCTGCGCCACCACATAGGGCGTATTGCGCCAGCTGCCGACCGCGACGTCGCCATAGCCGAAGCCGAACCCCTCCAGCCCGTTCGCATACGAAGCCTGCACCACTTCGACATTGGTCCGCATCACCGGGCTGAGCGCCGCGGCATCGAGCTTGGCCAGCTCGGCGAGCGTCTGGCGAAGATGCGCGACGATCTTGCGCTGCCCCTCGGGCGACCGGTCGGTGAGCTGGTGCTTGAGCGGCGCGCGCGTGTCCTTGTCGATCCCCAGCGAGGTGGCGTTTTCGGGATAGAGCTTGAGGAAGGCTTCGGCGGCGCGCGTGAGCAGCGCGTCGGCCGCCGCGTCCGCATCGGCGAACAGCGCGCCGGCGGAGCGGGGTAGGACAGTGGCCGCAAGGGTCCCGGCGGTGCCGAGCAGGAGCTGGCGGCGATTGGGTCGCATGGTCATTCCTCGAAAATCAGGCAGTCACGGGCTCGACGGTGAGCGACGTACCCGCCGCGCCGATGATCCGCACATGCGTGCCGATCGGTGCGTCCGGCCCGGAGGCGAGCCACTCGCCGTCGCCGACGCGGACCTTGCCCTTGCCGGCGACGATCGGCTCGACGACGGTCACCACTTCGCCGATCAACCGCGCGACTCGGTCGTTGAGCAGCGGATCGGCGCTCGCGACCGGGTTCTGCGCATACCAGCGCCGCCCGATCGCCACTGCCGTCGAAGTTGCGAGGATGAACACCGCCACCTGAAACAGCACTGCGAATTCGGGGATGATCAGCGTCACCACCCCGGTCAGCGCGGCACCGGCGGCGACGAAGACGAGGAAGATGCCCGGCATCAGCAATTCGGTGATGGCGAGCACTGCCGCGAGGATTAGCCAGGCGAGCCCGGGCGTTGCGAGCAGCGCGTCCATCGATCAATCCTCCTTCGGGCCGAAGGGCGCGGGACGTGCGCGCGACGCCGGAGCGGCGGGCGGTGTCGATGGCCGGGGCGGGGAGCCGGTGATCGCTTCCCGCGCCAGCTCGCCGATCCCGCCCAGCGTGCCCATCAGCTGGGTCGCCTCCACCGGGAACAGGATCGTCTTGGCATTGGGCGAGGTCGCGAACTTGCCGATCGCCTCGACATATTTCTGCGCGATGAAATAGTTGATCGCCTGGGTGCTGCCGCTTTCGATCGCGTCGGACACGGCGCGGGTAGCAGTCGCTTCCGCCTCGGCGGCGCGCTCGCGGGCCTCGGCGTCGCGGAACGCGGCTTCGCGGCGGCCCTCGGCCTCGAGGATTTGCGACTGCTTCTGACCCTCGGCGCGCAGGATCTCGGACGCGCGCATGCCCTCGGCTTCGAGGATGTTGGCGCGCTTCTCGCGCTCGGCCTTCATCTGGCGGCCCATCGCATTGACGATGTCGGCGGGCGGACGGATGTCCTTGATCTCGACGCGGGTGATCTTGACGCCCCACGGCGTGGTCGCGTGATCGACGACGTTGAGCAGCCGCGCATTGATCTCGTCGCGCTTCGACAGCGTCTCGTCGAGGTCCATCGAACCCATCACCGTGCGCAAATTGGTCGTCGTGAGCTGGAGCAGCGCGAGATAGAGGTCGGAGACCTCATAGGCCGCCTTGGCGGCGTCGAGGACCTGGAAGAACACCACGCCGTCGGTGGAGATCATCGCATTGTCCTTGGTGATGATCTCCTGGCCGGGGATGTCGATCACCTGCTCCATCATGTTCACCTTGCGGCCGACGCGATAGAAGAAGGCGGGGTAGAAATTGAGGCCGGGCGAGGCGACCGCGGTGAAGCGACCGAAATATTCGATCGTATATTGATAGCCCTGGGTGACGATCTTCACGCTGGAGAAGAGGTAGAGCAGCACCACCGCGACCAGCACGACCAGAAAAATGTTCAGCACGTCCATCCCCCGACTCCCCTCGCAATTCCTGCGCCTTGCTAGCATAGAGTCGCGCCATGACCACAGCCCCACTGGCCCCGCGCACCGCGCTGTTTTTGCCCGCCTCCAATCCGCGCGCGATTGCCAAGGCGAGGGAGTTGGCCGCGGATCTGGTCATCCTCGATCTCGAAGACGCCGTCCGCGATGATTCGAAGGCGACCGCGCGCGCCGCGGCTGTCGAAGCGGTGGCAACAGGTCTCGGGAACCGTTCCTGCGCCATCCGGGTGAATGGTGGCGAGTCACGCGAGCATGCGGCTGATCTGGCCGCGGTCGCCGGCTCCGCCTGCGATTTCGTGGTTTTGCCCAAGGTCGAGACGCCGGAAGAGGCGGCGATGGTCGCCGATGCTGCAGGCAAGCCGCTTCTCGCGATGATCGAGACGCCGAGGGGAGTGCTCGCCGCGGCCGAAATCGCGGCGATGCCGGGGGTGCGTGGTCTGATCGCCGGCGTCAACGATCTGCGCGCGACGCTCGGCATTCCCGCGGATGGCGGCCGCGATGGCCTTGTCCTTTCGCTGCAGATGATCGTGCTGGCCGCGCGTGCCGGAGCGATCTGGGCCCTCGACGGAGTCTTCAACGCGCTCGACGATCCCGAGGGCTTCGCCGCCGAATGCCGGCACGGGCGCATGCTCGGTTTCGACGGCAAGTCGCTGATCCATCCGAACCAGATCGAGATCGCCGCCGCCGCCTTCGGCGCGAGCGAAGCCGAACTGGCCGAGGCACAGGCATTGATCGCGGCCGCGACCGGCGGCGCCGAGCGCTTCGGCGACCGGATGATCGAGGCGATGCATGTCGAGCAGGCACGGGCGCTGATCGCGCGGAACTTACGCTGACCTCCGGGATTTCCCGCTGATTGCGAGATTTGGCCCGAGGATTATGCGGAAATCTCAAACGACTTCCCGAGGTGACGCCTTGCCTGAGCTTCAGACATTGCACGAGCAATTGCTCGAAATGCTCGATGAACTCGACACTTTATGCGAACGTCCTGCCCCGGACGAGGCGGCATTGGCCGGACTGCGGTATCGGCTGACACGCACCAGCGGCGCGCGACGCAAGCTGATCGAGAAGCTCTGCCTCGAACTGCAGACGACGCTTCCCGAGGTCGAAATAGGCCCCATCCGTGCCCTGCGTGAGTCGAATGTCGCCGCCATGACCTCGTCTTCGGATCACATCGGCACGTGGAGCCTGCGTGAAATCATGAAGGACTGGCCGGGCTATTGCCACGCGTCGCGGCAAATCCAGCGGTCGATGCGCGATCAGATCGAACTGGAGAAGACGACGCTCTATTCTCACCTTTGATCGGGTAAACAGTACTGAAACCATCCTTTCTCACATGATCTGAACATCATCGCCTCATGATGCAGATATCTGAGGAGGTGTCGAAATGGACCGTCGCAGCGAAGAACAGCCGAAGGAGCGCCGCGAGGGCGCCGATCGCCGGCAGGATGCGAGTGCCGATTATGACCGTGAGGAGCGCCGCAAGGGCGAACGCCGCGCGCGGCACTAGCAGTTTGCCCTGACCGCGGTTACATGGGCCGCCAACCTCCGACTCAGGACTTGGCGCACCCCATGGATATCCCCCTCGGCCTCACCTTCGACGACGTCCTTCTGTATCCGGGCGAGTCCGAAGTCCTGCCGAGCATGGCGGACACCCGCACTTTCGTGACGCGCAGCCTCGCGCTCAACATCCCGATCATCTCCTCGGCGATGGATACCGTCACCGAAGCCGACATGGCGATCGTCATGGCGCAGCTCGGCGGCATCGGCGTGCTGCACCGCAATCTCGACATCGAGGAGCAGGTCGAGGCGGTCCGCGCGGTCAAGCGCTACGAAAGCGGCATGGTGGTCAATCCGATCACCATGGCGCCCGACGGCACGCTGGGCGAGGCGCGCGCGCTGATGGAGCGCCACAGGATCAGCGGCATCCCGGTAGTGGAGGCGAGCGGCAAGCTCGTCGGCATCGTCACCAATCGCGATGTCCGTTTCGCCGAAAATCCCAGCCAGCCCGTCGCGGAGCTGATGACGCACGACAATCTCGCCACCGTCGCGACCGGGGTCGGCAAGGAAGAGGCGCGCCGCCTGCTCCACCAGCGCCGGATCGAGAAGCTGCTGGTGGTCGACAGTGACTATCGCTGCGTCGGGCTGATCACGGTCAAGGACATCGAAAAGGCCGTCAATTTCCCCAACGCGACCAAGGATCCTGCCGGCCGCCTCTGCGTCGCCGCCGCCACCACCGTGGGCGACAAGGGTTTCGCGCGAACCGAAGCGCTGATCGACGCCGAAGTCGACCTCATCGTCATCGATACCGCGCACGGCCACAACAAGGATGTCGGCCGCGCAGTCGAGCGCGTGAAGAAGCTGTCGAACCGCGTCCAGGTCGTCGCGGGCAACATCGCCACTGCCGAGGCGGCCAAGGCACTGATCGGCTCGGGCGCGGACGGGCTCAAGGTCGGCATCGGCCCGGGCTCGATCTGCACCACGCGCGTGGTCGCGGGCGTCGGCGTGCCGCAGCTCACTGCAGTGATGGACGCGGCAAACGAGGCGGCGAAGTCGGGCGTGCCGGTGATCGCCGATGGCGGGCTGCGCACCTCGGGCGATCTCGCCAAGGCGCTCGCCGCCGGTGCCTCGACCTGCATGGTCGGTTCGCTGCTCGCCGGCACCGAGGAAGCGCCGGGCGAGACCTTCCTCTATCAGGGCCGGGCATATAAATCCTATCGCGGCATGGGTTCGGTCGGTGCGATGGCGCGCGGTTCGGCCGATCGCTATTTCCAGCAGGATATCAAGGATCAGCTCAAGCTGGTGCCCGAAGGCATCGAGGGGCAGGTGCCGTTCAAGGGTACTGCGCGCGACGTGGTTCACCAGCTCGTCGGCGGCGTGAAGGCGGCGATGGGCTATGTCGGCGCGCCGACCATCCCCGAGTTCCAGAAAAAGGCCAAGTTCGTGCGGATCACCGGCGCGGGCCTGCGTGAAAGCCATGTGCACGACGTGACGATCACACGAGAGGCACCGAACTATCCCACGCGCTGAACCAGCTCGCCGCAGTTTGAGCTTCCAATGTAGGATTTCTTCTGCTTCGGGTTGGCGATGGGGTGCGCGGCAAATCTCGGCCCGCTTTTCGAGCGCACAATGATCTTCGATCCAAAGTTTACGAATGACACGCGACTCCCGCAACTTTGGGATGTTGTCAGTTGACTCCCGCTGCCCGCAGCCAGGCGGCGATCGACCTGCTCGACCGGATCATCGCGGCGGCACGCGATCAGGGCGCCGCCGCGGATACGCTGATCGCGCGCTGGTTCGCCGAGCGGCGCTATGCCGGATCGAAGGACCGCCGCGCCGTGCGCGAATTGGTGTACGACGCGATCCGGTTGTGCGGCGAGCGCCCCGAGAGCGGCCGTGCCGCGATGCTGGCACTGGTCGCCGATCGGCCGGAACTCGCCGAGACCTTCGATGGATCGCCTTATGGCCCGGCGGCGATCGAGACCGGCGAGCCCGTTGCGGTGCCCGGCCACGCGCCGGGCTGGCTGATCAAGAAGCTGCGCGCTTCGGATATCGGGATCGAGGAACAGGCCGCTTTGCTCGAGCGTGCGCCGCTGGATATCCGGGTCAATACGCTCAAGACTTCGCGGGGTCGGGTCGCCGCCACCCTTCCGGGCGCGGAGCCGCTCGGCATCGCACCCGATGCGCTGCGACTGCCGCACGACATTCGGGTCGACCAGCTCCCCGCTTATGCCGCGGGCGAGTTCGAGGTGCAGGATGCGGGCAGCCAGCTGGTGACGTTCGCCGCGGGCGCGGAACGGGGCCAGCACGTCGTCGATCTCTGCGCAGGCGGCGGAGGCAAGACGCTGGCCTTGGCGGCGCTGATGGCCAATCACGGCAGCATCCTTGCCTGCGACGTGGATCGCGGGCGGCTGCAGCGCCTGCCCGAGCGCGCCGCGCGGGCGGGGGTGACGATCGCCGAGACGCGGCTGCTCAATCCCAATCGCGAGGCCGAACAGCTTGCCGATCAGGCGGGGCGGGCCGACATCGTCCTCGTCGACGCGCCTTGTTCGGGAACGGGCACGTGGCGGCGCAATCCGGAGGCGCGCTGGCGGCTGACCCGCGAGCGGCTCGACAAATTGGTCGCGACGCAGCGCCACATCATGGGGCTCGCGGCGGAGCTCGTGCGCCCGGGCGGATCTTTGGTCTATGTCGTCTGCTCGGTACTCGACGACGAAGGCGCCGGGCAGGCACAGGCATTTCTCGATGCATATCCCGGCTGGACCGCCCGGACCCTGACCCTCGGCGCGGGAACGCCGCGCGGGGCGGGAATCCGGCTCACGCCGCTGGCGGACTCGACCGACGGCTTTTTTGTCGCGAAGATGATCCGACCGTGATAGCGCCACGCACTTCAGTTTCGGAGATTTTCATGCGGATCACTGCGATTTCGGCCGCCGCCGCGTTGATGGTGCTTTCGGTCTCGACGTCGTTGACGGCGCAGCGTCCCGACGATCAGATCGATCCCAAGTCGCTCGCGTTGCTCCAGGAAGGGCGTGCCGCAAAGGCGGCCGGCAATCTCGACGGCGCGCAGGACGCGCTGGAGAGCGCGCTGGCGGTGGACCCGCGCAACCGCGAGGCGTTCCTCGTGCTCGGCGAGATTGCACGCACCCGCGGCCTGCCGGGCAAGGCGATCCGTCTCTATCGTGAGGCGCTTACGCTCGAGCCGAACGATCTTGCGGCGCTGCGCGGGCAGGGCGAGGCACTGGTCGCCAAGGGCGCGACGGCGAAGGCCAAGGAGAATCTCGCCCGGATCAAGACGATCTGCAACGGCGAGTGCAGTGATGCGACCGTGCTCGCGTCATCGATCGCCAAGGGCCCGCCCCCGACAGCGACCGCACAGGCCGAACCGGCCAAGCCGTCGCCCGCCAAGCCCTAGCCGAGCGCGCGGGCGAGCGCGACGAATTCCTCGACGGACACCGTCTCGGCACGGCGGCTCGAATCCACGCCCAATTGTTCCATCGCTTCGATCGCACCCGGCACGCCTTTGAGGCTCTGGCGGAGCATTTTCCGGCGCTGCCCGAACGCGGCGGCAGTCAGTTTCTCGAGCGTCTTGAGCTGTACGCCCTCCGGCGCGGGCGCGGCGACGATATGGACCACGGCCGACATCACCTTGGGCGGCGGGGTGAAGGCGGAGCGGTGCACCGTCATCGCAATCCGCGGCGTCGAGCGCCACTGCGCCAGCACCGCGAGCCGGCCATAAGCATCGGAACCCGCCGGCGCGACGATCCGCTCGGCGACTTCCTTCTGGAACATCAGTGTCAGGCTCGCCCACCACGGCTCCCACGTCGCCGAGAGCCAGCCCACCAGCAGCGCAGTGCCGACATTATAGGGCAGATTGGCTACCACATGCGGCTTGCCCGCGAACAGCGCCGGTGCGTCGACCTCGAGCGCGTCGCCTTCGATCACCTTCAGCTTGCCGGGGAAGAATTCGCCCAGCTCGGCCAGGGCGGGAATGCAGCGGCGGTCGCGCTCGACTGCGGTAACCGAGGCGCCGGCCTCCAGCAGCGCACGGGTCAGTCCGCCGGGACCGGGGCCGACCTCGAACACTTCGGCACCCGCCAGATCGCCCGGGACCTTGGCGATGCGGGCGAGCAGTTGATGGTCGAACAGGAAATTCTGCCCCAGCGCCTTGCTCGCGCTGAGACCGTGCCTGCGGATGACGTCACGAAGCGGCGGCAGTTCGGTCACAGGCTTGGCGCGGTCGCTTCCACCCGACGCTCGGCCTGCGCGGCGGCCATGCGGATCGCAGCGATCATCGCCCCGGGATTGGCTTCGTCGCGTCCGGCGATGCCGAAGGCGGTGCCGTGATCGGGCGAGGTGCGGACGATCGGCAGTCCCAGCGTGGTGTTCACGCCGTCGTCGAAATGGAGCGTCTTGATCGGGATCAGCGCCTGATCGTGATAGAGACACAAGGCCGCATCATAGCCGGCGCGGGCGCGGGCATGGAACATCGCGTCGGCGGCGAAGGGCCCCACCGCGTCGATACCTTCGGCGCGCAATTGCTCGATGGCCGGCGCGAGGATCTCGATTTCCTCCCGGCCGATCGCACCGCCCTCGCCGGCATGCGGATTGAGGCCGGCAAAAGCGAGACGCGGCCGATCGATACCGAAATTGCGGTACAGGCCGCGCGCAGTCACCCGTGCCTTTGCGAGCACCAGCTCGATCGACAGCAGATGCGGCACATCGGCGAGCGGCACGTGAACCGTGATCGGCACCACCCGCAGCGTCGGCCCGGCCAGCATCATCACCGTATTGTCGCTGGCCACGCCGCAACGCTCGGCCACGAATTCGGTCTGCCCGGGATAGGTGAAGCCGATGCGATAGAGCTGTGCCTTGGAGACCGGCCCCGTGACCAAAGCGCTCGCCGCGCCCGAACGGGTCAGCCCGCAAGCCATTTCGAGCGATTGCAGAGCGCAGCGGGCGCTGTCGACATCGGGCACGCCGGGCGCGACTTCTCCCGCATCACCCACCGAGACGATCGGCAGGGCGTTCGCAAAGACGGCCTCGGCCTCGGCAGGGTCGCTGATCAGGGCGACGGGGCCGTCCCAGACCTTCTGGACCGCCCGCGGATCACCGACCGCGAAGAACGGTGCGAGCGAATGCAGTTCGCGCGCACTCCACGCCTTGGCGGTGATCTCCGGGCCAATTCCCGCGGAATCGCCCATGGCGATGGCGAGCGGGCTGGTCATCCGCTCGCCGCGCACTTCAGCGATATTCGACCAGCGCGTCGCGGCGCAGATCGCGCAGCATGCGCTGGGCGCGCAAGTTGGTACGTTGCTCCTCGAGCTGGTTCTGAACCTGCTCGACCGACGGCTCGTAAGCGTCCTTAGGATCGTCGCGACCGCATAGCACGAGCACCCGAACGCCGTCCTCGACCGATCCGAACGGCTGGGTCACCTGACCCACCTGGAGCGGCAGGATCATGTTCTGGAGCGCCGGCGGCAGTTCCTTGATCGCGATGCCATCACGATCGACGACTTCCGCATTCTGCGCCTGAGCGACGCCGGCGACGTCGCCGCAGCCCTTGATCGCGCGCGTTGCCGTGGCGAACTCGCCGGCACGCGCGGTGGCGGCCGCTTCGGTCGTGCCCTTGGGGAAGTTGATCGCGAGCTGGCGCAGGCTCAGCTTGGCGTCCTTGGGATCCGCGGTCAGCACCTTGCGCTTCTCGGCGAGATACAGAATCGAGAAGCCGGTCGGCAGCTGGATCGGGCCGGCTACCTGGCCAGGCTGCATTTCCTGCGCGGCGCCGGCGAGCTGCTCCGGCAGCATCGCGGGACGGACCCAGCCGAGATCGCCGCCGACCGACTTGGTCGACGCTTCCGAATAGGTCTTGGCGAGATAGTCAAACGGGGCGCCTTCGCGCATCTGCTGGATCATCTTCTGCATGCTCGCATGCACTTCCGGCGCGCGATCCGGCGTCGCGTTCATGTAGATTTCGTAGACGTGATATTCGTCGCTGCCCTTGGCGGCCTTCATGCGGTCGATCATCGCCTTCACTTCGGCCTCGCCGACGTTGATGTTGACGCGACGGCGCAGCAGGCGGTTCCAGGCGATGTCAGCCTCGATCTGGCGGCGGATCGTGCGCTCAGAGGCGCCGACTTCCTTGAGCCAAGCGCGCATCTGCTCGGGCGTCCGCTGGAAGTTCTTCGAGACGCGCGCGAAGCTCTGCTCGATTTCCTTCGGGTCGACGGTGATCTCGTTGGCCTTGGCCTCCTGGATCTGGAGCGCCTCGTCGATCAGCTGGCGCAGCATCTGCAGGCGAAGCTGGTCGCGCTCCTCCGGCTTCAGGTTGAGCTTGCTGATGCCGATGACCATCGCCATGCGCTGATCGACATCGGTGCCGGTGATCACCGTGTCGTTGACGATCGCGGTCGGCTTGCGGATGTTGGGATCGGACTTGCCGAACAACTGGAAGTTCTTGGGAATATCCAGGCCGGTATCCGGCACCTGCTGATCGGGAACGGTCTGCGCGATCGCGATCGACGCGACCCCGGCCAGGCTGAACGCCAGAATAGTCTTGCGGCCGAAGCGAGCCGCCTTTGCAACACCCATGTTCACGTGGAGCCGTACCCTCATCCATCTCGGGGAGATCGTGGCGCATACTCGCCAATTGTGCCTGAACCAAGGCTTGACGGGATTCGGATTACGCCCCGTCGGGCACCACGCTAGCGCCCCAGATTCTTGAATGCCAGCGACAAAAGAAAGCTGTTGCCGCGCCGCGCATCGCCAGTTGTCTCGTAATCGCGCTTCCAGGTGAGGCCGAGGCGAAGGCAATCGTCCTCATAGGTCACGCCGAGCCGGTGGCGCACCGGATCGAAGCCGTCGGCCTGGGAGAGGATGTCCTCGTCGCGATTGGTCAGGTCGACGAGGAGCGCGCCCGACACCGACCAGAAGCGCGCGATCTGGACGCGCCCGCCGATGCGCGCTTCCTCGCGGTCCTGCAGATCCTCGAGCGTCGCGTCGATGTTGCGATTGAGGCGGAGATAGCCGACCTGGAAATAGGTGCTTCGCGAGCCCACGGTCGCGTCGATCTCGTTGCGGCGGATGGCAAAGGTGTCCTTATCGATCCGGTAGCGATGCGTGAAGCTCACGAAATCGCGGAAGCGGACCACGGTGCGCCCGACAATGTCGGACACGCGATCGGCGAGCCCGGTGCCATCGGGGAAGATCGTCGGCCGCGACGTGAGACGGTAGCTCTGGCCGACATTGGCGTCGACGCTGAAGCCGGGGAGGTACAGCGCATAATCGACGCCCCAGGTGAAGCGGGTCGAATCCTCGAACCGGTCATAACCGGGGAAGCGATTGAGCGCGAAAAGGTTGGAATCCTCGAGGTCCACGGCGCGCGCATCCTCGTTGGGGACGGCGAGGTTCTCGAGCTTGGGTGCGGCGACGATCTGGATCCGCGGCGTGATTTTCTGGGTGCCGCCGAGGAACTCGCCGACGAACGGCCATTTCACGTCGATCGCGGCCGCGGCGATGCCCCGGAACCGGAACCCCTCGTCACCACGATAGCTGGGAACGAGCGTCGATAGCGTGTCGTCGGTATTGTAGGCGTCGGCGCGGCCGTAGGCAGTGAAGGTCACCTCCTGGCCCCAGTTGGTGAGCTTGCGCAGATCCCAGCGGGCACTGGCGAAGGCGCGCTGCGAATCCTGGCCGTCCGAGCGCCCGATCGCCAGCGTGTTCAGCTGGAATTCGAAGCGTCCGCCGAGCAGGCCCTCGTCCATGCGCCGGCGATAGTCGAGCTCGGGCAGAACGAAGGGCTGGGAACCCTGCCGGTCGCCTACCCGCAGCGTCTGCACCGCCCAGGCATTGATCGAGAAATAGCTATCAGAATCAATGTGTTCCAGCCGTACATTGTTGCGCAGCCGATCGTCGCGCGAAATGTCGTAGCGCCGGAGGAAGGTGCGATCGGTGGTGAGGCGAATCGAGGCGCTGGCGCTCCATTCGGGCGAGAACTGGAACCGGCCTGAGGCGTCGAGATAGCCGCGGAAATTGTTGCTCGACGTGGCGGGCGTGGTCGGCACCGTCAGGTCGTCGGCGCGGCGGCTATAGGTGCCATAGCCGGTCACGCGATAAGCGCCGAAGCTCTCGACCGCGCGATACTCGCCCTGCAGCATCGGCAGTGCTTCGGTGAAGACGCGCGGCGTGATCGTCAGGTCGCGGTTCGGCGCGAGGCTGAAGAAATAGGGCAGGGCGATCTGGAAGCCGTTGGTGCGATCGAGGCGGACGTCGGGCGTCAGGAAACCGTCGTCGCTGGTGCCGCCCGCCGGATGCGAGAAGACGGGGAGCGGGATCGAGGCGATGCCGAACACCGAGATCCGCGCACCGGTGTAGCGGATGCGCTTCTTGTTCGGATCGTACACCACGCGCCGGGCGGTGATCTTCCACGACGGCTCCTTCGGGCAGTCGTTCGAATCGGTCACTGCGCAGGGCGTATAAGCCGCGTTCTCGACCGTGATGATGCCGTTGTCGCGATGCCCGCGCTGGGCGGCGATCCGCCCGCCCGCCTCGAGCACGACGAGCATGTTCTCGACGGCGCCGTCCTTGAGCGTGTCGGTCAGCTCGATCCGGTCGCCATAAGCGGCGTCGCCCTCCGGATTGACGATGACGATATTGCCCTCGGCGACGACCTTTCCGGTCTTGCGGTTCCAGACGATCTTTTCGGCGCGGAGGCGATCGCTGCGGCGGTACAGCCGGACATCGCCGCTCGCGGTGACAATGTCGTTCTCATAATCGTAATCGAGCTGATCGGCGTTGAACTGGACTTCGTCGGGATTGATCGACGTCGCCTCGGTCGAGGGCGGCGGGGGTTCGACGGGGCGGTCCTGCAGGTTCGCGGCAGGCACATCGACAGTTTGCGGCGAGACGGGCTGGCTCGCCGGCGCTTCGCGCGGATCGGCAGTCTCCTGCGCCCGCGCCTGCGCCGCGAGGCACAGGCCGAGCGCGGCCGAGAGCAGCAGTGCCTTGCGCGAAACGACCATTCCCACCTTTATCTTCACTCCCGGGCACGCGGCACCGTCCGCCCTATCGCAGCGGTTGCGGCATCGCAACGTCACGTGCGTTGGCCCGAACGCACGGAATTGCTAACAGGAGCCATGCAGGTCGACTTCTACCATCTCACCAAACTGCCTCTGGAACGGGCATTGCCGCAGATCGCCGAGAAGGTGCTCGCCACCGGCGGACGGCTGATAATCGTGGCGGGCGAGGAAGGCCAGCGCGCCCGGCTCGATCAATTGCTGTGGAGCTATGCGCCCGAGAGCTTCCTGCCGCACGGCCAGGCCGGGGGCGAGGACGATGCGCGGCAGCCGGTGCTGATCGCCGATACGGCCGCGGCGGCGAACGGCGCCCGCAACATCGCGCTGGCGGACGGCATCTGGCGCGAGGAGGCTTTGGGCTTCGACCGCGCCTTCCATTTCTTCGACGAGGAGCGGATCGCCGAGGCGCGGGCGGCGTGGAAGGGACTGGCCGATCGCGACGGAGTCGAGCGGAACTATTGGAAGCAGAACGACTCGGGGCGCTGGGAAAAAGCGGCATAGATTCCGCGTTGCCGAGGGAAACGTGCAACGATTTTCGCATTTTTGGCGGGCGAGGCGCGTTTGTGGCGATTTGCTCTGGGGAAAGTGCACAAAAGCGCCTCCGAAGTTTGCACATGCACTTCTTGCATTCGTCATTCCGCCCCGGCTGCGGAATCGGGTTCAACCATGTCAAAGAGCGGCCTCGGCGGGGCGCTGGAACAATGGCAGAACATCGCCTTGTAGGAAAGCGCGGGGGCGTGCGCGGCTTGCATCCGCGGCGCCCGGGGACTAGGGAGCCGCGACTTTTCCACAACCCAAATACAGGAGCCGCACGGCCATGGCCGCGACCCGGACCTTTTCGATCATCAAGCCCGATGCCACTCGCCGCAACCTGACCGGTGCGGTCACCAAGATGCTCGAGGAAGCCGGCCTGCGCGTCGTCGCTTCGAAGCGCATCCAGATGAGCCGCGAGCAGGCCGAGGGCTTTTACGGCGTCCACCGCGAGCGCCCCTTCTTCAACGACCTGGTCGAATTCATGATCTCGGGCCCGGTCGTCGTGCAGGTGCTCGAGGGCGAGAACGCCGTCCAGCGCAACCGCGACATCATGGGCGCCACCAACCCCGCCAATGCCGAGCCCGGCACGATCCGCAAGGAACTGGCGGAATCGATCGAGGCGAATTCGGTGCACGGTTCGGATTCGGAAGAAAATGCGGCGAGCGAGATCGCCTTCTTCTTCAAGCCCGAAGAGATCGTCGGCTGATTTCTGGCGCTACTCCAAAGGGGTGGCGGCGAGATAGGAAAACGCCGGTGGGGTTCGCGCCCCGCCGGCGTTTTTCGTTTCTTCGTCATCCCGGCGAACGCCGGGATCGCATGCGGCAGGCACGCGGCCTGAGACCCCGGCTTTCGCCGGGGTGACGGTCCTGTTCTAAAGCAGGAAGTCGGAGCTGTAGAAGTTGAACTCGCCATTCACCTGGAGCTGGAAGTCGGCGACGCCATCGCCGTCGGCGTCCGCGTAGATGAAGGTATGGCCGCCCGCCTTCTCGTAGCGCAGCTGCCCGGCGGTGCCGGTGAAGGCGTTCGCGCCGAGGAAGGCGAAATTCTGGTTGCCGGCGAGGAGCAGGTCGGCGTCGATATTGGTCACCGAGATCCGATCGCCCTGGCCCCGGCTGAAGTCGAAGATCATGTCCGGGCTGCCCACGCTCGAATCGGCGAGCGCGTCGAAGCGGAACACGTCGCTGCCGGCGCCGCCGAGGAACTGGTCCACCCCGGCACCGCCGACCAGCGTGTCGCTGCCGGCGCCGCCGTCGAGCAGGTCCGCCCCGTCGAGCCCGAACAGCGTGTCGCCGCCTTCGCGACCGGCGATCGTGTCTGCATTCGTCGTGCCGGTGATCGTGTTGCTGGACGGGGTTCCGGTGAAGCTCGATTCGACCGCGGCGTTGGACACCGTCACGGCGAGCGTCTGCGTGACGATGTTGGTGCCGTCGCTGGCGCGCACGACGACGTCGTAGACATTGTTGCCGCCGGCATCGGCTGGTGCCTCGAAATCGGGCACGGCGCGGAAGGACAACAATCCGTTCCAGGGATTGATCATGAACAATGCCGCATCGGCGCCGCCAGCGATCGCATAGGGCGTGTTGACGAGGGCTTCGGGATCGATCGCGGCGATCGTTGCGACGATCAGGCTGTTCTCCGAGACCGTCACCGATGCCGAAGCCGCTCCGCCGAACGACGTGAAGCTCGGCGCTTCGTTGGCGTTGTAGACCTGTATGGTCAGCGCCTGTTCGTCGCTGTCCACACCATTGCTGGCGGCGACGACGATTTCGTAGCGATTGTCCCCGTCCGCGTCGGCGGGCGCCTCGTAATCGGGATCCGCATTCCAGGCGAAGCGGAGCGCGCCCGAGGCCGCGTTGATCTCGAACCGGGCGGCGTCCGCGCCCCCGACGATCGAATAGGTGATGCCCGAACCCACATCGCCGGTTGCTTCGACGCGGGTGAGATAGCCGACCATGTTCTCGATCCAGACGAGGTTCGCGGCGTCGGCGCCGTTTTCGGAAGTGATAGTGACGGTATCGTCCACGTCGAGCGTACTGACTGCCGCCGGATCCTGCGTGTTTCTTGCGGAGAGGGAAAATGCCTGGCCGCCGTTAACGGCGTCATGCCTGAGAAAAGCCTTCAGTCCAGCTGCAGGCATCGTCGAATCGAACCAGTTATGTGCGGCCATGATTACACCCTCCCTTGCAATCGATAGCTTCATGCTCGCCAAAACTTGTTGCCGATTTATGAATTTATGCTGGAGCTATCGCTGGATGTTCTTCGCGGGACTGTGCAGATCGGCCGTTGCAGGTCCGCCGAAAGCTCCGTCGGCCGGTGCAACGCCGCGCCGGAGCAAAATCGTGCTGATCCAGATTGATCGCCGCAACCGGTTGAAATTCAGTGCGTTTTAGCACGCATGCCGCTCTATTTCTTCAGCCTGAAGACACGCAACGCGATCCCCCATGCGGAGCGGCAGGGCGAGTTTCCGGATCTGCGTACCGCGCTTGCCGAAGCGCATTCCGCCGCGCGTGCCATGCTGCACACCCGCAGGCGCCATGCGCCGCTCGACATGCATGGCAGCCTCGACGTGGAGGACGAGCATCATCGGCCGGTGGCGCGCATCCTGCTGGCGGACGTGGCGCGCCAGATTTCCTGACTATCCCCGCGGCAGCGTGATCGTCGCGGTGAGGCCGCCGCCTTCGCGGTTGGCGAGCGTAATGTCGCCGCCTGCATCGTTGACGATTGCCCGGGCGAGGGCGAGGCCGAGGCCGATGCCGCCGGTGTCGCGGTTGCGCGAGGTTTCGAGGCGCGTGAACGGATCGAATACCGCGGCAAGCTTGTCGGGCGGGATGCCGGGGCCGCGATCCGCCACTTCGATCGCCACATTCTGCTCGCCGGGCAGCAATCGGACCTGCGCGCCGCCGCCATATTTGACGGCGTTCTCGATCAGGTTGCGCACCGCGCGGCGCATCAGCGAGGGGCGCAGGTGCATCTTGAGGCGCGGCGCTTCCTCGAACTCGACCTGGTGATCGAGCTCGCGGAAATCGTCGACCACGGCGTCGATCAGTGCCGACAGGTCGACATCGGTCGGCGGCTCGCTGGGACGGCCGAGCCGGGCGAGGCTGAGGATGTCGTCGAGCGTGCGGTTCATCTCGTCGATCGTGTCGGCCATGCGATTGCGGTCGTCGTCGTCCTCGACCGATTCGATGCGGACGCGGAGCGCGGCGAGCGGCGTGCGCAGATCGTGGCCGATCGCGCCGAGCATGCGATCCTTCTCGCCGAGCATCGCGTTCACGCGCAGGCTGAGCGTGTTGTAGGCGGCGATCACGGCGCGGACGTCGCTGGGGCCGCGCTCCTCGAGCGGGCCGGCATCGTCGCCGGGGCGGAAATCGCGCGCGGCGCCGGCGAGCGAGCGCAGCGGCTTCGAGATGCGGCGGACGATCCACATCACCGGCAGGAGGATGATGACGTAGAGGATCAGGGTCTGGAAGATCAGCGCCGCGATGAGGCGCCGATCGGAACGGTTCCAGGGCGCGTTGACGGTGAGCCAGCCGGTGCCGGGCTGTTCGACGGCGATGACGAGCACGCTGCCGGGGTTGCGGCCGCCGCGATTTTCTTCGGCGGTCTTCGTGCGGATGCCGGTGTCGATCCTGCCGACGGTGATGCCGAGCTCGGTGAGCTGGCCGCGCAGTTCCTCGGCGACTTCGTTGCGGCGTTCGAGCGCGGGCGGGATCGGATTGGCGGCGAGGCGGCGCACACGGCCGCGATCGGGCGCGATCGGACGGCCGGTGCTGCGCTCGCGCTCGAGCGCGTCGACGATGCGGGTGATCGCGGGGCGGGTCGCCTGGGCGAGGCGGAACTGGGCGCGATCGCGGACGGCGATGGCGAAGTTGAGCGCCTGTGCGGTGAAGAGCGCGACGGCGATGAGCAGCGCCATCTGGCCCGCGAGCGAGCGGGGGAGGAGGCGTTTCATCGATACCAAGGTTCGTCACCCCCGCGAAAGCGGGGGCCCATCTCCGGAACGCAGGGCTGGGCAGCACCCGTCGTACTCGGGGACAGTCCACGAGATGGGCCCCGGCTTTCGCCGGGGTGACGGTCGAAGAATGTCACAGCCGCGTCACTTCGGCGGCGAGGGTGTAGCCGCCGCCCCAGACGGTCTTGATCAGCGAGGGGTTCTTGGCGTCGGGTTCGATCTTCTTGCGCAGGCGGCTGACCTGGTTGTCGATCGCGCGATCGAATGCCGCGGCCTCGCGGCCTTGGGTGAGATCGAGCAACTGGTCGCGGGTGAGGACCTGGCGCGGGCGGGTGACCAGCGCGTGGAGCAGGTTGTACTCGCCGGTGGAGAGAGGGACCGACACGCCTTCGCGGTCGACCAATGCGCGTTCACCGGTCTTGAGCACCCAGCCGGCAAAGGCGAAGCTGCCGGTCTCGGGCGCGTGCTGCTTCGCGCCGCCGGCCGCCATGCGGCGGAGGATCACCTTGATGCGCGCGGCGAGTTCGCGAGGGGAGAAAGGCTTCACGACATAATCGTCGGCGCCCATTTCGAGCCCGACGATGCGATCGGTCTCCTCGCTGCGCGCGGTGAGCAGGATGACGGGAATCTCGCTGGTCTCGCGGATATGGCGGCACAGGCTGAGGCCGTCCTCGCCGGGCATCATGATGTCGAGGATGACGAGATCGATCGCATAGGCCGCCATCCGCGCCCGCGCGCCCTCGGCATCGCCCGCCTGCGTGACGCGAAACCCCTGCTTGGTGAGGTATTGCGCGAGCGGCTCGCGGATCGAGCGTTCGTCGTCGACGAGGAGGAGATGGGGGGCTTCGGACATGATGCGACCGTAACAACTCCGGCGGTGAAAAGAAGTGCCGGGCGGCGAGAGGAGGGTGCCGCCCGGCCAGGGAGAAGCTCAGTTGGCCGCAGGCTTGTCGCCGGCGCGGCGTTCCATCATTCCGCGCATGCGATCGCGCGCGGCGTCGCGCTCGGCCTGATCGATCTTGCCGTCGCTGTTCGCGTCGAGGCGATCGAAGCGGCGAATGGCCTGTGCGCGCTGCTCTTCGAGCGAGATCGCACCGTCGCCATTGGTGTCGGTGCGGCTCATCATCCGGGCGCCGCGGCCTTCGCCGCCATCGGGGCGCTCGTCCTTGGTGATCTTGCCGTCCTTGTTGGCGTCGAGCTTGGCGAAGCGCGCGTCGACATCGGCGAGATATTCTTGCCTGGTGATGACGCCGTCGTTGTTCGCGTCGGCCTTGCCGATATCGCCGCCGCGCATCGGGCGATCCTGGGGCGCGGGGGCGGGCGCCTGTTGCGCGGCATAGGCGCCGCCGGCGAGGAGGGAGGCGCCGAGCAGGGCGGCGGCGAGGGTCTTCTTCATGGCAAACTCCAGCATGAGGGCGGCCCGTGCCGCGACTGGTGTGCGTTTTGATGTGTGCGTGTCGCAGGGGTTTGTCAGGGGCGGGGGAAGTTGTCGCAAATTGTCGCGGGGGGCTACTCAAACCACCGTCATCCCGGCGGAAGCGGGGTGACGTTAGGTATAGAACCTATTCAAGCTGTTGATTTGACTACAGAGTTCGCCCCTCATTTCGTCATCCCCGCGAAAGCGGGGACCCATCTCCGACGTTATCCGCGAACGCGCCGGTGCATTTTGCTGCTCGTCCACGAGATGGGTCCCCGCTTTCGCGGGGATGACGGGTTTTGGATATGACTACCGCAACCTAAGGGAGGCGAGCCCTCAGCCGAAGATCGCGACGCCTTGCATCGCTTCGGCCACCGGTTCGCCGGCGGCGTTCCAGATTGCCATGCGCTGGCTCGAATAGCCGTGATGCGCGGTGTCGGCGCGGGCGTGGAGCAGCCACCAGCCATCCCGGGTGGCGGGCTGGGGCGTGAGGAAGTTGATCTGCCAGTTCAGCGAGCTCAGCGGCGTCTGGCGTTCGGCGGCGAGCTTGAAGGCGCCGGGCGGCAACGCGTCGCCGATCGCCAGCAGCTCGACCATGGGATGCAGATTGTCCCGGCCGCGCAACCGGGCCCAGCGCAGCCATTCGGCTGGGCCGAGATCGCCTTCGGCGTCGCGGAAATTGAAGTTGCCGGTGAAGAAGCTGTCGGGGCCGGTGTAGAGTTCGGCGTCGGGCGCGGGCGGCACGGCCGAGGCGCGCGGCGCGGCGTCGTGCGCGACCTGCGAGGCGAGTTCGGCCATGAAGACGAAGGTCGCGCGCAGGCCGAGGCCGGCTTCGGACGTCACGTCGGACTGGATGAAGGCGGCGTTGCGGCCGCGGCGGAGCTTGGTGGCAGTGACGGTCACATGGCCGGCGAGCGGGCCGATAAAGGCGACCTGCGCCGAGCGGAGCGGGGGCAGATCGGGTTCGAGATCGAGCGCCGCCTGCAGCGCGAGCGCGGCGGAGAGGCCGCCGAACGCCGTGCGGCCCTGCATCCAGTCTGTCGGGATCGCGGTGCGGAAGCCGGCGGCGTTGCGCTCGGCCGCGGCGAGGATGTCGGCGATCGGAGTCATGAATGCAGGTCGCGCAGCTCGCGCTTGAGGACCTTGCCGATCGCGTTGCGCGGGAGCTCGTCGACGCGGCGCAGATCGGTGAGGCGCTGGGTCTTGCCGAGCTTCGCGTTGCACCAGGCGAGGATCTCCGCGGGTTCGCCGCTGCCGACATAGAAGCCGACCGGGGTTTCGCCCCATTGCTCGGACGGCATGCCGACGACGGTGCAATCCGCGACACCCGGATGCTGGGCCAGCACCGCCTCGATATCCGAGGGATAGACGTTGAACCCGCCCGAGATGATCAGGTCCTTCTTGCGATCGAGCAGGGTGAGGAACCCGTCCTCGTCGAAGCGGCCGATATCGCCGTGGCGGATGAAGCGGTTGCCGGCTTCGTCATGCCAGGTGGCGGCGTCGGTGGCGTCGCTGCGGCCGTGATAGCCGCTCATCATCGCGCCGGAGCGGCCGACGACTTCGCCGATCCCGCCCTGCGGGACTTCGCGGCCTTCGTCGTCGATCAGGCGGATGTCGTGGCCGTCGAGCGGCTTGCCGACGGTGTGGAGCTTGTCGGGATGCGCGTTGCAGATGAGGATCGTCGTGCCGCCGCCCTCGGTCATCCCGTAATATTCGATGAGCAGCCCGGGCCAGCGCGCGAGGACATCGGCCTTGAGTGCGGCGGAGAAGGGCGCGCTGGTGCAGGTCTTGAGCATGAAGCTGGAGAGATCGAAGCGGTCGAACTCGGGATCGGCCATCAGGCGCTGATATTGGACGGGGACCAGCATGGTGACGCTGCCGCGGTGTTTTTCGGCGAGCGTCAGATATTCGCGCGCGTCGAACTTCGCCATCAGCACCACGGTCCCGCCCCAGCCGAGCGTGGGCAGGAAGCTGACCAGAGTGGTGTTCGAATACAGCGGCGTGGCGACCATCGTCACCGCTTCGCCGAAGCCTGGAGGGGCGCGGCTGATATGGACCCAGCGCATCGCATGCGGCTGGACGATGCCCTTCGGCGTGCCGGTGGTGCCCGAGGAATAGATGATGTTGAACGGGTCTTCGGGCGTGACCGCGGCCGGGGCGGGAACGCCGTCGCCGAGCCAGTCGTCGAGATGTTCGAGGGCGACCTTGCGGACGGGCACGGGGATATCGTGCGCGGCGTCGTGGAAGAGGATCGGCGCGCCGCAATCGGCGACCATCGCGGCGAGCTGTTCGGGGGTCGCCGAGGGGGCGAGCGGCGCGGCGACGCAGCCGGCCCGCAGCGCCCCGAGGAAGGCGAGGCCGTATTCGAGCGAATTGGGACCGAGGATCGCGACTGCCTGGCCCCGCTTCACGCCGTCGCGCTGCAGAGAGAAGGCGATCCGGTCCATCGTCCGGTCGAGCTCTGCATAGGTGACCACGCGGTCGCCGAAGATCAGCGCGGGCTTGTCGCCGCGTTCGCGGGCATGCGCGCGGATGAGATCGGGCAAGGCCGCGAAGTCGCTCGCGAGCATCGTCCCGGCGGTTGGTGCGGTGTCCCCCATATGTCCGGAACGCTAACCGACCGCCGGCACGAACGCCATACGCAAGTTTCGAAAAAGTGGATCAGCCGGTCGCGGGTGCCGTCCTGACGCGCGGCACGACTCGCAGGACCACGATCAGCAGGGCCGCGAGCGCGAGGGCGGCGGCGAAGACGAAATTGCCCGCGGGAAAGCCGCGCTCGGCGCCGAACGCGAGCGACTGGCTGAGCATCAGCGGCGCGAGGATCAACGCCACGCTGTTGAGGCTGGCCATCCCGCCCTGCAACGCGCCCTGATGCTGCGCGTCGGTCATCCGCGAGAGCAGGGCGTTGATCGAGGGGTAGGCCAGTGCCTGGAACGCGCTGATCGGGATCAGCGCATAGACCATCCAGCCCTGGCGCACGAAGACATAGCCGAGGAATACCGATCCGCCCGCGAGGATGCCGAGCACGACGGTGCGCTCCTCGCCCCAGCGCTTGATCGCGCGGCCGGTGACGAGCGTCTGGACGAGCGCCATCGCCAGCCCCGAGGCGGCGAGCGACCAGCCGATCGCCTCCTCGTCCCAGCCCAAGGCGATTTCGCTCCAGAACGCCCAGGTCGACGGATAGACCATGTGCGCGAACTGCCAGAGGAAGGCCGCCAGCAGCAGCCAGCCGGCATTGCCGGCGTGGAGCAGGGGCTTGAACGCGGCGAAGACATGCGCATTGCCCCAGCGGAACGCGCGGCGGCGCTCGGGGAGCATCGTCTCGGGGAGCGCGACGAGGATCCACAGCGCATTGAGCCCGGCGAGCACCGCCGCGGCGATGAACGGCGCGCGGGTGCCGAAGCCGGCGAGCAGCCCGCCCATCGCGGGCCCGAGAATGAAGCCGATGCCGAACGCGGCGCCCATCAGCCCGAAAGTGGCGCCGCGCTTCTCAGGCGGCGTGACGTCGGCGAGCACGGCGTTGGCCGGACCGTAGGAGGCGCCGGCGATGCCCGCGATCATGCGGCCGACGAAAAGCCAGGCGATGCTTGGCGCGGCCGCCATCAGCGCGTAATCGGCCGCGAAGGCGAGCATCGAGAAGAGCAGGACCGGGCGCCGGCCGAAACTGTCGCCGAGCGTGCCGAGGACCGGTCCGGCGAAGAACTGGGTGACGGCATAAGCCGCGAGCATATAGCCGCCGATCCGCGCGGCATCCTCGAGGCTGACATGCGCGAGCTGGACGATCAGGCGCGGCAGCACCGGCATGACGATGCCGAAGCCGATTGAATCGATCAGGATCGCGCAGAGCACGATCGGCACCGCGCGGTGGTGGAATTGCATCGACTCTATCCCCTTTTTCGGGTGGGTTGTACTTTGCCCGTCATCCCGGCGAAAGCCGGGATCTCGTGCCTTCGGGCCGTTCGCCTGCCGCCTGAGGTCCCGGCGTTCGCCGGGATGACGGGGAGGGCCTTGACGTCTTCCACGCCATACCGCATTTTCGAAACGAGCCGAACACGGCATGGAGAGGATGATGGCGACTATAGCCGAGATCGACGCGCCGACGGACCCGCTGGAGGCATTCCGCGCGCATGCCCGCGAATGGCTGGCGGCGCATTTCCCGCCTTCGCTGAAGGGCAAGGACAATGCGATGTCCGCAGTCGAGGGGCCGCACGAGAACTCGACCGAGGAGGAAGCCTGGCAGCAGGCGATGGGCGAGAAGGGCTGGGGCGTACCGACCTGGCCGAAGGAATATGGCGGCGGTGGGCTGAGCCGCGCCGAGGCGCGCGTGCTGCAGGAGGAAATGGCGCGCGCGGGCGCGTGGAATCCGATCGGCGGGATGGGCGTGATGATGTTCGGGCCGACCCTGCTCGAATATGGCAGCGAGGCGCAGAAGAAGGAGCACATCCCGGCGATCGCCAAGGGGACGGTGCGCTGGTGCCAGGGCTATTCGGAGCCGGGCGCGGGATCGGACCTCGCCAGCCTCCAGTGCTTCGCCGAGGATCGGGGCGACCATTATGTCGTCAACGGCCAGAAGACATGGACCAGCGGCGGGCAATGGGCGGACAAATGCTTCATGCTCGTCCGCACGGACAAGACGAAGAAGCACGAGGGGATCACTTTCCTGCTCTGCGACATGGATACGCCGGGCGTGGAAGTGAAGCCGATCCGGCTGATCTCGGGATCGTCGCCGTTTTGCGAGACCTTCTTCACCGATGTGAAAGTGCCCAAGGCCAATCGCGTCGGCGAGGAAGGGCAGGGCTGGACGATCGGCAAGCGGCTGCTCCAGCATGAGCGGAGCAGCCTGTCGGGCGGCGGATCGACTGCGGGGCGGATGTTCGCGGGCGCACCGCTGGGGCAGCTTGCGAAGAAATATGTCGGGGAGGACGAGCAGGGGCGGATCGCCGATGCCGACCTGCGCAGCCGGATCGTGCGGCACGAGATGGACCTGCGCGCTTTCATGCTGACGCTGCGCCGGGCCTCGCTGGAGGCGAAGTCGAACCAGGGGCCGTCGGCCGCCACCTCGATCATGAAGAATGTCGGGGCGCGGATCATGCAGGAGCGCTCCGAATTGCTGATCGAGATCCGCGGGCTGGCCGGGCTCGGCTGGGAAGGCGAGGGGTTCGAGGAGGAGCCGCTGAAGGACGTGCGCAGCTGGCTCTTCGGCAAGGCGGTGTCGATCTATGGCGGATCGAGCGAGATCCAGAACAACGTGATCGCGAAGCGCATCCTCGGGATGCTGGATCACCAGTGATCTTTAGCCCTCTCCCGCTCTCGCGGGAGAGGGTTGGGTGAGGGTCTTCTTCTGCTTCGATCGTTCGGCACAGGAGAAGACCCTCACCGCTGCGACTAGGCAGCAAGCTGCCAAGTCTCGCTGCCTCTCCCGCGAAAGCGGGAGAGGGGTTTAGGCGAAGAGGGAGTTGATATGGCCGTATTGACCGAAGAACAGACGATGCTCCGCGACATGGCGCGCGAATGGGCGGACAATGAATCGCCCGTCACCGCCTTCCGGAAGATGCGCGATGCGGCGCCGGCGGAATTCTACGATGCCGGGGCGTGGAGGGCGCAGGCCGAGATGGGCTGGGCCGGGATATTGATCCCCGAAGCGCAGGGCGGCGCGGGGATGGGCTATCTGTCGCTGGGTCTCGTGCTCGAGCAGCTCGGGCGCAACCTGGCCGCGACGCCGCTGGCCGCGACTGCCGCGGCGACGAGTGCACTGATCCTCGGCGGATCCGAGGCGCAGCAGGCGGAGTGGCTGCCGCGGATCGCCGCGGGCGAGGTGGTGGCGGCGCTGGCGGTGGACGAAGGGCCGCGCTTCGCGCCGGAGCGGATCGAGACGCGGGTCGAGGGCGGCAAGCTGACCGGCACCAAGCAGTTCGTCGCCGAGGGCGACAGCGCGCAATTGTTCGTCGTGGCCGCCATGGATGGGCTCTATTTGGTTTCGGGTGAGGAAGGGGTGACGCGATCCCCGCGCAGGTTGACCGATTCACGCAGCCATGCCGAAGTCCGGTTCGATGGCGCGCCGGCGGAAAAGCTGGAGGGCGGAGCCGATCTGCTCACGCAGGTGACCGACCGTGCCGCGGCCGCGCTCTGTGCCGAGATGCTCGGCATGGCCGAGGCGGCGTTCGCGCAGACCAACGACTATCTCAAGACCCGCGTCCAGTTCGGGCAGGTGCTCGCGTCGTTCCAGGCGCTGCAGCACCGGATGGCGAAGATGTTCACCGAGCTCGAGCTGATGCGATCGGTGGTCGAGGGCGCGCTGGAGGCGATCGATTCCGGGCGCGGGAATGTCGGCCAGGATGTCAGCCTCGCCAAGGCAGTGGCCGGCGAGACCCTCCACCTCGTCAGCCGCGAGATGATCCAGCTCCATGGCGGCATCGGCATGACCGACGAGCATGACGCCGGCTTCTATCTGAAGCGCGCGCGGGTGCTCGAGGCGATGTGGGGCAATGCCGCCTGGCATCGCGAGCGGTTTGCGCGACTGGGGGGGTATTGAGGTCGCCGCAGGTTCCTGGACTGAGAGCCTGTTCGACCAGTTGATTGGACTAGAGGGCTCGTCCCTCTCTTCGTCATCCCCGCGAAAGCGGGGACCCATCTCCCGAGCGAGCGGCAAAATGCACCGGCGCGCTCGTGGAAATTGTTGGAGATGGGCCCCCGCTTTCGCGGGGGTGACGGCTTTGAACATGGGTCCGACACCTCCTTGGCCTCGCTTCCCGACTTCGCCCGAAACAAACGGGAAAGGTTATCGCGTCACGCTCCTAGCGTTCCTGCCGCCCACTTTCCGAAAGTCGGTTTGCTGGCGCACGCTTGCCCGCCGACTGGTGCAATCGGGCAACACCTGAGAGCCAGTCCCGCTTTGCAACCTTTGTTATGCTTGACGGCCTCTAGGGAAAAGGCTGTTATTCGAGGGTAGGGTATGGAACCGCAAAGTGTTCCGGCCCGTGGTGGGAGAGAAATTATGATGCGGTTACGCCTTCTGTCGGCCTGTGCGGCTCCGGCAATGATCATGGCGCTCGCGGCGCCCGCTTATGCGCAGGATACTCCGGATACCACGACGACGAGCGAGGCCGACCAGCAGGGCGGCGGTTACGATGCGAACGAGATCGTCGTCACCGCGCAGGGCCGCGCCCAGGTGCTCGCCGACGTGCCGCTCGCGGTTTCGGCGATCAGCGCCGAGACGCTCCAGCAATCGGGCGCCACCGACATCCGCCAGTTGAACCAGGTCGCGCCTTCGCTGCTCGTATCCTCGACCGGCAGCGAAGCGAACGGCTCGGCGCGTATCCGCGGCATCGGCACGGTCGGCGACAATCCCGGCCTCGAAAGCTCGGTCGCGGTGTTCATCGACGGCGTCTATCGCTCGCGTTCGGGCATCGGCCTCAACGAGCTGGGCGAGATCGACCGGATCGAAGTGCTGCGCGGGCCGCAGGGTACGCTGGGCGGGCGCAACGCATCGGCCGGCCTGATCCACATCTTCAGCAAGGCGCCAGCGCCGACCTTCTCGGCGGGTGCCGAAGCCACCTATGGCAATTACAACCAGTTGCGCCTGTCGGGCTATGTCAACGCGCCGCTGGGCGACACGCTCGCGGCGCGCGTGGACGGCGTCTATGTGAAGCGCGACGGCTTCTATCACGACGTGGTCAACGATCGCGACATCAACGACCGCAACCGCTTTTTCGTGCGCGGGCAGCTGATGTTCGAGCCGTCGAGCGACCTCTCGATCCGGCTGATCGGCGACTATACCAAGCGCGACGAGGAATGCTGCGCGGCCACCTATCTCAACCGCAGCATGAACCCCTATATCGGTGGGCTCAACGATCCGACGCAGAACAGCATCGTTCGCGTGCTCAACTCTCTGGGCCAGCCCGCGGCGGCGTTCACCGAAGGCTATAGCCGTGACGTCTATGTCACTCCCGGCCGCAGCTACAAGGGCACGACCGAGGATTGGGGCGCATCGCTGCAGATCGACTGGAATCTCGGTGGCGCCAAGCTGACCTCGATCACCGGCTATCGCGACTATTCGAGCGACCAGGGATCCGACACCGATTATAGCTATGTCGACATCCTCTACCGCGCGGCGGACGGCAATTCCTCGCGCCGGTTCAAGACCTTCAGCCAGGAACTGCGGCTTCAGGGCACGGCGTTCAACGAGAAGCTCGACTGGCTGATCGGCGGCTATTACGCGAACGAGGATCTGGAGGTCACCGACAACCTCCGCTTCGGCAGCCAGTACGGCCGCTTCGCCACCTGTCGGCTTGTTTCGGGCGGTGGTCTCGCGGCGCTGTATTCGCCGACCTCGGCGGGATGCCTCGCGGCGCGCCCGGCGGCATTCGGCGCGGCATCGCCATTGATCTATGCGGCGATCGACCGGCTCGACGGGATCAACAATCGCGGTTCGACGCTCGACGTCTATGACCAGAACAGCCGCAACTGGGCGCTGTTCACGCACAATATCGTCCATGTCGCCAAGGGCTTGGATCTGACCCTGGGCCTTCGCTACACCAACGAGCGCAAGAAGTTCGATGCGACCTTCGGCAATGACAATGTCGCCTGTGCGCAGAACCAGGCATCGATCCTGGCGCTGCGTGCGAATGCGGCGCTGACCGCAGTGGTCGACGGCATCCTCGGCCTCTCGTGCCAGGGCAATTCCACCTCCGAGCTCAACGGCGTGTCGATCAACGACGAGCGCAAGGAGGACGAATTCACCGGCACCGCGGTGATCTCGTACAAGGCGACCGAGGACTTGCTGCTCTACGGCAGCTATTCGCGCGGCTACAAGGCCGGCGGCTTCAACCTCGATCGTTCCGCGCTCAAGGTACCGATCCTGCCGTTCGGCGGGCAGGCGGGCGCACAGGCGCTGGTGCACAATCTCCAGTTCGATCCCGAGACGGTCAACGCCTTCGAGATCGGCTTGAAGTATTCGACGGGGCCGTTCAGCCTGAACATCGCGGCGTTCCGCCAGGAGTTCAAAAACTTCCAGCTCAACACGTTCAACGGCACGGTCTTCCTCGTCCAGAACGTCAATGGCTGCAGCGACAATCTGAACGGCGGCGACCGCGACCAGAGCAAGTTCTCCACCGCGGGCAATTACAACGCCGCGGCCGGCACCACTGGGGCGTGCGCGGCGGACAATGTCACCTACGGCGTGCGTTCGCAGGGTGTCGAGCTCGAGGCGTCGCTGGTGCCGCATCGCGACATCCGCGTGGGGCTGGGCCTGACCTATTCGGAGGCCAAGTATCGCGATCAACTCGTCGGCACCGCGGCCGGCGCGCCGCTCGACCAGGCACTCCGCAAGCTGCCGGGCGACAATCTGTCCAACGCTCCCGAGATCGTCGCGACGGCATCGTTCGCGTGGACGCCCGACATCGGCAGCTCGGGGCTGAGCGGATTGCTCTATTTCGACAGCCGCCTGACCGACGACTACAACACCGGATCGGACCTGTTCCCGCAAAAGGAACAGGATAGCTATGCAGTCTTCAACGCCCGTATCGGCATCCGCGGCAAGGACCAACGCTGGGCGCTCGAATTCTGGGGCCAGAACGTCTTCAACCAGAACTACACCCAAGTCGGCTTCAACTCGCCGTTCCAGGAAGGTTCGGTCGGCGCCCCCTTCACCGACCCGCAATATCCGGGCGGCCGGCAGATATTCTCGGCCTATCTGGCCGAGCCGCGGACCTATGGCGTGACGGTGCGCTCGCGCTTCTGAGTTCGCAAAGGCAAAAGGGACGGGCTCGCGGGAGACCGCGGGCCCGTTTCTCAGGCGCCCAGCACCCGATCGTCGAACAGGCCGAAAGCGAGCGTGGAGGCATAGAATGCCACGGCCTTTTCGCGCGGCATGGTGCTAGCCCATTTGCGCATGTCGAACGCGGCGTTCTGGAGCGCCATCAGTGCCTGCGATGCGACGAGCGGATCGATCGCGCGGATCGAGCCTTCGGCGATGCCGTCCGACAGCATGCCGGCGAAGCGGCGGGCGATGCGGTTCGAGCGGTCGATCATCGTGGTGCGCACGCGCGGCGGCAGGCCGGACAGCGCAGTGGTGCGCAGCAACGGGCCGCGCTCGGAGAATTGATAGTCGAGCAACGTGGCGACGGTGCTCTCCAGCCGCTCCCAATGGCTGCCTTCGTGGCTCTCGGCGAGGCGCTGGGCATCGGCGATGATGTCGAAGCTGCGCTTGTAGCAGGCGATCACCAGCTCATCCTTAGCATCGAGATGGTGGTAGAAGCTGCCCTTGGTGACGTTGAGTTCGGAAGCGATGCGCTGGACCGAGGCGCCGCGATAGCCGAGTTCGTTGATCAGCCGCGTGGCGGCGAGCAGGAAGGCCTCGCGCCCCGGCTCGGGCTCGTCATGCTCGAGATCGAGCATCTCCGGCGCCCAGTCCTGGCCCGGCGCGGCGATGCCGGAGCGGAACACGTCCATCAGCCGCGCCTCGACGCGCGGATATTCGTCGACTTCGTAGCGCGGCAGCCAGGCAGTGAGCCAGAAGGTGTTTTCGAGCAGCACATGCGCCCGGGCGCCGTGCAGGTCGGTCTCGGCGCGGGTGGCGCCATTGCCCCAGAGATTGCGGGTCTTGCGGAAGATGTTGCGCCAGCCGGTGAGGAGCTGACCCTTCATCGGGTCCTCCATCGCGCGCAGGTCCGAGAGGATCGCGAAGTCGCGCTCTTCGCCGCGGCGGATGCGCGCGAGCCGCTCCATGTTGATGTTGAGATAGCGCGCCACGCGTGCTTCGGGCGTGGGCTCCTCGAGCGCGGCGTCGAGCATCGCGTCGAGCCGTTCGAGCGTCTGCTCGAAGGCGGCGGCGGCGAGATCCTCCTTGCGCTTGAAATAATAGGTGACCGAAGTCGTGTTGAGCCCGACGCGGCGCGCCACGTCGGCGAAGGTCATTCCCTTCGCGCTCTGTTCGTTGATCGCGTCAGCGGCCGCGGCGAGGATCGCGTCGCGTTTTGCCTGGAAGCGCTTGGTGCTTCCGCCTTCGATGTTGCCCGGTGCATTCATTGCAACTCAGCTTAGCGATTTCGCCGCGCAGCCAAAGCGTTTTTTGAAGGTGCATGTCTCGAATTTCGCTGCGTCGTTCCCCTTTACCGAATATGCGGTACGGTCTAGGCAGATCCAAACAACAGTCTGGAGAGTGCTGCGATGGACTTCACGCTGAGCGAGCGGGAAACCTGGTTCCGCGACCGGGTGAAGTCGTTCATTGATGGCGAGATCCGCCCGCGCGATGGCGAGTATCGCGCGCAGCAGAAGGAGGGCGATCGCTGGAAAGTGCTGCCGGTGATCGAGGAGATGAAGGCCAAGGCCAAGGCGGCCGGGCTGTGGAATTTCTTCATGCCGCCGCATTCGGGCCAGGCCCATGTCGACGACAGTTTCGCGTTCGAAGGCACGCAGCTCAGCAACCTCGAATATGCCTTGTGCGCCGAGGAGATGGGGCGGCTCGGCTGGGCCTCGGAATGCTTCAACTGCTCTGCGCCGGACACCGGCAACATGGAAGTGCTCCACCGCTACGGGACGCGCGCACAGAAGGATGCCTGGCTCAAGCCGCTGATGCACGGCGAGATCCGATCGGCGTTCCTGATGACCGAGCCGGCAGTCGCCTCGTCCGATGCGACGAACATCGAGACGCGGATGGAGCGGGACGGCGATCATTATGTGATCAACGGGCGGAAATGGTGGTCGTCGGGCGTGGGCGATCCGCGCTGCAAGATCGCGATCGTGATGGGCAAGACCAGTCCCGAGGCTTCACGCCATGCCCAGCAGAGCCAGATTCTGGTGCCGTTGGATGCGCCCGGCGTGAAGATCGAACGGATGCTTTCGGTTTTCGGGTATGATCATGCCCCGCACGGGCACGGCGAAGTATTGCTCGAGAATGTGCGCGTGCCGGTGGAGAATGTGCTGCTCGGCGAGGGGCGCGGGTTCGAGATCGCGCAGGGCCGGCTCGGGCCGGGGCGGATCCATCACTGCATGCGCACCATCGGCGTGGCCGAGGAAGCGATCGAGGCGATGGCGAAGCGGCTGGTGAGCCGGGTGGCGTTCGGCAAACGGCTCTCGGATCATTCGGTGTGGGAACAGCGCATCGCGCGGGCGCGGATCGACATCGAGATGACCCGGCTTTTGTGCCTCAAGGCGGCGGACATGATGGACAAGGCGGGCAACAAGGCGGCGCAGCTCGAGATCGCGATGATCAAGGTGCAGGCGCCGACCATGGCGCTGCAAATCATCGACGACGCGATCCAGGCGCATGGCGGCGCCGGCGTGTCGGACGATTTCGGGTTGGCACATGATTGGGCGGGGATCCGCACGCTGCGCCTCGCCGACGGGCCGGACGAAGTCCACAACCGAGCGATCGCGCGGGCGGAGTTCGGGAAACATGGGGACTTCAAGGCGGATCGGGTGTCGTCGGGCGAGATTGGGGTGAGCCGGTAACTACCAACGTCATCCCCGCGAAAGCGGGGACCCATCTCGTGCTCCCGCCACGCATACAACAGCAGTTTTGCGGGGTGCACGCGCCGGAGATGGGCCCCCGCTTTCGCGGGGGTCACGAAGAAGAGACGGATGATCGGTTAGGAGTACACATGAAAGCAGCCGTACTTTTCGAAGCCGGGAAGCCGCTGGAGATCGCCGAGGTGCAGGTCTCGAAGCCCGGGCCGCGCGAGGTGCTGATCCGCACCGTGGCGTGCGGGGTGTGCCGCTCGGACCTGCACTTCGTCGACGGGGCATTCCCGCATCCGGTGCCGACCGTGCCGGGGCACGAGGCGGCGGGGGTGATCGAGGCGGTGGGCAGCGACGTTGCACATCTGAAGCCCGGCGATCATGTCATCACCTTCTTCACGGTGTTCTGCGGATCGTGCGAGATGTGCGTCACCGGGCGGCCATCTTTGTGCATCGATCCCTCGACCCGGCGCCCTGCCGATGCCGAACCGCGATTGAAGCTTGCCGACGGGACGCCGCTCGCGCCGTTCCTCAATCTCTCCGCCTTTGCCGAGATGATGCTGGTCCACGAAAATGCCTGCGTGGCGATCAGCAAGGAGATGCCGCTCGATCGCGCCGCCTTGCTCGGCTGCGCGGTGATCACCGGCGCGGGGGCGATCTTCAACGACAGCCGGGTGCGGCCCGGCGAGACCGTCGCGGTGATCGGCGCGGGCGGGATCGGGCTGGCCGCGATCAATGCGGCGAAGATCGCCGGGGCCGGGCAGATACTCGCGATCGACCCGATGCCAGAGAAGCGCGAGCTGGCGATGAAGCTCGGCGCCACGGGCACGCTCGATCCCAATTCCGAAACGATCGTCAAGGACGTGCTCAAGCGCACCAATGGCGGCGTGCATTATGCGATCGAGGCAGTCGGCCGGCCGAACACCGCCGAGCTCGCCTGGAACATCCTCCGCCGCGGCGGCACCGCGACGATCCTCGGGATGATCGCACCGGGCGGCAATGTCAGCCTGCCGGGGCCGACTTTCCTGACCGGCAAGAAGATCCAGGGCTCGCTATTGGGGAGCACGCGCTTCCCGATCGACATGCCGCGGCTGGTGCAGATGTATCTCGACGGGCTGCTCGATCTCGACACCATGGTGGCCGAGCGGATCACGCTGGGCGAGGTCAATGAGGCGATGGAGAAATTGCGCGGCGGGCACAGCGTGCGCTCTGTGATCGAATTCGCATGAGCGACCTCGACGAAGCGAAGCTGGGCGAATGGCTGGCGGGCAACGTCGCGGGCTTTGCCGGGCCGTTCAGCGTCGAGAAGTTCGCAGGCGGGCAGAGCAATCCGACCTATCGCGTTGATGCGGAGAGCGGATCCTATGTGCTGCGCCGGAAACCGTTCGGGCCGATCCTGCCTTCGGCGCATGCCGTCGAGCGCGAGCACCAGCTGATCGCGGCGCTGCATCCCACCGGCTTCCCGGTCGCGCGGCCTTATGGGCTTTGCGAGGATCCCGAAGTGATCGGCGCGCCATTCTACATCATGGAGATGGTCGAGGGACGGACCTTCTGGGACGGTGCGCTGCCCGACATGGCGCCAGGGCAGCGGACCGCGGTGTACGAGGCGATCGTCGATACGCTGGCGGCGCTGCATTCGGTCGATTGCGCCGCGGTGGGGCTGGGGGAATACGGCAGACCGGGCAATTATTTCGAGCGGCAGGTGGCGCGCTGGTCGAAGCAATATCGGATGAGCCAGACCGACGACATGCCCGAGGTCGAGAAACTGATCGAATGGCTGCCGCGGACGGTGCCGCCCCAGACGCGGACTGCGATCGTCCATGGCGACTTCCGCATCGACAACATGATCTTCGATGCCGCGCAGCCCAGGGTGCTGGCGGTGCTCGACTGGGAATTGTCGACGCTCGGCGATCCGCTGGCGGATTTCTCTTATTTCCTGATGAGCTGGGTGACCGAGCCCGAGGGGCGTTCGGGGGTGAAGGGCCTCACCGGGCCGGCGACGGGGATTCCGACGATCGAGGCGGTGGTCGAGCGCTATTGCGCGGCGACGGGACGCGACGGGGTGCCCGACCTCAATTGGTATTTCGCCTACAATCTGTTTCGGCTGACCGGGATCGTCCAGGGAATCAAGAAGCGGATCATCGACGGCAACGCCTCGAGCGATCAGGCGGCGAAGACCGTCGAGCGGCTGCCGGGGCTGGCGGCGTCGGCATGGCATTTCGCGCGGGAGGTGGGGGCGGCGTGACGGCAGGCATCCGCTCGTGCTGAGCTTGTCGAAGCACGCCGACCCACCCGGCCTTCGCTCGCGGAGAGGTGCCCTTCGACAAGCTCAGGGCGAATGTATTTGGAGAATCAGATGAGCGGATTGTTCGACCTGACCGGCAAGGTGGCGATCGTCACCGGATCGACGCGGGGGATCGGCCGGGCTTCGGCCGAGGCGCTGGCGGCGCACGGCGCGAAGGTGGTGATCTCGAGCCGCAAGCAGGATGCGTGCGACGAGGTTGCGGCTGCTCTTGACGCGCAATTCGGCGAAGGCACGGCGCTGGCGGTTGCGGCGAGCATCTCGGACAAGGCTGCGCTCGAACATCTGGTCAACGAGACCCGGCGCGTGTTCGGCCGCGTCGACATTCTCGTCTGCAATGCCGCGTCGAACCCCTATTATGGGCCGCTCGAGGGGATCGCCGACGATCAGTTTCGGAAAATCCTCGACAATAACATCCTGTCCAACCACTGGCTGATCCAGATGGTCGCGCCCGAGATGCGGGCGCGGAAGGACGGATCGATCATCATCGTCTCGTCGATCGGCGGACTGCGCGGGTCGTCGGTGATCGGGGCGTACAACGTTTCCAAGGCGGCGGACTTCCAGCTCGCGCGCAACTATGCCGTCGAGTTCGGGCCTGACAATGTGCGGGTCAATTGCATCGCGCCGGGGCTGATCAAAACCGATTTCGCGCGGGCATTGTGGGAGGATCCCGAGCGGATCAAGGTCACCAATTCGACCACGCCCTTGCGCCGGATCGGCGAGCCGGAGGAGATTGCCGGCGCGGTGGTGTATCTGGCGAGCAAGGCCAGTGCGTTCATGACCGGACAGGCGATGGTGATCGACGGCGGCGTTACGATCTAGGCCTGACGAGGAGGGAATATGCGCTTCAAGGACAAGGTCGTCATCGTAACCGGCGCAGGATCGGGGATCGGGCGCGCCACCGCGCGGCTGTTCGCCGAGGAGGGTGCGAATGTCGTCGCCGCCGACCTGAGCGAGGCGGTGGACGAGACCGTGGCCGGGCGGGACAATATGCTCGCGATCCGGATGGATGCGGGCGACGAGGGCGATGTCGAGCGGCTGGTCGCCACCGCGTGCGAGCGCTTCGGCGGGCTCGACATCTTCTATGCCAATGCCGGCATTTCGGGCGGGGCTTCGGGCATCTTCGATTCGACCGTCGAGCTTTGGACCGAAGTGCTGCGCGTGAACCTGGTCGGCCCGGCACTGGCGATCAAGCATGCCGGGCCCAGGATCGTCGAGCGGGGCGGCGGCGCGATCCTGTGCACGGCCAGCGTTGCGGGGCTGCGCTCGGGTGCGGGCGGGCCGGCTTATTCGGCGAGCAAGGCGGGGGTGATCAACCTGGTACAAACCGCGGCGCAGCAGCTCGCGACCTCGAATGTGCGGGTCAATGCGATCTGCCCCGGGTTGATCGAGACGGGAATGACCGCGCGTGCCTTCGAATATGCGCGCGAAACGGGCAAGGAAGACAAGCTCGGGCGGCTCAATCCGCTTCGCCGTGCGGGCGCACCGGAAGAGATCGCGCGGGTGGCGCTGTTCCTCGCGAGCGACGAGGCGAGTTACGTCAATGGCCAGGCATGGGTGGTCGATGGCGGGCTTTCCTCCAGCCATCCCGTGACGCGGCAGGAGTTCGGCAAGCCCGCTTTCTAGAGCGTCGCCTCGCCACGCAGCACGGGAACACAGCTGCCGCCGACGCTGGCGCGGATGCCTTCGGCGGCGCGCCAGGCGCGGAGGCGGAGGTCGCTCGGGCGGCCCATCTCGACGCCCTGGGTGACTTCGAAGCGGGCTTCATCGCCGCCGAGGATCGAGAGCAATAGGGCGGCGAGGGTGGCATTGGCGCTGCCGGTGGCGGGATCCTCCCAGGTGCCTGAGAGCGGTGAGAACATGCGGGCACGAATGCGATTGCCGTCGCGGGCGTAGAGGAAGATCGACAGCCGATCGCCGGCGCCGAGATGCTCTTCCGCCACGCGGCGATAGATGGCGATGTCGGGAAGTGCACGCGACAGTGCGTCGGCGGCGACTTCGACGAGAGTGAAATCGACCCCGACGCTGGCGCGGGTGGGGATGTGCGTGGTGGTGACGAGGTCCACGGCGGTAAGGCCGATGCACGACGCGATTGCATCGACCGGCAAGGTGCCGAGGATCTGGAGCGGTTGGGGGGCGTCGATCTCGGCGCCGGTGGCATTGCCTTGGGCATCGCGGGCGATGCGGATTTCGACGAGGCCGGCGATCTCCTCGAAGCGCAGGACGTCGCCGGCTTCGGGGCGCAGGCCGGCGAGGACATAGCCGGTGCCGACATTGGGGTGGCCGGCGAACGGCATCTCGGCGGTACGGTGGAAGATGCGGACCCGCGCAGTGTTGGCAGGATCGGAGGGCGGGAGGACGAAGGTCGTCTCGCTATAGTTCATCTCGGCGGCGAGCGCCTGCATCTCGGCGTCGCTCAGCCCCTCGGCGGCAGTGAATACCGCGAGTGGATTGCCGCCGAAGCGAGTGTCGGTGAAGACGTCGAGGGTGACATACGGAAAGCTGCGCGTTGCCATGCGCCGCTCTTAGTTCCTAGCGGTCGTTGCGCAAGCGGATCAGGCCTTCCTGCGCGACGCTGGCGACGAGGCGCCCGTCGCGGCTGTAGATCTTGCCGCGGTTGAACCCGCGCGCATGGCCGGCCCAGGGGCTGTCGGTGGTGTAGAGCAGCCATTCGTCGAAGCGGAACGGCTCATGCATCCAGATCGCGTGGTCGAGGCTGGCGGTCTGAACGTCGCCGGTCATCCAGCTGACCCCGTGCGGGAGCAAGCAGGTGCCGAGCAGGGTCATGTCGCTGGCATAAGCGAGCATCGCCCGGTGGAGCGCGAGATCGTCGGGTAAGGGGGCGACGACGCGGAACCAGCTATGCTGGACGGGCTCCATCCTGTCGGGGGCGAACCAGTTGCGCGGGTTGACCGGACGGATCTCGATCGGGCGGGCGCGCAGGAAGAAGCGGCGGAATTTCTCGGGAACCTGGTCGCGGATCTGCTCGCGCAGTTCGCGCTCGGAGCGAAGGTCGTCGGGATCGGGGACGTCGGGCATCGCGTCCTGGTGGTGCAGGCCCTCGGACGGCGTCTGGAAGCTCGCCGTCATGTTGAGGATCGGCTGGCCCTTCTGCATCGCGATGACGCGGCGATTGGCGAAGCTGCGCCCCTCGAAATCGCGGACGACGCGGAAGATGATCGGATGGTTCTCGTCGCCCGGGCGCATGAAATAGGCGTGGAGCGAGTGCGCGGTCTTGTCGCCGTCCACCGAGCGTTGCGCGGCCTGCAGTGCCTGCGCGATGACTTGCCCACCGAAGACACGGCCGACGCCACCGGGGAGGCGGGGGCCGCGGTACAGGTCGGTGTCGATCTCCTCGACGTCGAGCAGGGTGGTGAGCTGGGTTACCAGCTCGGCGGGGGTGGGTTCAGGCATTATTCGTCACCCCTGCGAAGGCGGGGGCCCATCTCCGGGACGCGCCGCGCGCATAACAGCCGTTGTACCTCGTGGCCTCTGCACGAGATGGCCCCCCGCTTTCGCGGGGGTGACGGTATTGGGTTTGGAGGCGCATCAATATCCCGCCGCCTGGGCCAGCGCATCGGCGTGGAAATTGGTGTCGCCGAACAGCTCCGCGAGGACCCGCGCGCGCTTCATGTAGAAGCCGATATCATATTCGTCGGTCATCCCGATGCCGCCGTGCATCTGGATGCCTTCCTGCACCGCGAGCGTCGTGGCGAGGCCGGTCATCGCCTTGGCGACGGAGACCGAGTCTGCCGCGCGTTCATCGCCGGCGTCGAGCAGTTGCTGCGCCTTGAGCACCGCGGCGCGGGCGACTTCCATCTCGCTGTAGAGATGCGCGGCGCGGTGCTGGAGTGCCTGGAAGCTGCCGATCAGCTGGCCGAACTGCTTGCGTTCCTTGAGGTACGACACAGTCATGTCCATCGCGCCGCCCCCGACGCCGAGCAATTCGGCCGAGGCGCCGGTGCGGCCGGCGGCGAGCAGGCGGGCGAGGGGGGCTTGGTCGACTTCGCCGACCACGGCATCGGCATCGACTTCGACGCCGTCGAAGCTGAGTCGTGCGGCGAGGCTGGCGTCGGCGAGGCGCCGGGGATCGGCGGTGAGCCCCTTGGCGTCCGCGGGGACGGCGAAGAGCGTGGTGCCATGGTCGGTCGCGGCGGCAACGAGGAGCAGGTCGGCGACATGGCCGTGCGCGACAAACTGCTTGGCGCCGGTGAGGCGGAAGCCATTGCCGGCGCGCTCGGCCTTCATTTCGATCTTGCCATCGTGCTTGGCGCGCTCGTCGATCGCGAGCGCGGCGACGGCCTCGCCGGCGAGGATGCCGGGGAACCAGCGCGCGGCGTGCGGGGTGCCCTTGAGTGCTTCGACCGCGACGACGGCGGTGGTGAGGAAAGGCGAGGGCGAAAGGTTGCGGCCGATCTCCTCGAGTACCACGCCCGCTTCGACATGGCCGAGGCCGAGGCCGTTGTCCGCCTCGGGGATCAGGATGCCGGTCAGACCGAGTTCGGCGAACTGCTTCCACAAATCGCGCGAGAAGCCGGTCGCGTCGTCGGCGTCGCGCAAGCTCCGCATGTGGCTGACGGGGGCGTGCTCGGCGACGAAGTCGCGCGCGGTGTCGCGGAGCATCTGCTGTTCGTCGGTTAGGTAGAGGGGCATTTCTTTCTTTCCTTCCCCCTCTCCCGCTTGCGGGAGAGGGGCGGGGTGAGGGTGAGTCAGATCAATCAGCCGGTCGAGTGAGGCCACCACACACCCTCACCCAACCCTCTCCCGCAAGCGGGAGAGGGCTAAGAAGGCAAATCCAATATCCGCTTGGCGATGATGTTGAGCTGGATCTCGCTGGTGCCGCCTTCGATCGAATTTGCTTTCGTGCGCAACCATGCGCGCGGGGCGGCGCCGTGGTTCGAGGCTTCGCTTTCCCACTCGAGCGTGTCCGATCCACCCGCGGCCATGATCAGCTCGTGGCGGGTCTTGTTCAGCTCGGTGCCGTAGTACTTCATCATCGAGGGCTGGGCGGGATGCGCCTTGCCCGCCTTCAATTCGTCGATGAAGCGTTCCGACATCGCCGCAAAGGCTTTCGAGCGCACTTCGAAAAGAGCGATCTGGGCGCGCAGGATCGGGTCGGCACCCTTGCGTGCGGCCTCGATCAATGGATCTTCGCCGCGGCTGGCAAGGCCCATGCCCGAGATCATCTCGCGCTCATGGCCGAGCAGGTATTTGGCGACGTCCCAGCCCTTGTTCTCGTCATGGACGCGATTGACCTTGGGGACCTTCACATTGTCGAAGAAGGTCTCGCAGAAGGGCGAATAGCCGCTGATCAACAGGATCGGTTTGGTCGACACGCCTTCGCTGGCCATGTCGAACAGCAGGAAGCTGATCCCGCCCTGCTTGTTGGTCTTGTCGGTGCGGACGAGGCAGAAGATCCAGTCGGCCTGATCGGCATAGCTGGTCCACACCTTCTGGCCGTTGACGATATAATGGTCACCGGCGTCTTCCGCCGAGGTGGCGAGTCCGGCGAGGTCGGAGCCGGCATTGGGTTCGCTATAACCCTGGCACCAGCGGATTTCGCCGCGGGCGATCTTGGGGAGATGCTCGCGCTTCTGCTCCTCGGTGCCGTATTTGAGCAGCGCCGGGCCGAGCATCGAGATGCCGAAGCTGTTGAGCGGATTGCGGCATTTGAGGCGCGCCATCTCCTCGCGGAGGATCTTGGTCTCGGCGGGAGTGAGCCCGCCGCCGCCATATTCGCTGGGCCAATCGGGGACGGTCCAGCCGCGTGCGCCCATCCGGTCCATCCAGATTTTCTGGTCGGGGTGCACGAAGACGGGGTTGCGGCCGCCCCAGGTGGCGTCCTTTTCGCCGCGCATCGGGGTGCGCATGGTGGGAGGGCAATTCTCCTCCAGCCAAGCGCGGGTCTCGGCGCGGAAGGTTTCGACGTCGGTATCAGGCATCCTGGTTCTCCATACCCTCTCCCGCCTTCGCGGGAGAGGAGCGAGACTTGGCAGCTTTGCTGCCTAGTCGCAGCGGTGAGGGTCTTCTTCGATCGGTCGTGACGGGCAGAAGAAGAAGACCCTCACCCAACCCTCTCCCGCGAAAGCGGGAGAGGGCTAGGAAGGCGTCACTTGTTGAACTTCTCGCCCTTCTCCGCCTTTTCGCGGAGCAGGGGGGCGACTTCGAAACCGTATTTCTCGAGGCCGTCGACGATCTTCTTGAGGCCTTCGGTGTCGGCCCAGAACATCGGGCCGCCGCGGTACGGAGGCCAGCCATAGCCGTACACCCACACCACATCGACATCCGACGCACGCTGGGCCATGCCCTCGGCGAGGATCAGCGCGCCTTCGTTGACCATGGTGTAGAGCGTGCGGACGACGATCTCCTCTTCGGTGACCTCGTGCTGGGGCACGTTCAGTTTCTCGCGCCACTCGGCGATGAGCTCGGCTACGCGGGGGCTGTTCGAGGGCGTGCGCTTTTCGTCATAATCGTAGAAGCCGGCGCTCTTCTTCTGGCCCCAGCGGCCCTCGGCGGCGAGCGCGTCGCGGATGTTCTCGATGCGGTTGGGATCGCGGTGCCAGCCGATGTCGACGCCGGCGAGATCGGCCATCTGGAACGGCCCCATCGGCATGCCGAAGGCGACATGGACCTTGTCGATCTGCTCGGGCGTGGCGCCTTCGAGCAGCATCTTGTTCGCCTCGACCTGGCGCGGCATCAGCATGCGATTGCCGATGAAGCCGTAGCAGACGCCCGCGATGACCGCGACTTTCTTGATCTTCTTGCTGAGCGCCATCGCGGTCGCGAGCACGTCGTCGGCGGTCTTGGCGCCCCGGACGATCTCGAGCAGCTTCATCACGTTGGCCGGCGAGAAGAAGTGGAGGCCGAGCACGTCCTGCGGGCGGCTGGTGACCGCCGCGATCTCGTCGATGTTGAGATAGGAGGTGTTCGAGGCGAGGATCGCGCCGGGCTTGGCGATCTTGTCGAGCCGACCGAACACGTCCTTCTTGACGTCCATGCTCTCATAGACCGCCTCGATGATCAGGTCGCACTCGGCGAGATCATCGAAGTTCAAGGTCGGCTTGAGGAGGCCCATCGCGCCTTCGACCTGCTCGGCGGTCATCCGGCCCTTGGCGGCCGTGGCCTCGTAGTTCTTGCGGATCGTGCCGGTGCCGCGATCGAGCGCGTCCTGCGCCATCTCGACGATGGTCACCGGCACGCCCGCGGTGAGGAAGTTCATCGAGATGCCGCCGCCCATCGTGCCGGCGCCGATCACGCCGATACGCTTGATGTCGCGCAGCTGGATATCCTCGGCGATGCCGTCGATCTTCGTCGCCTTGCGTTCGGCGAAGAAGATGTGGCGGAGCGCAGCGGACTGGGTGCCCATGATCAGCTTCATGAAGCCCATGCGCTCGGCCTGGACGCCCTCGGCATAGGGCTTGCCGGCGGTCGCCTCGATCAGATCGACGATGGCGTTGGGGGCGTCCATGCCGCGGAAGCGCTTCGCATTCGCCTTGCGGAAGGCTTCGAACACCGCGGGATCGACAGTGACGGGACGCTCGCTAGAGCGCGAGACGGGCTTGCCGATGACTTCCTGCGCGAAGGCGACGGCGTCGGCGAGGAGATTGCCTTCGGTCGCGAGGCGATCGACGAGGCCGACGGCTTTCGCTTGTTCAGCCGAGATCGGATCGCCCTTGGTGGCGAGTTCGAGCGCCGTCTCGACGCCCGCGACACGCGGCATGCGCTGGGTGCCGCCGGCGCCGGGAAGGATGCCGAGCTTGACTTCGGGGAGGCCGAACTTCGCGCTGGGGACGGCGATGCGGTAATGCGAGGCGAGCGCGACTTCGCAGCCACCGCCGAGCGCAGTGCCATGGACGGCGGCGATCACCGGCTTGTCGAGCGCCTCGATCTGATCGACCAGCACGGGGAGCGAGGGCTCCTGCATCGCCTTGCCGAACTCGGTTATGTCGGCGCCGGCGAAGAAGGTCTTGCCCGCGCAGGTGATCACGACCGCCCTGATGCCGTCATCATTCTTCGCTTCCTCGATCCCGGCCTGCAGGCCCTGGCGGACGGCGGCGCCGAGCGCGTTCACCGGCGGATTGTCCGACGTGAGGATCAGGACGTCGCCCTGACGGCTGGTGGTGATGGGGGAAGTCATTTCATTCTCCTGTAAGCCTGTACCGTCATCCCCGCGAAAGCGGGGACCCATCTCGTGCGCTAACGCGACAGTACGACAGCTGTCGTATCGGCGGAGCGTTCCGGAGATGGGCCCCCGCTTTCGCGGGGGTGACGAAGGGGGTGGAAGCGGCGCTGATCATGAATCAGCCAGCGCCGAATAGATCATGGTCTTGAGTTCACGGCGGATCGGGTAGCGCATCGAGGGGGTGAGCTGGGTCATGAACACCATGTGGATGCGCTCGACCGGATCGATGAAGAACGCCGTCGAGAACATCCCGCCCCAATAATATTCGCCGGCCGAGCCGGGCATCAGCGTGCGCGCGACATCGGTGGTGATCGCGAAGCCGAGCCCGAAGCCGACGCCGGCATTAGTGGTCTCGCTGAACAGCGCCTTCGACATCGTCGCGAGGTCCGAACCGCCGGGGAGGTGGTTCATCGTCATCAGCTCGATCGTCTTCGGGCTGACGAGGCGGACGCCGTCGAGTTCGCCGCCGTTCAGGCAGAAGCTGCAGAAGCGGTGATAGTCGAGCGCGGTCGAGACGAGGCCGCCGCCTCCGGAGATCAGCCGGGGGAAGCGCGACCAGGCGGAGGCCTCGCCGCGATCGTACATCACGCGCTTGCCGCTGGCCTCGTCGAGCGCCCAGCAATCGGAGAGGCGGGCGATCTTGTCCTCCGGCACTTGGAAGAAGGTGTCGTTCATGCCGAGCGGAGCGAGGATGCGTGTCGTGAGGAAGGCGTCTAGCCGCATGCCCGAGACGCGCTCGACCACGGCGCCGAGCACATCGGTCGACACCGAATAATTCCATTCGGCGCCGGGGGAGAATTCGAGCGGGAGCTTGCCGAGCGCCGCGACGAATTCGTCGAGCGTCAGATTGCCGTGCCAGCTCTCGATCTTCGACTCGCGATAAGCGGCGTCGACATTGGTGCGGTTCTGGAAGCTGTAGGTGAGGCCCGAAGTGTGGCGGAGCAGATCGATCATCCGCATCGGTTCGGCTGTGGGCGCGGTCGTGAAGGGAGAATTGCCGCCCCCGCCGGCATAGACACCCACCCCCTTCAATTCGGGAAGGACATGGTGGACCGGGGTGTCGAGCGACACCTTTGCCTCCTCCACCAGCATCATGAAGGCGAGGCTGGTGATCGGCTTGGTCATCGAGGCGATGCGGAACAGCGTGCCTTCGTCGACCGAGGCTCCGCCTTCGCGGGCAGGGCCCTGATGCGAGAAATGCACGATCTCGCCACCCTGGGCGAGGAGCAGCTGTGCATGGGGCAGCTTGCCCGAGTCGAGATAGTGCTCCTTCACGAATGCATCGATCCGCGCGAGCCGGGAAGCATCGAATCCGTAGCGTCCGGGCCGTGTCATGTGCATCGGGAGCGGCATACCTCTCGTTCGAATCCGGTCAGGCGCACCTTATCCGTGGTGCGCTTCCCCTATTGCCTTGAGCGCGACACGAATCAACACTAACGTTGTTTCCGGTTGGGCAGCGACGCCCAAACCCAATGTTCAGAAATATGGAGAGACTTGGCTTGGCTCCCGAACCGATCGTGCCGCTCGACCCCGACTGGCCCAAAATGTCGCTAGAGCAGACGAAGGCGCTGCTGACTGCCCCCGGCGCGAAGTTCGAGATGGAGACGATCGACATTCGCGGAGTGCCGACTCGGGTGTGGAAAAACGCGCCGCCATCGCTGCGGATCCTCGCGCAGATGGTGCGAGCCTATGGCGCCCGCGAGTTCACGATCTACGAGAAGGAGCGCGTGACCTTCGAGGCGAACTATCGCGCCACTGCCCAGATCGCGCACAAGCTGGTCGAGATGGGCGTGAAGAAGGGCGACCGCGTCGCGCTGGCGATGCGCAATCTGCCCGAATGGCCGGCGATCTTCTTCGCCGCGGTGAGCATCGGTGCGATCATGGTGCCGCTCAACGCCTGGTGGACCGGCGGCGAGCTCGAATATGCGATGAAGGATTCGGGTGCCAAGGTCCTGTTCGTCGATGGCGAGCGGCACGAACGGCTCAAGCAATGCTACGATCAGCTGCCGGGCCTGGAGCGCGTGGTGGTGAGCCGGGCCAAGGGCGTGCTGGAGGCGCCTGCGATCGCGCTCGAATCGCTGATCGGCGAGACGGGCGGCTGGGGCGAACTGGAGGATATCGGTTTCCCCGACGCCGAAATCGCGCCCGACGACGACGCGACGATCTTCTACACCAGCGGCACTACCGGCAGCCCCAAGGGCGCATTGGGGACGCACCGCAACTTCGTCACCAACATCATGTCGAGCGCCTATGTCGCGGCGCGGACGATGCTGCGCCGGGGCGAGATTCCGCCGGCGACGCCCGAGCCCAAGGTCATGCTGCTCGTCATTCCGCTGTTCCATGTGACGGCGTGTTCGGCGGCGATGATGGGCGCGGTCGCTTCGGGATCGACTCTCGTGTTCATGCGAAAATGGGAGCCCGAGCTGGCGATGGAGATCATCCAGCGCGAGAAAGTCAACGCGACCGGCGGCGTGCCGACCATCGCGTGGCAACTGCTCGAGCATCCGGCCCGCGCCGATTACGACCTGTCGAGCCTGGAGACGATCGCTTATGGCGGCGCGCCTTCCGCGCCCGAGCTGGTCAAGCGGATCTACGAGGAGTTCGGCGCGCTGCCCGGCAATGGCTGGGGGATGACCGAGACCACCGCGACGGTGACGACGCATTCTGGCGAAGACTATCTGAGCCGGCCGACCAGCGCCGGACCTCCCGTAGCGGCGGCGGACCTGAAGATCATGTCGGTCGAGGGCGACCGCGAACTGCCGCTGGGCGAGGTGGGCGAATTGTGGGCGCGCGGGCCGATGATCGTGAAGGGCTATTGGAACAAGCCCGAGGCCACCGCGGCGACCTTCGTGGACGGCTGGGTGCGGACGGGCGACCTCGCGCGGCTCGATGAGGACGGATTTCTCTATGTCGTCGACCGCGCCAAGGACATGATCATCCGCGGTGGCGAGAACATCTATTCGAGCGAAGTCGAGGATGTCCTCTACGCGCATCCGGCGGTGACCGATTGCGCATTGGTCGGCATGCCGCACCGGACGCTCGGCGAGGAACCGGTGGCGGTGGTCCACCTCGCGCCGGGCGCCTCGGCGACCGAGGCCGAGCTGCAGGATTGGGTGCGCGCGCGGCTGGCAGGGTTCAAGGTGCCCGTGCAGGTGCGCTTCGCGAGCGACGTGCTGCCGCGGAATGCGAATGGGAAAATATTGAAGACCGAATTGCGGGCGCTGTTCGCGGGCGAGGCGGCGGCCTGATCTTACCCTTCGTCACCCCCGCGAAAGCGGGGGCCCATCTCCTGGACTTTCCGCGAATACGTCCGCGGTAGATCGGGAGAGCACACGAGATGGGTCCCCGCTTTCGCGGGGATGACGTTATTTGTTGATGTCGAACCAAAGGTCCCGCCAGCCGGGATTGGACTCTTCGATCAGCGCCACTTTCCATGCGCGATTCCATTTCTTGATCCGCTTTTCGCGAATGATCGCGTCCTCGATCCTCTCATGAAACTCGACATAGACGAGGCGGAGAATTTCGTGCTCTGCGGCGAAACGGCTGCCGGTGCCTTCGCGGTGTTGCATGATCCGTTGGGCGATGTCGGCGGTGACGCCGGTATACAGCGCGCCGTTCTTGCGGTTGGTGACGATGTAGATGTACCCGCCCATCTCTACTCGCTCGCCCGTGGGGGGGGCGGGAGATGGGTCCCCGCTTTCGCGGGGATGACGATATTTTGGACGGCCTTTGCCCAGCCTTCGAGCCTCGCGTTCCGTGCACCAGCCTTGAGCTTCGGCTCGAACGTCCGGCAGCTCCCGCGCATCGCCGCCGCCTCCTCCAGCCCGTTGAACAACCCGCAGCCCACGCCCGCCAGCATCGCTGCCCCCAATGCGGTGGTCTCGGCGAAATCCGGCCGATCTACGGGCACGCCGAGCATGTCGGCGAGGTCTTGCGCCAGCCAGTTGTTGGTGATCATGCCGCCGTCGACGCGCAGCCGCGCCCAGTCCGCCCCATCGGCAGCGAAGGCGGTTTTCAGGTCGTGGCTCTGGTGCGCCATGGATTCGAGTGCGGCGCGGACGATGTGCGCGCGGGTGCTGGAGAAGCTGAGCCCGGAGAGCGATGCACGCGCTTCCGGCTCCCACCACGGCGCGCCCAGACCGCTCAAGGCCGGGACGAGATAGACGCCGCCATTGTCGGGGACGGAGCGGGCCAGCGCCTCGGTCTCGGGCGCGGTCTCGATCAGGCCGACCGAATCGCGGAGCCACTGGATCAGGCTGCCGGCGACGAACACCGAGCCTTCGATCGCATAAGTGCGGCGGCCGTCGAGTTGCCAGAGCACGGTGGCGAGCAAGCGGTTCTTGGAGGCGGGTGGAGCGGTCCCCGCATTGGTGAGGACGAAGGCGCCGGTGCCGTAGGTCGCCTTGGTATCGCCCTTGGCGAAGCACGCCTGGCCGATCGTCGCGGATTGCTGATCGCCGGCGAGGCCGCAGATCGGGATCTCGCCGCCGAAGAGTTTGGTGACGCCGAAACGACCGGCGCAGTCGATGATCTCGGGGAGGGCGTCGCGGGGCGCCGAGAACATGTCGAGCAGTCCGTCGCTCCAGCCACCCGATCCGAGTCCCATCAGCAAGGTGCGCGAGGCGTTCGTGGCGTCGGTGATGTGGAGGCCATTGGTGAGCTTCCACACCAGCCAGCTCTCGATCGTGCCGATGGCGAGGCGGTCGCCCGCTTGCTTGAGCTGGGGCCAGTTTTCCATCGCCCAGGCGATCTTGGTGCCCGAGAAATAGGGGTCGAGCAGCAGGCCGGTGCGGGCCTGGACGCCGGGTTCCTCGCCGGCCTCGCGCCACGCGCGGCACATCGCGGCGCTGCGCCGGTCCTGCCAGACGATCGCGGGGGCGAGCGGCTCGCCGGTCGACTTGTCCCAGAACACGATGGTCTCGCGCTGGTTGGTGATCCCGATCGCGGCGATTGCCTGCGCGCCGCCCGCCTTGTCGATCATTGCCTGCGCGCAGGCCCGGCTGCGGGTCCAGATCTCGGCGGCGTCGTGCTCGACCAGCCCGGGACCGGGATAATGCTGGGTGAGCTCGGCGGATTGGGTGCCGACGCATTTGCCCGACGGTTCGAACAGCATCGCGCGGGTGGAGGTGGTGCCCTCGTCGAGGACCAGCAGGAGTTCGCCCATGAAGCCAGCCTAACCCGACTGGCAGGGCGTTGCTACCGCCCCTTGCGGCTCCTAGAAGCGAGGAGAAGGAGAGAGCAGGGTGGACGATCAACCCGGGGCGATGGGCGGCAGCAGCGAGGGCGAGGGCATTCGACCCGTGGCGCCGCGCGAGCCCTTGCCGGCGCCCGAAGGCCAGGAGAGCATGGGCGACGGGCTCAAGCGCGACCGGCTGATGGCCGCGCTGGCGCTGATGATCGGCATCGGGCTCCTGTTCCTCATTCCCTTCGCGCTCAAGGAGGGGTCGCCCTTTTTCCTGCCGCTCACTGCCGCGCTGGTGATCGCGATCGCGATGGTGCCGATGCTCGAATGGCTCGAGCGGCACCGGATGCCGGCGCCGCTGGCCGCTTTGACCTGCGTCTTGCTCTTCCTGATTGCCGCGAACATCGCGCTCGCCTCGATCGTGGTGCCGGCGTGGCAATGGATGCAGCGGCTGCCCGAGAGCATCCCGCAGATTCAGCACAACCTCGAGCCGCTGATCCGCTTCTATTCGAACCTCGAGCGGTTCGTGGACCGGACGCTGACCAATTTCGCCGCCGCGCCGGCGCGGCAACCGGAGACGATCGCCGTGGCGCCGCCGCGCTCGCTGCTCGATCTGTTCACTACGTCGGCGCCGTCGGCGCTGATCGAAATGTTCTTCGCGATCCTGGTGATCTATTTCTTCCTGTCGGGCTGGACCCGGCTCAGGCGCAACGCGATCACCCGGCGGGCGAGCTTCGGCGGCGCGATGGCGACGGCGCGGGTGATCCAGGACGTGGTCGACGATACTTCGGCCTATCTCGGCACGATCACGCTGATCAACGTCACATTGGGACTGATCGTCGCGGGAGCGCTCTGGGCGATCGGCATGCCGACGCCGTTGATGTGGGGCGGCATCGTCGCCTTGCTCAACTACATCCCGTATATCGGCCCGGTGATGGCGGCGTTGCTGCTCGCGATAGGCGGGCTGATGAGCTTCCCCGACATCTGGTGGGCGCTGCTGCCTGCCGTGCTGATGATCGGCGCGCATCTGATCGAGGCGAATGTGGTGACGCCGCTGATCGTGGGCCACCGGCTGACGATCAGCCCGATCCTCATCCTCGTCTCGCTGAGCTTCTGGGGATGGGTGTGGGGGACGCCCGGCGCGCTGCTCGCGGTGCCGCTGCTGATCATCATCCAGACCGTGCTCAACGCCGCGGGCAAGCCCGATATCGCCGGATTCCTGTTCGAACACGGCACGCTGATCCGCCATCCGGGGGAAACCCATGCGCACCGCCGGCAGAGTCGCGACCAATCCGGTTGACACCCCCGGAAGCCGGGGTTAGTGGCGCCTCCTCGCTTCGAGAGCGGGTGTAGCTCAGTTGGTTAGAGCGCCGGCCTGTCACGCCGGAGGTCGCGGGTTCGAGCCCCGTCACTCGCGCCACGCGGGATCCCTTGCGGGAATTCCGATGTGGTCAAATCGTAGCGCCTTCCAAGATGCGGCATGCGTCGCCCCGCCTGGTTCAAGCGGGTGTAGCTCAGTTGGTTAGAGCGCCGGCCTGTCACGCCGGAGGTCGCGGGTTCGAGCCCCGTCACTCGCGCCATGCCGTTCCCATCGCTGTCATTGACAAGCGGGGGCACTCCTATAGCTTCACATCTGCATAACAAAGCAGGTCGCCGTCCGTCCATCCGAGGAGGAAGCGATGCGATCCCGTGTCTTCGCCCAAGTTTTTTCGGCGCCCGCCTTGCTGGCCGCCGCCCTGCTGCTTTCGGGTTGCGGAGCCCAAAGGGACTCCGCGGAGAATGTCAGCGCGGTGGACTATGGCGAAGACGCCTATACCGGCGACAACGCAGCCGAGAACGTCGAAGCCAACGCCACGGGGCCGGAATCGAACGTCGTGACGGTGAACGCCAGCGCCGGCGACGACGTTGTCTTTTGCGAAGCGGTCGACCAGGACGCCAGCGCATCGGAATGCCGGCGCTACACGCGCGAGCGCGCCAACCTGCAAGCCGGTCTCGGGGTGTTCGAGGCGCCCAAGCAAATGAAGCTGGGTGAGAGCCGCGACCTGGTGCTGAGCGTGGGCAAGAAGGCCAATGCCGAAGACGTGCACGCCACGGTCGGCACCGAGCGCGCCAAGCATGTCGAAATCACTACCCAGGTCGGCCACTATATGACCGCCACGTTGAGCGGCGGCGGGTTCGACATCACGCCTCCGGGGCCGCAGGCCAAGACGCTGGCGGCGGACCGAAGCGAGGTCTGGCAGTGGCGGATCAAGGCGAAGGAGGAAGGCGCGCAGAAGCTGATGCTGACCATCTCGGTCGACGCCCAGGCGGCGGATGGCTCGCGCTCGCGCTATGACCTGGAGACCAGGACCTTCGACATCGCAGTGAACGTCACCGACAGCGAACGCCGCGCGCGCAAGGCACAGGAGATCAAGAAAGACCTCGACGCCGGCACCATTGTGCTGAGTGGGCTCGAGAAGCTGTTCATCGCGCTGGCGGCGGTCGTCGTGGCGCTGGGCGGGGTGTGGATCGCGATCCGGACCTTCGGCAAGAAGAAGGACGCCGAGAAACCGAAGGGCGAAGCCCCGAAGGACGATGGGCCCAAGAAGGACTAGCGGCGGGAGAACATCGCATCGATCGCATAGCGGCCCGCGCCGAGCGTCGCGAAGAGCAGCCCGAACAGGATCAGGCTGGTCGCGGGAAAGGCGGCGCGGATGCCGAGCCTGGCATCGACCATCGCGAGCGCGACCGCGAAGTTGACGGCGCAGAGCAGCCCCGCCCAGCGCGTCGCGAGCCCGAGCACGAAGGCGACGCCGCAGGCGAACTGCGCCCAGACCGAAATCAGCGCCATCCATTTGGGCTGGGGAAAGCCGTGCCCGGCGAGGAAGCGCGCGAACTCGGCCATGCGCGCGGCGCTCTGGATATTGTCCCAGACGCCCCAGATCAGAAAGGCGCCGACGACAAGGCGCGCCAGCAGCAATGCCGCATCCGAATACCCTGCAAAACCCGCACTACGCCTGCGCCCGAAAGCCATATTCTCTCCCTTGTTCCCCGATCACGCGACCGCTCAGTCGCGTCTCATTCTCCAGCGCCCGGTTTCCATCCAGAGCAGCAGGGGCTTGAGCGGTGCGATCCAGACGATGCCGAGCACCACATAGATCACCAGCTGGACGAGGATCGGCAGGCTGCCGATCTCCGCCGAGAAGCTGGCGACCAGCACCACCCAGACGAGGATCAGCAGCAGGATCGCGAGCATGCCCGCAGGCTTGCGCCAACTCGCCTTCACTTCTCCGCGTGCCACAACATGCCTTCCTCGGTGATGATCGCGTGCAGCGGCACGTCCCAGATATCGGCGGGGATAGCAGGGACTTCCTGTACCGACCATGCCACGCCGACGCGCCAGGCCGCCTCGTAGCGGGCGAAGGCGCGGTCGTAATGGCCGGCACCCTGGCCCAGGCGATTGAGGCGGCGATCGAACCCGACCAGCGGCGTTAGGATGACGTCGGGCGCGACTTCGGGGCTTGCGGGATCAGGCTGGCGCAGGTTGAACGGACCTGCGACGAGCGGCTCGCCGAGCTGCCAGGCGAGGAAGCGGATCGGCGCGCTGCGATCGACGACGAAGGGCAAAGCAAGCCTGCACCCGGCGGCAGCCGCAGCGGCTGCGAGCTGGGTCGGATCGGCTTCGCTGCCGACCGCGCAATAGGTTGCGACGGTCATGCCTTCGCGGATGCGCTCGACAAAGGCCTCGGGCGCGAGGATGGCCGTCGTCGATTCGGCGGCGAACTGGTCGCGATCGGCACGGAGCTTCGCGCGGAGCGCGGGTTTGTCCAGAATCATGCGCGAATGCGGTGGCGGGACCGCCATGGCCGTTTGCCAGAATATCCTCTGACGCCTGTTACGTCAGGTGGGAACCATGTGCGACAGACCAGGATCTGCACAGGGACAGCTCCCATGGATGATGAATAGCCTCAGGGATAATGCCAAGGCTCGTACCGGGCAGTGCCCGCCGCATATGCATTTAGGGTGGCGGGCGCGGAGAAGCAACCGCGCCGACGTGCGATTTCAAGCCTCGGCGGCGTCTTCTTCCAGCGCAAGGGCCACGGCTTCGAGGCGATCGGCGATCCGCTCGAGCAGCACCGGCGAAACGCCTTCGGGCGGATTGCGCTGCACTTCGTCGACCATGTCGGCGAGAATCAGCGCGAGATACACCAAAGTCCGCTCGGCGTTGAGCCCGCCCGAGGCGCGATGCGCGGTGACCGCATGCTCCTGCAGGATCGATTCGAGGTGGCGAAGATGCGGCTCGTCGCCTTCGCGCGCGGCGACGGAATAGGTACGTCCGGCGATGGTGAGGTCGATATCGGCCATTACTCGGCTTCCACGTTCGACGTCTCGCGGGCGATCAGCGCGTCGAGCGAGCTCACCGCTTCCTCGATCCGTGCGCGCAATTTGGCGTGGCGGCTGGCGAGACGCGCAGTGGCGTAGGCGCGCGCGGCTGCTGCTGCCTCGATCCGCGCGAGCGCCTGTTCGATCCGGTCTGCAGGGCTTTCGGCCATGTTATATCGATTAGGCAGAGCGAGCGGGCGCGGCAAGAGCGCATGCGCCGAACGGCCCATCGATTCTTCGGGAGCGGCCAGCGGCTTTGCCGAACCGGGCCCGTCGAGCGGTTGACGCGCGGGCGCGTGCGTCCCAAAGGCGTCCGCGACCAGCAGGGGAGTCCACGTGTCCGCATCCTTCACCGACTGCGCCAATGCCATCCGCGCGCTATCGATGGACGCCGTGGAGGCCGCCAATTCGGGGCATCCCGGCATGCCGATGGGCATGGCCGACGTCGCCACCGTCCTGTTCCAGAACTATCTGAAGTTCGATCCCGCCGATCCGCACTGGCCCGACCGCGACCGCTTCGTGCTCTCGGCGGGGCACGGATCGATGCTGATCTATTCGCTGCTCCATCTGACCGGCTATGCCCGGCCGACGCTGGAGGACATCCGCAACTTCCGTCAGGTCGGCAGCCCGTGCGCGGGGCATCCCGAGAATTTCGAGCTGGCGGGAGTCGAGGCGACTACCGGGCCGCTGGGGCAGGGCGTGGCGATGGCGGTGGGCATGGCGATTGCCGAGCGGCACCTCAACGCGACCTTCGGCGACGCGCTGGTCGATCACCGCACCTGGGTGATCGCCGGCGACGGGTGCCTGATGGAAGGCATCAACCATGAGGCGATCGGGCTCGCCGGGCATCTCAAGCTCGGGCGGCTGATCGTATTGTGGGACGACAACAAGATCACGATCGACGGCGCGGTGTCGCTCTCGTCGAGCGAGGATATCCCCGCGCGCTACACCGCGACCGGCTGGCATGTCGTCGAGTGCGACGGGCATGACGAAGCGAGCATCACCGCAGCATTCGATGCAGCGCTCGCCGATGAGCGGCCGTCGCTGGTCCGCTGCCGGACGATCATCGGCAAGGGCGCGCCCAACAAGCAGGGTTCGTCCAAAGTGCACGGCGCGGCACTGGGTGCGGACGAAGTCGCCGCTGCGCGCGAGACCTTGGGCTGGCACTATCCTGCTTTCGAGGTTCCCGAAGAGATCCGCGCGGCCTGGCTGGCGGCGGGGAAGCGCGGCGCGGAACCTCATGCTGCGTGGCGGCAACGGCTGGCAAGCGACGGCAATCACGCGGCTTTCGAGAAGCGCGGCAATGTCTCGCCCGACTGGCTGAAGCCCTATGTCGACGGCCTGCTCGCCAATCCGCAGAAGGTCGCCACGCGGAAAGCGTCCGAGATGGCGCTCGAGGCCATCAACGTGGCATTGCCCGAGACGATCGGCGGCTCGGCCGATCTAACCGGCTCGAACAACACGCTGACCAAAGGCCTCAAGCCGCTCACCGCGGCCGATTATTCGGGCCGCTACGTCTATTACGGTATCCGCGAGTTCGGCATGTCGGCGGCGATGAACGGGATGGCGCTGCATGGCGGCGTGATCCCCTATGGCGGCACCTTCCTCGTCTTCTCCGACTATGCCCGGCCGGCGATCCGGCTCTCGGCACTCCAGCGGACGCGCGTCGTCTATGTGATGACGCACGATTCGATCGGCCTCGGCGAGGACGGCCCGACGCACCAGCCGATCGAGCACGTGATGAGCCTGCGCGTCATGCCCAATCTCGACGTCTATCGCCCGTGCGACACGATCGAGACCGCGGAATGCTGGGCATTGGCGCTGGAGAAGACCGACGGCCCGTCGCTGCTCGCGCTCTCGCGACAAAATCTGCCGCAGCTGCGCACCGACGGCGGCGAGAACCGTTCCGCCAAGGGCGCCTATCGCCTGCTCGCAGCCGAGGCGGAGCGCCAGGTGGTGCTGATCGCCACCGGCTCCGAAGTAGAGATCGCGGTCGCCATCCGGACAGAGTTGGAAGCGCGGGGAATCGGCACCGACGTGGTGTCGATGCCGAGTTGGGAGCGCTTCGATGCCCAGAGCGCGGAATATCGCGACGATATCCTTCCCCATCACGTACTGCGCGTCTCGATCGAGGCGGGCACGACGATGGGCTGGGAGCGTTATACCGGGATCGCCGGCATGCGTTTCGGCATCGATGGATTCGGCGCATCGGGCCCTGCGCCCGCGCTCTACGAGCATTTCGGCCTCACCGCCGCGGCAATCGTGCCGCAGATCGTGGCGGCGCTCGCCTGAGCACCCATATAGCGAGCCGAACGGCTCAAATACGAAGCAGGAGTGAAGCGATATGACGAAGGTTGCGATCAACGGTTTCGGCCGCATCGGACGGCTGGTCGCGCGCGCGATCCTCGAGCGTCCCGACAGCGGGCTCGAGCTGGTCACGATCAACGACCTCGCCGATGCCAAGTCGAATGCGTGGCTCTTTTCGCGTGACAGCGTCCACGGCAAATATCCGGGCACGGTGAGCGCCGACGGCAACGATCTCGTCATCGACGGCAAGCGGATCAAGGTGACCGCGGAGAAGGATCCCGCCAACCTTCCACACAAGGACAGTGGCGTCGAGCTGGTGCTCGAATGCACCGGTTTCTTCACCGATCGCGCTTCGGCACAGAAGCATATCGATGCGGGCGCGAAGAAGGTGCTGATCTCGGCGCCGGGCAAGGGTGTCGACCTGACCGTCGTCTTCGGCGTCAATCACGACAAGCTCGAGGCCGGGCACACCATCGTCTCGAACGCGTCATGCACCACGAACTGCCTCGCGCCGGTCGCCAAGGTGCTCAACGACAGCGTCGGCATCGAGCGTGGCCTGATGACTACGGTCCACGCCTATACCAACGATCAGAAGATCCTCGACCAGATCCATCCGGACCTGCGCCGTGCGCGCGCAGCGGCGATGAACATCATCCCGACCACCACCGGCGCCGCGCGCGCAGTGGGCGAGGTGCTCCCCGAACTGAAGGGCAAGCTCGACGGCTCGGCCATCCGTGTTCCGGTCCCCGATGGCAGCCTCGTCGACCTCACCTTCACTCCGAAGCGCGACACCAGCCGCGAGGAAATCAATTCGATCCTCAAGGCAGCGTCGGAGAGCGGCCCGCTCAAGGGCGTGCTCGTCTATTCGGACGAGCCGCTGGTCTCGATCGACATCGTCCATACGCCGGCCTCGTCGACGGTCGACAGCCTGGAGACTGCAGTGATCGACGGCAAGCTCGTCCGCGTGGTCAGCTGGTACGACAACGAATGGGGCTTCTCGAACCGCATGGTCGATACCGCCTCGGCGATGGCGAAGCTGGGCTAACCACCAAAGGCCGTCACCCCGGCGAAATCCGGGGTCTCGTGCCACATGCCGCTCGCTCGCGGCCTGAGATCCCGGCTTTCGCCGGGATGACGAAGAGGGACAAATGGCGCGCAACTTCAAGACGCTCGACGACATGGGCGATGTCACCGGCAAGAGGGTACTCGTCCGCGAGGACCTCAACGTGCCGATGGCCGACGGCGTGGTGACCGACGACACCCGGCTGCGCGCCGCGGTGTCGACCGTCGCCGAGCTGGCGGACAAGGGCGCCAAGGTGATCGTCCTCGCGCATTTCGGGCGTCCCAAGGGGCAGCGTGATCCGAGCATGAGCCTTGCCTTGGTCACCTTGCCGTTCCAGCAGGTGCTGGGGCGCGAAGTGCGCTTCATCGACGACCAGCATGCCGCCGAGGTCATCGACAAGATGCAGGACGGCGAAGTCGGCATCCTCGAGAATACTCGTTTCGATCCGGGCGAAGAGAAGAACGCGCCCGAGACCGTCGAGCGGCTCGCCGCGCTCGGCGATCTCTATGTCAACGACGCCTTCTCGGCGGCGCACCGCGCGCATGCCTCGACCGAGGGTCTTGCGCACAAGCTGCCGGCGTTCGCGGGGCGGCAGATGGAGGCCGAGCTCGACGCGCTCGACAAGGCGCTCGGCAATCCCGAACATCCGGTCGCGGCAGTCGTGGGCGGCGCCAAGGTCTCGTCCAAGCTCGACGTGCTGCGGCACCTGGTCGAGAAGGTCGATCACCTGATCATCGGCGGCGGCATGGCCAACACCTTCCTCGCCGCACGCGGCGTGAATGTCGGTAAATCGCTATGCGAGCACGATCTGACCGGCACCGCCGAGGAGATCCTCGACGCGGCCGGGAAGGCGAACTGCACCGTCCATCTGCCCTATGACGTGGTGGTGGCGAAGGAGTTCAGGCCCAATCCGCCGACACGCACGGTCAATGTCCATGAAGTCGCCGCCGACGAGATGATCCTCGATGTCGGCCCCGCGGCTACCGAGGCCTTGGGCGATGTCCTCAAGAATTGCCGCACGCTCGTCTGGAATGGGCCGATGGGTGCCTTCGAGACGCCGCCGTTCGACGCCGCCACCGTGGCGCTGGCCAAGACCGCGGCCGCGCTGACCAAGGAAGGCTCGCTGGTTTCGGTCGCCGGGGGCGGGGATACCGTCGCGGCGCTCAATCAGGCAGGGGTGGCGGACGACTTCACTTTCGTCTCGACCGCCGGCGGCGCGTTCCTCGAATGGATGGAAGGCAAGGAACTGCCGGGCGTCGCCGCACTCGCGCGGTGATTATTGCGTAGGCGCGCGCTCGCGCAGCAGCGGCACCAATTGCTCGTTGAGTATCTCGAGCGTCAAGGCGCCCGCCTTCGCATAGCGAACCTTGCCGGATCGATCGATGATGTAGTTGGTCGGTACGCCGCCGTCGATCGGGCCATACGGCCCCTTGATCTTCCGGGCGGGCGCGATCTGGAGCCGCCCGAACAGGGGCTTGAGCCTGTATAGCGGGACCGATCCCTCGGTCGTCACTGCATAGACTCGCAGGCCGTGACGCTTCTGGATCTGGTAATAGGTGTCCAGGATCGGGAGTTCGGTCCTGCACGGGACGCACCAGGTCGCCCAGAAGTTCAGCACGACGACATCGCCGCGCATCTCGCCGAGATTCAGCTTGGTGCCGTCGACGAGGGTGAGTTCCGCATCCGGCGCGATCTGGCCGATAACCGGCTTCTTGCCCGCCACGGCGCCGCTCAGGGCCAGTGGCAGCAATGAGAGGCAGACGAGACGCAAGCTCCGCGCTGAAAGTCGATCCATCTGCATATTCCCCCCTGTTGCTTTATTGATGCGGCGCCGGCTCGTGGTCAACGCGGACATTGGTCCTCGCCCGCGAGTGCGAGCGCGCCAGTCTCACGCGGCCCGGCGCCCAACGGCGCCATTTCGCCTCGTTGCGCATCCGGAGCACGCTCGTCAGCGTTGTCAGCAGTTCCCGCCTCTTGTGCGGTGCGATAGGGACCGCGGCATAGCCACCGAATCAGGGGGAATCATGAGCATCACGCCTGCCGTCAAAGCCATTCTCGCCAATTACGAGTCCGATAATCCGGGCGTGAAGGCAAACCTCGCCCGCATCCTGATGCAGGGGCGGCTCGGCGGAACCGGCAAGCTGATCATCCTGCCCGTCGATCAAGGCTTCGAGCACGGTCCAGCGCGCAGCTTTGCGGTCAATCCCGATGCCTATGACCCGCATTACCATTTCCAGCTCGCGATCGACGCCGGGCTTTCGGCGTATGCCGCGCCATTGGGGATGATCGAGGCGGGTGCCGACACCTTCGCAGGGCAGATTCCGACGATCCTCAAGGTCAACAGCTCGAACAGCTGGGCGACGGGCATCAATCAGGCGGTTACCGGCGGCGTCGACGACGCGTTGCGGCTCGGCTGTTCGGCGATCGGTTTCACCATCTATCCGGGCGCCGACGACGTGTTCGACATGATCGAGGAGATCAAGGAGCTCTCCGCCGAGGCCAAGGCGGTCGGCATCGCGACGGTGATCTGGTCGTACCCGCGCGGCGGCAAGCTCTCCAAGGAAGGCGAACTCGCGCTCGATGTCGGCGCCTATGCCGCGCATATGGCGGCCCTGCTCGGTGCGCACATCATCAAGGTCAAGCTGCCGAGCGCGCATATCGAGCAGAAGGACGCAGTGAAATCCTATGAGGGCACCGACTGGTCGGCGCAGTCCGACCGGGTCCGTCATGTCGTGAAGAGCTGCTTCAACGGCCGTCGGATCGTCGTCTTCTCGGGTGGCGCGGCCAAGGGCGAGGATGCGGTCTATCAGGACGCGCGCGACATTCGCGACGGGGGCGGCAACGGCTCGATCATCGGCCGGAACACGTTCCAGCGCCCTCGTGGGGACGCGCTGGCGATGCTCGAAAAGCTGATCGGCATCTACAAGGGCGCCGAATGACTGTTGCGCGCCGCCCTGTGCTCGCAGGCCTCGCGCTAGCGATGCTGGGTGGCCGGGCCATGGCGAAGGGGAGCAAGATGGAAGATCCAATACCGTTCGGCATGATCGGCAAGATCAAGGCGCAGCCCGGCAAGCGCGCCGAGCTGATCGCGATCCTCAACTCGGGCACGAGCACGATGCCCGGTTGCCGCGCCTATCTGATCGCCGAGGACGTGAAGGACTCCGACGCGATCTGGATCACCGAGATCTGGGACGATGCATCGAGCCACAAGGCATCGCTGCAGCTTCCGGCGGTGCGCGATGCGATCGCGAAGGGGCGCCCGCTGATCGCCGGTTTCGAGATCAGCGCCGAGACGCGCCCGGTAGCGCGCCCCGCCTGAAAGTCAGTCCGAGAGCGGGATCGGATCCGCGGCCATTGCCGCCATGACGTCGGGCACGGTCGACCCGACCACCACTTCATGATCCTTGTCGTACGAGATCACTCCCACGTCGTCGCCGGCGAGGTTGATCGTCGTGACGGTGCGCACCAGCGACAAATTGACCAGGATCGGATCGCCGTTGATCGACTTGAGCAACAGGAAGCGGGGTTTGTCGTTGGTCATTTGGGCTGGCTCCGCCGGTCTCGGATAACTTGCACGGCCGTCCGATGCATTCGGCGGCATCGCATTGTTATAGCGGCGTCCCGGCAAGATCGGCGCATTCGCGGTGAATTCTCCTGCATATGCGTCAATGCGCTCGCCCGGCGGATTGCGCGATCATCGCTTTCAGCGTCAGCGCGTCGTGGATGGCATGCGCCTCGGCATCGTTGTTGAAATAGGCCCAGACCGGCCGGCCATTCCTCGCCTGATCGAGCATCCAGTCGGCCCAATCGAGCAGGCGCTCGTCGGAATAGCGGCCCCAATATTTGCCCTCGCCGCCATGGAAGCGGACATAGGCGGCCGGGCCGGTGGCGATCCGCAGACTTTCCGATCCCGGCATGTCGTGCGCGCAGAAGCCCGCATCGTATCGATCGAGTAGTGCGTAGACCTCGTCTATATACCAACTTTTGTCGCGAAATTCGAATGTGTTGACGACATCTTTTGGAAGCAGTTGCAAAAAACTCTCGAGGCGTTCGAGATTGAGGCGAAAGCGCGGCGGGAGCTGGTAAAGGATCGGACCAAGCGCGGGCTTCAGGTGGCGAAACGACGTCATCATCCGCTCGAGCGGTTCCTCGCAATCCTTGAGCTTCTTCGCCTGGGTGAGAAAGCGGTTGGCCTTGACCGCATAGCAAAAGCCTGGCGGCGCCTGTTCGCGCCATGCGTCGAACGTCTCCGCTTTGGGCAGGCGATAGAAGCTGTTGTTGATCTCGACCGTATCGAAATGCTCGGCGTAGAAGGCGAACCAGCGCTTGACCGCCAGCTTCTCGGGGTAGAAGCGGCCACGCCAATGGGCGTAGACCCAGCCCGAACAACCGACACGAATTTTCGCGAGCCCGGAGTTGACCATGCACGATCCCGACGACGATTTCGACGCCGATAACGCGCTGGAAGGCTTCGCGGATCATTTCGTTCGCGACGTTCGTCGCCCGGCCTGCCAGCTCTACCTGATCTCGCCGCTCGATGTTTCGGGCGAGTTCGCGGATCGGCTGGCGCGCGCGCTGGATGCCGGCCCTGTGGCGGCGTTCCAGTTCCGGGTGAAGGGCGTGGACCAGCATGCGGCGGCGGCGCTCGCCGAACCGCTCCAGCGGATCTGCGGCGATCGCGACGTGGCGTTCCTGATCAACGACAGCATAAGCCTCGCCAAAAGGCTGGGCGCCGACGGCGTACATCTGGGGCAGGGCGACGGCGACCCGCGCGAGGCGCGTACGGTGCTCGGGCCCACGGCCCAGATCGGCGTGACTTGCCACGACAGCCGCCATCTCGCGATGGAAGCGGGCGAGGCGGGTGCCGATTATGTCGCGTTCGGCGCCTTCTATCCCACCACGACCAAGGAGGTGCGGCACCATCCCGATCCGGCGATCCTGAGCTGGTGGACGACGGTGTTCGAGATACCCTGCGTCGCGATTGGCGGGATCACGCCGGTCAATGCGCGGCCGCTGGTCGAGGCCGGGGCGGATTTCCTTGCGGTGTCGGCTGCGGTGTGGAGCGGCGATGAAGCCGAGGTAGTGAAGGCATTCAACCAGCTACTTGCGACCTGACCATTCCGCGCGTTCCGGAAACAAGGCAGCCGGCGTTCGTTCTCGCCTGACCTCATTGGCCGGGAGCGCATGTTTTGCAGGTTTTTCATTGGTATAAGGTGTCGGGCCTCGCGCTGGGCGCCGTCCTGTTCGCGTCCGCGCCGATAGCGGCGCAATCCGCGGCGAAGGCGCCCCGGGAGAAACCTCCGATCGACTATTCGATCCTGCATGCGCAGGTGATCCTCGATTCGCTCGGCTTCTCACCGGGGATCGTCGACGGGCGCGAGGGCCAGTCGCTCACCGCCGCGCTCAAGGCGTTCCAGTCGACGCGCGGGATCCAGACCAGCGGGAAGCTCGATCGCGCCACGCTCGGTGCGCTCCACGAATATCGCGCGCGGCGCCCGGTGACGCGTGTGACGCTCGATCCGGCGATGCTCCAGGGACCGTATGTCAATCCGATCCCAAAGGAGCCCGAGAAGCAGGCCGAACTGCCCTCGCTCGGCTACACTCGCCCGCTCGAGAAGCTGGCGGAGATGTTCCACACCACGCCCGAAGTGCTGGTCGAACTCAATCCCGGGGGCGGGGCGATCCAGCCGGGCGCGACCTTCGTCTTCCCCAACGTGCTGCCCACATCGCGCGACTATGCAGGCGATCTCAAGCCCGAGTGGCGCCAGACGCTGACCGACCTCAACGTCGAGGCGCGCCAGCCCACGGGCGACCATATCGTCGTCGACAAATCGGAGAAGGTACTCAAGGTCTTCGACGCCGACGACAGGCTCGTGGCGCAGTTCAGCGCCACGATGGGCAGTCAGCATGATCCGCTGCCGATCGGGGCATGGAAAATCAATGTGATAGATACCAATCCGAAGTTTCATTATAACCCGGACTTGTTCTGGGACGCCAAGAAGGACGACGAGAAGGCGATGCTGCCGCCGGGGCCGAACGGGCCGGTCGGAGTGGTGTGGCTCGATCTCTCCAAGGAGCATTACGGCATCCACGGGACGCCCGAGCCGCAAAACATCGCGCGCACCCAGAGCCATGGCTGCATCCGCCTGACCAACTGGGACGCGGCGCGGCTGGCGCTGATGGTCAAGCCCGGCACCGAAGCCGTGTTCCAGGAATGACGGCCATGCTAAAGCGGCTGACCATGGGGATGGGGATCGTCTTGCTTCTGGGCCTGGCCGCGCTGGCGTCGATGATCCGCATCGTGCCGACGCCGCCTGCCGTGCCTGCGCAGCAGGCGGCACCGGCTCCAGCGCCGGCGCCCGTCGGTGCGTGGCAGCATCCATTGCTCATGGTGCCGGTGCAGGGTGTGCCGCGCGACAAGATCGTCGACACCTGGGGCCAGTCGCGGGCCAACGGCGCGCGGGCGCATCAGGCGACCGATATCATGGCTGCCGGCGGCACCCCGGTGATTGCCGCGGCGCCGGGCAATGTGGAGAAATTGTTCTACAGCGAGGGCGGCGGGGGGATAGCGCTCTATGTCCGTTCGCCCGACCGGCAATGGAGCTATTATTACGCGCATCTCCAGCGTTATGCGCCGGGCGTGGTCGAGGGCATGCCGGTACGCGCCGGCGACCTGCTCGGCTATGTCGGCGACACCGGCAATGCGGGGACGGGCAATTTCCACCTCCACTTCGCCATGTCGCACATGCAGCCGGGCGACAGCTGGTGGCAGGGGCAGCCGGTCAACCCCTATCCGGTGCTTGCGGGTCGCAGCGGCGCCCTTTAACCTCAAGCGAGAGGTAGGGAAAATTCCAATGCAGGGCGGGTGCAACTGCCGATATGTCCGCTTTCGGCTGACGTCGGCACCGATTTTCGTGAACGGATGTCACTGCCGCGTCTGCCAGCGTGAGACCGGATCGGCGTTCGCGATCAACGCGATGATCGAGGCGGACCGAGTCGAGATGCTCGGTGAGGGCGAGCCCGAGATCGTCGTCACCCAATCCGGCACCATGGCGACGCGTTCGGCGCGCTGCCCGCGCTGCGGCGTGGGCTTGTGGGGAACGCATCCGGATTTCGGAGACGCGATACGCTTCGTCCGCGGCGGCACGCTCGACGAACGCGTGATGCCCGACGCGCATTTCTTCACGGTGACGCGCCATCCCCTGGTGCAGGTGCCCGAAGACGTGCCGAATTTTCCCGGGCTGCCGACGCCCGAGGATCCGCCGCTGTGGGACCAGGAGGCACAGGGCCGCATCGATGCCGCGATGGCCGCGTGCTTGCCCGAACGCTGATGCATCGCTAAAGGCCCGGCCTTCGCTCTTTCTCAGCTTACAGGTCTCGATCCCATGAAGATCAGCGGCGTGGACATCCGTCCCGGCAATATCATCGAATATGAAGGTGGCATCTGGCGCGCCGTGAAGATCCAGCACACCCAGCCCGGCAAGGGTGGTGCGTACATGCAGGTCGAGATGAAGAACCTCATCGATGGCCGCAAGAACAACGTCCGGTTCCGTTCGGCGGAGACGGTCGAGCGCGTGCGCCTCGACACGACGGACTTCCAGTTCCTGTTCCGCGACGGCGACCAGCTGACGTTCATGGACAAGGTCACTTATGACCAGATCACGCTCGATGCGGGCATCCTCGGCGATGCCGCGGCGTTCCTGCAGGACGGCATGGACGTGGTTATGGAGCTCTATGACGAGCGCCCGATCTCGGTACAGCTGCCCGACACGATCGAAGCGACGATCGTCGAGGCCGATGCCGTTGTGAAGGGGCAGACGGCATCGTCGTCGTACAAGCCGGCGGTGCTCGAGAACGGCGTCCGCGTGATGGTCCCGCCGCACATCGCCGCGGGAACCCGGATCGTCGTCGACGTCTACGAGCAGACCTACGTCCGCAGGGCGGATTGAGGCCGAGCGGACGAGTCAAATAGCGGCGCTATTTGTCCGATCCGCCGGCCCGGCCGGTGAGCGCAGCTCGACCGACGACGCGGGCTTTGCCCGCGGCGGTCACGGATTGGGGATAGGCCCCACCCCAACCCCTCCCCTGAAGGAGAGGGGCTAGAAGGTACGATTATGGTTTCGCATTCCGGTATCATCACCGTCATCGAGCGCGCCGTCCGCAAGGCGGGACCGCGGCTGCGGCGCGACTTCAACGAGGTCCAGCACCTCCAGGTGAGCCGCAAGGGGCCAGCCGACTTCGTCAGCCTTGCCGACAAGCGCGCCGAGGACACGCTGATCGAAGAGCTCCAGAAGGCGCGGCCCGACTGGGGTTTCCTCGTCGAGGAGCGCGGCGTGATCGAAGGCGACCCCAGCAAGCCGCGCTGGATCATCGATCCGCTCGACGGCACCACCAACTTCCTCCACGGCATCCCGCATTTCTGCATGTCGATCGCGGTCGAGGACCCGTTCGGCAGCCAGGGCAAGCCCGAGATCACGCACGGCTATATCTACCAGCCGCTCACCGACGAGAGCTTCTGGGCCGAGAAGGGCCGCGGCGCCTGGGTGCAGGACCAGCGCCTGCGCGTCTCGGCACGCCGCGACCTCGCCGACGCGCTGATCGCGACCGGCATTCCCTTCCTCGGCCACGGCAATTTCGCCGAGTGGAGCCGCATCTTCGGCGCGGTGGCGCCTGAAGTGGCGGGTATCCGCCGGCTCGGTGCCGCGGCGCTCGACCTTGCCTGGGTCGCGGCCGGGCGGTTCGACGGCTTCTGGGAATCGGACCTCCAGCCATGGGACGTCTCGGCGGGCCTGCTGCTGATCAAGGAAGCCGGCGGCTTCGTCACCGATTATCGCGGCCAGGACCTTGCACGCGAGCGTGGCCAGTTCCTCGCGGCGAACGACGTCCTCCATTCCAAGCTGCACAAGCTGGTGGCGGGCGCGCTCCGGTGATCCGTGCCGGCGCGCTGCTGCTGGCGCTTGGCGCCGCAGCGGACGCGCCGCAGATATTGTTCACCGCGCCGGCGGCGCATCGGCTGGTCGAGGGCATCGCGATCGACGGCGGCGTCGTCTGGCTCTCCAGCGTGCTCGACCGGACGATCCTTGCCCGGACCCGGGGCACAATCCGCCGCTTCGCCATGCCCAAGGGCACGCTCCATCCGATGGGGCTGGCGTTCGATGTGCGGCGGAATTGGCTGTGGATCGCAACGGATTGCCCCGAGCTCCCCGGCATCGCCCGCTGCGACAGCGGCGCGCTGGTCGCAATGGACCGGATGGGCCGGCTCAAGGCAAAGCTCAGCCCCGCCAAGGGCTTCCATCCCGGCGACGTATCGGTAGGCGAGGGCAGTGTGTTCGTCTCGGACACGCTCAACGGCGCGGTCTATCGCTTGCTGCCGGATGGGCGCACCTTCCGGACGTTGATCGCACCCGGCGTGGGTCGCTCGGCGCAAGGCACCGCGCTCACCCCGGACGGCAGGCGGTTGATCGTCGCGGACTATGGCAGGGGTATCGCCAGCGTCGATCTGGAAAGCGGCGCACGAACGCCGCTGCCGCTGCCCGACGGCAAGCCCCTGCGCGGCATGGATGGGCTGGTGCGCGTCGGCGACCGCTATTTCACGATCTACAATGCGAGCAGCCCGGCCTCGCTGATCTCTTTCCGAGTGACGGAAACGGGGATCGAGGCCGATGTCCTGCATCGTGGTGCGCCGCTGACCGATCCCACCCAACTGGCAGTGGACGGCACGCATTTGCTGATCGTCGCGGATGCCGGCTGGCCGGCGGCGACCAAGGGTGACACGGCGCCTCGGCAACCGGTTCCGGTGGTTGTCTTCAACCTGCCCTAACCCCTCCCAGTTGCGAGTGATTCTCAAGGCTTTCGACCCTTGCCGCACTCCATTCACAGTCCTAGAAGCCCCCCAAGATTCCGCATCCGCGAGAAGGCACTTTGGTCGATCTAATCGAATATCTGCCGATCCTGCTGTTCCTCGGCGTGGCACTGGTGCTTTCGAGCGCCTTCGTGTTCCTGCCGATGCTGGTAGGCCGGCTCACCGGCACGCATCAGCCGACGCCGGAGAAGCTCACCGAATATGAGTGCGGCTTCCCCGCGTTCGAGGATTCGCGCAGCCAGTTCGACGTGCGTTTCTATCTGGTGGCGATCCTGTTCATCGTCTTCGATCTCGAAGCCGCGTTCCTCTATCCCTGGGCGGTCAGTGTGTTCGACCTCGGCTGGACCGCGTGGATCTCGATGATGATCTTCATTGCCGAGCTCGCGCTCGGACTGGTTTATGCGTGGAAGAAAGGTGCGTTGGAGTGGGAGTAGAACTCAACCCTCCGCCTGCGGGGACGCTCCCGAATGTGGCGTTCCTCGACGACATCAATGCCGAACTGGGTGACAAGGGTTTCCTCGTCACTTCGACCGAGGAGCTGTTCCAGTGGGCGCGTACGGGCTCGCTGTGGTGGATGACCTTCGGGCTGGCGTGCTGCGCGGTCGAGATGATCCACGTCAACATGCCGCGCTACGACATGGAGCGCTTCGGCGCCGCGCCGCGCGCCTCTCCGCGCCAGTCGGACGTGATGATCGTCGCGGGAACGCTCTGCAACAAGATGGCGCCGGCGTTGCGTCGTGTGTACGATCAGATGTCCGAGCCGAAATACGTGATCTCGATGGGGTCGTGCGCGAATGGCGGCGGCTATTATCATTACAGCTACAGCGTCGTGCGCGGCTGCGACCGGATCGTGCCGGTCGATATCTACGTCCCCGGCTGCCCGCCGACCGCCGAGGCTTTGCTCTACGGCGTAATGCAGCTCCAGCGTAAGATCCGCCGCATCGGGACACTCGAACGGTGAGGGCGCCTGCACCCCGTATGATGCCCAATGACGGCGTAATCGATGCGGCCGCTGCCGTGCTCGGCGACATGCTGGTCGAGAGCAAGGATGCCGTTGGCGAGATTTCGCTGACCGTGGTGCGCGAGCGCCTGGTCGATGCGATGCTGGCGCTGCGCGACACGCCCGGCCTCGAATATCAGCAGCTGAGCGAGATCGCTGGTGCCGATTATCCGGCGCGGCCCGAGCGCTTCGACGTGGTCTATCAATTGCTGTCGTTCACCCAGAACCGCCGCATCCGCGTGCGGGTGACGACCGACGAGGACGCGCCGGTACCGAGCGTGACAGGGATCTGGCCGGTCGCCGGCTGGCTCGAGCGCGAAGTCTACGACATGTACGGCGTGCTGTTCGACGGGAATACCGACCTGCGGCGCATCCTCACCGACTATGGTTTCGTTGGTCACCCACTGCGGAAGGATTTCCCGCAGACCGGCTATGTCGAGCTGCGTTACTCGGAAGAGTCCAAGCGCGTCGTTTACGAGCCGGTCAAGCTGGCACAGGACTTCCGCAATTTCGACTTCATGAGCCCATGGGAAGGCGCGCAATATGTGCTGCCGGGCGACGAGAAGGCAGCTCCCGGGCCTGGGCCCGCGGACACGCCGCAGGCCAAGCCGGCTGCGCCCGCGGCGGCGCCTGCTGCCGATGCTCCCAAGGTGCCCGAGGCGAAGGGTGCGCCGACGCCGCTCAGCGCCGACGAGATCCAAAAGGCGGATGCGCCTGCGGCCAAGGCCGCTAAGCCGCGGGCCAAGCGGGCCAAGACCGACGACAGCACCGCTTCCACCGGCGCCGGCGAGAAATCGCCGGGCAATCGCCGCAAGTCCAAGCCCAAGGACCCTGATGTGGTCCCGACCAAGGGCAAGGGGCAGAACCAATGACCGACACCGTCGAGAAGATGATGGAGCGCGGCGGCGAGGATCGGAAGGATCCCGCCACCGGCGACGTCGCCATCGCCAACTACACGATCAATTTCGGCCCGCAGCATCCGGCGGCGCACGGCGTGCTGCGCCTCGTCACCGAGCTGGACGGCGAGATCATCGAGCGGATCGATCCGCACGTGGGCCTGCTCCACCGCGGCACCGAGAAACTGATCGAGTACAAGACCTACACCCAGGCGCTGCCGTATTTCGATCGCTTCGACTATTGCTCGCCGCTCGCACAGGAGCACAGCTTCGTGCTCGCGGTCGAGAAACTGCTCGACCTCGAAGTGCCGCTGCGCGGCCAGTATCTGCGCGTATTCTTCGCCGAGCTGACTCGCATCTGCAACCACATGCTCAACCTCGGCAGCCACGTCATGGACGTCGGCGCGATGACGCCGAACCTGTGGCTGTTCGAAATCCGCGAGGATTGCCTCAACTTCTTCGAGCGTGCCTCGGGCGCGCGGATGCACTCCAATTACTACCGCGTCGGCGGCGTCCGCCAGGACGTGCCGCTCAAGCTGCTCACCGACATCGCCGACTGGCTCGACAACCGCCTGCCGCGGCTGTTCGAGGACGCGATCAGCCTCGTCGCCGAGAACCGCATCTTCAAGCAGCGCAACGTCGACATCGCCGTGGTGAGCCGCGACGACGCGATCGCCTGGGGCTTTTCGGGCCCGATGATCCGCGCCGCGGGCATCCCCTGGGATATCCGCCGCTCGCAGCCTTACGACGTCTATGACCGCATGGAGTTCGACGTGCCCGTCGGCACCCGCGGCGATTGCTATGACCGGTTCATGGTGCGCGTGGAGGAGGTCCGCCAGTCGGCGCGGATCATGAAGCAGTGCCTGAACGAGATGCCCGAAGGCCCGGTGCTGACGCTCGACCGCAAGGTCGCACCACCGAGCCGCGGCGAGATGAAGCAGTCGATGGAAGCGCTGATCCATCACTTCAAGCTGTTCACCGAAGGCTATCACGTCCCCGCCGGCGAAGTGTATGTCGCGACCGAGAGCCCCAAGGGCGAGTTCGGCGTCTATCTGGTGAGCGACGGCACCAACAAGCCGTATCGCTGCAAGGTCCGCCCGACCGCGTTCAGCCACCTCCAGGCAATGGACTTCATGTCGCGCGGCCACATGCTCGCCGACATCACCGCCATCCTGGGCGCGATGGATATCGTGTTCGGGGAGTGCGACCGGTGAGCGACGACAAGGTGGCAATCGCGCGCGAGATGATCGCCCGCTACAACGCGCAGGACGCCGACGCTTATGTCGAGCTGATGACCGATGGCGCGAGCGAGGCAGGATATCGCGGCGCGGTGGTCCGTGAGGGCAAGGAAGGCGTGCGTTCGGGCCTGAAGGCGATGTTCGCCGAGTTTCCCGGCAACCGCGTCGAAATCCTGGGCAGCTGGCAGCTTGGCCAGACCGCAGTGCTGCACGAGAAGGTGATGCGCTCGCCAGAGGCTGAGCCCTTCGAAGTGATGGCAGTCTATTCTTTCGCCGACGACAAGGTCGATCGGGTGGAGTTCATCCGGTGAGCCAGCGCGATGTCGCACACACTCTCGGCCATTGGACCGGCGTGGCGCTCATCGTCATAGTGCCGGTCGCTCTCGGATATTGGTGGGCTCGTCGCTTGAACGCCAAGCGCGAGGGATGTGATGCGGTACGCTGGCCTATTGCGACGGGATTTGTCGTTTCGCTGCTGATGTTAATAGGACAGTGCGGATCGCCGAGATCGGCGAATCCAACTAGTATCGATGCTGCTGCCAGCGACGAGAAGCACGTGATCGAAGTCATCGACAGCGGGGTAAGCGACCCTTTTCCGGTGGAGGTGGCTCCGCAGGATATTGAGGCGATGCGGCGAGCAATGGATGAGATGATCCTCAAAAACTACGGCGATCAAATCGGTTCGGTTAGCTCGAAAATTTCCGCTGAGAATCTCGGTGCGGGCACCGTGATTCATTACGACGCCCACGCTTCCAAGGGCTCTCGCATCTTTTCATACGTTGGTGTGCAGGCGGGAATGCGGAAGGTAGTCAGTTGCGTTTCGGAAGACGGTATTGAGTTTCCCGCCTGTCGCGAACGCGCGGTACAATTGTTTGGGCAGCCCTCGGTTGGCACCACGAAGAGTTCACAAAATGGCTGACGCCCCACAACTTCCCGACGAGGCCGAGACCCGCGCGAGCTGGGACGCGTTTGCGTGGACGGCCGAGAATGCCGAGAAGGCCAGAGAAATCCTCGGCCGCTATCCGGCGGGCCGGCAGATGTCGTGCACGCTCCCGTTTCTCGATCTGGCCCAGCGTCAGGTCGGCGCGGAGACCAATACGCAGGGTTGGCTGCCTGTGCCGGTGATCGAGTTCGTCGCGCGCGAACTCGAGCTGCCGTACATCCGCGTGTTCGAGGTCGCGACCTTCTACACGATGTTCAATCTCGTGCCCGTCGGCCGCTACCATGTGCAGGTCTGCGGCACGACGCCGTGCATGCTGCGCGGTTCGGACGACGTGCTGGCGGCGTGCAAGAGCCGTGGCATGCACAAGGGGCACACCACCGCCGACGGCATGTTCACGCTCACCGAGGTCGAGTGCCTCGGCAGCTGCGCCTCGGCACCGATGGTCCAGATCAACGACGATAATTACGAGGATCTCGATTACGATCGCACGATCGCGATCCTCGATGCGCTGGCCAAGGGCGAGCAGCCGAAGACCGGCACGCAGGAGCCGGGCCGACACACGGTCGAGGCGGCCGGCGGCACGACCAACCTCACTGCGATGGTGAACGAAAACCACGATTATCGCGGGGAATGGGCATGAGCCAGGACACCAAGAACCTGTTGTTCGTCATCCTCGCGGTGATCGCCGCGCTGGTCGTCGGCGGGTGGCTGCTCAAGATCGCGTTCAAGCTGCTCGGGCTCGTGATCCTGATCGGCTTCGCCGTGGTTGCGTACATCCTGATCCAGAAGATGGTGGGGCGGGGACGCTAAATGCTGCAGGACAAGGACCGCATCTTCACCAACGTCTACGGTTTCCAGCCGTGGAACCTGCCGGCTGCGCTGAAGCGCGGCGACTGGGACAATACCAGGGGCCTGATGGCGATCGGGCAGGACACGATCATCGACCGCATCAAGGCATCGGGCCTGCGCGGGCGGGGCGGGGCGGGCTTCCCGACCGGCACCAAATGGTCGTTCATGCCCAAGGAGCCGCGCCCCGACCGGCCCAACTTCCTGGTGATCAACGCCGACGAATCCGAGCCGGGCTCGTGCAAGGACCGCGAGATCATTCGTCACGATCCGCACAAATTGATCGAAGGCGCGCTGATCGCGGGCTTCGCGATGCGCGCGCGCGCCGCCTATATCTACATCCGCGGCGAATATATCCGCGAGGCCGAGACGCTCTTCGCGGCGGTGGCCGAGGCCTATGACGCGGGCATGCTCGGCAAGAATGCCGCGGGCTCGGGCTATGACTTCGACGTCTTCGTCCACCGCGGCGCCGGCGCGTATATCTGCGGCGAAGAGACCGCGATGCTCGAGAGCCTCGAGGGCAAGAAGGGCCAGCCGCGATTGAAGCCCCCGTTCCCGGCGGGCGCAGGCCTTTACGGCTGCCCGACCACGGTGAACAACGTCGAATCGATCGCCGTCGTCCCGACGATCCTGCGGCGCGGACCGGAATGGTTCGCGAGCTTCGGCGCCGAGAACAACAAGGGCACCAAGCTCTTCCAGATCAGCGGCCATGTGAACAAACCGTGCGTGGTCGAGGAAGCGATGAGCATCCCGTTCCGCGAGCTGATCGAGAAACATTGCGGCGGCATCCGCGGCGGCTGGGACAATCTGCTGGCAGTGATCCCGGGCGGATCCTCGGTGCCGCTCGTCCCCGCGGCGCAGATCATGGATTGCCCGATGGACTTCGACGGCCTGCGCGGCGTCGGCTCGGGCCTAGGCACCGCCGCAGTCATCGTGATGGACAAGTCGACCGACATCGTCCGCGCGATCTCGCGCCTGTCCTATTTCTACAAGCATGAGAGCTGCGGCCAGTGCACGCCGTGCCGCGAAGGCACCGGCTGGATGTGGCGGGTGATGGAGCGGCTGCGCACCGGCGACGCCGACATCAGCGAGATCGACACGCTCCACCAGGTCACCAAGCAGGTCGAGGGCCATACGATCTGCGCGCTCGGCGACGCCGCAGCGTGGCCGATCCAGGGCCTGATCCGCCATTTCCGCCCCGAGATCGAGCGGCGGATCAACGAACGCAACGGCACCGGCGAGGCGCCGATGCAGGAGGCGGCCGAGTGAGCTGCCAAGTCATTGGGCTGAATGGGCTGATCGGAGCGGCGGCGTTGATAAGCTGCGTCGTCATTTCGCCGGCGGCTGCGCAGAAGACCGGCACGCGGCTCGACCAGAACCGTGGGGCGGTCGGATCGATCAGCAAGCTTGATAAAAAGTCTGCGATCCGCGCGACTCACGCGTTCGGCCAGTGCATCGCCTATCGTGAGACCAAGAAAGCACAGCGTTCGCTGGAGCTTCCCTTCGCCTCCGCCGAGCAGCTCAAGGTGCTCAACGAAGCGACCAACTCCTTTGATGCCTGTCTAGGCACGTCGCCGGAATTCGACCTGCTCAGCTTCCCGCCGGTGCTTTTCGCGGGGAGCGCGGCCGAATATTTCGTTCGCCTGAAGTACGCGAAGTCAGACCTTGGCGGCCTTGCCGGGATTACCGATGAGGCACTCGACAAAACCGAGTTTCGTCCACGCAACGCGCTGGAGGATCTCGGTATGTGCGTCGTCCGCCGCAATCCGGGGAATGCGCGCGCGTTGGTGTTGACTCGACCGACGGAAACGGAGGAGGCGGAGGCACTCAAGATTTTGTTGCCGGACATCGGACCGTGCGTTTTCGAGGGGCAGCAGGTATCGCTGAATACGCCGAACCTTCGCGCAATCATTGCCTATGCGCTCTATCGCGCTGCATCAAAGTTGGGAGCGGCGGGTGCCTAAGCTCAAAGTAGACGGAGTCGAAGTCGAGGTGCCGCAGGGCGCCACCGTGCTCCAGGCCTGCGAAGCCGCGGGCAAGGAGATTCCGCGCTTCTGCTATCACGAGCGGCTGTCGATCGCCGGCAATTGCCGCATGTGCCTCGTCGAAGTGAAGCCCGGGCCGCCCAAGCCCCAGGCTTCGTGCGCGCTGCCCGCCGCCGAGGGGCAGGAGATCCGTACCGACAGCCAGATGGTGAAGGCCGCGCGCGAAGGCGTGATGGAATTCCTGCTGATCAATCACCCGCTCGATTGCCCGATCTGCGACCAGGGCGGCGAATGCGACCTGCAGGACCAGTCGATCGCTTATGGCAAGGGCCATAGCCGCTACACCGAGAACAAGCGGGCGGTGACCGAGAAGTATATGGGTCCGATCATCAAGACGATCATGACCCGCTGCATCCAGTGCACCCGCTGCGTCCGCTTCGGCGAGGAAGTGGCCGGCGTGGACGAAATCGGCGCGATCTATCGCGGCGAGGACATGCAGATCACGACTTATCTGGAGAAGGCGTTCAGGAGCGAGCTTTCCGGCAACACCGTCGATCTCTGCCCGGTCGGCGCGCTGACCCACAAGCCGGTCGCGTTCGAATATCGCCCGTGGGAATTGAAGCGGAACCTCTCGATCGACGTGATGGATGCCGTGGGCACCAACATCCGCCTCGACAGCCGCGGCCGCCAGGTGATGCGCGTGCTTCCGCGGATCAACGAGGACGTCAACGAGGAATGGGCGCACGACAAGACGCGCTACCATGTCGACGCATTGGTCCGCCGCCGGCTCGACAAGCCCTATGTCCGCAAGGACGACAAGCTGGTCGAGGCGAGCTGGGACGAGGCGTTCGACGCGATCGCCGCAGTGAATGCGGGTTCCAGCGTCGCGGCGATCGCCGGCGACCTGCTCGATTGCGAGACGATGTACGCCGCCAAGGCGCTGCTAAAGGGCCTCGGCTCGGAACTGATCGAGAGCCGCCAGACGGGCATGGACTATGACGTGTCGAGCCTCGGCGCGGTGGCGTTCAACCCGACCATCGCCGGTGTCGAGGATGCGGATGCGATCCTGCTGATCGGCAGCAACCTGCGTTGGGAAGCGCCGCTGATCAACACGCGGGTCCGGAAAGCGATCAAGAAGGGCGCCAAGGTCTTCGCGATCGGGCCCGAGACCGATCTCACCTACAAGCTCGAATGGCTGGGCAACGACCTGTCGCTGCTCGGCAAGCTGCCCGATCAGGTGGTGCAGGCGTTCGACGGCGCGAAGAAGCCGCTGGTGATCGTCGGCCCCGGCGCGCTGGGTGCGGGCTTCGGCGCGGCGCTCGCATTGGTCGAGCCGATGAAGCTGGTGCGCACGCTCGAGGACGGGTCGGCATGGAACGGCTTCGGCGTGGTCCATATCGCCGCGGCGCGGATGGGGGCGCTGATGCTCGGCTTCGCGCAGAAGGGCGGCATCGCTGATATCGTCGCCGCGAACCCGAGGCTCGCTTTCTTCCTCGGCGCCGACGAAGTCGATTTCTCGAAGTTCGAGAGCAGCTTCAAGGTGTTCATCGGCCATCATGGCGACAAGGGCGCGCATCATGCCGATGTGATCCTGCCCTCGGCGACCTATGCCGAGAAGCCAGGCACCTATGTGAACCTCGAAGGCCGCGTCCAGCGTGCCGACCGCGCAGTGTTCGCGCCGGGCGACGCGCGCGAGGACTGGTCGATCCTGCGTGCGCTCTCCGACAGGCTCGGCCGTACTTTGCCGTTCGACAGCTTCGAGGAGCTGCGCGCGGCGATGGCATCCGAAGTGCCGGCGCTGGGGCAGGAGGGCCTGGTGACCTTCGCGTGGAAGGCGCCCAAGCTCTCCGCCAAGGCCAGCGGTCCGGTCAACTATCCGATCGCCGACTTCTATCTGACCAACGCGATCTGCCGCGCATCTCCGACGATGCAGCGCTGCTCGGCCGAACTGGTCCATGGCGAAGATTTTGCGGAGGCCGCGGAGTGAGCGGGGTCGCCCTTCCTGGTTCCCCTGCGAAGGCAGGGGCCCAGCCCCTTGAACAAATCACGCGCGTTAGCGCGCTCGGCGCATCGCGCCGAGTCTGGGCCCCTGCCTTCGCAGGGGAACAGGGAGTAATCGCATGACCGCCTTCTTCCAGAACTTCGTGGGTCTGCCCTTCGGCTGGGCGTGGTTCGTCGCGACGATCGTCGGCATTCTCGTGATCGCATTGCCGCTGATGCTCGCGGTGGCGATGATCATCTATGCCGACCGGAAGATCTGGGCGGCGATGGCGCTGCGGCGCGGCCCCAATGTGGTCGGCCCGTTTGGCCTGCTCCAGAGCTTCGCCGACGGCCTGAAGGTGTTCCTCCAGGAAACGATCATCCCGTCGAGCGCCAACAAGGCCCTGTTCCTGATCGCGCCGATCATCACCTTCACGGTCGCGTTGATCGTGTGGGCGGTGGTGCCTTGGCAGGCGGGCGTGGTGCTCTCCAACATCAATGTCGGCTTGCTCTACATCCTCGCGGCCTCGTCGCTCGGCGTCTACGGCATCATCCTCGCGGGCTGGTCGTCCAACTCGAAATACCCCTTCTACTCGGCGATCCGCGCTGCGGCGCAGATGGTGAGCTACGAAGTCTCGATCGGCTTCGTGCTGATCTCGGTGGTGCTGTGGGCGGGGACGTTCAACCTCGGCGGTATCGTCGAGGCGCAGCGCGGCCATGTGTTCGGCCTTTTCAACGGCTTCGGGTTCAATCCGCTGCTGTTCCCGATGGCGGTGGTGTTCTTCATCTCGTCGCTCGCCGAAACGCAGCGCGCGCCATTCGACCTCACCGAGGCTGAGAGCGAGCTCGTCGCGGGCTATCAGACCGAATATTCGTCGATGAGCTTCGCGCTCTACTGGCTCGGCGAATATGCCAACGTGCTGCTGATGTGTACGCTCAACGCGACGCTCTTCTGGGGCGGCTATCTGCCTCCGTTCGACTGGGCGCCGCTTTATTGGGTGCCGGGCATTATCTGGCTGTTCGCCAAGATCCTGTTCTTCTTCTTCGTGTTCAGCTGGGTAAAGGCGACCGTCCCGCGCTATCGCTACGACCAGCTGATGCGGCTGGGCTGGAAGATCTTCCTGCCGCTGTCGCTGATCTTCGTGTTCCTGGTGTCGGGGTACCTTATGCTGATGCGAGTGGGGGTGCCCGCGTGATCGTTCTTCGCATTCTATTGACGTTGCCTCTAATTGGGTGCGCGGAGCAACCGTTCGTAGAGCAGCGAGCTGAGACCTTTGAAGGCGTGGGAATGGGATTTGTTTGCTCGAACGTTTCGACGCCACGGAAAAACAAACAGTTCGTGATCGCTGCTGCTCGATTGGATGGGCATAGCATCGTGCGTTACGGCTCCATTCCGGGAGGAGGGCTTCCGCGATTTGCCGGCAAGTTCGTAGATGCGATAAGTTATTATGCGATCCAAGACGGCCCCGATGGAAAAAAGTTGCGGATTCGCGCTGGCGGTCAAGCCTTGGCAGGGCATGAAGAAGTTGAGCTAACTATCCATCAGCTAAAGGCTGGGGAATGGAAGGCTGACGTGTCCGTAAAGGGGAGTGGCGTCGACTATCGAGCCTCCTGCCTTCCTGTCAATTCTGGTGCTGAGAGCTGAAATGAGCATCGCCCAACTCGTCCGTTCCTACACGCTGTGGGAGTTCCTCAAGGCCCACTGGCTGACCTTGCGATACTTCTTCAAGCCCAAGGCGACGATCAACTATCCGTACGAGAAGAACCCGATCTCGCCTCGCTTCCGCGGTGAGCATGCGCTGCGTCGTTATGCGAACGGCGAAGAGCGCTGCATCGCTTGCAAGCTGTGCGAGGCGGTGTGTCCGGCGCTGGCGATCACGATCGAGGCCGAGCCGCGCGACGACGGCAGCCGCCGCACGACGCGCTACGACATCGACATGACCAAGTGCATCTATTGCGGATTGTGCCAGGAGGCGTGCCCCGTCGATGCGATCGTCGAAGGCCCGAACTTCGAATTCTCGACCGAGACCCGCGAGGAGCTGATCTACGACAAGGATAAGCTGCTCGCGAACGGCGACCGCTGGGAGCGCGCGATCGCCGCGAACCTTGCCGCCGATGCACCGTACCGTTAAGCGCACCGCAATCGTCAGGGGCCGCCAGATTCCGTGATCCAGCTTCTCGCCTTTTATCTGTTCGCGACTGTCGTCATCGCCTCCGGGGCGCTGACGATCCTGTCGCGCAATCCGGTGCATTCGGTGCTCTGGCTGATCCTCGCTTTTTTCAATGCGGCGGGACTGATGGTGCTTGCGGGCGCCGAGTTCATCGCGATGCTGCTCGTCATCGTCTATGTCGGCGCGGTCGCGGTGCTCTTCCTGTTCGTCGTGATGATGCTCGATATCGACTTCGCCGAGCTGCGTGCGGGCGTGATGCGCTATGCCGCGATCGGCCTCGCGCTCGCGGTCGCGCTGGTCGCCGAGATCATCATCGCGATCGGCGCCTATAGCGCAGGCGGGGTCCAGCTCGGCCGCCGCATAGCCCCGATCGACGCAGGCGTGCCCAATATCGAGGCGATCGGGCAATTGCTCTACACGCGCTATCTGTTCGTGTTCGAAGGCGCGGGCCTCGTGCTGCTCGTCGCGATGATCGGCGCGATCGTGCTGACCTATCGCCAGCGCAGCGACGTCCGCCCGCAGAACATCAATCGCCAGATCAACCGCCGTTCGAAGGATGCGACGCGCAACATGAACCCACCGGTTGGGCAGGGGGTCGAACTGTGATCTCCGTAACGCATTACCTGGTCGTCTCGGCGATCCTGTTCACGCTGGGCGTGCTCGGCATCTTCATGAACCGCAAGAATTTGATCGTCATCCTGATGGCGATCGAGCTCATCCTGCTCGCGGTGAACCTCAACCTCGTCGCCTTCTCGGCGGCGCTCGGGGATCTCGTGGGCCAGGTCTTCGCTATGTTCGTGCTGACCGTCGCCGCCGGCGAGGCCGCGATCGGGCTCGCCATTCTCGTCATCTACTTCCGTAGCCGGGGCACGATCTCGGTCGACGACGTCAATCGGATGAAGGGCTGATGTCGCCGATTCTCCTCATCGTATTCCTGCCGCTCGCCGCGGCGGTGATCGCCGGCTTGTCGAACAAGGCGTTCGGCAGCGTGCTGCCCAAGGCGCTGACGACGGGTGCGCTGTTCGTCTCGTGCGCGCTCTCCTGGCCGATCTTCATCACCTATCTGCACGGTGGAGCCGAACAGACCGTGGTTCCGGTGCTCAACTGGATGACCTCCGGTGCGCTGCAGGTAGAATGGGCACTGCGGGTGGATTCGCTCACCGCGGTGATGCTGGTGGTGATCACCAGCGTCTCGGCGCTCGTCCACCTCTATAGCTGGGGCTATATGAGCGAGGATGCGGATCAGCCGCGCTTCTTCGCTTATCTCTCGCTGTTCACCTTCGCGATGCTGATGCTCGTGACCGCCGATAACCTCGTCCAGATGTTCTTCGGCTGGGAAGGCGTGGGCCTCGCATCCTACCTGCTGATCGGTTTCTGGTTCCGGAAACCGAGCGCCAACGCCGCGGCGATCAAGGCGTTCGTCGTCAACCGCGTCGGCGATCTCGGCTTCATGCTCGGCATTTTCGGCACCTATCTCGTGTTCGGCACCGTATCGATCAACGAGATCCTCGCCGCCGCGCCCAACATGCATGGCTCGACGATCGGCTTCCTGTGGTTCCGCGCGGACACGATGACTGTGCTCTGCCTGCTGCTGTTCCTCGGCGCGATGGGCAAGTCCGCGCAGTTGGGACTCCACACCTGGCTCCCCGACGCGATGGAAGGCCCGACCCCGGTGTCGGCGCTGATCCACGCCGCGACGATGGTCACCGCCGGCGTGTTCATGGTTTGCCGCCTCTCACCGATGTTCGAGACCAGCCCCGTCGCGATGGGCGTGGTGACCTTTGTCGGCGCCGCGACCTGCCTGTTCGCCGCGACTGTCGGCCTCGTGCAGACCGACATCAAGCGCGTCATCGCCTATTCGACCTGCTCGCAGCTCGGCTACATGTTCTTCGCGGCGGGCGTCGGCGCTTATGGCGCGGCGATGTTCCATTTGTTCACGCATGCTTTCTTCAAGGCTTTGCTGTTCCTCGGCGCCGGCTCGGTGATCCATGCGATGCACCACGAGCAGGACATGCGCTTCTATGGCGGTCTGCGGAAACATATCCCGCTGACCTTCTGGACGATGATGTTCGGCACGCTGGCGATCACCGGCGTCGGCATCCCCGCCGTGTTCGGCAATCCGACTGCGTTCGGCTTCGCCGGCTTCCACTCGAAGGATGCGATCATCGAGGCGGCCTGGGCGGCCGGCGTCCCCAGCGCCTTCTGGGTCGGGGTGTTCGTGGCGTTGCTCACGAGCTTCTATTCGTGGCGCGTCGTGTTCCTGACCTTCTACGGCAAGCCGCGTTGGGCAGGCTCGGAGCATATCCAGCACGCCGCCCATGATGCGCATGGTCATGACGGGCATCATGACGACGCCCCCTCGGCCGAGGATGCCGGGCATGCGCCCGACGCCCATCATGCCGCGCACGACGATCATGCCCATGAGGGGACGGCGGGCTATCATCCGCACGAGAGCCCGTGGGCGATGCTGATCCCGCTGGTGCTGCTGTCGATCGGTGCGATCGCCGCGGGCTTCGTCTTCCACGGCTTCTTCATCGAGGCCGAAGAGGGCGCGCATTTCTGGAACGGCGCAATCGCCTTCGACGCGCATCTGATGCATGCGATGCATGAAGTGCCGCTCTGGGTGAAGCTCTCGGCCACCGTCGCGATGCTGCTCGGCTTCGGAGGTGCCTGGTACGCCTATATCAAGCGGCCCAGCTTCGCCGGTGCCGTCGCCAGCAACTTCCAGGTGCTCTACACCTTCCTTCTCAACAAATGGTACTTCGACGAGCTCTACAACTTCCTGTTCGTGCGCCCCGCATTCGCGATCGGCCGGCTGCTCTGGAAGGCGGGTGACGAGGGGACCATCGACCGCTTCGGACCCAACGGCATCGCCCGTTTGGTCCAGCTCGGCAGCGTCGGCACGGCGCGCCTGCAATCGGGATATCTCTACACTTATGCGTTCATCATGCTGATCGGTCTCACCGCCGCGCTCACCTGGGTGATCGCAGGATGACCGGTTTCCCGATCCTTTCCATCATGCTGGCAGTACCCGCGATCGCCGCGGTCGCCTGCCTGTTCGCCGGCGCGCAGGGCGCCCGCTGGATCGCTTTGGGCGCTACCTTGGTCGATCTGGCGCTCGGCATCTGGCTCTGGGCCAATTTCGACCAGAGCGCTGGTGCGGCGCAGTGGCAGTTCGTCGAGCATGTCCGGCTGTTCGGCATCGGTGGCGTCGATTTCGCCTGGGCGCTGGGCATCGACGGCTTCGCCTTGTTGCTGATCATGCTCTCGGTCTTCCTCATGCCGATCTGCATCGGCGCGAGCTGGGTCGCGATCGAGAAGCGCGTCCCCGAATATATGGCGGCGATGCTCGTCACGCTGATCCTGATGATCGGCACCTTCGCCGCGCAGGACCTTTTGCTCTTTTACGTCTTCTTCGAAGGCGGCCTGATCCCGATGTACCTGATCATTGGCATCTGGGGCGGGGCGAACCGCATCTACGCGTCGTACAAATTCTTCCTCTACACGCTGCTCGGCTCGCTGCTGATGCTGATCGCGATGATCGCGATGCTGCTCAATGCCGGCACCGCCTCGATCCCCGAGCTGATGGCGCACGATTTCCCGGCGCAGTGGCAGACCTGGCTGTGGCTGGCGTTCTTCGCCTCGTTCGCGGTCAAGATGCCGATGTGGCCGGTCCACACTTGGCTTCCCGATGCACACGTGCAGGCGCCGACCGCCGGTTCGGTGATCCTGGCTGGCGTGCTGCTCAAGCTCGGGGGCTATGGCTTCCTGCGCTTCAGCCTGCCGATGTTCCCCGAAGCCTCGGCGCAGTTCATGTGGCTGGTGTTCGCGTTGTCGTGCGTCGCGGTGGTCTACACCTCGCTGGTCGCCTTGGTGCAGTCGGACATGAAGAAGCTGATCGCTTATTCCTCGGTCGCGCACATGGCGATCGTGACGATGGGGCTGTTCGCCTTCAACCAGCAGGGCGTGGAAGGCGCGATGATGGTCATGCTCGGCCACGGCCTCGTTTCGGGCGCGCTCTTCCTCTGCGTCGGCGTGATCTACGATCGCCTGCACACTCGCGAGATCGACCGCTACGGCGGGCTCGCGATCAACATGCCGCGCTATGCACTGTTGTTCATGCTGTTCACCATGGCCTCGGTCGGCCTGCCGGGAACCAGCAACTTCGTCGGCGAGTTCCTCGGGCTGGCGGGCGTGTACCAGGTCTCGACCTGGACCGCGTTGATCGGCACCAGTGGCATCATCCTGGGTGCGGCCTACATGCTGTACCTCTATCGCCGCGTCGTGTTCGGCGATCTGACCAAAGATGATGTCCGCGCGATGCCGGATTTGTCGGTGCGCGAGATTTCGCTGCTCGCCCCTATCGCCGCTGCAGTGCTGTGGATGGGCGTATACCCTGAGAGCTTCCTCAAGCCGATGCGGCCTGACGTCGAGCGGCTGGTCGAGCGGATGAGCCGCGTGATGCCTGCGGGTGACTCGCAGCCGACCGCCGGCAAGCCCGCGCCCGCCGCCGCGCATAATGAGGAACATGCTGCCCCCGCCGCTGCTGCGCACGGGGAGGCGCACTGATGAGCTATTCGATGCAATTGATGATGGTCCTGCCCGAGCTGGTGCTCAGCCTGGGCGCGATCCTGCTGATGCTGGTCGCCGCATGGGGCGGGCAGGCTTCCACCAAGCTGGTGAGCTGGGCGTCGATCGCCGTTCTGATCGGCGCGGGCATCGCGCTGGCGGGGCCGGCTTCGGCCGGCGGCGAGGCGTTCGGAGGGCTCTATCGCCCCGACATGTTCGCCGCTTTCGCCAAGGCGCTGATCTTCTTCGCCGCCGCGGTCTCGATCCTTATCGCGCCTCGTTTTTTCCAGACCACCTCCGGCGACGATCTGCGTCCCGAATATCCCGTGCTCATCCTGCTCTCGGCAGCGGGCATGGGGATGATGGTTTCGGCAGGCGATCTGATGAGCCTCTATGTCGGTCTCGAGCTGCAGAGCCTCTCGGCGTACATCCTCGCCAGCTTCATGCGCCGCGATACCCGTTCGGCCGAAGCGGGCCTGAAGTATTTTGTCCTCGGCGCGCTCGCCTCGGGCATCCTGCTCTACGGCATCAGCTTGGTGTACGGCTTCTCGGGCACGACGCTCTTCGCGGGCATCGCCGATGCCTATGGCACGACGGATCTACGTAGTCCTCAAGGGATTGGCCTGTTGTTCGGCCTCGTATTCGTCTTCGCGGGTCTCGCCTTCAAGATCAGCGCCGTGCCGTTCCACATGTGGACCCCGGACGTCTACGAAGGCGCGCCGACGCCGGTGACTGCATTCTTCGCTTCGGCACCCAAGGTCGCGGCGATCGCGCTCGCCACCCGCGTCGCGATCGAGGCGATGGGCCCGGCGATCCACGACTGGCGCCAGATCGTCATCTTCGCGGCCTTGGCCTCGATCATCTTCGGCGCGGTCGCGGCGATCGGCCAGACCAACATCAAGCGGCTGCTCGCTTATTCGTCGATCAACAATGTCGGCTTCGCTTTGATCGGCTTGGCGGCCGGCGGCGAGGCGGGTGTGTCGAGCGTGCTCTATTACATGGCGATCTACGTGGTCATGACGCTGGGCAGCTTCCTGATCGTGCTCCAGATGCGCGGGCCCGATGGCCAGCCGATCGAGAGCATTGCGAGCCTCTCGGGCATGTCGCGTTCGCGACCGGGCCTCGCGCTCGCCTTCGCGATCTTCATGTTCAGCCTTGCGGGTATTCCGCCATTGCTCGGCTTCTTCGCCAAGCTGCAGGTGTTCGTCGCGGCGGTGCACGCCGGGCTGTTCATCTTCGCGGCGGTCGGCGCCGCTGCCTCGGCGATCGGAGCCTTCTATTATCTGAAGATCGTCAAGACGATGTACTTCGACGAGCCGGGCGAGCCGCTCTCGGGCAAGACCGATCCGGTCGAGGGTGCATTGCTGGTGGTCGCCGCGGCGGTGATCTCGCCGCTCGGCTGGCCACTGCTCGGGCAGCTCGAGCTGTTCACTGCGTCGGCCGCGAAGGCGCTGTTCTGACCGCGACGATCCGGACCGTCGCCGAGACGGGCTCGACCAATATGGATGTGGCCGAACTCGCGCGGAGCGGCGCGAGCGAAGGCCTGTGGCTGCGCGCTGAACGCCAGACATCGGGAAAGGGCCGGCAGGGCAGGGCGTGGGACTCCCCCGCCGGCAATCTCTACATCTCGACTTTGGTCCGCGTGCGGCCCGGCGAGCCTGCGCCCGCGACACTGGCGCTGGTCGCGGCGGTGGCGCTGGAGGAAGCGGTATCGCTGTTCGGCGTGCAGCCGATGCTCAAATGGCCCAACGACCTGCTGGTCGGCGGCGCCAAGCTCTCCGGCATCCTGCTCGAGCGTGTCGAGGACGCAGTGATCATCGGCTTCGGCGTCAACCTCGCGCACCATCCGGTCGATCTCGATCGTCCCGCCACCAGCATCGCCGCGCACGCGCCTGCGCCGGAACCCCAGGTCTTCGCCGAGACGCTGGCCGAGATATTCGCCCGCTGGCTCTCGCGCTGGCGCGACGGCATCGCCCCGGTGCGCGACCGCTGGCTCGCTCGTGCACACCCCCTGGATACCGCGCTTACGGCGCGATTGGCCGACGGGACCTCGACGGAGGGGTTGTTCGGCGGACTCGATGCGCAGGGCGCGCTCATCCTGCGCTTGGCCGACGGCACTACCCGTGTCATTCACGCGGGCGACGTGTTCCTGCTCTGAAGGGAAGGCAAATGCTGCTCGCCGTCGATGCCGGCAACACCAATGTCGTCTTTGCGCTGATCGAGGACGGGGAGATCCGTGCGCGCTGGCGCATCGCCACCGATCCGCGACGCACCGCCGACGAATATGCGGTGTGGCTGAACCAGCTCCTCAACCTCGAAGGCTATGACCGTTCGGTCGTGACCGGAGTGATCATCGGCATCGTGGTGCCGCGCGCGCTGCACAATTTGCAGGTGCTCAGCAGCAAATACTTCAAGACCGAGGCGGTGATCGCCGGGCAGGGGAGTGCCGAATGGGGCTTCCCGCTCGATGTCGAGGAGCCCGGCAGCCTCGGCGCCGATCGCGCGCTCAACATGATCGCGGGGCACGCCCGGCACGAAGGCGATCTGATCATCATCGACTTCGGCACCGCGACCACCTTCGAGCTGGTCGACTATAAAGGCGCCTACAAGGGCGGGATCATCGCGCCCGGGATCAACCTGTCGCTCGACGCATTGGTCACCGCGGCCGCCAAGCTGCCCCGTATCGCGATCTCGGCACCCGAGAAAACCAGCGTGGTGGGGCGCAATACGGTCGACCAGATGCATATCGGCATCTATTGGGGCTATGTCGCGATGATCGAGGGCCTCGTCGCCCGGCTCAAGGCCGAGGTGGGACGCCCGCTCAAGGTCATCGCCACCGGCGGACTGGCGGTGCTCTTCGAAAAGCATACATCGGTCTTCGACACGATCGAACCAGACCTGACCATCCAGGGTCTGGCCATGCTGTGGGAACGCAGCCAGCAAGGAAATTAAGTGACTCCAGGCAACGAACTCCTCTTCCTCGCGCTCGGCGGCTCGGGCGAGATCGGCATGAACGTCAATCTCTACGGCACGCAGGGCAAGTGGCTGATGGTCGATTGCGGCATCACCTTCGGCGACGCCAACTATCCCGGGGTCGACGTGATCCTGCCCGACCTCCAGTTCATCGAGGAACGGCTCGACGACCTGATCGGCATCGTGCTGACGCACGGCCATGAGGACCATATCGGTGCCTTGCCCTATCTCGCCGGCGACCTTGGCGTGCCGCTTTATGCGACGCCGTTCACTGCGGGGCTGATCTACGGCAAGCTCGAGGAAGAGGGCATCACCGACAAGGTCGAGCTCAACGTCGTGAAGGAGGACGGCCCCTTCTCGATCGGGCCGTTCACCATCACCTACACTCCGCTCGCCCATTCGATCCCCGAGGGCAATGCGGTGCTGATCGAGACGCCTTATGGCCGGGTGTTCCACACCGGCGACTGGAAGCTCGAAGAGGCCCCCGCGCTGGGCGGCGCATCGACTGCGGCCGAACTCACCGCGATCGGCGACCAGGGCGTGCTCGCTTTGGTCTGCGATTCGACCAACGTGTTCAACCCCGAGGCATCGGGTTCCGAGATCGACGTCCGCAAAGGCCTCGACGAAGTCGTCGGCGCGGCGACCGGACGCGTGCTTGTCACTACCTTTGCGTCGAACGCCGCGCGGCTCCAGACGCTGGGCGAAGTCGCCGAGGATACCGGGCGCAAGCTCTGCGTCGCGGGGCGTTCGCTCGACCGGATCATCCGCGTCGCCAAGGCGACCGGCTATCTGCGCGACTTCCCCGAGACGATCGACTTCGACACCGCGATGAGCTTGCCGCCGCGGCAGGTGATGATCGTCGCGACGGGCGGGCAGGGTGAGCCCCGCGCCGCGCTCAATCGCATCGCCGAGGATACCCACGTCCTCAAGGTCCATGCCGGCGACACCGTGGTGTTCTCGTCGCGGCAGATCCCGGGCAACGAGATCGCGATCGGCAAGATCATGAACACGCTGGCCGGCAAGGGCGTCGAGCTGATCACCGATCGGCAGGCCTTCATCCATGTCTCGGGACATCCGGGACGCCCCGAGCTGGCCGAGATGTATCGCTGGATCCGGCCGGAAATCATCCTGCCTGTCCATGGCGAGGTGCGGCACATGCACGAGCAGGCACGCTTTGCGAAGGAGCAAGGGATTCCGCAAGCCATCACGCAGGTGAACGGCGACATCTGGAAGCTGGCGCCGGGCAAGCCGAAGCTGGTCGGACAGACGCATGCCGGGCGGCTGGTGCTCGACGGCGACGTGATCCTGCCGGCAGACGGCACGACGATCAACGAGCGGCGGCGGATCGCGCTCTATGGCCAGATCTCGGTCGCGGTCGCGATCCAGGGCGGGCGGCTCAAGGGTGCGCCGCAGATTCGCGTGCAGGGCGTGCCGGTCGAGGAGGATCGTGACGTGTTCCTCGAAGAGGCCGCCGAAGCCGCGGCCGAAGCCGTGAAGAAGGACGGCAGGGATATCGAGAAATTGCGCGAGAGCGTGCGGCTCGCGGTGCGCCGTGCTGCGGTGCGCTTCACCGGAAAGAAGCCGGTGGTCGACGTGCTGGTCGTGGAGCTCTGAGCCATGCGCTGGCAGTCGATGCTCGCGATCTACATATTGTTCTGGGCGTTCTCGGTGTTCCTGGTGCTGCCCTTCGGGGTCCGCACCGCGCAGGAAGCGGGGGCAGAACTCGTCCCCGGCCAGGCCGAGAGCGCGCCGCACGGCTTCAGCCCGAAGAAGATCGCGATCCGCACGACGATCGTCGCAACGGTGTTGTTCGGACTTTTCTTTCTCAACTACATCAACGGTTGGGTGACGGCCGACATGCTCGACTGGGTCCACCGGAAGTAGGATTTCGCGGGCTTAACTTCGCACTTTGCCCGCGGTTCGCGAATGAAAATTGCGGGCTCAAGCATGAAAATGTCGTGATGGGTTGAGTCTGATTCCACACTGTCAAAGAGCCGACAGCGAGGCTGGCACAGCAAATCCTACATTGGAAGTATCTCGTCATCCCGGCGAAAGCCGGGATCTCAGGCTGCGAGCGAACGGGACCGTTGCACGAGATCCCGGCTTTCGCCGGGATGACGGTTAGGTCCGCAGCCGCTCGATGGCCTGGGCGAGGGCGACGTAGAGCTTGCCCATATCCGAGGAGAGCAGGGTGACGCCCAGGGTCGAGCCGTCGCGCAGGGCGAGGATGTGGCGCAGCATCGACTCGAAATCGTGGATGTAACGATTCACGTGCTCGTTGAACGCCGGATCGGCGTCGTAGAGGCGCGCGATCTCGCGGGTTTCGCCCGCATCGAGCAGGCGCACGGCGCGGCGCGTGAAGACGCCACGATCGCCCTTGAGATAGGCGGCCCAGGCGCTGTCGGCGACTTCGGCGGAAAAAGCCTTGGCGATGTCGATCGAGGCCGAGTTGAGCGCTTCGATCAGCAAGGTGGTGCGGCGGGCGAAATTGTCGCTGTCGGCGCGTTCGCGATCGACGCGCTCCTCCTCGATCCGTGCCTCGATCTGCGAGGTCGTCTCGGCGAGCGACATCATCTGCTGGGTGAGCCGTTCGGAAGCACGCGTCGCGGCCGTGACCGCCGCTTCGGTGGTATCGACGAGATCGGCGATCTGACGGCGAACCGTGGCATCGACCGCGCGCTTGAGCGCAGTGCTGCTGGCTTCCTCGAGCGCACTGGCAGCGCTGGGCACGATCGTGGCGAGCGACTCGCGGGCATGGGCGGCGGCGGCGCTGGCGGTCTCGCGCACGCTCACCAGGGCATCGACGAGCTGCGGCGCCGCGGTCTCGGCGAAGCGACGGGTGGTATCGATGGTATCGTCGACGATCGCACCGAGCGAGGCTGCCTGTTCGCTGCCCGTGGCGAGCGTCTCGAGCAACGAGGCCTGGGTCTTGGCGAGCGTGTCGCGCTGCTGCGAGACGACATCGGCGATCGCCTCGATCGCGTCGTGCGTGCTCTCCGCGGCAGTGACGAGCGCGAGCAATTCGGGCTTGGCGCCGGAGACGACCTTGCGGCTGGCGCTGATCCGATCGTCCAGCCGGGCGAGGGCTTCGGGCAGTGTCTCGTCGATTTCGCGCGCGGAGGCATCGAGCGCAGTGAGCAGGTCTTCGGACGTGCCGATCGCCTTACGGGCGAGTTGATCGCCGGTGCGCAATGCTTCCGACATCGCCTCCATCGAACCATGGAGCGCACTGACCGACGCGGCCAGCGACTGGGTGCGATCGGTGCCTGCGGCGTGCAGGACCTGGAGCTCGCGATCGAGCCGGTCGACACCCGAGGAGAGGCCAGCGAAGAGGACGTCGCCGCGTCCCTGCTCCTCGGCCAGGCGTGCGCCGATGCGGCCAATGGCCTCTTCGATCACAGCCATGCGCTCACCGAGCGCTTCGGCGCTGTCGCGGCCGGCGCGGTCGAGCGCGGCCTGATTGGCGCTGAGCATCGCGAGGATCGCCTCGCCCTGCGTGGCGATGCCCTTACGGGCTTCGTCGACGGCGCCGGCAGCACGATCGAGCACGGCGTCTACCGCGACCGACATCTGGCCGGTAACCTGTTCGAGCCGCGAGCTCGCAGTCTCGCTGGTCGCTTCCATGCGGGAGATGTGCGCGGCGAGACGCTCGGCGGCGCCGCCGGCGATCTGGTCGGCCTCGCGGCCACGTTCGGCCAATGCGGTGAGCTGTGTATCGAGCGAGGCGGCGCGCTGGCTGGCGAGCAGCCCCGCATCGTCGATGCGGCTGGCCAGCCCGTGCATTTCCTCATGCGCCTTGGGCAGGGTGGTCAGGATGATCTCGAATCGCTTCTCGGCCTGATCCATCGCATCGCCGAAGGTGCGGATGCTGCCGTCCATCAACTGCGCCTGGTGGCCGACCATATCGGCAGCGCCCTCGACGCGCTCGGCCGCGCGTTCGCCGAGAGAGGCGAGCGCTGTGGTGTGTTCAGCGAGCGCGGCACGGTTCTCGGCGATGCGGGCGGAGATCGTCGCCATCGCCCGGTCGAGCGCGGCGGCTTCGGTACGCATCGCGCGGGCAGTGGCGTCGAAACGGCGGGCTTCCGCGCGACTCGTGCGCATCGCGAGCATGTAGAGGATGCCGATCAGCGCCGGCGGCACGCAGAGCGCCGCGATCAGCTGGATAAGCGCAACCGGCTCCATGCCCTGCTGAAAGGCGGGAAGCGCTAGCCAGCCCATGCCGACGAACCACGCCGCGGCGGCGAGCCATGCCAGCGCGGGAAGGAGCCAGGCGGTATTGCGGCGCGGCGCCTCATCCTCGTCGAAGGAGAGATCCTCCAGCGGCCCGGGCAGGGCCGAATTGTCCGAAAGGACGAGCTCTTCGTTGCCGTTGGACGGCTCGATGGCGACCTGCGCGGTGTTTCCCCCAGTCATGGCGCAACTGTACCATGTTTGGACGTTTCGCCAAATATCGCCGCAACCAAGAATTAAGCCTCTTCGGGGTAGCACGGGGCATGGCATATGACCCCGGTGCAATCGATGCGACGCTGGCGGCAGCGGTGGGCGACGAACCCGCGCTGATCGCCGAATTGCGCGAATCCTTCCTCGAGAGCGTGAGAAAGTGTGTCGGCGCGATGAAATCGGCGGAAGGGCCCGATGCCTGGGCGACGGCGGCGCTGCGGCTCAAAGGACTGGCGGCGAGCTTCGGCGCGGTCCGGCTGATGGCGCTGGCCTCCGAAGCCGTGAACGGCCCCGCGCAGGACGGCGCGGTGCTGCGCCGGCTGCATCGCGCGATCGACAGGCTTTAAACCATTCCGTCATCCCGGCGAACGCCGGGATCTCGTGCTGCGAGCGGAACGTGCCATTTCCTGAGGTCCCGGCGTTCGCCGGGACGACGGTCTGCTACCGCTTCCTGCTCAGCTCGCGCATTGCGGCGTCCAGTCCCGCGAGCGTGAGCGGGTACATGCGATCCTGCATCAGCTCGCGGATGATCCGCACCGACTGGGTATAGCTCCAATGCGCCTCGGGCAGGACGTTGAGCCAGACCGCGGCGGGATAGGTGTTGACCAGGCGCTGCATCCAGACGCCGCCGGCCTCTTCGTTGAAATGCTCGACCGAGCCGCCGGGGTGGCTGATCTCGTATGCGCTCATCGAAGCGTCGCCGACGAAGATCAGTTTATAGTCGTGGCCATATTTGTGGAGCACGTCCCAGGTCGGCGTGCGCTCGGTGAAGCGGCGGCGATTGTCCTTCCACACGCCCTCGTACGGGCAATTGTGGAAATAGAAGAATTCGAGATTCTTGAACTCCGACGTGGCGGCCGAGAACAGCTCCTCGCAGAGCTTGACGAACGGGTCCATCGAACCGCCGACGTCGAGGAAGAGGAGGAGCTTGACGGCATTGTGGCGCTCGGGGCGCATGCGGACGTCGAGCCAGCCTTGCTTTGCGGTGCCCTCGATCGTCGCGTCCATGTCGAGCTCGTCGGCGGCGCCTTCCCGGGCGAAGCGGCGCAGGCGGCGTAGCGCGACCTTGATGTTGCGGGTGCCGAGCTCCTTCGTGTTGTCGAGGTTGCGGAATTCACGCTGATCCCAGACCTTGATGGCGCGGCCGTGCTTGCCTTCGCCGCCGATGCGGACGCCTTCGGGATTGTAGCCGCCATTGCCGAAGGGCGAGGTGCCGCCGGTGCCGATCCACTTGCTGCCGCCCTGATGACGGGCATGCTGCTCCTCGAGCCGCTGCTTGAGCGTCTCCATGATCTCGTCCCACGAGCCGAGCGACTGGATGGCGGCCATTTCCTCGGGAGTGAGGAATTTCTCGGCGATCGCCTTGAGCCAGTCTTCCGGGATGTCCGCGGGGGCGACGCCGTAGCTGGTGGCGATGCCGCGGAAGACCTTGGCGAAGACCTGGTCGAAGCGATCGAGCAGCCCCTCGTCCTTCACGAAGGTGGCGCGGGCGAGATAGTAAAAGGCCTCGGGCGTGCGCTCGATCACGTCGCGGTCGAGCGCTTCGAGCAGGACCAGGTGCTCCTTGAGGCTGGCCGGGATGCCCGCGGCGCGCAGCTCGTCGAGGAAGGAGAAGAACATCGCCCCTTTTAGGGCTGGCGCTCGTACAGCGTCCAGTGGGTGCCCGACATGCCATGGGCGTGGGCTTCGGCGATCGGGGCGTAATGCGCGCCGCAAAGCGCGATCAGGCGGGGCGGCTCCTCGCCGCGGAACCGATCGGCGAAGAAGAAGCGCGCGGCGGTGCAATCGGCGAGCTGGACCTGCAGGGGATAATGCGCGGAGGCCGCCGCCGCCTCGAGCGTCGCTATGCCGGTCTCGCGATCGAGAAGGAGGTGGGTGCCCTGCGGTGCGCGCGCCTGCATCGCGCGGATCGCGGCGCCGGGATCGCCGCGGCGGTTGATCGCCAGATCCATGTCGAGCGCCAGGCTGGCAGCGGTGATCGCGGCGAGCGCGCCGGCGGCGAGCCAGCGCTTCCAGCCCCCGGCACGCCAGCCCAGCCAGAGGAACTCGGCGATCAGGATGAGGAGTGCGATGCCGACAAGGAGATAATAACGCGGGTGCGCGACATTGCCCGGGCGGAGCAGCACCAGCGCCAGCGGGAAAGCGAGGATCGCGAGGCGGTGAAAGGCGATACGTGAGACACCGGCGGAAGGCGCGAGGATGACGAGCGCCGGAATGGCGGCGAACCACCAGATGCTCACCACCGGCAGGCCGACGACATATTGCACCAGCTCCGACACGCCGTGGAGCAGTCCCATCGTGTCATACGGATCGTAGCGGCCGAACTTGAAGCCGGTGTGCGCTGCGGCCGCGCCGAGGATGATCACGGCGACGAGGCCCAGCGCTATCGCCGAGGGGAGGAGCAATCGCATCGTGCGCAGGACCGCCGCCTTGAACGACTCCCGCCTCCACAGCGCGAAGAATACCCAGCCTGCGATCGCGCAGAAGCCGAAGAACATGATCAGCTGCGAGAAGGCGCCGAGGAAGAAGCAGATCGCCAGTGCGAGTGCGGGGCTGCGCTCGGCTTCGCCGGCGAGCCAGCGATCGACGAGGAGGATCGCCATGAGCAGAGCGAGCGACATCGGCGCGTAGCCCCGCGCCTCTGAGCCCAGGGTCACGAGGGCGGGCGAGACCGCGAAGAGCAAGGCAGTGATCAGTCCCAGCGCGAGGCTGCGGCGCGCGCCGATCATCGCCGCCACGAGGATCGCCAGCGTGCCGGTGACGATCGACAGCGCGCGGGCAAGCGGCGGCGGTGCGTCGAATCCGACCAGCAGCAGCCATAGCGAGTTCAGATGGTGGTTGTTGTCGTGATTGATGTTGAGGAAGATGGCGAGCGGGGTGCCGGCATCGTGCGCCTGCTTCGCCGACCATGCCTCATCGAGCCAAAGCGCGCCCTGCGCACCGGCGATGCGGAGCGCGAGCCCGAGCACGACGATCGCGCCGAGCAGCCACCAATATCGCCTGTCGGCACCCTCAGCCCCCATGGCGCCTTTCATGCTTCAGTGCCGGGGCCCACACAAGTCAGCGCGCATAGGCGTCGATCAGCGAACCGACATAATCGGGCTGGCGACTGCTCAGCTCCGCCGCGGGGCGGGCGGGGCGGATCGCCTTGCCCGCGGCGGGATCGGGGGTGCCGTAGATGAAGCCGTGCGCGGGATAGATCGAGCTGCCGAGCCCGTTGGTGTCGCGGTACCAGACCTTGACGAGGCTCCAATCGCCGCGCTCGGAGACGTCGAACAGGGTCACGTCCTGTTCGGCATGACCGCGTTCGCCATTGAGGCGCGACCAATTGGCATGCGTGACCATCAGCACGCGCTTGTCGACGATCCGGCTGACCACGGCGACGTGGCCCAAGGGCAGCCGCGCGCTCTTGGAGAAAGCCAGCACCGCGCCGACCCGCGGCTTGCGGCCGCGCTGGTAACGGCCATCGGCCTGGTCCCACCATGTCCACGCGTCGCCATAGATCTGGATGCCCGACGCCGCGCGGGCGAAGGGGACGCATTGGCCGACATATTCGAGAAGCGACTGCGCCTGCACGGGTGCGGCGGTCAAAGCCGCGGCGACGAGCGCGATCGGAAACGCAAAGCAACGCATATATGGGCACCGTACAAGTGCCCCCCCAACCTCCGGGTATCCCGGAGTGGTTAAAAATGAGTTAACTGTGTTTTTTGCGTCCGTGCACCACCTCGACCAGCACGAACGAGATGATCATCAAGAGGTACCATGCGCCGAGCTTGGCGGGTGAGACGAGTTCCCAGCCATCCTCTTGGCCCGGATACATCCATGCGCGCGAGAAGGTGCCGACATTCTCGGCGAGCCAGATGAACAGCGCCACCAGCAGCCAGCCGAGCAGCAACGGCATCCAGCGCTCCTGGCGCCAGACGGTAAAACAGACGCGCGTGCGCCAGAAGAGCAGCGTCGTGGCGGCGAACAGTGCGAGACGGATGTCCGGCAGCCAGTGATGCGCGAAGAAATTGACGTAGATCGCGACCGCAAGGAGCCAGCTGGTCCAGCGCGGCGGATAGCCGGGAAAGCGGAAGCCAAATATCCGCCAGACCCGCGCGATATAGCTGCCGACCGCAGCGTACATGAAGCCGGAGAAGAGCGGCACGCCGCCGATGCGCAGCAGGTTCGCCTCGGGATAGAGCCACGATCCGTGCGCGGTCTTGAACACCTCCATCACTGTCCCGACGAGGTGGAAGGCGAGGATGACCTTGGCTTCCTCGAGGCTTTCCAGCCGGAAAGCGAGCATGCCGACCTGGATCAGCAGCGCGCCGATCACGAGGAAGTCGTAGCGCGCGAGGGGAGCGTCGGCGGGATAGAGATAGTGCGTGCCGAGCAGCAACGTCAGCAGCAGCGCGCCGAACAGGCAGGCCCAGCCCTGCTTGAAGCCGAACAGCAGGAACTCGTAGGCCCAGGCGTGCCAGCCCGGGCGCGGTTCGAACGCCTCCAGCCGCGCGCGGACGCGGGCGAACCGGGTTGCGCCCGCACGCGACTCCATCGGGTTCAGGGCTTGGCGGCGGGCGGCGGAGGTTGGCGCGGGAAGCGTTCGAGCGCCGGGTCGATAGCCGCCCAGGCAGGCGCATCCTCGATCCAGATCGCGACCTGCGGGGCGAGATCGTGGGGCGGATCGAGGAAGCCGAGACGGATCGTGCGGAACTGCGGCCGCGCCGAGGATTGGCCCATCACCGGCGTGCAGCACTTCGCGCAGAAGCTCTGGGTCAGGGTGTTTCCGCTCGCCGCCGTGTAGGACGTGGTCGCCAGTTCGCCCTCGATCATGAGATCGTCGGTCGCGAACATCGCGTTGGTGGTGGGCGAGCCCGCGGCGATCTGCTGGCATTGGCGGCACCAGCATTGGCGCACGGTGAGCGCTTCGCCGGCGATCGTGGCAGTGACCGCGCCGCAGGCGCAACGTCCGGTGTAGCGGCTCACTTGCTCTGTCTCCGGCTCATGAAGGCGAGGCGTTCGAACAGCATCACATCCTGTTCGTTCTTGAGCAACGCGCCGTGGAGGGGCGGGATCGCCTTGCTCGGGTCCTTCGACTGGAGCACGTCGAGCGGCATCTCTTCGTGGAGGAGCAGCTTGAGCCAGTCGAGCAATTCGCTGGTCGACGGCTTCTTCTTGAGGCCGGGGACCTCGCGGATGTCGTAGAAGATGTCCATCGCCTTGCCGACGAGGATCTTCTGGATGCCGGGGAAGTGGACGTCGATGATCGCCTGCATCGTCTCGCGGTCGGGGAATTTGATATAGTGGAAGAAGCAGCGGCGCAGGAATGCGTCTGGTAGCTCCTTCTCGTTGTTTGAAGTGATCACCACGATCGGCCGCTCGGCGGCGCGGATGGTCTCCTTGGTCTCGTAGACATGGAATTCCATGCGATCGAGCTCCTGGAGGAGGTCGTTGGGGAATTCGATATCGGCCTTGTCGATTTCGTCGATCAGCAGGACGGGGACCTCGGGGGCGGTGAACGCCTCCCAGAGTTTGCCCTTGCGGATGTAGTTGGCGATGTCGTGGACGCGTTCGTCGCCGAGCTGGCCGTCGCGCAGGCGGGCGACCGCGTCATATTCGTAGAGGCCCTGCTGCGCCTTGGTGGTCGACTTGACGTTCCACTCGATCAGCGGCGCGCCTACCGCCTTGGCGATCTCATAAGCGAGGACGGTCTTACCGGTACCCGGCTCGCCCTTGACGAGCAATGGTCGACGGAGCGTGACGGCCGCGTTGACGGCGACCTTCAGGTCCTCCGTCGCGACATAGCTTTGGGTACCTTCGAAGCGCATGCGCTCTCGTAGAGGGGCAGGGCGCCCCGGCGCAAGCTTCAGGCGCGGTTGCGGGCGCTCGTGCGGGCTTCGAGCAGGTCCCACAGGCCGCGATGCTGGGCGAAGACCTGTTGCGCGCCGAACAGCATCGCACGCTCCATCGATGCCTCGCGGGCGAGGGCATCGACGACGCTGACGGTCTCTTCCGCCAGCGGAAGCGTCGAGACGGGGATGGCCAAGCCCAGCCGCGTGGCGACGGCGTCGAGGACTTCGCGGATCGTCGCCCAATCGATCGCCAGGGCCAGCGCGGCACCGGCGGCACAACCGGCGCGATCGGACTGGGCGAGCATGTCGAGCGCATGGCGCTGTGCGTGCGCCGCGGCTTCCGATTCGGCATGGCCGGGCGTGCTCGGCAGTGGACCGGCGGCGGCGACGATGCGGACGAGATAGGCGCGCTCGGTGGCAAAGGCATCGGCGGCGGCCTCGAGCCAGTCGCGCTCGAGCGAGACGCGGGCATGGTCGAGCGCATGGTCGACCACGCCCGGATGGCGGCCGTGGAGCACGCAGATGAAATGCGCGGCATCGGCGAGATCGCGCAGCGGCTCGAGGTGATCGGCGAGGTTCTGGAGATAGGGGTGATTCGCGCTGCCATCAGAGGCGACGAGCGAACCCATCGCTCCCCATGTGCCACCGAGACGGGCGATCTGTGCGGTGTCAAACGGCATTCTGCCCCCAAATCCCTGAACTGCCGGAGATACCGGCGCGCTCGCTATGCAGCCCGGGGATATACCGAAGCACGTAAATACGTGGTTGACGGTGAATTTACCGTTCAGTCGCAGTTTGTGGAGAAATAGGAATTCGCATTACCCAAGTGCTTCTGCAGAGGCAGAAGCGCAGGATTACGAACTATTACCTTTTCCCGGTTCCTGCCTTCGCGGGAGCTCCGCACCATTGTCCAAGTAAATCACCAGCTCCACATCGTCCCGTCTTCGAGCCGGTTCACCGGAAGATAAGCGCGCTTATACTCGTGCTTCGCGGCCAGCGCCTCGTCGATATCCACGCCGAGCCCGGGCTTGTCGCCGGGGTGCATCAGGCCGTTGGTGAGACTGTAAGCGTGCGGGAAGACCGCGTCGGTCTCGGGAGTGTGGCGCATATATTCCTGGATGCCGAAATTGGGGACCGACAGGCCGAAATGGAGCGCAGCGGCCATGCTCACCGGCGAGAGATCGGTCGCGCCGTGGCAGCCGGTGCGGACCTGATGGAGATCGGCGAGGCCGGCGATGCGGCGCAGATGCGTGATGCCGCCCGCGTGGACCACGGTCGCGCGGACGTAATCGATCAATTGCTCTTCGATGAGTTGCTTCGCGTCCCACACCGAATTGAAGATCTCGCCGACCGCGAGCGGGGTGGTGGTGTGCTGGCGGATCAGGCGGAAGCCGGCCTGGTTCTCGGCCGGAGTCGCATCCTCGAGCCAGAACAGCCGGTACGGCTCGAGATCCTTGCCGAGCCGGCCCGCTTCGATCGGGGTGAGGCGGTGATGGACGTCGTGGAGCAGGTGGATGTCCCAGCCGAGCGCATCGCGGCCCTTCTCGAACAGCTCCGGCACATGGCGCATATATTTCGACGTCGACCAGACCGTCTCGTCGGGCAGCGATCCCTTGGCGGGTTCGTAATAGAAGCGCTCGCCCGACACGCCATAAGTGGCGGCGAGGCCGGGCACGCCCGACTGGAGGCGGACGGCCTTGTAACCCTGTTCGAGATATTCCTGCGCGCGCTCGATCGTCTCGGCGATGTCAGAGCCGTTCGCATGGCCATAGACCATGCAGCCCTCGCGCGCCGCACCGCCGAGGAGCTGGTAGACCGGCATGTTGGCGAGCTTGCCCTTGATGTCCCACAGCGCCATGTCGACCGCGGCGATCGCGCTCATCGTCACCGGGCCGCGGCGCCAGTACGCGCCCTTGTAGAGATATTGCCAGATGTCCTCGATCCGGTGCGCGTCGCGGCCGATCAGGCAGGGGATGACATGATCGGTGAGGTAGCTCGCCACCGCCAGTTCGCGGCCGTTCAGCGTCGCATCGCCGACGCCATATACGCCCTCATCGGTCTCGATCTTGAGCGTGACGAAATTGCGGCCAGGGCAGGTGACGACGACGCGCGCGGAAGTGATGCGAGGCAAGGGTAGACAATCCTTAGAAGTGGTCAGGCCAATATCCGCTTGTGATGGGTGCCGTGTCAACCTAGGGTGGGCATGTTATGAAGATCACGGGCAAAAAGCTGTACCAGCGGGTGGCTGCTTCGATCACCGAAGCGATCGAGGCGGGACGCTGGTCGCCCGGCACGCGGCTGCCCGGCGAGCGCGATCTCGCCGAGGAATATGGCGTCAGCCGCCCGACGATTCGCGAGGCGATGATCGCGCTCGAGATGAAGGGTTGGATCGAGGCGCGGCACGGATCGGGCCTCTATGTCACCAAGCGCGATCACGGCTCCGGTCATCGCGAGGATGCGCTCAATTTCGATATCGGCGCATTCGATCTCACCGAGGCGCGGATCCTGTTCGAAGGCGAAGCGGTCGCGCTGGCGGCGGTATCGATTTCCGACGAGCAACTCGATGAGCTCGATCAGTTGCTCGTCGAAATGGCGGCCGATGATTCGAACGAACCATCGGTGATGGACGCGGATCACCGCTTCCACCTCGCGATCGCCAATGCGACCGGCAATGCCGCGATCCGCAGCGTGATCGAATATCTGTGGGAGCTGCGCACCAATTCGCCCTTGTCCGCGAACATGTTCGCGCGGGCGAAGCGCGGCGGCATCACCCCGCGAGTCGAGGAGCATCGCCCGATCGTCGAGGCGCTCCGCGCGCGCGATCCGCACGCCGCGCGGAGCGCGATGCGCAGGCACCTGCGCGGCGTGGTCGACGATCTGCTCGCGGCGACCGAACTCGAAGTGATGGAGCGCGCCCGCAGCGAATTGGACGCGCGCCGGGACAGCGTGGCGCGCCGGCTCAAGATCGGCTCGGTCTGAAGGCGCTGCGGCCGGAATTGGCCTGACCAATCGAGAGATGACGGTGTCGCGGGATCTACGAGACGCTGGCGCCGCTTTGCGTCGTCGGGTCTAGAGCGCTAAGCTGACTAGCCCTCTCTTCAATCCCCTGAGGTGAAGAGGGGGCGCCCTTCTTGCAACGGATAGCCGCCAAGGAAGTGGATCAACGGGTGCAGCGCCCGCTGCCATGCCTCTTTCGCCTCTTCAGCTGATGGAAGATGAGGCGTGTAGACCCAAACCGTGCACGTGAAGCCATCTACATCGGCGCTCGAGAAGTGAGCGCCTTCTAGCTCCCAGCGGTAATTCACTACCTCAGTGAAACTGCTCCCATGCAGCATCTGGTCAAACTTGAAAAACAACGGAAAATAGTTGCGTGCGTCTGCAATGGCTTCTGCGGTGTTGATGGCAAACTCCACGTAGCCGGACCAACGATATCCTTTGTCCTCTGAGAACGACCAACCGGCGCAACCCACACTCACCAAACCGTTCTCCGGCTGGCTTATGGTTTCGACCAAATCAAAAAGCGCAGGATCGTCATCAAGCTCCGGCACTTGGGCGAGAAGGTGTGGGTTTCCCTTAAGGTCCTTGAAGCCATAATTCGCTGCGCCGTCTCCGCGCAGCTCACCGTGCCCACCATACGGAATCCCCTTTCCGTTGTGCCCGATCGTCAGCACGACACTATAGGACTTCTTAGCCATATCGCCTCCACTTGCTCGCCACGCCCGCGCCAAGGCCACCGATCCCCGCTATACAACATCGGGGCCAAAGAACTTCTTCCGCCTGACGCTGCTAGTATCTGCGCCCTCGGGCGTGGGATGTTGTTATGATTAGGCGTTCGGTTTCCCGACGATGTATTCGTAATCGCCCATCATCGGGTCGGGATATACGTATCGGCCCCGATAGGCCCGCATTTCCCATTTCCAGAGGATCATATCGACTTCCTCTGTCGTGAGCAGTTCCCGAACCAGAAATTGGCCCGCGAGTCTGAAGCCCATTTTGATACCTGAGGGGGTATCAGGCAAAGCGTCGATCTCTGCATCTATCGCTGCGCGAAGCTCCGCGAACTCGTGGTCTTTCATACTGCGCCTCCTTTATGATCGCTGAGATTACCACGGTTGGCGAAAGAGGTGGGATTCGAACCCACGGACGGATTGCTCCGTCGCTGGCTTCCAATACCAGTTCCTCAAACCACTCAGCGACGCTTGAAGGACATCCACTTTCGGCAACCCCGCCGAGGGGCAAGCGACCAGAACTTGCGCGCGAAGCAATCATGACTGCTGGAGAAGCCGCGGCGGCTTCTAAGCGGAAAACCGGCGGTCTCTGGCGGAGAGGGTGGGATTCGAACCCACGGTGAGCTTGCACCCACGGCGGTTTTCAAGACCGCTGCCTTAAACCACTCGGCCACCTCTCCGCTGGCGCCCCCGCTATCGCGCTCCGCGGCGGCGCGCCACAAAATCTTGCTCGGCTGCCGATTTGAGGGGCTTCATGCCCGCGCCCGGCTGTGGCACAAAACCGGCATGTTGGCTTTGCGTGCGATGATCGGGAAGGTGGCGGCCCTGGCCGTGGCCGTGGTGCTGGCTACCCCGGCGGCGGCGCCGGCGATCGCGCAGGACGAAAGCGGCTTCCAGGCGTACCTTCAGACGCTCGGGCGGCAGGCGGTGGCGGAAGGCGTCACGCGGCGCACCGTCGATCGGGTCATCCCGACCCTCACTTTCAATGCCCGCGTCGTCGAGCTCGACCGGCAGCAGCCCGAGACTCGGCCGAATGCGCCGATTTCTCCCTTCGAACCCTATCGCGTGAAGCATGTCGATGCGGCACGGATCGGGCAGGGGCGCAGCGCATATCAGCGCCAGCGGCCGCGGCTCGCGCGGATCGAGCGCGAGACCGGCGTTCCCGAATCGATCATGGTCGCGATCTGGGGGCACGAGACCAATTACGGCCGGGTGATGGGCGGATTCGATTTGCCCCGCGCGCTCGCCAGCCTCGCTTATGAAGGACGGCGGCGCGACTTGTTCGCGAGCGAGTTCATCGCGACGCTCAAGATGATCGACCGGGGCGTGCCGCGCGAGAAGCTGGTCGGGAGCTGGGCCGGCGCGTTCGGCGGGCCGCAATTCCTGCCGAGCGTCTATCTGAGGCTCGCGGTGGACGGCGACGGCGACGGGCTCGCCGATATCTGGAGCAGCGAGGCGGACACGCTCGCCTCGATCGCCAATTATTTCGTCAATGCCGGCTGGCGGCCCGGGCAACCCTGGGGCATCGCAGTGCGCGTGCCGGACGGGTTCAACCGCGCGGCGATCGCCGGGCGCACCACCGCGCCGCGATGCCCGCGCGTCCACGAACGCCACAGCCGCTGGAAGACGATAGCCGAGTGGCGCGCGCTGGGGCTGGTTCCGCAGGGCAGGGCCTGGCCCGCCGACAATGTGCAGGCGACCCTGCTCGAGCCCGACGGCCCGGGAAGGACCGCCTATCTGCTCACCGGCAATTATCGCGTGATCCTCGATTATAATTGCTCGAATTTTTACGCTTTGTCGGTAGGCCTGCTCGCCGATGAAGTGGAACGCTAGCGCAATCGCTGCTCTTCTCCTCCTCGCCGGATGCGGCGGGGACCGGAGCCTTGCCCATATCGCACCCGAGCTTCCCGGCTCGGTCGCCGCCCGGAATTCGGGGCAGCACGCGCCTGCGATCGGGGCGTTCGCCGTCGCTCCGAACGGCCAGGCTGCGCCCGGCGCAAGCTATGCCGTTCCGGGCAGCGTACCGCCCCCGCCCGCACAGGACGGTTATGCCGATCCCGCCGCGAGCGCGACCGGTCCGCGCGGCTCGTCGCAGCGGACTCCGGGCGAGCAGCGTTATGACGAAGTCGGCTACGCCGGAATCGGCTTCGAAGATGCGAGCATCACCGGACTCCACGCCTCACTTGCGCCCGACACGCTCGTCGAAGTGACCTCGCTGGAGAATGGCCGCACGATCGTGGTGCTGATCACCGGGTCCATGGCGCCGGGAACCCGCGGCCCGATCGATCTTTCGAGCGGCGCCGCCCGTGCGCTCGGCCATGACGGCGCCGGGCCGATCGCCGTGCGCGTGCGGAAAGTCGCTGCCGGTCCGGGAGACATGCTGGCGCTCCGCTCGGGCCGTTCGGCGGCGGCACGGCCGGATACGCCGCCGATCCTGCTCAACGCGCTGCGCAAGCATCTCGGCGCGCCAACGGTAGCGGCCGCACCCGCTCCGGCGACCACGCGGCCCGCCACGCCGCCACGTCCCGCAGTGTCTCGCCCGAGCGTTTCGCGCCCCGCGCCGGCGCCCCGCGCGGCACGCCCGGCATCGGGCCGGGGCTTTTACGTTCAGGTCGCCGCACTTTCTAACGCCGGGAACGCGCAATCGCTTGCACAGAGGATGGGCGGCTTCGTAAAGCAGGGCGGAGGGCTCCATCGCGTGCAGCTCGGCCCCTTTGCGACAAAGCGGGAGGCGGATGCTGCACGGGCCGGGGCCGCACGCGCGGGTTATGGGGACGCGCGCGTGATCGCCGTCAACTGAGTAACCCGGGGACCCGGACACCGATGAACAAGCTTTTCGCCGCCTCGATCCTGGCCCTCGCCGTCGCTTATCCCACCACCGCGCAGACTCCGCCCTTCGATACGCCGGCGCCGATCGCCTATCTGGAGGACCTGTCCTCGGGCGCGGTGCTCTATGCCAAGGATGCCGATCGCCGCATCCCGCCGGCATCGATGGCGAAGATGATGACGGTCTATGTCGCGTTCGACCTGATCAAGCAGGGCAAGCTCAAGCTGAGCGACACCGCCGAAGTCCGCCCCGAGACGTGGAAGAAGTGGCATTCGCAGGGCTCGACCATGTTCCTCGCGGTGGGTGAGAATCCGCGCGTCGAGGATCTGCTCAACGGCATCGTCACGCTTTCGGGCAACGACGCCTGCGTCGTCCTCGCCGAGAAGATCGCGGGCACCGAGGAAGCGTTCGTCAACCTGATGAACCAGCAGGCCAAGAAGCTTGGCCTCACCAACAGCCAGTTCGGCACGTCGAACGGCTGGCCCGACGAGGGCCGCACCTTCGTCACCGCGCGCGACCTGGCGCATCTCGCCAAGGCGACGATCCAGGATCACCCGCAGCTCTACAAGCAGTTCTACAGCCGCACCTCCTACACCTGGGGCAAGACGCTCGGCGCGGGCGAGGCGATCACGCAGGGCAATCGCGATCCGCTGCTCGGGCGCGTCCAGGGTGCCGATGGGCTCAAGACCGGGCATACCGACGAGGCGGGATACGGCTTCACCGGATCGGCCGATCAGAACGGGCGACGGCTGGTGATGGTCGTCGCAGGTCTCAGCACCTACGGCCAGCGCGCCGAGGAATCGGTGCGCTTCATGCAATGGGGCTTCCGCGCATGGAGCCCGCAGCCGATCGCGTCGAAGGGCAAGAGGATCGGCGAAGTCGAAGTGCAGGGCGGCGGATCGAGCAGCGTCGGCGTCGTCGCGCCGCGCGATCTCAACGCCACCGTGCCTGCGGGCACTTCGCCCAAGATGACCGGCAAACTGGTCTATCTCGGCCCGGTGAAGGCGCCGATCAAGGCGGGGCAGCACATCGCCGACCTGATCGTCGAGACGCCGGGCATGCCGACCCAGACGCTGCCGGTGGTGGCCGAGGCCGATGTCGGCGAAGCGGGATTTTTCCGGCGGGTGTGGCTGGGGCTGACGTCGCTGTTCGGCTAATCCGTCACCCCGGCGAAAGCCGGGGCCTCATGCCATCTGCCGCTCGCTTGCGGCCTGAGATCCCGGCTTTCGCCGGGATGACGATTGGTGTCTAAAACCCTCATGCTCCTCGGCAACGAATCCGCCCGTGATGCGCTCGCCGCTGCGATGGCCAGCGGTGCGCTGCATCATGCCTGGCTGATCGCCGGACCCGAAGGCGTGGGGAAGGGGGCATTCGCGCGCATCGCCGCGGCGCGGATGCTCGCCGAGGGCAGCGAGCCGCAAAAGCTCGGCCCCGGCTGGGAAGTCCCCGAAACCACCCAGACCGCGCATTTGATCGCCGCGGGTGCACATCCCGATTACCGCGAGCTGGTGCGGCTGCCCAAGGATGCGGCCAAGCCGGAAGAGGCGCTCGCGCGATCCATCACCATCGCGCAGGTGCGCAGCCTCCAGCCCTTGTTCGCGACCAAGCCGTCGCTCAGCAGCCGCCGCGTCGTCGTCATCGATTCGATCGACGATCTCGAACGCGGCGGCGCCAATGCGCTGCTCAAGAATCTCGAGGAACCGCCGGCGGGAACGATCTTCCTGCTCGTCAGCCATGCGCCGGGGCAATTGCTGCCGACGATCCGCTCGCGCTGCCGGCTGCTGCGCTTCGAGCCGCTGCCCGCCGAGCAGGTCGCCGCGATCCTGCGGTCCGAGCTGCCGCAAGCGAGCGCCAGCGAGATCGAGGCGCTGGTGCGGGCCGGCGAAGGCTCGCCCGGCCGCGCACTCGGCTTTGCCGGGCTCGATCTCGCCGCGCTGGAAGGCGACATGGCCGCGCTCGCCGAAACCGGCGATCCTTCCAATGCGGTGCGCTCGCGGCTCGCCAAGCTGCTCGGCGCGAAGGCCGCCCAGCCGCGCTACGAAGCATTCCTGCATCGTTCGCCGAGCTTCATCGCCGAGCGTGCCCGCACGCGATCGGGAGAGGGGCTGCGTGTCGCGCTCGACGCCTATGCCGAAGCGCGCGAGCTGGCGGGTGCGGCGACCGGGCTGTCGCTCGACGCGGGCGCCACCGTGTTCGAGATGTCGGGGCTGATCGCGCGACTGTCGCCGCGCTGATCGCTTGACGTTCACGTAAAGGTAAAGCTATAAAGCGGCCATGCCCGCTGCCGCCTTTCCGATCGAGGCCCTGGCGCCGATCGAGCCGCGTCCCGAACAGGATGCCTTCTCCATCTCCGATCTGTGCGCGGAGTTCAGCGTCACGCCGCGGGCATTGCGCTTCTACGAGGATGAGGGGCTGATCGCGCCCGAGCGGCGCGGCACCCAGCGCATCTATTCGCACGCCGATCGCGCCCGGCTCGCCTGGATCCTGCGCGGCAAGCGCGTCGGCTTCAGCCTGGCCGAGATCAAGGAGATGATCGACCTCTACGATGTCGACGACGGCCGCCGCATCCAGAAGCAAGTGACGCTCGCGCGCTGCCGCGATCGCATCCAGCTGCTCGAAAACCAGAAGCGCGATATCGACGCGCACATCGCCGAGCTCCAGCAATTCGTCGAACTGCTCACAAGCAGCGACAGCCACTGAGGAACCTGAAATGCCGCAATATACGCCGCCCGTGCGCGACACGCGCTTCATTCTGGATTCGGTGATCGGGCTCGATCGCTACGCCAATCTGCCCGGCTTCCAGAACGCGACGCCCGACATGGTCGAGGCGGTGCTGGAGCAAGGCGGCCAGTTCGTCGCGGAAGTGCTGTTCCCGCTCAACCATTCGGGCGATCAGCAGGGCTGCACGCGCCACGACGACGGCAGCGTGACCACGCCCGACGGCTTCAAGGAGGCGTACCAGCAGTTCGTGGAGAGCGGCTGGGGCACGCTGAGCGCGCCCGCGGAATTCGGCGGCCAGGAGATGCCGCATGTCATCTCGACGGCGTTCCAGGAATATATGATCTCCGCCAACATGGCCTTCGCCATGTATCCGGGGCTCACCCACGGCGCGATCGCCGCTCTGCTGGTCAAGGGCTCGGACGAGCAGAAGGCCAAATATGTGCCCAAAATGATCTCGGGCGAGTGGGGCGGCACGATGAACCTCACCGAGCCGCAATGCGGCACCGACCTCGGGCTGATCCGCACCCGCGCCGAGCCCAATGCCGATGGCAGCTACAGCATCACCGGCACCAAGATCTTCATTTCGTCGGGCGAGCACGACCTGACGAGCAACATCATCCACCTCGTCCTGGCGAAAACCCCCGGCGCGCCCGAGAGCACCAAGGGCATCTCGCTGTTCGTGGTCCCCAAGTTCATGGTCGGCGACGACGGATCGCTGGGCGAGCGCAACGCAGTGACCTGCGGCTCGATCGAGCACAAGATGGGCATCCACGCCAACTCCACCTGCGTGATGAACTATGACGGCGCCAAGGGCTGGCTGGTCGGCGAGGAAATGAAGGGTCTGGCCGCGATGTTCATCATGATGAACGCGGCGCGGCTCGGCGTGGGCCTTCAGGGGCTCGGCGTCGGCGAGACCGCCTTTCAGAACGCGGTCCAATATGCCGAAGACCGCCGGCAGGGACGTGCATTGACCGGGCCGGCCGAGCCAAATGAAAAGGCCGACACGCTGTTCGTCCATCCCGATGTCCGCCGCATGCTGATGGAAGCCAAGGCGCAGACCGAGGGGCTCCGGGCATTGTGCCTGTGGGGGGCGCTGCAGGTCGATCTCGAACATGCCGCGGCGACCGAGGAGGAGCGTCAGCTCGCCGCCGATCTGGTTGGCCTGCTCACCCCGGTCATCAAGGGCGTCGGCACCGATATCGGCTACAAGGTCGCGACCGACGCGCAGCAGGTCTATGGCGGGCACGGCTACATCGCCGAATGGGGCATGGAGCAATATGTCCGCGATGCCCGCATCTCGATGATCTACGAAGGCACCAACGGGGTGCAGGCGATGGACCTCGTCGGCCGCAAGCTCGCGATGAACGGCGGGCGTGCGGTGCAGGCGTTCTTCAAGCTGGTGAGCGATGAGATCGCCGCGGCGAAGGGCGACGAGAAGCTCAAGACCTTCGCCGAGGCGCTGGAAAAGGCGCTCGGCCATCTCCAGGGCGCGACGATGTGGCTGGCGGCGAACGGCTTCCAGAACCCAAACCATGTCGGCGCGGGTGCCTATCCCTATATGCAACTCACCGGCACGGTCGCGCTTGGCCTGATGTGGCTGCGCATGGCCAAGGCGGCGGTCGATGGCCTCGCCGGCGGCGCGGAGAATGCCAAGTTCCTCGAAGCCAAGCTGGTCACGGCGCGCTTCTATGCCGAGCGCTTCCTGCCGGATGCCGGCGCGCTCCGGCGCAAGGTCGAGAGCGGCAGCGACGCCGTGATGGCGCTCGATCCGGAGATGTTCCGGGCGGCGTGAAGCCGCTTGAGCGGCGGGCAAGGGCATAGCATGGTCGGGCGATGAGCCTGACCATCGTGCCTTTGCATCCCATCGAACGCGGCCAATTGAACGTCATGCGCGCGCGCGGCGCAGTGATGGCGCTCGTGCTGATCGTGCCCGCGATCATTGCCGAGGTCGCGCTGGCGGACGGACTTCCGGTGCACGGAGCGATTGCCGGCGTAGCGCTTCTCACCGGGATCTGGCTGGCGGTTATCGCGCCGCCGCGGCGGTGGCGGCACTGGGGCTATGCCTTTACCGGGCGCGAACTCCATGTCGCGCACGGCTGGTGGACGCGAGTGCACACGATCGTGCCGGTGATCCGGGTCCAGCATATCGACGTGGCGCAGGGGCCGTTGGAGCGGACCTTCGGCGTGACGCGGCTGATGCTGCACACCGCCGGAACCGATCAGACCGTGGTGACGCTGCCCGGCATCACCCGCGGCACCGCCGAGGAAGTACGCGACGCCATCCGCGAACGGATCGGCAGCGCGGCGTGAGCGACGAAGTACCGCGCCGGGTGCATCCGGGCACGATTGCCATCGGCCTGGTCAAGTCGGCGCCGTCGACGCTCCTCGCGCTGCCGGCGTTGCTCGCGTTCGGCGGCGAGTTCGGGATCGGCAGGGTCGTGTTGCTGACGCTCGTCGGCATCGCGGCGATGGCGTTCTTCACCTGGCTGGGCTGGTGGCATTTGACCTACCGCCTGACCGACGACGAGTTCGTGATCGAAAGCGGGGTACTCCACCGCAGCCGCCGTTCGATCCCGCTCGAGCGCGTGCAGGACGTGTCGATCGAGCAGAAGCCGCTTGCACGGTTGTTCCGGCTTGCTCTGGTGCGGATCGAGACCGGTGGCGGCGACAAGGACGAGGCGACACTCGACAGTGTGACGCTGCGGGAGGCGCACCGGTTGCGGCTGGCGCTACGCCGCACGCCGGTTGCGGTGAGCGTCGAGGCACCCGTTTCCGAAGTCGCGGAGGCCGGGAAACCGCTGTTCGCGATGCCGTTGGAGCGCGTGCTGCTCTATGGACTGTTCAACTTCTCGCTCGTGTGGCTCGCGGCGATCTTCGCGCTGCTCCAGACGGCGGATCAGGTGATCGCATTCGACTGGAAAGAACTCGTCGGGATCGCCGGACGCGAAGTGCGCAGCCATTTGACCGTGAAGGCGGGGCTGACCGTCCTCGCACTGGCGCTCGTATTGGGCATCGTTGCGGGCCTTGTCCGGACTGTCACGAAGGAATTCGGCTTCCGGCTCGACGCGGAGGAAGGGCGCTTCCGGCGCGTGCGCGGGCTGCTGACGCGGAGCGAAGTGGTGATCGTCAACGCGCGCGTACAGCTGGCGCTGGTCCGCCGGGCGCCGATCAGCGGGCGGCTCGGGTGGCGGAGTCTCGAATTCCAAACCCTCGGCGGCAGTGACGACCGCTCGGGGCGACAGGAAATGGCGCCCTTCGCGCGCGACGACGAGATCGCGGAAGTGATCGACGCGGCGGGGCTGCCGCGCTTCGAGGCCGACGCGCTGACTCCAGTATCGCGTGGACATGTGCTGCGCGTGGCGCTGCGGCATGGGCTACCGGTGGTCGTCGTCTTCGCAATCGCCGGTGCGTTCTTCCCGCTGCTCTGGCTGGGGCTGATCCTCGTGCCCGTGCCGGTCGGGCTCGCATTGCTCCAGCGGCGGCGGCATCGTTACGGGCTGCGCGAGAGCAGCGCGCAAGTGACGCGCGGCGTGCTGTCGCAGCGGGACTGGACCGTGCCTTATACCGCCGTCCAGACGATCTCGGTGCGGCGAAGCTGGCTGCAACGGCGGCTGGGGCTTGCGACCGTGACGATCGACACCGCGGGGGCAAAGGGCCTGCACCGACCCGATATCGCCGATGTCGCCGCGCCGATCGCAGTGGGGCTGGCGCAGGAACTGGTGGCGCACGCCTGATTCAGTTTGTCGGTGTAGGCGTGGCCTTGGGCACGGACAGCGTGAAGCTCACCGGTGGTTTGGTGGTCGGCGCGGGATCGGTCTTGCGGCGCACGCCGGTCAGCGGAGCCGGTCCGGCCACCGCCGATTTCGTGTCGGGGAGTGGAGTCGCGGCCGCAACGGGCTGCGCCACCGCGACCGGGGCCAGCGCCGGCGGCTGGATGCGCATGCATTGAAGCGGGCTGGGGCGCTTGAACTGCTGGCAGTTCCACAGCGCCTTGGCATAGCCTTGCGCCTGATCACGCAGATAGCTGAACGACATCGCCACGGTCTGCGCGGGGGTGGCGGGGAGCTTGGCCGGCTTCAACTTGGGATCGGTCCACGCCATGAACTTGCAGTAGAGCCGTTCGCCGCAGGTCTTGATCGCCAGCGCGGCGAAGGCGTCGGCGTTCATCTTCCTGTCGAGCACGACGAGGAAATGATTGGCGTCCAATCCCGCCCCGACCGGATTGGGTACCGCGCTGTCGGGGATCGTCGCGGGATCGATGAGCGAACCGTCGCCTTGCAACGCCGCCTCGAGCGGATTGGTCGTGTCGCCCTGGTGGGCATTCGACAGCCGCGCCATCTGGGGCACGTTGGGCTCGACCCCGGCATAGCCGCGCGTGAAGGCCGGGGGCGTGCCCCACCAGCCGGTCCAGCGGAAGAACAGATGCGTGTCGACCGCAGTGATCTTCTCAAGGCTGGCGCTCCAATAAGGGACGACCCAGTTGGTGTGATAGTGCGTGGCGTGGCCGACGGCGCGATAGACCGAGCCGTTGAGCGCCGCGCGTGCCACGTCGCGGGCGCGCTCCCACGCCGCCGGGCTCGGCGAATAGCGCAGCATCGCACCGTCGCACGTGAAGGTGAACTGGCAGCCGGTGCTCCGCTCGGATCCCTGGAAGACCACGCCGCAGATCGTCTTGGGAAAAGCAGGGTGGCGCATCCGGTTGATGATCACCTGCACGACTGCGCGCTGTCCCTTGGCATCGTCGCCGGCCTCGTAATAGCCGGCTGCGGCGAGGCAATCCACGGCGCGGGCCTGGCTGTCGGCGGCGCCGGAAAGGTGGAAGGCGCGCGCCGCCGGGTTGGGCAGGGTCGAAAAGGGGATCGCGGCGTTGATCGCACGCGCATCCTCGGGGGCGACTTCCTGCAGCTTGAGCGGATCGACCGGCGGCAGCTCCTGCTTGGGAACGACCCGCTTCGAGATCACCACCGGCGGGCGCTTGTGAACAATCGTGCGCGGCGTGTTGGACACGAGCAGCACCGGTACCGCGACCGCCACAAGTGCCAGCAAGGCGATGACGATGCGCAGATAGAGCGGCGCGGGGCGCCGGGGCTCCGCCGGCGCAAGCGCGGCCTCACGGGTTTGCATGAGCATCTTCGCCGCTGCCCTCAGCCCCGCCGCACGGGCTGGCAAATCGAGGTCGAGAAACGGCGAACGGACAAGATACTGCTCCAGCGGGGTCGCCGCCCATAACGCAGCAAATGCGAATTTGGAACCATTGCGCCGTCGAAACGCCGCAATGGCCCGATGACCTGCATTATGCCGGCGCCGCGGTCAGCTCTCCGGCAGGAACTCCGGAACGCTCAAATAGCGCTCGCCGGTGTCGTAGTTGAAGCCGAGCACGCGGCTGCCGTCGGGCAGGTCGGGCAGCTTCTGCAGGATCGCGGCGAGCGTCGCGCCGGACGAGATGCCGACGAGCATGCCTTCCTCGCGCGCGGCGCGGCGGGCCATGTCCTTGGCGACGCCGGCATCGACCTTGATCACGCCATCGATTGCGTCGGTGTGGAGGTTCTTGGGAACGAAGCCTGCGCCGATGCCCTGGATCGGGTGCGGACCGGGCGTACCGCCGGAGATCACCGGCGAGAGCTCGGGCTCGACCGCGAAAACCTTGAGGTTCGGCCAGCTCTTCTTGAGCGTCTCGGCGACGCCGGTGATGTGACCTCCCGTGCCGACGCCGGTGATGATCACGTCGATCGGCGAATCGGCGAAGTCGTTGAGGATCTCCTGCGCGGTGGTGCGCATGTGGACATCGACGTTCGCCGGGTTCTCGAACTGCTGCGGCATCCAGGCGCCGGGCGTGGTCTCGACGATCTCCATCGCGCGTTCGATCGAACCCTTCATGCCCTTTTCGCGCGGCGTGAGATCGAAGCTCGCGCCATAAGCCAGCATCAGGCGGCGGCGCTCGAGGCTCATGCTCTCGGGCATGACGAGGATGAGCTTATAGCCCTTGACCGCGGCGACCATCGCCAGGCCGACGCCGGTGTTGCCACTGGTCGGCTCGACGATCGTGCCGCCGGGCTGGAGATCGCCCGAGGCCTCGGCCGCCTCGACCATCGCGAGCGCGATACGGTCCTTGATCGAGCCGCCGGGATTGGAGCGCTCGGACTTGATCCAGACCTCGGCGCCGGGGAACAGCTTCTGCACACGGATGTGCGGGGTGTTGCCGATCGTCTCGAGGATCGTGTTCGCCTTCATGTCGTCATCTCCTTGGGAGGCACTTCGAGGTTGGCCGGAGGATCGAAGGTGCGAGCCCGCCTGAGTTCGGGGAATAGCTTGGCCCATACCAGTGTGACAAGGATCGCGCCGATGCCGCCGCCGATCACCGCGGCCAGCGGGCCGATCAATGCGGCGAGGAAGCCAGATTCGGCTTCGCCCAGTTCGTTCGAGCCCGAGATGAAGAGGGTCGACACCGCGCCGACGCGACCGCGCATCTGATCGGGCGTATAGAGCTGGATCAACGATTGGCGGACATAGACGGATACCATGTCGGCGGCGCCGAGCACGAAGAGCGCGGCGAGCGAGAGCAGGACCGCCGGCGCCAGATCATGGCCGATCGCCGAGGGGCCGAGCAGCCCGATCAGAACAGGTGCCGAGGCGCCGAACACTATGGTCGCGGCTCCGAAGACCGCCACGGCGAACAGCATCTTCTTGCCCACCTCGGTCTTGAGCGGGCGCCACGAGAAGAACAATCCGATCATCACTGCGCCCAATGCCGGCGCGGCGCGCAAATGGCCGAGGCCTTCGGAGCCGACCTGGAGGATGTCGCGGGCATAGACCGGCAGCATCGCAGTGGCGCCGCCTAGCAGCACAGCGAAGAGGTCGAGCGAGATCGCCCCGAGCACGAGTCGGTTGCGACGGACGTAATGGAGGCCGTCGACCATCTGCGCCCAGGGGCTGCCGGTGAATTTCACGCTGGTGCGCGGGACTGGCGAGATCAGCAGCATCATCACCAGCGCCAGCGAGAACAGCCCGGCCGCGACGAAATAGGGCACCGAGGCACCGGCGGCGTAGAGATAGCCGCCCATAGCCGGGCCGATCACGGTGCCGATCTGCCACGAGACCGAGCTCAATGCGATCGCCGTGGGCAGGCTCTCCTTGGGTACGAGATTGGGCGCGAGCGCCCCGAGCGCCGGGCTGGCGAATGCGCGCGCCACGCCGAGCAGCGCGGCGATGCCGAACAAAGCGGGGAGAGTGATCGTACCGGTATAGGTGAGCCAGCCCAATGCCAGGCCGCACAAAGCCTCGAGCGCCAGCGCCGCCCGGGCGATCCAGCGGCGGTCGATGCGGTCGGCGAGCCAGCCGGCGAACAGCGACAGCGCCAGCAGCGGCAGGAACTGCGCCACCCCGATCAGCCCGAGCTGGAACGCGGCTTCCTTGATCGTCATCGTCTCGCGGGCGATGTCGTAGACCTGCCAGCCGATCACGATCACCATCGCCATCTGGCCGAGCGTGGCGGCGAAACGAGCCACCCAATATGCGCGGAAATTGGCAATCGCGAAGGGATGGATCGGCATGCCGCGCTCTTGGCGCTTCCCGCGCGGCACTGCAACGGCGGATTGCACGGCGACGAATGGTCCGCGTCAGACGGGCAGCTTGATCCCGTCGAACAGGGTTTCGCGGATCTCCCACGCCTCGGCGGCATAGGTCTCCCGGGTCGGGCCTTCGCGCGAACCATCGGACTGGACCGGGAGCAACGGGACGATCTCGACCGCCTCGGCTTCCAGGCGCGCGCGGATTCGCCGCATCAGCCGGGCGAGGCCGCGGCGATAGGTGTCCCATTGCTCGCCGGGATGGGGGCCCTGCCAGCGCACGACGTGCTGGCGATATTCGGCCATCAGCGCTGCGGTCTCGACGCTCGCCCGTGCGGCGCTCTGCCGGGCATGCTCGCGGCGATCGCTCATCATGGGGCCATAGACGGTCGATTCCATCCGCGCGAAATGGAGCAGCAGGTCGCGGGTGAAGGCCCAGCGCTTGTCGGCCAAAGCGTCGCCCTGCAACGGAGGCGGCCCTGCGGCAAAACGCTCCACCGCATCGATGTTGGCGAGGATGCGGCAATGTTGGGCAAGCAGGCGATCGACGGACATTCGGGGACAATACTCCTCGTTCCCCTTTGTCCCTGATCTAGCTGATCCCGGGTGAAACCGCGGCTCCGGGGAAGGACGTAATGGTGTTGCTACAGAAGCCATCGCAGCAGCGCCCCCACGCGCGTTCGCGGCATCTTGCTGCACTGCGGCATAAGGCCTATATTCCCCCCGTCATGTATCTCAGCGACTCAGACCAGACCGCGCCGAGCGGCACCGTGCCGACCCTGTTCGAAGCCATCGTCCGCACCCGCTGCGTCGAGGCGACTTACAATGGGGGCCGCGTCGTCCTCGCCCCCCACGTAGCCTTCACGCGCCACGGCGAAGTCTATGTCGGCGCCACCACGATCGAGCGCGACGGCATGCCTCCCAAGGAGGAGAAGCTCGGCCTGTTCAAGCTCGCCGGACTCGGCGGCTTCACGCTGGCCGATCGTGGCTTCACGCCCAGCAACATCTTCGATCCCGCCGACGAACGCTTCGCGGCCGAGACCCTGCTCGCGGTGGAACGCACCGCGGCCTGATCCCGGCCGAGACGCTTAGCGGCAGCGGACCTGCTGCTGGTTGCGATCGATCGCCGAGCCCGCGGCGCCACCGGCGATCGCGCCGAGCAACGTGCCCACGGTGCTCGAGCGGCGGCCGGCGATGACGTTGCCGAACAATCCGCCCGCCGCCGCACCGACGATCAGCCCGGTCGTGCCGTCATTGCGCTTGCAATAATAGCGCCCGTCCTCGCCACGATAGACGCGCTCGTCCTGCGTGAGCACGCGCTCCTGGTAATTGCCCGAGCGATAATAACGCGAGGGCTCGTAATTCGCGTCATCCTCATAGCGATCGGGACCGCGATCGTCATAGCTGGACCGCGACGTGCGGGCGCGGCGATAGCGATCGACCGCGGCCTGATATTGCTCATATTCATTGTCGAAGCGGCGCTGCGCGGCATCGAAGCGCGCCTCCTCGTCCTGATACGAGCTGCTGGCGTAGCGCGTGCTGGTCTGCGCCGAAGCGGGCGCGGCGACGACGAGCGCCGCGGCGAGGGCCGCAAGGCTGGTGATGGTCTTCATAATGCTCTCCTTCAGTGCCGTGATACGGACGGCGACTCCGAAACGTTCCGGCAATACGCGTGAAGCGTGACTGAACGCCGGGCGACATCGCTCGAAATCGACCAAATCCCCGCGCTAAATTGACTCTTTTGGCCGAAACGCGATTCATTGCGCAACTTTCTTGCGCGGCGGCACAGGCGGCGCATTGAGCACGGCGAGCGCGAGGCGATAATCGAAGCGGTGGCGCGTGCCGACCTGCTTGCCCCGGTAAAAGCGCGGGCTGATGATACCATGGATCGCGCGCTCTATCGCCTGGCCGAATGCGTCGTCATAGCCCATCTGCAGCGCCACATCCCAGGCGGCGGCGAAGCTTTCGGCGCCGGGCCGATCGCGAAGGTTATAGGCCGATTGCTTGGTCATGCCGACCGCGCGGGCGGCGTGGAGCACCGTGCCCATCACGGCAAGCGCAGCGATGAAATCGCGCTGGCGGCGCTCGGTCCAGCCATTGTGGCGGACGCGATCGAGCGCGACTGGCGTGAAGGCGAGGGGATCGAGCTCGGCTTCTGGCGGGGCGGGCGGAAAGTCAGTCACAAGCCGGACCCTTTGCTGCGCGGTTGGCGCGGTACGCCAAAGCGAGCGCCAGCCGTGCCTTGGCCATCCCATGGCAGGCGGCATCGACGCGTGCGAGTTGGGCGGCATCGAGACCGCCCCGGCGCAGGACGCGGGTGGCGAGGGCGTCGGCCTCGGCTTCCTCGACCGCCCGCCGCCACGCCCGCGAAAAGGCACTGTGCCGGCCAAGGCTGCGGCGGAAACAGGTGACGGCATGCGCGCTGGCGCCGACGCTGGCGGCCGCGGCGGGGACGTCCCCAGTCCGGAGCAGCATGTAGAGAAAGGCACGCTGGCGTTCGGCCGGCCATTCCGGGTGGGGCGCGAGCTTGCGTGCGGCGAAGGGGTTGAGGGCTGGCGACTCGGTCATCGACGAGTCTATTTCAGACGAAATCCTACATGGGAAGGATTTTCGGAACGAAGCGAGAACGAGGCCGTGAGCGTCGGGAGCTCGGGATCGTGCGAAGCCGCGTTCCCCGGCCGGGATCAGTCGGCTTCGGGCTTGCCGTCGGAGCCTTCGGGATAATCGTCGGGCGATACGCTGGCCTGGTTCTTGACGGCCTGCAGCTCCTCGGCGGGTCGATCCCCGCCATGGCTGAGTTCGCCGTCGGGCTTGTTGGGCTGGGGTTTTTCAGGGGCGGTCATGCCGGGAGAACGCGCGGGCGGCGGCAGGGGTTGCGCGCGGCGCTCAGGTGGCGGGACGCGGTTGATCGGTGTGACGGAGCAGCCATTCGCGGGCGTGCGCGGCTTCGTGGCGCTCGGCGACGATCTCGATCGCGCGGGGGGAGAGGGGGGTGATGGTTAGCATGGGGGGTGGAACGCGCTAGACGGCTTGTGGTGCCGATCAAAAGTGCTCGACGGGAATGCCGAGTTCGAGTGCCGCGCCTGCCATTTGGTTGTCGAGCGTGACTACCGAAAGTCCCGTCTGACGCGCGATGGCGAGATGCAGCGCATCGCCCGCGCGTAAGCCAAGGTCATGCCGGGCGGCGAAGTGCGCGGCGGTTTCGAAATGTTCGGTCGTCACGGCGAGGGTGGGAAGGCTGTTGGCCGCCAGTTGGGCGAAGACGCTCGCGGCTTCGGCGCGTGCTTCCAGTGTAAGCGCGCCGGTTCGAAGCTTGAGTGCCAGCGCACTGGCGACTTCGGTGTGGGTCCATTCGCTGATCAGGACGGTCGCCGGCTCCCGTGCGCGAAGCCACTTGTTGACCCGCGGCGCTTCCGCCTCGCGAGTGAGCGCGCAGACCAGCGCCGACGTATCGAGGTAGAAGCTCAATAGCGTGCGTCTTCACGCATGCGCCGGACGAACTCTCCAGCGGGCTCCTGCTGCACCGGCATCTTCGCCTGCAATCGTTCGAGCAGGTCCACGTCGATCGGCTTCCACTCGCGCTCGGCCGCGGGTGGCAGGAGGCGAGCGGCGGGTTTGCCGCGGCGGACGATCTCGATGCTCTCGCCCGCCTCGACTCGGTCGACGATCTCGCTGAGGCGGGCCTTGGCGTCGGCCAAGTTGATGCGTTCCATAATGGGGTCGGCTCCTGACTAGGTTGGTGACTATATCAGGGTGCGGGCTCTTGCGGAAGCGGAGGTAGCTCGTTCAAAACGAGTTCGCTAACCTGTTCAAGGAGGTTGCTTAAAGCATCGGCGCCGAAGCGCACCTTCTTAACCCAGATATTGACCGCGGTCCTATGTATCCCACTAGAGCTAAGGTAATCCTTTATCTCAGGCGTACCAATTTCGAGCAATTGCAGCATCGCCAACTGATCAGTATATTTATCTTCGTATCTTCCCTTGTGATGAACTCGATTGCGCTGCTTAATTTCCCATAGGAAGGCTTTATCATAAGCCTTTACAATTCTCCCAATATAAAAATTTTTCTCCGGGAAGAGGCGCTGCGCGGCGTTAAGGGACGATTTCATTCTGTCACGAAACTGAACGATTCTGTCGAAATACATTTCGCAGCAATTTCGTAAATGATCCGCTCTGCTAATCGGTAGCCCTCCGAATCGACATCTGCGGAAATAGTATTCCGTCGAGCGGACTACATCTGCCATTGAAAATAGCGCAAGAAATCCAGTGTACATTTCATGCTGTAGAGATTCTATTGGTGAAACTATTTCATTGGGTATTTTTGACAACTCGCCGACGTCTCCAACTAGAGCCGCGATCATGCGTTTGTTCGTTCGCTCCTGCCGTCCTTCTGCCGACAGCTCCGTTGTGATGTACGCGGTTACCCTATCAAAGAGCGCCCGCTGATTAGGGCCCCAAGTGTTATTTGCCACTGGTTCTGTCATTCGCCCCCCGCCGCAAAACCATCCATAGCCCGTTTTCCAACCGGCCACGAATCTCAAGCTTGTTGCCTTTCCTCTCCCGTTTGCGGGAGAGACTTTGCCGCTCAGTCCCCCACGCTCACAAAACTATCCATCACCCGCTTCCGCCCCGCCACTTCGAAGTCGATCTCCAGCTTGTTGCCTTCGATCTCGGCGATCACCCCGTAGCCGAATTTCTGGTGGAACACGCGTAGGCCCACCGACAGGTCCGCGCGCGGCTTGGCGCCGAAGCTCACTGCGCTCGCGTGGCTCTCCAGCACGCGTGCCGGTTCGCGGGAGAAGGTGCGGCTGGTGAAGGTGCCGCCGGGGTTCTTGGCGTCGATCCCCGCGGCGCGCTGCCAGCCGGGGCCGCGGCCGGTACTTCGGCCGACATCGGCGAAGGGGTCGGCGCGCTCGGACCAGTTGGCGCGCCACAGGCTCTCGCCGCCCGACATGGTGGTTTCGCTCTCGACATGCTCGCCGGGGAGCTCGGCGACGAAGCGGCTGGGGAGCGACGAGGTCCATTGGCCGTAGATGCGGCGATTGGCGGCGTGGAGGATCGTCGCGCGGCGGCGGGCGCGGGTGATCGCGACATAGGCGAGGCGGCGTTCCTCCTCGAGGCTGGCGAGGCCGCCTTCGTCGAGTGCGCGCTGCGAGGGGAAGATGCCTTCCTCCCAGCCGGCGAGGAACACCGTGTCGAATTCCAGGCCCTTGGCGGCGTGGATCGTCATGATCGTCACCTTGGGCTCGTCGGCCGAGGCTTCGTTGTCCATCACGAGGGAGACGTGTTCGAGGAACGCAGTGAGCGACTCATATTCCTCCATCGCGCGGACGAGTTCCGACAAGTTTTCGAGGCGGCCGGCGGCTTCGGCAGTGCGATCGGCCTGCCACATCGCGGTGTAGCCGCTCTCGTCGAGGATGATGCGGGCGAGCTCGGGATGGGGGAGCGTGTCGCCCATGCTGCGCCAGCGCGCGATGTCGCCGATGAGATTGCCGAGGGATCGCCGGGCCTGGGGGGTGAGTTCGTCGGTGTCGAGGATGCGCGCGCCGGCGGTGGTGAGCGGGAGGCCCTGTGCGCGGGCGAACTGGTGGACCTTCGCCAGCGCCTTGTCGCCAAGGCCGCGCTTGGGGACGTTGACGATGCGTTCGAAGGCCAAGTCGTCGGCGGGCTGGGCGACGACACGCAGATACGCCAGCGCGTCGCGGATCTCGGCGCGCTCGTAGAAGCGGAAGCCGCCGATGATGCGATAGGGCAGGCCGATGCTGATGAAGCGGTCTTCGAACTCGCGGGTCTGGTGCTGGGCGCGGACGAGGATCGCAGTGTCGTCGAGGCTCAGGCCGCCACGCTGGAGGCCCTCGATCTCCTCGCCGACGCGGCGCGCTTCCTCGGGGCCGTCCCAGACGCCGAGCACCTTGACCTTCTCGCCCGCGTCCTTCTCGGTCCACAGCGTCTTGCCGAGGCGGCCGCCATTATTGGCGATGACGCCGGATGCGGCGGCGAGGATATGCGGGGTGGAGCGGTAATTCTGCTCGAGGCGGATCACCTTGGCGCCGGGGAAGTCCTTCTCGAACTTGAGGATGTTCTCGACCTGCGCGCCGCGCCACGAATAGATCGACTGGTCGTCGTCGCCGACGCAGCAGATGTTCTTGCGTTCCTGCGCGAGGAGGCGGAGCCAGAGATACTGGACGCTGTTGGTATCCTGATACTCGTCCACCATGATGTAGCGGAAGCGGTTCTGATATTGGGACAATATCTCGCGATCGGTCTTGAGGATCACGAGCATGTGGAGGAGCAGGTCGCCGAAATCGCAGGCGTTGAGGGTGCGGAGGCGATCCTGATAGGCGGCGTAGAGCGCCTGGCCCTTGCCGTTGGCATAGGCTTCGGACTCGCCGGCGTCGATCTCCTTCGGGGTGAGGCCCTTGTTCTTCCACTGATCGATCAAGCCGGCGAGCTGGCGTGCGGGCCAGCGTTTCTCGTCGAGATCGGCGGCGCTGATGAGTTGCTTGAGCAGGCGCAGCTGATCGTCGGTATCGAGGATCGTGAAATTGGACTGGAGGCCGACCAATTCGGCATGGCGGCGGAGCATCTTCGCGCCGATCGCGTGGAAGGTGCCGAGCCACGGCATACCCTCAACCGCTTCGCCGACGAGGCGGCCGACGCGCTCGCGCATCTCGCGCGCGGCCTTGTTGGTGAAGGTGACCGAGAGGATCTCGCTGGGGTACGCCTTCCGCGTGAACAGCAGGTGGGCGAGGCGCGCGGTAAGCGCGGCGGTCTTGCCGGTGCCGGCGCCGGCGAGGACGAGGACGGGGCCTTCGGTGGTGAGCACGGCCTCGCGCTGGGGTTCGTTCAGGCCCCGCAGATAAGGGGCGTCGTCAAAGGCGGGCGCGGGGAGAGTCATTGGCGAACAGGTAGGGAACGCGAGCGCCGGGAGCAAGTTGCTTCGGGCGCGGCGGGCGGCTAGGGCGGGCTTATGTGGCGCAACCGGAAATTGAGGCTGGGCATCGTGCTGGGGATCGCCGTGATCGCGGCGTATGTGGCATGGCGGACCAACCAGGTCGAGACGCGCAAGCCGCCGTGCGAGCCGGGGCGTCACGAGGAGAAGGACGCCAGCGGCAAGGTGATCAAGGTCACTCGGACCACCTGCTTCGAGAAGTGATCCACAGATTCGTGACGGGGGTGTCATCACTCTGTCACCTCCGCGAGTCAGGGCCACGATATCATGGCCACACTCGCACTGGACCAGGCTCCGACGGCCGACACGCCGCGGGCCTCGCGATTCGACTATAATCCGCACCCTTTGGCCAAATATCTGTTCGCGGCGTTGCTGGCGGGCGGATTGGCCTTTGCCGGGTGGAACGTGCTCACCGACACGCGCGGCGTGGGTGAGGAATTGGCGCTGGGGGTATTCGCCTTTCTCGGGCTGGCGCTGCTGATCGCTCTGGGGTTCGAGTTCGTCAACGGCTTCCACGATACCGCCAACGCCGTCGCAACCGTGATCTACACCAATTCGATGCCCGCGCATTTCGCGGTCGTCTGGTCGGGGTTCTTCAACTTTCTGGGCGTGATGTTCTCGAGCGGGGCAGTGGCCTATTCGATCATCACGCTGCTGCCGGTCGACCTGATCCTCAATGTCGGCTCGGCGGGCGGGTTCGCGATGATCTTCGCATTGCTGCTCGCGGCGGTCCTGTGGAACCTCGGCACCTGGTATGTCGGGCTGCCCAATAGCTCGAGCCATACGCTGATCGGTTCGGTGCTCGGGGTCGGGTTCGCCAACCAGCTGATCCAGGCCGGGTCGCGCGGCGGCACCGCGGGCGTCGACTGGAGCCAGGCGCAGAAGGTGCTGACCGGGCTATGGATGGCGCCGCTGATCGGCTTCGGCGCGGCGTTGCTGCTGCTTCTCGTGATGCGCGCGCTGGTCCGCCGGCCCGAGCTCTACAAGGCGCCCGACGGCGACAAGGCGCCGCCGCGGGGCGTGCGTGCGCTGCTGATCTTCACCTGCACCGCGGTCTCGTTCAGCCATGGCTCGAATGACGGCCAGAAGGGCATGGGGCTGATCATGCTGATCCTGATCGGCTGCGCGCCCACCGCCTATGCGCTCAACCGGACGCTGCCGACCAGCGCGACCCCCGCCTTCGTGCAGACCGCGAACATCGCGACCGCGGCGTTCGACGCGCGCAGCGGCGGGATCGTGATGGCGCCTGACCAGGCGCGTGCGACGCTGACCGGGGCGCTCCAGCAGCGCAAGGCCGAGGGGCCGAATGTGTTCGCCGCGCTCGAAAGCCTGTCGAGCGACCTGACCCAGCGCGTCGCGAGCTATGGCTCGCTGAGCAAGGTGCCCGCCGAGGCGACCTCGAACGTGCGCAACGACATGTATCTGGTGCTCGACACCACGCGTCTCGCGACGAAGCAGCCCGACGGTTTCCAGCCCGACGAGCTCAAGGCGATCAAGGCGTTCCAGACCAGCCTCGAAGCAGGGACCCGCTTCATCCCGCTTTGGGTGAAGATCGTCGTCGCGATCGCACTCGGCCTCGGCACGATGATCGGGTGGAAGCGGATCGTGATCACCGTCGGCGAGCGGATCGGCAAGCAGCACATGACCTATGGCATGGGCGCGACCGCCGAACTGGTCGCCGCTGCGACGATCCTGAGCGCCGATCGCTTCGGGCTGCCGGTATCGACCACGCACATCCTCTCTTCGGGGGTAGCGGGCGCGTCGGTCGCCAATGGCCAGGGGCTGCAGGGCAGGACGATCGCCCAGCTCGCCGCGGCATGGCTGCTCACGCTGCCGGCGGCAATGGCGCTCTCGGGCGGGCTCTATTGGCTGATGCTGACGGCGGTCAGGGCGTACGGGCTGAGCTGAGGCGTCATGGCCAGCTGATCTATCGGCTGGTCAGAGGGGCGGCGATGCCTGGACCCGCTCGCAGACCTTCTCGACCGCGCGTGCGGCAATTTCGAGGCTGATCTTTACGCCGCCGGTATCCGCACGAAGGTCTGCGCGGACATGATCCACCGGGTTGTAGAAATAGACCAGAACCCCGGCGCCCAGCGCCATGAGCATCGCGAAAAATAGCCTGCGTCCCGCTGACTCGCGCATGGCCGACTCCCTAGTTCCGGTGCTGCGTTGGTGCGCTTTCGATACAGAGGCGAAACTGTCGCGGCGATGAACGGGGCTCCCCAAGCCGCCGCTTCCTTTCTAGGAAGAGCGGAAGGAAGGAAGTCCATGGCCGTCACTCCGATCGCATCGCATCGCCGCATCCTCTTCGCCAGCCTGGTCGGCACGTCGGTGGAGTTCTACGACTTCTACATCTACGCCACCGCCGCGGCGCTGGTGTTCCCGGCATTGTTCTTCCCCGCCACCGATCCAGCGCTAGCGCAGCTCGCTTCCTATGCCAGCTTCAGCGTCGCCTTTTTCGCGCGGCCGCTGGGCGGACTCGTCTTCGGGCATTTCGGCGATCGGATGGGGCGCAAGTCGACGCTCGTCGCCTCGCTGATGCTGATGGGCATCTCGACCGTGCTGATCGCCTTTCTGCCGACCTATGCGATGATCGGCTGGGTGGCGCCGACGCTGCTGTGCCTGTTGCGCTTCGGACAGGGGCTGGGGCTGGGCGGCGAATGGGGCGGGGCCTCGCTGCTCGCGGTCGAGAACGCGCCACCGGGCTGGGCCAACCGCTACGGCGCCTTCCCGCCGCTCGGCGCGCCCGTGGGGTTCATCTTCGCCAACGGCTTTTTCCTGTTGCTGGGCGCGCTGCTCAGCGACGACCAGTTCCGCGAATGGGGCTGGCGGCTGCCCTTCCTCGTCAGCGCGGCGCTGGTGGGGCTGGGCCTGTGGGTGCGCATCACCCTGACCGAGACGCCGGCATTCATCGCCGCGCAGGAAGCGGCGCCACCGCCGCGTGTGCCGGTCGGCGAGCTCTTCCGCGATCACTGGCTGCCGACGCTGGCGGGGACGGTGGGGACCGTCGCCTGTTTCGCCTTGTTCTACATCGCGACGGTATTCATCATCGGCTATGCGACCAAGGGGCTCGGCTATGATCGCGAGACGTTCCTCGGCGTCGAGCTGGTGGCAATCCTATTCATGGCGGCGGGGATCTGGATCGCGTCGAGCCTCGCTGATCGCAGCAGCGCCGCGCGCGTGCTCGCGATCGGCTGCGTCGCGACGATCGCGGCAGGGCTGTCGATCGGGGCGTTCGTCACCGCCGGTGCGCTGGCGAGCCTGTTCCTATGGCTCGCGGGTGGGCTGTTCGTGATGGGTTTCGTTTATGGACCGCTCGGCGGCTGGCTACCGAGCCTGTTCCCCGCGCGGGTGCGCTATACCGGCGTGTCGGTGACCTTCAACCTCGGGGGGATCATCGGCGGCGGGCTCACGCCGCTGATTGCCGCGAAACTGGCGGAAATAGGCGGATTGACGCTGGTCGGCTATTATCTCGCCAGCGCCGCGGTGCTCAGCCTGTTGGGGCTGGCACTGGTTTCGCGGAAGAACCGGTTGGCGTGAGAAGGTGCGCACGAGGCTGAGCATCTGCCTTCGGAAGGCACGCTACGCGTCCGAGGAGGAGGGGCTGCGCGCGGCGCGGGAATATGGGCTCCCGCTGAGACCCTATCGCTGCGATCGCTGCCGGCAGTTTCATTTGACCAGCCGGACCAAGGGTAAGCGGGTGCCTGCGCCGGTGTGACGCTCAAACGGCGATCTGTGCTCCGGCGAAGGCCGGAGCGGTGGGTCATGCAGCCCTTCGCTCTCCAGCGCTCCGGCCTTCGCCGGAGCACAGGTGGGCATTTTCAGGCTTTCCGGAGCAGCGTCAGCCGGGCCTTGCCATGGACGCGACTGGTGTCGATCTCGAAGCCGGCGACTTCGATTTCCTCGTTCTTCGCCGTCTCGATGCTGATCCACGTCGCCGGACCCGTCCAGCCGAGACGGGCGAGTTTGTCGAGCGCGACCACGCCAGCGCCAGTGCCGTAGGGCGGGTCCATCAGGATCAGGTCGAGCGGCTTGATCGCCGGGCCGAGCGCGAGAGCCGATGTCGGGCGGACTTCCGCGCCCTTTGCCCCGAATTTGGCGATATTGGCCTTGAGGATGTCGAGCGCGGCCTTGTCCTGTTCGACGAACAGGCACGAGGCGGCGCCGCGCGACAGAGCCTCCAGCCCGAGCGCGCCCGAGCCGGCGAAGAGATCGGCGACCGCGAGATCCTCGAAGCTGCCGACCCGGCTCGCGAGCATCGAGAACAAGGCTTCACGGGTGCGATCGGCAGTGGGGCGGGTGGTGTCGCCCTTGGGCGCGGCGAGCGGACGGCCGCGCCATTCTCCGGCAATGATCCGCATTACTTGCGCGTCCTCGGCGGCCGCCCGGGCTTGGCGGGCTTGCCGCGACCACCGGCCGGTCCCTTGGTGGGGCGGCGCGGGCCACGGGGCCGCTCGACGATCTCGCCGACGCGCGGCTCCTGCTGGTCGCGATGCGCCTTGGCGCGGGCGGCGCGGGCCGGCTTGCCGACGGGCTTGCCGTCCTCGCGCGCCGGGCGCTCCGGACGTGCCGGACGATCGGTGCGCGGGGCAGGCGTGGTGCGTGGCGTGAAGCGGCTATCGCCCCGGGCCTGCGGGGAGCTATCGTCGCGTGCCGGGCGCTCGGGCCGGGCCGGGGACTTCGTACCGGGCTTGAAACGAGTCTCGCCGCTCGCCGGTCGGCCTTCTCCGCGCGGGGCGCGCTCGGGGCGACCCACGGGCTTGGCGCCCGGAGCGAAACGGCCTTCGCCGCGCGGTGCGCGACGCTCACTTTCTGCCGGCCCCTCGCTCCGTGCAGGCGGGGTGGCGCGCGGCGTGAAGCGTGGGCCCATGGGCGCAACGGGCGTGGGTTTGACCGGCGCGCGGCGGAGACGGCGATCGGGCTCCTCGACCGATTTGGCCTTGGGCGCGGGCGGCGCGACGCGGGCGCGGACCGAGAATTGCAGGTTCGACGCGGTCTTGCCGCCGCCCGGCTTCGACAGCACGGTGCGGAAAGTGATCAGGTCGCTCTGGCGGATCTCGTCGACATCGCCGGGGGGCAGGTCGCCCAGATAGAAGGGGCCGTAGCGCGTGCGGATCAGGCGGCTGACCTCGAGCCCGAGATGTTCGAGGACGCGGCGAACCTCGCGGTTCTTGCCCTCGGTCAGCGTCATCTCGATCCAGACATTGGCGCCGGTACGGCGCTCGATATTGGCATTGATCGAGCCGTAGCGGACGCCTTCGATCTCGACGCCGAGCATCAACTCCTCGAGCTGGGGCTGGCTGACCTGGCCGTAGGCGCGAGCGCGATAGCTGCGCTCGACGCCGGTGGCGGGAAGTTCGAGCTCGCGCTTGAGCTCGCCATCGGTGGTGAGCAGCAGCAGGCCTTCGGTGTTGAGGTCCAGGCGGCCGACCGGCATCACACGCGGCAGCCCGTCGGGCAGGCGATCATAGATGGTGGGGCGACCGGTGAAATCCCGCTCGGCAGTGAGCAGTCCGGCGGGCTTGTGATAGCGGAACAGGCGCGCGGGCTCCGGGGCCGCGACCGGATTGCCGTCGACGGTGACGCCATCGAGCGACGTGAGCAGGGTCGCGGGCGTATCGAGCACCTTGCCGTCGAGCGCGATGCGCCCTCCGGCGATCATGCGCTCGATCTCGCGGCGCGACGCGATTCCTGCACGGGCGAGCAGCTTCGCGATGCGCTGCGTTTCGGGGGGCTTGGATGGGGGCACGGCGGCGATATAGCGATAATGCTCCGCTCGGCAAAAATTATTGCGGCGCCGAAGGAGTTTTCGCGCGTTGGGAACGGCTCGCGGGGGGCACGGGGCCTCGTCGCGGATGAAAGCGGTGTAATGTTGTTCGCGAAGAAGAAACGGCGGATCGAGCGGATATTGCTGGTGGAGGATGAGCCGTTGGAGGCGTTCGACACCGAGCATTTCCTGAACGGCGAGGGGTTCACGATCGTCGCGACGGTCGATTCGGTCGCCGACGCGCTGGCTTGGATCGACGACGAGGAAGAGATCGATCTCGTGCTGGTGGATGTGCGGCTGTCCGACGGCAACGGTGTCGACGTGGCGCACGCGGCGAAGGCGCGCGGGATCGAGGCGCTGTTCGTGACCGGCGATTGCCCGCCGGAAGCGCGGTGGCTGGCGGCGGGATGGCTCGCCAAACCCTATCCGCAGCGCGATCTGCTGGGGGCGATCGAGGCGATCGAGACGCTGATCGGTGGAAAGAGGCCTGAGAAACTGCCGGGGAGCTTCAGCCTGTTCGCCGGTCTCGCCTGAGCGGGGACTTCAGATCAGCGCCAGAACAGCGTCGCGACCACGCCGACCCAGGCGAGCAGTGACAATGCGACCGAGACACGCGCCGCGGCTTCGGACGGCGTGGCCGGGGCGGCCATGTCGGTCGTGAGCTGGAATGACATCTCAGTTTCCCGCAATAGCTTAATTCTATTGTAGGGCAGCCGGAGCGGCTTCGGGCTCAGTACGAATGCGTAGCGCCGGCCCCGAGTTGCGCCTCGACCGCATCGTGGAACCGGCGGATGCCGAGCTCGAGCGTGCCGAGGGTGAGCCGGTCGAGCGCGCCCGAGGCGAGTCCCTGCTGGCCGAGTTCGCAGGCGCGAAAATCCTCCGCGGCGAAGACGCCGCCGTCGAGCAGCTGCCAGCTCTTCTCCCAATGGGCGAGCGCCTTGTCGTTGGCGGGCGGCTCGGGGATGAGCATGAAATCCTCGACCAGCACCCGATCGGGCGCCTGGGGCATCAGCACCATGAGGTTGATATAGTCGGGGCTGACGACGAGCACGGTGCCGGGGAACATTTGATAGGTATAAGTGATCGCCGAGCGCAACGTCGCCCAGTCGCTGGAGGACAAGGCCGCCAGCGCGGCCTCGCGGCCGACCGCCGAGCGCTGGTGCGGGCCGATGCTGTCGGCGGTCGAGATGCCGTCCCTGAAGAACGGGGCGATCGTGTCGGCGTGGAGGCGCTGGATGTGATAGCCTTCGAGAAATGCGTCCATGATCAGCTTCCAGTTGGCGCGGACGTCGTGCGTGCGGCGACGGAACAGGTGCTGGCCGGCGAGGTCGAATGCCTCGAAATCGCGCGCGAGCGTCTCGGCCTCGGCGAAGTCTGCGGCCTCGTCGAAGGCGAACCAGATCAGTCCGCCCGCCTCGTGCGTGGGGAGGCGCTTGAGGCCGTGTTCGGCCTTGTCTAGGCCGGGGAAGGTGTCGGGGCGGGGCAGGCCGGCGAGGCGGCCGTCGAGCGCATAGGTCCAAGCGTGATAGGGGCAGACCAGGCGTGGCGATCGGACTGCGTCGGCACCCTCGACCAGACGCGTGCCCCGGTGGCGGCAGACGTTGAGGAAGACATGCGCCTCCCCCGTCTTGTCGCGCGTGATCAGCAGCGGCTTGCCGAAGCCGTCATGCGGCACCGCCATGTTGTTTTCGGGCAGCAGGGAGGACGGGGCGATGACCAAAGGCACGCGGGCGAAGATGCGCGCCTGCTCGGCCGCATGGCGGGTCTCGCTGGTGTAAGCGGACGCCTGGACATAAGCGATCGTCCCTTCGTCGCGGCGGCCGCCACCGGCGAGTTGGGCGGCGAGCGCGAGTTGGCCTTCGGTCGGCGCGTTCATCCTTCCTCTCCGCAACTTTTCGGCTAGTGTCGCGCGGAAGGCGAGAGGGAGCAAGGGATGGCGGACGGGGCGACTCTGGAGGAAGGCACGCGCGGCGGCTTCGTCGCGACGATGGCGCCTTATTTCCGTCCGCGACCGATCGCGGCGCTGCTGCTCGGCATCTCGAGCGGCTTCCCGCTGGCGCTGTTGCTCGGCACGATGACCTTCTGGCTCGCCAAGGTCGGCATCGACAAGAAGACGATCGGCTTCGCGATCGGATTGACCACGCCCTATACGCTCAAATTCCTGTGGGCGCCGCTGGTGGACCGGCTCAAGCTGCCCGTCCTCACGGGGCTGTTCGGCCAGCGCCGGGCATGGCTGTTCTTCGTCCAGGCATTGCTGTTCGCGTCGGTATGGATGCTCGGCGCGAGCCAGCCCGAGCTTCACCTCGGCCTATTCGCTTTTTGGGCGATCGCGACGGCGTTTCTCGGCGCGACCCAGGACATCATCATCGACGCATATCGCATCGAGATCCTTCCCGAGGACGAACTCGCGCACGGTACCGCGAACAACCAGTTCGGCTATCGGCTCGGCGCCTTCGCCGCGGGCGTGGGCACGATCGCGATGGCCTCGCCCGAGGGGCTCGGGCTAGGCTGGGCCAAGGCCTATGGACTGACTGGCTTCTGCGTTCTCCCCGGACTTCTCGCGGCGCTCTGGGCCGGGCGCGGACTGCATGATCGCGTGCTGAGCGCGGAGGGGCGCCAGTCGATCGGGCAATGGCTTCAGTCGACGCTGATCGGGCCGTTCCGCGAGTTCCTGATGCGGCGCGGCGCAGTGCTGATCCTGCTCTTCGTTCTGGTCTACAAGCTCGGCGACGCGATGGGGCAGTCGATGCTCAACCCGATGATCGTCGAGCTCGGCTTCAGCGACACCGAGTTCATCGCGATCAACAAGGTGATCGGATTCTGGGGGCTGATCGTCGGCACCGCATTGTCGGCGCCTTTGCTCGCCTGGCTTGGCATGGGCCGCGCGCTGTTCGTCTCGGGGGTGCTGATGATGTTGAGCAACCTGACCTTTGCGATCCTCGCGAGTCAGGGCCATTCCAATTTGTGGCTGACGATCGCGGTCGCGACCGAACAGGTGACCAGCGGGCTTGGTCTCACGATCTTCGTCACCTATCTCTCGGGACTGTCGAGTCTTGCCTATACCGCGACGCAATTCGCTCTGCTCTCGTCGCTCGCGGGTGTTGGACGGACCTGGCTGTCGAGCCCGGCGGGGATATTCGCCGAGCAGCTCGGCTGGGTCGGATTCTGGATCATGACCACAATCGTGGCGCTGCCCGGCATGGTGCTGTTGTGGTTCCTGTGGCGGAAGGGCTTCGTCGTCGAGAGCGTGCGCAAGGCGCGGGCAGGCGCAGAGGCGGTGGAGGCCAAGGCCTGATGCCGTTCCTCGTCGTCATCGGGCTGCAGGTGCTCTGTATCGTCCATCTGATGCGCACCGGGCGCAATCCGCTGTGGCTCACCGCGTTGATCTTCCTTCCCGTGGTGAGCGCGCTCGCCTATCTGATCGTCGAGGTGCTGCCGGGGCTGGGCAGCAACCGTCATGTCCGCACCGCCCGCGCCAAGGCGATCGAGACGATCGATCCCGAGCGCGAGCTGCGCGCCGCGCGCGATGCGCTGGGGCTTGCCGATACCGCCGCGAACCGGCTCCGCGTCGCCGATGCGCTGGCGGCGCTGGGGCGACACGGCGATGCGGTACCGCTCTATCGCGAGAGCATCGCGATGACTCCCGGCGATCCCGACGTGCGGAGCCAGAACAAGCTCGCATTGTCGCTGTTCGAGTCGGGCGCAGCGGCGGAATCGCTGACGCAGCTCGACGCTATTCCCGAACCCTCGGGACAGAGCGAGCGCGACCGGCAGGCGCTGCTGCGCGCGCGGGTGCTCGATCATCTCGGGCGCAAGCAGGAGGCACTCGACCTTTATGCGGACCTCGTCACGCGCATGCCAGGCGAAGAGGCGCGCTGCCGCTATGCCGCGCTGCTGATCGAGCAGGGCTGGAACCGCAAGGCATTGGGCGTGCTCGAGGAAGTCGAGGGGCGGATGCGCCGGTTGAGCCGGCACCAGCGCGCCGCGGATGCCGGCATGTATCGCTGGGCAATGGAGGCACTGGCTGGCCTCCGGGCGAAAGGCGTCGGCGCATGAGGCGCTGGCTGATCGCCGCCGCCGTGTTGCTGGTGATAGCTGGCGGCGGTTGGCTGTGGGGTTCGCCGTATCTCACGCTGTGGCAACTCAAAAAGGCGGCGGATACCGGCGATCTCGCCGCGATTTCGGCGAAGATCGATTACCCGGCAGTCCGCGCGGACCTGAAGACGCAGATGCACGAACGGCTAGGTCGCGGCGGCGGGTCGGCGCTCGACAAACTGGGAGCCGCGGTTGCCGAACGATTCGCCGATCCTGTAGTCGACGCGGCGGTTACGCCGGAAGGCATGCGTGCACTATTCGCGAGCACGGCGGTAGCCGATGCCGCGCGGCCGGAAACCTTCGGCGACAAACGGGGCGAGATGCGGGTGCGGCGCGACGCCTTGGGAGAATTCGTGCTGAGTCCTGTCGATGGCACCGGCCCGGAAATCACGTTCGAACTGCAGGGTCTGACGTGGCGAGTCATTGCGGTGCGCCTGCCGGGCAAGCTGCTCTAGAGAACAGCAAAAGAGAACAGCAAATCGATTTGGCGCAGACAGCCCTGCACCAAAAAAATGGTGACAATCTCATTACCGCTCGCTGCCGGCGAAACAAATCCGGTTATTGTGTCGCGGAAATCTCTTCTGGCGACCCCTTCCGTGTGATACGCTCTCACTCTATCGTTGGGGAGCGAAAGTCGTGTCAATTCAGGTTGTTGGGATCGACTGGTTAGATGCTGCGCAGAGCGGCGCGAAACATTGTCGTACCGCTCTTGTGGCGCTTGCCTGCGCGGGCGCAGTTTCGCTTGCGGGATGCGATGGAGGTTCCTCGAAGCCGACGCCGGCCCCCACTGCGACTCCTACACCGGTCAACGGCGCGCCGAGCTTCACCTCCGCCGCCACGGTCTCGGTGGCCGAATCCAGCGACGTCAGCTCGATCGTGTATCAGGCAGTTGCCACCGATCCCGAAGGGACGGCGCTCACTTATGCCATTGCCGGCGGAGACGATGCTGCCCGCTTTGCGATCACCCAGGCGGGAGCCCTCACCTTCGTTGCCGGCGCCAATTTCGAAGCGCCCGCTGACGCTGACCGGAACAATCAGTACAAGGTCAGGATCACGGCCAGCGACGGACAGGCCAGCGCCGCGCTGGATCTGGTGGTGACCGTGACCAATTTTCACGAGAATGCCTATCTCGTGCGGTATTGCGGCACCTCGACCTGCCAGGCGTCTCTCCAGGCAGTGACAGGCACGAGCTACGTAAGTGCCGCCGGCTCGCTCCGTTTGTTCATCGGCGGACAAAGAGGCGGAATCAGGGAATTCAGCTTCACCGCGCCGATGGTCGGTGGCGAGGCGGGGGTCCCCGTCGCAGGCAGCGGTGGCGACCGCGGACAGGTCAGCATTGCCGCGTTGCCGCGTGGCAGCTTCACTTCTCCTCGTGATCCCAACGGAGTCCTGCAATACTTCCTCTCGCTATATGCCGATGCGGCAGGCGATGTCATATTGTCACAAGTGAGCGGACAAAGCGTTCCGGAAACCGAGGTGGCCCGTCTCCGCATCCCGCATGCGCAATACGACAACAATTACGGCGGCTGGGTAGAATTGGGTCCCGACGGCAACATCTACGTTGCGACGGGCGACGGTGGCGGAGTGGGCGATCCCTTGGGCACGGCCCAGGACTCGTCCTCGTTGCTCGGGAAGGTCCTGCGCATCAGCCCCGACTTCTCGACGGTGACGGTGATCGCCAAGGGCTTTCGCAACCCCAATGGCGGGTTCTTCCACAACAACATGTTGATATTGGCGGACCGCGGGCAGGATCTGGCCGAGGAAATCAATTTGATTCCGCTCGACGGCACGGTGCGCAACTATGGCTGGCCCTATAAGGATGGCACCACCACGGTACGAGCCGGCGGACCGGCGGGCATGATCGACCCGATTGCCGAGTGCCGCCACGACGCGGTGCCGAACGCTTGCCACAAGATCGTGGGCGGCGTGGTCTATTCGGGCACCAACGCATCGCTTCAGGGCGCGTATATTTTCGGGGATCGCAGCGTCAATGGTCAGCCCGGTGCGCTGATCACACTTCCTGCGGCGCGGCTCGTCTTCGGCCAACCGACAATACAGGCGGCCGATATGGAGTGGCGAGGTGCGGACATGTTCGCTTATTCGCCGGGCAGCCTTGGACTGCCGGATCCAGCATATTTGATGTTGCGGCGCGGCACGCTCTACATGGTCAACTATTATCCCAATCCTCTTCCGCAGGGCAGCCGCCCGAACAGCGAAGTCTGGTATCTGGGCTGTCGAAATGGCTGCTGAGCGCGGCTGACTCAGGCCGGGGTTCCTCCCTCGAGCGGCAGCGCAAGGTCGGCAAAGGCATTGGCCAGCGCGTGCGCGGTGCAACCGATGCTCGCGGCATCGCGCACGCCGAGCAAATCGGCGAGGAGCATGTTGGCTCGGTCCGGATTCGTCCGAATCCGCGCGATCACTTCGAGCAGGGTCGCTTCAGGACCGGTCATGCGCGGGCAGCACCACGGCGCGATCTGGATCGGGCCGGCCGAGGCTGCCGACATCTCGGCCATCAGCGCCCGAAGGAGCACCAGCGGCCGCTGAAATCCCTTGCCGAACGCCGTGACGAAGGCGTGTGCGGTGCACGCGTCATGGAGCCCGTGCGCGCCCATCTGGCGGATGCCGAACAGCAGCAGCCGGGCGCCGGCATCCTCGGGCTGGAGCACGGGCAGGGCAGCGGCAAGGGTCTTGGTAGCGGACATGAACGACTCCCGCGTGAACGATGCGGGATTGTTGCCAGTCCGCTATTGCAAGTCAATCGCAATAACTGACTCAGTCGGGTAGTTCGTCGTTCGCTTCGAGCGCCATGCCGGCGAGATAGAGCGAACCGAGGATCAGCACGACCGGCGCGTCGTCCTGCGGGATGGCCGCAAGCGCCGTGGGCAGATCGGCTGCCTCGCCTGCCGCGAGGCCCGCGCGCCGGGCGAGATCCGCGAGGTGAGACGGGGCGTGGTGCGGATGACCGGGAACCGGAACGGCGGTGAGCGATCGGGCGATCGGCGCGAAGCGATCGATTACCGCAGCGGCGTCCTTGTTCGCGAGCATGCCGAGGACGAGATGGAGCGGGCGCCCCTGCGCCACACCGGCGGCAGCGCGACTCACTGCCTCGGCGGCGTTGGCATTGTGGCCGCCGTCGAGCCAGAGCTCGGCATCGGCGGGGAGCAGCGCCGTCAACGGTCCGGACGAGAGGCGCTGCATGCGCGCCGGCCAGCGCGCGTTGCCGGCGGCGGCACGCAGCGCGTCGTCCGGAATGGCCAAGGTGCGCTGGTGGCGCAAAGCGGCGATGGCGAGCGCGAGATTGGCCGGCTGGTGCGGGCCGGCCAGCGCGGGGAGGGGCGTGATCACCTCGCCTATGCCGTCGCGATAGTGCAGCGCGCCGTTTCGTGTTTCGAACGACCAGGCCTGACCCTGCGCGAGGACCGGTGCGGCGACGGTTTCGGCGAAGCGGTCGACCACGTCGGCGATGTCCGGGGAATAGGCCATCGTCACCAGAGGGACGCCGGGCTTGGCGATGCCTGCCTTTTCCGCGGCGATCTGCGCGAGCGTGTCGCCGAGGAACGACTGGTGGTCGATGCCGAGCTGGGCGATCGCCGTGATGGCCGGGTTCGGGATGACGTTGGTCGCGTCGAGGCGGCCGCCGAGGCCGACTTCGACGATACACGCATCGGCGGGCGTGCGGGCGAAGGCGAGGAAGGCGGCGGCGGTGGTGACTTCGAAGAAGCTCGCGCCGATGTCGCCTCCGGCATCGAGCACTTCCGCGAGCAGCGGGGCGAGTTGGTCGTCGGCGATCAGCGTGCCGGCGAGGCGGATGCGTTCGTTGAAGCGGACGAGGTGGGGGCTCGAATAGACGTGGGCGGTCAGGCCGGCGGCCTCGATCGCGGCGCGCAGAAAGGCGCAGGTCGAGCCCTTGCCGTTGGTGCCGGCGACGTGGAGGACGGGGGGGAGTCGCAGATGCGGGTTACCGACGCGGTCGAGCAATCGGGTGATGCGCTCGAGGCCGAGGATGTCGGCGCCGGGCGAGAGCGCGGTCAGGCGGTCGAGCTGGCGCTGGACGGCGGGATCGGTGGAAGTGGCGAAATCGGGCATTACTCCCTCTCTCCGCTTGCGGGGAGAGGGCCGGGGAGAGGGGCATGGACGAGAGCTGGCCGCACTGCCCCTCTCCCCAACCCTCTCCCCTGAAGGGGAGAGGGAGTTTTCGTCACGCCGCCGCTTTCGCGTCGACCAGCAGACCGATCAGGCGGCCGAGCACCTGGCGCAGATCCTTGCGGTGCTCGACCATGTCGACCAGGCCGTGGTCGCGATAATATTCGCTGGTCTGGAAATCGTCGGGCAGCTTTTCGCGGATGGTGTTCTCGATCACGCGGCGACCGGTGAAGGCGAGCGTCGCGCGCGGTTCGGCGATCTGGACGTCGCCGAGCATCGCATAAGCGGCCATCACGCCGCCCGAGGTCGGATCGGTGAGCACGACGATATAAGGCAGGCCCGCATCGTGGAGCATCTCGATGGCTACGGTGGTGCGCGGCATCTGCATCAGGCTGAGGATGCCCTCCTGCATGCGCGCGCCGCCCGAGGCAGTGAAGACGATGTACGGCGCCTTGGCGGCGATCGCGGCCTCGACACCGGAGATGAACGCCTCACCGACCGCCTGGCCCATCGATCCGCCCATGAAGGCGAAGTCCTGGACGCCGATCACGGCCTTCTGGCCGAGGATCGTGCCGCTGGCGTTGAGGAACGCGTCGGGCTCGCCGGTCGCAGTGCGGGCAGCCTTGAGGCGGGCGGGATAGGGCTTCTGGTCGCGGAACTTGAGGGGGTCGTCGACGACTCTGGGGCTGGTCAGCACCGTGTAGCTGCCCTCGTCGAACAGATATTCGAAGCGCCGTGCCGGCCCGATGCGCTCATGATGATCGCAGGTCGGGCAGACGTAGAGATTCTCCTCCAGCTCCTTGGAGAAGACCATCGTCCCGCACCCCTTGCACTTGTGCCAGAGATTGTCGGCGGTCTCGCCGGGGCGCGTGGTGACATAGGCGAGGGCGTTGCGGACGCGGCTGATCCAGCTCATGCGACTTCCTTGGGTGCGGCGAGCGCCGCGGAGAGGGATTGGATATAGGCGCGGACATGCGCGGGCGCTTGCGTGCCGTATTTGCCGACCAGATCGACGATCGCCGAGCCGACCACGACGCCGTCGGCGACGCGGCCGATCTGCGCCGCCTGTTCAGGGGTGCGGACGCCGAAACCCACCGCGATGGGTAGGTCGGTGGCGGCCTTGAGCTGCGCGATTGCGGTCTCGATCGAGGCCTGCGCGGCTTGCTGGAGCCCGGTGATCCCTGCGACCGAGACGTAATAGACGAAGCCCGAGGCGCCGGAGAGCACGGCGGGCAGGCGCGCCTTGTCGGTGGTCGGAGTGGCGAGGCGGATGACGTCGAGGCCGATTTCGCCGAAGGGGGCGAGCGTGTCGGCCTCCTCGGGCGGGATATCGACGCAGATGATCCCGTCGACGCCGGCATCGAGGGCCATCGCGGCGAAGCGGACGGGATCGGGGCGCGTCATGGTGTTGGCATAGCCCATCAGCACCAGCGGGACGTTCGCATGGCGCTGCCGGAAGGCGCGAGCGATCGCGAGCACGTCGGCGGTGCGCGTGCCGGCGCCGAGGCTGCGCAGGTTTGCAGCCTGGATCGCCGGGCCGTCGGCCATCGGATCGGTGAACGGCATGCCGAGCTCGATCACATCGGCGCCGCCCTCGACCAGCGCATCGAGGATGGCGTCGGTATCGCCGTCGCCGGCTGTCACGAAGGTGACGAGCGCGGCGCGGCGCTGCTCCTGCGCGGCGGCAAAGGCATTGGAGAGACGGTTACGTGCGCTCACAGGTCGAACCCCAGTGCGTCGGCGACGGTGAAGATGTCCTTGTCGCCGCGGCCCGAGACGTTGACGACGATGATCTGATCCTGCCGCATTTCGCGGGCCTTAACGGGCACAGCTGCGAGTGCGTGCGAACTCTCCAATGCCGGGATGATGCCTTCGAGGCGGCAGCAGAGCTGGAACGCGTCGAGCGCCTGGGTGTCGGTGATCGGCAGATAGTCGACGCGGCCGCTCTCGTGGAGCCAGCTATGTTCGGGGCCGATGCCGGGATAGTCGAGCCCCGCCGAGATCGAATGCGCCTCGGTGATCTGACCGTCTTCGTCCTGAAGCAGATAGGTGCGGTTGCCATGGAGGATGCCGGGGGCGCCGCCGGTGAGGCTGGCGGCATGCTCACCGGTCTCGATGCCCTTGCCCGCGGCCTCGATGCCGAGCATCGCCACGTCGGGATCGTCGAGGAACGGGTGGAACAGCCCGATCGCGTTCGATCCGCCGCCCACCGCGGCGATCAGCAGGTCGGGGAGGCGGCCCTCGGCCTTGAGGATCTGCGCGCGCGTCTCGGTGCCGATCACGCTCTGGAAGTCGCGGACGAGCTCGGGATAGGGATGCGGGCCCGCGGCGGTGCCGATGATGTAGAAGGTGTCGTGGACATTGGCGACCCAGTCACGCAGCGCCTCGTTCATCGCGTCCTTGAGCGATTGCGAGCCGCTGGTCACCGGCTGGACCTCGGCACCGAGCAATCGCATGCGGAAGACGTTGGGCTTCTGCCGTTCGATGTCCTTGGCGCCCATGAAGATCGTGCAGGGCAGCCCGAAGCGTGCCGCGACCGTTGCGGTGGCGACGCCGTGCTGCCCGGCACCGGTCTCGGCGATGATCCGCGTCTTGCCCATGCGGATCGCGAGCAGGATCTGGCCGATGCAGTTGTTGATCTTGTGCGCGCCGGTGTGATTCAGCTCCTCGCGCTTGAAATAGACCTTCGCGCCGTGCCCCGCGGGCGCGCTCTCGCGCAAAGCCTCGGTCAGCCGCTCGGCGTAGTAGAGCGGGCTGGGGCGGCCGACATAATGTTCGAGCAGATCGTCGAACTGGGCCTGGAAGGCGGGGTCGGCCTTGGCCGCGCGATAGTGGCGCTCGAGATCGAGGATCAGCGGCATCAGCGTCTCGGCGACGAAGCGGCCACCGAACTGGCCGAAATGCCCCCGCTCGTCAGGCAGGTTTCGCAGCGAATTGGGCAGGGTAACGGTATCGGGCATGCTCTGTCTCCGGAAGCTGGGTGCGTGGGCGCCGACGTGCGTCGTCAGGCGATCAGCGCCATCGATTTCCGAGGCAGAAGACAGAAGAGATACGGTTCAGCATTGCGCCACCGCTTTAAGGAAAGCGGCGATCTTGTCCACATCCTTGACGCCCGGCGCGGACTCGACGCCCGAGGAGACGTCCACTGCAGTGGCGCCGGTGACGCGGATCGCCTCGACGACATTGTCGGGGGTCAGGCCGCCCGAGAGCGCCCAGGGCACGGGATGGATATGCCCCTGCAGCAGCGTCCAGTCGAAGCGCAAGCCCATGCCGCCGGGGAGTGCGGCCGAATCCGGTGTCTTGGCGTCATAGAGGAGGCGATCGGCGGCGCCCGCGAAGCTCGCGGCGGGAGCGAGATCGGCGCGGGTCTTCACCGCGACTGCGGCCCAGACCTCGCAACCGGTGCGCGCGCGGATCGCCGCGGCGCGATGGGGCGTGGCCTTGTGGAGCTGGAGGATGTCGAGGCCTCCCGCGGCAATTGCGGCATCGAGCAGCGCATCGTCGGGATCGACGAACACGCCGGCCTTGCGCACACGATTGGGGACGCGGCCTGCCAGGCCTCCCGCCTGCTCGAAGGTCAATGTTCGCGGCGAAGGCGGGAAGAAGACGAAGCCGACCTGTGCGGCGCCCTGGGCGACCGCAGCGTCGAGCGTTTCGAGCGTCGAGAGGCCGCAGATCTTGGCGGTGATGGGCATCAGAGGTCCTTGACCAGCACGTCCATGAACAAGGGCGGATCGAGCGCGATCGGGAAGTCCCGCTTCTCGCCGGAGATGCGATAGCCGCGGCGCTCGTAAAATTCGATCAGCTTCCGGCGGACATCGATCACGGTCATTTCCATGCGGTGTGCGCGGAAGGCATTGCGTGCCGCGTCCTCGGCCGCGGCGACGAGCTGCTTGCCATAGCCGCCGGTCTGCAGCGTGGGATCGATGCACAACAGGCCGAGATAAGCGAGCCCGTCGCCGCGATCGCTCACCTGCACGCAACCGATCGTCGCACCGTCCTGCAGCGCGATCAGCAGGCGCTGGACCGGATCCTCGACGATCGCGGTGAGAGTCGAGATGTCGATGCGCGCGCCTTGGATAAGATCGGCCTCGTGCGTCCAGCCGCCGCGTGCGGTTTCGCCGCGATAGGCGCGCTCGATCACCGGGTGGAGCGCAGGCAGATCGTCGCGCGTGGCGACGCGGATCGTGACACTATTGGGCATGGCCGCGCTCTCTCGGACGCGCACGCGGCTTTGGCAAGAGGCAGGCTATTGGTTGCCGGCGACCCAATTGTTGGCGGGCAGGAAATTGTCGCTCAGGCCGTAATTGCCCTTGCAATAACGCTTGCAGCCGGCCGAGGCGGTGGTGTCGATCCGCGTGACGTGGCCGGTCTTGTCGCGGGTGAGCGCGAAATCGATCCTGCACGACCCCGCGCTCCAGCTCGATTTGACGGGCGAGACGCGCGTGGCGACGGCGCCGGCTTCGCTGTCGTTCGCCGGCAATTTGCAGAGCTCTTCGCCCTCGCGATCGCGGACCAGCGCGAAATCGAACGCGTTGCCGTCGATATGCGAGATCGTCAGCGTCGCGACATCGGAGGTCTTGTAGCTCGCCTCCCAGGTCTCTTCGTCGAAGTGATTGAGCGTATCGCGTTGGCGGGTGTAGTCGGCTTCGACGGCGGCCGGGTCGCAGCGCTTCGCGCAGCGGGTGCGCAGGAGCTGCTGCCAGTCGCGCTGCTGACTGCGGAAGCTTTCCTTGTCGAAAAGCTGCGCGAGCCGGGCCCTGTAGAGCGCGGCGACCTCGCTATCGAGTTTCGATAGCTTCGGACTGGCGCAGATCGTCTTTTCGAGCGGGTGGCTGGCCTTGGCACAGTCGAAGCTGGCGGACTGGAGCGGCGTTGCGGCGTGGAGGCCGAACCAGGCGAAGAGACAGGCAAAAAATCCCAAACCTACGATCCGCAACATCGCCGTCCCCCCGTTATAAACCCGCTATAAGGTTGCCTCTATCTCGCGCGCTGCCATGTCCGGATCCTGCGCCTGCGTGATCGGGCGGCCGACCACCAGGATCGAGGCGCCGGCGTCGAGCGCGGCACGCGGCGTGACCACGCGTTTCTGGTCACCCACCGTGCCGTTGGCCGGGCGCACCCCGGGAACGACGAAGAAGCCATCGTGCCAGAGTTTCTTCGCGGCGGCGACTTCCGCGCCCGAGCAGACGATGCCGTCCACGCCCGCCGATTTCGCGAGTTCGGCGAGCCGGACGACCTGCTCGTGCGGATCGGGAGCGAGCCCGATGGAAACGAGATCGCGATCGTCGAGGCTGGTGAGCATCGTCACCGCGACCACCTTGGTGCCGCTGGGGGCAGCCGCTTTGGCATCTTCGAGCATCGCGCGGCCGCCCGCGGCGTGGACGGTCAGGATCGCGGGCTCGAGCGGGCGCAACGCCTGGATCGCCTTGGCGACCGTGTTGGGAATGTCGTGGAGCTTGAGGTCGAGAAAGATCGGCAGCCCGATCTCCGCCATTTCGCGGACGCCCTGGCGGCCATTGGCCATGAAGAATTCGAGACCGAGCTTGATCCCGCCGACATGGTTGTGGACGCGCTGGGCGATCGCGCGGGCGCGCTCGATGTCCGGCGTGTCGAGCGCGACATAAATGCGCGAGCTCATGATCTGGGCTCGGCCAGTAGGGGGAGGCCGGGGGAAGCGGAGACGTCAGCAGCGGACTCGGGCGAAGGTGCGACCGCGCGCAGATCGGCGAGCGCGCGCTCGAGCCCGGCGAGCCGCTGACGCGACCGCCAGCGAAGCGCCTGGAAGGCGACGAGCGAGGGCAGCAGTCCGAGCAGGAAGACGAGGATGAGCAGCAAAGGCAGGCTGAAATCGGCGATGAGACCACCCCAGAGCCGGATTTCGACGCGCTCCCCGCCATTATAGATCACGAAGGCCGCGACGAGGCCGCCCAGCAACAGCCAGAACAGCACCTTCAGAAACCGCATGCCTCTCCCTTCCGCTGTGGAGGCGCAACGATAGTCGCACATCGTGCACTTTGCCAACTCTCCCTCTCCCCTTGTGGGAGGGGGAAGGGGCCCGCTCGCGAAGCGAGTGGGAAGGGTGAGGGGGACGTAGCCTTCTCATCTGTTCCCCTCACCCTTCCGCCGACTTCGTCGGCTCCCTCCCTCTCCCACAAGGGGAGAGGGAATATCAGCCGATCTCTTCGCGCAGCTCGGCCAGCAGGCCGGGGATCAAAGTCAGCCGCTCCTCCTCCTCGTCGAGGATCGCGTGGAAGGCGCCTCGCTTGATCGCCGCGACGCGATCATCGGCAAGCCGATCCTCGAAGGGCAGCGCCGAGAGGACGATGTCGATCAGCCGATCGGCACCGTGGAGGCGGCCCCAGAGATAGTCGTTCTCGCGATAGGCGCGGCTGAAGAACGCGCCGAAGCTGTTGAACTGGATGCCCTTCAATGTCGCGGCGGCGCCGCCGGTGCGGATCGCACAGGCGTCCTCAGGCGAGATGCGATCGACGCGGATCGGATCGAACTCGTCCATTCCCTCGCCCTGGAGCAGGGGCAAAGTGGCGATGTCGAAGAAAGGGAAGCCGAGATGCGCGAGCAGCATCGGGCGGCGCAGGTCCTTCGAAAGTGCGCTGAATCCGTCGGACAGGCGCGCGTCTGTCGCCTGATCGAGCGCCTTCAATTGCATCCGTTCGGCGAGCAGATCGAGGATCGGACCGGCATCGTCGGTCATGTCGCGCACCGCGCCGCGCAGATCGGCGAAAGTGTCGGAGCGCTTGAGCTCGAGATAGGCGGCGAGCGATTCGTAGATCGCTTCGCGCATCGGCAGCAATTCGGCATGCGAGCTGGGCAAATCGATCTCGGTCAGCCGGCGCGCGAGCAGCCGCAGGCGGCGGATGCGGAAGCCGAGATCGTGGGCGCGGAGGAATTCGAGGGTTTGCGGGCTGGCTCCGTTCGACTGGGTGGCGCCGAAGCGATCTGCGCCGCGGGACTGCACCGCATGCGTGACTGCCTCACGAATCTCGCGCAGCCGTTCGGGGCCGTGGCGATCGCCGATCGTATAGAGCAGGCGCGAGATGCGATCGATCGCGCCGTCGACCTTGAGCAGGCCGTAAGCGGTGTGGCCATAGCCTGCCTTGGCGGCCGCGGCGACCTGCGCGCGGCGGCGCCAGCTCGCCAGCCTTTTGGGCGTGGGATAATCGAGCCACAAAGTGTAGCCGAACAGCGCCTCGACCTGCGTCTCCACCTCCGCACGGATCTCGGCGACGATCGCCAGCATACGCTCGATCCGGTCCGATCGGGCCGAGATCGCCTCCAGATTGTCGCGGATCGGCTGCTCGCGCGGCAGTTCGGACAGCGCACCGATGATCGTCTGGAAGAAGCCGGGTTTCTCCTGTGGCGTGCCGTAGAAATCGAAGCGCATTCCGGGCGCGGGATCGATGAACACGAAGCGGCGATCGATCTGCCGACGCGCCGGGCGTTCGCGCAGCGCATCGATGGCGGGACGAAAAGGGGCGTTGGCGAGCACCGAGCCGTCGATCAGGATCGCCTTTTCGGCGCGATTGTCCGACCATTGCTGGGGCAGCATGCATTCGAGGAACGCGTCGCGATCGGGCCAGGCGGTACCGCGCTCGGCGAGGAAGCCGTCGATCTCCTCGACGGTGGCGGGCGGGAAGGCGCCGGGGAAGCTGGAAGTCGCGCGCGCCGCGAAGGCGAGGCCGGGAGGTTCCGCGAAGGGCACGCCTTCGTCGCCATGATCGGTGAAGCGGAAGACGAGGCGATGCTCGGTCTCGATCACATGCGGCGGGGAATTGAGGCGGAGCTCCTCGGGGTGGCCACGGAAATCGGTGACGGTGACGAACAGGTCGAGCGGCTGGCCCGCGGGCAGCAGGCGCTTGTAGCGCGGGCCCTTGGCCATCGCGTCGAACGCATCGAGCAGCATGCCGAGCAGGCGCTTGCCGCCGAACGGGGGCTCGAACCAGCGCGAGCGGACGAAGCGCTCGAGCTTGAGCCGCACTTCCTCACGCGCGATCGGATCGACGGTCTCGTCGATCGTCTTGCTGCGATTGGCCACGATCCACGCGATCGGCGTCGCCCAGATCTTGGCGAAGCGATGCGAGGGGGCGTGGCGGGGCTCGAGCAACGCCTCGACATCGGCCTGCTCGATCCACATGTCGGTGAGCGGATCGAGCGACTCGCCGGTGGAGATCGCCCGGGCGAGGAAGATCGCGTTGATCCCGCCGGCGCTGGCGCCCGACAGGATGTCGACCAGCACGCGCAGATTGATGCCCGACGCTTCACGGATCTCGTCGAGCAGCTGGCGATAGACGCCATTGCCTTCCTCGCCTTCGCGCGCGGCGCAGCTGGCGCGGGCGAGCCGCCAGATCTCCTTGGTGATGCCGTGCATGTAGACGGCAAGACTGATCCCGCCATAGCAGACCAGCGCCAGCCGCAATTCCTTGTCGCGGGTCTCGCTCATCCGGCGGGCCGGATCGTCGCCCAGATGGGCAGATGGTCCGACGCGGTACGCGCGTTCATGCTCTCATGGACACCCGACGCGCCGATCGCGAGATCGCGGCTGACCATGATCCGATCGAGCCGCGCCATCGGGCGGCGGGCGTGGAAGCTCTTGCCGGTGGCGGCGAAATCGAAATGCTGGGCGAAATCGCGCAGGCACCCGTTGTGGGGGCTCCATTCGTTGAGGTCGCCCATCAGCACCGTCGGATATTGGCGCGCGCTGGCCTGGAGATGCGCAATGATCGCATGCGCCTGGCGGCGACGCCATAGGCCCGAGAGGTCGAGATGCATGCCGACGATGCGCAGCATTTCGCCGTGTACCCGGATGTCGGCCATCACTGCGCCGCGCGGCTCGAGCGCGGGCAAGTGAATCGCCTCGCAATCCATGATCTGCGCATCCTTGCGGACGAGCAATGCATTGCCGTGCCAGCCCATCGAGCGCGCACGCATGCCGAAGGGGATTGCCTTCCAGTCGCCATGCTCGGCGAGCAGATGGCCGGTGAGCACCGCCTCGCGCGGGCCGAAGCGGCGATCGGCCTCCTGCAGCGCGATCACGTCGGCATTGATTTCGCACAACACCTGCAGCGTCCGTTCGGGCCTGCGCCGTCGATCGGTGCCGATCGACTTGCGCATATTGTAGCTGGCGACCTTGATCATGTGTGCCCCTTATCGCGGGGCCGGGGGGGAATGGGCAAGGGGCTCGGCGGACAATCAGCGTCCGCCGGCTTCAAGCAGGCGGCGTGGGGCGGCGAGCTCCCAGCTGCGGGCGATGCGGTCGCCGACATGCGCCCAGTCAGTATCGTCGGCGCCGACCGCGAGGCCGACCCATTCGGCGCGGAAATAGGCGACGCGCGAATAATCGTCGGGATCCGCCTCGATCAGCATCCGCGCCTCGTCGGCATCGGCGGTCTTGACCGCGACGATGGTGCGGCCGTCGCCATGGTGATCGTGGCGGAACTGCGCGAACATCTTGCCGGCGACGAAGAAGGTCGGCTGGCCGTGGCTGACGCGCTCCTCGGTCTCGGGCAGGTCGAGCGCGAGCGCACGGACCTTTTCGAGCGGGGAAGTCATTGCCTCAGCCATTCCGCGACAACCCGGGGATAAAGACGATGTTCCTCGGCGAGCACGCGCGCAGCGAGGGTTTCGGAGGTGTCGCCGGGCAGCACCGGCACTTCGGCCTGGCCGAGGATCTCGCCGCCGTCGAGTTCCTCGGTGACGACGTGCACCGAGCAGCCGGCGAGCGCGTCGCCGGCGTCGAGGGCGCGCTGGTGGGTGTCGAGACCCTTGTATTTGGGCAGCAGCGAGGGGTGGATGTTGACGATCCGGCCCCGCCAGGCGTGCACGAAATCGTCGGAGAGGAGGCGCATGTAGCCGGCCAGCGCGATCGCCTCGACTCCGGCATCGCGCAGGGCGGCGTCGATCCTCGCCTCGTAGTCCGCCTTGGGCATGCCCTTGGGCGACTGCGCAAAGGTGTCGATGCCCTGTTCGCGGGCCCAGGCCAGGCCCGCAGCTTCGGGCTTGTCGCTGGCGACGAGTGCTACCTCATAGGGACAATCGTCGGCGCGGGCGGCTTCGACGAGCGACGCCATGTTCGAACCGCGGCCGGAAATCAGGATGCCGAGCTTCTTGCGGGTCACTGTTCAGTGCTCCTGCGAAAGCGGGAGCCCAGGGCAACGAGCGACGACCTTTGCGACTCCTGGGCTCCTGCTTTCGCAGGAGCACTGAAGGTATCAATCATTATGCGTCGCACTCCAGTCGGCGCGCGCGCTCCAGGTTTCGACGGGTCCGAACACGGTGCAGCCGCGCTGTCCCTCTTCGACCACGCCGATGCGGAACACCGTTTCGCCCGCTGCGGTCAGCTCTGCGGCGACGGTCTCCGCATCTTCCGCCGCAACCGCCGCAACCATGCCGATTCCGCAGTTGAAGGTACGCGCCATCTCCTCGGGCTCGATATTGCCCTGCGCCTGGAGGAACGCCATCAGCCGCGGCAACGGCCAGGCAGCGGCGTCGATCCGGGCGTGGCAATTCTCGGGCAGCACGCGGGGGACGTTTTCGAGCAGCCCGCCGCCGGTGATATGCGCGAGGCCGTGGATCGTGCCCTTGCGCAGCTGGGGCAGCAGGCTGGCGACGTAGATTCGCGTCGGCGCCATCAACGCGTCGATCAAGCGGACATCCTGATCGAACACCGCGGGGCGATCGAGCTTCCAGCCCCTGTCGGCGGCGAGTCGGCGGACGAGCGAGAAGCCGTTCGAATGGACTCCGGTCGAGGCGAGGCCGAGCAGCACGTCGCCGGGGCGGATCGCGCTGCCGTCGAGCAATCGGTCGCGCTCGACCGCGCCGACGCAGAAGCCGGCGAGGTCGTAATCGCCCTCGGCATACATGCCAGGCATCTCGGCGGTCTCGCCGCCGATCAGCGCGCAGCCGGCCTGACGACAGCCCTCAGCGATCGAGGCGATCACGCGCTCGGCAGTCTGGGGAACCAGCTTTCCGCTGGCGTAATAATCGAGGAAGAACAGGGGTTCGGCGCCCTGGACGATCAAGTCGTTGGCGCACATCGCGACCAGATCGATGCCGACGCCGTCATGCGCGTCATGCTCGATCGCGAGCTTCAATTTGGTGCCGACGCCGTCGTTCGCTGCGACGAGCAGCGGATCGGTGAACCCGGCCGCCTTGAGATCGAACACGCCGCCGAATCCGCCCAGCGCGGCATCGGCACCGGGCCGGCGCGTGGATTTCGCCAGCGGGCCGATGGCGCGCACCAGCGCGTTTCCGGCCGCGATCGAGACGCCCGCCTGGGCGTAGGTGTAACCTTTGGGTTCGCTCATGCACAGCCGCTTAGCGCCGACTTGTCCTCCCGTCACCCCGGCCTATCGCCTCGGCACTTCGGGCGGGGGTGACGCAGAAACTACCCAATGGGGATAGTTCCGCTTGGATTTCCACGTCCGCTTCGCCAAAAGGGCGGCCGCATGCAGTTGTCCCGCATTTCGCTCACCATCGGATTGGCCAGCGCGCTCGCACTTGCGGGCGCGGGCGTGGTCGTCGCGCAGGGGCAGGGCGCAGGTGCCAGCGCCGTGCCGATCGACGCCTCCGGCAGCTTCGAAGTCTCGGGCGTGCAGGTCGACGTGCACGGCAAGGATGCCGATGCCGCGCGGCAGGGCGGCTGGCGGATCGCTCAGCGCAAGGGCTGGGAAATGCTCTCCGAGCGACTCACCGGCAAAAAATCGACGCTGAATGACTCGGCGCTCGATGCGCTCGTCACTGGAATCGTCGTCGAGCGCGAGCAGATCGGACCGACGCGCTACATCGCCCGTCTCGGCGTGCTGTTCGATCGCGGCAAGGCCGGCGCGATCCTCGGCGTATCGACGGTGGTGACGCGTTCGCCGCCGATGCTGCTGGTCCCGCTCGAATTCTCGGGCGGAGTCGGCCGGGTGTTCGAGCGCGAGACCACATGGTCGCGCGCATGGACCCGCTTCCGCAGCGGCGGCAGCACCATTGATTATGTGCGTTTGCGCGGCACCGGGCCCGATGCGATGCTGGTCAATGCCGGCCAGACGCTGCGCCGCGGGCGCAACTGGTGGCGTACGATCCTCGACCAGTACGGCGCATCCGACGTGCTCGTCGCCGAAGTGCAGCTCCGCCGCGAATATCCGGGCGGACCGATCGTCGGCGTTTTCGCCGCGAGTCACGGTCCCGATCGCCGCCCGATCACGAGCTTCGCGCTACGCGTCGACAATGGCGATTCGCTGGATGCGCTGCTCGATGCGGGCATCGTCCGGCTCGATCAGGCGTATCAGAGGGCGCTCGCGTCCGGCGCGCTGCGCACCGATTCGCTGCTCGTAGTGCGTCCACCTACAACCAAGACCCCCGAACAGCTGGCTGCCGAAGCCGCCGCAGCGGCTGCCGCAGCCGCGGCTACGCCGGACCCGAACGCCAGCAGCGCAGCGACGGCGAGCTACACTGTCCAGGTCGAGACCCCGAATGTCGCGGCGCTCAACGCCTCCGAGTCGGCGGTTCGCAGCTTGCCGGGAATACGCTCGGCGGCGACCACCAGCCTCGCGCTGGGTGGCATCTCGGTGATGCGCGTCTCCTATGACGGCTCCCAGGCGAACCTGCGCGCGGCGCTCGAGGCGCGCGGCTGGCAAGTTCAGGAAGGGCCCGGCGTGCTACGCATCCGCCGTGGTGGCGGCGGAGGAGCCACTCCCGCGGCCTCGCCGACGCCTCAGAACACGGCGACACCGGCGGCCAAATGAGCCAGCTGCGCCTGCCGCTGGGGCTGCCGGAAGCGCATGAGACGGAATTCCTGGTCGGCGAATCGAATGCCCGCGCCGTCCACCAGCTCGAACATTGGGCGACGTGGCCGGTGATGAGCGCGTTGCTCGTGGGCCCGCGCAAGTCGGGCCGCAGCCTGCTCGCCCGGATCTTCGCCTCGAAGAGTGGCGGAAGGATATTCGACGACGCCGATCGTGCCAAGGAGACCGACATCTTCCATGCCTGGAACCTGGCGCAACAGGAACGGCGGCCGCTACTGATCGTCGCGGAGGCCGCACCGCCCGTCTGGGAGGTCAAGCTGCCCGATCTACGCTCGAGGCTCGCGGCCTCGCCCTTGCTCGAACTCGGCCCTCCGGACGACGTGCTGATGCCGCAGTTGATCGAACGTGCCTTCGAAAAGCATTTGCTGCACGCCAAACCGGACGTGATCACCTGGGTAGCGAAACGTATCGAACGCAGCCATGTCGCGATCCTGCGCGTTGCCGATGCGCTGGAGTCCGAAACGGACAATCGCCTGTCGATTCCGGCAGTGCGCGAGGTGCTGGGCGCGAACGGTCTCATAACCGCAACGGACGATCCCTAGGGCCATGACCAAGGCAGCAAACAAGCGGGCCGAAGAGGGACCCTTGATGACCGATAATCCGGGCGAGCCGGTAAAACGCTATTTCAATCGTGAGCTCAGCTGGCTGGCGTTCAATCGCCGTGTGATGGAGGAGGCGTGCAATCCCGCGCATCCCTTGCTGGAGCGGCTGCGCTTCCTGTCGATCTCGGGCTCCAACTTCGACGAATTCTTCATGGTCCGCGTCGCTGGGCTTATGGGACAGCAATTGCAGCGCGTGGAAGCACATTCGGCCGACGGCCGAACGCCGGGCCAGCAGCTCACAGCGATCTCCGAGGAAGCCGAGATCCTCGCCGACAGCCAGCAGAGCGTATGGAACGACATTCGCGCGCAGCTGACCGAAGTGGGCATCCACGTCCTCGAATCCGACGAGATCGAGGGCAAGACCGAAGCGTGGCTCGAAAACCATTTCCGCGAGCAGATCTTCCCGATCCTGACCCCCCAGGCGCTTGATCCCGCGCACCCATTCCCGTTCATCCCCAATCAGGGATCGAGCGTGATCTTCGACCTGGTGCGGCGCTCGGATCGCGAACCGATCCGCGAGCTGGTGCTGCTGCCGACGACGATGCCGCGCTTCGTGCGGCTACCCGGCGAGCCGGCACGCTATGTGGCGGTCGAAGTCCTGCTCAAGCGCTTCACTCATCTGCTCTTTCCCGGATACGACGTGCTCGGATCGGCGGCGTTCCGCGTGCTGCGCGACAGCGACATCGAGATCGAGGAAGAGGCGGAGGATCTGGTCCTCACCTTCCGTTCGGCGATCAAACGCCGCCGCCGCGGCCGGGTGATCCGCCTCGAAATGGAGGACGGCATCGCTCCGGAGCTGGAAGCGGTGCTCAAGGAGGAGCTGGGCGGCAGCGAGGCGTTGCTGACCGAGACCGGCGGTTTCCTCGGCATCGGCGATCTATCGGCGCTGGTGGAGGAGGACCGGCCCGACCTCAAGTTCACGCCCTATTCGGCGCGGTTCCCCGAGCGGATCCGCGAATATGGCGGCGATTGCTTCGCGGCTATCCGGGCGAAGGACATCCTCGTCCATCACCCTTATGAGAGCTTCGACGTCGTGCTCTCGTTTCTTGGGCAGGCGGCGAGCGATCCAGACGTCGTCGCAATCAAGCAGACGCTCTATCGCGCCGGCAAGCAGCCCGCAGTGATCAACGCGCTGATCGCGGCGGCCGAGGCGGGCAAATCGGTGACCGCGGTGGTCGAATTGAAGGCACGGTTCGACGAGGAGCAGAACCTCTATTGGGCGACCGCCCTCGAACGCGCGGGCGTGCAGGTCGTCTATGGCTTCATCGACTGGAAGACTCACGCCAAGGTCTCGATGGTCGTCCGGCGCGAAGGCAATGGCTATCGTACCTACTGCCATTTCGGGACGGGCAATTATCATCCGATCACCGCGCGCATCTATACCGATCTGAGCTTCTTCACCGCCGATCCGCGGGTGGGGCGCGATGCCGCGCAGCTGTTCAATTACGTCACCGGCTATGTCGAGCCCGCATCGCTGGAGCTGCTGCACATCAGCCCGCGCGACCTGCGCAACGACCTGGTCGCGCTGATCGACGCGGAGATCGAGCATGTTCGCGCCGGGCGACCCGGGGCGATCTGGGCGAAGATGAACTCGGTGGTGGACCCCGCGGTGATCGAGAAGCTCTACGAGGCCAGCGCGGCGGGGGTGGAGATCGATCTGATCATCCGGGGCATCTGCTGCCTGCGCCCCGGGGTTCCCGGGCTGTCGGAGAACATCCGCGTCAAGTCGATCGTCGGTCGCTTTCTCGAGCATAGCCGCGTCTGGGCTTTCGGCAGCGGCAAGGGGCTGCCGAGCGACGGCGCGAAGCTGTTCATCTCCTCGGCCGACTGGATGCCGCGCAACTTCGATCGCCGCGTCGAGTTCATGCTGCCGATTCTCAACAGGACGGTGCATGATCAGGTGCTCGATCAGGTGATGGTCGCCAATCTGCTCGACGACGAGCAGAGCTGGCAGCTCCAGCCCGACGGCCGCTATGTCCGCGCCGAGCCGGGCGAAGAACCGTTCAACCTGCACCGCTATTTCATGACCAATCCCTCGCTTTCCGGACGCGGCGCCGCGCTCGAGAAGCGCAAACCGGTGCCGAAGCTGTCGCTCAAGCGGCGGCGCGGGGCGAAGAAGGAACATTGACCTGATGGCCACGCTCCTCCGCAAGCCGGAGCAACGCACCGTGCCGGCAAAGGCGCGCGTGGCGATCATCGACATCGGATCGAACTCGGTGCGCCTCGTGGTCTATGACGGCGCAGCGCGGCTGCCGGCGGTGCTGTTCAACGAAAAGGTGATGGCGGGGCTCGGCCGATCGCTCAGCGAGACCGGCGCGATCGACAAATCGGGACTGGCGCGGGCTCGGGGCGCGCTGGCGCGCTTCGCCGCGCTCGCCCGCGAGATGCAAGTGAGCGAATTGCGTACGGTGGCGACTGCCGCGGTGCGCGACGCCTCGAATGGCGGCGAGCTGATCCGCGCGGCCGAGGCGCTGGGGCTCCGGGTGGAGCTGCTATCCGGCGAGGAGGAGGCGATGGCCTCGGGCATGGGCGTGCTCTCGGGCATCCCCGAGGCCGACGGCGTGGTGGGCGATCTGGGCGGCGGCAGCCTCGAACTGGTGCGTGTCGTCGCGGGAACGGTCACCGATCGCGTATCCTTTCCGCTCGGCGTGCTCCGGCTCGGCGTGATCCGCGCGGAGGGCAAGGGGATGCTCGATCGCAAGGTCGCGAAGCTGTTCGCCGATTCGGGTTGGAGCGGGCGGGGGAAGGGGCTGCCTTTTTATCTGGTCGGCGGATCGTGGCGCGCGCTCGCGCGGCTCGACATGCACCGCACCGGCTATCCGCTACCGGTGGTGCACCAATATCCGATCGCGCTCGATCGCGTCGGCGATCTGCAGCGCGTCCTCGCCGAGATTCCGAAGACCGAGCTCAAGGCGATTCCCGACATCTCCAGCGCGCGTATCCCGACCTTGCCCGATGCAACTGCGCTGCTGCTGAGCGTGCTCAGGCATCTGGGAAGCAGCGGCAGCGTAGTATCGGCTTATGGCCTGCGTGAGGGACTGCTCTATCAGCGGCTCACCCCGACGCAGCGCCTTGAGGATCCTCTGATCGCCGCGACACGTGACGAAGGCGAGCGCTCGGGCCGCTTCCCCGAGCATGGCGATCTGCTCGACGCGTGGATCGCACCATTGTTCGATGATGCGCCCGAACTGGCCCGGCTGCGCCACGCGGCGTGCCTGCTCGCCGACGTCGGCTGGCGCGCCAACCCGGAATTCCGTGCCGAACGCGGCATGGAGATCGCGCTCCACGGCAATTGGGTGGCGATCGACGCGGCGGGGCGGGCGATCCTCGCCCAAGCGCTCTACACGGCGTTGGGCGGCGGCCTCGGCTGCCCCGAGGCGCTCGGCCGGCTGGCCGACGCAGAGTCGCTGGCGCGGGCGCGGCTATGGGGTTTGGCGATCCGGCTGGGGCAGCGGCTGAGCGGCGGCGTCGCGGCGCCGCTCAGCCGCTCGCACGTGGCATTGGAGAAAGGCACGCTCACGCTGAGCCTCGATCACCAGGACGAGGCGCTGTACGGCGAGGCGGTCGAGAAGCGCCACAAGGCGCTCGCCGCAACGTTCGGCAGGGAGCCGGTGCTGGAAGTCTAGCTAGGCTTCCGCGTTATCCGCAGTGCCCGCGGACGATCCTGCCCTTGTCGTCGAGATCGAGGTTCAGGCGGGCTTCGCTGAAATCCATCGTCACTGCCATTCCGGGCGAGATCCAGCGGACTGTCTTGGCGCCCGAGAGCCGCATCGCCTGCTTTTCGACTGCGTCGGTGCGGGTCTTGCCGTTGAGGCTGGCAAGCCCGTCGGCCACGCATTTGCCGGAAGGCGGGGAAGGGGTGGCTTCGGGCCCATCGCCATAATGGCACGCGGAGGTGGCGAGAATGGCAAGTGGCAGAAACGCGCGGATCATGATGGCTCCTCGGTTCGAGTCATCTTGAGCTTACCATTGCGGACGGTGAACCCGAGCTGACCCTCCACGAGTTCGAGCGCGTCGCGGCCGAACTGCTCGAAGCGCCAGCCTTCGAGGATCGGCAGGTTCTCGCGCACGCCGGCGGCCAGCGCTTCCAGATCGTCGGAGCGGGCGAGCAGGCGCGCCGCGACGTTGATCTCCTTGGCGCGGATCTTGAGGAGCAGCTTGAGTAGATCGGCGACCAGCGCGCCGTCCTTGCCGAGCGCCGGCTTGCGGTCGTCGCGCGCAGGAAGTTCGTCGGCCGACATCGGCTTCGCGCTTTCGAGCGCCGCCATCAGCCGGCCGCCGATATCGTTGCCGCCCCAGGTGGGGGAGAGGCCGCGGATTCGTGCCAGATCAACTTGCTTGCGCGGCGGCGTGCCGGCGAGATCGGCGAGCGTCTCGTCCTTGATGATGCGGCCGCGCGGCAGATCCTTGCCTTGCGCCTCGAGCTCACGCCAACGCGCCAGCGCCTTCAGGCGGCCGAGCACTTCGGGCTTGCGGCTGGAGACGCGGACGCGCTGCCACGCCTGATCGGGGTCGTTGCGGTAATTCTCGGGATCGGCGAGCCGCTCCATTTCCTGGTCGAGCCAGGCGCCGCGGCCGGTTTTCCGGAGCTTCTCGAGCATCTTGGGGAAGATCTCGGAGAGGTAGGTGACGTCGCAGATCGCGTAGTCGATCTGGCGCTTGTCGAGCGGGCGGCGGCTCCAGTCGGTGAAGCGGGCGCCCTTGTCGACGGTGATGCCGAGATAGGTGTCGACGAGGTTCGAATAGCCGATCTGCTCGCCTTGCCCGAGCGCCATCGCCGCGACCTGCGTATCGAACAGCGGGTGCGGGGTCTTGCCGGTGAGATTGTAGACGATCTCGATGTCCTGGCCGCCGGCATGGAAGACCTTGAGGACATCCTCGTTGTTGGTCATCAGTTCGAGCAGGGGCGTCATGTCGATCCCGCCCATCGGATCGATCGCCGCGGCCTCCTCGTCATCGGCGATCTGGATCAGGCAGAGCTCGGGCCAATAGCTGTTTTCGCGCATGAACTCGGTGTCCACGCAGATGTACGGCTTGTTGGCGAAGCGCGCACAGAGATTGGCGAGGGCGGCGCTGTCCTCGATCAGACCATGGATATGCATCGGGGGCCCATATACTGGTCTTCGGGTTGACAAAAGGGTGCGTGAGGGGAAAGCGCACGCCACTGTTGATCCCTCACGCAAAAGTTGAAATCTCGATGCACGCCTATCGCTCGCATACCTGCGCCCAGCTCCGCGCCGTCAATGTCGGCGAGGAAGTCCGCCTTTCGGGATGGGTGCACCGCAAGCGCGATCATGGCGATCTCGTCTTCATCGATCTGCGCGACCATTATGGCATCACCCAGATCGTCACCGATGTGAGCGGCCCGGCCTTCGCGGTGATCGAGTCGCTGCGCGCCGAATCGGTGATCACGGTGACGGGGAAAGTGATCGCGCGCGATGCCAGCGTAGTGAACCCGAACCTGCCGACCGGCGAGATCGAGGTCCGCGCCGCGGAAGTGACTGTCCAGAGCCCGGCGCAGGAGCTGCCGCTCCCGGTGTTCGGCGACGCCGAATATCCCGAGGACATCCGCCTGCGCTATCGCTTCCTCGATCTGCGCCGCGAGCGCCTCCACAAGAACATCCTGCTGCGCTCGAACGTCATCGCATCGCTGCGCCGCCGGATGATCGACCAGGGCTTCACCGAGTTCCAGACGCCGATCCTGACCGCGAGCAGCCCCGAGGGCGCGCGCGACTATCTGGTCCCCAGCCGCGTCCATCCGGGCAAGTTCTACGCGCTCCCGCAGGCGCCGCAGATGTTCAAGCAGCTGCTGATGGTCGCGGGCTTCGACCGCTATTTCCAGATCGCACCCTGCTTTCGCGACGAGGACGCGCGCGCCGATCGCTCGCCGGGTGAGTTCTACCAGCTCGATTTCGAAATGAGCTTCGTCACGCAAGACGATGTTTTCGCGGCGATCGAGCCGGTGCTGCACGGAGTGTTCGAGGAATTTGCGAACTGGGAAGAGAAGGGCCGCACCGTCTCGCCGCTGCCGTTCAAGCGCATCCCGTACCGCGAGTCGATGCTGAAATACGGCAACGACAAGCCCGATCTGCGCAACCCGATCCTGATCACCGACGTCTCGGAGTTCTTCAAGGGCTCGGGCTTCAGCCGCTTCGCCTCGATGGTCGAGAGCGGCGACGTCGTTCGCGCGCTCCCCGCGCCGAACACGCACGAGAAGAGCCGCAAGTTCTTCGACGACATGAACAGCTGGGCGCAGAGCGAGGGCTTCCCCGGCTTGGGTTATGCGACGCAGAAGGACGGCGTGTTCGGCGGCCCGATCGCCAACAATCACGGCCAGGAAGGCATGAAGGCGATCGCCGATGCGATGGGCCTCGGCCCGAACGACGGCATCTTCTTCGCCGCGGGCAAGGAAGCGCAGGCCGCCAAGCTCGCCGGGCTCGCGCGCACCCGCGCCGCCGAGCAACTCGAACTGATCGACCAGAGCCGCTTCGAGTTCTGCTGGATCGTCGATTTCCCGATGTTCGAAGCCGACGAGGACACCGGCAAGATCGACTTCAGCCACAATCCCTTCAGCATGCCGCAGGGCGAGCTGGAGGCGCTGGAGACCAAGGATCCGCTCGATATCCTGGCGTACCAGTACGACATCGTCTGCAACGGCGTGGAGCTGAGCTCGGGCGCGATCCGGAACCATCGTCCGGAGATCATGTACAAGGCGTTCGAAATCGCCGGCTATACCCAAGCCGACGTGGATACGAATTTCGCGGGCATGATCAACGCCTTCAAGTTCGGCGCGCCGCCGCACGGCGGCTCGGCCCCGGGGGTCGACCGCATCGTGATGCTGCTCGCCGACGAGCCCAACATCCGCGAGGTTATCGTCTTCCCGATGACTCAGAAGGCCGAGGACCTGATGATGCAGGCGCCGAGCTTCGTGAGCGAGAAGCAGCTCAAGGAGCTCAATATCCGCCTCGCACCGCAGGTCGCCGCCGATCTCAACAAGAAGAGCATCGACGGCGTGGTCGATCCCGCAGCGGGCTGATACCTCTCCCTTAACGCGGCAAGGGGCGCTACAGCCGGTTTGGTAACAACGGAAACCAGACCGGTCGCCAGAGCCGGGGCAGGAGCGAGAATGTTGGACGAGAACAACGCCCGGGCGCGTGCCCGCGCGGAAGCGACGATCGGGCTGGCCGATCTGTTCACGATCGGCATCGGCCCGTCGAGCTCGCACACCGTGGGCCCGATGCGCGCAGCCTGCGCCTTCGCCGAGGCGGCGCTCGACCGCGGCACCCCGGTTTCGGTCTCGTGCGAGCTGTTCGGATCGCTGGCGCTGACCGGGCGCGGCCATGCCACCGATACCGCGGTGATGCTCGGGCTCGCCGGTTATCGCCCCGAAGCAGTCGATCCCGACGCCGTCTCGATGATCATCGCGACGATCCGCGCCGAGGCGCAGCTGGCGTTGGGTGGGCACGTGCCAGTGCCCTTCGTCGATGGGCAGCATTTGGTCTTCCGGAACGACCGGTTCCTGCCCTCGCATCCCAACGGCATGCGCTTCGTCGCGCATTATGCCGAGGGCGAGCATTGGGAGACCTTTTATTATTCGATCGGCGGCGGCGCGATTGTCGAGGGCGGGTGCGAACCGCCGCAGACCAATGTGAAGCTGCCACTGCCCTTCGCATCGGGTGCCGAGCTGCTCGCCGTCGCCGAGGCGCAAGGCGTCTCGATCGCCGATATCGTCCGCGCCAACGAAGCGGCGTGGCGCGACGATGCCGAGACCGACGCCTTTCTCGACAGCCTCCGCGCGGCGATGTCCGCGTGTATCGATCGCGGATGCCGGGGAGAGGGGGAATTGCCCGGCGGGCTCAAGGTGCGGCGGCGCGCGCGTGATCTCCACAATCGGCTGATCGCGCGGGGGCCGCGCAGCGATCCTTCCCTCGTGTTCGACTGGGTGAGCCTGTGGGCGCTGGCAGTGAACGAGGAGAACGCCGCGGGCGGGCGGGTGGTCACTGCGCCGACCAATGGCGCGGCGGGGGTGATCCCGGCGGTGCTGCGCTATTACGAGACCTTCTGCGCGGCGCCGACGCCGGCGGGGGCGCGGACCTTCCTGCTCACCGCTGCGGCGATCGGCTTCCTCTACAAGAAGCGCGCATCGATCTCGGCGGCGGAGATGGGGTGCCAGGGCGAAGTGGGCGTAGCCTGCTCGATGGCCGCCGCGGGGCTCGCCGCGGCGCTGGGAGCGACCAACGCGCAGATCGAGAACGCCGCCGAGATCGGCATGGAGCACAATCTCGGCCTCACCTGCGATCCGATCGGCGGGCTGGTCCAGATTCCGTGCATCGAGCGCAACACGATGGGTGCGATCAAGGCGATCAATGCCGCCTACCTGGCGATGCACGGCGACGGCAGTCACATCGTCAGCCTCGACGCCGTGATCGAGACGATGCGCCAGACCGGCGAGGACATGCGGTCCAAATACAAGGAAACCGCGCAGGGCGGGCTGGCAGTGAACGTCGTCGCCTGCTGATTGCAGGATCGCGTCGGCTGGCTGTACGTTCGTGACCGACCAGGAGGCCGGATGGCGATCGATCTCAGCGACTATGAGTCAGGCGAACCCTTTGACGGGCATTACAAGGACGCGCTGGAGAAGCTGCAAAAGCGGCTCAGCCACATCCATTATGCGCATATCGTCCACAAGCGCCGCGCGATCATCGTGTTCGAGGGTTGGGACGCAGCGGGGAAGGGCGGGATCATCCAGCGGCTGACCGCCGAATGGGACCCGCGCTATTTCGAAGTCTGGCCGATCTCGGCGCCGACGCCCGAAGAGCTGGCGCACCACTTCCTCTGGCGATTCTGGCGGCGGCTGCCCGCCCAGCACAACATCGCGATCTTCGACCGCAGCTGGTATGGCCGCGTCCTCGTCGAGCGAGTCGAGGGCTTCGCCAGCAAGGCCGAATGGCAACGCGGCTATGACGAGATCAACGATTTCGAGGCGCAGCAGGTCGAGACCGGCGCGACCCTGATCAAGGCCTTCGTCCATGTGACGCAGAAGACGCAGGACAAGCGCCTGCGTGACCGGCTCGAGCATCCGTGGAAGCGCTGGAAGACCGGCCTCGATGATTATCGCAACCGGGCGAAGCGGGCGGATTACCTCGAGGCGATGGCCGAGATGTTCGAGCGCACGGATACGAAGCATGCGCGCTGGATCGTGGTGGACGGCAACGACAAGAAAGCGGCACGGATCGCCGCGCTGACGGCGATTGCGGATGCACTGGAGGCAAAGGTGCCGATGGAGCCGCCGGAGCTCGATCCTGAGGTTAAGAAGGTGGCGAAGAAGGCGCTGGGGCTTTAGCGTTTCCATCATCCTCGCGAAAACCGGGATGATGGTTCTCCTCAGGCCGGTGCGAACTCGCCTTCGTCGTCCATCACGTGGAGCACCCCATCGCGGATTGCGAAATAGGCACCGTGGATCTTGAGTGTGCCTGCCGCCTCGCGCTCGGGAATGCAGGGGAAGGTTCGCAAATTGGCGATCGAGACGCGCACCGTTTCCAGTTCCAGGGCGCGGATCGCTTCCTCGCCTTCGCCATGTTCGGCGACGATTCGGTCGCGCGCTTCGTCGAGCATGTCGACCCAGTGGGCGATGAAACCGCCGGCGCCTGGAGGTGCGCCCTCGAAGCGGCGAGTGAGCGCGGCATGGACGCCGCCGCACGCGCCGTGACCCATCACGACGATCTCGGGCACTTCGAGCTGAGTCACTGCGAATTCGAGCGCCGCCGAGACACCGTGACGGCCGCCGCCGAGTTCGAACGGGGGAACGAGATTGGCGATGTTGCGCACGACGAAGATCTCGCCGGGCGAGGTGTCGAAGATCTGTGCGGGATCGACGCGGCTGTCCGAGCAGGCGATCACCATCACCTTGGGCGCCTGGCCCTCCGACAGCTCATCCCAGCGATTGCGCTGGCGCCCATATTCGGTCTGGCGGAAGCGGCGATAGCCGCTGAGCAGGTCGCTGAAGTCGGTCATGGCGGCTCCATACCGCTTCCGTAGCGTTTGCGAACCCCGTTCGCGTTCGCGGACTGCAAGCAGGGATGCTCGCACGGTTGTTGTGCGTGCACGCGTGCATCGCTATCTGGCCTCGTATGAACGAGATGTCCCCGTTGCCGCGGCCCGAGCGCGTCCGCAAACCCGACTGGATCCGCGTCAAGGCACCGACCTCGGAGGGCTTTGCGGCAACGCGTGCGCTGATGCGCTCGAAGAGCCTGACCACCGTGTGCGAGGAGGCCGCCTGCCCGAATATCGGCGAGTGCTGGTCGAAGAAGCACGCGACGGTGATGATCCTCGGCGACACCTGCACGCGCGCCTGCGCCTTCTGCAACGTCAAGACCGGCATGCCGCGCGCGGTGGACCCGATGGAGCCGCAGAACGTCGCCGACGCCGCGGCGCAGATGGGGCTCGAGCACATCGTCATCACCTCGGTCGATCGCGACGACCTGCCCGATGGCGGTGCGAAGCAGTTCGTCAAGGTGATCGAGGCGATCCGCAAGTCGAACCCGACGACGACGATCGAGATCCTGACCCCCGATTTCCGCAACAAGCACGAAGCGGCGATCGAGATGATCGTCGCGGCGCGGCCCGACGTCTACAATCACAATCTCGAGACCGTCCCGCGGCTCTATCCGACGATCCGTCCGGGCGCGCGCTATTACGCGTCGCTCCGGCTGCTAGAGACCGTCAAGAGGCTCGACCCGTCGATCTTCACCAAATCGGGCATCATGCTCGGGCTCGGCGAGGAGCGGCTCGAGGTCCATCAGGTGATGGACGACATGCGCAGCGCCGACGTGGATTTCCTGACGATGGGCCAGTATCTCCAGCCGACCCCGCGCCACACCAAGGTCATCGAGTTCGTGACGCCGCAGGCGTTCGGCTCGTACGGCGCGATCGCCCGCGCCAAGGGCTTCCTGCTGGTCGCCTCGTCGCCGCTGACGCGGTCGAGCTATCACGCCGGCGACGATTTCGCCAAGATGCGCGACGCGCGGGCGGCCAAGCTGGCGAAGGTGACCGCAGCCGTCTGATGCCCAAGCACAGCGAGACCCGCGCGCTGCCCTATTCGCCGGAGCAGATGTTCGATCTGGTCGCCGATGTCGGGCGTTATGGCGAGTTTCTGCCCTGGGTTTCGGCGGTGCGGGTGCGCTCGAACAGCGATACCCAGATGGTCGCGGACCTGATCGTCGGCTTCAAGGGGCTGCGCGAGAGCTTCACTTCGCGCGTGGAGAAACAGCGGCCGGGACATATCCGGGTCGACTATCTCGAAGGGCCGCTGAAGCACCTCAATAACGACTGGAAATTCCGTAGCGACGGGAAGGGCGGGTGCCTCGTCGATTTCTGCGTCGACTTCGCGTTCAAGAACCGGGTGTTCGAGATGCTGGCGGGGCAAGTGTTCGATCGCGCGCTGCGGAAGATGATCAACGCGTTCGAGGAGCGTGCGGCGCGGCTTTACGGCGACTCGGCAGGTGCTTCCGAGGCGACTGCGCCCGGCATCAGCAAGTCGAGCGCGCACAACGCCGCCTGAAGCCGAACGCCGGCACGCCCATTATCCTCGAAATGGCGCGCATCGGCGACGATGTGCTGCGGATCGGCGCCGCGCTCGGCCTGGGCGAACACCACCGTGCCCACCGGCTTCTTCTCGCTGCCGCCATCGGGACCGGCGATCCCGGTAATCGCCACCGCGACATCGGCGGTGCTGCGCTTGAGCGCGCCCTGCGCCATGCTCCACGCCACTGCGATCGACACGGAGCCGAAGGTTTCGAGCACGTCGGTGCTGACCTTGAGCACCTCCGTCTTGGCTTCGTTCGAATAGGTGACGAAGCCGGCGTCGAACACATCGGACGAGCCCGGAATCTCGGTAAGCGCGGCGCTGACGAGGCCGCCCGTGCAGCTTTCCGCCACGGCGATGCGGCGCCCGACGGCGCGATTGGCTTCGAGCACGCGGCGCGCGGCGTCGACGAGCTGGGGCGGGAGAATCGTGTCCATGGCGAGGCCCTGTGCCACCGAGATGTGTCGAACGCGAGTCAGGCGTTGTCCGCAGGGAGACGAACCGTGGCGATCGCCTGCGCGGCCATGCCTTCGCCACGCCCGGTGAAGCCCAGCCTCTCGGTGGTGGTGGCCTTCACGCTGATCCGTGCGGCCGGCAGGTGCAGGATCGCCGCGATGCTCGCGCGGATACTGTCCCGATGCGGGCCGATCTTCGGCGCCTCGCAGATGATCGTCAGGTCGATGAAGTCGATCACGCCGCCCTGCGCCACGAGCAGGCTTGCCGCATGCTCAAGGAACCGCGCCGAGGCGACACCGCGCCACTGCGGGTCGCTGGGCGGAAAATGCATGCCGATATCGCCTGCGCCAATGACTCCGAGCAACGCGTCGGTGATCGCATGGAGCGCGACATCCGCATCGCTATGCCCCGACAAGCCCTTGTCATGGGGGATGCGGACGCCGCCGAGCCACAATTCCTCACCCGCGGCGAAGCGGTGGACGTCGAAGCCTTGCGCGGTGCGGACGCGCATCGCGGCGGCATGTCGCGCCTCGGCGGCGGCGAAATCGGCGGGGTGGGTGATCTTCTCCAGGGTGATGTCTCCGGGGACGAGGGCGACTGTGCGCCCCAGCGCGCGGACCATCTGCGCGTCGTCGGTGGCTTCGCGATCCGCAGGCCAGGCGCTGTGCGCTTCGCGGATCGTGGCGGTGTGGAATGCCTGCGGCGTCTGGACGCGGACCAGACCGGCGCGTGGCACGGTTTCGCCGAGCGTCTTACCGCCTTGCGCGAGCGTGTCGGCGACGGGGAGGGCGGGGAGGGCGCCCGCGTGTGTTTCCAGTGCCGTGAGGAGGGCATCGATCACGATGTGCGAAAGAAAAGGGCGGGCAGCGTCATGGATCAGCACCCGCTCGACGTCGATCACGGCGAGACCGTTCGCAACCGACTCGCGCCTAGAAGCGCCGCCGATCACGAAGGGAACAGGGCCGAGAGAGTCGTGAAGCGCGGCTTCCTGTCCTTCGCCAATGACCACCATGACGCTGTCGATCGCGGGATGCGACGATAGGGCCGCGAAGCTGTGCGCGAGCATCGGCCTGCCGGCGAGCGGCGCGAATTGTTTGGGCACGGTTCCGCCGATCCGCGTTCCCTGCCCGGCGGCGACGATCAGCGCTGCAGTCTTGCCCATGGGCGCGCGGCGTAGCGGGGAAGCCCTGCCTTGCCAATCCGGGCTTGTGCCGCTAGGCGTCGCTGCCTATTTTTCAGGCAGATCATGCGCGAACTCGCTCCCATCCAGATCGGCCCCGTCCGGGTCGAAGCACCGGTGCTGCTCGCGCCAATGACCGGCGTGACGGATTTGCCGTTCCGCCGGGTCGTGCGGCGCTATGGTTCGGGGCTCAACGTCACCGAGATGGTCGCCAGCCAGGCGGCGATCCGCGAGACGCGCCAGTCGCTGCAGAAGTTCGCCTGGGACCCGATCGAGGATCCGGTATCGATGCAGCTCGTGGGCTGCACGCCGCACGAGATGGCCGAGGCGGCGAAGCTGAGCGAGGACCGAGGCGCCGCGATCGTCGACATCAACATGGGCTGCCCGGTCCGGAAAGTGACCAGCGGCGACGCCGGCTCTGCGCTGATGCGCGACTTGAAGCTCGCCGCATCGCTGATCGAAGCATGCGTGAAGGCGGTCAGCGTGCCCGTCACGGTCAAGATGCGGATGGGCTGGGACCATGCCAGCCTCAACGCCCCCGAGCTCGCGCACATCGCCGAGGACCTAGGGGCGAAGATGATCACCGTCCACGGCCGCACCCGCAACCAGATGTACAAGGGCTCGGCCGACTGGGGCTTCATCCACACGGTGAAGGATGCGGTGTCGATTCCGGTGATCGTCAATGGCGACATCTGCACGATCGAGGATGCGCGGACCGCACTTGAGCAATCAGGCGCGGACGGCGTGATGATCGGCCGCGGCGCCTATGGGAAGCCGTGGATCCTGCGCCAGGTGATGGACGCGCTGACCGGCAAGGATGCGCTGCCGGATCCCTCGTTCGACGAGCAATATCGTGTGATCGTAGAACATTATGTCGACACGCTCAGCCATTATGGCAACGAGGTCGGCGTCAACATGATGCGCAAGCATATCGGCTGGTACACCAAGGGTATCCACGGCTCGGCCGAGTTCCGCAACAACGTCAACAAGATCTCCGATCCCGTGCGCGTGCTCGATATGCTCGCCGAATTCTACGCGCCATGGTCTTCGCGCGCGGCGGCCTGAGGCGCGCCAGGCCGGAGCCTCTAAAGGGACCCGGCTTCGGCGAGCTGTTTGCGGCCTTACCCGTCGCAGTGCTGGTGATCGATCCCGACGGCCGCATCGCCCATGCCAATTCGGCCTGCGAATTGCTGCTCAATCATAGCGAGACGACGATGGTCGGGCAGCCCTATGACGCAGTGCTGCTCCCGCCGGCGGACTATGCCGACCGGCGCGACGGCCATGGCTTCGCGGCGTTCGACATCGAGATCGAAGCGATCCGCGGGCCGCGCATCCGAGTCGATTTCGTCGAGACGCTGATCGCCGACCAGCCCGGCTGGCGGATCGTCACGCTCCACCACGCCCCACAGTCGCGCCGCGTGGCGCAGGGCGCCGATCGCACCGCTGGCGCGCGCGCGGCGGTGGGAGCGGCGGCGATGCTCGCACACGAGATCAAGAACCCGCTTTCGGGGATCCGCGGCGCCGCGCAATTGCTCCAGAGCGGCGGCGAGGATGGCGAACTCACCCAGCTGATCACCACCGAAGTCGACCGGATCGTCATGCTGATCGATCGGATGCAGGATTTCACCGACACGCGCCCGCTCAAGCTGGAGCCGACCAACGTCTATCCATTGCTCGATCACGCGCGGCGCGTAGCGCTGGCGGGCTTCGCGCGCGAAGTGACGATCGAGGAACGCTTCGATCCTTCGCTGCCGCCGGTCCTGATCGACTCTGACGCTTTTCTCCAGGTGCTGCTCAATCTGCTCAAGAACGCTGCCGAGGCGCTGTGCGACACCGCCGGGCCGCGGATCACGCTGGCGACCGCCTATCGCCACGGCATGTCGGTGAGCACCGGCCCGGGCCGCCCGCGCCAGCCGCTGCCGATCGAGATCCTCGTTAGCGACAATGGCCCCGGTGCGCCGGCCGATATCGCCGAACATCTGTTCGAGCCGTTCGTCTCGGGCAAGCCGGAAGGGAAGGGGCTGGGATTGCCTTTGGTCGAGAAGCTGGTCCGCGACATGGGCGGGATCGTCCAATATGCCCGCGAGCGTGATCCCGAGGTCACGGTGTTTCGTATCCTGCTGCAGAGGGCGTCATGAGCGGTTCGGTCCTGATCGTCGATGACGACAGCGCGATCCGCACTGTGGTCGCCGCCGCGCTCAAGCGTGAGGGGCATCGGGTGACGACTGCGGCGAGCGTGGCCGAACTGCGCCGCGCACTGGCATCGGAAGTGCCCGACGTGCTGGTGACCGACGTGGTGCTTCCCGACGGCAACGGGCTCGACGTCGCGGCGGGCCTCGCCGGCGAGCATCCCGAGCTGCCGATCATCGTCTTCTCCGCGCAGAACACGTTGGCGACGGCGGTGCGCGCGACCGAAGTCGGCGCGTTTGATTACCTTCCCAAACCGTTCGATCTCGATGTGCTCGCCCAGGCAGTGCGCGGCGCGATCGCGCGCCGGCAGCGTGAGCCGGCCGAGCTGGCCGAGGCCGAGGTCGGCGGGGGGCCGTCGCTGATCGGCCGCTCGCCGGCGATGCAGGAAGTCTATCGCGTGATCGCCCGGGTCGTCTCGAACGACCTGACGGTGCTGATCTCGGGCGAGTCGGGGACGGGCAAGGAACTCGTCGCGCAGGCGATCCACGAAATGGGTCCGCGCCGCCGTGCGCCGTTCGTGGCGCTCAACATGGCGGCGATCCCACGCGAGCTGATCGAGGCGGAACTGTTCGGGCACGAGCGCGGCGCCTTTACCGGCGCGGCGACGCGCGTCGCGGGCAAGTTCGAGCAGGCGGCTGGAGGCACGCTCTTCCTCGACGAGATTGGCGACATGCCGATGGATGCGCAGACGCGGCTGCTGCGGGTGCTCCAGTCAGGCGAGTTCACAACCGTGGGTGGGGCACGGACCATCCGCGCAGATGTCCGCATCGTCGCGGCGACCAACAAGGACCTGGCCCAGCTCGTCCAGACGGGGCAATTCCGCGAAGACCTGTTCTATCGGCTCAACGTCGTTCCGGTGAACCTGCCAGCCTTGCGCGAACGCCGCCAGGACGTGCCGTTGCTCGCGCGCCATTTCCTCGATCGTGCCGCCGAGGCGGGGCTGCCGCGCAAGCAGCTCGGCAAGGACGCAATCGCCGTGCTCGAGGGCTTTGACTGGCCCGGCAATGTACGTCAGCTCGAAAATCTGATGCGCCGCATCGCCGCTCTCAGCCGCGACGAGTGGATCGACGGCGATGCGATCCGCCGCGCGTTGGGGGAGGCGGGCAGTTTCCAACCTGAGGCTCGCGATGCCGGGATCGATGCCGCGGTGCGCGCACGACTCGAACGCATGGCGATCGAGGAGCCGCGCGCGCTCGACGACGGCAGCCTCTACGAACGCATCATCGGTGAAGTCGAGCGCCCGCTGATCGAGGCGATGCTGGCGCGCCACCAGAACAACCAGCTCCGCGCCGCGCGGGCGCTGGGGATCAACCGCAACACGCTCCGGAAACGGCTCGACACACTGGGCATCGAGATGGGCTCGGATCGATCGGACGGTGCCGCTTAACGACGGTTTGTGACGATTAGCCGAAAATTATGTGTTCTTTCGGCCACAATCTCGTTGTATCCAAGCAACGATGGATGCCGTGACCGAGCAGTTGACCGAAGCCGCACCGCGCAAGCGGCGGTTGAGCGTCACGCCCGCGGTAGAGGTGACCGTTCTCTGCCTCGCGATCTGCGCCGCTATTGCGACATATCTGATTGTTCAACGCACCGATGCGACGGGACGGCTGTTGAGCCCGCTTGCCGGCGTGTTGCTCCTGTTCGCCAATCTCGTGCCGCTGGTCGCGCTGATCGTCCTCGCCGGACGCAGGATCGCCCGTCGGCGCGCCACACGATCCGCGGTTGGCGGCGGAGGCCGACTCCATGTCCGGCTGGTCGCGATGTTCTCGCTGATCGCGAGCGTCCCGATCGTGCTGACGGTGATTGCGGCGTCGGTGATGTTCCAGTCCGGGACCCAGTTCTGGCTTTCCGACCGGGCACAGACCGCGTTCAACGCTTCGCTCAAGCTAGCCGAAGAGGGGCAAACCCTGGTCGCGCAGCGCTGGGCGGGGGAGGCCAATGCCATCACGGTCGACCTCGCGCGCGAATATCCGCGCATACCTCTGCGATCCCGCGAGTTTCAGGCCTTTTTCGACCAGCAGACCTATTGGCGGAATCTCGAACAGTCCGTGCTCTTCGTTTATGAGCCGGGTCAACCTGTCCAGCCGCTCTACACTTTCAATCCGCCTCCCGAGGCGACGTTCGCGCGGCGCGTCAATCCGAAGCTTATCGGTGCCCTGCGGCAATCAGGGCGGTTCCCCTATGTCGATCGTGACGCTCAGGCGATCTGGGTGATCACGCAGGTGACCGGCACGGACAATCTGTACCTCTACGCTGCCACCAGCGTGAACGTGGAATTCCTCAACCGCCAGGTAACCTCCGCGGACGCACTCAACCGCGAATATTCCTCCATTCAGCAACGGGCGCTGTCGCTCCAGCTCAAGTTCAATATCGCGCTCTTCGTCGTGGCGCTGCTGATCGTCGGACTGACGATGCTCGCGGCACTCATGTTCGCCGATCGGCTGGTGCGGCCGATCAACCAGCTGGTGGGCGCCGCGCGGCGCATTGCGGGAGGCGACTTCACGGCGCGGGTGCCCATACCGAAAACGCAAGACGAAATCGGCACCCTTGGGACCGCGTTCAACGGGATGACCGAGCGTCTGGAGGAGCAGACATCGGAACTCGTCACTGCGAACGCCCAGCTGGAGAGCCGGCGTGCGTTGATCGAGGCGGTGATGTCGGGCGTCTCGGCGGGCGTCGTGTCGATCGCCTCCGATCGGACGGTGCGGCTGATGAATGCCTCGGCACTGGCTTTGCTCAGGCGGAGCGAGGCGGAGTCGCTCGGCAAACCTCTGGGCATTATCGCCCCCGAGCTCGACGCCTTGCTCGACAGCCCCGAGCGCGAGGCGGTGGCGCAGGTCACCGTGGGTGGCGAGGCGCGGACGCTCGCAGTGAAGATCACTTCGGACGAAGCGGGGCAGGTGCTCACCTTCGATGACATCACCCAGCAATTGCTCGATCAGCGCCGCGCCGCCTGGTCCGACGTCGCGCGGCGGATCGCGCACGAGATCAAGAACCCGCTCACGCCGATCCAGCTCGCCGCCGAGCGCCTCCAGCGCCGCTACGGCAAGCAGATCGAAGGCGGGGAGGGCGTGTTCGGCCAGTTGACCGGCACGATCATCCGCCAGGTCGGCGATCTGCGGCGGATGGTCGACGAATTCTCGTCCTTCGCGCGGATGCCCAAGCCGCTGTTCCGCCGCGAATCGCTGCTCGATATCGCGCGGCAGGCGATGTTCCTCCACGAAGTCGCGCACCCGACGATCCGCTTCGAGCTCGACTCGCCGGAGGATCCGCCGAGCCTGGTCAGCGATCGCCGGCAGATGGGGCAGGCGCTCACCAACGTCATCAAGAATGCCGTCGAGGCGATCGAGGCGCGCGGCGAGGGCGAGGCGCTGGCGCAGGGCGAAGTGGTGCTCACGATCCGCAGGGAAGACGCGCACCGCATCCTGCTGACCGTCACCGACAACGGCGTCGGGCTGCCGGTCGAGCGCGATCGCATCGTCGAGCCCTATATGACCACCCGCAGCCGCGGTACCGGGCTCGGCCTCGCGATCGTCAAGAAGATCGTCGAGGAGCATTTCGGCACGATCGCCTTCACCGACCGCGACGGCGGCGGCACCGTCGTCACCATCTGCTTCGACACCGAAGCGCTCGAGAAGCTCGAGCTCCAGAACACCGATGCCGACGCCGCCGAGCCGCGCGCGCCGGCCCTTACCAGAACCGGAAAATCCTCATGAGCCTCGATATCCTCGTCGTCGACGACGAACGCGACATCCGCGAGCTGGTCGCGGGTGTGCTGGAGGACGAAGGCTATGCCACGCGCGGCGCCGCCGACAGCGATGCCGCATTGGAAGCCATCGCCGAGCGCCGGCCGAGCCTGGTGCTGCTCGACGTATGGCTGCAGGGTTCGCGGCTCGACGGGCTCGAATTGCTCGACGAGATGAAGCGGCGCGACCCTTCGATCCCCGTGCTGGTGATCTCGGGGCATGGCAATATCGACACCGCAGTTGCCGCGATCCGCCGCGGCGCGGTCGACTTCATCGAGAAGCCGTTCGAGGCCGAGCGGCTGCTGCTGCTCGTCGAGCGAGCCACCGAGACCGAGCGCCTGCGCCGCGAAGTCGTGTCGCTGCGCGCCTCGGTAGGCCGCGAGAACGACCTGACCGGCAATTCGGCGGCGATCAACACCGTGCGCGCCACGCTGAAGCGCGTCGCTTCGACCGGCAGCCGCGTGCTGATCACCGGCGGCCCCGGCGTGGGCAAGGAAGTCGCGGCACGGCTGCTCCACGGGTGGAGCCAGCGCACGTCCGCCCCGTTCGTGATCGTCAGCGCGGCGCGGATGACGCCGGAGCGCGTCGAAGAGGAATTGTTCGGCGTGGAGGAGGGGGGCGATCTCGTCCGCCCCGGCCTGCTCGAACAGGCGCATGGCGGCACCCTGTTCCTCGATGAGATCGCCGACATGCCGGTGGCGACGCAGGCGCGGATCCTGCGTGTGCTCACCGACCAGAGCTTCAGCCGGGTGGGCGGCACCCGCGTGGTCAAGGTCGATGTCCGCGTCGTCTCCGCCACTGCGCGCGACCTGATGGCGGAGATCGCCGCGGCGCGCTTCCGCGAGGATCTCTATTACCGGCTCAACGTGGTGCCGGTGCTGATCCCGCCGCTCACCGAGCGGCGCGAGGACATTCCCGTGCTCGTCGAGCATTTCGTCGCGCATTATGCCAGCGAGCGCCGCGTGCCGACGCCCGAAGTGGCGCCCGACGCGATGGTCGCGCTGCAGAGCTATGAATGGCCGGGCAATGTCCGCCAGCTGCGCAACGTCGTCGAGCGCACCGTGATCCTCGCCCCGGGCGACCGGATCGGACGGATCGACCTCGACCTGCTGCCCCCCGAAGTGCTCGGCAAGCCCGGCGATATCGGGGGCGGCGTCGGCGCCAATGCGATCATGGGCGCACCGCTCAAGGAAGCGCGCGAGACCTTCGAGCGCGAATATCTGCGCGTCCAGATCCGCCGCTTCTCGGGCAACATCTCGCGCACCGCCAGCTTCATCGGGATGGAGCGGTCGGCACTTCACCGCAAATTGAAGCTGCTGGGCATCACCGAGACGCGCGAGGAATAGGTCTCCTGGCGCGCAGTTTGAGCACAGCTCACGCGGATCAAATGTCGGTGCGAAGCCCTACGCGCCCGCGATAAGGAGGGAAGCGCGTTTAGCCCAACCTTCCCTCCAAACCACAGACACCAGTGCATCATTGCGCAAAGCGTCGAACGTCCTCAGCAGCCGCCTAACCCAAGGCGTCCCGGTGACCCGTAATAACGACACGCCTGGCCACCGCTGGGTAACGCAATCATATAGGACGCGCTGTCTCCTACGCTAAACGGTCCCGGCGTAGTCTGAATAAATACATCATCAACGCACTGTTGATACGAAGTATAGCCGGTAACTTCGAGACTGTTGGCCCCGCAAAATGCTTGTGCCCAAGCCATTGCCTGCTCAGGAGTATCGCTACCGATCGGTGTATCGTCGTTGTATTGCTGAGCATTCGCGGGGCATGCCGCGAATCCGAGCGTAAAGACCACACATGCAGCGGCGTATTTAAGGTGCTTCACCAGATAACTCCTTTTTGCCGGAATCACGTTTTTAGAAATATTATTTTGGGATGATCCCAATTCAATTGTCAACCGGGCTCAGCAGAACCGTGTTGCAACTTATTTGGATGCGATACCGCCTCACCACCGCAGGTGTTTACGCGCGCTCGCGAAACGCCTACATTGAGGCGATGCGCCCGCGCTCGGGGGCGCAACTCCGACGCCGGAGAACGGCGCTCAGCGGGACAGTACCCGCCAATAAAATGGAGCCACTCTTGGCCGAAAAGCAGACCTCGCTTCAGGACCTTTTCCTCAACTCGCTTCGGCGCTCCAAGGTGCCGGTGACGATGTTCCTCGTGAAGGGCGTCAAGCTCCAGGGGATCGTCACCTGGTTCGACAATTTCTCGGTGCTGCTCCGCCGCGACGGCCAGTCGCAGCTGATCTACAAGCACGCCATCTCGACGATCATGCCCGCCGGCCCCGTGGACCTCGCCGCGCTTCTCGAAGCGGCCGGAGAATTCCAGCACAAGAACCCGGTTCTGCAGGAGATTTTCCTCAACGCCGTGCGCAAGCAGCAGGAAAACGTGACGATGTTCCTGGTGAACGGCGTCATGCTCCAGGGCCAGATCGCCGCATTCGACCTGTTCTGCATGCTGCTCCAGCGCGAGGGCATGGCGCAATTGGTCTACAAGCACGCGGTGTCGACCATCCAGCCGGCGCACCCGCTCAACCTCGCCGAGGAAACCGCCGTCCCCGACGGCGATTGAGGACGCATGAGTACCGGTTTCGATCGTGACGCCGACGAGTTCTCCCGCGGCGCGCGCGCGATCGTCGTCTATCCCGAGATGGGCGGCAGCTCACGCGACGCCGAGGCACGTCTCGAGGAGACCGCCGGCCTTGCCGCTGCCATCGGCGTGGAAGTGCGTGAGAAGGTCGCGGTCAAGCTGCGCCAGCCCAAGCCGGGGACGCTGATCGGGTCCGGGCAGGTCGACGCCATCGCAGAAACCGTTCGAGATCAAGAACTTCAGCTCGCCGTTTTCGATGCGGCCTTAACCCCGGTGCAGCAGCGCAATCTCGAGACGGCGCTCGGCTGCAAGGTGATCGACCGTACCGGGCTGATCCTCGAGATCTTCGGCGAGCGCGCGCGCACCGCCGAGGGGCGGCTGCAGGTCGAGCTCGCGCATCTCGATTACCAGGCAGGCCGGCTGGTGCGCAGCTGGACTCACCTCGAGCGCCAGCGCGGCGGCTTCGGCTTCCTCGGCGGCCCGGGCGAGACCCAGATCGAGGCCGACAGGCGCCTGATCCGCGACCGGATGGCGCGGCTGCGCAAGGAGCTCGACCAGGTCAGCCGCACCCGCACGCTCCACCGCGACCGCCGCCAGCGTGCGCCGTGGCCGGTGATCGCATTGGTAGGCTATACGAACGCAGGAAAATCCACGCTTTTCAACCGCTTGACCGGATCTGACGTCATGGCGGAAGACCTGCTCTTCGCGACGCTGGATCCGACGTTGCGGCAGATCTCACTGCCGGGCATCGACAAGGCGATCCTGTCCGACACGGTGGGGTTCGTCTCCGAACTGCCGACCCAGCTCGTCGCGGCGTTCAAGGCGACGCTGGAGGAAGTGGTGTCGGCCGACCTGCTGATCCATGTCCGCGACATCGCGCATCCGGACAGCGAGGCGCAGCGCGCCGATGTCGAGAAAGTGCTGAGCGAGATCGGCGTGGCCGAGGCGACGCCGCGGTTCGAGGCGTGGAACAAGCTCGATCTGCTCGACGGGGAACGCCGCGCCCAATTGCTGGAGGATGCCGGCAAGCGCGACGACGTGATGCCGATCTCCGCAGTGACCGGGGAGGGGGTGGACACGCTGATCGAAACCGTCGCCGCGCGGCTCACCGAAGGGCATCGCCGCTACACGATCGCGCTCGATCCGGCCGATGGGGCGGGGGCCGCGTGGCTCCACCAGCATGGTGAAGTGATCGAGCAGCGAGTCGAAGGCCCGCAATCGGTCTACGAAGTCCGGATGGCGCCGCGGGATTATGAGCGGTTCGAGACGCGCCGCGCATAAAGCGACGATTCCAAGCTGGTTTTGACGCCGGAACGTTTGTGCTAAAATCGGCACGGGCGGGGGACATGGAGTGATGCCTATGAAAATCCTTCCTTTCCTTGTCCTGTCGCTCGGCGCCACCGCCCTTGGTACTGCCACCGCCGCGCAGGCGCAGGCGGGCTGGCGTACCGTCGGCTACAAGACGGTGAGCCGCGGCAGCGATCGGGACACCATCAATCTGCGCGGCAACATGCGCGACCGCCAGATCCGCGTCTGCGCGCTCAATCGCCCGATCCACTTCACCCGCCTGACCGTGCGGTTCCAGAATGGCGGCGTGCAGGATCTGCCGGTGCGCCGGATTCTCAATGCCGGCACCTGCACCGCGCCGCAGAAGCTCAACGGGCAGCGCCGCAACATCGCCGCGGTCAACATGACCTATTCGCGCTTCGCGCCGGGCACCTTGCCGATAATCCGCGTTCAGGCCCGCTGAAACGGGGCGATTCCCGATCCGGCAGGGTGAAGGCGGACAATGGGGACGCGAAAAAGCGGGTTTTGCCGTGGTGTGCCGATATTGTCCGTTCGCTAAGGGGAACGGGGAACAAATAGTCGCCGAAGTTGACACGGGCGGGTGTGCGGATTCCCTGTTTGTGAGACGGCGCGCGCATATCCGTCATCGCGGCATGCCGGGATTCGGAGCCACGAGCGGCACGGCCGCCGGCTTTGGGTCCCGGCGTTCGCCGGGGTGACGATTATGGGGGTGGCGATGCCGGTATTGGCCGGGATGTCGAGGGGTTCACGGGTTCAAAGAGCATCGCGCTTGCCGCCTGAGGTCCCGGCGTTCGCCGGGATGACGGCCTTTTCCAGTCGAGCAGACGAAATCCTACATTGCAATCGATGCGTCATCCGCGCTTGGCCTTGACCCACAGGGCTTCCTTGCCGTCGAGATCCAGCCCGGCGAACGCTTCGCCGGCCTCGACTTCCATCGCCTTGAAGCGCCGCTCGAACTTGGCATTCGCCCCGCGCAGAGCAGCTTCGGGATCCACGCCTTGCTTGCGTGCCCAATTGACCACCGCGAACAGCAGATCGCCAATCTCTTCCTCGCGCTCCTCCTGCGTCGCCGCGGCTTCCACCTCGGCGAGTTCCTCGTCGATCTTGGCGCGGGCGCCGCTGGCGTCGGGCCAGTCGAAGCCGGTGCGCGCGGCGCGCTTCTGGAGCTTTTCGGCACGAAGCAAGGCGGGAAGGCCGAGCGCGACGCCCTCCAGGGCACTTACGGCTCCCGCGCTTTCGTGCCCCTTGGCGCTCCGTTCCGCGGCCTTGATTTGTTCCCACAAATGATGACCGCCCTCGGCCTGCCCGAGAAAGATGTGCGGATGGCGGCGCTCCATCTTGTCGCTGATCGCGGCGACGACGTCGGCCAGCGCGAAATGGCCGGCTTCCTCGGCCATGCGGCTGTGGAACACGACCTGGAGCAGCAGGTCGCCGAGCTCGTCCTTGAGATCGGCCATGTCGCCGCGCTGGCAAGCGTCGGCGACCTCATAGGCTTCCTCGATCGTATAGGGCGCGATCGTCTCGAAGGTCTGGACCGTATCCCATTCGCACCCGGTCTTTGGATCACGCAACCGCGCCATGATCGCGACGAGGCGCTCGATATTCGGAAAAGTCATGCGGCGGGGCTTTCCTGGACGATGATGGGTGAAACCCGGCCTTAGCAAAAGCCGGTTTCTGCGCGGATACAAATCGGCGGCTGCGCTTGACAAGGAACGAGTCTCGCGCTCATTTTGGAGCCATGGGGAATGCGATCTCCCCACGAGGCGTCAGCCGAAGCATCGCGTCCTGATTTCGATATAAGGGACGCATCATGCCTGTTCAGAATTCGATCGCCATCGACAAGCTCGTCCGTCTCATCGGCACAGCGAACGCGCCCGCGATCGTCGACCTTCGTGAAGATGAGAGCTTCGCGGTGGATCCGCGCTTCATTCCCGGAGCGCTGCGCCGCCGGGCGGGCGACGTCGCCGGCTGGGCCGACCAGTTCGCGGGCCGCAACGTGATCGTCGCCTGCGATGACGGCCTCGCCGCCAGTCAGGGCGTCGCCGCCTGGCTGCGCCATGCCGGGATTTCCGCGGAGGCGCTCGAAGGCGGATTCGGCGGCTGGCGCGGGGAGGGGCTTCCGCTCGTCCCCGAAGCGCCGCTGCCCGCCCGGAATGCCGAGGGAAGGACCGTCTGGGTCACGCGGGCGCGCCCCAAGGTCGACCGCATCGCCTGCCCGTGGCTGGTCCGCCGCTTCGTCGATCCGCAGGCGGTGTTTCTCTACGTGCCGCCCTCCGACGTGCTCGACGTGGCTGCGCAGTTCGGGGGTGCGGCCTATGACCTCGAAGGCAAGGACGTATTCTGGAGCCATCGCGGCGAGCGCTGCACCTTCGACCTGATGGTGGAAGAGTTCGGGCTGGGCGGCATCGAGCCGCTGGCGCATCTCGCCACGATCGTGCGGGGTGCGGACACGGGACGGCCCGAGATCATCCCCGAGGCCGCCGGGCTGCTGGCGGCGTCGCTCGGCCTGTCGCGCATGTACGCCGACGATCTCGAGCAGCTCGAGGCGGGCATGGCGCTTTACGATGCCTTCTACCGCTGGTGCCGCGACGCGCGCGGCGAGACGCACAACTGGACGTCGCACAAGCCGGCCAAGGTGCGGGCATGACCGCGGCAAGCATGGCGGCCGTTGCCGTCTCCACCCGGCAGCGTCCCGCCGCTGTACCTCTTGCCGAGGCCTTTTGGGTCTGGTTGCGGATCGCCGCCCTGTCCTTCGGCGGCCCGGCCGGGCAGATAGCGGTGATGCACCGCATCCTCGTCGAGGAGAAGCGCTGGATCGGCGAGGAGCGGTTCCTGCACGCATTGAACTATTGCATGCTGTTGCCCGGCCCCGAGGCGCAGCAGCTTGCCACCTATATCGGCTGGCTGATGCACAAGACGCGCGGCGGCATCGTCGCCGGCGGGCTCTTCGTGCTGCCGGGCGCCCTCTCGATCATGGCCCTGAGCTGGATCTACGTGCTGTTCGGCGCGGTGGGCTTCGTGTCGGCACTGTTCTTCGGGCTCAAGGCCGCGGTGCTCGCCATCGTGCTCCACGCCGTGGTGCGCCTCGGCAAGCGGGCGCTGAAGAACAACGTCATGCGCGGCCTCGCAGCTTTTGCCTTCGTGCTGATCTTCTTCCTCGGCGTGCCGTTCCCGATCATCGTGCTGGGCGCCGCGCTCATCGGCTATGTCGGCGGGCGGGCGGGAAGGGCGGAGTTCCGCGCCGGCGGTGGCCATAAAGCAAGCGGTGGCGCCCTCGTCGCGGATTCCGAAACGCTGCTCGGCGAGGAACTTCCGGCACACGCGCGCCCGACAATGGGGCAATCGCTGCGCGTGGCGCTGATCTGGCTCGCTCTGTGGCTCGTCCCGGTGGCGGCCTTGGTTCTCGCGCTCGGGCCGGACAATGTGTTCAGCCAGATCGCGACCTTCTTCTCCAAGATGGCGATGGTGACGTTCGGGGGCGCCTATGCGGTGCTGGCGTACGTCGCGCAGGAAGCCGTGCAATCCTATCACTGGCTCCGCCCCGAGGAGATGCTCGACGGCCTCGGCATGGCGGAAACCACTCCCGGGCCGCTGATCATGGTGCTCCAATATGTCGGGTTCCTCGGCGCCTATCGCGATCCCGGACTGCTCTCGCCGCTGGTGGCCGGCACCCTAGGGGGGCTGCTCGCAACCTGGGTGACCTTCGTCCCGTGCTTCCTGTGGATATTCCTCGGCGCGCCGTTCATCGAGCGCTTGCGAGGGAATGCGGCATTGGCCGGGGCGCTGTCGGGGATCACCGCGGCGGTGGTCGGCGTCGTGCTCAACCTCGCGATCTGGTTCGCGATCCACAGCATCTTCCGCCAGGTCGTTCCGTTCGCGGCGGGCCCGGTGCGCTTCGACATGCCGATCCTGGCGAGCGTGGATCTCTGGGCGCTGGCGCTTTCGGCCGCCGCGGTGATCGCGATCTTCCGCTTCAATGCCGGGGTGCTCGTCACTTTGGCGGCGACGTCGGCCGTCGGTGTGGCGCTGCACCTCACAGGCCTTATCGGCTGACGAGCGCGGATCGGCACCGCTTGCAGGCAGCTTCGTCAGTCCACCACCCGCACCGGATCCCCCGCCCGGATCAGCCCCGGCCGCGCCGGCGTCGCATAGACGCCGTAGGCATTGCCGAACTGCTGCGCGACCGTCCGGAGCACGCGCACGTCCTTCGCGGCAGTATCGGGATCGAGCGTGATCAGCACGCAGCGCGGGATCGGATCGGCCATCTGCACCACCGCGCCGTCGGCCTCGTTGCCGAAGGCGAGCCGCAGTCCCTGCCATTCGTTCACCGGCAATTCGCTTTCGACCAGGATGTTCGCGCGGAAGCGCCGGGGATCGAGCGCGCAGCCATGGACCGTCTCGACGCTGGCGTGGCTCGCGGTCGTCACGATCGAGATCGGCATCGAATCGTAGATGCCCCGCGCGACCTGGACCAGCCCGATCGGCTCCCCCGCGGCAGTCTCGAGATGCGCGTGCAACAACGGATCGTGGAGCGACACTGCCGCCCCGTCCGGCGTTTCGACCAGCACTGGGGAGGTCTTGGGCGCTCCCGGATCGGTGAAGCTGGCGTGGTGCAGCACCATCGCCGGCACTTCGCGCGCAGTCAGCCAGGGGAAGCGCGTGCCGTTGGCTTTGCGGAGGAAGGCATATTGCCGGTCGCCCTCGATCCCCTGCCAGTCGATCTCGGCGACCGCGAGCTTCTCGCCCGCCATGGATTTGACGGGAAAGCGGTTGAGCGCCGCGACATGGCCGACGATATTGGTCATGCGCGGCGGGCTATCGGGCAATGCCTTGCGCCGCAACCCACCGGCGTGACAGAAGCGGCTTGATCGGGCAGAGCGCGGACATGATCCACCTCACCCGCGACGGCCCGGTCGCGACCATCGCGCTGGCCCGCCCCGAAGCGAAGAACGCGCTGCCCATTGCCGCATGGCAGGCGCTTGCCGCCGCCGCGCGCGATGTCGGCGACGCTCGTGTCGTGATCCTCAAGTCCGACGTCCCCGGCATCTTCTCCGCCGGCGCCGATGTCCGCGAGTTCGAGGCGCTCGCCGACGATCCGGAACTTCGCCCGATCTTCCGCACCGCCATGCGCGACGCGATCGAGGCAGTCGCGGCGCTCCCGATGCCGGTGATCGCCGCGATCGACGGCGGCTGCTTCGGCGCTGCGGTCGCGCTGATCCTCGCCGCCGATATCCGGGTCGCCGGCAACCATGCCGAGTTCGCCACCACGCCCGCGCGGCTCGGCTTGGGCTATCCGCAGGAAGACGTCGCTCGGCTGGCGGCGAAGGTGGGGCAGGGCATGGCCTCGCTGATGCTGTTCACCGGCGACCGGCTCGTCCCCGACGAAGCCAAGCGCATCGGGCTGGTCGAACTGCGGTCGAAGAAAGCCGATGAAACAGCGGCCGCGCTTGCCTCCGCGATCGCCGGCAACGCGCCGCAAGCGGTGCGCCTGCTCAAGCGCACACTACGCGGTGGCGAGGGACTCGATCAGGCGTTCGACGATGCGTTCGGCAGTGCCGAGTTCGCCGAAGGTCTCGCCGCCTTCCGCGAACGCCGAAAGCCCCACTATCAATGAGTGATGCCGCTGATATCATCGAAGGAAAACAGCAGGATATCCTGCTGCTCTGCGATCACGCCTCAAATGCAGTGCCCGCCGATGTGGATCTCGGAATCGCTCCAGAACTGCTCGATCTCCACATCGCCGTCGACATCGGCGCTGGCCCGCTCACCCGCAGCCTCGCCGCGCGGCTCGATTGCCCCGCGATCCTCGCCACCGTCTCGCGGCTGGTGATCGATCTCCACCGCGAGCCGGATCATGTCAGCCTGATCCCCCATCGCAGCGACGGCCATCTGATCCCGGGCAACGATACCATGGATCGCGCCGCGCGGATCGCCCGCTTTCATGCGCCGTACCACCGCTTTCTCGCGCGCCGCATCCGCGCGCGGCGACCCAAGCTGATCCTCTCGATCCACAGCTTCACGCCATGCCTCGAACATGGCGGCACCGATCGCCCCTGGCAGGTCGGCGTGCTCTACAACCGCGATGCCCGCGCCGCGCGTCCGGCGATAGAGTTCTTCCGCGACCAAGGCTTCGTCACCGGCGACAACGAGCCTTATTCGGGCCGCCTGCTCAACGCCACGCTCAATCGCCACGCCGAGGCGAACGGCATTCCCTCGGTTGCGATCGAGGTCCGCAACGACCTCATTCGCGATCCCGCCGGAATCGAGCGATGGGCGACGCTGCTTGCTAGCCTTGCAGCCCATTTGAAAGCCGTCATCCCGGCGAAAGCCGGGATCTCATGAGAAGGGTTCACGCCGCTGGCCTGAGATCCCGGCTTTCGCCGGGATGACGAAAGGGGCGTAATAGTCTTGCGCAAACTACCCCTCCCGCGACATAGGCTTGCGCGCCATGACAAACCGATTCGACAAGTCCCGCCTTCCCAGCCGCCACGTTTCCGTCGGACCCGAGCGCGCGCCGCACCGCAGCTATTATTACGCGATGGGCATTCCCGAAGAGGATATCGCCAAGCCCTTCGTCGGGATCGCCAGCGCCGGCAACGACAGCGCGCCGTGCAACACCACGCTCGATTTCCAGGCCGATGCCGCGCGCGAGGGCGTGATCGCCAATGGCGGCATGCCGCGCCGCTTCAACACGATCACCGTCACCGACGGCATCGCGATGGGCCATCAGGGAATGAAGTCCTCGCTGGTCAGCCGCGAAGTGATCGCCGATTCGGTCGAGCTCAGCGTCCGCGGCCATTGCTATGACGCGCTCGTCGCCTTCGCCGGCTGCGACAAGTCGCTCCCCGGTATGATGATGGCGATGCTCCGCCTCAACGTGCCTTCCATCTTCGTCTATGGCGGCTCGATCCTGCCCGGTCGCTTCCACGACAAGGACGTCACCGTCGTCGATGTGTTCGAGGCGGTGGGCAGGTTCGCCGCCGGCAATTGCCCGCTCCACGAGCTGACCGCGCTCGAGAAGGTCGCGTGCCCGGGCCATGGCGCCTGCGGCGGCCAGTTCACTGCCAACACCATGGCCTGTGTCGGCGAGGCGATCGGCCTGTCGCTGCCCAATTCGAACATGGTCCCTGCGCCATACCAGTCGCGCGAGCAGATCGCCGTCGCCGCCGGGCACCAGGTGATGAACCTGATCGAGCGCAACCTGCGCCCGCGCGACATCTGCACCCGCGAGGCGTTCATCAATGCCGCACGCGTGGTGGCGGCTACCGGCGGCTCGACCAACGCCGCGCTGCACTTGCCGGCCATGGCGAGCGAGGCTGGGATCGAATTCGATCTCCACGACGTAGCGGAGGCCTTTAAATCAACTCCTTACATCGCTGACCTGAAACCGGGCGGCAAGTACGTCGCCAAGGATATGCACGAAGCCGGCGGGGTCTACATGCTGATGAAGACGATGCTTGCCGGCGGATTCCTCGACGGCAATTGCATGACGGTGACGGGCAAGACGCTGGGCGAGAATATCGACCAGGTCACGTGGAACCCCGACCAGAAGGTCATCTATGACGTCAAGACGCCGCTCTCGCCCACCGGCGGCGTCGTGGGTCTGCGCGGCAGCCTCGCCCCCGAGGGCGCGATCGTGAAGGTCGCCGGCATGCACCGCCTGCAGTTCACCGGGCCTGCCCATGTGTTCGATTGCGAGGAGGATTGCTTCGAAGCGGTCGAGAATCGCCGGATCAGGGAAGGCGAGGTCCTCATCATCCGCTATGAAGGCCCCAAAGGCGGCCCCGGCATGCGCGAGATGCTGTCGACCACCGCGGCGCTCTATGGCCTCGGCATGGGCGAGAAGGTGGCGTTGATCACGGACGGGCGCTTCTCGGGCGCCACCCGCGGCTTCTGCATCGGCCATGTCGGGCCCGAAGCGGCGGAGGGCGGGCCGATCGCCCTGGTCCAAAATGGCGACATCATCCGCATCGACGCCGAAGCCGGCACGATCGACCTCGATGTTCCCGAGGATGTGCTCGCCGCACGCCGCGCCAAATGGCAGCCGCGCGTCAACGATTACCAGTCCGGCGCGCTGTGGCGCTATTCCCGAACCGTCGGCCCCGCCTATAAGGGCGCAGTGACGCATCCGGGAGCCAGCGCCGAACGCCATGTCTACGCGGATATTTGAGTCTCCATTCCCCTCCCTGCAAGGGAGGGGTTAGGGGTGGGTGCGCGACCCGCAGGGGCGCGCCCAACGAGCTGCGTCGATGGGCTCGCTCCGCTCGCACCCACCCCCATCCCCTCCCTTGCAGGGAGGGGCGTGCTTGGGGCGTTGGCTGTCGCCTTATCTCTCGCCGGTTGCGGGGCCCAACCGACTGAAAATGCGGTTGAATCGCCTGCACAGGCGCCCAATCAAATCGCGCCCGCCCAATCCGAAGCCCCCAAAATCCCCTGCGCCGCCCCCGGTAGCCCAGAGTTCGCCCCGGTCTGCACCGTGGACCGCACCGAAACCCCCAACGGCGTCATCCTAACCCTCCGCCACCCCGACGGCGCCTTCCACCGGCTGCAGATCACCCGTGACGGCCGCGGCGTGATCGCCGCTGACGGTGCCGAACCCGCGAAAGTGACGCCGCTCGCCGCCGACCGCATCGAAGTCGAACTCGGCGGCGCGCGCTATCGGCTGCCCGCCACGGTCCGCGAACCGGTGCAATGATTCCCTCGGGCGCCCCGATCGTCACCGCCGCCGAGATGCGCGCCGCCGAGCAGGCGGTGTTCGCCAGCGGAGTCGCGCAGGACACGCTGATGGAGCAGGCAGGGGCGGCAGTCGCCCGCGAGACCGCGCGCTTCGCGATGGGCCGCCCGATCCTGATCCTCGCCGGCCCCGGCAACAATGGCGGCGACGCCTATGTCGCCGCGCGGCTGCTCCACGCCGAGGGCCATGACGTCAGCCTCGTCGCCACCGGCGCCCCCGCATCGGGTGCCGCCGAGCGCATGCACGCTTTGTGGCATGGGCCCACCAGCGCGCTCTACGCCGCGCGCCCGAGCCCGGTACTGGTCGACGGGCTGTTCGGCACCGGCATGACGCGCCCGCTCGAACGCGGCCTGGCCGCCGTTTTCGCCGATCTGTGCAAACAGGCCGAATTCACCCTCTCGATCGACTTGCCTTCGGGACTCGATACCGACACCGGCGCCGATCTCGGCGCTCCCAGGGGCATTGACGTCACGCTCGCGCTGGGCGCGCTGAAGCCGGCCCATGTCCTCGATGCTGGGCTCGAGCGCTGCGGCAAGGTGCTGCTCGCCGATTTGGATATCCCGGTGGACACCCGCTGCCGCACCGTTTCGCGGCCGCGGCTCGAAGCTCCGGGCGCGCATAGCCACAAATACAGCCGCGGCCTCGTGGCGGTGATCGAGGGCGCGATGCCCGGTGCCGCGCGCCTAGCCGCCCGCGCCGCGATGGCGGGCGGAGCGGGCTATGTGGTGCTCGCCGGCGATCGTCCCTGGGGCGACGGCCCCGACGCGCTCGTCCGCCGCGAAGTGCGCAGCGCCGAGGATCTGACCGAATTCCTCGGCTGGGACCGTATCGACGCCGTCGTGCTCGGCCCCGGTCTCGGCCGCGATCGCCGCGCCGAGGCCTTTCTCCGCGCCGCCTTCGCCGTGCCCAAGCCTCTGGTCCTCGACGGCGATGCGCTGACCCTGCTCGGCACCGGCGCTACGCGCTGGCTCGAGACCCGCGCCGCGCCGACCTGGATCACCCCGCATTCGGGCGAGTTCGACCGGATGTTCGCGGGCGAAGGCGGCAAGATCGATCGCACGCTCGCCGCAGCCGCCGAAGCGCGCTCGACGATCGTCCACAAGGGCGCCGACACCGTGATCGCCTCGCCGAAGGGGGATGTCCGTGTCCTAGCCGGCGCCTCGCCTTGGCTCTCCACCGCGGGGACCGGCGACGTCCTCGCCGGCCTTCTCGCGGCGCAGATCGTGCAGGGCGGGAAGGGGACCGCACCGGCCGAGGCCGCGACCTGGCTCCACGCCCGCGCCGCGCAGCTTGCGGGACCGGCGCTGATCGCCGATGCACTGGTCATGCATATCCCGGGGGCGGTTTCGGAATGCCTGTGAACGACGACGAAGTGCTGCGGGTAGCCGCGCGTGGCGATGGCGTCACTGCGGATGGCCGCCATGTCGCCTTCGCCGCGCCGGGCGACCATGTCACGTCCGAGGGGACGATCGTCCCCGGCCGGCATCACCAGACGCCGCCGTGCAAGCATTTCCCCGAATGCGGAGGCTGCCAGCTCCAGCATCTCGACGATATCAGCTGGTCGCAGTTCATCGCCGATCGCATCGCCGGCGCGCTGGCCGCGCAAGGCCTCGAGGCGGATATTCGCGCGCCTTTGCTCTCGCCGCCCAACACGCGCCGCCGTGCCACGCTCCACGCCGAGCGCCGCGGCCGACAGGTGCGCCTCGGCTTCACCCGGCAGGGCAGCCACGAGCTGATCGACGTGGAGGAATGCTGGATCCTCGCTCCCGAGCTGTTCGCGTTGGTCGCCCCCTTGCGCGGCATGCTGGCGGCGTTGATCCCCGGGACGCGGCGGATCAACGTCCATCTCGCACAGACCGATCAGGGTCCCGATGTCCTGATCGACGGCCTCGAAGCCGAGGGTCTCGCCGCGGCCGAGGCACTGAGCGCCTTCTCGCACCGTCATCACCTCGCCCGCCTGTCGATCGACGAGGGCTTCGGCCCCACCGCGCGCTACGAGCCCGAGCCGGTCACCGTGACGCTGAGCGGGGTTCCGGTGCCGTTCCCGCCGGGCAATTTCCTTCAGGCCACGCTTGAGGGCGAGGCGGCTCTGGTCGCGGCGGTGCAGGAGATCGCCGGCAAGGCGAAGGCAGTCGCCGATCTCTTCGCCGGTCTCGGCACCTTCACCTTCGCTTTCCCCAAGGCCAAGGTCTACGCCGCCGAAGCCGCCCGCGATCCGGTCATGGCATTGAAGGCCGCGGCGGGCGCTGCCGGGCGGCCCGTTTTCGCCGAGCATCGCGACCTGTTCCGCCGCCCGGTCACTGCAAGCGACCTCTCCAATTTCGGCGCCGTCATCCTCGATCCGCCCCGCGCGGGCGCCCGCGAGCAGGTTGCCGAGATCGCCAAGTCCACTGCGCCGCTGATCGCCTATGTCTCGTGCAATCCCAGTACCTTCGCTCGGGATGCCGAGATTCTATCTCAAGGTGGATACCGGCTCGACTGGATCCGGCCGGTAGGCCAGTTCCGCTGGTCGACGCATGTCGAGCTCGCCGCGCAGTTCAGCCGTTAGAGGCAGATTCAGCTTGTTGAATCTGTTCCCCGGCGAAGGCCGGGGCCCAGTCGCGAGCTGCCGTCGAGGGCGGGATGTCTTCTCAAGTCCGTCGGAACTGGGCCCCGGCCTTCGCCGGGGAACACGAGTGCTTCAACGCAGCTGGATCAATCTCCAGGATAATCCGCCCGCACGAAGAACAGCCCGTCGGGCGGCGCGTTCAGTCCCAGCCGCGCCCGATCGCGCGCCTCGAGAGCGTCGCGCAGGTCTTCCGCGCTCCATTTGCCCTGGCCCACCAGCCCCAGGCACCCGACCATCGATCGCACCTGATGGTGCAGGAACGAGCGCGCCGAGGCGTGGACCAGCAATCGGTCGCCGTCGCGTGACACGTCGAGCCGGTCGAGCGTCTTGACCGGGCTCTCGGACTGGCAATGCGCCGAGCGGAAGGTGGTGAAGTCATGCCGCCCCACCAGCGATTGCGCCGCCGCGTGCATCGCGCGTGCATCGAGTTCGGCGGGGATCCGCCACGCCAGCCCCTTCTCCCAGGTGAGCGGCGCGCGCCGCGTGACGATGCGATATTCGTAATGCCGCGCCAGGCACGAGAAGCGCGCATGCCAATCGTCCGCCACCCCGACGCAGTCGAGCACCGCCACCGGATGCGGGCGCAGCCGGGCGTTGAGCGCCTCCATCAACCGGAACGGGGTGATCTCCCGTGCAATGTCGAGATGCGCGCGCATGCCCAGCCCGTGCACCCCCGCATCGGTGCGCCCCGCCGCATGCACCACGACCGTCTCGCCGGTCACCGCGAACGCCGCATCCTCGATCGCCTGCTGGACACTCGGGCCATGATCCTGCCGCTGCCAGCCCATGAACGGCCGGCCGTCAAACTCCACGGTGAGCGCGAACCGCGTCAAAGCCGCGTGCCCGAAGGGATGGGGAAGCCGCGCAGCAGCTCCTCCGACGTCATGACGCCACGCCCCGCGCGCTGGACCAGGGTCGGCCGGATCGCGCCTTCGCTGCAGGCGATCGTCATCTGATCGTCGATCACAATGCCGGCCTCTCCGCGCTCCGCCAGGACGGTGGCGGCATGCACCCGCACGCGCTCGCCATGGACCTCGAAGAATGCCCCCGGCGCCGGGTTGAACGCGCGCACCTGCCGCTCGACCTCCACCGCCGGCTTCGAGAAATCCAGCCGCGCCTCGGCCTTGTCGATCTTCGCCGCATAGGTGACGCCATCCTCGGACTGCGGCACCGCCGGATAGCGATCCACATCGGCCAACACCTGGACCATCAGCCGCGCGCCCATCGCGCTCAGCTCGGCAGTGAGCGCGCCCGCAGTCTTGCCATCCACGGGCGTCCGTCCCTCGAGCCGCACCGGCCCGGTATCGAGCCCCGCCTCCATCTGCATGATCCCGACCCCCGTCTCGGCATCCCCGGCAAGGATCGCCCGCTGGATCGGCGCCGCCCCCCGCCAGCGCGGCAGCAGCGAGCCGTGCACGTTGAGGCACCCCAGCCGTGGTGCTTCCAGCACCGCAACCGGCAGGATCAGCCCATAGGCCGCGACCACCGCCACGTCCGCCTCCAGCGCCGCGAAGGCATGGATCGCTTCGGGTTCCTTGCGGAAGGAGAGCAAAGTACGCACCTCGATCCCCAGTGCCTCGGCGCGCGCATGCACCGGCGAGGGCGCAGTCTTGCCCCGATTCCCGCGCCGCGGCGGCTGGCTGTATGCCGCCACGACGTCGTGCCCAGCCGCGACCAGCGCATCGAGCACGGGGACGGCGAATTCGGGGGTTCCCATGAAGATGATCCGCATGGACTGCCCTTACCCACAATCGTCCCCCCGGCGAAAGCCGGGATGACGGAGCGGGCAGGGGAGTTTCCTTTCTGTTCCCGCATGGCTATCTCTCCCGCATGGCATCCCCCGAAATCGAGGCACTGACCCAGGCGCTGTCCCGCCTTCCCGGGCTCGGCCCGCGCTCGGCGCGCCGCGCGGTGCTCCATCTGCTCAAGAAGCGCGAGACCGCGCTCGATCCGTTGCTCTCGGCGCTCACCGCGGTCAGCCGCCGGCTCAGCACCTGCGGGATCTGCGGCAATGTCGATACCAGCGACCCCTGCGCGATCTGCGCCGATCCGCGCCGCGACGCCCGCGCGCTGTGCGTGGTCGAGGAAGTCGCCGATCTCTGGGCGCTCGATCGCTCGCGGCTGTTCCCCGGCAAGTTCCACGTGCTCGGCGGCCGCCTCTCCGCGCTCGAAGGCATCCGCCCCGAGGATCTGCGCGTCGACGGCCTTGTCCGCCGCGTCGCCGCCGGCGGGATCGACGAAGTCGTCCTCGCGATGAACGCCACGCTCGACGGCCAGACCACTGCGCACTATCTCGCCGAGCGGCTGGAGGCCTATCCGGTGCGCATCACCCAGCTCGCCCACGGCCTGCCGGTCGGCGGCGAGCTCGATTATCTCGACGAAGGCACGCTCGCCCAGGCACTCCGCGCGCGTCGCCCGGTCGCGTAATTTCCCACCCTTGCGGCGGAGCGGGTCGCGAATTAAATCGGCTTTATGGCTCTGTTACCCATCGTCGAAGTCCCGGACCCGCGCCTGCGCCTCATCTCCCAGCCCGTCGAGGAGGTGAACGACGAACTGCGCGCGCTGATCGCCGACATGTTCGATACGATGTACGACGCCCCCGGCATCGGCCTCGCCGCGATCCAGGTCGGCGTGCCCAAGCGCGTCATCGTCATGGACCTGCAGGAGGAGGAAGACGAGGAGGGCAAGCCGATCCGTGCACCCCGCGTCTTCATCAATCCCGAGATCCTCGATCCCGCCGAAGAGCATTCGGTCTATACCGAAGGCTGTCTCTCGATCCCCGAGCAGTTCGCCGATGTCGAACGCCCCGCGCGCTGCCGCGTCAAATGGCTCGATGAGCAGGGCGAAGCCCATGACGAGCTGTTCGAGGGCCTGCTCGCCACCTGCATCCAGCACGAGATGGACCATCTCGAGGGGATCGTCTTCATCGACCATCTCTCGCGCCTCAAGCGCGACATGATCCTCAAGAAGCTCACCAAGGCGCGCAAGGCCGCGGCGTAAGCCCTCCGTCACCCCGGCCTTGTGCCGGGGCCCACCGCGCCGCGCGGAAGCGGCTGGAGGTTCAGGGACATTGCTCAGCCGCATGGTGGACTCCGGCACTTCGGCCGGGGTGACGACTATGGGTTGCCCCCAGAGTCGCTAGCGGCTAGGTTCGCCTTCTGTTCCCGGAGGCAAAGTTGGACCCGCTCGCTCTCATCGCAATCCTGGCGGCGCTGCTCGGCGGCCTCGCGCTCGGCTGGTTCCTCGGTTCGCGCGGTGTCGCGGAGGCCCGCGCCGAACGCGACAAGCGGGAAAGTGACTTCAAGGCGGCAATCTCCGACCTCAACCGCAAGGATATCGAGCTCGCGACCTTGAAGGCCGAGACCAACGGCCTCGAAGCGCGCTTCGCCGAACTCGCCGCGCGCGCGCTGGGCGAGGCGCAGGAGGCGTTCCTCAAGCGCGCCGACGATCGCTTCAAGCAATCCGAGGCGATGGCGGGGGAGAATCTCAAATCGCTGCTCCAGCCGGTCAACGATCGCCTGCTGCGTTACGAGGAAGGCGTCGCCAAGGTCGAGGCCGAGCGCCGCAATGCTTTCGGTGAACTCAAGGGCCAGATCGAGCAGATGCGGATCGGCACCGAGCGCGTCAGCACCGAAGCCGCCAAGCTGGTCAATTCGCTGCGCAACGCCCCCAAGTCGCGCGGCCGCTGGGGCGAACAGCAGCTCAAGAACGTGCTCGAGACCTGCGGGCTTGCAGAGCACACCGATTTCGCCACCGAAGTCAGCGTCGCGCACGAGGACGGCGGCCGGCTGCGCCCCGACGCGATCGTCCGCGTGCCCGGCGGCCGCGCGCTGGTGATCGACGCAAAGGTCTCGCTCAACGCCTATCAGGACGCGTTCGGCGCAGTGGACGACAGCGAGCGCCATATCGGCCTCGCCGCGCACGCCGCCTCGATGAAGGCGCATATCAACGCGCTCGGCAACAAGGCCTATTGGAGCCAGTTCGAGGACGCGCCCGATTATGTGATCATGTTCGTGCCGGGCGAGCATTTCCTCTCCGCGGCGCTCGAGCACGATCACACGCTGTGGGACTTCGCCTTCGAAAAGCGCGTGCTGCTCGCCACGCCGACGAACCTGATCGCGATCGCGCGCACGGTCGCCGCGGTGTGGCGTCAGGAGAAGCTCGCCAAGGAGGCCCGGCAGATCGGCGAACTCGGCAAGGAGCTGTACGATCGCCTCGCCAAGGCGCTCGGCGATCTGCGCGTCGTCGGCAGCGGCCTCAACACTGCGGTCAAGAATTTCAATACCTTCGCGAACAGCCTTGAGACTCGTGCGCTGGTCAGTGCCCGCAAGCTCAAGGACCTCAACATCGAAACCGGCGCCCGCGAGATCGAATCGATCCCGCCCGTCGAACTTCTCGCCAGCCATGCCGGCGATCCCGATCTGCCCGAGGCGCAAGCCGCAGAGTAAGCGAGACATGCCGCGGCCGGATTGATAGCCTGTTGGCGAACTGGGGGAGGTTCGTCATGATTCGAATGCATTGGCTCGCGGCGCTGGCGCTGATCGCGGCAAGCCCGGCGTTGGCGCGGCCTTCGCAGGACACTCCGGAACAGGTAGCGCGCGGTGCGAAGCTGGGCGAAGCGCTCGTTGCGATCAAATCAGCCAAGCCGGACGAAGCGATTGCGATCCTCGATCCGCTGCTCGCCGATTACCAGAAGCTCTATGCCGCGGAGAAGCGCAGGATCTATTGCGCGCACGATCTGAAGCAGAGCCTGCTTTATATGGGTAAGGCCGCAGCTGCGAAGCAGGAAGCGATCGCGATCGATCCGGGTTGGTGCAATGCCTTGTGGGCGCGGGGGTTCGCGTTGATCGACCTGCAGCAGGTCGATGCGGCGGTGCCGTTTCTCGAGCGCGCCGTCGCGCTGTCGCCGTCGCATCCGCATTATCTGTCCGAGCTGGGCTATGCCTATCAGGTGCAGAAGAAGTGGCAGCTCTCCTACGACATGTACCAGCGCGCTGCCGCCGGCGCGGCGCTGGAGGACGAGGGCCAGCGCAAGAAATCGCTCCGCCGCGCCTGGTTCGGCATGGGCTTCAACCTCATCGAGCTCGGAAAGCTCGATGAGGCGGAAAAGGTGCTTGCGAAGTGTCTGGAGCTCACGCCCGACGATCAGAAGGTCAAGGATGAGCTCCAGTACGTCCGCGAGCAGCGCAAGAAGGCCAGCTGAGCCAAGCGAGGCTCAGGACTCATATTCGAAGACCGCGAAGCGGGGACCCATATCCTGAGCGCGCGGCAAAATGCACCGGTGCGGTTGCGGAAACTGTTGGAGATGGGTCCCCGCTTTCGCGGGGATGACGAGGAGAGGGATCAGCCCGTAATTAAAATCAACAGGTTGAATGGGCCCCCCAATCTACCGCCGCCCGATCGGCGCCAGCACCACGGTCTCGCCGCCGCGCGCGGTCATCACCAATTTGCCGTTCCGGTTGCGGCTCACGCTCAGCCGCTGGCCGAACAGCCTGATCAGCTTCTGCTCCTGCGTGTTGAGCGCGCCGGGGCACGCGCGCCGGGTCGTCGCCAGCGGTCCGGCGGTCAGCCGGCCGCGCTCGAAGCGGAAGCCGCCGTTGAAATTGTTGCAGCCGGTGCTGCCGCTCATCTTCGTGTTGGTGAAAGTCACGCGCGGATTGCTTTGTGCCACCGGCGGGCGCCCGGCGATGGACTGGATCCTCCATTCGCCCTCGACCACCGAACCCGGCGCGGGCCGGTCGGACAGCACATCGCCGCCACAGCCGCGCAGCGTGCGTCCGCGCAGGGTCACCGTAACCGTGTCGTGATAGGTGCGGTCGCTCATCCCGTCGCTGCACTCGACATGGGTGATGTCTACCGTCATTCCCCGCGCCTGATAGCGCTCGCCGTTGAAGCCGACGATCGGCCGCGGCTTGGCAACGCTGACCGCGCGGCCGCCCGCAGGCTCGTAACGGATCGTGCGGCCGTCGATCGTCAGCGACCAGAACGGCTCGGTGCCGAGCGCGCGATAGGGCTGGCTGCCCGACTGGGCCAAAGCGGGCAGGGCGGCCAGCACGAGCAGGCTGGTTGCGGCGATCGTCGACAAGCGCATTCGAAAACTCCCTTCGAGAGCCCGCGTTCTGCCGGAACCCGGCTGAACGCTTCATGGCCGTAACGATCGGTTCGCGTTCAGGTTTCGCATCGGCCTGGCAATGTAGGATTTGCCGTGCCAGCGTCGGCCCATGCTCTTTGAAATTGTGAGAGGCACCACCCGTTAGGCGACACAATCTTACGCCTACGCGTAACGAAATTGCCGATTCACCGTGCAAAGTGTGAAATTAGGCGCCGCGAATCCTACTCAGCACCTCATAGGCCATCACTGCTGTCGCCACTGCCGCGTTGAGGCTGTCGGCCTTGCCGAGCATGGGGATCTTGACCAGCAGGTCGCATTCCTCGGCCATGAAATCGGGCATGCCCTGCGCTTCGTTGCCGGTGAGCAGGAAGGTCGGCGCCTGATAGGCCGGCGCCTTGTAATCATGTTCGGTGTCGAGGCTCAGCCCCACCAGCTGCCCCGGCCCCGAGCGCAGCCACGGCACGAACTCAGCCCAGCTCGCCTTGGCGACCGGCACCGTGAACAGCGCTCCCATGCTCGCGCGGACGGCCTCTACCGAGAAGGGGTCGACGCACTCGTCGATCAGGATCAGCCCGCCCGCGCCGACCGCGTCGCCGGTGCGCAGGATCGTGCCCAGATTGCCCGGATCGCGCAGCCGCTCGGCGACCAGCCAGATCGGCGCGGCGGCGCGGTCCAGGTCGGCCAGCCCCAGCGCGAACTCGGGATAGACGCCCACCACGGCGCCCGGATTATCCTTGCCGGACAGCTTGGAGAGGATATCGGCATTGGTCTCGATCGCCTCGCCGCCGGCCCTCTCAGTGGCCTCGACCAGTGCCCGCACCAGCGGATGGTCCGCCATGTCCCTGGCGAAGAACAGGAACTGCGGCAGCCGCCCGGCCTCGCGTGCCTCGGTAAGGATGCGCAGCCCCTCGGCGAGGAACAGCCCTTCCTCGCGCCGGTGGCGCTTGTCGCGCAGCAGCCGGACGCGCTTGATCAGCGGATTGGAAAAGGCGGTTATCTCGCGGGGCATGGGAAAGCCTTAACCCGTTCGCCCTGAGCTTGTCGAAGCCTGTCCTGAGCTTCGCCGAAGGGGGGCTGTTCTTCTTTGGTGGAAAATCGATCGAGACGGTGCTTCGACAAGCTCAGCACGAACGGATCGGGGTTCTCCGCTATTCCTCGCCGAAGCGCGCCTCGACGAGCTCCGCCAGCGCCTGCACGGCTTCGTGCGCGCCGTCGCCCTCGGCGCTGATCGTGATCGAATCGCCCTTGGCGGCGCCGAGCATCATCAAATCGAGGATCGACGTGCCGGAAGCGCTTGCCCCGTCCTTCTCGACGATGAGCTCGACCGGCTGGCCGGTGGCGAGCGTGACGAACGCCATGCTGGCACGGGCATGCAGGCCGCGGCGGTTCTCGATCATGACGGTGCGGATCGCCCGGCTCACGCGGCGGCCTCTCCCAGGACCTCGGATGCGACGGTGATGTACTTGCGCCCGGCGTCGCGCGCGGCGGCGACGGCTTCGGTCACCTTCATCGTCTTGCGCGCGCTGCCCAGCCGGATCAGCATCGGCAGGTTGATCCCGGCGATGACCTCGACGCGGCCCGCTTCCATCAACGAGATGGCGAGGTTCGAGGGCGTGCCACCGAACAGGTCGCTGAGCACGATCACGCCGCGCCCCTCGTCGACGCGCGCGATCGCCGCGGCGATGTCCGCGCGGCGGGCCTCCATATCGTCGTCGGGGCCGATGGAGATCGGTTCGATCCGCTCCTGCTGACCCACCACATGTTCCATCGCGACCACGAACTCCTCGGCGAGTCGTCCGTGCGTCACGAGCACCAAACCAATCATTTCAAACTCCGCCCCCTGATATGGTCACCGGGGCCCCCTCCAGCGAGTCCTGCGGCGCGGTCTGCAAATCGCGGTGGGTCACCGTGGGCGAAAATCCCTCTTCACGCAACCGCCGCGCCATCCGTTCGGCGACGTGGACCGAGCGATGGCGGCCCCCCGTACACCCGAATGCGGCGGTAACATATGCCTTTCCTTCAGCCTGATAGCGGGGAAGCAGCAGTAGCAGCAGCGACTCGATCTGCGCCATTGCCTGTCCATAAGCGGGATCGTCCGCGATATAGGCCGAGACGTCGTCGTCCCGCCCCGTCCCAGGACGAAGCGACTCCACCCAATGCGGGTTGCGCAGGAAACGCATGTCGAACACCAGGTCGGCGTCGCGCGGCAATCCGCGGGCGAAGCCGAACGAGGCGATCGTCAGCACGGTCTGCCCCATCCCGTCGCTGGTGAAGGTCGAGCGGATCTGCTGCTGCAGCTCGTTGGAAGAGAGGCTGGTGGTGTCGATCAGCCGGTTGGACCAGCGCCGGAGCGGCATGAGCAATTCGCGCTCGCGGGCGATGCCGTCGCTCGCCGGGCGGTCCTGCGCCAGCGGGTGGCGGCGTCGCGTCTCCGAATAGCGGCGCTCGAGCTCGGCGCCGGCGCATTCGAGGAACAAAGTACCGACATGATGGCCGTCCTCGCTCAGCTTCTTGATGCGTCGGACGATGCTCTCCGCGTCGAAGCCGCGCGTCTGCGTGCCGATGCCGAGCGCGAGCGGACGATCGTCCTCGCCATCGGCGCCTTCGCCAGGCGGCGTGTCGAGCAGCCGGTTGAGGAGGAGCAGCGGCAAATTGTCCACCGTCTCCCAGCCCAGATCCTCGAGCGTCCTGAGTACGGTCGACTTGCCGGCACCCGACATGCCGGTCACGAGCAGGATATGTTTAGGCCGGCGGCTCACCGTGCCGCCTGCTTGAGGGCCAGCTCCACCTTTATCGGCGCCGAGGGCTCGAGCGCGGCCAATGCCAGCACCGGCACATCTATCCCCGCGATGCGCCGCGTCCGCGCGTCCTCGGGGAAGGCGGGCGGGGCATCGAGGATGACGATCAGCAGGTCCACCGGAACGCGCTCCACGCTGGGCATCTCGACAATGCCCAGACCGCGCACTTCGATCCGTCCGGCGAGATGCGTCGGGGCGCTCGCCAGCAGCACCTTGTCGCTGCGCTGGCAGATCACCTGCCCGTCGGCGACCAGCGCGGCGCCGCGATCGATCAGGCGTAGCGCGAGATCGGATTTGCCCTCGCCCGAGCGGCCCTCGATCAGCACAGCGCGCCCGCCGATCGCGACGCAGGCGCCATGCACCGTCTCGGAAGAGACCTCCGGAAGCCTGGCTTCAGGCATCAGTCGCGCTCCACCAGGGGCAGGCGCACCACGAATCGAGCTCCGCTCAATCGATCTTCTCTCGTTTCCACTGAAATGCTCCCCTGATGGCCTTCGACGATGGTGCGCGCGATGGCAAGGCCTAGCCCCGAATGCTGACCAAAGGCTTCACTCTCCGGCCGGATCGAGTGGAATCGCCGGAAGATCGCGTCGCGTGCCTCTTCGGGCACCCCAGGGCCTTCGTCCTCGACCCGCACCACCAGCATCTCGCGGTGAGTCGCGGCCGAGATCGTGATCAGGCCGTTGGCGGGCGAAAAGGAGACGGCGTTCTCGACGAGGTTCTCGAACACCCGCTCGAGCCGCGCCCCCTCGCCGAGCACCGTGAGCGGCTCGCGCAGTGGATGATCGAAGACAATCCGGATGCCGTTGGGAAGCCCGCGGGCTTCGCGCTGGTCGAGCAGCGCCTGGATCATCGCGCCGACATCCACCGGTTCGAATGTCGCCCGGCTGAGCTGCGCGTCGAGGCGCGAGGCGTCGGAGATGTCGGTGATCAGCCGGTCCAGCCGGTGCACGTCGTCGCGGACCACCGCCAGCAATTGCTCCTGCAGCTCGGGGTCCTTGACCTTCGACAGTCCTTCCACCGCCGAACGCAGCGAGGCGAGGGGGTTCTTGAGCTCGTGCGTCACATCGGCGGCGAAGCTCTCGGTCGCGTCGATCCGCGCGCGCAGCGCCTGGCTCATGTCCGAGAGGGCGCGGGCGAGCATGCCGATCTCGTCGCTGCGCTCGGGCAATCGCGGCACGACAACCTCCCGCGCGCGCCCAAGGCGAACACGCACCGCGGCCCGCGCCAGGCGACGCAACGGCCGCACGATCGTCCGGGCGAGGAACAACGAGAGCAGGATCGAAAGCAGCGAGACGATCGCCAGCACCACGCTCAACCGGAAGCGCTCGGAGCGCACTGTCTGGGTGATGTCGCGGGCGTTGACCGTGGTCATCACCACCCCGAGCTGGGTGATCGGCGCGGCGGCGGTGATGACGGGCGTGCGATCGGGCGCACGCCACACGGTGGCGGGAGTGCCGTGCGTCTCCCGCGCGGTGCGGACGTCCGGCCACTCCATGCCGCCGTCGCGCGGTTTTTCGCGATAGAGCGGCGCGCGGTCGGCGCCCACGACCGTGTCGATCACCGCATCGAGGAAGCGGGCGGTGGACTGGTTGAACGGATCCTTGTCGGGATCGCGCAACACGAGATTACGCAGTCCCAGCTCATGGCTGTCGGTGATGAGCTTGCCGTCCTCGTCGAACAGGCGGATCCGCGTGCCGGTATCGCGGGCGAGGCTGAGCACCAGAAGGTCGCGGCGCTCAGGGGTCGCCGAGGCGATGGCCTGGGCGATCAGCCGGACTTCGCCACGCGCTTCCGCCACCCGGCTGTCGACGATCCGGCTGCGATAGGAATCGAGATAGAAAAAGCCGCTGCCGAGCAATGCGAGCGCGAAGATGTTGACCGCCAGAATCCTCGGCGTGAGGCTGACGCGGTTCGACCATTTGAGCGCGAGGTCGCGCTCGCTATTCGTCCGAGAAGCGGTAACCGGCGCCATACAGCGTTTCGATAGCATCGAACTCCGGATCGACCTGCCGGAATTTGCGCCGCACGCGTTTGATGTGGCTGTCTATGGTGCGATCGTCGACATAGATATCGTCCTGATAGGCAGCATCCATCAGCTGGTTGCGCGTCTTCACGATGCCGGGACGCTGCGCGAGCGTCTCGAGGATCAAGAACTCGGTGACGGTCAGCGTCACGTTGATGCCGCCCCATGTTACGCGGTGCCGCGCCGGGTCCATCGTCAGCCGTCCGCGCTCGAGGATTTCGGCGGGCACCTGGGGATCGCCCTCGGCGGCGGGCTGCGTCGCCTCGGTGCGTCGCAGGATCGCGCGGATACGGGCGATCAGCAGCCGCTGGCTGAACGGCTTGGCGATATAATCGTCGGCGCCCATCGCCAGCCCGAGTGCCTCGTCGAGCTCGTCGTCCTTGCTGGTGAGGAAGATCACCGGGATCGCGCTCTTCTCGCGCAGCCGCCGCAGCAGCTCGAGCCCATCCATCTTGGGCATCTTGATGTCGAGCACCGCGAGATCGGGCGGGTTCTCGATCAACGCCTTCAAGGCGCTTTCGCCGTCCGAATAGACGCGGGTGAGGAACCCTTCGGTCTGGAGCGCGATAGAGACCGAGGTCAGGATGTTGCGGTCGTCATCGACCAGCGCGATCGTCGCGGTCATGCCGGGCAGCGTGCGTGGCTTTGGAGCATCATCAGGGGGGTTAAAGCAAAGTGGCGGGCGGCTCAATCATTGACACCGCTTACCCGGATTGACGCGATTTCCGCGCGCTGCCTATGCGATTCCATTGATAACGCAGCCCCGCCTTCGGGAAAGGGGCTCGCGATTAGGAGTTGGACCTGTGACCAAGCGCATCCCGCGCCACGGTCTCGATGCTCAGGGCATCGAGACCGGCGCTGAGCTATTCTGGAATCTCGAAACCGCACCCTTGGTGGAGCACGCCGTCCTTCGCGGCGAAGGCAGGCTCGCAAAGGACGGCCCGCTGGTGGTCACCACCGGCAAACACACCGGCCGCTCGGCCAACGACAAGTTCATCGTCCGCGACGCTGAGACCGAGAACACCGTCTGGTGGGGCAAGACCAACAAATCGATGCGCCCGGAGCATTTCGCCACGCTCAAGGCCGATTTCCTCGCCGAGCTGGCGCAGCGCGAAACCCTGTTCGTCCAGGACCTGTACGGCGGGTCGCAGCCCGAGCACCGAGTCAATGTCCGCGTGATCAACGAGCTGGCGTGGCACAATCTGTTTATCCGCACGATGCTCGTCCGGCCCAAGGAGAGCGAGCTCGACTGGTTCGCGCCCGAATATACGATCATCGACTTGCCGAGCTTCCGTGCCGATCCCGAACGTCACGGCACGCGCAGCGAAACCGTGATCGCAGTGAACTTGACCGACAAGCTGATCCTGATCGGCGGCACGGCCTATGCCGGCGAGATGAAGAAGAGCGTGTTCGGCCTGCTCAACTATCTGCTCCCGCCCAAGGGCGTGATGCCGATGCATTGCTCGGCCAATATCGGCCCGAACGGCGATACCGCAGTGTTCTTCGGTCTTTCCGGCACCGGCAAGACCACGCTTTCGGCCGATGCCAGCCGCACGCTGATCGGCGATGACGAGCATGGCTGGTCGGACAGCGCGGTCTTCAATTTCGAAGGCGGCTGCTACGCCAAGATGATCCGCCTCTCGCCCGAGGCCGAGCCCGAGATTTTCGCGACCACCAAGCGCTTCGGCACGGTGCTCGAGAATGTCGTGATGGACCCGGAGAGCCGCGAGCTCGATCTCGACGACGCGAGCCTCGCCGAGAATAGCCGCGGCGCCTATCCGATCGACTTCATCCCGAACACCTCGACCGATAATCTGGGGCCGGTGCCGAAGAATATCATCTTCCTCACCGCCGATGCCTTCGGGGTCATGCCGCCGATCGCGAAGCTTACGCCCGAGCAGGCGATGTACCATTTCCTCTCGGGCTATACCGCCAAGGTGGCCGGCACCGAGATCGGCGTGACCGAGCCCGAGGCGACCTTCTCGACCTGCTTCGGCGCCGCCTTCATGCCCCGCCATCCTTCCGAATATGGCAATCTGCTCAAGGAGCGGATCGCGAAAGGCGGCGTGAATTGCTGGCTGGTCAACACCGGCTGGGCAGGGGGCATGGCCACCGAGCCGGGGATCAAGCGCATGCCGATCAAACTCACGCGCGCATTGCTCAATGCCGCGCTCGACGGCAGTCTGAACAATGCCGAGTTCCGCATCGATCCCAATTTCGGCTTCAAGGTCCCGGTCAGCGTCACCGGGGTGGATCCCTCGGTTCTCGATCCTCGGGAAAGTTGGGTGAACAAGGCCCAGTACGACACGACCGCGGCGAAGCTGGTCGACCTGTTCAACGAGAACTTCGCCCAGTTCGCCGATCATGTCGACGAGAGCGTGCGACAATCGGCGCCCCACGCCCCACTACCCGCCTGACTTGCCCGGTCATCGATCGGGCCTTCAGGCAGTATCGACATTCAGCAAACTGACGCCCCTCCCTGCTTGCAGGGAGGGGCAGGGGGCTCGTGCTTTCGCAGGAGCATGAAAGACGGGAGGCGGTTGCCCCCATTGCGCGTCGCTCCTAAAGCCGCGCCATGGCCGATCCCTTCTACATCTCGACAGCAATCCACTATCCCAATGGCCGTCCGCATATTGGCCATGCCTATGAGATGGTCGCCGCCGACGCGATCGCGCGCTATCAGCGCCAGCGCGGCCGCGACGTTTTCTTCCAGACCGGCACCGACGAGCACGGCCTCAAGATGGTCCAGACCGCCCGCGCCCGCGACATGACTGCCCGTGAGCTGGCAGACGAAATGTCCGGCTATTTCCGCGAAATGGCCGATATCCTGGATATTTCGTATGATCGTTTCATCCGCACCTCCGAGCCTGAGCATTATGCCGCCAGCCAGGCGATCTGGCAGGCGATGGCGGACGCCGGCGACCTTTATCTCGATCGCTACGAGGGCTGGTATTCGGTCCGCGACGAGGCGTTCTACGAAGAGAAGGAACTCACCGACGGGGAAGGGGGCGTCAAGCTCTCCCCCCAGGGCACGCCGGTCGAATGGACCGCCGAGGAGACCTGGTTCTTCAAGCTCTCCAAATACCAGCAGCCCTTGCTCGACCTCTACGCCGCCAACCCCGATTTCATCCGCCCGGAATCGCGCCGCAACGAGATCCTCCGCTTCGTCGAGGGTGGGCTGGTCGATCTCTCGGTCAGCCGCACCAGCTTCGACTGGGGCGTGCCGGTGCCGGGCAGCCCCGACCACGTCATGTACGTCTGGGTCGATGCGCTGACCAACTACATCACCGGCGCGGGCTATCCGCACGACGTGCCCCGCTTCGAGAAATTCTGGCCCGCCGACATCCATTTGATCGGCAAGGACATCGTCCGCTTCCACGCGGTCTATTGGCCCGCCTTCCTGATGTCCGCGAACCTGCCGTTGCCGAAACAGGTCTTCGGCCACGGTTTCCTGCTCAACCGCGGGGAAAAGATGTCCAAATCGGTCGGCAACGTCGTCGATCCGATGCAGCTCGCCGAACTCTATGGCGTCGACGCCTTGCGCTATTTCCTGCTGCGCGACGTCAGCTTCGGCAATGATGGCACGTTCAGCGACGAGGCGATCGTCACCCGCGCGAACGCCGATCTCTCGAACAGCTTCGGCAATCTCGCCCAGCGCGTCCTCGCCTTCATCGCCAAGAATTGCGAAGGCCATGTGCCGGAGGGCAGGGCGGAGGAGGCCGACGCGGTCCTCCTCGCCGAAGTCGACGTGGCTTGTGCCGGCTTTCGTACCGCGTTCGACGATCTCGCTCTCAGCCAAGGCGTGGAGACGTGGATGACCGGCGTGTTCGCCTGCAACCAATATATCGACGCACAGGCGCCCTGGGCGCTCCGCAAGACCGATCCCGAGCGGATGAACGCCGTGCTCCGCACGCTGCTCCGCGCGATCCGCCACCTCGCCACCACGATCCTGCCGGTGATCCCAACCTCGGCGGGGAAGCTGCTGATCCAGCTCCCCTCGGTCGACGACGAGGACTTCCGCATCGCCGCGCCCACACCCATCTTCCCGCGACTGGAATTGCAGGCGAGCGAAGCGTGAGACTGGCCGACAGCCACTGCCATCTGATCTACAAGGGCCTCGGCGAGCAGCAGCCCGAAGTGCTGGCGCGCGCGCGCGACGCCGGCGTGGTGGCGATGCTCAACATCTCGACGCGGGAAAACGAATGGGATGACGTCATCGCCGTCGCCGAACGCGAGCCGGACGTCTGGGCCAGCGTCGGTATCCACCCGCACGAAGCCGACCAGCACGCGCATGTCGACACTGTCAAACTGGTCGAGCGCGCGCAGCATCCTCGCGTCGTCGGCATCGGCGAAAGCGGCCTCGATTATTATTACGACCACTCCGACCGCGACCGCCAGCGCACAAGCTTTCGCGCGCACCTCGCCGCGTCGCGCGAGACCGGTCTTCCGATCATCGTCCACACCCGCGATGCCGAAGCCGACACCGTCGAGATCCTGCGAGACGAAATGGGGAAGGGCGCCTTCCCCGGCGTGATCCACTGCTTCACCGCCAGCGGCGAATTCGCCGACATCGCACTGGAACTCGGCTTCTACATCTCGATTTCAGGCATCGTGACCTTCAAGAACGCCAAGGACCTGCAGGAGACCGCCGCGCGCCTCCCGCTCGACCGCCTGCTGATCGAGACCGACGCCCCGTTCCTCGCCCCCGTCCCCCATCGCGGCAAGACCGGCGAGCCCGCCTTCGTCGCCGATACGTGCCGTTTCCTCGCAAACCTTCGCGGCGAGGACCCGGAGGCGCTCGCCGCGGCCACCCGTCACAACTTCCACAAGCTCTTCGCCAAGACGCTGGCGTGAGCCGCCGCGGCCGATGAAAATCCGCATCCTCGGCTCTGGCACATCCTCCGGCGTGCCGCGGATCGGCAATGATTGGGGGGTGTGCGACCCCGGTAACCCGCGCAACCGCCGCACCCGTGCCTCGGTGCTCGTCACCACCGAAACCACCAGGATTCTCGTCGATACCAGCCCGGATATGCGCGAGCAGCTCCTCGCCGCGGACATCTCCGACGTCGACGCAGTGATCTGGACCCATGATCATGCCGATCATACCCATGGCATCGACGATCTGCGTCAGCTCATGCATGCCCGGGGGGGCGAGCCGGTGCGTGGTTTCGCGCGGCCGTTCACGCTCGAGCAGCTCCAGCACAAGTTCCACTACGCATTTTTCGGCCGTGCGCTCTACCGCCCGACGGTTGCGATCGAGCCGCTGCCTGACACGCTCACGATCGGCGATATTCGCATCACCGTGGCAGATCAGCCGCACGGCGGCATCACATCGGCTGGCCTTCGGTTCGATAGTAACGATAAATCAATAGGTTATGCTACAGACTTCCATGTGATGACGAGCGACATGCGCGCGCTGTATGCGGGGCTGGACGTGTGGCTGGTCGATGCGCTGCGCCGCGCGCCGCACCCGACGCACCCCCATCTCGCCGAGGTGCTGGAGTGGGTGCGTGCGTTGGGCCCGAAACGTACCGCGCTTGTTCATATGGATCATTCGATGGACTATGTCGGTCTCGCCGCCGAGCTGCCCGAAGGGATCGAGCCAGGCTATGACGGCCTGGAGATACGCGCGTGAATTCGTCCTGGGATAGCATGGACCTGATCTGGCTGGTGGGCGTGCTCGTGCTCGTCCTCAGCGCGCTCACGGTGCGGAAATTGTCGTTCGGCTTCGTCGTGCGCTCGCTGATCAGCTGGGCGCTGATCATCGGGCTGACCGTCCTCGCGGTGGCGCACCGCCATGAACTCGGCGCGCTGTTCGCGAGCGCTTCGGCCAAGCTCGGGATCGACGATCAGCAGGTCAACGGCAAGACCGTGCGCATCCGCATGGCGCCCGACGGGCATTTCTGGGCGCGCGTGAAGCTCAACGGCGTCGAGCGGCGGATGCTGATCGACAGCGGCGCGACGATCACCGCGATCTCGGATCGCACCGCGGCGGCGGCGGACATCAGCGCGAGCAACGGCCTGCCGGCGATCATCGAGACCGCCAATGGCAGCGTCACCGCGCGCCGCGGCAACATCCAGCGGCTCGCGATCGGACCGCTCGAGACCGAGGATCTCGGCGTAGTGGTGTCGGAGAATTTCGGCGATCTCGATGTGCTCGGCATGAACTTCCTGTCGCGGCTGCACAGCTGGCGCGTCGAGAACAGGACGCTGATCCTCGAGCCCAAGGTCGGCGCCAGCGACGAAGGCGGCGACGCCACGACCGCGCCAGCGGACGCTGACCAGCCGAGCAGGGAAGACATCTGAGCCGCTATCCCCACCTGAATTTTACATAATGTATATTATCGTTCTCATATTGTGTAAGCCCCCGAGCCGAAGGAGACGCTTCTCCCCGTTCGGTTGGCTTGGTGCGTGGGTATCGCAGCGCATAACTACGCGAGCCGCTATTGGTATCCGATGTGGGCGCTGGGCTTAGGAAGCGGCTGGAGCATGAAAGGCTATGGCCGCAAGGCACTGATTGGTTTGGCGTTTTTATAGGCGCGATAGCAGTTGGATTGCCGCTGGAGGCATCGCCGAGTTAGCTCGCGGGTGGGGCTGATCGTAGGTCTGCTAACCAACCGATAGCCGACATTCCATCGGCACCGATACGGTCCTCAGTCCAGCCCCTCGAGCGCCTTCTCCACCCCGTCCATCGTGAAGGGCTTGGACAGGATCGGGCGACCGCGCCAGCTCTCGGGGATGGTGTCGCCCGCCCCGCCGGTCGCGAGGATGAAGGGGATGTCGAGCTCGGCGAGTTTCGCCGCAACCGGCCAGCTCTGCTCGCCGCCGCGCAGATTGACGTCGAGGATCGCCGCTTCGACTCCGCCCGCCTCGATCCGCGCCAGCGCGCTCGCGACATCGTCGGCGGTGCCGGCGACCTCGCGCTCGAGGGCGTCGAGGAAATCCTCGAGCATCATCGCGATCAAGGGTTCGTCTTCGACGATCAGGACACGGCGGGGGGCGGGCATATCCGGCCCTTTGCAGGAAATATCGTCGCCGCCAAGAGATTATTTCGCAGCGAGAACGTCGCGTGCCGCCTCGGCAAGCTGTTGAACCGAAAAGGGTTTGGGGAGGAAAGCGACATTGCCAAGGTCGATCGACTTGCGCAATTGCTCCTCGGCATAGCCCGACATGAACAGGATCGGTAGGTCCGGATATTTGGCCCGGATGCGGCGCGCCATGGTGGGCCCGTCCATCGAGGGCATGACGACATCGCTGATCAGCAAATCGGGCTTCCCCATGCCTTCCAACGTCTCGAGCGCCACCTCGCCATTCTCGGCAACGACGACGGTATAGCCCTGGCGGGTGAGCGCGCGTTCGGCGACGGCGCGGACCATGTCCTCGTCCTCGACCAGCAGGATCGTGCCCGAACCCCATAGATCGATCTGGCGCGGCTTGACCGGCGCCTTGGCAATCACAGCCTCGGGTGCGGAATGGACCGGCAGATAGACAGTGAATTCGGCGCCGCCGCCGGGGACGTTGTCGGCGAAGATGAAGCCGCCCGATTGCTTGATAATGCCATAGACGGTCGACAGGCCGAGCCCCGTCCCCTTCCCCACTTCCTTGGTGGTGAAAAACGGCTCCCAGATCTTGCCGAGGATGTCGGGCGGGATGCCGGTCCCCGTATCGGTGATGCGCAGCGCGGTATAATCGCCGACCGGGAGGACATCGTCGTCCATCTGGCGGACTTCCGCGGCGGCGACGCTGGCGGTGGCAATGGTCAGCGTGCCGCCGCCATTGGGATTGGCGCTCAGCATCGCATCGCGGGCATTGACCGCAAGATTGACGACCACCTGCTCGAGCTGGCCCGGATCGGCGCGGACGGGCCCAAGGTTGCGCCCGTGCTTGACCTCGAGCCGGACGGTTTCGCCGAGCAGGCGCTTGAGCAGGTTCGAGACCTCGGAGATGACGTCGGGGAGCTGGAGGACCTGCGGTCGCAGGGTCTGCTGGCGCGAGAAGGCGAGCAATTGGCGGGTCAGCGAGGCGGCGCGGTTCGAATTGGCGCGGATCTGCTGGATGTCGTCATAGTCGCTGTCGCCGGGCGAGTGGCGCATCAGCATCAGATCGCAATGCCCGATAATCGCGGTCAGGATGTTGTTGAAGTCGTGCGCGACGCCGCCGGCGAGCTGGCCGACCGCCTGCATCTTGGTGGCTTGCGCGATCTGGCGCTTGAGCTTGCCCTCCTCGCCCGAATCCTTGAGGCTGATCAGCACCGCGGCATCGCCGAGCCCACGTGCGCCCGCGATGGTGAGCGCGACCGGCTCCTCGGGCGCATCGACGAAGCGGACCGTCATCTCGGCGGACTGGGCGGCGCCGCCGGCGAAGCGGCGGACGGCATCGGCGAGCGCTGCCTTGTCCTCGCGCACCACGAGATCGATCGGGTAGAGCGGCGGCGCGGCGGGATTGATCCGCGCGGCGCGCACGAACGCGTCGTTCATGCTGACGAAGCGGCCGTCGCGGTCGACCAGAGCCAGCCCCGAGGGTAGCATCGCGATCAGCGAGCGGACATGCGCCGAGGCGCTCGCGCCGATCGCCGGCGACGGCAGGTTGAGATTCTCCTCGTCGAGCAAGGCGACGAGCATCGGCGAATCCTCGCCGTCGAGGAACGGGATCTGGAGGACGCGCAAAGGCGTACCGCCGAGCCCTTCGCGCTCGAAGCGGACGAGCCCCATCGAATCGGTGATCAGGAAGCGCGTGAAGTCGCGGCCCTCGGCGGGCGCGTCGGGCGAGCCCATCGCCCGTGCCTTGAATACGCGATTGGCGGAGCGGACGCGCCCCTCGGGGGTGACCATCACTGCCATGATGCCCGCGGCGGCGAGCCGCTCGCCGGTATGGCCATGGATCAGCGCCTCGACCTGCGCCGCAAGATCGAGCGCCTGGATGCCGACGAAGCGCCAGACCAGGGATTCGTCGCCGACGCGCGAGACGCGGGCGGAAACCGGCGCGCCGAACACCTGGACATTTTCGACGCGCGCCTCGCCGTCACGCCATGCGGCGCGGGCGGCGGCACCCAGATCGGCGATGGCGGCATCGCTGACCGGCAGGTTCGGCGGCGTCGGCCAGCCTGCGAACAATATCTCGTAACGGGCATTGGCGCAGACCATCCGGCCGGCACGATCGGTGACCGCGAGCGCATCGTCGGAGGCCGCGGCCAGGCGCTGCGCGACTGCCCAGTCGACATGCGTCTCGGCGGCCTCTTCGCTGTGAAGGAGCCTGCGCGCGCCGAGAAGCACGCCGGCGGCGAGTATGCCCGCGGCCGCGAAGCCGAGCGCGACCGCGCGATCGTTGAGCGTCAACAGAATGAGCGCGGCGGCGACGAAGCCGGCGACCACCGACGCCATCAGCGGCAGGAATCTCCGGGAGTGCGCAGGATTGGGCAGCGTGGCCATGGCGCTACCGATGTTCGGTACGCAGGCGCGGGTCAAGCGCCAGTATCGGCAGCCCCTCCCCTCCCGTCGCAACGGGAGGGGAGACTGGCGATTACCAGATCCGGACGCGCTGCTCGGGCGTCAGGAACAGCTTGTTGCCCGATGCCGGCGCGAAGGCCGAATACCAGGGATCGAGATTGCGCACGACCCAGGCGCGCTGCTGCGACGGGCTGTGCGGATCGGTGAGCAGGCGCTGGCGGAGATTGGCCTCGCGATAGTTGCGCCGCCAGACTTGCGCCCAGCCGAGATAGAAGCGCTGATCGCCTGACGTGCCGTCGAGCACCGGCGCGCCCTCGCCACCCAGCGAATGCTTGTAGGCATCATAAGCGACGGTGAGGCCGGCCAGATCGGCGACGTTCTCGCCGAGCGTGAGCGCGCCCTTCACGTGCATGTCCGGAAGCGGCTCATATTGATCATATTGCGCGACCAGTGCGTCGGTGCGCTTCTTGAACGCCGCGACGTCGGCCGGCGTCCACCAATCGGTAAGGCGGCCTTCGGCGTTATACTTGGCGCCCTGATCGTCGAAATGGTGGCTCAGCTCGTGGCCGATCACCGCGCCGATGCCGCCGTAATTGATCGCCGGATCGGCGTTCGGATCGAAGAAGGGCGGCTGGAGGATAGCGGCCGGGAAGACGATCTCGACCATGCCGAAATTGGCATAGGCGTTCACTTCCATCGGAGTCATGCCCCATTCCCAGCGCCGGATCGGCTGGCCGAGCTTCGAGATCTGATCCTCATGCGCCCAATTGTTGGCGCGGACATTGTTGCCGTACGCGTCGCCGGCGACGATCTGCAGGTTCGAATAATCGTGCCACTGATCGGGATAGCCGATCTTCGGGGTGAAAGCGGCGAGCTTGGCGTGTGCCTTCACCTTGGTCTCGGGCGCCATCCAGTCGAGCTGATCGATGCGGCGATCCATCGCGGCGATGACGTTCTTGACCAGGTCATCGGCCGCCGCCTTGGTCGCGGGCGGGAAATATTTGGCGACATAGGCCTTGCTGACCTCGTCCGACACCGCGCCGGTGGTGAACTCGACCGCGCGCTTCCAGCGGACCTGCTGTTCGGGCGTGCCCGAGAGCGTAGTGCCGTAGAAAGCGAACTGCTCCTTGTCGAAGGCCGAGGGGAGCACGTCGGCGAAATTGTCGAGGCTGCGAACGAGGAGCTGGTCCTTGAGCACCGCGATCGGCGTCGCCTGGACGAGCTTCGCGATCCCGGTCACCGCGCTGGGCTGGGCGACGATCACGCTGGCGACCGGCGCACCGATGCCCGCGAAATAGCCCTTGAAGTCGAAGCCCGGCGCCTTCCGCGCGAGATCGGCGACCGCCATCATGTTGTAGGTCTTGTTCGCGTCGCGGCTCTCGATGCGCGTCCAGTGCGCCTGCGCGATCCCGGTCTCGAATGCGACGATCGCCTTGGCGCGGATCGCGGCATTGGGCTCGCCGGCGAGCGTCAGGACGTTGGTCAGGTGCTTCTCGTACGCGGCCTTGGTTTCGACGAGCTTGGCATCCTTCGACAGATAATAATCGCGATCGGGCATGCCGAGGCCGCCCTGCGACAGGTTGAGCGCATAGGCTTCGGGGTTCTTGTCGTCCTGGCCGACATAGCTGCCGAACAGGCCGCGCACGCCGTTGCGATCGGCCTGCGCATAGAGCGCGGCGAGGCCGGATTTGGCCTTCACGGCCTTGATCTGGTTGAGCCAGGGCTGGATCGGGGCGAGGCCCTTTGCGTCGATCGCGGCGGTATCGAGATAGGTCGCGTAGGTGATGCCGATCTTCGAGTTCGGATCGTTCTTCGCAGCCTCGAGGATCTCCTGCGTGCGCTGCTTCGACAGGTCGTCGATGACGTTGAATGCGCCGTAATTCGACTTGTCCGCCGGGATTGGCGTGGTCCGCGCCCAAATGCCGTTGGCGAAACCGTAGAAATCGTCGCCCGGCGCGATCGACTTGTCCATGCCGGCTTCGTCGAAGCCGTAATTGCCGAGTTGCGGGCGCGGCGCGGTAGCCGGGGCGACGGGGCCTACGGAAGCCTGCGAGACGGTTTCAGTCTGGGCGGCGACCGCAGGCGGCGGGGTTTCGCCGCGCGTGCAGCCGGCGAGCAACGCGGGCGCAGCGAGGAAGGTGGTGGCGAGAAGCGAGAGACGCATGGAGGGCCCTTCGAAAAGAGAAAGGCGCTGTCTTAACCCTCTACTACGCCGCGTCAATCTGCCGCGCTGCGCGCTCGGCCGACCGCCTGCGCCACTTGCGCGAAATCCACAGCCGCCAGCTCAGCGCAGTGACGAAATAGCCCAGCACGCCGCCCAGCACCGCGCAGATCGCCATGCCGACGGCAGTGGGCAAGCCGACATCCGCCGCGAGCCAATGCAGCCACCCGGTATCGACGACGGCGGTCTTCGCAGCCGTCGCCGCAGTCGTGCCGCCCAGATGCAGGACCCAGCCGCCGATCTTGTAATAGAGGACGAGCAGGAACGGCGTGGTGAGCGGGTTGGTGAAGAAGGTGGTCAGCGCGGCCGCGGGCACGTTCGCACGCAGCGGCAGTGCGAGCACCGCGGACGCCGGGATCTGGCCCATCGGGATCAGGATGCCGGTGAACATGCCGAGCGCGACGCCGCGCGGCACCGAGCGCCGCGTCATCCGCCACAGCGACGAATGCAGGATGCGATGCGCGATCGGCTTCAGCCAGCGGTTCGACTCGAAGCTCTCGCGCGTCGGCAGGTTGCGATCGACCCAAGCGCGGAAGCGCGGGCCCAGCCCCCGCTCAACCACGATCGCGGAGGAGTCGGCCTTGCTCTCGCTTCCAGTCCCGTTCCTTGATCGAGTCACGCTTGTCATGCGTCTTCTTGCCCTTTGCCAGCGCGAGTTCGACCTTGGCACGCCCCCTTGCGTTGAAGAAGATCGAAAGCGGGACGAGCGTCATGCCCTCACGTGCGACGGCACCATGGAGCTTGTTTATTTCGCGCTCATGAAGGAGCAATTTACGGGGCCGCTTGGGCTCGTGATTATAGCGGTTGCCGTGGCTGAATTCGGGGATGTTCGAATTGATCAGCCACACGCCGGTATCGTTGACCTCGGCATAGGATTCGGCGATCGAGCCTTCGCCGAAACGCAGCGATTTCACTTCGGTGCCGGTGAGGGCGATGCCGGCTTCGTACACCGTATCGATGAAATAATCGTACCGCGCGCGCCGGTTCTCGGCGACGGTCTTTACCTTTGCGGAATGGGCGTGCGGGCGAGCCATGAGAGGGGCGCATGTAGGGGGCCGATGGGCTTAAGGGAAGCGCCCTCTGCGGCCGGAAATGCAAGAAGCCCGACAGCATGCTGCCGGGCCTCCCTTTCGATCTCGCGCGGGGCGATCAGCGCATGCGGGTGCTGAACGAGACGCCGATGATCCGCGGATCGTTGAACACCGCGGCCATATAGTTCTCAATCACGCCCTTGAGGTTCTTCTCGTTGGTGATGTTGCGCGCGAACGCCGCGATTTCCCATTCGCCACCGTTGCCTTCGTAGCCGATCTTCAGACCACCTTCGAAGTTGCCGTCGGACGTGAATTCCTTGGTGTCGTAGAGCACGAAGCTGGTGAAGCCCTGGAGGTTCCAGTCGGTCGAGACGAAGAATTTGCCGTCGTTCGCGGTCGGGATGTCATAGCGCGCGGCGATGTTGAGATTGTACTCCGGCGCATTGGGCAGGCGATTGCCGTCGATCCGGGCGAAGGTGCCGCGCCCGGCGATGGTCACCGTCGGGTCCTTGACGGTGCAGACCACGACTCCGCCGAGCACGCAGACCTGCGCGAGCGCGTCCTTGTCGTCGATCTCGGTGTGCAGCCAGCTGCCGCCCAGCGAAAGCGCGAGATTATCGGCCGGATGCACGTCGAGCTCGGCCTCGACGCCGTACGCCTTGGCCTTGTCCGCGTTGAGCAGCACGCCGTTGCCGTTCACGTCATTGGCGTTCAGCTGGATGTCGTCGACCGTGTAATAGAAGCCGCTCAGATTGAACCGGACGCGGTTGTCGAGCAGCGTGCCCTTCACGCCGGCTTCCCACGACAGGATCGTCTCCGAATCCGCCGTGGTGAAGTCGGAATTGAACACCGCCGAACGGCCCTGGATGGTGGGTCCGCGGAAACCCTTGGCGACGCGGGCATAGAGGCTGGCATTGTCGCCGAGCTTGTAGAGCGCACTGACGTCCCAGCTTTCCTTGGTGTCCTCGAGCTCGACGAAGCGGCGGCCGGTATAGGTCACCGCGCCGGTTCCGGTGTCGGCGGTCTTGAGCAGGCGCGTCGACTTGCTGTCGTTGGTGATGCGCGCGCCGGCGGTGATCGTCAGGTTCGGGACGACTTCGTAGCTGGCCTGGCCGAACGCCGCCCAGCTGGTGTTGATGTTGTGCAGGCGCACCCAGTTATTGGGGTTGCGGCTGTTGGGGTTGGCCGGATCGAACGGCGCCGAGAGGAAATAGCGGCGCTGGTAGAAATCGGTGACGTCGCGCGAATCGAAATAATAGCCGCCGAACTGCCAGTTGAACTTGCCCGTGCCCGGGCTGGCGAGACGCAGCTCCTGGCTGAACTGGTCAAGATCGCGGACATTGCCCTGCGACTGGCCGTAGAAGGGCGTGCCGGTGAACAAGGGCGCCGCACCGCCGTCGGTGTCGCCGCGGCTGTAACCCGAAGTCGTCTCCCAGGCGGAGATCGAGGTCAGCACCGCGCCGCCCAGATCGTAGCTCGCGCGAAGCGATGTGCCGTAGGTGTCGTATGCCTGGGGATTGTCCATCGCCTCGTCATAGGCGACGCGGTCGCGCGGTTCGTTCTCGACGCTGTTCGAACCCTTCACCAGCGCGCCGCGGTGGAAGAGCGTGGAGGTGCCCTTGTACCAGCGGCCATGGCCCGAGAGGTCGAAGGTCAGGCGATCGGTCGGGGTGAAGCGCAGTTGGAGGCGCAGGTTGCGGTCGTCGAAACCGCCCATCGCGTTGAAGCTGCCGCGGGTGCCGTCGAAGCTCGGGCCAGTATAGGTGTTGTCGACCCAGTCGTCGCGGTGCTGGTAGAGGCCGGAGACGCGGAACGACAGAATGTCGTCGACGATCGGGCCGCCGAAGCCGACATCGATGTTGCTGCTGCCATATTCGCCGACCGAGAGCGCGGCGCGGCCCTGGAAGGTGTCGCTCGGGCGGATCGTGTCGAACTTGACGATGCCGGCGGTGGTGTTGCGGCCGAACAGCGAGCCTTGAGGCCCACGCAGCACTTCGATGCGGTCGAGGTCATAAACCGGGTTCGACTTGAGCACGACATGCTCGAGCACGACATCGTCCTGGATGATCGACACCGGCTGCGAGGCGCCGAGGTAGAAGTCGATATTGCCGAGGCCGCGGATGTAGAAGCGTGGGAAGATGCGGCCCGTGGTGGTCTCGGCATAAAGGCCGGGAACGCGGCCGGCGAGCGCAAGCGTGTCGTCACCCGCCGCCTGGAAGTCGCGGAGCGAATCGCCCTGCACTACTGCTACCGAAACCGGCACGTCGACCAGCCGCTCCTCACGGCGCTGCGCGGTGACGACGATGTCACCATTGTCGGCCTGCGCCTCAGGCGCGGTTGCGGTTTCCTGCGCGAAGGCAGTGCCGGCGTAGAGCCAGGCGGCAATGGCGGCGCTCGAACGAAGCGCGCGGCGGGCAGATACGAATTTCATCGGTTCCCCAATCTTCTTTTCTTGGTTTCGCGGACGCACGCAGCCATCGCCCCGCACGCATGGTGCGCGGGACGGCTGGTGTTCGCGAAAGGGCTTGTTCCCTGAGCGGGCGGCTAGGCGTGGATTGTGATCGGATTGTGACAGCCAGGCGCGGCTTGCCGCATCGCAAGGTGCATAGTTTGCAAGTGAAGTCCGGAAAGAGCCCGGTCAGATCAGTCCAGCATGCGCCAGCGCGGCGTCGACCGCGACACGGCTCGCTTCGGAAGCCTCGGTCATCGGGAGGCGGATCTCGCCCGGGAAACCGGGGCGGACCTTACCGAGCGCATATTTGACCGGGCCCGGCGAGGCATCGGTGAACATCGCGATATGGAGCGGATAGAGCCGATCGTGGAATTCGAGCGCGCGGGCATTGTCGCCGGCGGCCCAGGCAGCCTGAAAGTCGGCACAGAGCCGCGGCGCGACATTGGCAGTGACCGAGATGCAGCCCGTGCCCCCCATCGCGTTGAAAGCCAGCGCAGTCTCGTCATTGCCCGAGAGCTGGATGAAGCCGGCGCCGCAGCCGGCGCGCTGCTCGGAGACACGGCCGAGCTGGCCAGTGGCATCCTTGACTCCGATGAAACGTTCCGGGAACCCCCGGGCGATCCGCGCCATCGTCGCCGGCTGGATGTCGGTCACCGTGCGGCCAGGGACGTTGTAGAGCACGATCGGCAGGTCGGTCGCTTGCGCCACCGCCTCGAAATGGCGGAAAATGCCTTCCTGGCTCGGGCGGTTATAATAAGGCGGCACCATCAGCACTGCGTCGGCGCCCGAAGCCCTGGCGGCGTGGACGTTGGCGATCGCCACCCGCGTATCGTTCGAGCCGGCCCCGGCGAGCACGGGCACCCTGCCCTTCGCCTGATCGGCGCAGACGCGCACGACTTCGAAATGCTCGTCCTTGGTCAGCGTCGCAGCTTCGCCGGTGGTGCCGCACGGGACCAGGGCCGCCGAACCTTCGGCAATCTGCCATTCAACAAGATCGCGGTAATCTTGCTCGGCAAAGGCGCCGTTACGGAACGGCGTGACCAGTGCGGGAATCGACCCGGAGAACATGGCGTGAAAATCTTTCTTAAGTCCCGAGATCGGGACTGGCAGATAGTCGGCGATTCCGTATGATGTCCAGCATGCTCGGGTCGTTTATCAAGAGCGCGGTGCTGCTCGCTGGAGTATCGGGGGTCGCGGTCTCGTCGCAGCTCTCGCAGGATCAAATCCGGTCGTTCGCGGGGGCGCTGCAAAATGCCGCCTCGCCGGCGCCCCCGGCATATGCCCAGTCGGATCCGCTTTCCTACGCATTGATCGAGTGGAAGCGGCTTCAGCAATCCGACAATTGGCCCTTTACCGATTATGCCAATTTCATGCTCGCGCATCCGGGCTGGCCGGGCGAGACCAGCCGGCGCGCGGCGGCCGAGACGGTGCTCGACAGCGGGAGCTACGCACCCGCGCTGGTGACGCGCTTCTTCGAGCGCTTCCCCCCGCTGACGCCCGCCGGCCGCCTCCGTTTTGCCGAGGCGCTGGCGGCATCGGGTAAGCGCGCGGAAGCCAATGAGCAGGCCAGCCAGGCCTGGCGCTCGGGGACGATGCGGGCATCCGACGAGAGCAAGCTGATGTCCGGCTTCTTCCCGGCGCTGACGCCCGCGGATCACGACGCGCGGATGGACATGCTGCTGTGGAAGAACGCGACCAGCGCGGCCATGCGGCAGCTTGCCTTCGTGTCACCGTCGAAGCGGTCGATCTTCGAGGCGCGGATCGCCTTCCGCACCAAGGCGGCGGACGCGGCACTCAAGGGCGTGACGGCGTTGGACACTGGCCGCAGCGATCCCGGCTATATCGCCGATCGCGCGCGCTGGCTGCGCGACACCGGCCAGAGCCCGGCGATGCGCTCGTACCTTGCGCAGCGCCCGCGGCTGACTTCGTACCCGGGCGATGCCGAGGCGTGGTATGAGGCGCTGCTGCTGGCGGCACGCGGTGCCTCGTCCGACAATCAGCACAGTCTTGCCTATCAGATCGCGAGCCAGGTCGACGACGCGTTCCCTTCGACCACCGTCATCGCCGAGCTGCCGCTGGGCGAACGCGACGATTATACCAGCCTTACCTGGCTCGCGGGCACGACTGCCTTCTACAATCTCGCCCGTCCGCGTGACGCGATCGGCATGTTCGAGCGCTATTCGCGCGGCTCGAAGACGCCGACCACCCAGTCCAAGGGATTATATTGGGCCGGGCGCGCCGCGGAGGCTGCGGGCGATCAGGTCGCGGCGCAGGACTATTTCACGCGGGCCGCAGGATTCTCCGATCTCTATTATGGTCAGCTCGCCGCCGAGCGGCTGGGCCGACCGCTGAAAGGGCCGCCGCCGCTCGATACGCGTGTGGCAGCCCCGGAGGCGCGCGATGCCTTCTATCGGCGCGAAACGGTGCGCGCGGCGCAATTGCTCGGGACGATGGGCGACCGCGTGTCGCAGGGAATGTTCATCCGCCAGATCGCGCGCGATGCGACTACCGACAATGACCATGTGCTCTCGGCCGAGCTCAGCCGCACGATCGGGCGGCCTGATCTGGGCGTGATGGTCGGACGCAGCGCGCTCGAGAACGGGCTGTCGGACTATACCGCCGCGGGATACCCCTCGGTGCGCGTGCCGGAATCGCAGCGCGATTACTGGACGATCGTCCACGCCATTGCGCGGCAGGAGAGCCAGTTCGATCGCGCGGCGGTGAGTCATGCCGGCGCGCGGGGCTTGATGCAGCTCATGCCCGGCACCGCGGCGGAAACCGCTGGAAAGCTGGGGCTGAGCTACAACCGGGAGTCGCTCACCACCGACACCGATTACAACATCAAGCTCGGCTCGAGCTATTTCCAGCGCGTCTTCAGCCTCTATGGCAGTTATCCCCTGGCGGTGGCGGCGTACAATGCCGGGCCGGGCAACGTGAACAAATGGCTCCGCGCCAACGGCGATCCGCGGCTGCCGGGCGGCGACATGGTCAAGTGGATCGAGCAGATTCCGATCTTCGAGACCAAGAACTATGTCCAGCGCGTGCTCGAGAACGCCGTGGTCTATGACCTGATGAACCCCGAACATGCCCGCTCGCGCGGGCCGGCGAACATGAGCTGGTATCTCGGCAAGAGCCGGCCGGGCTGATGGCGTATGCCGTCATCCCGGCGAACGCCGGGATCGCATGCCGCCAGCGTGTGCTTCGATCGCACGAGACCCCGGCGTTCGCCGGGGTGACGAGTAAATGATGGACCGCCCCAACTACATCACCCCTGCCGGATATGCGGCGCTCAAGGCCGAATATGACACCCTTTTCGCCGGCGAGCGCCCCAAGCTGGTGGAGACGATCTCCTGGGCCGCGGGCAACGGCGACCGCTCCGAGAACGGCGACTATATCTACGGCCGAAAGCGGCTGCGCGAGATCGACCGGCGGCTGGGCTTCCTGTCGAGACGCATGAAGGCGGCGAAGGTCGTCGATCCGGCACGGCAGGAGGATCGCAGCCGGGTGTTCTTCGGCGCGACGGTGACGATCGCCGACGAGGACGACAACCGCCGCGAACTGACTTTGGTGGGCGACGACGAAACCGACGCCGGCAAAGGGCTGATCGGATGGAATGCACCCCTGGCGTGGGCATTGCGCGGCGCCGCGGTGGGCGATCTCAGGCGCGTCACCTTGCCCGGCGGAGAGCGCGAATATGAAGTGATTGCTGTAACTTACCCCTGAAGCGTGCCCCGGATGCGGTGAACCGAATCGTCGCTCCGCTTGGTTCTCGATGGTCCGTGCTAGACAGGCGACGAGACCCGCATTCGGGTCCGGGTTCAGCGTGGGGATTATGGTAACACAGCGTATTCTGGTTTCCGGCCGCGTCCAGGGCGTCGGCTATCGCGACTGGGTGGTGCGCACGGCGCAACGCACCGGCCTTACCGGGTGGGTGCGCAACGTCAGGGATGGACGCGTCGAGATCCTCGTTTCCGGCGACGACGACACCGTCGCCAAATTGATCGAGGGATGCCGCGAAGGCACGCCGCTAGCGCGGGTCGAGAATGTCGAGGCCTATTCCGCCGAGGGCGAGAAACAGGCCAAGGGCTTCACCAAACGCTTCACCGCCTGACGCGGGAACAGCCGCCCTGCCCCGGCATTGTCCGGAGTGAGGAGATGGCAGATGGAAAATCCCCGCACCGAGGCCGCGCGCGCCAATGACGACAGCGACCTGATCGACGATACGGAAGGCAGCGCTGGCCAGGCGACCAGCAGCGGCGGCAACCTGGCGCGCGACGTGGCGAGCCGGGCCGAGGAAGCGCTGATCACCGACTCCGCCGGCGTGACACGCGTCACCAAGCAGGACGACATCGAGCACGGTACGGAGGTTCGTCCCGCTCGCGCCCGTGCAGCCGACTGACGCGGAAACGCAGGGTTTCGCTGGCACCGGTTGATTCGGCGGCGCGGGCATGAAAGGTTCCGCTTGTGAAACGGCGCGATCGAGCGTCGTCAACAGGAGGAACGCAATGCCCATTCCCGCAAGCTGGTCCGGCCCTTTGCTGAGCGTGCTTCGCATCGCCGCGGCGCTGTCTTTCCTGCATCACGGCACGTCGAAATTCTTCGGGCTCCCGCCCTTCCCGATGCCGGCACCGCTGCCGCCGATGCTGCTCGCGGCGGGCACGATCGAGCTGGTGGGCGGCGCGCTGCTGCTGGTAGGCTTCTTCACCCGGCCAGCGGCGTTCATCGCATCGGGCATGTGCGCGGTGGCCTATTTCATGGCGCATGCGCCCAAGAGCCTATACCCGTCGGTGAACGGCGGTGAGGCCGCTCTGCTCTACGCCTTCATCTTCCTCTATATCGCCGCAGCCGGCGCTGGCCCGTGGAGCATCGACGCGGCGCGCAGCCGGGCTTGATCGTTCAGCTGCAGGCGGCGAGCTCCGCCATCGCCTCCTGCAGCAGCGGCCTGACCTTGGCAGGCGGCATCTTCGCCAGCGCCGCCAGGTTATGCTTGGTGCCGATCGTCGCGACGAGACGATAGCCGAGATAATAGCCGAAGCGCGGCGGATATGGCGCGATTGCACTCGCGCCACCCGTGAAGAAGGCGCGGATATCGGTCTCGTCCTTCGATGCAAACTTGCCACGGGTGAAGCAGACCACTTCGGCCAGCTTCGGCTCGATCTCGGGTCGGATCGGCCGCGGCTGATTGAGCAGCAGGCCGGCGTCGTCCGCCGACGGGTTCATCTGCGCAGCGGCATGGACAGCGAGCCCCTCTATCCAGAGACTGCACCAGAGTTCGCCGCAATCGGGAAAATATTGACCGTGATAGATGTGGAAGAGCTCGTGATCGAAGAACGGCCCGATCGTCTTCTCGTCATGGATGCGCGCGATCACATCGGCGCCGAACACCATCACCTCCTTGCCGCGCAGCGTACGCCCACCCCCATCCATCTCGCCGAGCGAATGGACGAGGTAGATAGGCACCGAAGGGCGGAAGTCGGGAAACGTGTCACGGAAATGCGCGGTGCCGGCGACATAGGCGCGGCCGAACGCGGCGGCCGCAACGAGATATTTGTCGCGAAGCGCCGGATATTCGTTGAGCGCCTTGGCCACGCGCGCATCGTATCGGGCGTCGTCCAGCCCGTTGCGGGGTTCATAGAAGCCGGGAAGGAGCGCGTTGAAGCGCGCGCGGAACAGCTTCACGCGCTCTGCCCCGGGCAGGGCCGCAGTCTCGCGCGCGAAACGATCGAATTCGTCGGTGAAGGACCGGAACGAGGGCTGCGCCACTGCAGGTGCGGCGACGACGAGCGTCAGCGCAGCGAACAGCTCCCGTATCATCGGATGCCGCTGCAATCGCCGCCGAGCCGCTGGGCGAAGCCGCCGCCTGCATAACCGAGCTCGGCGTTATCGGCCTTGCCGATGAAGTAGCGGATCTTGCGCTGGCCGTCGGGGCTGGCCTCGACCACCCAGGCGTCGCGCTCTCCCATTTTTTCGCTGCCGACCACGTCGAGGCTGAAGCGGCCGAAGCCCTTGTCATATTGATAGAAGGGCAGTTCGAAATGCGCGCCCTCGGCGAGCGGCAGCGCGGCGAAGGTCAGGCCCCAGAGATTGCCGTCCCAGACGGGACCGGCCAGCGGGGTCTCGACAGGCGCGGCGCCGGGGCGCGTGGTGACCAGCTTGCCGAGCCCATAAGCGACGCGAACATGCTCCACACCCGCCTTGCGGCTATCGAAGGCGAGCGGTGCCAGATCCCTTTGCCGCAGCACGAAATGGTCTCGCAGATCGAACTTGTCGCCGACCCGCTGGTGAATGACGATATCCCATGCCGGCGCACCGTCGGCATCGGTTGCCTTCACGGTCTGGAGTGTGGCGCCCATCACCGTCTCGCCGCGGGCGATGGCATAGCAGACGGAGCCGGGCTGGAGACGGGTACCGTCGACAGCGGGGAGCGCGGCCTGTGCCGCCAGTGCGAGAAAAAGCATGCCGTCAGTCTAGCCGCATGGGCGGCCCCGTCCAGCGTGTTTTATTCAGCTAATGCACCTTCCAACCGCTTGCGTTGGATCACCACTTCGATGCCATGCGCATCCACTTCGAAGCCAGCGACGTGGAAGCCGTGGCGCAGATTGAGCCGGATCATCGGATTGTTGGCGGCGCGGGTGCGCGTTTCGACGAAGCTGTAGCCAAGGGCCGCGGCATGCGCGTGCTGGCGCTCCATCAACTCCGAAGCGACGCCCTGCCCGCGCAGCCGAGAATGGACGCCGCCGAGCCATGAATAGAGTAACGCGTCGCCGCGACGATAGCCGAGCTTGAACCCGGCCCATTCGCCATCCTCGATCGCAAGCCAGAGATCGGGATCGGCGATATGGGGCAACCGGGCGAGCAGATAGGTGGAGTCGAATTCGGCGAAAACGGCCTTGCAGAGCGCGAGCAGCGGATCGGCGGCGGCGGCGATCGGCCCGGTCCAGCGCTGATATTCAATGTCTGACATATCGGCTCGTTACACGAGCGCGCGGCAGGAACGAAAGTCAGTGCGTCTTCGAACCACGTATCGTCTCCTACCACCACCGTCTATGAATCAGGTCATGAGGCATTTTCTCGCGCTGTCCGTAATCCTGTTTGCCGGCATCGGCACTGCCGGCGCCCAGGAATTGCGGCCGCTCTGCCCCGACCGGCCGGGGCTGGGCACGCCAGCCTGCTCGGTGGACCGCGGTCATATCGTGACCGAATTGGGCAGCGTCGACTGGTCGCTCGAACAGGACGGCACCGAACGCATCGACAGCTGGACGCTGGGCAACGTACTGCTCCGCTACGGCGTGACCGACGATCTGGAGGTCCAGGCCGGCTGGACCGCGTTGGGCTCGGTTCGCACCCTCGACAGGGTCACCGGCTCGATCGCGCACAGCTCCGGCACCGGCGACATCATGCTCGCGCTACGGCGCAACCTCTCCCATCCGGACGGATCAGGCTTCTCGGCGGCGGTCATGCCTTATGCCACGCTTCCCGCCGGCGGCGCCGCGATCGGCGCGGGAGACTGGGCCGCGGGACTGATCGTGCCCGTTAGCTACAGCTTGAACGACACCTTCGGCATCGCGCTGACGCCCGAAATCGACGCGGCTGTCGACGAAGACCGGCGCGGGCGGCACTTCGCTTATGGCAGCGTGATCGGGCTGAGCGCCGCGCTGACCAAGTCGATAAGCAGCGCGCTCGAAATCGAGGCGGTGCGCGACGAGGATCCGTCGGGCAGTTCGACCGAAGAGCTGGCAGGCCTGTCCTTCGCTTGGCAGCCGCAGAACGACCTGCAGTTCGATGCCGGCGCGGTCGCCGGGCTGAACAAGGCGAGCCCCGATGTCGAACTCTACGTAGGGATCGCGCGGCGCTTCTAAGTTCGTGCCGACGGAAAATCTCGACGCGCTCTTCCCCGCGGGGGAAGAGCGCGTCAGGCGATCAGCGCGTCAGCTTCTTGTACGACAATGCCGTAGGCCGATCGGCGGCGTCGCCGAGGCGGCGGCGCTTGTCTTCTTCATAGGCTTCGAAATTGCCTTCGAACCATTCGACATGGCTGTTGCCTTCGAAAGCGAGGATGTGCGTGGCGAGGCGATCGAGGAAGAAGCGATCGTGGCTGATCACCACCGCGCAGCCCGCGAAATTCTCGATCGCCTCTTCCAGCGCGCCCAGCGTCTCGACGTCGAGATCGTTGGTCGGCTCGTCGAGCAGCAGGACGTTGCCGCCGCGCTTGAGCATCTTTGCGATGTTAACGCGATTGCGCTCGCCGCCCGAGAGCTTGCCGACGTTCTTCTGCTGATCCGCGCCCTTGAAGTTGAACGCGCCGACATAGGCACGGGTCGAGGCGTCGTGGCCGTTGACCTTCATGTAATCGAGCCCGTCGGAGATCTCTTCCCAGACGTTCTTCTTCGGATCGAGATGATCGCGGCTCTGGTCGACATAGCCCAAGCGGACGGTCGAGCCCATCTCGATCGTGCCGCTGTCGGGCTTCTCCTGGCCGGTGATCATCTTGAACAAAGTCGACTTGCCGGCGCCGTTGGGGCCGATCACGCCGACGATACCGCCCGCGGGCAGCGTGAACGAGAGGTTCTCGAACAGCAATTTGTCGCCATAGGCCTTGGAGATGTTCTCCACCTCGATGACCTTGCCGCCGAGACGCTCGGGCACCTGGATGACGATCTGGGCGCCGCTCGGCTTGCGATTCTTCTGCGTTTCGACCAGCTGCTCGAACTTGGCGATACGCGCCTTGGACTTGGTCTGGCGCGCCTTGGCGCCCTGGCGGATCCATTCGAGCTCGTTCTTGATCGCGGTCTGGCGGCTCGATTCCTCGCGCTCCTCCTGCTCGAGGCGCTTGGATTTCTTCTCGAGATAGGTCGAGTAATTGCCCTCATACGGGAAATATTTGCCGCGATCGATCTCGAGGATCCAGCCGACGACGTTGTCGAGGAAATAGCGATCGTGGGTGATCATCAGCACCGCGCCGGCATATTCCTTGAGGTGGTTTTCGAGCCACTGGACGCTCTCGGCATCCAAGTGGTTGGTCGGTTCGTCGAGCAACAGGATCGACGGCTTCTGGATCAGCAGCCGGGTGAGCGCGATGCGGCGCTTCTCGCCGCCCGAGAGATTCTCGACCGGCCAGTCCGACGGCGGGCAGCGCAAAGCCTCCATCGCGACTTCGAGCTGGTTATCGAGCGTCCAGCCATCGACTGCGTCGATCTTGGCCTGGAGATCGCCCATCTCCTCCATCAGCGCGTCGAAATCGGTGTCGTCCTTGGGATCGCCCATCTCGGCGGAGATCGCATTGAAGCGGTCTACGAGGTCGGCAGTCGCGCGCGCGCCTTCCTTGACGTTCTCGAGCACGTTCTTGGTCGGATCGAGCTGGGGCTCCTGCTCGAGATAGCCGACGGTGATGTACTCGCCCGGCCATGCCTCGCCGGTGAAATCCTTGTCGACGCCCGCCATGATCTTCATCAGCGTCGACTTGCCGGCGCCGTTGGGGCCGACGATGCCGATCTTGGCACCCTGATAGAATTGCAGGTTGATGTTCGACAGCACCGGCTTGGGAGCGCCGGGGAAGGTCTTGGTCATGTCCTTCATGACGAAGGCATATTGGGCGGCCACGATAGGGTCTCCGATGGGTATCTGGGAAATGCTGGAAGTTTGGCGGCGATGTAGCGATCGAAGCGCCAAATGGCAACGCGGCCGCGATGGAAACAAAAAGGAAACACGCGAACCATTGGCAAACGTTACGGGGGTGGCTAGCAACGCATCCCATGACCAAGCGCATCCTGCTCGCGGCCGCCGCCGCGCTCGCCCTTCCCTTTCCCTCGCTGGCGCAGACGCATGACGTGACGGCGTTGCGCGATGCGGCGCTCAAGGACGATCTCGCCTGGGAGATCACCGAGGGGCTGACCACCGAAGTGGGGCAGCGGCTGGCGGCGACCGAGGCCGAGGCGCGGGCACGCGCCTGGGCAGTGAAGAAGCTGACCGCGCTCGGCTTCCAGAACGTCCATATCGAGACTTACAGGATGCCCGTCTGGGTGCGCGGCGAGGAAAAAGCCGAAGTGCTCGGCGCCTCCGCGCAGAAACTGACGATCGCGGCGCTCGGCAATTCGGGATCGACCGGAGCCAAGGGCGTCGAGGCGGAAGTGGCCTTTTTCCCGACGCTCGCCGATCTGGAGGCCGCGCCGGCCGAAGCCGTGAAGGGCAAGATCGTGTTCGTCAGCCATTCGATGACGCCGACGCAGGATGGCTCGCAATATGGCGCGTTCGGCGGCGCGCGCCGCGCGGGACCGAACCTCGCCGCGACCAAGAACGCTGCCGCGATCCTGATCCGATCGATCGGCACCGACCATCACCGCAATCCACACACCGGCGTGACCAACTGGACGCAGGGCGTGAAGCCGATCGCCGCGGCGGCGCTGTCGCTCCCCGATGCCGATCAGCTCGAGCGGCTGCTCAAACGCGGACCGGTGCGGCTCAAGCTCCTCGTCACGCCCGAGTTCAAGGGCGAGGCCGAATCGGGCAACGTCATCGCCGATGTGCCGGGTAGCGACCCCAATGCCGGAATCGTGCTGATCGGCGGGCATCTCGACAGCTGGGATCTCGGCACCGGCGCGATCGACGACGCTTCGGGCGTCGGCATCACCACTGCGGCCGCCAAGCGGATCATGGACGCGGGCCAGCCGCGCCGGACGATCCGCGTCGTCTGGTTCGGCGCCGAGGAAGTCGGCGGGTTCGGCGGCGAGGCCTATGCCAAGGCGCATGCGGGCGAGCGCCACGTCTTCGCCTCCGAATCGGATTTCGGCGCCGATCGGGTGTGGAAATTCGAGACCAACCTGCCCGACAGCGCCAAGGCGGTCGGCGATCGGCTCGCCGTCGCTTTGACGCCGCTTGGCATTTCGCGCGGGCGCGGCAACGCCGGCGGCGGCACCGATGTCGGCCCGGTGCTGCGCACCGGCGTCGCGGGGATCGACCTCGGCCAGTCGGGCCTGCGCTATTTCGACTATCACCACACGCCCGACGATACGCTCGACAAGATCGATCCCGAGCAGCTGCGCCAGAATGTGGCAGCCTGGACCGCCTTGCTCGCGATCGTCGCAAATGCGCCCGAGGATATCGGCAAGGTGCCGCCCGCCGGACACTGACCCTCTCGCACCGCAAGGCGCTCGAATGTCCGAAATCGGGCAAAAAAGTGGCAGAATTTTTGCGGTTCGACGCATTTGCGATTGACGGAAACGCAACGACCGCTATTTCAGCACCTTCGCGTCGGCATTCGGGCCGGGTGCGAAACGTTTAATGTTCCATGGGAGCAACCCACATGAAGAAGATCCTCATTGTTGCTGCGACCGCCGGCCTGATGTCGCTCGCGGCTTGCAACGGCGGCACCACCAACACCACTGCCGAGAACGTCGCCGACAGCCACGAGGCGAACGCCGCGATCTATGACGACGCAGCCGACAACACCAGCAACGCCGCTGCCGCGGACGTGCTCGAGAACGCTGCCGACGTCGAAGAGAATGCCGCTGACGCCGCTGACGCGAACGCGCATTGATCGGCGTTCCGGTCCTACGGGATCGGAGCTGAGAGTTAGGAAGGGCGCTCCCGCAAGGGGGCGCCCTTTTCCGTTTGGGGCAGACCCGCGATCGGCATAGAAAAGACGCGAAGGGAATTAGGATGGGGCCGACCACGGCAGAGCACGGGCAGAAACAGCCTTTCTGGCGGCTGCTCTATTTCTGGGTCCTGGTGGGCATCATCGCCGGCGTTGCGGTCGGCACCTTCGCGCCGGCGTTCGGGGCGAGCCTGCAGCCGCTGGGCGAGGGATTCATCTCGCTGGTCAAGATGATCATCCCTCCAGTGATCTTCCTTACCGTGGTGACCGGCATCGCGGGATCGCACCAGCTCGCGGCGCTGGGCCGCGTAGTGGTCAAGGCCTTCGTCTATTTCCTGTTCTTCTCGACATTGGCGCTGATCGTCGGGCTGATCGTGGCCAATGTCGTCCAGCCGGGCGCGGGCATGCACGTCGATCCGCGCACGCTCAACGCCGCGGCGGTGCACGGCTTCGAGGAAAAGGCGCACGAGACCACACTCACCGGTTTCCTGCTCTCGGTGATTCCGACCACGCTGGTTTCGGCCTTCACCAGCGGCTCGATCCTCCAGATCCTGTTCGTGGCGGTGCTGTTCGGCGTGTCGCTCACGCTCGTCGGCGCACCTGCCCGGCCCGTTACGGACATGCTCGAGCGAATCGCCCTGGTCGTGTTCCGGCTGGTGACGATCGTGATGTGGGCCGCGCCCGTCGGCGCATTCGGGGCGATGGCGTTCACGATCGGCAAATACGGCCTCGGCAGCCTGTGGAGCCTCGGCGCGCTGGTCGGGACCTTCTATCTCACCGCCCTGATCTTCGTGCTGGTGATCCTCGGCACAGTGGCGGCGCTCAACGGCTTCTCGATCTTCAAGCTGCTCCGCTACCTCAAGGCCGAATTGCTGCTCGTGCTCGGCACCTCCTCGTCCGAAGCCGCCCTGCCCGCGCTGATCCAGAAGATGGAACGCGCAGGGTGCGACAAGGAAGTGGTCGGCGTGGTGGTGCCGACCGGCTATTCGTTCAACCTCGACGGCACCAACATCTACATGACCCTCGCCGCCCTGTTCATCGCGCAGGCGACCGGCGTTCAGCTGACCCTGGGCGAGCAGCTCGCGCTGCTGGGCGTGGCGATGCTGAGCTCGAAAGGCGCGGCGGGCGTCACCGGATCGGGGTTCATCACGCTCGCCGCGACGCTGGCGATCGTGCCGAAAGTGCCGATCGCAGGCATGGCGCTGATTCTGGGCGTCGACCGCTTCATGAGCGAATGCCGCAGCCTGACCAACTTCATCGGCAATGCCGTGGCGACGGTGGTGGTGGCGCGCTGGGAAGGTGCGCTGGATCGGGAGAAGCTGGCGCGGGCGCTGAACGGGGTGCCGGAGGAAGTGCCGGCGGCGGCGGCGGTGGAGACCGATCCGGATTGAGCGCCCCGGAGACGGCGATTCGTCCGCGTCTGGTAGGACTTCACGGGCTTAACTTCGCACTTTGCCCGCAGATTCGCTCATAAAATTGCGCAACTCGGAAACTTTCGTGCACGCACGGAAGACCGTTGCACGAGGTTCCAAAGAGCGACGGCCGTTCGCGGCCGCGCCCGGAGTGCACCAGACGAAATCCTACATACGATAGGAAGCTGGTCGGGAAAACGGCGCACCACGAGGACTGCTTTCGGGCGCCTCACTTCCCGATACGGGCAGGCTTCTTCCACCAGGATAGCGTGTGAACGTCATGCGATGTCGTCCACACGCCCTTGCGCGTATATCGCAGGGCGCCGCTGCCGGTTCCCTTTCCGACCCGCGCGCGAATGGCGAGCGTCCGGGGATCGATCACGACGAACGTCTGGCCCGCAGTGGTGCGCAGCCAGATCTTGCCGCCGCCTGCGTCGATATCCCCGTATTTCAACGTCTCGTCGACCTTCACGCGGCCGGAGATCTCTCCGGTCTCGGGGTCGATCCGGGCCAATGTCCCGTCTCCCTGCTCCTGAACCCAGACCGCGCCCTCCCCGGCGACGAGGAAGCCGGGCTCCCGGCCCAAGGCCGTTCGCTTGACGATCGCGTTGGTCTGCGGATCGATCTTCTGGAGGCTCTGATGCTCGGCACTGACGGCCCATAAAGATCCGAGACCGAATGACAGATAATAAGTGCCGGGATCGACCTGGATCGAGCTCGTCACGCTGTTGCTGGCCGGGTCGATACGGGCGATGACGCCCTTGGCGTCGCTCGCCACCCAGACCGATCCGGCGCCGGCCACGACATTCAGTTCACCCTTGGGATTGGCGATGCCGGTCGCGATCACGGCCGTTTTCCGCGCCGTCTTGAGATCGATCCGGTTGAGGGTCCCGTCCTTGCAGTCGGCGACCCATAAGGAGCCGAACGCGACTGCCATTGCGCCGCAGGGGTGCGTCATCGTGACTTCCGCGAGCTTGCGCTTGTTCGACCAGCGCTCGACCCGTCCGCTGTTGGTCGCCCAGACCGATGATCCGTCCACCGCGAGGAAATCGGCGAATCCCGGGACGTTGAGTACTCGCTCCTCCTGGGCGGAAGCGGCAGAGGACACCAGCGCAAGGCCTCCCGCGATCGCCATGACGACCCGATTCCTGTTCAAACACCCGATGATCATCAGGAAACGCCTCCAGATCGATATCCAAAAAATAGCGGACGGCGACGTCCATCCGCATCGGCCCGGTTGGGCGCAGTCTAGGCGTAACCCCGTCTCGCCCTGATCTTCGCGATCAGCGGCTGGAACGGGAAGAGCATTTGCTCGCCGATCGACAGGCGCCGGCGTTCGTCCTGGCCCACCAGCTCGGCCTCTCCGTCGCGAAAGGTGCCGAAGATGCGATCGAGCAGGATCAGCGAGTTCCCATAATTGCAGCGGGTTTCTTCATACCCCACCGAATGATGCAGGCTGTGGTTCTGGATCGTCGTGAAGAAGAACGCATACCACCGGGGCGGGTCGCACCGCGTATTGGCGTGCGCGAAGGTCGATATCACGGAGAGGACGTGGAAGGCGCAGAACATGGCAGCCAGCGGCAGATCGAACAATGCGACCACGCTGAGGCTGATCAGGAAGAGTTCGATCGGATTGCCGACCGCGCCCTTCATCGCATTCAGCTGGGTGATGTGGTGGTGCGGCGCGTGCGTCAGCCAGAATGGCGTGTAATTGTGCATCAGCCGGTGCATCCAATACTGGCCGAACTCGACCAGGAAGACGACCAGCGCCACCTGCACGACGAAGGGCAGATGCATGGCCCATTCCGTGGTGATGCCCAGTGCGTGCTTTGCTGCGATTAACGGATCTTCGGCCAATCGGGCAGTAACCCACGCGATCGCGGTCATGCTCAGGACCATGTAGAAGAGGTCGGTGAAGAATTCCTTCTTCGTCAGGCGCCAGCTGGCATGCCGTTCGTTGAGCCATTCGAGCCCGAGAACGAACAGCGTCGTGAGCGATATGCCAATGGTGAGTGTCCAGGCGTTTTCGACCCAGGTCTTGGGAACGAACGCCCAGAAGAACAGGACCGCCACGACCATCGCCGGCTGTATGTAGCTGAACAGGATCTTCTTCATGGCATTTGCTCCGGTCACGTCAGCGAAAGGAGGGCTCCCGGCGATGGCGCCGGCCCGTTCCTCGATCGCAAGCAGATTGCTGTCGACAGGCACGGGCCGGCGGTCGCTCAATAGTGAATGCGGAAGTCGATACCCACGCGGCGCGGCGTCAGCACGCCGCGGGCGTAATAGCGCTCGACCACATCGGTGCGGACCTGATTGTGGGACGAGATGTCATTGCTGATCGCAGTCACTGCATATTTGTCGAAGATATTGTCTGCGAACAGCCCGATCTCGAAGCGCTCGGTGATGTAGTTCAGCGAAGCGCCGTGCGTGACATAGCCCGGGATTTTCTCGCCGTTGCCCTGGAGCCCCACGCGCGAATAGATGTCGCCGCGATAGATGGTGGCCCAGGTCGCCTCGATTTTGCGTCCGTCGCCCAGCGGATAGCTGTAGATGAGCTGGCCGCTGGCCGAATTCTTGGCCGATCCAGGCAGCCTGTCGCCCGCGGAGGCGTCGTAGCGAACGCCCTGGCTGACCACCAGCCCCTCCACATCCTCGGTCAAGTGTGCATCGACATAGGAATAGGTGCCGAGCAGGCTGAGGTTCGGCGTGATCTTGAGCGCGCCCTGGAAATCGAAGCCCTTGGAGACGGCATTAGCGCCGTTCACCGTGATGCCGATCGCGCCATTCACCGTCTGGCTCGGCACCTGCACGCCGTTCCACGCGATATGATAGCCGTTGAGCGTCAGCTGGAGCCGCTTGTCGAACAGGCTGGCGCGCACGCCCAGTTCGATATTGCGTGTCTTGTCCGGCCCATAGACCAGTTCATTGGGCAGCGCGCAGAGATTCTGGCCGGGCGCCAGCGGCAGGACACAGGGCACCACCCGGTTGACTCCGCCGATGCGATAGCCGGTCGAATAAGTGAAATAGGCCAGCAGATTGTCGCTGAACTTGTAGGAAGTGTTCGCCTTCCAAACGACGCCGTCCTTGCCAGTCGATCCGGTCCGGATCCGCTTCGGGAGGATCGTCGTCGATGGATACGGGGCGACGCCGCTCCCCAGAAGCGGCAGCGCGGAGCCACCGGCGACATCCGCATCATATTTGAAGTAGCGAATGCCGCCCGTCACCTGCCACGCCTTGGTCAGGTGCAGCGTGGCCTCGCCATACACCGCCTTCTCGACGTTCTTGCTGTCGACCATGGAGATATATTCGAGGTTGTCCGGGCGATTGACACCCCAATAGACGGAAGATTCCGCAAAACCGGGCGTGTATTCGTGCCGGTCGGAAGTAAATTCCAGGCGGTTGTAGAACCCGCCGATTACCCAGTTGAATGGACCGCCGTGGGTCGAGACGAGCCGCACCTCCTGATTGAGCTGCTTATACTTCCGCCTGTTGTTCGCGTAGGAGGAAAACTCGGGAAACGCTTCGTAACCATAGTCCAGATCTAGGAGCAGATCGGTATTGTCGTCCGTATTGTCGATGGTCTGCTTCGTGTAGGCAGTGGTGCTGACAAGCTGCGCGATGTTGAAGAGATTGACGTAAATTTCGGCCGAGAAGAGATCCGACTTGCGATCGAACGGTTCGAGATAGCGCCACGGTCCTTCATATTTCCCGGTGCCCAGCACGCCGGCACCGTTGGCCTGGCGGCCACCGCTCTTGGTGCTCTGATGGGCGTAGGTGAGATACGCCCTGATATTGGGATTATATTCGAGCAGCAGCTGGTTGCGCGTGGTGAACGTATGCTCATAGTTCACGTCTTCGGCGCGCTTGAAATTGGCGAGATAGTCGGCCGGGCCGCCAAGGGAACCCGTCGAGCCGCCCGATGCGCGGACCGGCTGGGGATCGGAGACGCCCGGCTGCTTCAGCAGATAATTGTAATCGATGAAGCCAGCATTGCTGTAATAGCCCGTCGCGGTCCGGAACGCGATGTGATCCTTCAGAATCGGCAGGTTGACGGCGATATCGCCGATGCCGCTGAAATCATCCGAATGCGATTGCGCGTAGCCGCGGCCATGCACATCGACCGAGAAGCGCTCCGTATCGGGCCGATTGGGGATATAGCGCACCGCGCCCGCGAGCGTGCCGAGGCCATATAGCGTACCCTGCGGTCCTTGCAGCACTTCCACGCGGCTGATGTCGATCAGCTTGAAGTCCAGATAGAGCGGAACCTCGCCGAGATAGACGCCGACCGCGTCGTTGGAGTTGGAACCATTGACGCTGGTGTCGCCGGACGAAATGCCGCGCAGGATGATCTCACCCGTCGATGCCGGGCCGGTATCCGCGATCGTGACGCCGGGCGTGAAGTTGCCCAGCGCGCGGATGTCGTCGAGCCGCAGGCTTTCGATCGCCTCGCCGGATACCGCGCTGATGTTGATCGGGGCATCCTGGAGCGTGGTCCGCCGGCGGCTACCCGTCACCACGATCTCGTTCGCGGTAGCGGAGCCGGAAGATGCCTCCTGTTCCGGAGCGGACGCTTCCTGCGCCAGCGCCGGAGCGGCGGCGACGCTCACGAGCGCGGTCGCGCAAAGCAAGCCCGTGCGAGAAAGTCGTCCCATCTTCTACCCCTTGCTTTTTATGATCCCGAGCGCCTCCTTCGACATCCTTCCTTTGCGTCGGCTTGCTTCGAGCTTTCGCGTATTACGAATATGCTAAACGATAATAACGACCCTGTGACATGGGGTGTTTGACGTAAGCGGATCGGCAGGCGGCGCGCCCTACGTCAAACTGCCCATACCGCCGTGAGGCGGGGACCCGTATCCGACCGTGATGGTTGCCTCCGCCCGGACCCGGCCCGCATCGAGAACCCTCTGCTTGTTTCTGGGCCTCGCAATGGTTGCGATTCCGGAGAGTGCCGTCGCCGCACCAAAGGCGCGGCTGGTCCATTGCGGCGACGCGACCTGCCTGCGCATCTCTGGCCGCCGTCCCCATACCGCAGTGGCGGTCCGGGTGGCGGGCCGTCCCCTCATGGTCGAAGGCAAGCGCTCCTGGCGCGCGACAGTGCCGCTGACGACGGCGCGTGACTGGGCGAGTGCCGATGACGGCAGGCTGACGGTGACCCTGACCGACGCACGGAGCGGCGGCGAGAGCATGGAAACCGTTACGTTGCCGCCGGGCGCGCTCGGCAAGCGGATCGAACTCGCAAGTTTGATAGTAAGCGCATACTGATATTCTATTTAGTAATACTCATTATTTACTTGCAACGACTGTCGGCCAGCACTAATTGGCCGTGACCTGATCGCCGGAGAGCGGCTGGGCAGAACAGACGCAGGAGATGATGATGAAGATCGGCATAGTGGCGCTCGCCGCGCTGATGATGGCAGCGCCTGCCTTCGCGGCGCCCCGCGACAATCCCTTTTCGGCAGACAGCGCAGTGCTCGACTTGCGCGGGCTCGATCTCACCAGCGTCGAGGGCCAGCAGCGTCTCGCGATCCGGATGGATCAGGCGGCAAATACGGTCTGCGGCGAGGGGATGAGTTCCATCCATCTCGCGCTCGGCGCCCAGGCGCGGGCCTGCCACGCGGACGTGATCGCCAACATTCGCTCGCGTATCGCGGCCGCTACGGCCGCCAACGGCGCCACGGCAAACCAGCTGGCATCGCGCTGAGGCGGCCGGCAGCGTTCGGGTCCGGCGCCTGATCGCGGGTGCCGGCCCGATCGCTGGTGCGCGGCTCAGTCGACGGCGATACCTTGCGCCTCCAGCCAGGTGCGCACCGGCGCCAGCGCGTCAGCATGCTTGCGCCAGCGCGCCACGGAATCCCGATAGATCGGACGGCGAACCTGCGCGGCGCTCGGCGTCGACACCGCAGCGGAATTAGCATGAAAATTCAGGCATTCATCGGACCAGTCGAGCCCGCAATGGGCCAATAACCGGCGGGTCTCCCCCTCCTGGTCCTCGACCAGCTCTTCGTAGCTGAGCTCGAGGATGCGGCCCGGCAGTGCCGTGCGCCAGAACGCCATCAGCCGATCGAATCGCGCATAATAAGCGGCGATGTCGAAAAGATCGTAACTATAGTCATAGTAACGCGATCCGATCGCGAACAAATTACGGAAGTTGGCGAGTATCGCGTCCATCGGATTCCGCCGCAGGCAGACGATCGCCGCGTTCGGCAGCGCGCGCGCCGCGATTCCCGCATAGAAGAAGTTGCCCGGGAACTTGTCGACGAAGCGCAGCGCCGGGGTCCGCCGGTGATGGGCTGCGCGCGCCAGATAGTCGCGGCCGATCGCGCCCGCATCGTGCCCGGCGGCGGCCAGGATCGTCTCGGGATCGAGGACATTGCGGCTGCGCGTCTGCGCCGCGGCCTTGAACGCGAGCGGCAGGGCCTGAAGCTCGCCGACACTCTCGACCTGGGGGTGCGATGCCAGGATGCGATCGACCAAAGTCGTGCCGGTGCGCGGCATGCCGATCACGAGGATCGGCGCCTCGGGCGCGCCCTCCCCCACCGGCGCCCGTGCGGCGACGGGCCACGCCGCTTCGACTGCATCGAAGACCGCGGCATCGCGCGTGAAATCATAAGCGAGTGTCGCACGGTGCGCGCCGTTGATCGCGACGAGGCGCTCGAACGCCTCCTCCGAATCACCGACGTCCTCGAGCTCCTTCACGAGCGCATAGCCCGTCAGCAGACGGTCACGCCCCAGCGACGCGCGGCCGTGCACGGAGTGAAGCCGCTCGACATGGTTGCGCGCGGGGGTCTGCTTCCGCAGCCCGGCCAGCAGATGATGGGCCCTCGAATCGTTCGGCGCGCGGCTGAGGATCAATTCGACCACCGCTTCGGCTTCCTCGGTGCGGCCGAGGAAGCTCAAGGTCGCCGCATGATTGTAGCGGAACTGGTCGTTCTCCGGCGCGAGATCGACCGCGGCAACGAAATGCGGAAGCGCCGCCTGATGATCGCCCAGGCGCGCATAGACGCAGGCCATCGTGTCGCGACCGAGTGCATCCGCGGGCGGTGCGGCCTCGGCCGCGCGGAGTGTGGCCGCGGCCTCGCCGTCGCGGCGGACGAGCGTGTAGAGGCGCGCGAGTTGCGCACGATATTCGCCATGCGGCGCGATCGCGACCGCCTGCTCGATCTGGTGGATTCCGTCCTGCACCCGGCCCGCCTCGGCATCTGCGATACCGAGCAGGAAATATGCCTCCGCCTTGCCGGACGCCTCCGACATGCGGACCGCCGCCAGGCGGCGCGCGCCGGCGAAATCGCCCCCCTCCAGCACGGCTCGCCCCGCGGCGCTCAGGGCTCCCCTCATGCTCTGCCAGGCCCCTGTCATGACCTATTGCGAGAGCGTGGCGACCGCGATCGCGGTGGCAGAGGCACGATTCTCGACACCCATTTTCTCGAAGACCTGCTCCAGATGCTTGTTCACTGTCCGCGGGCTGATGTGCAGGATTTCGCTGATCTCGCGATTCTGCTTGCCGCGGCTGATCCAGACCAGGACCTCGGCCTCGCGCGACGTCAGGCCGTGCCGCTCGGCCAGAAGGCGCTCGGCATCCCCCTCGCGTCTCTCGGTCAGCCGGAACAGCCACTCGTCGGCGCTGCTCTGGCGCAGGAACGTGCATTCCACTGCGCCCTGATCGATCTTGAACGAAGCCTGGGCTCCCGGCGGCACACCGGGTTGCTGCAAGGGCCTGACCGTTGCGGCAAGCTGTTCCGGCAGCCGGCCGTCGCGCGGCGCCCAGCCGGGGAATAGCCGCTCGATCGTCGCAGTCGCCAGGGGCGTCAGCCAGATGGTCGCGCCGGTCTCGTCGATCGCGAAGGACGGTCGGCCTGCGGTGTCGAGCGCGAGCTGGCTGCCCTGCGCGACGCGGGCATTGGCAAGGTGTACCGATACGCGCGCCAGCAATTCGTCGACCACGATCGGCTTGTGGACATAATCGACTCCGCCCGCCTCCAGCCCGTGCACGACATGCTCGGTCTCGGTCAGTCCGGTCATGAAGATCACCGGCAGATGGTGGAAGCGGCTGTCCGACTTGATCCGGCGCGTGGTCTTGAAGCCGTCCAGACCGGGCATCACGGCATCCATCAGCACCAGATCGGGCGTGACATGTTCAAGCAGCTCGAGCGCGGCGAGCCCGTCGACCGCGATCAGGACGGTCATGCCGGCATGCTCGAGCGTGCTGGTCAGGAAGCGCAGCGATTCCGGCGTGTCGTCGACGACGAGGATCGTCGCGCGCGTTCCGGTTCCCGGGCTAGTCGCCATTGCCGAGCCTCCGGGCAAGCCCGCGCAGGTCGAAATCGTCCAGGTGTCGCCGCATCTCGGCAACCGCCCCGGCGCTGTCCGGCACTTCGGCCTCCAGCTCGGCGAGGAGCTTTTCGATGCCGCGGACATGACCGGTTTTGACATGGTGCCGCAAGCTCACGAGATAGGGTTCGGCGGCACGGGGAAGCGGGCCGGAAGACGGGCCCGCCGTGCGCTCGACCTCACCGTCACCGGACGCGATCCAATCCACACCGAGCTGCCGACCGACCATATCCAGCAACGCATCGAGATCGACCGGTTTGGAAAGAAAGGCGTCGTGGTGGCTCTGGCCGTCGCCGCCCGCGCGATATTCATGCGCATTGGCGGAAACCATGACGATCCGCAGCGGCCGGCCGAGGGTCGCGCGCAACCGCTCGGCAATCTCCCACCCGCTGCAGCCCGGCATCTGGATGTCGAGCAAGACCAGATCGGGAGCGCAACTCTCGGCCAGCGCAAGCCCCTCGGCAGGGCTCGTCGTCGCGAAAACCAGGAAGTCCAGCGGCAGCAGCAGACGCTGCACGACGATGAGTTGGGAGGGATCGTCGTCTATGACGAGGATCGTCTTGCGATCCCCGCTATGGCCGGTCACGCGCTCATAGGCCGGCGCCCAGGTCGGGGCGACCATCGGTTCGGGCAACAGCATCTGGAGGCGGAAGCTGCTGCCGCGGCCAACCTCGCTCGACACCGTCACTTCCCCGCCGAGTATCCGCGCGAGCACACGGGTAATAGCCAGGCCGAGGCCGATCCCGGGCTGCATCGCTGAATCGGGCAAAACACCGCGCTCGAACGGCTCGAAGATCCTTTCCAGATCCTCGGGTGCGATTCCGATGCCGGTGTCGGTGACGTCGATCTGGGCCATTTGACTGCGATATCGGATCGTCAGGGTCGCGCCGCCTTTGTCGGTATATTTGATGGCGTTGGACAGCAGGTTGATGAGGACCTGCCGCAACCTTTTCTCGTCGGTGCGGACGAACGGCGGCAGCCGGCCCTCGACCTTGTATTCGAGCGAAAGGCCTTTGGCCGCTGCCTGCATGCGGAACATGTCGACGACCTGATCGAGAAGAGCAGGCAGGCGAACGACGTCCTGCCGCAGCTTGAGCACGCCGCTCTCGATCCGCGATATATCCAGCAGACCTTCGACGAGATTGGTGAGATGCTCCGCGGAGCGCCGGATTACGCTGCCTGCCTCGACCGGCGGAATGGCATCTTCGCGCTCGAGAAGCTGGGCATAGCCATAAATGGCATTGAGCGGCGAACGGATTTCATGACTCACCGCAACAAGGTAGCGGGTTTTGGCGGCGTTGGCAGCCTCTGCCGCCTCCTTCGCGCGCGCGAGTTCGCCAAGGGTCAGCCGATGGGCGGCGATCTCATCCTGGAGGATTTGGGTCTGGCACAGGCGTTCCTGCCGCGCTTTTCGGCGCGCGCCGTGCATTATGATGAACAACGCCCCGATCAGACTGACGACGACGACCGCCGCACCTGACAATATCCATCGGGACACATGTGCCATCGTGCAGCCTATCCTCGGCGCCGCAGGCGATCGAGCGCCGACCGAACCGCAGGGCCATCTCGGATAGTGCGCAAATGACGCATTGCAGCATCATAAAATGCGGTGACACGTCTCATCGGCTCGATATATATTTTATTACTGGATTGCGCAAACGTAATATCGGCGGCAATGTGCATCCCACGGTTTCCGGGCGTTTCGGGGCGCGCGGCGCGAAGCAAGGGAAGAACCATGGCAAACTGGATGTCCAAAACAGGTTTGGCGGCTGCAGCCGCAGCCTTGCTTCTCACCACATCATGCGGTGGCGGTGCACAACAAAATGCTGCACCGCGACATGATTTCTCGATCGGATGGTCGATCTATGCCGGCTGGATGCCGTGGCCCTACGCCCAGAAAGCCGGCATTGTGAAGAAATGGGCCGACAAATACGGCGTCAAAATCAACTTCGTGCAGGTCAACGACTATGTCGAGTCGGTGAACCAGTTCAACGCCGGCAAGCTCGACGGCGTCACCGTCACCAATATGGACGCGCTCACCATCCCCGCCGCCGGCGGCAAGGACACGAGCGCGATCATCCTGGGCGACTATTCGGACGGCAATGACGGCGTGGTCCTGAAGAACGCGTCGAGCCTGGCGGACATCAAGGGGCGTACCGTCTACCTCGTCGAACTGTCGGTTTCGCACTATCTGCTGGCGCGCGCGCTCTCCACCGCCGGGCTCCAGCTTTCCGACGTGAAGACCGTGAACACGTCAGACGCCGACATCGTCGGCGCCTTCGCCAATTCCGCCACGAACGCCGCGGTCACCTGGAACCCGCAGCTCACCGAACTCGCCAAGATGCCGAACGCGAAATTGGTCTTCGATTCGCATCAGGTGCCCGCCGAAATCCTCGACCTGCTTGCGATCGACACTGCCACGCTCAAGGCCAACCCCAATCTCGGCAAGGCACTGGCCGGCATATGGTACGAGACGATCACGCTCATGCAGCGGAAGGACGCTGCGGGCGCCGCGGCTCGTGCCGAGATGGCGAAGATGGCCGGATCGAGCCCGCAGGCATTCGATGCGCAGCTCACCACCACGCACTTCTATGCCACGCCGCAGAACGCCGTGGCCGCGCTCAAATCGCCTGCACTCGCCGATACGATGATCAAGGTGCGGGACTTCAGCTTTTCGAAGGGCCTGTTCGGCACCGGCGCCAAATCGGCCGACGCCGTCGGCATCAGCCTGCCGGGAAAGACCCTCGGCAACCCGAACAATGTGAAGCTGCGCTTCGATCCGAGCTTCATGGAACAGGCCGCGGCGGGCAAGCTCTGAAGGGAGCGCCACGATGCGCTGGGTGAACATCAAGCCAAATCGTCGCACCGCGGTCCTGCTCGGAACATTGCCGCTGCTGGTGGCCCTGATCGGGTATCTGATCGCTTCGGCGACCCGCCACGCAGCCAATGCCTCGGACAAGGTACTCCCCACGCCCGCCGCGATGGCGGACGCGATGCGTGGCCTGCTCTTCGAGGCGGATCCGCTGAGCAGCCGGATCATCTTCTGGGCGGACACGGCCGCGAGCCTCGATCGACTCTTTCTCGGGCTCGGCATCTGCGCGCTCTCGGCGCTGCTCGTCGGCATGGTGCTGGGCGTCCTGCCCGCGGCGCGCGCGACCTTCGGGGCATTCGTCACGACCGTCGCGGTGATCCCGCCGATCGCACTCCTGCCGATCCTCTTCATCGCCTTCGGGCTCGGTGAGACGGCGAAAGTCGCGCTGATCGTGATCGGCGTGGCTCCCTTCCTGATCCGCGACCTCGCCGCGCATGTCGCGGCACTCCCGCAGGAGCAGTTGGTCAAGGCGCAGACGCTGGGCGCGAGCAGCTGGCAGCTGGCATTGCGCGTCGCCCTCCCGCAGGCGCTCCCGCGCCTGATTGCGGGACTTCGCCTGTCGCTGGGGCCGGCCTGGGTCTACCTCATCTCGGCCGAGGCGATCGCGTCCGACGTCGGGCTCGGATACCGGATCTTCCTCGTCCGCCGCTATCTCTCGATGGATGTCATCATTCCCTATGTCGCCTGGATTTCGCTGCTCGCGATCCTGACGGATGTGCTGCTCCTGCAGTTGAGCCGTCGCGCGTTCGCATGGGCGCATCAGGACCAGCGATGAGCGACCTCCTCGCCTTCGACAATGTCTGGCTCGAATATGGCGAGAAGATCGTGCTCGAGCGCGTGAATCTCGGCATCGCCGAGCGCAGCTTCGTCTCGATCGTCGGCCCGTCCGGCTCGGGCAAGAGCAGTTTCCTGCGGCTTGCGCTGGGTCAGGAAACCCCCAGCCGTGGCAACATCCTGCTCGACGGCAAGATCCTCACCCCCGAATGCGGGCCCGATCGCGGCGTGGTCTTCCAGCGCTATTCGGTGTTTCCGCACCTGACCGCCCTGCGCAACGTGATGTTCGGACAGGAGTGCGCGAAGGCGCCTTTCACTGCGCGCCTCTTCGGTGCCGCCCGGCGGCGCGCGGCAGAGGAAGCCGAGGCGATGTTGATCGAGGTGGGTCTCGGAGATTCGCTCGATCTGTATCCGTCCCAGCTTTCGGGCGGCATGCAGCAACGCCTCGCGATCGCCCAGGCATTGATGGCGCGGCCCCGCGCGCTGCTGCTCGACGAGCCGTTCGGCGCGCTGGATCCGGGCATCCGGCAGGACATGCATCGGCTCATCCTGCGGCTGTGGGAGGAACATGGGCTCACGGTGCTGATGGTGACGCACGACATCGTCGAGGCCTTCAAACTCGGCACGCGCGTGCTGGCATTCGACAAGCGTCGCATCGATCCGCACGCGCCGCACCGCTTCGGCGCGACCGCAGTCTACGACATCCCGCTCACCAACAAACTGCCGCTCGACGCGCCTGACGTATCGGTGTCAATTATTACGATTGACAGAATCAGTAATAACTTTGAGGGTTAAATCCGTGACCGACACCCCTCCTTCCAGCCTGGCCCGGCTCAGCATGAGCCTGCCTGCCGAGCTCTCCCGTCAGCTTGACCTGATGGTGGAGGAGCGCGGCCTGCCCTCGCGTTCCCAGCTGATCGCGGAGCTGATCCGCAACGAGCTTGCCCAACACGGCGCCACCATGCGGCCCGAGGACATGCTCGCCGGCACGATCACGTTGGTCTATCGCGGCGACATGGGGCGCGTGCGCCACCAGCTCGCACAGACCCAGGCTGAGTATCTCAAGGAAGTGATCTCCTCGCAGCACGTCTTCCTCGAGGATGACCAGTCGCTCGAGGTGTTGCTCGTGCAGGGCCCGGCAGTCCGGCTGCGCGATCTGTGCGACGCGCTGCGCAAGGTTCGCGGCGTGCAGCAGCTCCGGCTCTTCACCACCACGGCACTTCTGCCGCCGCTCCACGAGCAGGAGCGCGGCGCTGCACAGACCGGGGACAAGGTGGCATGAGTGCTGCACTCGCCGATCCCAATGCCGCGCGCGCGCATGCCCGTTCCATGGACGGCATTGTCGTCGAGGCGATGCCGGTCCTGCCGCCCCGCGCCGACGATTTGCCGGCGGGCGTTTCGTCCAACGACCTGCTCTGGGAAGAGACGATCGCGGGAGCCGGCTATGCCTCCCGAATTCTCGCACGGGGCACGCGGCTGCGTCTGATTGATCTCGAGGGCGATGCCTGCGCGTCGCTGCTGCTGTTCAACGCCGCCACGCCGACCGAGCGGCTCAACATCGCCGATACCGTCAAGGTGCAGTGGGATGCCTATCCGTCGGCGGGCAGCCTGCTGTTGTCGGACATGGGCCGTGTCCTCGCCAGCATCGAGCAGGACGATGCCGGCACCCATGACGCCTTTTGCGGCGCTTCCAGCGAAGCGTCGAACCGGCGTCATTATGGCGACGGGCGCAACTGCGGCGCCCATCCCAATGCGCGCGATCGGCTGCTGCTCGGTGCCGCGAAACACGGGCTGGGCCGGCGCGACGTCCATCCCTGCATCAATCTGTTCAAGGGCGTGCGGATCGCCGTCGACGGCGCCATCGTGCCGGAGCTCGGCCCCTTCGCGCCGGGCCGCGCGCTCGTCCTGCGTGCCGAGATGGACCTGATCCTGGTCCTCGCCAACTGCCCGCATGTCCTCGACGGCCGGCCGTGGCGCATCACGCCGCTGCGCGCCACCGCCTGGCGCGGTCCGGTCACCGACGCGGACGACCCGATCCGCAACGCGACGCCCGAACGGCGGCGTGCCTTCCTCAACACCGAAGATCTGTATCGCCGCTGATGGAAAACGATCCGCATATCGCCGGCCTTACCGGCCGCGTGGTCCACGACGAAATCGTGGCCGCCCGCGCTCCCTGGATGCACCGCGTGCGTGCCGGGGAAACGCTCCGCATCATCGACCTCGAAGGCAATCAGGCCGTCGATTTCCTGCTCTACGCCACCGACGAGGATGCCGAGCGCTACAGCGCACAGGACACGGTCGCCGCGCAGGCCAACATCTTCCTGCGTACCGGCAGCGTGCTGCTCTCCAGCGAAGGCCGGCCGATGATGACGATCACCGGCACGTCGGTCGAGTATCACGACACGATCGGCGGTGCGTGCTCGTGCGAGTCCAACAGCCTGCGCTACGGCCATCACACCAAGGCGCAGCACAGCTGCGTCGACAATTTCCTCGAAGCCAATCTGCGCGACGGCCGCGGCAAGCGCGACATGGTCTCGAACGTCAATTTCTTCATGAACGTGCCCGTCGAGGCGGACGGTGCGCTCGGCATCGTCGACGGCATTTCGGCACCGGGCCTTTCCGTCGACCTTCGCGCCGAGATGGACGTGACCGTCGTCGTCTCGAATTGCCCGCAGATCAACAATCCCTGCAACGGTTTCAATCCCACGCCAGTCCGCATGATCGTGACCGCATGAACTTCGGCACCGTCCTGATCGCCAATCGCGGGGCGATCGCCTGCCGGATCATCCGCACGCTGCGCAACATGGGCATTCGCTCGGTCGCCGTCTTCTCCGACGCCGACGAGGCGTCGCGCCATGTCGCTGAAGCCGATGTGGCCGTGCGGATCGGCCCGGGCCCGGCCGCGGAAAGTTACCTCGACACTGCGCGCATTCTCGCCGCCGCACGCGAGACCGGCGCCGATGCGATCCATCCGGGCTATGGCTTCCTCTCGGAGAATGCCGACTTTGCCGAGGCCTGCGCCGCGGCTGGCATCGTCTTCATTGGGCCGAAGCCGGACAATATCCGCGCCTTCGGCCTGAAGCACAGCGCCCGCGCCCTCGCCGAGGCCGAAGGGGTGCCGCTCGCGCCCGGCACCGGGCTGCTGGCGGATGCGGAGGCGGCAATCGAAGCCGCGGCGCGGATCGGCTATCCCGTGATGCTCAAGGCGACCGCCGGCGGCGGCGGCATCGGCATGCGCGTATGCGCCGATCCCGCGGCGGTGCGCGAGGGCTATGCCGCGGTGGCGCGGCTCGGCGCCGGCAATTTCGGCGACGCCGGCCTGTTCCTCGAGCGCTTCGTGCCTCGCGCCCGGCATGTCGAAGTGCAGATCTTCGGCGACGGCACGGGCCGCGTCGTCGCGCTCGGCGAGCGCGACTGCTCGCTCCAGCGCCGCAACCAGAAAGTGATCGAGGAGGCCCCTGCCCCCAATCTTCCCGAGCATGTCCGCACCGCGCTGACCGAAGCGGCGGTGCGGCTGGGAGCGGCGGCTCGCTATCGCTCGGCCGGAACGGTCGAATTCCTCTACGACGCAGAGCGGCAGGACTGGTTCTTCCTGGAGGTGAATACGCGGCTCCAGGTCGAGCATGGCGTGACCGAGGAAGTGACCGGCATCGACCTGGTCGAGTGGATGGTCCGCGGCGCGGCCGGCGACTACGCCTTTCTCGACGTCCCCGTCCCGGCCCCGCGCGGCTGGTCGATCCAGGCGCGGCTCTATGCCGAGGACCCCGCGGTCGATTTCCGGCCCGCCGCAGGTTTGCTCACCGAAGTCGCCTTCCCGGGCGAGGCGCGGATCGAGACCTGGGTCGAGAGCGGGGCGAAGGTCTCGCCCTTCTACGACCCGATGATCGCCAAGCTGATCGTGCGCGGGAAGGATCGCGACGCCGCGGTTACGGCGATGCAGGCGGCGCTCGACGCGACGCGTCTGGCCGGTATCGAGACGAACCTGCGCTGGCTGCGCGACGTGGCGCGCACCGACGATTTCGTGTCAGGCGACGTCTCCACGCGCTCGCTCGAGCGGGTCGAGCATCATCCGCGCAGTATCTCCGTGCAGGCGGCCGGCACGCTCACGACCGTGCAGGACTTTCCGGGGCGGATCGGGCTGTGGGATGTCGGCGTGCCGCCGTCCGGACCGATGGACGCGCGCGCCTTCCGGCTGGGCAACGCGCTGCTCGGGAATGATGCGGCGGCCACCGGGCTCGAGATCACGGTGACGGGCCCAACGCTCCGGTTCAACACGCCGACGCGCATCTGCCTGACCGGGGCCGAGTTCGATGCCACGCTCGACGGCAAGCCCGTGTCACGCAACCAGGCGCTCACGGTCGACAAGGGCCAGCTACTGGCGCTCGGCCGCGTCCGCGATGGCGGCATGCGCGGCTATATCCTGTTCGCCGGCGGCCTCGACATTCCCGCCTATCTCGGCAGCGGCAGCACCTTCGATCTGGGTGAGTTCGGCGGGCATGGCGGCCGCAGATTGCTCGCGGGCGACACCCTTCATTTGGCGCCGCACCCGCCCGCCGTGATCCCCGGCCCGCGGATGGTCGAGCAGCCGGCCTTCGGCCCGGACTGGACGATCCGCGTGCTCTACGGTCCGCACGGTGCACCCGATTTCTTCGCCCCCGAGGATATCGAGACGTTCCTCACGGCCGACTGGCGCGTCCATTATAACAGCAACCGTACCGGCGTCCGGCTCATCGGGCCGAAACCCCATTGGGCGCGCCGGGACGGTGGCGAAGCGGGGCTCCATCCATCCAACATCCACGACAATCCCTATGCGATCGGCGCGCTCGACTTCACGGGCGACATGCCGATCATTCTCGGCCCTGACGGCCCCTCGCTCGGGGGGTTCGTCTGCCCATTCGTGGTGATCGCGGCCGATCTCTGGAAAATCGGCCAGCTCGCGCCGGGCGACTCCATCCGGTTCGAGAACGTCAGCCTCGCCGACGCGGATGCGGCGAGCGCAGCCGAAGAGGAATGGATCGAGGGCCGCCCCGCCCGTCCCTCCCTGGAGACCTCCGGCAGCGGATCGGATGCGATCCTGGCTGAGATCGCGCCGCAGGGCCGCAGCCCGCGCGTCCTGTATCGCCGGCAGGGCGACCGCAACCTGCTCGTCGAATATGGCCCCATCACGCTGGATCTCGAGCTGCGCCTGCGGGTCCATGCCGCCACGACGGCGCTTGCCGCGCTGGAGCTGCCCGGCATTCTCGACATCGTACCCGGCATCCGTTCCTTCCAGGTCCATATCGACGGCGTGCGCATCCGGGAGGACGCGCTTCTCGACCGGCTGATGGCCATCGAGCAACAGCTCGGCGAACTCGACGATTTCGCGATCCCCTCGCGCATCGTGCATCTCCCGCTGAGCTGGGACGATCCCGCCATTCACCAGACGATCGAGCGCTACATGGCCGTGGTGCGCGACGACGCGCCCTGGTGCCCCGACAATATCGAGTTCATCCGTCGCGCAAACGGGCTGGAGAGCGCGGACGACGTCCATCGCACGGTCTTCGACGCGAGCTACCTCGTTTATGGGTTGGGGGACGTCTATCTGGGCGCGCCGGTAGCGACACCGATCGATCCGCGGCATCGGCTGGTGACGACCAAGTACAATCCGGCGCGCACCTGGACGCCGCCCAATGTCGTCGGCATCGGCGGCGCCTATATGTGCATCTACGGGATGGAGGGCCCGGGCGGCTATCAGCTGTTCGGCCGCACCATCCAGGTGTGGAACACTTGGCGGCAGGGCGGCGCCTTCATCGAAGGCAAGCCCTGGTTGCTGCGCTTCTTCGACCAGATCCGGTTCTTCCCCGTCAGCCATGAGGAACTCACCGAGTGGCGCCGTGATTTCCCACTCGGCCGCCGCACGATCGAGATCGAGGAGACCGAATTCCGCCTCGCCGACTATCGCGCCTTCCTCGCCGAGAATGCCGAATCGATCACGGCGTTCGAAGCGCGCCGCAACGCCGCTTTCGCCGCCGAGCGCGCCGAGTGGGAGCGCCGTGGCGAGTTCGATCGTATCGCGAGCCTGACCGAAGCGGTCGATGACAAACCTGCCGACGTCATCGTGCTTCCCGAAGGTGCGGAGCTGGTCGAGGCCCCCTTTGGCGGCAGTATCTGGAAGTTGATGAAAGCACCCGGCGACTTGGTCGCTGCCGGCGAGACCATCGCCGTGATGGAGGCGATGAAGACCGAATTTCCGCTGGTGAGTCCGGCCGCCGGGACGGTGGCGGCCCTCTACGTCGCCGAGCGGCAAAGCGTCATGCCCGGCGCGCCGATGCTGGCGCTGATCCGCACGTGACGGCACTCGATCGCCTGTCCGTCGAAGCCATCGCCGCCGACGTGCGATCGGGGCGCCGCACCGCCGCCGACGTGATGGAAGAGGTCATCCGGCGCCTCGACTGCTATGACGCCGTCCAGCCCGCGGCCTGGATATCCCGCTTCGACGCCGCCGCGCTCCACGCCGCCGCGGCAGCAGTCGATGAACGGGTCGCCGGCGGCGAAGTGCTGCCGCTTGCCGGTGTGCCGTTCGCGGTGAAGGACAATATCGACGTCGCCGGCCTCGACACGACGGCCGCTTGCCCCGCCTTCGCCTACGCGCCGCCGCGATCGGCGACGGTGGTCGAGCGCCTGGTCGCCGCCGGAGCCATTCCCGTCGGCAAGACCAATCTCGACCAGTTCGCTACCGGCCTCAACGGCACCCGCAGCCCCTATGGCATTCCACGCAACGCCTATAACCGGGCCTGGGTGAGCGGCGGATCGAGTTCGGGCTCGGCGGTCGCGGTGGCGGCCGGGCTGGTCGCCTTCGCGCTCGGCACCGACACCGCGGGATCGGGCCGCGTACCCGCAGCCTTCAATCACCTGATCGGCTTCAAGCCGACACGAGGACGATGGAGCAGCCGCGGGCTCGTCCCCGCCTGCCGGTCGCTCGATTGCATCACGGTCTTCGCCGGGACGGTCGAGGACGCCGGGCTTGTCGACGACATCGTCGCCGGCTTCGATCGCGAGGACAGCTTCTCGCGCGCGTTCGACGATCTGCCGCGCGCGCGCCGCCGGATCGGCGTCCCGCGCGTCGACCAGCGCCCCTGGTTCGGCGATATCGAGTCCGGCTTCCTCTACGACGCGGCGCTGGCCGGCCTCGATGCCGAGCTGGTCGAGATCGATATGGCGCCGCTCAACGAGGCGGCCCGGCTGCTCTACAACGGCCCCTGGATCGCCGAGCGGACCGCCGCGCTCCAGGACCTGCTTCGTGACGACCCGGATGCGATCCATCCGGTGGTCCGCAGCATCGTCGAGGAGGGTCAGGTCTACAGCGCAGTCGATGCCTTCGGGGCAAGCTATCGGCTTGCCGACCTCGCTCGCGCGGCGGAGGAGATGTGGGCAACGGTCGACCTGCTCGCCTTGCCGACCGCCCCGACCAGCTATCGCGTGGCCGAGATGCTCGCCGCCCCGATCACGCTCAATGCGAGCCTCGGTGCCTATACCAATTTCGTCAATCTGCTCGACATGGCCGCGCTCGCGGTCCCGACGGGCCGGTATCACAGCGGCGTCGGCTTCGGCGTCACGCTGATGGGGCCGGCCGGCAGCGACCGCAGCCTGATTGACCTGGCGAAGACTCTTTTACCCGCGCCGGTGGTTCCGCCGCGGCTCGATCTGGAGGGACGAATGGAGACTGTGAAGCTAGCCGTCGTGGGCGCGCATCTGAAGGACATGCCGCTGCACTGGCAATTGACCTCCCGCGACGCGCGCTTCGTCGGCGAGGCCCGCACCGCTCCCGCCTATCGTCTCTATGCGATAGCGGACAGCGTGCCTCCCAAGCCGGCGCTCGTGCACAGCGGCGATGGCGCCGCGATCGCGCTCGAAATCTATGAGCTCGACATGGCGGCGTTCGGCAGCTTCGTCGCCGAGGTCCCGCCCCCCCTCGCGATCGGCACTGTGACGCTGGAGGACGGCAGCCAGGTCAAGGGCTTCGTCGCGGAGCCGCGCGCGACCGTCAATGCCGAGGACATCACCGCGCTGGGCGGATGGCGGCGCTATCTCCAGCGATAGACGCTCGGGACGTATCGAAAATCAACCGGCGGCGCTCCGGCCGGAGTGCGCGCTTTTGTACGGAGTGAAACCAATATGACCGAAGCCGCCCTGGGAGCGTCGATCCAGCTGCATGTCCTGGATCTGGCGGGCGACACCCGCGTGATCGAGGGCGCGATCGGCAATTCGCTCATGGAGATCATCCGGTCGGCCGGGATCGATGATATTCCGGCCTTTTGCGGCGGCTGCTGCTCCTGTGCGAGCTGCCACGTCCACGTCGATCCGGCCTTCGTCTCGATGCTGCCCCCGATGTCGCAGGACGAAGACGACCTGCTGGACGGCTCGGAGCATCGCGCGGCCGGTTCACGCCTGTCGTGCCAGATTCCGGCATCGGCAGCGCTGAGCGGCATCCGGCTGACGATCGCCCCGCAGGAGTGAAATAAGCGAGATGCACGACGCAGGCACCCGCGCCGACTGGACCCGCGACGAGATCGCCGCCTTGTTCGACCTGCCGTTCGGCGAACTGGTGTTCCGTGCGCAGACCGTGCACCGCGCGCATCACGCGCCGGATCAGGTCCAGATGTCGACCCTGTTGTCGATCAAGACCGGCGGCTGCCCCGAGGATTGCGGCTATTGCAACCAGTCGGTGCATGCCGAGACCGGGCTCAAGGCGACGAAGCTGATGGACGTGCGCGCGGTGCTGCAGGCGGCGGCGCAGGCGAAGGACAATGGCAGCTCGCGCTTCTGCATGGGCGCGGCGTGGCGCAACCCCAAGGACCGCGACATGCCCGCCATCGTCGAGATGGTGAAGGGTGTCCGCCAGATGGGGATGGAGACCTGTATGACTTTGGGCATGCTGACGCCTGCCCAGGCGGCGATGCTCGGCGATGCCGGGCTCGATTATTACAACCACAATATCGACACGTCGCCCGAGCGCTATGGCGAAGTGATCACCACGCGCAGCTTCGAGGATCGGCTCGACACGCTGGACAATGTCCGCGAGGCGGGGATCAACGTCTGCTGCGGCGGCATCGTCGGGATGGGCGAGACGCGCGCGGATCGTGTGGGTTTCGTCCACGCGCTCGCCACGCTGCCGCGGCACCCCGAGAGCGTGCCGGTCAATGCTTTGGTGCCGGTAAAGGGCACGGTGCTCGGCGACATGCTCGCCGATACGCCGCTCGCCAAGATCGACGATATCGAGTTCGTGCGGACGATCGCAGTGGCGCGGATCACGATGCCGGAGTCGATGGTGCGGCTGTCGGCGGGGCGCGAGAGCATGAGCGATGCGACGCAGGCGCTCTGCTTCATGGCGGGCGCCAATTCGATCTTTACCGGCGACAAATTGCTCACCACGGGCAACGCCGGCGACGACAAGGACGCGGCGCTGTTCGCCAAGCTGGGGCTGACGCCAATGCGTCACCTGCCCGAACAAGCGACCGATATACGTCCGATGACGTATGCCGCCGCTGCGGGGTCCCCGATATTCTAGAGCCGACACTCGATATCGCGGGGACAAGATGGACGGAATTCGCGTCGGCAAGAGAGTGATCGGAGCACAGGCACCGGTAACCGTGGGCTGGGAGAACATCCCCAGGGTGGAAGGCGGCCCGGTGAAGCAGTTCATCTTCACCTGGTTCCAGCCCACCATGTTGTTCGTGCTGATCGCATTCTGGTACTATGCGCCCAATTCCATCGCCAAGGCATCGACCGCGATCGGCATCGGCATCGGCTTCAAGGTGCTGCTGCTGGGGCTCGAATGGGTGAACCCGCGCTACGCGAGCTGGCGCCTGACGTGGAAGGAACTGGTCACCGACCTGTTCTATGTCGGGCTCGGCTACACGCTGCTCCGCCTGGCCGACAATTATGTCGGCGACGGCGCCATGATCGAAGCCATCCAGCACTCCTTCGACTGGGACAAGTTCGCGTGGTTCATCGGGCTGCCGCTCCTGGTGCAGGCCTTCCTGATCTCGTTCACTTTCGATTTCGGCCAGTACTGGATGCATCGCGGCATGCATAACTGGCACCCGCTGTGGCTGACCCACGCGCCGCATCACTATATCACCCAGTTGAACATCAACAAAGGCGCTGTCGGCAATCCGGTAGAACTGTTCCTGATCGGACTCGGCATCGGCGGATTCTTCGATTTCCTGCCGCGCGCCGCCCTGCTCGCCGGCTCCATCGGCCTGGCGGTCGGCACTTACCAGCACATCAATGTCCGCTTCAACTCGCCGCGCTGGTGGCGATTCCTGTTCAACACCACCGAGCATCACAGCCTCCACCATTCGCAGGACTATGAAGCCAGCCGCAGCAATTATGCCGGCAGCTGGATCGTCATCGACCGCATGTTCGGCACCTGCGTGGACGGCGAGGCGGAACTGCTCGGGATGGAAGGCGGTCGCCGCATGTCGATCCGCGAGACGATGGTCTATCCCTTCGTAGAAGGCTGGAAGTCGCTCAAGGAACGATTTGGCCGGCCGGTCGGGATTGCGGTGCCGGCCGAATGAGCGACCTGCGTGACATTCGTCGTGTCCAGGCGGGCGCCGCCATGGCCAGTCGGGCTTGGGCCTCGCCGCCACGGCAGCATCGCAAAGCTCGCTCAAAAGGAGATTATGTGAGCCTGCGTTTCATCGACTGGATCTGGCAGGTCAAAGGCAGCCTGGCGCTCGCTCCCGAGCAATCGGGCGACGATGCCTTTGACAAGCTCGCTCCCCTGTTCCGCCAGACCGGCACCAGCCACGAACGGACGAACGACACACTGACTTTCCGCAAGAAGGACCCGGCGGCCCAGGACAAGATGTCCGTTTTCGACAGCGGTGTCTTGCAGATTGAAGAAGGCGCGGCCGGCTCCGTGCTGCGCTATCGGCTGAGCAGCCGGATATTGATGTTCTGCTTCCTGGCGCCGCTGCTGTTTCTGGGCTTTGCGCAGCTCACCATAGCCCTGAACAAGTTCGAAAATCCGTCGAGCGCGGAATCGAAAAAGTCCGCTAAAAAGGACGTAGTCATTCCGATGAACCCGATAGACAAGGCTCTCGGCGCACCCGCACCCGAAAAGCCCAAGAAAGAAGAGAAGGGCAAGGATGAGAAAGGCAAGAGCCCCTCGCCCACGCCGGCCTATGTCTTTGCGGCGATCTTCGCTGCTCTCTATGTCGTCGGACGCATTCTCGAAGACAGGCTGATCAAGACGCTGTTCAGGAAGAGCCTGCTGGGCTCGTAACTCCCCGCCCCGGGATCGCCCAGCCGCTCTCCTGCGCGTCCGACCTCGAGCGGCGTGCGCTTGGACGCCTGGAGAGGTTCCGAGCCCCTTAGGAAAGTGATGATGGTCGGGGAGACAGGATTCGAACCTGCGACCCTCTGGTCCCAAACCAGATGCGCTACCAGGCTGCGCCACTCCCCGACGTCGGGCCGCTTAGAGCTTCGCGAACCAGGGCACAAGGCATCGAGTGAACTATTACGACCGCGCTGGTGGGCCCGGCAGGACTCGAACCCGCAACCTAGCCGTTATGAGCGGCCAGCTCTAACCATTGAGCTACAGGCCCCCAGCGCCCGCGGCAGTAGCGGAGGATGGGGCCGCGCCGCAAGCCGCGTCGAGCAGTTCGGCGAGCGATGCAGGCACGACGCCCAGCCGCGCGAGCAATGCGAAAACCGCGTCCCACCAGCGATAGAAGGCCGCGAGGTCGGCAGCGTCGCGAACATAGGGGGTGTGGCCGGGCTCGACCGAGGGCGAATGGAAGCTGAAGTTAAGCAGGCGCGCCCCCTCGCCCGCCGCTACGCGAATCGCTTCGAGCGCGTCGGCGAGCGGCATGTCCTCGGGAGTGAGCGCCACTCGCGAGAGCAGGTTGAGGCGTGCGGCGAAGCCGCGGCCACGCGGCAAGCCGCCCAGCCCGCGGTGGAGGTTCGCGCCGCCGCGGCGCAGGACGCCGGTGAAGACCGTCGTCAGGGGAAGCTCGACGATCGACCCGTCGGGGCCGGTGCGGAAGGCATGGTTGGGGATCGCGGAGAAATCGGGTCCGCCATCGGGGCCGTAATCGTACCGCGCGCGCATCGACGTATCAGCGCGGTAGCCGAGCCGGGCGAGCGCGGCGAAGGTGTTCGGGCCGATGCCGTAGCGCCCGGCGCGATAGACCAGGGGACGCGTGCCGAATGCCGAAGCGATGGCATGGGTGAGCATGGCGAGCTTCGCTTCTTCGAGCGCGGCGGGAAGATTACCGGCGAAGCTGTTGTAGACGCTCACTTCCTCTTCGAAGGGCGGATTCACCCAGGGATGGAGCTGGGTGCCGATTGCCGAGCGACCATCTTCGATCAGCCGGCGTAATATCTCGACGGAACGCGGACAGGTAGCGATGGGATGATCGATCAACCAGGTGAGCGGGACGCCGTGTGCGGCGAAGCGCGCATGCGCTTCGGGCATGGCCGCCATGTGGGCGGTACCGCGCTCCTCGCGGCTGAAGGAGGTGCCCCAGTCAAATTCCTCCTCGGTATCGACGAAGACCGTGAAGCGCATGCCGAAGCTCTCGGGCCATTGCACCAGCGCGGCGAGCGGCGGCGCTGGCAGGCGGTAGCCCGTGCCGGAATGGCGGTCCCCCACCGTCAGTTCAGATCGCCTGGCCCACCTGGCTGTTTACGGCGGCGGGAAGCCGCAAAGTCAAGATCGAGGGCGCGATCACGAGGCTGCCGCCGAGCTCGCGCGCAAGGTTGCGGGCGAGGCGCAGTGCGAAACCGGTACCCAGCAACGTCGCATCCTCGCGCTCGTCGTCGATGCCCAGCACCGAATCGCCGGGATAATCGGCGAGCGCGCGGGGACGGTCGATCGCCACCGCGACCTTCTGATCGCTTTCGAGCGCCATGTTGACGCCTATCCGCTCGCCCGGGCGGCTGGCCGACACCAGGGTCGCCATCAGCCGCGCGAGCAGCCGCTCGACCGCGCGGCGATCGCCGGTGACGACGAGGTCTTCGATCGGTAAGGCGATCATCGAGCCGCGCAGTTCCAGCAAGGGCGCGAGATCGTCGGCGATTGTCGCGAGGACGGGACGCAACGACACCCGGTCGGGAACCAGCGTCAGCGCGGCGCTGTCGATCCGTGCGGCGAGATCGAGATCGTCGATCGCGCCGAGCAGCTCGCGCGCCTGGCTGCGGATGACGTTGGCACGATCGCGATAGACTCCGGCGACGGGCCCGAGCATCTGCGTCTCGATCATCTCGGCGAAGCCGGCGATGGCGTTGGTCGGCGTACGGAGCTCGTGGACGAGCTGGCGCAGCGATTCGGCGGGCGAGCCGACCGGCGCGCGCACGGGCTCGGCACGCTCGTCGGCGCGCGGACGCCGCGCGGTGCCGCGATAGCCGGTGAAGCGGCCATTGGCCGGATCGAATACGGGGATGGCGGAGATCAGCCAGTCGCCGGCCGCGTCCGAATTGCCTTCGATCGTCATCCGCGCAGTGGAGAAGCCCGCGCGGCGGCGGAACGCCCCGGCGGCGATGCCGTCGACATGAGAGCCGTCGACGCCGAGCAGATCGAGCGAAAGGCCGATCACGGCGGCGCGGCTGACGCCGTCGATCCAGCGGACCACGCCCTTTTCGTCGGTTTCAAAGCGGAAATGCTCGACGACCGGCGGCGCAGGCGTCGGCACGGCCCCGGCCTCTTCGCGGTTGCGCCAGAACGCGTCGATCCGCGCGACCACTTCGGCGATTTCGAACGGACCCTCGTCCTCGACCTGCGCCGATTGCGCGGCTGATCGTGCCGGCGCCTCCCGGGGCGCCGCGGCCGAGATCCTCTCGCTATGGTCCATCGTCAGGTTCTGCGCGTCCGGCTCCGCCTCCGCAATCGATCCGGCGGAACTATCCACAACTTCCGTCGCGCTGGCGTGCCCGACACCGGTTTCCGACATCCCCGCGTCGTTCGGAAGCACGAAATCGACCGGTCCGAAGCTTTCGAGCGCGCGCTGGACCGCGGGCGGGAGATCGCGACGGTTGCGCAGGACCGTGCGCGCGGCGGGGGCGAGATCGGGAAGCAGCTGGATCCATTCGGATGCCGACAGCCGTGCGCTGCGCAGCACGGGAATCGCGATCGGCAGCTCGTCGCGCGCGAACAGCCGGACCAAAGGCGCCGGCGGATTGGAAAATTCGAGCGCGCGGGCGCTGGCGGCACGTACCGGCCTCGGCACTTCGCTCTTGATCGCACGCAAGGTCGCCATCGCGCGGGTAGCGGGGGGCACGCGGCGGCGGCCGATCAGATCGACGAGCTGGCGCCATGCCGACTGAACGCCGTAAGGCGTGCCCAGATCGGCCGCGAGCACGGTCTCGAGAGTGTCGTCGAAGCGCACGCGCCTGTCATCGTCCCCCGGCGCGGAAATGCACCGTTCAATAAATTCTTAACGCTCGGGGGAGGCCCTAGATACAGTCCATTTCGGCACGTCGCATTGTGGGACAATTGCGTTGCGTTGTAATTATCTTATAGTCTAGCAACCCCTGCATGCAACGAATCCACAATGAAAGAGACGAGCTCATGCGATTCGACGATATCGACGTACGGATCCTGGGGCTGCTGCAAGATAATGGCCGGATGACCAATGTCGAGCTGGCGGAGCGCGTCGGGCTGACCGCCCCGCCCTGCCTCCGCCGCGTCCGCGCGCTCGAGCAGCAGGGCGCGATCAGCGGCTATCACGCCGCGCTCGATCCGGCGGCATTGGGCTATAACCTCACGGTCTTCGCAATGGTGAGCCTCAAGAGCCAGGCCGAGAGCGACCTGCGCGCGTTCGAGCAACTGGTGGCGGACATTCCCGAGGTCCGCGAATGCCATATGCTCAACGGCGAAATCGACTTCATTCTAAAGATCGTCGCACCCGATCTGCAGAGCTTCCAGCAGATCCTGACGACCAAGCTGACCACCGCGCCCAATGTCGAGCATGTGAAGACGTCGCTGACGATTCGCACATCGAAGGCGCTACCGGGCGTCCCCGTACCCGAAATGTGAAAAGGGGCGGCATCGCTGCCGCCCCTTCCCTGCTTGCCGTGGCCGCGCCGCTCAGGCGAGCGGCGGGAAGTCGATCGAAGCCTGCCAGAGCAGCGCCAGATTGGCATTCGCGCCCTTGACCGCCTGGAACGCAGTGCGCGCCTCGTCCTTGCGGCCGAGCGCACGCAGCGCGACGCCGCGGTTGAGGTTCACTTCGTCGGCATCGACGCTGCCCTTCTGGAGCGACAGATCGTAGAGTTCGAGCGCGCGGGCGTAATTGCCCGAGGCGAGGAAGGCATCGGCGGTCTGCTGCGCGCTGCGGCCGTCCTTGGCCGAAGTCGCTTGCTTGGCGAGCCCTTCGAGCGAGCCTTCCGATTTCACTGCGGTCTGCGACGCGGTGTAGGTGCGCTGCACGTCGGCGTCGGCCGCGGGAATCTTGCCCGCCTTGCGGCCTTCGTCGATCACCGCGACTGCCTCCCAGGGCAGGCCCGATTGCTGCGCGGCGAAGCTGTAATCGGCATAATCGCCGCGATCGGCCAGCGCATTGGTGGCGCGCATCAGCCGGTAGAGGTTCATCTTCTCGCTCTTGCCGGCCGCCGGAGTGCCCTGGCGATAGACCTGGATCGCCCAGCGCCAATTCTGAACGGTGGGATATTCCGCGATGTAGCGCTTGAGCCAATCGGCCATCGCGGCGCGATCACCCGTGGCGTTCACGCGCGGAATCGCGAACTTGTACCAATCGACCGGCGGCTTGCGGCCGGCAGCCTTGCTCGCCTCGATCGCGCGGTTCACTTCGGCGATCGACTCGTTCGGCTTGCCGGTGGCGGCATAGGCGTTGGCGAGCAGAACGGGGAGATCCTCCTGGGTGCTGCCGAGTTCGCGCGCCTTGAGCAGCGGCGCGATCGCATCCGCAGGCTTCTTCTGGGCGAGATATTGCGAGCCGACCATGTAGTTGTAGATCGCACCATAGACCTTGGCCCGATCCGGCGGCGTCTTGGGATTGCTGGCGAGGGCGCCCAGCGCCTTCATTTGACCTGCTTCGTTCTTCTTCTCGAGCTCGAGCTGGAGACGCAGGAAACCCGAATAATATTTCTCGTCGTCGTTTGCCGCGACGGTTTCCGCGGCAGTGAGCTGCGTATCAGCGGTGGCGAGATCCTTGGCCTTGAGCGCGGTCTCGGCGGCAACGGCGGCCTTGCGGAACGCGTCGCTCACCTTGAGCTGCGGTTCAGCCTTCTTGTCCGCCTTCTGCGCCAGCGCCGGCGCGCTGCCCACGACGGAGGCGCCCAGCGTCAGCGCGGCGGCCAGCGCGAGCTTCGAAACGAACTTCATGTACAACTCTCCTCGTGGGAACGGCATACTGGTCGGCGGCCCCTGTAAATGCCCGCCGCGCGCCGTTCAAGCGGACGCAGATGAGTTAGCGATGGCAAGGGCGCCCTGAACGACGATTGAACGTCGCTGATCGTTCCATTACCGCGTTGGATGCCGATGACATGCGTGCTGGCGATCTCGATCACCGATCGCCGACAAAGTTCGCGCTATAGCCGATCTCTCAATCCACAGGATAATCGCGCCTCACGCGCGCGTGTACGCGCACGCGCGGGTTGGCAGGTGGTATCGGGGGCGCTAGAGCCCTATCTAACGTAACAAACTCCGAAAGCGTGATCCTTTGACCGACGAGACCCTGCTCGCCGACCCTTCCGATATTACCCCGATCTCGATCGTCGACGAGATGAAGACCTCGTACCTCGATTACGCGATGAGCGTGATCGTGGCGCGCGCCCTCCCCGACGTTCGTGACGGCCTGAAGCCCGTCCACCGCCGCATCCTCTACGCCGCGCAGGAAGGCGGCTATGTCGCCGGCCGCGCCTATCGCAAATCGGCGCGCCTCGTCGGTGACGTGATGGGTAAATATCACCCGCACGGCGACAGCTCGATCTACGATGCGATGGCGCGCATGGCCCAGGATTGGGCGATGCGGGTGCCGCTGATCGACGGCCAGGGCAATTTCGGGTCGATGGATCCCGATCCGCCTGCGGCGATGCGCTACACCGAAGCGCGCCTCGCCCGAGTCGCCTCGGCCCTGCTCGACGATATCGACAAGGACACGGTCGACTTCCAGGACAATTACGACGGCTCGGAGAGCGAGCCGACGGTCCTGCCGGCCCGCTATCCCAATCTTCTGGTCAACGGTGCCGGCGGCATCGCAGTCGGCATGGCGACCAACATCCCGCCGCATAACCTGGGCGAAGTGATCAACGCCTGCCTCGCTTATATCGAGAATGGCGCGATTTCGCTCGAGGAACTGATGGAGATCGTCCCCGGACCCGATTTCCCGACCGGCGCGATCATCCTCGGCCGCAGCGGCTGCCGCTCGGCGTACCAGACCGGCCGCGGCTCGATCATGGTCCGCAGCCGCCACACCACCGAGCAGCGCGGCGAGCGGCGTTCGATCGTGCTTACCGAAATACCGTACCAGCAGGGCAAGAACGCGCTGGTCGAGAAGATCGCCGAGGCCGCCAAGGAAAAGCGGATCGAGGGCGTCAGCGACATTCGCGACGAATCGAGCCGCGAGGGCGTGCGCATCGTCATCGATCTGAAGCGCGACGCGACTCCGGAGGTCGTGCTCAACCAGCTGTGGCGCAACACGCCGGCGCAGAGCTCCTTCCCGGCCAACATCCTCGCGATCCGCGGCGGGCGCCCCGAGCTGCTCAACCTGCGCGACATCATCGAGGCGTTCGTCAAGTTCCGCGAAGAGGTCATCACCCGGCGCTCGAAGTTCGAGCTCGCCAAGGCACGCGACCGGGCGCACATCTTGCTCGGCCTGGTCATCGCAGTGACCAACCTCGACGAGGTGGTGAAGATCATCCGCAGCTCGCCGAGCCCGGCAGTGGCACGCGACCGATTGCTCACCCGCGAATGGCCGATCGCCGAGATCGCGCCCTATATCCGGCTGGTCGAGGCGATCGACACCGAAGTCACCGGCGACAGCTATCGCCTCAGCGAAGTGCAGGTCCGCGCGATCCTCGACTTGCGCCTGCACCGCCTGACGGCATTGGGCCGCGACGAGATCGGCGACGAACTCGCCAAGCTCGCCGAGACGATCGCCGAACTGCTCGAGATCCTCGGCAATCGCGCCAAGCTCTACGAAGTCATCGTCGAGGAGCTGACCGCGGTCCGCGATCAGTACGCGACGCCGCGCCGCACCGAGATCGCCGCCGCCGCCGACGGGATCGAGGACGAGGACCTGATCGAGCGCGAGGACATGGTCGTCACGGTGACCATGGAAGGCTATATCAAGCGTACCCCGCTCGACACTTTCCGTGCCCAGAACAAGGGCGGCAAGGGCCGCGCCGGCATGGCAACCAAGGATGAGGATGCGGTCACGCACCTCTTCGTCACGTCGACTCACACGCCGGTGTTGTTCTTCTCCACCGAGGGCAAGGTCTATCGCATGAAGGTGTGGCGCCTGCCCGAGGGCGGGCCCGCCACGCGCGGACGGCCGATGATCAACCTGTTGCCGCTGGCGACGGGCGAGACGATCTCGACCGTGCTGCCGCTGCCGGAGGACGAAGCGACCTGGGGCGATCTCCACGTCATGTTCGCGACCGCCAAGGGCTCGGTACGTCGCAACTCGATGGACGCGTTCGCCAATATTCGCACCAACGGCAAGATCGCGATGAAGTTCGAGGAAGGGTCGGAAGATCGCCTGATCGGCGTGTCACTGCTCACCGAGGAGGACGATGTGCTGCTCGCGACGAAGCAGGGCAAGGCGATCCGCTTCGCCTCGACCGACGTGCGCGAGTTCCAGAGCCGCGATTCGACCGGCGTTCGCGGTGCGCGGCTGGCCGAGGGCGACGAGGTGATCTCGCTATCGGTGCTGCGCGGCTTCGACGCGACGCCGCAGGAGCGCGAGGATTACCTCAAGGCCGCACCGTGGAAGGAGGGCGATCGCGAAGTCACGCTTTCGCCGGAGCGGATGAAGGAGTTCGAGGATGCCGAGGAGTTCATCCTCACCGTAACCGCCAACGGCTATGGCAAGCGCACCTCGGCCTATGAATATCGCCGCACCAACCGCGGCGGCCAGGGCATCACCAATATCGTCAGCTCGGATCGCAACGGCCCGGTGGTGGCGAGCTTCCCGGCGCATAATGGCGAGCAACTGATGCTCGTCACCGATCAGGCCAAATTGATCCGCACCACGGTGGGATCGGTGCGGGTGACCGGACGCAATACGCAGGGCGTGATCCTGTTCCGCGTCGCCGATGACGAACATGTCGTCTCGGCCGCGCGGATCGAGGAGAGCGAGGAAGAGGCCGAGATCAATCTCGCCGACGGCGCAGTTGCGGGTGAGCCGACGCCGGATGGTACGACGAGCGAGGATCTGGCCGCGGGGCCGGAGGACGGGCAGTAATACTAACCGTCACCCCGGCCTTGTGCCGGGGTCCACTGCGCAGCGCGCACCAGCATCAGTTGCTGAAGGTTTCGTGCGCGGCTTGGTGGACCCGGAACAAATCCGGGGTGACGAAGTAGTGCTGCTATGGCCAGCCTCTTCCGGAGGACAGCATGCCCGATTCCACTGCCTATAAAGTCCTCACCACCGACCAGATGTCCGTTCTCGAAACGGACGGCAGCTTCGCGGGTGCGCCGGTGGACCTGGCCGACGGCTATATCCACCTCTCCACCGAGGCCCAGCTGCAGGAGACGATCGACAAACATTTCGTCGGGCAGGACGGACTGTGGCTCGCAGCAGTCGATCTGGAAGCGCTGGGCGACGCGGTGAAATGGGAGCCGTCGCGCGGTGGGCAGCTTTTCCCGCATATCTACGGACCGCTGCCGCTCGACGCAGTCACTGCCTATAGCGAACTCCATTACGAGCCTGACGGTAGCCTGCGCCTGCCGGTCACCGGGTGAGATTGGACAAAATGTCCGCTTGTGTCCGCGCGGTGGTTCGGCAAAGGGCTGCCGGGTGAATCGATCGGCATCCGTGCAACAGAGCTGTTTGCGGCGCCTCGCGCTGCTGCTGGTCGGCTGCGCATTGCTCCTGCGGATGGCGGTTCCCGCCGGCTGGATGCCGCAGGCGAACGCCGCAGGCGTCACGCTTTCCTGGTGTGCCGATAGCGGAGCGAGCGGCCCCGCGGCACTCAGCGAGGCGAAGGCATTGCTCGCCGAGGCGATCGGCAAGAACGCCCCTGCCGAGCACAAGAAGAGCGCCGACCAGCCCTGTGCCTTCGCAATGGCCGCCATGCCGTTCGCGCCTGTCGACCCGATCGTCGCGCCGCCGGCGCCGGCCCGTGCCGAACCGGTCCCGCACGTTCGTCTCGAGACCGCGCCGGGCCGCGGCCTCGCCGCCCCTCCCCCGCTCGCTACCGGCCCCCCTCGCCTCGGCTGACGCTGCCGGCGTGCTCCGCGCACGCCTTTGCCCGTTATCTGTCGAGGATCAGTTCATGTCGAAATTCGTTCGCGCGCTGCTTGGCGCGCCTGTCTTGCTCGCCGCCCTTCCCGCGCTCGCGCAGGAAGCCCCCGCCCGATCCGACGAGATCGTCGTCACTGCCGAACGGCTGGTCGAAGAGGCGATTCAGCGCGTCGGCGAGACGCCGGGCGGCGCCAATGTCGTCCCCGCCGGCGACTTCGACGAGAAGGTCGCAGTCTCGCTCCGCGATGCGCTCGCTTTCTCCCCCGGTGTCTATGCCCAGCCGCGCTTCGGGCAGGAAGTGCGCCTGTCGATCCGCGGATCGGGGATCAGCCGCGGCTATCACATGCGCGGGCTGACGCTGTTGCAGGACGGCGTGCCGATCAACCTCGCCGACGATAATGGCGATTTCCAGGAGCTTGATCCGGCATTCCTCCAGCATGTCGAGATATTCCGCGGCGCCAATGCCCTGCGGTTCGGCGCATCGACACTCGGCGGGGCGATCAACGGCGTCACTCCGACCGGCCGTTCGTCGAACGGCGTGCGCCTGCGAGTCGACGGCGGAAGCTTCGACACGCTGCGCGGTTTCGCCAGCGCGGGCTATGCCGATGCGCGCGGCGATGCATGGCTGGCGATCGCCGGCGATCGCTCGGATGGCGACCGCGATCATGCCCGCCGCAAGGCGCTGCGGGTCAACGGCAATGTCGGGCTGCGGCTGAGCGAGGGCGTCGAGACCCGCTTCTACGCGAGCGCACAGACGATCCGGCAGGAACTTCCCGGCGCGTTGACCTATGCCGCCGCGCGCAGCACGCCCGGGAGCGGCAACTTCGCCGGCGATCAGGCGCGCGATATCGACTCGCTGCGGCTGCAGAACCGGACGAGCATCGCGATCGGCAGCGGCAATCTCGACGTCGGGCTGTTCCTCAATGCCAAGCAGCTCCACCATCCGATCTACCAGTTGATCGACCAGAAATCGCTCGACTGGGGCAGCTATGCCCGGCTCGATCAGGATTTCGGCACCTTCGGGCTGACCGCCGGCGTGACCGCACGCTTCGGCAGTGTCGCCTCGCGCCGTTTCGTCAACATGAACGGCGAACAGGGCGCGAAGACCTTCGACGCCGACCAGCGCGCCCGCACGATCGATGCCTATGCCGAGGCGCGCGTACGCCCGGTGCCGGCCCTAACGCTGATTGCAGGCGCCATCTACACTTCGGGGCTGCGGCGGCAGGATCAGGTCTTCCCTACCCTGGCGAGCGGCCGTGCCGCGTTCGACCAGCTCTCCCCGAAGCTCGGGCTGCTGTTCGAGCCGACGGGCGGCGTGCAACTCTATGCCAATCTCAGCCGCAGCCACGAGCTGCCCGGCTTTATCGAGCTCGCGCAGATCTCGAACTTCGTGCCGCTCGACGCACAGCGCGGCTGGACGGCCGAGATCGGCGGGCGCGGCAAGATCGGGCCGCTGCGCTTCGATCTGAGCTATTATCGCACGGATCTCGACGGCGAGCTGCTCCAGTATAATATCGCGCCGCCGACGATCCCGGCTGCCACCTTCAACGCCGGACGTACGCGGCATCAGGGCATCGAGCTGGGGCTCGATCTCGATCTCGCCGCATGGGCACGGCTGCGGCAGGTCTATATGTGGAGCGACTTCCGCTTCCGGCACGACGCACAGTTCGGCGACAATCGCCTGCCGGTCGTGCCCGAGCATTACTATCGCGCCGAGCTGCGGCTGGGCGGCGATGCGCTGCACCTCTCCCCGAACGTGGAATGGACGCCGCGCGGCGCCTGGGTCGACTATGCCAACAGCTTCCGCACCAATGGCTATCTGTTGTTCGGGCTGAGTGCCGAGGCGAAAGTCGATGACCGCTTCACGCTGTTCGCCGATGCACGCAATCTGGGTGGGCGCAAGGCGGCGGGGGATATATCGGCGGTGGTGCAATACACACCCGCCAGCGCGATCTTCACTCCGGTCGAGCGGCGCAGCGTCTTTGCCGGCGTGCGGGCGGCCTTCTGATGGCAACCGCTCCGGGCACGCGCTGGTACAATGCGGTGTGGCGCTGGCATTTCTATGCCGGGCTGTTCTGCATGCCCTTCGTCCTGTGGCTCGCCGCGACCGGGACGATCTATCTGTGGAAGCCGCAGATCGAGGCGTGGCTGGAGCGGCCCTATGACACGCTGACGCCTTCCGGCCCGCGGGCCAGTGCCGAGGCGCAAGTGAAGGCGGCGCTCGCCGCCGTGTGGGGCGCGACGCTGCACAAATACCAGCTTCCTCAGGCACCCGGCGAAGCCGCGCGCATCATCGTCGGCAAGGACGGAAGTGAAACGCGCGTCTATGTCGACCCTTACCGCTTGCGCATCCTCCGGACCGAGGTCGAGAGCGAACGGCCGATGCGCGTGATCTCGGACCTGCACGGCACCTTCCGCGCGGGCAATCCGGGGAGCTGGCTGGTCGAGATCGCGGCCTGCTGGACGGTGACGATGCTGCTCACCGGACTCTATCTCTGGTGGCCGCGCCGCGCACGGGGATTGGCCGGTGTGCTCTATCCGCGGCTCCGCTCCGGCAAGCGGCTGTTCTGGCGCGACTTGCACGCCGTGGCCGGGATCTGGGTCGCGGCGCTGGCGCTGTTCCTGATCTCGACCGGCCTGCCCTGGGCCAAATTCTGGGGCAGCTATTTCAAGGACGTCCGCGCGGTCACCGGCACGCTCGACGGACCGCAGGACTGGCCGACGGGTGCCCGCAGCGCGATGCTGGGCGACCATGCCGAGCATGAAGGGATGACGATGCCGCATGCGGTCGCGCGCGGTGGCGATCTCGATCGCGTCGCGGCCGCCGCCTATCCGCTCGGCATCGCGCCGCCGGTGCTCCTCGCCCCGCCGGGCGCCAAAGGCACGGAATGGACCGTGACGTCGGATGCCGCCAACCGGCCATTACGCACCACGATCACCGTGGACGGCGCGACCGGCGCCCTCACCTCGCGTCGCGACTTCGCCGAACGGCACTGGCTCGATCGCGTGGTCGGTTACGGCATCGCCGCGCACGAAGGCGCACTGTTCGGGATCGTCAACCAGTTGCTCGGCACGCTGACGGCGCTGCTCCTCGCCACTCTGTCGGTTTCGGGAGCGGTGATGTGGTGGCGCCGGCGTCCAGGCGGCTTACTGGGGGCCCCGATTCCGCTTTTGCGGCCGCGCTACGGTCCAGTGCTGATCGGCGCCATCGTGCTGCTCGCAGTGGCGATGCCGTTGTTCGGTGCCACGCTGGTGCTGGCCGTGATTTTCGACCGACTACTGCTTCCCCGCTGGCCCGCCGCACAGCGCTGGCTCGGACTGGTGCCGATACGTGCTTGACGGACCGGCAAGCGCCCCGTAATTGCGCGCCTTCCGCAGCACATGGCCCCTTCGTCTAGCGGTTAGGACGTCGCCCTCTCACGGCGAAAACACGAGTTCGATTCTCGTAGGGGTCACCAGCGATTTCAATGCTTAGCCGCTGATGTTGAGATGAAATCTAGCGATCTGGCCGGAACCTGGCCGGAATAGCTCCTCGGATTTCGCCGGATATTCCCGGATGATTACGTCGGATGCGAACCGATGCCGTCGTTTGGCCGAATCGCTTGAAAGCCTTCCGCGAAATAGAGAATCTTGCTGATTCTCGCGATCTGGAATTCGCCATGGCGTTCGAATCATAGCCTTGGTGGGAGGACACAGTTCGCGCAGGAACGGAGTCGCGCAAGAGAGTATGTCTCGCGGATCGTAGGCAATGGGCGGGCAAGCGTGCCTCAGGCGACCTCCGTTCCCAGGAGGCGACTTCCGCTCGTGGCTTACCACCCTCCGAGACGGGCGTGGAGAGCAGGCAAATGTTGCTCCGGTGGGGCATTCTTCACAACGTTCGCTTGGCCATATTGGCTATGCTGATTTTTGCATCGGCGTGGCGACGGCCGCGTAACTTTGGTCTCCCGGCCTGATAGGAGACGATGCAGAAATCAAAATTTCTGCATCAACCTGCCCCGGCAATTTCTTCCGGTTGCGATCTAGCGACGCGCGAGGTCAAGTAACGCTACCATTGCCATTAGTCAGACTTTCTCAATCTGCGTTTGAGCTACCCCCCGGCCGGTGCATCATCCCCTCCCCGATTGATCCGCGAAAAATCGGCCGGCCACCCTTTCGGGTAGCCGGCCAAGGCACGCCTGTGAGGGGAGGTCTGGCGGACCGCCATCAGGCGAGGTCAGAATTTGAACCGCACTCCGGCGCGGTAGATGCGGCCGACAATGTCATACAATGCCGGATTCGCATTAAACGGCGACTTGGCCGGATCATGGTCGAAGACATTGTCGACCTTGAAATAGCCAGTGATCTGGTCAGTGACGTTGTAGGTTCCGCCGATGTCGAGATAGAAGGCGCCGGGCATGAAGTTCCTGTCGATCGTCGGTGCAATCGCTGTCGACGTCGGACAATTGCCAGGCGTGCAAACGACATATTGGTTGCCGTAGTTGCCGTCGGTGAACCAGCGTTGCTGCAGCGTCAGGCTGAGCCGGTCGTTCGTGTAGGTCTGCATCGCCAGCAATTTCCAGTGCGGCGTGGCACCGGTGTTCACGCCTGCCGAGTCCGTCGGCGCAGTGCCCGGAAGACCTGCCTCGGTGATGTACTCACGGATATGGGTGGCGAGCGCCCGCAAGGTGAAGCTGCCCGGCAAGCCCAGCGGCTGCCGCCATTGATAGCTTGCCTCGATATCGAACCCGCTGGTCTTGATCGACGCGAGATTGAACGACTGCACGTTGATGAAATTGGGGCCGTTGGGGTTGTTGAGATTATAGGCGCTGCACGTTTCGGGGAGAATGTTGCGAAAGCAAAGGTCGACGATCTGCGCCGCGCCAAGGCTGGAGACGACGTCGGTGATCTTGATCTTGTAATAGTCGACCGAAACGCTGAACCCCGGAAGCCAGGAGGGGTTCGCGTAGACCGCCCCGATCGTGGTGTTGCGGCCAATTTCGGGCGTGAGATTGGGATTGCCGACCACGCTCTGGATCGCGACGACGTTCACGTTGCGCGCCGGGTCCAGGAAGTTGGGCAGCGTGGTCGTAACCGGCGCCGCGAACAGCTCGGACAGGTTCGGTGCACGCACGTCGCGCGAGGTGACGCCGCGTATGCGCAGGCCGTCGAGCGGCGTGTCCCAGGTGCCGCCGACCTTCCAGGCCCAGATGGTTCCCGATGTGCTGTATTCGGTAATACGGGCGGCCGGATTGATGTTTGCCCGCCCGAAGGTGTCACTGTTGAACAGCGGAACGTTTAGCTCGAGGAACGCTTCCTTGACGCTATATGCGCCATTGCCATTCTTGTAATTGCCCGCATACCAGTTGTTGCCTGTGGTCGAGAGCAGCGGATCGACCGGATAATCGGCGGTGTTCGGGCTGATCGGAGCGACGCCGGCTCCATAGGGGTCCGCATAGACCTCGTAGAATTCCTTGCGATATTCGGCGCCGAGCGCGATCGACACCGGTCCCGCGCCCCAGTCGAACAGCGAACCCGAGAAGTTCAGGCTCGCCACATCCTGGGTGATGCGCAACCGCTGGAACGGTCCATTCTCGGGCATGATATAGGCACGCGCCGCGGCGGACGGCTCGGCGCCGCCGAGGATGTTGATCGGCTGGCAGCCATTGGCCCTCGCGACAGCGTCGGCACAGACGATCGCGCCGTTCAGCAGGACTGCGTTGATTGCCTGGTTATAGCGCGGCGTGAGCATGATGTCTTCGACATCGACCGCCGTGTGGTTGACGCCACGCTCGTAATAGGCGTCGTAGCTCCAGTCGGTGCCCGCGATGCCGAACTTGCCTTTAAGACCACCGACGAACCGGTATTGGCGGCGATCGGTGCGCACCTTCGTGTTCGGCAGCAGCGCGTTGGCCGTGCCGAACGTGAAGCTGGTCACGCCCGCAGTCGCGCACTGCGTCTGGACCGACACGGGCACGAACGGGTTCGCGCACTGGATCGTCAGACCCGTACGGTTCTGGCCGTTGACGGGCTGATTGTGGGTCTTCACCTGGCCGACGTTGTAGGTGAAGTAGATCTCGTTATCTTCGGCAAAGTCGTAGCCGATGCGGCCATAGCCGGTCAGGCGCTGAATGCCCGATTGCAAGGTGCGTCCGGTATCGGTGTTGCCCGAAAGGTCGCCGCCCACGCAGAAGCCAGGAAAGCAGCCGATGACGTTCCCTGCAGCGTTGCGCGCGGGCGTCCCGTTCGATCCATAATTGAACTGAAAGGGCCGGCCATTCCGGTCGAACGCGATGCCCTGGAGAGGACCGGCGCTAATCAAACCGTACTTCGTGAAGTTGTAGGGCTGCGCGAAGTCGCGCATCACATATTGCGGCGATCCGTCATTGGTGACGTTCCGGTTGATCATCGTGGTCTGGGTGAACCAGTCGCGATCGCCAGCGAGATCGACTCCGAAATCGCCCGGCCCGACGCCCGCTTCCTTGGCGAACTCGCCGCTCGCCACGACGTGCAGCCGCCCATCGAAGAAGTTCTTCCCTGCGGCGAGCTGGATCAGGCCCTGCTCGTCATCGCCATAGGTGGTGACACCACCCTGGATATTGCCCTTGATTCCAGTGAAGCGGGTATCGGTGATGAAGTTGACCACACCGCCGACGGCGTCCGATCCATAGGATGCGGATGCGCCGCCGTTCACCACGTCCACCCTGCGGATGAGCAATTGCGGGAACAGACTGACGTCAGCGACTCCTGTGTAATAGGCGCCAACGACGCGCTGGCCGTCGATCAGCGTCAGCGTCCGGATCGTGCCGAGGCCCCGAAGCGAGAAGGAACTGAGGCCTTGCTGCCCGCTCGAGGTACTGAACGTATTCGTCGTCGAACCGCTCGATCCTTGCAGCGAGGGCAATTGGGTGATGGTCGCGAATATGTTGGGTTGCGCGTTATTCTGAATTTGCTCTTCGCCGACGATCGTGGTCGGGGTTGGCGCCGCAAAGCCGGTCGCCTGAATGCGTGAGCCGGTGACGATGATTTCGGCTTCTCTCGACGCCTCCGCTTCCGTCTCGCTTCCCGCGGCCTGCGCGGCTCCAGCCGGTTGCGGTGCCGAGGTCTGGCTCGCCGTATTTTCCTGCGCCATGACCGGAACGGCAAAGAGCGCCATCGACGCGATGATACTGACCGAAAGCAGGGCGTGCAGCCTCGCCCCTTTCCGGCCGTTCGCGATTGCGACTTCGAGCTGCGGATACCTGCCTCGAGACATCACCCCTCCTCCTCACCTGTCCGCAGCCTCTTCGGGCCGCGCCGCACCCGCGACGCCGAATGGCGGCGACGGTAGCGTTAACATTGAATCGTAGGTTCCGCCTCGCGACGAGTCAATGCTCGGACAAATCTCGCGACCCATCTCGTCAAATTGCTCCCGGTGAGCCCTTATAACGGCATTACATGTCCATATAATGGTATATGTCGTTATATTTTGGACGATAGTGCCACGATAACGTTATCGTAATCGTGAAAAATTGCAGGCAGATTGGGGCTAGAGACGCCGACACAGGATGCCGCGCGTTCTACAAGCCGATGAGGCTTAGATCTCGCCGCTCGAGACTTTGCATCGCCAATGCAGACGGAATGCTGCGTGACAGGCGGAACCTCGCGCACGGGCCCGCGCCCATTAGCTCTGCGTGAGGGCCCGCTCCTGGCACGGTGGCTGCGCATGGGAGGCCGATTGCCGCTTCACAATCGCATGCTCCAGGACATGATCGGGGCGACCGGTGCTCGGGCGAGTCGCGTTGGCGATCTCGGCGACCAATAGCCGAAGAGCCTCGGATGCAAGCTGCCGCACAGGCTGATGAACCGTGGTGAGAGGTGGCCAAAGCATGACAGCCCCAGGGGTATCATCAAATCCGACCACGGTCAGTTCGCGCGGGACGTCGATCTGACGCCGGTGTGCGACCGAGACGGCAGCGGCCGCCATATCGTCATTACTCGCGAAAATCGCCGAGGGCAGCACGGGGCCATCCAACAATTGCTCGGTCGCAGCGAGACCCGACGCAAAGCTGAAATCGCCCTGCGCAACTAAAGCACGGACATCGCCTGCTTCCCGAACGGCAGCGTAGAAGCCAGCGAGCCTCTCTACGCTTGCCGCCTGATCCGGATTGCCGGCGACGAAGCCCAGCTGTCGATGTCCCAGCCCGATCAGATATTGTGTCATCTCGTAGGCCGCGCGGCGGTCATCTATGCGCACACAAATCGCGTCTTCGACGGCATGCGCGCCCACAGCAGCGATCGGAAGTCCCGTTTCGCGAAGCAATCGCAGCAAGGCCGGCGACTCCCCCAAGGGTGGTGTAACGATGAAACCGCCCACGCCCGAAGCGGCAAGGTCGGCCAAGCGCCCCTGGGCCGGAGGGCGCCCGCCCTCGCCCTTTAGAAGCACGAGGCGAAATCCGCGCGCGGATGCCTCCTCGAATACGCCGATCAGGAAGTCGCTCATGAACGCGGCGCTTGGGTTGGAGTATATTACGCCGATTTTCGGCTCTGCCGCGGTAACCAGATTTCGAGCAGCGATGTTGGGCGTGTAGTCGAGTGCCCGTATGGCGGCTTCCACGGCCGCGCGTGTCTCCGGCCCGACGCCGGCCTGCCCATTGATCACGCGCGAGACCGTCATTGGAGACATGCCGACTCTAGCTGCAACGTCCTTGATCGTGGCGCTTCGCGGCCGCGCGCTTCGTGTCACCAAGACCCCTCTTCAACTGCCTCGAACCACGCACGAACTAGACGATTTCGGCCAGCAATCAACGGCTATGCCAAGCTTGCCGGTCTGCTGCGCGGCGAGCCTTGTCTCACCGGCGCCTGCTCAGCGGGCTTCGTGAGTCGGAGCCAGGCGGCCGCTATTGGGCGCCTTGCTGCCGACGTGCCTGCCGGGCGAACGAGGGTTTCGGGAAAGCTGTACCGGGGCAAGAGCGAATGACCCATCACGCCACTTCGCACGAAGGATTTTGGCGTTTCATCAAGTCAATTCAAGTATGCTTCAGGCGGATGGATGCGATAGCCGCAACGTCGCGCCTATGGTCGGAAACCACTTCTGCAGCGCCCATCTTGTTTCAGGCGGTCAGACCGGTTGGAAGCCATGTTCGTGGACCTTGTAGATCAGGTCGCGGTGCCTCGGCAGTCCGACGCGCAGTCGCTCGGTGTGCGTGACGTTCTCACGCATCGCGCGCTCGGCGAGCCGCGCTTCCCCGGCAAGCGCCGAGGGCTCGATCTCGGTGCGGAAGCCCATTCCGTAGAGTACATATTGATAGCTGGCCGGGGGGAAGACTTCCTCGACCCGGTCGAACTCGTCGTGGAACCAGGGGGGCTGGTATTTCCACAGGAGCATCAGCTCCTGCAGGCGGTCCGGTATGCTCTCGGGCCGCACATTATCCCGCCAGAAGTCGCTGTCGGTGCGGCGGGTGAGGACATAATGGAGCTTGAGGAAATCCACGATCCGGCCCCAGCGATAGTGCGTCGTCGCATTGAAGCGCGAAGCAACGACATCCATGACTTCGCGGCACACCGGCATCTGCTCGGCGATGAGCTTCGCCGACAATTCGATGAGCACGATTGCCGAGGATTCGAGCGGCTCGAGGAATCCCGCGGCAAGCCCCACCGCGACGCAATTGCCCTTCCAGAACGTTTCGCGATGGCCGGAGCGTATCCTGATCTTGCGGACCGGGAGGTCCTTTCCAGCCTCTCCTAGATAGGCCCGCAGCTCTCGTTCGGCCTCGTCGTCGGAAATATGATGGCTCGAAAAGACGTGGCCGGTGCCCCGGCGGGTCGGCAGGCCGATATCCCAGATCCAGCCGGCAGACTGGGCCGTGGAGGTGGTGTGCGATGCGATCGGGCTGTCCTCTCGCGCATACGGCACCTGGACCGCGAGCGCGGTGTCGCAGAACAGAACATCGCCGCAGTCCTTGAACGGCACCCCCAACGCGTCGCCGAGCAACAGCGCGCGGAAGCCCGTGCAGTCGACGAAGAGATCGCCTTCGATCTCGCCGGCTTGTTCGGTCTCGACGCTTCTGATGTCGCCGTCTTCGGTCAGGTGAACGCGCCGGACATCCGCCAGGACATGCCGCACGCCCAGCTTCTCGCAACAATGGCGCTGCAGGAAGGGCGCGAACTTTCCGGCGTCGAGGTGATAGGCGTAATTGGCGACGGCATCATATTCGGGCGTGGCGATCGTCTTGGGCGCAAGCCCCGCATCGCAAATACGCCCCTGCGGCGTGACGGCGTCGCAGAAACTGCCCTTGACTGGGCCGGCCAGCCAATGCGGCACGAGGTTGAGCTGGTGAAAGCTCTGCGGCAGCATCAGCGGATGATAATACGCGTCGTCGAGCGCGCCTGTCGTCCAGCGCGCGAAGCTGGCGCCCTGCTTGAACGCCGCGTCGCACTCACGGAAGAAATCGGTTTCGGAAACGCCGATCTTGGGAAGCGTCGTCCGTAGCGTCGGCCAGGTACCCTCGCCCACGCCGATGATCGGCGTAGTGGGGGATTCGATCAGCGTAACCGTGAAGCCGGCCGCCATCCGGCCACGGTGCTTCGCCGCGACGATCCCGGCGGTCAGCCACCCGGCGGTCCCGCCGCCGACAATGACGATATTCTTGATCGGACGCATGCGCGCAATCTTCAGCGACAATGCCGGGGGTGTCAAAGACACCCCCGAAGTAGGGAAAGGGTCAGAGCTTGATGCGCAGACCCGCAGTAAACCGCCGTCCGTAACCATAAACGTCGAGCAGCTGGTTGTTGTACCGGCCGTGCGTGCTCATCGTCTCGTTGGTGATGTTCAGCGCCTCACCGAAGACATTGATGTTCTCGGTGATCTGGTAGCTGGCGCTGAGGTCGACCTGGGTGCTGGCATTGACGAACGTCGGTTCGGCCCCGAATGCGCCGGTGTTCTGCACCTGGCCGAATTGCAGCAGATATTCGTCGCGCCAGTTGAGCGCCGCGCGGAACTCGAACCCGTATTTGTCGAAGAAGCCGACGAAATTCGCCGAGTTCGCGAGTCCGGTCACCGCGAACCCGCTCTGGCTGATGTCGCTGCGGTCATAGGGCTTGTTCGTTTCCACGAACGTGCCGTTGGCGATGAAGCCGAAGCCCGAATCCCCGAACGTGTGCTGCAGTGCCAGCTCGACACCCCGAACCGTCGCGTCCGGCCCGTTCACGCGCTGCGAGACGCTGAACTGCGCCGCCTGCCCGGTCGAGGGATCGACGACTCCGTTGATCGTCTGGCGCTGCGTGCCCTGGACGATGAAGTTCGAGACGTTCTTCAGGAAGAAATTCACCGACGCATAGGAATTGCGCTGATAATACCATTCCGCCGCGACATCGAAATTGTCGGCAAGATAAGGCTGCAACAGGGGGTTGCCGCCATCGGCGGTGAGCGCTCCGACACGTTGGCCCGAGCCGATATTGAGCACGGGCGTCAGCAGATTGAGCGTCGGCCGCGTCAGCGTGCGCGAGGCGTCGAAACGCAGCACCAGCTTGGGCGTGAGCTCGAGCTTCATGTCCACCGCGGGCAGCAAATAGCTGTAGCTGTTCCGCGTCGTCACTTCCTGAGACGGGCCGAAGTTCACGGTGAGCAATGTCGGGTCGGTGGTGCTCGGCGTGATCGAAGTCGGCAGCCGGCCGACGCCGGTGGAAGCGAGCTTGGTCGATTCCTGGCGCACGCCGGCATTGAAGTGGAACGGCATGCCGGCGATTTCGGTCTTGTACTTGGCCGACAGGAAGAGCGACCAGGTCTTTTCGTTGATGTTGCGATAGCTGCCGACATCATTGGCGACGTCGAACGTGCCGGTGAAGGCAGTGCCGCAACAGCCATAATTATACCCAGGGATCGTCGTCGCCTGCGGGTTGCCGAGACCGGTCAGGAAATCCTGATACGCAACCGCCGAGAAATTGATCAGCGTCGGTGGGAGCGTGCCGCTGAAGCCGGGAATGAAGCCATCGGTACTGATGGTGCCCCTGTACAGGTTCGCCGGGATGGCGACGCCGCCCGTCGTTCCCGATGCCGGGCCATAGCCCGAATAGGCCTGCCAGAAGTTGTTCGCGAAGGTGTTGGCGCTGCGGAACTTGAACGTATCGTCCACATAGGATCCGCCGATCGACAGCGTCAGATCGTCCTGCGTCCATTTGGCCCGCAGCCGGCCCTGCTTGATCGTATCGGTATTCTTGTTCGCGATGTTGACGGTGACGTGCGATCCGATGGCCGACATGTCGGCCCAGCGGTTCGGATCGCCGTTGACGCCATAGCTGTGGAGCGACGGGATCACTTCGTCGCTGTCTCCGGTGATCGCGATACCCAGCGCCGGGCCGATCCCGAACCCGTAGCCGACATCGGCGCCCTTCCCGTTGACGCGTCCGTCAGGGTTCAACCAACTGCGCGAGAGGCTGCCGTCAGCCTCGATTTCCAGATTCTGGGTCGCGTCCCACTTGACGTTGAGCCCGGTCTGGTTGGTGCGCCGCCAGTTGCTGTCGGTGCCGGCGGTAAAGTCGGTCTGCGATCCCGCCTGCGTGAAATCGAGCGGCACCCCATTGTCGTCGAGCTTCACGTTGCGCAGCGATCCCTGGTTGAACCAGATACCGAAGCCGAACGTGTCCGTGTTGATGCGCTGATCGGAATAATTGTTGTCGACCGTCAGCAGCAGATCGTCCGACGGCTGCCATTGAATGGCGATCCGCCCGTCGATGCGCTCATCCTTCGTATAGGATTGCTGCGCACCATATTGCTGCTCGAAGAAGCCGACGATCGTCTGCTGCTGCGACGCCGGCGCGGTCGTGTCGGAGGTCGGGTTGCACGTCGCAGCGGTGCTGCCGGCGAGCTGGCACGGCGCATATTTCCCGCCCGGGAATCCGTGGACGAAGACATTGTTCGTGCGGGTGTCGTGCCGCGTATAGATCACGCTGGCAAGGATTCCGAAGCTATCGTCCGCGAAGCTGTCGCTGATCAGCAAGCCGCCCGAAGGCACGATGCGCTTCGAATAATTCTGGATCGACCCCGAAGCCGACGCCGCAAGGCGGAACCCGGGATGGTCGAGCGGCTTGGGATAGGCGATGTCGATGGTCGCGCCGATCGAGTTGGCCGCGACCGTCACGTCCGGGGTCTTGTACACGGTGAGTGCGCCGATGAAGTCGGATCCGACGGTGCTGAAATCGATCGACCGTCCGCCCGTGGCGGTGGCGAGACGCCGACCGTCGACGAGAGTCTCGTTGAAATCGCCACCGAAGCCGCGGATCGTAACGCCGTTCGCCTCGCCCCGCACGCCGTCGCGCTGGATCGAGACACCGGGAAGACGCTGCAGCGAGGCGGCGACGTTCGAATCAGGGAACTTGCCGATGTCCTCGGACGAAATGACGTCGACGACTCCCGACGCCTCGCGCTTCGCATCGAGGTTGCGCTGGAGCGAGCCGCGGATGCCGGTGACGACGATTTCGTCCTGCTCGGCCTGGGTCACGGTCGACTGCGCATCGGGCGTTTCGTTCTGGGCGGTCCTCGTCGGGGCGTCGCGGCCTGTAGGGTCAGGTGCGGCCCGCTCGTCTCTCGACACCGTTACCGAAGATGCGAGAGCCGGCAGCGTGAATGTTAGCGCTACCAAACTTGAAGCACAAAAAAGCGCCAATTTGACCGTCGAGCGCGTCCCCGACGCATTTGTCTGTGTAATAATGCCCTTCATGCCGATACCCCCTCCTTAAGGTATAGACCGATTGCACGCCGGATCACCGGCGCGGACTCGCGCGAAGCGGTTGAAAACCCGCTTTATTATTCGATAGGCAAGCACCCGCAGCGTCGCGGACACCCGCGAGCCGATAACGGCCATCCTCCCGATCCATCTCTGCGAATCTGCCCGGACAATAACCAACTACGTTAGCGCTATCAACAATAATTTGTCGGCGTATAACAATGCGACAGAGCGTTGACCTCGCGCGGCTTTCGGCATCGAATAATTGATGCCCGGCGCGGCCAGCTTCAGGAGGGGGAATGCCGAGAGAGCTCGAATTGCTGGATACCGAGGCGCATCGCGATCTCCGCATCGCGCGCGGGCAGGAAACCGCGCCGCACTTCGTGCAGGTGGTCGTCTCGGAATTCGCCTCGGCCGCCACTTGCTGTCCGATCCTGCTCACCAAGAACCCGGACACCGGACAATTCTATGCCGGGGCCATGTACGGATTCAAACCGGGCGAGAATCTGTTGCGGGATCCGGTCGGGGAGACGCGGCCTTATCATCCGCTCGACCTCGAGCGTCAGGGCTTCTTCATCTCCGGCGACAGCATCGCGATCGACCCGCACCATGCGAGGTTCGATGCGCCCGACGGAGAGGCGCTCTTCGCCGACAATGGCGAACCCGGCGCGCGGCTGCGGAAAATCCAGCAGGTGCTCCGCCAATTGAAGACCGGCGTGGAGGAAACCGACAGGTTCATCCAGACGCTGCTCGCGCATCGCCTCATCGACCCGGTCGATATCACGCTGCGTTTCGATGACGGTGAGACGCTGGCGCTTCAGGGGCTCTATACGGTCAGCCTCGACAGCCTGCACGAGCTCGACGACGCAGCCGTGCTGGAGCTGTTCCGACTGGGCTATCTGCAGCTCGCTTATTGCATGGCCGATTCGCTCAAGCAGATTCCGGCCCTCGCCCACCGGCGCAATCGACGCCTGGCGGCCACGCCAGGATAGTCCGGGTGCGCGAGATTTCCGCCGACCAGGGATTCGCTCCCGAAAGCTTTCAACGGGAAGTAGCCGATGCCTGCGCGCCGGTCATCCTTCGCGGGCTCGGACAAGACTGGCCCGTCGTCGCGGCAGCGCAGGAGTCGCGTGATGCGCTGTTCGCCTATTTGCAGCGCTTCGATTCCGGCCAGACTGGCCAGGCATTCATCGGCCCTCCCGCGATCGCCGGACGTTATCATTATGGCACCGGCCCGGACGGCTTCAACTTTGCGCGCGAAACGCTGTCGCTGCCGGAAACCCTGCGGCGCATCGCAGCTGCGGCGGATCAGCCGGAGCTGCCCTCGGTCTATATGGGCTCGCTGCCGACGGACGCCCATTTGCCGGGCTTCGCAGACGAGAATCGCGCAGCCTTCCTGCCACGCGCCATTCGACCACGCATCTGGATCGGCAACGCATCGCAGGTCGCGTGCCACTACGATACCTATGACAATCTGGCGCTCGTCGGAGCCGGACGGCGGCGCTTCACGCTCTATCCGCCCGACGCCATAGCCGACCTCTATGTCGGGCCGATCGACCATAATATGGCCGGCCAGCCGGTCAGCCTGGCAGCCGGATCCCCCGACGGCGATTCACGCTATCCCAAGTTCGAAGCGGCACGCCCGCGGGCGCTGCACGCGGAGCTGGAACCCGGCGACGCGCTCTACATCCCGAAGCTCTGGTGGCACCAGATCGAAGCGACCAGCCCGGTGAACGTCCTGATCAATTACTGGTGGGACGGGTTCAGCGCCGGCCCCGATGCGCCTTATGCTACGATGATGCTGGCGATGATCGCCATCGCCGAGCGCCCAGCCGCCGAGCGTGCGGCCTGGCGCGCCTTCTTCGACCATTATGTCTTTCGTCCCGACGGCCATCCGCTCGCGCATCTGCCCGAGGAACGGCACGGCATATTGGGGCCGCTGCGCAGCAATTACGGGCGGATACGCGCGATGGTGATGCAGGTCCTGCGCGGCGGTTGAGCGCCGCCGCGCAGGGTCGGTCATTGTCCGACGGGATATTCGAAGATCGTCACCGATATCGGATCGACGGTGAGTGAACGGCCGAGCGCCGGCACGCGCCTCTCGCTGATCGTCACGCCGGCCGGCTTGCCGACCTTGTTCTCGGCGTCGAGTGATTTGCCGGTGAGCAGCCACCGGGTGCCCGCGCCGCCCGGCTTGAGACCGCGCGGTTCGACCGTCAGGCGCTGTGGCTTGTAGGTAGCGTTCACCACCGCGATACGCAGCCGCTTGCCGTTGGGGCTCAGCCCGGCGATCACATCGAGCGGCCAGGTCGCGCTTCCCGCCTTCACCTGTGGATGCGCGAAGCCCACGGGATAACGTGGGTCGGGTTGAGGGACGTTGCCCTCGACTGCCAGCGGGATCGTGCCCGCGCCGAATCGTTCGCCGTACAATTTGAATATCGCGCCCGTGGTGTTGAGCGTCGCGGCGGTCGGCGTGATGTCCATTGTCGAGGCACCGGTCGTGAAGGCGCTCATCGTCAGGAAATCGGTGTGGCGCAGCATTTCCTGCATCACCATCGCATAAGCGAGCGCATTCTTGAGCGTCGGCTTGCCGAAATAGGCGTACTCGTCAATCGACAGGAATATCTTGCGATCCCGGATCGCCGGGAAGCGCTGCTGGTAGATCTTCCATTCCTCGGCCTTCATCCGGACGTGGTTCGAAGGCGAGCGCGCATATTCGATCAGCTCGGCATCCGCGGGAGCATTCGGGCGCTCTTCCGGGCGGTCATACCAATGCTCGCTGATGCCATCGAAACTGCCCATCGCATGCGCGAAGAAGCCGCCGGTCCAGTCCTCCTCGGTTCCGAATTTGTGCTGGATGCTCTCGAGCGAGGCATTTTCCTTGAAATCGCGCGGATGGAGCTGATCGGGCATCGCACCCGAGGCGATGAGCGTGATCGACGGGTCTACCTTCCGCATCCGCTCGGCGAACTCGCGATGCTTGATCAGATAATATTCGAGGCTCGTCTTGCCGATCTGCCACCATCCATAGGGCTCGTTGCCAATATTCCAGAGCCGGACGCCATAGGGTTCGGGATGACCGTTGGCCGCGCGCTTCGCACCCCAGTCGCTGGTCGCCGGGCCGTTGAGATATTCCACTTCCTCAGCGGCCGAATTGGCATCGCCCAGGCCGGCATTGACGGTGACATAGGGTTCGACATCCAGGATCCGGGTGAGCCGCATCCATTCGTCCATGCCGATGTCGTTCGGCTGCATGGCGCTCCACGCATGATCGAACATCGGCGCGCGGCGATCGCGCGGACCGAGCGCGCCGTGCCAATCCCAGTCGGAGAGGAAATTCCCGCCCGGCAGCCGCCAGAAGCCCGAGTTCAGCGACTTCGCAATGGCAGTCGTGTCGGCGCGCCAGCCGTCGATATTGTCCGAAGGCATGAGCGAAACGGCGGCGATCCGGAAGCGGCCGCTGCCGGTTCCCGTGATCTCGAGCCGCGCGTCCGTGGTGTCGGCGCCCGGCGTGAAAGCGAAGTCTGCGCGCTGCCAGGCGGGCCCGGCGGCGGGCAAAGTCACGACCTGCCGGTCCCCTTCGCCGTCGCCCCAGATCAGCGCGACCTGCACCTTGGCCGCCGCATCGCCCGACAGCCACAGCGATCCGTCGTGGCGGTTTCCCTTCGCGACGCCGATGCCGGATTGCGCCAGCCCGCGCGGCGTTTCGCCGACCGCGACGCTGGGGCTGTGCGGACCGACGAACGGATCCTGCGTGTCCATCTTCACGGCATCGTCGCCCCCGATCGGGCGCCATTTGCGATAGGCGACTCCGGGGCGGCCCTCGGCATTGGGCGGCGGCGGAACGTCCTTCGCCTCGGAAACGACCGGATAATAGAATTTGCGGTCGTCGAGCATCTCCGCCCACAAGGTGCGCGCCACCAGCCCGCCGATCGGCTCGATGAACATGCCATAAGCGTAGCGCGTGACCGGTGCGGCACGTTTCGCGCCATCGATAGTGACACGGATCTCCTGTGCGCCCAGTGGCGCACCTCCTGCGAGAATCAATGCGAGCGTCGCCGCTTTCGCTGCCGGCCTCATCCATCCCTCCATTGTGTTATTTTCTGTTGCCGCTACGCGTAACGGTAGCGTTAACATTGCACCAGCCCTGTTTCGGCAATTTGTCGGAGTGCTGGGCTTGCAGCAGAAGATGCGGGAATGTTCGTAAGGATCGACAACGGGCGATCCGTCACAGGAGAGGATGAACAATATGGCGAAGAGGCGTGCTTATCTGCTGGGCGTGGCGCTGGCGTTGATCGCGGCCTGCCCGGCCTCGGCACAGGTGACGACTCGCGTTCCGGCGCCCGTGCCGGGTGCGCCTTCGGCCAGCGTCGAGCGTATCAAGGTCCACTCTCCCGCCATTCTGGGCAATCTGGAGGGCGAGTCCGCCGATCGCGACGTGCTGGTGGTGCTGCCTCCCGGTTACGCCAGCAACCCNGCGTATCAAGGTCCACTCTCCCGCCATTCTGGGCAATCTGGAGGGCGAGTCCGCCGATCGCGACGTGCTGGTGGTGCTGCCTCCCGGTTACGCCAGCAACCCGAAAAAGCGCTATCCGGTGCTCTACGCCCTGCACGGCTACTCGATCGGTGCCGAGCAATGGGTCAAGGAGATCCACGTCCCCCAGACGATCGAGGGCGCCTTCGCCAAGGGCGCGAAGGAAATGATCGTCGTGCTTCCCGACAGCAAGACGGCGCATAACGGATCGATGTATTCGAGCTCGGCGACCACCGGCGATTTCGAGACGTTCATATCGCACGACCTGGTGCAGTATATCGACCGACATTACCGCACGCTGGCCAGGCGTGAGAGCCGTGGACTGGCCGGCCATTCGATGGGCGGGTACGGCACAGCGCGCATCGGAATGAAGCACCCCGACATGTTCGGGGCGATCTACATGATGAGCCCTTGCTGCCTCTCGCCGCGCGACCCCGCCCAGTTCGACGCAGCCACCGGGGCGAAGCTCGCCAAGGTGCAGTCGCTGGAAGAGGCCAGCAAGCTCGGCTGGGGCGAGCGCGCGCAGCTCGCCACCGCGGCGGCCTGGTCGCCCAATCCCCAAAAACCCCCGCTATACCTGGACCTGCCGATGAAGGACGGGGTGGTCCGGCCCGAGATACTGGCGAAATGGGCGGCGAACGCGCCGCTCGCGTTCGTCGACCAATATGTCGGCAATCTCCGCCGTTACCGCGCGATCGCCATCGATGTCGGCGACCGCGACGGGCTCAAGGACGATTCCCGGAAGCTGCACGAAGCGCTCGATCGCTATGGCATCGCCAACAGCTTCGAGATCTATCCCGGCGATCACACAAGCGACGTCGCCGCGCGCTTTCAGGAACAGGTGATTCCCTTCTTCAGCAAGCACCTGGCGTTCGCGCAGAAACGCTGAGGCGTCCGCATCGAGGATGCGTGCGCGTCGCCCGCAGCCCTGGGACCGCCAGAGGCGATCGTGTCGAAAACGCCAGCATAATCCGGCAGCGGAACGCGTGGTGGCTCGCGTCCGCTGTTTGATTGGGTGGTGCAATTACCGCCATGCCGATACAGGCGCTCAGCACGATCAACGCGGGATCGGCCTGACAAGCTCCATTGGCTAGCCGGAATCGGTGTTCGAACTGCGTGCTGGGAGGCTTCCGCGGGTCCGAGGCACACCTTGCTCGACAGCATCTCATTCTAGTCGCGGCGCCCAGCCCCATTGCGTAAAGGATCGGTGCGCCACGGCGTTGAGGCCGACCGACCTATGGTTGACGACACCCGCTGCAAAGGACCGCTTGTCGCCGTTTGCAGTCGTTTGCCGACCGATAATGGCTACTTTCTCGCGCCGCACAAACGGCACGGACAGCAAGACTGCCGGACAGGTTCAGCGGGCTCGCCGCTTCCGCCAGCCGATCGTCACCGCAGGCCGAGACCTGCGGCGCGGGGCTCGGTGGTCCGCCGCGGACGGCCATAGAGCGGCGGTCGGGCGGCAACGCCGTCCGAGGCGTCAAGCTCCGCAAATCTCATTCCCGCCAGCGCATCAGCGCCCGATATCGTCCATGGCGACGACGACCAGATTGTCCCGATCGGAGATGTGGCAGAGCTTTCGGCGCGGACGGCGCCAAGGGCGCAGCTCATGGGGTATTTGCGGGTGCAATGACCGTGATCGGGTCAGCCATCTTTGTAATCACAGAAAGCCGTTCACCGTCTGACTGGGACGCCGTCACAACGACTGTCACGGCTGGACTTGCGCTGCTTGCAATCGTTCTGCTCTCCGTCGGAGTCGCCGGGTTACGACGTCGAAGCGTTAGCGCATGGTCTCGGGTTGCGGCGACTTCTTTGAGTTCGGCGCGCTGGGTTTGAGGGCGGTCCATCTGCGCCCGGAACCCTCTCGAGATCGCGATGGTTTATGGCGGGGCCGGAAAGTCAGAGGAGGCATGTCATGGACGCTTCCAACCCTCGTTCGACCGCCAAGATTGCCGGTCACCCGATCCACCCGATGCTGATCCCATTTCCTATTGCCTTTTTTGTCGGAACGCTCGCGGTAGACATCGCCTACAGTCAGACGGGCGATCCCTTCTGGACCACCGCGGGACGTTGGCTGTTGATCGCGGGCCTCATCATGGCCGCGCTCGCGGCGTTGGCCGGGCTTACCGACTTCCTCGGCGATCGACGAATTCGTGCGCTCAGCGCCGCTTGGCATCATATGATCGGCAACGTGATCGTGGTGCTGCTCGAAGTGTTCAACCTCGGGCAACGGCTCGGACAGGGAGACGGCTTTGTCGTTCCGATGGGGATGATCCTGTCTGTGGTCGTGACGTTGCTGCTTCTCTACAATGGCTGGCGCGGTTGGGAGATGGTTTATCGCGGCCGGGTCGGCGTGACTGATAGTTGACGCGCGGAGCACGAGACCATCAACCTGAGGGCGGGGCCGATGCTGTCGGTTGCAAGCGCGCCAGACGCCTTGGTTCTGTCCAGCTCACCCGTCGTGATGGGGTAACGGGCCTTCACAGAGGCGTCGCGCAGCAGCGAATAGCAGCGCTTTGGAAACACCTTTCCATGAGGGCTGCTCAGGGACCGTCGATGAAGGCGTGGACAAGTCGAACGGTCGCAGCAGGATTTTCCTGCATGATCCAGTGACCGGAGTTCGGGACCAACCCGGCGGTCACGTCGGCAGCAGCGGCGCGCATGATGTCCGCCATCTGCATGCCGAGACCCTCTTCAGCGCCCAACGCCAGCACGGGGATTGCCAGTTTTCCGTGCGCGGCCAGCCACGCCCGATTGTCGTCCGCATCCTGGTCAAAGGCACGATATTGTTCGAACACAGAGTGCATTGCACCGGGGAGCGCATAAAGCGCGGCATATCGGCTTCGCGATCGCTCCGTGAAGCGCCCTGGGTCCCCCGAAAATTCGTTCCAGAAGCGATCGAGATAGATGCGCTCACGCCCCTTTACGAGCCGCTCCATGTCCGGGCCGCCAAAACGGAAATGCCAGGTCGCCGGGCTCTTTGCGATCTCGTCCCAGGGGCCAATCCCGGGGATCGGCGCATCAATCACGATCAGCTTGGTTACCCGGTTCGAATATTTTTCCGCAAAGGCAAAAGCGACCATGTTGCCAATATCATGCGCCACAACATCGGATTGCACGATCTTCAGCGCGTCCATCAACTCCGCGATGTCCGTAGCCTGGTTCATCTTGGAGAAACCACCCGCCGGCTTCGATGACCGACCCATGCCACGAAGATCAGGCACGACGACGGTATGATTTCGGGTCAAGCTTGCAGCTAGCGGAGACCACATATCTCCACTTTCGCCAAAGCCGTGGATCAGGACAATCGCAGGTCCGCTGCCGCCAATGCGCACATGGATCGTCACGCCATTCGCTTCGATTTCCTCGGTGCGAAATTCGGCCGGATAGGGCAGTTCCTGTGCCTGGGCGGGTGCGGATACCGCCAGCAAAGCAGCCGCCAGGAAGGAGAATGGGAACTTGGCCAAAAGGCGATTGGGCAGGCTCAACTCCCCGCCGCGGCGCTTAGTGACGGCGACCTGCGCACCTTCAGCGGCAAAGCGCTCTGCCGCGGCCAACCCGATACCGGGGATTCCGCCAGTGATCAGTGCAGTCTTGCCGGTAAATAGTGCCATTGCGGCAGGGCCCCCCTTCAGCTTGTGCGCTAGGAAGATAACGGCCGCTGCCGCCCGCAAAACCTATGCGCAGGTCGAGCCAGTCCAGGATTAAGGATCAGACCGATGGCATTCCAGGTGCTTGGTCCCTCGGCCGGCAAGGTCCGGATCAGGTACGGAGACGCCTCCCGAAACGTGATTGCATCCTGTCCCAAAGTGTAGCCAACCCGAGGAAAAGGCATAGGCGTCTGCTCCTTCCCACCGGGAGAACCACGGCCCAGGCAGAGCTGCGGCCTCTGTCATGGTTCCCTAACCGGTCGTTCGACCGGAGCGCCCGCTCCGGAAAGGAGCGATCATGACCAAGGAATCCGACCATCCGGTAACCCGGGAAGGACTGCTGCACGCGCTGTACGAGGCGGCGGAGCTCGAACAGAATCTGATGTGCACCTATCTCTACGCGGCCTTCAGCCTGAAGGATGGCGAAGCGGAGGGATTGCGACCGGAAGAGGCAGAGGCCGTCACTCGGTGGCGGCATGCGATCATTGCGGTCGCCGTCGATGAGATGGGCCATCTGGCGGCAGTCTGGAACATCACGTCCTCCCTGGGCGGGGCGCCCCGGTTCGGCCGAACGAACTTTCCGCTCGAAGCGGGCTATCTTCCGGCGAACATCGTCGTGAAGCTCGCGCCGTTCAGCGCGGAGGTGCTTCAGCACTTCATCTATCTCGAGCGTCCGGACGGCTCCAACGAGCCGGACGGCGAAGGCTTCGTACCTTCAGAAGCGACGGTGCGCACCCCGGCGCCGCTTCGCCTCACCCCGACGGGCTATGATTACGCTACGATCGGCGATTTCTATCAGCGCCTGGAAACGGATTTGCATTCGCTGGTCGACAGGCTGGGCGAGCGCGAAGTCTTTTGCGGCGATCCTGCACTGCAGCTCGGTGCCCCCGAGACCTGGCTGAAGGGCGCAACAGCGGTCACCGATCTTGACTCAGCGCTCGCCGCACTCACCGAGATCGTGGTCGAAGGCGAAGGCGCTCCGGAGCATCGCGAAAATTCCCACTTCGCCCGGTTCCTGGCGATCCGCGATGAATTCCGGCAGTTCAAGGCCGCGAACCCCGATTTCGCACCAGCGCATCCGGCTGCCATCAATCCGGTGCTGCGCAAGCCGCCACATCCCGAAGGGAAGGTCTGGCTGGAGAATCTGGAAGCGATCGCCACTGTCGATGTGGCGAATGCGATCTATGTGCTCGCCCTGCGCCTGCTGGCTGGCGCTTATGCCGTACCGCGACCGGATGCGCGCAAGGCGTTGTATACCAGCTGTGCGGTTGCGCTGATGCACGCCATCGATGCCATGGGCGCGCGCGCCGCGCGGCTGCCTGCCGGGCCTTCGAACCCCGAATGCAATGCGGGCGTATCGTTCACGGCATTACGAGAAGCATCCGCGCTCCCGCAGGGGCCGAGCGCGCGCGCACTATATGCGGAGCGGATGGACGAGCTGCTTGCCGCAATCGATGCGATGGATACCGAGGACCCTAAAATCTCCCATGTCGGGCAAATCCTGCAACGCCAGGCAGAAAGCCTACGGTCCACGCCGGACGATCCGGCCGCGTGACATCGTAAATGGAGGCGGCCCAATAACCGCCTCCATTTCGGGGCGAAGCCAGCTTCTTTCTCAATGTCCGCAACTTGCCCGTTAGCGGACCGGCCGCTTCCAGGCCGCTCGGGTCGGAAGGGGTCGTTCGCCCGCGTTTGCAGGCCACGACCGCTTCCGACAGTTCTGCCTCCGTCCGGCTATCGCTTATCTTGCGGTAGCCGCATCCTCGATCAGGGCCGTGACTTCGCGGGGATGCGAGACCATCAATGCGTGCGAGGCGCCCGCGATTTCGACGGTCTTCCTGGCATGCGCGCGTTCGGCCATGAACTTCATGACCGCGGCAGGGATATTCCGGTCGGCCGTGCCGTAGATCATGTAGGACGGCAAAGTCTTCCAGCTGGCGATGCGCGACGGCTCGCCCAGCGCAGACCGCGTCACAGGGCGTTGGGTGGCCGCCATCGTCGCGGCCTGGCTTTCGGGAACGTCGGCGGCGAACTGGGCGTGGAACTTCTCGGGGCGGATGTAGAGATCTTCGTCGCCGTCCGGGAGCGCGACCGTCGTCAGACTGTCGCCCAAAGTGCTGCCCGGGAATTTCGAGGAGAGCGTGAGGCTCGATTCTCCGGCCTCGGGCGCGAAGCCGGCGACATAGACCAGCGCCTTCACGTTGGAATTGCCACTGGCCGTCTCCGTAATCACCGGGCCGCCATAGGAATGGCCGACCAGCACGACCGGTCCCTTGATCGTCTTGACGATAGCCGAGACGGCGGCGGCGTCGCGCGCAACCCCGCGCAACGGATTGGCGGCGGCAATGACGGTGTAGCCGTCCTTCTCGAGCCGGGCGATGACCGGATCCCAGCTCGCGCTTTCGGCGAAGGCGCCGTGTACGAGCACGATCACTGGCTTGACAGGTGGGGCTTCGGTCTGGGCCATGGCGGAACCGGAGAGGAGCAGGGCTGCGGAAAGCAGCGGTTTGGAAAAGCGCACGAATTTTCTCCTTGGCGGGGCTTTAATGGACGGGAATCGAGAGACGGGGCGGCTGCAGACTGTCACGCAGCCAGTCGTCGAACCTGAGCTTGGCGATGCGCGCGCCGGGGCCGGGCAGCAGCGAGCGCTCGCCGAGCGTGGCGCCGAAATAGGGCGCGCCGATATCGGCGACGATCCGGCGGCTATCCTCGAAGGCAGTGGCGATCTCGGCCGCGACCTGATCGAGCCGTAGCTGCTCGGGCCCGGCGACCTCCAACGCGCCGTTGAACGGATCGCTGAACGCCGCATCGGCCAGCATGTCGGCCAGATCCTCGCCCGCGATCGGCTGGACGAGCGCCGGCGCGATACGGATGTCGCGCGCCGTGCCGGCCTGCACCACGTCGCGGACGAACTCGAAGAACTGAGTCGAGCGCAGGATCGTGAACGGAATGCCCGATCCGGCCGCCATCTCCTCCTGCATCTTCTTGCCGCGGAAATAGCCGCTCGCGAGCAGGCCGTCGGTACCGACGATCGACAGGACGACGTGATGGCGCACGCCGGCCCGGCGCCCCGTTTCGAGCAGGTTCCGGCTCGAGGCCTCGAAGAACCGCTGCGCCGTGTCGCCGTCGTCGGGCGAGACGTTGGTGACATCGATCACCACTTCCGCCCCATCCAGTGCTTCGGCCAGCCCGGTGCCGGTGAAGCTGTCGACCCCGGTGCGGCGCGAGGCCTCGACGACGGGCAGGTCCTCCTGGCGCAGGTTGCGCACGAGCCGCTCGCCGATCCGGCCGCGGCTGCCGATAACCGCGATCTTCATATCAGTGCCTCGATCGAAGAGGTGTCGATCGAAGGCAGCGGCGCGAACAGCCCCTCCTCGATCAGCGCCCGGCGGACGGTGGGGCGTTCGGCGACGCGCTCGAAATAGCCGAGCATCGAGGGCGATATCGGCACGTCGAACGCCTGCGCCCAGCGCAGCATGACGAAGAGATAGGAATCGGCCACCGTGAAGCGCGGCCCGAACAGATAGAGCTCGTTGATATGCTCTTCGATCAGCGCCAGCCGCTGGGCGACCGCCTCGCTGGCGGCGGCGCGTTCGTCCACGTCCTCGGAATGCCAGAAGGGCTTGAACGCGACATGCAGCTCGGTCGATAGCCAGGAGAGCATCTCGATCAGCCGGGTGCGGCCGAGCGGGCCGCTCGGCGCCAGACCCGAATCCATTCCTGCGATGAACTCGAGGATCGCGGTGTTCTCGCTCACCGCATTGCCGTCATCGAGCACCAGCAGGGGCACATAGCCTTTGGGGTTGATCGCGACATAATCATAGCCGTGCTCGGTGGTCTTGGTCTTGATGTCGACTCGCTCGAACTCGGCGGCGAGGCCGGCCTCGTGCAGCGAGATCCGGCCGGACAGGCTGCAAGCGCCGGGGGCGTAATAGAGCTTCATGATCGGGTCTCCTCGGGAATGGCGGGCAGGCGCAGGGTGACGACGGTCCCGACGCCGGGCTCGCTCTCGATCGAGACGCTGCCGCCGGCACCGCGGACGAAGCGTTCGACCATGGGCAAGCCGATGCCGCCCAGGCCGTCGCGCTTGGTGGTGAAAAAGGGATCGAAGACGCGCGCGAGCACGGCGGGCGGCATACCTGACCCGCGATCACCCACACGGAGATCGACCCATCCGGCCACGGCGCGAGCGTCGATTCGCACGCTCCCCTTCCCGCCCATCGCATCGCGCGCATTGAGGACGAGGTTGAGCACCGCGCGGCGCAACCCGGTGGAGTCGCAGGCGGTATCGGGCAAGCCCGGTTCGAGCTCGATATCGAGGGTCAGTTCGGCATCTTCGCGGGCGACCATCAGCGTCGCGATGTCCGCCAGGCAGTTGGCGATATCGCTGCGCGGGGGCTGCGCAGCGGTATCGCGGGCACGCACGACGGACTGCCGGACGATCGTGCCTGCCTGATCGAGCGAGGTCCGGGCGCGATGCAGGATCGGATCGCGGTGGCTCCCCGGCATCTCCGGCGTGCGGGCGACGATGTTGAGCGCGGAACTCGCGATCTGGATCAGGTTGCCCAGGTCGTGGAGCACGCCGGCGGCAGCGACCGCGAACTCGCGATTGGCCTGCCCCTCTTCGATGGGGGGCAGGATTTCGGGTTCATGTGGTGCAGGCTGACAGAGCATCACGTTCGTCCTTTCTCGAGCGGGCCGCGGAGCGCAGAGGCGGGTCGCCCCGCGGCCCCGCAAGTCAGGCGGCGGCCGCAGCCGGCGTCTCGAAGGGGTGAACGGCGCGCAGGCTGATCTGTACCCGGTTCCACAGATTGATCGCGCCGATCGACAGCGTCAGCCAGGCGATCTCTGTCTCGTCGAACCGGGCCTGGAGCATCGCGTAATCGGCATCCGGAGCATGGCTCTTGCCGATGCGGGTGACCACTTCGGTCCAGTTGAGCGCGGCGCGCTCGCGATCGGTGAAGGCCGGGGAATCACGCCAGCCGTCGAGCAGGTGGATGCGCTGGTGGCTCTCGCCGCTCTTGACCGCGTCCTTCACGTGCATGTCGATGCAGAATGCGCAGCCGTTGATCTGCGAGGCGCGGATCTTAACCAGCTGGAGCAGGCTGTGCTCGAGGCCACTCTTCTCGATCGCGGTTTCGACGCCGATCATCGCCTTGGTGCCTTCGGGGGCAACCTGAAAGATATTCATACGGGGGGTCATTTCAGTCTCCTTGCTTGGGATCAGGGGTTGCGGGCGGCGCGACGGTCGCGCAGCGCGAACAGGGTGAGACCGGCGCCGATCAGCGATGGGAGCGAGACGGCGGGAAAATCGCGCAGTAGTGCTGAGGGACCGCAGATGCCGGCGGCGACTTCCCAGATGTGGAAGAGCGCGTGGCAGGCGAGCCACAGCGTCGCCCCGCCCCACAGCACCAGACGCGTCTCGCGCCGCGCCGCGCCGATCAGGAACGCCGCGCCGAGGAACAGGAAGATGATGCCGATGTCACGGATGAAGTGCTGGTTGAACGGACCGGTGGTGGTCACGCCGGGCACGGCGAAATACCAACCGACCGGCGAGACGAGCATGTACGCGCCATTCGCCAGGCCGCCCGCGCCGAGCAGCACGGCGAGGAAGATGCAGAGCTGGCGCAGCGCCGGCATGTCCTCGCCGGCGGGGATCGCAGGCGCGGTCATTTCGACACCGGCGCGGGCACATTGGCGAGCCACCAGTCGAAGCCGGTGGTGCCGAGCCGCGCATCGGGCCCGGGCATCAGCGAAGCATCATCGATCGTCACGCCGAAATACGCCGCCGCCGGATCGGAGACCACGCGGCGCGGGTCCTTGTCGAATGCGAGTACCCGCGCGACCAGTTCGTCGATACGCCAGACCTGCGGGCCCGCAACTTCGATCATGCCGTTCACCGGCTCACCGAGTGCAGCCCAGGCAACCGCGGCCGCAACATCCTGCGCGGCCATCGGCTGGAAGCGCGCGGACGAGAGGCGAACCGTGTCGCCCTCGGTCGCCGAATTGGCGATGCCGCGCAGGAATTCGAAGAACTGGGTGGCGTGGACCAAGGTGAACGGGATACCCGAAGCCGCGATCCCCTTCTCCTGCGCGAGCTTGGCCTGGAAATAGCCGCTGGCCTGGAGCCGATCGGTGCCCACGACGGACAATGCGATGTGGTGACGCACCCCTGCCCTTTTCTCGGCCGCGGCGATATTCCGCCCCGCCTTCTCGAAGAAATCGAGCGCCGCCGGGCCGTCGAGCGTCGGCGAATTGGAAACGTCGATCACCACGTCGGCGCCTTCCAGCGCGCGATCGAGCCCCTCGCCGGTCAGCGTGTTCACGCCGGTATTGGGCGCGGCGGCGAGCACGTCGTGCCCCTCCTTGGTCAGCAAGGCGACGGTCTTCGAACCGATCAGCCCGGTACCGCCAATCACTACGATCTTCATGACACTTCCTTTCGGTTGGGGGGGTCAGGCCGGCGCGAGCGCGCGCTGGAGCCAATATTCGAAGCCGGCGTCGTCCGAGCGCACCGCTGCACCGGTGACCAGCGCATCGACCCCCGGGCGCGCACCGAAGAAGGGCGCGGCGACATCGACGAGCACGGGGCGGTAATCCTCGGCGGCGGTCAGGATCTGCTGGGCGAGATCGGGCAACGCATAGATGTTCGGCCCCGACACCTCGACGATCGCATTGGCGGGACCGCGAAGTGCCACCTGCATCAGCACCCGCGCAGCATCGTCCGTGGCGATCGGCTGGACACTGAGCGGCGGCACGCGGACCGATTCCTCGCTCCGCCCGGCATCAAGGATGGCATCGATATATTCGAAGAGCGGAGTCGAGCGGACGATGGTGAACGGAATACCGGAAGCCGCGACCAGCGCTTCCTGCGCGTACTTGCCGCGGTAATAGCCGCTGCCGATCCGCTCGGCGCCGATCGCTGAGAAAGTGATGTGGTGCGCGATGCCCGCTGTCTTCCCGGCGGCGAGCAGCGTGGCACCGGCCGCCTCGAAGAAACGGAGCATATCCGCCGGATCAGCATAGCCGGGGTTGGAGACGTCGATGACGACCGCGGCACCTTCCAGCGTCCTATCGAGTCCCGCCCCGGTGACGATATCGACACCGGTCGAGCGCGCGGCGACCACGACATCATGGTTCGCCGCCTCGAGTTGCCGGACGACCCTGGCTCCGACCAGGCCGGTCCCTCCCACCACGACGATGCGCATGATCGTTCTCCTCCGCCCGGCACCGACATGGCGCCTCGGCATATAAGGAAGATCGCGGATCGGCCGCGTCGTCTCCATCGTACGCAGGGATGCGCCAGGCCCGCTTTTAGGCAGGCGACCCTATGCCCAGGTGCAGGTCAGGCCGGCCGGATGCGGGGTCGAGCCCGCTCCACCGCGCAAATCCGCGGCCAGGGCGTTGGCCGGTCAAACCATCGGCGAACTCCCCCTTGCCCTGCGGCGGGGGAGACCGCGTCTCAGGTGCCGTCGCGACACGGACGGCTTCCCGCCTAGCCCTCTCTCGCCAGAAGGCGGCCCGCTACGGGCCGTGCGGCGCTTGTTCAAGGAGACCCGAGGTGCCGATCTTCACCACCAGCGACGGACACGAGATGTACTATAAGGACTGGGGCAAGGGCCCGGTCGTCACCTTCTCGCACGGCTGGCCGCTCAGTTCGGATGCCTGGAGCATCCAGATGCAGTTCCTAGCCGAGCAGGGGTATCGCTGCATCGCACATGATCGCCGCGGCCATGGCAAGTCGGCCCAGACCAGCACCCGCAACGACATGGACGGCTATGCCGACGACTTGGCCGAGCTGTTCAGCGCGCTCGACTTGCAGGACATCGTCATGGTCGGCCATTCGACCGGCGGCGGCGAAGTCGCGCGCTATATCGGCCGCCATGGCACAAAGCGGGTCAGGAAGGCAGTGCTGCTCGGCGCGGTGCCGCCGGTGATGCTGCAGAGCGAAGCCAATCCCGAGGGGTTGCCGATCGCAGCGTTCGAGGGCCTGCGCCGCGACATCCTCAAGAACCGATCGCAATTCTACAAGGACTTCGCGATTCCCTTCTACAGCGCCAATCGCGAGGGCGCGAACGTGCCGCAGAGCCTGCTCGACGAGTTCTGGCTGATCAGCATGCAAGCGGGCCTGAAGAACGCGCATGACTGCATCAAGGCATTCAGCGAGACCACTTCACCGACGATCTGAAGAAGTTCGACGTCCCCACACTGATCGTGCACGGCGAAGACGACCAGATCGTGCCGATCGCTGACTCGGCCTATAAATCGGCCAGACTGGTGCCGGGCGCGCAGACGATCTTCTATCCGGGCCTGCCCCACGGCCTCACGGCCACCCATGCGGACCGGTTCAACGCCGATCTGCTCGCGTTCCTGCGCAGCTGAGGCGCGGCGTCCGGCGGTGTACCCCAGCGCCGCCGGACGTTCAGGCGGGAATCGAGGGCAGCGAGAAATGGAAACAGGCGCCACCCTGTTCATGGTTCGCCGCCGCGATCGTTCCACCATGCGCGGCGATGATCGACTGACAGACCGCCAGACCGATGCCCATCCCCTCCGCCTTGGTGGTGAAGAAGCCCTCGAACACGCGGTCGATGTTCTCGGCAGCGATGCCAGGCCCGGTGTCGCGGATCGAGAAACCCACGCCGCCAGCGCCATCCGGACCGGTGGCAAGCTCGATCCGGCCCTTTTCGACGCCCGCCAGCGCCTGGAGGCTGTTGATCAGCAGATTGACCACGACCTGCTGGAGCTGGACGCGATCCCCGAGCACGCGCGGCAGGCCGATATCGAGGCGCACCGAGAGCAGGATCGCCCGCGTCTCGATATCGTGGCAGACGAACATCAGCGCCTCCTCGACCACGGCGTTGAGGTCGAGCGGCGCCGGCTCCGGCACATGACGCGATGCCATGCCGCGAATGCGCTGGACGATCTCGCTGGCGTGGCGGGCGCTATCGCCGATGCGCCGGGTGAGCTGCTCCACCTTGGCGAGATTGGGTTCGTCGCGCTGCAGCCAGCGGAGACTGGTCTCGGCGTTCATCGCGATTGCGGCCAGCGGCTGATTGACCTCATGCGCGATCGAACTGGCGAGTTCGCCGAGTGTGGAGATGCGCGCGGCGCGGGCATGCTCCTCCTGGAGCTGGCGCAGCTGCGCCTCGGTGCGAAGCTTGTCGGTTACATCCTCGAGCGTGACCAAGGTCACGTCCAGCCGCTCGGGCGGCGTCGGGAAAGTCACGGTCAGCTCGACGTCGAGCAGGCGGCCGTCGAACGTCTCGAGCTTGATCCGTTCGACATGGCTGCGTCGCCCCTCGAAATGGGCGATGACGACATTGTGCGCAGTCTCGGGCGTCCGGGCGAAGATGAAAGCCACCGGACCGATCAGATCCGCCACCCCGCCCGCTCCCATCAGCCGGGCAGCACCGCCATTCGCATCGGTCACGCGCACGATCGCACAGGCCTGCTCGACCAGTCCGGGATGCGCGTCGAGATGTGCGACGATGTCCGTCACGCCCTCGGCTCGCAGCTGGTAGAAGACGGCGCCCATCGGCCGAGCATCGACCTGGAGCAGTGCGCCGGGCAGATGATGAATCAGCCGGCGATAGCGCTGCTCGCTGGCACGCACTGCCCAGAAGGAGCGGTCGTCGGCGATTTCGCCGTCCACCTGCACCCACACCGTGTCGGCCGCGCCCGGCGTGCCCCATACGGTGAGTGTGGCGTCGCGCAGCATGAAGGAATTGACCGCCTGGGCGCGGACCGCATGCGTCGGATCGTTGGCGACCGCCACGATCAGCGCGGCGAGCGCGTTCCAGCTTTCCTGAGGGCAGAAATTGGCGACCGGCTGTCCAAGAATGATCTCCCGCGCCGAAGGGGCGCCGACCAGCTCGAGGCTACGCCTATTGGCATCGACGATGCGCGCGCCGTGCAGCAGCGCGGCGACCCAATCGGCCCATTCGCCCCCGGCAGCGATCGTGTCGATCAGGGAGCGGACGTGCGACAGGTCGACTTGCCAGCAGGCGGCCTCGGCCACATCCTGCACCAGGGCCGGGCCGGTCAGCATCGCGGGAGCACCGCCTTGAGGGTACCGAGCAGCGCTTCGTCATCAACCGGCTTGGTAAACCAGCCTGCCGCACCGCCCTGGAGCGCGCGGGTGCGCAGCACTTCCTCGTCACACGAGGTCACATAGATCACCGGCATCTCCGAGCCGCCGGCACGTAGCCGGCGCTGGAGCTCGATCCCGTCGATCTTGGGCATGCGGACATCGGTGATCACGCAGTCGAAATCGCCGCATGCCTCGAGAAAGGATACCGGTCCCTCGAAAGTGCGCGCAGGCAACCCCTCCACCAGGAGCAAGTCGAACAGCGCATTGCGCACGGCCTCATCGTCATCCACGATCGCGATCACCGATGATTTGGGCAAGCGGAGGGTCCCTATCGACGCGCAAGCCGCGCCCGCCGGATGTCGCTGAATTTACAGCGCGTTGGTACCATACCATGGTCTAGGTCCCCTCGTGCCTTAGGGGTTCGGGCAGCACGTCCCAGGCGCGGATCAGCTCACCGACCGTATTGGCCGCCATCTTGCGCATCACGCTGCTGCGGTGGAGCTTCACCGTGACTTCGCTGATGCCGAGATCGAAAGCGATCTGCTTGTTGAGCCGGCCCCGCGCCACCTGACGGAGCACCTGGCGCTCGCGCGGGGAGAGCGTGCCATAGCGGTCGGCCTGGAGCTTCATGATCCGCGCGCCGGCCCGTTGGGCGAGATCGCGCTCGATGCCGAGCGTCACCGCATCGAGCAGCGATTGGTCGCGCACCGGCTTGGTGAGGAAATCGATCGCGCCGGCCTTCATCGCCTGCACGCTCATCGGGATATCGCCATGCCCGGTCAGGAAGATGATCGGCTTGGCATTACCCCCCGAGGCGAGATGCTGCTGCAGATCGAGCCCACTCGACCCCGGCATGCGCACGTCGAGCACCATGCAACCCGGCCGCTCAGGCAACTTCGCCTCGAGCAGTTCGCGCGTCGAGCCGAAGCCGGCCGCATCGATCCCCACCGAAAGCATCAACTCCTCGATCGACGTACGGACGGCGGTATCGTCGTCGACGATCACCACCAGTGGCCGATCCTGCGCGGCCCACATCTGCAGTCCCTCGTTCATCTTGCGACCTCCGGGCTGATATGGCTGGAGACAGGTAAATCTCTCACGACAGGCAACAGGCCGTAATCCCGAACCCGGTTAGCCCGGACCTCCCCGTTCCGGGGATCGCGGTTCGAGCCGGATCACGCGGCGGCCATAAAGATGCGCGTCGATCGACCAGGCGCCCGGGCCGAGCAGCACCAGCGCCACAGCACCACCTGTGCAGCCGATCAGGAACCAGATGAGATCTCCTCGCGCGCTGCCGATTCCGATCGCCAGCACGGCGGCGAGCAGCAACGCCGCCGCCCGCGCGCCGAAGCCTGACACGAGTGCCAGCGCAATCGCTGCCGCACCGAGCCCGATCGGCACCGTGATCGACGGCGCCGGCCAAAGGCGCGCGAGCGCCGGGAACGCGATCACGGCATAAGACAGTCGCAGGAGCAACAGCGCGACGCCGAAAAGGCCGTCAGGATAGCGTAGGATCAATTTGGGCACCGTCAGGCGATAGCCCTCATATGCGCCCCGGCCAGCCTTCGCTCCGGGGATTTTCCACTCCCCCATTCGGGGGTAGCATCGCCGGCGCCTGACGGCGAAGGCCGGGTTGCTTCGGATTAGGCTCAGGCGGGAACCCCGGGGGAGTTGCTGGAACGACAATGCAACTGATCAGGGTCCTCCTCGCCGCCGCGATGCTGCTGCAGCCGGCCGCCATGGCGGCGGCCAGCCCTGATACGAATTCCCCGCGCCTGATGGCGCATTACACCCACCAGCGCTGGAGCGAGGAGAGCGACGCGCCTCGCCCGGTGTTCGCGCTGGCGCAGGACCAGCGCGGCTATCTGTGGATCGCCGCCGCCACGGGGCTTTTCCGCTTCGACGGCATCCGCTTCGAGCCGGTGGGTGCCGGCATCGACTTTGTCGCCCAAGGCGCGCCTTCGGCGATCCTCGTCCGGCGTAACGGCGATGTCTGGACCAATTTCGAGCGCACCGGCCGCTTCGCCGTCTATCGCGACGGCCGGCTGCGCCTCCTCGATGCACCGCCTTCGCCCGATCGTGTGCTCGCGATGCACGAGACTGCCGACGGTACGATCTGGGTGCTGACCGAAAAGATTGGATTGCCCCTGCTGCGATACCGGGCCGGTCGCTGGGCTTCGTTCGGCACCGAAGCCGGCGCACCGCTCGACAATCCGTTCAGCATGGTCGTCAGCGCGGACGGGACTGCCTGGGTCAGTTTCGCGCTGTCCGGCAAGGTGGCAAGGCTACGTCCCGGCGCCGGCAGGCTCGATTTCGTCCGTCACGATCCGGGTGCCCAAGGGCGATTGTCGCTGGATCGGCAAGGGCGCGTCTGGATCAGCGACGTGCGCGGGAGCTATCCGCTGACCGGCCCCGGCGCACAGGGCGCACCGCCGCCGCTTCGCCATCCCTACGCCACCGACGCCGGAGAAATCCGCGGCTGGCCGCGCTTCGATCGAGAAGGAAATCTGTGGATCGCCACTTATTATGGCGGGCTGCAACGCGTCACCCGGCCCGACCCACGCGGCGCCGCGACCAGGGCCGAGGCCGCTGCGCGGGTGGAGCGTTTCACCGCGCGCGACGGGTTATCGTCCAACGCCACGACCCGGGTCTTTCAGGACGCGGAAGGCAATGTCTGGGCCGGCACCCAGAACGGGCTCGACCGGTTCTGGCCGGCGACTCTGCGCAACGAACCCGGGCTTGCCCAGCCCGCCGCATATGGCGACCTGTTGCTGCGTGCATCCGACGGCACCGTCTATATCGGGGAAGCCGCGACTGTCTATCGCGTGCGGCCAAACGCGCGACCCGAGCCGATCTTCCGGAGCCCGGGCAACGAACCGCGTACGCTGTGCGAGGCGCCCGATGGCGCGATCTGGATCGGCCTGAACAACGGAAACGCGAACGGTCCGAACCCGGGCAAGCCGATCATGATCTGGCGGAATGGCAGCATCCGCCCCGGCCCGCGCGTCCCGCTCGATTATGTCGTGTACGACTGCGCCTTCGACGGGCGGGGCGATTTCTGGGTAACCGCCTGGCTGGGTGGCATGGCGCGGCTGCATCAGGGCCGCTGGCAGCGGATTGCCGGCGCGCCGGGGCAGCCATTCGCGCCGCGTTCGATGATAGCCGACGATCAGGGGCGGATCGTCGTACATTGGAGCGATCGCGTGCTGAGCCGGCTCGACGGGCTCACCCGGCAATCCTTTCCAATACCGTTCGGCGGATATGCGCCCGACGACATCTCGCTCAACCGCGATATTCCCAACGCCCTCCTAGTCGGCGGGGAATTTGGTCTCTCCCGCTTCGATGGCATGGGGTTTCGCACAGTCACTGCGCGGAGGTTGCCGCAGTTCAGCGGCGTCAACGGCACGGTTCGCACCGCCACCGGCGACACCTGGCTCGCCAGCCCGACAGGGATTTTGCGCTTGCGTTCGGCCGATCTCGACCGCGCCTTTGCCGAACCGGCCTGGACGCCGCCCATGCAGGTGTTCGACGCGGCAGACGGTCTCCGGAGCCGCCCCCATTCGCACAGTCGCAACGCGATCGTGCAGGGTGGCGACGGACGGCTCTGGATCGCCACCCAGACGGGCACCCTGTGGCTCGATCCCAGGGACGTGAAGCGCAGTATGACCGCGCCCAAGGTCGCGGTCGGCGCGCTCGTCGCGGACCGGGTCTATCGCGACCCGGTCAGCGTGACGCTCCCCGCTGGCCGCTCGAACATCCAGTTCGACTTCGCGGTGCTGAGCTTCTCCAATCCGCGCGCCGCCCAGGTCCGCTACCGGATCGAGGGGCAGGACACCGACTGGGTGGAAGCCGGCACGCGGCGCCAGGCCTTCTACACCAACCTCGCTCCCGGCACCTATCGCTTCCGGCTGATCGCGGCGAACAACAATGGGGTGTGGAACGAGGCCGGCGCCACGGTCGAGTTCACCATTCCGCCCACCTTCTTCCAATCGAAATGGTTCCTCGCTTTGTGCGCGGCGTTCGTGCTGGCGCTGCTCTGGCTCGCCTATCGGCTGCGCATGGCGCAGGTCGCCGGCCGCATCCGGACGCGGCTGGAGGAACGGCTGGGCGAGCGCGAGCGCATCGCCCGCGAGTTGCACGATACCTTGCTGCAAAGCGTGCAGGGCCTGGTGCTCCGCTTCCAGTCGGTCGCCAACAAGATGCCGCCTGAGGGGCCGGCGCGCGGCCAGCTCGAATCCGCGCTCGCGCGCGCCGACGACATCATCGCCGAGGGCCGCAACCGCGTACAGGACCTGCGCGGCGCCGGCGACAAGGGGGACCTGCCCGAATTGCTCAAGGAGCGCGCGGTGGCGGCCGGCTTCGATCCCGCGATCGGGGTGCGCATCGTGGTCGAAGGCCGTCAGCGCCCGGTCGATCCGCTCGTCGCGGTCGAACTCGGGCGGATCGTCGACGAGGCACTGTTCAACGTCTGCCGCCACGCCAATGCCAATGCGGTCGAGATCGTCGTCCGCTTCGGCACTCGCCAGCTCGGCGTGGAGATCCGCGACGACGGCGTGGGCATGCCGCCCGAAGTCGCCGCCCAGGGTCACAAGCCCGGCCATTTCGGTCTGGTCGGGATGCGCGAGCGTGCCGAACGGATCGGATGCAGCTTCTCGATCGACAGCCGCCCGGGCATGGGCTGCGCGGTTACCCTGACCCTGCCTGCCCGTCTCGCCTTCGCCGACCACGCGCCCGGCCGGCGCCGGCGGCTTTTCTCCCGACTTCTCCGCAACAGGAAAGAACCGAGCCATGCCGCCTGATAAGGGCGCCTCGCCCATCCGCATCCTGATCGTCGACGATCACCCGGTGTTGCGCGAAGGCGTCGCTTCGATCCTCGAGGACCGCACCGACATGATCTTGATCGGCGAGGCGCGTGACGGCGCGGAGGCAGTCGCGCGCTACCGCGAGCTGCGGCCCGACGTGACGCTGATGGACCTGCAGATGCCGGTGATGAACGGTGTCGATGCGATCACCGCGATCCGCGGTGATTTTCCCGATGCGCGCATCCTGGTTCTCACCACCTATGCCGGCGATGTGCAGGCAGTACGCGCGCTCAAGGCGGGGGCGACCGGCTATCTGCTCAAGAGCAGCCTGCGAACCGAGATGCTCGACGCGATCCACAACGTCCATCGCGGACGCCGCCACGTGCACGGCGACGTCGCCGCCGAGATCGCGCTGCACGTCGGCGAGGACAATCTGAGCGGACGCGAAATCGCAGTGCTGCGCCTCGTCGCCGAAGGCAAGGCGAACAAGGAGATCGGGAATGCGATGTCGCTCTCGGAAGAGACAGTGAAGGCGCATCTCAAGAACATATTCGCCAAGCTCGACGTCAGCGACCGCACCCATGCGGTGACGGTCGCCGCGCGGCGGGGGATCATCGAGCTCTAAAGGAGCGCCATCCCGCCATCGACGCGCAGGTTCACGCCGGTGATGAAGCTGCTCATGTCAGACGCCAGGAACAGCGCCGCGCTGGCCAGCTCCTCCGGCCGCCCGAGCCGCCCGAGCGGGATCGCCGCCGCCATCTGCGCCTCGAAAGCCGGGCGCTGTTCGGGCGTGACGCCGAGCTTGCCGAGTATCTCGGTATCGGTCGGTCCCGGGCTCAGCACATTGACGCGGATGCCGCGGTCCTTGAGCTCGAGCGCCCAGCTGCGTGCGAAGGCCCCGATCGCCGCCTTGGAGCCGGCATAGACGGCATGGCCGTCGAGCACCTTCTCGCTGGCCAACGAGCCGGTGATCACGATAGCACCCCGATCGCGCAGGATCGGCGCGATCTTCTGTACGCCAATGAACACGCCGCGCGTATTGGTCGCGAACTGCGCATCATATTCCGCCTCGGGCACCTCCCCGGAATGGCGGATCGTGTTGATTCCGGCATTGGCGATATAAATGTCGAGCACGCCGAACCGCTCGGCGATCTCGTCGGCGGCCCGGGCGTGGAATTCCGGATCGGCGACATCGCCCAGGACGTGCGAAGCCCCGGCCCCGATCCGTCGTACCGCTTCCTTCGCCGCGTCTTCACGGCGCCCGGAGACGATCACCCGGGCGCCCTCCACCGCAAACAGCTTTGCGATCGCGAAGCCGATGCCGCTGGTGCCGCCCGTGATCATCGCCGTCTTGCCGGTGAGCAATACCATATGTTCCTCCTGAATTGCGTCTACCCGGAGGTGGTCATGAGGGCCCATGTGCGTCACCTGTTCCTTGGTTCAGCCCCGCCCCTTCCAAGGTTTTAGCCGCTCCCCTCCCCTGGCCAGATGCGGTCGCCGCGCAAACCCGTCACAAGGCGGGTCGAGGCTCCGGTCGAAGTATTGGAGCAGCTTGGGGAGCCGTGTTAATCGGACGCGACAGGGATGATGAACGCAGGGGTTTTTCCGATTTCACCCTGCGGCCAACGAAGTGGCAGTCGAGCGTCCCACCTGTCCGGCTCTTCCAGTGCTCAGGAGGAATGAATGTCGCCGCCGATCCGTATCCTGCTCCAGACGACGATTCCGGGAATCGAAGACGACTGGAATATCGGTCGCTTCTCGATGCTGCGCGACTATCTTGCCGAACTGAGTCTGCACGCTCGGCGGCGTGGGCGAAGCGCATTTCTTCCACAGCAAGAAACCGGAGCCGGACGAAGCGCGCCGCGTCATCGATGACCGGGAGACCGGTTATATCCTCTGGCCGAACTATCATTCCGGCGCGAACGGCGATTTCCAGGAGATCCACATCGTCGGCGAACCGCATCGCGTGCTGCGCGATCCCGAAGCGCCCGGCGGATTGATCCGCTACCTGCCTTCGCATCCGCATGAAGGAGCGGTCGGCGCGCCACCCACGGACTCCTCCGCCCGGGTGATCGCCACGGGCACCAGCAAGGTGACCGGTCGCGCCTTCAACATCGCCGTGGCGTTCGAACCATCGGCCGCCGGCGGCCCCGCACTGGCGGAATCGACCTTCCACCACTTCACCGATTACAATTGGGACCCATCGCGCGGCTGCCCCAGCTTTGTCGGCGAGAAGCCGGGCCACGCGCTGGCGCATTCGCCCGAGGCCCAGCGATCGATCCGTCATTATGCAAGGAACCTGGCACTGTGGCTGGCCCGCCGATCTCCCACCGGCGTGGCTGCCGAAGCGCAAGACCGCGCCCTCGACGAGGCGCTGGACGAGAGTTTTCCCGCCAGCGACTCGCCTGCAATCTATTAATTGGGTTCCGCGCTCGGCGACCTCAATCCTTTTGCGTACGCGCATCCCCGCGAGCGTTGTCGATTGCGAGTGGTGTTCCAAAGGGCCATCCGGATTTGGAGGCTCAGGCCGACGCCGATCGTGCCCGGTGCCCGGAGGCCAGCGGGGTGAACGCATGGTTCAACAACGCATGCAGTTCGCTCTCGAGCAGCGCCTTGGAGAACAGGAACCCCTGCAGCTCATTGCAGCCTGCGACCTGGAGCAAGCATCCCTGTTCCTCGGTTTCCACGCCTTCCGCGGTGACGGAAAGCGCCATGGCATGCCCGAGAGCGATCACGGCCTGCACGATGGCGATCGCCTCGGGATCCTGCCCGAGCCGCTTCACGAAGCTCTTGTCGATCTTGATCCTGTCGACCTTGAACTTCTTCAGGTAGCTGAGACTGGAATAACCGGTTCCGAAATCGTCGAGCGCGATACGGAAGCCTTCCGCGCGCAGTTCCCGGAGCGCGGCTTTCACAAGCTCGTCGTCTTCGACGAGGATACTCTCCGTCACCTCAAGCTCGATCCGGCGGGGATCGATGTCCGCCTCGCGCACGATCGAACTGATCGACTGCGCCACGCCAGGCGTCCGGAACTGCACCGGCGAGATGTTCACGGCCATCGACAGTTCTGGCCAATTTAGCGCCACGCGGCACGCCTCGCCGAGCACCCAGTTACCGATCAGATCTATCAGGCCGCAATCCTCGGCCACCGGAATGAATGCGTCAGGCGCCAGTTCGCCACGGGTGGGATGCCGCCACCTTACCAGCGCCTCGAGCCCGACGATCTGCGCGCCGGATGCGTCAAGCTTTGGCTGGTACGCCACGAACAATTCGTCACCGGAGCGCAACGCGGCTCTCAGATCGTCTTCGATGACACGCCGGTTGGCAATGCTCTCATCCATCTCGGGACTGAAGAAGCGCCAGCCGTCGCGACCGCTCCCCTTGGCCCTATACATCGCGATGTCGGCCATTCGGAGCAGCTCCGTCTTGTCGGTCCCCTGCGCCGGGCAGATCGCGATCCCGATACTGCCGCCGACGTGCACTACGGATCCCATTATCTCGAACGGACCTCGCAATTCGGCCAGCGCCGCTTCGGCGACCCCGGCTAGTTGCTCGGTACCGCTGCAGTCGGTGATGCATACGGCGAATTCGTCACCGCCGAGGCGAGCCACGACGTTGTTGGCGCCCACGCAGTTCACGAGCCGCGCCGCGACAGCCTGAATCAACCTGTCGCCGGCCAGGTGGCCGAGCGTATCGTTGACGTTCTTGAAGCGATCGAGATCAATCAGCATTACACCAAGCTGCCGCTCCGCTCCCAGGTCGGCGATCGATTCCTCGACGAACTTGCTGAACGAGGCCCGGTTCGGAAGCGCGGTGAGCGGGTCGTGGTGCGCCAGATACTGGGCCTGCGACTCTTTCGCCTGAAGTTGCAGGCGCGCTTCTTCCAGCACCGCGATCGATCTCGCATCTCTGGACATGAGCCGGCCGATGCCGGCGATCAGCGCGGCCAGCAGCACGAGCAGAGCGAGGAGCGCGACTCCGCCCTGAAGCAGCACGGAGCCAAGAATGGCCTTGCCGGGCATTTCGGGCCGCCAGGTGAAATAGCCGATGCGCCGGCCGCGAAATGAGGACAGGGGCACGCTGTATTCACCGGACGCGCCGTCGGCCACTGTCCTGGTGAACCGGGCACCTGCGATTCCACGCACGCGTTGCAGGTCATGCATGAGGCTGGTGTTCAGGTAGCGAATGCTGACAAGCAGCGGTTCCGATCCCGCCGCCGCTTTGGGTTTGTGGGAATCGGGCACCATGCGCATGACGCTTGCGACCGCGGCCTTTCCCCGGATGTCGACCAGATCGGTGGCATGCACTGCGGTGGGAGAAGTCCGCACTGTGCTATCCGGATGCGGCTTTCGGTTGGGAAGACGTTCATGCGGATTGGCGGGGCCGGTACTCTCGCCTCGCACGGCATCGATGAGCGGGCGCACGCCCGCCTCGATCGAGGCAAACGTCTCGAGCTTCGCCCGAACGCCGTTTTCCATTGCGTAGACGGGGCGATTGCTGCCGTCGAGGATGACGTCCAGCTCGTGATTGAAAACATAGTTCAGCCATGTGCCCACATTCTGATCGAGCCAGTCCAGATCGGGTTTCTGCTTGCCGAGTTCCACGACGGCCGGGTCCCAGATCGCCACACCGGCCTGGCTTTGCGCAAGCTCGTCGAGTGTCGCCCCAATGGCGAGACGAACTTCGCGCTCTTGTCTGTCGCGGGTCGCCTGGTCGCTCCTTTCTGCCGTAGTCCACAAGCTCCACAGGCCGAACAGAACAAGTGCGGCAGCGAGACAGACGGTGGGTAACGCAACGAAAGCGATGAAGCGGCGTCTCGATCCTGCGATTTGGGTAGCTGGAGAGTGGAACATCGAACCGCGCACATGATCAGAGGAATGCGGATTGCCAAAAGCCAATGGGCTGCCTGCCCAAGGCGAAGGCAATATCGGGCAAAGGCGTCTAAATTCATTATAGGCCTGTTCGCGTCGACGACGCGCATTTGGCGGCCACATTGATCTCTCTCAGAGCGGCTGCGCCAGAAGTCTGGACGGTAAAATCGGGCGACTGCTTGCGAGCGGTAAAGCTAAGGCGCTTCCGCGGCCTCTACGGAGGTGCTTGCCATGAATCGAAACGCAGGCGATCCAATCAGATGCGATGCACACAGAATCAGGCTGTCGCGCTTTCGATGCGCTGCTTCCAAACAGGAGCCGGGAAAATGACAATGACGCGGCGGCAAGCCGTCCGATCGATCGGATTCGGCGCGGCTACGCTCTCCGCTCCGGTACTGGCAGCACCCCGATCCCGGAATTGGGGGAAAGTGATCGATTCCATTGCCCATAACGCGGTCGAGAAAGGAACTGTGGCCGGTCTCGCTATCGGAATCGGCGACAAGCACGGCCCCCTCTTTCTGCGCGGCTATGGCTTCGCAAACCTCGAGACGCGCGCACCCGCGGACGAGAACAGCGTCTTTCGCATCGCCTCGATCACCAAGACCTTCACCGCAGCCGCCGTGATGATGCAGAAGGAAAAGGGCAAGCTGCGCCTCGATCAGACACTCGCCGATTTTTACCCGGATATACCGGGGGCACGCGACATCACGCTGCGGCACCTCCTGTCCCATACGGCGGGGCTGCATGACTATTCCCAAGGCGGGTATCCGGCGTCGTATGGAAAATGGTCGACAGCGGACGAGTTCGCTCGGGGAGTCCTCGAGATGAAGCCGCTATACGACTTCCCACCCGGTACCCGATACAATTACAGCAATGGCGGCTACGTCCTGCTGGCAGGCGCGATCGAGAAAGCCTCCGGGACGACCTATGCGAAATTCCTGAAGGACCGCATCTTCCTGCCTTGCGGGATGACCGCGACCGAGGTCGATGCCCCTCTCGACGTCGCCGTCCGACGCGCGGACGGCTATTCTCTGATTGACGGCAAGCCGGGTACATTCCGACACGCCGATTATATGGACCGGCTACCCTTGTCTGCCGGGGCGATACGCTCTTCAGCCACCGACATGCTCCGCTGGTCGGCCGCCTTCTTCGGCGGACGAGTCGTATCGCCAGCCTCGGTCGCGGAAATGACGAAGCCTGCAACAGTGACCGGCGGCACACTGGTGGGCGACGCCCGCTGGTGGCCCCCGGGGTTCGATCCGGGCAAGCCCCCTGCATTCGCGACCGATGACAATTACGGCCTGGGCTGGGAGATGACGACCTTTTACGGGCGTCCCACAGCCAATCACAGCGGCGGCATCAATGGGTTCAATGCGATGCTCACCCATTATCTCGACGAGGATCTGACGTTGGTTTTGCTCGGGAATACCGATAATGGAGTCGTCGAGCCCTGGAGTGGGCTGATCCAGCAGCTTGGCTCCCGACGTCCCTAGCAGCTCGGAGCCGACCGACGATCCGGCGGGCCTCGGTGCGCTCGCCGGCACGTTCCACCGCGACGAACCTCGCCGTCTCGGCCAATTGGAGGATGGAATACACCTCAAGTGAGCGCCCTCGCAACTCGGGCAACCGCTAACCGGGTTGACCAGCCTTCGGTGCGAGCCCACCGAATGTTTTCACGCGGTCGATATGCAGTTCGCTCGACCCCGAGCCTCTGGCGACGCCAACAGATTGACTTCGATGCGGTTTTCTCGCTTTTTTCCTGGCGGCTCCTACGACCTTTCGATCGATCTCGGCACCGTAAACACGGTGGTATATCTGCGCGATAAAGGGATCGTTCTCAGCGAGCCCTCGGTCGTGGCGATGGAGACGATCAACGGGATCTCCCGCGTGCGTGCGGTCGGTGCGGAGGCAAAGCTCATGCTGGGCAAGACCCCTGACAATGTCCGTACAATCCGTCCGCTTCGCGACGGAGTGATCGCGGACATCGAAGTGGCGGAACAGATGATCAAGTACTTCATCGACAAGGCCCGCGGCGGATCGCGCAGGTTCGCGCGCAGCCCAGAGATCGCCATCAGCATTCCCAGCAGCGCTACCCAGGTGGAGCGGCGTGCAATCCAGCAGGCCGCTACGAACGCCGGCGCCCGCAAGGTGTACCTGATTGAAGAGTCCATGGCTGCCGCGATTGGCGCCGGCTTGCCCGTAACCGAGCCGATCGGCGCCATGGTCGTAGACATTGGCGGAGGCACGACCGAGGTCGCGATCCTCTCTCTGCGGGGACTGGCCTATAGCGCGTCCGTTCGCGTCGGCGGCGATCGAATGGATGACGCGATAGCGTTGGGTATCCGGCGCAAGCACAACCTGATGATCGGCGAAGTCACGGCTGAACGGATAAAAATGGAAATCGGAACCGCCCAGGCGCCGGCAGATGGTGTTGGCGCGGTAACGACGGTCAGGGGGCGTCACCTGGTCACCGGCATGCCCGCAGAAGTCGAGGTGAGCCAGGGAGAAATCTCCTACTTCCTTGCCGAATTGACCGCGCAGATCGTGGAAGCGACGTTTTCCGCGCTCGAAAAGGCAGAGCCTGAACTGGCATCCGACATCCATGGTCGGGGTATCGTCATGACCGGCGGCGGCAGCCTGCTTGCCGACCTCGACGGCGTGCTCTCGACGGCAACCGGGCTTCCGGTCACCGTCGCGGAAAATGCGCTGATGTGTGTGGCTATGGGCGCGGGGCGAGCTCTGGAAGACCCGACATATCGAGGCGTGTTGATCGGCACCTGACCCGCCGACCTTGTGAGCACTGGTCCTCGGCGGGCCGGCATCAAGGGTAGCTAACGCCCCAATAGCGGTCGTAATTCCCTCTCCGCCTGCTGCAGCCGATCAACATGGGATCCGCCAGCGGTCGCTTCAGCCGCCCGTTCTCGTCCTCAAGCACCTTCGGCCTGCGAGCCTGCGGCACGGCACCGCGCGCCTCTCGATCACTGCTCCGTCTTGCGGACATCCTGCCCTGTCCGCCGACAAAAATGTCGTTTTCCAGCGTGCTCATCTTGGGCGTTGCCCATTCTGTATTTGATCGACTGAACAGGTAATCAAATTCCATCTGGCACCGATTCGTCTTTAAGTGGTGGGTATATCCTTAGTTATATGATCTCGTGCGCTCATCATCGTTTGATATTCTGGAATTTGTGTCGAAACGACACCAGTAACGTCGACTGCGCTTGCCTGGAAGGCAACATATATCTTTGTGAATCATCTACGATTTGGTAGATTTTAGCGATGGGGCGCCAGAGATATTTCAGGACGACAATTTGCCTTCCTCTTTGGCTCGTGGCCATGCAGCCGGCAAGAGCAGACGAAACGGATGGCCCTCAGGATCAGCAGCCGCAGACTGCCGATGACATCGTCGTTTACGGCCCCCGGCTGGGATTGTTGCCGGGTGTCCCTCCGGAAAACGAACTCAACGAAGGCGATATCGCAGCGTACGGCGCCAACAGCGTCGGCGATCTGCTCGATCAGGTGGGCGGCGCAGCCGATGCGTCCGGTGAAGGCCCCGTGGTCCTGATCAATGGCCGGGAAACCAGCGGCCTGAACACGATAAACGACCTCCCGACCGAGGCAATTCGCAAGATCCAGGTGTTGCCGCAACGCGTGGCGGGTCGGCTGGGCGAACGTCCGACCCGGCGGGTGATCAATGTGGTGCTCAAGAACGACCACCGGCAGATCACCGGAAATGCCGAGGGGAGTTTCGCAACTGCCGGTGCGGGGCGCAGCTACAAAGCCGAGATCAACTTGTTGCGGCTGAAGGGCGGCAATCGCGACAGCCTGGTTTTCCGCAGCGAACGCGTCGATCCGCTGTTCGAAGGCGACCGCGACATCGTCAGCGAGCCATTGACGGCACCCTATGACAGTCGCGGCAATATCTTCGCGTCGACGATCCTGGGAGCGGAGATCGATCCGGCGTTGAGTGCGCTGGCGGGGCAAATGGTAATTGTCGCACCGGTTCCGGCCGGCAATGCGGCGCCGACCCTGGGGGCGCTGGCAGCCAATGGCAACCGACCCAATTTTACCGATGTTCGCGATTTTCGCACGCTTGCTGCCGGCAAGCGCATCTTCTCGGTGAACGGCAATATTGCGCGACAATGGGGGAAGACGGCGCTCTCGCTCAACGCGCGCGCGGAATGGGTGCGCACGGACTCGCAGTCGGGCCTTGCGGGCGTGTCGCTGACGCTGCCGGGCGGGTCGCCGTTTTCGCCGTTCACGCGCGATGTCAGGATCGCCCGCTACGTTGGCGACGCGCTGCGCCAGCAGGGCCACAACGCCAATCTCGAACTTGGCGGCGATTTCACGACGCCGGTCGGCGGCTGGAACCTGCGCCTTGCCGGAAACTGGCAACACCTTGCCGCCAGGACCGATAGCCAGGCGGCCTTCGATCCGGCCCCGCTCCAGGCCGCGATCAGCGCCGGCACGGTCGATCCGTTCGGAGCGCTGCCTGCCGGCCTGACACTGCTCCGGTACAATTTTGCGCGTTCGCGCAGCGACAATGCGTCGCTGCGGGCGACGCTTTCCGGGCGGGTGCTGGAATTGCCGGCGGGCGCGATGCGCGCCGCGGTGACGGCGGCGGTACGGACGGACCGGCTCGACGGGCGGTGGGAGTTCCTGTCGGTGCCGAACGCGACGGGGTTTACGCGAAACGAAGCGGCACTTTCCGGCAACCTTCAGGTCCCCCTCCTCGGCGACAAATCGCCGATCGGCGATCTGGAACTCGACCTCAATGGAGCGATCCGCAGGCTCAACCGGATCGGGACCGTCGAGGATTTCGGCACCGGCCTGGCGTGGCAACCGGCCAGGTCGCTGAATTTCCGCGGCGCGTTCGACATGCAACGGCTGGCGCCTTCGGCCCAGACACTCAGCGACCCGCAAATCGTCTATGAAAATTACCGTATCTTCGACTTTGTCACCGGACAGACGGTCCAGGTCCGCTATATAACGGGGGGTAACCCCGGTTTGCCCGTTGCCCGGCGCAGGATTTGGTCAGTCGGGGGCACTTGGCTGCCCTTCGACAGCGCCAATCTCATCCTGACCGCCGAATATTCCAGCCGGCGAACCGCCAATGTTCAGTCGACGCTCCCGCCTGTCAACGCGCAGGTCCAGACGGCATTTCCCGATCGCTTCGTTCGCGACGCCAACGGCGTCCTGACGATCGTCGACAGCCGGCCGGTCGCCTTTGCGTACGACAATAGCGACCAATTGCATTCGCGGATCGACTTTCATGGCTCGCTCGGAAAACCCGGTCCGGGACGCGCGGCCGGCTCGCGCAGCGATTCCGACGGCGCCTTTTCCTTCGACGGTCGGCCGCGCTTCAATTTCAGTCTCGAGCACAATTGGATCCTCCGCAGCGTGCGTCGCGCCCAGCTCGGCCTGCCCGAGATCGATTTGCTGGCCGGGGGAGCGACGGGATATGGCGGAGGCCTGGCTCGGCACACCGTCCGGGCTTCGGCCAATCTCGCCGGTCGGGGCGTGGGGATGCAGCTTTACGGTACCTGGCGCAGCGAAACGCTGATCAAGTCGTCCGAAACGCCCTCGCCAAGCGACCTGTTTTTTTCCGCGCAGACCAATGTGGATATGCGGCTTTTCGCCGATCTTGGCACGCTGGCGCCGAGCAACGCTGTTCTGAAAGGCGCGCGCTTGTCCCTGGCGGTGACCAATTTGCTGGATTCGAAGCAGCGGGTTCGTGATGGCAACGGACTGACACCGATACGGTATCAGCCCTATCTGTTGAACCCGCTCGGGCGCGTGATCACGATCGGACTTCGCAAGGTATTCTGAGCCGATCCGCCCTGGCCGCCGCCGGAATCAAAAGCCCCGCTAGTGTTATCTGGCGAGGCTCTTGAAGTCGGTAAGCTGGCGAAAATCAGACCACCGGGACCGTGACCCAATTGTGGCTGCCGTCATTGAGGTTCGGAACCCCGACAGTCGCGCCACCATTATACCAGACGGTCGTGCACTTATCGCCGGTATAGCCGTTCTGCTTGGCCCAGGCACCCGGTAGCTTCGTCCCGGACTTGCTCGGCGAGATGCAGACCACGACCTGACCGATGATCAGCGTCGCGCTGGTGTCGAAGCCTGCGCCGGCATCCTCATGCGCGCGGAGCGCATTGGTCTGGTCGACGTTGATCGCAGTCTGCGCTTCGTTGCCCTGCAGCGTCGCCGGATCGTTATAGGCATCATGGTGCTCCGTGTACGCCGCGGTGCCTTGGAACATGCAGTGCGGATTGGCGTCGCTGCCGCCATGGAACGGGTCGCCCCACCAGGTCGGGAGGTTCAGCGGATCTTCGCCTTGCTTGGTGAAGGCCGCGCAATTGCCCCGGACTGCATCCTCGGAACCGCCGAAGTCACCAGCGATCACGTAGATGCCGACCGCCGGATGGAAAATGTCCACCGCGGGGTGATAGAGCGCCTTGAGGATGTCGCAGCTGAACGCATGGGCGTACGTCGTCTTGAACGTTCCCATGAAATCATAGGTGCTGGCGCTGTAATGGCCGCCAACGGCCTGCTTGATCCCGAACATGTTGACGCTGCCGCCGTTGCGATACGGGTCGCCGAGAATTTCGACATGCCCCGGGGTGAAGGTGCCGGCGCCGACGAGGGTGCCGGCAATCGCGTCGGTGATCGAATGGGTGCCCGTTTCGACAGGTCCGGCAGCCAGCGTCACCGGGCCGAGCACCACCTGGCCGGACCAGATGTCGCCACCTGCGCCATCGGTGTCGTGCGCCATTGCCGCGGCGTCACAGGTGGTCTGCATTCCGGGAAGAACAACCTGCCCGGGATCGGCCGCCGGCGTCGGATCGACAAGGGTGACCGCGGCAAATGCCGGAATCGGGGCGACGGAGACTGCGAGCGCGATGATCGCACTGGCAGAGGCTCGAAAGGTCGGAATCATGGTCCACTCCTATTTTTTCCGCGAATTCATTATCTCCCTGTCCACGACTCGCAGTTCTATCGGGGGCTGTGAAAATCCTGCGACCGGTAAACCCAATAGTAAATAGGATGTTAACGGCTTTACGGTAATAATGTGATCTATTACGAAACTAGAGATATAAGGTGTTATCCAAGTATAACTTTGGTTATATTGTTTATGTTTTGGCAATATCCTGCATTCTTGCTTTTCGAAGGTGTCTCCGACTTGTCGGGAAATGGGAGCCTGGATCTGGCCGCGCTACGCGCCGCAGTCGATCAGCCGCTCGCCAAGCCGGTTCGGCATCGATCACCAAACAACTGATTGTACTCGCCATGGGGATGACCGGCGCAGCCCGTTTGGATCGAACGCGGCGCTGACCTCAGCCTGGTGAACGCAGGGCATCCGGCTTCTGCCTTCCATCACGACCAGTCCCGAAACGGGCATGGTACCGGTACGGCCGTTTCCTTCCATGCCGTAGACGATGTAGCTGTAGGGGCCGTTCGTGAACCTGAGTTGATGCTATGCCCGCGCAACGCTCGGTCCTGTGGAATACACTTCCCCGCGCCGCGCTGCCGATAATCGCCATTTCGGCTCGCGTCGGTCTGCCGAACTGATAAGCCAAAGTGCTCCCGACTGCCTAACGGACACGAACTTGTTGCCCAGGGCGGGGAATGGCGCGCGGCGGCCCTTCCGGTTCATGACGGCGTGGACGATGACTGAACAACCGCGTTCAAATACAGTAAATGAGAGCGTTTTCGTTGCGCACTTTCGAACTCGTCAAGCGGCCGCAACCGATATAGTCAGCGCCGGAACACCTGCGGGGATGGGCCAATGACCGGAAGAATGGCATCCCAACGGCCATGGGCCAGACGCGGACTGGTCTCCTCGGTCGCCATCTACGCTACCGTATTTGGATCCGCGGCGTGGGCACAGCAACGAGACGATGCACCGCTGCCGCCAAGTGAACAAACCGAGGATGATAGGACCGACATCGTCGTGATCGGTAGGCGCGGTTCGGCGGTGACCGACGTAGCGCCGGTGGCGGAATTCGATGCCGACGCGGTGGCAGCCACCGGCGCTACGACGGTACCCGAGCTCTTGCAGGCGATCCGCGGCACGACGCAGGGAGCCGATGGCTCCGATCCGATCTTCCTGCTGAATGCCCAACGCGTGTCCGGCTTTGCCGAGATCGGCTCGCTTCCACCGGAAGCGATCGAGAAGGTCGAAGTGCTGCCCGAACAGGCGGCGCTGAAGTTCGGATTTCCTCCGACACGGCGCGTGGTGAACTTCATCACCAAGGCGCGGTTCCGGCAATTCGAAGCCAAAGCGAGCGCCGGCACTACTACCCGGTGGGGAAGCGCCACCGAAAAGGCCAATCTGGGCATGACCCGGCTGCGCGACGGAGCGCGGCTGACGGTGGGGCTCGAATACCGGCGCACGGATCCCCTGCTCCAGTCGGATCGCGACATCGCGCCCGACCCCGGCATCGCGTTTGATGCGATCGGCAATGTCACCGCGGTAAATGGCGGCGAGATCGATCCGGCACTGTCGGCTGCCGCCGGCCGGCCCGTCACGATCGCGCCGGTGCCCGAGGCGGCGGCGGACCGCGGCGCGCTCGCAGCCTATGCCTCCGGCGCCAGCCCGCGCCTGTTCGATCTGGGGCCCTATCGGATGCTGGCTCCGGCCAATGACGCGATCAAGGCGGAAGCGGTAATCGCCGATCGGATCGGCGAGGGGCTCTCCGGATCGATCAGCCTTTCCGCCGAGCAAAGCCGGAACAGGAATCTCGCCGGCCTTGCCGGCGTGAAGCTGATCGTCCCGGAAACCAACCCCTACTCGCCCTTCGCCAGACCCGTGATACTCAACCGCTATCTGATCGAAGCCGGCGTACTGCACGAACGCCAGACAGTGACCGATCTGCACGCCGGCGCCGTCCTGCGAGGCGCGGTCTCCGGATGGCGTTGGGACTTCACCGGCGAGTTCGATCAAAAGCAGACCGATGGCAATGCCGAGCGCGGCGTCGATCCTGTGGCCGCCAACACAGCGATTGCCGCGGGTGCCAATCCCTTCGCTCCCCTCGACGCCGCGCTGCTGACGGCGCGGCTCATCGACCGGACACGCCTGCGCTCGCGCACGGCTGGGGCGAAGACGGTGGTCACCAACACGCCGATCCGCCTGCCGGCGGGCCGGGTGGCGATCACGGCAACAGCGGAAGCGGCGCGATCGACCGCCGCCTCCTCCTCACGCGGATCCAACCCGTTCGATCTGCGGCTGGGCCGCACGCGTATCGAAGCGGGTCTTGCGGTCGACGTGCCGCTGGCATCGAGGCGCGAGAACGTGTTGCCTTTCATGGGCGACCTTTCGGTGAATGCTTCACTCAATGTGCGCGACGTCAGCGGATACGGGGCGTTGCGCGACGCGACGTTCGGCATGGCATGGGGACCCATAGAAGGCGTGCAGCTGCTCGCCACCGTCAGGAGTAGCGAGGCCGCGCCCGACATGGTGCAGCAATCGACGCCCGTGACGCGCGTCCCGAACGTTCCGGTATTCGATTATGGAAACGGTCGCACCGAGCTCGTCACGCTGATTCTGGGCGGTAATCCGGACCTAGCCCCCGAGCGGCGTCTCGTCGGTTCGCTCACGCTCTCCGTCAAGCCGTTCGCCAAACGCGAATTGCGTTTCTCCGCTACCTATGAAGCAACGACGATCCGCAACCAGACGGGTACGGTCTATGCGATTACGCCACAGACCGAGGCAGTCCTGCCGGATCTGTTCGTCCGCGATCCCGCCGGGCGACTGGCGTCGGTCACCTATCAGCCGATCAACTTCGGAATCGAGCGCCAGCGCACGCTGAACCTGACGGTGAACGCCAGCGGGAAACTGGGCAAGGCGCCGCCTGCCTCCCCTGGCGCCAAGGGCAAGGCGCCCGTGCTGACCAATTATTATGCCGGCATCGGGCCCAGCATCAAATTCAGCGACCGGCTGCAGCTACGCCCGGGCACTCCCGAACTCGACCTGCTGCGCGGCGACACGATCCGTGGTTGGGGCATGCCCCGTACCTATGGCTACGCTTATGGCGGGATAAACCATGGCGGCATGGGCCTGACATTCAATGCCTGGTATCAGGCGCCGAACCGGATACGCAGCGCGGATCCCGCGGCGGATCTGCGCTTCTCATCGGTCTTCAAGCTCAACACAGGCGCCTATATCGGCCTCGGCAGCCTGCTGCCGCGCGAGAAGTGGGCACGCAGATTGCGGCTAGCATTCGACGTCAGCAATCTCACCGATGCGCGTCAGCAGGTGCGCGATCGCAACGGAATTGTCCCGAACCGCTTGCAGCCGGACTATCTCGATCCGATCGGGCGGACCGCCACTGTCACCCTCAGAAAATTGTTCTAATTGGCGCCCCTCCTTCCGCTTTCGGATTCACGCGCCGCCGTGCCGACGGCCAGATGTGGAAGCACAGCCGATACGAGACTAAGCGACCAGAAGAACGGCAGCGGAGTGGCAGCTTTCGGGGTATTCAGGCCGGACAGCTGCCATTTTCCGGCTATCGCAGCGGCACTCCCCCAATCGTTATGGTTTTGCTCCAATCGTCTGCCGCGTTACCGTCTCTATCGTGCCATCGCGGTTGTAGCGCAGCGGAGCATAGGTGATGGACCGGCGGTGGCTGCCGCCACCGGAAAGCAGATTGTCATGGTAGAAGAGCCATGACTGGCCTGCATGCTCCAATACGGCCTGGTGGTTCGTCGAAATCGGCAAATAGTCCAGGATCACGCCGCGATATTGGTAGGGACCGAGCGGCGTCGTCGCGGTGGCATAGACGATCTGGCCAGGCCAGCCGGTCGAGAAACTGAAATAATAGAGGCCCCCGCGCCGATGCAGGAACGGCGCCTCGCCGTACATCTTTTTGGAATCTTCACGGGGAAAGCCATTGATCGTCAGATTCCGGATCGGCCCGTCCAGCGTGACCATATCCGCCTTCAGCTTGACGATCTTTGGCACGCGCGTGCCGAATAGCAGATAGGCTTGGCCGTTCTTGTCGACAAATACTGCGGGATCGATGGGTTCGTCGCCCGCATTCGGATCGCGTGCCTTGTCGATCAGCGCATTGGCTCGAGCATCGCGGAACGGGCCTTCGGGCCGCTTCGCAACCGCAACGCCGATCTTGTCCCCGCCGATCGGCGCGTAGAAAAAGTACTTGCCGTGACGGAAAGCGGCTTCAGGTGCCCAGGCCTTGGCGTCGGGCTTCGCCCATTTGAATACCGTTACGTCGAGTGGCGCTCCCTTATCCAACCAGGTTTTCATGTCTTTGGAGGTGTACAATCGCCATGCCGTGGAATCCCAGTAGGTGCCGGAGTTCGAAGCGTCGTCGGTCGCGTAGACGTAGAACTGCCCGGCAAAGAAGTGCGGCGAGGGATCCGCGCTGAAGCGAGGCGTGATTGGCGTCTGTGCTGCAGCCGCCAGTGGCGCGAGGAACGCTGCGACGAACACGACAGTCTTCACGGTCTCACCTGTAAATGTCTGACTAATGCATTGAGATCAGGTTGGCTGCATGTCGTCAAGCGCCCCCGGCCCCGATCACCAACCATTTATGGGTCGGTCCGTCGTGGCAAAGAGAAATGAGGGAGCGAGAGCCACGGTAACGGCACGACCAACAGTGGCGAGGAAGCAGGCAGGATGGATTCACGCTTCACAATTGGCGTTGAAGCGAGCGCCCTTTTTCCGTGAACCCGTGTTCGTCACCAAGGCGATCGCCGATCTTGCATTCTTCGGCCTATGCCTTTCGGCTACACGGCTGATGTATCGAAAAAACCGGCCCGCACAGCGCGATCCACCGTCAGCGTGCGCCGCCTGCGAGGGCCTGAACCCGAAGGCGCGGAAAAACCACCTCGAGCGGCTTCGTGTCCGGCAACACGTAGACATATCCGCCCTTCCTGCGGAAAAGCGGCTGCACGGTCTTGCTGTAGAAGGCCATGGGCACGTTGATGCACCCGAAGGTGATGCGATTGTCGTCCGAAGTCGGCGACAGCATCCGCTGGCGGCGGCGCTCCTTCGCGCTGACGCCCTTCGGGATCGGGTGCAGCGCCACGGACGTTGCGTAATCGACCCAAAGCACCTTTTCCCTGCCCGCGGCCAATCCGTATTTCGCGAGGAAGCGCCCGGCGGGCGTCGTCTTCTCGGCGGGGCCGATCTCGGCGAGGTTCTTGCTGCCGATGCCGGGGCTGGCATCGTCCCCGACGGCAACCCCGATCAGCACCGGAACCTGGCCGAGCGCTTTCCCCTTCGCATCGAACAGCAACAGGGAAGCACTCGTCTTGTCGACGATGATGTAGGGCAAAGAACGATTATCTCCCGATGCGGCGACCCAATCGGCCACGCGCGCAGCCGCCGCCGAAGGGCTGATTTCAACCGGCGGCGTTGCTTCCGATGGCCGGGGATCCCCGGCCACCAGGAAGCTTGCGAGTCCAGCGAGCGCCAGAACCAGGTTGCTCATCGATTCAGGCGCTCATCATGCGGCGATACGCTCGCCGCGAAAGATATCAGCATTTACGAGCCTGTAGTTTCAATTGCGCGGCCGCTTCGCCCGATTCTCCTGCGCCTGCAGCCGCTGCTCCACCCCATCGACCCGGCCGTTGAGCTGATCGAGCCGCTGGCCGTTATTCTGCGCCTGTCCGGATGCGGCCTGCGCTTCTGCCAATGCAGCCTTTGCGGTGCCGTCGGTTTCCTGCAATCTCGCCTCGAGCGCATCGACGCGCTGGCTGACGGGAGCGATCTGCTCTCTCACGAAGGACTTGGATGCGCAGCCGCCCAGGCCGGTCGCACCGACCAGAATGACGGCTGCGGGCAAAAGTTTAGTCACGAAGTGCGACATGGTGTTTCTTTCATTAATTAACCAAGCGCAACAACCCAAGCCGACCGTTCTGGTTCCAACAATCCGATTCTGTCCGGCTGTGCATCTTCTCGGGCCAGCGGAGGGCGGCAGTCCGCGATCGCCTGCTAGTCCCTGGACCTGGGCTCGGCGTCGGGTGCGAACGGGTCCTTCGGTATCTGACCGGAACGCCCCTTCTCACGCGCGCGCGCCGTTGTTTTCGCACTGAAAATCTCGACGCAGCGCCGGAGCTCGGCGACCGCGGTGCCACTCCCATCGAGGCTCAATTGCTCGACCGGCACCTTGTCGCGATAGATGTGGAGAGCCTTGGAGGCAGCGAAATAGGAGGGGAATTTCGCTTCGAAATTCGTGACGAATCCCTGCTTTCCCTGCGACGCCATTCCGACGACCGGCTGGTTGGAATATCCGCCATTGGAGAGGCGGAAGGTCAATTTCCACCGATCCTTCGGCTTGATCGACCAGTTGGCGTTCAGAACCGAGAGATGGTTGCCGCCATCGACATCAAGGCCGAGAAGAAGCGTCGTTTCGCCCTCGCCCTCGTACGTCCGGGTCACGAAGCAACCCTCTTTATCCTTGCTCGCCGCCACGGTCCAACCGCCGATATTCCGCGCGGGATATTCCTGGGCGAACGCATGCGCGCTCGCGAACAGTCCGGTGAAGAAGGCGCACGGAACGAATGTCGAGCGGATGGTCGCTCGAAACCAGGCATGGACCAGTTCACGCATTCGGCACCTAATCTCCACGGCGATCTTATCCGACAGCGGCTTATCCGACAGCGGCGTCGCTGGCCACGAACGCAACGCGATGGCGAACGCTCCGTAGCCGCAATGGGCGCAAAGCCGAAGTTCAGGCACTCCCCGCCTCTCGGGCAGCCGCTGGACCGGCCGTGGCGAACAGGAGAATATAGGCGTAAGCCGCGAGCGCGACGGCAAAGCTCCAGTGCAGGCCGAAATGGTCGGCAATCTCGCCGGCCAGCAGGGGAAGTGCCGCGCCCGCGCCGATCGCGACGCACAACAGGCCGGAAGTCGCGGATGCGGACGCGCTGGAGCGTTCGAGCGTGATCGAAAAGATCGCCGGGAACATCACCGAGTTGAACAATCCCACTGCCAGCAGGCACCACGCGCCGCTCGGCCCCGGCAATGCGAGCGCCGAGCCGCAGAGCAGGACCGCCATTCCCGCGGCGATCATCAGCAATCGAGGCGCGGATATGCGGCGAAGCGCCCAACTCCCAGCGAACCGCCCGATGAGTGCACCGCCCCAGTAGAAATTGGCGACGAACGCGCCAGCCTCGGCGAGCGTGAGATTCAGCGTGCGGGGAGATGCCAGATGGAGGATCAGCATGCTGCCGATCGTCACCTCCGCGCCGACATAGAGCGCGATACCACCGGCACCGAGCAGCGCCTGCCGCGACCGCATCGCATCGAGCAGCCTCGCCCGCCGCTCGTCCGGCATGGGCGCCACTGCGATCTTTCGACGTACGAGCACGACCAGCAACGCCAGTACCGCCAACAACGCCGCGATGATCAGGAAGGCGCGGTTGATCGCGGCAACGCCCTCGAGCTGCGCAGCCCCTGGCTGCAGTCCCTCACTGGCAAGGATCAGTCTGGCGCCGAAATGCACGCCGCAGACCATGCCCAGCGAATTGAACGAATGCGCCAATGTGAGGCGAAAATGGCTATGCTTGGACGGGCCCAGCATCGCCGCGAGCGGATTGGCGGCCACCTGGAGCGCGACGATCCCGGTGGCGAGCACGAACAGGCCGGCGAGCACCAATGCGAAGTGCGGCGCCCAGGCCGTTCCCTGTATGACCAGACAGCCAAGGATCATCGTGACGAGCGCCGCGAGGATCGTGCGCAACGCCCCCAATCGCGCGAGCAGCGCCGCAGCCGGCAGCGACATCGTCGCGAAGGCGAGGAAGAAGACGATCTGCGTGAACAACGCCGCGGTGTAGGACAGATGAAAGATCGTCCGCATCGCGGCGATCAGCGGGTCATTGTTCGCGCAGATGAAGCCCCAGGCGAAGAATAAGGCCGTAACCGGCACGAAGGCGGCGGCGGCGCGTCCCTGCGTCATCGCGTCCCGCGCCAGCGGAAGGTCACCGCGGCATTGGGCGGTAGCGGATAGGCGAAATGCCCGCCATCGGCCTGCACGCTCACTGTCTCCACCCGCGCGCCAGCATTGAAAGCCAGCAGCACGCGCGTACCGTCTGGATTGCGGAAGGCGACCGTCTCGATACCGCCGAGCCGAGTGTCCGACGCGATGCGATGCGCGCCGCGCGCCACGAAGCGGCTCACATGGCCGAGCGCGTAATATTCGACGTTGCGGGTGACCGCGCCCGTCTTGCTGTCGATCGTCACGACGCCGCGGCAATTGTCGCAGCCGCCGAGATGCGGTCCGTATTTCTCGTCGAGCGCGAGATTCCACATCAGCACGCCGCGTGCCCAATGGCGCGGCGCGCCGATCACGAGGTTGCGCATCGTCCACGCCCAGCTGTCGGGCCACGCCTTGGACCATTCGCCACCCGAGCATTCGGTAAAGAACACGTCCTTGTCGGGATGCTTGTCGCGAACCACGCTCTGCGCCGGCACGTCGCCCTTGTAGCAATGCCAGGCGACGCCCGCGACGTAGCGCGAAGCCGCGGGATCGGCGAGCACGCCCAGCGGCTGTTCGGGCAGATCCCAGTTGTGATCCCAGTCGAGGATGCGCGTCGGCAGCCCTGCCCGCTTCAACTCGGGCCCGAGCAGCGCGATTGCCCGGGCGCGCTGGGCGGGACTCAGCCGCATACCCGGATAGTTTTCGGGCTCGAAATCGGGTTCGTTCTGGATGCTGAGATAGTCGACCGGACCGATTTCCCTGGTGAAGTCCCGCACCGTGCGGAGAAGATATTTGGCGAAGGGACCATAGGCATCGTCGCGGAGCGTTCCCTTGATCAGCGAATCGGTCGTCTTCATCCAGCCCGGGGCGCTCCACGGCGAGACCATCACCGCGAGGTTCGGATTGACCGCGCGCGCGGCCCGTATGGTGGGCAGCACCTCCGCCCTCGCCGGCGCGATCGAGAAATAAGCGAGCTCGGGATCGCGCTCGCCCTTCGGCCGATCGTCATAGCTGTAATGGCTGCGCGAGAAGTCCGACGCGCCGATCGTCACGCGCGTGAAAGAAAAGCCGATCCCGTTCGGGCCGAACAAATCGGCGAGCAGGGCGTCGCGCTGCTCTGGACTCATCCTGCGCTGGATCAGCCAGGCCGAGGCATCGCTGATCGCCGCGCCGTACCCCACCATCTCCTGGAAGCGCTGCGCCGGATCGACCGTGATCACTCCCGCCGCCGCGCCCGGCTGCAACGCGATCGGCGCCTGCCGCGCGAGCAGCGCCGACTGGTCGGGCAGCGTCAGCCAGACCTCGACAGAGGGAAATGCACCTGCAGCATCGCCGGGATGCGCCGCCTGAGTGCAGGCCGCCAGCGCCAGTGCTGCAAATCCGATCAGCAAACGCATGATGCTCTCTCTCCTCATTGCACGCGCAGGAACCTCGCCACGGTCAACCCTCCTTCACGCTCCGTAGCGGGGAGTGCGATGGCTTCGGGATCGGCGCGAAATTCTCAACGACGACCACGGGCTGGCGCTCGGCGCCGATATGGTCGACGCGGATCGATCGTTGCTCCATTCTCCGCTCCCCTGATAGGCTCGCGTCATGCATTCCATCCGCGCCTGGCACGATGTCACTCTCGCTAGCTTCCAGGATATCCGCGCCGCCGGAGAACCCGCCGTCCTGAAGGGGCTGGTACGAGACTGGCCCGTCGTGCGCGCGGCCGATGCGGCGGCCTTTCTGCGCGAACGCGCCGCGCCCAAGCCGGTGCGCTTCATGCATGCGCCGCCCGAGATCGAAGGCCGGATGCATTACGGCGCGACGATCGGCAGCCGCAACTTCACGCCCGAGCAGGCGCCGCTTCCCGAATTTCTCGACAGGCTGGTTCAGGAGCGCACCGATGCGCTCGCGCTGCAGGGGCTGAGCGCCCGCGAATACTTCCCTGGCTTTGCCGAAGCGCACCTGATGCCGCTGCTCTCGCCCGAGGTGCCGGCGCGGCTGTGGATCGGCAATGCCGCCAAGGTCGCGATCCACCACGATCCGTCGGAGAACATCGCCCGCGTCTCTGCCGGACACCGGCGCTTCACGCTGTTCCCGCCCGAACAGGTCGGCAATCTCTATATGGGGCCGTTCAACCCGACGCCCGCCGGGGTGCAGGTGAGTATGGTCCACCTGACCGCGCCCGACCTCGATCGCTATCCGCGCTTCGCCGCGGCGCTGGAAGCCGCGCAGACCGCCGATCTGGAGCCGGGCGACGCGCTCTACATTCCCTATCAATGGTATCACCATGTCGAGGCGCTCGATCGTTTCAACCTGCTGGTGAATTATTGGTGGGATCCTGCCCCCGCCCTTCCCGGCACGCCGTGGGACGCGATGATGCACGCGCTGATGACTGTGCGCGGTCTCCCCGCCAACCAGCGCCGCGCGTGGCAGGCGATGTTCGCGCATTACGTGTTCCTGGCCGATGGCGATCCCGGCGAACATCTGCCTGCCGAGGCGCGCGGCATATTGGGCGCGACCTCGCCCCAGCATCTCGCCCGGATGCGCGAGGCACTGCTGGCGAAGCTGAAAGGCTAGGCCGCGGGACACGTCTTCGCGACATAATCGGCGTGCCTCGGCATCACCGCGACGCATTTGCCGATGACGTTCTCGACATTGCCGAGGAACTGCGCGACCTGGACATCGCTCTTGATGTCGACCAGCGGATCATAGCCCCGCGGGATCACGCCCTGGCCCAGGAACACCTGAATCCAGCTCTCCTCGGTGAACAGTTCGTCATCCTCGCGGAACACCCGGCCATTGGCGGCGAACAGGTCGATTTTGCGCTGGAGCGTGTCGGGCACCTCCATGTCGCGGCAATAGCGCCAGAAGGGCGTGTCGTCGCGCTCCGTCGCCTTGTAGTGGAGGATGATGAAGTCGCGGATGCGCTCATATTCGAAGTCGGTCTGGCGATTGAACTCGGCGATCGTCGCGGGATCGAACCCGGCATCGGGCAGCAGCCGCACCATCCGGATGATCGCCGACTGGATCAGGTGCAGGCTGGTCGATTCGAGCGGCTCGAGAAAGCCCGAGCACAGCCCGATCGCGACGCAGTTCCTGTTCCAGGTCTTGCGCCGCTTGCCGGTGGTGAAGCGGATGCGGTTGGGCTCGGCGAGCTGCGCGCCGTCGAGGTTGGCGAGCAATTGCGCCTCGGCCTCGGCATCGTCGATATATGCGCTCGAATAGACATGGCCGTTGCCGGTGCGGTGCTGGAGCGGGATCCGCCATTGCCAGCCCGCAGTTCGCGCGGTTGCGCGGGTATAAGGCGTGAACGGTTCGGTCCGCGCGCACGGGACCGCCATCGCGCGGTCGCAGGGGAGCCACTGACTCCAGGTCTCGTAGCCGGTCTCGAGCGCTTCCTCGATGATCAGCCCGCGAAAGCCCGAGCAATCGACGAACAGGTCCGCCGCGATCACTTCGCCGTCGTCCATCGTCACCGATTCGACGAAACCGTCCTCGCTACGCAGTGCGACATTGGCCACCTTGCCCTCGCGCCGCCGCACGCCCCGCGCCTCGGCATAGCCGCGCAGGAACCTGGCATAGAGGCCCGCGTCGAAGTGGAAGGCGTGGGCGATATGGCCGATCGGCGATTCCGCCAGCTTGGGATCGGCGCGCATGAACTTGTTGGCGAGCGCGGCCGCGGTGTTGATCGAATAGGCCGCGAAGTCCGATGCCTTGCCCGCCGCGCGCGCCTTCAGCCAGTAATGGTGGCAGCGCAGCCAGCCCAGGTCCTGACCGATCACGCCGAAGCCGTGGATGTAGCTGTGCCCGCGCCGCCACCAGTCGACGAACTGGATGCCCAGCTTGAAGCTGCCCTGGGTGCGCGACATGAATTCGTTCTCGTCGAGCCCGAGCAGCTCGTTATACTTCTTGATCGCCGGGATCGTCGCCTCGCCGACGCCGATCGTGCCGATCTGCTCGGATTCGACGAGGGTGATCTCGTACAGCCCCTGGAAGAGCTGTGAAAGCAACGCGGCGGTCATCCACCCGGCCGATCCGCCGCCGACGATCAATATCCGCTTCAGCTGCTGCATGCCTCTCCGCGCCTCTTGGTTCGCGCTTGCCGCCGGGTGTCGCAGGTTGCCGGCCGGGTTGGCAAGCATTGCTCTGATTCCAAAAGAACGGGGAAGCATGAGGCTCGCTCGTGCTTCCCCGCAATGATCCCGGAGGGGTCCGGGTGAACGCTAGAAGCGGTAGTTGAAGCCCAGCAGGAACTGCCGCCCGTATTTCTCGTAAGTCTCGAGCAGCGAACCGCCGTCCGCCGTGTGCGTGCCGCCGCTGTCGAGGCCGAGCCGCGTGCGATAGGGCGAGTCGGTCAGGTTGTTGACCTGGAACAGCACGCCAAACCCGTTGAGCGCGCCCTTGTCGAATGTGTAGCCGATCTGCGCGTCGACCTGCCGGTCGGCGAGGATCTCGGTCTGGCCGCGGGTGGCGAAGAGCTGGACCACTTCGCCCTTGAAGGCCGAGCGGTAGCGATAGCTCGCACGCGCCTGGAAGCCGCCATTCTCGTAGTAGCCGGTGATGTTGTAGATCGTTCCCGACAGGCCCGGGATGCGGACTTCCTGGCCGTTGTCCGCTGGATTGAGATCGGATTCGGTGAGCGAAAGGCTGCCGATCACCCCCAGGCCGTTGAGCGCGTCCACCACGGTGCCGAAGTCGAACGCGCCGCTGAACTCGACGCCCTTGATCGTGCCGCCATTGCCATTGGCGGGCAGCGTGATCTGCCCGAGCGGGCTGATGATGACGCCCGGCGGGATCGCCGATGCCGTGGTCGGCAGCGGGATGCCCGAGAAGTCGAACACATCGGTGCGCTGGTAGATGTAGCTGTGCAGCTTTTTGTAGAAGCCGGCGATCGAGAAATAGCTCGTCTTGTTGACGTACCATTCATAGGCGACGTCGAGCGCATCGGCGCGCCACGGCTTGAGATTGGGATTGCCGCCCGAAGCCGACCAGGGATTGACCGTCTGGCCCGCCACGCAGGGCTGGCCGCTGCACACCAATGAGTTGAACCCCGGCGTCACATTGGCGCGCATCTCGTCCATGCGCGGTCGCGCCATCGTCTTGGACGCGGCCAGGCGCAAGCGATGGCCGCCGCCCAGCTCCCAGATCAGGTTCAGGCTGGGCAGCACGTCGGTATAGGTCTCGCCGGCGGTGCGCAGCACCGGCACGATCGGCTGACCGGGCTCGAGCCCGTTGATCACCACGCCGGTCGAGCTCTGGCGCTGCTCGACCACCTGCACGCCGATATTGCCGCGCACCGGTCCGGCCTTGAAATCGGCCTTGAGGAAACCGGTGAGCAATTCCTCCTCGATATCCCAGTTCTTGTCGAAATAATTGGCGTCGAGGATCGGTGCGCGGTTCCAATATTTGTCGAGCGCGCTTTCGAGATCCACGCTCAGCACATTGCCGAAGCCGGTAAAGCCCAGCGAGGTCGGCGCGACCAGATCGGCCGGGTCGACCAGCACCTGCTGGCGGCCGTTCTTGAGGAAGAGGTCGAAATCGTCGACGCGCTTGCTCTTCTCGCGATGCGTGAAGTTCACGCCGCCGGTGACCTTGCTCAGGAAGCCGTCGAACTCGTGGTCGAGCTTCAGGTCGATGGCCCAGATGCTCTCTTCGACATCGGGGAAGCGGATCGCGCCGTCATGCCCCCAGCCGCCCCAGGGCGCGCGATCGCCGAGCGATACCTGCGCGGCGTCGGCATAGTTCAGGCCCTCGCCATAAGTGGGATAGCTGTCCTCCGGGATCTCGAAGCTGATCGTGTCGAAGGTCCGGCCTACGTCGGGCGTGGCCGGGGTGACCCCGCCGGTGCCGCGACCATAGCCGGCATAGGTTTCGAGGATCTGCTCGGTGCGCTTGTTCTTCGAATAGGAAAGGTCGGCGATGAACCGGGTGCGATCGTCCATCTGGAATTCGTTGTTCCAGCCGGCCGAGAAGATCTCGTCGTCGCGCTTGTTGAAGTCGTTGCGCAGGATCGGCACGCCCCGGTTCAGCGTGCCCCCGGTCGCGATCGACGATCCGCCGCGGTCCGCGGTGGTGACGCCGGTGAAGGTGGCGCCGTCCGCCCAGCCGTTCGAGAACCACTGCGCGCCCCGCGTCGTCTCTTCCTGATGGAACTTCGAATAGAACAGGTCGAGCGTCGAATGGACCATCGGGGTGGGCTGCCATTCGATGACGCCCATCACCGCGTCGCGCCGGTTCAGGCGCGACGTAGCGAAGACTTCCTGGCCGTTGAGCAGCAGCGCATTGGCCGCCGATGCCGGCTGCACCGTCGTCGGGCTGACGCCACCGAACGATTCATAGCCATAGGCCTTGAAATGCTTGTTCTGCGACGGGCTGTCGAGGTGCGCATAGCCGATCGCGATGCCCAAGGTGCCGCCCGCGAACTGGTCGATATAGCTCACGCTCGCGCGGCCGCCCCAGTTGCGGACGTCGTCGTTGAGCTTCGAGCCTTCGGTCTTCTCGCCGCGGATGTTGAGCGCGATCGCGCGCTTGCCGAAGGCGAGCGGACGGACGGTGCGGAGGTCCGCGGTGCCGGAGAGGCCCATTCCCGAGATCGCCGCGTCGGGCGTCTTGTAGATGACGACGCTCGACAGCAGCTCCGATGGATATTGGTCGAACTCCACCGCGCGATTGTCGCCCGAGCTCGCCTGCGGGCGGCCGTTGAGCAACGTCGTGGTGAAATCGGGCGCGAGGCCGCGGATCGAGATGACCTGCGCGCGGCCGTTGACGCGCTGCGCCGCGAGGCCGGGCAGGCGCGCGATCGATTCGGCGATCGACACGTCGGGAAGCTTGCCGATGTCCTCGGCCGAGATCGCCTCGACGATCGAAGTCTCGTCGCGCTTGGTGTTGATCGAATTCTGCAGGCCCGCGCGAAGGCCCGTGACGACGATCTCGTCGCCGGTCGCGTCCGCCGCCTGATCGTCCTGCGCCCGGGCGGCGGTCGGCAACGCGGCGGCCAGCGCCAGCGCCGAAGCGGTCAGTGCGAACTGCATGCGGATGCGGCCATTGCGACCGAAGCGCCCGTTCAGGCCCATATCACTCTCCCCTTTTTGGCCTCTGCTGGGCCTGTGTTCCCGACCTTCGCGATCGTTATGGGCCCCAATCCAATCCGAACTGGAAGCGCTTCCAGTTTGCTACGGGGCATGCGTCAACGGTGTCAACGACAAAGTTCGCAAGGAACCAGGTTCCCCGTCGACTGAGACTTTCGGGAGACAGGCGGAGCGCCGCGCCGCCCTAGCCGCGCGCCGCCGCCAGCGATTCGCGCTCGACGAGATGATAGGCGATCTGCTCGAACCGCGGCCTTGGCGCCTGGCCGCGCAGCAGCATCTCGACCAGTTGCTCCACCGCCGAAGCGGCGATCCGGCGGATCGGCTGGTGCACAGTGGTGAGCGGCGGCCAGATATGGCCCGAGATCGGCGCATCGTCGAAGCCGACGATCGAGATGTCGTCGGGCACCACCAGATGCTTGCGATGCGCCGCGAACAGCGCGCCGACCGCCATGTCGTCATTGGCACAGACGATCGCGGTGGGATGTCGTGCGCCGTCCAGCAATGCCTGGCCCAGCTCTACCCCCGAGCGGAAGCTGAAATCCCCCCGCAGCGGAGTCACGGTATCGGCGCCCAGCCCCGCTTGGGCGAGTGCATCCAGGAAACCGGCGAAGCGCTTCTCGGCGGAAAGATGTCCTTCGATACCGAGCAGATAGCCGAACCTCCTGTGACCATGTGCCAGGACGAGCTTCCCCACTTCCTCGCCCGCCGCCGCCTCGTCGAAGCCGGCTCCCGGCAGCATGGCTCGAACCGCGTCGCTGGGCGAAATGCACACGACCGGGCATTTACGCTCGACCAGCAGGGCGGCAAGCGCGGCATCGTCCGACAAGGGCGGCGCCAGGATCACCCCGGCGCTCCGGCCGGATTCGAAAAGCTCGATCACCCTCTCGCTGCGGCGCGGATCGTCGACGTCGATATTGAGCGTCGACAGCTCGAATCCGGCGATCGCCGCCGCGCGCAATCCGCCGAGCTCCAGCGCGGCGAAATAATAGGAATTGGGTTCGGCATCGAGCGCCGCGCAGTTGATCAGGGTGAGCGCCTTGCCGCTGCGGCTGGCCAGGCTGCGAGCCTGCGGGTTCACGCGATAGTCGAGGATCTGGACCGCGTGCATCACGCGCTCGCGCATCCGGGCGCTGACATTGGCCTGATCGTTCAGCGCCCGGGACACCGAGGCCCGTCCTACCCCGGCCAGCGCGGCGACATCGTCGATGGTCGGGCGAGCCGTCCGGCCCGGCTCGAGCGCCCTCGCCTCGCCCGCAATGCTCAAGTCATGCTCTTCGCTCATCGACCGCGTGGGGTGACACAGCCATCGGTCGAACGACAATAGCTTATTGCATCGCGCTCCCTGAACTGCCGCTGGGACGCGCAATTCCGCCCGGCGGCGGCACCTCGGCGAAGGCGGATGGACAGTTCGACGTCGTCCGTGAAAGCCAATGCTCCGAGACCGAGGCCCCATTCAACCGCGTCGTCGCGATGTGAGCGAAGCCCGAAGCGCGAGGACCAGGAGCAACATCAAGGCCGAGGCCATCACGCCAAGCTGTGCGGAACGCAGCTCCCTTGCCACCGCGATCGCGATCTTGACGAGGATGAGCAGGCCGGCGAGCCACAGCAACCCCCGGCCGAGATATACCCAGTGTTTCGCAGCCAAGGTCTGCAACCTTCTCGATTCGAAGCGATGTTCCGCTGGCCGGGCGGGAACAAAGCCCTCCTCAACCCTAAGACACCGACGGCGGGGCATCCTCATTGCGAGCGGAGAGCGACGACCGCGCGCAGGATCACCGCGCGGGCTCCGCCCGGCGCGCGCGACGCCGGCCGACAGATCGCCGAAATTGCTGCTCGAATCCGTCCACCAGGGCGAACACCACCGGCACCACCAGTAGGCTGAGGAAAGTCGATGTAAGCAGGCCCCCGATCACGGCAATCGCCATGGGCTGACGAAAGCTGGCGTCGGCGCCGAAACCAAGGGCTATCGGCGCCATACCGGCGATCATCGCGACGGTGGTCATGATGATCGGACGGGCGCGCATTCGGCAGGCGTCGATCAGCGCATCGGTACGCGACAATCCTCGCTCGGCGATGCCGAGGATGGCATATTCGACCAGCAGGATCGAGTTCTTGGTGACGATGCCCATCAGCATGACCAGACCGATCATCGCGGGCAGATCGATCGCGCTGCCGGCCAGCAACAGCGCCACGAATGCGCCGCCGACCGAAAGCGGGATCGCCGACAATATGGTGATCGGCTGCAGGAAGTCCTTGAACAGCAGCACCAGCACGCAAAAAATGCACAGGATGCCCGCAATCAGGGCGGTGACGAACCCGAATGCGATCTCCCCGCCGATCTCCGCGCCGCCGGCCGGGTCCAGCTTCACCCCCGACGGCAGGGCGGTGATGGCGGGAAGTACGTTGATCCGCGCCAGCGCATCGCCTTGCGCCATCCCGTTCAGGTCCGCGGTCACGGTGATAGTGCGTTCGCGATCGTAGCGATCGATCTGCGATGGCCCGCTCTCGATCGCGATGTCGGCGATGCTCGCCAGCGGCACCGGGCCGTCGCGTCCGGCAACGCGCAGATCGCCGAGTGTCTGCGGATCCCGTCGGGCTTCGTCCGCGATCCGGGTCCGGATGAACAGCTGCCGGTTGTCGAGGTTGAGCCGCGCCAGCTGGGCATCGAAATCGCCGCTCGTCGCGATCCGGACGACCTCGCCGATCGCATCGGCGGTGACGCCGCGCTCGGCGGCGCGCTGGAGGTCCGGCCGGATCACGATCTCGGGCCGGTCGAGGCTGGCGGTCGAAGCGATGTTCGACAGGCTCCCGACCTCTCGCATTTCGCGCTCCAGTTGCCGGGCGGTCGCCGCCAGCGCCTGTGAATCGCTGCCGGCGAGGATCAGGTCCAGCCGGGCGGTGCCGTCGCCGACGGTGAAGCGCGCGCCCGGCACCCTGGCCAGCCGCTCCCTAACCATGGTTTCGATCGCGGACTTGGAGGGCCGCGATCCGCGCGGCGCCAGCAACAGCGTCGAGGATGCGAGACGGACTCCGCTGGCGTCATCCCCGTCGCTTCCCGCCTGCCCGACTGTAGTGAAGATGCTCTCGATGCCCGCGATATCCTTGAGGGCGCCGCGGACTTCCTCGGCGGCCGCCGCCGTCGTTCCCAGCGCGGCGCCCGGCGGGAGCTCGATCGACAGTTCGGTGGTGCTGCGGTCATCGGGGGGCAGGAATCCGGTCGGGATCAACGGCAACAGCGCGATCGACGCAGCAAGGAAAGCGAGCGTCGCCGCGATCGTGGATTTCCGATGGTCGAGGCACCAGCGCACCGCGGCGAGATACGGCCGCATGAGTCGCTGGTTCTTGGGCTCGGGCGCCGCGTCTCCTTTCAGGAGATAAGCGGCCATCATCGGCGTCAGCAGGCGGGCGACCAGCAGCGACGCGAGCACGGCGATCACCGCCGTCCAGCCGAAAGGCTTGAAGATGAGCCCCGCGAAGCCGGACATCATCGCGGTCGGCAGGAACACCGCGACGAGCGTCATCGTCGTCGCGATCACGGCCTTCGCGATCTCGGCGACTGCTTCCTCGGTCGCCTCCATGACCGGTTTGCCCATCCGCCGGTGCCGCTCGATATTCTCCACTTCGACGATCGCATCGTCGACGAGGATTCCGACGACTGCCGCGAGGGCGAGCAGCGTCAGCGTGTTGAGCGAGTAACCGAGCCACTGCATCGCGGCGAAGGTGGGAAGGATCGAAAGCGGCAATGCGGTCGCGGCGATCAGCGTCGCCCGCCCGTCGCGCAGGAATAGCCAGACGACGAAGATCGCCAGAAGCGCGCCTTCGTACAGCATCGCCATCGAGCCTTCATATTGCTCGATCGTATAGTCCACCGACCCGCCGACCGGCGTCAGGGTGAGGCCGGGACTACCGCTCTTCAGCTTGTCGAGCGCGGCCTTGACGCCTTCGGCCACCTCGGTCTCCCCTGCTCCCCGCGCGCGAAAGACCCGAAAGCCGATGACGGGCCTGCCGTTCAGCGACGCCGCCTGGGTGCGTTCGCCGGCGCCGTCCTGGATCGTCGCGACCTGATCGAGGCGCAGACGGCGTCCGTCGGGCAAGGCGATCGGCAGCGCCGCGAGCGCAGACGCCTGCCCGACGATCGCGACCGTCCGGATCGACTGTTCGGCGCCGCCCATTTGCGCGCGGCCCCCCGACGATTGCTGCTGCACTTCGCGAAGAGCGCGCGAAACGTCGCCCGCCGTCACGCCCAGCGCAGCCAAATGCGCGGGATCGACCGTCACCAGCACCTCGCGCTGCACGCCGCCCACGCGCTCGACGCGTCCGACCCCGGGAACCGATCGGACCGCCTTGGTCAGGCGGTCGTCGACGAACCAGGAGAGCTCCGCCTCGTCCAGCCGCGGAGAGGAGACCGCATAGACCAGAACCGGCGCCGCCGCGAAGGTGACGGCGCTGACGGTGGGCTGCAGCATGTCCGCCGGCAAATCCGAGCGAATGCCGTCCATCGCGTCCTTGGTCTGGATCAGCGCGTCCGAAAGCGGCTTCTCCAGATCGAAGGCCGCTTCGATCCGCACGGTTCCGTCGGTGATCGAGGTGGTGACGTGCCGCAGGCCGTCCAGCGCGGCGATCGCGTCCTCAGCCTTTCGCGCGATCTCCGTCTCGAGCTGCGCCGGCGTGGCGCCCGGAAGCGTCGCGACGACCGAGACGGACGGCAGCGTCATATCGGGCAGATCCTGCACTGCCAGCATGCTGAACCCGCGAATGCCCGCGATGGCCAGCAGCACGAACAGCAGGATGGATGGGATCGGGTTTCGAATCGACCATGACGCGAAATTCATGGCCGGGCCTCACGCGCGCCGGCAACGCGAACCACATCCCCATCGCTGAGGAACCCGGCGCCCTTTAGGACGAGCCGCTCGCCTCCGCCGATCCCGCGCAGTATCTCGACGGTCTCGCTTTGGCGTCTGCCGGTCGTCACGCCGCGCAGCACGACCTGCGGGACCGCGGCAGTCCCTGCGATTTGCATGACATAGCTGCGGCCGTCGCGGATCACGACGCATTCCGCCGGCACGGCCAGCGCCGGCGACGTCCCGAACGCGATCTCCCCGGTCACGAACATCCCGGCCCGCGCCCGGCTGCCGGGCACGAGATCGGCATAGACCAGAGCGAGACGCGAGCCGGCATCGAGCGCTGGCGCGGTCTGGCGCACCACTGCGCTGGCCCTGCTTCCGTCCGGAAGCACGAGCGCGATCCGCTGTCCCTCGGCGACGGAGTTTAGCTGCGGGGCAGTGAGCTCACCGCGCCACTCCAGCCGGTTCTGGCGGATCATGCGGAACAGTTCCTGCCCCGACGGCACGACTGCGCCCAAGGTGGCGGTGCGCGCGGTGATCACGCCGTCGTCGGGAGCCAGGACGGCAGTGTAGCGAAGCTCCAGACGCTTGGCGACGAGGAGCGCCGACGCGGTCCTGGCTTCGGTCGCGAACTGCAGCACCTCCAGCTCGCTGATGGCACCGTTCGCCTGCAGCGCTTTCGCGCGCCGGTCATTTGCCGCCGCCTGCTCGTGGCGCGCGAGCAGTTGCGCCTCCTCGGCGCGGAGCAATGCCGGATTGAGCCGGGCGAGGACCTCGCCGCGCCGGACCTGATCGCCGACATTCACGCGCACGTCGATCAGTTGATAGCTGCCGATCTGGGTCCCGATGCTCGCTTCCTGCCAAGGCGCGATGACGCCGGACGCGGTCAGGCGGTGCGGCAGTGTCACGCGCTTCGGAGTGACTACGGTGACGGTCAGCTTGGGTCGCGGCGCGGCCGCGGCCGGCTGCGGGCTTGGCGGCCAGAGCAGATACGCTCCCACGAGCGCCGCTAGAAAGACCGCGATCGCGCCCCCGATGATCCGTTTTCGCGAAGGATTCGCGGAATCCCGTTCGGTCGTAGCCATCGTATCGCTCATCGACGATCATTCCCGTTTCTACCGGGACCGGGCTCGGCCGCGAGCATCTGCCAGGGTGTTCCGGTTCGTCGCACGAGCGCGATCCAGGCCCGTGCCCGATCGGCCGCGGCGACAACCGCGCTTTCCTGCGCCCGGTTGGACTGGCGCCGGGCCTCCTCGAGCTCCAACTGGGCGATCGAACCGGCGCGCCACAGGGCTTCACTGGCCGCCAGCGTGAACCGCGCGGCCTCGATCGCCTCGCCTGAGGTTTCGATGCGCGCGGCAGCCGATTGCTGCGCGGCAAGGGCATCTTCGATGTCCCGGACCGCGGTCCGGACCGCGAAGACGAGCTGCGCCACCGCTTCGCGATAGGACGCTTCGGCAAGCCGCACGTTCGCGGCGCCGGCGCCGCCATCGTGGAGCGGTGCCGTCAGTCCCGCGCCGATCGAGCCGCTGACCCAGGAATCGCTCGATCCCAGCGCCCGGAGCCACTGCCCGGTGAGCAGCGCCGTCAGGTCGATCCGCGGAAGCCGCTCGGCGCGGGCGACTGCGATCTCCGACCACCGCGCCGCCACTTCGCGCTCCGCCGCGACGACTCCGGCGTGCCGGAGGAGGATCGTGGCGGGCAGCGCCGGCGCGAAAGGCGGCGGCGCGGGCATGTCGCCGGGCGCAAGCCGCGAAACCGCCTCCGCATCGAGGCCGGAGAGCGCCACCAGCGCATCGACGTGGCGCCGGCAGATCTCCTCCTGCGCGATCCGTTCGGTTCGCGCGGAGGCCAGATTGCCCTGCGCGGTGGCGACCGCCGCCGGCGCGACATAGCCGAATTCCAGCCGCGCCCGGATGATCATCGATTCCACCTCGCGCGAGGCGATGTCGCGCTCGCGGATCCCGTGGACGAGATGGCATGCACGAAGCGCGAGCGTCGTGTCCGCGATCTCCGCGACGATCGACAGGCGGGCGGCCTCGGCGTCGGCGGTGCGGGCAGTCAGGCGATGCCGCGCGGCGGTCGCCGTCTCGCGGAGCCGCCCCCAGAGATCAAGCTCCCACGCCAGGTCGGCGCCGATGTCGACCGATGCACTGCCCAATCCCGAGCGGTCCCGGCTCCCCGACACGTTTGCACCGATGTTGACACCCGCCCTCCGCCCCGCATCCTCCACCGCCGCCACGGCGCGCGCCTGATCCACTCGCGCCGCCGCCTCCGCAAGCGTCGGATTGTCACGCAAACCGGCTGCCACTAGCTGGTCGACAGCCGGATCGCCGAGCAGGGTCCACCAGTTCTCGCGCTCGACCGTCTCGGGCTGAGCCGCGCCGGCAGAGGCATTGCTCCATTCGCCCGGCAGATCGAGCGCCGGACGCTGATATGCAGGTTGCAGGGTACACCCACCGATCAGAACGAAAGGCACGAATACGAGGCCGGAAAACCGTCTCACCACCAAAAGGAACTCCGCTGTCGGCGCGTCGGAAAATGGCCGGCGATAGCCGGGACGGATCGTTCGGGCAGGACAAGAGGGGCGCCCCTGCTAGGGGAGAACAAGGGCGCCCCGGACAGCCGCCTCAGAAGTTGTAGCTGACGAACGCGATGCCGAAGGGCTGCGTCTTCCGCTTGACGATCGGGCTGTCCTTGACGTCGCCCAGCAGCGTCGTGACGCCGCCGACTACGCCCACGCCGATCCGGTCGGTCAGGCGATATTGCAGGCCGAGATCGGCCTTGGCATCAATGAAGCCGCTTCCTGCGCGAAACTGCGGGAGCCCCGATGCCAGCGCCTGCTGCGCGTTCACGCCGAAATAGCGGTTGTTGTGCTTTTTATCGCCATAGGTCGTCCCGATCGACGGGTTCAGCATCAGCTTCTCGCTGATCATCACCGGGTAGGACAGGCTCGCGTCGACGAGGACCCCCTTGGTGCTGCCGGCGAGGATCTTGGTGGTGCCGAGCGTCGCCTCGAAGCCGAACTGGCGAAATTTCACGAAGCCACGCGCGCCCACTCCCATCGAAAGCTTGCCGATGCCCGGCGGGGCGTCCTTCTTCCGATAGCCGTCCGCCGGAGTGAGGCCGACGCCCACGGTCACGCTCTCGCTGTCGAAGAGATTGGCGCCGACGCCGTCCTGAAAGTTGACGAAGAATCGGCCCAGCTGGATGTCGATCGCGGGCAAGGGCTGGAACCGGTATTTCTCGGCCCCCTGATAGACCGGCATATAAGCGGCGCCGGCCCCGATCGAGATATGGTCTCCGCCTCCATCGGGCCCGGGGCCTTCGGGCTGGACCGGCACCGCGGCTTCCGCCTCCGCCGGAATCTCCGTCTGCGCGAGCGCCGCGCCGGACCAGAAGAAAAACGGAGCCGCCAGGATAACCGCTCGACTGGACATCATCGTTGTAAATTTCATGGATAATCCCACCAGGTGTTGAGTATTGTCAGTTCAATTCCAGCGAACCGCCGGGAAACAGCTTCCATCGAAGATGAAGAGGCTTCCCTCGGTCCTGGACCGTGCGCGCCTGTGTTGCCGGGACGGATCAACCAGGTCGTCGACTTCTTCTATTTGCTTGTGGCCGAAGCCCGACTCGCGAAGCCGCTCACGCTCAGCTTCGATTTTCGCGGCCCCGTGCACTCGGCGAAGGATCGCGTAGCGCCGCAGCGCCTCGAGCCGCGGATTGGCGAGTGGCAGCGGCCCGGTCGGCAGTCCGAGGATCCAGCCGCGCGTGCGGCTTCCGGGCCGCAGGCTCGAGATGGGATCCTTGCACGACAAGGCGATCACCGCCCTTTCGAGCGGTGTCAGTTGTTCGGACATCGGGGTTTTCTCCTTCCTGCCCTGAGACACCGACAGGTCGAAGGACCCTCACCAAAAAAGTGAGGGCCGTTTCTCGCCAAGGCAGAACATGTGGAGAATCCCGGTTCGCGGGTTGCGGCGAGCCTGTCGCCTAGGCGTGCTCAGAAGCGCGCGTCGAACCCCAGCCTTACGGTCCGCGGCCGCAGCGGCGTGACCTGATTTTGACGGCTCAGCCCGAAGGGATTGCCGAATGCGAAGGTGTTCGCACGCGCATCGCCGATATTGGAAACGTCCAGTGAAATGCCGAAGCGCGAGAAATCGAGCCGGGCGCCGATCGCGCTGGTGAGATACTGCCCCTGCGTCACATTCAGGGGCGGAGTCGCGCCCAGATGCGATTGGCCGACATAATGCGCCGAAGCCTGTCCCGTCAGCGTGACGTCGCGTGCCAGCTCGAACCGCCACTGGCTGCCGATCCGCACGCCGTCCTGAGGAATGTTCGGCAGCGTGATCGAAGATGCATTCGTCACCTCCGTCTCCGTTCCAGTCAGATTGGTATAATTGAAGAAGCCGGAAGCCGTCAGCGTCCACACAGTCGAGGCGCGCCAGGTGATCTCGCCGTCCAGCCCATAGATCCTGCCGCTGCCGATATTGGCAGTGGCGGGGAGACCCGAACTGTCGACGAGATCCGCCTGAACATGGTTCCAGTCGACCGCGAAGAGGGCCGCGCGGAGGGACAAGCGGTCCCGCGCAGTGTCTCGCCAACGAATGCCGAGCTCGGTCTGGCTCAGATCGTCCGCCTCGAACTGCTGGCTCTGCGTGGCCGATCCTGAGGCCACCGCGAAACCGCCGGGACGAAATCCCTGCTGATAATGGAGGAAGACCGACAGCGACGGCGAAATATGCCAGTCGAGCGCGGCGTTTCCCGCGAAACGCACTCGCGCTTGCGACGATTTCTCGTCTCCGCCGCGGACATCGTCGAGCAGCTTTCCCGCGCCGTCGGACACGGTCACTCGCCCGCCGCCGGTCAGGGTCAGTGACGGAGCGATCGGGTAGGAAGCTTGTCCGAAGACGGAGAACTCCACTTGCCGATTGCGCACGCCCGCGATCTGCGCCGGGTCCTCCGGAGAACCCAGGAAGCGCGAAAGGCGGCTCACGCTGTAGATCCCGGACAAGCCGGCTACCCAGGGAGTCCGCCGCCCGCCGCCCGAAAGCCGCGTCTCGTTCGAGAGAAGCGCGATATTGTTCTTCTCTTCGAAGCGCCGGGGCGATGTCGCGCCGTCAGAGCCCGTCGCATCGAATATCGAAATCAGATCGTGCCAGACGAGCGATGTCGTGGTGACGAGTTCGCTGCTTCCGAGCACCGGGCGCCGCGCGGTTATATAAGCAAGGCGGTAATCGTTGCGGAACGGCTGCGCGAGGGCATTGCTGCGCTCGAACGGCGGATCGCCGCGCAACGTATATTGCCCGTCGTCGGTCTTGATGTTCTGGACCACCGAGCCAAGGTCGATTGTCCATCCCGCCAGGTCTTCCACACGGAACGTCAGGCGCTGGCCGAAGCTCAGGCTGTCGTTGATGTCGCGCAGATTGCGGGAAGGATCGTCGATATAGCCGGGTTCGCGCGTGCCATAGACGACGAGACGCAGCGCCATCCGGCCCTTGGCGAGCGGCAGATTGAACATCGCAGCGACGTCGCCCCCTGTTCCGCCGAAGCGCGTCGCGCTGGCCCCGATGGACGCAGTCGCATAGGTTTCCGTGCTGTCGGGGAGGTTGGGAACGAGCCGCACCACCCCGCCCAGCGAGCCGGCGCCATACAGCGTGCCCTGCGGGCCGGCGAGTATCTCCACCCGCTTCAGGTCATAGAGATTCAGGTCGGGATCCGGCGCGTTGTAATTGAGCCGAGCGTCCCCCCAATATTGCCCCACCGTCGCCTGGGTGGGACCATTGAAACTGCTGTCGGAGATGCCGCGCACATAGAGCTTGTTGCGTCCGCGACCGAGATTGGTCGAACTGAGCGTCGGCAGCGTCTCGGTGAGCGCGGCCGTTCCTTTCGATCCGTTGCGGGAAAGCCAGGCCGGCTCGAAATCGATTATCTTGGCCGAACCGGGATAATTATCGAGCAGCACGTTCTGCTTGCTGGCGGTGACGACGATCTCTTCCGGCTCGGCGGGCGGATCGGGCGTTTCGACAATGGCCGGCTTCTGCTTGACCGGGCGGGGTTTCGCGCGCGCCCTGATGATCCTGACGGTCACCTTGTCGTAGAAGACGGCCTCGGCGTCGGTTCCCCGCAATGCGCGCTCCAGCGCGTCGCGCACGGAAAAATTGCCGCGCACTCCAGGCGAGAGGCGCCCCGCGAGCTCGGGATCGGTGACGGCAACGGTGATCCCCGCCTTCGCTCCGATCGCGGCCGCCACCTGGCCGAGCGGACCCGGCGCGATATTGAATGTCTCTGCCCGGGCGGCACCGGTCGCGCCGAGGCCGAACGCGATCGCGACGATGGCCGCCGCCCGCTTATTGCCCCGCACTGCCGACCGGTTTCATGATCCACCCGCCCGCTTCTTTCTCCAGGCGCACGTTCAGGGCGAGCTGCAAGCGCCGCAGCTGTTCGGGGCCGCTGCCATCCAGCATGATCGTCCCCGAAAACGGTCGATCGGCCAGGCCGAGGGCGGCCGTGATGGGCACGTCCATGCTGCGGCTCAGATCGGCCGCGACGCGCGACAACGGAGCAGCCGCATAGACAAGCGATCCGGTCTTCCACGAGCCCACGCGCTCGGGTGAAATGCGCGTTACTGCGACGCCGCCCGCTGCCTCCCGGTCGACCAACGCCTGACCGGCGTCCAGGGACACCGCGCCCGATCCGGGATTGTAGACGATCTTCCCTTCGGCAACCGCCACCCGGACCTCGCCAGTCTCATGGACGACGTTGAACACCGTCCCGGCGTCCTCGACGATGTTGTCGCCTACCTCCAGCCGAAACGGCTTCGCACCGTCGTGCCGAATCTGGAAGAGCGCCTCCCCTTTTGCCAGCGAAGCGAAGCGCGGATCCTTGCGATCGAAGGTCATCCGCGTCGCGCCGTTCAGCGTGACCTGCGTGGCCGGATCGAGCTGGACCATTCGCCGCTCACCGGAACGCGTGGCGACTTCGTACCGGCTCGATTCCGCCTGAGGCAGCAGCAGGAACGCGGCCGCAACCGAGGCTGCGAGCCCACCGCCCGCAAGGCCCCAGCGCCATCCGCGCCGAATCGCCGGCTCCGGTTGTTCTTCGGCATCGTTCGCGACTTCGCGGATGAGGACATGCGGCAGCAGCGGTTCGATCGCGAGATCGGCCTGTTCGATCGCGTCATAGGCAGCCGCATGGCGCGGATCTTCCGCGAGCCATTCGGCGAATCCCTCCCAAATTGCGTCGTCGCCGTCGCGTAGCCTGATGTGCCACTCGATCGCGCGCGCCTCGATGCTGTCCGGCGACTCAGCTGGCATGGCGGCCTCTTTCCCCTGTGAGACTCCGCCGACCCGGATGATCCTCATCCAACCGAAGCTTCGCGGCCGAGATCGCTTCATAGGCGCGCGCTAGATGCTTTTCGACTGCGCTGACACTGATGCCGAGTTCTCCGGCTATCGCCCGTTGCGGTTCTCCGTCGATCCGAAAGCGACGGAAGATCATTCGCGTTCGTTCCGGCAGGCCATCCAGGATTCGCTGGAGAATCTTCAGCTGCTCCCTTGCGATGAGTTCGGTCTCGATCGACGGCTGGTCGTCCGCCTCTCCGCCGGCGCCATGCGCGCTCGCCCAATCCTCCTCGCGGCGCTCACGCCGGCCGGCGGTACGCCGATGCAGCAGGAAATGGTTGTTGGTCATTTTATAAAGATAGGCGCGCGGCTGCGCTACGGGTCCAGACCGTTCGGCCAGCAGTTTGATGTTCACGTCCTGAAGCACGTCCTCCGCCTCGTCCGGCGACGCACCACGGCTTTGGAGGAAGCGCGCCAGCGCGGGACGCAATTCCGTAAACAGGGGAATGAGGCCGCCGCCATTCAACATTTCATGCGCACATTCGGCTTTCGGCAGCGATAGTCGATGGACGCCTGATCATTGCCCGCCCTGATCGCATCGATGCCTGGCTGGACATCCATGATGGCATCACGCCGCGCTCTATTGCATCGCTACCGGAGCAAGGTCAACGCGCGCGATCGTAGCTGCCATGAGGTCCGCTTGAATCGGATATACTGATGCTATAAAAGCGACATGATCGGGTGTCAGTTCGCTCAAAGATACCACTTCAGCGCAAGAGGAAAGGATCAGCACCATGCGATTGACCTGTACTTTGCCCCGTACGGCAAGGTGGGCAATCGCCGTCCTGCTTGGAGTGGTAGCGTCGAGTGCGACGGCTCGCACTACCCATCCCGGCAATGCTTCGGGCGCCGCCAAATGCGACGCGATGCGCAGCTTGCGGCTTGATGGAGCAACGATCACTTCAGCCGTGTTCACGCAGGCCGGCAAAGCAATATTGCCGGATCGGGAGGGCAAGGCGGTCCCCGCGCCGCAGCTCCCCGCTTTTTGTCGCATCAACCTGACGATGCGCCCTGAAAGCGGATCGGCAATCGGCGTGGAGCTCTGGTTGCCTGCCGCTGGATGGAATGGGCGCTTCCTGGCGACGGGCAATGGCGGCGGCGGCGGCCGGCTCTCGCTTGGAAATCCGATGATGCAGAATCTCAAGCGCGGCTTCGCGGTTGCGAACTCCGATCTTGGGACTGCGCCCAATGTCCTCACCACGATGGGGCAGCCGGCACGGTGGCGCGACTTCGGCCATCGCGCCAACCACGAGATGACCCGCGCGGCGCGACGGTTCATCAAGGCCTTTTACGGCAGGCTGCCGCAATATTCCTATTTCATGGGGTGTTCGACCGGCGGTCAGCAGGCTTTGGTCAACGCGCAACTTTATCCCGCCGATTATGACGGGATCCTCGTCGGAGCCCCGGCGCAGGATCGGACGCACATCCACATGTCGTTCGTCTGGAACTGGAATGCTCTCGTGGAGACGCCCGGCAGCAGGCTTTCGAATGCCAAGCTGGACCTCGTCCACAATGCGATCATCAAGGCCTGCGGGCGCGGCAAAGACGGTGGCGCACCGGGTGACACGTACCTCACCGATCCGCGGGGGTGCCGGTTCGAGGATGCGGATGTCCCTCGCTGCACCGCCGGCGATCAGGAGAATTGCCTTACGGATGCGCAGTTCCTCGCCCTTCACAAGGTCTATGGCGGCGCGGTCAATCCCCGCAGCGGCGAGCGAATCTATGCGCCCGTCGCGATCGGCAGCGAGGCGGCGCCGCCGGGCCTCGGGGCGCAGCAGCTCGGCACCTGGCCGCTTACCCAATTCTACGCCTTTTACTGGGTCTTTGGCCGCGACACGTTCGAGCCGGCCTCGTTCGACTTCGATCGCGACGTGGACCGCGTCGACGGCGAGCTGGCGGGCATCCTCAATGCGAACAGCACGGATCTGGCCCCTTTCCGCCGGCACGGAGGGAAGATCCTCTGGTACCACGGCCTCAGCGACCCGGTCATCCCGTTCGACACCTCGATCGACTATTACGAGAGAGCGGTGCGCGCGAACGGAGGCGATCTTGCCGCTGTGCAGGATTATATGCGCCTCTTCCTCGTGCCGGGCATGGCGCATTGCGTGCGGGGACCGGGAGCGTGGAACATCGGCCAGGACGTTGCGCCGGGCACGGAGACCTCGGTCGACCGCGACGCGCTCGTCGCCCTCGTTCAATGGGTGGAGAAAGGCCGCGTGCCGGCGCAGCTGACGGGCACGCGCTTCGAGAAGGACGACGTGCGCAAGCCGATCGTCGCCCAGCGCCCGCTTTGCCCCTATCCCGCATTCCCATATTATTCCGGCGGCGACCCTGCCCTCGCGAACAGCTTTCGCTGCAAGGTCCGGACGCGGGGCACCGCTCACGCCAGCGCCGCCCGCTATCTGAACTGAGACCGGCACCGGCACTTTCGTAACGATTCTAGCAAGCATTGCCCGCGATCGTGAAGCCGGTCGCCGCTTGGCATCCCGCGCAGGTAGGCCATTCATCTAATTGTATTTCAATGAAAACATCTTCCTTTCCGGAGGCATTTACGGACGCTTGCCACAAATATACTGGTGCTATATAAGCGACACAAACAAGCCAATCGGCAGGGAGAGGGGAAATATGCGCGCATTGGGACCAATCTGGCTCGCCGGCACATGCCTCGTCGCACTGGCAGCGCCCGCATTCGCGCAGGAGGCGCCCCCCGCGGACACGGCGAACGAGACCCTTACGCCGGAGCAGGAGATCGTCGTCACCGGCGTCCGCCAGAGCCTGGACAAGGCCCGGACGATCAAGCGCGACTCCACCCAGTTCGTCGACGCCATCGTAGCGTCGGACATCGGCAGCCTGCCGGATACCAATGTCGCGGAATCGCTGGCCCGCGTATCCGGCGTGCAGCTCGATCGCGGCATCGGCGAAGGCACGAGCATCGCCATTCGCGGCCTGCGCCAGAACGTCACCCTCTACAACGGCCGCGAACTGTTCGACCCGACGGGCCGCGGCGGATCGGGCATCGACGAGCTGGGCGGCTCCACCTACGGCCTGCTCGCGCTGATCCCGTCGGAACTCGTCGCCAGCCTGCAGGTGACCAAGCTCGCCGGATCCGACCAGATCGCGGGGGCGCTGGGCGGGATCGTCGACATCAACACCCGCAAGCCGCTCGACAACAAGGGGTTCCACGTCACCGCGAGCGGGGGCGTCATCTACGACAGCATGTCCGGACGAAGCGGCTACGAGGCGTTCGGGCTGGTTTCAAACACGATGGCGAGCGACACGTTGGGGTACCTGTTCAGCGTGTCGATGAGCGAACGGCACATCGCCGAGCAGGGGCTCAGCACCTTTTCCGGCTACACCGCCTTCACCAATGGCGGCGTCCGGCGCACCGGCGATGCCGATATGCGCGCGCAGCAGATCCGCGACGACCGCAAGAAGCTGGGCGCGACCGGGGTGCTGCAATGGCGCCCCGGCAACGGCCTCGAAGTGACCGCCGACGCATTCTACAGCCGCCTGACGTCGGATCGCGACCGCTACTGGATCGCCTTCGTGCCGACGGCGGGTCTCTCCAATCCGGTCTTCTCGCCGAACAACGTCCTGCTCGCCGGCACCTCGACCACCACGCCCAATACCAACATGTCGTTCTACGACATCGAGAACGAAGTCTGGTCGACGGCGATCACGGCGCGATACCAGGTGTCCGACGCACTCACGCTGTCGGGCCAGGTGGCGATCGGCGACTCGGTCGCGAATTCCACGCGCAACTATGTGCGCCTGACGCTCCCCGCCTCCGCCGCCAGGCCGATCCGGTTCGATTTTCGCGAGGGCGATTTCGGATCCTTCGACTTCTCGAACTTCAATCTCAGCGATCCCGCCGGCATGACGTTCGGGCTCTATTATGACGACGGACGAAGGGCGGCCACGAAGAACACCCAGGCCCGTGGCGACGTGGAATATGCCTTCAATTCGTCCTTCCTCTCTTCGCTCGAGATCGGCGGCCGGTACGAGCGGCTCGAATCCACCGTGCGCCCGCACAACGCGTTGCTGCGGCCGAACCTGCCGGCATCCGTGTTGACGGGATATCTCAGGCTGTTCTCGAACTCGGATTTCCTGCCCGGACAGTTCGCCGGCGTACCGCGCTCCTATCTCGGCGCCATCGAATCGGCAGTCGGCTCCTGCCACGCCTTCACGGCTTTCCCGACGGTCTCGCAGGATCCCGCCTGCCTCAACCCCTCGCAATCGGTCAGCAGCCTCGGCTCCACCTACGACATCAACGAGACCTTCTGGAACGGCTATGCCAAGCTGAACTTCAAGTCCGACCTCGGCTTCGCGCAGTTGGAGGGCAATGCCGGCGTGCGCTATATCGGCCGGAAGCTGGAATCGATCGGCAACATTCTGGCCGGCACGACCGTCACGCCGACGACCTTCCGCCGCGACGACACCGACTTCCTTCCTTCGGCCGTCGCCAAGCTCAGCTTCAGCGACGATCTGGTGGTCCGCCTGGGCTATGCGAAGGTGCTCTCCTTCCCCAGCACCGCCTCGCTCAACAACGGCATCGCGCTCAACAACGATCCGGTTTTCGCGAACGGCGTGCAGATCCAGGCCGGTACGGGCAGTGGCGGGTCGCCGGATCTCGATGCCTTCTCCGCGACGCAATATGACGCGTCGATCGAATATTATTTCGGCAAGGAGAATCTGATCTCGATCGGCGCCTTCTACAAGGACGTGGGCAGCTTCATCGTCTCGGCTTTGTCGCCCGAACGATACAACAATATCGATTATGTGATCGGCCGCGCGACCAACGGCCAGAACGGCACCGTCAAGGGATTCGAAGTGCTGTACCAGCAGCCCTTCACCTTCCTGCCCGCGCCGTTCGATGGCTTCGGAGCGCTGGTGACCTATTCCTACATCGCCTCCCAGACGCCGCTGAAGGACCCCAACGGGCACAGCTTCACCTTCCCCGGCTTGTCCAAGAACAACGTCAATGTCGTCGCTTATTACGACAAGGGCCCGCTCAACCTGCGCGTGGCGTATAATTGGCGCGACGCCTATTTCGTCTCGCTCAACGGATCGAGCGGCAACGGCGTGTACAACGACAGTTACCAGGATCTCGCCGTGACCTTCAAATATGGAGTCACCAAGAACCTGGAATTCCGCCTCGAAGGGATCAACCTGTTGGACAGCCAGCAGCGCTCCTATGACGGGTTCAGCGAGGCGCTCGTGACCAATGTACAATTCGGCCGCGTCTTCAAGCTCGGCGCATCCCTGAATTTCTGATGTCCCTACGATCGCGACCTGGGCTGAGGACTCATTCTCTCCCCCGTCACCCCGGCCTTGAGCCGGGGTCCCGCTGTCTTTCGGGCGAGCAGAAGAAGCGGGATCCCGGCTCAAGGCCGGGATGACGGCAAGGGGTTTCGCGGTGGACGACATGCAGCCGTTATGAATCGACAGCCTGTATAGGTTCTCAATCAGGATCCCTAGGGTTGCGCGTGGGACAGGATCCGGCAGCCGGAGCGCAAGGAGAGGCGAATGCGATCGACTGATTTCCCGATCCCGCGGATTTCCCGGCGCGGCCTGCTCCTGCTTGCCGCGGCCCCCGCCGTCCTGTCCGCAGCCACCGCGGCCGCATCGGAGCCTCGCCCTTCCCCGCTACCGCCGCGGGACCGGACGACGCGCCATTCGTTGGACGGCGTCTGGAAATTCCGCATCGATCCCTATTCGGACGGCGAGGACCACGCCTGGTTCGCGCCCTCGCTCGATGCGTCCGCCTGGGAAGACATGACCGTGCCCGGCGTCTGGGACGTGATCAACGAGCATTCGGAATATGCCGGCGCCGCCTGGTACCGCACCGGATTCGCGACCGATCCCGGTTGGTCCGGCAAGCTGGTCCGGCTGGTGTTCGAGGCGGCCTATAACGACGCGACGGTCTGGCTGAACGGCCATCTGCTGGGCACGAACGACAATGGCTTCCTGCCCTTCCATTTCGACCTGCGGAACCTGGCGCCGCCCGGCAAGCGCAACCAGCTGACCGTCCGCGTCGACAATCGCCGCAGGCTCGGCGCGGTATGGAATTGGGGCGGCATCCGCCGGCCGGTATGGCTGGAGATCACGGACCCGACCCGGCTCGAGCGCGTGAAGATCACGGCCGAACCCGATCTCCAAACCGGACGCGCCAGGGTCATCGTGCGGGCGCAGGCGGCCAGCCATGGCAGCTCCGCGGCAGACATCAGTGCACAGGTGACGCTTCGCCGGGACGGTGTCGTTATATGGACTTCGCCGGTCCTGGCCGGCACCGGTGACTTCGCTTTCGAGACCGTGCTTGAGCCCGCACAGGTCCATCTCTGGCACCTGAACTCCCCCCAGCTCTACGAGGCCGAGGTCAGCCTGATGCGGGCGGGTGCGACGATCCATTCGCAGGCCAGCCGTTTCGGCATCCGCAAGGTCGAGATCGCTGGCGAGCGGCTGCTGCTCAATGGCGAGCCGATCCGCCCGGTGGGCTTCAATCTCGTCCCCGAAGACCGCCGCACCGGCTCCGTCCTGCCCCCCTCACGCTATCGCGCCGATATCGATCTGATGAAGATGCTCGGCACGACCATGGCCCGGCTTTCGCACTTTCCGTTGCCGCCGGAGGTTCTCGACTATCTCGACGAGGTCGGCATCCTCAGCATCAGCGAGCTGCCGATCTGGGGCAAGAGCGAGTTGGTCGATGCCCGCTCGAAGGTGGCGGCGGATTGGCTGGAACGGCTGATCGACACCCAGTTCAACCATCCCTCCGTCATCGGTTGGAGCGTCGGCAACGAGATCGGCCGGTACGATCGCAATCCGGGCGCGAGGGAGTATGTGCGCACCGCCATCGCGCGCGCCAAGGCGCTGGATCCGGGCCGCTTCGCCGTCTACGTGACGAACACCGCCGGCAATCAGAAGGACGATCCGATCGCGTTCGCCGATCTGATCACGATGAACGCCTATGGCGACCTCGCCGAAGCGATCGAGAAGACACGGGCGCTCCATCCCGGAAAGCCGATCTTCCTGTCCGAATATGGCGGCGGCGGCGCGCTCGACAGCGAGGATCCGAACGAAGCGAAGGACACGGGCGACGCCTTCCTGAACCAGTTGCGCGGCAAGCCCTATGTGATCGGCGGCTCGCGCTGGACGCTGAACGACTATCGCAGCGACTGGGCCGGCTGGCCGTTCAGCCCGCCGACCGGCCCGTCGCAGAATCGCAGCTGGGGCATCTTGACCAGCGATCGCCGGCCGAAGCGGAGCTATTTCTCCTATCGCGCGGCGCATGCGCCGGTGGCGAAGATGGCGCTGGAGCGGCGCGGCGCGGACTGGTCGATCACCCTCGCCCCCCGCGGCGTTGACGATTTGCCTGCTTATGCGATGCGCGGATACCGGATCCTATGGCGCGTGCTGGACGCAGCGGGCAACCCGAGCGACGCCGGGCTGATCGATCTGCCCCCGCTTGCCCCCGGCGCCGCGCCGGTGACCCTCAGGCTGCCGGCGAAGCGTGCAGGTGCGACGATCCTGGCCGACCTGATCGATCCGCTCGGCTATTCGGTGCTCACCGTGAAGAACGACCTGGCGCCTCCCGCGGCACCAGTCATCCGCCATGTCCATGCATCGATCAAGACCGCGCGGATCCTGTTCGATCCCGTCGCCCGGTCCGACGGCTATCGCCTTGCCTATGACGGTCCCGGCGGTCCCAAACAGGCGGCACCCACAATCAACGATTTCATCGATATCGCCGGCCTGGAACTCGATCAGCGTTACGCCTTCCGGCTCGTGGCGTTCAACGAAGCGGGCGAAAGCGCGCCCAGCGCCACCGTCTCCGCCATGACCACGCGTGACGACCTCCCGCCGATCCTGTGGTCCATCCAGTCCGCCGATCGGGCGGTATTCGTGAACTATTCGACCGAGGCGACCGATTATCTCTTCGAGATCGAGCTGACGCTGCCCGGAACCGAACGGGCGCGCAGGATCAGCGTCACCACCCGCGGCACCACGCGGATCCCCGGGCTGGAGAACGGCAAGACCTATCGATTGCGCATGCGCCGCCGCAACGGGATCGGCTTCGACAGCGCCTGGTCCGAACCGCGTTCCGCCACGCCGCGCGGGCCCGGCGATCTGCCGGCGCCGGCGAGCGGCTGTCTCGTGCCCGGCCCGGGCGATCTCACCCTGCTCGTCTTCGATCCGGTTCCCGATGCCGCCGGCTATGAAGCCCGCTTCGGCGGGCGAACGGCATCCATAGGATCGGCCGCATCGGGCACCGTGTTCCTGCGCGGCATCGATCGCGCGCAAGCGGTGTCGCTGCGCGCGATCGACGATTTCGGGCAGCCGGGCCAGGCGCTGGAACTCAGGCGCCTGCACTGATGCCAGGGATAGGAGAAAGTCACATGTTCCGAGCCGCGAAGTTGCTCTGCGCCGCGCTGCTGACACCCGCGTCCGCCGGGCATGCCGGCCCCGCGCCGGATCTGCGCGCGCAGGTCGTGATCTATGGGTGCACGCCCGCCGGGATCACCGCCGCGATGGCCGTGAAAAGGCGCGGGCACGATGTCGTGCTCGCCTGCCGCGACGGCTGGATCGGCGGGATGAGCACCAACGGGCTCGGCTATGCCGATGCCGGCGACCATAAGGCGATCGGCGGCCTCGCACTGCAATTCTACCGCGACGTCAAATCCTATTATGCCGAACGCCACATCACCGACATTCCCGCGCCGCAGCGCCATCCCGGCATATCGAACGAGGATCGCGACACCCAATGGGTGTTCGAGCCCCATGTCGCCGAGGCGATCTACCGGAATTGGCTGACGCGCAACGGCGTGGTTCCGGTCTACGACTTCAAGCTGCGGATCGATCGATCGGGCGTCGTCTCGCGGGGCGGCAAGATCCGGGAAATGGTCGCGAAGGACGGCCGCAGGATCGCGGGCGACCTGTTCATCGACGCCAGCTACGAAGGCGATCTGATGGCGATGGCCGGCGTGTCCTTCACTATCGGCCGCGAAGCCAATGCCCAATATGGCGAAACGCTCAACGGCAATCAGCCGCGCAATTCGGTCTCGCACAATTTCACCCGCGACGTGGATCCCTATGTCGTGCCGGGAAAGCCCGAGAGCGGGCTGCTGCCGCGGATCGAGCCGGGTCCCGCCGGCGTCGAGGGCGCGGGAGACAAGCGCATCCAAGCCTATACCTATCGCCTGTGCATGACGAAGCGGCCCGACATCCGCGCGCCGTTTGTAAAGCCGGCCCACTATGATCCACGGCAATATGAGCTGCTCGCCCGCTATTACGACACCGGCTGGCGCGATCCCTTCACCAAGTACGACGCGATTCCGAACGGCAAGACCGATACCAACAATTTCGGGGGTTTCTCGTTCGACAATATCGGGATGAATTACGGCTATCCGACCGGCTCCTATGCCGAGCGCGAGCGAATCCTCGCCGAGCATCGCGACTATCAGCAGGGGCTGTTGTGGTTCGTGCAGAACGACCCGCGCGTGCCGGCCGACGTCCGCGCGGCGATGGCGCCCTGGGGGCTGTGCGGCGACGAGTTCAGGGACAATGCCCACTGGCCGCGCGAGATCTATGTGCGCGAGGGACGCAGGATGGTCTCCGATTTCGTGATGACGGAGAAGCATTTGCGCGGCCAGGTCCCGACCCCGCAATCGGTCGGATTGGGCTCGTACAACATGGATTCGCACAATGTTCGTCGCTACGTCGACGCCCGTGGCTTAGCGCGCAACGAAGGCAATATCGAAGTCAGCCCGGGCGGCGTCTATGAGATCAGCTACCAGTCGCTGCTGCCCCGCCGGGGCGAGGCACGCAACCTGCTGGTGCCGGCGGCGATCTCGGCATCGCACATTGCTTATGGCTCGATCCGCATGGAACCGGTCTTCATGATCCTGGGCGAGTCCGCGGGCATCGCCGCGAGCCTGTCGCTGCGCTCGCAGGGCGACGTGCAGGATGTGCCTTACGATGCGCTCGAACGGGAGTTGGTCGCGGCGGGCCAGGTGCTCCACCAGCCGAAATAGCCGGCGGATCAGCGTCGGGTGATCCCCGCCCCGCCATCTATTCCCACCACGGTACCGGTGATCCACGCGGCAGCGTCGGAGGACAGGAAGAGGATGAGCTCGGCCACTTCCTCCGCGGTGCCGAGGCGGCCCAGCGGATGCCGGAGCACGTTCGCCGCACGCGCTGCCGCGGGATCGGGTGCGCGATCGAACGAGGCCTGCAGCATCGGCGTATTCACCGACGCCGGCGCGACTCCATTAGCGCGGACGCCGCTATCGGCGACTTCGAGCGCGAAGGTCTTGAGGAAGGTCTCGAGCCCGCCCTTGGACGCGGCATAGGCGGCGAGCCCGGGCGCGCCCATCCGCGCGTTGATCGATGAAACGAAGGTGAACACCCCCTTCCCCGCGCGCTGCATGTCCGGCGCGAACGCCTGCGCCAGGCGAAGGGCGCCGCCGACGTTCACGTCATAGACGCGCAGAAACGCGGCGGGCGACGATTGCAGCGTGCCGGCGAACTCGGTCGTCGCGGCGGCATGGACGACGATCGTCGGCGCGCCGAGCCGAGCCCGGATCGCATCGGCGACGGTCGTCACCGCATCGTCGTCCGCGAGATCGCAGGCAAGCGCCATATCGCCGACGGACGGCACCTGAAGGTCGAGCGCGGCGACGCGCGCACCGGCCGCGGCGAACCGCTCGCACACCGCCGCGCCCATCCCGCCTGCGGCGCCAGTCACCACTGCGATCTCTCCGTCGAGCCGCATCTCTATCCTCCCAGCTCAGCTCTCGGCTTGCCCGCGGTCGCGCGCGCGATCAGCCAGCCGATTGGGTGCAATGCCGCCATCACGAGGAAGACAGTGCCATAGTCGCGCGTCGCGGCGAAGGCGCCGACGAGCTGGGTCGAGAGAATGCCGCCGATCCCGCTGCCCGCCGCGATCAGCCCGAAGATGGTCGCGACTCGGGCCTGGGGGAAGCGATCCACCGCCAACGTGGTGAGGTTGCCTAGGAACATCATGTGCGAGAGTGCGACGAGCCCGGCGAGCGCATAGGTGACCGGCAGCGACGGCTGGAGCGCGATCAATGCACCGAGCGGGGCTAGGCAGGCGCCGATCCCCATCACGCGCAAGCGGGCAGTGATCGGGGTGGTGCCGCGGCGGACGAAGCGACCCGAAAGGAGGCCGCCGCCGATGCTGCCAAGGTCCGCCGCAAGGTAGACGACCCACGCGGTCGCAGCGATCACGGCAAGCGGAAGCCCACGCGCATCGCCCAGATATTTGGGAAACCAGAAGAGGTAGAAATACCAGACCGGATCGGTGATCGTTCGCGTGAGCGCGAGGCCCCAGACCGACTTGTCCCTGAGGATCGCGCCGATCGAGGGCATTTCGGCCGCCGCACCGGAGGCGACCTCGCTCGGCTGGCCGTGGCGTAGCGCAAGCCAGACAGCCATCCACACGAATCCCAGCGCACCCGTCGCCATGAACGCCGAACGCCAGCCATAAGTGAGCGCCAGCCACCCGATCAGCGGCGGCGCGATCGTCGCGCCCGCCATCGCGCCCGCGGTATAGACGCCCACCGCAAAGCCGCGCTCGTGCGGGGCGTAATGCTCGGAGACCGCCTTCGGCGCGGCGACGTAATTGCCAGCCTCGCCGAGCCCGAGCGCGAAGCGCGCCGCGCCGAGCTGGCCGATGCCGTGGACCAGCCCCGTCATCATGTTGGCGATCGACCACCAGCCGACGAACAGCGCCAGCGCCAGCTTCAAGCCGAGCCGGTCGGTGAGCCACCCGACGACGAAATAAGCGAGCGTGTAGGCGATCAGGAAGAGCTGGACGACACGGGCATAGCCGATGTCGTCGATCCCCAGATCCTTCTGGATCGTGGTCGCCAGGATCGAGAGCGTCTGCCGGTCGACATAGTTGAGGACGGTCGAGAAGAAGAGCAATGCGAGGATCGCCCAGCGCACGCGCGGCCGCGGCATGCCCAGGGCACTCATGCCGGCACGCGTTGCGCATGCGTGGCAAGCGCGGAGAGGCCCGCAAGGCTCGCGGCATGGCCGTCGACCAGGTCATGGCCGATCCCGAGCCGATCGAGCACCGCGCCGTACAGCGCCGAGAGCTCGGGCGCGCCGATCAGCGTCACATGGTCCACCGGCTCGCCCGCCTCATGCAGTGCTCCAATCGCGTCGCGCACCTCACACCCGATCAGCAGGCCGGAGAGATAGGGCCGTGCCGTCTCCGCCGAGAGGCTTCCCATGACGAGGAGGCTGCGCGCCGAGAACACCGCATGTTCGAACGCCAGCCGCGGATTGGCGAGCACGGTGTCCACGCCGCGGACGAACGCCGGGTCGCGCGCGGCGATCGGCACGCCCGGCTCGGCAGGGGCCATGCCGCGCCCGACAAGGCTGTGCGTCACGAGGATCTCGAACATCTCACCCGTCATGCTGGTGAAGAAGCGCGTCACGCGCTCGTCCGCAACGCTGCACCATTTGGCGTGCGTGCCGGGCAGGCACAATGTTCGGCGCCCCATGCTGCCGGCACGCACCAGCCATCCGAAGACCTGCGCCTCCTCGCCGCGCATCACGTCGGGCAGGCCGAAGAGGTTGGTGCAGGAAATGCCCGGCACGATCGCGACCGGTACGCCGCGCACTTCGAACCGCGTCATCCGCGCCGCGAGATCGTCGAGGTTCGCCGGGCAATCCGCATAGGGGCAATCGACCCAGCCGATATTCCCCCCCACCATCCCGGCGAGCACGACCGGCAGCGGGCCTTCGCGTGCGATCCACGGCCCCGCAACCTCGAAGAATGTGGCTTCGGGATCGTCGCAGAATTTGATGCCGCGACCATTCGCCGTCTCGATCACGCGCACCGGCGCTCCAGGCTCGCAGAGGTGCAGGCGCATGAAGCTCGAGCCCCAGTCCCCCGCGATGAAACGTCCACTCGCCACGCATACCTCCCCGCACGCCGGCCTCTGGCCTCTATTTGCCCAAAGTGTTGCGTATTTAGCGACAAGTCAATCGACACCTGCCATAGCCGATTGCGCTCGGCAGTCGCATGGATCATGTCTGTCGCGCGAGCGACAACGGAGGAAGCGCCCCTGTGCGGCCCAAACCAAATGCCCAACCCAACCAGAGCCTGATCGACGGCATCGCCACGCTCCAGGCACTCGCCGTCTCGCCCGAGCCGATCGGCAACCGCGAGCTTGCCCGCAAGCTCGGCTTCAACCCGACGCGCGTCAACCGCCTGCTCAAGACGCTCGCTTATCTCGGCATCGCCCGGCAGACCGCCAATCGCAAATACACTGCTGGCCCCGGCATGCATGTGCTTGCCGCGCAAAGCCTTTTCGCCTCGCGCTTCGTCCAGAACGCAATGCCCGCGCTCGAGCAGCTGCGGCGCTTCGGCCTCACGATCGCGATGGGCGTGCTGTGGAACCATGACGTGAGCTATCTCTTCCACGCGCCTCCGGGGATGGAGACGGCGCAGGCGCTCGGCCGCATCGGGCTGCTCCCGGCGAGCGAGAACGGGATCGGCGTCGCACTGCTCGCGGAGCTCGACGACGGGCATATCGCCGAGCTCTACGAGGGCGAGGAAGTGCCCGGCTATCCCGACGGGCTGGACTCCCTGCTCGAGGTCTTGGCCACGACGCGCGCGCAAGGCTATGCGCGCGTTCGGGTCGGCGAGAACCAGGATCGGCACACGATCGCGATCGGAGTCTCCAGCCCCGCCTTCGCAGCGATCGGCATGTCGGGCTGGATTCCGGAAGAAGCCACGCCCGAGATCGTCGCCGCCCTGCGCAAGGCGGCGGCCGAAATCGCGGAATGACGCGAGCGCTGTTGCGGTCATAGAAACATTTTTATTGCTAGTTTAGCAATGATATGGTTGGACGTCCCGACGCCCCAGGGCGCGCACAAGGGATGAACATGTCTACGATCAGCGGCGCATTTCCGGTCCTGCCAACCATCTTCACCGACCAGGGTGCGGTGGACGAGAAGGGGATCTGCGCCGTTACCGACTGGGCGATCGACTGCGGCGTCGACGGCGTCGTCTTTCCCGGGCTGGCGAGCGAATATGATCATCTCACGCTCGACGAGCGGCTCCATCTGATCGCCCTGATCGGCCAGCGCGCGGCCGGACGGGTCGCCTTCATCTGCGGAGCGGGCGGCAAGAGCGATGCGGAAAGCGAGGCAGTGATCGCCGCCGCGGCACAGGCCGGCGCCAGCGCCGCGATGGTGGTGACGCCGAGCCGCCATGCCGACGACCTGGACCGCCTCGCCAGCTTTTATCGCCGGCTTTCCGCCGCGGCGGACGTGCCGATCATGCTCCAGAACGCCCCCAGGCCCATGGGCCTCGGCCTCTCGCCTGCGGCAGTGATCGGGATCGTCCGCGCGGCACCGGGCATCCGATATGTGAAAGAAGAAACTCTTCCCTGCGGCCAAAGGATCACTGCGCTTCGCGAACAGGGCGGCGGGCTGTTGGACGGCGTGTTCGGCGGCGCCGGCGGCCGCTACATCACCGACGAGCTCGCGCGCGGTGCGGTGGGCACGATGCCTGCGGTCGAGATCGCCGACCTGCATGTTCAGCTGATCGCGGCGCACCGTGCGGGCGACTGGGCCCGCGTGCGCCGGCTGTTCGAACGCACGCTGCCGCTGCTCAACATGCAGGCGATCTACCGCTGGCGCCTCACCAAGGAAGTGCTCCGGCGCCGCGGCCTGATCTCCAGCGCCTTCGTGCGCGCACCGGGGCCGGCGCTCGATGCGCATGACCAGCGCGAACTCGACGAACTGCTCGAGGGCCTGGCGGACCTGTTGACGCCCACCGCGACCGTCGCCCAATTTCACGCGGGCTGAGCGGAGACAAATAGATGGACGACCGGATCGAGCGCATCGAAGCCTTTATGGTCACCATTCCGCGCGACACACCCTATCTCGGGCCGCTCGGCGCGGGCGAGGAAATCAACGCGCGCGGCTATTTCGTGCGCAAATCCAACCGCACCATCTATCCGACCCAGGACCGCTCAGTGGTAGTCCGCGTCACCACCAAGAATGGCGTCGTCGGCTGGGGCGAGACCTATGGTCTCACCGCGCCGCAGGTGATCGGCACCTTCATCGAAGACCTGATCGCGCCGATCGTCACCGGACGCGATCCGTTCGACGTCGCGGTGCTGTGGGAGGATCTTTACGACATATTGCGCGTCCGCGGATATGGCGGCGGCTTCTACCTGGACGCAGTCGCCGCGGTGGACATCGCATTGTGGGACATTTGCGGCCGCATCGCGGGCCTGCCCATCCGCAAGCTGCTCGGCGGTGAGCGGCGCCGAACAATCCCCGCCTACATCTCGGGTCTTCCCTGCGCGACGCTCGACGAGCGCGTGGCACTGGCGAAACACTTCGCCGACCAGGGCTTCACGGCGTTCAAGATCGCCGCGGCGGTGAGCTGGGACGGGCTCGACCGCGAGCTCGGTGCGTTGCGCGAGGCGCTGGGCCCCGAGGCGCAGCTGATGGTCGACTTTCATTGGATGCACGGGCGCGGCGACGCCGCCCAGCTGATCCGCCGGCTCGAACGCCACGATCTCGCCTTCGCCGAAGCGCCGGTGAAACCAGAGGATGTGGCTGGGCTCGCGCATGTGGCGCGTTCGGTGACGACGCCGATCGCCGCGGGCGAGGAGTGGCGGACGGTCCACGATGCCGAACCTCGGCTGACGGCGGGCGCGATCGCGATCGTCCAGCCCGAGATGGGCCATACCGGCATCACTCAGTTCATGCGCATCGCACAGCTCGCCGGCGCACACCACCTCCCCACCATCCCGCACGCAACGATCGGAACGGGTATCTTCCTCGCGGCCAGCCTGCAGGCCTCGGCGGCGATCCTCGACTTGCCGATGCACGAATATCAGCATTCGATCTTCGATCGGAACGCCGCGCTGCTCGAGGGACTGCCGGCATGCGAAGCCGGCGCCTATCGCCTTCCCCAAGGCCCGGGGCTGGGCGTCGCCCCGGGCGAAAACTTCTGGCGCTATATCGAAGCGATTTGAGGCCTCGCCCGGAGAGAGCGCGCGTTTGCGCAGCGGCCGTCGCATGCCCGTGCGCAACTCATCGCAAAGCCGCCGGGCGAGCCCTTCCGGACCGACAAATTCTTCCTAGCTTCCTCACGAGAGGGAGGACCTAGAATGGAAGCGTCGCGAGCGAGGATCGCGCCCGAGGTCATCGACTGCATCGCGCAGGACAGATTGCCGAGCATCGACGAGCTGTATCGCGTTGCCGATCGCATCCGCTCCGACTTGCGTGGCACCAAGCCTGCCTTCGCATGGGGAGAAGCCGACCCGGAGGGCATCGAGCGCCTGCTAACCCTGCGGGTGGCTCAGGCCGCGCTGGTCGGCGACGGCGGCGCGAAATAGTTGGCGGTATCATCGCCCGCACCGGATGCGCGCGGCCGCCAGACGGTCTGCCCGGATCAATTTGGCACGCCAATGGCCTCCCTAGAGCAAAACTCGATCGAGAGGCGCGCGAGGCCCGAACTTATATGCTGCTTGGCAAGGGCGCTCTCATGACGCACAAATAGTCGGGGACTGATACGAGGGGCAGACAGATGCGTTGGATCCGCTGGACTGTACGGGCAGTAGCCCTGCTTGCGGTGGGCTGGTCCGGCATCGCGGCGGCGCAGGATGCGCTGGCGGATCCCGCCGGATCGGGCGTGATCGTGTCCGCGGTTCGCTGGCTGGAGGGAACGCTGCTCGGCACGATCGCCACGGTCGTCGCGGTGATCGCGGTCGCTTCGGTGGGGCTGCTGATGCTCACCGGCCGGATCAACTGGCGCTATGGCGCTACGGTGATCCTCGGCTGCTTCATCCTGTTCGGTGCGGCGAGCATCGTCGCCGGGATCCAGTCCACCGCCCAGCTGGGGCAATAAGCGATGAACGGTCTTGAACGGGACCAGTTGTTCGTCGCGCTCACCCGGCCGCAGATGTTCGCCGGCGTCACCTACAGCTATTTCATCGCCAATGCGGTGATCGCCACCGAATTGTTCCTGATCTTCAAGTCTCCCTGGGCGATCGCGGTGGCGCTGGTCATTCACTTCGCCGGGGTGATCCTTTGTCTGCGCGAACCGCGCTTCTTCGACCTGTGGCTCACTCGGCTCGGGCGGTGCCCGCGCGTCCGCAACCATGCGATCTGGCGATGCAACTCCTACCGGCCCTGACCCGCGATCCGGAGGTGGTGCGGCGCGAGGCGCCGGCCGGGCGCCACCTCCCTTATGCGCGTCACGTCGACGACCATACGATCGAGACGCGCGACGGCCTCCTCATGCAGGTGCTCCACTTGCGCGGCCTGCTGTTCGAGACCGCCGACACGGAGGAAATAAACTACCGCAAACGGCTCCGCGACGCGATGCTCCAGTCGATCGGATCGTCGCGCTTCGCGATCTATAATCACGTCGTCCGGCGCCAGGTGGATGCCGAGCTCGCTGCCGAATTTCCGGACACCTTTTCGCAGCAGCTCGACGCGTCGTGGAAGGCGCGGCTCGCGCAGAAGCGACTCTACGTCAACGACCTGTTCCTGACGCTTGTGCGCCGTCCGCTCCAGGGGCGGATCGGCCTGCTCGACCGGTTGCGCGGCGGCGGGGTCGAGGCCGATAGCGGACACGAGCTGCGCCAGCTCGATGTCGCCCGCGATGCGCTGCTCGCCGCGCTCGGCAGCTATGAGCCGCGATTGCTCGGAGTGTACCAGACGCCACAGGGTAGCTGCTCCGAGCCGCTCGAATTCCTGTCCTCGCTCTACAATGGCGAAGTGCGGCCGGTGCTGCTGCCGATGCAGGATCTCGGCGCCTATCTCCCCTATCGCCGCGTGAGTTTCGGGCAAGAGACGATCGAGCTGGGCCCGACGGGTACCTTGCCGCGCAGCTTCGCCGGCCTCGTTTCGATCAAGGACTATCCCGGCCAGACCGCGCCCGGCATGCTCGACGAATTGCTCCGGCTGCCGTTCGAACTGACGATCGCGCAGAGCTTCGGCTTCGTCGAGCGGCAGGCGGCATTGTCGAAGATGAACCTCGCGCTCCGGCGGATGCGCTCGGCCGAGGACGAGGCGGTCAGCCTGCGCAACGATCTTTCCGGCGCCAAGGACGATGTCGCCGCCGGGCGTGCCGGCTTCGGCGAGCATCACATGACCATCGCTGTGCGCGGCGAGACGCCCGCCGAGGTCGACGAGGGCGTCGCCGAGGTGCAGGCGGTGCTTGCCGACATGGGGATCATCGCAGTGCGCGAGGAAATCGCGCTCGAACCTGCATTCTGGGCGCAGTTCCCCGGAAATTTCAAATATATCGCGCGCCGCGGGCTGGTCTCGACCAGCAATTTCGCCGGGTTCGCGAGCGGGCACAACCTTCCGCAGGGCCGCGCGTCCGGAAATCATTGGGGCGATGCCGTCACCCTGTTCGAGACCACCGCGGCGGGCCCTTATTATTTCAACTTCCACCAGGGCGATCTCGGCAATTTCACAGTAATAGGCCCTTCGGGTTCGGGCAAGACGGTGGTGCTCAACTTCCTGCTCGCCCAGGCGCGCAAATTCAGCCCGAGGATCATCTTCTTCGACAAGGATCGCGGCGCCGAGCTGTTCCTTCGCGCGATCGGCGGGCGGTACGATCTGCTGCGTCCGGGCACGCCTTCGGGCCTAAATCCGCTTCAGATCGACGACACGGCCGTCAACCGCCAGTTCCTGATCGACTGGATCGCGCTGCTCGCCGGCGGCGCCGACATCGAGGAGATCGCCCGGATCAAGGATTCGATCGACGCCAATTTCGACCAGCCGATCGAGCAGCGTCGCCTGCGCCATCTCGCCGAGCTCTTCCGTGGCGGCCATCGCCCGCATGCGGCAGACCTGTGGGCACGGCTGCGGCCCTGGTGGGGCGAAGGTGAGCGCGCCTGGCTGTTCGACAATGCGCGCGACGAGACCGACCTGACCGCCGCCACCGTCGGCTTCGACATGACCCAGATCCTCGACGATCCGGCGATGCGCACTCCGGCGATGATGTATCTGTTCCACCGCGTCGAGGAGCGGCTCGACGGGACCGCGGCGATCATCGTGGTCGACGAAGGCTGGAAGGCGCTCGACGACGACGTCTTCGTGCGGCGGATCAAGGATTGGGAAAAGACGATCCGCAAGCGCAACGGCATCGTCGGCTTCGCCACGCAAAGTGCGCAGGATGCGTTGGAGAGCCGCATCGCCAGCGCCATCATCGAGCAGGCGGCGACGCAGATCTTCATGGCCAATCCCAAGGCGCGCGCCAATGATTACATCGACGGCTTCGGGCTGACGCCGCACGAATTCGAGCTGATCCGCACCTTGCCCGACAACGCGCACTGCTTTCTGATCAAGCACGGCAACGAGAGCGTGGTCGCCCGGCTCAATTTGACCGGCGAGCGCGATATGCTGACCATCCTTTCCGGCCGCGAGCGCACCGTACGGCTGCTCGACGAGATTCGCGCCACCAGCGGCGACGATCCCGCAGAGTGGCTGCCGCGGCTGCTGGAGGTCGCATGACCATCGCCTGCCCCGGCATCACCGACGGCGCGTTCCTGCAGAGCGTGCTGGCGTTCGTCGATTGCCAGGCGCAGACGCTTGGAAGCCAGGGCTATCTCGCGCTCTCCGCGCCGGGATCGCCGCTGTCGCTGCTGCTCACGGGCTTGCTCACCCTGTTCGTGGCGTTCTTCGGGTATCGCATGCTGTTCGGCGAGGCCCCGGCGGTGCGCGACGGCGTGCTCGCACTGGTCAAGATCGGCATCGTCCTCGCGCTCGCCACCAGTTGGGCGGCATATCGGACGCTCGCCTATGACGTCGCCTTTCACGGGCCCGCCGAGCTGGTCGCCGGCATCGGCGCTCCGGCCGGCCTGCCCGGCGCCACCGGGGGCATGGGCGTACGGCTGGAACTGGTGGACGATGCGCTCATCGAGCTGGGACGGCTCGGCAACGGCCCTGCCGTGGCGATCCGCACCGGCGTCGAGGGGCAGCAAGTGGTCACGCCCGTGCCGCAGGAGCCGCCGAGCATCTTCGGGTCCTTCGCGCTGGGCACTGCGCGGCTGGTGTATCTCACTGCGACGATCGCCGCGTTCGCCTCGGTTCGGCTGGTCGCCGGGCTGCTGCTCGCGCTCGGCCCCTTGTTCATCGCGTTCCTGCTGTTCGAAGGCACGCGCAGCCTGTTCGAAGGCTGGATCCGCGCACTCGCCGCCGCGGCGATCGGCGCGATCGCGGTGACAGTGTTGCTCGGCGTCGAGCTGGCGCTGCTCGAGCCATGGCTGGCCGATCTGATCGCGCGCCGCGAGGCGCAGCTGTCGATCGGCGGCGGCGCCGCCACCGAATTGCTGGTGGTGGCGCTGGCCTTCGCGCTGGCGCTGCTTGCCGGGCTCGGCATGGCCGCGCGGCTCGTGCTCGGCTTCCGGCTGCCGTCTGCCTGGCGTACCGCCCCGGCCCAGATGATCGCCGGATGGCGCGGCGGCGAGACCTTCGCGCCGTCGATCCGGTCGCCGCGCGAGACGCATGTGCCTGCCGCACAGCTTTCGCGCGCCGCAGCCGTGGCCGAGGCGGTGACGCATGTGCAACGACGCGAGATGGCGGCGCAGCAGGTCGTCGCCGCGTCTGGCCCGCCCGGCCGGGCCATGACGGCCGGGACATCCGGGCGCGACATACCGCCGCCCGCTCCGGCGCCGCTCGGGCAGAGCCATCGCCGCCGCGCGCAGGGCCGTGTGTCCGCCAGCGCCGGACGAAGGGACAGCAACGGATGAAGAATAAATCGCGCGAGGCGCTCGACGCCTATTATCGCGAGGCGGGAAGCTGGGCGGAAGATCAGCAGATGGCGCTGCGTGCGTCGCGGCGTACCGCGTGGATCGTCGCGAGCGTCGCGGTGGCAGTGGCGGCTATGCTGGCGCTCGCGCTGATGCTGCTGACTCCGCTCAAGACCGTCGAGCCCTATACCTTGCTCGTCGACAAGCAGACCGGCTTCGTCCAGGCGCTCAAGCCGCTCGATGCCCAGCAAGTGAGCGGCAACGCGGCGCTGACCCAGTCCTTCCTCGTCCAATATGTCATCGCGCGCGAGAGCTTCGACATCTCGGCCGTGCAGACCAATTACCGGAAAGTGTCGCTCTGGTCGCAGGGCGATGCACGGACGGCGTATGTCTCTAGCGTGCAGGCAGCGAACCCCGACAGCCCGCTGGCGCGGCTCCCCCGCACCACGGTGATCGAGACGCGGGTGAAGAGCGTGTCACCGCTGGGGCAGAATGCCGCATTGGTCCGCTTCGACACCATCCGACGGGATGCGGGTGGGCGCACCGAAGCGCCGCGCGCCTGGGTATCCGTCATTCGCTACCGCTATTCGGGCGAGCCGATGAGCCTCGAGGATCGCTTCGTGAATCCATTGGGCTTCGAAGTGACGCGCTACCAACGCAACGCCGAGGCCGCGCCGACGCCGGAGCCGATTCCGGTTCCGACCCCGCAAGCGACGGCCCCGGCGCTCGTCCCCGCCGCGCCCGCGACACTGCGTCCGGCACCCCAGCCAGCCCAGCCCGAGGTCGAGCTGTGAGGACCTGGCTCGCCGCCATCCTAATGCTTGCCCCATCGCTCGCGCATGCCCAGGCCGCGCCACCACCGCTGCCCGCCCCGCCCAATCCGCGTTTCCAGTCGATCGAATACAGTCCGGACCAGGTGTTCACGCTCCAGGCCGCGCCGGGCTATCAGGTCACGGTCGAGCTGGCCCCCGACGAGCATATCGAGAATGTCGCGATCGGCGACAGCGGCGCGTGGCAAGTGACTGCCAATCGCCGTGGCGACCGGCTGTTTGTCAAGGCGGTCCGATCGGACGTGACGACCAACATGACCGTGGTCACCGACGCGCGGCTCTATTCGTTCGAGCTGGTGCCGCTGCCCGGGCCGCAGCCCGACATGGCCTATGCCCTGCGCTTCCATTATCCCTCGCCAGAGGCCGCGGCGGCCGAAACGGCATCCGGTGCCGAACTCGGCCGCTACAAGATGCGCGGCGCGCGGGCGCTCATCCCCAGCGGGATGCACGACGATGGCGTGCACACCTATATCGAATGGCCGCCCGGGCGCACACTGCCGGCGATCTATGCAGTCAACGATCAGGGCAAGGAGACGCTGGTCAACGGCATGATGCGCGACGGGTGGATGGTGATCGACAGCGTCCAGGCGAAGCTCGTCTTCCGCATTGACCGCAGCAGCGCGACGGCGCAGCGCGTCTCCGAGGGAGGTCGTTAATGGCGACGGCGCCACCCTCGGCCGATCCACGCACGACCAGCGAAGCGACGGTGCTGCCTATGGTCGCGCGGCCGCGATCGGGGCCGCCGATCTGGGCGCTGATACTAGGTGTCGCGCTGATCGGACTGCTGCTGTTCGCGGTTCTCGACGCGCGGCGTCGCGCGCTGACCGCACCGGCGGTGCGTCCGCGCCCGACGGATCTCGTGACGACACCGGCAACGCCGCCGCCGCTATATGTACCGCCCGAGCCCGCGCCGCCGCCGACGGTCGTGATTCGCGAAGTGCCAGCTCCTGCGCCGGCACCCGCATATCGGCCGCCACCGCCGCAGGTCGTCTACGTTCCCCAGCCGGCGCAGCAGCAGCCGATGCCGCCCATGCCGCCGTCGCGCACGACCACGGAGCCCGCGCTCGTGATCGACACTACCGGCTCCGCACCAGCGGTGGCGCCCAACGGGCAGAATGGCCCTGTCGTCCCCGCCTCGCCGCTGGGCGGGCCGAACGCGAACATCGCCGGCACACGCGCGGGCGCCGGCGTGCTCGCGAACAAGGCGACGACGGTTCCGCAGGGCACGCTGATCCCGGCGGTGCTCGAAACCGCACTCGATTCGACCCGGCCCGGCCTCGCCCGCGCGATCGTCTCGCGCGACGTTCGCGGGTTCGACGGCAGCCGGGTGCTGATCCCGCGCGGCAGCCGGCTGATCGGTGAATATCGCTCCGATGCCGAGGCCGGCCAGAACCGCATGCTGGTCAACTGGATCCGGCTGATCCGACCCGACGGTGCCACCATCGCGATCGGATCGCCGGCCAGCGACACGCTGGGCAGCGGCGGCATCCGGGCCAGCGTCAACAGCCATTTCTTCGAGCGCTTCGCCGGCGCCATCCTGCAATCGGCGCTCGATATCGGCGTGAACCTCGCCTCGCGCTCGATCGATTCGGGAGTGGTGATCATACCGCAATCGCAGGGTGGCATCACGCGCATCCCCAACCAGGTCCGGCCGACCCTCAAGGTCAAGCCGGCGACGAGCATCTCGATCTTCGTCGCGCGCGACCTCGATTTCACCGGCGTCGAGGCACGATGAACGCCGCCGCGGCGGAACGCGAGGGGCAGGTCTATCTCCGCTCCTATCTGGCGCCGCTGACCGGCATGCTCGCGCGGCCCGACGTGACCGATATCTATATCAATCGCCCGCAGGAGATCTGGACGGAGACGCTGGGCGGCGCGATCGAGCGCCACGACGCCCCCGCGCTCGACGCCGCCACGCTCGAGCGACTCTCGCGCCAGATCGCCGCGCTCTCCCACCAGGGAATCAGCCGCGAGCATCCTCTGCTCTCCGCGAGCCTGCCCGACGGCGCGCGCGTGCAGGTGATCGCGCCGCCCGCCACGCGCGGCCCGATGGCGATCGCGATCCGCAAGCACGTCTCATCCGATCTTTCCCTCGGCGACTATGTCGCGACAGGCGCCTTCGACACCACTTTGCACCGCCGGCCCGAGCGCGACGAGACTGTTGCCCGGCTGGCGGCGATGCTCGATTCCGGAGACATCGCGGGCATGCTTTCCGCGGCGGTGCGGGCGCGCAAGAACATCCTCGTCTCGGGTGGCACCTCGACCGGCAAGACCACGTTCCTCAACGCGCTGATCCGCGAAATCCCCGCCGAGGAACGCCTGATCCTGATCGAGGATACGCCCGAGCTCCACCAGCATCATGACAATCTCGTCGGGCTGCTCGCCGTGCGCGGTAGCCTGGGTGAGGCGCGCGTGAGCGCGACCGACCTGCTCGCCGCGTCGCTGCGCATGCGCCCGGACCGCATCATCCTCGGCGAGCTGCGCGGCGAGGAGGCCTATGCGTTCCTCCGCGCGATCAACACCGGGCACCCGGGATCGATGACCTCGGTCCATGCCGATTCGGCCGAGCGCGCGATCGAGCAGATCGTGTTGCTGGTGCTCCAGGCCGGCACCCAGCTCGGCCGCGAGGATGTGCGGCATTATGTCCGCAATACGGTGGATGTGTACGTCCATCTCGCGCGCACCGGCGGGCAGCGCCGCGTCGCCGAAGTGATGCTGGCGTGATACTGCCGATGCCGACGATCTGGACGTCGGGCGGAATGGACTCCCTCGCGGATCCGCTGGGATCGAGCCCGCTTCTGAACGCAGTCAGCTGGCTCGAAGGCACTTTGCTCGGCACGATCGCGACCAGCATTGCAGTCGTCAGCGTGGCTGGCACGGGAATGATGATGCTGTCGGGCCGCCTGCCTATCCGGCGCGGCGTAACGGTGGTGATCGGCTGCTTCATCCTGTTCGGCGCGTCGACCATAGCGGCAGGCATCCGCGCCGTTGCCGGAGATATCGACGACGCGGAAGAAAGGCCCGTCGCCGCTGCGCAGCCGGCGATGCCGTCCAACGCAACGCCGGCCAAGCCCTCTCCTCCCCCCGGCTATGATCCCTATGCCGGGGCGGCCGTTCCGACGAGATAGCTGGCAAAAGGCTGCGGAACCTTCGCCCGGCCGCTCAATATTGATCGTGTAAGCGCACCCAGCTCATCGTGCCGCCGGTTTCATTGCGACCCTTGGGCGTGAGATCGAGCCAATTGAACGCGCCCATGAGCAGCTCGGTGCCGCGATGATAGGTCGAGTAGCTGTGGAAGATGGTGCCCGCATCGTCCCTGACGAAGATGCTCAGCCCGAACATGTCCGAGCTGCGCTGGATCCTGGTCAGCCCGTAATTGTAGGTTGCGCGGCCGGCCTCACGATCCTGGGCGGCGAAGGAGACGCCGAAATCATAGTTGAAATCGCCGTCGTCCGAGGACACCCACGGAAAGGTCCATCCCATCCGCGCCTTGACTGCCTCGATCTGATCGACCGGCGCGCGCGAGACCGCGGCGAAGGCGAGGTCGGCATGCTCGAAATGCTGCCGCGCCGCATCGGCGTGATCCATCGTGAACGAGCAACCGGGGCAGAGATGGTCGGAACCGGGGGCTAGCATGAAGTGATAGACGGCAAGCTGGCTGCGCTCGCCGAACAGGTCCGCCAGCGTGCACGGCCCCTCGGGCCCTTCGTAGACATAAGGTTTGTCGATCCTGACCCATGGCAGCTGCCGGCGCTCGGCCCGGAGCGCATCGAGCGCATGGGTCATTTCGCGTTCCTTCTCGAACAGGACCTTGCGGGCGGTGAGCCATTGCTCGCGTGAAACAACCTGGGGGTTCATCATTCGTCTCCTTGCGTGATCGGTCGGTTGCGGGCCGCCAGCCTGAGCCAGGGCGGCAAATGGAAAAGCGCCATCAGCAGGTACATCGCGGTCATCCCGTCGAGCGGCAGGATCGCGGGTCCCGCGGTGCAGACCGCCATCGTCGGCGCGTCGATGGCGGAAATCAGTGCCATTGCGGCGAAGCTGGGCGCGGCCGCCCGTGCAAGCCAGGCAGCGCCCGGCCAATCCTTGTTTGCGGTTGCGGACATCGCCATGCTCCGGTCTCGATTACCTCGGGAACCGGACTAGGCGCGGCGATGACGGGGGTGAGAGTTACAAGTTTGACGGGATTTCGATGGACTCGCTGATCACCGCCGCGGCCCGGGCGCTCGCGATGGGCGATCCGCTCGGCGCGTTGAAGCGAGTCGCGCTGCGCGAGGACCCGCCCGCGCTCGCGCTGCGCGGGATCGCGATGGCGCAGCTCGGCGACCTTGCCAGAGCCCGGGATCTGCTGCGCCGCGCCACGCGCGCCTTCGGATCGCGCGAGCCGGTCGCCCGCGCCCGCTGCATCGTTGCGGGGGCCGAGATCGCACTCGTCTCACGCGATCTCGGCGAGGCCATGCGCCCGCTCGGCGCAGCCCGGACAGTGCTCGATGCACATGGCGACCGCGCCAATGCGGCGCATGCCGGCTATCTCGAGGCGCGGCGACTATTGTTGATCGGTCGACTCGATGAGGCCGAACAAATCCTCGCCGGGCTCGATCCCGATGCGCTACCCCGCGCCTCCCGCGCCGGCTATTGGCTGGTCGCGGCGGGCATCGCGATGCGGCGCATCCGGGCGGCGCCGGCGCAGGCCGCTCTCGAAGCAGCGGAGCAAGCGGCGCGGGACACCGGCATCGCGTCGCTGGCGGCGGAGGTCGCGCAGGCAAGGCAAGCCTTCGAAGCGCCAGCCGCGCGCCTGATATCGACGGAGGGCGAACGGCTGCTCAGGCTCGCCGAAGTCGAGGCATTGATCGCTTCGGATCGGCTCGTGATCGACGCGTGCCGCAATCTGGTCCGCGTCGGCGGAAGCCTGGTCCAGTTGGGCAGCCGCCCGGTGCTGTTCGGCCTCGTTCGCGTGCTGGCCGAAGCCTGGCCTGGAGACGCATCGCGCGAGACCCTGCTCAAACGTGCTTTCGGTGCACGCGAAGCCGATGAATCGCATCGCGCGCGACTCCGCGTCGAAATCGGGCGGCTGCGCAAGGAGCTCGGCGCGCTGGCGGAGATCAGCGCCACCGAGTGCGGCTTCATCCTCGAACCCTTGGGCGCACGAACGGTCGCGGTGCTCGTGCCGCCTGCGGAGAACGATCATGCCGCGCTGCTGGCGCTGCTCGCCGATGGAGAATCTTGGTCGAGCTCGGCGCTCGCGCTGGCGCTCGACACGAGTCCGCGGACCGTGCAGCGCGCGCTGGAGGGACTCGCCGCCAACGGCAGCGCCGAATCCTTCGGCCGCGGCCGCGCATGCCGCTGGATGGCGCGACAGGTGCCCGGTTTCCCGACAAGCTTGTTACTCCCGGCGCCGCTGCCGGATGGCTAGGCCGGCTCCAGAACAGAGGAGCGATGACATGACCGAACCCTATACCGGCGGCTGCGCATGCGGCGCCATTCGCTATGAAGTGGCCACGGAACCCGCGATGATGAACGACTGCCAGTGCCGGCAATGCCAGCGCGACAGCGGCACCGGACACGGCTCGCACCTGACCTTTGTCGGCGCATCAGCGAAGGTGACCGGCGCGCCGTCGATCTGGGAAGCCGTCGGCGACGACGGCACGCGCAAGCATCGGGCGTTCTGCCCGACATGCGGCACGCCGGTTTTCCTGACTCTTCCGGACATGCCGGAAATCTTCGTCGCAAGCGCCGCCAGCCTCGACGATCCGGCGCGCTATCAGCCGCAGTTCGTCATGTGGACCGCGGCGGGCCATATCTGGGACCAGCTCGATCCCACGCTGCCGAAGTTTGACAAGATGCCGCCGGCCAACGCCTGATCCGCCGGGAAGGAGACTGATCATGAAGCACGCTGCAGCCGAGATCGTCCGGGAATATGGCCCTTTTCCCCTCGCCGAGGGCGACGGCATCGGCGGCGTGACCTTCGACGGGGAACGCGTCTGGTTCGCATCCGGTGACCGCGTCAATGCGCTCGATCCGGACACGGGTGAGGTCGTCGGTGCCTTGGAGGTCCCGGCGCATGCGGGAACCGCCTTCGACGGCAGGCATCTGTTCCAGATCGCGGAGGCGGTGATCCGCAAGATCGATCCGGCAAGTGGCGAGATACTCGCCACGATCCCGGCGCCGGGCAATGGCGGCGATTCCGGCCTGGCCTGGGCCGAAGGATCGCTGTGGGTGGGGCAGCACCGCGATCGAAAGATCCACCAGATCGATCCGGACACGGGCGCGGTGCTCCGCACCATTCAGTCCGACCGGTTCGTGACCGGCGTCACCTGGGTCGATGGCGAGCTCTGGCACGGCACCTGGCAGGACGATGCCAGCGACGTGCGTCGAATCGATCCCCGCACCGGCGAGGTGCTCGCGCGGCTTGACATGCCCCAGGGCACCGGCGTGTCGGGACTGGAATCCGACGGCGCCGACCTTTTCTTCTGCGGTGGTGGCAAGAGCGGAAAGGTGCGCATGGTGCGCCGCCCCCCGAACGCATTATAATAGGCTCCCGATTATACGGTCGGAGGTCACGTCATGACGAAACTGACGCTCATCCTGTCCAGCCTGTATCTCGCCGCCGTCGGGCTCGCGCTGATGTTCTTTCCGCTGCAGTTCGGCCGTGGCGCCGTGCCGGCAGATGCCGGTCCCAAGTTGCTCGCATTGTTGCGGCTGCTCGGCGGGCCCTTTCTCGGCATCGCGGTGCTCAACTGGCTGTCGAGAAATGCCGAGCCCTCGGACCTGCGCGCGGTCCTGCTCGCCAATATCGTCGGCTTCGGGGCGGTCGCGGCGAACGATATCCAGGGCGTGGCGAGCGGTGAAGCGCGGGACATCGCCGGGCTGTTCCTGATCGTCCATCTGCTCTTCACCCTCGCCTTCGTGGCGGCGGTACGCTGGAGGCCCCGGACCGGCGACTGATCTGTCAGATGGCGGTCGCGAAGCGAGAATCTGGCCGTCGCGATCGCGTTCAGCGGATCAATGCCGCATAGTCGTCGCCAATCGGCGGCAGCATCAGCCGCGCCGCGAGAGCGGTGAACGCGATCAGCGCCAGCCCCGCCAGCGCAATCCGCACCCGGCGCCCGGGCAGCGGTTCGGTGACGAGCAGGATCGCGGACAGCCAGGCCGCAAGCATCGACCAGAGGTGGTAACGCCAGTCGATCGCGATGCTGACGACGAGGAAGCTCAATTCCATCGCCGTCGCCGACAGCGCGAGTGGAACCGCGAGCCCATGGGCGGCACTTTGCGCGGGCCGCGCCAGTGCCAGCACCGCCAACGCCACGGCCAAGGCGAAAATTGGCGCACCCAGAGGGCTGTTGGCGAGCCAGCCGGCGAACCTGTCATAGCCCGCGACGTGCTGCCCCGGCGAGCGCAGCCCGAATTTGTTCGGCAGCGATTCGGCTTGCGGCACCGCTTGCGGAAAGTGCCAGGGGACGAACCAGCGCATCGTCGCGTTCCAGTGCGCGAGCCGGTGCGACAGATACGCACCGGGATGCTCGCGGATCGCATCTGTCCAGGCGGAGAATATCTCCTGGCGCGGTCGGCCAGTAAGGCCGTCCTGGATGAAGTCGCAGCGCTTGCCGATCGAGAATATGTCCCACAGGATCGAGGAGAAGCAGCGTTGCGCCTCCAGTTTCCGCCATGTCCCCGGCGGCAGCAGCGGCACTGCGTCCGGCCCCTCGCGGTGCGCGATACCGGCCATGTCGAAGATCGGCTGGGTCGCCTCGACGCCGCTCGCCTCGGCACCGAGCACGCCATGGTTGATGATGGGAGACAATGCGAGCGTGGCCAGCGTCGCCGCGCCGATCAGCGGAACGCGCGACCGCCAGTCGTGCCAGCGCCACGGCGCGAACAGTCCCACCGCAAGCGGCGCCACTGCGAAGATCGCATTGGATCGGACGAGCACCGCATAGACGAGCAGCACGAGCACTGCTGCAGCGCGGATGCGGCCGAGCCGCTTCGCTTGCAGCCGTTGCCACGCGACCAGACCGGTCGCGGCGAGCAATGCGGCGGTCATCTGTCCGTCCTTGACCACCACCGCCTGCCAGCCGAGCGCCGGAGGCCAGAGGCCGAGCGCGAGCACCGCCACCGCGGCAATCCGCGCGCCACCGCGGGCCAGTGCCGCGGCAAGCAGGCCGAGCCCCGTCCAGTAGAGCAGAGTCTGGAGCAGAAACATCGGCCCCTGCCCTGACCAGCCCAGCGCATGGAAGAGCGACCAGAGCCGAGCCATTATCGGCGGATGCCAGTCATAGTAACTGCCGGAGACGACCTGCTGGTACTGCGCCACGCTGTCGTAATGCGCGACGCCCGGCCAGAAGAAGAGCAACACGATCGCGCACAGCAACGCCGACGCGAGTCCGAACCGGGCTGCCGGTGAAAATCCCCGCATCAAATGCGGATGCCGCTCAATTTGGAGATACCGCTCGTCGGCAGCATAGGGTGACCGCAGGCATTTGCGCGGGCGAGCAGAAACGCCGCTTCGCGCGCGTTGCGCGTGAGGCTGGCTGCAGCCTCGAATTCGGAGCGGGCCTCGGCCAGCCGGCCGGCCCGAAACAGGAAGTCGCCCCTCGCCGCCGGCAACGGCGCGTAATTGCGCAGGGCGGCCGCGTCGGCAATCTCGTCCACCAGCCGCAGGCCCGCTTCGGGCCCGAACGCCATGCTGTGCGCGACCGCGCGATTGAGATCGACCACCGGCGAGGGCATCACCACGCGCAGTCGATCATAGAGCGCCGCGATGTGGGGCCAATCGGTATCGACGGCGGTTCGCGCGCGGGCATGACAGGCGGCAAGCGCGGCCTGCAGCGCGTAGGGGCCGTCGGCGCCCCCGAGCGCTTCGGCACGGGCCAATGCGTCGAGGCCGCGGCGGATCAGCAACTGGTCCCAGCGGGCGCGGTTCTGCTCGGTCAGGGTCAAGAGGGCGCCGTCCGGCCCGGTGCGTGCGGACAGGCGCGATGCCTGTATCTCCATCAGCGCCAGCAGGCCCGATACCTCCGGATCCTCCGGCATCAGCGCCGCCAGGATGCGGCCCAGCCGCTGCGCCTCTAAGCACAGGCTCGGCCGAACAAGGTCCTCGCCCGCCGTGGCGGCATAGCCCTCGTTGAAGATGAGGTAGACGACCTCGAGCACCGAGGAGAGCCGAGTCGCCCGTTCGGCGCCGCGCGGCACTTCGAAGCTCAGGCCGGCCTTGCCGATCGTCTTCTTCGCGCGGACGATGCGCTGCGCGATCGTCACCTCGCTCGACAGGAAGGCGCGCGCGATCTCGTCGGTCGTCAGGCCGCCGATGACCCGTAGCGTGAGTGCCGCGCGGGCATCGGCCGAAATTACGGGGTGGCAGGCCGTGAAGATGAGGCCCAGCAGCTCATCACCGAGATCGTCGTCCATGGCTGCGATCAGGTCAGCATCGTCGGTTTCGCCGTCCAGTTCCTGCGCGATCTCCTCGTGCTTGCGCTCGCGCATCTTGTCGCGACGGATCGCGTCGATGGCGCGGCGCTTGGCGGCGGTCATCAGCCAAGCGCCGGGATTGGCCGGAACGCCGGACCGAGGCCATTCGGAGAGGGCAATGACCAGGGCGTCCTGCGCCAGTTCCTCGGCACGATCCATATCGCGCACCGTTCGGGCCAGGCCCGCGATGAGCCTGGCCCGTTCGATGCGAAAAACCGCTTCGATCGCCTGTTGGGTCTCGCCACCTGCCATGCCGCCTTGTCGGCCGAAGCGATACGCCAGGCAAGCCGGCTGCGGCTGAGGTTCTCAGGTGCCGACGTCAGTTTCTCATTGCCAGTCAGCCATCTCGTACAGCGGCCGGATCTCGATCTCGCTCGGTCCCGGCATCGGATTGGGGCAGCGCTTCACCCAGGCAACCGCCTCGTCCATGTCCTTGACTTCCCAGAGCCAGAAGCCGGCGACCAGCTCGCGCGTCTCGGCGAAAGGCCCGTCGATGACCGTACGGCCGGGGCCGTCGAAAGCAACGCGTTTACCTGCCGAGGAGGGCTTGAGGCCGTCGGCAGCGAGCAGGATGCCGGCATTGCGCAGCTCATCGTTGAATTTGCCCATCGCCTCCATCATCGCGGTGGTCTCTGGGGTCGGGACAAAGTCCTTTTCGCTGTCTTCGGTTGCCTTCACCAACACCATCACACGCATTGTCTGTCTCCTTGTTTGCGCCAGCCTGATCACTTGGCATCGGAACGACGAACCGGGTTGTCGCGAATCGACACCGGCCTGCAAATTTTTTTCCGGTCTGCGGGGTTGGCCTGATCCTGCTCAGCTTGCGGCGCGGGCCGATCATGCAACGATATGGCAATCGGCAGCCGCTGATCGTCTGAACGCCGGCGAGCGGCCGCTTATTCTTCGATCGTGCCGAAGCTTCCGTGGCGCGCTCCGCGGGTGAGCCGACGGAACTCGGCCTGCTCCATATGCACGAGCGAGCGATGATCGCCGGCTTCGAAGAAGATGTCGGGCTCGCGCGCGAGATCGTCGTCGACGATCATGTCGACGCCATAGCCGGCTCCCAGCGGCGGCACCGCGCCCGGCATGCAATCGTCGAAGATCCCGACCACCTGCCTTTCGCCGGCGAGCCGTGGTTTCCCGTCGAGCTCGGTGTGCAGATCCGCGATGTCGATCCGGCGGTCGGCGGGCAAGACGGCGAGCAGAGGCTCATGATCGGGCATTTCGAGCAGGACAGCCTTTGCCATGCAACTCGGCGGAATGTGCGCGACCCTCGCGGTCTCGGTCGAGGACAAAGTGGGCGGATGCTCGGTCAGCTCGTACTCCGCGTGCTGCGTGTCGAGAAAATGCCGAAGCTTGGGCGCGATGGTCATGGCGGATTCTCCCTGCGTTTGAGTGCGTCACACCGTTTGCGAATGGATGGGGCTCGGCCCGGCAATCTCGCTCAGCGCCTCACCGGCATGGGCTCCAGACGCATGTTCAAATACTCCCGTGCCTGGTTGCCGGCGGATCGTTGATGCCCGGGCCGATCTCCGAATCGAGCGAAGACGGCTGAACGGTTTCGCGGGAGCCGAGCGCGTTCGCCTCCTCGACGTACCGGTGCGCGAGTTCCTGGTGGGCGAGCCGGGCTTCGTGGCAACGGGCATTCGCCGCCGCGTGACGCTCTTCGATCGCGCGCTGCAGTAGAAATGCGAGGCTTCGTTGCGGCTTTGCTGGACTTTCCATGATCGGCCTGCCTGCCGGTTGCGGCGTCCATCAGACGTCCGCGCAGTCGGCCCCGATGGGCGTCAGCCGGCATTGAAGGTACGATCGGGCCCCTTTCAGGTTCCACCCGGTGGGATAGACCGAGGGCTGCATTCGGCCAGTCGGGACAGTCCGTCGTGGAACCTTATGCCGATGGAGGCGTTGTTGCTACCCGCTTGATCGAAAGATGAGTGGAATCGAAGGCTTCGGCCGGTCGGACAACCGACCGAAAGGAGCCTTCAGGGAGCCCCGCCGCAGAAATGCGACGGGGCTTACCTGTATCTGGGTTCCGTCCGATTCGCCGCCTGAAGGGTATGCAACAGACCGCGCGCGGCAAACGTTGCCCCCGGACGTCGCGCAGGGTGCGACGAAGCCGGAGAGAAAGCATGCACGCGCATTATGCCAGGCTCGCGATCAACCTCGTATTGAGCTTCGTCATCATGTATTTCGTGATGTTCGCGATGATCGACGGGGTCAGCGATTTCTTCAACAACATCAACATGTTCTACATGGCGCTGATGATGGTCGCGCCGATGGCGATCCTGATGATGCTGCTGATGGGATCGATGTACCAGAATCGCAGGCTCAACTTCGCGCTGCATGCCGGCTTCGTCGCCTTGTTCCTGCTCGCCTTTGCGGGCATCCGGACTCAAGCAGGCGTTGGGGACGCGCAGTTCCTCCGTTCGATGATCCCGCACCATTCGGGCGCGATCCTGATGTGCCGGGAGGCGCGGATCACCGATCCCGAGATCGCAGCACTCTGTCGTCGGATCGAGGAGTCTCAGCGCAACGAAATCGATCAGATGAACCGCATTCTCGCGCGTTATTGACTCAGGCGACTCATGCCCCGGGGAGTCAGTTGGCCTGCTTGACCCTGGTATAAGGCACGAACTTGCCGAGCTGCACGAAGCCGCGCGGGAAGCGGCTGGTCGAATCGATGAGATGCACCGTGTCGATGCTGCACAGCTGCGAGCCCGAGGTGCGCGTCACCAGGATGACATCGTCGTTCAGCTGGTTCGCGCCGGAACGCGGCTCGTTGACATAGAGGCGCCCGCCGACGCGGTACACGATCGCCTTGCCATCGATGATCTGGCTGCTGCTCACCGACGACAGGCTGATGCAATCGACCGGCTTGCCCGCCACGCGCCCGTCCAGCAGCTTCTGGAGCTTCGCTTCCGGGGTCTGGCGTTCGCCCGCGATGGCAGGCGCGGCAATGGTGGCCGCACCGAGGAACAGGATAGTGAGGAACTTGCGCATTGCGCGATCATGGCACCTTTTGTCTGAACAGGGGCTGAAGCGCGTCGGTCAAATCGCGGTCCTGCTTGAATTGCGCAACGATTGGAGCCATTGCGGCCGGCCGGCCAGACGCGCCGGCAGCCCGGAACTTCGTCATTCGCCAAATCGCCGCCCTGCCCTATCGCAACGAAGACCCGGCAACCGATGCCGCGGTCCGCATTCTGCTGGTCACTTCGCGCGGTACCGGCCGATGGGTGATACCCAAGGGCAATGCGATGTCGGGCACGGCACCGCATGTCGCCGCCGCGCAGGAGGCCGAAGAAGAAGCCGGCGTGGTCGGCCCCGTCTGCCCGACGCCGCTCGGCTCCTATCGGTATCGCAAGCGGCGCGGCAGCGGCGCGTCGCTGATGATGGACGTCGACGTCTTCCCGCTCGCAGTGACGCGTGAACTTCCCAGCTGGAAGGAACAGCAGGAACGCGAACGGCGCTGGTTCACGCTTTCGGAAGCGGCGGACGCCGTGGAGGAACCCGACCTGCGCGACCTCATCCGTTCGTTCGGCGCGTCCGAGTTCAAGGCTGCAACCCAGCGCACCGGCGTCCTTGGCGCCGTCGCCGAAAAATCGAGGTTAGGTCCGATGTTTGCCTGGTTCCAGCGCCTGTTGCCCCGCACGGGCAACTTCTTCGAACTGTTCGAGGCGCATTCGGTCACCGTCATGGCCGCCGGTGATGCGCTGGCGCGCCTGCTCGAGGGCGGCCCCGCGAGCGCCGAGCATGTCCGCGAAGTCATCGAACGCGAGCATGATGCCGACAACATCACCCGCGAAGTGCTCCAGACCGTGCGGAAGACCTTCCTCACGCCGTTCGATCGCGGCGCGATCACGAGCCTGATCGGCGCGCTCGACGATTCGATCGACGAGATGCAGGCGACGGTCAACGCGATCGCGCTCTACGAGGTCGAGAGCTTCTCACCCGAGATGAAGGACATGGCGGCCATCGTCGTCGATGCCGCGCGGATCACCGCAGAGGCGATGCCTTTGCTCCGCAACGTCGCGCAGAACAGCGCCCGCCTGCACGAGCTGACCGAACGCCTCGTCCGCATGGAAGGCCATGCCGACGACATCCACGCCGCCGGCCTCAAGCGCTCGCTCAAGGAGCATGGCGCGACCGATACGCTCAAATTCGTCGTCGAGCGCGAGCTCTACAAGCATCTCGAGCGAATCGTCGACGCGTTCGAGGATGTCGCGAACGAGATCGACGGCATCGTCATCGATCACGCCTGACGCGCCGACATGCACGAACTAGCCCTGCCCCTGCTGATCGGCCTGATCGCCGTCGCGCTGGCGTTCGACTTCCTCAACGGGCTTCACGACGCCGCCAATTCGATCGCCACCGTGGTCGCCACGCGGTTGCTGTCGCCGGTGCAGGCCGTGCTGTTCGCCGCGGTGTTCAATTTCGCCGCTTATTTCCTGACGATCGCGATCCCCTCGCTTCACGCCGTCGCCGAGACGATCGGCAAGGGGCTGGTCGACAAGGATGTCGTGACGCCCGCGGTGATCTTCGGCGCGCTCGGCGGGGCGATGTTCTGGAACGTGCTGACCTGGATGAAGGGCATTCCCTCGTCGAGCAGCCATGCGCTGATCGGCGGTCTGATCGGTGCGGGCGTAGCGCATGCGGGACTGACCGGCATCCATTGGGGCGGGCTCAACAAGACGCTGCTCGCGATCGTATTGTCGCCGACTTTGGGCATGCTGCTCGCGATGCTCGTCATGCTCATCAGCTCGTGGCTGCTGCATCGTGCCACCGCGCGCACTGCCGAGCGCAGCTTCCGCGGCCTGCACCTTCTGTCTTCCGCCGCTTATTCGCTGAGCCATGGCCTCAACGACGCGCAGAAGACGATGGGCATCATCACGGTGCTGCTTTATTCCACCGGCAATCTGACCGGCGAATTCCACGTGCCCCATTGGGTGGCGATCAGCTGCTATGTCGCAATCGCGCTCGGCACGATGACCGGCGGCTGGAAGATCATCGAGACGATGGGCTCGCGCATCACCAAGCTGTCGCAGCACCAGGGATTCAGTGCCTCACTGGCGGGCTCGATCATCCTGTTCTCGGCATCGGCGCTGGGGATTCCGGTCTCGACGACGCACACGATCACCGGCTCGATCATCGGCGCCGGCACCGCACGCCGCGCATCGGCGGTGCGCTGGGGCGTGGCACAGAGCGTGGTCCTCGCCTGGGTGATCACGATCCCCGCCTCGGCGCTGGTCGGCGCGGGCTTCTACGCGCTGACCCTGCTCTTCTAGGCCTCCCTGCGCCCGCCCCGGCACTCGCTGGGAGTCTGGTCGAAACGCGCGCGGAACAGCCGGCTGAAATGCGCGGCGTCGCTGAAGCCCAGCCGTTCGGCGATCGCCCCGATCCGTTCGTCGTTGGTGGAATCGAGAAGCGCGATCCTCGCGGCGTCGAGCCGGCTGTTACGGATGTAGGTCTGCACCCCGCCCTCGGCCTCGAACAGCCGGTGCAGCGTGCTTCGCGAGATGTTCAATCGCCGGCAGAGGCTGGCGACGTTGAGCGACGAAGATTCGAGGTGCGCGCGGATCTCGGTTCGCGCCCGCGCCGCCATGCCGACGATGCGCGGGGGAGCATCGCGTTCGGCATGTGCCGCGGCGTGCACCGCCACCACGAGCAGATCGAGCAGCGTTCGGGCGAGCCGTGGCGCATCCTCGCTGGAAATCGCCTGCAGCGCCTCGCTCAATTTGACCAGATGCGCGTAGAACAAGGCCGCCTCTTCGCGGCCGATGACGAGCCCGTGCAGATCCGCCACCGGGCCCAGTTCCGCCTCGGCCACCGCGCGGGGGATCGCCAGCTGGATCGAGCGGGCGATCGACATGGTCATGGTGATCGGCTGGGCGATGTCGAACAGCAGTATCTCGCCGGAGCGCGCCTCGAACTCGCGGAGCCGGGCCACGCCGTGCATCTCGCCTTCGAGCAGCACGCCCACACCGAGAATGTCGATCCGGTCCGCTGCGATCCGCTCGGGCGTGCGTTCGAGGAGGCGCGCGGTCCCCGTCGAATAGGAGACTGCCATCCCGTCGAGATAGACATTCTCCGCCGAGGTCGAGAACGGACCGATCGGCGTGGAATCGAACAACGCGGCCACGCTGGGCCATCCGCGATCGGACCATGTTTCATGACGCTCGGCGGGATCTATCCCCGCAGTCGAATAACGCACGGGCTCTATGCCCCGCCTGTCCCCCATACACGCGCTCCGGATCTTGCAGGAACGCTTGCAGAGAACGCATGCAATTCCGGCTACTTAACCCGCCTTTTACATTAGATCCCAGACCATGGAAACATGGCAGAAACCCGTAGTTGCGGGGCCAAAGCGCGCGAGACCTTGTTTCTGCGCCGCGCCCTTGATAGGTTTAGAAAACAATTTTTACATGTGAAAAGGTGGGGACATGCGGCTTACGCGGAGACAGGCGCTCGGAAGTTTCGCGGGCGCGAGCGCCGCGAGCGTGTCCCTTCCCGCCGGCGCCGAGGTCGCGCCCGACTGGGCGGGTCTCGTCGACGCCTTTCGCGTGCCCGATTGGTTCCGCGACGCCAAGTTCGGGATCTGGGCGCATTGGAGCGCGCAATGCGTCCCCGAATTCGGCGACTGGTACGGCCGCCAGATGTATCTCCAGGGGAACCCGGTCTACGCGCATCACCTGAAGAATTATGGCCATCCGGCCGATCGCGGCTTCCTCGAGATCGAGAATGCCTGGAAGGCCGAGAACTGGGACCCCGAGCACCTTGTCCGGCTCTACAAGGCGGCGGGCGCGCGCTATTTCATGGCGCTCGCCAATCATCACGACAATCTCGACACCTATGACAGCAAATACCATGCGTGGAATACGCTGCGCGTCGGGCCGAAGCGCGACATCATCGGCACCTGGGAGAAGATCGCGCGGGCCAACGGGTTGCGCTTCGCGGTCTCCAACCACAGCGCGCATGCGTGGCATTGGTGGCAGACAGCCTATGGCTACGATGCCGAAGGTCCGCGGGCGGGCGAGCGTTACGACGCATTCAAGCTCACCAAGGCCGACGGCGCCGGCAAATGGTGGGACGGGCTCGACCCGCAGGAGCTTTATACCGGCCCGTCGATGGTTCCGCCCGAGGGAATCGAGAGCGCGAAGGCGATGCGCGACTGGCACGACGTGCACAGCGGCCGCTGGATGGAATTCGCTCCGCCCCAGAACCCGCACCACGTCGCCAAATGGCTGCTCCGCCAGCAGGATCTGGTCGAGAAATATCGGCCGGACATGGTCTATTTCGACAATTTCGGGCTGCCCTTCGGCAATGTCGGACTCGAGGCGATCGCGCATTACTACCGTCAGAGCATCGCGCGCGATGGCCGCGTCGAAGTCGTCGCCACTGCCAAGCAGCTGACCCCGTATCAGCGCACTGCACTGGTCGACGATGTCGAGCGCGGCTTCAGCGATCGGCTGCGCGGAGAGCCGTGGCAAACCTGTACCTGCATCGGCGACTGGCATTACAACCGCGCACGCTACGAACAGAAATCATATGTGCCCGCAGCCAAGGTCATCCAGCGGCTGTGCGACGTCGTCTCCAAGAACGGTAATCTGTTGCTGTCTATCCCGGTTCGCGGCGACGGCACGATCGATAGCGAGGAGGAGAAGATCGTCGCGGGCATCACGCGCTGGATGCAGCGCAACGGCGACGCGGCGATCTTCGGCTCGCGGCCGTGGCGCATCTACGGCGAGGGCCCCACGAAGGTCGGCGGCGGCATGTTCAACGAAGGCAAGGTCGAATTCACTGCCGACGACGTGCGCTTCACCACGCGCAAGGGCGCGCTCTACGCCGCGCTGCTGGCATGGCCCGAGCGCCCGGTGACGATCGTCGGACTGGGCAAGGCCGCGCTGCCGGATGCCGCGATCGAGCGCGTCACGCTGGTCGGCGGCGGGCGCGTGAAGTTCGAACGCAGCGATGCGGGGCTGACGGTGACTTTGCCGCGCGGCGGCCCGGACGATTTCGTCCCCGTGCTGCGGATGGACGGACGCGGGCTGGTCTGATCCACCCGTGCTCCGGCGAAGGCCGGAGCACGGGAATCTATTCGAACTCGAGGATCGCCGCGTCGACCGCAAGGCTCTCGCCGGGCGCGAAGTTGGCGGCCTTCACCACCCCCGTCCGCTCGGCGCGCAGGATGTTCTCCATCTTCATCGCCTCGACCACCGCAAGCGCCTGCCCCGCCTCGACCTTGTCGCCCGGCGCGACGTGGAGCTGGGTGAGCAAACCCGGCATCGGGGCGAGCAGGAATTTGCTCATGTCGGGCGGAATCTTCTCGATCATGTGGTGCCGATATTGCGCGATATGCGGCGGCAGCACCTCGATGCGGTGCGACGCGCCATGCGCCGTCAGCCGCCAGGCCGATCCCTTGCGCTCGACGCCGACGGTGAGCGGCGCATCGTCGATCCGCACCGCGAACAGCGGCTCGCCCGGGCGCCAATGGCCGATCAATTCCATAGGCTCGCCCGCGCCGCGCACGAGCTGGACACCACCGAAGCGCTCGATCGATAGTTTGAAGCGTTCGCTATCCACCGTCACGATGCGATCGCCACTACCGGCAACGCGCCCGTTGAGCTGGCCGCTGATCTCCGATGCACGGCTGGCGCGCTCGATATCGATCGCCGCAGCCGCTGCCGCCAGCTTGCGCCGAAGCTCGGGCGACGCCGGCGCGCCCTCGAACCCTTCGGGATATTCCTCTGCGATGAACCCGGTGGTCAGCGCACCTTCGCGGAAGCGCGGGTGCTGCATGATCGCGGAGAGGAAGTCGATATTGTGGCCGATCCCGTCGATCCGGAAGCGATCGAGCGCCGCCACCTGCCGATCGGCGGCCTCTTCGCGCGTCGGCGCCCAGGTGACCAGCTTGGCGATCATCGGATCGTAGAACATCGAGATCTCGCTGCCCTCGGTCACGCCGTCGTCGACCCGCGTCACGCCGGTCTCGTCGCGCGTTTCGGCCGGCGGGCGATAGCGCACCAGCCTCCCGGTCGAGGGCAGGAAACCGCGATAGGGATCCTCGGCATAGACCCGGTTCTCGATCGCCCAGCCGGTGAGCTTCACATCCTTCTGCGCAAAGGCAAGCGGCTCGCCCGCGGCGACGCGGATCATCTGCTCGACCAAATCGAGTCCGGTGATCTCTTCGGTCACCGGATGCTCGACCTGCAGCCGGGTGTTCATCTCGAGGAAGTAGAAGCCCTCACCGGTGGTGTCGGCGCCGCTGACGATCAGCTCGACCGTGCCCGCCGAATAATAGCCCACCGCCCGCGCCAGCGCGACTGCCTGTTCGCCCATCCGCTTGCGCATCCCGGGCGTGACGAAGGGCGACGGCGCTTCCTCGACCACCTTCTGGTGCCGCCGCTGGATCGAGCATTCGCGCTCGCCGAGATAGACGATGTTGCCGTGCTGGTCGCCCAGCACCTGGATCTCGATATGGCGCGGCTGCTCGATGAATTTCTCGATGAAGACGCGGTCGTCGCCGAAGCTGGCGAGCCCCTCGCGTTTGGTCGCCTCGAAGCCATCGCGGACGTCGGCTTCCGACCAAGCCAGCCGCATCCCCTTGCCACCGCCGCCGGCCGAGGCCTTCATCATCACCGGATAGCCGATCTCGGAGGCGATCCGCACCGCATGTTCGGTATCATGGATCTCGCCGACGAAACCGGGAACGACGTTCACCCCCGCGGCCCTGGCGAGTTTCTTGGACTCGATCTTGTCGCCCATCGCCGCGATGGCATTGGGCGGCGGGCCCACGAATGCGATCCCCGCCTCGGCACAGGCGCGCGCAAAGCTCTCCCGCTCGGAGAGGAAGCCGTAGCCCGGATGGATGCAGTCCGCCCCGGTCTCCTTCGCGGCGAGCAGGATCAACTCCGCCTTGAGATAGGATTCCGCCGCCGGCGCCGGCCCGAGCCGCACCGACTCGTCGGCCATCAGCACATGCGGCGCACGGGCATCGGCATCAGAATAGACCGCGACGGTGGCGATCCCCATCTTCTTGGCGGTGCGCATCACCCGGCACGCGATCTCGCCGCGATTGGCGACCAGGATCTTCTTGAACATCATAGTTTGCGGACAATCCGAACGATAAGCCAAACAGCCAAGATGTAAGTCACGAAAAAGAAAGCGAGAATCACGAGCAGACCGCTGTCGATGATCGGATCATCCGATCGGTAAGCGACGCCCGCGTACATTGCCCATACGAACATGCTGCCAAGCATGGCCGCGATCCACGACAGTGTGCCGAGTGCGAGCCAAATGGGGCTGCGCCGGGGACGATAAGTCATTCCGCCGCCACGCGCATCGGCTCGTCGCCCCGCAGTGGCGTTAGCCCCAGCCTGGCGAACAGCGCCGCGTCCTTGTCGTCGCCGGCATTGCCCGTGGTGAGGAGCTTGTCGCCGGTGAAGATCGAATTGGCGCCCGCCATGAAGCAGAGCGCTTGCGTCGCCTCGCTCATGCTCTCGCGCCCGGCGGAAAGCCGCACCATCGACTCCGGCATCGTGATCCGCGCCACCGCAACCGTCCGCACGAACTCGATATCGTCGATCTTGGCCAGCGGCGTATCGGCAAGCATGTTGCCGAGCACCGTGCCTTTCACCGGCACCAGCGCGTTGACCGGCACGCTCTCGGGATGCCGCGGCAGCGTGGCGAGCGCGTGGACGAAACCTACGCGATCCGCACGGGTCTCGCCCATCCCGACGATCCCGCCGCAGCACACGTTGATCCCCGCCTCGCGGACATGCTCCAGCGTATCGAGCCGATCCTCGAAGCTGCGCGTGGTGATCACGTCGCCATAGCGCTCGGGCGACGTGTCGATATTGTGGTTGTAGTAATCGAGCCCGGCATCGCCGAGCATCGCTGCCTGGGCAGGCGTGAGCATGCCCAGGGTCATGCAGGTCTCCATGCCCATCTGGCGCACACCGCGCACCATCTCGACGATGGCGGGCATGTCGCGGTCCTTGGGGTTGCGCCACGCCGCGCCCATGCAGAAGCGGCTCGACCCATTGTCCTTCGCCTGCGCCGCCGCCTGCAGCACCGCGCGCACGTCCATCAGCTTCGTCGCCTTGAGCCCGGTCTCGGCATGCACCGACTGGTTGCACGACTGGTTGCAATAGCCGCAATCCTCCGGGCAGCCGCCGGTCTTGATCGACAACAGGGTCGACATCTGGACCTGATCGGGCACGTGATGTTCGCGGTGCACCGTCTGCGCGCGGAACACCAGTTCGCCGAACGGCAGGTTGAACAACGCGGCGATCTCGTCGCGGGTCCAGTCGGTGCGGATCATGCGGGTCCCAATGTCTTGATGAACAGATAGAGGAAGATGCCGAGTCCCAGCGAGAGCAGAAGCGGCGCGGAGATGCGGTAGAAATCAAGGTATTTGGCGGTCGGCTTGCCGTGGAAACGGGTGCGGACGATCTCGCCGGCGCCGCTGAACGAGAGCAGCGCCGACGATCCGATCACCACCAGCGCCCCGATCAACAGTCCGCGAGCACTAGCCGCTGAACCGGCCAGCGCCAGCACCCCGCCCAGCGAGAACAGGGACAGCTGGGTGAGATGCTTGAAATAATCATATAACAGCGCCTCGCCGCCGCCCGTATCGAGCGCCATCTGCTCGTCTTCGTCGGTCATTCGGCAGCCTCTTCGATCGGGGGCAGATTGTGGCCGAGCAGCTTGAGCACTTCGGCGGCCGCGCTGACAAGGTTGGTGCCGGGTCCGAAGATCGCCTGCACGCCGTGGGCGCGGAGGAATTCGTAATCCTGCGGCGGGATCACGCCGCCCGCGACGACCTTGATATCCGGCCGCCCGGCTTGCTTGAGCGCATCGACCAGCTCGGGGATCAGTGTCTTGTGCCCCGCGGCGAGGCTCGAGGCACCGACCACGTCGACCTGCTTTTCCACCGCCAGCGCGCACGTCTCGGCCGGCGTCTGGAAGAGCGGGCCAGAGATCACGTCGAAGCCCAGATCGGCAAAGGCGCTGGCGACGACATTGGCGCCACGATCATGCCCGTCCTGCCCCATTTTAGCGACGAGCACCCGCGGTTTGCGTCCCTGCCGCCGCTCGAACGCAGCTACACCCTCCTCAGCACGCAGCCAGCCTTTGTCTTCGGCATGGGCAGGGCCATAGACGCCCTTGATAGGCGTCACGCCCACTGCGTGCCGGCCGAACGCAACTTCCATCGCCGCCGACATCTCGCCGAGCGTGCAGCGCGCGCGTGCCGCCTCGACGCAGAGCGCAAGCAAATTGTCGCTGGCCACCGCCCCGCGCCGCAAATCGCCCAGAGCCTCCTCGGCCTTCGTCGCATCGCGTTCGGCGCGGGTGCGCTCGATCCGCTTGATCTGGTCGGCGCGGACGCGGGCATTGTCGATGTCGAGGATGTCCATCGGCGCTTCTTCGGCAAGCCGGTATTTGTTGACTCCGACGATCACGTCCTCGCCGCGATCGACCCGGGCCTGGCGCGCAGCCGCCGCCCGCTCGATATGCTCCTTGGGCATGCCGCTCTCGACCGCATGGGTCATCCCGCCCAGCGCCTCGACCTCTTCGATCAGCGCCCACGCCTTTTCGGCGAGCTCGTTGGTCAGGGCCTCGACATAATAGCTGCCGCCCAGCGGATCGACGACATGCGTCATCCCGGTCTCTTCCTGCAGGATCAGCTGGGTGTTGCGCGCGATCCGGGCGGAGAAATCGGTCGGCAGCGCCACCGCTTCATCGAGGCTGTTGGTGTGGAGCGACTGGGTGCCGCCGAAGGTCGCCGCCATCGCCTCGATCGTGGTGCGGATGACGTTGTTGTACGGGTCCTGCTCCTGCAGCGACACGCCCGAGGTCTGGCAGTGCGTGCGCAGCATCTGCGAACGCGCGCTGCCCCCGAAACCGGCGATGATCCGGCTCCACAGCAATCGCGCCGCGCGCAGCTTCGCCACTTCCATGAAGAAGTTCATGCCGATGCCGAAGAAGAACGAGAGCCGCCCGGCGAACTCGTCGATGCTCAGCCCGCGCGCGATCGCCGCACGGACATAGGCCATGCCGTCCGCCAGCGTGAAAGCGAGCTCCTGTACCGCGGTCGCCCCCGCCTCGTGCATGTGATAGCCCGAAATCGAGATCGAATTGAACCGCGGCATGTGTTGAGCGGTATAGGCGATAATGTCCGCGACGATCCGCATCGAGGGCTCGGGCGGATAGATGTAGGTGTTGCGGACCATGAACTCCTTGAGGATGTCGTTCTGGATGGTTCCGGTGAGCTGGTCCTGCCGCACGCCCTGCTCTTCGGCCGCGACGATGTAGAAAGCGAGGCACGGCAGCACCGCGCCGTTCATCGTCATGCTCACCGACATCTGATCGAGCGGTATCCCGTCGAACAGGATCTGCATGTCGGCGAGCGTGTCGATCGCGACCCCCGCCTTGCCGACATCGCCGGTCACGCGCGGATGATCGCTATCATAGCCGCGGTGCGTGGCGAGATCGAACGCGATCGACAGGCCCTTCTGTCCGGCGGCAAGGTTGCGGCGGTAGAAGGCGTTGGACTCCTCGGCGGTCGAGAAGCCGGCATATTGGCGGATCGTCCACGACCGCCCGGCATACATCGTCGCCTTCACCCCGCGCGTGAACGGCGCGAAACCGGGAAGCCCGGGATCGGCCGCGTCGGCGGCGGTGTAGAGCGGCTTGACCGCGATCCCCTCGGGCGTGTGCCAGGTGAGATCTGCATCCTTCACTTCCTTCGCGGCGAGCGCGGCCCAGGCGTCCAGAGACGGCTTCTCGCTCACTTGCCCTTGAACTCCGGCTTGCGCTTCTGGAGGAACGCCGCGACGCCCTCCTGGAAATCCTGCGAACGCGCCGCGACCGACTGGTGCTCCGCCTCCAGCGCCAGCGTCTCCTCCAGCGTACCGCTCAGTGCCGCCTTGATCTGTTTGCGGATCAGCCCGAGCGCCACCGTCGGCATCGCGGCGAGGCGGCGGGCATAGGTCATCGCCGTGTCGAACACGACGCCGTCGTCCGCCACATGGGTGAGCAGCCCCGCCGCCATTGCATCGTGCGTGGAAAGACGTTCGCCCAGCAACGCCATTTCGAGTACTTTCGCCCGCCCTGCCGCCTTGGCGATCAGCCACGTCGCCCCGGCATCGGGGACCAGCCCGATATTGGCGAAGGCGAGCAACAGATAGGCCGAGCGCGCGCCGATCACGATGTCGCCGCCCAGCGCCAGCGACGCCCCCGCCCCCGCCGCGGGACCGTTCATCGCGGTCACGATCGGGATCGGCAGATCGGCCATGGTCTGCTGGACCGGGTTGTAATGATTGCGCAGCCGGTCCCCGGGATCGCCGCCCGAGCCTTCCTTGAGCGAGGCACCGGCGCAAAAGGCCCGCCCCTCGCCGGTGAGCAATACTGCGCGCGCGCCGTCATCGACTGCCCGGCGCAGCGACGCGGCGAGCAGATCGAGCATGTCGAGCGTGACGGCGTTGAGCTCGTCGGGCCGATTGAGCCGGAGCACCGCGACATCGCCATCGAGCGCGTAGAGGATGGTATCGTCGCTCAATGTCCGTCCCTCGGCGTTTCCATGATCTCGGTCAGCACCCCGCCCATGTCCTTCGGGTGGACGAAGAAGATCATCGTGCCGTGCGCCCCGATGCGCGGCTCGCCGATTATCTTGGCGCCCTTCGCTTCGAACCACGCCTTGGCTTCGTGGATATCGGGCACTTCGTAGCACAGATGATGCTGCCCGCCCGACGGGTTCTTCGCGAGAAAGCCGTGGATCGGGGAGCCTTCGCCCAGCGGCTCGATCAGCTCGATCTGGGTATTGGGCGTATCGACGAAGCACACTTTCACGCCCTGTGCGGGCAAATCGAAGGGCGCGCGGATCACCTGCGCACCCATCACGTCGCGATAAAAGGCGATCGACGCCTCGATCGAAGGCGTCGCGATGCCGACATGGTTGAGGCGGCCGAGCTTCATTGCTTCTTCGGCGCCGGCGTGACCGACGGCATCGCATAGGGCATGCCGCAGGTGGCGTAGACCTTGCGGAACATCGCGTCGCCGCCCGGGCCGGCAAACTCCCGCTCGACCATCGTCTCGCCTTCGGGAAAGCCGATGCGGACCTTCTTCGCCTTGGCGATCTCCTCGACGATCAGGAAGACTTCGGCAGTCTCGCCATTATAGGCGCCCTTGCCGGGGAACAGCCACGAGGTCATGTCCGCCAGGCCCTCGTCGAGGGTCAGCGTGACGATCCGCGAATCGCCGGCCGCGACGGCGGGCTTGGGCATGAACTGCACCGAGACGATCGGCACGTTGACCGTGTCGCAGCGCAGCAGCAGCCGCGAACCGTCGGCGGCGCGAACCGTCGCGGTAGAGCTTTTCGGCTGGGCCGGATCGGTGCTCTCGCGGAAAGTCCAGACGCCCGGCGCGGGAGCGGCGGGAGCGGCTGCCGGAGCCGACGCGGGGGCAGTCTGGGCGCCGAAGGCCAGCGCGAAGAGGAAGCTGATCATCTTTATCCTTGCATGCAGTCGGCCACCGCCGCGGCGCCGTTCACAGCGGGATGTTGTCGTGCTTCTTCCACGGGTTCTCAAGCTGCTTGTTGCGCAGCTTGCGTAGTCCCAGCGCGATCCGGCGGCGGGTGGAATGCGGCAGGATCACTTCGTCGATGAAGCCCTTGCTCGCCGCCACGAAGGGATTTGCGAAGCGGGTCTCATATTCGGCGGTACGCTCGGCGATCTCCTCGGGCGTGCGCCCACGGAAGATGATCTCGACTGCGCCTTTCGCCCCCATCACTGCGATCTCGGCGGTCGGCCAGGCGTAGTTGAGGTCGCCGCGCAGATGCTTCGACGCCATTACATCGTATGCGCCGCCATAGGCCTTCCGGGTGATCACGGTGATCTTGGGGACGGTCGCCTCGGCATAAGCGAAGAGCAATTTCGCGCCGTGCTTGATGATCCCCGAATGCTCCTGCCCGACACCCGGCAGGAATCCGGGAACGTCGACGAAGGTCAGGATCGGAATGTCGAACGCGTCGCAGAAGCGCACGAAGCGCGCGGCCTTCTTCGACGAATTGATGTCGAGCACCCCGGCCAGCACCATCGGCTGGTTGGCGACAACCCCGACGGTGCGCCCCTCGATCCGGCCGAAGCCGATCAGGATGTTGGCGGCGTGCGTCGGCTGGATTTCGAAGAACTCGCCTTCGTCAAGCACCTTCCGGACGCATTCGTGCATGTCATAGGGCTGGTTGGCGCTGGGCGGGATGAGGCTGTCGAGGCTGTCCTCGATACGGTCCCACGGATCGTCGCATGGCCGTTCGGGAACGCTTTCCCGATTGGATGCGGGCAGGAAGTCCACGAAGTCGCGGGCCGCGAGCAGCGCCTCGATGTCGTTGTCGAAGGCCATATCTGCGACCCCCGACTTCGTGGTATGCGTCACCGCTCCACCCAGTTCCTCCTGCGTGACGATCTCGTTTGTAACGGTCTTCACTACATCTGGGCCGGTGACGAACATGTACGACGAATCCTTCACCATGAAGATGAAGTCGGTCATCGCGGGAGAATAGACGGCCCCGCCTGCGCAGGGGCCCATGATCAGGCTCAATTGCGGCACCACGCCGCTGGCCAGCACATTGCGCTGGAACACTTCGGCATAGCCGGCAAGGCTGGCGACGCCTTCCTGGATGCGCGCGCCGCCGCTGTCGTTGAGGCCGATCACGGGCGCGCCGACCTTCATCGCCATGTCCATGATCTTGCAGATCTTCTGCGCGTGGCGCTCGGAAAGCGAGCCGCCGAACACGGTGAAGTCCTGGCTGAACACGAAGACGAGGCGGCCGTTGATCGTGCCGCTGCCGGTGACGACGCCGTCGCCGGGGACGATCTGCTCCGCCATGCCGAAATCCACGGCGTTGTGCTCGACATACATGTCGAGCTCCTCGAACGATCCCTGGTCGAGCAGCACCTCGACGCGCTCGCGCGCAGTGAGCTTGCCCTTGGCATGCTGCGCGTCGATCCGCTTCTGCCCGCCGCCCAGACGGGCCGCGGCGCGGCGGCGCTCCAGTTCCTCGATCGTCGACGACATTGCAGGCTCCCGAGAGGTGGCGCCTTCTGCACAGGGCATGCGCGCCGAGGCAAATGCAATGTTGCAAAGTTGCGGCGGGGAGGTTTGCAGAATATGGTGGCCGGGTGAGAACACATCATATCCGTCACCCCCGCGAAAGCGGGGCCCCATCTCCGGACCTGGCCGCGCAATCGCCAGCAGTGCCTTCGTGGCGCCTGCGCGAGATGGGTCCCCGCTTTCGCGGGGATGACGGAGCGGGACGTTCCCTTGCAGGGTGGGGAATCCAGTGAGCACCCCCCGCCGCCGCCTGTTCGAAGGCTTCCGCCTGCGCGACCTGCGCCGCCGCCTCGGCCTCAGCCAGGCGAGCATGGCCGCGCGGCTGGGCATCTCGGTCCCCTATCTGTCGCAGATCGAGAATAACGGCCGCCCGATCACCGATGTCGTGCTGCTCGCGCTCGCCCGCGAATTCCCAATGGAGGCGGCAGACATCGGCGCCGAAGCCGAGACCTCGACTCTGCTCCGCACGATCGACGCCGCCACCGACACCAGCATCGCCGCGCATCCCTTGAGCGAGACCGACGTCCGCCGCGGACTCGAACAGCAGCCTCTCCTCGCCCGCCGCCTCGTCGCGGTGCACGAGGCGTGGCGCCGCAGCCAGGAGCAGCTCCGCGTCCTCGACGACCGCTTCGACACGGGCTCGAGCGACGCCGCGCCGCTCCCCTGGGAGGAGGTGCGCGACTGGTTCCAGGCCGAGGGCAATTACATCGACGCGATCGACCGTTCGGCCGAAGCGCTCGCCGACGCGCTCGACGACGGCCCGGTGAGCCAGGCGCTCGAGGATCGCCTCCGCCGCTGGCACGGCGTGCACGTAATCGCCGAGGACGGCGACGGCAGCCAGCTCAGCCGCTTCGACGAGCGCGAACGCACGCTCGCGCTCAACTCGGGCTTGCCCCCCGAAAGTCGCGCCTTCCTGCTCGCGCACCGCCTCGTCCGCTACGAATTCGCCAACGAGATGCGGCATGTCGTCGAGCTGGCCGGCCTCGCGAGCCAGGCCTCGCGCGAGTTGCTCAGCGTCGGGCTCGCCAATTACGCCGCCGGCGCGCTGCTGATGCCGTACACCGCCTTCCGCACCCGCGCCCGCGAGGTCCGCCACGACATCGATCGCCTCCGCCAGCGCTTCGGCGTCAGCTTCGAGCAGGCGTGCCACCGCCTGTCGACGCTCCAGCGGCCCGGCGCGGCGGGCCTGCCCTTCTTCTTCTGCCGCGTCGACATGGCGGGCAACATCACCAAGCGCCACTCGGCGACGCGGCTCCAGTTCGCCGCGCTCGGCGGCGCCTGCCCGCTCTGGGTGGTGCACGAGGCCGTGGCGATCCCCGATCGCATCCTCGTGCAATTGGCCGAAATGCCCGACGGCACGCGCTACGTCTCGATGGCCAAGGGGCTGGTCAAGCCATCGGGCAGCTATGCCCGCCCCGCCCGCCGCTACGCCGTGGCGCTCGGTTGCGAGGAGGCGCATGCGGCGGACTTCGTCTATGCCGACGATCTGCGCCCGGGCGGCGCCGCCACGCCGATCGGCGCCTCGTGCCGCATCTGCCCGCGCACCGACTGCGACCAGCGCGCCTTCCCGCCGGCCGGATCGGTGATCGAGATCGACGCCGACCGCCGCAGCGTCGTGCCCTACGCGTTCCGCTGAACAATCGTCATCCCGGCGAAAGCCGGGATCTCAGGCGGCAAGCACGCGGCACGAGATCCCGGCTTTCGCCGAGATGACGCGTAGTGTTCTCAAGGTATGTTGTTCGCCAGCCCCACCGCCCCGTTATAGGAAGTGACCATCGCCTCCGCGTCGCCGGCCGAATGCGACTGCTTCACCTCACGATATTGGCCGATCATCGATCCGAGCATGTCCGCCACCCCATCCGACATGCCGAGCCGGCTGGTCTCCCCCGGCTCCTTCGCCTTGGCCTTTGCGTCCGCGATCGCCTTTTGCTGATCGGCCAGCAGCTTCTCCAGCGACGCGACGAGCGCATCCCCCTTGGCGAACACCGCCGGATCGCGCAGGTCTTCGGGCTTGTCGAACAGGCCGACCAGATCCTCGGCCTGCTGCATCGCCAGCTTGGTGTTGTAGGCGACGGTGTCGCCGCTCTGCTTGAGCCTGTTCAGCTCGGCGTCGGCGCCGGCGCGGCGCTGCTTGGCCAACGCGGCGTTGAAATCATCCAAGGCCTTCAGCGCCGCATCGAACTCGGCGATCATCTGGGCGTCTTCCGCCTTGCCGCGCTTGAGCCCGTCCGCGCGATAGGCCTTGGTGTTGTAATAAGCGTAGAGCGGCTTCAGTCGCGCCAGCACCTTTTGCAACGCAGTGTCCAGCGCCTCCGCCGTCGCATCGATCGGGCCCAGCGAACCGGGCAGCGCGCGCGCCGCCTTGAGCTTGGCCGCCTCGGTTTCGATCCAGCCGTCGCTGATCGTGATGGATTCGCTCGGCGACCTGCTGGCTATGCGAGCCTCCCTGTAGGTCTTCGCCGTCGCCGGCAGCCCGAAGGTCTCGAGCAACGCGTTATACGCGTCGGTATAGGCGCTCAATTTGGCCGCGGTGGCGGGCGAGCTCGCCACTTCCTCCGCCGATCCGTTCCCCCCGCTCCCCGAGCCGGAGCCGCCGCACGCGCCCAGCACGAACAATCCTGCCAGAGCGATACCCTGGCGCAATTTTACTCCTCGCATGCGGCAGATCCCCTCAGTCGTTGCGAACGCGTAACGCACTCGCAGCGATTTTGATCCGGATCAATGCCGAGGGTGTAACGTCATCCCGGCGAAAGCCGGGACCTCAGGCGGCAAGCGCACGGCCCGTGGCACGAGGCCCCGGCTTTCGCCGGGTTGACGGAATCAAGCCCGCTCATCCTCTGGCGTCTCGCGCGATCCCGAGCGCGTGGCGACATGCCCGCCCAGCGCGCTTTCCTGCTCGCGGTCGGTGGTGCTGCCGCGCTCGCGGATGTCGTCGACCGGGCCGTCCTCCGGCGTGCGTTCGCCCGATCCGATGAAGTCGCCTTCGCTGCGTGGTTCCTCGTTTCCACGGTCGCGCGGTTCGCGATCGTCGAGGCTGCGCGAGCGGCCCTCGTGCATGCGGCGGTCGTCGGTTGCCATCGTCTCTCTCCTCAAGCGTTGGTGCGGCCGAGCTTCGTCTCGCTCGCCTGGCCCTGCGCGCCGGCGTCGTTCTCGACATCGCCTTCCATGGTGTTCTCGCCGGCCTCGTCATTGGGGTCCGCGCCGGTGGCGAACAGGCCCTTCGACTGGCCGATTCCGGGATTGTCCTCGAGATCATCGCGGGTCCGATCTTCCGGCTGCGTCTGGTCATGCTTGCTGCTGGTCATTGCGCTCTCCTCTCGTCGAGGCTGAACGGACGGGCACGCACGGCGGTTGCCCGCGCCCGCACATGCGTGGCATATTGCAACCAAATAGGAGAGGATCGATGGCCACTGCGCTTCAGCAAGACGCCGGCAACCCCCTGGGCGTCAGCGATGCCGAATGGGAGGCGCGCCAGCAGCTCGCCGCCTGCTACCGCGTGTTCGACATGCTCGGCTGGTCCGAGATGATCTACAACCACATTACCGTGAAGCTACCGGATCAGGAGGGCGCGTTCCTGATCAATCCGTTCGGGCTGCACTTCAGCGAAGTGAAGGCGTCGAACCTCGTCAAGATCGATATCGACGGAAACAAGCTCGGCGACTCTCCCTATCCCGTGAACCGCGCGGGCTTCGTCCAGCATGCGCTGTTCCATCGCCATCTCCCCGACGCCCATTGCATCATGCACACGCACACGACGGCAGGCATGGCGGTGAGCTCGGTGGAGGGCGGTCTTCGCCCCGTCAATTTCTACGCGTGCAATTTCGCCGGGCAGATCGCCTATCACGATTTCGAGGGGGTGACGGTGCGCGACGAGGAGGGCGAGCGGCTGCTCGCGAACCTCGGCGACAAGCGCGTGATGCTGCTGCGCAACCACGGCATCCTCGTGATGGGCCGCACCTTGCCCGAGGCGTTCATCAAGCACTGGTCGCTCCAGCGCGCCTGCGAGATCCAGGTGGCGACGCTGTCGATGGGCGAGCCGCTAATGGTGTCGGACGATGTCGTCGCCGTCCACCAGCGCGACTTGCACATGGCGCAGGTCCCCGGCGGCCCCGGCGCGGCGGACTTCGCCGCGATGGTGCGGCTGGTGGATCGAGTCGATCGGAGCTGGCGGGAGTGATCGATCGTCATCCCGGCGAACGCCGGGATCTCAGGCAACAAGTGCACGGCCCGCGGCACGAGATCCCGGCTTTCGCCGGGATGACGATACCTACCCAAACCGGAACCCGCTGACCGCCCAGCCCATCACGTGATCGCGATAATCGGCCACTGCCGGCCCGTCCCCGCCCGCGCCGAGCGCGACCATCAGCGGCAGGAGGTGCTCCTCGCGGGGATGCGCGAACTGCGCGTGCGGCAGTTCGTCCCAGGCCGCCACCCGCTCCGCCCGCCGAACCGGTTCCGGGTCGGTCACCGCGTCGACCAGCGCCGCATCCCACTCGTCCGCCACCGGCGTCACCTGCGGGCCGCGGGCGCGGAGATTGTGGAAGCTCATGCCGCTGCCCAGGATCAGCACGCCTTCGTCGCGCAGCGGCGCCAGTGCACGGCCGATCGCGATATGCGCCGCCGGGTCGAGGTCTTTCCGGAGCGACAGCTGGGTCAGCGGAATGCCCGCATCCGGCACTGCGACCATCATCGGGATGAACACGCCGTGGTCCCAGCCACGTTCGCGCTCCTCGCCGACCGGAAAGCCGGCGGCTTCGAGCAATGCCTTTGCCCGAGCCGCCACCTCCGGCGCGCCGGGCGCGTCCCAGCGCAGGCGATAGGTGTGTTCGGGGAAGCCGTAATAGTCGAACAATAATGGCTGCCCGTCGCCGCTATGGACCGTGACCTGATCCTCCTCCCAATGTCCCGACACCAGCAGGATCGCCTTCGGCCGCGCCGGCAAGCTGTCGATCAGCCCGGCGAGATAGGCCTGCATGCGCCTCCACATCGGATCGGCAGGGCCGCCCTGCGGATCCATGAAGAAACAGGGCCCGCCGCCATGCGGAATGAAGAGAGACGGCATCTTGGTCATTACTCTGTCCTACAACGCGCTGTTCTGCTATTGTTCCGGAATGGTCGGTCCGGGAAAGCGAAGCGCAAATCCAAGTTACGAAACAAAATTTCATCGCAGCGTAACTTCATTGCGCGTTTGCCGTGCAAATCGTGAAAGTGACCGCCGCGAATCCAACATCGGCGGGACAGGTGCTCGCGACAATGCCGGTTTCGGAAACACCCCGTTTCCGGCTACATCGCTGCAATGACTCGCTTCACCGTCAACAACCAGCCGGTCGAGTACAAGATGGACCCGCGCACCCCCCTGCTCTGGGCGCTGCGCGATGCCTCCAATCTCACCGGCACCAAATATGGCTGCGGGACGGGCGATTGCGGCGCCTGCGCAGTGGATGTCGACGGGGGGCTTCGCCTCGCCTGTCAGGAGACGATCGGCGCGCTCGAGGGAACCTTCGTCACCACGATCGAGGGGCTTTCGAAGGATCGCAGCCATCCCGTCCAGCAGGCGCTGCTCGCCACCAACGTGGTCCAGTGCGGCTATTGCATCCCGGGCGTGGTGATGGCCGCGTCCGTGTTGCTGCGCAACAATCGCAACCCCAGCGAGGAGGACATCAAGGGTGCGATCCCCAACATCTGCCGATGCGGCATCTATCCGCGGCTGATCGGCGCGATCACCGACGCTGCCCGACTGGCGCGGGGCGATGCGCCACTGGCCGCAGGGCCCGAACCGGAGGCGCCTGCGCCCGAATAGTCTTTATCAATTCTTTCAATCACCTTTCGCCGCAATTCAGCAACCGCTCATGCGACGAAGCCTAATCCAGTCCTACGATGTAGCCCGGCCCCTTGCCGGTCTCGACGGAGACAGTTGAGATGAAGAAGACCTTGCTAGCGGTGATCATCGCCGCAACGGCTCTGGTCCCGCCGGCGGCGCTTGCGCAGGACCGGGGGCGCTGGGGCGGCCGAGACCGTTCGGCAAATAATGGCGGCCAGTCCGAGGTTCGCCAGAACCGCGGCGAGTGGCGTCAGCAGCAGCGCGAGCAGGCGCCGCAGGCCCAGCCGCAGCGGCAGTGGAACGGCGGCGAGCGCCAGCGCGGCTGGAATCGTCCGCAGCAACAGGCGCAGCCGCAGCAGGCGCCGCAGGCCGTCCAGCAGCAGCGCGAGCGCTGGGGCGGCGACCGCGGTGACCGCAGCCGGTGGAACAACAGCGGCGATCGCAGCCAATGGACCGGCAACCGCAGCCAGTGGAACGGCGGCACGCGCCGTCAGGATGCGGACCGGCAGCAGCAGTTCGACCAGCAGCGCCAGCAGCAGTTCCGCGAGGGCGACCGCAGCCGCTGGAACGATCGCAACCGGGACGGCGATCGCAGCCGGTACGACCGCGGCAACCGCGACTGGAACGACCGCGACCGGACGCGCAACTGGAGCGGCGACCGCAATCGCTACGACAGCAACCGCGGCTGGAACAACGACCGCAACCGCGGGAGCTGGAACAACCGCTGGCGCAACGACCGCCGCTACGACTGGCGCGGCTATCGCAGCAGCAACCGCAACATCTACCGCCTGCCGCGTTATTATGCGCCGAGCGGCTGGGGCTATGGCTATCGGCGGTTCGGGATCGGCTTCACGCTGAATTCGATCCTGTTCTCGTCGAACTACTGGATCAACGATCCGTTCTACTATCGCCTGCCCGAGGTCGACGGCCCCTATCGCTGGGTGCGCTATTACAACGATGCGCTGCTCGTCGACATCTACACCGGCGAAGTGGTCGACACGATCTACGACATCTTCTGGTAAGGACGCCCGCAGCCTTATCGGAGATCCTGGGGCCCGGTGGCGACACCGGGCTCCTTGCCGTTAAAGCTGTGGTTGCGGCTTGCAAATCCCGCCGCAGCGCGCGATTTCGCAAGGCGTGAGCAAGATCAACAAGAACGAAGGCAGAGTCTCCGGCGGTCCCTCGCCGGCGCGCGCGAAGATCGGGCGCGATGTCTCGGCGCGGCTGGAGGCGAACCCCGCCGTCAAGCGCGCCAAGGTCGAGACGGCGCAGATGTACACCGTGCCCCATTTCCTGAGCGACGCCGAATGCGACGCGCTCATCGCGCTGATCGATTCCAATTCGCGCCCGTCGACCCTTCTGGCTGTGAGCGAAGATCCTGAATACCGCACCAGCCACAGCTCGGACCTGTATCGCTGGTCGCCCGATATTCTCGCGATCGACCAGCGCATCGCCAACCTGCTCGGCATCCCCGAGGAGAATGCCGAGACGCTCCAGGGCCAGCGTTACGCGGTGGACCAGCAGTTCCGCGCGCATTGCGACTATTTCCACGAATCGAGCGCCTATTGGCCCAAGATGAAGGAAACCGGCGGCCAGCGGACGTGGACCGCGATGGCCTATCTCAACGACGTGCCCGAAGGCGGCGCCACCTGGTTCCCGCGTGCGGGCATCCGCTTCAAGCCGAAGCGCGGGCTGCTCGTCATCTGGAACAACATGACGCCCGACGGCACCCCCAATTACGATACGCTCCACGAGGGCATGCGCGTGCTGGAGGGGATGAAGTACATCGTCACCAAGTGGTTCCGCGAAGAGGCGTGGATCAAGGATTACGTCCAGACCTATATCGCCGGCGGGATCGAGAACGCTGGAGACTGAGCTTTACGCCGCCCCTAGGCGGCGATGTGGAGATAGTCCGGATCGAAATCGGCGACCTGCTTCATCCGTTCCCAGTCGGCGATGCGGATCTCGCGGCCGGTCCGCGCGATCACGCCCTCCTCGGTCAGCGCGCGCAGCATCCGGTTGACGTGCACCGAGGTGAGGCCGGTGGCGTCGCCGATATCCTCCTGAGTCATCGGCAGGGTAAAACGATCCGGCGAGCCCAGCCCCGCCGCCTCATGCCGGAAGGCGAATTCGCACAGCATGTGCGCGATCCGCATCTTGGCGTCGCGACGCCCGACATTGAGCACCCATTCGCGGAAGATCGACGCGTCGACCAGGCAATCGCGCCACAGCGCCTTGCCGATCTCCGGCCGCTCCTGCAGCAGCCGCCGGAAATCGCGCATCGGGAAGAACAGGACTTCGGAATCGCTGATCACCTGTAGGTTGTGATCGGCCTTGTCGAACAGCAGATGCTGGATATCGAGAATATCCCCGGCCATATGGAAAGAGACGATCTGCCGGCCGCCATCACTCGCCAGCTTGTGGCGGCAGGCATAGCCTTCGACCAGCAAGCAGCATTCCGAGATCAACTGACCGGTGCTGACGATTGTCGCGCCCGCCCGGAAGCGCTGGGGACGGAGCGGAAGCGACCGGATGCCGGCAACCTCTTCGTCGTTGAGCTTGTTCAGCGACGTGAGCTTCCGGATCATATCCGCGAGCGGATCGACACGAGAAGGCAAGCAAACTCCTCCAGCTTTCATTTCCGGTGGGGTCAAACGACGCAAATGCAGATTGGTTTCCCCGGTTGATCTCGATCAATTCCGTCAACGTAGACCAGTCCTTGCGGCACAACATGACGTACGCGCGCGCTTCTGCTAGGGGCCGCCAGCCGTTGCCGCGGCCGCAACCCGGAAAGTGATCGTGACCGAAGTTCTGCCCATTTGCGTGGCCGCATTGTACCAGTTCACCCGTTTCGACGATTGCGCGGCGATACAGGTGCCCCTTACCGCGGCGTGCGCTGCCGTGAACGTGAAGGGAACGCTGCTGCTCGCGCCCGAAGGGATCAACGGCACGATCGCGGGCAGCGACAGCGCGATCGATCAGGTGCTCGCACAGATCCGCGCCCTTCCCGGCTGCGCGGCGCTCGACGTCAAGAAATCGCGTGCGGCGATCATGCCGTTCCATCGCATGAAGGTGCGCATCAAGCGCGAGATCGTTACGATGGGCGAGCCGGGGATCGACCCGCTGGCCGATGCCGGCACCTATGTCGCCCCGCAGGACTGGAACGCGCTGATCGACCAGCCCGACACGATCGTGATCGATACGCGCAACGACTATGAAGTCGCGCTGGGCAGCTTCGCCGGCGCCATCGATCCCGGCACACGAACGTTTCGCGACTTCCCAGCGTGGTTCCGCGCGCATCGCGACGAATGGCGCGGCGCCGACAAGCAGCCGAAGATAGCGATGTTCTGCACCGGCGGCATACGCTGCGAGAAGGCGACTGCATTCCTCAAGGCGGAAGGCCTGGAAGAGGTCTATCATCTGAAGGGCGGCATCCTCGCTTATCTGGAGAACGTCGCCGCCGAGGAAAGCCGGTGGCAAGGCGAATGCTTCGTGTTCGACGAGCGCGTGGCGGTGGAGCACGGGCTCGAACCCGGCACGCATGCGCTGTGCCGCGCCTGTCGGATGCCGATCAGCGAGGAAGCACAGCGCTCGCCCCTTTTCGTCGAGGGCGTCGCCTGCCCCGCCTGCCACGCCGAGCGCAGCGATGAGCAGCGAGAACGCTATGCCGAGCGCCACCGCCAAACGCTGCTCGCCGAGGGGCGCGGCGAGGTGCATGTCGGCGCGGTGCTGCCAGTACCTTCCGACGATTGAAGCGAGCCTTCCGCCGAAACAGAGCAGAATATTTTGTTTCGGCCGCGTGCGGTTTTTGCGTCGCCGCGGCGTCTGATGCTGTGAGGATCGCAATTCCTCGCGGTCGGAATGGGGAAATTCGATGGTGTCGAGAGTCATGCTTTCGGTGTTGGCGAAAACTGCATATGCATTCGCCGAGCCTGACCTTTTCGCCATGGACGCTCATCTCAGACAATTCCTACCGATAGGTACGAATCTGCTTGCAACCCCGGCTGACAACGTTAATTGCTGCGCCGCAGAAAGGGGACGTCTGTGAGGCGCGCGCTCGTATTAGCAGGATTTTTGTTGCTTGCCGGATGCGGTGGAGAACAGGCGCCGCCTGCTCCTCCCCCGCCGCAGGTGACCGTCGCCACCCCGGTCCAGCGCGAGGTGGTGGACTGGGACGACTATACCGGCCGCTTCGTCGCGCCGCAGGACGTCGAGATCCGGCCACGCGTCAACGGCGTGGTGACCGCGATCCACTTCCGCGACGGACAGGACGTGCGCCAGGGCGCGCCCTTGTTCACGATCGACCCCCGCCCCTATCGCGCCGCGCTGGCTCAGGCGCAGGCACAAGCGACGCGCGCCAATGCAGCGCTGTCGAACGCCCGGCAGGTCACCGCGCGCAGCCGCAAGCTGGCGACCGCGCAGGCCGTCAGCACCGAAGAGCTCGAGGCGAACATCGCTGCCGAGCGCACCGCCGCGGCTGATCTGGCGGCCGCCCGCGCCGCGATCACCAATGCCGAGCTCAATTTGAGCTTCACCACTGTCCGCGCCCCGTTCAGCGGCCGCATGTCGGACCGCAAGGTGAGCATCGGCGACTCCGTCGCCGATGGCCAGACCGTGCTCACGCGTATCGTCTCGCTCGACCCGATCTGGTTCGAGTTCGAAGGCGCCGAGAGCTTCTATCTCAAGAACCTGCGCCAGGATCAGCGCGGCGAGCGCGGCTCTTCGCGCACCACCGCCAACCCGGTCCAGATCCAGCTCGCCGACGAAGCCGAATATCGCTGGAACGGCCGGATGGAGTTCCTCGACAATGCCGTGGATCCCGATTCGGGCACGATCCGTGCCCACGCCGTGGTGCAGAATCCCACCCGCTTCCTGACCCCCGGCATGTTCGGCCGCGCGCGGCTGCTTGGCTCGGGCACGTACAAGGCGATGCTGATCCCCGACGAGGCGATCGTCACCGATCAGACCCGCCGACTCGTCTATGTCGTCGGAAACGACAACAAAGCGGTGCCGCGCCCGGTGGAAGTCGGCGCGACGGTGGAGGGCCTGCGCATCGTCCGCGACGGCCTCGCACCGACCGACCGCGTGGTCATCACCGGAGTCGGTCGTCTGCAGCCCGGCGCGCCGGTCCAGCCGGTGAAGGGCGTGATCAAGGCCGATCCGACGAAGCAAGCCGCGCCGACCGCTCCGACGCAGGAGCCGGCCTCGGGCCAGGCGACTGTCCGCTAAGGCCTCCGCCATGAAATTCCCCCATTTCTTCATCGAGCGGCCGATCTTCGCGGCGGTGCTGTCGATCCTGATCGTGATCGTCGGTGCGATCGCCTATCCGTCGCTGCCGATTGCTCAGTATCCGAGCATCGCACCGCCCACGGTGGTGGTCACCGCCACCTATCCGGGCGCGAGCGCTGAGACGTTGGCGGAGACGGTCGCCGCGCCGCTCGAACAGGCGATCAACGGCGTCGAGAACATGATCTACATGACCTCGTCGTCGACCGGCAACGGCCAGACGCAGATCACGATCGCGTTCAATCAGGGCACCAATGTCGATCAGGCGCAGGTGCTGGTGCAGAACCGCGTGCAGCAGGCCGAGCCGCGCCTGCCCGAGGACGTGCGGCGTCTGGGCATCACGGTGAACAAGAACTCGCCCGACTTCCTGATGGTCGTGTTCTTCACTTCGCCCGACAACAGCCTCGAGATCCCCTACATCTCCAACTACGTCACGCTGCAGGTGCTCGATCGGATCGCGCGCGTGCCCGGCGTCGGCCAGGCGCAGGCGTTCGGCGGACGCGATTACAATATGCGCGTGTGGATCGATCCCGGCCTTGCCGCCGCGCGCGACATGACCGTGGACGAAGTGGTCAATGCCATTCGCGGCCAGAACCTTCAGGTCGCCGCCGGCGCCGTCGGTCAGCCGCCTTATGGCAAGGCGAGCCCCGCCTTCGAGCTGGGCGTCCAGGCCAAAGGCCGCCTGAGCACGCCCGAGGAATTCGGCAAGGTCGTGATCAAGCGGGATACGCAGGGCCGGCTGACCTATCTGCGCGATGTCGCGCGGATCGAGCTCGGCGCGCAGGACTATAGCTTCAACGGCTATCTCGGCGGCAAGAGCGCCGTCGGCATGGGTATCTTCCAGATGCCCGGATCGAACGCGCTCGCCACTGCGGACGCCGTGAAGAAAGAACTCGATACGCTCGCCCAGAGCTTCCCGGCGGGGATGAAATATTCGATCGACTACAATCCCACCGAGTACATCTCCGAATCGATCAGCGCAGTCGAACACACGCTGATCGAGGCGCTGATCCTCGTGGTGCTGGTGGTGCTCGTCTTTCTTCAAAGCTGGCGCACCGCGCTCATCCCGATCATCGCGATCCCGGTATCGCTGGTCGGCGCCTTCGCGGTCTTGTTCGCCTTCGGCTACTCGCTCAACACGCTGTCGCTGTTCGGCCTCGTCCTCGCGATCGGCATCGTCGTCGACGACGCGATCGTCGTCGTCGAGAATGTCGAGCGCCTGATGGAAGAGGAAGACATCGGCCCGCGCGAGGCGGCGCACAAGACGATGGACGAAGTCTCGGGCGCGATCATCGCGATCTCGCTCGTGCTCGTCGGGGTGTTCGTGCCCACGATGTTCATCCCGGGCATCTCGGGTGCTTTCTACCAGCAGTTCGCGATCACCATCGCCTCGGCGACGGTTTTCTCGGCATTCGTCTCGCTGACCCTGTCGCCGGCTTTGTGCGCCTTGGTGCTCAAGAAGCCCGAGCACGACAAGGCGCCGCGACCGGGCTTGCTCGGATTGCCGGGGCGTGCGGGCAGGAAGTTCAATGCCGGATTCACCTGGCTCTCGCACAAATATAGCCGGCTCACCGCACGGCTGGTGCGGATGCTGGTGATCGTCGGCGTGATCTATGTCGCATTGATCTTCGTCGTGGGCTGGCGGTTCACCGCCACGCCGAGCGGCTTCATCCCGCCGCAGGATCAGGGTTATCTGATCGGCGTCGTCTCGCTGCCTCCCGGATCGTCGCTCCAGCGCACCGATGCCGTGGTACGCGAAACGATCAAGGAATCGATGAAGCTCCCCGGCGTCCAAACCTCGATCGGGTTCGCGGGCCTCGACGGCGCGAGCTTTTCGACCGCGCCGAATGCGGGCGTGGTGTTCTTCGCGCTCAAGCCGCATGCCGATCGCAAGGAAAGTGCCGACGAGATCCAGCAGGCGCTGTATCCGGCGCTGGCAGGGATCAAGGGTGGCGACATCATGATCATCGCCCCGCCGCCCGTTCCGGGCATCGGCACCGGCGGCGGCTTCAAGATGATGATCCAGGACCGCAGCGGCCAAGGCTATCAGGCGCTGGCACAGGCATCGATGGCGATGATGATGGGAGCAGGCCAGGCGGAGGGCGTCGCCGGCGCCTTCTCGCTATTCAACGTGGGCACCCCGCGCCTCACCGCCGAGGTCGACCGCGACCGCGCCGAGCGGATGGGCGTGCCGGTCTCGAACATCTATTCGACGCTCGGTTCCTATCTGGGCTCGGCCTATGTCAACGACTTCAACTATCTCGGCCGTACCTTCCGCGTGACGGCGCAGGCCGATGCGGCCTATCGCGACGACGCGTCGGACATTCAGGCGCTGAAGACGCGCTCGGCCGCCGGCAAGATGGTGCCGATGAGCGCGGTGATGGCATTGAAGAACGATGCGGGCCCGTATCGCGTGGTGCGCTACAACCTCTACCCCGCCGCCGAGCTGATGGGCGACACCAAGCCCGGTTTCTCGACCGGCCAGTCGCTCGATTCGATGGAAGCGCTCGCCGCCAGGACGCTGCCCAAGGGCATGGGCTTTGAATGGACCGAACTCGCATTCGAGCAGCGCCAGGCGGGCAATACCGGCCTGATCGCCTTCGGTCTGGCCGTGGTGTTCGTCTTCCTGCTGCTCGCGGCGCTTTACGAGAGCCTCGTGCTGCCGCTGGCGGTGATCCTGATCGTACCGATGTGCCTGCTCGCCGCGATCCTCGGCGTGAATCTGATGGGAATGGACAATAATATCCTGACGCAGATCGGCCTCGTCGTGCTGATCGGCCTCGCTGCGAAGAACGCGATCCTGATCGTCGAGTTCGCACGGCAGGGCGAGGAAGATCAGGGCCTCGAACCGCGCGCCGCGGCCGAACAGGCGGCACATCAGCGCATGCGGCCGATCATCATGACCTCGATCGCGTTCATCCTCGGCGTGCTGCCGCTGGTGATCGCCACCGGCGCGGCGGCGGAGCTTCGCCAGGCGCTGGGCGTCGCGGTGTTCTTCGGGATGATCGGCGTGACCTTCTTCGGCCTGCTCTTCACGCCGGCTTTCTATGTGATGGTTCGCAAGCTCGCGAGCTGGACCGAGCGGCAACGTGCGAAGCTGAGCCGCAAGAAGCCCGAAGCGCCCGAAGCGGAGGCCACGGCATGAAGCGCCTGACACTCCTCGCAGCCGGGCTGCTTTCGGCCTGCGCGGTCGGCCCGAACTACGAGCGCCCCGCGACGCCGCCGACCGCGGCGGGCAATTTCGTCGATCCCGGCGTCACGAAGGTCTCGACCGGTGCCGTCGAGGGCGAATGGTGGCATCTGTTCCGCGATCCGGCGCTCGACCGGCTCGTGGTCGACGCACTGGCCCACAACACCGACATCCGCGTCGCCGCGGCGAATCTGCGCCGCGTTCGTGCATTACTGTCGGAAGCCCGCAACCAGCGGCTGCCGACCACCGATCTCAGCGCCTCCTACACCCGCCAGCGGGCGGGCGCGAACGCGACCAATATCCCGGGTGCACAGAGCGCCGAGTTCGACTTCTTCCAGGTCGGGCTCGATGCGGGCTACCAGGTCGACATATTCGGCCAGGTCTCGCGCTCGATCGAAGCGGCACGCGGCGATGTCGCCGCGGCGCAGGCGGCGCTCGATGCCGCCCGCATCGCGGTCGCGGCCGAGACTGCGCGCGTCTATGCGCAGGCGTGCAGCTTCGCGGCCCAGGCCGCGGTGGCGCGCGAAACCGCACAGCTTCAGGACCAGACACTCGGCTTGACCCGGCGCCTGCTCGAGGCCGGGCGCGGCACCCAGCGCGATGTCGATCAGGCGCTGGTACTTTCCGAGAACGCGCGTTCGCAGGTTCCGCAGTTCGAGGCCGAACGCCGGGCCGCACTCTATGCGCTCGCCACGCTCACCGGCCGGCCGCCGGCCGAAACCGATGCCGCCGCCGCGCAGTGCACCGTGCCGCCGCAGGTGAGCGGGCTGATCCCGGTCGGCGACGGCGCCGCCCTCCTCGCCCGCCGTCCCGATGTCCGCCAGGCCGAGCGCTTGCTCGCCGCCGATACCGCACGCGTCGGGGTCGCCACTGCCGCGCTCTATCCTTCGATTCGGCTGCTCGGCTCGGTCTCGCTCGGCGCGCAGGATATCGGCGATCTCGCCAAGTCCGATTCGTTCAGCTTCTCGCTCGGGCCGCTGATCAGCTGGAGTTTCCCGAACATGGGCCAGGCGCGGGCGCGCCTGCGTCAGGCCGAGGCGACCTCCGAAGGTTCGCTCGCCACATTCGACGGCACCGTGCTCACGGCGTTGCGCGAAGTCGAGCAGGCGCTGGCGCGCTATTCGGGCGAGATCGAGCGCAACGTCGCGCTGCGCCGCGCCGAAGCCGCTGCGACCAACGCGGCGCGCATCGCCGGACTGCGCTTCTCGGCAGGCCGCGACACCTTGCTCCAGCGCATCGATGCCGAGCGCGACCGGGCTACCGCCCGAGCCACGCTGGCGCAGTCGAACGCCGCGCTGGCGGAGGCACAGGTCGCCTTGTTCAACGCACTCGGCGGCGGCTGGGAAACCGCGCCGCAGCCGGTGCGGCGCGAGGCTGTCGTCAACTAGGTCGCGCTGACGTCCCGCGCACGCGTGCGGTGCCCGCGCTCCTGCGCAGGGCATCGACTGCCGCGACGCATTCGCTCTCGGTGCGAAAGCCGGTGCCAGAGGCGATGATCAGCCCCGCGCTCGAGCAGAAGCGCCAGCGCCAGTCCTCGCCGGAGAACAGGATCGAAGTGAGCTTCACGCGTTCGGCGCGATAGATCTCGAACCAGGCTTCGTTTCCGGTATGCAAATCCTGCTCGGCGCAGGCTGCACGGTGATCCGGCCGGCTTCGCTCCGGGATCGGGTTCGAACGCGGCCCGGTAGATTCCGGGCCGACAAAGGGGCTCATGGCCGCAGCCGGGTGCGCGTGACGGCGCCGGTCAGCACACGCTTGCCGAATGCCTTCGCCACCGCCTGCGCTCCGTCGATGTTCATGAGGACCACGCGCGTGCCACGTGGGTGCAAGGGCTCGATCGCACTGATCTCAGCCTTGTGCTTCGCCGCCATGGCAATGACGTCGGCCCGATCGGCGTCGATATTGATTGCGCGTGACACGTATGTCTCCCGTTGGAGCGGGAGCGCACGCATCTCTCAGCCGCGCCTTGCTCGAAGATGGTCGGCGCGATGTTCCCGATATGGGGTGCGAGCGGTGCTTTTACCAGTAAGCCCTCATGGCCGCCGCACGGTAATGGCCGTACCGTCATAGACGAAGCTTTGCGCCGACTCCGCGAAGTCCGGTGCGATCGCACGTTCCGGCGCGTAGAACCGCACCGATATTGCGCGTTTGCCCGGCATGCCCTGATAGTCGCCCTGGCGAGCACCGATGGTCAGCGTGCCCGCCCCCTCGTCCCATTTCACCGGAATGCGCGCGAACTTGCCCTGCTTGTAGCTGGGACTGACCCCGTCATCCTCATAGAGCGAGAAGGATCCGTCGGCGCCGGTGAAGACATGGAGCACGATCGGCCCGTCGGGCTGCTCGGCCACGTGCTGGATCGCCGCGCCCGTCGGCACGATCGATCCGGCCCGGACGAAGAGCGGCATGCGCTCGCGCGGCGCGGCGGCCTCCACGGTCTGGCCGCCCTTCACGAAAGCGCCGGTCGCGAAATCGTACCAGTCGGCGCCCGCAGGCAAATACACCTCCCGCTCGCGCGCCTTGAACCCGGTCACCGGCGCGACGAGGAAAGCCGGCCCGAACATATATTCGTCGTCGAGATTCCAGGTTTTGCGATCGCCCGGGAAGTCCATCACCAGCCCGCGCATCATCGTGCCGTCCTTGTGCCAGGTGTCGGCGGCGATGGTGTAGATATAGGGCATCAGCCGGTAGCGCAGGCGATCGTACCAGACCATCGCATCGTACATGGCGGAATCGCCCGCCGCGATCTCGAAGATCTCGCGCTTCGGCGTCTCGCCATGGCTGCGGAACAAGGGCGAGAAGGCGCCGAACTGGAACCAGCGCAGATTGAGCTCGCGCCATTCGGCGACATGCTCGGGTTCCTGGTTCGTATAGCGATCCTCGAGCGCGAAGCCGCCGATATCGTGCGTCCAGTTGGGCACGCCCGACATCGACAGGTTGACGCCGGCCGAAATCTGATCGCGCAGGTCGTCCCAGCGTGCGGTGACGTCGCCCGACCACAAGGCCGCGCTCGTCCGCTGGATGCCGCCGAAGCCCGATCGCGAGAGGATGAAGGGTCGCCGTTCGGGCTGGGCGCGGCGCAGATTATCGGCCACGCCTTCGACATGGACGAGCGGATAGCTGTTGAACACCGCGGCGCCGGGACCCATCGCCGTCGGACCCATCTGATACGCGCGTTCCTCGATCGACAGGTTCGAATGCATGTCGGGCTCGTCCGAATCGAGCCACCAGGCGTCGAAACCCTTCGAGACCAATTTGTCGGCGATCTGCTTGAAATAGAGATCGCGGGCGCCCGGCGCATAGGGATCGTAGAAGGTGTTGGCATAGCCGGGCCCGACCCAGTCCTTCTGCCCGGCGTCAAGTGGACGGCGATATAGAAAGCCCTTGGCGTCGAGCGCCTTGCCGTTCTCGGTGTGGGGATAGAATTTGGCCCAGACCGAGATCATCACCTGCGTGTTCAGCGCGTGCGCCTCGTCGACCATCGCCTTGGGGTCGGGGAAACGCGAGGCATCGAAATCGTGGCTGCCCCATTGGTCGTCTACCCAATAGCGCCAGTCGAGAACCACATTGTCGATCGGAATCTGGCGCTTGCGATATTCGCGGACGACCGAGAGCAATTGCTCCTGCGTGTCGTAACGCTGGCGGCTCTGCCAGAAGCCATAGGCCCAGGCGGGCATCATCTCGGCCTTGCCGGTGAGCCCACGATAGCCGGCGATGACTTCGTCCATGCTGCGCCCGCCGACATAATAATAGTCGATCGCTCGGCCGACGTCCGACGACAGCCATAGCGAGTTGCGGTCGGGCCTGGGCAGCGGATCCGAATGGAACAATGCGAGATAGCCCGCATTGGGCTCCCATTCGACGCGCAGTTCGACGGTCTTGCCCGCGGTCATCGGCAGCTCGAAATTATGGAACCATGGGTTCCAGTTCTGCCGCCAGCGCGAGAGCACTTCCTTGCCGTCCGCGAACACCTTCACATAGCTCGACGAATAGAGCCGGAATTTATGCGTGCCGGTCTTGTCCGGGGTGACGCTGCCGCTCCACACCACGGCCTGCTTGCCGACCACCACGCCGGCGGTGTTCTGCCCGCTCTCCGATGAGGCGACGGTCTGCGCCCTGGCTGCATCGGGCCAGTTCTTCTGGTCCCTGATGAACTGATAGTCGATAAACGGCTCCTGCCGGCTCACTATGAGCTTGTCGCCGAGGAAATAATCGGCCTTCCAGCCCGGCTTGCCGCCGCTGGCGACCTTCAGACCCTGCCCGACATGCGCATAAGGCACAGGGTTGCCGAAGCGCGTGATCGAGTTGTTGTCCCAGAGCAGCCCGTAATTGCGCGTCGACACCACGAAGGGAATCGCGATGTCCATATTGTGCTGGGCGAGTTCGACGTCCTCGCCATTATAGTTCATCTGCCGGTTCTGGTGCTGGCCTAGGCCGTAGAAGCCCTCGTCGGTGCCGCGGTTGAACTGCTGCTCGGTGGCGAGGAACGGCTTGCCGTCGGCGGTGGTCGCAGTGAAGCGCCGCCGCGCCTCCTCGGCCAGCACGAGCTTGCCTTCCGCGTCGCGAAACTGCACCCGGCCGTCGGAGAGCCGGATCTCCGCGGTCGCCTTGGGCAGCTTGAGCGTCACCAGCCCCTTGGTTTCGGTGACGACGGGATCGCCCGCCGCGTCCGCAATCACCATCAGGCTCTTCGGTATCGCCAGGTCGGTCGCCGGAACCGCGGTCACCCGGAAGCTGGCGTCGCCATAAGCGAGCACCCGCACGCGCTTCGTCGCGCCCTGGTCCGGCGTGACCACCACGCCGTGCGCGACCCGCTCGACTTCGGACGCCAGTGCCGTGCTCGACATCAGCACAATGGCGAGCGATGCCGCCCCCAGCAATTTCCTCAAGCCCCGTCTCCCGATATTTTCACATGCGCTATCTATTTTCATCAGACCCGTCCAGCCGCGCTTGCGAGCCCAATCATTGCTGCAATGCGGCGATCCGCAGAATCCCGGCATTGAAGCGTTAACCTTGCCCCGCTAACCATGCGCCGGGGATCTTTGCGGGTGGGTGTGGCGCGATGGTCGAGTTCTTTATCTTCATTTACGCAATGATGGCGATGTTCGTGCTCTTCGCGATGCAGCGCAATCGGCGTGAGCAACGGCCGAATTCCCAGATGGTGACGATGGTCGGCTGGGGTCTGTTTTCGCTATCCTCGACGCTGGCCATCCTGATGGGCGCGGTCGCCCTTGCGCTGGCGCTGGGCCTCCAGATGCAGCTTCCCGACGCCCCCCTCTTCTAAGGGCGATGCCGCTCTACGAAATCGGCGGCCACCAGCCACGAATCGCTCCCGACGCATGGGTGGCGCCGAGCGCCGACCTGATCGGCGACGTGCATCTCGCCGAACTGACCAGCGTCTGGTTCGGCGCCGTGATCCGCGCCGACAACACGCCAATCGTGGTGGGCGCGCGCACCAACGTCCAGGACGGGGCGATGCTGCATTCCGATCCCGGCGCCCCCTGCACATTGGGTGAGGACGTCACTGTCGGCCATCACGCGATCCTCCATGGTTGCACGATCGGCGATCGCACGCTGATCGGAATGGGCGCCACGATCCTCAATCGCGCAGTGATCGGCGAAGACTGCCTCGTCGGCGCCGGTGCGCTCATCACTGAGGGCAAGACCTTCCCGTCGGGCCATCTGATCGTCGGCTCGCCGGCCAGGGCGATCCGCCCGCTCGACGATATGCAGAAGGCGATGCTCAAGGCCTCGGCAGCGCTCTACGCGGCCAAGCAGCGCGATTATGCGCAGGGTCTCCGCCGAGTCGACTAGGCCTGTCGCTCAATGTCCGGCCATGCCGTAACGTCGCCCATGCCGGGATAGACAGGCATTCGAGTTGCGCTACAAAACTGGTCCATGGCCCTTCCCCCACTGTTCGATCGCCTTCGGCTTCCCGTCATCGGATCGCCGCTGTTCATCATCTCGGTGCCCGATCTGGTGATCGCGCAGTGCAAGGCGGGGATCGTCGGATCCTTTCCCGCGCTCAACGCCCGCCCGCAGAGCCTGCTCGACGAATGGCTGCATCGGATTACCGAGGAGCTGGCCGCGTGGGACCGCGCCAACCCCGACGCGCCCTCCGCGCCCTTTGCGGTCAACCAGATCGTCCATCGCTCGAATGACCGGCTCGAGGCCGACCTCCACACCTGCGCCAAGTGGAAAGTGCCGATCGTCATCACGTCGCTCGGGGCGCGGCCCGAGCTCAACCACGCGGTGCACAGCTGGGGCGGCATCACCCTCCACGATGTCATCGACGATCGTTTCGCACACAAGGCTATCGAAAAGGGCGCCGACGGGCTGATCCTCGTCGCCACCGGCGCGGGCGGCCATGCGGGCGTGCTCAATCCCTTCGCCTTCGTTCAGGAAGTCCGCGAATGGTTTGGTGGGCCCCTGATCCTCTCGGGCGCGATCGCCACCGGCCGCGCGGTGCTGGCGGCGCAGGTACTCGGCGCCGACCTAGCCTATATCGGCTCGCCGTTCATCGCCACCGACGAGGCGAATGCCGTCGACGCCTATAAGCAGGGCATTGTCGACGGCCGGGCGGCCGACATCGTCTATTCGAACCTCTTCACCGGCGTACATGGCAATTATCTGCGCAGCTCTATCGTCGCGTCCGGGCTGGACCCCGACAAATTGCCCGAAAGCGATCCTAGCGCGATGAACTTCGGCGGCGCCAAGGCGTGGAAGGAGATCTGGGGATCGGGTCAGGGGATCGGCGCGGTGAGCGCGGTCGAGCCGGCCGCGGTCAAGATCGAGCGCCTGAAGCAGGAATACGCCGCGGCCAAGGCCGCGTTGCGCTAGAGCCTTTGGTTCTATCGTGCTCCTGCTTTCGCAAGAGCCCAGGCCTAGAAAGAAGCCGACAGCCTTTCGAGCATCCGCCGCGCGGGGCTCTCGTCCACGGCCGGCTCGTCGAGCGAGGCATCCAGCCGAGCCACCCGACGGTGCAGCTCGATACTGGTCGCGATGATCGCGCGAGCCTGTGTCGGCATCGTCTCGAGGATCGCGGCTTCGGTTTCGGGCGCCTCGCCTAGCCGCCGCGAGGGTGACAGCGCGTCGACCGGCGTGAGCTCGCCCGCCTCGACCGCGCGCTGCGTCAGCAGCCAAGCGATGATGTGCATCAGCCGCGTTGTCACCTTGAGCGATTCGCAGGAGAAAGTGACGCGGCTCAACGCTTCGAGCGAATCGCGCTCGGCGCGCCCCAGCACATCGAAATAGGCGCGCGCCTCATCCGCCAGCAGCATCGCCTCGACATAGAGCGAGTCGACCAGCTTGCGGTGGATCGTCGAGGTTGCCTGCGGCGTCATCCTGCAATGGAGTGCCATAACGGGCGCGCCAGTTGAATGCTTAATATTACAGCACTTGCGTCCCGGTGCGGGAGGCTCAGGCGATGATGTCGGGGACGAGCTGGTCTTCGAGTTGGGCGATCTCGTCGCGTAGCCGCAGCTTGCGCTTCTTCAGCCGCGCGAGCTGAAGCTGATCTGCCGAGCCGGTGCCCCGAAGCGCGTCGATCGCCATGTCCAGGTCACGGTGTTCGGTGCGCAGTGTCTCGAGCCGTCGCTGGGTCTCGCTCTCGTCCATTCCCGCCCCCTTTTACGCGTACGCGCCGCATCGAGCCGCGAAATGCTCCCAACGAGCCATCGCGCCTTTTCCGCAGGCTGTCGATTGCGCTCAATAGGGGGGGCGACAAGCGGCTGCAAAGGTGATTTATTGGTTGACCCCGGCGCCAATCGAAGGAGGAACGCTTCCATGCAGAACGCGCATTTCGCGGCACTCAACGCCAAGCATTCGACACTGGATCAACGGATCGCCGTCGAATCGCAGCGGCCGCTTCCCGATCAGATGTTGATCGCGGAATTGAAGAAACGGAAGTTGCGCGTCAAGGAGGAGCTCAGCCGCTAACGCGGAGACGCGATATTTTGTCGGGGAGCTGTGGCATCGGGGCCGCACCTCCCCGATATCGGGGCGCAACCCGCTCGGAAACGCGTCGATCTAACGCAATGTAGAAGCCGAAACCGGCTCGCGCCTCAGCGGCGCGTGATGATCGGCTTGGCGAAATGCGCGGTCTGTGTGCCCTTGCCCACGGGCTTGCGCGCCAGCATCGGATCGATCTCGATGTCGAAGGCGACGCCGACACGGCCATCGGTCGCCCAGGCGATCCGACCCTTCACCCAGCCCACGCCACGCACTTCGATCTCGACCGGCGCACCGGCTTCGACGGGCGCCGCATATTCGGCCATCAGACCACCGGACGAGAGATTGCGCACGCGCGCCTGCACGACCTTGTCGTCCCCGACGACTCGGAACTGCGCGGTCAGCAACAGGCTGTCGCGTGAGCCGCTGCGCTGGCCGGTGAAATCATCGGCCGAGAGCGCGTTCACGGCTTCGGTAGAGAATTGGTCCATCGGTGCTGCTCGAACGCCAAAATTGATCTGCGTCGGTTAGAGCAGCAATCCCTGACGAAAGCGTAAATTTAAGGCGCGCCGACTAAAAATCACGCGCCCGTCGAAACCGCTATTCGTCGCGCGAAACCTTCTCGTTCCGCTCGTGACGCTCCTGCGCCTCCACGGTCATGGTCGCGATCGGCCGTGCCTCGAGCCGGGCGAGCGAAATCGGCTCGCCGGTCACTTCGCAATAGCCATATTCGCCCTCGTCGATCCGGCGCATCGCCGCGTCGATCTTGGCGATCAGCTTGCGCTGGCGATCCCGGGTGCGCAGCTCGATCGACCAGTCGGTCTCGCTCGACGCGCGATCGGTGAGATCGGCTTCGCGCAGCGAATCGGTCTGGAGCTGGTTGAGCGTGCCGGCGGCCTCGCGATAGATCGCGTCCTTCCAGGCAATCAGTTTCTCGCGGAAATATTCCTGCTGCCGCGGATTCATGAACGGTTCGTCGTTGTGCGGCCGATATCCGTCGTCGCCGTCATTCGCTGCCGGGGGGAAGTGTTTCCCAGGTTCGTCGGAGCGATCCAATACTGTAGCCATCCCCACTCTCCACACCGGTCACCCAGTGGCCAAGCCGCTGGACGACTGCCTTTTGCCCGGACGCCCTATACTTGCGCCCGAGCGCATAGACAAGCGCGCTATTATGACAGCCGCCATCTCTAATTCCCGGTAACATGGAGGAAATTAGCGGCCGCTGAACAACAGTCACCGGCCCCGGCAAAATTTAACCATATCCGGTAACAAGTATCCCGCCACGGCGCCGGCGAACCGTACCGAAACCGCACATTAACCATAAGCTCTGCATCGTGACGGTAAAAAAACGTCCAAGAACACGGTAAACAGCCCTCAGCCCGCTTGCACTTAATAGTTTGTTTTGCGTTTCTTGGTCATTGAGGGCGCAGAAGCTGCTGACGGTTCCGTGGGGAGCGAGCGCCAGCAACAGGAAGAGTGGGACATCATGTCGGTTCGCATGGCCTTGGCGAAACTCTGCGCATGTGCCTGTGGCGGCGCAGTCATCGGCGGTGGCGGCGTCTATGCCGTGGAGCGCGTGACGCAGCCCAGCGTGGTCCAGCAATATACGGTCGCGAAGAAGCGAGTCGTCCGCAAGGGGCCGGTAGCCGGCGTCGTGCGCAAGAAGCTCGTCCGCCGCGTGACCACGACCACCACGACTCAGGCAGCGCCCCAGGTCGTCGTCGTGGCGCAAAGCGCGCCGATCCCCCTTCCCCCGCGCGAAATGCCCGTGGTCGCCGCTGCCAGCAGCGCGGCGGCAGGCGTTGTCGGCGGCTCGGGCGGCTATGGCGGCTTCGGCGGCGGCTTCTTCGCCGGCGGCTTCTTCGGCAGTTCCGGGAGCAGCTCGGGCAGCAGCAGCGGAATCAATATCGAGATTTCGAGTGGCGGCACGAGCACCTCCTCGGGGGGCTCGTCCACTTCGACCGGTGGTTCGTCCACTTCGACCGGAGGCTCGTCGACCTCCACCTCCACTGGCGGCTCGTCGACCTCGACGTCCACCGGCGGGTCGTCCACTTCGACTTCGAGCGGCGTCAGTTCGTCGACATCGTCCTCGACTTCCTCGTCGACCTCTTCGTCCACGTCATCCTCGACGTCGTCGTCGAGCGGCAACTGGAGCAGCACGTCGAGCGGCTGGAGTACCTCGAGCGGCTGGGGCTGCAAATGGGGCAAGCATTGCGGCGGATCGAGCGGTCATCATGGGTCGAGCGGGTCGAGCGGCTCGTCGGGAGGGCCCGAGCCGGTCCCCGCCCCGCCGATGATCCTGCTCTTCGGCGGCGCCGCCGCGGCGCTGGTCGCACGCAAGCGCTTGGGCAAGAAGAAGGACTTGGCCGAGGCATAAAGCCTTATCCATAACCGTCACCCCCGCTTTCGCGGGGGTGACGGTTATGGGTCGATATGCCCGCCCCTCTACCCCACCCTCACTCCGTCTTGAGCAGCACTTCCTCGATCTGCGGCACGGTGTGGCCGGTCAGATCCTTGCCGATCTCCGCCTTCAGCCGGTCGCTCACTTCCTTGTGATAATGCTTCCGGAGCTCGCCCAAAGTCTTGGGCGGGGCGATGATGATCAGTGATTCGAAATCGTTGTTGAGCGCGCGCTTCTTGAGCAACGCGGCGGTCTCGGCGGCGAAGCGGTCCTCTTCGAGCTGGTGGAAATCCACTTCGTCCATATTTCCCGCGCCCCATTGCGCGCCCGCGGTGCGGGTCCCCATCGATCCGCCGGCGAGATCGGTCGCCTGCTCGTTGTGATCGGGATTGTGTTTGTCGATCACTTTCTTCTCGACCTGCAGGTTGGGAATGGTGGCATCGCCTTCGTTCCTGAGGAACAGCATCTTCCGGCCATCCACGACCACCACGACCGTATCGTGCGGAACCTGCATCATTCGTCTCCTTCGTTTGGTTGCACCTCCAACGCAGCCGCGCGGCGCAGGGTTGCGCAGCCCACCGCGCGCAGCCATACGCCCGGCCATGCACGACATCCGGTTCATCCGCGAAAACCCCGAAGCCTTCGACGCCGGACTGGCGAAGCGCGGGCTGCCGCCACGTTCGGCCGAACTGCTCGCGCTCGACGAGCGCCGCCGCGCGCTGATCACCGAGGCACAGGCCGTCCAGGCGCGTCGCAACGAGGCCTCGAAGGCGATCGGCGCGGCCAAGGCACGGCGCGACGATCCTACCGATCTGATGGCCGAAGTCGCCGCGCTCAAGGAACGGATGCCGGCGATCGATGCCGAGGAGAAGGCAGTAGGCGCCGAGCTCACGAGCGCGCTGGCCGCGATACCCAACCTTCCCCTCGCCGACGTGCCGCAAGGCGCCGACGAGGAAGACAACGCGCTGATCCACGAACGGGGCACGCCGCCCTCCTTCCCCTTCGAAGCGAAGGAACATGACGCGATCGGCCCCGCGCTCGGGCTCGATTTCGAGACCGGGGCTCTGCTCTCGGGCTCGCGCTTCACCTTCGTCCGCGGCAGCGCCGCCCGGCTCCACCGCGCGCTCGGCCAGTTCATGCTCGACACGCTCACACGCGAGCATGGCTTCGAGGAAGCGGTCGTCCCTTTGCTCGTCCGCGACGAAACCATGTTCGGCACCGGCCAGCTTCCCAAATTCACCGAGGACAGCTTCCAGACCACCGACGGCCGCTGGCTGATCCCGACTTCGGAAGTCAGCCTCACCAACAGCGTGCGCGAGCAGATCCTGCCCGAAGAGGTGCTGCCGCTGCGCTTCACTGCGCTCTCGCCCTGCTTCCGCTCGGAGGCCGGCTCCGCGGGGCGCGACACGCGCGGCTATATCCGCCAGCACCAGTTCGAGAAGGTCGAGATGGTTTCGATCACCACCCCCGACCAGTCCGAGGCCGAGCATGAGCGCATGACGTCCTGCGCCGAGGATATTCTCGACAAGCTCGGCCTCGCCTTCCGCCGGATGAAGCTCTGCACCGGCGACATGGGCTTTTCGGCCGCGCGCACCTACGATCTCGAAGTGTGGCTGCCCGGCCAGGCGCGTTATCGCGAGATCTCGTCCTGCTCGACCTGCACCGATTTCCAGGCCCGTCGGATGAACGCGCGCTACCGCCCTGAAGGCGAAAAAGCGACGCGCTTCGTCCACACGCTCAACGGCTCGGGGCTCGCGGTGGGCCGCACCCTGGTCGCAGTGGTCGAGAACTACCAACAGGAAGACGGCTCGGTCGCGGTGCCGGAAGTGCTCCAGCCCTATCTCGGCGGGTTGAACCGTCTGGAGCCGAAATCTTGATCCTCCCCGGCACGGGGAGGTGGCAGCGCGAAGCGCTGACGGAGGGGGCTCTCCGCCAGCGACACTGCCTCGGGCAGCCCCCCTCCACCACCGCTTCGCGGCGGTCCCCCTCCCCGTACCGGGGAGGAGCTAGATAATGCGCATCCTGCTCACCAACGACGACGGCATCCACGCGCGCGGCCTCGCGGTGCTCGAACGCATCGCGCGGACGATCTCGGACGACATCACCGTTGTCGCGCCCGCCGAGGAGCAATCGGGCAAGAGCCGTTCGCTCACACTCACCGAGCCGTTCCGCGTCCGTCGCCTCGCCGACGATTGCTATGCCGTGCGCGGCACGCCCACCGATTGCGTGATGTTCGCGCTCGCCGAGGCGATGAAGGATTCGCCGCCCGATCTGATCCTCTCGGGAGTCAATCGCGGTGGCAATCTCGGCGAAGATGTGAGCTATTCCGGCACCGTTTCCGCCGCGATGGAGGGTGCGCTGGCCGGCATCCGCTCGGTCGCACTCAGCCAGCGCTACGAACAGGTCGGCATGGGCGACAAGGTCCCTTTCGACACTGCCGAGGCCTGGGGCGAACGCGCGCTCAAGCCATTGCTCGACGCGCCCTGGGCGCCGCGGACCCTGGTCAACATCAACTTTCCGCCGGTCCCGCCCGAAGCCGTGAGGGGGATCAAGCCGGTCGCGCAGGGCCTGCGCGATTATGGCCGGGTCGGGCTCGACAAGCGTGTCGATCCGCGCGGCTTCCCTTATTATTGGCTCGCGATGAGCCGGCTGCCGCATACGCCGGATCCGGATACCGATCTGGAGGCGATCGAGCAGGGCTGGATCACCGTGACTCCGCTCCATCTCGATCTGACGCATCGCAACTCGCTGGAAAGTCTCAAGTCGGTCTATTGTTAAGCATCCTTGTTTCCCTTATTAAATTTTCAGGGGTGTGGGGGAGCTGCAATGCGCCGGATAGGGGCACTGCTGTTCGGCGTCATATTGACGTCGGGCTGCATACCGGCTGAGGCCGGACGAGGGGCGCGCAGTTACGATGCGCCCGAGCAAAATCGGCAACAGGAGCCGTTCGAGCGCCGGTCGCTCGATCAGGACGTGCGCGCGCTTCCCGCGCCACCGCCTGCCTGGGAAGCGCGCCGCGTCAGCGCCGATGCCCGGCAAGTGGCGAGCGCAACCTATGTCGTGCAATCGGGCGAGTCGCTCCGTTCCATCGCGGCCAAGACCGGTGCGGGCTCCGAGGCGATCGCCCGCGCCAACAATCTCGCCGCCCCCTTTGTCATCCAGCCCGGCCAGCGGCTCAGCATCCCGGGCGGTCGCTATCATCTCGTCCGCGCCGGTGAGACCGGCATAGCAATCGCTCGTGCTTATGGCGTTGTATGGTCGCGAGTCGTTTCGGCCAATGCGCTCGAGGAGCCCTTCATCCTGCGCACCGGTCAGCGCCTGCTGATCCCGAGTGCCCGGCCCGAGACGATCGAGGAGCGCGCCGCGCGCTTCCATCTCGATATCGACGATATCCTCACCGGCGGCGAACCCGCGCTCGCGGCCAATGCCAAGCCCGCGAGACCGACCGCCTCCTCGGCGCGCGTGCTCCCCGCGACCACGCCGGTGGCGACTCCGGTCACGCGTGCGGCAAGCCAGTTCGCCTGGCCGGTAAAGGGCGCGATCGTCAGGCGCTTCGGCCCCGGCAAGAGCGGCGAGCGCAACGACGGCATCAAGATCGCCGTCCCGCTCGACACGCCCGTCCTCGCCGCCGCCGACGGTGTCGTCGCTTATGTCGGCAGCGACGTGCCGGCGCTCGGCGGCCTCGTCATCGTCAAGCACGGCAATGCCACCACCACGGTCTATGGCCATGCCGGACAATTGCTTGTGCAGCGCGGCCAATCGGTGAAGAAGGGCCAGATGATCGCGCTCTCCGGCAATTCGGGATTCGCCGACCGACCCGAACTCCATTTCGAAATCCGCCAGGGGCGCACGCCGGTCGATCCGGTATCGAGGCTGCCCGCACGGTAACGCGTCATGGCCGTGCTCCCGCCTGCGACGCTCAAGCGCAAATCGAGCCTGCCGGTCTGGCTCTCGATCGGGTGGCGGGTGCTCGCGGTGGTAGGGCTGCTCGCGCTCGCCGTGGGCGTCCACTGGATCGAGCGCGACGGGCTGAAGGACACTGCCGACGGGCAGGTCAGCTTCCTCGACATCCTCTATTTCACTTCGATCTCGGTGACCACCACCGGCTATGGCGACATCGTGCCGGTCAGCACTTCGGCACGGATGTTCGACGCGTTCGTGGTCACGCCGATCCGCGTCTTCGTGGTGCTGCTCTTCCTCGGCACCGCGTACAATTTCGTGCTCAAGCGCACCTGGGACAAATGGCGTATGGCAGTAATCCAGCGGACCCTTTCGGGGCACATCATCGTCGCCGGCTACGGCACCACCGGCTCGGAGACCGTCGACGAGCTGATCGCGCGCGGCACCGATCCCGGGCGCATCGTGGTCATCGACACGCGCGAGGAGAATCTCGATCGTGCCAAGGCGTGCGGCTGCATCGTCCTCCAGGCCGATGCGACGCGCGACCAGATCCTCAAGGACGTCCGGATCGAAAGCGCCGAATCGATGATCGTCTGCGCGGGCCGCGACGACACCTCGATCCTGATCACGCTCACTGCGCGCCACCTCGCCCCGGGGATCCCGATCAGCGTCATCGTCCGCAACGAGGATAACGAGCTGCCCGCGCGCGCCGCCGGAGCCACCACGGTCGTCAATCCGGTGAGCTTCGCCGGGCTATTGCTCGCCAGCTCGTGCAAGGGCCCGCATCTTTCCGAATATCTGATGGACCTCGCCTCGTTCCACGGCGAAGTCGAGCTCTCCGAACGTCCGGTGCGCAACGAGGAAATCGGCAAGCCCCTCACCGCGATCCAGACCGGCCTCGGCCTCCGCATCTATCGCAATGGTGTCGCCCACGGCCACAAGGCATCCGAAGCGGCGGCGTTGAGAGCCGGCGATCAGATTGTCGAGATCGTCACCGGCTGAGGCTCTCCCGCGCCTCATCGCACTCCTCGCAGCCTTCATCGGCACCATGCAGAAAAACCAAAGGGTCCGCCTGAATCCGCGGCACCGCCAAGCGGATCAGGTCCGCCGCCTCGATCAGCCGCGCATGGGCATTCCCAATCAGCCCTTCGCGTTGTAGCCCCTCGGCACGCAGCCAGTCGTCAGCGAGCGCGAACTTCTCGCAGCAGCTGTCATTCTCGCCATAGTCCACGCGCACGCCGTCGGCGCGGGTATAGTGGAAGGCGCTGCGATAGGGTGCGCCGCCCAGCAATTCGGCCAGATGCAGCATCGTATTGGCATCCTGCCCCACGCCGAGCAGCAGGATCTGGCCGCCCGCCTCGCGGATCCGGTCGATCGCGCTGCCCGGTGCCGCAGGCGGCAGCACGAACGGCCCGCCGGTGATCCATTCGGCCCTGGGCCCGACTGCCGCCACCGCATCGAAATGCGCGCTGCGTACCACCCCCGGCTGCTGCCAGAACAGCGACGGCACGATCCCCAGATCCTCGCGATTGGCCGTCGTGGCGGGATCGAAGGGCACATCGTCCTCGCCGGTCGCGGACGGCATCGCCAGGGTTCCCGCCGGCCCCACCGCCTCACGCAGTGCCGCGATCAACCCGAGCGGCCCGTCCACGACCGGCCGCACTGCGCGATAGCTCGAATGCACGAGCAGCACACCGCCTTCGCGAACACCCAGTGCCCGGAGCTGCCCCGCTATTTCGTCCTGCGTCGCCGCTTTCATGCTTGACCCTCGTCGCATCGCCATGATGGTCGCATCATGTCCGCCACACTCCTCGCCCGCGCTTTGCCGATCCTGCTGCTGATCGTCTCGAACATCTTCATGACCTTCGCCTGGTACGGTCATCTACGCTTCAAGGCCGTGCCGCTGATCCTCGTGATCCTGGTGAGCTGGCTGATCGCGCTTCCCGAATATATGCTTGCCGTCCCCGCCAACCGTTGGGGAAGCAGCGTGTATTCGGCCGCCCAACTCAAGGGGATGCAGGAAGTGATCACCCTCGCGGTGTTCGCGGTCTTCTCGATCCTCTATCTCGGGCAGAAGATCACGGTGAACCACCTGATCGGTTTCGCGCTGATCGCCGCGGGCGCATTCTTCCTGTTCCGGGCTCCGGTTTCGGCCTGAGCTAGCTTTTTCCGCCAAAATCCCTATGTGCCGCGGCAATCATGGCAACCAAACTCCCTGAGTCCCCTCGCATAGGGATGGTGTCGCTCGGCTGTCCGAAGAACCTCGTCGACAGCGAACGCATCCTCACCAAGCTGCGCAGCGACGGCTATGCGATGTCCCCCGATTATCAGGGCGCCGACATCGTGTTGGTCAACACCTGCGGCTTTCTCGATTCCGCCAAGGAAGAGTCGCTCGAAGCGATCGGCGAGGCGATCGCCGAGAATGGCCGCGTCATCGTCACCGGCTGCATGGGCAAGGAAGCCGAAGTCATCCGCGCGCGCTTCCCGGGCGTGCTCGCAGTCACCGGCGCGCATCAATATGAGGAAGTCGTCGGCGCGGTGCACGAAGCGGCGCCGATGCCGCCCTCGCCCTTCGTCAATCTCGTGCCGGACGCGGGCCTCAAGCTGACGCCGCGCCACTACAGCTATCTGAAGATCTCCGAGGGCTGCAACCACCGCTGCGCCTTCTGCATCATTCCGAGCCTGCGCGGCGATCTCGTCAGCCGCCGCCCCGACGCGATCCTCCGCGAAGCCGAGAAACTGGTCGAGGCGGGCACCAAGGAATTGCTGGTCATCAGCCAGGACACTTCGGCTTACGGTGTCGACATCCGCAAGGAATCGCGGATGTGGAAGGGGCAGGAAATCGTCCCCCACATGACCGATCTCGCCCGCGAGCTCGGCAAGATCGCCCCCTGGGTGCGGCTGCATTACGTCTACCCCTACCCGCATGTCGACCAGGTCATCCCGCTGATGGCCGAGGGGCTGGTGCTCCCCTATCTCGACATCCCGTTCCAGCATGCCTCGCCCGCCGTGCTCCGCCGCATGCGCCGCCCCGCCAACGAGGCGAAGGTGCTCGAACGGCTGCGCGGCTGGCGCGAAATCGCACCGGACATCACGATCCGCTCGACCTTCGTCGTCGGCTTTCCCGGCGAGACCGAGGAGGACTTCCAATATCTGCTCGACTGGCTCGACGAAGCCCAGCTCGACCGCGTCGGCGCGTTCCGCTTCGAGCCGGTCGAGGGTGCTTCGGCGAACAGCCTGCCCGATCCCGTGCCCGAAGAGGTCAAGGAAGAGCGCTACGCCCGCGTGATGGAGAAGACCGCGGCGATCTCCGCCGCCAAGCTCCAGGCCAAGGTCGGCCGCACGCTCGAAGTGATCATCGACGAAGTCGGCGATGAGGGCGCCACCGGCCGCAGCCAGGCCGACGCTCCCGAGATCGACGGCGAAGTCTTCCTGCGCGACGCCGGGCATCTGAAGCAAGGCGACATCGTCAAGGTCGCGATCGAGGACGCCGACGAGCACGATCTCTACGGCGTGCCCGTCTCCGCCTGATTTTCTGCCCTTCACCGCACGGAGGGCTGTTTTCCAGAGCATCTCGATCTAGATCTCCGCGCAGAAGGAGAATCCTGATGCGTCCTCGCTCGTTTCTTGTGCTCGCGATGCTCGCCGCGCCACTCCCCGCGGCCGCGCAATCCGGGGGCACCGCGCATCTTTATGCCTATAGGCTCAGCGACAAACCCGCCTTCGAGGCCGGGTATCGCAAGCACCTCGAATGGCATGCCCGGATCGGCGACAAGCTGGTCTGGTACGCCTGGTATGTGACTGCGGGTGATCGCGCGGGTGCCTTTGTCGACGGCACGTTCGGAACCACACCCGAGCGCCTCGAGAACCGCCCCCGCATCAAGGAAGACGGCGCCGACTTCCGCGCCAACGCGGCGGCTTATTCCACGGCGATCGGCAACGAGGGTTGGGAGCTGTGGCGCGAGGCCAGCCAGGCGCAGCCGCTCGAACAGCGAAAGCCGCAGGCGCTCGTGCAGGTTCATGCCATCGCCGTAACCGACGCAAAGCGGTTCGAGGCCGCGCTGCTCGCCCGCCCCGTCACCGGCGCAAGCTGGTATCGCGGTATCGGCGAGACGCCCGCTCCCTATCTGCTCATCGCCCCCGTCGCGGCCGCCGATACCAAGCCCGATCTCGCCGCCTTGCTCGGCGCCGATCACCCGGCCCTCGCCTTCGCCCGCGCGGTTCGCTCGGAAGCCTGGACTTATGCACCGCGCCTCGCGCTGCTCCCGGGCGAACCACTTGCGCCCTGAGCCATGCGTTCCGGGTAAGGCGGCCGTTCATCATCGAAAGAGCGGCCGGGATGACGCGGCGGAAAGGCTGGCCTAAGCTCGCGCCATCCATACCGGAGGCCCGATGTTCCGCACCCTGCTCGCCGCCCTGATCGTCGCCACCCCGGCTGCCGCCCAGCAGCTCACACCCGCCGAAACCGCCAGGGTCGATACGATCGTCGCCGACGCGCTGAAATCGTCGGGTGTGCCCTCTGCCTCGGTCGCGATCGTCCGCGACGGCCGGATCGTCTTCGCCAGGGCTTATGGCGATCAGGGCCCGGGCATGAAGGCCACTAGCGCCGATGCCAAATACCAGATCGCCTCGGTCTCCAAGCAGTTCACTGCCGCCGCGCTCCTGCTGCTCGAGGACGAAGGCAAGCTCAGTCTCGACGACAAGGTGTCGAAATGGGTGCCGGACATCACCGGCGCCGACAGGATCAGCGTCCGCCAGCTGCTCAGCCATACGGCGGGCATCCAGGATTATTGGCCGCAGGACTATGATTTCGCGGCGATGGAAAAGCCGGTCACGCCGCAGCAGATCCTCGATCGCTGGGCGAAGAAGCCGCTCGATTTCGAGCCGGGCACCGCCTGGCAATATTCGAACACCGGCTATGTCGTCGCCGGCATGATCATCGAGAAGGCTTCGGGCATGAAACTGCTCGATTATCTCCAGAAGAACATCCTCAAGCCGCTCGGCATGCAGGCGATGGACCAGGATTATGCCGTCGGAAAGGGCTTCCCCCAAGGCACGCACCGCTTCGCGCTAGGCCCCGTTCGCCCCGCCAGACCCGCCGCGCATGGCTGGCTCTGGGCGGCGGGCGAGCTGGCGATGTCGGCCAGCGATCTCGCCAAATGGGACATCGCCCGGATCGACCGGAAGATCCTCTCGCCAGAGGATTGGGCAGCGCAGGAGACCGAAGTGAAGCTCGCCGACGGCGGCGCCACGCGTTACGGCCTCGGCGTATCGCTCGGCACGCGCGAAGGAACGCCGGTGGTCGAGCATGGCGGCGAGGCTGTCGGCTTCCTCTCGGAAAATTTCGTCCTGCCCGAGAAGCGTTTCGCAGTGGTCGCTTTGGTCAACGCCGATTTCGGCGGCGCGCCGGGCGATATCACCGCCGACATCACCAATCTCTTCTACCCGGTCACCCCGCCGCAGCCCGCAGCCAATCTCGATCAGCAGCGCGACGCGCTCGCCCGAAACCTGTTCGATCAGTTGCGCACCGGCAAGCTCGATCGCGCACTGCTCACCGAAGACGCCAATTACTATTTCACCCCGCAGGCGACCGCCGACTATCACGACAGCCTCGCCCCGCTCGGCGATCCGGTACGCTTCACGCCGCTCGGCAAGCCCCGGCTGCGCGGCGGCTTCGTCAACCGCAATTACGAGATCGTCTATGACGACAAGCGGCTGATCGCGATCACCTATGCCGAGCCGGGCGCGCAGGGAAAATTCGAGCAGTTCCTGGTCCAGCCGCGTTGATCCGTGCTGCGCTCCTCTCGGGCGCTGCCTGGCTGAGCCTCGCCAGCCCGAGCGATTCGCTGACGCAAGTGACCAGCGTCGATCCGCTGACGGTGGAGGACGACGACTTCGCCCGCCATCGCGATCCGGGTGAATGGAAGGGACTAAACGTCAGCCGTATCGAGTTCCGCGAGGAGCGTGCGGCGTGGCGGCTGTGGCGGATCCACAACGCCCGCCACTCCAAAGGCCCGCTCTGGTTCGTGCCGCACGATAACGAAAATGCCGGGTTCGAGGCGGGGCTGGAGGCGGTGCGCAAATATGGCGGCACGCTGATCGCCGTCGATGCCGGCATCGCCGACGACGGCGCCCGGATGAACCGCGCGGTCGATTACGGCCGGCCGATCGATCCCAACCGCAACTTCGACACCGCTCTGCCCGGCTATGCCCGCCGCATCCTCGCCGATCTGAAGCCGGGCATGCCTATCATCGCGCTCCACACCAATGCGCGCGGCTTCGACACTGGCGAATCGCGCTGCAACAAGTCCGATCCGCCCGGCAGCGGCGTGATCTCGATCCGATATTGCGACGATACGCTGCGCCCCAGCCCCTCGCTCGGCCGCGCCTGGCCGTGGGACGACGACGACACCGTCGCCTTCGCCACCTTCCGCACCAGCGACAGCCCCGCCGCCGCCTTCTGCCGCGACGCGATGATCGCCGCCGACTTCAACGTCGTCCAGGAGCGTGTCGTGGAGAGCGATCGCTCGCTCTCCAACTACGCGGTGCTCCACGATCTCGACTATCTCAACTTCGAGACGCTCGATCGCGGCGACGATGCCGGCGGCCTCGCCGAGGGCCGCCGCCGTCTCGTCCACATCATTGATCGCGCGGTTGCGATGTGCGCCCCCAGGGTGAAGCCGGTCGCCGGCTAGGTTGAAGACTCACACTATTTTTCGTCATCCCCGCGAAAGCGGGGACCCATCTCCTGAGCGAGCGGCAAATTGCGCCGGTGCGTTTGTGGATAATGTTGGAGATGGGTCCCCGCTTTCGCGGGGATGACGGATTTTGAATATGGGTCTCGATCTACCCCGCGATGCCATCGAGCACCGCCACGGCATCCTCCGGAAGCCGCAGCTCCCGCACCGCCAGATTCTCGCGCAGATGTCCCAGCGAGGATGTGCCCGGGATCAGCAGGATGTTCGGCGAGCGCTGGAGCAGCCAGGCTAGCGCGACCTGCATCGGCGTCGCTCCGAGCTGCTGCGCCACCGTGTCGAGCGCGCCCGACTGGAGCGGCGAGAAGCCGCCGAGCGGGAAGAAGGGCACATAGGCAATCCCCGCCTCCGCCAGCGTATCGATCAGCGCGTCGTCGTCGCGATGCGCGAGATTATAATGGTTCTGCACGCAGACCACCGGTGCGATCCCGCGCGCCTCCTCGATCTGCGTCGCGGTTGCGTTGCTGATCCCGAGGTGCCGGATCAGCCCCTGCTCGCGCAGCTGCGCCAGCCGCTCGAACTGCGGCGCGATCGTGCCTTCGCTGAGCCCATGGCCGCCATCGCCCATCACGCGGAGATTGACCGCGTGGATCGCCTCGAGCCCGAGGTTGCGCAGATTGTCGTGCACCGCGGCCTCGATTTCGTCGGGGCTGAACGCCGGCAGCCACCCGCCGCTCTCGTCCCGCCTGGCACCGACCTTGGTCACGAGGACGAGGTCCTCGGGATAGGGATGCAGCGCCTCACGAAGGATCTGGTTGGTGACGTGCGGGCCGTAATAGTCGCAGGTGTCGATGTGATCGACGCCCGAGGCCACCGCCTCGCGCAGCACCGCAATGGCTTGGTCACGATCCTTGGGCGGGCCGAACACCCCGGGCCCGGCAAGCTGCATCGCGCCATAGCCGACGCGGTTCACGCTGCGGTCGCCCAGTTGGTACGTCGTCGGAAAATCGGACATCGTCTGCACTCCTCTATCGAGACCCGGCCTATCTAGGGCTTGCATCCTCGCGCGATAATCCAGCACAATCAGCACAAGCTGTACGGAATTTCGCACAATGGATCTTGGCGACCTCGACGCCTTCCTCGCAGTGGCGCGTGCCAGGGGATTTCGCGACGCCGCGCGTATCACCGGCGCCAGCGCATCGGGTCTCAGCGATGCGGTGCGTCGGCTGGAAAGCAAATTGGGCATCCGCCTGCTCAATCGCACCACGCGCAGCGTCGCGCCGACCGAGGCTGGTACGCGGCTGCTCGAACGGCTCGGCCCCGCACTCGGCGAAGTCGAGGCAGCGCTCGACGTGGTCAATCTCTTCCGCGACAGGCCTGCCGGCACACTCAAGCTCAACGTGCCGGTGATCGCCGCGCGGCTGGTGCTCCCCGCAATCCTGCCCGGCTTCCTCGCCGCTTATCCCGAGATCCAACTCGAGATCATTGCGGAGGACAGTTTCGTCGACTTACCCGCCTCGGGTTGCGACGCCGGGATCCGCTACGACGAACGGCTCGAACAGGACATGATCGCAGTGCCTATCGGGCCGCGCGTCCAGCGCTTCGCGGCCGGCGCATCAGCCGACTATCTCGCGCGCCGCGGCAGGCCCGAGCATCCGCGTGACCTGCTCGATCATGCCTGCCTGCGCGGCCGCTTCGCCAATCGCAGCCTCCATGGCTGGGAATTCGTACGCGACGGCGAGACGGTTCGCGTCGATCCCAACGGCCCCTTAGTGGTCAGCCTGAGCACCGCGTTCGACCTTTTGATCGACACTGCGGTCGCCGGAGCCGGGATCGTCACTTCGTTCGAGGGCCTGCTGCGCCCCCATTTCGAAAGCGGCGCGCTGGTGCCGATCCTCGAAGACTGGTGGGAGCGCTTCCCCGGCCCCTTCCTATATTACCCCGGCCGCCGCCTCGTCCCGGCGCCGCTGCGCGCGTTCATCGACTATGTGAAGGCGCACCCTGCGGCCTGACAAACCGGTTGTAATGTAGGATTTCGCCTGCTGAGATCGACGCTCGGACCTCGGCCCTCGCTCTTTGACAGTGTCGATCCCGGCCGGAACACCAATCGCGTAGGGCTGAGCCTTCGAGATTTTTCCGCATGGCCACGCCGCGCTGGAACATGCTCGGCAGTGTGACCTTAGTGTGACCTTTGGGTTCGCAAGATGCGCGCCCGCGGCGACAAACCTCGCGACCATAGGCTTGCAATCGAGTCCGGACCCCGGACCTCAGGACGGCAGCGCATAGGCGACGACCTCATCGCTCACCGGCGTCTCCATGAAATGGTGCCCGCCGGCATAGAGCACGAGATACTGCTTGCCGTTCATCTCATAGGTCATCGGCGTCGCCTGCCCGCCGCTCGGCAGCACGTCCTTCCACACCGTCTTGCCGGTGTTGAGGTCGATCGCGCGGATCAGATTGTCGGTCGCCGCAGCGATGAAGACGAGGCCGCTCGCGGTCACCACCGCGCCGCCATTGTTGGGCGTGCCGATCGTGATCGGCAGCATCGAGGGGATGCCGAACGGCCCGTTGGTCCGCGCCTCACCGAACGCGCGGTCCCAGATCGTCTTGCCGGTCGCCATGTCGATCGCGCGGATCCCGCCATAAGGCGGCTGCTTGCACAGCATGCCGGTGAAGGGCAGCCGCCAGCCGGCATTGACGTTGATCGCAAAAGGCGTGTTGGCCTGCGGATCGCCCGCGCCTTCGGCACCGCCGATCTCGCCGCGGGCCTGATCGCGCGGCGCCCAGCCCAGCTTGTCGGCCTCGGCCCGCGGCACCAGCCGGACGTAATTGGGCATGTCGTTGTAATTGGCGACGATTACCCCGCGCGCTGGATCGACCGCGATCCCGCCCCAGTCCGTCCCGCCATTATAGCCGGGATATTCGATCGAGTGCCGGTCGCTCTCCGGTGGCGTGAAGAATCCCTTGTAGCTCGCCCGGCGGAACTGGATCCGGCAGATCATCTGGTCGATCGGCGACATGCCCCACATGTCGCGCTCGGTCAGGTCGGGTTTGCGCAGCGTATGCCACAGCGACACCGGCTGCGTCGCCGCGCGCTGCTCGGGCTCGACGCCACCGCCGGGCACGCGCATCTCGCCGACCGGAGTCAGCGGCTGGCCGGTGCGGCGGTCGAGCACATAGATGTCGCCCTGCTTGGACGGCAGCACCAAAGCCGGCGCGCCCTTGTAATCGACCAGGGTCGCCTGCGCGCCGAAATCATAGTCCCACACGTCCTTGCGCACCGCCTGGAAGCGCCATCGCGGCTTGCCGGTCGTCACGTCGAGCGCGACCAGCGAGGTGGCGAATTCATTCTCCTGCGGGCGGCGCAGCGACGAATAATAGTCCGCCGCAGCATTGCCCATCGGCAGATAGACGAGGCCCAATTGCTCGTCGCCCGAGGCCATCGTCCACATGTTCGGCGTGCCGCGCGCCCATTCCTGCCCCTGCGGCGGTGCGCCGCTCCATTCCGGGTGCATCATGTCCCATGCCCAGCGCAATTGCCCGGTCCGCGCGTCGAACCCCTGGATCACGCCCGAAGGCGCCCAGCGGTCCTGCCCGTCGAGCACCTGGTGCCCGGTCACCAGCACGCCGCGCACCAGCGTCGGTGGCGAGTTGATCGAGACGAACCCGTCGGGGACCTTGCCCATGCCCACTTTGGCATCGACCTGCCCGTTGGTGCCGAAATCGGCGCAGAGCCGCCCCGAGCGCGCATCGACCGCGATCAGCCGTGCATCGAGCGTCCCCTCGATGATCCGCGTCGCGCAGGGCTGGTCTGCCGCCATTCCCGGCACCGCATAATGCACTACTCCGCGGCATGCCGCCGTATACGGGATCGCATTGTCCGGCACCTTCGGATCATAGCGCCAGCGCTCCTTGCCCGTCGCCGGATCGAGCGCGATCATGATGTTCTTCGGCGTGCACAGATACAGGCTGTCGCCCACCTTGAGCGGTGTATTCTCGGCGCCATAGGTGTTGCGGATCTGCGGTGAAGACGGGAGATCGCCGGTGTGGATCGTCCAGACGCGCCGGAGCTTGCCGACATTCTCCGCATTGATCTGGGTCAGCGGCGAATAGCGCCGCGCGCCGGTCGTCCCCCCATAAGCCGGCCAGTCGGCGCCGACTTGCTGGCCCGAAGGATCGCCCATCCCACGCGTGCCCGCCGCCGGAAGCGCCGCCAGCACCGGATTGGGCTGGTTCGCCGCCGCCACCCAGAAATCGGCCGTGGTGAGCACCAGCGCCGCGGCCATTCCGATCAGCGCCAGCCGCCAGCGGTCCTGCCGCCGGCTCAACGTCGCCATCGCCGCGATCACCGCGAGCAATAGCACCACCGGCGCGATCACCCGCGGCACCTGCGCCCAGGCATTGGCCCCGACTTCCCACCATGCCCAGAGCGCGCTGAGCACGACGATCGCGAGATAGATCCAGCCGCCGAGCATCCGCCCGCGGACCAGCAGCACGCCCGCCACCACCATCACGACGCCGGTCAGCAAATAATAAAGCGATCCGCCGAGCACTGCGAGCCACGCCCCGCCGATCGCCAGCACCAGTCCGATCAGCGCGACGAGCACGCCGGCGAGGATCGACAGCCAGCTCCCCCATCGTCTGCTGGCAGGGGGTTCGCTCTGTACCGGGGGCTGATCGTCGGCAGTGCCACGAGCATCGGTCACACGCAGTCTCCCGTGAACGGGGCGCTCCCTTGAGGCTGGAGCGTCGAGGCTTTGGGCTAACCAGCCGAAGCCGTGACGGTTCCGAAAATGAACAAAAATTCATCTTGAACATCGGGGGCTAGGCGTGGCGGCGTTGCGCCCCTAGATCACTGCCATGCCTGATCTCCCGACGCTTGTTCAGCCCGACCGCGGCCAGCCCGCACGCATCATCCACCTGATCGACGCCAAGGGCTTTGACGCCTGGCTCGCCGCCCAGCCGCCGCGCCACCGCACCGCCGCGCAGGCGCAGAAGCTCGCCCCCACCGGCTATTCGAGCGCGATCCTGCCCGGTGACGGGCCCGAGGATTGGTCAGTGGTGACCGTGGTCGCCAATGTCGAGCGCCTCACCCCCTGGTGCCTCGCCAAGCTCGCCGAAACCCTCCCTGAGGGCACCTACCGCGTCGACGGCCGCGAGCCCGGCAAGGCGCTCTACGGCTGGCTCACCGCGCAATACAAATTCGACCGCTACCGGAAGAAGGACGACAAGGCTCAGGGCCCGCGCGTCCTGCTCACCGCCGATCCGGCGAAGATGGAAGAGGCGCTGCGCCTCGCCGGCGTCACCTTCAAGCTGCGCGACCGGATCAACACCGGCGCCAATGACATGGGTCCGGCAGACCTCGAGGCCGCCGCCGCCGATCTGGCGAAGGAATATGGCGCCACCCTCACCGTCGTGAAGGGCAAGGAAGTCGAGAAGGGCTATGGCATGCTCTGGGCGGTCGGCAAGGCCGCCGGCGAGGGCCGCGAGCCGCGGCTGATCGAACTCGAATGGGGTAATCCCGAGCATCCGCGCATCGCCATCATCGGCAAGGGCGTGTGCTTCGATACCGGCGGACTCGACATCAAGCCCGCCGCCGGCATGCGGCTGATGAAGAAGGACATGGGCGGCGCCGCGCACGCGCTCGCGCTCGCCGAGCTGGTGATGCAGAACCGCCTGCCGGTGCGTCTCCACATGCTCGTCCCCGCGGTCGAGAATTCGATCAACGGCGAGGCGACCCGTCCCGGTGACGTGATGATCTCCCGGAAAGGCCTATCGGTCGAGAACAGCAACACCGATGCCGAAGGCCGGCTGATCCTCGGCGATGCGCTCACCAAGGCGGCCGAGAGCAACCCCGAACTCGTCTTCGATTTCGCGACCTTGACCGGCGCCGCCCGCGTCGCGCTGGGTGCGGACCTGCAGGCCCTGTTCGCCAATGACGACACGCTCGCCTCGGAACTGCTCGCCGCGGCGGAGGCCGAGGCGGATCCGATGTGGCGCATGCCGCTCTACGATCCGTACAAGGATCTGCTGAAGTCCGACGTCGCCGATCTGGTCAACGCCGCCGAGGGCCCGTTCGGCGGCGCGATCACCGCGGCCCTGTTCCTCAAGGAATTCGCGCCGGAGAAGGCGCAATGGGCACATTTCGACATCTTCTGCTGGAACGGCTCGGCCAAGCCCGGCCGGCCCAAAGGCGCCGAAGCAGTCAGCCTGCGTGCGACATGGAAGGTGCTGAAGGACCGCTACGGCGGCTGAACCGCGTTGGATTGAAGATCCATACTTCTGACCGTCATCCCCGCGAAAGCGGGGATGACGAAAAAGCGTAGCATCTCGGCGTAGATCCGTCCGTCGAACCCCTCCCCGTCGCCCCGCGCCTCTGCTATCGCCTGCCGCATGCAGGCCGCGCACCCCAGGCTCACTCTCGTCGCGTGCATCCTCGCGTCGAGCCTCGCCTTTATCGACGGATCGGTCACCAATGTCGCGCTGCCGGCGATCGGGGCGGACCTCCACGCGACGCCCGCCGAGCTGCAATGGACGATCAACGCCTATCTGCTGCCGCTCTCGGCGTTGCTGCTGATCGGCGGCGCGGCGGGCGATCATTTCGGGCGCCGCAAGCTGCTCGTCATCGGCATCGCGATCTTCACGGTCGCATCGGTCGCCTGCGCGCTGGCGGCGGATCTCACCCTCCTCCTCGCCGCACGCACGCTCCAGGGCATCGGCGCGGCGATCCTGCTGCCCAACAGCCTCGCGACGCTCGGCCATTCCTTCACCGGTGAGGCGCGCGGCAAGGCGATCGGCACCTGGGCCGGAGTCGGCGCCATCGCCGGCGCGGTCGGCCCGCCGCTCGGCGGCTGGCTGGTCGACGCGATCGGGTGGCGCGCGATCTTCTATGTCAACGTGCCGGTCGCCGCCGCGGCGATCCTGATCGCGCTGCGCTACGTCGAGGAGAGCGCCGAGGGCGAACTCCCGCTCGATTTGCCCGGCGCCTTCGCCGCCACGATCGCGCTGGGGGCGCTTACCTGGGCGCTCACCCTCTGGTCGAGCCATCATGCCTTCGGCGCCACCGTCGCGATCGGCCTCGCCGTCGGGCTGCTCGCCACGGGACTGTTCCTGTGGATCGAGCATCACCGCGGCGCCCGCGCGATGATGCCCGTCGCCATGTTCGGTTCGCGCGCCTTTGCGGGGCTCACGCTACTCACCTTCCTGCTCTACGGCGCGCTCGGCGGCGTGCTGCTCCTCCTGCCCTATGTGCTGATCCAGGCCGCGGGCTACACTGCACTGCAGGCCGGGCTCGCGCTGCTGCCGATGCCGCTCGGCATGGGGCTGGCGTCGCGGGTGATGGGGCGCGTGACGGCGCAGGTCGGCCCGCGCTGGCCGCTCACCATCGGCGCGCTGATCGTCGCGATCGGCTTCGCATTGCTCGTGCTGGTGAACGAGGACGCGTCCTACTGGACCTCGGTCTTCCCCGGGTGCCTCGTCATCGCGATCGGCATGTCGAGCGTCGCCGCGCCGCTCACCACCGCGGTGCTCGCCTCGGTCGACGATACCCATGGCGGCACCGCCTCGGGCTTCAACAGCGCGATCGCGCGCACCGGCGGGCTGATCGCCACCGCGATCGCCGGCGCCGTCATCGCCAGCGCCGGCCCGGCGCTGATCGCGGCCTTCCACGGCGGCGCACTGGTCGGCGCCGCCCTCGCCGCCGCGTCGAGCGTGACCGCCCTGGTCACGCTGGGTGAAATCAGGAAAGCGAAGCCGCAGCCTCGATAATCGGCACGAACTTCTCGGCGGTCAGGCTCGCACCGCCGACCAGCGCGCCGTCGACATTGTCGACCGCGAGGATGTCCGCCGCATTCGCGCCGGTCACCGATCCGCCATAGAGGATGCGGATCCCGTCGGCCGCGTCGCCCACCATCGTCCGCAGCTTGGCCCGCGCGATCGCGTGCATCGAGGCGATTTCCTCGAGCGTCGGGGTCTTGCCGGTGCCGATCGCCCAGCGCGGCTCGTAAGCGAGCGTCAGCCAGTCGCCATGCGCGCTTTCGGGCAACGACTTTTCGATCTGCGACTGGACGATCCGCTCGGCGCGGCCGGCATCGTGTTCGGCCTCGGTCTCGCCGCAGCACAGGATCACCTTGAGCCCCTGCCGCCGCGCCGCCGCAGCCTTGGCCCAGGCATCGTGGCTGGTCTCGTGCTGGTCGGCACGCCGTTCCGAATGGCCGACGATCGTCAGCGTCGCACCGCAGTCGCGCAGCATCGCGGCCGAAACGCAGCCGGTATGCGCGCCCTTGTCAGCCTCGTGCACGTCCTGCGCCCCGATCGGCAGCGCGCCTGCCACCCCCACCGCCGGTTCGATCAAGGTGAACGGCACGCACAGCGCCACGTCGACGCCCGGATTCGCCGCAGCCGCGGCCGCGATCGCCTCGACTTCGCCCAGCTGCGCCTTCAGCCCGTGCATCTTCCAGTTTCCGGCGACCAGCTTGCGACGCATGTCGTACTCCTCCTGTTTGGTCGCAGGCGATACCAAGCCTCACGCGCTGCACAAGCTTGAAGGGAGCGTGTCGCGGCCCTAAAGCACGCCAAATTCCTCTTTCGAACGGCCCTTCATGCTCAGTTTCTTCCGCCGCTTCACCAAGTCGCGCTTCGGCCTGATCGCAGTGTTCGTCTTCCTGGCGATCATCGCGCTGGCCTTCGCCGCCGGCGACATCACCGGCGCGCGCTCCACGGTGGGCGGCGCCGGCGGCAACGTCGTCGCCAAGGTGGGCGACCGCAAGATCACCGATCGCGAGGTCCGCGAGCGGATCGACATCTATCTGCGCAATCTCCAGCGCGGCGGGCAGAATGTGACGATGGAGCAGTTCCTCGCCCAGGGCGGTTTCGAGATGGCCCTCGACGAGATCATCAACAACGCCGCCATGGTCCAGTTCGCGCAGGATTCGGGGATGCAGGTCAGCAAGAAGCTGGTCGACGGCGACATCGCGAGCAACCCGGCTTTCTTCGGGCTCGACGGTAAGTTCAGCCAGAAGCAGTTCGAGGATCTGCTGTCGCAGAACCGCATCTCGCCGGTCGCCTTTCGCGAAGACATCGCCAACACGCGCTACAGCAGCTGGATGCTGAACCGCGCGACCCTGGGCAGCCAGATCCCCGACGGAGTCGTCCTGCCTTATGCCTCGCTGCTGCTCGAGCGCCGCATGGGAACCGTCGGCCTCGTGCCCACGATCGCGATGGACCCCGGCGCCGATCCGGACGACAAGACGCTGACCGCCTACTATAATTCGAAGCGCCTGCGCTACATGGTGCCCGAACGCCGCATCGTCCGCTTCGCGGCGGTCAAGCCCGACGCGCTGAAGGCGCGCACGGCCGCCACCGAGGCCGAGATCGCCAATGCCTATAAAAAGGCCGGCAATCGCTTCGCGGCAACCGAGAAGCGCAGCATCCGTCAGCTCGTCATCCTCGACCAGGCGACCGCCAACCGGATCGCCGGCGAAGTTAGGGGCGGCAAGACCCTCGCCGCCGCCGCGACCGGCGCGGGTCTCGAAACCACCAGTTTCGACGGCGTCGAAAAGCCCGCGCTTGCCGGCCAGACCGCCCCCGCGGTCGCCGATGCCGCCTTTGCCGCGGCGCAGGGCGCAGTGGTCGGCCCGGTGCGTTCGCCGCTCGGCTGGCACCTGCTCCAGGTCGAGAAGATCGAGCAGGTCGCCGCCAAGACGCTCGATCAGGCGCGGCCCGAACTCGCCACCGAGATCGGCGCGCGCAAGCTCGCCGAGACGCTGGCTCAGCTGCGCCAGTCGCTCGACGACGGCATCGGCGACGGCAAGACCTTCGACGAGGCCGTGGCCGACGCCAAGCTCGTCGCCGAGCGCACGCCGGCGCTCACGCCAGCCGCCACCAATCCCGACGATCCCAATTTCAAGCCCGATCCGCTGCTCGTCCCGGTCATGCGCGCCGGCTTCGGCATCGAGCAGGTCGACGACGAGCCGCAGATCGTGCCGCTCGGGCCCGATGGTAGCTTCGCCGTGGTCGACCTCGAGCGGATCGTGCCTGCCGCGGCGCGTCCGCTTGCCCAGATTCGCGCGCGCGTCGTGAAGGATTATCTGGTGGAGCAGGCGCTGCAAAAGGCGCGGACCATCGCCACCGCCGTCGTCGCCAAGCTCGAAAAGGGCGTGCCGATGCAGCAGGCGCTGACCGAATCCGGCGTCACCAAGGGCCCGCCGCCCAAGGATTTCGACTTCAAGCGCGCGGAAGTGCTCAACCGCCAGCTGGCGCCCTATCTCCAGATGGCGTTCAGCATGGCGCCCAAAAAGGCCAAATTGGTCGAGGGGCCCAACCGCGAGGGCTTTTACGTCGTCTATCTCGCGCAGGTCGAGCAGCACAGCGCCGCCGGCGATCAGGCCGCGATGGCCCGGGTGCGCGGCGAAATCGCCCCGCAGGTCGGCGGCGAGTTCGCCCGCCAGTTCGTCGCTTCGGTGCGCAGCCAGGTGAAGGTGTCGCGCAACGAAAAGGCGATCCAGCAGCTTCGTGCCGATCTCGCCCGCACGGGGACGGCCAGCGGATCGTGACGCAGGGCGTCGAAGCCGCCCGGTCGGCGCTCGCCGCCGGGCGCCCGGCCCTGCTCTGGCGCCGACAGGTCGCCGATACCGAAACGCCGGTCGCGACGGCGCTCAAGCTGATCGAGCCGGGCCGCGGTGATTTCCTGCTCGAGTCGGTCGAGGGCGGATCGGTCCGCGGCCGCCACAGCCTGATCGGACTCGCCCCCGATCTGGTCTTCCGCGCCACCGGTGACGAAGCCGCGATCAACCCGCACTGGCTGACCGACCGCAAGGCGTTCGCGCTTTGCCCCGAACCCGCACTGGAGGCATTGCGCGGCCTCGTCGAGCGCTGCCGCATGGAAGTGCCCGCCGAGCTGCCGCGCGCGCTCGCCTGCCTCGTCGGCTATTTCAGCTACGAGACCGTCGGCTTGGTCGAGAAGCTCCCGCGTCCGCCGGCGAACCCGATCGGCGTGCCCGACATGATGTTCGTGCGGCCGACAATGGTCCTGATCTTCGATCGCCTCGCCGACACATTGTTCCTCGTCGCGCCGGTCTGGCCCGATGCGTCCCGCGACCCGGAATCGCTGATCGAGGCGGCCGCCGAACGCATCGACGCCACCGCCGCGCGGCTGGCGAGTGCTCCGCTGCCCGCCCCTATCCGCGCCGACCTGCCCGAAGTCGCCCTCACGCCGGTGCTCCCGCCCGGCCGCTATGGCGAGATGGTCGCGCGCGCCAAGGATTACATCGCCGCCGGCGACATCTTCCAGGTCGTGCTCGCCCAGCGCTTCACCACCCCCTTCGCGCTGCCCCCCTTCGAGCTCTATCGCGCGCTGCGCCGGGTGAACCCCTCGCCCTTCCTCTATCATCTAGACCTGCCGGGCTTCGCGCTCACCGGATCGAGCCCCGAGATCCTCGTCCGCGCGCGCGACGGCGAAGTGACGATCCGCCCGATCGCCGGCACCCGCCCGCGCGGGGCTACGGCGTCCGAGGACGAAGCCAATCGCGCCAGCCTCCTCGCCGATCCCAAGGAACGCGCCGAGCATCTGATGCTGCTCGATCTCGGCCGCAACGATGTCGGCCGTGCGGCGGAGGCAGGCAGCGTCCGCGTCACCGACAGCTACACCGTCGAATTCTACAGCCACGTCATGCACATCGTCTCGAACGTGGTCGGCAGGCTCAAGGCCGGTAGCGACGCGCTCGACGCCCTGTTCGCCGGCTTCCCCGCCGGCACGGTCAGCGGCGCGCCCAAGGTCCGCGCCTGCGAGATCATCGCCGAACTCGAACCCGAGACGCGCGGCCCCTATGCCGGCGGCGTCGGCTATTTCTCGCCCGATGGATCGATGGACAGCTGCATCGTGCTCAGGACCGCATTGGTGAAGGACGGCGTGATGCACGTCCAGGCCGGTGCCGGCATCGTCGCCGATTCGGATCCCGCCTATGAGCAACGCGAATGCGAAGCCAAGGCCGGCGCCCTCTTCGCCGCCGCCCGCGAAGCCGTGGCAAGGGCCAGCGAACCCGGATTCGGCCAGTAACCTGTTCTCCCCTCCCTGTAAGGGAGGGGCTGGGGGTGGGTGCGAGCGAAGCGAGCCCTGCAACAAAGCTCGTGGCAAAAAGAAAAGGCCGGGCATCGAGCCCGACCTTTCCTACCCACCCCTTGATCCCCTCCCTTACAGGGAGGGGAAAGAATTACGGCGTCGTCGTCCGCGCAGCCTTCGCCTTGGCGTCGAGCCGTTCCTGATACCATTGCCGGATCGCCGCGCGCGTGCAGCCCGTCTGGCCGCCGGTGCCGACCGGCGAGCAGCTGTTCGGCAGCCCTGCGCGGTTGAATTGCTCCACTGCCTCCACCCGGTTGGTCCACGCGTTCGAACCGGCGTCTTCCTTGGGCTGGTCGCGGAAGCGCTTGGGGATGCGATAGGGCGATTCGCCGGCATTGGCGCACACGACGATCTCGTCCGGATCCTCGGTCTTGGGACATTGTTCGTCACCGTAGAGCAGGATCGAGCGGACGCGCTTGGGCGGCTCGTCCTGCGGCCCGCGGACCTGCGCAGGAGCCGGACTCGCCATCAACGCGGCAAATAACAGACTGGAAATCATGCAAGCTCCTTCGACGGGTCAACGCCCCGGTGCGCGATACCGTTGCCCCGCACTATGGCCGTGCGAAGGCAATGGGGCCACGCCAAGGCAATTCCGGGCCAAGACAATTGTGAGAGAGCGCAAAACGCCTTAACCGGACCTGCATGATCCTCGTCCTCGACAATTATGACAGCTTCACCTGGAACCTCGTTCATTACCTGATGGAGCTCGGCGCCGAAGTGCAGGTGGTCCGCAACGACGCGCTCAGCGCGCGCGACGCGATCGCCAGCAATGCCCAGGCCTTCCTGATCTCTCCCGGCCCCTGCACGCCCAACCAGGCGGGGATCAGCCTCGATCTCGTCGCCGCCTGCGCCGATCTGAAGAAGCCGTTGCTCGGCGTCTGCCTCGGCCATCAGGCGATCGGCCAGCATTTCGGCGGCCAGGTCGTCCGCGGCGGGCTGATGCACGGCAAGACCTGTCCGGTCGAGCATGACGGCACCGGCCTGTTCGAAGGACTGCCCTCCCCCTTCACCGCGACGCGCTATCATTCGCTGATCGTCACCGACATTCCCGACGATCTGATCGTCAATGCCACCGCCGACGACGCCTCGGTGATGGGTTTCCGCCACCGCGACCTGCCGATCCACGGCGTCCAGTTCCACCCCGAGAGCATCGCCACCGAACACGGCCACGCGATGCTGGCCAACTTCATGCGGCTGGCCGGGATTGAGGCTAAGGCGCTCGCCTGAAGGCGGCTGCTATTGACGAAAAGCGACCGTAGCGCCCGCGCCTCGGTCGGCAGCTTCGCCCCCACTCACCCGGTCACTTCACGATCGTGGTGAGCGGCTTTCCCTTCTCCAGAACATAGGTCGCCAGCTCGGCGGCGTTGTCCGTTCCGATATTCCGCGCCGCATGCACGGTCTCCGCCGGAACGAACAGAACGTCGCCGGCCTTGAGCGCGACCGCCTTGCCGGCGACCTCATATTCCAGCGATCCTTCGAGCACGTAGATGATCTCTTCGCCCGGGTGCGTGTGGCGCGGGAAGGAGGAGGCCGGCGCGAAGTTCACGCGCGCCTGAAGCACCTCCCGGCCCGGGACGGCGAGATCGTGTCGCTGAAGGTCGGTGCGCGTCGTGCCTGCGGGGCGAGCCTGCTGCGGGAGCGGCGACGCGCTCCCGAGAGCAAACATGGCGATTCCCAGAAGCGTGACGGGCAGCGCTTGCACGGCCTTCACCCTCCATCCCGAAGCGAGCGGAAGCCGGATCGGATCTCCTGGGTAAAGAGCTCCGGCTGCTCCCATGCCGCGAAATGGCCGCCCCTGGGCAAGCGGTTATAGTGCACGAGGTTGGGGAACGCCTTTTCGGCCCAGCTCTGCGGCACCTGGTAGAGCTCGTCGGGGAAGGCGCTGACGGCAACGGGTATGGTCACGCCCTGCGGCGCGAAGAAGGGGAGCTTGTTCTCCCAGTACAGGCGCGCTGACGAAACGCCCGTGCGCGTGAGCCAGTAGAGCGTGATGTTATCGAGAATGTCATCGCGCGTCAGGCCCTCTTCCTGTTCGTCGAAAACGCGCGCGATAAGCTCGTAACTGCGCGCATCGTGATCGAGGATCCATGCGGCCAGCCCGACCGGCGAGTCCTCGATCGCATAAAGCGTCTGGGGCCGATTGGTCATCTCCTGCGCGTAGGCGAGGCCCTTCTTGAAGAAGAAGTCGAGCTGCTCATATGCCTGCTGCTCGTCGGCCGAGAGTCCCGCCGGCGGCGGACCTCCCGCATGGAGGGACTGGAAGATCTCGCCGGGCACCGCGGATGGCATGTTCAGATGGATGCCGAGCAGCTGCGTCGGGAACAGCACCGCCAATTGTTCGGTCACCGGATCACCCCAGTCGCCGCCCGAGGCCACGAACTTCGAATATCCCAGGCGGCCCATCAGCTCTGTCCATGCGCGGGCGATCCTGACCGGATCCCAGCCGAGCTCGGTCGGCTTGCCCGAAAATCCGTAGCCGGGCATCGACGGAATGACCACGTCGAACGCGTCCGCGGCGGTGCCGCCATAAGCAGCCGGGTTCGCCAGCGGCGCGACGACCTTCAGCTCTTCCACAATCGATCCGGGCCAGCCATGCGTGAGGATCAGGGGAAGCGCGCCGACCTCTCCGGATTTGACGTGGATGAAGTGGATGTCGACGCCGTCGATATTCGTCACGAACATCGGCAGCGCATTCAACCGCGCCTCGAACGCGCGCCAATCGTAGCGATTCGCCCAATAATCGGCGAGCTTGCGCATCGTCGCGAGCTGCACGCCCTGCGTTCCGTCTGCCACCAGCTCCATGCTCGGCCAGCGCATCGCGTTAATCCGCTGTCTGAGGTCGGCCAGCTCTTCGTCGGAGGCATGAAATGCAAACGGCCGGATCGATGTGTCCTCGGCGGGAGCGACGATCACCATTTCCGTCGGACCGTCGCTCCCGTCGAACATCGGCTTGGTCTCGACAGGAATGGCGGACGAGCTCGAGGTCGCGAGATCGGGCCGCGAGGTAACAATATCCCCTGATTGCGTCATGATCGTCTCCTCGTCCGAGAAGCGGGCGTCATGCGTTCTGGCTTCGGACGGCAAGAGATGCCGACCGTCAGGATCGGCGCTGCTGTCTCGTGAGGGTCGAAAGGCGAGCCGCACCCGGTTCGCCGAAAATTTCGACTCGGTCGCGAAGGCGCAAGAAATGTACGATCCGAAGCGACGAGTGTCAGCAATATTAAAGGGCGGTTTCGCATTCGGTTAGTGGATTTCCGATTGACCCGTCTTTGGCGAACCGGCCCGTGGTGGCGGCTTTCCGGCAGTCTCACTCGAGAGTCGCCTCCCAAATCCGCTGGCAAAATAGAATTTGTTCTGCTTGTGTTCGCAAATGCCTGAACAGCCGAGTCCCCTTCCTTTGTCACCCCGCGCGTCGGTGTCGCGTGACTGTCGCTTCGCCGGCGCGAACCTGGCGCTTCCGCCGAAAAACCCGCTTTCGAGTCAAGCGAGTCAAGCAGCACGGTCCATTTACCTGCGAGCATCCTCGCAATCCTGCGCAGCCCAGCTTGCCCGCGCGCCAGCAGGATTTGCTCGACTCGCAGCCGCTCCGCCGGGATAGAGGCGGCGTGACGACCTTCACCAGCCTTCCCGACCCCGTGTCGCCGCTGTCGCGAGAAACCGCCGCGCTGGCGTTCGCCGACATTCTCGACGGGAACGTGCCCGAGCAGGCGATCGAAGCCTTCCTGATCGCGCTCAGCATTCGCGGCGAGACCAGCATCGAAATCGCCGAGGCCGCGCGGGCGATGCGCGACCGGCTGATCCCGATCACCGCTCCCGAAGGCGCGATCGACGTCTGCGGTACTGGCGGCGACGGCCATCACACGCTCAACGTGTCGACTGCGGTGAGTCTCGTCGTCGCAGCCTGCGGCGTGCCCGTCGCCAAGCACGGCAATCGCGCCGCTTCGTCCAAGGCGGGCGCCGCCGATACGCTCGAGGCACTGGGCCTCAATCTCGATCGTGCCGCCGCGCGGGCCGAGGAGAGCCTGCACGAGCTCGGCATCGCCTTCCTCTTCGCCCAGCATCACCACCCTGCGCTGGCGCGGATCGGCCCCCTGCGCCGCCGGATCGGCCGCCGTACGATCTTCAACCTGATGGGCCCGCTCGCCAATCCGGCGCACGTCACCCGCCAGCTGATCGGGATCGCCCGCCCCGATTACGCGCCGATCTATGCCGAGGCGCTCACTCAGCTGGGTTCAGAGGCGGCCGCGGTCGTCTCGGGCGAGGAGAGCCTCGACGAGCTTTCCACGGCGGGTGCGAGCATCGCCGTCAATGTCGGCTGCGCGACTCTGCCCACGCGGATCACGCCCGAGGATGCGGGACTTCCCCGCCATCCGCTCGCGGCGATCCGCGGCGGCGATCCCGAATATAATGCGCTCGCGCTCCGGCGGCTGCTGCTCGGCGAGTCCGGCGCCTATCGCGACGCCGTGCTGCTCAACGCCGCCGCCGCATTGATGGTCGCCGGCCACGCCGACAATCTCGTCGACGGCGTCGAGGAAGCCGCCGAGGCGATCGATGGCGGGCTCGCCAACGCACTGCTCGATTGCTGGATCGCCTTCGCATGAGCACGATCCTCGACAAGATCCTCGAAACCAAGCGTGCCGAGGTTGCCGCCCGCCGCACTGCGCCGGTGTCGCGCGCCGATCCCTCGCCCCCGCGCGGCTTCAAGGCCGCGCTCGACGCCAAGATCGCCGCCGGGGGCTATGGCCTGATCGCCGAGATCAAGAAGGCGAGCCCTTCCAAGGGCCTGATCCGTCCCGATTTCGATCCCCCGGCGCATGCCCGTGCCTATCAGGCAGGCGGCGCCGCCTGCCTCTCGGTGCTCACCGACCAGGAATATTTCCAGGGCCATGAGGACTATCTGATCGCCGCCCGTGCCGCCTGCGATCTGCCGGTGATCCGCAAGGATTTCATGGTCGATCCCTGGCAAGTCGCCGAATCCCGCGGCATCGGCGCCGACGCGATCCTGATCATCGTCGCCGCGCTCGACGACGGCGCGATGGCCGAGATCGAGGCCGCGGCGATCGAGCTCGGCATGGACGTGCTGGTCGAAGTCCACGATGCCGACGAGCTCGAGCGCGCGCTCCGCCTCAGATCGCGGCTGATCGGCGTCAACAATCGTAACCTTAAGACCTTCGAAGTCGATCTTCAGAAAACCTACGAACTTGTTCGCCATGCCCCGAAGGATTGCACCTTCGTCGCGGAGAGCGGCCTCACCGGCCGTGCCGATCTCGATGCGATGGCCGAACACGACATCCGCTGCTTCCTGATCGGCGAATCGCTGATGCGCCAACCGGATGTCGAAGCCGCGACCCGGGCGCTGGTGGGATGAGCGGGCAGCGCATCCTTTTCCCTCTCCCCTTGTGGGAGAGGGAGGGAGCCGACGAAGTCGGCGGAAGGGTGAGGGTGAGTGAGACCCCTGTCCCCCTCACCCTTCCCACTCGCTTCGCGAGCGGGCCCCTTCCCTCTCCCACAAGGGGAGAGGGAGTTGAGTGACCTCACCCATCTCGACGAAACCGGCGCCGCGCGCATGGTCGACGTCGCCGGCAAGCCGGTCACCGCGCGCGAAGCCGTCGCCACCGGCCGGATCACCATGTCCGCGGAAGCCGCCGCCGCGATCCGCGCGGGCAGTATGAAGAAAGGCGATGTCCTCGCCACCGCCCGGATCGCCGGGATCATGGCCGCCAAGAAGACCGCCGAGCTGATCCCGCTCTGCCACCCGCTTCCGCTCACGCGTGTCGCGGTCGATCTCGCCCCCGACGCAACCGGCGTCACCGTCACCGCCACCGCCGCGACCGAGGGCAAGACCGGCGTCGAGATGGAGGCGCTCACGGCCGCCAGCGTCGCATTGCTCACGCTCTACGACATGGCCAAGGCACTCGATAAGGCGATGGTGATCGGCGACATCCGCCTGCTCTCGAAGACCGGAGGCAAATCGGGCGACTGGACCGCATGAGCCGCCGGAACGCCCCCGCGCCGCCGTCGTTATCCTGTCACGAAAGTGTCATGGAGGACTTGAGGGTTGCGCGAAGTTTCGGTGCTGAAAGGGCTCGGTTACCTCACCTCCACGTTGAGCGTCCTCCTGCTCGGCATCGTCTCCTTGAAGGCGGCTGAGGAGAGTCCATTGCTGCTCGCCTGCCTGTTGCTGGGAATGACGACGTCGGTCGCCGGCATGTGCCTGCGCTGGCGCTCGCACCGCCTCGAGCAGCACGAAAAGGATCGCGAACGGGAATCGCCCGCCGCGCTTCCGGCAAGCCCTCTGCGTCCTTTCCCCGACCGCAATTAGGGATTCTACAACCGCGTCTCTTAACCCCCCTTTCAGCCCGTTTAGGCAAAGTCGCCCCACGGACCGGGGTGGAAAAAACAGAAATGATTCAGGCACTCAGGTCCGCGACTGTCTTTTCGCTTTCCGCCGATCCGCCCCGCGCCGTGCTCAACCAGCCGGACGCGCAGGCCGCCTTCGACGCGGCATTCCTCGTCAGTGATTGCGAACGCTACCCCTGCTCGCTCGAGCGGCTCTCGTCCGCCGGTGCCACCCTCCAGCTCGGTGCCCAGCTCGTGCAGGACGAGCCGATGCACCTCGAAATGGCGAGCGGGCAATCGGTTACCGGCAAGGTCGACTGGTCCGCCGATGGCGAAGCCGGTTTTGTCTTCGACGAGCCCATCGACATCATCAGCACGCTCGCACGCACTCTCGCCAGCCTCCCGGCCGAACGCCGGGCCATGCCGCGCGTCGAGATCCGCCAGCTCGTCTCGATCCGCAGCGGCGGCAAGGTCGAGCACGCCCGCACCCGCAACATCTCGCAGGGTGGCGTCGGTATCGACACCGGCCTCGAGCTCGCCGTCGGCGATCCGGTGCAGCTCACTTTCGATGCGCTTCGTCCGCTCGACGGCACCGTTCGCTGGGCGCAGGACGGCCAGGCCGGCATCGCCTTCGATGAGGGGCTCGGCTGGCAGACGCTGATGCCGTGGTTCCGCCACATCCAGCGCGCGCAGCCGGGTGGCGAACGTACGCCGCTCAACCTCGAGAGCGAAGGGATGATCCCCGACAAGCACGCGATCCGGCTCGACGCGCCGGCAAGCATCCGCGAGGGCGTACGCTGGTGGAACGCACGCGTCCGCGGCATCACCGCGCATCTCGTCGAGCTCGAGACCCGCGCCGCCTTCGCGACCGGCGCGCAGCTCTGGGTCTCGCTCCCCGAAATCGGCGGCGGCCCGGCAAACGTGATCGAGATCGCGCACAACCGCATCCTCTGCGAGTTCCGTCTGCCGCTGCGTCCGCGCGATCTGACTCTCGTCACCGGCGGCAAGCCCTCGAGCTGAAGCCGCAGGCGAGCAGAGGCGATGCTGCTTTCGACCCAGTAGCGGTCCCAAACCGCAAGATCGGTCGAGCGCTTCACTGTCCGGAGCGACTAGCTGGTGTCGCCACGGAGGACGGGACGATGAAGGCGCTTCGAAACTATCATGCCCGAATGCAGCGGGCGCTGGACTATATAGACCAGCATCTGGACGGTGATCTCGACCTGGAAACGGTGAGCCGCGTTGCGGCCTTCTCCAAATTCCATTTCCACCGGCAGTTCACGGCGACCTTCGAGTTGTCCGTGCATCGCTATGTCCAGCTTGCCCGCATGAAGCGCGCTTCGAACCAGCTGGCTTCCAGGGACGCTGCGAGCGTCACGGAGATCGCGATGGATGCCGGCTATGATTCGCCGGATGCCTTCGCCCGCGCCTTCCGGCGAAGGTTCGGGCAATCGCCTTCGTCGTTCCGGAAATCGCCCGATTGGGCGCCGTGGCTTGCGGCCTTCGGGCCTCTGGAAATTGCGAGGAGCAAGCTCATGCAGACGACCTATACCCAAGAAAACGTGACGATCCGCGAAGTGCTTCCGACGCCGGTGGCGATCCTGGAGCATCGCGGCGACCGGGCGATGCTCGGCGATACCATCGAGCAGTTCATCCGCTGGCGAAAGGCGGCCGGCCTGTCCCCCGAGACGAGCCCGACCTTCAACATCTTCCGCTCCGAGCGGACTCCCCAGAATCCGGCCGATTACAGCATGGACCTGTGCGTCGGGACGGACCGGCCGATCGATGCGAACGACGAGGTGATGAAGGCCGGTGTGATCCCCGGCGGGCGCTGCGCGGTGCTGCGGGTCGACGGCGCTTCCCACAATCTGGAACCCGCAGCGCTCTATTTGTATCGGGACTGGCTTCCGGCCAGCGGCGAGGAAGCGCGTGATTTTCCGATCTATTGCCAGCGATACCTCACCTTCCCGCCCGGGCAGGCGGCGCACGAAGTGGTAGCGGAACTGTTTCTGCCGCTGAAATAGCGCGCTCGGATGGCGGCCTGTCCCTTCTGATCGCAAGAAGTGGCAGGCCGCCATCCACCGGTCCGGCATCGCCTCCGCGCCAGCACCAAAGCTCGGGCTTGCGCGGTGATGGCTTCCCGGCACATGGCTATGTCGATGCCCGCACTTCTTTCCATTGCCGAAGCCCGGACGCGTCTGTTCGCGCTGGCCTCGCCCGTAGCGATCGAGCGCGTGCCCCTCGCGGCGGCCGCCGGCCGCTGGGCGGCAAGCGACGTCCACGCGCTGCGTACCCAGCCAAGCGCCGATCTCTCGGCGATGGACGGTTACGCCATCCGCTTCGCCGATCTCCCGGGCCCCTGGCACGTGATCGGCGAGAGCGCCGCCGGCTGCGCCTTTGCCGGCGCCGTCGAGCCCGGCCAGGCCGTGCGCATCTTCACCGGCGCGTCGCTTCCATCCGGCGCCGACACCGTAATGGTGCAGGAAGAGGCTGCGCGCGACGGCGCGGCACTGATCCTCACCGGCGAAGGCCCCGGCACGCAGGCGCGCAACGTCCGCCGCCGCGGGCTCGATTTCACCGAGGGCGATCTCCTCCTTCGCAGCGGCGACCGTCTCACGCCGGCCCGCCTCGCCCTTACCGGCACCGCGGGGCACGGCGCGCTCGACGTTCGCCGGAAAATCCGTGTCGCGATCGCCGCGACCGGTGACGAGCTCGTGCCCCCCGGCACTCCGGTCGGCGAGGCACAGCTTCCCGAGACCAATCGGCTGATGCTCGCGGCCCAGCTCGCCGATCTCCCCGTCGAGCTGATCGATCTCGGCATCCTCCCCGATCGCCAGCAGGTTCTCGAAGCCGCCTTTCGAAGCCTCGACGCGGATCTGCTGGTCACCAGCGGCGGCGCGTCGGTGGGCGATCACGATCTCGTCCGGCCCGCGCTCGAGGCCGCCGGCGCGACGATCGATTTCTGGAAGATCGCGCTTCGCCCGGGCAAGCCGATGATGGCCGGCAGGCTCGGTGGCGCAATGGTCCTCGGCCTGCCCGGCAATCCGGTTTCGGCCTTCGTCACGGCCATGCTGTTCGTTCGCCCGCTCATCGCTTTCCTGTCGGGAGCCCGCGATCCCCTGCCCGTCACTCGCGCCGCGATCCTCGGCGAACCGCTCGCCGCGAACGGCGAACGCACCGATTATCTCCGCGCCGAGATGAGCGACGGCCGGGCGCGCGCATCGACGATCCAGGACAGCTCGATGCTCGGCACCCTCGCCCGCGCCGGCTGCCTGATCGTCCGCGAACCCCATGCGCCCGCGGCCGAGGCGGGCGACTCGGTGGAAATCCTCGACATCGCTTGACAAGCTTGCGGAACATTGCGTAAACGTTCCCAGTCTGTTCTGGACAGGAGGATTGCATGCTCACGCGCAAGCAGCACGAGCTCATCTGCTTCATTGCCGATCGTTTGGCCGAGACCGGCGTTTCGCCGTCGTTCGAGGAAATGAAGGAGGCGCTCGATCTCAAGTCCAAGTCGGGCGTGCATCGCCTGATCAGCGCGCTCGAGGAGCGCGAGTTCATCCGCAGGCTGCCCAATCGCGCCCGCGCGCTCGAAGTATTGCGCATGCCCGAACGCGGCGGCGACACCAAGAAGCCCGTCGCGGCCAAAGTTGACAAATCGAGCTCGACTCCCGCAACTTTGCCGAGGCCGGCCAACGACGTGGTCGAGATCCCGCTCCACGGCCGCATCGCCGCGGGTACCCCGATCGAGGCGCTCGAAGGCGCGACGATGCTTCCCGTCCCCGCCGCGTTGCTCGGCTCGGGCGAGCATTATGCGCTTGAGGTTGCGGGTGATTCGATGGTCGAGGCCGGCATTCTCGACGGCGATTATGCGCTGATCCGCCGTACCGAAGTCGCGCGCGACGGCGAGATCGTGGTCGCCTTGATCGACGATGCCGAGGCGACGCTCAAATATTTCCGCAAGGAAGGCGCGATGATCCGCCTCGATCCAGCCAATCGCGATTACAGCGCCCAGCGTTACCGCCCGGATCAGGTGCGCGTGCAGGGCCGGCTGGCGGGGCTGCTGCGGCGCTATTGATCCGCGGGCGGCCTTCGGTTTCATCCGCGGGCGATCACAATAGGGCGGGCACGAATTTACTGCTACGGTAACGAACCGGTGAGCCGGAGCGATACTGTCCATGCCGAACCCGAGCGAAGCGGCCATCTTGCCTGTGATCGACGGCATCTATGCCGCCGCGTGCGACTTCGCCGCTTGGCCAGCCTTGCTGGAACGGCTTGCCGACCTGCTCGGCGCGCGTGACGCAGCTTTCGGCACGATGAGCCCGACGGGAATTGCCTGGCTGGAGGCGCCGCGCACCGACCCGGCCTTTCTCGGTCGCTACGCGGACTATCATGCCGAAGATCTGGTCTGGCACGCCATTGCCGCGTCCGGGGTGGGCAGCGTGGTAACCGACGAAATGGTCGGCGATGCAGCGGATCTCCGCATCGGCGCCTATTACAATGAGTGGTCGCTGCCGCAGGGATATCGCACCAAGCTGGGCGGGCTGGTGCTGGACGAGGAGGGCTGGCAGACGATGATCGTGCTGCCCGGGAACGATCGCTATACGGCAGCGCAGGTCCAGCTGCTGAAGCTCCTTTCACCGCATCTTCGCCGTGCGATGCAGATCCATATGCGCCTGACCGAGAGCCGGCTCGATGACGAAGTCTCGACGCGCGTCCTCGACCGGCTGGCAAGCGGAGCCCTGCTGGTGGACGGAAACCGGCGGCTGCTGTTCGCCAATCGCGCGGCCGAGGCACTGTTCCAGCCAGGCGGCGGCCTCGCGTTGTCGGGCGGACAATTGACGGCGACCGGCCGCACCGAGCAGGCGGCGCTTGACGCAGCGATCGCGCGGTGCGCCCGCCAGGCGCCTGCCGATAGCGGCGCCGATCTCGATTTGCGTTGCGAAGGTGCGCCCCGACAGCTCCGCGTGATCCCGCTGCGGCGATCGGTGCCGCTGGTTTCACCGGGTGTACCGGTGGCGTTGCTGATCGAGGCGGCCGACCGATCGGACGAGGCGGTCACGACCCGGCTGCGCCTGCACTACGGCCTTACGCCCGCCGAAGCCGCCTTTGCAGTCGAGATCGCCAAGGGAGACGGCAAACGCGCGGCGGCGGCACGGCGCGGCATCTCTTATACTACGGCACGAACCCATCTTTCGCGCGTCTTCGACAAGACGGGGGTCAGGCGGCAAGGCGAGCTGGTCCGCCTCATTCTCGGCCGCGACCCATCCGATTCCTGACCAGGGCTCGATCCCCCACATCGGACGATCGTCCGATGCGAGACGCCTTGCCTAACGATAAGCCGGATCGGCAAAGCCGCAGGAGCATGACTGGATGAGCGTATCCGTTGTCGAGGGGACAGTGACCGAAGCGGTCAAGACCCGGACCAAGCCCTTCACCCGATATCGCGTGCTCACCATCGCTCGCCGCGACGGAGGCGTGGAACAGATCAAGGGGCCCGTGGCGGCAAGCGCGATCAGTGAACGCCTGGTTCCGGGCGCCGAAGGCCGCTTCTATCTGTTCAAGGCGATCGACCATGGCGGCGTCCACGGTATCCGTCTTGGCGACGGCACCGAAATCTACGCCTATCCGGGCAACAACATCCGGCTCTTCGTCCTGGTGATCGTCATCGCAATCGCCTGGATCGCAGTCAGCGTGCTGAACGACAAGCTGCCATTGCTCGCCGTGGGGATGATCGTGTTGGGTGCCGTCGGCGTCATCCTCACCAGCAAGAGCAAGAGCGAGACCAGGCGGCAGTTCGAATCCGACCGATCCTGAACGGATCGGGTTCCGGGTTCGACGCGGCCCGGCATGTTCAGATCGCACGCTTGCAATGTAGGATTTCGTCTGCTTGCCTCAGCAAGCCGGAACCCCGGCCGCTCTTTGACCTGATCGACCCTGCAGCTTCGAAAACCCACGCAAGAAAGTTGCGAGACTGAGCGAGTTTCCGCCAACTGAGTCAATTTAAGCCCCAGCCGCCTTCGCAGGGCCGGGGCTTAACGAGTCGCTCGCCCGCCGCCTTCCGGACGGGCCGCAAATGGCGGCTGCACCGTCAGCGGGGTTAGCCAGGGATGCGATCCCCCGCCACGAACCGCGCGTATTCTCGCGTCGGCGAAGGTGATCGCCACGCCGCCGGTCTTCGCCAGCGTATCGCGGTCGAGCCTTAGCCAGCGCGGTATGCAACCCGGCGGCAGCCGTCGGTCGCTCACCACGACGTCCGTCGCCTTGCACAAGGCGATCATCTCGGCCCACGGCACCATATAGCCGCTCCGCGTCGCGAGCACGCGCCAGCGCCGCGCCCCCGAACGCACCTCGACGAGGCAGAGATCGGGGCTGCACCGCGCGTCGGGCGCTTCGGAGAGCAAAGCGAGCTCCTCCTCCGCGCCGCTATTCTCGCCGAGCATCGAGCGCGTGTAATCTCCGGCACGATCGCGCAGCAGCGCCATCGCACCGTCCGCCGTCCGGATCGCGAGGTGCCGGCCGTCGCCTGTGACGAGCAGGTCCGGCGCCGGCGTCACCAGCGCCCAGCCCAGCCCGACCGCGAACGGGGCCAGCCCTCCCCAGCGCACCCGCGTCCGCCACAAGGCTACCCACAAGCCGCCCGCGACGATCAGCGCATAGGCTCCGCCCGGCATCGCCGGCAGCGCGGCAACCGCTCCGGGCGCCGAGGCAGTGATATGCGCCAGCCACAGCAACAGATCGAGCGCCCGCGCGGTGAGCCACCAGACGGGCGCGCCGATCCCCACCATGTCGAGCGCCAGCGCCAGCGCCTCGAGCGGCATGATGACGAAGGTGGTCAGCGGGATCGCGACGATATTGGCGAGCGCGCCATAGATGCCGGCTTTGTGGAAATGGAACAGCCCGATCGGCATCAGCGCGAGCTCGACGGCGATACCTGTGAGCAGCAGCGAGCCGAGCCCGCGCAGCAACCGCCGCCCTCTTCCTTCCTCGCGCCGCCGGAACCAGCCGCGCACCCGCGGGCTCTCGTGGAGCGCGACGATCGCAGTCACCGCCGCGAAGCTGAGCTGGAAGCTGGGGCCTGCGAGCGACTCCGGCCATAGCAGCAGCACGATGAAGGCGCCCGCCGCCACCAGCCGCAGCGTGATCGCCTCTCGCCCCAGGCTCAAGGCTAGCAGGACCAGCAACGCCGCCACGCACGACCGGATCGTCGGCACCTCGGCGCCGGTGAGCAGGGTATAGCCGACCGCTGCCAGTGCCCCCGCCCCTGCCGCGGCCAGCGGCAACCGCCAGCGCAGCGCGAGAGTCGGGCTGAGCGCCAGCAGCCGCAGCACCAGCAGCATCGCCGCCGCCGTCACCGCAGTGACGTGCAGCCCGCTCACCGAAAGCAGGTGCGCAAGCCCGGAGCGCCGTATCGCCTCCGAATCCTCTTCGGTGATCGCGCCCTGATCCCCGGTCGCCAGCGCACTCGCGATCCCGCCTCCGCTCCCCGCAATACGCGACTGGATATGGCCCGATAGCCGTGCGCGCAGATCGGCACCCGGCGCGACGCCGGGCATTACCACCTCGACCGGCGCAAACCCCTTCCCTGTAGCGCCCAGCCTGCTGAACCAGGCGACACGTGCGAAATCATAGGCTCCCGGCACCGCCGCGGCCGGCGGCGGCATCAGCCGCGCGCGCAATTTGATGACCGCACCCCGCGTGAGACCTGCCGGTGCGTCGGCCCTGGCGAGATTGACGCGCACCCTGGGCGGCAGGTCGGCATGCCCGATCGGCGACAGCGTCACCCTGACCATATCGCGCGCGGGCAGTTGCTCGACACGCTCGACGCGCCCCGCGAACACCGCCAGCGCAGGCCGCGCCAGCACCGGCGCCGCGACCCGCTCCGCCCGCCACCAGATCAGCGCACAGCCGGCCGCAAGCGCGAGTCCGGCGATCGCGAGCGCCCGAGGCGCCCTGCCCCCGCCCGGCAACACCATTGCCGCGAGGGCCAACGCGAGGCTGCCGAGGACGAAACCGATCCAGCGGGCCGCGTCGGGAAGCACGAACCAGGCAGTGATCCCCGCCCCCAGCATCACCGGCAGCCAGAGCACGAGCTGCTCGCGCTCGATCTCGAGCCAGCGCTCGATGCGGGCAGCGCCATGGCGAAGCGCCGCCCTCGCCCCCATTTGAAGGGCGGGCAACCCCGTGCTAGGGGCCTCGGCGGCTGAGCTGGCCATCGATTTTCATGTCTGGGAGCACGCGCGGTTGAGCGCAACATCTGATACCGGCAGCAAGCCTGTCGTCACCCGTTTCGCGCCGTCGCCCACCGGGTTCCTCCATATCGGCGGCGCCCGTACGGCGCTGTTCAACCTGCTGTTCGCCCGCCATCACGGCGGCAAGTTCCTGCTGCGCATCGAGGATACCGATCGCGCGCGCTCGACCGAGCCAGCGATCGCCGCGATCCTCGACGGAATGCGCTGGCTCGACCTCGATTGGGACGGCGAGGAGGTCTATCAATTCTCGCGGGCAGCCCGCCACGCCGAAGTCGCGCATGAAATGCTCGCGGGTGGCCACGCCTACAAATGCTTCGCCACCGCCGAGGAGCTGGAGGCGATGCGCGCCGTGCAGCGCGCCAACAAGCAGCCTTTGCGCTATGACGGCCGCTGGCGCGATCGCGACGCGAACGAGGCTCCCGAGGGCGCGCCCTTCGTGATCCGCCTCAAGGCGCCGCGCGAAGGCAGCGTCACGATCGACGACCGGGTCCAGGGTTCGGTCACCGTCAACAATAGCGAGCTCGACGACATGGTCCTGCTCCGCTCGGACGGCACGCCGACCTATATGCTCGCGGTGGTGGTCGACGATCACGACATGGGCGTCACCCACATCATCCGCGGCGACGACCATCTCAACAACGCCTTCCGCCAATTGCCGATCTATCGGGCGATGGGCTGGGAAGAACCGACCTACGCGCACATCCCGCTGATCCACGGTGCCGACGGCGCCAAGCTCTCGAAGCGCCACGGTGCGCTGGGCGTCGACGCCTATCGCGACGAGCTCGGCCTGCTTCCCGAGGCGGTGTCCAACTATCTTCTCCGTCTCGGCTGGGGTCATGGCGATGACGAGATCATCAGCCGCGATCAGGCGATCGAGTGGTTCGATCTCGCCGGAGTCGGCAAAAGCCCCTCGCGCTTCGACCTCAAGAAGCTCGAGAACCTCAACGGCCATTATATCCGCGCATCGGACGACGCCCGTCTCGCCGATCTGGTCGCGAAGCGGCTGCCGTTCGAAATCACCGAAGCGCAATCGACGCTCCTCACGGCGGCGATGCCTTCGCTCAAGCCGCGCGCCGCGAATCTAAATGAGATCGCCGAGGGTGCGATGTTCCTTTTCCGGACACGTCCGCTCGATCTCGACGAGGGCGCGGCTGCACTGCTGGAGGGCGAGGCTCCTGCGCTCCTCGCTGCAGTGCACACTTCGCTTGACGCGGCCGGAAGCTGGGATACGGAGGCGCTCGAAGCGGCGGTACGGACCGTCGCCGACGATGCGGGGGTCAAGCTCGGCGCCGTCGCGCAGCCTCTGCGCGCCGCACTCACCGGGCGACGAACCTCTCCGGGCATCTTCGACGTTCTGGCATTGCTGGGGCGGGAGGAAAGCCTGGCCCGCATCGCCGATCAAATGACCAAGCCCGCCTGATCCGGGCCAGACAAGGACGACGTGTATGAGCGATACCGCGAAGCTTCAGGTTCCGGGTAAAGACGTTGAATACCCGATCCTCACGGGCAGCGTCGGCCCGGACGTCGTCGACATCCGCAAGCTCTATGCCCAGACGGGCATGTTCACCTATGATCCCGGGTTCACGTCGACCGCCTCGTGCGAATCGGGCCTGACCTATATCGACGGCGATGAAGGCGTATTGCTCCATCGCGGCTATCCGATCGGCCAGCTCGCCGAGCATTCGAGCTTCATGGAAGTGGCCTATCTGCTGCTGAACGGCGAATTGCCGGGCAAGGACGAGCTCGCCGGCTTCAACAACACGATCACCCGCCACACGATGCTGCACGAGCAGCTCGCGACCTTCTATCGCGGCTTCCGTCGCGATGCGCACCCGATGGCGGTGATGTGCGGCGTCGCCGGCGCGCTGTCGGCTTTCTATCACGACTCGACCGACATCACCGATCCCAAGCAACGCATGATCGCGTCGCACCGGCTGATCGCCAAGATGCCGACGATCGCGGCGATGGCGTACAAGTACAGCGTCGGCCAGCCGTTCCTCTACCCGGACAACTCGTTGTCCTACACGGGCAATTTCCTGCGCATGACCTTCGGCGTCCCCGCCGAGGAATATGTCGTGAACCCGGTGGTCGAGAAGGCGCTCGACCGCATCTTCATCCTGCACGCCGATCACGAGCAGAACGCCTCGACCTCAACCGTGCGTCTCGCCGGTTCGTCGGGCGCCAATCCGTTCGCCTGCATCGCGGCGGGCATCGCCTGCCTGTGGGGCCCGGCGCATGGCGGCGCCAACGAGGCCGCACTCAACATGCTCCATGAGATCGGCCGCCCCGAACGCATTCCCGAGTTCATCGCGCGCGCCAAGGACAAGAACGATCCGTTCCGCCTGATGGGCTTCGGCCACCGCGTCTACAAGAATTACGATCCCCGCGCGACGGTGATGCAGAAGACGGTGCGCGAGGTGTTCAAGGAGCTGAACGTCTCCGATCCCGTGTTCGAGGTCGCGCTCCAGCTCGAGGAAATGGCACTCAAGGATTCGTACTTCATCGAGAAGAAGCTGTTCCCGAACGTCGATTTCTATTCGGGCGTGATCCTGTCGGCGATCGGATTCCCGACGACGATGTTCACGGCTTTGTTCGCGCTTGCCCGCACCGTCGGCTGGGTCGCGCAGTGGAACGAGATGATCTCGGACCCCGAGCAGAAGATCGGCCGTCCGCGCCAGCTCTACACCGGCCCCGTCCAGCGCGACTACGTCCCCGTCGACAAGCGCTGACCTTCAATTCCCCTCCCTCCCGGGGAGGGGAATTTGCTCGCTTATCCAGTCGCGAAACGCCGTCATCGCCAGAGTCGGCGTTCGTGATTTGAGCCAGGTCAGCCAATAGCGCCCCGTCGCCACTTCCAGCGCAAACGGCCGCACGAGCGCGCCGTCGTCGACGAGCCGCCCCAGCATCGAGGCCGGCGCCAGCGCCACCCCGGCACCCTGCATCGCCGCCTCGACCATCGCGAGCGACGAATCGAACACCGGCCCCTTGAGCGTGGGCGCGGCGATCTCCGCCGCCTCGAGCCAGCGCGCCCATTCATCGGCACGATACGAGCGCAACAGCGGCATTCCCAACAGGTCGCGCGGTTCGCCCAGCTCCCGCGCCATCGCCGGGGTGCATAAAGGCGTCAGCGGCGCCTGCATAAGCGGCACCGCCTCGGTTGCGTGCCACGCCCCGTCGCCAAAACGGATCGCGAAATCGAGCCCCTCGCCGGCCAGATCGACTCGGTTGTTGTTGGTGAACAGCCGCAAGTCGATCCGCGGATGCGCTGCGCGGAACGCGGGCAGGCGCGGCAGCAGCCAGCCGGTCGCGAAGGTCCCCACCGCCGCCACCGACAGCAACTGCGTGGCCTCGCCGCTGGCGATCCCCTCGACCAGTTCGGCCATGCGGTCGAAGCTCTCGGCGAGCACCGGCAGCAGCGCTGCGCCCTCATCGGTAAGCGCCAGCCCGCGCGGCAGCCGTCGAAACAATTGCACGCCCAGCCGCGTCTCCAGCGCCTTCACCTGATGGCTCACCGCGGCCTGCGTCACGCACAATTCGATCGCCGCACGCGTGAAGGAGAGGTGCCGCGCCGAGGCCTCGAACGCGCGCAGGGCATTGAGCGGCAAATGCGGGCGGACCATCGCATTCGCATAAGCTTTCCTAATGGCGGAAGCCAGTTCCGGGTGGAGAACCTCGAATCTGTACCGGAGACTACAAAGTGATTCAGCAAAGCGAAGCTTGGCGAATCCTATTCTGCCGTCACTGCGGGAGAATTGACAGGAGAGCATGATGAAGATTGTCAGGATCATCGCCGCCGCCGCGCTTGCGTTCACGGGCGTCGCCGGTGCCACCACAGCCGCCAGTGCGGCACCCGTTACCTTGGTCGCCGCCAGCGCCGCCGTGCAGGATTATGGCTATGGTTACGGCTATCGCGACGACCGACGCTATCGCGATGACCGCCGTTATCGCGGCGATCGTAATCGCTGGGATCGGGGCCGTGGTTATGACCGCGGACGCTATTATCGCGGGCACCGCTCGCATCGCGTCTGCTGGACCGAATGGCGGCGCTATCAGGGGCGTGTGACGGTCTGCCGCCGCCGCTGACCTCGAACGGGGCGTCTGCCGGACCGGCGGGCGCCCCGTTTACGTTCGCAAAGGAAGCCTGAATACGAAACGCGCGCCCATTCCCGGTGCGCTGTCGACGACAATGTCGCCGCCCATCGCTCGGGCGAGTCGCCGGGCGATATAGAGGCCGAGGCCAGATCCGCCCGGCTCGCTGTCGTCGACGCGGCCGAATTTCTCGAAGATCCGCGCGTGATCCTCCGACGCGATGCCCTTGCCCTGATCGGCGACGATCACGCAGCCCATATTGCCTTCACGCTCGAGGCGGATCCACACCATCGCGCCCGGCGGCGAATAGCGTACCGCGTTGCCGATCAGATTGACCATCACCTGCAATGCGCGGCGGAACTCGCCGGTCACCGGCAACGCATCGTCCATCGCCGGCTTGTCGATCCGCACTTCGGATTGCGCTGCGCGCACGGCGAGCAGCCCGGCCGCACGCCGAGCGACATCCGCAAGGTCGATCGGCTCGATCAGGATCGCGAAATCCTCGCGTTCGATCGCTTGTAAATCGACCAGATCCTCGACCAATCCCAACAGATGCCGCCCGGCATTGGCGATGTCACTGGCATATTCGGCATAATCGGGCTTGAGCGGTCCATCCAGCTGCGCACTGATGCTGTCGGCGTTGGCGATGATCTTGCCGAGCGGTCCGCGCAGCGCGCGATCGAGCCGCTGGCTGAACGAATCGGGAAAGCCCCCGAATGCCGCCGCCGGCGCCGGCAAAGGCGTATCGGGTCCCGGCTCGGGCGGGAGAGGCATCTCGAGCATGTGCGCCGCGCCGACGAATCCTGCGAAACGCCCGCCGGGGTCGCTACGCGGAGCGGCCGCGAGTCGCACCATCCGCCCGGTCCCGCGAATCTCCGCCTTCTGTCCGTCGAACTGCGCCTGCGCCGCCACGGCGTCGAGAATCGGCAAATTGCCGCTTTCGTCCTGCTCCAGATGAAACAGACGAGTCAGCGGCTGGCCGAGCATCTCGCTCGATTCGAAGCCATAACGCTCGCCCGCCTCGATCGAGAGGAAGGTGATGCGCAGCGATGCGTCAGTCTCCCACAGCCAGTCGGCAGCCGATCGGAAAAAGTCGCCGTCGCGTTCGAGCTCGCTGCCGATCGCACGCCAGGCCGGCCGCTGGCGCCATCCGCTCACTTCGAGCCGGACGCCGCCGTCCTCGGGCTCGGCGCGGACCCACAAGTCGAGATCGTCCTCGCCGTCCGCGGCGACGACATTGCGCGAGATCGCGATACCGAGCCGCTGCGAAAGCCGCGCGAGCGTGGCGATCTGCGGCACTGCGAGCGGCGCGCCCCGCTCGCCACCGGCACGCAGATTGAGTTCGGCCAGCCGCGCCTCGGCGTCGATCAGCCGTCCCTCGCGGTCGAGCCGTCCGTATGAGACGGGGATCGAGCGATCGATCGCGTTCATGCCGCGCCCCCGGTGCGGGCCAATGCCAGCAGCGCCGTGCGATAGTCCGGATCGAGCCGCAGCGGCGCGATCGCATTGCGCGCATCGTCGCTCGATATGGCAAGGATTGCGTCGAGCCGATCGGCAAAGCGCTCGACGTCGCGGCGCGGATCGGCCTCGCACAAGGCGAAGCCGATATGGGCGATCGCCTCGCGCCCCAGATCGAGCGCGCGGAGCGCCAACCAGAGTCGCTCGGCACCTGATTCGAGCACGATCTCGCGGGCGAGCGAATAGCTCACTCCCAATGCATGGGCGAGCAATGCGATGAACAGCACGATGCGGCGGTCGCCCAGAGCCTCGACCAGCATCCGCGGCAGTTCGTCGGGCTGGGCGTCGATCGCCGCGGCAAAGCGCATCGCCGCGCCCTCCAGCCGATCGCCTTCGTCATAAGCGGCGAGGCTGCGTTGCGCCGCGTCGGACAGTGCTCGGTCGAGCAGCGGCAGCGCGCCGTCGGCGGCTTCCCCCACACGCTCGCGCAACGCCGCTGCCACCCACCAGACCAGCCGACAGTGCAGCTCGGCAGGCAGGTCGGTCTGGGTCAAATGTTCCGCATCGGGGTCGCCGCGCCGCCGGCTTTCGGCGATCAGCACCGCCATCGCACCGCTGGCGAGCGCGCGATCGGGGTGCTGGACGAATCGATTGACCAGGCTGGGACGCTCGGGATTGTCCGGTGCGTTGAGCGGCAGTGCCGCTGCGATCGCGTCCTGGCGCACCCGTGCGATCAGTTCGGTCATCAGCGCTGGATCGCGCAACAGACCGGAATCGAACAGACGATTGCAGACGCTCGCCTCGGTCCGCAGAATCGCCGTGGAGAGCCGCGCCTCGCCGCGCTCGCTAAGCAACCGCGCGCCATTCTCGCGAATCTCGGCCTCCACGGTCTCCACCAACGCGCGCAGCAGCAGCGACAGCGACGCCCGCGTGCGCTCGTCGAGCCGTGCCTCGTCGGGCAGGAAGAAGTCGTCGATCGCCACTGCCAACCCATCATGGGCGCGCGTCTCCGCAGCCGCCGCGCGCGCGAGCAGCTCGGGAGCGCCGCTGGTGGCGCCGTGGGTTATGTCGACGGAGTTATCCGACATCGACCTCTGACTAGCGGAATGTGATTAAAGCGAAGCTAAGCTTTTTCGCGCGTGCCCTCAACCGCCGCCGCCAGCGTCATGAAAGCATAAAGCGCCGCCGCGCCGAGCCCGAACTGGATCAGCCCGGCCAACGCGAACGGCGTCAGCGACAGCAAGTGCGCCGACGGGCTTGCCCACCAGCGCCGGTGCCGCGAAGGTGCGCGCTCGATCAAGAACTGTGTCGCGAGCGCCACTGCCGCCAGCACCAGCGGCGTGGTCGTATCGAGCCGCACGCGCTCCATCCAGCCGCAGCCGAGCGCGACACCGCCGAACAGGGCCAGCAGCGTCCATTCGATCGCCCTCGCCCGCCGTTCTTCCCCGCGCAGCGCCGCCATCGCGCCGCTCGTCGCAAAGGTGGCCGCCGAGAGCAGCGAGACGATCAGTCCCGTGCCTTCCCAATCATACGCGATCGCCGTGAAGCTCAGCAAAGCGAGCACGCCCGCCACGCCGATCAGCGCCCAACCGGGTACGTTGCGCGAGACCAGTTCGGGCAGCACCATCCGCGCGATGCGCGTGAACACCCAGCGATCGGCCCAGTCGGTCCGCCGCTCGGTCAATGCCGCCATGATCCCGGTATTGCGCGCGGCAAGGCCCTCGGCGCTATGCTCGACGGCATGACCGCTGCGCAGCCAGCTCGCGGTCAGCGGCACGTGATCGGCGCCCGATTGCGCCGCGACGCGCAGCAACGCCGACTGGAAGTCGTAATCGTCGGGCATCTGCGCGATCTGCCTGAGCTGTCCGATCGAGATCCGCGCCACTCCCGCCCAGCAATCGCGCATGTCGAGCCGCTCGATCGCGGCGGGCGAATCGGCATCATCGGTGACGAGCAATGCCTCGGGACCCTCATGGCCCATCCGATCCATCACCGGATCGGTAGTGACCAGCCCGTCGGCCATCACCAGCACCCGCGCCTCTTCGCCGATCTTTTCGGCGGCTTCCTCGGCCGACCGGACGATCTCGACGAAGAGATCGCGCCGGCTCGCGCGGCTCACTGCGGAGAGCAAGGCCGGGGTCATCTTGCCGACCGCCACCAGAACATGCTGCGCGCCCGCGCCCGAGAGCAGCCGCACCTGATATTCGAGCAAAGTCATGCCGCCGAAAGGCAGCGTCGCAACGAGCGTCCCCGGCCGGTCGCTCGCCTCCTCGATCGCAAAAATCAGCCCCGCCAGCATGGTGCGGTCGTTAAGCCCTCGTCCTGCCTTACGCAATCAATACAGCAGGAACGGCCGCCGCGCTTCGGCCCAGGCCGCCTCGTCGGGCAGCGTGATCGCGTCGAGATCGCCCGCCGCGGCGCCGGCATCGTCGACCCATTCGCGCAAGGCGGGGCCGCCGTTGATCACGTCGATCGCCAGCTTGTCGAAGACATATTCGTACGGGAAATCGCGCCACAGGTCGTAGTCCGGATAAAGCGCCCGGATCGCCTTGAATCCCAGCGCCTGCACACGCCAGGGCTGGAATCGTGCATGGTCATAGGCCGGCCCCTCGGCATGGATGAACACGCCGGAGCACAATTGGCCTACATGCTTGTGAAAAGTGGGCTGGAACCAGATGTCGCGGAGCGTGCATCCCGCCAGCCAATCCGGCGCAAGTCGACGCATTTCAGCGACAATCGCGCGCGATTCCACGTCGGGAGCGCCGAACAGCTCCAACGGCCGCGTCGTCCCCCGCCCCTCGGACAAATTGGTGCCCTCGAGCATCACCGTGCCGGCATAGGCCCGCGCCATGTTCACGTTGGCGGCATTGGGACTCGGATTGATCCACGGCCTCTCCGGCGGCCAGCCGAACCCCGGCTCCACCTCAGGCTGCCACCCCTCCATCCCGATCACGGTATAGTCCACATCGAGACCGAATTGCCGGATGAACCACGCCCCCATCTCGCCCAGCGTCATCCCGTGCCGCATCGGCATCGGTCCCGCGCCCACAAAGCTTTCCCAGCCGGGCAGCAGGGTCAGCCCCTCGATCGGCCGCCCCGCGGGATTGGGCCTATCGAGCACCCACACTTCCTTGCCGTGCTGCGCCGCGGCCTCGAGCACGTAGAGCAACGTCGTCACGAACGTGTAGATTCGACAGCCGACATCCTGCAGATCGATCAGGATGACGTCGAACGTCCCCATCGACTGGCCCGTCGGCCGCCGCACTTCGCCGTAGAGGCTGAACACGGGCACACCGTAGGTCGGATCGGTATAATCCGGCGATTCCATCATATTGTCCTGGAGATCCCCGCGCACGCCATGCTGCGGCCCGAACACCGCCGAGACGTTGAGTCCCGTCGCCACCAGTGCGTCGAGCGAATGCGTCAGGTCCGCGGTGACCGAAGCCGGATGCGCGAGCAATGCGACGCGCTTGCCTTCAAGGGGTTTGCGGAGTTCAGGGTCGGCGAGCAGCCGATCGATGCCGAATTTCATGCGCGCATCGCTGCCGGGACTTCGAAGGCGAAGCAAGCCTCATGGTGGAAATCGGGCTTTCCCGGCGGATGGGCGAGCGACCAGAAGGAACGCTTGCCGCCCGCTTCCTCGATCACTGCGGTGACGCCGACGCACCAGTCGCCGTCGGGCAGGCCGGACAGGTCCACCGCTGCGCGCATCTCGCCGCCCCACCATTCGATCGCCGGAGTGATCAACGGCATATCGGTCATGAATGCGCGATATGCCTTGAAGCGATACGCTGCCCATTCTCCCGAGGGGGAGAAATTGAACTCGTAATAGCCGTCGCCTTCTTCTGGCCGAATGAACAGCTCGAAGCAGGTGTGCTTCCAGAGTTCCTCGGTGCGGCGCGCCTGGGCCGGCTCGGGTGTGATCAGATCGTCGGTCCCATCCACGCGATATTCGATCAGCCATCGTCCGTCGCCGCCGCACGCGAGCATCACGTCGATGCCGCGCACCGAAACCGGTTCGAAATCGGGATGCGGCACCAGCGTCCCATTGCCCAATCCTCTCCCCAAGGCACTTCCTCCATGCTAGGCGGCGCGGCATCATGACCGAATACCAGTCCGATCTGCTCCGCCTGCTCTCTTCGCGCGGCTATATCCACCAGGTCACCGACCCTCAGGGGCTGGATGCCCTTGCCGCGCGCCAGGTCGTTCCCGGCTATATCGGCTTCGACCCCACCGCGCCGTCGCTCCATGTCGGCAGCCTCGTCCAGATCATGCTGCTCCGCCGGCTCCAGCAGGCGGGCCACAAACCCATCGTCCTCATGGGCGGCGGCACCGGCAAGGTCGGCGATCCCAGCTTCAAGGACGAAGCCCGCAAGCTGATGACGGTCGATACCATCGCCAGCAACATAGCCTCGATCAAGACGGTGTTCGAGAACTTCCTGACGTTCGGCCACGGCCCCACCGACGCAGTGATGGTCGACAATGCCGAATGGCTCGACGCGCTCGAATATTTGCCTTTCCTGCGCGATTACGGCCAGCATTTCTCGGTCAATCGGATGCTGAGCTTCGACTCGGTCAAGCTTCGGCTGGATCGCGAGCAGTCGCTGTCGTTCCTCGAATTCAACTACATGATCCTGCAGGCCTACGACTTCCTCGAGCTGTCGCGCCGTTCCGCCTGCCGCCTGCAGATGGGCGGCTCGGACCAATGGGGGAATATCGTCAACGGCATCGAGCTGTCGCGCCGAGTCGACGGCACCGAAGTGTACGGCGTCACTACGCCGCTGATCACCACGGCGGACGGCGGCAAGATGGGCAAGACCATGTCGGGCGCCGTTTGGCTCAACCCCGATCAACTCTCGCATTACGATTACTGGCAGTTCTGGCGGAACACCGACGATCGCGACGTCGGCCGGTTCCTGCGCCTGTTCACCGATCTGCCGCTCGACGAAATCGTCCGGCTGGAGGCGCTGGAAGGTGCCGAGATCAACGAGGCCAAGAAGATCCTCGCCAACGAAGCGACGGCGATGTGCCGCGGACCCGCTGCGGCGCAGGAAGCTGCCGAAACGGCCCGCCGCACCTTCGAGGAAGGCACCGCCGGCGAAGCGCTGCCGAGCTTCGCTGTGCCCGAGGGCAGCATCAATATCGTCGACGCGCTGATCGGCCTCGGGCTATGCCCCTCCAAGGGCGAAGCCCGCCGGAAAATCGCCGAGGGCGCGATCAAGATCGACGACCAGCAGGTCGGCGATCCGACAGCGATGGTCATGGTGACCGGGCAAGTGAAAGTCAGCTTCGGCAGGAAGCGCCACGGGCTTCTCGTGCCGGCCTGAAATCGGCGCGTAAGCCAATGTTAAGCAGCTTCGTTTGAACGGAATTCACGCGAACGAGATATCAGGGAAGCCGTACCTCAAGGTTTGAGCGAGGCGCCCGTGAGTTTTAGCATCGGCAATCTGGCCATCGCCGACGACCGGCAGACGATGCGCGACGACGTGCATTATCGTGCACGGGCGTTCGGCCCCGATGCGCGCCAGCTCACGTTCCTGATCGTAAACATCTCGCCGCACGGGCTGATGGCGCGTTGCGACACGCCATTCGAGACCGGAGACCGCCTTCGCGTGGTCTTGCCGGGCGCGGGAACCGTCGCCGCCGAAGTCCGCTGGTGGTTGGGCGGACGGCTCGGCTGCCAGTTCGATCCGGCAATCGATCTCGCAAGCTATTACGAGCTCATCGCCACCATGGTGAAGGGCAAATAGCCTAACCCGCGCGCAGCAGCGCCACCGCGGCATCGCGCTCGAACAGATAGAGCGCCGTCCGCGCCGCCTCGCCCCGCACGGTCTTGAGCCCGCGATCCTGATCGACCAGCAGCCGGGCGTCGGCATTGGCCGCGACCATGAGCATTTGCATCATCTCGGGCGTCGCCAGCCGGAATTGCGCCTCGCCGGACTGCCGCGTGCCGAGCAATTCGCCGCCGCCGCGCAACTCGAGATCGCGCTCGGCGATCAGGAAGCCGTCATTGGTGTCGCGCATCAGCGCCAGCCGGGCACGCGAGGTCTCGCTAAGCCCGGCCCCGCGGAGCAACACGCAATGCGATTTGCCTCCGCCGCGCCCCACCCGCCCGCGCAATTGATGGAGCTGCGCCAGTCCGAATCGGTCGGCATGCTCGATCACGATCAGCGTGGCATTGGGAACGTCGACGCCGACCTCGATCACCGTCGTCGCGACCAGCACACCGATCGCGCCGCTGGCGAAGCGCGCCATGACGGCATCCTTCTCAGGCCCCTTCATCCGCCCGTGGACCAGCCCGACCTTGTCGCCGAACCGCATTTGCAGCTCCGCCGCGCGCTGCTCCGCGGCGGCGAGATCGACTTTCTCACTTTCCTCGACCAGCGGGCACACCCAATAGGCCTGCTTGCCCGAGCCGAGATGCCGCCCCAGCGCCTCGACGATCTCGGCCAGTCGATCCTCGGAGATCACGCTGGTCTCGATCGGCTCGCGGCCAGGCGGCATCTCGTCGAGCCGGCTGACGTCCATCTCGCCATGCGTCGCCAGCTGGAGCGTGCGCGGGATCGGCGTCGCAGTCATGACGAGGAGATGCGGCGGCACCTGCGCCTTGGACTGGAGCATCAGCCGCTCGGCGACTCCGAAGCGATGCTGCTCGTCGACCACCACGAGCCCGAGATCCTTGTAGCGAACCCCCTCCTGGAAGATCGCATGCGTGCCGACGAGAATGTCGATCGATCCGTCGGCGAGCCCCATCAAGGTCGCCTCGCGCGCCTTGCCCTTGTCGCGACCGGTGAGGATTGCCACTCTTACATCCAACCCTGAGAGCATGCGCATAAGTGTTTCGAAATGCTGGCGTGCCAGAATTTCGGTCGGCGCCAGCATCGCGCCCTGCGCGCCTGCCTCGGCGGCGATCAGCAGCGCCATCGTGGCGACCAGGGTCTTGCCCGAACCGACATCGCCCTGGAGCAGCCGCAGCATCGGCTGGCTCTGCGCCATGTCGCCTTCGATCTCACGGATCGTCCGCGATTGCGCCCCCGTCGGCGTGTAGGGGAGTTGCAGACGGTCGCGGAGCCGCCCGTCGCCCGCCAACGGACTCCCGCGCTTCGCTCGCGCCTCACCGCGTACCAGCATCAATGCGAGCTGGTTGGCGAAGATCTCGTCATAAGCGAGCCGCTCGCGCGCCTTGGCCTCAGAGGGATCGGCATGGATCGCAGCCAGCGCCTCACGCCAGCCCGGCCAGCCCTTCTGCGCCTTGAGGCTCGGCTCGATCCATTCGGGTAATTCGGGAGCGCGCTCGATCGCCTGCGCCGCCAGCGCCGCTATCCGGCGCGATGTGATGCCCTCGGAGCATGGATAGATCGCCTCGCGCCCGCCCGCCTCATCCTTCTGGTCGAGCGGGAGCACGTAATCCGGGTGCACGATCTGCAGGTCCTGCCCATATTGCTCGAGCCTGCCCGACACCCAACGCGGCTCGTTCAAGGGCAACAGCTTCTTCACCCAGCCCGAATTGCCGCCGAAATAGACGAGACTGACATAATTGCCGTGCACGTCGATCGCGTGCACCCGCGCCGGCGCCCGCGCGCTGCCGCCCATCTTATAGTTCACCGGCGTCAGCTGGATCGCGATCACGCGCCCCGCGTCTGCGGCCATCAGTTCGTCGCGCTCGACGCGATCGATGAACCCGGTCGGCAGATGAAAGGCGACGTCCACCGCGCGCGCCAGCCCGAGCCGCTCCAACGGCTTGGCCAGCCCCGGGCCGATGCCCTTCAGCGCGGTGACTTCCGCGAACAGTGGATTGAGAATGTCGGGCCGCATGTCTATCTCCGCCCTACACCGAAGCCGACGGTCGCTCAAAGCGCCGCCGGCCGATTTGCGTTGGAGATCCTGTGGACCGCGAACACCGCCTCAAGCGCCTGCGCTTCCGTGCCTGGCATCGCGGCGTCAAGGAAGCCGATCTGCTGATCGGCGGCTTCTTCGACGCGCATGCCGAAAGCTGGGACGATGCCGAGATCGAGCTGTTCGAAATCCTGCTGGAAGAACAGGACGTCGATATCATGGCCTGGGCGATGGGAACTGCCATTGTCCCCGCGCGCTACGAGGGAACGATAATGAACGCCCTCAAGACACTGAACTACGTACCGATTTCCCGTTAGCCGTCACCTCGGCGAAAGCCGGGGCCCAGAGTCTCGAGCGACGACCGCCGTGGCTCTGGATCCCGGCTTCCGCCGGGATGACGAAGAAGAAGAACGAATGCCCGACCTCAAGAAGATTCTCTCCGCCACCCGCCCGCTCACGCTTTCGGGCACCCCTACCGGCTTCCTCCCCTGGATGCTGGCTGATCTCGCGCGCGCCGGCGGTACCGCGGTGTTCATCGCCCCTGACGAGGCGGCGATGCGCGCGATTGCCTCGACCGCACCCTGGTTCGCGCCGGAGCTCGACATCCTCAGCTATCCGGCGTGGGACTGCCTCCCCTATGACCGCGCCAGCCCGACCCTGCGCGTCATGTCGGAGCGGCTCGCGACGCTCCACGCGCTGCAGACCAAATCCGAAAAGCCGCGGCTGATCGTCACCACGGTCAACGCCGCCACCCAGCGCACGCTGACCCCCTTCCGCATCCGCCAGCTCGTCGCACGCCTCGCTCCGGGAGAGCGGATCGGGCTCGATAAGCTCGCCGCCCTGCTCCAGGCCAATGGCTATGTCCGTGTCGACACGGTCAACGATTCCGGTGAATTCGCAGTCCGCGGCGGTCTGGTCGACCTGTTCCCCAGTGGCGCCGAACAGGCGCTCCGCCTCGATTTCTTCGGCGACGAGATCGAGTCGGTCCGCACCTTCTCGCCCGAGGACCAGCGCACCACCGGCCGCGTCGATGGCTTCGTCCTGCTCCCCGCCTCCGAAGCCCTGCTCGACGAGGAATCGATCAAGCGCTTCCGTACCCGCTATCGCGAGAAGTTCGGCGCCACGGCCACCGGCGATCCGCTCTATCAAGCGATCAGCGACGGCCGCCGCCTAGCGGGCATGGAACATTGGCTGCCCCTGTTCGAAGAGCGGCTCCAGACGCTGTTCGATCATTTGCCCGACGAGGCCGTGCTCGTGCGCGACTCGGCCACCGGTGGCGCCGGCGAGCAGCGCTTCGAAGCGATCGCCGATTATCAGGAGAACCGCGTTCGCGCCGAAAGCTCCGCCCCCGGCAGCTATCGTCCGCTCGCTGCCGATGCGCTCTATCTCTCGCCCGACGAATGGGCGAAAGCGCTCGATCACGGGCCGGTTCATATCGCCACACCGTTCCACGAGCCCGAATCCACCACCGTGCTGGACTTCGATGTGGATGGTCCCCGTGACTTCGCGCCCGAGCGCGCCGCAGGCGCGAACGTCTATGAAGCAGTAGTCGCCCACCTCGCCAAGGTCCGCAAAGACGGCAGGAAGCCGATTCTCGCCAGCTATTCGAACGGCGCGCGCGAGCGGCTGTCGGGACTGCTGGGCGATCACGGCCTCAAGGGCGCCCGCACCGCCGCCAGCTGGCAGGAGGCCCTCGGCATCGCCGACATGGGCATCGCGCTCATCGTCCTGCCGCTGGATCACGGCTTCACTGCGCCCGACGTCGCCGTGCTCACCGAGCAGGACATGCTCGGCGATCGCCTCGTCCGCCGTTCGAAGCGGCGCAAGAATACGGATGCGTTTCTCCAGGAACTCGCCACACTGTCGCCGGGCGATCTCGTCGTGCATATCGAGCACGGCATCGGCCGCTACGAGGGACTGACCCAGATCCCGGTCCAGAAGGCGCCGCACGACTGCGTCGCGCTCTCTTATGCCGGCGGCGACAAGCTCTACGTCCCCGTCGAGAATCTCGAAGTCCTGACCCGCTATGGCGCAGGCGAGGAAGGCGCGACGCTCGACCGCCTCGGCGGCGAGGCATGGCAGCGCCGCAAGAGCCGCATGAAGGAGCGGATCCGCGAGATCGCGGGCGAGCTCATCGCCACCGCCGCCAAGCGCGCCACACGTCCTGCCGAAGTCGCCGAGCCCGATCATGGCGGCTATCCCGCTTTCGTCGATCGCTTCCCTTATGAGGAAACCGACGACCAGGACCGCGCGATCAACGACGTGCTCGAGGACCTCGCCGCGGGCCGCCCGATGGACCGGCTCATCGTCGGCGATGTCGGCTTCGGCAAGACCGAGGTCGCGCTGCGTGCCGCCTTCGTGGCGGCGATGGCGGGAATGCAGGTGGCGGTGGTCTGCCCCACCACCCTCCTCGCCCGCCAGCACCACCGCAATTTCGTCGAGCGCTTCCAGGGGTTCCCGATCGAGATCGGCCGCCTTTCGCGCCTCGTCCCCGCCGCCGAGGCAAAGGCCGTCAAGGAAGGCATCACCGAGGGCAAGATCGACGTGGTGATCGGCACGCACGCGATTCTCGCCAAGGGAATCGACTTCAAGCGTCTCGGCCTCGTCATCGTCGACGAGGAGCAGCGCTTCGGTGTGACCCACAAGGAGCGGCTCAAGGCGATGAAGGCGGACGTCCATGTCCTCACCCTCACCGCCACCCCGATCCCCCGCACGCTCCAGATGGCGATGTCGGGCCTGCGCGAGCTCTCGGTGATCCAGACCCCGCCGGTCGATCGCCTCGCGGTGCGCACCTATGTCATGCCGTGGGACCCGGTGGTCCTGCGCGAGGCGCTGCTCCGCGAGCATTATCGCGGCGGCCAGGCCTATTTCGTCACGCCGCGCATCTCGGACCTGCCCGATATCGAGAAGTTCCTGCGCGAGGACGTGCCCGAGATCAGCTACGTCATCGCCCATGGCCAGATGGCTCCGACCGAAGTCGAGGAGCGGATGTCGGCTTTCTATGACCGCCGCTACGACCTGCTCGTCTCGACCACGATCATCGAATCCGGGCTCGACATCCCGTCGGCGAACACGCTGATCGTCAACCGGGCCGACAAGTTCGGCCTGGCACAGCTTTATCAGATCCGCGGGCGCGTCGGCCGCGCCAAGACGCGCGCTTACGCCTATCTCACCACTCCGCCCGAGCGGCAGATGACAGAGGCGGCGGACAAGCGCCTGAAAGTCCTCTCCGATCTTGAATCGCTGGGCGCCGGGTTCCAGCTCGCCAGCCACGATCTCGACATCCGCGGCGCGGGCAATCTGCTCGGCGACGAGCAATCGGGGCACATCAAGGAAGTCGGCTACGAACTCTACCAGTCGATGCTGGAGGAGGCGATCATGGATGCCAAGGCTGGCGGGCTGCGCGACGATATCCGTCCCAAGGACCTGTCTCCCTCGATCACCGTCGACGCGCCGATCATGATCCCCGAGGAGTATGTCCCCGATCTCGACCTGCGCATGGGCCTCTATCGCCGCCTCAACGATGTCGAGGACAAACAGGGCATCGAGGAATTCGCCGCCGAGCTGATCGATCGCTTCGGCAAGTTGCCCGAGCCGACCGACAATCTGCTCCGCCTGATCGAGGCCAAGCTCAACGCCAAGAAGGCCTGCATCGCCAAGATCGATGTCGGTCCCAAGGGCGCGCTCGTCACCTTCTTCGACGACAAGTTCCCCAATGTCGCGGGCCTGCTCGCTTATGTCGACAAGCTCGGCGAAACCGCGAGGCTGCGCCCCGACATGAAGCTGGTCATCACTCGCGCCTGGGCGAATCCTTCCGCACGGCTCCACGGCGCGCTGCAATTGTCGCGAGGGCTGGCGAAGGCGGCGAGTTGAAGCTGGTTACGCAAAAATCTCCCTCGCGCAGCGGGGAAGGATTAGAGATTGGCCCTCTCGATCAGTTCAGGCGCCGCGACCAAGCACGATCGCGATGTCTTCCTCGCCCTCCAGCGCCTCGGCGTCGAACTTCTCGCGCGTCATGTCGAACGCGCCGGTCAAGCCTTCGACGACCCAGCCGCCCATCACCAGCGTGCCGTCAGGATCCACATTCCCGGCATAATCGACACTGTGGGTCCAGCCACCGGTCCCGTCATATTGCTTGGTGAAGCTGATGCTTGCGCCGTCGCGCTGGCCGTGCACGGTCGCACGCCGGATGCCGCCGATGCCTTGGTCGGGCTCGCTGATCGTGCCCGTCACCGCGCCGTGCTGTTCCTCCAGCAGCGCGATGAAGCCATTGTCCTGATCATCCTGATCAGCCGAGTAGCGGCCGTACCAGACGCCGGTCAGATCCTGCGGATCGCTCATCCCTGCACCAGATTGGCGAGCGCGGGCACGTCGAGCGGCTCGGCGCAGAGATAGCCCTGGAAATATTGGCATCCCTCCTTCGCCAGCAGATCCAGCTGCGCGTCGGTCTCCACCCCTTCGGCGACCACCGCCAGTCCCAGCGAGCGCGCCATGTCGATCACGCCGCGCACCACCACCCGGTCCCGGTGTGCGCCGGTGATGTCGTGGCTCAGCCGCTTGTCGATCTTGAGATAGTCGAGTGGCAGCGCCTTCAGATAAGCGAGGCTCGAATAACCGGTGCCGAAATCGTCGATCGCGACCCGGCATCCCGCCGCGCGGAGCTGCGAGAGCAGCCGCGCCGCTTCGGTCAGATCCGCCATGATTCCGCTCTCGGTAATCTCCACGGTCAGGCGCGAGCGGGGGAAGCCGCTGGCGTCGATTCGCCCGAGCAGGTTGTCGGCGAATCCGGCGCGCGCGATATCGGCGGCAGTCACGTTGATCGACAATCGCAGGTTACCGAGCTTGCTCGGCCATTGCGACGCACCCGTCAGTGCCCGTCGCTGGACATGGTCGCTGAGCTGCGCCTCCAGCCCGGCGCGCTCGGCCGCGAGAAACAAGGTCTCGGCCCCGATCTCGCCGAGTTGCGGATGGTGCCAGCGCGCCAGCGCCTCGACCCCGATCACCTGCCCCGAAGCGATCGCCACCTGCGGCTGATAGCGTACGCCGATCTCACTGCGCTCGAGCGCGCGATGCAGGTCGTTGGCGAGTTCCTCGATCGGCGGCGCGTTCGGCTCGGCCGGAACCGCGTCGCCCAGCATCGCCTCGCTTGCGCGCCGCAACAGGCTTCCCGCCGAGTCGCCGGCGACACTCGTCACGCTGACCATCCGCGCGCCCAGATGCGCGATTTCGCCGCCCGCCACGAAGGGTCGGCTCAACGCCTCCTCCAGCCGCGCTTCGGCCTCGGCGAGGCGAGTGCCGCCGGCATCATGGCTCACAACCAGAAATTCCGATCCGCCGATCCGCGCGACGATCGCCTCACGCCCGAGCAGCTCTCGCGCCACTTCGGCGACCCTGCGCGAGACGCCGCGCAGCAGGGCATCGCCTGCTTCGCGGCCATAAGCGGTGTTGACGGTCTCGAACCGATTGAGGCCGATCAGGATCGTGCCGACCGACTTGCCTTCCGCCAGTTCGCGATCGATCCAGCGCCGGGCGCTGGTGGCATCGCGCGCGCCGGTGAGCGCATCGCGCACCGCCAGGCTGGCATCCGGTGCGATCCCGAGCGCCTCGACAAGGGCATGGAGCGAGCCGCTTTTCGAATCGAACTGCAGATGCTGCACCACACGCCCAACGCCGCCCAGATCGTGCGCGAAGGCGGTGGAGCCCTGGTGCCTGTCCAGCCGTTTCAGCGCCGATTTGACCAGGCTGCGATCGTCCTTGTCCAGCCGCCGCATCACCGAGAGCAACCCCGGCGCCTCGCTCAGCCCGAGCAGATTGGCCAGCCCGGGGGTGAGCTGCAGCGATCGCATCTCGGGATCGAATCTCCACCCCAGCGGCTCGGCGGCACCAGTCCCCTGCCCGCTCGACCGCGCCAGCCGCTCGACGTGGCGCTGGGCGAAGCGAATCGCGTGCGCCATCGCCGCCGACGACATCGGGCTGCCGAGGAAATGCGTCGCCCCGGCATCGTAGAAATGCCGCATGTGCACCGTGTCGCTCTGCGAAACGAGGATCAGCATCGCCCCGCCATGCGCCTCGATCACCCGGGCCAGCGCCTTGGTGGCGTCGAGCCCTTCGCTCATCGCCCCGCGCGCATCGATCACCGCGACGTTGGCGCCGCTCGCGAGAAAGCGCTGCTCGAGCCCGTCCGGGCGCCGCGCCGCGACCACGCGCCAGCCGCCGCCCGCCGCGGCTGCCGCCACTTCGTCGCGTTGCCGGAAGGAAAGCACGAACACCGGCGTGTCGGTGGCGGTGGCGGCATCGGCGATCGTGAAATTGTCATCCATTCGCCCCTCGATAGCGTGAAGCTTCGCGCGCCGCCATCGCAAGGGTTGTTTGGTCGCGCGCAAGGCCTTACCCCGGCACCATGGCAAGCCCCCTCGCCACCCGTGACCAGCAGTTGGTGGACCGCCACGGCCGCGCGATCACCTATCTGCGCATCTCGGTCACCGATCGCTGCGATCTCCGCTGCCGCTATTGCATGGCCGAGGAAATGACCTTCCTGCCCCGGGCGGAATTGCTCAGCCTCGAGGAAATCGCGCTGATCGCCGAGCGCTTCATCGCGCGTGGTGTCCGAAAGATTCGCCTGTCGGGCGGCGAGCCGCTGGTACGCCGCGACATGATCGAGCTGGCGCGCCGCCTGGGCCGCCAGGTCGGCGGCACGCTCGACGAGCTCACGCTCACTACCAACGGCACGCGCCTGGCCCAGCACGCCGAGGAGCTGTTCGACGCCGGCATGCGCCGGATCAACGTCAGCCTCGACAGCCGCGACGCCGAGCGATTCCGTTACATCACCCGCCACGGCGACGTCGCCAAGGTGCTCGGCGGGATCGCGGCGGCGAAGACGGCGGGCCTGCGCGTCAAGATCAACATGGTCGCCTTGAAGGGCCTCAACGAAGACGAGATCGCACCGATGCTCGCCTGGGCCGGCGAACGGGGCCACGATCTGACCCTGATCGAGACGATGCCGCTCGGCCATATCGACGAGGACCGCGCCGATCGCTTCCTGCCGCTCCCCCGCGTGCTCGCCGATCTGCGCGACCGGTTCGATCTCGAACCCGACGATCACCAGTCCGGCGGCCCGGCGCGCTATTGGCACCTTGCCGGCACCGATACGCGGCTCGGCCTGATCTCGCCGCTCACCGGCAATTTCTGCGCAACCTGCAACCGCGTCCGCCTCTCGACCGACGGCAAGCTCCATATGTGTCTCGGCCATGAGGATTCGGTCGATCTGCGCGAAGCGATCCGCACCGGTGGGCTCGCCGAAGTCGATACGCGCATCAGCGAGGCGCTCGACCTCAAGCCCGCTGCGCATGATTTCCACATCGCACCGGGTTCCGCGCCCGCCGTCGCGCGCCACATGAGCGTCACCGGCGGATGATCGCACGCGCGCTCGTCGCTTCGCCGACGCCTCCTGCCCAGCTCGCGGCAGAGGAACTCCGCACGGCCTATGACTGGGTCCCCCTCAACCAGGCCGAGCAGGTCGTGGCGCTCGGCGGCGACGGCTTCATGCTCCAGACGCTCCACGCGATGCTCGAGCGCCGCCGGATCCTTCCCGTGTTCGGGATGAACCTCGGCACGATCGGCTTCCTGATGAACGATTGGCGGCTCGAAGGCCTCGAAGAGCGCCTGGCCCGCGCAAAACCGTTCCGCGTCTCGCCGCTCAGCATGACCGCGACCACCGTCGACGGCGAACAATGCGTGCTCCCCGCGATCAACGAAGTCTCGTTGCTCCGCGAGACTCGCCAGACCGCCAAGCTCGAAGTCACCATCAACGATCGCGTCGTGCTCGAAGAGCTGATCGCCGACGGCATGCTCGTCGCAACCCCAGCGGGCTCGACTGCGTACAACCTCTCCGCCAACGGCCCAATCCTGCCGCTCGGTTCGGCTTTGCTCGCGCTCACGCCGATCAGCCCGTTCCGGCCGCGGCGCTGGCGTGGGGCGATCCTCCCCGAAAAGACCCGCATCGGCATCAAGGTGCTCGAGGCCGACAAGCGCCCGGTCAGTGCCGTCGCCGATCAGCGCGAAGTCCGGGAAGTCGCCTGCGTCGATGTCGCAATCGACCATATGCGCGACCTCACTTTGCTCTTCGATCCCGAGCATGCGCTGGACGACCGCATAACGATGGAACAATTCATCGCCTGAGCCTCTTGCCATGTCGGAAAACCCGCTGCTATAGGCGCGCCTCCGCAGCGGCCACGGCCGCCAAGAAGACGGTTTTCCCCGGTAGCTCAGCGGTAGAGCGTTCGACTGTTAATCGAATGGTCGCCTGTTCGAATCAGGCCCGGGGAGCCACTTCAAATCCGCAGAAACCCACGGTTTTCTGGCGTCGCCAGCGTTCCGCCTTCGGCGACGTTGTGACACGTATTATTACATTCAGGCTGAAAGGCGCGACGAAATGCTTTCGCCCGTCCACTTCCGCCGCAGTGGCTCTTGTCATGTCGGCTGCCGTCGCACGATTCGGCGGGCCACGACGCCGCGCAATGGCGCCTATTCAGCCTTGATCCTGAACGCGACGATATATTTGGAGAGCACGATACCCGCCAGTCCGGCGCCAATGCCAGCGATGATGTCGACCAGATAATGCGGGCCGCAGATGATGGCCGATACGCCCATCAGAGCATTGAGGACAACGAACACCGGGCCGACATAGCGAACGGGCCCCGCCGCCCAACCGAGGATCAAAGCAGCGGCGACGTGGAAGCTGGGAAAGGTGATCAGGCCGGTCAGGAGCACGGGTTCGATGTGGCGCAATCCCTGATCGCGGACAGCATGGATGATGGGGCCGAACCTCCAGGGCGAATCGGAAAGCAGGCCGGGAAACTGGGCTTCCTGAAAATGAAAATAGACCATCGGCCCTTGCGCCGGAAAGAAGGGATAAAAGGCCGAACATAGCAACAGGGACGCAAACCACGCGGCGGCCAGTCGCCACGCTCTCTGGCCCCTTCCGGCGGCAAAGAGCAGGGCGATGATGGCAGCGGATTGCCAAACCAACGATCGATAGACCGCAGTCAAGATGGATTGCGTGAGATTATAGGGGCGGATCCAGTCGGCGAACGCTCGCCAATCGAAGCCGAGAGCCAGATCAGCGCGATGAAGCGCGGCATCCTGATCCGATGTGGCGATAGCTGTCAGGCAGAGAATGCCGAAAATAAAGGCAAAGGCACCTGCATAGACCAAACCGGCGACCTCGGCCGCCCCACCGATACTGGTGTGTCCGACGCGCTTGACGAGGATACCGCCTAGCCAGAGCCATGCCGGCCAAAGCGCATAGAGAAAGATGTCCGGATCGATCGTGAAGCGAAGTAGCAATAAGCCTGCTGCGGTCGCGAGCGCAACAGCCGCCAGAACGGTATAGACCAGCGGAGGCGAAGCGTCGAACGCCCGGCGGCGTTCGATCTCTGGTACGCCGTGGCGCAGCCTGCTGACTATTTGACCGATCACGCTCGATGGCTGCGCCGATCGGCTGGCAACTGCAACCGATTACCATCCTGCGATTATCGCCGGACTGGTTTGGAAGAGGTTTTCAGCAGGTTCGCGGCCAACGGCAATGCGACGATCCGACCGCACAGCAAAGCTCTTGGAGGCACCGACGCCAGATTGCCCTGCACCTAATCGGCGATTGACGCCCGGGCGCGGTGCTCGGTGAAGGCGAAACGGTCGCGAATTCTGCGGTTGAAATAGCTGCCCTTCGAGAATGCCTCGCGCATCCCCTCCGCCACGCGCGGCGGGACGTCGTGATAGCTATAGCGCTTGCCGCTGACGAAAATGATGTCGAGCCGATGCTCGGCCTCGTCATAGTCCCATCGGCGGATCACGCTGGAAGGCATGTGCGGACAACGCATGCACCGTGCTCCGCGTTGCGCTTGCACCTCTCCCTCGCCCCTGCGATGCTCGCCCGATGAGCGATCTCGACGTCTTCATTACCGGCCTGCCCAAGGCCGAGCTGCATCTCCACATCGAAGGCAGCCTCGAGCCCGAGCAGATGTTCGAATTCGCCCGCCGCAATCGGGTCGTGATTCCCTTCGCCTCGGTCGAGGAAGTGCGCGCCGCCTACGATTTCTCAAACCTGCAGGATTTCCTCGACATCTATTATGCCGGGGCCGAAGTGCTGCGCACGGAGGAGGATTTCCGCGACCTTGCGCTCGCATATTTCGATCGCGCGGCGACCGATGGAGTCGTCCACGCCGAGATCTTCTTCGATCCGCAGACCCACACGCATCGCGGCATCCCGTTCGGCGTGGTCGCCAACGGGCTGCTCGCGGGCATGGCCGAAGCCGAGAAGCGCCATGGCCTCACTTCGAAGCTGATCCTGTGTTTCCTGCGCCATCTCGACGAGGAGGACGCGTTCAAGACGCTCAGCCAGGCCCAGCCGTGGATCGACCGGATCGACGCGGTGGGGCTCGATTCGTCCGAGATCGGCCATCCCCCGTCCAAGTTCGAGCGCGTCTTCGCCGCCGCTGCCGCGATGGGGCTCAAGCGCGTCGCGCATGCCGGCGAGGAAGGCCCGCCCGAATATGTCCATGAAGCGCTCGACCTGCTTCATGTCGACCGGCTCGATCACGGCAATCGCAGCCTCGAGGATCCGGGCCTCGTCGCTCGACTCGCCCGTTCGGGCATGACCCTCACTGTCTGCCCGCTCTCCAACGTCAAGCTCTGCAACGTCGCCTCGATCCATGCCCACCCGATCGACCGGATGCTGCGCCTCGGCCTGCGCGCCACAGTCAATTCGGACGATCCCGCTTATTTCGGCGGCTATGTCGGCGACAATTACCGTGCGGTCGCAAAAGGCCGCCAGCTCGATCGCGACGATCTCGTCACGCTGGCGCGCAACAGCTTCCTCGGCTCCTTCCTGCCCGACGACGCGGTCGCAGCGCACCTCGCCGCGCTCGACGCCTATGTGGAGGCGCATTCATGAGCGAGATCGTCTTCTCTCCCTACAGCCATGACGACATGATCGAGGGTATCGAGGCGCTTGCCGCCGCGATGGAGGCCGAGGGCTGGCGCCCTGCCCTGCTCGTCGGGGTCGGCCGCGGCGGGCTGACGCCGGGCGTGTACCTGTCGCACCGCATGGATATCCAACTCGTCTCGATCGACCATTCAGCCGGCATCGCCTCCTTCGGTGCCGCACTCGTAGCGGTCCTCGCCGAACGCACTCGCGCCGGAGACCAGCTTCTCTTCGTAGAAGACATCAACGACAGCGGGCGCACGATCGGCGCGATCCGCGCCGCGCTCGCCGTGCAGAGCGCGATCGGCGAGAATATCCGCTTCGCCGTGCTGATCGACAACATCGTCTCCGCCCAGCGCGTCGATTATCGCCACCGCATGATCGACCGGAGCGTGACCAAGGACTGGTTCATTTTCCCCTGGGAAGCGATGGCGCCACGCACGAAGATCGCCGAGGAAGCGATGGAAGTCCCGGAGCGGATCGCCTGAGAATCGTTCAGCCTCCGTCAATCGCCCAAGGCGCACGATTCATCGTGTCTTCGCGCGGGAGCCTTTCCTGTCCCGTGCGCGTTCGACTCGCGATCGGCATCCCCGCCCCTCGCCGTAACTACCGGAGGAACCATGCTAAATAGCATAACCAGACGCCCGCGCATTCTGGCGCTGGCAGCAGCGCTTGCGGGCAGCGCCGCACTCGCGGGCTGCATGACCGCAACGCCGTATCAGCCCGCCACCGCCTCGTCGCGGCTGGGCTTCTCCGACGAGCAGATCGAAAGCAATCGTTTCCGCGTCAGCTTCGCGGGCAACAGCCTCACCTCGCGCGAGACGGTCGAGCGCTATCTGCTCTACCGGGCGGCCGAACTCACCGTGCAGCGTGGCTTCGACCATTTCATCCTCGTCACGCGCGACACCGAGACCAAGACAGACACCTATCGCACGCCGGGCGCCTTTTACGGACCCGGCCCGTGGGGCTATTGGAGCCCGTCATGGCGCTTCTATCGCGGCCCGCGTTGGGGCTGGCGCAGCTACGATCCGTTCTGGGACGACCCCTTCTGGCGTGACCGTGACTGGGATTATCGCACCGTCCGCCAATATGAAGCGACGGCCGAGATCGTGACCGGCCGCGGCCCCAAGCCGAGCACCAATGTTCGCGCCTTCGATGCGCGCGAAGTGCTCGACCGCCTCGGCCCCCAGATCAAGATGCCCGAAACGCGCTGATCTAAAAATCCTCCCTCGCGCAAGCGGGGGAGGTGGCATGCGCAGCATGACGGAGGGGGCCTATCCGCGAGCAACTCGCCTGCGGCCAAGCCCCCTCCACCACTTCGTGGTCCCCCTCCCCCGCTAAAGCGAGGGAGGATTTTTTGTGCCTTACGCCGTCAGTGCGCCGTGGCAGTGCTTGTACTTGAGCCCTGATCCGCACGGGCACGGCGCGTTGCGGCTGACCAGTCCTTCCCATTGCGCCGGATCGGTGCCGAGATCCTCGCCCGAAGGCTGGGGGATACCCAGCGGCGGCAGCTGGTTGAACACCAAACCCGCCGCGCCGCCGTCATAATCGCCGGTATTGTCCAGGCCGGTCAGCGGATCGATATGCGTGGTCAGGAAGTCGGGCAGCTCCGGCAGATCCTGCGGCGGCGCCATGCGGAACTGCGCGAAGGCCAGCGTGCGGGTCACGTCCTCGCGGATGTTCGCGAGCATCCGCTCGAACATCGCGAACGCCTCGTGCTTATACTCGTTGATCGGCGTCTTCTGGGCATAGGCACGTAGATGCACGACCTGGCGCAGCGCATCGAGCATCGCGAGATGCTCCTTCCAGTGATGATCAAGATTCTGGAGCAGGATCGATTTCTCGATGCTCGTCCAGGTTTCCGGATCGAGCTCGGCCGCCTTGGAGTTTACGTGCTCGTCGGCCATTTCGCGGATGCGCTCTTCGACCAGTTCGGGCCCGATCGCTTCCTCGGTGCGAATCCACTCGTCGATCGGCGCCTCGATCGCGAGCATCGAGGAGACTTTCTCCTTCAGCCCGGCAACGTCCCACTGCTCGGGATAGCTGTTGGGCGGGCATGCTTCGCCGACGATCGAATTGACCGTCTCGAGCCGCATATCGGTCACCACCTCGCCCACCGTATCGGCATCCATGATGTCGGCGCGCTGCTCGTAGATGACCTTGCGCTGATCGTTCATCACGTCGTCATATTCGACGACCTGCTTGCGGATGTCGTAGTTGCGCGCCTCGACCTTCTTCTGCGCGGTCTCGATCGCCTTGGACAGCCACTTGCTGCCGATCGCCTCGCCGTCTTCGATATTGTTGCGCATCATCTTGGCGAACAAGGTGTTCGAACCGAAGATGCGCAGCAGATCGTCGTCGAGGCTCAGATAGAAGCGGCTGAGGCCGGGATCGCCCTGGCGGCCCGAACGGCCGCGCAGCTGGTTGTCGATGCGGCGGCTTTCGTGGCGCTCGGTGCCGAGCACGAACAGCCCGCCCGCCTCGATCACGCGCGCCTTTTCGGCGGCGATCTCAGCCTTGATCTGCTCGATCGCGGCGTCGCGCTGCGGGCCTTCCTCCATGCCCTCCAGCTCGTCGTGGAGGCGGAATTCGAGGTTGCCGCCCAGCTGAATGTCGGTGCCGCGACCCGCCATGTTGGTCGCGATAGTGACAGCGCCCAGCCGCCCCGCCTGAGCGACGATGCCCGCTTCCAGCTCGTGGTGGCGTGCGTTCAGCACGGCGTGCTCGACGCCTTCCTTCTTGAGGAACTCGGACAGCAATTCGCTCTTCTCGATCGAGACGGTACCGACCAGCACCGGCTGGCCCTTGGCCGAATGTTCGCGGATCTTCTTCGCGATCGCACCGAATTTCTCTTCGGTGGTCTTGTAGAACTCGTCTTCCTCGTCGACCCGGGCGACCGGCAGGTTGGTCGGGATGGTGACGACGTTCATCTTGTAGATGTCGTAGAATTCAGCCGCCTCGGTGGCCGCGGTGCCGGTCATGCCCGCGAGCTTGGGGTACATGCGGAAATAGTTCTGGAAGGTGATCGAGGCGAGCGTCTGGTTCTCGGGCTCGATCTGGACTCCTTCCTTGGCTTCCACTGCCTGGTGCAGGCCGTCGGACCAGCGCCGTCCGTCCATCATGCGGCCGGTAAACTCATCGATGATGATGACCTTGCCTTCCTTCACGATGTAATCGATGTCGCGCTTGAACATTACGTTGGCGCGCAGCGCCTGGTTCAGGTGGTGGACCACCTGGGTGTTCTCGAAATCGTAGAGATTGGCGCCGACGAGCAGCCCGGCATTTTCGAGCATGCGCTCGACCTTCTCGGTGCCGTCCTCGGTCAGCACCACGGTGCGCTGCTTCTCGTCCTTCTCGTAATCGATCGGCACGAGCTGCCGCACGATCGCGTCGACGCCCATATAGAGCTCGCTGCGATCGTCGGTCGGTCCCGAGATGATCAGTGGCGTGCGCGCCTCGTCGATCAGCACCGAATCGACTTCGTCGACGATGGCCATGGAGAAGGGCCGCTGCACCATCGAGGCGCGATCGTACTTCATGTTGTCGCGCAGGTAATCGAAGCCGAACTCGTTGTTCGTGCCGTAGGTGATGTCCGCGGCATAGGCGTCGCGGCGCTCCTGGTCGGTCAGGTTCGGGATGATCACGCCGGTGGTGAGGCCGAGAAAGCCATAGACCTGCGCCATCCACTCGGCGTCGCGCTTGGCGAGATAGTCGTTGACGGTGATGACGTGGACGCCCTCGCCCGGAAGCGCGTTCAGATAGGTCGCCAGCGTGGCGACCAGCGTCTTGCCCTCACCGGTGCGCATCTCGGCGATCTCGCCGCGATGGAGCACGATGCCGCCGATCATCTGGACGTCATAATGCCGCTGGCCGAGCGTGCGCCTGGCCGCCTCGCGCACCGTGGCGAAGGCTTCGGGGAGGATGCTGTCGAGCTTCTCGCCGTTCGCCAGCCGCTCGCGGAAGAGCAAAGTCTGGTTGGCGAGCGCCGCGTCGTCCATCGCCGAAATGGCGGGTTCGAACGCGTTGATCTTCTGGACGATCGCCCCGAGCGATTTGACGTAGCGTTCGTTCGAGGAGCCGAAAAGGGTCTTGGCCAGGCCGCCGAGCATCGTGAATTCCTGTCGTAATATGATGGTGGTCGGGCGAGCGCAGCCGGTCTTCCGGGCGCCCGCGTCATGCGAAAACGAAAAAGGGCGGCCCGCCTCAGCGCGCCGCGCACAGCCTCACTCGAGCCGACGCTCGAAGGGCAGATAGGTTGCGGGAAGCGGTGCGCTTTCACTGTGCGGCCACACCGTCCGCTGCGCCTCGACGCGCCGGGGCGCCGGAACCGCGGGGATCGTCCGCTGCGAGCGGCTCACCGCCGCCTCTGCCGCCTGCGCCGCCTGGACCATTGCCACGCCCTGCACCTGACGCACGACGCGATCGCCCGAACCGTTGCCGGTCAGGCTCGCGAGCAGCGCAGTAAGGAGAAGCAACAGGTTCAATTCGGCTCTCTCAGCAAGAGGCAGCGACATAGTGTGCCGGGTGCCGTTCGTCTAATCAAAATGCTCCGCTTTCCCGACGTTCCGGCTGCGGCAGTTCCGGCCGCGCTGTGGATCAGATACGCAATTCTATAGTGCTTTGCCGTCGCCCACGAAAGTGACGCGGACCATTCGAGTATCGGGCTGCGTGACGAGTCCCTTGCGATACGGCGGCTTCGCAACGTCGCTCCGGGCCTGCTGGCAGGCGATCTCGTCCAACTTGCCGTTTCCGCTGCTCCCCTCGATTGAACACTCCGCAACCTTGTTGTCGTGGTCGAAGCGGACGCGGATCGAGGCGGGCTGCTTATAGTCGGCCGGAAGTCTGTTCAACGAAACCGTCAGGTCCACGACCGACGCCATTTCGTTCGCCAGCCGAACATAATCCTGCTTCGATCCCGGCAGGAGCCAGGAGAAGCGGCTCTGGAATCTAGCCGCGATGGGCTCGCCCGCTGCGCCGCGCGCGGCTTTGAAACGCGCACGCTTCATCAGAACCGCGCAGGCCTGCTGATCGAGCCGCCAGAATCCCGAAGAGACGAGAATCCGGCAGGCCGTCAGATCCCCTCGCGGATCGATCTCGAGGCGGAACTCGACGATGCCGAATTCCTTGTTCTTCAGCGAAGCCGCTGGATAATCGTCGTCGGTGAGCCATGTCGCCGGCGGTGTCCGTGGCGTCAGCGGACGCATCTTTTCGGGAACCTCAGGTACCGACTGTAACGTCACGATGGCGAGCGTCGCCAAAATCATTGATCTTTCCCCCAGCTTGCACGAAGCAGCCGCACCCTATCAGCAGGCTGTTTCATGTCCACCGAACGCTCTCCCCTCGCCCCTGCCGCCTTCCCCGATCTGCCCGCCATCTCCGGCGTCACGCCGCGGATCGCCCGCGCGCGCTACAAAACGTGGGATCGCTGCGACCTGACCTTTATCACGCTCGACGAAGGCACCAGTGTTGCCGGCGTGCTCACCCGGAGCCGCTGCCCCTCGCCCGAGGTTGAATGGTGCCGCAAGACGCTGGTGCTGGGACAGGCACGTGCGCTGGTGGTGAATGCCGGCAACTCGAATGCCTTCACCGGCGATCGCGGCCGCGCTGCGGTCGAGAACCTCGCCGCGCGCACCGCGCAGCATCTCGGTTGCGATCCCTCGGACGTGTTCCTCGCTTCTACCGGGGTGATCGGCGTGCCGCTGCCGATCGACAAGAGCGAGGCCGGCCTCGCCGCCGCCTTCAATGCCGAGCCGTGCAGTTGGGAGGCCGCCGCCGAGACGATCATGACCACCGACACCTTCGCCAAGGCGGCAGTGACCAGCGCGGTGATCGACGGGCGCACGGTCAATCTGGTCGGCATCATCAAGGGCTCGGGGATGATCGCGCCCGACATGGCGACGATGCTCGGCTTCGTCTTCACCGATGCCACCGTCGCGCCCGAGTTTCTGCAGCGCGCGCTAAATGACGCGAATACCCGGACCTTCTCCTGCATCACGGTCGACGGCGACACCTCGACCAGCGACACGATCCTCGCTTTCGCCACCGGCAAGGCCGGCAACGCGCCCCTCGCGGACGACGATTCCCCCGGCGCCGACGCCTTCCGTGCCGCGCTCGCCGATCTCTGCCATCAACTCGCCTTGCTCGTCGTCCGCGACGGCGAAGGTGCGCAGAAATTGATCGAGATCACCGTCGAGGGGGCAGAATCCGACCGCAGCGCCCACCGCATCGCCATGTCGATCGCCAATTCGCCGCTGGTGAAGACGGCGATCGCCGGCGAGGACGCCAATTGGGGCCGCGTCGTCATGGCGGTGGGCAAGGCCGGCGAGCCCGCCGAGCGCGACAGGCTCGCGATCCGCTTCGGCGCCACGCAAGTCGCGCGCGACGGGCTGGCGGTCGCGGGATATGACGAGGCCCCGGTCGCCGCGCACCTCAAGGGGCAAGAGATCGAGATCGGCGTCGATCTCGGCCTCGGCGAGGGCCGCGCCACCGTGTGGACCTGCGATTTGACGCACGGCTATATCTCGATCAACGCCGACTACAGGAGTTGACGCGATGGAAGGCGGATGTCTCTGCGGGGCGGTACGCTACCAGCTCAAATCGGAGCCTTTCGACGGCGGCTGGTGCCATTGCCGCACCTGCCAACTCAATTCCGGCAGCCCAGCCATGGCCTTCGCCACCGTGCCGGTCGGCGATTTCGTCTTCACGCAAGGGTCCGAGCTGGTCGGCAAAGTCGCGTCGAGCGATTTCGGGCATCGCCGCTTCTGCACCCGCTGCGGCACGCCCTTCCTGATGCAGGTCGATCACCAGCCCGAGACCGTCGACTTCAGCATCGCGACGCTCGACGCGCCGGACGCGGTGGTCCCGGGCTTCCACATCTTCTATGCCAGCCGCATCGGCTGGGCGGAGGCAGGCGACGACCTCCCCCGCCATGATCGATTCCGCCCGGACACGCGCGGGCTCTAGAGCTCAAATCTCCCCGGTCAGGGTCAGGGTCAGCACGCGCTTGTTGTTGGTCGTGAAGAGGCCGGCGTTGCTCGCATTCCATACGAACTTGTCGAACAGATTGGTCACCCGCGCGCGCACCGTCAGCGGCGTGCCGTCAATCTCGAAGCGATGGCGCAGCCCGGCCTGGAAGGTCGCATAGCTCGGCAGCACCGCGCTGTTGGCGCGATTGGCATAGCGTTCGCCGCGGAAAGTGACACCGCCGTCGAGCGTCAGTCCCTCGATCCCCGGTACCCGCCAGGTCAGGTTGGCGAGCGCGATCTTGTCAGGTCGGCCGATCGGGTGCGCGCCGATCGCGCCGCTGTCGACCAGCTCGCCGCTGATCTCCGCGTCGAGATAGGTCGCGCCCAGCACTGCGCTCAGCCGATCGGTGATCGGCCCGGCCAGCGAAAGCTCGACGCCGCGGTGCCGCACCTCGCCGACATAGCCGTAGATGCCGTCGGCGGTGAGCCCCGGCAGCGGCTTGGAAATGTCGAACAGCCCTGCGATCAGCGAGGGCCCGCCCGGGACCACATATTTGGCCCCCAGCTCCGCCTGGCGCGAGATCGCCGCGGGGAGCACCTCGCCGCGATTGACGGCATTGCCCGGCGCCACGCCCGCTTCCTCGAGTCCGCGCGCATAGCTCGCGAATGCCGTCAGCTGCGAGGTGATCCCGCCGGTGACCGAGCCGCTGTAGAGCCACGGCCGCGTCGTCACGCGCCGCTCGGTGCCGTCGAGCGCGCGCACCGTCTTGGTATATTCGGCGCGCTGGATGTCGGCGCGCAGCTCGGCGGCGCTGCCGATCGACAGGCGATAGCCGAGTCCGCCTGCCCACTGATCCACCTTGTCGCGTTTGCGCCGCGGATCGATTTCGAAATCGGGGCGCGGTATCGCCACCGGCGCATCGGCATCGGGATGGAGGACGGTCGGCAGCGCGGTCCCCGGCCCGGTCCGCGCGCGGCTGTCGCGAAGCCGCGCCATTGCGATCACGCGGTGGTTCAGCGCGCCGGTAGTGAAGCTCTTCGCCGCAATGACTTCGCCCGAGATCGACTGGAAGCGCTCGTCGCCGAACGCCTGCGAGGTCGCCTCGGCCGGCCCGCCGTCCGCCGGGAAGCGGACCAGATTGAAATAGGTCCGCTGATCGTCGACTCGCGACAGGAAGCCCGATGCGCCGAACCGCCAGCCGCTTCCTGCCTCCACATCGGCGATCAGCCCGGCCTGCGTCGTCTCGGTGCGCTGCTCCATCCAGGGCTGCGAGCGTTCGGGGCCGCGCACCACTTCCGGCGGCGGCATATTGTCCGCCGTCGCGAATACCGTATCGCCCCCGCGTTCGTACCAGGTCCGGCCGTAGATCGCGGTGAGCTTCACGCCCGGCAGCGGCGACCAGCGCGGGACGATTCCCGCCGCGAACAAATCGCCGCCGGTGCCATCGGTATAGTCCTGCAGGAAATTGAGCCTGACATTTCCGACGATCCCGAGGCGCCCGTCCGGCGTCGCGGTGGCGAAGCGCGCGTCGAATACGGGCCCCGCGCCACCCAGCCAGCCAACCTCGATCCGTCCTTGCGTGCCCGGCGAGGCATCGGGCAGGTCATATTGCACCACCCCAGAGGGCGCGGCGAAGTCGGTGCGCAGGCCGTTTGCGCCCACCCGGATCGCGGTCCCGTCGATCAGCGTCAGCGGCAGCCCGGTCGCGCGGACGAAATAATGGTCCTCGATCCGGTAATTGCCGGCGCTCTGCAGATCGAAGCCGCGCACTTCGGCCTCGCTGTAGAGCCCCACGTCCTCGACTCCCACGCGGCGCCCGAACGCATCGTCGGCGGCGCGGACGACGTCGCGGCCCTGCGGCGCCGGAGCCTGCTGGGCAACAGCCTGGGGAGCAGCGAGCAAAGACAGACAGAGAGAAATACGCATCGTCTACGGTCCTTTTCGTTCGCCCCTCGGCCGACCGGATGCCGCCGGTCGCGGGCTCTCCGGGAGCGAATTGGGACGAACGTCACGCAGGCGTGACGAACGGATGTTCGCGCGCGCGCATGCACGCGCTATCGTGCGCGCATGGCGACGAGGCCCCGTGAGTCGATTTCTGACCTTCGTATCTCCGGCAGCGGCGCGGCCGTGCTGGCCGGTCTGGCTTTCCTGCTCGGCTATGGCGTGCGCGGCGGCGATGGCGCGCCCGCACCGCGCCCGAGCGTGCCCAATCCCGAGGGCGATTTCACGGTCACGCTGATCTGGGGCGCGCTGATCACCCTCGGATGGGTATTCCGCGACCGGCTCCGCGAGATGATGCTGGCCCCTCAGCGCTCGCGTCTGTTGCTGGTCGCGCTCGCCTTCGTGCCCGTGGCGATCGTCGATGCGCTTTCGACCCAGATCCTCGTCGCACCGGCCGATCCGGGCTGCGGGACTCCGCCCGGCCCGGACTTCTCCGGGTTCCTGCCGCGCGTGGCGATGCTCGGCACCACGATACTGCTGGTGCTGCTGGCATGGGAGCAGCATCTCGCGCGGCTGGCGCGCGCACCGCGGTTCGAGCCATCGTTCACCTCGCACGCACCGGCCGCACCCGGCGAATGGCTCGATTTCCCCGAATCGCCTTTGCTCCGCGTTCGCGCCGACGATGTCGTGCTGATCCGCTCGGCGGGCAATTACAGCGAGATCGTCGCGCACGGCCGCGCGCATCTCGTCCGCGCGACGCTCAGCGAATTGGCCGATCGCCTCGCCCCGCAAGGCTTTGTCCGCGTCCACCGCCAGACGGTGATCAACGCCCGCAATGTCCGTCAGGTCTCCCGCGACGGCACCGGCCGCGCGCTGATCCACCTCGCCTGCGGCAACACCGTGCCGGTCGGCCGTCGCTACATGGACGCGATCGACGCGCTGACGCGCAAGACCTAGGCGGCCAATGCCGACAAATCGGCGCGCGTGTTGATGTTGACCAGCGCCAGCCCCGCATCGGACACACGGACCGCGCCGCTATGCGCAATCCAGCCGCCGATCGCGCGATGGCCCCGCTCCAGATGCGCATCGAGCGCCGGCCCGAGCCGAGCCGGCCAGAAGCCGATCGCATGCTGCGACGCCAGCACCCGCGCCTCACTTCCCTCGAGCATGGCCCGCAGGTTGCTCGGCAAAGGATGGACATCGACGGGCACGCACAGCACGGCATCGAACCCTGGGTAATGCAGCGCCGCGTTGAGCCCGCCCAGCGGCCCCGCATCGGCGACGGGCCGATCCGGCAGCGACACGAGCCCCGGCCATTCCCGCCCGCAGACGACCAGATCGTCCACCTGGCCTCGCAGCGCCTCGACGCAATGCGCCATCAGGCACTGTCCCTCATACTGCGCCAGCGCCTTGTCGGTGCCGAACCGCCGCGACTTGCCGCCGGCGAGGATCGCGCCGAGCACGCGCATCAGCGGTGCGCCTGCGCCGCGATCCGCGCGATCTCGGCCGCATCGTTCTGGCGGACCGCTTCACCGACCAGGATCAAGGTCGGCTTGTTTTCGGCCACCGTCTGCACCGCCAGCGGCAGCAGATCGAGCCGCGTGCGCAGGCAGCGCTCGGTGGCCAGGCTGACGTCGCAGGCGATCAGCACCGGCGTCTTCGGATCGAGCCCGTGCGCGATCAGGTTGCGGCTGATATCGTTCGCCGCCGATCGCCCCATGTAGAAGGCAGTGGTGCAGGCCGGATCGGCGAGCTGCGCCCAGTCGAGATCGAGCGGCTCGCCGGCGCGGGCGTGCGCCGTGACGAACTGCACGCGCCGCGCCAGTCCGCGCAGCGACAGCGAGATGCCTGCCGAGGCCGCCGCCGCGCTCGCCGCGGTGACCCCGGGGCAAATCCGCGCGCGCACGCCGATTTCGGCCAGCGCCGCCACTTCCTCCATCGAACGTCCGAACATCGACGGATCGCCGCCCTTCAGCCGCACCACGCGCTCGCCCGCCAGCGCCGCCTCGACGAGCAATGCGTCGATCGTGCCCTGATCCTTCGAATGCCGCCCCGATCTTTTGCCCACCGGCACCTTGCGCACATGATCGGGGATCAGCGCCAGCACGCCCTCGCCCACCAGTGCGTCGTAGAACACCACGCTCGCCGCGCGCAGCAGCCGTTCGGCCTTGCGCGTGAGCAGATCGGGATCGCCCGGCCCCGCGCCGACCAGCCAGACCTCACCCAGCCCGATGCCATCCTCATGCATTGGCGACGCTCCTGTTCTGCTCGATCAACCGGCGGATCGCCGGGCGGCACGAGCCGCAATTGGTGCCGGCCGAAAGCGCCGCGCCGACGGCCTCGACGCTGGTAAGCTGCTGGCTGGCGACGGCGCTGACGATCGTCTTGAGCCCAACGTCGAAGCACAGGCAGACGATCGGTCCGCGATCCTCGCGCGCGCCCGGCGGTGCGCCCGCCAGCACGGCGGGGCTCGCCGCCTCGCCGATCTGCGCGATCAGCCACTCGCGCGACGGCAGCAGCCCCTCGCGGGTGACGAACAGCGCCGCGGCAAGCTTGCCATCCTTCAGCACCGCCACGCGTCGCGAGCCGCGCGCACGATCCACTGCTTCCACACGCTCGCCCTTGGGCAGCAGCGCGTCGAGCTGCGCCGGATCGCCCTGACCCGCGAGCTCGTACAGCACGCCGCCGGCGACCTGCACCCGCGTCGCCCACAGGCAATCGGGCTGCTTCACTTCGCCTGTCGCGAGCAGGAAGCCGCGCCATTCGGTCGCCACCGGCGCGATCGCGGCCGGAGTGGACTTGAACCCGGGCTGCCCCGAATGCGGATCGACCAGCGGCCGCGGCAGCAACCCGGTGCGCCCGCCGCTCGAATGCTGATCGGTCCAGTGGATCGGCACGAACAACTCACCACGGCGCTGGCCGGTGCTGAGCGTGACGCGGAACACGCTGTCGCCCTGCGGCGTCGATACGCGGGCGAAGCCGCGCTCGGCGAGGCCCAGCTCCGCGGCATCGTCGGGATGCACTTCGACCAGCGGCTCGTCGCGGTGCCGCGCGAGCTTCGGGCTCAGCCCGGTGCGCGTCATTGTATGCCAATGATCGCGATAGCGCCCGGTGTTGAGCGTCAGCGGCCATTTGGCGAGCGGATCCTGCAGAGCCATCTGCTGCACCGGAACCAGCCGCGCCTTTCCGTCCGGAGTGGGGAAGCGCCCGTCGGCGAAGACATCGCCGCCCCAGCGAAAGGGTTTGAGCGCGTCATAGGCGTGGTTGCCGATCGCCACATGCTCGCGCAACTCGAACAGCCGCGCCCCGTCATTCTGATAGGCCGAAAGCCGGGCATGCTCGCGGAAGATCTCGGCGGGGCGATCATAGGGAAAGGCCGTGCGCCACCCCATCCGCCGCGCGACCTGCGTGACGATCCACCAGTCCGGCTTCGCCTCGCCGGGCAAGTCGAGCACCGTACGCTGGCGGCTGATCCGCCGCTCCGAATTGGTCACCGTCCCGTCCTTCTCGCCCCAGGCGGCGGCAGGCAGGCGGACATGCGCGAATTTGCTCGTATCGGTCTCGGCGATCACATCGGAAACCACGACGAACGGGCACGTCGCCAGTGCCTCGCGCACGCGGCCCGCGTCGGGCATCGATACCGCGGGGTTGGTCGCCATCACCCAAAGCGCCTTGATCCGTCCCTCGCCCACGGCGCGAAACAGATCGACTGCCTTGAGTCCGGGCTTGCACGCCATATTGGGAGCAGCCCAGAAGCGTCCGACGCGCGCGACATCGTCCGGTGCGAAACCCATATGCGCCGCCAGTGTCGAGGCGAGCCCGCCGACCTCGCGCCCACCCATCGCATTGGGCTGGCCGGTGATCGAGAAGGGCGCCGCGCCCGGCTTGCCGATCCGCCCGGTCGCGAGATGCAGGTTGACGATCGCATTGACCTGATCGGTGCCGCGCAGCGACTGGTTCACACCCTGGCTGAACAGAGTGATCGTGCGCGGATGCGCGGCGAACAATTCGAAGAAGCGCCTGAGGTCGGCAGGCGGCAAGTCACAGGCCTTCGCCACCGACCACAGGTCGCTCCCCTCTCCAACCTTGTCCCAGAAATCGTCGGGTACGCTGACGCTGCGGGACAGGTAGGTCTCGTCGATCAATCCGTTGGTGCGGCAATGCGCGAGCAGGCCGTTCATCAGCGCGACGTCGCTGCCCGGCTTGATCGGCAGATGCAGATCGGCCTCGTCGGCGGTCTCGGTCCGCCGCGGATCGATCACCACCAGCTTCGCCCCGGCGTCGCAACGCGCGCGGATGCGCTGATAGACCACCGGATGGCACCAGGCGGTGTTCGACCCGACCAGCACGAACAGATCGGCCGCGTCGAAATCGTCATAGCTCGCCGGCACCACATCCTCGCCGAATGCGCGCGTGTGGCCGGCGACTGCGCTCGACATGCACAGCCGCGAATTGGTGTCGATGTTCGCCGAGCCGATGAAGCCCTTCATCAGCTTGTTGGCGACGTAATAATCCTCGGTGAGCAACTGGCCCGAGACGTAGAATGCGACGCTGTCGGGCCCGTGCTCGGCGATCGTCTGGCGGAAGCGCTTCGCGACCAGATCGAGTGCCTTGTCCCAGCTTGCCCGGCGATTGCCGATCATCGGGTGGAGCAGCCGGCCCTCGAGGCCGACCGTCTCGCCTAGATGCGTGCCCTTGGAACAGAGCCGGCCATGATTGGCGGGATGCTCGGGGTCGCCCTTGATCTCGACCGAACGCGCGCCGGTGCGCGTCGCGAGAATGCCGCAGCCGACGCCGCAATAAGCGCAGGTGGTGCGGATGCTCATAGATCCTCCCCGGCACGGGGAGGGGGACCGCTCGCGCAGCGAGTGGTGGAGGGGGAGCGCCGCGAGCAATTCGCCATGAGGAGAGCCCCCTCCACCAGCCTGCGGCTGGTCCCCCTCCCCGTGCCGGGGAGGATCGGGAGCACTCCCCTCACGCCGCCGCCTTCATCGCACCAGCACGGCAGATCAGCACGCGCCCAGCGTTGATCTTGACCGGGATCACCGGCGTACAGCCCTTGTCGTTGCCCTGCGCCTCGCCGGTCTTTAGCGCGATGTTCCAGTTATGCAACGGGCAGGCCACGCTGTGTCCGTGGACGATGCCCTGGCTCAAAGGTCCGCCCTTGTGCGGGCAGCGATTGACCAGTGCGAAGACCTGATTGTCGCCGGTGCGGAACACGGCAATCTCCTCGCCGCCGTCCACCGGCACGGTGCGGCTGCCGCGCACCGGGATTTCGTTCAGCCAGCCGATGTCGAGCCATTCGCCGATCATGCGATTTCCTCCAGACGGGGTTTGAATGCAGCCATATGCGCATGCTGCTCGCGCGCCTCGCCGGAGGCGCGTTCGGCCCAGGGATCGTCCTGGCTGAAGGTCTGCGAGTACCAGAAGCGCGCGGCGAGCGCGTCGCGGAGTTCCGCGTCCTCGACGATGCGGTCCTTGACGTATTGCAGCCCGACCCGCTCGATCCACGGCGCGGTGCGCTCGAGATAGCGCGCCTCCTCGCGGTAGAGCTGCACGAAGGCGGCGGCATAATGCATCGCCTCCTCCTCGGTCGCGACTTTCACCAGCAGGTCGGTCGCGCGGACATGGATGCCGCCGTTTCCGCCGACATGGAGCTCGTAACCCGAATCGACGCAGACCACGCCGAAGTCCTTGATCGTCGCCTCGGCGCAATTCCGCGGACAGCCCGACACCGCCATCTTGAACTTGTGCGGCATCCAACTGCCCCAGAAGCCGCGTTCGAGCTTGACGCCCAGCCCGGTCGAATCCTGCGTGCCGAAGCGGCACCATTCGGAGCCGACACAGGTCTTCACGGTGCGGAGCGCCTTGCCGTACGCATGGCCCGAGACCATTCCGGCGGCGTTGAGATCGGCCCAGACCGCGGGCAGATCCTCCTTCTTGATCCCGAAGATGTCGAGCCGCTGGCCGCCGGTGACCTTGACCATCGGCGCGTTGTACTTCTCGACCACGTCGGCGATCGCGCGCAGCTCGGTGGGGTTGGTCAGCCCGCCCCACATCCGCGGGACGACGGAATAGGTGCCGTCCTTCTGGATGTTGGCGTGCATGCGCTCGTTCACGAAGCGGCTCTGCTGGTCGTCGACATATTCGCCCGGCAATGCGCAGAGCAGGTAGTAATTGAGCGCGGGGCGGCACGAGGAGCAGCCGTCGGGCGTCGACCAGTGCAGCATCTGCATCACTTCGGGGATCGAGCGCATCCCCTGCGCGACGATCTCGCGGCGGACGTCGTCATGGCCGAAGCTGGTGCATTTGCACATCGTCTTCGGGCCGGCCTGGACTTCGTCCCCCAGCGTGAGCGCGAGGAGGTTCTCGACCAGCCCGGTGCACGAGCCGCAGCTTGCCGAGGCCTTGCAGCCGGTGCGCACCGCATCGAGGCTGCACGCGCCCTTTTCGATGCAGGCGACGACCTGCCCCTTGGAGACGCCGTTGCAGCCGCAGATCTCGGCATCGTCCGAGAGCGCCGCAACGGCCGCCTTAGGGTCCGCGGCGCCCCCTCCCTGGGCGAAGGCCTGGCCGAAGATCAGCACGTCGCGGAGTTGGGAAACGTCTTCCTGCTTCTTGAGCAGATCGAAATACCAGCTGCCATCGCCGGTATCGCCGTAGAGCACCGCGCCGACGATACGATCGTCCTTGACCACCACGCGCTTGTAGACGCCGCGGCTGGCGTCGCGCAGGACGATGTCCTCGGCGCCGTCGCCGCCCGAGAAATCGCCCGCCGAGAAGACGTCGATCCCCGAGACCTTGAGCTTGGTCGAGGTGACCGAGCCCTTGTAGCCGCTATGCTTCTCGACCAGCCCGTCGGCGAGCGCACGGCACATTTCCCAGAGCGGCGCGACGAGGCCGTAGACCTGCCCCGCATGCTCGACGCATTCGCCGACCGCGAGCACGTTGGCGTCGCTGGTCACCATGTGATCGTCGACCTGGATGCCGCGGCCGACCGCGAGGCCGGCGTCGCGGGCCAGCGCCGTGTTGGGGCGGATGCCCACTGCCATCACCACGAGGCTGGCGGGGATCACCCGGCCGTCCTTGAGCTTGACGCCCTCGACTGCATCGGTGCCCAGGATCTCGGCGGTGTCGGCGCCGGTGAGGATCGTCTGGCCGCGCGCCTCGAGCGCGGACTTGAGCAGCCAGCCCGCCGCTTCGTCGAGCTGACGCTCCATCAAGGTCGGCATCAGATGGAGCACGGTGACCTTCATGCCGCGCAGGCTGAGCCCGTGCGCCGCCTCGAGCCCGAGCAGCCCGCCGCCGATCACCACCGCGTCGCCGCCCTTGTCAGCTGCTGCGAGCATCGCGTCGACGTCGCTCATGTCGCGGAAGCTGATCACGCCGGGCAGGTCCTTGCCGGGCACCGGGATGATGAAGGGATCCGACCCGGTCGCGATCAGCAACTTGTCGTAGCCGAGCGTGCGGCCGCTCCGCGAGGTGACCGTCCTGCCCATGCGGTCGATCGCCGTCACGGGATCGCTGGAGATCAGCTCGATGCCGTTGTCGCGGTACCAGTCATGGCCGTTGATCACGATCTCGTCGAAGGTCTTCTCGCCCGCGAGCACCGGCGAGAGCATGATCCGGTTGTAGTTCACGTGCGGCTCGGCGCCGAAGATCGTCACGCGGTAACGGTTCGGATCGCGCGCCAACAATTCCTCGACCGCACGACATCCCGCCATGCCGTTGCCGACCACCACGAGATGCTCGCGGCGCACGGGCACGTCCGGTGCCCCTTCCGCCGCCTCGCCGGTCCATCCTTCGCCAATCAGCTCCATGCTCAAGCTCCAGAACGCAAAAAAGCCGCCATGCGGGCCGTCGGAGAGTTCCGACGCCTGCATGGCGGCCTTGCCAATTCACCCTGACCGGCAGCTGCCGATCGATGCACCACCGGTTCCCGACCTTGGGAGCGGCAGCTATGTCTCGTTCGGGCGTCCTTGCCCGATCGGCACCATGATGCTGATTCGCGCCGACTTGTTCAAGTGCGAATTTTGCATTGCAGCATTAAAGCGCCCAATCGAGCTGCAGCCACAGCTTCCTGGTGTCGGTAGCGAACAGGTCCGCATTGTAATCGGCGTAGCGCACCGACAGCGTCGTCTTGCCCAATTTGCCGCTGGCGAGCAGATCGAGTTCGTCGCCATAATGGCGCACCAGCCGGTCGCTTTCGAAGCGGTGATAGACCGCCTGCAGCGACACGCCCTTGAACGGCCCCGCGGCCTTCCAGCCATAGCCGAGGCTGCCATAGAGATCGCGCACCCCGTCCGGTGGCGTGGTCAGCAATTTGTCCGCCCAGCCCTGAAACTTGAAATTGGTGCCGAGCGGGAACTGGAAGGAAGTCAGCGCCACGCCCTTGTCGGCGCCGAGCACTTCATAGCCGGCGCCCAGCTTGACCCCCGACACCTCGAGCCCGGCATCGAGCAGGTAATAGTCCGCCCGATAGTCGTTGGGATTGCGGCCATATTCGGACTGGGTAGCATAGCTCGCCTGGTACGAGAGCTTCGCCGCCGCCGACAGCTTCTGCGCGCCCGCCAGCCGTACGCCATAGCTCTGGCTCGACAGCCGATAGGCCTGCACCGCGGCCTCGTCCTGATCGATCAGATAGGCGAAGCCGGTGAGCGTCCCGACCGGCGTCGCGTACGACAAATTGGCGAAGACATTGTCGCCCCCGATCCCCGGTTGCCGCGCGCCGGTGCCTTCGACGCCCCAGATCGTCCGCACGTCCCAGGCATAGCTGACATCGGCCTTGAGCCCCTTGAGCGGCGTGAGCTCGACGCGCACCGCATCGAAGGTCTGGGCGTTCTGGCGAAAGGGGCCGTTTCCGACGAAGCGTTCGTCGTCGAGCGCGATCCGCTGCCTTCCCGCCGTGACCGCGAACGCCTTGGTCTTGTACTGAAGCTGGGCCCGGTAGAGCGCGATGTTCTCCGGATCCGCCACCAGCGGCCGCGTCGCGGCGCCGTGGAGCCCGTCATAATAATCGTCGATCACCGCCATCGTGCCCTGCGCCTCGACCAAAGCGGTCCACGGCCCGGTGGAGGCTTGCACGCCCGCGCGCACCCGCACCGTCAGCGCTTCGGAATCCTCGGCCAGCCCGTCCTGCTCGACATGCTCGTAGCGGGCGCGCGCCTCTACGAGCGGCTTGATCTCCTGGGCACAAGCGGGCCCCGCGACGGCCAGTCCGGCCGCCGTCAACACTATCGATCGCATGGTAATTCCCCTTTGGCGGGACGGGCGCACGGCCCGCTCCCGACCAGTTCAGATACGCGCGCCGCTGGTCCAGGTCGAGCGCCAGCGCGCCTTGACCAGGATCAGCCCGGCGAATGCGACGAGCGCCAGCCCCGCGAAGATCAGGAACCCCGCCGAGAAGCTGCCGGTGAGCTGCTTGGCGAAACCCAGCGACGAGGCGAGGTAGAAGCCGCCGATCCCGCCGGCCATGCCGACCAGTCCGGTCATCACGCCGATCTCGGCCTGGAAGCGCTGCGGCACGAGCTGGAACACCGATCCGTTGCCGGTGCCGAGCGCGAGCATGGCAAGGACGAAGAGCGCCAATGCGCTCGCCACTGTCGGTGCCGCGCTCACTCCAGCCAATGCCAGCGCCGCCACCACGAACACGCCCGACAGCGCCTTCACGCCGCCGATCCGGTCGGCCAGCGCGCCGCCCAGCGGCCGCACCAGCGATCCGGCGAAGACGCAGGCCGCAGTGCAATAGCCGGCAGTGATCGTGCTCAGCCCGAACCGATCAGTGAAGTAGATCGGCAGCGACGCCGCCAGCCCGACGAACCCGCCGAAGGTGACTGCGTAGAAGGCCATCAGCCACCATGCGTCGGGCAGCTTGAGCGGCTGGAAATAGGCCGCCAAATTCTTGGGCGCGGGCGCGTTGGGCGCGTCCTTCGCCATGAACATGTACGCGACGAGGACGATCGCCAGCGGAATGCAGGCCAGCCCCAGCACCGAATTCCACCCGAAGAGCTTGGCGAGCGTCGGCGCGAACAAGGCTGCGAGCACGGTGCCCGAATTGCCCATACCGGCTAGGCCCATCGCCTTGCCCTGATGCTCGGGCGGATACCAGCGGCTGGCCAGCGGCAGCGCGACCGCGAAGCTCGCCCCGGCAAAGCCGAGGATCACACCAAGCGCCAACGTGCCGGCGAAGCTGTTCACGCCCATCACCCAGGCCGTGAACAGCCCGACGATGACGATGACCTGGCTGATCGCGCCGGCGCGCTTGGGTCCGATCCGGTCGACCAGCAGCCCGTTGACGACGCGCAGCAGCGCCCCCGCCAGGGTCGGCGTGGCGACCATCAGGCCCTTTTGCGCCGCGGTCAGCTGCAATGTCTTGGCGATCTCGGGCGCGAGCGGCCCGAGCAGCACCCAGACCATGAACGCCAGATCGAAATAAAGGAACGCCGCGATCAATGTCGGCGTGTGTCCCGATTGCCAGAAGCTCGATTTGGCACGCGCCGGCGCCGGATCCACGTCCGCGCCGCCTCCCGCATAATCGAAACCTTCGCGCATCAGTTCTGCAATCTTCATCGCCCGAACTCCCCAAATGCCCTTTCGGGCACGAAAAAAGCCGCCTCCGGCTTCCTGCGCATGCAGGGACCGGACAGCGGCTTTGCTGATAGGATCATTGGAAAGGCCGTCCCGGCGCTGGGTGGCCTTCCGTGGACGCGCTACGTCGCGCGTTGGTTCATAGCTTCATCATTCAGAAACATTTCGCAAGTGCAAAAAAATTATCTGTGATTACCGCGCAAGTGCAGCAAGATATCCACCGATATCATCCGGATCGAACACTGCGCCGTCGAAGAATCGGTCGGGACCCAGGGTCAGCGCACCCCGATGGGCGCCCACCGGCAGCGGCGCCGTGAGCGCGCCTTCCACCTTCATGCTCGCCCCCGGCATGGGCAATCCTGCCCCGCCCAGGGCGCGACGGTAGATATCTGGCCGGAATACGTCCGCGGCCTGGCGCTCGGTCACGGCCTCCGGCTTGACCATCCCCCAGCGCACGAGCTGCGAATAGATCCACAGCGCCTGGCTCCGCCACGGAAAGCCGGCGGCCTCGCGGTGAAACAACAGGAAGTCGGGGATTTCGACCGGCGCATTGCCGCAGCGCAGCACAAACCGACCGCTCAGCGCAGTCATGATCCATTCGGCCGGCTGCCCGACATGCTCCGGCCGCTCGAGCAATTGCGCCAGTTCCTCGCGATTCGCCGGATCGTCGCACCACGCCGCCGCCTGCGACACCGCGACGAGCAAGCGGTCGACCGTCTCGGCATTGGCTTCCATCCAGTCGGTGCGCATCGCGAGCACCTTCTCGACGCCGCGTCGCCAGATATTGACGCCGGTGGCAATGATTTCGCCCAGCCCCTCGGCCACCGCGACGCTGTTCCACGGCTCGCCCGCGATGAAGCCGTCGATCTCGCCCAGCCGCAGCGCCTCGACCATGAACGATGGCGGCAATACGCGCATGTTGACGTCGCGATCGGGATCGACCCCGGCATAAGCGAGCCAATAGCGCAGCATCAGCGCGTGGCTGGAAAAACGATGGACCACGCCGATCACCGGCTTGCGTCGGTAAAGTCCGATCGCGTTGGCGAAGTCGTGCGCCGTTGCCACCGGATCCGCCACGCGGGTGGCGGGATCGGGATCGAGTGCCAGCGCGAATTCGGTGGTCATCACCAGCGCGTTGCCGTTGACGTTGAGCTTGAACGGCGCCGAGATCGCCGCGGGGTGCTGGCTGAGGCCGAGATTCACCGCGATGGCGAGCGGCGCGAGCATGTGCGCCGCCTGCACCTGCCCATAGACCAACCGGTCGCGCAGCGTCGCCCAGGAGGTCGTGCGCACCAGGCTCAGGTCGATCCCCTGCGCCTCGGCGAAACCCTTTGCACAGGCCGCGACCAGCGGAGCGCTGTCGGTGAGCGGGAGGAAGGCAATCGATAGCGGCGTCATGGCTGCCCCCCGAGCAGGCTGTGGGCGGTAATCAGCGCCTCTGCCACGTCGGCGATACGCTTGTTCTGGTTCATCGCGGTCGAGCGCAGCAGCGCATAGGCGTCGGGCTCGGCGAGCCCGCGCGTCTGCATCAATATCGCCTTGGCGCGATCGATCGTCTTGCGATCGGCGAGTGCCGTCCGCGCCTCGTCGAGTTCGCTCTGCATCCGTGCGAAGGCATTGAACCGCCGGATCGCGAGATCGAGGATCGGCTTCACCCGGTCTTTCCGGAGCCCGTCGACGACATAGGCCGAGACCCCGGCATCGATCGCCGCGCCGATCATCGCATCGTCGGACTGGTCGACGAACATCGCGATCGGCCGGGCCAACGCACGGCTGACCGCCAGCATCTCCTCCAGCGTGTCGCGGCTGGGACTTCCGAGATCCATCAGCACCACGTCGGGCGCCATCCGCTCGATCTTGGCGACGAACGCGCCCTGCGGCGGCACGACATGGATATCGTCATAACCCGCGTCCCGCAGCCCCTCTTCGAGCACGGTCGCGCGCAAGCCGCTGTCGTCGACGATCACGATCCGCAAGGATGCACTTTCCCAAGAGCCGCGCGCCTAATGCAGGCGCGCGGCGACGCCGGTCAATCGTCGATCGAGCGCTTGTGAGTCTCGGGGAGCAGGAAGAGGCCCACCAACAGCGTCACGATCGCCGCGATCACAGGATACCAGAGACCGTAGTAAATGTCCCCGGTGGCCGCGACCATCGCGAAGGCCGTCGCCGGCAGGAAGCCGCCGAACCAGCCATTGCCGATATGGTAAGGCAGCGACATCGACGTGTAGCGGATGCGGCTCGGGAAAAGCTCGACCAGCATCGCCGCGATCGGGCCATAGACCATCGTCACCAGCAGGACGAGCGCAGTGAGCACCGCGACGACCATCGGCTTGTTGATCGCGGCGGGATCGGCCTTGGCCGGATAGCCGGCTTCTGCCAGCGCCGCCTTGGCCGCATCCTGGAAATCCGCGATGCCGATCGTCGCCACCGCGCCTTCGGTCAGCACTTCCTTGCGCGGATCATAAGCGGGGATCCGCTGCGCGCCGATCTGGACCACTGCCGTCGTACCCGCCGGGGCCTCGATATTGCGATAGCCGATGCCCTGCTTGGCGAGGAACGTCTTGGCGATGTCGCAGCTCGAGCGATCGAACTTGTTCCTGCCGATCGGATCGAACTGGAACGAGCATTCGGCGGGATCGGCGGTGACGGTGACGGGCGCGTCGCGCTGCGCATGCGCCAGCGCCGGGTTCGCGGCTTCGGTGAGCAGCCCAAACAGCGGGAAATAGCTTGCCGCTGCGATCGCGCAGCCGGCGAGGATGATCGGCTTGCGGCCGATCCGGTCGCTCAGCCAGCCGAAGAACACGAAGAACGGCGTGCCGATCGCCAGCGCGATCGCGATCAGGATGTTCGTCGTCCAGCCATCGACCTTGAGCGTCTTCTCGAGGAAGAACAAAGCGTAGAACTGGCCGGTGTACCAGACCACCGCCTGCCCCACGACGGCGCCGAACAGGGCGATCAGCACGAGGCGCAGGTTGCTCCAGCGCCCGAACGCTTCGGTCAGCGGCGCCTTGGAGGTGGTGCCCTCGTCCTTCATCTTCTTGAACACCGGGCTCTCGTTGAGCTGGAGCCGGATCCACATGGAGACGCCGAGCAGCACGATCGAGATCAGGAACGGCACGCGCCAGCCCCAGTCGGCGAACGCCGCCTCGCCGATGATCCAGCGGGTACCGATCACGATGAGCAAGGCCGCGAACAGGCCCAGCGTGGCGGTGGTCTGGATCCAGCTGGTATAGAGTCCTCGCTTGTCGTTGGGGGCATGCTCGGCGACATAGGTCGCGGCACCGCCATATTCGCCGCCGAGCGCGAGGCCCTGTGCCAGCCGGAGCACGATCAGGATCACCGGCGCGGCGACGCCGATCGACGCGTAGCTCGGCAGCAGGCCGACGGTGAAGGTCGAAAGGCCCATGATCGCCATGGTGACGAGGAAGGTGTTCTTCCGGCCGACGAGGTCGCCGATTCGGCCGAACACGAGCGCGCCGAACGGACGCACCGCGAAGCCCGCGGCGAAGGCGGCAAGCGCGAAGATGAAGCCGGTGGTCTCGTTCACGCCCGAGAAGAACTTGGCCGAGATGATCGTCGCGAGCAGCCCGTAGAGGTAGAAATCATACCATTCGAAGACCGTGCCCAGCGACGATGCCGCGATCACCAGTTTCTCGTTCTGCGTCGCCTGGTGGTGGTCGGGCTGCCCCGCTGCTTCGGCCATGAATCGCTCCCCTTCGTTGTTATCGATACCCAAACCACATGCAGACGCTGCTGCAAACCCCTCGCTTCACAGCGGCGGCGCATCGGCCTAAGCAGCGCTCCATGATCGACCGTTTCTTCCTCTCTCACCCGCGCAGCGTCGGCGAGAGCTATGGCGAGCACGCCGCCACCGCGTCGCGCTTCGGCTTCAGCATGATCGTCGGGGGAGCAGCCTGCGTTGTGCACGCGATCCTGCCCTTCCTGTTCGCCCGCACCGCGAGCGACACGGTGAAGAAACTCTACACCCAGATGAAGGCGCGCCAGCCCGCTTTCTCGAAGGAGCGCCCGGCGTTCCAGCAGCCCGAGTGGCAGATCGAATACGAAATCTAGCCGCGTGATCGACGCACGAAATCAATCCTCCCCCGCTTCGCGAGGGAGGACTTTGGGATGATCGAGCACGTCGCCATCATCGGCGCGGGGTTCTCGGGCACGCTGCAGGCGATCAACCTGCTCCGCCACGAAGGCCCGCGTGCCACGCTGATCGAACGCGCGCCGGTGGCGGGCACCGGCCTCGCTTATGGCGCGGCGCATCCGAGCCACGTCCTCAACGTCCGCGCCGCCAATATGAGCGCCTTTCCGGACGATCCCGCGCATTTCGTCCGCTGGCTGGAGGCGCGCGGGGTGCAGGATGCGCCTGCCGCGTTCATCCCGCGCGTCACTTATGGCGAATATCTGCGCGAGCTGCTCGAGGCGGCGCTCAAGGATCCGAGCGGGCGGCTCACGCTGCTACGCGACGAAGTCCAGGACGTGCGGCTCGACGGCGGCGTAAGGGTCGAATTGCGCGGCCGCATGCTCGATGCCGACGCCGCGGTGCTCGCCGTCGGCAATTTGCCGCCGCACGATCCGCCCGGGCTCGACCCCGACAAGCTCTCGGTCGAGCGCTACAAGGGCGATCCCTGGGCCGCAAGCGTACCCGAGGACCTCTCGGACGCCGATACCGTGCTGATCATCGGCACCGGCCTGACCATGATCGACGTCGTGCTGCTGCTCGATGCGCGCGGCTTTCGCGGCAAGATCGTCGCGCTGTCGCGCCGCGGGCTGCTCCCGCGCCCGCATGGTCCCGGCAGCGACTGGCAGAAGATCGACGAGCGCCCGGCCACCACTGCCTCGCGCCTGCTCCAGACGGTGCGCAGCCGCGGCGAGGCGATCGGCTGGCGCAACGCCGTGGATGAACTCCGCCCCTTCACCCAGGCGATGTGGGGCAATGCCAGTGAGGCCGAGCGCGCCCGCTTCCTGCGTCATCTCCGCCCGTGGTGGGACGTCCATCGCCATCGCCTCGCGCCCGAAGTCTATGCCCGTCTGATGGCAGTGATCGAGCGCGGCCAGCTCGAAGTGATCGCCGGCAAGACCATGGGCTTCGACGAGCGCGCCGACGGCATAGCAATCCAGCTCCGCCGCCGCGGCGCGGATACGGTCGAGACCCTGCTCGCCCAGCGCATCGTCAATTGCACGGGCCCACTGGGTGACCTCGCCCGCACCGAGGAGCCGCTGCTCCAGAAGCTCGCCGCGCGAGGGCTGATCCGCCCCGACGCGGCGCATCTCGGCATCGACGTCGACAATCAGGGCCAGACGATCAACGCCGACGGGACGGCGAACCCCGATCTCTACGCGCTCGGCCCGATGACGCGCGGCGCCTTCTGGGAGATCGTCGCGGTACCCGACATCCGCAACCAGACCTGGAATGTCGCCCGCCGGCTTTCCAACGCGCACTGGGTCGGCGGCGAAGGGCTGTAGCACCGCGTCACCCCGGCGAAAGCCGGGGTCTCGTGCCGTAGGCCGTTCGCTCGCGGCCTGAGATCCCGGCATTCGCCGGGATGACGGTAGATGGTATCAATTGACACTATCTGACCGGAAGCGTATTTCCGCGCCATGACCGATCCTGCAAATCCGCTCGGCCTCAACGGCTTCGAGTTCGTCGAATTCACCTCGCCCGACCCCGAGGCGATGGCGCGTCAGTTCGAACAGCTCGGCTTCGTGCCGTCGCACCGCCACCTCACCAAGAACATCACCCGCTACAAGCAGGGCCGCATCAACCTGATGCTAAACCGCGACGCCGACGGCCGCGTCGCGCAGTTCCGCAACGAGCACGGCGCCTCGGCCAGCGCGATGGCGTTCCGCGTCGCCGATCCCGAAGCCGCGATGAAATGGGCGCTGGAGAACGGCGCGCAGCCGACCGATGAGGACGACACCGTCATCACCGGCATCGGCGGCTCGTACCTCTATTTCATCCAGGACGGCATCGATCTCTATGCCGACTGGGCCGAGATCCCGGGTTGGCAGAAGGCGGAGGCAAAGAACAATGTCGGGCTCGACCTGCTCGACCACCTCACCCACAATGTCCGCCGCGGCCAGATGCGGGTGTGGAGCGAGTTCTACAAGACGCTCTTCAACTTCGAGGAGCAGAAATATTTCGACATCAAGGGCCAGGCCACCGGGCTGTTCAGCCAGGCGATGATCGCCCCCGACAAGGCGATCCGCATCCCGCTGAACGAGAGCCAGGACGACGCCAGCCAGATCGAGGAATTCATCCGTGAATATCACGGCGAGGGCATTCAGCACCTCGCTTTGACCACGCCCGACATCTACGACACCGTCGAGCGCCTCCGCGCCCGCGGCGTGAAGCTCCAGGACACGATCGAGACCTATTTCGAGCTGATCGACAAGCGCGTCCCCGGCCATGGCGAGGACGTCGAGCGCCTCCGCAAGAACCGCATCCTGATCGACGGCAGCGTCGAGAACGGCGAAGGCCTGCTCCTCCAGATCTTCACCGAGAACATGTTCGGCCCGATCTTCTTCGAAATCATCCAGCGCAAGGGCAATGAAGGCTTCGGCAACGGCAATTTCCAGGCGCTGTTCGAGAGCATCGAGCTGGACCAGATCCGCCGCGGAGTGATCAAGGTCGACGCCTGAGGAAGGATAATCCACAACGTCACCCCGGCGAAGGCCGGGGCCCAGAGTTTCTCTGCCGGCTCGCCTGCTGCTCTGGATCCCGGCTTTCGCCGGGATGACGGACCGGGCTAAATCCGAGGACGCAGAATGACCGACTATTTCCCCGGCTTCGGCAACCATGTCTCCACCGAGGCCGTGCCCGGCGCGCTGCCCCTCGGGCGCAACAGCCCGCAGAAACCCGCTTTCGGGCTCTATGCCGAGCAGCTTTCAGGCACCGCCTTCACGGCGCCCCGGCACGAGAACCGGCGTTCCTGGCTCTATCGCCTGCGCCCCACCGCCGAGCATCCGCCCTTCACTCGCTATCAGGGCACCGGGAACTTCGCCCCCGGCACCGTGCAGGAGCCCCTGCCCCCCAATCGCCTGCGCTGGGATCCCCTCCCCGGCCCGACCGAACCGACCGACCTGATCGACGGCATGACCACGATGCTCGCCAATCGCGACCCCGCCGATCTCGAGGGCGTCGCCGTCCACCTCTACGCCGCCAACAAGGACATGACCGACCGGGTCTTCGTCGATGCCGATGGCGAATTGCTGTTCATTCCCCAGGCGGGCCGGCTCCAGCTGCTCACCGAGCTGGGTCGGATCGAAATAGCGCCCGGCCAGATCGCCTTGATCCCCCGCGGCGTGAAGTTCCGTGCTTTGCTCCCCGACGGCGAAGCGCGCGGCTATGTCGCCGAAAACCATGGCGCCCTGTTCCGCTTGCCCGATCTCGGGCCGATCGGCGCCAACGGGCTCGCCAATCCGCGCGACTTCGAGACTCCCGCCGCCTGGTTCGAGGATCGCGACGAACCCACCCAGGTCGTCCAGAAATACCTAGGCAGCCTGTGGACCACGACGCTCGATCATTCGCCGCTCGACGTGGTCGCGTGGCACGGCAATCTGGCGCCGTGGCGCTACGATCTGTCGCGGTTCAACACGATCAACACCGTCAGCTTCGATCACCCCGATCCGTCGATCTTCACGGTGCTGACGTCGCCGAGCGACGTGCCCGGCCGTGCCAATGCCGATTTCGTCATCTTCCCGCCGCGCTGGATGGTCGCCGAGGGCACCTTCCGCCCGCCCTGGTTCCACCGCAACGTGATGAGCGAGGCGATGGGGCTGATCACCGGCGCGTACGACGCCAAGGCGGAAGGCTTCGCGCCGGGCGGGCTCTCGCTGCACAATCTGATGGCGGGACACGGACCCGATCTGGCGAGCTGGGAAGGGGGGAGCAACGCCGACCTCGAGCCGCACAAGATCGAAGGGACGATGGCGTTCATGGTCGAGACGTGCTGGCCCTACCGTCCGACCCGGTTCGCGCTGGAGCGGGCGCAGCCGGATTACGATGCGGCGTGGAAGGGGTTTCCGAAGGCGAAACTCCCTTGATCCTCCCCGGAACGGGGAGGGGAACCGCGCCCGCAGGGCGTGGTGGAGGGGGAGCGCCGCAAGGGACTCGCTCGCGGAGAGCCCCCTCCACCGAGCTGCGCTTGGTCCCCCTCCCCGTCCCGGGGAGTATCTGATGGAACGCCTCACCACCACACCCGCAGGCGTCACGCTCGGCCCCCTCGCCCTCGTGCCCGACGACACCGCCCGCAATTTCGTCCTTGAGCTGCGCGCCGGCCGCTTCCACGGTTTCGTCGTGCGCAAGGGCGACGCCGTCCACGGCTATGTCGATATCTGCGCGCACATGGCGCTGCCGCTCGCGCAGAAGCTCGACGACTATCTCACGCCCGACGCCGGCCACATCCAGTGCAGCTGGCACGGCGCGCTCTATCGGATCGAGGACGGCGCGTGCGTGGGTGGCCCTTGCGTCGGCGCCAAGCTAAGGCCGTGGCCGGTGGCGGTACGCGACGGCATGATCGTGACTGCTTGAGAGGAAGATGATGGAACCCACGCTCGATTTCGGTCTCGGCGACACCGCCGACATGATCCGCGACACCACACAGCGCTTCGCGAAGGAACAGATCGAACCGCTCGCCGCGAGGATCGATGCAGAGGACTGGTTCCCCCGCGAGCTCTGGCCGGCGATGGGCGAGCTCGGGCTGCACGGCATCACCGTCGACGAGGAATATGGCGGGCTCGGGCTCGGCTATCTCGAGCACGTCATCGCCTGCGAGGAAGTCAGCCGCGCCTCGGCCTCGATCGGCCTCTCCTACGGTGCGCATTCGAACCTCTGCGTCAACCAGATCAGCCGCTGGGCGAGCCCCGAGCAGAAGGCGAAATATCTGCCGAAATTGATCTCGGGCGAACATGTCGGCAGCCTCGCAATGTCCGAAGCGGGCGCGGGCTCCGACGTTGTCTCGATGAAGCTGCGCGCCGAGAAGACCGCCAACGGCTATGTCCTCAACGGCACGAAATTCTGGATCACCAACGCAGCTTACGCGGACACCCTCGTAGTCTATGCGAAGACCGGCGAGGGCAGTCGCGGCATCACCACCTTCCTGATCGAGAAGGACATGCCCGGTTTCTCGATCGGCCAGAAGATCGACAAGATGGGAATGCGCGGCTCGCCCACGGCGGAACTGGTATTCAACGACTGCGAGGTGTCCGACGAGCAAGTGATGGGCCCGCTCAACGGCGGCGTCGGCGTGCTGATGTCGGGGCTCGATTACGAGCGTACCGTGCTCGCGGGGATCCAGCTCGGGATCATGCAGGCGTGCCTCGACGTGGTCCTCCCCTATCTGCGCGAACGCAAACAGTTCGGCCAGCCGATCGGGCATTTCCAGCTGATGCAGGCCAAGGTGGCGGACATGTACGTCGCGCTCAATTCGGCGCGGGCGTATGTCTATACCGTCGCGAAGAATTGCGATGCGGGACGGACGACGCGGTTCGACGCGGCGGGGGCGATCCTGCTCGCATCGGAAAATGCCGTGCGGGTGTCGCTCGAGGCGATCCAGGCGCTGGGCGGAGCGGGATATACCAAGGACTGGCCAGTCGAACGCTTCGCCCGCGACGCCAAATTGCTCGATATCGGCGCGGGGACCAACGAGATCCGGCGGATGCTGATCGGGCGGGAACTGGTGGGGGGCTGAACAAAAAGCCCCTCCCCTTCAGGGGAGGGGTTGGGGGTGGGGCCTGTCCGTCTCACCGAGCCCAAAGCCTGCCGCACTGCCCCACCCCAACCCAGTATCGGGTAAATCGCGCCCCGCGCGATTTAGGTCAGGCTGGGAGCCTGACCGACCCGATACTCCTGAAGGAGAGGGGCTTACACTTACCGGAACAGCTTCAGATCGATCGCTTCGGCCATCGCGGTTTCCCCGCGGCCGTCGGGGTGCAAATTATCCCCGCCCTGCAGGTTCGCCGCCAGCCGCTTCGGGTTCGCTGGATCGGCGACGACCTTTTCCATGTCGATCACCGCGTCGAAATCCTTCGAGGTCCGGATCCAGTTGTTGACCTGCACGCGTATCGCCTCGCCCACCGGCGTCGAATAGCCCGCGCCTTCATAAGGCAGGATCGTCATCGCGTAGATCTTGATCCCGCGCTCATGCGCGCGAAGCGCGAGCTGGCGGTAGCCGGCGATCAGCGCTTCGGCAGTGATCGTGGGGCGCGCCACGCCGTTCACGGGGCGGCCCGAATTGCCGATGTCGTTGATCCCTTCGAGCAGCACGACATGGCTGACGCCGGGCACCGACAGCACGTCGCGATCGAAGCGCGCAAGCGCGCTCGGGCCGGTGCCGTTGGCGAGGATGCGGTTGCCCGAGATCGCCTGGGTGATCACGACATGCGGCATCCCCGCCGCGGCGAAGCGCCGGCCGAGCACGTCGCCCCAGCGGCAGCGCGGCATCGCGTCATTGGCGCAGCCGACATTGTCGGTGATCGAATCGCCATAAGCGACGACCACCGGGCGCGGTTTGGCGGTCAGCACGTCGAGGCCGGCGATCAGCGGGCGCAGGCGCCATTGCTCGGCGGCTGCGAAATCCTCGGTAGTGTGATCGCCTGCCGCGGAAACCAGCGTCTTCTGGCCACCGACGTCGTGGACGGTGTTGAACGGCGTCGCCTCGGGGAAGAACAATGAGACCTCGACCACGTCGAATGCCTTGACCGGCAATGCGATCGGATCGCTGACCAAAGGCGCGCTTTCGGGCACACGCACCGATGCCTGGCCTCCGAAGGTCACGCGCACTGCCTGTCCGCCGGGGAGCCGTACCGTCGCCGCGCCGATCGTCAGTGCCGGACCGTAATCATTGGCGAGCCGCAGGCGAAGCTGGCTCCCGCCTGCACCGACGCGGACCGCCGAGCGGATCGTGACGTTCTCGAGCGTCTTCGCCTGCTCGGCGGGCACCTGCCACATGCTCGCGGTCCAGGCGCGCGTCCAGCGCTCGCCATTCGGCGCCGCCGCGACCAGCAACAGTGCCGCAGCCGCGACGAAAACCCGCATCCCCCGCATCGCTCTCTCCCTTTTACGTTTTGTTACCAGACCTTCACGCGCTGTTCGGGCTTGAGGAACAATTTCTGCCCCTCCTGCACGCCGAACGCCGGATACCAGGCGTCGAGGTTGCGCACCGTCTGGGCACGCCAGCGCGCCGGCGCATGGGCATCGGTGGCGATGCGCGCGCGCAGCGTCTGTTCGCGCGACTTCTCACGCCACGCCTGGGCATAAGCGAGGAAGAAGCGCTGGTCGCCGGTCAATCCGCCGATCACCGGCGCTTCCTTGCCGCCGAGCGAAGCGTGATACGCCTCATAGGCGGCGGTGAGCCCGGCGACGTCGGCGATGTTCTCGCTCAGCGTCTGCTGGCCGTTGATGAACACGCCCGGCAACACTTCATAGGCATTGAACTGCTTGACCAGCGCCTGCCCGCTCGCCTTGAAGCGCGCCATATCGGCCGGGGTCCACCAGTTGCGCAGCCGCCCGGTCGCATCGAAATTGGCGCCGAGATCGTCGAAGCCGTGGCTGATCTCATGTCCGATCACGGCGCCGATCGCGCCGTAATTGGCCGCCGCGTCGGCGCCCGGATCGTAGAAAGGCGCCTGGAGGATCGCGGCGGGGAAGTTGAGCGCGTTCTGCAGCGGCAGATTGACGGCGTTGACCGTCTGCGGCGTCATCCACCATTCGCCGCGATCGGGCGTCTTGCCGATCTTGGCGAGCTGGTGGCGATATTCGGCAAGTTCGGCGCGGCGCAGATTGCCGACCGGATCGTCGGCCTTGACCTCGAGGCTGGCGTAGCTGCGCCACGTCTCGGGGTAGCCGATCCCGACCTGCATGCCGGCGATCTTCTTGCGCGCTTCGGCCTTGGTCGTCTCCGCCATCCACGGCAGCGCCGCGACGCGCTTGTCGAACGCCGCGAGGATGCCCTTCACCATCTGCTGGATGTCCGCCTTGGACGAAGCGGGGAAATAGTCCTTCACGTAGAGCTGGCCGACCGCGTCGCCGAGCCAGGCGTTGACGCTGCCGATCGCGCGCTTGTCACGCGGGCGGGCCTTTTGCTGGCCGTTGAGCGTGCGGCTGAAGAAATCGAAATGCGCCTGATCGAATGCCGCGGGCAGCACGGCGCTGACTTCGTCGATGCGGTGGAAGGTCAGCCAGTCCTGCCACGCCTGGAGCGGCTCGCTCTCGACCAGCCTGGCCAGTGCCGCGGTGGTCTGCGGATGCCAGACGACGAAATCCTGCTGGCCGCTCAGGCTCGCGGCATTCCAGAAGGCATCCCAGTCGATCCCCGGCGCCTTCTTCGCGAAGTCCGCCTTCTTCCACGGATTGTTCGCCTTGTGGATGTCCTGGCTGGTGACGATGTCGGTATGCGCGCGTGCGATCTTGGTCTCGAGATCGAACACGCGCTGGGCCCGGGCGTCCGGCTCGGTGATGTTCGCAAGGCTCAGCAGCTTGCCGATATAGGCGCGATACTGGCTGCGGATCGTCGCCATCTCGGGCTTGTCGGAGAGGTAATAATCGCGATCGGGAAGCCCCAGCCCGCCCTGCAGCACATAAGGCACATTGGTATCGGGCCGATCGAGCGCCTGGCTGATGAACAGCCCGAACAGGTTCCCGGTCTCGAAATTGGTCGCGTTGAGCGGATCGACATCGGCACGGATATTGGCGCCGAGCATCGCCGACAGCGCCTTCTTGTCTGCGAGTCCAGCGATCCGGTCCATCTCCGCGCCCAGCGGCGAAAGCCCGCGCTGCTCGATCGCGGCGGTATCGGTGAATGCATTGTACCAGTCGGCGATTCGGCGCTGGTCGGTGCCCGGCGCGGCATTGGCCTTGAGTGCTGCCTGGATGATCGCGGCGTTGTTCGCCTCGGCCTTGTTATAGACTTCGAGGAACGCGCCGACGCTCGAGCGGTCGGCCGGTATCTCGGTCTTCGCCCGCCAGCCGCCATTGGCATGTTCTTCGAAATCGTCGCCGGGGTTCACGCCTTTGTTCAGCCCCGCGACGTCCACGCCGATGCCGGTGCCCAGGGTCGCCGCGGTGCCGTTGTCGGTCGGCGTTCCGGGCGTACAGGCCGCGGTTGCGAGAAGAAGTGCAAACAACGCTGCGCGAGTCGTCACGTTCGGGCTCTCCCTTTCAGGTCCGTTCGTGCAGGGTGCTACTCCTGCGCGAACGCGCGCGCCAGTCTTCCCAAGTCGCCGGGGCGGGTGTAGGCAGGGGAAAACTAGGACAGGAAGGATGCCCTAATGAGCGCCCCGGTGCTCGACAGCAAGGTATCGCCCGAGGGAGAGGAATATCGCGCCCGCGCCGCGCACAACCGCGCGCTGGCCGAGCGGTTGCGCGCCGATGTCGCGAAGGCGGCCCTCGGTGGATCGGAAGCAGCGCGTGAACGTCACACCAGCCGCGGCAAACTCCTCCCCCGCGAACGCGTCGAACGGTTGCTCGATCCGGGTAGCGCGTTCCTCGAAGTGGGCCAGCTCGCCGCCTGCGACATGTACGGAGGCGAGGTTCCCGGCGCGGGGATAATCGCCGGCATCGGCCGAGTCTCCGGGCGGATGTGCATGATCGTGTGCAATGACGCGACGGTGAAGGGCGGCACTTATTATCCGGTGACGGTCAAGAAGCATCTCCGCGCGCAGGAGATCGCCGAGGCCAATCGCCTGCCCTGCATCTATCTCGTCGATTCGGGCGGCGCGAACCTGCCGCACCAGGCCGAGGTCTTCCCCGACCGCGATCATTTCGGGCGGATATTCTTCAACCAGGCCAATATGTCCGCGCTCGGCATCCCGCAGATCGCCTGCGTGATGGGCAGCTGCACCGCGGGCGGCGCTTATGTCCCCGCGATGAGCGACGAGAGCGTGATCGTCCGCAACCAGGGCACGATCTTCCTCGCCGGCCCGCCGCTGGTGAAGGCCGCGACCGGCGAAGTGATCAGCGCCGAGGATCTTGGCGGTGGCGACCTGCACGGGCGCAAGTCCGGCGTGGTCGACCATGTCGCCGAGAATGACGAGCACGCCCTGACGATCGTCCGCGACATCGTCAGCCATTTGCCCGCCCACCGAAAGGCGGACCTGGCGCTGCTCGACCCGCGCCCGCCGAAATACGCGCCCGAGGAGCTGTACGGGATCATCCCCGAAGATGTTCGCGCGCCCTATGACGTGCACGAAGTGATCGCGCGGATCGTCGACGGCAGCGAATTCCACGAGTTCAAGGCGCTCTACGGCACCAGCCTGGTCTGCGGCTTCGCGCATATCTGGGGCATGCCGGTCGGCATCATCGCCAATAACGGCATCCTGTTCTCCGAAAGCGCACAGAAGGGCGCGCATTTCATCGAACTCGCCTGCCAGCGGCGCGTGCCCTTGCTGTTCCTCCAGAACATCTCGGGCTTCATGGTCGGCGGCAAATATGAGGCCGAAGGCATTGCGAAACATGGCGCAAAGCTCGTCACCGCAGTCGCCACCGCAACCGTGCCCAAGATCACCGTGCTGATCGGCGGCAGCTTCGGCGCCGGCAATTACGGCATGTGCGGCCGCGCTTATTCGCCGCGCTTCCTGTTCAGCTGGCCCAACAGCCGCATCTCGGTGATGGGCGGCGAACAGGCGGCGAGCGTGCTGGCGACCGTCCACCGCGACGCCGAGAAATGGTCGCCGGAGGAAGCCGAAGCCTTCAAGGCCCCGATCCGCCAGCGCTACGAGGATGAAGGCAATCCCTGGCACGCCACGGCGCGGCTGTGGGACGACGGCATCATCGACCCTGCGCAGACGCGCGACGTGCTCGGTCTGGCCTTCGCGGCAACCCTCAACGCCCCCATCCCCGAGCGGCCCGCGTTCGGCGTGTTCCGGATGTGATGACCAGACCCCGTTCCGGGGAGAAACTAGGAATGCCCATGCGCTTTCTCGCTGTCACTCTCACCCTGCTGGCCCCCCTTCCTGCGCTGGCGCAAACCACGCCCGTCACGCCGATCGTGAAGGGTACCGCCCTGCCCCCGCCCGCTTCCGAGGAAGCCGCGGTGCTCGCCCCGATCAAGGGGCTGTTCGCCGCGATCGCCGCGCGCGACGGCCAGGCGGTGCTGCCTTTCGTCCGCGCCGAGGGGCGCGCCACCGCCGCCGGCAACAAGCCCGACGGCACGCCCGTAGTGAACAGCCGCAGCTGGGCCGATTTCGCTGCCGCTCTCAAGCCGGGCGCCGAACGCTTCGAGGAGCGGATGCCCAACCCGGCGATCGAGGTCGATGGCGACATCGCAATGGCTTGGGGCGACTATGTCTTCCTGGTCGACGGCAAGGCCGTGCATTGCGGCGTCAATCACTTCGATCTGATCCGCGAGAACGGCACCTGGAAGGTGTTCAACGTCACCTGGTCGCGCCGCACCACGGGCTGCCCGGGCCAGTGAGCCTCGCATTGCTCCTCGGCGCCCTCGTGGCGCTCTCGCCGGCCGACACCGAGCAGGCCAAAGTGCTGGCGACGATCGACGCGGCCTTCGCCGGCATCACCGCGCGCGACAGCGCGGCGATCGCGGCGCAGCTTCGCGTCACCGGCACCGCCACGGTCATCATGGAGAAGCCCGACGGCACGCGGACCGTGCGCAACGTGCCACTGGCCGCCTGGGCCGAGGCGTCGCCGGGGACGGAGCACTACGAAGAGCGCATGATCGCGCCCGAAGTGCGGGTCGAAGGCGAAATGGCGAGCGTCTGGGGGCCTTACACCTTCGCGATCGACGGCACGGTGCGCCATTGCGGCTTCCAGCATTTCGATCTGGTCCGCGAAGCGGGACAATGGAAGATCCAGAACGTCACCTGGTCGGTGCGCACCGCGGGATGCCCGCCAAAATGACGCGCGACACGCTCTTCCTGCTCGAACACGAATTCGCCGATCCCGCGCTGGGCGGCGAGCGCGTCTTCTATTGCAAGGACTGCATGACGATCGAAGGCCTGCTCGCGACCTTCCCCGAGCGCGCCGCCGCTATCGACGTGGTCCGCGTGCCCTGGCCGCGGCCGCGCCCGGCAGTCGCCGCGGCGATCGGCGAGGCCAACCAGAATTTGCCGGCGCTCGTGTGGCCAAAGGAAGACGGAAGCTTTGGTTTCGCCAACGAAATCGAAGCACTGCTCGCCGCTCTCGCGGAGCGCCACGGCTTTCCGGAGCGGCATCCATGATCGAATCGCTCCTCATCGCCAATCGCGGCGAGATCGCCTGCCGGATCATCCGCACCGCGCGGGAGATGGGCATCCGCACGGTCGCGGTCTATTCGGATGCGGACGCGAACGCGCTCCATGTGCGGCAGGCCGATGAAGCCGTGCATATCGGCCCCTCCCCGGCGCGCGAGAGCTACCTTGTCGGCGACAAGATCATCGCCGCGGCCAAGGCTACGGCCGCACAGGCGATCCATCCGGGCTATGGCTTCCTGTCCGAAAATGCCGAATTCGCGCAGGCGGTGATCGATGCTGGGTTGGTCTGGGTCGGCCCCCGGCCCGACAGCATCCGCGCGATGGGTCTGAAGGATGCCGCCAAGGCGCGGATGATCGCCGCCGGCGTGCCGGTGACGCCGGGCTATCTCGGCGAGGACCAGTCGCCCGCACGGCTCGAGGCGGAGGCCGACGCGATCGGCTATCCGGTGCTGATCAAGGCAGTGGCGGGCGGCGGCGGCAAGGGCATGCGCCGCGTCGATGCCGCCACCGATTTCGACGACGCGCTCGCCAGCTGCAAGCGAGAGGCGGCATCGTCGTTCGGCGACGATCGCGTGCTGCTCGAGAAATACATCCTCTCGCCGCGCCACATCGAAGTGCAGGTGTTCGGCGACACTCACGGCAATGTCGTCCACCTCTTCGAACGGGACTGCTCGCTCCAACGCCGCCACCAGAAAGTGATCGAGGAAGCCCCCGCCCCCGGCATGGACGAAGCGACGCGCGAGGCGATCTGCGCCGCCGCAGTACGCGCGGCCAAGGCAGTCGACTATGTCGGCGCGGGCACGATCGAATTCATCGCCGACGCCAGCGAAGGCCTGCGCGCCGACCGCATCTGGTTCATGGAGATGAACACCAGGCTGCAGGTCGAGCATCCGGTGACCGAGGAGATCACCGGGCAGGATCTGGTCGAATGGCAGCTGCGCGTGGCGAGCGGGGAGGAGTTGCCCAAGCGGCAGGAGGAGCTTTCGATAAGGGGTTGGGCGATGGAGGCGCGGCTTTATGCCGAGGATCCGGTCACCTTCCTCCCAAGCATCGGGCAACTCCAAATATATCGCCCGCAACATGCGCTGGTTCGAATTGAAACAGGCTATTCGGAAGGCTCGGAAGTATCGCCTTTTTATGATCCGATGATCGAGAAGCTGGTCTCGCATGCCGATACCAGGGTCGAAGCTGCGACTATCCTGGCGGACGCTTGTGCCGGAGTTGAGGTATGGCCGGTGAAGACCAATGCCCCCTTGCTTTGGCGCGCGCTTGAACACCCCGTTTTTCTCGCGGGCGATGTCACCACAAGCTTCATTGAAGATCATAAGGCGGAACTGGCGCCCCCTTCGGAGACGCCAGACGCAGTGTTCTTTGCTGGTGCGGTGGCAATCGCGGTATCCAGTTGGCATGGTCGGCCTACAGACCTGACCAGTGGACGCGTCGAATTACGTCGAGCGGGAAAAGCCGATGTTTGGCGCGAGGCCTTCGGTTTTCGACTGAATGCCCCTGTTGAACGCGGCATTCAGGTCACCGTCGATGGCCAGACCGAGACCGTTGATCTCTCCGATAAGTGGCGAACTTCCACGCATTATGCTGAATTGGTTGCGGACGGCTGGGCAATACCCTTCGAAGGCCAGTGGTTTCACGCCACCTTGCCGCGCGGTGCTGCTTCAGCTGGAGGAACGAGTGGCGACGGCGCGATCCTCGCCCCGATGCCTGGTCGCGTCACCGCCGTGGAAGTCGCCGCCGGCGACACCGTCACCAAAAGCCAGCGCCTCGTCACACTCGAGGCGATGAAGATGGAGCACAGCCTCACGGCTCCTTTCGACGGCGTGGTCGCCGAACTCAACGCCGTAGCCGGCGCGCAAGTCGGCGAGGGCACGCTGCTGGTGAAAGTCGAACGCGCGCCTCAAAACAATCCGTCACCCTGAACTTGTTTCAGGGTCCATGGTGCAGCAAGCGATGTCATCGCAGATGGAGAGATGGATGCTGAAACAAGTTCAGCATGACGGGAATAAATTGGCGATGCGCGACGCGACGCACGCGGATCTCCCCGCGATCGTCCAATTGCTCTGGGACGACGAGACCGCGCGCCTCCGCGAGGACCCGAGCGAGCCGCTCGACCCGCGCTACATCGCCGCGTTCGAAGCGATCGACCGGGATCCCAACCAGCGCCTGATCGCCGCCGAGCTCGACGGCCGCATCGTCGGCACGATGCAGCTGAGCTTCCTTCCCGGCCTGTCGTTCCGCGGATCGTGGCGCGGGCTGATCGAGGCGGTACGGATCGCCAGCGACTTGCGTGGCCAGCGGCTCGGCGAAGCGATGATCCTCTGGGCGGTCGAGCAATGCCGCGCGCGCGATTGCAAGCTGGTTCAGCTCACTTCCACGGCGACGCGGACCGCCGCGCATCGCTTCTATGCCCGGCTCGGCTTCGTCCAGAGCCATGTCGGCATGAAACTCCATCTGAGGGATTGAGTATGGCCGGACGCTTCTTCGACGAATGGCAGGTCGGCGACCGGGTGGAGCACAGCCTGCGCCGCACTGTGACCGAGACCGACAATCTGCTGTTCTCCACGCTCACCCACAACACCCAGCCGCTCCACATCGACGCCGAGGCGGCCAAGGCGAGCGAGTTCGGCCAGATCCTCGTCAACGGCACCTTCACCTTCAGCCTGATGGTGGGAATCACCGTCGGCGACACTACCGCGGGAACGCTCGTCGCCAATCTCGGCTACGACAAGCTGGTGATGCCGAAGCCGGTGTTCCTCGGCGATACCCTGCACGCGTCGAGCGAAGTGACCGAAGTCCGCGCCAGCAAATCGCGCCCCGGCCAGGGGATCGTCACCTGGCGCCACCAGATGCACAATCAGCGCGACGAGCTGGTCTGCGAGTGCCTGCGTTCCGCGCTGTTGCGGAGCCGGGCAGCCTGAGCGACGTTGGAGGGCGATGAAAGACATCGACATCGCAGTGATCGGCGGCGGCGCGGCGGGGATTGCCGCAGCCCGCACGCTCGCCGACGCCGGCCGCGACGTGCTCATTCTCGAAGCCAGCGATCGGCTCGGCGGGCGCGCGCATACGGTCCATGTCGCCGGCTTGCCGATCGATCTCGGCGCGGGCTGGCTCCATTCGGCACCGAAAAACCCCTGGGTCGCGATCGCCGAGGCGCGCGGGTTCGCTATCTGCCGGGCGCGCCCGCGCTGGGGCGAGCAGTGGCGCGGCCTCGGCTTCTCCAAGGCCGAGCAGGACGGGCTGTGGAGCGCGTTCGCGGCATTTCAGGAAGCGATGGCAACGCCTCCGCCGAGCGACCTGGCTTCCGACCTGCTGCCGCCCGACGGCGAATGGAACGCGAGCCTCGACGCGCTTTCGGGATACATCAACGGCGCGCCGATGCGCGAGATGTCGGTCACCGACTGGCGCGCCTATGACGAGGCCGCGATCAACGTGGATTGGCGCGTGGCCGACGGCTATGGCGCGCTCGTCGCCGCGCATGCGACGGGGCTGCGGGCAGCGCTGGCGACGCCGGTGACGGCAATCGATTCCTCAGGCACGCGGCTGCGGATCGAGACGCCGCGCGGCGCGATCATCGCCGGCACCGCCATCGTAACCGTCTCGACCAACGTCCTCGCCAGCGGTGCGATCCACCTTCCCGGTCACGACGCGATCCTCCACGCCGCCTCCGAACTGCCGCTCGGCCTCGCCGACAAATTGTTCTTTACGCTCGAGGACGGCGAGGAGGTCGATGCCAACGCGCACCTGCTCGGTAATCCGCGCAGCGCGATCACCGGCACCTACACGCTTCGGCCCTTCGGCCGGCCGGTCGTCGAGTGCATGCTGGGCGGCGAAGGCGCGCGTGCGATGGAGCAAGAGGGGCTGGACGGCGCCGCTGCGTTCGCGGTCGGGGAACTTTGCGGCCTTCTCGGCAGCGAATGGCGCAAGAAGCTCCGTTTCGTCGCCGGATCGGCCTGGGGCCGCGAGACCTGGGTGCTCGGCAGCTACAGCCACGCGCTTCCCGGCAAGCACGGCGCGCGCAAGGTGCTGGCGACTCCGGTCGATTCACGCATCCGCTTCGCCGGCGAAGCCTGTTCGGAGGGCGAATTCTCCACTGCGCACGGCGCCTATAACAGCGGTGTCACCGTGGCGAAGGCACTGCTTTAGGCCGCCGCCTCCTTCGCCGGCTCGGGATTGGAGAATTCCATCTCCTGATCGATTCCGCCGAACTTCAGCGCCATCACGTCGCGCGTGTAATTCTGGTGGAGCCGCCATGGCTTCCGCGTCCCCTGTCGCGGCAGCTGCGCCGCGGCGCGCTGCACATAGCCGGAAGTGAAATCGAGGAAGGGCGCGGCCTCGACCGGCGCCTGCACGCGCGGGGTGACTTGCCGCATGCCGCGCTTCCGCATCGCATTGAGCAGCCGGGTCACATAGCCGGCGGTCAGATCCGATTTCAGCGTCCAGCTGGCATTGGTGTAGCCGAACGAGATCGCGAAATTGGGCATGTCGGAAAACATCATACCCTTGTAGGTCATGTGTTTCGCCGGCTCGAACAGCTTGCCGTCGACCGTCACCGGCATGCCGCTGAGCAGCTGAATTTCCAGCCCAGTGGCGGTGATCACCAGGTCCGCTTCCAGTTCCTCGCCCGACGCCAGCCGGATGCCGGTTTCGGTGAAGCGGTCGATCGTGTCGGTGACGACGCTCGCTTTGCCTTCGCGGAGGGAGGCGAACAGATCGGCATCGGGGACGAGGCAGAGCCGCTGGTCCCAGGGATTATAGCGCGGCGTGAAGTGCGTATCGACGTCATGTCCGGGCAATTCCTGCCGCACCATGTCGACGATCGCCTTCTTCGCCTTGTCCGGCCGCTTGCGCATCGCCCGGAAAAAATACTGCTGGAGCAACACGTTCTTCCACCGCGTGATGCCGTAAGCGGCTTTGGCCGGCAGCCTCCGCCGCAACCAGTTGGCGATTTTGTCCTCGGACGGCCGCGCGACGATATACGTGGGCGAACGCTGGAGCATCGTCACATGCGCGGCCTGCTTCGCCAGCTCCGGCACCAAAGTCACCGCGGTCGCGCCGCTGCCGATCACGACGACGCGCTTGCCGGCATAGTCGATATCGTCGGTCCAGAATTGCGGGTGGACGATCCGGCCCTTGAAATCCTCGATCCCGGGGAAATCGGGCGTGTGGCCCCGGGCGTAATTGTAATAGCCGGTAGCCATGAACAGGAAGGTGCAGGTGAAGGTGACTTCGGCGCCGTCGCGATCCGCCGCCACCGTCCACAGCGCGTCGTCGCTCGACCAGTCGGCCCGCTTGACGCGGTGGCCGTAACGGATGTGCCGGTCCACGCCATATTCGCGCGCCGTCTCGTCGAGATAGCGCAGGATCGCAGGGCCGTCGGCGATCGCCTTGGCATCGGTCCACGGCTTGAACGAGAAACCCAGCGTGTACATGTCCGAATCCGAGCGGATGCCGGGATAGCGGAACAGGTCCCAGGTGCCGCCGAGCCGTTCGCGCCCCTCGAGGATCACATAGCTGCGATCCGGACTGTTCGCCTGAAGGTGATAGCCCGCGCCGATGCCGGAGATCCCGGCCCCCACTACTACGACGTCGAAATGCTCGGTCATTCGCCTCTCCCGGGCTGCTTACAGCACTGTAAGTAACCCGGGAGTAGCGTCAATAGTCACGCGAATAGCGCAGGCTGACGCTCGATCCGCCGAACGAGGCGGTCTGCGAGAGCAGGCTCAGCGAACGGGTGAGCGCGATCTCGAGCTGGGTGGCGGTGAAGCCGCGGGCGTCGGTGATGATCTCGATATAGATGTCTCTGGTGATGTACTTGCCCGCCGCGAGCGAAGTGCCGCGTCCGCTGGTATCGTCGGCGCCGAGGACGCGCAGCCGATCGATCCCCGTCGCCGAGCGAAGCTTGCCGAGCGGATTGAGCCCTCCGCCCGTGCTGCTCAGCGAATTGACCGCCGCGGCGAGCTGGATCGCCTCAGTCGCGGAAAGATTGGTAACATTGGTGCCGAAGAACAGCCGTGACAGCACTTCCTCCTGCGGCAGGCTGGGGGAGGAATTGAACGCGATCCGCGGCTGCTGCGCGGTGCCCGATATGTCGATGATCGCCGTGATGCCTTCGGCCGTGGTGCTCGCCTCGACATCGATGCTGGGGTTGTAGAGCTGCGCGCCCTGGAAGCGGATATTGCCGCGGGTAACCTCAAATCGGCGACTTGCGAAGCTGTAGGTTCCGCGGACGATCTCCATCGTACCGCGAACCTCGGGTGCCGCAGTTGTGCCGCGCACGAACACGCGCGCGCTCCATTCGGATTCGAGGCCCATGCCCGACACGAACAACCGGTTTTCGGCGACGAGACGGAGGTCGAGATCGAAAACATTGACGGACCGTACAGGAGCCGTCGGCCCGGCAGGACCATTCGCAACCATATCGCTGCGCCGCCGGATACCGGTCAGTTCGGGAATCTCGGCCGCCCCCTGGCGGATGATCTCGTAGCGCGCTTCGGGAATCGCCAGTCGCCCTTCGATCTTCGCGACCTGAGCGTTCCTGGTAACCGTGATCTGCCCGGTCGCGGTCGCCCCAAGAGCGTCGCTGCGCGCGAGCTGGGCATTCTTGAGGTCCGCGGTCAGGCTCATCGGATAGCCGTTCGCCGCGGAAAAGCCGATGCGGCCTTTCGCAGTGATCGTCCCATCGCCCGCTTTGCCACTGGCTTCATCGAGGATCAGTTCGTCGTCGGAGAAGCGGCCGGCGATCCGCAGATTGGTGATCTGGGTACCATAGGTCTCGTTGCCATAAGCGAGGTTCTCACCGCGCAGCACGCCGGTGAGCTGCGGCTCGCGCACCCGCCCCGAAAAGTCCGCGGCGATTCCGATCGAGCCCGTCAGATGCTGGTTGCTGAGCCCCGCAAGCGAGAAAGGCACCGCCGCCGGCCCATTATAGCGGATGCCACCCGAGAGCGGCGCGCCGATCAGTCGCTCGGTCCACGGGCCTGCGCCCGGCCCCAGCGGCCGCAACGTGGCGATGACCCGACCGATCGTGGTAGTCCCGCGCTTGATCAGCGCGCGCGCATCGCCGCCGTCGGGGAGCAGCTTGGCGACGAGGCTGACATCGACAGGCGTCGATACGGTGGCGAGGCTGGAGCGGGTGAAATCGTCGATCTCGAGCCGCGCATCGGCGCTCGGGAAGGCATCCGAATTCGCCTGCGCGAAGTCGAGGCTTCCGGTAGCCGTACCGCCCAGGCCTACGCCGGGCATGAACCCGTTGACGAAAGCCAGATCCAATTTGTCGAGCCGCGCCTGGAGCGCGAGGCCCTCACCATAAGTGCCGGCCAGCCGCATGCTGCCCCGATCGAATTCCACCTGCGTCGGCAGCAGCCGATAGGTGTCGCCGACGATATGAATGCGCGCCGGATTGACCGTGTGGAACTTGATCCCGCTACCCTGCCCCTGCAGCGCCACCAGCCATTGCTCCGGCGAGAGCCGGGCATTGGCGGCGATCTGGAAGGGCACGCCGGTGGATCCCGTCGCCACCGCCTGCGCCGTGCCGCTGCCGCCTTGATAGTTGACCTTGGCGCGCGCGGTCTTGAGCACGAACTGACCGCTGCGCAGATTGGCGACCTGAACATCGGCGACGATCTGCGGCGTTTCGGTCAGAACGACATTTGCGGAGATAAGCGCTCTGCCGATGGTCAATTCGGCATTGCCGGGAATCACGGCGTTGAGTGCGCGCGCCTCGATCTGTGCCGCCTGGTATTTGCCCTGCGCGGCGAGCTGGGCATTGCCGGTCACGCCCGAACCCTGGAAGCGCAATTGGCCGGCGAACGGCCCCGCCGCCGTCTGCTCGACATTGCCGGTGATATCCATCCCCGCGAAACGCGCGCTTTCGATGTCGACGGCGAGCGTCCGCCCGTTGCGTACTAGGACATTGGCGTTGAACGGACCGTAATTCGTGCCGCCGCTCGCGGTGACTGCATAGGCATTGCCGCGACCGCGTATCCGCGCCTCGAGATCGACCAGCCCGACGCCCAGCCCCGGCCGCGCCGCGCGCAACAGGACCTGTGGGGCATTGAGGGTACCGGACACGCGCGCGCTGACCGGCCCATAGGCATTGGACACCCCATCGGCGTTGATCAGGATCGGCCCGGCCGGATCATAGCGTCCCGATCCACGCAGGATCCGGAACTGCGGCGCACGCATGCGGATATCCTCGACTGCGACCACGCCGGTGGGCCCCAGCGTGACGCGCGCCGAAGCGACGGCATTGCCGCCGAGGAAGTCGCGCACGGCGGAATTGGAGAGCCGCCGCGTCTCGGCGGCGACATGCCCACGAATGCCCCAGCCGCCATTCCGCGCGGCGAAGAGTTCGGCGTCGGTCCTGAGATCGACGATTCCGACGCCGTTGATCGCGTAATCGTTGATCCGGCCCTTGATCGCGCCGGTGTAGCGGCCCTTGCCCATGTCCGCGGCGATGATCGCCGTCGCGTCGACGCGGATCGAGCGCAGGCGCAGATTGTCCGACAGGATCTGGTTGCCCGAAATGGCGAGATCGCCGGCGACGGACAGGTTTGTCACCAAACCACCGACCGCCGCGTTGAGTCCGGAGACCCGCGCGACGCGGGCACGAACAGGGATGAGGATGCGATCTGCATCGACGCGCGCTCTGCCCTCGGCCTGGAGCCCCTCGACCATCGTCTCGCCGAAGCCGAGCGCCGCGGCGGTGATCTTGTAATCGACCACCGGCCGGTTGAACGGCCCGTCGAGCGCCAGCGCTGCGCGTACCGATCGGCCGCGTAGATTGGGCGCGATCGCGCCGGGCGTGAGCAGCATCGCATCGATATTCAGGTTACCGAAGCGATTGTGGCCGAGATCGACCAGCCCCTTCGCCTCGACCGACAAGGCGCTCGACCGTAGCTTGAGCACTCCGTTCGCAGTGCGGTTTGCCCAGACCGCGTCGACCGCGACATCGAGCCGGGGGGAGGCGAGCCGCTCGACCGGGCCCTGCATGTACACGCCGGGCCAGGTCGGTCCGCGAAGCTGGAAACGCCCATTCTGTGCGGCGACCGTCAAGTCCGCGATCTTCCGCCCGCCGAGCGTCCCCGCGGCCTGCCCGCGCCAGTTTCGCCAGCTGCCGCGCCCGCCCAGGTTGAACGTCAATGGCCGGTCCAGCCCGGCAAGGCCGGTGATGAAGCCCTTCACGGGGGCGTTCACGCGCATGTCGATGTCGAGCTTGTTCTGCTCGGGCACCGCATCGAGCTTCAGCGCGAGCGTGTCGCCTCCGGCCACGCCCGGAACAGCGATGGTCGCAGCGTCCGCGACGATCTGGGCGCGACCGCCGCTGATATGCGCGCTGCCGCGCAATCGCCCGATATGGCGCTGACCGCTGACCGCGGGATCGATGTCGATCCGCGCGATCTCTAGCCTCGCCACGTCGATATCGAGATCAGGAAGCAAAGGCGCCTTGGGATCGGTCGAGGGCTTGAGCGCGGGCATCCGCAGCAGCCGCACTTCGGGGCTGGTCAGGCTGCGGATGTCGACATGGTCGCGCAGATAGGCGAACGGCCGCCAATCGACCGAGATCTCGGGCGAAGTGGCGAACACGCCCCGGGTGTCGCGAATCTGGACGTCGCGCAGCACCATCGCGCCGAACAGCGATCCCTCGATCCGTCCGATACGGAAGTTGAGCCCGGAGGCGAGTTCGAGCCGGTTGATCTGCCTGGCGACGAAATCGCGCCCCGGCTGGGTGTTGATCCCGATGACCAGCGCGCCGAGCAGCAGCACCAGCGATCCGAGTGCGACCGCGCCCCATTTGAGAATCCCCCGCCAGGTCGGGCGCTTCTCGACGATCTCCTGGACCAGCGCGTCGCCGGCGTCCTCCGGCACAGGACCTGGGGGCGGATCAGTCGCCATCAGAAGGCCTGCCCGATCGAGATGTAGAGCGCGACCCGCGATTCACCCGGCTTGCGGTTAATCGGCGTCGCCACGTCCACCCGCAACGGTCCGAAATTGGTGTAGATTCGCCCGCCGATGCCGGCGCCGAAGCGCATGTCCTGCAGCGTCGGATAAAGCCCCTCATAGACCTGTCCGGCATCGATGAAGGGCACGATCCCGAAATTGCCGAAGCGATAGCGCGCCTCTAGCGCGAACTCGTTGAGGCTGCGCCCGCCCACCGGACGGCCGTCGGGCGAGCGCGGGCCGAGCTCCTGATAGCCGAAGCCGCGCACCGATCCGCCGCCGCCGGCATAATAGCGTCGCGAGGGCGGCAGATCGTTGCGCGCGATCCCCGGGATCGAACCCACGCGCGCGCGCGCCGCGACGACGATGCTCGACGAAACCGGCCGATAGACCGTGCCCTCCAGCATTAGCCGCGCATAAGGGCGGATCGCGCCGCGCACCGACGTCTCGGGGCTGACATTGCCCTTGATCCGGAAGCCGCGGGTCGGATTGAGCAGATTGTCCGACGCGTCATAGCCGACAAAGGTCGGCAAAGCGGCGATCAGCCAGGTGCCACGATCGCGCGCGCCCTTGTTGTAATTATACTGGTCTTCGTTCGAGCCGACCAACTCGCCGCCATAGAAATAGGTCCAGCGTTTCTGCCAGATCGGCGTCGAATCGCGCGACCAGCGGACCGCGAGCGATCCGGTGTAGGATTCGAACGCGGCGTAATCGAGATGGCTGACCCCCGCCTGAACCTGGAAAGTGCGGTCGCGCAAGCCCGCGTTCGAACGGCGGAAGGTGCCCGAAACCCCCTGTTCCTGCGTGCCGATCACCGCAGTGGCGATCAGCGCGCCTTCGGGCGGGAACAGATTGCGGTGAGTCCAGGTCCCCTCGGCGCGGAAGCCCTGGCCAGTGCTATAGCCGATCTCGGCGGCGAGCGTGCGCGGACGCCCGGCATTCTGACGGACCAACAGGTTCACGATTTCGGTGCCGTCGGGGCCCGGCTTGCCGGTCTTCACCGGCTCGACCGACACCACCGAGAACAGGCTGGTCGCGATCAGCGCGTCGCGCAGATCGTCCACCTGCCGGCTGTCGTAGATCTTGCCGGGTTTGTAGCGCCGCAGGACGTTGATGTGATCGACGTCGAACACCGGGCGGCGCCCCGTGGTGACGATCTCGCCGAACACCGCGCGGGGGCCCAGGTCGACGGGCAGCGTATAATCGCCGCGATGCGTCTCCTCATCGAGCAGGATGTCGCGATCGCCGAGCTTGACGAAGGGATAGCCCTGCTGCGGCAGCCTCAGGCTCACATTGGCCTCGGCGCCCTGCACGCGCTCGGCCTGGATCGGATCGCCGGGATTGAGGTTGAGCTCGCGGTCGAGCAACCCGGCGGGGACGGTGGGGCCGCTGACGATCTTGACGTCGTTGAGGCGATAGAGCGCGCCCGGAGTGGCGGTGATCGTCGCACGGACGTTGCCCGAATTCTTCGGGTTCTGCTCGATCGTCGAGATCGCGGTTCCGTCATAATAGCCGAGCGAGCGCATCAGCCGTACCGCGAGCAGTTCGTCCTCACGCGCGCGCGCCGCGACCATCGCGGCGTTGGCGGCCTTGCCGTCGCCGTCCTCGAGCGCGGAAAGATCACGGAAGCGATCCTTGAGCCCGATCGCATCCAGGCCCTCGACCGCCGTCGTGTAGCGGATCGCGGTGACCTTCTCGTCGTCCAGCCCTTCGATCTTGACCGGCTCCACCTTGAACTCGGCGAGCGGCGTCAGCGGCTGGGCGAATTCCGGCGCCTCGGCGGCCGGCGGCGGGAAACTCTCGATCTGATCGGTGACTGCCCCGGGCGTCGGTTGCTGGACCGGCGCGGGCTTGTCGAAATCCTTCATCGGCTCGAGCGGGGCGTTGATATCGTCGCTCAGCTTCGGCAGCGCGGCCTCGAATTCGGCATCGGGGACGATCGTCTCATCCTGCGGCGTCGTTCCGGTAGTATCGCGCGGCGGTGCCGAAACCGGCACGCCCTGCCCCGGCGTGGGATTCGAGATTTGCGCGCACGCAACGCCTGGCAGGAACGCAGTCCCCGCCAGTGCGGCAATCCAGACCGCTTTCACCCCTTTACGCACGCGCCTCCTCGGGGAGCCGTCAACCCCGGCCCTCTCGCCAGCGTAACGACCCATTTGCGCTTTGGCTCCCCCCAAGCGTGATTCGCCAACGAATTCAGCGGTTAGCCGTGCTTTGCACGGGTGCGGAAGAGATGGAGCAGCGGTTCGGTATAGCCATTGGGCTGCACCGCGCCGTCGAAGATCAGCGCGCGAGCGGCCTGGAAGGCGAGGCTCTCGTCCTCCCGCCCCCCCATCGGCCGGTAGAGCGGATCGCCCGCATTCTGGGCATCGACCTTCGCCGCCATCCGCCGCAGCGCCGCATCGACGTCGTCGGCACTTGCCACATTGTGGAGCAGCCAGTTGGCGATGTGCTGCGACGAGATTCGCAAGGTCGCGCGATCCTCCATCAGCCCGACATCGTCGATATCGGGAACCTTGGAACAGCCGACGCCCTGATCGATCCAGCGGACAACATAGCCGAGAATGCCCTGGGCATTGTTGTCGAGCTCACGCGCGACCTCCTCGGGCGACCAGTTGCGGCCCTGTGCAACCGGGATCGTCAGTAGCGGCGCGAGGCCGGGCACTGGTTCGGCCGCGATTTCACGCTGGCGGGCGAACACGTCGGTGCGATGATAATGGAGCGCGTGCAGCGTCGCGGCGGTAGGCGACGGCACCCAGGCAGTGTTCGCCCCGGCCTGCGGATGGGCGCCCTTTTGCGCGAGCATGTCGGCCATCCGGTCCGGCGCCGCCCACATTCCCTTCCCGATCTGCGCCTTGCCGGAGAGCCCGCAGGCGAGGCCGATACGGGCATTGCGATCCTCATAGGCCTTGATCCACGCCGATGCCTTCATCTCCGCCTTGGGCACCATCGGCCCGGCGCGCATGCTGGTGTGGATCTCGTCGCCGGTGCGATCGAGGAAGCCGGTATTGATGAAGGCGATCCGGTCCTTCACTGCGTGGATGCACGCCGCGAGATTGGCCGAGGTCCGGCGCTCCTCGTCCATCACGCCGACCTTGATCGTGTGACGCGCAAGACCGAGCAGGTCCTCCACCGCATCGAACAGCCGATTGGTGAAGCCGCACTCTTCCGGTCCGTGCATCTTGGGTTTGACGATGTAGATCGAACCTGCCCGGCTGTTGCGGAAGCGTCCCAGCCCACGCAGGTCGTACAGCCCGATCAGGCTCGTGATGATCGCGTCGAGAATGCCTTCGGGCGCCTCCTGACCATCGGCAAGCAACACCGCGGGGGTCGTCATCAAATGCCCGACATTGCGGACGAACAGCAGCGAGCGCCCCGGCAGATCGCCATGATCGGGGTTCAAGCGGCGCGCAATGTTTCGGCCACCCTTGTCGAACCGCTCCTCCAGATCGCCCTGCATCAGCCCCAGCCAATTCGCATAGGCCGCAACCTTGTCCTCGGCATCGACCGCCGCGATCGAATCCTCGAGGTCGACGATCGTGGTCAGCGCCGATTCGAGTCGCACATCGGCAATGCCCGCCGGATCGTCGCGGCCGATCGGATGCGTGCGATCCACGACCACTTCGATGTGGAGCCCATTGTGCCGGTAGTGCAGCGGCGCGACTTGCTGGCCTGGATCGCGAAGCACTGGTTCGCCCGCCAGATCCGTCCAGCTTCCCTCGTCCAGCGGCACCGTTTCGTCGAGAAAGGCCTTGGCGAACGCAATCACCTGCGCGCCGCGTTCGGGATCGTATCCCCCCGGCTTCGCGGCGCCCGGCAGCGCGTCGGTGCCGTACAGCGCGTCGTACAGGCTGCCCCAGCGCGCATTGGCGGCGTTGAGCACGAAGCGGGCGTTGAGCGCCGGGACCACCAGCTGTGGCCCCGCCATCCGCGCGATCTCGTCATCGACGTTCCGCGTGCCGATCGCGAACGGCGCCGGCTCCGGAACGAGATAGCCTATCTCGCGCAGGAAGGCCTCCTGCGCGGCCGGATCGGCAGCGCGGTGCGGATCGGCCTCGCACCACGCATCGATTTGCGCCTGCAGTGAATCGCGCTTCGCCAGCAACGCGCGATTCTCCGGCGCAAAGCGCGCGAAGATGTCCGCAACGCCGGCCCAGAACGCATCTCCCTCGATCGCCAGCCCCGGCAGCACGCGCGTCTCGACGAAGCGCGCGAGCACTTCGGCAACCTTCAGACCGGTGCGATCGACATGAGCGGACATGAAAGCGCCTCCTGCAGTGTCATTGTGCCTGGGGAGGGCAAAGGCGAAGTATCCGGCGCGCGGCCGCTAATCAACCCCGCGATCGAGCGCGATCGCCGCGGCCTCGATCCGTTCGAGCATCGCGCGGAGCTGCTCGCGCTCTTCGTCGGATAGCGTCGCGAAGATCCGCCGCTCGAACTCCAGCGCCTTGGGCGCCACCTGCTCGTAGAGCGACCAGCCCTGCGGCGACAGCGTCAACAGATGCGAGCGCTGGTCTTCGGGATTGGCGCCGCGCTGGATCAGGCCGCGCTCGGCCAGCGCGATCGCGGCACGGCTCACCGTCACCTTATCCATCCGCGTTCGGCCGCACAGCGCCTGCTGGCTCATCGCGCCTCCCTCGGCGAGCACCGCGACCAGCCGCCATTCAGGGATGCGCAGCCCGAACAGCGTGCGATACGCCGTCGCCACCGCGTCCGACACCGTGTTGGACGCGATCGAAAGCCGGTAAGGCAGAAATTCATCAAGCTTGAGCGTCTTCGCCATGGCCTTACCGTGCTGCCATCTGCCGTCTGCTGCAAGTGACAACGTTGGCCGATTGCATTTTCTGCAATGATACCGGTATCACTTCGCACTTGCAACATAACCCGCTGCGCTGCAGAAAGATCGGGCCTTTCAGGCATCCTCTCCTAAGACTTTAAACGGCCGTCCCTCGGGGCGGCCTTTTTTTTGCGCAGGTGGCACTGCAAAAGGTGTCTCGCTCCCTCCCTGCAAGGGAGGGGAATGCTCACCCCTTCATCTGCCGCTTGATCGTGGCCCAAGTCGCCTTGCCGTACGGCGGTTTCATCCCCGCGAGCTTGGCCACGTCGAGCCGCGCCTGTTTGTAGATGCTCCGCGCATGGCTGAAGGTCCGGAAACCCGCTTCGCCGTGATAGGCGCCGGTCCCCGACGGTCCGATCCCGCCGAACGGCAGTTCCTCCTGGCCGACATGGAAGATCACGTCGTCGAGCGTCACGCCGCCCGAGATCGTGCGATCCAGCACCCTGCGCCGCTCCTCCCCATCGCTGCCGAAATAATAGAGCGCCAGTGGCCGGTCCCGCCGGTTCACTTCGGCGATCGCATCGTCGATATGCTTGTAGCTGCGCACTGGCAGCACGGGCCCGAAGATCTCCTCCTGCATCACCGTCATGTCGTCTGTCGCGCCGCGGATGATGTGGAGCGGCATTTTCCGGCTGTTCGAGCCGGCGAAATCCTCGTTTGCGGGATTGACAGCGATCACCTCCGCCCCCTTGGCGCGGGCGTCTTCGATCCAGTCCGTCAGCCGGGCATGGTGGCGATCGTTGATCACCGCGGTGTAGTCGGGATTGCCCAGCAGGCTCGGATACATCGCTGAAGCCGCGCGGGTCAGCCCGGCGACCACTTCGTCCTCCTTCTCCTCGGGAACCAGCATGTAATCGGGCGCGAGGCAGATCTGGCCGGCGTTGAGCATCTTGCCCATCGCCACCCGCTCGGTGGTCCGGCCGAGATCCGCCGAGCGACCCACCACCACCGGCGATTTGCCGCCCAGCTCGAGCGTGACGGGCGTCAGATTGTCCGCCGCGGCATGAAGGATGTGCTTCGCGATCCCCGTCGCACCAGTGAACAACAGATGGTCGAAGGGAAGTTCGGCGAACGCCTTGCCCACCTCCGGCCCACCGCTCACGAACGCCAATTCCTCCACCGGGAAATAGCGCGGCGCCAACTCCTCGAACAACGCGGCCACGACCGGCGTGAACTCGCTGGTCTTGACCATCGCCCGGTTGCCCGCGGCGAGCACGCCGGCGAGTGGGCTCATCACGAGGTTCACCGGGAAATTCCACGGCGCGATGATCCCCACCACGCCCGTGGGCTGATATTCGATCCAGGCCCGCCCGCCGAGCAGCCCCAGCGGGAACATCGCCGGCTTGCGCTCGCTCCGCGACCAGCGCCCGACATGCTTGAGCGCGTGTTTGAGCGGGGCCACCGAAGCGGCGATATCGGTGATCATCGATTGCTCGCGGCTGCGATGCCCGAAATCCTCCGACAGCGCGTCGCAGAAGCGACCGGCATTGTCGGCGATCATCGCGACAGCGCGCTTGAGTCGATCCTTGCGAATATCGAGCGACACCGGCAGTTCGGCCAAGAACGCGGCGCGCTGGCGGTCGAGCAGGTCGCGCATCATCGGGTCTCCGGCGGGATTTGCGTGATGACGACAATGTCGGCTGGCGTGGGCGCCGGCGTCAATGCCTGGCCGATCCACACCGTGAACGCCGCCGCCGCGAGCATCACGCCGAACGGCAGGCGATCGGCAGCGGCGACCTTGCGTCCACCCATATAGAGCCCCAGCACCGCCGCCAGCCCGATCAGCGCCGCGGCAAGCAGCACCAGCGGCAGCGCCTGCCAGCCGAGCCAGCAGCCGATCGCGCCGAACAATTTGGGGTCGCCGCCGCCCAGCCCCTGCCGCCCCCGAATCAGCCGATACCCCGACGCGACCGCGGCTAGCGCCGCGAATCCCCCGATCCCGCCGATCAGCCGCGCGTCGATTGGGGGCCAAATGCCGAAGAACCCTGCCGCCAGCCCTGCCGCCGCCAGTGCGCCGGTCAGCAAATTGGGCAGCCAGAATGCAGCGAGGTCGAGAGCCGCCAGCGCCAGAAGCATCCAGCCGAATATTGCCCCGACGACTCCGCCGATCCCGGGGACGAGAATGCCGGCGACGATGCCGATCATCATGCCGGCGAGTTCGGTAACCACATGGCTCGGATGGACAGGCGCGCCGCACCCCCGGCACCGTCCGCGCTGGAGCACGAAACTCGCCACCGGCACCAGCTCGATTCCGCCCAGCGCCCTGCCACATCCGTCACATTCCGATCGCCCGTGCAGCGCGGACCGGCCTTTCGGCCAGCGGATTGCTACCGTCGCGATGAAGCTGCCGAAGACGAGCCCCAGCACGCCGAGCAACACCGGCCACAGCCAGAGGTCAGTCGGCATCGCGCGGCGGCCGCTTGCGGATCAGATAGCGATAGACGCCGAACACGTTGATGCAGAACAATACGAGGTTCTGCGTCCACAGCGGCTCGTCGTCGGAGAGAAAGGCGCCGCTGATCCAGCAGATGCTGGAAACGACGAACAGCGCAAAGCCCCAGCCGGTCACACGCCGGCCGAGATCGAGCGACACCATGAAACAGGCGATGATGCCGCTGATCGAGGCTGCCCATTTGAGGATGTCGACGAGCGTCATGTGGGAACTCCCTTGGCGCGCGGGCACGGCTTTTGCAAACCGCCCCGGGGATGACTAGATCGCCCCCAACAAACGAGAGGAAAACAATGTCCGCCGACGATATCGTCATCGCCTCCTATGCCCGCACGCCCATGGGCAGCTTCCAGGGCTGCCTGACCGACGCCAGCGCGACCGATCTCGGCGCCACCGCGGTGGGCGCGGCAGTCGAACGCGCGGGGCTGAAGGGGGACGCGATCGAGCGGATCTACATGGGCTGCGTGCTCCCCGCCGGTCTTGGCCAGGCCCCGGCGCGTCAGGCCGCGCTGAATGCCGGCCTTCCGCATCACATCGAGGCGACCACGATCAACAAGATGTGCGGATCCGGGATGCAGGCGGCGATCATGGCGGCCGATGCGCTCGCCGCGGGATCGGTCGACCTGCTCGTCGCCGGCGGCATGGAGAGCATGACCAATTCGCCCTATCTCTCGCTGCGCCACCGCGCCGGCGCGCGGATCGGGCACGACGTGCTCAAGGACCATATGTATCTCGATGGACTCGAGGACGCCTATGAGCCCGGCCGCCTGATGGGCAGCTTCGCCGAGGAGACTGCGCAGGAATATCAATTCACCCGCCAGGCGCAGGACGAATTCGCGATAGCCTCGCTCCAGCGCGCGCAGAAGGCGCAGCAATCGGGGGCGTTCGACCGTGAGATAGTCCCCGTCGAGGTAAAGGGCCGCAAGGGCGTCACTACGATCACGTTCGACGAGCAGCCGGCGAAGGGCGACCTCGCCAAGATCCCGACGCTCAAGCCCGCTTTCTCGAAGGACGGCACGATCACCGCCGCCAATGCTTCATCGATCTCGGACGGCGCGGCGGCGCTGGTGATGACGCGGCTGAGCATCGCCGACCGGCTCGGGCTGAACCCCGTAGCGCGTGTCATCGCCCACGCCGCGCACGCGCATGCCCCTGCCCGCTTCACCACTGCGCCCGTGTTCGCGATGCGCAAGGCGCTGGAGAAAGCGGGATGGCAGATCGGCGATGTCGACCTGTTCGAAGTCAACGAGGCGTTTGCCTGCGTCGCGATGATTGCGATGCACGATCTCGGCATCGGCCACGACGTGCTCAACGTCCATGGCGGCGCCTGCGCGCTGGGCCATCCGATCGGCGCCAGCGGCGCACGCGTCCTGACCACTTTGCTCTCCGCGCTCGAAACCAACGGCCAGAAGCGCGGCCTCGCCTCTCTCTGCATAGGCGGCGGTGAGGCAACTGCGATGGCCGTGGAGCTGCTCAACTAATCGTCATCCGGCGTCCGCCGGGGCGCAGGATACTAGCGCAGCACTTCCCCGGGCTCGACACCCCAGATGTGCGACTGTTCGATATAGCCCGTGCGCCCGCCGACATCGAAGCGGCACCAATTGTCGGTGCATTTGCTGATCGCCCCGACCACGCCCGGTTCGGCTCGCCAGTTGATATGCGCATCGAGCTGGGGCGCGGAGCGCAGTTCGGTCACGCCGCCCACCACGATCGCAGTGCGCTTCTCGTCGAGGAAGTTGCGCAGCATCCAGCCCTGGGTGCCGCCCGGATCCTCGACCTTGCGCCACTCGCCATAGACGTCGAGCACCTTCAGCGGGAGATCGCGGCGTTTGTAGAGCCAGATTGCCGGGTAGTTGCGGCCCGGGCCGCTGCGCAGGTGCGCCTTGTCGACTTCGATCGACACCCAATAAGGCGGCTTGCGCTGCGCCGCGACGGGCACCGCCAGCCCCAGCGCCACGATGCTCAGCACCAGCCAGGTTGCAAGCCGCATTCGATCCCCCTTCATACTGTTCCCTGATAGTGCGAGCGCATGCCGCGCTTCAACCCGTTGACTGGCGCCTCGGCACCGGCCAATCCGCCCTGAATGGCACAGCCCGCGCGCCCCTCCCGTCCCCGGGTGACCGTCACCCGCGCATTGCCGCGGGCGATCGAGACGCGCATGGCGGAGCTGTTCGACGCCGTGCTCAACGCCGATGACCGTCCGATGGACCGCGCCACGCTGGCCGCGGCAATGGCCGATGGCGATGTCTTCGTGCCCACCGTGACCGACCGGATCGACGCGGGACTGATCGCCGCCGCCCCCGATCGTCTCCGCCTGATCGCCAATTACGGCGCCGGATTCGGCCATATCGACCTGAAGGCGGCGCGCGAGCGTGGCATCACCGTCACCAATACCCCCGGCGTGCTGACCGAAGACACCGCCGACATGGCGATGGCACTGATCCTCGCCGCGCCGCGCCGTCTGATCGAGGGCGACAAGCTCGTCCGCTCGGGCGAATGGACCGGCTGGCGCCCCACCGGCATGCGCGGCCACCGCATCGGGGGCAAGAAGCTCGGCATCCTCGGCATGGGCCGGATCGGCCAGGCAGTGGCGCAGCGCGCCCGCGCCTTTGGGCTGCAGATCCATTATCACAACCGCCACCGCATCCCCGAAGTCGCCGAAGCTCAGCTCGGCGCGACCTGGCACGCCGATCTCGACGCGATGCTCGCCGCGGTCGACATCCTGACCATCCACACGCCGCACACCGAGAATACCGGCGGGCTGATCGATGCGCGCCGGCTCGACCTGCTCGGACCCCAGGGCTGGCTGATCAATACCGCGCGCGGCGAGATCGTCGATCCCGAGGCGCTGGTGACGGCGCTGATCGAGGGCCGCATCGCCGGCGCCGGGCTCGACGTCTATGTGAACGAACCCGCGGTCGATCCACGGCTGATCGCGCTCGACAATGTCGTGCTGCTCCCCCATCTCGGCTCCGCGACCTTCGAGGGCCGCGAGGCGATGGGACTCAAGGTCATCGCCAACATCCGCTCCTGGGTCGACGGCCATCGCCCGCCCGATCAGATCCTCGACGGCTGGCTCTAGCCGCCGGAACTCCTTGCTTCTGAAGCGGTTCTCCGCCGCAAAGGAGGCCTACAATGAAGAAATACAGCTATGCGTGGATCACGCTCGGCTTCTTCCTCGTGTCGTTTGCGCTCCATTGGCTCTTCGGCTGGAAGGCTTTCGTCGAAGAAGCCCGCGAGCATGGCCAGATCGCCGAGACGTCGAGCTATCTGAACGAGATGCTGCGCGACACCTTCGAGAACTGGCAGTCCGAATTCCTCCAGTTGCTCTGGCAAGTCGTGGGCCTCGCTTATTTCCTCTATATCGGCTCGCCTTCGTCCAAGGAGAATGACGACCGGATGGAGGCGAAGATCGATTCACTGCTCCGCCTCCACGCCGGAGTCGACCGCGGCCAGGAAATCATCGACGAGCTCGACGATCGCTATCTGCGCACCCACGGCCACGCCAAGCCGCACGCACACGCCGCGGATCCGGTGGTTGGCGGGGGCGATGAGGACGCGGCTTGAGCGTGGTCAGAGGCCGCGAAGCCACTCCGTGATCATCGCCTTGCCGGCGGCCACCGCCGCGCTGCCGTGCGTCTCGTGTTCGCCGCGCAGGCGCTCGGGCGAAGTGCCCGCCTCGGCGATGAAGTCCGGGCCGTTTTCGATCCACGCCTCGAAGCGTGGGTCTTCGCCCATCTCGGCATGGAACTGGAGCGCCAGCAATTCGGGGCCGCGGCGGAAGGCCTGATGGGCATATGACGGCGTCGAGGCAAGAAGCTCGACGTCGTCCGGCAAATCGAAGGTGTCGCCGTGCCAATGCAGCATCGGCACCTCGGCGACGTGACGGAGCGGCGAATCCGCCCCCGGATCGTTGAGCGTCACCGGTGCGAAGCCGATCTCCTTCACCGGACCCGGCCGCACTTCCGCGCCCATCGCCGCCGCGATCATCTGCGCGCCGAGACACACGCCGAGCGTCGGCAGCCCGCTCGCGATTCGCTCGGCAAGCCGCTCGAGTTCGTGCGCGATCCACGGATGCGCCTCGCGCTCATAGACCCCCATCGGCCCGCCCATCATCAGCAGCAGGTCGGGCGCGTCGAAATCGAGGCTGGAAAAGCCCGGATCGGTGACATCGACGCGATCGAGGACATAGCCCGCAGCCTCGATCGGCTCGCGGAACCCGGCGATGCCCTCATATGGGGTGTGGCGGACGATGAGACCGGTCTTCATGCCGCCAGCCTAGCCGGGCGGGCGCTGACCGCGACCTCAGCTTTTCTTGGCAGTGCGCAAGCCGACCCATTCCGGCAGACGAGCGGCACCGCGGCTACGATCTCTTCGCCGCACACAGCACCCGCAACTTGTCGGGCGCGGCGGCAAGAAGAGCGCGATTATAGCTAGTCCCATAGGCGTCCTGTCGGTCGCTGCATGCGTCACGCGGCAACCTATCACAGCATACGGCGCGAAGGGGCGGGATCGGAGGAAATTGCTTCGCGACCATTGTCGTGTTGTAGGCGCACCCGATTCCGAGCGCCTCCAGCTTTGGCGAAAACCCGTCAACGGTGTGGAAATAGAGCGAGTAGTCACCGCGTGCCGCAGCGGCCTTCGCAGCCCACTCCGGTGGCTGCGCCAAGCCGTTCATACATTGTGCACGCCGTAACGCGGCGATCTGCTCGGGGGTCAGCGTGGGCTGTCCCGACCCGCATCCGCAAGCCGCGAGGCTGAGGATCGTTGCGACTATCGTCCGCATTCGCCCCCTTGCATCAATCTCCGGTCAGAATCCGGTCGACGAGCTGCTTCACGGTCGGCACGAAGCCGTTCGAATAGAAGGGATCGCGCTTGAAATTGTAAGCGCCGTGGCCCGCGAACATCAGATTCTCGTGCACGGGTCCGCCATGGGCGATGTCCTGCAACGTCTTCTGGATGCAGAAGCTGCGCGGATCGGCGAGGCGTCCGGTCGAATTGGTCTCGGTATCCGCCCAGGACGAGAACTGGCACTGGCTGAGGCAGCCCATGCAATCGGCTTGGTCCTTGCGGATTATCGCTTTCTCTTCCTCGCTGACGAACACCAGGGTGTTGTCCGGGGTCTTGAGCGCGGAGGTGAACCCCTCCCCGAACCACTGGCGCGCGCGCAGCAGATCGTTGCGCGTCACCCAGAAATTCTTGCCCTTCACGCCCACGTCGAGCTGGAAGATGTGATCGCCGGCATGCTCGGTCGAATAGGCGATCTGCCGTTCGCTGCGCGCCTCGAGGCTGCGCAGGAACGGATTGCGCACTGCCGAGGAATAGAAGCCCGTCGGCGAGAAGCGGTGGAGCAGGATGTCGCCCTCTTCCAGCTTCATCAGCTCGTTCTTCCATTCCTCGGGGATCGGGCTCTCCTTGGTCAGGAGCGGCCGCGTGCCGAACTGGAAGGCGATCTTGCCGAGCTCGGGATTGTCGATCCAGTCGCTCCAGTCGCGCAGATACCAGACACCGCCGGCCATCACGATCGGCACGTCGTCCGAGATTCCGCCCTCGCGCATCGTCGCGCGCAGATCGCGGACGCGAGGATAGGGATCCTGCGGCACCAGGGGATCCTCGGCGTTGGACAGGCCGTTATGCCCACCGGCGAGCCAAGGATCCTCATAGACCACCGCGGCGAGCCATTCCGACGCCTTCGAATAGGCGCGCTTCCACAGCGCGCGGAAGGCGCGGCCCGAGCTGACGATCGGCAGATAGCTGACGCCGTAGGAGGCAGTGATCTCACTGAGCTTGTACGGCATGCCCGCGCCGCAGGTCACGCCCGCGACCATCCCGCGCGTGCGCTCGAGCACGCCGTGCAGGATCCGCTGCGCGCCGCCCATTTCCCACAGCACGTTGATATTGACCGCGCCCTTGCCGCCGGCGATCTCGAAGGCCTTCTTGACCTGGGTGACCGCGCCTTCGATCGCGTATTGGACCAGTTCCTCGTGGCGCTCGCGCCGGGTCAGCGCGCGATAGACCTGGGGGATGATCTTCCCCTCGGCGTCATAGCTGTCGGCGTTGACCGCGCTGACCGTGCCGATGCCGCCGGCTGCCGCCCAGGCGCCTGCGCTCGCATGGTTCGTGGCCGCGACGCCCTTGCCCCCTTCGACCAACGGCCAGACTTCCCGGCCGTTATAGTTGATAGGCGTCAGACCCTTGAACAAATGTGCCTCCGGTAAAAACTCCGGCGCTTGCTAGCGCCAACCTCCCCAACAAGCGAGCCGCAATCGTTATTGCAACGCGTCAGGGCGTCCCATTGCCGCACCATAGAGCCGCGCATAAGACGCGATCATGGCAGCTTCATCGAATAACGCACGGGCGCGGGCGCGGTTCTGCTCGCCGATATAATGCATCGATTCCGGGTTTCTGGCCAGTGTGTCGATGCGATCGCGCAGATCGACCTCATGGTGCCGTGGCGCGAGGAACGGCTCGTTCTCGGGCGATACCATCACCGGAATGTCGCCCACCCGGGTCGAGACCACCGGTAGCCCCGCCGCCATCGCCTCGATCACCGAGATCGGCGCCTGCTCGCTCCTCGACGAGAGGGCGAAGATGTCGAATAGCCCCATGTAGCGATGCGGCTCAGGCAGGAATCCGGGCAGGATCACCTGATCCTCGATCGCCATCGCCTCGGCGGCGTCGAGGATGTTCTGCCGCTCGGGCCCCTCGCCCAGGATCACCAGCTTGAAGCGCGCGTTCACGCCGGCGACGGCGCGGATGAGCATCGGCAGATCCTTGACCGGCCTGAGGCCCGCGACGCAGCCGATGAACACTTCGCCTTCGCGGCGCTTCTGCAGCTGCGGGATCAGCTTCGGGTCGGGCTTGCCGGCATAGAGCATTGTCGGAACGCCATTGGCGATCCGGTGGACGCGATCGGGCGGCTGGCGCCAATGCTTGAGCGCGACCTTCTCCAGCACATTGCTCGGCACCACCAGCGCGTTCGCCGCGGGCAGCGCGATCCGGCGATACATGTTGCGTACCGGATTGAGGCGTTCGGCCTCGTCTTGGTTGAACCCGTCCTCGTGATGCACGATGGGCGGCAGTCCCTTGCCGAACACCCGCGCCGCCATCACGCCGTCGATCGCGCCCCAATTATAGGTGAGCACCAGATCGAAGCGCCGCATGAACCCCGCGATCGCCTCATAGCGCTTGACCGAGGGGCGCCCGGAGAGCGGCGGCGGGTTCTGCGCGATCTCGTATTTGATCCCCTTGGCGATCGCGTCGCGCGCGCCGAGCTGATCGGGCATCGCCGAGACGATCGTGTGTCGTGCTCTGTCGCCGAACGCGTTCATCAGCCGCACGGCACGCGCTTCCTTGCCGCCGTAATTGAAGGTCGAGTGGAGATGGAGGATGTGGATGGGCATGTTGGGGGCCGTGCTTAGCGACCAGACGAGCGTCCGTCACCTCAAACTCCCTCTCCCCTGAAGGGGAGAGAGGGAGATTGGGCCACCGCCTGCGCCTTCCGCTACGCCGCCACCTTCGCCAACAATCGCCCGATTGCGGTCACGACCTCGGGCTCGTCGAGCGTCGGCGCATGGCCCACCCCGGCAACCGTCACCAGCTTCGCGCCCGGCACCCTTGCGACCATCTTCGCCGCGGTTTCCGCGCTCAGGATGTCGGAGCGCTCGCCGCGCACGATCAGCACCGGCTTGCCCTTCAGCGCGTCGATCGTCGGCCACATGTCCGGCCCCGCCTCGTTGCCCGGCACGCGGAACGGCTCGGCGATCTTCATGTCGTAATCGAGCACGATCCGCCCGGAGCTGTTCACCCGGTACAGGCGCTTGGCCATGCGCAGCCAGTCCTCGACGCCGTAATCGGGGTACACGTCGGCATTGCCCTCGGCGACCGCGCGCGCGGCATGCATCCAGGTCGGGTGCCACACCGCCTTGCCGACATAGGTGCGGATCCGCGCCAGCCCGCCGGGTTCGAGCTCGGGCCCGACATCGTTGAGCACCACGCCGGCCAGCTTGCCCCCGTCGGTCGCCGCCAGCAGCATGGTGACGATGCCGCCCAGCGACGTCCCCACCGCGACGAAGCGCGTAATGCCGAGCTCGTCCAGCAGCGCCTCGACATCCTGCAGATAGGTCAGCGGGACATAGGACATCGGATCCTTGGCATAAGCGCTCTCGCCGCGCCCGCGGAACTCGACGAGGATCACCCGGCGCTCGCCCGCGATGCGTTCCGCCAGCGGCGCATAGTCGCGCGCATTGCGGGTCAGCCCGGGAAAGCAGAGCACCGGCGGCTTGTCGTCGGCACCGGCATAATCGCGGTAATGCAGCCTCAGGCCGTCTTTCGACCACCAATAGCCATCGCTGTAGTTGCGCCGCTCGCCCATTGATCCCCATATCGCCGCATGGCCTTCACTCCGCAACAGGCGATCCTCGAACTCGGCGACGCCTTCTACGATCCCGTACATGCCGCCCGCTTCCCCCAGGCGATCCTGCGCTTCCGCAACGATCGCGCAGCGGCGGAGGTCGGGCTCGACGGGCTGAGCGACGAACAATGGATCGCGCATTTCGGCCGCTTCGAGCCGTTGCCGGGTACGCTGCAACAGCCGCTGGCCCTGCGCTATCACGGCCACCAGTTCCGCGTGTACAATCCCGAGATCGGCGACGGCCGCGGCTTCCTGTTCGCCCAGATGACCGACGACCAAGGCCGCCTGATGGACCTTGGCACCAAGGGATCGGGCCAGACCCCCTGGAGCCGCTTCGGCGACGGGCGGCTGACGCTGAAGGGCGGCGTCCGCGAGATTCTCGCCACCGAAATGCTCGAGGCGCTGGGCGTCGAGACCTCGCGCAGCTTCTCGCTGATCGAGACCGGCGAGGAGCTGCATCGCGGCGACGAGCCCTCCCCCACCCGCTCGGCGGCGCTCGTTCGGCTCAGCCACGGCCATATCCGCATCGGCACCTTCCAGCGCCTCGCTTATTCGCAGGACACCGAGAACCTGCAGCGGCTGACCGGCTATGTGCTCCGCCATTATTATGGCGAGGAGGCCGGCGACGACGCCCCGCAGCGCCTCCTCGCGCATGTCGCCGCACGCACTGCGCGGATGGCGGGCCGGTTCATGGCCGCGGGCTTCGTCCACGGTGTGCTCAACAGCGACAATATCAACGTCACCGGCGAGAGCTTCGATTACGGCCCGTGGCGTTTCGCCCCAAGCTGGGCGCCGGGCTTCACTGCGGCCTATTTCGATCAAAGCGGACTCTACGCCTTCAGCCGCCAGCCCGAGGCGATCTATTGGGACGTGATGCAGCTCGCCAGCTCGCTCCGCCTAATCGCCGAAGAGGCGCCGCTGATCGAGGCGATGGAGGTGTTCCCCGAGACCTTCCAGCGCGAAGTCGCCAGCGCGATGCTTTGGCGGCTGGGCCTGAAACCCCGCGGCCCCGAGCATGACCGTCCGCTGGTCGGCGCCATCGAAGCGGCGCTGGTCGAGACGGACACGCCGATCGATCGCTTCTTCTTCGACGGTTTCGGCGGGAAGCTCCCGGAGAGCTATGGCGAGCCCTTCGCCGCCCTCCGCGCCCGGCTCGCCGGGTACGAACCGCGCAAGCCCCGCGACCACGAATATTGGTCCGATCCAGCGCCCTGCGCGATGCTCATCGACGAAGTCGAGGCGATTTGGGCGCGGATCGCGCAAGGCGACGACTGGGCCCCGCTGACCGCCAAGGTCGCCGCGATCAGGCGAATGGGCGAAGCGCTGGCCTGAATACCACCGTCACCCCCGCGAAAGCGGGGGCCCATCTCCCGGACGCGCCGCGAATACGCACGGTGGTCGCTCGTGGCATCTTCAGGAGATGGGCCCCCGCTTTCGCGGGGGTGACGGAAAGAGGGTCTTGGGGGTTGGCAAGCCTCCGCGATTTCGGGCAATAGCATTGCCATTCTTCCGGGGACACACGCAGAACATAATGCCGGGAACGGAAATCATCTCAACCGAGCCAGCAACCGGTGCTGTGCTCTGGCGCCAGAAGATCGGCGATGTCGACACCGAGGTCGCGCACGCCCGCCGAAGCTGGGCCGAATGGGCAGCACGCCCGCTCGCTTACCGAATCGAGGCGCTGCGCCGTTTCGCCAATGTCGTGCGGCAAAAGGCCGATGCCTTCACCGATTTGCTCGCGCGCGAGACCGGAAAGCCGCTATGGGAGGCGCGCACCGAAGTCGAGACGGTGATCGGCAAGGTCGACATCTCGGTCTCCGCTTATTCGGAGCGCACCGGCCAGCGCCGGATCGAGGCGCCGATGAACACCCGGCTGGCGCTGCGGCACAAGCCGCACGGCGTGCTCGCGGTGCTCGGCCCCTATAATTTCCCCGCGCACCTCCCCAACGGCCACATCGTCCCTGCCCTGCTCGCGGGCAATGCCGTGGTATTCAAGCCCTCCGAGAAGACTCCCGCGAGCGGCGCGTTTCTCGTCGATTGCTTCCATGCGGCCGGCATTCCCGAAGGTTGCATCCGCCTGCTGATCGGCGGCCCGGAAGAAGGCAAGGCGCTCGCCGCGCATCCCGATATCGACGGTCTGCTGTTCACCGGCTCGGCCAATACCGGCATTGCGCTCAACCGCCAGTTCGCCACCCGGCCCGAGAAGATCCTCGCGCTGGAGATGGGCGGCAACAACCCGATCGTCGTCTGGGATACCCCCGACCTCTATTCCGCTGCGGTGCTCGTCATCCAGTCGGCCTTCACCACCGCGGGCCAGCGCTGCACGGCCGCGCGCCGGCTGATCGTCGATCAGAATCTCTACGATCCGCTGATGGAGGAAGTGAACAAGCTGATCGGCCGGCTGATCATCGGCGAGCCGCACGCCGATCCCGCTCCGTTCATGGGCCCGGTAATCGACAATGATTCCGCCGACCTGCTCACCGAAAGCTTCCTCGCACTCTCGACCATGGGCGGGCGCCCGCTCAGGCACATGGAGCGCCCGATCGAGGGCCGGCCGTTCATCACGCCGGGCCTGATCGACATGACCCAGGCCAACGACAAGCCCGATGTCGAACTGTTCGGCCCGGTCCTCCAGATCTACCGCAAGGCGACGTTCGAGGAAGCGATCGCCGAGGCCAACAACACGCGCTACGGCCTGTCGGCGTCGCTGGTCAGCCAGAATCCCCGACTTTACGACCAGTTCTGGGCCAATATCCGCGCCGGCATCGTCAACTGGAACCGCCCGACCAACGGCGCCTCCTCCTCGGCCCCGTTCGGCGGGGTCGGCTGGTCGGGCAATCATCGTCCCAGCGCCTATTATGCCGCGGATTACTGCGCCTACCCGGTGGTCTCGTCGGAATCCGAACAGGCGCGCGCCGCGATCGGACTGGGTCTGCGGGACGCCTGAGCAAATGCGAACCGAATCGGTTGCATTGTAGGATTTCAGATGTTCCTGCTTCGTTCGCATGCCGGACATGCGAACGAAGCAGGAGCAACACATGGTTTCGATTACGGATCTGGGCGCAATCGGCGACGGCGACGCAAGTCACGCCGCCGCCAACCGACAGGCAATTCAAACAGCGCTCGATAACGCGTCGATTGTCGAGGTGCCGGCCGGCACCTATGTGATCGACGCGACGCTCAACGTACCCGCGAATGTCACCATCGCGGGCGAGGGATATACCGCGTCGTGCATCAAGCTTTCGAACGCGGCACCCGACGGGACCGACATTCTCCACCTGGACCAGTGGGTAACTCTTCGCGACCTCTGGATCTCGGGCAATTGGGATGGGTCGATGACGGGGCAATCGGGCGTGGGTATCCACGCGCGCAATCCCAGTGGCTCGATGCACGGCCTCACTTTCACCAACCTGCAGGTCGATCGCTGCAAGAGCAACGGTTTCTACGTCTACGAAGCAGCCTATATGCGCTGGAACAACGTGCTCGCGAACACTTTCGGGCTGAACGGGTGCGTGCTCGAAGGCGCATCGCCGGGGAGCTTCACGAGCAGCGAGATCGGCGGGCGGTCGCGCTTCTCCGATTGCCCCAACGGCTATGCGTTGCGGCTGAAGAACTGCCACAGCAGCCGCTTCTCGATCATCTCCGAGCATAGCAAGGGCATCGCTTTCGAAGGCGAGAATCGCGCCCTGACTTTCGACAGCTGCTATTTCGAGAGCGACAGCGAGGCGGTCATCCCGCACGTCTTCAACGTGCTCAGCGGCGGCATGATCGGACTCACGATCAGCAACAGCTTCTTCGGCATGATCGTGAGCGAGACGGTCGTCCAGGACGATCCGAACTTTCTCGCATGCGTGCTGCTGAACAACTTCAACGCGTCGACCAAGCGCTATCTCGGATCGCTTGGTGGCAACCGCTGGACAGTGATCGAAGGTGGCCTGGTGCGTCGCGGCACGCAGGCCGTACTGGCTACCCATCAGCAGACCGTTTCCAACACCGGCTCGGGCGAATCGCAGCTCTGGTCCTTTGCGATCCCGGCCGATACGCTCACCACCGACGGACAGCAGTTGCGGCTCCGGATCTGGGGCAAGACCAACGACAATGCGAACGGCAAGAACCTTCGGCTCTACCTCGGCAACACCGTCGTGTTCGAGAGCGGCCCGGTTGCCGCCGACAATCGCGACTGGGCGATCGATCTCACTCTCTTGCGCGATTCCGCCACCACGGCACGGACAGTGGCCGAGGGCGTGTACAACGCCGCACCCGTGGTGAATTGCGCGACAATCTCGGCCGGTTTCGGAGCGAGCCTGGAACTCAAGGCGACCGGACAGGGCGGCGCCACGGGCGACCTCCTTCTCCAGGGAGCCTCGCTCAAGCTGGTCGGACGCGAACTTCAAGCGTTCTGATCCTTCAAGGGCGGGGCCGGAATCATCCGGCCCCGCTTCGGAATGCTGGACAGCGCGACGCCGGCCTGGCTATCGGCACCGCATGCCTGTCACCGCCACGATCATGAATTCCACCACCGGCCAGCCGATCCAGAAGCTGACCTTCGGCCGCATGCCCAAGCCCTGGGCCTCGTTCACGCTGGAGAGCGGCGAACTCGTCACCGCCGATCGCGTCGATATCGGCAAGCCCGCACCGGGCAAGGTCGTGGTGCCGGTGTCGGTGTGGGTGACGCCGAAGAAGTAACGGACACGCCCCCTCCACGTCATCCCCGCGAAAGCGGGGACCCATCTCGTGTCCGCGCCGCCCATGCAACAGCCGTTGTGCGCGTTGCGCGCGCCGGAGATGGGTCCCCGCTTTCGCGGGGATGACGAAGGCAGTTTTCGTCGTCACCCGATTGTAACGAAACATTGCTGACACCCGCAGCGCATTGAATCCCGCATCCCGCCTCCCTAGATTCAAACCTGCGGGACCGGGCCCCTCTGGCGGCGGCTTCACCTGAAGCCCCGTGATGTCGGACCGCATCGAGCTAGCTCGGTGCAGGTTTTGGCGGCTATCCGTCACCACCCCTCACCGGGAAACCGGCTCGATCGATGTAACTGTCGATTGGAGTGGCACGCGTGAGTAACCTTATCGAGCGGCTGATCGCCGCACACCGCATCCTCAACCGCGAGATCCGCCGCGAGCTCGCTCGCCGGCTTCCCGATCCCTTGCGCCTAAGCCGGCTCAAGAAGGAGCGGCTCGCGATCAAGGACCGGCTGTTCCGTCATTTCCCCGATGCGGCCGAGATGCGCCGCGTCGCGCGCGGCGCCATCGCCCGCGCCCGCCACGCCTAGGAGAAACCACCAGTGGACAATCTTTCCGCCTTCAACCGCAGCGCCGCCAGTGCCGCGCAGGTCCGCTACGATGAGGGCCTGCGCCGGCACATGCTCGGCATCTATCGCAACATGGGGATCGGCCTCGCCATCACCGGCGTGATCGCGCTGCTCGTGGCGAGCTCGCCGCCGCTCGTGGCCTTGATCTTCGGCACGCCACTGAAGTGGGTGGCGATGCTGGCCCCGCTCGCCTTCATCTTCTTCTTCACCTTCCGGGTGGAGCGGATGACCACCGCCGGCGCGCGCACGGCCTTCTTCGCCTTCGCCGGCGTGATGGGCGTGTCGATGGCGAGCATCTTCCTCGTCTTCACCGGCACCAGCATCGCGATGGCGTTCTTCACCGCTTCGGCGATGTTCGCCGGCCTCAGCCTGTGGGGTTACACCACCAACCGCGACCTCACCGGCATGGGGACCTTCCTCTTCGTCGGGCTGATCGCCGTGATCGGCGCGAGCCTCGTCAATCTGTTCCTCGGCTCGAGCCTGTTGCAGATGGCGCTCTCGGTGGTCGGCGTCGTCGTCTTCGCGGGCCTCACCGCCTGGGACACGCAGCGCCTGAAGAGCGAGTACATCGTCTACGGCAACAGCCAGGCCGCCGAGAAGCTCGCAGTGATGGGCGCGCTGTCGCTCTATCTGAACCTCATCAACATGTTCCAGCTGCTGCTGGGGCTGATGGGCGAGCGGGAGTAACGCATGACCGGCACTTTCGCCTGCCCCGTCGACGGCACCAAATTGGTGCCGATGGAGCGCTCGGGCATCGAGATCGATCATTGCCCAAGCTGCCGCGGCGTCTGGCTCGATCGCGGCGAGCTCGACAAGATCATCGAGCGCAGCGCCGCGTCGGCGCCGGTGCTGCCCCAGCAGTCGCAGCCCGCACCGCAGTCCGTCCCCTGGTCGGACGAGCGTCCGCGCTACGACGATCGCCAGCGCCACCATGGCGGCCATTATCCGCACAAGAAGCGCAAATCCTTTCTCGAAGAGCTGTTCGACTAAGTCCCCCTTCCCCCGAACAGCCTTCAACCTTCGCCCGTCGCCGATCCGTCGGCGGCGGGCGTTTCTTTGCCCGGCCGCCGCCGCTATCGTCATTCTCCAACGATCGGGAGAGTGAGCAATGGTCACGCGCAGAACAATGCTCGGCGCCGCCGCGGCACTTACGACGACCATTATTCTCCCGGTCCGCGCCGCCCCCGCCCCGGCTTTCGTCCGGCGGGAAGGCACGCGGCTGATGCTCGGGGGCAAGCCGTATCGCTTCGCCGGCGCAAACCTCTGGTACGCCGCCTGGCTCGGCGCCGACGCTCCCTATGGCAACCGCGAGCGGCTGAAGCGCGAGCTCGACACGCTCGCCGCCACCGGCGTCACCAACCTGCGCATCGCCGCCTCGGCCGAGGATTCGCCGCTCAGGAACTCGGTCAAGCCGGCCTTTCACGGCGCGGCACCCGATTCCGCCGATCCGGCGCTGCTCGGCGGGCTCGATTTCTGCCTTGCCGAGATGGGCAAGCGCGGCATGAAGGCAGTGCTCTATCTGACCAATTTCTGGGAATGGTCGGGCGGGATGATGACCTATCTCTATTACGTCACCGGCAAGTATATGGACGTCAACGATCCGGCGCATCCCTGGCCGGCCTTTCCCAACGCCGTCGCCCGATTCTACGCGAACCCGAGGGCCGTTGCGCACAACCACGCCTGGGTCCGCCGTATCGTCGGCCGCACCAACACTGTCACCGGCACCGCCTATCGCGACGATCCGACGATCATGGCGTGGCAGCTCGCCAACGAACCGCGCCCCGGCGGCGACCTCGCCACCGCGACGCCTTTGCTCGCTGCCTACAATGCGTGGATCCAGGGCAGCGCCAGGCTGATCAAGTCGATCGATCGCAATCACCTCGTCTCGACCGGCAGCGAAGGCCTGAAGGGCAGCGTCGAGAGCGCCGACATCTTCCGCAAGGCGCATGATGTCCCCGAGATCGACTATCTCACCACGCATATCTGGCCGCTCAACTGGAGCTGGGTCGACGCGAAGGACATATCCGGCACGCATGCCGCCGCCACGGCCAAGGTCGCCGAATATCTCCGGCAACATCAGGCGCTGGCGAAGGAACTGGGCAAGCCGCTGGTGATCGAGGAATTCGGCTATCCGCGCGACGGCGGCGGCTATGATCCGGAAGCAAGCACGCACTTCAAGGACCTGTATTACCAGCAAATCTACGACGCTGTACTCAACAGCGCGCGCACCGGCGGCCCGATCGCCGGCTCGAACTTCTGGGCATGGAACGGCGCCGGCCGCGCGCTCCATGGCGACCACCGTTTCCGCTCGGGCGACACTGCCTGGCTCGGCGACCCCCCGCACGAACCGCAGGGCTGGTATGGCGTGTTCGATTCCGATGCGACCACCCTCGCGGTGATCGCGGCGCACGCAAGGGCGCTGGCGAGCGCGGGAGAGCCGATCGCCGCCTGATCGCGACAACCGTCACCCCGGCCTTGTGCCGGGGTCCACCAGGAGGCAAGCGAACCGGTTGAGACGAGAACGGCTCGGGTGCGGAGCAGTGGACCCCGCCGGGGTGACGAGAACAAAGTTCACCTTCCGCCCCCCCAAACCATCCTCCGTTGCCCCCCGCCCCGCAGAAGCCCATCTCCCGCCTCATGGCATCTCTGCTCGATCCTTCCGCGCGTGGGCGCGTCATTCTCGTCGGCGCCGGTCCGGGCGATCCCGGGCTGCTCACCGTGCGCGCCGTCGAGGCGCTGCGCGAGGCCGACGTGCTCGTCCATGACGGCCTCGTCGATCCGCGGGTCCTCGATCTCGCCCCGCGCGCGCACCGCATCTCGGTCGCCAAGCAGCGGGCGCGCCACACGCTGTCGCAGGAAGCGATCAACGCCCTTATCATCGCGCATGTGAAGACCGGCGCGATCGTCGTGCGGCTGAAGGGCGGCGACCCCTTCATCTTCGGCCGCGGCGGCGAGGAAGTCGAAGCCGTGCGCGCGGCCGGGCTCCCCGTCGAAGTCATTCCCGGCATCTCCGCCGCTCTGGGCGCCGCTGCCGAGGCGATGCTTCCGCTCACCCATCGCGACTGGTCGAGCGCGGTCAGCTTCGTCGCCGGCCAGTGCAAGGGCCTCAGCGAACAGGATTGGTCGGGCCTCGCCGGCAAGGGACGCACGCTCGTCATCTACATGGGTGTCGCGACCTGCCCCGATATCGCCGATAAATTGATGGCGGACGGCGTCGCTCCCGACATGCCCGTCGCAGTGCTCGAGCGCGGCACGCTCGAAGGCAGCCGTGCGCTGCGCACCCTGCTCGCCGATCTCGGTCCTATGGTCGCGCGCGAAAAGGTCCGCAGCCCGGCGATCATCGTCGTCGGCGAAGTCGTGATGCTCGCCGATGCGGAGGACAAGCTCGCCGCATGGGCCCAGGCTGCGGAGGCACTCGCATGAAGATCCTGACCGGCAACGATCTGCGCACCGGCGCGGTCATCTGGTGGACCGGCGAGGGCTGGTCGCTCCACATCGAGGATGCTTCCGACGTCGGCGATCGCGGCGAGGCAATCCTGACCGAGGAAACCGGCGCGCGCCGCGTGAACGGCGGGCTCGTCATCGACGGCACCATGACGCCCGAGGGGCCCCGCCCCGCGCACATCAAGGACCGCATCCGCGCGCTCGGCCCCACTGTCCGCCCCGACCTCACGCTCAAACCCGCCGACCCGAACGCCGGCAGCTGGGTGATATGACTCCCGCCCCCTCCCCGTTCGCGCTGAGCTTGTCGAAGCGCCGTCCTTCTTCTCGCACCGAAGCCGAAGTGGAAAACAGCCCTTCGACAAGCTCAGGGCGAACGGTTGTGGAAATTCGCTGATGTACCGCTACGACAAATACGACCAGGCCATCGTCGACGCCCGCGTCGAGGAATTTCGCGATCAGGTCGCCCGCCGCATCGCCGGCGCGATGAACGACGATCAGTTCAAGCCGCTCCGGCTCAAGAACGGCCTCTATCTCCAGCTCCACGCGTACATGCTGCGCGTCGCCATTCCCTATGGCACGCTCGACGGCCGCCAGATGCGCATGCTCGGCCATATCGCGCGCAAATACGATCGCGGCTATGGCCACATCACCACGCGCCAGAACATCCAGTATAACTGGATCAAGCTCGAGGAAGCGCCCGACATCCTCGCCGATCTCGCCACGGTCGAGATGCACGCGATCCAGACCAGCGGCGAGAGCATCCGCAACCTCTCGGCCGATCAATATGCCGGTGCCGCCGCCGACGAGATCTGCGATCCCCGCCCCTGGGCCGAATTGCTCCGCCAGGCGACGACCTTCCATCCCGAGTTCAGCTATTTGCCGCGCAAGTTCAAGATCGCGGTGATCGCCTCGGAAGAGGATCGCGCGGCCTTGCGCTGGCACGATTTCGCGCTGCGCATCGTGCTTGACGAAGCTGGCGAGCAGGGCTTCGAAGTCTATGCCGGCGGCGGCATGGGCCGCACGCCGATCATCGCCTACAAGATCCGCGAGTTCCTGCCCGCGACGCAGATCTTCTCCTATCTCCAAGCGGTGCTGCGCGTCTGGAACACGCATGCGCGGCGCGACAACATCCACAAGCAGCGGATGAAGATCCTCGTCCACGAGCTCGGCGAGGAGGAATTCCGCCGTCAGGTCGAGGAGGAATTCCAGCATTTCCTCACGCTCGGCACCGATTTCCCGCAGGCCGAGTATGACCGGATCGCCGCCTATTTCGCGCCGCCGCCGTTCGAGACCGGGCTCAGCGAAGAGATCGACCGCAGCGATCCCGAATTCGCGCTCTGGGTCGATCGCCAGACCGTCCGCCACAAGGCGCCGGGCTATGCGATCGTCAACATCAGCCTCAAGCCGATCGCCGGCATTCCCGGCGACATCTCGGCGGACCAGATGGACGTCGTCGCCGATCTCGCCGAGCGCTACAGCTTCGACGAACTGCGCGCCACGCATGCGCAGAATCTCGTGCTGCCTTATGTCCGCAAGCAGGACCTCCATGCCGTGTGGCAGGCGCTCGACGCCGCGGGGCTGGCCGACGTCAATCTCGATCTCGTCACCGATCTGATCGCCTGCCCGGGGCTCGATTATTGCAGCCTGGCCAATGCCCGCTCGATCCCGGTCGCGCAGAAGATCGCCGCACGCTTCGCCGATCTCGACCGCCAGCGCGATCTCGGCGAGCTCAAGATCAAGATCAGCGGCTGCATCAACGCCTGCGGCCACCACCATGCCGGCCATATCGGCATCCTCGGCGTCGACCGTAAGGGTACCGAAAATTACCAGCTGCTGCTCGGCGGCTCGGGCGCGGAAGACACTTCGCAGGCCAAGATCACCGGCCCCGGCTTCGACGAGGACGGCGTGGTCGACGCCGTGGAGAAGGCCACCAACGTCTATCTGCGCGAGCGCCAGCCCGGCGAGCGCTTCCTCGACACCTATCGCCGGATCGGCATGGATCCGTTCAAGGAGGCGATCTATGGGTAATCAGACCGTCATCCCGGCGGAAGCCGGGACCTCGTGCGGCTCTTGCCCCGCGCCTTCGCCTGAGATCCCGGCCTTCGCCGGGATGACGGAGCATTTTGCATGACCGACACCCTCCTCCGCTTCCGCGACGACGAGCCGCATGAGGAACCCGCGGTCTCGATCGACGCGTTCCTCGGCCAGTCCAACGCCACTGCGGTCCGCATCGAGGCCGGTGAGGACGCGCGCGCGCTGATCCCCTATCTCGATCGCCTCGCATTGGTCGAAATCGACTTCCCGCGCTTCCGCGACGGCCGCGGCTATTCCTCCGCGCGCATCCTCCGCGAGGCCGGCTACAAGGGCGAGATCCGCGCCTCGGGCGACGTGCTCGTCGACCAGATGCTGTTCATGCGCCGCTGCGGCTTCGACAGCTTCGCGCCTTATGCGCCGATCGACGAGGCGGTGCTCGCCGGCGCGCTCAACCGCTTCGACTATGTCTATCAGCACGCGGCCGACAATGCGGTGCCGGTGTGGAAACTCCGCCATGGCTAATGTCGCGGCCCGCAAGATCGACCGCCTGGACCTCGCCCCGCGCTTCACCGAGCAGGACGCGATCCGCCTGAACAACATGTTCCGCGGCAGCTCGACCGACGAGATGCTGCGCGCGGTGATCGGCGACCATATGGTTGGCGATCTTGCGGTGGTCTCGTCCTTCGGTGCCGAATCCGCCGCGTTGCTGCATCTCGTCGCCGCGATCGATCCGTCGATCCCCGTTCTCTTCCTCGATACCGGCCGGCATTTCCCCGAGACGCTCGCCTATCGTGACGAACTCGTCGCCCGGCTCGGCCTGAAGGACTTCCGCAACCTCCAGCCCGACCCGCAAGTCCTCGCCGCGCGCGACGCCAACGAGCTGCGCTGGTCGTACGACCCCGATGGCTGCTGCGAGATCCGCAAGGTCGTGCCGCTGGCCAAGGGGCTGGCGGCGTTCGATGCCACCATCACTGGGCGGAAAGCGTTCCAGGCGAGCACCCGCAACGCGCTGCCCCGCTTCGAGCTCGACACTTCGGACGCCTCCGGCCGGCTCAAGGTCAACCCGCTCGCCGACTGGACCCGCGCCGATCTGGACGCCTATTTCGCTGCGCATGATCTGCCGGTCCATCCGCTCGTCGCGAAAGGCTATCTCTCGATCGGCTGCGCTCCGTGCACCAGCGTGGTCAAGCCCGGCGAAGACCCCCGCGCCGGCCGCTGGCGCGGTTGGGACAAGACCGAATGCGGCATCCACACGCCGGTGAACGACGGCGACGTAGACCAGCCTTCGTTCTGAACTCCCTTCCCTCTCCCAACCGGAGAGGAATATGTCCTCAGAACAGGATCGGCAGGCGCGGCAGGATCTGGTTGCGCCCGCTGTCGCCGCGCGCCTCCGCGCCCAGGCTGCCGAACAGCATCGCGCCGCCAAGGAACGCGCCGAGCAGGAAGCTCAAGCTGGCCAACGTCTCGCCGTCCGATGATCCCGGACCGAAGATCTGCCCCGGCTTCGTCAGGTTGAGATCGGCCTGGGTCGCGACTTCGCCGGTATAGGCCGAGCGCCAGCCCGCGCCGCTGTCATTCTCGTGCAGCACGAAGCCGTCGGCATTGGCGCGGTCCAGCGCGCGGCCGTCGCCGCCCATCGTGATCGAGAGATCGCCGAGCTTCTGCTGGCTCAGCCCCGTCACTTCGATCGCCTGATCGCCCTTGGTGATCGCCACCGAGCTGGCGAAATAGACGTTCGGATTGCCCTGGCCCTGCTCGGTGTTGATCGTGATCTTGGTGCCGTTGTCGAGCGTGAAGGTCGTCGTCCCCCAAAAGTCGTAGACGTGCTGGCCGTTCACATCGACATGCGGATCGCCCCAGATCCGCGTCGTCTCGCCGGTATTGGCGTTGGTGATCGTCATCTCGCTGTTGTTCTCGTTGAGCTGCAGGCTGTATCCGTCGCCCAGATCGATCGAGGCCTTGCCCTCGGTACCCGTCTTCACCGTCCAGCTCGCCTGCGTCTCGCCGCCGCAGCGCGCATCGACGTTCCAGCCGCGCGGGAAGCAGGACGAGGCGAACGGCCCCGCGCCGAGCGGATTGAGCATCTTGCCCATGATCCCCGCCGCGAGCACGAAATTGGCCGAGGCCGATCCGGCGGCGAGCGCCTGGAATGCGCCCGAGAAAGCAGTGTTCGCAGCGATAGCGGTCATGTCGCGTCCCCTGTGGGTGGTGAACAGGAGAGACGTTACGCCTCCGCCCCGATCCGCGCGCTCCGCATTCCGACTAGACCCGCTAGTCGCTTCGATTAGTCGCACGTCCGCCCCGGTCCGCCGCTCAGCTCACCCAGGCGGCGATGTCCTCCTCCTGCGCCACCATCGCCAGCCCGTGCGCGATCGACGTCAATTCGCCGCCGCTGCCGATCCGCGCCTCGCCGAAGCGCCGCGCGAAGATCGCGCGGACCGCCGGGATCAGCGACGACCCGCCGGTCAGGAACACCCTGTCGATCGCCGCCTCGCTTGTGCCGGACGCTGCCAGCGCCCGGTCCACCGTCGCTTCGATCCGCGCGAGATCGGGCGCGATCCACGCTTCGAACTGGTCGCGCCGCACCTCGGTGGTGATCTTCACGCCACCGCCCTCGAACCTGAATTCGGCCTGCGCCACGCTCGACAGCGCGCGCTTGAGCTTGCCCACCGCGTCGTACAGCCGGTAGCCGAGCTCGTTCTCGATGATCGCGATCATCCGCCCGATCGCCGCCGGCTCCTCGGCCGCGCGCTGGAGCTTGTGCAGCGCCTCCAGCGTCCGCCGGTTGCGCATCAGGGCCAGCCGCGACCAGTCGCCGAAATCGGCGAAATAGCCGCCCGGTATTTCCAGCACCTTGTCGAACGAGCGATAATGGCTGCCTTTGCCGAGCAACGGCAGCACGAGCTGATCGACGATCCGGTAGTCGAAGCGGTCGCCCGCGATGCCGATCCCGGCATGCCCCAGCGCCGTGCAGCGTCGCGCCGACCCCGGTGCATCGACGCGCACCACCGAAAAGTCGCTGGTGCCTCCGCCGAAATCGGCGACGAGCAACGTCGCCGGATCGCTCAGCCGCTTCGCGTAGCTGAACGCCGCGCCGATCGGCTCGTAGACATAATGGATCTCCGCGCCGAACCCCGCGAACATCGCGTCGTAACGCTCCCTCGCCAGCTTCGGATCGGGCCGGCTCCCGGCATATTCGATCGGCCTGCCCACCACGATGCGATCGGGCCGCTGGCCGAGCTTGCCGCCCGAATGCTCCGCCAGCTTGCGGAGGAAGGTTCTTCCCAGTTCCTCGAACCGCATCCTCTTGTCGAACACCGACGCGTGCTCGAACGCGGTGCTCGCCGCGACCGACTTGAACGACTGGAGAAAGCGGCTGCCTTCGGGATATTCGAGATACTCCGCGATCGCCCAGGGCCCAGCCTCGACCTGCACTCCATTGTCTTCCCAGAAGCACAGGGCCGAGCGAAAAACCGCGCTGACCGCATCGGGCCCCGCAAACTCGACCATCTCCGGCCCCTCGCCGGGCCCGGCAAGCGCGACCACGCTGTTGGTCGTACCGAAATCGAGCCCGAGGGCATTGGCGGTCACGCAAGGTCCAATCTGAAGGCGGAGGACGGAGCGCGCCTATGGCCACCGGAGCCGCTGGTCCGCAAGGGCGCGCGGCGGAAAATGTCGGCCCCCGCAATACCGTCACAACTCAGCACGAATTCGTCACGTAACCGCAACGAGCCCGTCACCGCGTCAGCGCAAATCCCTCCTAACGCCGCCCCAGCTGCATTTCGCATCTGCAGCAATTTGGGGAATGAAAAAGATGACTCGCACGTCGGTTTCGCTGTTGGCCTTGACGATTTCGCTGCTCCTGCCCGCCGCCGCAATGGCCCAGGATACCGACACAGCCGGCCCCACCCCGCCGGCAGAAGCCGCGCCCCCGGAAACCACGGATCCGTCCGCCATCGTCGTCACCGGCCGCGAGACCCGCACCTCGGTGGTGCTGCCCGGCACCGAGATGCAGAAGATCCTCCCTGGCGTCAGCCCGTTGAAGGCGATCCAGACGTTGCCGGGCGTGCTCTACATCACCGCCGATCCCTGGGGCTATAACGAGCAGAACGCCCAGATCTTCATCCACGGCTTCGCCGGCAACCAGCTCGGCTACACGATGGACGGCATTCCGCTCGGCGATCAGAGCTACGGCAATTACAACGGCCTCTCGCCGCAACGCGCAGTGATCTCGGAGAATGTCGGCCGGGTCGTCGTGTCGACCGGCGCAGGCGATCTCGCCACCGCATCGAACAGCAATCTCGGCGGCACCGTCGAGACCTATTCCTCCGACCCGCGGCCCACGTTCGGCATCGACCTGGCCCAGACCATCGGCAGCTACGACACCTCGCGCACCTTCGCCCGGGTCGATACCGGCACCTTCGGCGGCAACAATTCGGCCTATATCTCGGCCGCCCGCCAGCGCGCCCGCGCCTGGGATTTCCGGGGCTATCAGGGTGGCTGGCAGGCCAATGCCAAGTTCGTCCATGACGATTCGATCGGCAAGCTGACGCTCTATTTCGACTATAACGACATGACCCAGCCGAACGAGGACTCCACGGTCTTCTTCAAGCCCTCCGCAGGGAATACGGCCACCCCGGTCCAGCTCTACACGCCCTATACCAAGCCGTTCTTCTATCCCGAGTTCGACACCTACCGGAATTCGTACCTCAGCCCGCTCGGCAATTCGCCCGCGACGGAAGGCAGCAATTACCGCAATTACTATTCGGACGCGCAGCGCACCGACTATCTCGCTTATGGCCGCTACGACGCGCATTTCTCGGACAAGGTCACCTTGTCGACCACCGCCTATTTCCACCACAATGACGGCGCCGGCGTCGTCGCCGGCCCGCTCGGCCAGTCGATCACCACCGCGCAGCCCTATCTCGACCCTGCCTATGCGAGCCTTCCGGCCAATTGCCGCTTCACTGCCAACGCCAACGGCGTACGCTCCGCCGCCTGCACCGCGCTGACTCCGGCCCAGGCGGCCGCGGCCGGCGCGGCCCTGGTCGCGGCAACCGGCGGCTCGGGCCTGATCACCCGCACCACCGAATACCGGATCGATCGCTACGGCGTGATCTCCGCGCTCGCCATCGACCTCGGCGCGCACAATATCGAGATCGGCGGCTGGTTCGAGCATAACAGCACCACCCAGTGGCGCCGCTGGTACGGCGTCGATGCCGCCGATCCCGCCTCGAGCACGCCCTATATCCGCCCGCTCGAGGCCGCGCAGCCGCTGTTCACCCAATATCAGGGCGAGGCACGCATCAATCAGCTACAGCTCCATGTGCAGGACAGCTGGCACGTATTCGATCCGCTCCGCGTCCAGTTCGGCTTCAAGACCAGCGCGCAATGGGCCAATGGCTGGTTCCCGGTGCAGCCGAAGGTCGGTTCGCTCTCCGGCCTCACCGGAGGCCTGCCGCAGGGCAAGATCGACACCAAGAACTGGTTCCTGCCCGCGGTCGGCGCGACCTGGGATTTCAACGGCCACGAGCAGGTCTATTTCAACGTCCAGAAGAACCTGCGCCAGTATCCGGCCTATCTCGCCGGCGGCGGCGGCCCATGGTTCACCGGCAGCCAGGCGGCGTTCGATGCCTTTGCCGACGAGGGCAAGCCCGAGAGCAGCTGGACCTATGAGGGAGGCCTGCGCACCAGCCGCAGCCTGGCAAGCGACGTCAGCATCAACGCGCAGATCAATTACTACCACGTCGTCTTCAACAACCGCCTGCTCGCCATCTCGACCAATCCGGGCGGCATCGCCGGCGGCGGCATCACCGGCGGCACGTCGATCCTCGTCAATGTCGGCGACGTCCATACCGATGGCGTCGATGCCGCCTTCACCCTGCGCGTCGGCGCCTTCTCGCTCTACAACGCCACGTCGTACAATCTGTCCAAATATCAGAGCGACTATACGTCCACCGCGTCGGGCATCGGCGCCGCCACCGGAACCTGCATCGGCGGCTATCTCGTCACCGCCGGCGTGGTGCCGACCTGCGGCAAGCAGCTGCCCGGCACGCCGAAATGGATGAACAAGAGCGTCGCGACGCTGGCGATCGGCCCCATCGAGGCGCAGGTGATCGGCGACTATGTCGGCCGCCGCTACGCCACCTTCTCCAACGACGCGAGCGTGCCGTCCTATTTCCTGACTTCGTTCCGCTTGGCCGCCCGCATGCCCGACGGCATCCTGCCGCTCCGCAAGGCGGAAGTCGCACTCAACATCACCAATCTGATGGACAAGAAGGGCGTATCGACCCTGTCGGTTGGCTCGGCCACCAACGGCTATTCCGCCTATCCGATCGCACCTCGCCAGTGGTTCCTGACCTTGTCGGCGGCGTATTGAGGACGAAGGAAGCGGTCGGCTGGGAACCGACCGCTCCCGCGCCGCAGCCATTTAGTGCTCCTGCGAAGGAGGAGCCCAGGCTCATGCAGTTCTTCGCCATCCTGGGCTCCTGTCTTCGCAGGAACGCGAGTTGGGAAGGTTAGCTAACGCCCCACTAGCGGACATTGGTGTGGCCCGGGCATTGTGCGACTGATGATCTCGCGAACTCAACTCATGTTGGCCCTTGCGGGCGGGGTATTTATAGCGGCGTGCGTCTATGTCGGTTACGCGAATGAGCTGCTGAAAGGCCTCATTTCGCCTCGGGATCGCGTCGTCTTGCTTTGTGGCTTTCTCTTAGGCGCCGGAGCTGTTTCGCGGTGGATCGTGGCTCTCGATCTTCGACGAAATATGAAGCGGATCAGGCGAGCAAGGGCCGCGCGCGGGAACGTCCGCTAACCACCAATTCCAGCCATTCGCGTGCCGGCAGCCGACGCTGGAATTCTGGCCGGTTTGACAAGCTAGGCACAACGGCACATCTCTCGGGCATGACGTATCGCCAACCTCTTCTGCGATACCGCGTTCATGCGGGGCAACTCCTGGCGGGCGACTAGCCCCGGGCTTCTCCAGGCAGGTTCCCGGAAGCCCGGGGATCGAAAGCGAGCCAATCGGTTCGTCGGCGAAAAGGCCGCATTGCCTGAGAGTCCACCACATGAACAACCTGCACACGGCTGTCAGTCGGCCCCCCATCCTGATGATCGACGCGGAAGCGGAGACGCTCACCGACCTCGCCCTCAGCGTCGAACGCCGCATGCCTGCGGTCAGCGCGCTGCTCCTCCGCGAAGCGGAACGCGCCCGGCTGTACAGCGCCGCCAAAATTCCCGCCGACGTGATCACGATGGGATCGCAAGTCGAGTTTCTCGACGATAGCAGCGATGACCGGCGAACGGTCACGCTGGTTTATCCCCGTGACGCCGACATCGCCGAAGGGCGTATCTCGATCCTCACGCCGGTCGGCGCGGCGTTGATCGGCTTGCGCACGGGACAATCCATTCTCTGGCCCGATCGCTGCCTAACCGTCCTCGACGTCCGTCAATGCCCAACGGCGCATTAGCAGCCGGCGACGGCTGGCGAATGGGACGCCAACGAGTCTCTAAGCGACGGCTAATCATCAATTCCCGCCGTTCGTTGGCGGTCTCTCATTGAATTAGCATTCCTGAGACTCGCGATCCCGCAATCATCGCCATTGCATCAGTTGCCCGCGGGCGGGCGCATTGCCTCAATACTCGCCAGCCACGCCGACGACGAGACGAGCCGCGCAGCCGCGATCCCGCGGACTGCGTTCTCCAGCAGGCCGCGATTGCGGTAGCTGCCGATCACGAGCACGCGCTTGCCCGGCCGCGAGCGGACCGTGCGAGTCACGACCTGCGCCATTTCGTCATCCCAGGCGGACTGCACGGTCGCGAAAGCCGGGCCGACGATCGCGGCCCTTAGTGCAACATGGCTGTCGACCATGCGTGCGGTGGTCTCGTCCTGAGTCTGGCTCGGGCGCCGCCAATAAGCGAGCAACGCCGTTTCCAGCGCCTCGTCGAACGCGGTCAGCGCGGCCGCGCCTTGCGGGTCGCTCCGGCCGAGCGCGGCGAAGGCGGCGCCCGCCGCGCCGGCGAGCGCCTCGAAGCGCTTGCCGCCCGGCTCCATCGCCACGGCCTCCGCTCCGCTGGCGCCGAGCCAGGGCCAGACCATCCTGGGATATTCCGGGCGGCCGGGCGTGTCGGTAGGGCCGGCCAGTTCGTCGGGGCGCACCTCCAGCACGACGACATCGGGCCGGAATGTCTCGAGGATCTGCCGCAGCCGATCATAGCCGAAGCTTTCCTCACGTGCGTGCAGATCATGCAAGGCGCCGAGCACCAGCACCGCGTCGGGGCGCGGCGCGGTTTGGGCATGCGCGGGAAGCGCGGAGAGAAGGACGGCGGCGAACGCCAGCGGACGAAGACGATGGAAGATCATGCGCCGGACCTGCGGCACCCGCCCCACTCAGGCACGGCCAAATCGCCGAGCGGGATCGCCTTTCCGCCGGCCGGGACGATCAGCCCAGCGCCGCCCAGCCGGAGAGCGCCCGCCGATAGCGGCGGCTGAGGCGAACGGTTGCTCCGCCGGCGAGTTCGAGAAGCGCATCGCCCCGCCCGAGGCGCTGGACCGCGCGCACCTTGTCCAGCCGGACGATAGCGGTGCGGTGTACGCGCGCGAACTCCGACGGGGGCAAGGCGGTGCCGAACGCCGACAGCGAACTGTCGACCAGCATGGTTCCGGCGCCGGTATGGACCTCGACATAGTCACCGGCCGTCGCGACCCACTCGATTGCTTCGAGCGGAACATGCTGCCGCCGGCCGCCAGTGCGCACCCACAGCCCTCCGATTGCCGCTGCAGGCGGCGCCTCGACCGACTCCCGCACCGCCGCCGCCGCCGCGCGCCGGCGATGCAGCACGGCGATCGCCACGATGGTCGCATAAGCCAGCGCGCCCGTATCCATATTGGCGGCGAGGACCCAGGGTATCATCTCGCCTGGTGAGGAAAAGGTCCGGCCGTAGACCGGCCAGTAGACGACGCTGAACAGTCCCACATGGATCAGCAGCGCCAGCGGCAGCCCCAGCACCAGCGCCGCGCCCCGAATGTGCCGCGAACCGCCGGCCGCCAGTATTCGGCGCGCACTCTCGAGGAAGACGGGCCCGAGCAGCGCCCAGGCAGAATAGATCGCCGCCGTGTAACCAAGTGCCGGCCAGAACGGCTGCGGACGCTCCTGCAGCACGCCGAGCGCCTGGGTTTTCAGCGTGACCAGCACAGTGAGCGCGAACCATGGGAGGACGCCGACCAGAAACAGGTTCCGTACCCGCAGGCGGCGGGAGGTCGTCAACAAGGCCTGCGCAGTGCGGGTCATGCGAGCTTCCCTACGCCCCCCGCCCCCCGATTGTCAGCCCGACTGGGCACGATATCCCGAAGTCCGGGCCGGCTCCGTTCCCTTGCGATGTAGGATTTCGTCTGCTTGCCTGATCGCCGGCCGCCGCCCGCTCTTTGACTCCGTCGATCCCCTTCCGTTGCGCGCGCAACTAAATTTCCTACTCGCGTAACTTCATTGCCGATTCGCCGTGCAAACCGTGAAATTGCGCGCGCCAAATCCAACAACACGCGCCCGCGACTCAGCCCTCAATACGCCTCGTGCGCGAGGTCGCTGAACTTGGTGAACTGCCGGTCGAAGCGCATGTGCACCGATCCTGTCGCGCCGTGGCGCTGCTTGGCGATGATCACGGTCGCCTTGTTCGCCACTTCGAGCTGCTTGGCCTGCCATGCCTCATACGCCATCCGCTCCTCGGCGGTCTCGGTGCCGTCCGGGACCTTCGTCGGCGCCTTGAAGTCGTGATAATATTCGTCGCGGTAGACGAACAGCACGATGTCCGCGTCCTGCTCGATCGATCCCGATTCACGCAGATCCGAAAGCTGCGGCCTCTTGTCCTCGCGGCTCTCCACCGCGCGGCTCAACTGGGAGAGCGCCAGCACCGGCACGTTGAGTTCCTTGGCCAGCGTCTTGAGCCCGCGGCTGATCTCCGAGATTTCCTGCACGCGGCCGTCGCCCGATGCCTTGGCGCTGCCGGTCAGCAGCTGCAGGTAATCGACGATCACCATCCCGATCTTGTGCTGGCGCTTCATCCGCCGGGCGCGGGTGCGCAAGGCCGCGATGGTCAGGCCCGGCGTGTCGTCGATGAACAAGGGCAGCCGCTCCAGATCGCCCGCCGCCCGCGCGAATTTCTGGAATTCGGCATGGCTGATCTGCCCGGTGCGCAGTTTCTCCGAGACGACCTCGGCCTGCTCGGAAAGGATACGCATCGCCAGCTGGTCGGCCGACATTTCGAGGCTGAAGAACGCGACCGGCGCCCCGATCGACTTCTCCTCGGGGATGCCTGCTTCGAGATCGTCGGCCCAGCGCTTGGCGGCGTTGAACGCTATGTTGGTCGCGAGCGAGGTCTTGCCCATGCCCGGGCGGCCGGCGAGGATCAGCAGGTCCGACCGGTTGAACCCGCCGGTCGAGGCGTTGAGGTCGCTGAGCCCGGTTGTGACCCCCGAGATGCCGCCGCCCGAGTTCATCGCCTTCTCGGCCTGGCGCACCGCCAGCGTCGCCGCCCGGGTGAAGCTCTTGAGGCCCGCGTCCGAATCGCCCTTCTCGGCGACTTCGTAGAGCTTCATCTCCGCCTGCTCGATCTGCTTGGCCGGATTGATGTCCTGGCTCGTGTCGAGCGCGCCGTCGACGAGATCGCGCCCCACCGTCACCAGCGCGCGCAGCATCGCGAGGTCGTAGATCTGGTCGGCGAACGAGCGCGCGCCGATCAGGCTCGCCGGGTTGCCGGTGAGCTGCGCCAGATAGGCCGGGCCGCCGACTTCCTTCATCGCCGGATCGGCGGCGAACAGTGGCCGCAGCGTCACCGGCGTGGCGAGCCGGTTGTCGCCCACCATCGCGGCGATCGCTTCGTAGATCCGCCCGTGCAACGGCTCGAAGAAATGCTCCGGGCGCAGTTTTTGGAGCACGTCCTCCGCCACGCGATTGTCGATCATCATCGCGCCGAGAAGCGCCGCCTCGGCCTCGATATTCTGGGGCAGGCTGACGCCTTCGGGGGTCTCGGGTGCGGGAAAGGGAATCGGTTGTGCCATCTGACCTCTAGTCGCGCAGGCGGTGCCCCGCTTCAACCGTCGCGCTTGTGAATAACGGGCATGAGCGGATAGGAGCCGTCAATGGCCGATCCGCGCATCATAGACGTGACGCTCGACGAACGCACGATCCTGTGGCGCTCGGCCGATATCGAGCAGGAGCGCCGCATCGCGATCTTCGACCTGCTCGAGGAGAACCATTTCGCTCCCCAGCGCAAGCACCCCGACGGCTATGCGGGGCCCTACAAGCTCCACCTCCGCGTCGAGGAGGGCCGGCTGGCGCTGGAGATCCACCGCGCCGACGATTCGCACCTAGAAACGCTGGTGCTCGGCCTCGCCCGCTTCCGCCGCCCGATCCGCGACTATTTCGCGATCTGCGACAGCTATTACCAGGCGATCCGCAACGCCTCGCCCGCGCAGATCGAGACGATCGACATGGCCCGCCGCGGAGTACACAATCAGTCGGCCGAGCTGCTGATGGAACGGCTCGAAGGCAAGATCGACCTGGATTTCGACACCGCACGCCGCCTGTTCACGCTGATCTGCGTGCTGCACATCAAGGGATAAACGACGGCTACGGCTGGGGCAGGCCGATCGAGGGGGACGAGATGCTGATTTCAGACGCACAGCGAGATATTGGGCGTGCCTATGTCGGGGGCGGCCCCGGCGTTATGGTCTCGGCGCTCATCTGGTTCGTCGCCGCATTCGTCCAGCACAGCCAGGGGACCGGCGCCGCGTTCGCCGTCCTGTTCTTCGGCGGCATGGTCATCTTCCCGGCTTCCAAGCTGATTGCACGCCTTGCGTTTCACAGGGACAATGAATCGCCGAACAATCCGCTCGGCATGACCGCGCTGGAAAGCACCATCGCGATGATTGGCGGGCTTCTCGCTGCCTGGCTCTTCCTGCCATCGCAGCCAGGATTGGTTTTCCCGCTCGCCGCGATCGCAGTCGGCACGCATTATGCGGTCTTCAAGACGGTCTATGGCGATCGTCTGTTTTGGGCGCTCGGCGGCATCGTCACTGCAATCGGGCTGTTCGACATCTTTGCCGCACCGCTGCAGGGCGCCGTGGCATTGCTGGTTGCGATCACCGAACTCGCCTTCGGAATCCTCCTGACGGCCCGCGCGCTGCGCCCGGACATGGGCGCACGTACTGGCCGTTCACGCGCCTGACGGGTAGAGACTCGACATATGAACGAAAACGCACCTGCATTGATCGAAGCCGCTCGCGTGGCGGCGAAGAACGCCTATGCGCCGTATTCGAACTTCGCGGTCGGCGCGGCGGTGCTGCTCAGCGACGGCAGCATCGTCACGGGCGCCAATTTCGAGAATGCGAGCTACGGCCTCTCGCTCTGCGCCGAGACCGTGGCGCTGGCGACGGTCAACGCCCAGGGCCGCTTCCGCGAGGTGGTGGCGATCGGCGTGATCGGCGGCCGGATGGGCCATGCCGACACCGCACCGGTGAGTCCCTGCGGCCGCTGCCGTCAGGTCATCAACGAGGCGGCGCAGGTCGGCGGCCGGGACATTCCCGTCCATTGCGGCGGCGCAGCGGGCGACGAGATCGCCACCTACAAGCTCTCCGAACTCCTCCCCCACGCCTTCGGCCCCGCCGATCTCGGACTCGCTTGAGCCGGCTTGCCAAGGGTTCCGCCGGCTGCTCTGGTAGCGCTAACGGAGGAGATGCCATGAAGACGACGTACCGGAGCGCGCTCGCGCTGCCGATCCTGCTCGCCACGCCCGCATTCGCACAGGATGCCCTGCTTCTCCATCCGATGTTCCAGGATCATGGCGTGCTTCAGCGCGATCGGCCGATCGCGGTGTGGGGCGATGCCGCGGCGGGCGAACGCGTGGAAGTGACGCTGGGAAGCCGGAAGGTGCTGACGCGCGCCGACAAGGACGGGCATTGGCGCACCGATCTTCCATCGATGCCCGCGGGCGGCCCGTACACGCTTTCGGCAGCCACGCGCGGCGGCAAGAGCCAGCGTGCCGAGGACATCATGATCGGCGACGTCTGGCTCTGCTCGGGCCAGTCGAACATGGAATATCCGGTCAGCGGCGTGCTCGGCGCGGCGGGCGAGATCGGCAAGGCGAACGATCCCGATCTGCGACTGATGACGATCGAGAAGAAGACCAGCCTCAGCCCCGAGCGCCAGTTCCCCACGCCGGTCCAGTGGCAGCGGACCACGCCCGACGCGGTTCGCGAATTCTCTGCGGCTTGCTATTTCATGGCTCGCGATCTGCGCGCGTCGCAAAAGGTGCCGATGGGACTGATCGATGCGACCTGGGGCGGCACCGCGATCGATGCCTGGCGCCCCGAAAGCGCGCTGGCAAAGGATCCGGCCGCCGCACAGGACCTCGCGCTTTTCCGCGTCTATCGCGCCGACGCGGCCGAGGCGAGCAAGCAGTTCGGCGAGCGCTGGATGGCCTGGTATCGCGGCAAATCGGGCGATGTTGCCGGCACCGAGCCGTGGCAGGCCGATGCGCCGGGCGAGTGGCGTGCTTTGCCGTCGTTCGATGCCTGGGAGAAATGGGGCGTCGCCGAGCTGGCGCAGTATAATGGCATGCTCTGGTACCGCACCGAAGTGACGCTCACCGCCGAGCAGGCCGCTAAAAGCGCGACGCTCGCGCTCGGCCCCGCCGACGATATGGACGCAAGCTTCGTCAACGGCGTGCCGGTGGGCGTGACCTATGCCTGGGGCGTGCCGCGGCTCTACGCACTCGCGCCGGGCACGCTCGAGGCCGGCCGCAACGTCATCGCCGTCGGCGTGCTCGATACCTGGGCCGAGGGAGGGCTGCTCGGCACCGCCGACCAGCGCGCGATCCGCTTCGCCGACGGCACCAGCGTGCCGCTGGCGGGCCCCGAAGGCTGGCGCTGGCGCCGTGCCCCCGCCGGCGTGGACGATCCGCCGCACGCGCCGTGGGAGGCGATCGCCGGCTTTTCGGGGATCTACAATGCGATGATCGCCCCGATCGGGCCCTATGGCCTGCGCGGCGCCGCCTGGTACCAGGGGGAAGCGAATGCCGGCTCGCCCGACGGCTATGCGGAGAAGCTCGGCAGCATGATGGCGGCGTGGCGCGGTCAGTTCGGCAAGCCCGACCTGCCCTTCCTCGTCGCCCAGCTCTCGGCCTGGGGTCCGCGCGTGCCCAAGCCGGTCGAGAGCGGCTTTTCGCAGATCCGCGACGAGCAGCGCCAGGCCGTCGCCGCCGATGCCCATGCCGCGCTCGCCGTCACGATCGATCTCGGCGACGTCGTCGACATCCACCCTGCCAACAAGCTCGATGTCGGCCACCGCCTCGCTCGCGGTGCCGAGGCGCTGACCTATGGCGGCAAGGCCTCGCCTTCGGGCGCCTGGCCGGTCGAGGCGCGTTACGAGGGCGCGGTCGTGCGCGTCCGCTTCACTGGCGCCGACAACGGGCTGGTGACCTACAGCGCTGCGCAGCCGATCGGCTTCGAACTCTGTGGAACCGCTCCCGGCAGCTGCCGCTTCGCCACGGCCACACTCGCAGGAAGCGACGTGCTGGTCGCGGTGGGCACCGGCTCCGCCGATCGCGTGCGCTTCTGCTGGGGCGACAGCCCGATCTGCAATCTCTACGACGGCACCGGCCTCCCCGCGACGCCGTTCGAACTCCCCGTTCGTTAGCCCTTGCGGAGCGCCGCGCTTCCCGCGAAACGAATGTCCCACCTCGTCCGGAGCCCCGAATGATCCTTTCCGACCGCTGGATTCGCGAACATGCCCTCGCCACCGGCATGATCGAGCCGTTCGTCGAGGCGCAGCGGCGCGAGGGCTGCATCAGCTACGGCCTGTCGTCCTACGGCTATGACGCGCGCGTCGCCGACGAGTTCAAGATCTTCACCAATGTCGATAGCGCCGTGGTCGATCCCAAGGATTTCGCAGCGAACAGCTTTGTCGACCGCAAGACCGACGTGTGCATCATTCCGCCCAACAGCTTCGCGCTGGCGCGTACGGTCGAATATTTCCGCATCCCGCGCGACGTGCTGGTGATCTGCCTCGGCAAATCGACCTATGCGCGCTGCGGGATCATCGTAAACGTGACCCCGCTCGAGCCTGAATGGGAAGGCCATGTCACGCTCGAATTCTCGAACACCACGCCGCTCCCGGCGAAGATCTATGCCAATGAGGGCGCCTGCCAGTTCCTCTTTCTCAAGGGCGATCAGCCTTGCGAGACGAGCTATGCCGATCGTGCAGGCAAATATATGGGCCAGCGCGGCGTGACCCTGCCGCGGCTGTGAAGGCACACATTTGATCTAGTTAAGGCGTCATCCCGGCCTTGTGCCGGGATCCACCGGGAGGCGAGCATCAGACTAGAGGCCGAAGGCCATCCGGTGAAGCTCCGTGGACCCGGCACGAGGCCGGGGTGACGGTTATAGGGTTGGGCGCGAGCTGTCCTGCGCCAACAAGAGCGACAATCGCCGCAGTCGGCAATCAGCGCGCGCTGAATTGCACCGCGTCGAGCCGGCGTAGACCGCGCTCCGCGAGCGCATGCGAGCCGGCGGTCTGATCCGCGCTGATGTCCATCAGCACGTCGTCCTTGCTCAGTACCTTGGTGTAGAGGTTGCGCGCCTCGCCCGTGCGGCCGGTCTTGGCATAGACGGCAGCGAGGTTGAGCAGCAGCTCGGGACGGCCTGGATGGATGCGCAGCTCTGTGAGCAGCTTCGATTCGGCCTGCGAATAATCGCCCTGCGCAATCTGTGTGCTGGCGACGGCGCTGTCCTGCGCCTGAGCCGGGAGTGCCGCGATCAGAGGCGCGGCGGCGAGGACAATGAGACCAATACGCATGGCATCCTCCACGAATCATTGCACCACGGTGACTGTTCCGTGACATCTTAATGACTCTTGTGTGACACTTTCGTTGCATATGATCAATTGCGCAGATTGCACGCGCAAAAGAAAAGGCGGCCCCGAAGGACCGCCTTTCCGAAGTTTCCAGGGCAGCGCCGAAGCGCAGCCGGTTAGAAGTCGTTGCGATACTGCTCGTTGCCGACGAAGCCGAGCTTGCTCACGTTCGCACGCTTGACGATCGCGAGCACGCGATCGACCACGTCGTAACGCGCCTGCGGATCGGGCTGGAAGTGCAGCTCTGGCTCCGGATCCTGCTGGAGCGACGCATCCAGATACTGGCGCAGCGTCACATCGTCGATCTGCACGCTGTTCCAGAACACGTTGCCGTTCGCGTCGATGTACAGCTTGTTCTTCTGCGGCTCCACCGGAGGCGCGGACTGGTTGCTGTTCTGCGGAAGATCGACCTTCACCGCGTGCGTCTGGATCGGGATGGTGATGATGAACATGATGAGCAGAACGAGCATGACGTCGATCAACGGCGTCGTGTTCAGTTCCATCATCGGCTGGCCGTCTTCCTGGCCACCGCTCATTGCCATGTAGAAAACTCCTTTGAATCGGTCATCGTCACATCCGGGTCGTGGTCGCGCCGGGCGGGGGTTCTGAAATGAAGCCCACCTTCACGAAACCAGCCATCTGCATCGTGTAGATCGTGGCGCCGATGCAGCGATACGGCGTGTTCACGTCGCCGCGGATATGCACTTCGGGAAGCTCGAGACCGGCGGCATTGATGCCGCCCTGGCGATCGATTTCCTTCTTGAGCTTCTCGACGCCGCGGTCGAGCAGTTCCTGGTGGCTCACCTTGGTCATGCCCCAGTAAACCTGGCACTGCCCGCCGGCGCCCGTCACCGAAAGCGCCACATTCTCGGGCTTGGTGGTGGTCGGTTCGAACTGCACCTTGGGAAGTGCGAGATCGATCGTCTGGATCACCACGGGAACGGCGATCAGGAAGATGATCAGGAGCACCAGCATCACGTCCACCATCGGGGTCGTGTTGATGTCCGACATCGGTGCGTCGTCGCCGCTTTCGCCTACGCTCATCGCCATTGGGCGCTATCCTATCCTTCTATCCCGCCGCAGGGTCTTGGCCTGCGGCGAAGGGCCGCGCGCGGAGACGCGCGGCCCGATGCGTTCAGCTTATGCGCGGGTCTGCACGCCACCGGCCTGGCCGGCGGTCGTGGTGGTGCCGGCCGGCTTGGCGCCGGTTGCCGGAGCGCCGACCTTCTTGACTTCGGGGCGGACGCGGCCGTCCGAAGCCAGGAAGCCGAGCACGTCGTTCGAGAACGCGTTCAGATTCTCCGCGATCGCCTTGTTGCGGCGCTGCAGGAAGTTGTACGCGAGCACGGCGGGAACCGCGACGACCAGACCGAGCGCGGTCATGATCAGCGCCTCGCCGACCGGGCCGGCGACGGCGTCGATCGATGCCTGACCTGCCGCACCGATCTTGATCAGCGCGCGGTAGATGCCGATGACGGTACCGAACAGGCCGATGAACGGCGCGGTGGCGCCGGTCGTCGCGAGGAACGCGAGACCGCCGTTGAGCGACGAGTTGATCGTCGCTTCCGAGCGGGCGAGCGAGCCGTGCAGCCAGTCATGGGCCTCGACGGGATCGGTGAGCTCCTTGTACTGCTCCTGGGCCTGCAGGCCGTCGTCGACGATCTGGCGATAGGCCGAGTTCTTCTCGAGCTTCGCCGCGCCTTCGCGCAGGCTGTTCGACGACCAGAAGCCGGCGCGGACGCGCTTGGCCTGGTTCATGATCTTCTGCTGCTCGAACAGCTTGGTGAACAGGATGTAGAGCGAGACGAAGAGCATCAGCACCAGGATGCCGAACACCGTCTGGGAGATGAGGCCGCCCTCACGGAGCGCGGGGAGCAGGCCGTACGGGTTTTCGCCCTTGGGCGCCGCAGCGGCGAGAATGGTGGTGAGCATTGTCGGTTCTTTCCTCTAAATAGATAGCGCTTGTTCCACACTCCGGCGCGCCGGGGAGCGGCGCGCCGGCCACTCAATCAGTTCTTCGGCAGTTCCCAGCGGAAGCGGCTGGCAAACGTCGCCGGGATCTTGTTCCCGCCAGCGTCTTCTGCAGGCGTGAAGCGCGCGCGGCGCCGCAACAGCGAACAGGCAGTGCTGTCGAGAACCGACGAACCGCTGGACGACGTGACCTGACAGTCGGTCACCTTGCCGGATGCATCGACCGCCAGGCGGAAGCCCGTCGTTCCCTGCTGTTCGGCGCGGATGGCGGCCGCCGGATAATCGTCGTTGGTCACCCAGCTGCCCGGAGGCGTGCGGGGCTTGAGCGGCTTTGCGATGCGCGGCGGTGCCGGCGGCTGCGGCGGCGCGGGAGGCGCAGGCGGAGCCGGCGGCGTGATCGGCGGCGGTGGTGGAATGATCGCGGTGGTCTGCATCGGCGGCGACGGCACCTGGACCTGCACCATAGCCGGCGGCGTCACGACCTGAGTCGGAGGCGGCGGTACGGGGCTGTCCGGCGGCGGCGGCGGCGGCGGAACCTCCTCGGGCGGGGGCGGCGGCTCTTCGACCTCGAAGGTCTTCAGCTCTTCCGCCTTCTTTTTGATATATTGGTATGCCAAGCCCGTGACGAAGGCATATCCCATGCCAGCCACGATTATTGCGACGACTACGATCGCAACGAACCGGCTGCCACTTACATTCCGGTCAGCGTAAGCCATTCGGCAACGTCACTCCTCTAATCTTGGCGACCCTGAACGCAGGAATGCTCCGCGCACAAGCTCGTCCGCCGTTCGCTTGCTTGCGTCGGTGCGGCAGAGCGCGAGTCTCTATCGCGGGCATTCCGGGTACGCAAACGCTTTGTCGGACAAACCGCGCCTACCGGCTCCCGATGACGGAATTATTTCTGTATAAGAATGCCGCGATCCGGTAACGGAAGACTATGATCCGCGTATCCCTGATGGCCTTTTGTTGCGCGTTATCCTTAACCGCGCCTGCCCAATCCGCCCCGCAACCCACGCAAAACCAAGCCTCCGCGCCTACTGTATTGCCCAGCTATGCCACTGTTGCAGGCTTGGTGTTGGGCGCGCCTCTGATCTTGGATGCGCGTATTCGCAGCGCCGTGCGGATCAAGGGGCCCGAAGCGGCAAATGTCGCGCCCGGAAGGGCCAGATTCTATGTCGAGGCCGATGTCACGGCCCTGATTCGGGGCTCGGGAGGGGTCGCACAGAGAATCGGGTACGTCGTCGATCTGCCCCTCGATCAGCGCGGGCGCGAGCCCAAGCTCAAGAAACAGCGCGTGCTCCTGTTCGCCCGCGCCGTCGCCAATCGGCCCGATCAGGTCCAGCTCGCCAACCTTGACGGCCAGCGCGCTTATTCGCCGGAGCTCGACGCTCTGGTGCGCGGAATCGTGCGCGAGACGATCGCCGGAGACGCACCGCCAGCGATCACTGGCGTCGGCAATGCGTTCCACGTCCCCGGCTCGCTGCCCGGAGAGGGCGAGACCCAGGTGTTCCTGCAGACCGCCGGCGGCGCGCCGGTGTCGCTCCAGATCCTGCGCCGCCCGGGCGAGCAGCCGCGCTGGTCTGTCTCATTGGGGGACATTGTCGACGAATCGGCCGGGCCGCCCCGGCCGAACACCTTGCTCTGGTATCGCCTCGCCTGCGGACTGCCGCGCCAATTGCCGGCGGGCAGCATCGAATCGGACGATCCCGCCAATGCGGCAATCGCACGGCAGGACTATGAAATCGTCCTGCGCGCGCTGGGTCCCTGTGCCTGAGGTTCGGCCAGCGCTTTTTGGATCGGGTTGATTCGCTTTCTCCGTTCGCCCTGAGCTTGTCGAAGGGCCGCTCTTCTTCGCGCGGCCCCCGAACGAGGATGGTCCTTCGACAAGCTCAACACGAACGGAAAGCGGCTATCGCGCTCAGCGCCGGTGACGCACCATGTTGATGCCGATCGATTCGCCCTGTTCGGCGATCGCCAGCTTCACGATGCGGATCTCCACGCGCTGTACCCGCGCATCCGAGACGAAGAGCGTTTCGCAGACATGCTCGGCGACTGCCTCGATCAGCGTGAAGTGCACGTCCCTGGGCAGCGCGGTGGTCGCGGCGTGCTTGAGATCGATATAGCTTTTGGAAGCGCTCAGCGGCGTATCGGGTGCGAAGCGCTCGGGCATGTCGATATCGACGGTCACCGAGATTCGCAGCGGCTGCGGCAGATGCGTCTCTTCGGAATATATGCCGGTCAGCACCTCTACTTCGAGGTCGTGCACCTGGAGCTGGAGCAGATCGCGCAATTAACGGCCTTTCGAGGAAACCGCGCTCCCTTAAGGGCGGGCGCTGTGCGGCGCCATACCATTAATCCTTGCGCGCGCGTGCAGCGGCGCTAAAGCGCGCGGCCCCGGCGAACGCGCCGGCTGTTTGCAGGGAATGGACGTGATCGCATTGGTGCCGCTGGCTGCTGTCGACCCCCAGGCCGTGGAGGCGCTGCTCGACCGCGCCTTCGGCCCGGGCCGACGCACGCGCACCGCGTACAAGATTCGCGCCGGCACCCTGCCCGTCCCCGAGCTGAGCTTCGCCGCGCTCGATGCCGACGGCGCGCTGCTCGGCACGATCCAGTGCTGGCCGGTCGAGCTCGCCTGCGACGATGGCGGTATCGTTCCGCTGGTGATGGTCGGCCCCGTTGCCGTAGAACCCGATCGACAGCACGGCGGGATCGGCCGCGCGCTGATGGAGCGGATGCTCGCGGTTCCGGGCTGCCCGTCCGAGGGGTGCGATTCGCTGATGCTGGTCGGCGATCCCGAATATTATGGCCGCTTTTTCGGCTTCACCGCCGATCGCACCGCCGGCTGGCGCCTGCCCGGGCCGTTCGAGCCGCGTCGCCTGCTCGCCCGCGGCGACAAGGTGCCCGATTGCGCGGGCGCGCTGGGCCCACGCGTCCGCCAAGCTGCTTGAGAGGGGAGGCGCGCGCGCCTAACGAGCGTCCATGCCCGGACCGCCGCCGCCCGATTTCACCAGCCTGTCCCTCGCGGAGATCGCACGGCTGGCCGAGGAGAATCACCTGCCGCCGGTGGAGAGCTGGAATCCCGAGCATTGCGGCGACAGCGAGATGCGTATCGCCCGCGACGGGACCTGGTATCATCAGGGCTCGCCGATCGGCCGCGCGCCGATGGTCCGCCTGTTCTCGACCATCCTGCGCCGCGAACCCGACGGCCGCTTCGTGCTGGTCACCCCGGTCGAGAAGCTCGACATTGAGGTGGAAGACGCCCCTTTCACTGCCGTCGAAATGAAGGTCGAAGACGAAGGCGAGGCGATGAAGCTCGCCTTCCGGCTCAACACCGGCGATCTCGTCACCGCGGGTCCCGAGCATCCGCTGCGATTCGAGGAGCGTGAGGACGGTCCCCGCCCCTATCTCCATGTCCGCGGTGGGCTCGAGGCGCTGATCGCGCGGCCGGTCTATTATGAGCTCGCCGGAATCGCGCTCGCCAATGACAGCGCGCCGCCGGGTGTGTGGAGCAACAACGCCTTCTTCGCGCTGGAGCCGCGGCCATGACTCTCGCGGAACGGCTGCGCGCCGCGCTCGATGCTCCGCATGGCGAGGAGACCATCCTCCTCGCCGGCGACCATTTCGATTTCGATCCCGAAATCGCCGGGCATCCCGCGGCGGTGCTGATCGCATTCACCGATCGCACCGAGCCGGGCATTATCCTCACCCAGCGCACCGAGACGCTCCGCCGCCATCCCGGTCAGGTCGCCTTTCCCGGCGGCCGGATCGATCCGGATGATGACGGGCCGGTCGGCGCTGCGCTGCGCGAGGCCGAGGAGGAGATCGCCCTCCCCCCTTCCGCCGTCGACGTGATCGGGGTCGTAGACCGCTATCGCACGGTGACGGGGTATGAAGTGACGCCGGTCATCGGCGTCGTGCCGCCGGATCTGGCATTGGTCCCGGCCGAGGCCGAAGTCGCCGCGGTTTTCGAGGTCCCGCTGGCCTTCCTGTTCGACACTGCCAACCATGTCGAGGCGACCGCGCAATATCAGGGCCGGGAACGGCGTTATTATGAGATACTCTGGGGCGAACGCCGTATCTGGGGGGCAACCGCGGCCATGATCGTCAATCTCTCGCGGCGGCTGCGATGGGCGGCATGACGCTTCCGCAGGCCGATTGGCGGCACCGATTCGGGCTCGATCGGCTGGTCGAGGTGCTGGGCGAAGTGCGCTTCGTTGGCGGCTCGGTGCGCGACACGCTGCTGGGGATCGCCGTCTCGGACGTGGACCTCGCCACGCCGCTCGCACCCGGGCGCGTGGTGGAGCTGCTCAGGGCCGCCGGCATCAAGGCGATCCCCACCGGCATCGATCACGGCACTATCACCGCGGTGCTGGAAAGCGGGCCGGTGGAAGTCACCACGCTGCGCCGCGACGTCTCCACCGACGGCCGCCGCGCCACCGTGGCCTTCACCGACGACTGGCGCGAGGATGCCGCGCGCCGCGACTTCACGATCAACGCGCTCTACGCCGACCCGCGTACGAGCGAGATCTTCGACTATTTCGGCGGGTTCGCCGATCTCGAGGCGCGCCATGTCCGTTTCATCGGCGATCCGCTCGAGCGAATCGCCGAGGACCATCTGCGTATCCTGCGTTTCTTCCGCTTCCTCGCCCGATTCGGCGATCGGGCCGATCCCGCGGGGCTCGACGCCTGCACGGCGCGCGCGAAGGACCTGATGGCGCTGTCGCGCGAGCGGATTCGCGACGAACTGCTCAAGCTGCTGGTCGCCCGGGACGCCGTGCGTGTCGTCCGCCTGATGATCGAGCGCGGCATATTCGAGCCCGTCCTTCCCGAAATCGTCTCGCCCGATCTGCTCGCCCACCTTGCCGAACGCGAAACCGCCACCGGCATCTCCCCCGATCCGATCCGTCGGCTCGCCTCAGTGCTGCCGCGCGACGGCGCGACCGCCGACCAGATCGGCGCGCGGCTCAAGCTTTCGAACGCCGAGCGCAAGCGTCTGGTGGCGGCGATGGGCGAACCATTGGAAGCGCCGAAGCCCCTCGCTTATCGGCTGGGCAGGGAAACCGCACTCGACCGATTGCTCCTCTCGGACCGCGACATCGCACAGATCGAGGAGATCAAGTCCTGGGAAGCGCCGCGCCTTCCGCTGAGCGGCGGCGCACTCGTGGCGCGCGGCCTCGCCAAAGGGCCGGACGTCGCCCGCGCGCTGCGCGCGGTCGAGGATCGCTGGATCGCGGAAGGCTTCCCCGGCGAGGAGCGCGCGGCCGCGCTTGCCGACGAAGTGGTCGCTCAGGCCTTGCTGGCGAGCAGCAGCGAATAGGCCTCGGCCTCAGGCAGCGGCCGCGCGTAGAGATAGCCCTGCCCATGAGTGCAGCCGAGCGCGGCGAGCGTCTGGGCGAGCTCGTTGGTCTCGATTCCCTCCGCAGTGGTCTGCATGCCCAGCGCCTGCGCCAGGCTGAGGATCGCACGCACGATCGCGATCTTGTCGCGGTCGGCGAGCATGCCGGAGATGAAGCTGCGGTCGATCTTGAGCAAGTCGATCGGCAGCTTCTGCAGATAGGCGAGGTTTGAATAGCCCGTGCCGAAATCGTCCATCGCCAGCGTGGCGCCCAGATCCTTGAGCGCCAGCATCGTCCGGCTGATCCGGTCCGGATCGCTGACGATCGCGCTTTCGGTGAGCTCCAGCGTCAGGCGCGTGCCCGACACGCCATATCGCTCGAGCGCCGCCTGCACCATCTCGGGGATCCGGTCGCGCTGGAGCTGGATCGCCGACAGATTGACGGCGATTTTCACCTCACTGTCGCCGCCCGTCGCGGCATCCCACGCCGCCAGCGTCCGCGCCGCTTCCTCCATCGCCCAGCGCCCGAGCGGGATGATCAACCCCGATTCCTCGGCAACGGGGATGAACTCGTCGGGCGAGATCGCGACGCCGTTCTCATTGGTCCAGCGCGCCAGCGCCTCGAACGAAATGATCTTGCCGGAACCCAGATCGCAGATCGGCTGATAGGCCAGGGTCATCTGGCCGTTCTCGATCGCGCGGCGCAGCTCGGTCTCGATGCTGAACTGCTCGCGGGCGATGTCGAACGCGCGGGTGTGATAGACTTCGGTCCGCCCGCTGGTCTTGGCGCGCTTCACGGCGAACTGTGCGTGGCGGATCAGATCCTCGGGCTCGCCCTTGTTGTCGGCGCCCAATGCGATGCCGATCGAGCAATCGATGCGAATCTCGAAACTGGAGAGCCTGAACGGCGTGGCGAGCGCCGCCTGGACGCGCTTGGCAACGTGCAGCGCGTCGCCGGGCCCTTCGTCGAGGGTCAGCAGCACGCCGAACTCGTCGCCGCCCATCCGCGACAATATGTCGCGGCCACGAAGCGCCCCCTTGAGGCGGCGCGCGACCGAGATCAGCAGTTCGTCGCCGGCAAGTCCCCCCATACAGGCATTGACCCGGCTGAAGCGATCGAGGTTGACCACGAGCACCGCGAAGCTCTCGGCATTGTCTATGGTGATCAGCTCTTCGAGCTGGTCGCTGAAGCCGGCGCGATTCGGCAGGCCGGTGAGGCTGTCGGTCGCCATCTCGCGGCGGAGGCTGTGCTCGGTGCGCAGCTCGGAGGTCTGGTCGACCAGCGTGACCAGGCAGCGCGGCGTGCCGCGATGCGCATCATGGCGTGCGAAGAGGACGCGGAAGTAACGGCAATCGACTTCCTCGCCGAATTGCCAGGCGGTTTCGCGCCAGGTCTCGTCCGATTCGAGGAAGCGGCGAAGCTGGGTGCCGAGCAGGCGGATCAGTGGCGATTCGCCGGCCACGGTTCCGAGCCCGGCCATACGGAATGGGCGGTTGAGCGCGTTGAACTGGAGCTTGCCGCCTTCGAGGGCGACCGTCACCGCCGGCACCGGCAGCAGGTCGAGCATCAGCCCGGTTTCGAGCAAGCCATCGGCGCGCGCAGGCATATCCTGAGGAGCAAACTCCACAGGCGCGGCCGAAACTGGCTTGAGCTTACCGAACGCCATCGCAATCGGGGCTAGCCGGAATTGGTTAAGACCGGCTGAAGCGGGCGCCTTTCCCGCGCCTCTAGAAGCGGTTGTCGCGGGGAAAGCCGTTGGGCGCCATCCGCCCCGCCGCGCCGCGCGCCGCGCGCCATGCGGAAAGGTCGGTCTCGCTGCGCGTCCGGCCGCTGTCGCCGCCCATCGGCCAGCTCAGCCCCTCCTCCATCCGGAAGGTCTTGGCATCCGAAAGGCCGCCGTCGCGGTAGCGCTGGAGCTGCACGCCCTGCCCGCGCGCCAGCTCGGCGACTTCGGACAATGGGAACACCAGCATTTTCCGGTTGTCGCCGATCGCCGCGACCGCGTCGTCCTCGGGAGCGATCGGGCGGACCAGCTTGAGATGCGCGCCGGCGCGCGGTGTCACCACCTGCTTGCCCTTGCGCGTTTCGGCGACGACGTCGGCGGCGTTGACCACGAAACCACGGCCGTCGGTCGCCGCCACCAGCAGCTTCGCCGCAGCACTCGCCGGCAGCAGCGCGATGATCTGCCGCTCGCCGTCCAGATCGACCATCAGCCGCACCGGCTCGCCGAAGCCGCGCCCGCCGGGCAATTTGTCACCGCCCAGCGTGTAGAAACGGCCATTGTCGGTGGCGAGCAGCAACTTGTCGGTGGTCTGGGCGTGGAAGGCGAAGAGCGGGCCGTCGCCTTCCTTGAACTTGAGCGTCTCGGCCGATGCCAGCTCGACATGCCCGCGCATCGCCCGGATCCAGCCGCGCTGCGACAGGATCACGGTGATCGGCTCGCGCTCGATCATCGCCTCGAGCGGGATCTCGCGGGTGGGGCCGGCCTCTCGGATCGCAGTCCGGCGCGCCCCGAGCGGGGTTTCGAGGCCGTAGCGCTCGATCATCTTGCCAAGGTCGCGCTTCATCCGCGTGCGCTGGCGCGCATCGGAAGAGAGCAAAAGCTCCAGCTCCGCCTGCTCCTTCTGCAACGCTTCCTGCTCGCGGCGCAGCTCCATCTCCTCCAGCCGGCGCAGCGAGCGCAGCCGCATGTTGAGGATCGCCTCGGCCTGGCGGTCGGTGAGCTGGAACTCGGCCATCATCATCGGCTTGGGCTCGTCCTCGTTACGGATGATCTCGATCACCCGGTCGAGGTTGAGGAAGGCGATGATATAGCCGCCGACCAGCTCCAGCCGATCGGCGATCTTGCTCAGCCGGTGCTCGGAGCGGCGGCGCAGCACGACGAACTGATGCTCGATCCAGGCGGCGATCGCCTCGTGCAGGCTCATCACCCGCGGCGTGCGGTGCTTGTCGAGCACGTTGAGGTTGAGCGGCACGCGCACTTCGAGGTCGGAGAGGCGATAGAGGCTCTCCATCAGCGTCTCGGCATCGACGGTGCGGCTGCGCGGCTCGAGCACGATGCGGACATCGTCGGCCGATTCGTCGCGCACGTCGCCGAGGATCGGCAATTTCTTCTCGTTGATGAGGTCGGCGATCCCCTCGATCAACTTGCCCTTCTGCACGCCGTACGAGATCTCGGAGACGATCAGGTGCCAGCCTCCGCCCTTCTCGACGACCTTCTCGATCTTCGCCCGCACCCGGAAGGAGCCCCGCCCGGTGGCATAGCTCTCGGCGATCGCCGCGGGACTGTCCACGACCACGCCGCCGGTGGGGAAATCGGGGCCGCTGACATGATCGAGCACGTTGGCCTGCGGATTGTCGATCAGCGCGACCGCGGCGTTCATGATTTCGGCGGCGTTGTGCGGCGGGATCGACGTCGCCATGCCCACTGCGATGCCTGCGGCGCCATTGGCGAGCAGATTGGGGAACAGGCCGGGGAAGAGCTCGGGCTCTTCCTCCTCTCCGTTGTACGTCAGGCGGAAATCGACCGAATTCTCGTCGAGCCCCGCCATCAGGTCGATCGCGACCTGCGTCAGCCGCGCCTCGGTGTAGCGATAGGCCGCCGCGTTATCGCCATCGATATTGCCGAAATTGCCCTGCCCGTCGACGAGCGGGTAGCGGAGCGCAAAGGTCTGCGCGAGGCGGACCATCGCGTCATAGACCGACTGATCGCCGTGCGGATGGTATTTGCCGATCACGTCGCCGACGACGCGCGCGCACTTCTTGTAGCCGCTCGCGGGATCGAGCTTGAGCAGCCGCATCGCCCAGAGCAGCCGGCGATGCACCGGCTTCAGCCCGTCGCGGACATCGGGCAGCGAACGCGCGGTGATCGTCGACAGCGCATAGACCAGGTAACGCTCGGAAAGCGCGCTATCGAAGGGGACGTCGGTGGGACCGGAGGGTTCGAGAATTTCGGTGTCGAGGGTCATCGTCCTCTCGGTTAGCAGCCCGGAAGCTCCACGCAAAGCTAGACCGGCGCCGGTCGCTCCCGCCCGATCTCGCCGAGCAGCCATTCGCGGAAGCGCTTGATCTTGGGGACGTTGCGGCGGCTTTCCGGAGCGACGAACCAATAGGCATAGCCGCGGGTCGAGACCTGCTCGAACGGCCGCACCAGCCGTCCTTCGGCGAGATCGTTGCGCCAGAAGAAGGGCGTGAGCATCGCCACGCCCTGCGCGGCCATCGCGGCATGCCCCTCATGCGCCTGCGAATCGAGGCGGACGCCGGGGCGCAGCGGACCGTCGGGCACGTCGACGCCCGCCTCGCGCAGCCACACCGTCCACCAGGGATCATGCGGACTGATCAGCTGTAGCCGCAGCAGGTCAGCGGGTTGCAGCGGGCCGTGGCGGTCGAGGAATTCGGGGCTCACCATCGGCGTGAAGTCGATCTCCATCAGCCGATCGGCGGCGAGTCCCGGCCAGCCGCCGCGACCGGCCCGGATCGCGCAATCGGCGCCTCCGCCCTCGAGATCCACCAATGCGTCGCTGGTCTCCAACCGCACCGCCATCTCGGGATGGCCGATCTGGAAGCTGCCCAGCCGCCATGCGAGCCAGGTGTTGGCGAAGGTGTTCGACGTCGAGATGACCAGCAGCGCCTCATCCTCGGCACGGATATTGGCGAAGGCCGAGTCGATCGCGTCGAACGCGCGCGAAATCTGCGGCGCGGCACGCGTGCCTGCGTCGGTGAGCACCACGCGGCGCTTGTCGCGGCGGAACAGCGCCGCGCCCAACCGCTCCTCGAGCAATTTCACCTGATAGCTCACCGCCGCCTGGGTCATGCCCAGTTCCTCGGCGGCGCGGGTGAAATTGCCGTGACGCGCGGCGGCTTCGAACACGCGGACGGCGGAAAGAGGCGGAAGGCGGCGCATCGGGTTATCATAAGCCCTGCTTATCACCTGAGTCCAACCATTTGTTGGCGCCGCGGTCGCTTCAGGCTCAAATACGGGAGGCCAGCAGCACAGGAGAAACCGACATGGACCGCGATTACGCAAGCGCCGCCTGGGCCGACAACCGCCACCATCTCAGCACGGCAATCCGCCGCTTTTTCAAAAGCATGGCTCATGTATTCAAGCGCCTGAACGCGATCGAATACGACGCCCCCTGGCGGTACATGCGTCCGTGATTTCGCCGCCCCAGGACGTCCCGAACCACTCCGAATCTTCTTCGCCACAATCTTGCCATAAATGTGGCAAGATTGTGGCTTGACGGCTTTCCCAGTCATGTGATGTCATATCCTCCTCGTTGCAGGAGATATGCCCATGCGCTTCATCACCCTATTCGCGGCCGCCGCGACGCTCACCGCCTGCTCTGCCGCTGAAAACGCGGGTTCCACGAAGCAGGACTCGACCGTCACGTCTTTCACGCCCGAGGAATCCGCCGCCGCCGATCGTGCGATGACCGACACACCCGCAGTCACACGCCCTGCCACGCCCGGCACCGCGAAATCCGATGCCCCGGCCAAGCTGCCGATCTCGATTCCCAAGCTCGCTTATGCCTATGCGCTCACCTATCTGCTCCCGGGCGACAAGATCGCCGCGACGCAGGACGCCCACCGCGACATGTGCGAGGAAATGGGGCCGGCACGGTGCCAGCTGCTCGCGCTCGAACGCGGCATCGGCAACGAACAGTCGAACAACGCGTCGCTCAAGTTGCGCGTCGCCACGACCGAAGCCCGTCGCTTCCAGATCCTGCTCGAGCATGACGTCACCCAGGCAGGCGGCCGCACCGAAAATGCCAAGATCGCCACCGACGAAGTCTCGAAGCAGATCGTCGACAGCGAGGCGCGCGTGCGCCAGCGCGAATTGCTCGTCGCCCGGCTGACCGAGATGCTGCGCAAGCGGCAAGGCACCCCCGCCGATCTGCTCGCGGCCGAACGCAGCGTCACGCAGGCGCAGGAGGAGCTAGACCAGGCCAAGAGCTGGCTAAGCGAGCTGCAGGGCCGCGTCGCGATGTCGGAATTCGACATCCGCTACGGCGCGATCGCCCCTTCGGCAACGGCCCAGGGCGTCGGCGCCCAGCTGGGGGAAGCGGTGCAGGGCTCGGGCGCGGTGTTCCTGATCGGCCTGCGCTTCGTCTTGTCGCTAGTGATCTATCTGCTGCCGTGGCTCTTGCTCGCCGCAATTCCGGTGCTGCTGATCCGCCGGTTCGGCAAGCGTCGGCCGGCAGCCGTGGGGGGCTGACGACCACCATTCGCGCTTCGCCGGGCCCGATGTCCGGCTCCGGCACAGTCGCTGCCCGGCGAAGCGTGATTGCACCGCAACACCGCATCCAGTATAGGCCCGAGCCTTCCAGAGCCCCGGTTGTCGTGCGGTCCTTGTCCGCGCCGCCGGGGCGACGCTTTTCAGGGGTAAGAGCCGACATGGCACGCCGCCGGCAGATCTACGAAGGCAAGGCAAAGATCCTCTACGAGGGTCCCGAGCCCGGCACGCTGATCCAGTATTTCAAGGACGACGCCACTGCGTTCAACGCGCAGAAAAAGGGCACGATCAACGGCAAGGGCGTGCTCAACAACCGCATTTCCGAGCATGTTTTCACCCTGCTCGGCGGGATCGGCATCCCCACCCACTTCATCCGCCGCCTCAACATGCGCGAGCAGCTGATCCGCCAGGTCGAGATCGTCCCGATCGAAGTGGTGGTGCGCAACGTCGTCGCCGGCAGCCTCGCGAAGCGCCTCGGCATCGAGGAAGGCACGCCGCTGCCGCGCACGATCGTCGAATATTATTTCAAGGACGATGCGCTCGGCGACCCGATGGTCACCGACGAGCACATCCTCGCCTTCGGCTGGGCCGCGCAGGAAGAGCTGCACGACATGGCCGACATGGCGATCCGCGTGAACGACTTCCTTTCGGGACTGTTCGCCGGGATCGGCATCCGGCTGGTCGACTTCAAGCTCGAATTCGGCCGCATCTGGGACAATGACTATGCCCGGATCATCCTCGCCGACGAGATCAGCCCCGACGGCTGCCGCCTGTGGGACATGGCCACCAACGAAAAGCTCGACAAGGATCGCTTCCGCCGGGATCTCGGCGGCGAGGTCGAGGCCTACCAGGAAGTCGCGCGCCGGCTCGGCCTGTTCCCCGAGGGTGCCGATTCGGCGGTGCTGGACCTCGAGAGCCACCGCAAGCGCCGCGGCAAATAAGGCGTTCGTTCGCCGCAGCGCTATTTCTGATTGCGGGACTCGCCCGGTCGGGCCATAGGCCCCGGCCATGAAGCTCCGCATCATCGTGACGCTCAAGAACGGCGTCCTCGACCCCCAGGGCAAGGCCATCCAGCACGCGCTCGGCGGCCTCGGTTTCACCGGCGTCGAAGACGTCCGCGCCGGCAAGATCTTCGAACTCGAAGTCGCCGACGGCACCAGCGACGAGAGCATCGACGAGATGTGCCGCAAGCTGCTCGCCAACACGGTGATCGAGAATTATCGGGTCGAAAAGCAATGAAGACCGCGGTCATCGTCTTCCCCGGCTCCAACTGCGATCGCGACATCGCGACCGCGCTGGAAGACGTGACCGGGACCGCCCCGCACATGGTGTGGCACGGCGAGAGCGAGCTGCCCTCGGGCATCGGCCTGATCGCCCTGCCCGGCGGCTTTTCCTATGGCGATTACCTGCGCTGCGGCGCGATCGCGGCGCGTTCGCCGGTGGTCCGCGCGGTGGTCGAGGCCGCCGAGCGCGGCGTGCCGGTGATCGGTATCTGCAACGGCTTCCAGGTCCTCACCGAAACCGGGCTGCTGCCCGGCGCGCTGATGCGCAACTCGGGGCTCAACTTCGTCTGCCGCAACGTCGCGCTGACGGTGGACAACAGCCAGTCGATCTTCACCAGCGCCTATCAGAGCGGCGAGACGATCACCGTTCCCGTCGCGCATCACGACGGCAACTACTTCGCCGATGCCGAGACGCTCGACCGCCTCGAAGGCGAAGGCCGCGTCGCCTTCCGCTATGCCGAGGACGTCAACGGCTCCGCACGCAACATCGCCGGGCTGCTCAACAAGAGCGGCAACGTGCTCGGCATGATGCCCCATCCGGAGCGCCGCATCGAAGCCGCGCACGGCGGCACCGACGGCCGCCGCCTGTTCGAGGGACTGCTCGAAGCGGTGGCCTGAGGGTCCGGCCTGCCAGGCTAGCGCTGAACCATCCCGTCCCGGCTCTTCAGGTCGAAACCGGCCGACACGGCGCTCGTATGGATGTTCCCGCTGATCACGCGAACGCGCAGGTGTGATTCCGGCGGGACCTGAATCGTGACCTGAAGCGGCACCATATGCGTCCAATAGTCGCCGCGTTCATCGACCGGAGGCAGGCAATCATTGGGCCATCGTGCGCGCGGGAGATAGCGATCGCGAATGCGAACCACATCGCCCGCCGACGCGGCCGAGAACGTCACGCTGGCAGCGTCGTCTCCGCGCGGAACGATGCGAACTTCGGAAGGCCCATCTTTCACGATGATCCGTATGTCCGCCCGAACCAGATCAACATCGATCACGGCAGCGGCACCGCGCCACTCCCACGCCTCCGCCACGGCAGGCGTATCGAGGCTCGACAGCAGCGAGAGCAAGGCGACAGGAATGTTCATGGCGGTGCCAATCCCGCATCGGGAGTGACGCCGCCATCCGCGCCTTGCGCGCAAACTCGCCCTGATCAGCCCGTCGTCGGGGCGTTGATCGCCAGTTGCGCGGCGAAAGCCCGGCGATAAGCCGGCCGGGCTTCGCCGCGAGCGACATAGGCGGCCAGGTTCGGATATTCGTCCAGGATGCCCGACATTCTCAATCGGAGCAGCACCGACACCATCAACAGGTCGCCCGCGCTGAATGCACCGTCGAGCCAATCCGCATCGCCCAGCCGCGCGGATAATTGGTCCAGCCGGGCACGGATACGATCCATGACCAAGGGCAGCCGTTCCTCGCTCCAGGGCTTGTCGCCTTCCGCGAATCTGGCCGTCTGGAGGTCGAGGATCGGCGGCTCCACCGTGTTGACGGCGGCGAACATCCAGGTGATGGCGCGCGCCCGGGCGTTCGCATCTTCGGGCAGCAGGGCCCTGGATCGCTCGGCGATATGGAAGACGATCGCGCCCGTCTCGAACAGGATCAGGTCGCCTTCCTCATAGGTGGGAATCTGGCCGAAAGGATGGAGCGCGAGATGCGCGGGCTTCTTCATCTCGGCGAACGAAACCAGGCGAACCTCGTAAGGCTGGCCGGCTTCCTCGAGCGCCCAGCGCACACGCGTATCGCGCGCCAGTCCCTTGCCGCCATCGGGCGACCGTTCGAAGGCGGTGATGGTGCTGGTCATGGCGTTTGTCTCCCTGGCTCGATCGATTGGCTTTGGTGCCACAGACGATGACGAACGAGATTGCCGGAAATCGACATGCCCTTTGAAATATATCGCTGAAGCGCAGATTTCTGTGGGGCGGCTTCGAGAAAGAGACCGAACCCCGGCCGCAGCCCGCCTTACAGATGCGCCTCCAGCCACGCCGTGATGTCCGCCATCACTTCTTCCTTGCCCAGATCCGCGAGCAGGTCGTGATAATGATCCTTGTACAATTTGAGCGTCTTATCGGCCGATCCGGCGGTCTCGTGGAAGAACACACTGCCCTCGCACACCGTCGCCTTGTCGGCGGTGCCGTGCAGGATGAGTAGCGGCAGCGTGATCGTCGGGAATTCCGCGCGCAGCCGCTCGTCGGCACGCACCAGGGCCGCCACCGTCGCCGCGGGCTGGGTCTCGTTCTGGGTATAGGGATCGGCGTTCAGCGCCGCGACCCATTCGGGGTCGCGCGAGAAATCCTCGTTCTTCAGCTTGAGCACGCCCAGCCGCGGCGCGATGTGGCTGAGCCCCTTGATCGCGGCGAGCGCGAAGCCGGGCGCCGGCACCTGAAAGGCGAAGCTCTCGCAGATGAATCCGTCGAGCGTGTCCTGATGATCGAGCGTGTAGAAAGCCGAAGTCACGCCGCCCGCGCTGTGTCCGAGCAGGAACAGCTTGCGGCCCGGATAGCGCGCCCGCGCAATGGCAATGGTGCCGCCGACGTCGCTCGCATAATCGGCGACATCCTCGACATAGAAGCGCTCGCCTTCGGAGCGCCCGCGCCCGCGCAGGTCGAGCGCGAACACCGCATAGCCGCTCGCGACGAACTGCTCCGCCGCCCAGAGATATTGGCCGCTATGCGAATTGACGCCGTGGCAGATCACCACCACCGCGCGGGGCTCGCCTGCGGGCTCCCAGGCGCGGTATAAGATGCTGAGCCCGCCGGCCCCCTCGAACGTCGCTTCGGTCGCCGCCATCGTCATTCCCCTAATCTGGTGATGGGGCGAGATTGTTACGCATGTGCATCTTCATGCAAGTGCGACGATTGCATCAGCGCTCCTGTGCGGGATTGCCGAATAATTGCGTGGTCCGCGCGAGGAGGAGCAGCGCGCTCGGCCAGATCATGGTGTTCCAGATGTCGTGGAAATTGGCCCAGAATGCGATTCGGGTGTGATAGACCATGCTGTCGCGCAGATCCCAGGCCTCGCCGATCAGCGCCCCCGCCAGCGCCACTGCCCAGGGCTTCCAGCTGCGGACCGGCCAGCGGAAGATCAGCGCGCTGACGACGAACAGCAGCAGCCCGACATGGACGTGCAGCGCATCCTTGGCGAGGCCGATATGCTGGATCAGCCAGAATTTGCTCGCCTGGAGCGGGCTCATCAGACCCGGGTGGCGAAGGGGGTGAAGTCGGTCCCCTCGTCATAGACGTCGACGCCCTCGCGCCGCTTGAGGAAACCCACCACGGCATAGGTGACCGGCGTCAGGATCGCCTCCCACGCCACCTTGAGCGCCCATTGGGTGAACATCACCTGGATCACCAATTGCGTCGTCCAGCCTTCGGCCCACAGGAAGGCGAGCGGATAGAAGATCAGGCTGTCTATCCCCTGCCCCGCGATCGTCGATCCGATCGTGCGCGCCCAGAGCATCCGCCCGCGGGTCCACAATTTCATGCGCGCGAGCACATAGGAATTGACGAACTCGCCCGCCCAGAAGGCACAGACCGAGGCGAGCACGATCCGCGGCACCTGGCCGAAGATCGTCTCATACGCCGCCTGGTTTCCCCAGCTCGGTGCGGGCGGCAGCGCCACCACCACCCACGACATCAGCGCCATGAACAGCACCGCGACGGTCCCCGCCCAGATCACCCGGCGCGCGCGGGCATAGCCATAGACCTCGGTCAGCACGTCGCCGATGACATAGGAGACGGGAAAGAACAGGATGCCGGCGCCGAACGGCCAGTAATCGTCGTAGAGCGGCAGCCAGATCTGCGAGACCTTGCCCGCCCCCAGCACGTTGGAGAGCAAAAGGATCGTGACGAACGCCGCCATCACGAAGTCGAAATAGCGGAAGTGCCCGCCGGCGATGTCCCGCGCGGCGATCGGCGCCGGCCCCATGTCCCCCTGAGTCATGCCGCGACTATATGGCGGTTCCGCCGCGGCGCAATCCGCGCTAGATGCGCCCCGCGCGCGCCCGTAGCTCAGCTGGATAGAGCACATGCCTTCTAAGCCTGTGGTCGTTGGTTCGAATCCAACCGGGCGCGCCAAATACCCTCAAGACGCTTTGCCAGGCTAAGGCGGACGACGGCTCAGCGCCCTATTTGCGAACTCGGTAGCGGATGTGCGTTGCGTGCGGCGTGTCTACGACGCCGATAATTTCCAGCTCAATCTCCCGAGGCAATATGTCGAACATGCGACGGCCGCGCCCCAATAGCACTGGTATGTGGTGAATTCTCAGCTCATCCAACACTCCAGCCTCAAGCGCTCGCTGTGCAGTGTATCCACCGCGGACCTGCACTTCCCGATCGCCGGCCGCGGCCTTCGCCTGTTCCATCGCCCTGGCGATCCCGTCGTTGACATAGGTAACCAAGGGGTAGCCCCAACGAGCGGCAGGGCTGGGCGGTCGGTGGCTCGGGACGAAAATAGGGGCGCCGTTATGACTACCGCCCCAATGATCCATCAGCTCAGCCGTCCGCCGACCAGCAAGGACGGCACCGGCTTTGCCCATTTCTTCCTCCAGCTCCCGCGCGAGGTCGCCAGTCTTGGCCCAGTCGTGCAGCCGCTCCCCGTCCTCACCCCCGAGATAGTCGTTCTCATCGGCGATATAGCCATCGAGGGACATAGACATGTCGAGTACCGATATGGACATCCTGACACCGCCTCTGAAGCGAAACTTCCAAGGCAACTTTCGCAGTCTTCGTTAGTGTCCGCAACGGGTCGATAGCTGCCATCGACCAGATGCCTGATCAAAAACGACCGGGCGCGCCAATCCTCACCAGCTTGTCGAGAAGCACCGCGTTACGCGACGCGGAAGCTCGCCCCGAACAGCAGCACCTCGGAATCCGGCGGGCTCACCTGCAGCGTGCCTTCGCCTTGGGTCACCAGCGCGTGGGCGAGGAACGCCGCCGCCGCGCGCGGCGTGACCGGCATGTCCTCCTGTCCGCCGGCCAGCGCTCCACGCAGCTCCGAATCGAGCACGATGCGCGGTCCGTCGGCGCGCACCACGATCTCGATCGATCCGTCGACGATCTCGGCGCCGATATCGAGCTGGCCGCCGCGGATCAGCGCGTCGCCGCCGATCAATGCGAGATTGAGCAGCACCTTGATCGCCTGCTTGGGCAGTACCGGGTCCTCGACCATCCAGCCGACATTGACGCGATGGTTCTCGCCGAACAGCCCCTCGATCGCCGCTTGCGCCTCGCGCGTGTCGACGGTCTCGCCGAAGCCGCCCGCCGCGCCGAAGGCGAGACGGAAGAATTTGAGCTTGTTGGCCGATGCCTTCGCACTCTCGCTCAGCAGCTCGAGGCAGCGCGCGCGCATCTCCGGGTCATGCTCGTCGGCGAGCAATTCGAGCCCGTTGTTGAGCGCGCCAACCGGACTGAGCAAATCGTGGCAAAGCCTTGAACATAAAAGGCTCGCGAAATCGGTCGGGCTGATGTTCAAGGAAGTGGCTCCGGTTACCCCAGCGCCTCTTTGGCGCAGCCGCGTTGCCGCTGCAAGCTGCGCCCGTGCACCACGCTAGACGACGCGGCGCCCCGAGAAGAGCTGGATCAGCCCGATGACGAGCGCGACGACCAGCAGAATGTGGATCAGCCCGGCACCGATATGCAGCGTAAAGCCCAGCAGCCAGAGCACGAGAAGGATGACGACGATGGTCCAGAGCATCCGGGAACTCCTTTTTGTTATGATGAGCAAACGTGGCGCGGGAGTGAAACGTTCCACGATGCGTGGCCTCGGCTGGGACCTTCAGACGGGGATCAGCTCCACCGGGGTGAAGCGGTCGTGCAGCGGGGCCCGTTCCTCCGCCCGCCACAGCTTCTCGCCCTCCCGCGCCACGATCAGCCATAGCTTGCCGTCAGGCTGCGCCATCGCCGCGTCGGTGATCGAAGGAGTCGCGTCGCCGCTCGGATGGGAGTGCCAGTAACCGATTATTTTCGGCCCGCCGGCGCGCTCGGCGCGGAGCGCTGCGAACAGCGCGCTAGGCTCGATCTCGAAGCGCCGCTCGGGCTCTTCCGCTACATTTTCAACGGCTTGCCAATCGGTGATCCGATCAGCCGCGCCGAACAGCAATCCGCAGGCCTCGCGCGGGGCGGCGTCCGCGGAAATGCGTTGAATACCGATCAGTACAGATCTTGAAACGCGTATTCCCATCCCCATCTACGTTTACAGAATGGACCGGGGGGTTACTACACTCGAAGCGCGGATTGCAGAGACCGCGAACGGCTGGCGGCTCGACCGTGCGCTCGCCGATGCGATTCCCGCCCTCTCGCGCGAACGCCTCAAGGCGCTGATCTCGAGCGGTGCGGTGACGGGCCCCGATGGCCTTGCTCGCGATCCCGCCAAAAAGGCGCCCGGGGGCGCGGTGTTCCGCATTGCCGTGCCGGATCCGACTCCGGCGCACAACGAAGCGCAGGATATCGCGCTCGACGTGGTGTTCGAGGACGAGCATCTGATCGTGATCGACAAGCCCGCGGGGCTGGTGGTCCATCCTGCCGCGGGCAATCTCGACGGCACGCTGGTCAATGCCCTGCTCCACCACTGCGCGGGGCAGCTTTCGGGGATCGGCGGAGTCGCGCGGCCGGGGATCGTCCACCGGATCGACAAGGACACGTCGGGCCTGATGGTCGCCGCCAAGAGCGATCGCGCACATATCGGACTCGCCGCGCAGTTCAAGGCACACTCGATCGACCGGCGCTATCGGGCAATCGTCGCGGGAAAAGTGTCAACTTCGGCGGGTACAATTTCCACTTTCCTAGGGCGATCGTCCACGAATCGGAAGAAAATGGCAGTCGTCCGCGAAGGTTCCGGAAAGCACGCGGTTACGCATTGGCGTACACTTCGCCAACTTCGCGAAGCAGCCCTGGTCGAATGCCGGCTCGAAACCGGGCGGACGCATCAGGTCCGCGTGCACATGGCTTCGATCGGTCATCCGCTGTTGGGCGATCCGGTCTATGGGAGCACGCGCCCGATCCATCGTGCACTTCTGGCAACCTTGAATTTCCGGCGGCAGGCCTTGCATGCGGCGCATCTCGGGTTCATTCACCCCCTGACAAGCCACGCTTTGGCGTTTGATAGCGAAATGCCTGCGGACATGCAGGAACTGTTCAATAAGCTCATCGTATGATTTTCGTGGCGCAACCCATGTGGTGCTGCGTCCAGTGAAGGGAGATTGATCATGGCAAATGGCAGCAACGTCCCGGCGACGATTCCTGCACTCGGCGGAGAGGCGAGCCTCAACCGCTATCTGTCCGAGATCAAGAAGTTTCCCATCCTGGCGCCCGAGCAGGAATATATGCTCGCCAAACGCTTCCAGGAGCATGGCGACCCAGATGCGGCCGCGCAGCTCGTCACGTCGCACCTGCGACTCGTGGCCAAGATCGCCATGGGCTATCGCGGCTATGGCCTGCCCGTCTCCGAGCTGATCTCGGAGGGCAATATCGGCCTGATGCAGGGCGTGAAGAAGTTCGAGCCCGATCGGGGCTTCCGCCTGGCGACCTACGCCATGTGGTGGATCCGCGCCTCGATCCAGGAATTCATCCTGCGCAGCTGGTCGCTCGTGAAGATGGGCACCACTGCGGCGCAGAAGAAGCTGTTCTTCAACCTGCGCCGGATGAAGGCCAAGCTCGACGCGTTTGAGGATGGCGACCTTTCCCCCGAGCATCTCGCCAAGATCGCCACCGATCTCGGCGTGACCGAGGAAGAGGTCACCTCGATGAACCGCCGCATGGCGATGGGCGGCGATACGTCGCTCAACGTGCCGATGCGCGAGGATGGCGAGAGCCAGTGGCAGGATTGGCTGCAGGATGATGGCCCGCTCCAGGACGAGGCCGTCGCCGAAGCGCAGGAGGCGGATGTCCGCCACGAGATGCTCGTGGACGCGATGGAAGACCTCAACGAGCGCGAGAAGCACATCCTCACCGAACGTCGCCTGACCGACGATCCGAAGACCCTCGAGGAACTCAGCCAAGTCTATGGCGTCTCGCGCGAGCGCGTCCGCCAGATCGAGGTCCGCGCCTTCGAGAAGCTCCAGAAGGCGATGATGCGCCTCGCGGGCGAGAAGCGGCTGCTCGCGGCCTATTGACGACGAAGCGGTTGCGTTGAGCGACCAGCGCCGCCAATCGTGCCCGAATGAGTGACGAACGGCACGACGATCTGACCGGTACACCGGCGCCGCAGGTAACGACGCGCATCGACGCGCCGGAGCCTGCGCTGCCCCGCCCGCGCAAGTCGCTCAAGCGCCGCCTCCTCGGCTGGATCGTCAAGGCGGTGCTGATCTTCTTCCTCGGCTCGCTGCTCTGGGTCACGGCCTTGCGCTTCATCAATCCGCCGATCACCTTCACGATGATCGGCGACGCAGTCTCGGGGCACGGCGTCACCAAAAGCTGGATGAGTCTCGGCCGGATCGACCCCAGCATGGCCCGCGCCGCGATCGCCGCCGAGGATTCGCGATTCTGCCAGCATAACGGCTTCGACTACAAAGCCATCGCCGCAGCGGCCGCGCGCAACGCCATCGGCAAGAAGCGCATCCGTGGCGGCTCGACGATCAGCCAGCAGACCGCGAAGAACGTCTTCCTGTGGCAGGGCGGCGGCTATTTCCGCAAAGGCCTGGAAGCCTATTTCACGCTGCTCATCGAGAATATCTGGGGCAAGCGCCGGATCATGGAAGTCTATCTCAATGTCGCCGAGACCGGGATCGGCACCTACGGGGTCAATGCCGGCGCGATGCGCTATTTCAAGCACGACGCCTCGCAATTGAGCGACCGCGAGGCCGCGCTGATCGCCGCCGTGCTGCCGCTGCCCAAGAAACGCGCCGCGATCGACCCGAGGGGCTTCACGCGGCGCTATGGCAATTCGATCAATCGCCGGATCGGCGTCGTGGCGGGAGACGGGCTCGACTCCTGCCTGCGCTGACTATTCGACCTTCTTGGCGGCATCCTTCGCAGCGCCGCCCACATCCTTCGCCGCACCGCCGACATCCTTCGCGGCGCTGGTGATGGCATCCGTCTTCACATTCTCACGATTGTTCTGGTTGATCAGGTACAGCGCTCCGACCACGACGAGGATCAGCACCGCCAGCCCGATCAGCAGTCCTGCGCCGCTGCCGCGCCGCTCGACCACCGTGGTGCCGCCGGGTGCACTCGCCGTCTCGGTCACGCGTTCCGACGTCGTACCATCGGTACGCTCAACAACTCGATCGACCATGGCTTTCACTCCTCCTCTAGACCTGCCAGCAACCGGCAAGAGGGGAAGATTGTTCCGTTTCGGTCCCGTCTAGAAGGGCAGCTTGAAGCCCGGCGGCAGGGGCAAACCGCTGCTCATCTTGGACATTTCGGCCTGCGATGCCGCGTCGGCCTTGGCGCGCGCGTCGTTGAACGCTGCGGCGACGAGATCCTCCAGCATGCCCTTTTCGGACGGCGCCAGCAGCGATTCGTCGATATCGACGCCGATGATCCGGCCCTTGGCGCTCGCCTTGACCTTGACGAGCCCGCCGCCCGACGCGCCCTCGACTTCGATCGTATCGAGCGTCGCCTGCGCCTTGGTCAGTTCGTTCTGGACGTTCTGCGCCATCGCCATGATGTCTTCGAGGCTCTTCATGCCTGGTTACTCCGTACATTGTTCCAGCCGATCAGCTCGGCTTCGGGAAAGGCTTGCATCGCTGCGGCGACTACGGGCGAGGCCAGCACCGCCGCGCGCTCGGCCGCCTCGCCCGCCGTCTGCTCCTCGCGCAGCGTCGGCGCCGCAGCGTCCTCAACGCACTTCAGGCGCCAATTGACCCCCGTCGTCTCGCGGAGGGCGGCCCCCAATTCGCGAATGAAGTCGTGCGGCAGCTCGCGCGCCGCGCCGAACTCGAATTCGGAGCCGTCGAACCGCACCGGCCGCAGATAGTCGCGCACCTGCTGCGCGAGCTGGAAGCGCTTGCCCATCTCCAGATGCGTGGCCAGCTCGGCAATGCTCGAAGGCATCGCCGGCTCGGCTGGCTTCGCCGACGCGGCTGCAGGCGCAGACGCGCTGACGCTGCCGTTCGCCAGCTGCCGTGCAAGCTCGCCCGGATCGGGCAATTGCGAGGCATGAATCACGCGCAGCAGCGCCATCTCGCACGCTTCGATCGGCAACGCCGCCTTGGCGACTTCATCATGTCCGCGCAGCAGCAATTGCCAGAGCCGATGCAGCGCCGGGAAGGAGAGACCTGCCGCCCAATCCTGCAGCGCCTTCAACTCCTCGGCCGATTGCCCCGCCGTCGCCTCGGTACCTAGCTTGGCGAGGGTCACGCCGTGGACGGTTTCGAGCAAGGTGCGCAGCACTGCCTGCGGATCGACGCCGAGATCATATTGCCCGCGCAGCGCCGCCAGCGCACCCACGGCATCGCCGGCGAGCAGCAATCCGAACATGGTCCGAATTGCGCCGCGGTCCGACAAACCGAGCATCTGGCGCACCGCCTCGGCACGCACCCCGCCGCCTTCGAGGCCGGCATGCGCGATCGCCTGATCGAGGATCGAGAGGCCGTCGCGCGCCGACCCCTCCGCCGCCCGCGCGATCAGCGTCAGCGCATCGGGCTCGGCCTCGACTCCCTCCGCGGCGGACACCCTGGCGAAATGCTCCGCCAGTTTCTCCGCCGGAATCCGCCGCAAATCGAAACGCTGGCACCGCGACAGCACCGTCACCGGCACCTTGTTCACCTCGGTCGTGGCGAACAGGAACTTCACATGCGCCGGCGGCTCCTCGAGCGTCTTGAGCAGGCCGTTGAACGCGGCCTTGGAGAGCATGTGGACTTCGTCGATGATGTAGATCTTGTAGCGCGCCGAGACCGCCGAATAACGCGACGCCTCGATGATCTCGCGGATATCGTCGATGCCCGTATGGCTCGCGGCGTCCATCTCGATCACGTCGATATGCCGCCCCTCGGCGATCGCGCGGCATGGCTCGCACACCCCGCAAGGATCGATCGTCGGCCCGCCCTGCCCGTCCGGCCCGATGCAGTTCAACGCCTTGGCGATCAGCCGCGCAGTCGAGGTCTTGCCGACCCCGCGGACACCGGTGAGCAGGAAGGCGTGCGCCAGCCGATCGCGCCGAATCGCATTGCCGAGCGTGGTGACCATCGCATCCTGCCCGATCAGCTCGGAAAAGGTCTGCGGGCGGTATTTGCGCGCGAGGACGCGATACGCCTCCTGCTTGGGCTGGGGCGGTTCGTCGAGGCCGAGGAAGGAATCAGACATTGCGCGCCAGACTAGCGGGCCGAGGGCTCTGCGTCTTCAAGGAATGGTGGGAGCCGGGACGACCCGACACGAAATCGTTACGGCTGCTTCCTTCCGGATCTGACCGGGTTGGCGACGGCATCGTCCGCCCGACTCCCGCGGCGCATATGGGCAAAGTCCGCGGCTTAGGCAAGTGCGGGAGCGCGCATGCGCGCCCCCGCGCTCTTGCTCAGCGCCAATAACGCACCTTGCGGCAGATGCGGACGCGGTGGCCGTTGCGCCATTTGCGCGTGCAGTTCGTCCGCCAGTAAGCGCGGCGATGCCGGTTGGTGGTGCGGCGCTCGTAGCGGCGTTCGCGCTCCCAGCGGCCGCTCTGCGCAGCGGGTGCGCTGGCGGCAAAGCTGGCGACCGATATGACGCCGGGTGCGGCGGTGGTGGCGGCGGATGCCGTCGGAACCGCCAGAACCGCGGCAGCGGCGGCCGCGATTAGGGTGAGGATTTTCATATGGCTCTCTCCTGACCTCGGGGCGAAAACCCCAAGGCCGTTACAATCCCGAAACGGCGGCGTTGTTCCGCGCGTTGTTCAAGTCTCAGGGCCATTCGGATCGGTGGTGACGACGGACTTGCCGCGACGTTTCGCGAGGACCTCCCCGGCCTTGTCGCCGGTGATGCGCAGCGCCTCCAGTTCGGATTCGCTCGCGGTCTCGATCCCCATCACTTCGTCGCGCGCACCCTTCATCGCATGGATCAGTTCGTCGATCTTGAGATGCAGCGCCGCCTCGTGCCGTTTCTGCTGGTTGAGGACCATCTGGGTGAGCGTGATCGCCAGCACCGACAGCACCAGCGTGAGCACCGCAGTCGCCTTGTCGCCGAGCGGCAACAGGAACCAGGCGAGGCAGAAGAGCACCAGCACGATCTGCGCCGTCGGGTGCCCCGCCACATTCGCGCCGGCATCCGAGATACGGCAGCCGATCACATAAAGGGCCTGGCTGATCGTCCGCTTCGACACGGTGCTGAAACGACCCGGCGCGAGGCCCGTTCCGAAAATTCCAACCTGGATCAGTCAGCGGCCCTGCATGTCGCGATGCTCGGGCGGCATTCGCACGGTCAGCCCGTCGAGCTCGGGCGAAAGCACGATCTGGCAGGCGAGCCGGCTGGTCCGCGCCGCGCCGATCGCGAGGTCGAGCATGTCCTCCTCCTCCTCGCTCGCGCGCGGCAGGCGGGCGAAATCCTCGGGCGCGACGATGACGTGGCAGGTCGAGCACGACATCTGCCCCTCGCACGTGCCCTCCAGCGGCTGGCCGTCATTCTGCGCCACTTCGAGCAGGATCGCACCCGCTTCGGCCTCGACGTCGCGGCTGTCGCCGTCGCTGCTGACGAACCGCACCCGGATCATGCCGCAACCTTCTGCGATCGCGCCGCGGCGATGATGCGGTCGAGCGCCGTCAGCAGTTCCTCCTCGGTGGTATAGCGGCCGAAGCCCAGCCTAATGCTCGATCGCGCCTCGTTATCGGCCAGCCCGATGGCGCGCAACACATGGCTCGGCCGCCCGGACCCGCTGGCACAGGCCGAACCGGCCGAAAAGGCGATGTCGCGCAGATCGGACATCAGCCGTGCGACATCGAGCCCCTTGCGGCGGATGTTGAGATTGCCGTGATAGCGCTCGTCGCGCGAGCCGTTGAGGATCCAGTCGCCATCGAGATGCGCCAGCGCCGCACGGAACAGTTGCTCGGCATGGGCATGGTCCGCCCCGAAACGCTGCTTGGCGAGCCGCGCCGCCGCACCGAAGCCGGCGCACAGAGCGGGCGAGAGCGTGCCCGATCGTCCCGCCGGTTCCTGCCCGCCGCCGTGCAGCAGTGGATCGAGCGTCACGCCGTCACGGATCCACAGCGCACCGACCCCCTTCGGGCCATGGATCTTGTGCGCCGATACGGCAACGAGGTCGCAGCCATCGGGAATCCGCGTGCGGCCATAGCCCTGCACCGCGTCGCACAGGAACAGCGCACCGGCGGCCCTGGCCAGATCGGCCAATTGCTCGACCGGCTGGATCGTCCCGATCTCGTTGTTGACCAGCATCGCCGCGACCAGCCGGGTCCCCGGGCGGATCGCCGCACGCGCCGCGGCGAGATCGACCAGCCCGTCGCTGCCGAGCGGCAGCACAGTGACGTCGCGCCCCTTGCGCGCTTCGGCCTCGACGGTGTCGAGCACTGCGGCATGTTCGCTCGCCAGCGTGACGATGGGGCCTGTCGTGCCCTTGATCGCCCAATTGAGCGCCTCGGTCGCGCCACTGGTGAAGCTCACCGCCCCGCCCACGGGCATCAGCGCGGCGACATCGTCGCGCGCCGCCTCCACTGCCGCCTTGGCTGCGCGGCCGGGGGCGTGGGCGGAGTGGGGATTGGCGTGCTGGCTCTCCAGCCAGGGGAGCATCGCGGCGAGTGCCTCGGGTGCGAGCGGCGTCGTCGCCTGGTAATCGAGATAGATCATGCCGCGCGCGCCCGCTTCTCGTCGGCGATCGTGCGCCAGAGCTCGGCGAAGCGCGCCACTTCGCCCTCGCTGGTGCTCCGCCCGAAACTGACCCGCACGACTTCGCGCAATTCGGGCTCGCTCCAGCCCATCGCCGACAGCACATGGCTCGGCCGCATGCTCCCCGACGAACAGGCACTTCCGGCCGAAACCGAGATCCCGCCCAGATCGAACCGGATGAGCTGCGCCGCGGAGGACACTCCCGGCATGCGATACGCGCCGATCAGGGGGCTGCGGGGGCTCGCCTCGCCCACGACTTCGCCGCCGGCGTCGCGGATCGCCTGCTCCAGTCCGACGCGAAGGCTCGCCATCCGCGCCAGATCCTCGGGCTCGCTCACCGCCGCGGCATAGCCGAGCGCACCGGGCAGATTCTCGGTCCCCGCGCGATAGCCCTTCTCCTGCCCGCCCATCGGCAGCAGCGTCCCGAAATCGCGCACGAGCAGCGCGCCGATCCCCGGCGGCCCGCCGCGCTTGTGCGCCGAGACCGCCACGAGATCGGCATGGCGGAGCACCGCCTCATCCGCGTGCGCCGGCATCTGCGCGGCATCGACCAGCAGAATGCCGCCCGCGCCGCGCACGATCTCCGCGATCGCCGCGATCGGCTGGCGCACCCCGGTCTCGCTGTTCGCCCATTGCACGCAGAGCAACGTCCGCCCGCGTCCCGCCAGCGCTCCCTGCAGCGCCTCCAAATCGAGGATGCCGTTCGCATCCACCGGTAGTACCGTCGCCCCTTCCGAATGCCGCAGCACCGAATCATGCTCGACGGCAGTGATCAGCCGCCGTTCGGCCATCGACCGCGTAAGCGCCATGTGCAGCGATTCGCTCGCTCCGGAGGTCAGCACGAGTTCGTGCGCCCAGCCATAAGCCGCGGCGATCTTCGCCCTCGCGCCCTCCAGCGCCGCCCGTGCGGCGCGCCCCTCGGCATGCGGCGAAGAGGGGTTCGCCCAGCGCGCCATCCCCTCGACAACCGCGGCCACGGCAGCTTCGGTCATCGGTGTCGTCGCGGCGTGATCCAGATAGATACGGTCGGCCAAGTTGGTTCCAATTGCGTGAAGGGCGCCGCTGCCTATATAGCGCGCAACTCCCCGCGCTCCACTGCGCGCACCCAATTCAAGGCAGGCCACATTGCCCGAAGTCATTTTCCCCGGTCCCGAAGGCCGTCTCGAAGGGCGTTTCGCCCCCGCTCCCCGCCCCCGCGCACCGGTCGCGATGATCCTCCATCCGCATCCCAATGCGGGCGGCACTATGAACAACCGCATCGTCCAGGAGCTTTACAAGACCTTCCAGCGCCGCGGCTTCGCGACGCTGCGCTTCAACTTCCGCGGCGTCGGCAAGAGCCAGGGCACGTTCGACAACGGCATCGGCGAGCTGAGCGATGCGGCGAGCGCGCTCGATTGGGTGCAGAGCTTCCACCCCGAAGCCTCGACCACCTGGATCGCCGGCGTCAGCTTCGGCGCATGGATCGGCATGCAGTTGCTGATGCGCCGCCCGGAGATTCGCGGCTTCATCTCGGTCGCGCCGCCGGCGAACATGTACGACTTCAGCTTCCTCGCGCCCTGCCCCTCCTCGGGCATCATCATCCAGGGAGAGGCCGACGAAGTCGCCACGCCGCTCGCGACGCAGAAGCTGGTCGACAAGCTGCGCACGCAGAAGCACATCACGATCCACCACGACACGATCCCCGGCGCGAACCATTTCTTCGAGCACGAGATGGAGCAGCTGATGGGTTCGGTGGACCGCTATCTCGACATGCGGCTCGATCCGAACTCGCCGATCCGCTGAGCTTGCGTCATCCCGGCGAAAGCCGGGATCTCAGGCGGCAGGCGAGCGGCTTGCGGCACGAGATCCCGGCGTTCGCCGGGATGACGAGCTTACAAGCTCCAGATCAGCAAATTCCCCAGCAGCACCAGCGCGCAGATCGCCATCAGCGCGCCCTTCTGCCGGTCGCCACCGCGCCAGGTGCGCACGCCGCCCCAGATCAGCGCGAACATCGCCACCACGGCGATGCTCAGCAGCAAGGGATTGAGTTGGGGATCCATCATCGCACGATCGCCCAGACCAATGCGACGATGACGAGACCGGCCCCGACAAAACCCGCGATCACCTTCGGCTCGCCGCGATAGATCAATCGCAGGAAATACCACAGGAACCAGCCGAGACCGCGCGCCCCGACGCTCAGCACATTGGCGGCGACCGCCCCGAACCGCGTGTCCTTCATCAGTCCCTCGATCCCAGCACCGCCGCATAGGCGTCCGGATCGGCATTGCCGCCCGAGAGTATCACCAGCAATCCCGGCTTCGCATCGACCTTGCCGGCCAGCAGGGCCGCCAGCGCCGCCGCGCCGCCGGGTTCGAGCACCAGCCGCAGTTTCGCCGCCGCCCAGCGTTGTGCGTGCCGGATCTCGGCCTCGCTCACTGCGACGCCCGTCGCGCCCCGCCGGCTGAGCACGTCGAAGGTCAAGGGCGAAACCTCATAGGTCTGCAGCGCATCACACGCCGTCGGCGGCGGATTGTCGTCCACCGGCTCGATCCACCCGGCTTCGAGGCTGCGGCGCATATCGTCCCACCCCTCGGGCTCCACCACCGTGATCTCGGCGTCCGGCAATGCCAGCGCGAGCCCCGCCGCGAACCCGCCCCCGCCGCACGGCACCACCACGTTCGAAGGATCGGGCAGCTTCATCTCGATCATCTGGGTCATTGCCTCGATGCCGGCGCTCCCCTGCCCCTCGATGATCCACGGGTCGTCGAAGCTCGGCACCAGGACCGCGCCGCGTGCATGCGCGAGATGCGCGGCGATCTTCTCGCGGCTTTCGGTGGCGCGGTCGTATTTCACGACCTCGGCGCCCATCGCCAGCGTCGCGTCGAGCTTCACCTTGGGCGCATCGGCCGGCATCACGATCACCGCCGGGATGCCCAACCGCTTCGCCGCCCAGGCGATTCCCTGCGCGTGATTCCCCGACGAGAAGGCGACGACGCCCCGTTCTCGCGCCGCCGTGTCCAATGCGGTCAGCCGATGCCATGCTCCACGAATCTTGAACGCGCCGATCGGCTGCAGCGATTCCGCCTTAAAGCAAACCGGAATGCCGCGAATTTCCGCTGTCAGCAGAGGGGTTTGCGGCAGGATTGCCGCGATCTTCGCTGCAGCGTCACGGACCCCGGCTCGGGTAGGCTGTCGTACAATCGTCACAGTTTAACCCCGCCGTACATTTCCGGATACCGAATCACTTTACATGGGGGGACCTCGTCCCTAAATGCCGCCTTCCGCTGCCCCATGGGACTTCCAACCGCAAGGCAGCTTTTCGTCAATGTTTGCCGCAAGGCATTTGGAGGTCCCTTGAATTGCACAAGCATCTTAGCGCGCTGGGGCTAGCGTCGGCCCAATCGACCGCACTTCGCGGTATCGACATCGCCAGCCAGCGCCCGGTTCAGCCGGTAACGCTGACTCGTCCGCACGCCGCATCGCGTGCCGCCCGCTTCTTCGTCGAGAAGTTCCCGGGCCGCTCGATGTATGCCGTGAAGGCGAACCCGTCTCCGGATCTGCTGCAGATCCTGTGGGATAGCGGTGTCACGCATTACGATGTCGCGTCGATCGCCGAGGTCCGCCTCGTCGCATCGACCCTGCCCGAAGCCACGCTCTGCTTCATGCACCCGGTCAAGGCCGAGGAAGCGATCGAAGAGGCGTATTTCGAGCATGGCGTCCGCGTCTTCAGCCTCGACAGCCTCGAAGAGCTCGACAAGATCGTCACCGCCACCAAGGGCGCCGAGGATCTGACGCTCTGCGTGCGGCTGCGTGTCTCGTCGGATCTGTCCAAGCTCAGCCTCGCATCGAAGTTCGGTGCGCTACCGGGCGAGAGCAAAGACCTGCTGATGGCCACGCGCCAGGTCGCCGATGCGCTGGGCATCTGCTTCCATGTCGGCAGCCAGGCGATGTCGCCCGATGCCTATGCCCAGGCGATGGAGCGCGTTCGCGCCGCGATCGTCGAAGCGGGCGTCACCGTCGACGTCGTCGATGTCGGTGGCGGCTTCCCTTCGTCCTATCCGGGCATGGAACCTCCGCCGCTCGAGCTCTACTTCGAGACGATCCACCGTGCGTTCGAGAGCCTGCCGATTAGCTATTCGGCCGAGCTCTGGGCCGAGCCGGGCCGTGCTTTGTGCGCAGAGTACAGCTCGATCATCGTCCGCGTCGAGAAGCGTCGCGGCGACGAGCTCTACATCAACGACGGCGCGTACGGCGCGTTGTTCGATGCCGCGCATATCGGCTGGCGCTTCCCCGTCCGTCTCCTCCGCGAGCCGGATTCGAACGCCCGCGACGTCGCGTTCAGCTTCTACGGCCCGACCTGCGACGACCTCGATCACATGGCCGGTCCGTTCCCGCTGCCCGCGGACGTCCAGGCCGGCGACTATATCGAGATCGGCATGCTCGGCGCCTATGGCGCGGCGATGCGCACGGCGTTCAACGGCTTCGGATCGGGCGAGACGGTGATCGTCGACGACGAGCCGATGACCTCGCTCTACGCCGAGGTTGAAGAGCCTGCGGTGGCGAACAACGTCGTCAAGCTGTAACCATTTCCCGTCACCCCGGCGCAAGCCGGGGTCTCAGGCCTCAGGCACGAGATCCCGGCGTTCGCCGGGATGACGGCTATTTGGCGGGCTTCGGCTCGCACAACGGGTTTTCCGCGTCCCCTGAATGACGGCGGCCATGCAGAATGGGAGTTCCCATGACCGACACCCTCACCAAGACCGCCGCGGCGAACCCGCCGATCAACGACACCCGCAAGGCGGAACTGCTGTCGAAGCAGGTCAAGCATATCGACATCACCAAGTTCGACGCGCGCCCGATCGTCGACGCGATGGCCGACATGAGCTTCACCAGCCGCGATCTCGGCCGCGCGACCAACATCTACAACCAGATGCTGGCCGACAAGGACTGCACGATCTTCCTCGTCATCGCCGGCTCGACCTCGGCCGGCGGCTGCATGGACCTCTATGCCGAGCTGGTGCGCAACAACATGGTCGACGGCATCGTCGCCACCGGCGCGACGATCGTCGACATGGATTTCTTCGAGGGCCTCGGCCACAAGCATTATCAGGCGCTCGAGATCCCCGACGACGACACGCTGCGCTCGCTCTACATCGACCGCATCTACGACACGTACATCGACGAAACGGACCTCCAGAACGTCGACCACACGATCTTCGAGATCGCCGAGAGCCTCGAGCCCAAGGCCTATTCGAGCCGCGCGTTCATCCGCGAGATGGGCAAGTATCTCGTCGAGCACGGCAAGAAGGACAACAGCCTCGTCAAGCTCGCCTACGAGCATGACGTGCCGATCTTCTGCCCAGCGTTCGTCGACAGCTCGGCCGGCTTCGGCCTCGTCAAGCATCAGGTCGACGCGGCCAAGGCGGGCAAGCCTTACGTGATGATCGACGCAGTCGCCGACTTCCGCGAACTGACCGACATCAAGATCGCAGCGGGCACCACCGGCCTGCTGATGATCGGCGGCGGCGTGCCGAAGAACTTCATCCAGGATACCGTGGTCTGCGCCGAAATCCTCGGCCATGAGGACGTCGCCGTCCATAAGTATGCGGTCCAAATCACGGTCGCCGACGTCCGTGACGGCGCCTGCTCGTCCTCGACGCTGCAGGAAGCCGCAAGCTGGGGCAAGGTCAACACCGGCATCGAGCAAATGGTGTTTGCCGAGGCCGGCTCGGTGATGCCGCTCCTCGCCTCGGACGCATACCATCGCGGCCATTGGAAAGACCGCGCCAAGCGCGGCTGGGCGAAGCTCTTCGCCTGAGGCGACCCACAAGACAACAAGGCGGCCGGGGAGCGATCCCCGGCCGTTTTGTCGTGGGAAACGGCCGGACCGCTCAGCGGCAAGCAGCTATTCCTCCACCGGCGGGTTGATGATAGCCTCCCTTCAAAGGGCGGGCTCAACTCGTCTATCGGGGAGAGTCATGATGCGGGCTCGCGGCGGGAAATTGTTCTGGACTGCGCTGGGGGGCGCGACGCTCATCGCGACCGGCGCCGCGCAAGCACAGACTGCCCCCGCTCCCACCCAGTCCGAAACGAGTGATCAGGACCTGAAGGTGACGGGCCAGCGCCTGCCTGCCGCCGAAGCGCCGCGCTCCTCGACTTGCGAGGTGCTGTCGCGCGATCCGTTCCTGCGCGCTTCGGGAATGGCCAGCCGAGCCTATCTGCCGACCAGGCCCACCCGCAATCCCGACTATAGCGCGCCGCCCATCGTGCCCGCCGGATCGCCGCTGCCCGATCTTTCGAAATCGCGCTTCGGCGTGCGCGATGTCACGGACGGCGATGTGGCGACCACCTTGGGACCCAGCGCACTCGACGATACTGCCGCCGACGGAGGCGCCGCCGCATCCCTCGACCAGAACAGTCTCGCCTCCGCGATCGGAGCATGCCGCGGTGCCTATGCTCGCGGTCTCGGCGACACCGGCGCGAGCGGCGGCAACACCGGCGCCATCGCGGCGAACAGCGGGGTATCGGAAACGGGTGCACCGATGGCCGATCCGGCATGGCGCGTCTCGGCAGCGAACAACCGCCAGATCGAGGCACGATCGTTCATCGCCAGCCGCGACACGTCGCTCCCGATGGGCTTCGCGCTTTTCGATCAGGGCCGCTACGGCGAAGCGCTCGACTGGTTCCGCAAGGCCGCCAGCAAGCTCCAGATGCGCGAAGGCGGCGACGAGGCGGCGTTGTTCGTCGGCAAGATCACGCTCCAGGGGCTCGGCGACAAATCCGATCCGGTCGAAGGCGTCAAATGGCTCAAGAAAGTGGCCACTGCCCCCTTCAACCCGCAGAACGAAACGCCGATGTTCGATCCGCGCCAGCCCGATCGCAACACCGCGGTCGGCGAAGCCGCGGTGATCCTCGCCAATGTCTACAGCACCGGCTTCGGCGCCGTCGGTAAGGACCCGGCCGAGGCCCGCAAATGGTATGATCGCGCCGGCGACGTCGGCCATATCCCCGCGATGAAGCGGCTCGGCGACATCTATTACGAAGGCGTGGACACACCGCGCGACGTGGCCAAGGCGGTCGGCTATTACAAACGGGCCGCGAAGCTCGATCATCCTGGCGCGCAGGTCGCGCTCGCCGATATCCTTTGGGACGGCGAGGACGGCGTGCCGCAGGACCGCAAGGCCGCGCTCGGCTGGTATCAGGCCGCCGCGCGCAACGGTAATGCGGGCGCGCTTTATGCGCTGGCCCGCGCTTATGATCTCGGCGAAGAGGTCAAGGCGGATCCCGAACTGGCAATGGGCTTCTACAAGACCGCCGCGCTGGGCGGAAACGCCGCCGCCAAGGTCGCGATGGGCACCTATTTCTACGAAGGCAAGCTGGTGCCCCGGGATCTCGCCATCGCGCGCAAATGGTTCGAGGCCGGCGCCGCGGGCGACGATCCCGACGGCATGTTCAACCTCGCCGCGATGCTCGCCAAGGGCGAAGGCGGCGACAAGGACGTGGGCAAGGCGCTTGCCCTGCTCCGCCGCGCCGCGCTCCAGGGCCACAAGACCGCCCCCCGCGCCATCGCCGCACTCCAGAAAAAGGCGAACTAGCCGTTCGCCGCAACTGTCTTGCCCACCGACATTGACGCGCTAGGCTCGCCAAAAACAGGGAGGATGCCGCCATGCCGATCGACCGCCGCACGCTGATCGGAGGCGCCGCTGCGCTCACGCTCGCCCCCGCCGCCGCCCGCGCGCAGAACGCACCGACTCCCTATGTCCTCGGCACCGGCACCGCCGCATGGCCCCCGCGCGAGCATTTCAAGCTGTGGGCCGGCACGCCTCCGGGCGCTCCCAGTCCACTCCCGACCAACGACTTCACCGTCAACGGCAGCTTCAAGGAACTCTGGCTGCGCGGCGTCTCCGAACCGATGGTCGGCGTCTATCGTCCGGCCAGACCGGATGGCCGAGCGGTCCTCTCGATCCCGGGCGGCGGTTACAATTTCGTCTCGGTCGAGAATGAAGGGATCGATGTGGCCAAGGCGCTCACCCCGCACGGCATCACGGTCTTCGTCCTCGCCTATCGCCTCCCCGGCGAAGGCTGGGCCAATCGCCCCGACGTGCCGCTCCAGGACGCCCAGCGCGCGATGCGGCTGATCCGCGCCAATGCCGGCAAATATGGGATCGACGCAGCGAAGCTCGGGTTGGTCGGCTTCTCGGCGGGCGGCCATCTCGGCGGGATGCTCGCCGTCGGTCACGCCGACCCGGTCTACAAGGCCGTAGATGCCGCCGACAGCGGGTCGGCCCGCCCGGCCTATGCCGGTCTCATCTACCCCGCAGTCTCGTTCCATTCGGCTGGTTTCGAGGATCGCAAGAGTAACGGATTATGGGGCGAATCGACCGATGCCGAGACCAAGGCGCGGTACACGCCGCTGACCCGCGTGGGCCCCGGCACTCCGCCGATCTTCCTCGTTCACGCAATCGATGACGGCACGGTTCCCATCCAGCAAAGCCTCGCGATGATCGAGGCCTGCCGCACGCAGAAGGTGCCGGTCGAGGCACATCTCTTCGAAAAGGGCGGCCACGGCTTCGGCGGGCTCCACTTGCCCGCCGACTCGCCAGGCCGGCTGTGGACCGACGTCTTCGCGCGTTGGACCGCCAGGCACTAGGTCCGTTGCATTCCCGAACCGCTTGCGGCAGCCTCGCCGGACAATCGGAGGGGACCGAATGCACAGCCAAATTCTCGCGCCCGTCGTGGCGCTCGTCGCCTGGTCGCTCGTCATGCTCGTCTGGATGATGGCGATCCGCCTTCCCGCACTCAAAAGGGCCGGGATCGACATGTCGAAGGCGCGCGGCGGCCGCCCCGGCATCCTCGACGGCATGGTCGACGAGCGTGTGCAATGGCCCGCGCACAATTACATCCACCTGATGGAACAGCCGACGCTGTTCTATGCGATCTGCCTCGCGCTGGCGCTGCTCGGCAGCGGCGACGGGGTCAACGCGTGGATAGCCTGGGCCTATGTCGGCTTGCGCATCCTGCACAGCCTCGTCCAGGCGACCTTCAACAAGGTGGCCGTGCGCTTCGGCCTGTTCGTGCTGTCGACATTCGCGCTGGTCGCGCTGACGCTCCACGCGGGAATCGCGCTGTTGCACTAGATTCCCGCGCAGGGCGGGTGTCAGGCCACAGCTTTAGCGGCGATCGCGCGTTCGACGGCCTCGCAACCTTCGACGCTCGCGACCGCAAGGTCCAGCGGGCGCCCGCCCAGCATTTCGTCATGGTTGTTCAGGAACGCCATCGCTTCATCGCGCCCGCCCAGCAGGCGCCACGCCAGCGTGGTTACGCGGCCCTGCCGCTCGGCGCTGTCGGCAGGCATGCGCGCGCTGGAAAATTTCTTGCGGAACGGCGTGGTCCTGCGTTCGGCAGTGGCGCCCTCCGGACTGGTAGCTGGCTCGTCACTCATCGGCGATTTCCTCTCGGATTATGAAGCGGCGCGAGGGGCCATTGGCCTGCTTGCCAGCGATCGAACTTATATGGGGAGCGACGGTGGCCGGCGAAACCCCGCCCTCCGCATCCGTGACGATCGAGGCCTCAGCCGAACAGCCGTTCGAGGCTTCGTTCCAGCATCAGCAGCTGCCAAAGCGTCCGCCCATGTTCGGCCCGCCCGGCCTTGTGGTCGGCAGCGAGCTTCTCGATCGCCGCGGGTTCGAACCAGCCGGTCCCGGTCAGCACCCGCGAGTGCGCCAGCGCCGCGGCCTCGTCGGCCAGCGCCTTGCGGAACCATGCGCTGATCGGCGTCACGAACCCCATTTTGGGCCGATAGAGAATATCCTTGGGCAGCCAGGGCTCGAGCGCCTTCTTCATCAGCCACTTGCCCTGCCCCGCCTTGATCCGCAGCGAGGGCGGCAGGGTCGCCGCGAACTCGACGAGCCGATAGTCGAGCAAGGGCTCGCGCGCCTCGAGACTCACCGCCATGCTGGTGCGGTCCACCTTGGTCAGGATATCACCGGGCAGCCAGTGCTGGATGTCGGCATATTGCGCACGGTCGAGCGCGTCGCGGGCCGGCGCCCGCCGCATCGCGTCGACATAACGCTGCTCGGCGGTGTGCCCGGCGAGCGTGTGCTTCGCGGCGCTGGTATAGAGCCGGTCGCGCAGCACCGGGCTCGTGACGCCCACTGCTTTGGAATAAGCGAACTCGCCATTTTCGGCGAGGGCGAGCAGGGTGGTTTTCGCGCGAAACGCCCGCGGCGCCCAGTCGGCCTTGGGATAGAGCCGACCCAAGGTCCCGAAAACGCTCGTTCGAAACTTTTCGGGAAACAGCCCGCGCGCGCGCTCCTCGGCGGCGAAGAACTTGTAGCGGCGGTATCCGGCGAACGCCTCGTCCGCGCCGTCGCCCGACAGCGCCACGGTCACTGTCTCGCGCGCGAGTTCGCACACCCGATAGGTCGGCAGCGCCGATGCGTCGGCGAAGGGCTCGTCAAATGCCGCTACCAGCGTGTCGATGAGCGCAAAGTCATCCGAGCCGACGGTTTTCGAGCGGTGTGCGGTCGCGAAGCGCTCCGAAATGCGTTTCGCATAATCGCTTTCGTCGTGCCCGGCCTCGTCGAACCCGATCGTGCAGGTCTTGACCGCCGCCTTGCTCGCCTCGGCCATCAAGGCGACCACCGCGCTGCTGTCGACGCCGCCCGAGAGGAACGCCCCCAGCGGTACGTCGGCGATCATCCGCGCGCGCACCGCCGCCCGCATCCGATCGATCAGCTCGGCTTCGAGATCGCGGGTCTTGCCCGTCGCGCGGTTGGAGAAATCCAGATCCCACCAGCGTACCGGCTGCGGCATGCGCTTGCCCCGCTGGAGCAGCAGGAAGTGCCCGGCGGGGAGCTTTTTCACGCCGACGAGCAGGGATGCGTCGTCGGGCACATAGCCGAGCCCCAGATAATCCTCGACCGCGCGGAAGTCCGGCCGCCGACGAAACAGCGGATGTGCCAGCAATCCCTTGATTTCGGAGGCGAAAGCCACGCCGCCATCGGCGAGCTTCGTATAGACGAGCGGCTTTACCCCGAACCGGTCGCGCGCGAGGAAAAGGCTTTGCTTCTCCGCATCATACAGCGCGAAGGCGAACATCCCGTTCAGCTTTTCGAGCATCCCCGGCCCCCAGGCCCGCCAGCCATGGAGCAGCACCTCGGTATCGCTCTCGGTCTGGAACCGCGCGCCCTTCGCCTCCAGCTCGGCGCGCACTTCCCGGAAATTGTAGATCTCGCCATTATAGGTGACGACCACGCTCTCGTCCGGCGTCGCCATGGGCTGGACGCCGCCTTCGAGATCGATGATCGACAGCCGCCGGTGCCCGAGCCCCACGCCCGGCGCGGTCCATACGCCCGCCCCGTCGGGCCCGCGATGCGCCAGCGCGTCGCGCATCGCTACGATGCGGGCGGGATCCACGGGTTTCGCTATGGCGGGGTAATAGAGCCCCGCGATGCCGCACATCGTCTAGCGACCGGCCATGCGGTCGGCGAACGCGTCCACGGGGCCGAGCGCGCCGAGAAAGTCCTCGATCGCCGCCTGCGCGCCCTGGTCTGGCCCTTGCTCGGCCGACACCAGAACGGCCACCGCGGCCTGATTGCCCCCCAACAACTTGGTCTTCAACGTCTCGAACTTCACGCGTTTGTCGCTCCCGGTCAGCGTATCGCCGACGCGGTACCAACTAACCGTCGTACGTTCCACCCGCGCCGGCCCCGTCATGCGCAGCGCGTAGCCGCCCGCCAGGTCCGGCAGGTCGGCGATGCGTACCCAGCGATCATTCTCGCGGATCGCGCCGATGCCGAAGCCGACCAGCTCCTTGCCTTCGTGCTGACTGGCATAGACCGCGACGGCAAGATCGATCGTCCTGCCGCGCCCGTCGGCATAATGACCGGTCAGGAAATGATCCGCACCCGGATAATGAGGCGACCAGGGCGCGACCGTGCTCGGTCCAACGCGGTGCCAGCCGGCGACCTGCGGCAGTTCGACGTTCGCCGGCAGCGGCGTTGCGCGCGCGGCGATCAGGCTCGACCAGCCTAGGAACAGGCTCACGACCGTCAGCGCCAGCAATGCCGTCACCGACGCCCCTGCGCGACCGATGACCGGCGCCTGCAGCCGCATTGGATCGAACCACGCCGCATCGGGATCGCGATCGAACCATTTCCAGCCGATCGCCAGCACCGCCGCCATCACCGCCGCGAAGAACACCCAGCCATAGACGATATGATCCATCCCCGTGGCCGCCTCGACCGAAGTCCACCACGCGGCATAGATCGTCCCGAACGCGCGCAGCCCGTTGGCGATCACCGGCACCACCAGCGCCATCGCAAGGAACGCCGCTCGGCGGGTCCACGAGACGTAGCAGACATTGGCGACGAGCACGCCGAACGCGACCATTGCGATCACGAACTTGGCACCCGAACACGCCTCAGCGACTTCGAAATATCCGTTCGAAGTCGTGATCAGCACTCCGTCGACGCTCGCCGGCACTCCGAGCAGATGGAGCAAAGGCATCACTTGTCCGACGGTGATGTCCTGCAGCGGCCCTTCGAGGAAATCGCCGAAGGGGACGAGGAAGGCCATGTACGCCAGCGGAAAGAGCAGCGCGCGGCTCACATTGGGGCCGAGCACGCTCACTGCGGTGCCCTGCAGCATCAGTACCAGCCCGGCATGACGGAACAATGCGACGCCGGCGGCATCGCCGAGCAGCCAGCCGAGCCCGCCCGCGCCGACCAGCGCCAGGCCAGGCCACCAGCCCTGCGGTCGCACCAAAGCAAGCTGGCTCCGCCGCTGCCAGATCAGCCAGGCGATCACGGGGGCAATGAACAGGCAATGCCCGAAGGTGGTATTGGTCCAGTAGATCGTCGCAAGGTCGATCGCATCGCGGCGGAACAGCAGCAAGAGCACCGCCCATGCCGCAGCGAGAATCGCCGCGTGCCGCTTCCAGCGTGCGTCGAAACGCGCTTCAGTCTGCGCGAAATCGCTTCGAGGCACCGCCACGGTCATGCGGCCTCTCCGAGGCGTGCCGGCAGGCGGATGAGATCATCGAGCGGCGCCAGCCGCGCATCCCAGCCATAGCGCGCCATCACCCGCGCGCGCGCATCCATGCCCAGTTCCGCGGCGCATTTCCGGTCGGACAGCAGCAGCGTCACAGCTTCGACCATATCCGCCGCCGTGGCGCCGACCGCGATCGTTCCGCCGTGATCGATCCCTTCCGCCGCCGCCGTCGAGGCGGCAACGGCGCGGCCCATCGCCATTGCCTCGAGCACCTTGTTCTGAATTCCACGCGCCAGCTTGAGCGGTGCCACCACCACGGCCGCGGCCGCGAGCCAGCCGCGGACGTCCTCGACTTCACCGGTCACGATCACGTCGCCGCGCTTCGCCAGTGCCTTCACCGCCTCGGCGGGGTTACGGCCGACGATCGCGAAACGTGCATCGGGACGGGTCACACGCACCCGCGGCAAGATGTCTTCGACGAACCAGGTCACTGCCTCGATATTCGGCCGATAGTCCATCTGGCCGGTGAAGACGATCAACGCCGGCCCCGCATCCACGTGCGCGAAATCCGCGGCCGGATCGAAATGCGCGGTGTCGATGCCGTTCTCGATCGCCTGCACGCGCTCGGCACCCGTGGATTGCCGAAACAGGCTCGCTTCGGCCTCGCTCACGAACAGACTCGCATCGGCGCGTGCCGCGACAATGCCTTCGTGCGCCATCAGCAGCCGCGCCTCGCGCGCCAGCATCCAGCGCATCGGGCCTCTCGCCGCCTCGGCATAGGCAGCGAACTTCGCCGAATCCATGTCGACGAAATCCATGATCACGCGGGCGCAAGGTTCAGCTGGCAGATACTGCGCCATCTGGCTCGAGAAGACGAAGATCGTCTCCACGTCCTCGCGCGCCAGCACGTCCGCCACCGCCCGGCGCATCGCCGCATCGTCGAACGCAGCAAGCGACAAAGGTCGCCCCGACACCAGCGCCTGCACGCCCGCCACGGCCTGCGACTTCCTCCGTCGTACGATCACGCGGCGGGCGGTGAATTCGGCCAGCTCCGGGCGGTTCATATCGCGCGGATCGTCGGCAAAGGCGGCCAGATGCACACTCCGGTGCTTCGCCAAATGCCGGAGCATGTGGAAGCTGCGGATCTTGTCGCCGCGATCAGGCGGATACGGCACGCGGTGCGCGAGGAAGAGCACGTCCCCCATCAGCCGAGCCCCTGCGCGATCCACGGACCGATGCGGTTGGCGGCCCAGAGCGGCAACTGCTTCCACAATTTGACCTGAAGGCTGTACTTGGGATCGAGCGGATTCACTTTCCGGGGCGCCGCACCGTCGGCTGCGCGGGAAAAATAGCTCAGCGGCTCCGGCTCGAAGCCCCAGTTCTTCTTGAACGCCGCGGCGCCCGTACCCGCTTTGGACCGCCCGAAATCGAAGCGCGTGCAGCCGCGCTCGCGGGCATGCCGCATCAGCCCGAAATACATCGCATCGTTGGCGCGCAGCGCCCGTGCCGCATCGCCGCCTCCGCCCCAATAGGGATAGACGACGCCCTTCCAGTAAAGGCTCAGCACGCTCGAAACCGCCACGCCGTGGTGGCGCACCGTCAGCACATCCGCCGCCTCGCCGAATTCGTTCAGCACTTCGGAGAACAGCGTCCGCGGAAACACCGGCGTGCCGAGATTGCGCACCGATTCCGCATAGAGCGCATAGTGCGTCGCCGCGTCGTCCCCCGCGACGATCTCCAGCTCGTTGCCGAACGACCGCCGCACCTCGGCGCGCTGCTTTCGGGGGATCGCGAGCAACTCAGCCTCGTCGTTCCCCGCGAGATCGCGCACGAAGCCGAGATAGGTGGTGTGGTCGACATGCCAGTCCGGCCCGGGCAGCGCCCCGCCGCGCAGTTCGACGCTTGGGCAGCTCAACCGTTCGGCGAGCGCCCAGGCCGTCTCCGCCAGTTCGCGCACTGCTGCCGCATTGTCGGCGAGCACGCCTCCGCCGACTCCAAACCCCGCCGAGACCAATGCCCGCCCGAACAAGGGCGAGTGCATCTCGGTCAGCGGCAGCACTCCAGCGATGTCGCCATTGCCGCGCTCCGCAACGAGATAATGGCTCTTCTGCCGGCATCCGCGCGCCACTGCCACGCTCCATGCGGGCAGATGGAACGGCGTAGCTTCTGGATGGTCGTGCACCCAGGCGCTGAGCCGCGCACGCTCGCCCGTATCGCCCAGATCGGCGACGCGCAGGCCCAGCGGGCGGGTCAGCAGCGGCGCGTTCATTGCAGCCGCTCCGCTTCGCGCGTGGCAATCGCGTCCATTCGCCCCCACGCATGGGTGGCGATCAGACGCTCGAGCTTGCCCGCCATCGCGCCGAGCCGGGCATAATGCCGCAGCCGCGACTTGAGCGGCGCATTGGCGACGCGCGGTTGACCCGGATCGACTTCCCAGGGGTGGAAATAAAAGACTGCGGGCGTGTTTGCCGCGTTGGCGGTGCGCACCGCTCGGTCGGTCACGCCATTGGGCAGCAGCCGGAAGAACCCACCCCCCGCGGTGATCTCGCGTCCCGCAAACCGTGCGATGGTGATCGGCAGTTCGATCAACTCGGCGCCGGCGACCGGCCGGAACGCACTACGCGGCGCTTCGTGCCAGCCATAATGGTCGTGCCGGATCGGCGCGATGCTCGACGAATAACGATAGCCCGCCTCGGCCAGCTCGGCATGCGCCCAGGGCGTCCGGAGGTCGATCGAGAAGCTGGGCGCCCGATAGCCGGTCACCTTGGTGCCGCTTGCGTCCTCCAGCGCCGCCCGGGCATCGGCCAGATCCTTGCGAAACTGCTTCGGCGCCATCGTGAACACGCGCTGATGCGCCCAGCCGTGGCTGGCGACTTCGTGCCCTGCCTCGGCGATGCGGCGGATCAGCGCGGGATAGCGTTTCGCCACCCAGCCGAGCGTGAAGAAGGTGGCGTGCACGCCGGCCGCACCGAACAATGCGAGCACCCGATCGGTGTTCGCCTCGACGCGATGTTCGAGCCCGTCCCAGTCGTCCCGGGCGATCGTCTTTTCGAACGCCCCAACCTGAAACCAGTCCTCGACATCTACCGAGAGGCCGTTGACGACCATGTGGTCAGGCCGCGTGCCCGCGCAGGCTCGACAAGTCCGGACGGCGATCGCTGTCGCCGCTCTCGACCCAGTCGACTAGCAAGGTCAGCACCCGGCGCAGCGCCGCATCCTGCTCCTGGAGCTGCTTCTCGAGCTCGGCGATCCGGCGATCGAGCGGTGCTTCGGCGACGGGCGCGGGCGTCTCGACAACGGTTTCGGCACGCAGCGGCCGCGCCTCGACAGGCTCCGACGGCGTCGGCGTGCCCATCGCCATCGGCGCGATGTCGCGCAGCTCGAGCGGCTCGACCGGCACATGGTTGCGGGCAGGTGCGACGCGTGCCGGGGCATCATTGTCGAGATCGTCGATCACTGCCGCCAGCTCGGCCGCGCCGAACGTATCGAGCTGCTCGATCGCGCCGAACAGCATCACCCGACCGGCGAGCTGGTTCACCCGGCGCGGGATGCCGCCCGACCAGCGGTGGATCGCCATCAGCGCATCGTTGGTGAAGCGTGGCTTGCCCCGCCAGCCGACACACGACAGGCGATGCAGCAGATAGGGCTCGACTTCATCGGCATCCATCGGCGCGAGATGGTGCATCGCGATCACGCGCTGGCGCAATTGCTCGAGCTTGCCGTCGTGCAGCGTCAGCCGGAATTCGGGCTGGCCGAGCAGGAAGATCTGGAGCAGCGCATAGCCGCCGGCCTGGAAATTGGAGAGCATGCGCAGCTCCTCCAGGCTCTCCGCCGGAAGCGCCTGCGCTTCGTCGATGATCAGCAAGGTGCGGCGACCATCACGCGCCACCGCATGCAGGCCATGCTCGATCGCGGCCAGCATCGCCGACTTGCTCGCGCCGTTCGCGTCGATCTCTAGCCCTGCGCAGACGGTCTGGAGCAAATCCTCCGGACGCAGCTGGGTCGAGACGATCTTGATGACGTTGAGCCGCTCTTCGTCAATCTCGCCGAGCAGATGGCCCATCAGCGTGGTCTTGCCCACGCCAGGATCGCCGGTGATCACCACGAAGCCCTCGCCCTGGCTCAGCCCATAGCCGAGATAGGCCATCGCCTTGCGATGCGTCGCGGTGTCGAACCAGAAGCGCGGGTCCGGCGTGAGCTGGAACGGCCTGCCGCTCAGTCCATAATGATCGTCGTACATCTGCGTGCCTCGGTCCTAGAATCCGTAGCGGAGCCCCACCAACGCCTGCGCCTGGGCAGTCGCGTTGGAGTCGCCTTCCCTGTCGAAACCGAACAGCCCGAGCGACGCAGTCGCCCCGAGCGGTCCGAACATGTGCGTGTAAGCGGTGTTCGCGCCGTAGCCCAAAATGCCCTGGGCTCCAGCGAGATCGCTGTTGTAATAGCTGCCGAACACGCTCGTGCTGATCGAGCCGTTGCGGCCGACATCGCCCGAGGCGAAGAGCTGCGCGTAGATGCTCTCGTCCGACGTGCCGTCGATGCTCACGCCGCCCACGCTCTGCGGCGTCAGGAAGGTGCGCCGCGCATAGCCGCCGCCCACGCCGATCCGCGTGCTGCCGCGGTTGAGCACCGCGACGCCGGTCACGCCGCGCGAGCGATATGCCGAAGTGACGGTCGATGCGAACACCTGGTTGAGGCAGCCGCCTGCCGCAGCACCCGTGGTACCGAAGATGCAGCCGCTGAACTGGTTGCCGAACGGATCGGTGGTGTTGACGAAGCTGGTCGGCAGCCGCGTGAGCGAGCCGTTGAGCTGCTGCCCGAAAGTCTCGACGCTGTCGTAGACGCCGATCTGCACGCCGCTGCCCGGACCGATCTGGTAACTGGCCGAGCCGGTATAGCTCATCGAGCCGTAGCGCCGGCCCACACGCGCCTCGAGGAAGGTGCGGCGGCTGGGGCGCCAGATCACGCCTGCATCCCAGAAGGTGCCGTCGAAATTATAGGCGATCCGGCGCGGCGAGGACGGATCGGTGACGAAGCGGCCATTGCCGTCGATCACCGGCAGGCCGCCGCTCAACAGCGCGTCGCGCTGGCTGACTTCGATCTTCTCATAGCCGACGCCGGCCGCGAGCGCGACGCCGCGGCCGACCGGGAGCACCACGTCGCCGCGCGCGAACTTGCCCTCGAAACGCTGGTCGAGCTGTCCGGCATCCTCGCGAGTGAACGAACCGCTCGCGGTGACGCCCACCGGCAGACCGTTGCCCGATTTCACGCCGACGCTGGCGGTCGCGACATGAACCTTGGAATCATTGTAGCGATCGAGCGGCAGTGATCCTGCCGGAACGCCGGTGCCGGCATTGGGCGTCTCGACCTTGGTGTAGCCGAAACGATAGGCGGCATTGGCGAACACCTTGCCGACATGCGTGGCGAGGCTCGGCCCGACATAGGCGGAATAGACCTGACTGCTGTTGCGGACATTACCCTGCGCAGTGCCCAGGGCGTCCCCTCTGATGTCGGAACGGCCGCGCGTCGCGATGGCGCCGCCTTCCATTGTCAGCTCGGGCGTGATCTTCGCACGCGCCTGGACAAGGCCGCTGTGCATCGAATCGTCCGCGAGATCCTTGTCGTACGAGAAGCGGTGTTCGTACTGGTAGCTGACCTGCACTTCGACGCGGCGGGTGGTCACCTGCGCATCGATCCCCGCGCCGACCGTCGAATAGGTCAGCACATCGCCGCCATTGCTCAGATCGGAAACGAGCACCTGGCTCGCCTCGATATAAGGTGAAACCCGCGTGCGCTGGGCAGTGGCCGGCGAGGTCGCGCAGACGAGCGCGACCATGGCGGCGATGATAAGCCGGGTCACTCCCCCGCCTCCCCGTAATAATTGCCGAACCGGCGACCGCCGGGCTGGAACGAAACCGAATTGAGCAGCAGCTGGATATGCTCACAGCCGTCGAGGACGCTGACCGCCTCGCGCAGATCGCTCTCGCTGGTGCGATCGGCGCGGACGACGAGCATCACTTGCCCGGCCTGCGCTGCGAGCACCGCCGCGGGCGACGCCGCGAGCGCGGGCGGCGAATCGAAGATCACGATGCGGCGCGGATTGGCCTTGGCCAGCCCGTCGAGGATCGCGCGGGCACTATCGCTCGCCAGAAGCTCGGTGTCGCCGTTGGTTTTGGTGCCCGCCGGGAGCACCAAGAGTTGCGGCACGTCGGTGTCGACGATGCAGTCCTCGACGTTCGCAGTCCCCGCCAGCGCATCGAGCAGGCCCGGCCCCTCGGGGAGTCCCAGCCGCCCGAGCACATCGGGCTTGGCGAAATCGGCGTCGACCAGCAGGATCTCCATATCCTTCTCGGCCGCCATCGAAAGCGCGAGGTTGATCGCGCAAAAGGTCTTTCCTTCGTCGGGCTGCGCCGAGCAGACGAGGATCATCCGCGCGCGATCGGCCGCACTGGCCCCGTCCTTCGCCGCCACCGCACGCGCGGTGAGCAGCAACTGGCGCTTCACCATGCGGAATTCCTCCGCCATCGCCGTCACGTGACTGCCCGGAACGAGCATCCCGCCCTCACGGAGCGCGACGCGGTCGATCGGCGCGTACCGGCGGCCGGTGCGCGGTGCGGGCCTGGGCTGCGGCTCGGACCGGAAGGCGGGCGCTTCGACTTCGGCAACCGCGGGCTCGAAGCCGTGACGCAGCAGCGGCGCGCGCGAGTCGATCGCCGGCATCTCGGGCTCAGGCGCGCGGACGTTCAGCGTCAGCGGCTCTTCGTCCGGCGTCGAAATCGGCGCGGGCACCACGGCCGGTCGGGAGAAGCCATATTGCTCCGCCGCCCGTTCGAGCAGCGAGCCGCGATAGCGGCGCGGGGTTTCGTCGTTCATCTCAGGCCCCCATGCCGCGCTGGAGGAATTCGACGCCGAGCAGCCCGACGAACGCGACGACCAGCCCCGCGGTGGCGCCAGCGAATATCATCAGCCTCCTGCGACGCATCTCGATCTGCGCTGCGGTGACCACTTCGGCGATCGACCCGATCACCGGCATCCCGCTCGCTTTCTCCAGTCGGGAAGCGGTGGAGAAGGTCGTGGTCAGCTGCGCCAGCCCGAATGCTCCGGCAACGCCTGCGCCAAGGCCGAGGATAAGCACTCCGGTGAGCAACAGCGGACGGTTCGGCGCGGTCGGTGCGCGCGGCAGTGTCGGCGGATCGACGACGTTGAACTTCACTGCGTCGGTCTCGGTCTGCGCCTGGCTGCGGATGCGTACCTGCTCGCGATCCGAGAGCAATTTGTCATACTGGTCCTTGAGGACCTGATATTCGCGGTCGATCTGGCCCTGCTCGGCAGCGAGAGCGGGAGCCCCGGCCATCTTGGCCTCGAACTGGGCGAGATCACCTTCGATCTGGCTCTTGCGCTGGGTGAGCGCGGCGACGGTCGCGGCCTTGTCAGCCTGCATCGATTTGAGGCTCAGATAGAGCGGGTTGTTGGCGCCCGCCGCGCCACCCACGGCCGGTTCGGCGCGCGCCGCCGCCTGCGCCGCGGCAAGCTGGTTGTTGAGCGCGATCATGTCCGGATGGCTGTCGGTCCAGCCGCGGCTGCGGCCTTCGGCGAGTTGGCCCTGGATCGCCTGGAGCCGCGCACGCGCCGGCCCGGTGACCGGGGCGCCCTGGCCCGCGACGTTCATCGGCGTTCCCGCCATCTGGCCGTTAACTGCGCTGAGGCCACTCTGCGCCGCCGCGAGGTCCGACTCGATCTGCGATAGCTGGGTGCGCGCGGCGCCGATGCGATCGTTGAGCGAACCGGTGCCCGGCAGCGAACCGAGATACCGCGCCGCGAAATCGGCCTTCTTGGCCTCGGCCTCCTGCAGCGCCTTCTGGCGCACGTCGAGCTGCTGATCGAGGAAGCGCAGCGATTGCCCGCTGGCGTCGCGACCGTCGGCGAGATTCTCCTCGACGAAGATGTCGATCAGCTTCTGCGTGATCTGCTGTGCCATCTTGCCGCTCGGCGCAGTGACGCTGATCTCGAACAGATTATCCTGCTGCGCAGTGAGCTTGATCGCCTTTTGCAGCCCGGCGATCCGATCGGCGACGTCGCGGTCGGTCGACACCGTTTTTGCGATGTCGGTACCGCGCACGACCTTGTCGAGATTGACCGCCGAGGTCAGCGTCTGCCGGACCCGATCGATGTCGCGCTGCTGCGCGGCAGCCGAAGCGCCGCCGTCGGTCGGCAGGATCTGGCGGAGCTGGACGAATATCCGCGCCCGCGATTCATAGCTGCTCGGCATCTGCGACACGACCAGCCACCCTGCCAGGCACAGCCCCCAGGCGATCGCGAGCGCAAGCCAGCGCCGCATCCATACCGCGTGCAGCGCCGCGCGCAGTTCGTCGAAAAGATTACCCATGTTCCGCGATCCTCAGAACATGCTCTCGGGGATGATCAGCACATCGCCCGGTTCGAGGCGGACGTTCGCCGAGATATCCCCATTCTTGAGCAGATCGCCGAGGCGGATCTTGTACTCGCGCTGCTTCCCGGTCTGCTGGTCGTAGCGGACCAGCCGCGCGCGATTGCCCGAGGCAAATTCGCTCAAGCCCCCGACGGCGATCATCGCGTCGAGCGCGGTCATGTTGGCGCGATACGGGATCGATGCCGGCTTCTCGGTCGCGCCGACGACGCGGACCTGCTGGCTATAGGTGCCCGAGAAATTCTCGACGATCACCGAAACGATCGGGTCCTTGATATATTCGCCCAGCGCATATTTCAGGTCATCGGCGAGCATCGCCGGGGTCTTGCCCACGGCGGGCATGTCGCTGATCAGCGGCGTCGTGATACGGCCATCGGGGCGCACCTGGACCTTCGCCGAAAGCTCGGGATTGCGCCACACGAACACGTTGAGCTGATCCATCGGGCCGATGACATATTCTTCGCTCGGCGCCTCGCGTCCTGCGACGGCACCCGCGGGCGGCAATTCGGGACGGCTGCCCCCGGAACATCCGGACAGCAAAACGGCAGTGACGCCAAGTCCCGCCAAAACCCTGCCAAACGACTTGAAAAACATGCTCGAGCTCCCTCCCCGGCAGGGTCGAACACGGCCAACGTCTCGGCCGCTCCCCCGCCTGGATCAGGGCAAGCTATGGTCTTCAGAGGTAAAGATAGCGTTAGGCGTGGTTCGCCCCGATCAACACTTCGCGCACGGGCGGATGACCAAGAAACGCCGAAGGGCTGGCAGTGGCGCCATAGGCTCCGGACGCGAAAATCGCGATGACGTCACCCACTGCGGCTGTGGGCAGCGCCACCCGATCGGCCAGCCGGTCGAGCGGGGTGCACAAGGGCCCGACGATCGTCACAGTCTCCTCGGCGGGATCCTGCATCCGATGCGCTACCGCGACCGGATAATTCCGGCGGACGACGGTGCCGAAATTGCCCGTCGCGGCGAGATGATGGTTGAGCCCGCCGTCGACGATCAGGAAGGTTTCCCCCTGGCTCACCTTCCGGTCGACCACCCGCGCGAGATATACACCTGCTTCGCCGACCAGCCAGCGCCCCAGTTCAATCGCATACTGCGTATCGAGCTTGTCGAGCTCGTCCGCCAGTGCCGCGCCGATCGCCTCGACGTCGAGCGCAACATCGCCGGGAAAATAGGGAATGCCGAACCCGCCCCCCAGATTGACCAAAGGCGGCGCGCGATGCGCCTCCTGGGCGATCCGCGCCGCCAGCGCCACCGTCGCTGCCTGCGTCTCGATCACTGCCTGCGTGTCGAGCGACTGCGATCCGGCGAAGATGTGCAAGCCCCGCCACTCGGCGCCCCCGATAATCAGCCGCTTGACCAGCCCCGCGACATGCTGCGCCTCGACGCCGAAGGGCGAGGCGCGCCCCCCCATCTTCATGCCCGATCCGCGCAGCTCGAAATCGGGGTTCACCCGCACCGCGAGCTTGGGGCGCATCCCCAGCATCCCCCCGATCGCCAGCGCGCGCTGTCCCTCACTCTCGGACTCGACGTTGAGCGTCACTCCCGACCGGATCGCCAGCTCGATTTCGGCATCGCGCTTGCCCGGCCCGGCAAAGCTGATCGCATTCGCCGCCATGACGTCGAGCGCGCGATCCATTTCCCCTGCGGAGGCGACATCGAGCCCGTCAACCAAAGGCGCGATCGCTTTGAGCAAAGCAGGCATGGGATTGGCCTTGATCGCATAATGCACGGCGACGCCCGCCGGCAGCGCCGTCCGTAACCGCGCGACCCGCGCCGCGACGATGGAAAAGTCATAGACATAGGCCGGCGCCGTCTCATCGAGCCACGGCAGCGCGTCGAGGTTCCTGAATTCGGGCGGGATCGGGCCGAAGGGCTTGGGCTGAACGGTCATCCACCCATCCCTTTACCGTCATCCCCGCGCGGGCGGGGATCCAGAGCAATAGAACCATGCCCTTTGTGACTCTGGATTCCCGCCTTCGCGGGAATGACGAAGAGGAAAATGGCCAGTCTCATCCCAAGGCCGCCTTCAGCGCCGTCCGGTCCAGCTTGCCATTGGCATTGCGCGGCAATTCCGACCGCCAGTCATAGCGCGCCGGCTGCATGAAGCTCGGCAACTCCCGCCGCAGCCGTTCGCGCAGCGCATCCTCGCGGCTGCCGTCACCCCGCGCCACCACCACGATCGCCTGCCCCAGCCGCTCGTCCGGCACCCCGAACGCCGCCGCTTCGGTCACTTCGCCGCCGCTCAGCACTGCGTCCTCGATCTCGGTGGGGCTGATCCGGTTGCCCGCGCTCTTGATCATCTCGTCGTCGCGTCCGACGAAACGGAGCAATCCGTCCGCATCCTCCACCACCGTGTCCCCCGACCACACCGCCATGCCTCCGCTTGTGGCGAATTCGGGCGCCGGACGGAAGCGTTGCGCGGTGCGCTCCGCATCCTGCCAATAGCCCTGCGCCACCAACGGCCCGGCATGGACCAGCTCGCCCGGCTCGCCCGGCGCCGCGCGGCTGCCGTCGGGCCGCACCACCAGTATCTCCGCGAAGGGGATCGCTCGCCCGATCGACTCGGGATGCGCATCGACCAGCGCCGGGTCTAGAAAGGTCGATCGGAACGCCTCGGTCAGCCCGTACATCGGATAGAGATATGCGTTCGGAAAGCGCTTGCGCAGCCCCCGCACCAGTCGCGGCGTCAGCGCGCCGCCCGAATTGGTCAACCGCTTCAGCCGCGCGGCGGTCTCCACCGGCCATTCCGCCTCCAGCAATTGCACCCAGAGCGGCGGTACCCCGGCCAGGCTGGTGACGTCATGACGCTCTACCGCCTTCACCACATCGCGCGCGGTAAGATAATCGAGCGGAATCACCCGCCCCCCCGCGGCCCAGGTCGAGAAGAGCTGGTTCTGGCCATAATCGAAGCTCAGCGGCAGCACGCCGAGCACGCGATCCTCAGACCTGATCTGAAGATAATGCGCCACACTGATGGCACCGAGCCATAAATTGGCATGGCTTAGCATCACGCCCTTGGGCCGGCCGGTCGACCCGGAGGTGTAGAGGATTGCCGCCAGCGCATCGGTATCGGCGCGCGAAGGCGGCAGCACGTCGCCGGAGGCGAGTTCCTCCTCGGTAACGATCGTGCAGCCATCGGGCACGTCACCCGGCTCCAGTGCCGCGATCCGCGCCGCTTGCGTCACCAGCACCCGCGCGCCGCTATCGGCGAGGATATACGCCACCTGCGCGCGCTTGAGCACCGGATTGACGGGTACATGCACCAGTCCCGCGCGCGGGGCGGCGAGCGGCATCAGGCAAGCCGTGCGCGTCTTGGGCAGCCAGGTTGCGACCCGTTCGTTCGCCGCGAACCCCTGCCCCGCCAGCCAGTGCGCGATGCCGCCCACTGTCGTTTCCAACTCTCGAAAGGACAGCGTCCCCGCCCGATCTTCCAGAGCCACCGCATCCGCCACACCGCGCAGCGGCAGCATGTCGATCGGTTTCGGAACGGGATCGAGGGTTATCATCATCACCGACCTTAGCCTTGGCAGCGCACCCGCCAAGCCTTACGGAGACGAAAAATCGCTTGCAGGGGATATGCATTGCAGCGCGAAGGGTTCGCAGAGGTTGAAAACGCCGTGCGCGGGGTGCTGCGCGACGTGCTGGGGTTGAGCGAAGAGCGCGCCCGCGCATTCCACGAGGACACGCCCTTGTTCGGCGCGCTCCCCGAACTCGATTCGCTCGCGGTGGCGGGCGTGCTCACCGAGATCGAGGATCGCCTCGGCATCCTGATCGAGGACGACGAAGTCGACGGCGAAATGCTCGAGAGTTTCGGCGCCCTCACGCGCTTCGCCGCTGACAAGGCGCTCGGTTGATCGATCATTACGACTGGGCCGGCGGCCGCGAGGCGATGCTTCGCTTCGGCCCCGACACCGGCCCGGTCGTAGTCGCGGCGCTTCCGCTGTTCGAGGAGGCGAACCGCACCCGGGCGTTCGTCGTCACGATCCTGCGCGCGCTCGCCGAAAGAGGCATTGCCAGCGCGCTTCTCGACCTGCCCGGCCAAGGCGAGAGCCTCGTGCCGCTACACGCGCTCTCGATCCTCCAGATCCAGGACGCATATGGATCGGCCATCGAGGTTTTCGACCGGGAAGGGCGCCGGAGCTATGCAGCCTCGATCCGCAGCGGCGCATTGCTGGATGCCCTAGGCTTGATGTTCGGCCGCTGGCATTTCGCACCGGTCGGCGGACCGCAGCTGCTGCGCGAACTCACCCGCATCAAGCAGGCTGAGGTCGGCGCGGCGCGAAAGCTTGGCGATTGTTGGTTTTTCGACGGCAGCCTTCCCGAGGATGCCGAGGATCCGCCGGTCGAAATCGCGGGAAATCTCGTTTCGACCGACCTGCTCACCGACCTGATGGTCAAGGAGCCATTCTCGAGCGACGACGCGGCGGAAACTCCGCTCCGCACCGTTCGGCTCGAAAGCGACCCCAAACCCGCCGATCTAAAAGTCCCCGGCGCCCCCCTCTGGCGCCGCGCCGAGCCTGACAACGACCCTGCACTGGCCGCACTGCTCGCCGACGACATTGCCGCATGGGTGCGCGCATGCGAAGGCTGATCGAATTCCCCTGCGCCGGCGAGATGCTGCTCGGGACGCTCGACGAGGCGTCCGGCACTACCGGCCTGCTGATCGTCTCGGGCGGCAACGAGATCCGCATCGGCGCGCATCGCGGCATGGCGTTGCTCGCCCAGCGCGTCGCCGAAGCCGGCCATCCGGTGTTCCGCTTCGATCGCCGCGGTATCGGCGATTCGACCGGCGAAAATCATGGCTTTGAGAGCAGCGCGGACGATATCGCCGCAGCCGCAGCCGCATTTCGCCAGGCCGCCCCCCACCTCAACCGTATCGTCGCGTTCGGCAATTGCGACGCGGCCACCGCCCTCGCCTTCTTCCATGCCCGCGCCGGCATTGACGCACTGATCCTCGCCAATCCCTGGGTGATCGAGGCGACCGACGACCTCCCCCCCGCCGCCGCGATCCGAGCGCGTTATGCCGAGCGGCTACGCGATCCGCACGAATGGATCCGCCTGCTGCGGGGTGGTGTGGATATTCGAAAGTTAGTCAGTGGCTTACGCAAGGCTTCTCGCGGTCAATCTCAGCAAGAGGGCAGCCTCGCCGCCCGGTTGGCAGCCGCACTCGGGGAGACCCGCATCCCCGTCACCATCCTGCTGGCAAAGGGTGACAACACTGCGATCGCCTTCCGCAACGCCTGGGCCGGTCCCGTTTTCGAAGCTGCCCGCGCCAAGGGCGCGATCGAAAATCTGGACACCGCCAGCCACAGCTTCGCCTCGGCGGCGGATAAACAATGGCTCTTCGAACAAATTCTGAAGAACCTGTCCTAGATCACTCCGCTGCTTCGGCGACCTGCTCGAAATCGGCCTCGGCGAGGAAACGCTCGGCATCCAGCGCGGCCATGCACCCCGTGCCCGCCGCGGTGATCGCCTGGCGGTAGTGCTTGTCCATCACGTCACCGCACGCGAACACGCCGGGGACGTTGGTCCGCGTCGTGCCTTTTTCGACGGTGATATAGCCGTCATCGTCGAGCGCGATGTGCCCGCGAAACAGCTCGGTCGCGGGATGATGCCCGATCGCGACGAAGCCGCCGTCCACTTCGAGCGTCGAGACCTCGCCGGTCACCATGTCCTTCAATTCGATGCCGACCAGCCCGGCAATACCGCCGCCGTCGATGAAGCGCTCGACCTTCTTGTTCCACAGCGTGGTGATCTTTTCGTTCGCGAACAGCCGCTTCTGCAGAATCTTCTCCGCCCGCAGTGAATCGCGGCGATGGATCAGCGTCACGTCGTGGCTGTGGTTGGTGAGGTAAAGCGCCTCCTCGACCGCTGTGTTGCCGCCGCCGATCACCGCGACTTTCTTGCCGCGGAAGAAGAAGCCGTCGCAGGTCGCGCAGGCGCTGACGCCCTTGCCCTTCAGAAGCTCCTCCGAATCGAGCCCGAGCCACTTGGCCTGCGCCCCGGTGGCGATCACCAGCGTGTCGCCGACATAGACCGTGCCGCTATCGCCCACCATCCGGAACGGCCGCTGGCTGACGTCGACCTCGACGATCGTGTCCCACAGCATCTGCGCACCGACATGCTCGGCCTGTGCCTGCATCTCCTCCATCAGCCACGGCCCCTGGATCACTTCGCGGAAGCCGGGATAATTCTCGACATCGGTGGTGGTCATCAGCTGGCCGCCGGGCTGGATACCCTGCACCACGATCGGTGAAAGCCCGGCGCGCGCGCCATAGATGGCGGCGGAGAGTCCGGCCGGGCCAGAGCCGAGGATGAGCATGCGAGTCGAATGGGTAGCGGTCATGTCGTATCCAGAATCAGCGTTGCCGCATCTAGGGGTTGGGCATCGCCCGACGCAACATGGGTTGCGCACCGCCGCCCGCCGACAAATCAAATCTGTGGACGAGTGAAGCCTGTCCCCTCGATAAAAAAAGGGCCCACCCCGGGGGAAAGGGTGGGCCCATCGGGGAGACCCCTGGGGTTCGAGAGTCCGGGTTAGAAGTTGAGTGTCGCGCCCACTGCGATCTGGCGACCAAGCGAATCGTACCGCGCCGATAGCGTGTTGCTGCGCGACAGGCCGTAATTGTACGAATTCGGCAGGATCGGCGGCGTCTTGTCGAACAAATTGTTCGCCGAGATCCGGAACGAATAGGCCTTGTTCACCCGGAAGCTGAGCGCCAGGTCGATATAGTCATAGGGGTCGATCCGGTAGAAGGTCGCCCGCTCGCCCGCCGCGGTCCAGCCGAGCGCCGGATCGCCCGAGTTCGTCACATTGGTGAGCGGACCCAGATGGCGCCAGTTCACCGAAGCGCTGAAGAACTGGTCGGCAGTGGTGTAGGTGGTGCGGAGCGCATGGGTCCATTTCGGGATCAACTGGCCGCAGCCGCCGCCATAATAGCCGGCGCAATTATACTTCGGCAGGATCGGCGAATCCTGCCCGCCCGCGAGGGTGGTCAGCGAGCCCATGAAGTCGAAGTCGAGCCGGCCCGCGCCGCCCAGCGGAAGCGCGTACTGGCCCTGGAAGTCCCAGCCATGCGACTTGCTCTTATAGTAGTTGGTCGTGCCGCCCCGGAGATAGCCGGTGGACGGATTGCCGGCCGGCGCGCTGTAGAGCGTGCCATTGGCATTGCGCACGAACATCCGGCAGAAGAAGTCGTTGCCGGTGGCAAGGCACCCGTTCGAGAAATAGTCGTAGTCGTTATAGCCGATCGAATCGTTCAGATCGATCATGAAGCGGTCGGCCGAAAGCGTCAGGCCGGGCAGGAACCGCGGCCGCAGCACGACGCCGAAGGTCTTGGTATAGGCTGTTTCCGGATCGACGGTGAAGCCGCCGCGGCGCACCGTGCAGCCGACATCGGTCGGGCACAACAGCGTGGGGCTGCCGTAGAGGTTGGCGGCCAGTCCCGTAGCAGCGCACACTGCCTGCGACGCCTGGGGAGCGCCATAGACCGGAACCTGCTGGCCCGTATTCGGATCGGTCGTGGTCCCCACGCGGGTCGGCGCGCAGATGTCGTTATACGCGGTCGTGATGCGGTCGTAGCTGATATTGCTGCCCTGATACGCCTCGACCACGGTCGGGGCGCGCTGGGCGCGGTTGATCGAGCCGCGGAAGGTGATATCCGGGATCGGTGCCCACAGCGCCTCCGCCTTCCAGGTCGAGAACTTGTTCGGATTGCTGCTGTACTTCGAGAGGCGATAGGCGCCGTTGAACTGCAGCAGGTCGGCGAACGGCTTGTGCTGCGCGATCGGCACCTGGAGCTCGACATTGCCTTCCCAGACATGCTGCGACAGGCTCTGATCGGTCCCACCCATATTGTCGCGCCACAGCTGGTCGGCAGTGCCCTCGAGCTGGTCTTCGCGGAATTCCGCGCCGAACGCGATCGCCACGCCCTGCTCCGCCCAGGGGCTCTTGATGCCATAGGTGCCGAGGTCGCCCTGCACCGTCGCGAGGACGTTGTAGAGCTTGTTGACCGTCGTCTGGCTGCCGTAGCTGTCACGGACCAGATAATCGAACACCGCCGTATTGTTGACGGTCGAGCGCGAGCTGAACGGATCGAGTGGGAGGCAGCCATCGGCCGCACCCGTGACGCAGGTCGGCACGCCGCCGACGTTGACGACGTTCAGCGCATTGTTGACGCGATCGACGGACGGAAACGACCAGCTCCAGTCCTGCTGGTTGCGCGCATAGACGCCGCCGACATCGTAGCTCCAGCCCTCGGCGAAATCGCCGCGGACGCCGCCGGTGATGCGCAGTCCTTCGTTCAGATAGCGATCCTCGAGGTCCGGCACGCCGCTGAAGCGATAGCGCAGCTCGATCGGCACCATGGCGCTGGTCCCCGCCTGCGCGCCGCAGACCACCTGCGCCTGCGAGGCGGAGAGAAACGGATTGTTGCAGTTCACCTGGTAGGGCGCCGAACCGAAGGCAGTGTAGCTGTAGATGCGCGCGGGGAAGCCGTTGGCCGACTTGTCGCGGAACCACATGCCGCTGGCATAGAGCTCCGCCGCGTCGGATATCTCGAACGATGCGAAGCCGCCGGCATTCCAGCGCTCGTTGCCGCGCTGGAAGGAATAGTCGCTATAGGGATTGGCCGCGACCGCGTCCGAAAACGGAACGAAGGTACGGCTGCCGTCCGGATTGTTGACATATTGGTTGCCGTTGTTGGCGCCGGTGCGCGGCGACACGTAACCATGATAGCTGTAGGTCGAAGTCGAGCAGCTCAGCGGGCCGTCCTTGACGTTCTCCACCAGCTGGCAACCGGCGGTCTCGCGTGCCTCGTTAGGCACGAGCTCGCCCTTGCGATAATTGACATAGCCGGAGACGCGGAAGCGGTCGTCGAACAGCTTGGTGCCCGCGGTCAACGACAGGTCGATACGACCGCCATCGACTGCGAGGCCGTGGCTGGGCTGCCCGAAGCCGTATTGGCTGGCAACCTGCGAAATGAGGCCCGGCTGATTGTCATGGGCGTAGAAATTGTAGTTCGCGTTGAGCTGGATGCCCTCGAAGTCGTTCTTCATGATGAAGTTGACGACACCGGCGACTGCGTCCGACCCGTACACCGCCGAAGCGCCGCCGGTCAGCACGTCGACGCGCTGGATCAGCGCGGTCGGGATCATGTTGACGTCGACGCCGTTCATCGTGCCGACGCGCTTGCCATCGATCAGGGTCAGCGTGCGCTCGAAGCCGAGATTGCGCAGCTTGACGCGCTGGCGGCCGTCCGAATCCTGATAATTCTGCTGGCTGTCGGGCGCGATCTGCGGAATGCGGTTGAGCACTTCCTCGATATTCACTGCCGCCTGGGCGCGGATCGATTCGGACGTGACCGACGTGATCGGCGCCGCGGCCGTCATGTTGGGACGCGTGATGCGGCTGCCGGTGACGACGATGTCACCGGTTCCGGCCTCGCCGGCACCCTCGTCCTGTGCGGTCGCGGTGCTGGCGGGTGTGGTTTCCTGCGCCATCGCGGGCACCGCGAACATGCCCGCGAAGCAGGTCGTGCTCAGTAACAATCGATTCAAACGTGACATCCGGTGACCCCTTTATGTTGATCCGTTGTCGATACGCGTCGCCTCCCCACGGCACGCCGTTTTCGGCGCCAACCATGGGGCACGAAGCCTTTGTTCCAGCCGCTTGCAGCCAAATTCGAACGTATCGATCAGGCGCCGGCGCAGACCGTGCCGCAGCCACCGTGGCTTTCCCGAGCCTTGGGTGATTGCGCCGCGACGAGGCGTCTTCATTGGCACGACCCCTGACAATTGGGCGCGCCCTCCGGCCGCCCCGGGTGCGACCGGCGTCGTTGTACACACGCGCCGGTAACGCAATGAAGTTGTCATATATGAAAGAGTATTTCAATACCAAAAATGCGCTTTGGTGCTATCGTTCAACGAAACAAGCATACCAAAGCGTTATTGGGCGTCTCGACATTCAACTCTTCCCCTCCCTTTTAGGGAGGGGGCTAGGGGTGGGTAAGGAAAGCCGGGCTCGATGCCCGGTCTTTCCTTCTCTTCCGAGCCGTTCGATGGGCTCGCTACGCTCGCACCCACCCCCTGCCCCTCCCTTGCAGGGAGGGGAGTCAGTTTGTTGAATATCGATACGGCCTAGGCGCCAGTGGGGCGGATCGGCCGCGCACGCAGCCGATAGGCGGTTCGATATCTCGAAGCCACCTTCGCAAACCGCATTCGCACAGGAAATCAACGCGTGGCGATGAACCCGCCTATGCCGGCTATCGCCAGCCGCGCAGCCGGCACCGCCGGTTCGGAAAAGGTCAATCGCAGGAAGCGCGCGGATCGAACCTTGGTGAAGGCGATCCGCTGCGTGGAGAGCGCATAAGCGATATTCGAGAATTCGCCATTGGCGCCAGGTTCCCAATTGGTTCCATCGCGACTCGTTTCAGCGATATAACCTTTGGGCGGTGCCGCATCCGTCATCACCTGGCGCGAGGGTGTGAGGCTGAACCCCGCCAGAAGCGTATCCGCGCCCAGATCGACGGTCACGCGGGCCGGTGTTCCCGGTGTCGGGCTCGGCTGGACCCAGATGCTCGCCGCCTCATTGTCGAGCAGCTTCTCCGCGCCGGGCGCACTGGCAGATACGATCGTCCATTTGGTCACGTCGAGAACGCTGGGATCGGTCGAGACGATCGTCGGCACCGGCACCGGTGCGACCGCCCGGAACAACGCGAATTCGCTGATCGCCGGGCCAGCCGGTGCCTCGACAATGCGCAACCGCACGCGGCGCGGTGCGATCGGCGCGCCGAGCCGGATGACGCGCTGGGCGGAAATGCATTCATGCTCCGCAAGCGTGTGCCAGCTGCCGTCGATCTCTGCATCCACTGCGAAGCGCGTCACGCGGACGCCCAGCGGCAGATATTCGCGCAGGCGGATCACGTCGAAGCGCGTGCCCGGCTTCAGATCGAGCGTCAGCGTCGGGCTGGTCACGCCGTCAGGCGCCGCCCAATAGCTCTCGCGGTTGCCGTCGAGCACGCGCGCCGGCTCGAAGCCCGGGCCGCGGCTGTGGCTGGCATGCGCGACTGCCCCCTGCGCCAGATCGCGCGCGAAGGTCGCGCGGATCGCATCGCCGAAGGACTTGAGGATCTTGACGTCCTGATCGGGGATCCGGCCGCGGCGATCGGGAGGGATGTTGAGGTTGAGGTTGGTCCCCCGCCCCACGGACTCGTCGTACAGCCGGATCAGCCGCTCGGGGCCCTTCACCTTCGAATCCTCGTCGGCGTGGTAGAACCAGCCCGGGCGGATCGACACGTCGGTCTCCGCGGGCCACCAGATCGCGCCGCCGCGCACCCCGGAATTGCCTTCTTTTTGGTCATAGGGCTTGTTCGGCATGGTCGGCCAGCACGGATCGCCCGCGATTCCGTCCTCATTGCCCACCCATCGGATATCGGCACCGAGCGGATCGAAGGTGCAGGCATCGGGCTGGAGCTTGTGGACCAAAGCGACGATCGAAGGCCAGTCATAGTAACGCGGCGCATCGATCTTCCGCGCCTCGCGCGCGCCGCCATAATAGCCGTCGCCGCCATTGGCGCCGTCGAACCAGACCTCGAACAATTCGCCATAGCGCGTGCACAATTCGGTCAGCTGGGCGCGGAAATATTCGACATAGGCCGGGCGGCCATATTCGGCATGGTTGCGGTCCCAGGGCGAGAGGTAGACGCCGAAGGGCAGCTTCGCGCGGCGGCAGGCATCCGCCATCTCGCGCACGATATCGCCCTTGCCGCCCTTGTACGGGCTGTTGCGGATGCAATGCTCGGTGCGCGCGGTCGGCCAAAGGCAGAAGCCGTCATGATGCTTGGCGGTGAGGATCAGTCCCTTGAGCCCGCCCGCCTTGGCGGCGGCGACGATCTGGTCCGCGTCGAAATCCTTGGGGTCGAACAGCTTGGGGTCTTCGTCGCCAAAGCCCCATTCCTTGTCGGTGAAGGTGTTGATCGAGAAATGGACGAAGGCATATTGCTCGCGGCCGTGCCACCGCCACTGCCGGGGGCTCGGTACGACGCCATAGGGCTTTGGCGCCGCGCCGGCACGCGCCGATGCGGGGACCGCGCTCGCCGCCAGGCTGGTGGCGATCAGGCTGCGACGGGAAAGCTCGATCATGCGGATCCTCTTCGTATCGTGTTTCGTCCAGTGCCCTATTTCGGCAGTTCCAGCGCATCCCCACTCAGTGTGAAGTCGGTCCATTGGCCGGGCGCATCGCCGGGCTGGCCGCCGCCCACCCAGAGTCGATAAGCGCCGGGCACCACGCGGCGCGTTCCGTCGCGCGCGACCGTGCTGATGCTGCGCGGATCGAGGGAGAAACGGACCGTCCGCGTCTTGCCCGGAGCAAGGGCCACACGGCGGAATCCGACCAGCTGGCGCTGGAGCACTGGTGCGGTGAACGTCGTCCCTTTCTCCGCCGGTGGCACCAGATAGGCCTGCACGACCTCCTCGCCCGCACGCGCACCGCTGTTGCGCACCGTCACTTGGATCTCGACCGGCGCGGCCGTACCCGCGCCCTTGGCCTCCAGCCCGGCATAAGCGAAATTGGTATAGCTCAGCCCGTGGCCGAAACCCCAGAGCGGTGTACCGGTGAAGAAGCGATAGGTGCGCTCCTTCATCCCGTAATCGACAAAGGCCGGCAGGTCTGAAGTGGTTTTGTAGAAGGTGACCGGCAGGCGCCCTGACGGGTTGTTGAGCCCAGCCAGCGTTTCCGCAATCGCAGTGCCGCCCGCCTCGCCTGGATACCAGGCGGCAAGGATCGTGTCGGCCATCGCCGGATCCACGGCCACCGCGCTGCCGCTGGTCAGCACCAGCACGACCGGCTTGCCGGTGTCGCGCAGCGCCTGAAGCAGACGCTGCTGCGCCGGCGGCAATGCGATATCCGTCCGATCGCCGCCGACGAAGCCCGGCACGCTCACCTGCAGCGCTTCGCCCTCGAGATCGGGCGAAAGGCCGAGCACAGCGACCACCACGTCCGAATCCCGTGCCGCCGCGACGGCCTGCTCGAGCAGCGGTTCGACCGGGGGAAGCCAGAGCAGCCTGATGCCTTCGTCCTCGCCGTAGTGATCGAGCTCGAGACGGAAGCTGTGGCGCCGCCCGTCACTCGCCAGGGGAACTTCGATCCGCGCCTTACCGAGCGGGCCCTGATGGAGCGGCTTGCCGTCGATCCACAGCCGCACGGCATCGTGCCTGGTGCAATCCTTCCAGCAGGCTGGGATGTCGATCGCCAGCGTGTAGCGGCCAGGGCCGGGCGGCACGAGCTCGCCCGTCCAGCGGACCGCAAAGCCCTTAGCGTCGAGTTCGGGCAAAGGCGCCGCGCGGGTATAGTTGAAATCGATCCGGCGATCCCGCCGCACGGCCGCGGGTGCGCCCGTCACAATGGGGCCTGCGAAATACTCCGCCTTCAGTCCCGGCTTGCCATCCGCCATGAATGCCGTCTCGGGTACCACCACCGGTGCGCCGTCGGCCAATATCGATCCCTGGGCATAACGCACATTAGCAGCACCGAATTGACGGCGGATGCCTTCCAGCGGCGTCACCGGATCCCGGGCGGTGCCGTGGTAATTGGCCTCCAGCACGTTCAGATCGTCCGCATCGGCGCCGATCACTGCTATGCGACTGCCCTTGGCGAGCGGAAGCCGGCCGACATCGTTCTTGAGCAGCACGATCGTCTTTCGCGCCGCCTCGAGCGCCAACGCCCGGTGCGCGGGTGTGCCGATTTCGTTCGGCGCGATCCGGTTCCACGGGTTTTCAGCGCCGAACAAGGTGCCGAGCGCCTGCCGGGCCGAAAGCGCGCGAGTCAACGCGGTGTCGATCTCCGCCTCGGTCACCAACCCGCGCTTCACTGCCTGCGGGAGCGCGGCATAAGCCGATCCGCAATTGAGGTCGTTGCCGCCCCTGAGCGCCGCCGCTGCCGCCGCCGCGCCGTCGAGCCGGTAATGGTGGAATAGATGGATGTTGGCGACGGCATCGCAATCCGAGACCGTCAAGCCGCGAAACCCCCAATCGCTGCGCAGCCGATCGATCATCAGCGACGGCAGCGCACAGACCGGCACACCGTGGATCGAATTATACGCGCACATCACCGAGCGCGCTTTGCCTTCGGTCACTGCCAGCCGGAACGCGGGGAGATAGGTCGATTCCAGATCCTGCGGGCTCGGATCGACATCGAACCCATCGCGCCCCGCCTCGGGGCCGCTATGCACTGCGAAATGCTTGGGGGTAGCGATCACCTTGGGATGCGCCGGGTCGGGACCCTGCAGCCCCTGGATGAAGGCGACGCCGAGATGCCCCGTCAGATAAGGGTCTTCGCCATAAGTCTCCTGCCCCCGCCCCCAGCGCGGATCGCGGAAGATGTTGATGTTGGGCGACCAGATCGTCAGCCCCTCGTAAATCCGCCGGTCGGCACCAATCGGCCGCGCGTTGAACTTCGCTCGCGCCTCGGTCGCCACGACATCGCCGACGCGCTGCATCAGCGCGGTATCCCAGGTTGCAGCCAGCCCGATCGCCTGCGGGAAGACGGTGGCGTAACCGTTGCGCGCGAGGCCGTGCAGCCCCTCGTTCCACCAATCATAGGCCGGAATTTTGGCCTCGGAGTCGGCAGGCGCAGTACTCTGGAGCTGTGCCGTCTTTTCCTCGACCGTCATCGCGGCGATCGCTTTGGCCACCGCGTCGGGATCAGGCTCGGCGCCGGCCAGTAGGAACGGGAGGATCATCACTGGGGTCCCAAGGTGCGGAGCGTGACCGTGCGTTTGAGCGCTGCGGCGGAAGCATCGGAGCGCACGTCGATCGTCACGCTCTCGCCGGCGAGCAAGTCGAAGCCGTCGTCACTCGGCTGTGCCGCCAGATCGCCGAAGTCGAGCATCACGGCGCGGGCAAGCGACCCCGCGGTGATTGTTACGCGCTTACCCTCCCAACGCGTGGTTAGCACTGGTGCCGGATAGACCATGTCCTTGGGCAGCGCGCGCTCGACGATCGTGCGCGAGACGCGGCGCCCGTCGACCAGCAACTCCGCGACTGCGAAGCTAGCATTGGCGTCGACGCCGGCGAACAACTCCGCATCGGCGATGCTCGCCACCTCCTGCGCCCTCAGCGGCTCGAGCGTGACCACCGCGCCTTTCGTGCCTAGCGGCTTGCCGGCCATGTCGAACGCACGGATACGCCATTCCGCGGCAAGCGGCGTCGTCGCATCGGACACGAGCGCGACGCGTGTGAGGCCGTCTTTGTGCTCGGCGACGATCGCCTGCGGCGCGAAGAAGCGGCGCGCGGCATAATGGAGCAGTTTCCACTGGCCATCGTAATCCACACTCGCCCACGAGATCGCCGGCCACGTATCGTTGAGCTGCCAGTAGAGCGAGCCCAGAGTCACCGGACGGCATCCGCGGTGATGCCGTGCCGCCATGTCGATCGCCTGCGCTTGGTTGACCTGGGTCAGATAGACGAGATCGGCGAAGTCCTTAGGCTTGCGCAGCCTTTGGTCGAGATAGAGCTGGAGCCGCACATTGCCCTCGCCCGCGAGGAACTTCTGGTGCGCCTTGAGCACCGGGCTGTCGATCGCGAGCGGGCCCTTGCCCGCGAAGCCGCGGATCGTCGACAGATCGGGCATCGCCTGGAAGCCATATTCGGACATGAAGCGCGGGCACGAATCGAGATACCGCTCGACGGGCTTGGATCCCGACCACACGTCCCAGAAATGCCGGTCGCCGTCCTTGTCGGTGTCGGTCGGCCCGTCATAGTCGCTCGAAGGCGAACCAGGCCAATAAGGCGTGCCCGGCGCGTTTTTGGTCACTGCCTCGCGCAGCACCCGATCGAATATAACCGCCATGCCCGTGCCGATCCGTTCCTGCGCATCGGCGCCGATCTGCCTCTTGAACGCCTTGCGATCGGACCAGTTCTCCCAGCCCGACAGCACCTCGTTGCCGCCCGACCAGGCGACAAGCGACGGATGCGGCTGGAGCCGCTCGACCTGCTCCTCAGCTTCCACCCGCACATTCTCGCGGAAGGCCGCATCGGGCGGAGTGATCGATCCGCCGAACATGAAGTCCTGCCAGATCATCAGCCCCATTTCGTCCGCCATCCGGTAGAAGGCGTCGTCGAGATAATAGCCGCCGCCCCAGACGCGGATCATGTTCATGTTGGCATCGCGGGCGCTGGTCAGGATCCGGCGCATCTGCGGCTCGCCCACCCGCGACGGAAAATTGTCGAACGGGATCAGGTTCGCGCCCTTGGCGAAGATCGGCACACCGTTGATCCGGAAACCGAAGCTACCATCTTTTCGGATGAATTCGGTGGTGCGCAGGCCGATCCGCTGGGTCACGCGATCTTCGATTGTGCCGTTGGTGTCGAGGGTCGCCTCGACATCGTAGAGCGGCTGCGCGCCATAGCCCGCCGGCCACCAGCGTTGCGGGTTGGCCACCGTCAGCGGTGCACTGACCCAATTCTCGCCGGCGACAAGGGCGGCGATGCGGCTGACCTCGACCTGCCTGCCGTTCGGTCCGGTAACACGCGCGCGCAGTGTCACCTTGGCGGGAGCGCTGGCAATGATCCGCCAGCGCGCGACCAGCCGCGCCTCGGCATCGTTGAGCGCTTCCTGATCGACGCGGAAGCCATCGATCCGAGCTTCGTCCCAGGCCTCGATCCGCACCGGCCGCCACAGGCCGATATTGACCAGTCGCGGCCCCCAATCCCAGCTATACTGGTATTTGGGTTTGCGGATATACGGCGAAGTCTGCTTGCCCTTGGGCTCGTCGCCGAACGCCGAATCATATTCGCCCGGCAGCGGGTTGGGCTCGGCCAGCACCATCGGCTGTAGCGTGCCGATCGGCGAGGCGATGCGCACGATCAGTTCGTTGCGGCCGGGCTTCAATGCTGCCTTGGCGTCGACACGCCACCGGCGATGGGCGTTGTCGGTGGCGAGCAATTGCTTGCCGTTCAGCGATACGCTTGCGAAGGTGTCGAGCCCGTCGAACACCAGTTCGACGTGGTCGCGCGCCGGCATCGCCGGGGTCACTTCGATCACCCGCCGGAACTGCCAGCTGGTGAGCCCCGCCCATTGGATCGGCGCTTCGTTGATCCCCTTGAACGGATCCGGCACGCGCCCCGCGGCGATCAGATCCTGCTGGACGCTCCCCGGCACGCGCGCGGGGAACCACTTTGCCTCTTTCGGGTGCGCCTTCGCCGCGTCGTCGGGAGGATCGATCCGCACTTCCCAGGCCCCGTCGAGCGAAACCGTCTCGCGTGGCGCCGCCCAGGCACACACGCTCGCGAGGAGCGCGGGCAGCAACGCAAGTGCGCGTGCCTTCACTTCGCAGCCTCACTCAGCGTTGCCCGCTCGACCGCGTAAAAGGGATCCGAGAGCGGCGAAGTGAATTGGAAGCACAGATCCTCGTCCCCCGCCATCGCCGGCAAGCTACCCGAGAAGCTGAACCGCGTCGGCGCGGTTTTCGGATCGGGCAGCGGGAAGCTGGCGACGACGATCGGCTTTACCGTCTTGTCCTTGGCCGCGGCGATGCAGCGCGCGGAGATCACCAACTCACCATAAGTGGTCACGTTGAAATGCGAGCGCAGCGCCCTGGCTTCGTGCGCAAGCCCGTAATGCCGCGCCAGCCGCGCAATGTCGATCGTGAAGCTCTTCGCCACGTCGAGCGGAGCCGCCGGATAGGCGCTGCACGTGTCGAACAGATTGACGTTGAACACGGGCGCATTCTCGGTCGATTCCGACGTCAGCGGCACACGCAGCCCGAACGCGCCGCGCGGGCAGGCGATCAGCTCCGAGCTGGTCCTGGTGAGCAATGCAGCGCGGCTGGTGTCGAAGATGCGCGGCCGGGCGGTCGAATTTCCCGCGGCGTCGAATGCAGCAGCCTGAATCGCCACGCCCGGCTTCAGCGACAAAGGTGCCTTGTACACCGGCGATTTGGCCGTCGGGACTTTGCCATCGAGCGTGTAGCGGATGGTGCCATAGGGCGCCTGCGTCGCCAGCGCGACGCTTGCCCGATTGGCACGCAGTGCGTCGCCCCGCGTGCCCCGAAGCTGGAAACCTACCGCAAAGGCGCTGTCGGCGACCTCCACTCCCGATCGGCGCCAGCGCTGGATCTGCGGATCGAGCCGGGTGAGGAAACTCGGGAAATCGCGCTTCTCCTTGGCCGACCAGGTGATCTCGGCAATCGCCGCGGCGCGCGGAAAGAGCATGTGCTGCACTTGGTACGGCGTCGCCAGATATTCGCTCCACGCATTGCCCTGCGCGCCGAGCACATGCTTCGCCTTTTCGGCGTCGATGCCCGCCGGCATCGGCTCGTATCTATAGACGTCGGCGAGCGTCTGGATCGAGAGCCGCCCCGGCGGCTCGTCGCTGCGATCGCTCTGCAGGCTGTCGAGATACAGGGTCGGCGCCGGAGTCAGCACCACGTCGTGATTCTGGTTGGCGGCCTCGACCGCGCCCTTTTCGCCGCGCCACGACATGATCGAAGCCGAGGGGGGCAGCCCGCCCTCGAGAATCTCATCCCAGCCGATCAGTCGCCGCCCCTTGCTCGCCAGATAGGTGCCGAATTCGTCGATCATCCAGCTCTGCAGCTGGTTTTCGTCCTTGAGCTTAAGTGCCTTGATCTGTGCCTGAACCCGTGGCGAGCGCTCCCACTGATCCTTGACCGCCTCGTCCCCGCCGAGATGAATATAGGTGCCGGGGAACACCGCCATTACTTCGTCCAGCACTTCCTTGACGAAGGCCACACCCTTGGGTCCTGGATCGAACAGATAGGGATTCACGCCCCAATCGTGCGATACTTCGGGCCGGTCACCAAACACCCCGAATTCGGGATAGGCGGCGACGAGCGCCTGAGCGTGGCCGGGCAAGTCGATCTCAGGGACGATCGTGATGCCGCGTTCGGCGGCATAGGCGACCAGCGCCTTCAATTGCTCCTGCGTGTAGAAGCCGCCGACCTTGGGGCCCGGCGCGTTGCCGGTCGACGGCGGGGTGCGCCAGCCGCCGATTTCGGTGAGCTTGGGATAGCGCTTGACCTCGAAGCGCCAGCCCTGATCGTCGGTGAGGTGCAGATGCAGCGTGTTGAGCTTCACCGACGTCATCTGATCGACCACGGCGTAGATCGATTCGATCGGCTGAAAGTGACGCACCGGATCCAGCATCAGCCCGCGCCAGCCAAAGCGCGGCGCATCCTCGATCGTCACCGCCGGCACCTTGACCGGCTTGCCGAATGCGCGATCGGGACTGAGCAACTGCGCCACCGTCATCGCGCCGTAGAGCAGCCCGCGATCACCCGAAGCGCTGACGCGGATGCCCCCGGCGCTCACTACTAGGCGATAGGCCTCGTCCCCTTTTATTGATGCGTCGCGGATCAGGGTGATCGCGCCCTCGCCCTCCCGGTTCGTCAGCCTGAGCCCACGCTCGACCTTCACATGCGCCGTCAGCACGCGCGCCGCCGCCGCCGCGCCGGGGTCGCCCCGCACCACCGCGATCGTCGCACCGTCCCCTATCGTGATGCTGCCGGTCCCGTGCACAATCGATTGCGGGAGCGGCGTCAGCGGGAGCGGATCGGCGGACTGCGCCAATACCGAGGAACCGCACAGCAACGCCGCCCAACCGACATGGCGTAGCCGCAGCACCCCGAGAACCCGCATCGATCTACTCCCGTTGACGTCCCGAGGACGCGATCCGGGGATGTAACCAATATAGGTCCTGCGGCACAATAGCCGCGTTCAGCCCTGCGCTCCTGCAGCCGGAGGAGGCCAGGAGTAATCCGCGTCCTGCAGGCTGAGTGATTGATACCAATATGAATCCATAACCATCCCATTGCCCGATCGGGCGTGTTGCGATAGCGTTGTAGCCAACCAAAGGGTGACAGCGCGAGGGGCGCGCTGGGGGAGTATTTGATGGCATTCTCGGATCAGATCGGGCGTTTCCGAGCAGATAATCCATCGCCGCTCTACCTCCAGCTCCAGCAGCTCATTCGCGACGCGATCAGCTCCGAAATCCTCACTCCGGGCGATGCGATCCCTCCGGAACGCGACCTTGCCGTCGAGTATGAAGTGGCGCGCATCACCGTGCGCAAGGCGATCGTGGGGTTGGTGGAGGAAGGTTTGCTTACGCGGCGTCGCGGCGCGGGCACGTTCGTCACTGGCCGCGTCGAAAAAAGCTTCTCCAAGCTCTCATCGTTCACCGAAGACATGGCGGCACGCGGCCGCAAGGCCAGCAGCAGCTGGATCTCCCGCGCGCCCGGCACGGTGAATCCCGAGGAGGCGATGATGCTGGGGCTCTCGCCCGGCGCCCCGGTGCTGCGCTTCGCGCGCATCCGCTATGCCGATGACGAGCCGATGGCGCTCGAATTCTCGACCATCGCCGGTTACTGCCTCGCATCGGTCGATGTGGTGCAGGATTCGCTGTACGGCGCGCTCGAAAAGGCCGGCAATCGCCCGGTGCGCGCGCTGCAGCGGCTCCGGGCGGTGCCCTTCGGCGGCGAGCATGCCCGGATGCTGGGCGTCGATCCCGGCCACCCCGGCCTGCTGATCGAGCGGCGCGCCTTCCTGCGCGACGGTCGCCCCGCCGAGGTCACGCGCTCTTATTATCGCGGCGACGCCTATGATTTCGTCGCGGAGCTCAGCGACATCTAGAGCTGCCGAACCCCGCAGATAGTTGGTACTATACCATTCGCGCAGAATCCGTACCTTTTACGGCCCAGCCGCCCGCCTCGGCTCCTCCCATTTCGAGGCCACAAGCGGCAAATCCCTCCTAAAACACGACGGACAGCACGTTTATCGCGACGTGTGGAAAGATCGACCGATCGCTCAATTGGTATGCACTGGTTATGTCGATTGGTACGCCTCCTCGGTCTCGAACCGAATCGTGAGGAAGCGGCAAGCCCGGTGCGATCGTCAGCCGGGGGTTTGGACATCCACTGCGTCGGTGTCCGTGTTTTTGAAGGGGAATATTGTGATGCGTTTGCGACAGACGATCCTCCTGACCTCCGCCCTGACCGGCTTCGCCGCGAGCGCCCAGGCCCAACAGACCCCCGCCACGCCGCCCGCGACGACAACGCCGAGCGAAACCACCGCCCAGTCCGGCCCGGATGTCGCCGGCGAGGAGATCGTCGTCACCGGCTACGCCAGCAGCCTTCGCCAGTCGATCGAGCTCAAGCGCAACGCGAACGCCGTGATGGACGCCATCTCCTCCGAGGATATCGGCAAGTTCCCCGACCGCAACGTCGCCGAATCCCTGTCGCACATTCCCGGCGTCTCGATCGACCGCCGCTTCGGCGAGGGCGAGAAGGTCGCGATCCTCGGCACCGATCCCGCGCTCAACCGCATGTTGCTGGACGGACATGGCCTCGCCTCGGCCGATTGGGGCGGGAACGACAATGATCCCAGCAGCCGCACCTTCAACTATTCGCTGCTCGCGCCTGAATTGGTCGACCGGCTGGAAGTCTACAAGTCGCCCGAGGCGCGGATCGAGGAAGGCAGCCTCGGCGGCACCGTTATCGTCCGCACGCGCCGACCGCTCGACCTGAAAGCCAATTCGGTGTTCGCTTCGGGCGGCTATTCGTACAATGATCGCGCCGAGAAGGGGAACATCCGCGGCTCCGGCCTCTACAGCTGGAAGAACGACGCGGAGACGTTCGGCGTCCTCGTCGCAGCCACCTATGACAAGCAGAATCTCGTGCGCTCGGGCGTCGAGTTCTTCGGCTACGACAATGCCAATGGCTCCGGCAGCCCCTTCATGACGACGAACGGCGCGGGCCAGCGCGTGCTCAAGAATCCGGCCGCGGTGATCACCGGCGGATCGCTCGCCGATCTCGACAAGGCGGCATCGCCGTTCGGCATCAACTACGCCTATTTCCAGCAGAAGCGCGAACGGGTCAGCGTCGCCGGCACTGCGCAGCTGCGCCCGACCAGCGACCTGACGCTCACGCTCAACGGCACGCACATCGAAGGCAATTACAACAATTACAGCCAGTCGATGTACACGATCCCCGGCGCGTGGACCGGCGACGTACTCCAATCTGCCACCATCTCGAACGGCGTGGTGACCGATGCCAGTTTCGGCGCCGCCACCGGCCAGAGCGCGCAGCTCGACACGCTCGTTCGCCATACCAAGCTAAAGACCGACAATCTCAACTTCTTCGCCGACTGGGAAGGCGAGGACGGCGCCAAATTGTCCTTCGCCAGCGGCTGGAGCAAGGCGACCGGCGGGCGGAACCCCGAATATCTCTTCAACGTCCAGACCCGGCTGCCGTTCAGCTATTCGATCAGCCCGACCACGGCGGATGTGAATTTCGTCGGCGACCTCACCAATCCGGCCAATTATTTCACCAACCCGAACAACAATCCCGCGACGATCGAGGGCAACCCGGTGATCGTGAACGGGGCGCCGCTGAATGCCGCGCAGATCGGCGGCCTCGATTACAGCGTCACCACCGACAGCGACGTGTTCGCCGGCTTCGACGCGACGGTTCCGGTCGGCGGGTTCTTCACCCAGATGCAGATCGGCGGCCGCTTCACCCATCATATCAACCGCGTCGATGCGCGCGGCGTGAACAGCTATCTCCAGCAGTCGCTGCTCGGCTCGGAGCTCGGCGTCGACACGCTGGTGACCCCCGATGGTGTCTTCAGCGGCACGGGCGGCAGCGGCAGCGCGACGCAATATCTGAACCTGCCCGAGCAATCGGTCATCGATATCCTCGCCGATGCGATCAATTCGCCGCTCGTGGACAAGGTGGGCGCCTCGACCCGCGTGAAGGAGACGGTTGCGGCGAGCTACGTCCAGTTCAACTTCGAGAGCGGCGGGCTGCGCGGCAATATCGGCGGCCGGCTCGTCTATACCAAGAATGTGTCGCAATATGCGCTGGCGCTGCCGACGCTGGCCGATCCCAATCCGCGCCCGGTGCCGACCAGCACCGCGAACGATTATCTGAAGTTCCTACCGGCGTTCAACGTCGCTTATGAAGTCAGCCCGAAGCTGATCTTCCGCGGCGCGGCGGCCAAGGTGATCTCCCGGCCGCGCTATCAGGATCTGGCGGCGTCGATCACGCAGAACGACGTCACCTACGATGCGGGCGGCGGCAATCCCAATCTGAAGCCATATGAATCGACCAACTTCGAAGTCACGGCGGAATATTATCCGGCACCCGGCGCGCTGCTTTCGCTGGAACTCTATCGCCGCGAGATTTCCAACTACATCGTCAACACCCGCCGCGAAGGCGTCACGCTCTACAACTCGCTGACCGGCCAGCTCGAAAACCGGTACAGCGTGTCGCAGCCGGTCAATGGCGGCAAGGCGAAGGTCAACGGCGTGCTCGTCCACGGCCAGGCGGAGATCTGGGGCGGGTTCGGCATCCAGGCTAACTATGCCTATCAGGACAGCAGCACCTCGACGACGCTCGACACGACCGAGATCCTCAACCTCCCCTATCTCTCGAAGCACACCGTCAACATCATTCCCTATTTCGAGAAGGGGCCGTTCCAGGCCCGGCTGAGCTACAGCTATCGCTCTTCCTATTTCCGCACGATCGGGCGCCTCGGCTCGCAGGAAATGGTCGCGCCGTACAATCAGCTCGATGCTTCGGCCGCGTTCAAGCTGACCGACAACGTCACGATCAGCGTCCAGGCGCAGAACCTGCTCGACGAGACCTATCTGCAATATAGCGGCACGCCCGATCGTCCCTCGGCCTTCTACAAGAACGGGCGTACCTTGGTGGGCAGCCTGTCGTTCCGCATGTAGCGCGACACTGCATGCGGATTAGCGCGGCGCCGCATTCGTGCGTTGGTTTCGCCTGACGAAATCGACCATGAGCGGCGCCGCCGCGGCCGCGTGCGTTTCGAGCAGCTTGTGACCGCCATCGAGAATATGGGCTTCCATCCGCGGCAGCGCCTGCATCCATGTCAGGACCTCGGCAAGATCGAAGAACGGATCATGGCGGGCCCAGAACATCAGTGAAGGCGGCTGCCGGCGCTCGAGATATTCGGCGATTTCGTCGAACCGAGCAACGTAGTTCCCATAGTCCCTGACGAGCGCGCGCTGCGTCTCCATCCGACCCGGCAACTGCATCACCCGCCAGTCCTCCTCCCATATTTCGGGCGCGATCTGCGCCGCCACTTCCGGCGGCATCCCGCCGAGATATCCGTTGCGTATGCCCTCGAAGGTCAGATGCGCGGTCGAAGCCGCCTCGTTTTCGGGGTTTGGATGCGACCAATAGTCGATCACCGGGGCCCATGGCGGCCCGAGCCCGGTGCGATGCGCGTTGGCGTTCTGGACGATATGGCCCAGGACCTGTTCCGGCGCCTGCATGGCGATGTGAAACCCCACTGGCGCGCCGAAATCATGCAGGTAGATGTAGCGCGGCCCGATCGCGAGCCGATCCAGCAGCTCCGAGACGGCCTGGCCAAAGGCAGAAAACGAAGGCGTCGGCAGAACGTCTGATTCACCGAAGCCGGGCAGGTCCGGCGCGATCACATAGGTGATCTGCGAGAGCGCGGGCACGATCCCGCGGAAATAGTCCGCCGAGCCGGGAAAGCCATGCAGGAGCAGCATCGCGGGCTTGGATGCGTCGCCTGCCGTGACGAAGGCCAGCTCCGTGCCGCCGGACAGGCCAAGGCGTTGACGGGTCTCCGGGTGCATGTTCGGGTTCCTCTCAATCCTCTGCCCCTGCTCAGACGCGGCTGTGGACCCGTCTCAGGAAATCGCGCGTGAGATCGACTGCCTCTGCGACGCTGGTCTCGAGCAGCCAGTGCCCCGCGTCGAGCAGATGGAGTTCCGCCTCGGGCAAGTCACGCAGCCAGGCGCGCGCCGATTCCTCGGGCATATAGCCATCCTGGGGCCCCCACAGGATCAGCGTCGGCGGCGAATGCTCGCGCAACCACGCCTGGTAGCGCGGAAACCACGCAAGATTGTCCTTGAGGTCGTAGATGATGCCTGCGGCGATCTCCTGACGCCGCTCCGTCATCAGGGCCCAGTGCAGCTCCCAAAGATCGGGCGGAATCCGCTGGGCCAGTTCGGGACGGACATCGTTCAGGAACTCGTCCCTGAAATGGTCCTCCGAAATGGACTCGCGCAATTTGCCGAGCCCTTTCGCCCGCTCCATTTTCCAGATGTCCTTGAGCCCGGCATATTTGGCCCCGAGCACGTCTTCGTAGATGTCGCCATTCTGGACGATGAGCGCAGTGACGCGATCTGGATCGCGGATCGCGAGCCGGAGGCCAATCTGCGAGCCGAAATCATGGAGGTAGAGCGCGAAACGCTTCACGCCCAGTGTGTCGGTAAAGTCCTCCAGAAAGGAGGCGAAGCCGTCGAAATCATAAGCGAAGGCTTCGGGCGTGGCGCTGTAGCCGCTGCCGGGGAAATCGGGCGCGAGCAGTCGCCAGTCTTCGCCGAGATGGCGCATATAGTCCCTGAACTCATATGAGGAGCAGGGATAGCCGTGAGGAAGCAGCACGACCGGGGCGTTCGGCGGCCCCGCTTCCCGATAGAAGACGTCCACGCCGCCGACGTTCGTCCTGCGATGAAATACGGGAACAGGCATTCCGGCTCCTGACTGCATCCGGCCGGAACAACGGCGGGCGCGGGCGGCCGTTCCTTCTAGAAACCCGGTTCTCGTCACTATGTCATCGCGCCGTAGTGAACGGCCCCTAGCCGCAGCCGATCCAGATAAGGGGTTCGCAAAATGCACGTATCGGGCAAAAAAACTTACGCAGTGTCGCTTCTGGCATCCGCATGCGCACTGGCCTGCGCCCTGCCCGGCGTCGCCGCTGCGCAGGACGCAGGGCAGCCGGCCGCGCCTGCAGCGGAACCCGAGACCGACGTAGATTCGGCCGACGACATCGTCGTCACCGGCACCGCGCGTGCCCAGCGTCGCTTCGACGTCTCCTATGCGGTCAATTCATTGAGCCAGGAGGAAGTCCAGAAGATCGCGCCGAGGAACTTCGCCGACCTGCTCGGCACCGTTCCGGGCATCCAGGTGGAAGCGACCGGCGGCGAGGTGCAGAACATCACCCGCGTCCGCGGCATCCCGACCGACCGGGGCTATCTCATCTTCCAGCAGGACGGCCTGCCGCTCTATCATGAGATCGACGGCGTGTTCTTCAACTCAGGCGAAGGCATGAACCGCTACGACCTGATGACCGAGCGGGTCGAAATCGTCCGTGGCGGCCCGGCGCCGATCTATGCGAGCAGCGCCGCCGCGATCGCCAACAACATCACCGTGACCGGCGACGCCCAGTCGCGCGGCCGTGGGCAGCTGACGCTCGGCGACACCGGCCTGTACCGGCTCGATCTGATGCAGTCGGGGCCGATCGACGACCGGACCTATTTCGCGGTGGGCGGCTTCCTGCGCCAGCATGACGGCTATCGCGACAGCGGTTTCCCCAGCGACAAAGGCGGGCAGATCCGCGCCAATCTGAAACACGATTTCGACAATGGCTTCGTCAAGATCTCGGCGATGTACGTCAACGACCACAATCTGTTCTATTTGCCGATCCCGACCGCCGATCCGCGCAACCCGTCGGTCTCGCTCGATCCCTATATCGATTATCACACCGGCACGCTGAACTCGCCGGCGCTACGCGACGTCAATATCCGGTATCGCGACGGCACGGGTGCGGTGCAGACCCTGAACCGCGATCTCGCCGACGGCCGCTACATGCGCTTCTTCAACGGCGCGGTGGACTGGGAGGCCGATTTCGACGGCTGGCTGGTCTCCGCCAGGCTCGGCCTCACCAAGGGCAAGAGCGGCTTCGACGCTTTCTACTCGACCACCAATCCGGCCGACGCAGCCACCTTCGCCGCCGGCTATCTCCCTGCGGCGCGCGCTGCGTTCGGCGCCGGCGTCTCGCGGCTGGGCTATGCGATCGCGGGCAGCAACGGCGCGACGGCTTACGATCCCGCCACCGCCTCGGGGCTGATCATGTCGGGCCAGTATCGCGCGGTCGACGCCGATTTCTATTCGAGCCAAGCCGATCTCAGCGTCACCCGCAAGTTCGAGACCGGCTTCGGCACGCACGATGTCCGCGCCGGAATCTACGGCTCGGCTTATGGCGTGAGCAGCCGGCAGGTCTATCAGGACATGCTGATCGAAGTGCGGAGCAAGCCGCGGACGATCGACCTCGTGGCGTATTCGGCGGCCGGCGCGGTGCTCGGCTCGGTGACCCAGAACGGCGTGCTGCGCTATACGACCACGCTCAACCAGGGCGAGGGCAACGCGAAGATGGTCGCGGCCTATGCCAACGATACGTGGGAAATCACCAACGGGCTGCGGCTCGACGCGGGCGTGCGCAAGGAATGGTACGATTATGACGGCTATGCCCTGCTTTCGGCCGAAGCCAATCTGGGCGACGCGACTACGCTTGCCGACAACACCACCCGCGCCTTCACTGGCGCGTTCGTCTCGCGCAAGCTGAAGCCGTCGACGACCAATTGGACGGCCGGCCTCAACTATGATTTCACCGACAATCTCGGCGCCTATGGCCGCATCTCCAATCTCGAGGTGCCGCCGCAGCTCGGCGTGACGACGAGCACTGCGCCGACGATCATCAAGACCAAGGCGCGGCAATATGAAGCCGGCGTCAAGGCGAGCTTCGGGCGCAATTACCTCTACGTCACGGGCTTCTATACCAAGTTCGATCCGTTCAACGCCTCGTTCGTCGCGTTCAATCCGGTGACCGGGCGCAACGATCAATCGGTGCCTTTCGTCGGGGAGGCCATCGTCAAGGGCGTCGAAATCGACGGGAAGGTCGCGCCGCTGCGCTGGTTCGAGCTGACCGGATCGGTCACCGTCGCCGATCCGCAATATCGCAACCTCGAAAACACCTCGGGCGCGGATCCCAGCGCGGTCAACGGCAACCAGATCATTCGCGAGCCGAAATTCTTCGGCAATCTGCGCCCCGCAGTCCACTTCCCCATCGGCGAGGGTGAGCTCGAGATCGCCGGTCGCTACGAATGGGTCGGCCGCCGCTATGTCGACCTGTTCAACCTGACGGCGCTGCCCGCCTATCAGACCTTCGGCGCGAACGCGTCGGTTACCTACGGCCCGTGGCGCATTCAGGTGGTCGGCGACAATCTCACCAACGCGAAGGGCCTCACCGAGGGCAACCCGCGCACCGACCAGCTCGCCGGCCAGGGCGCGACCGACGCGATCTATGGCCGTCCGCTGTTCGGCCGCAACTTCCGCTTCATCCTGAGCCGGAGCTGGTAAGTTGCGTCACGCCGCCATCGCTCTCGCCGTCGCACTGGCCTGGGCGCCCGCGGCGGCCTGGGCGCAGGATCCCCGAGGCTATTCCGCGCCGTTCGCCGACTCGCTGGAGACGCGGGTCTTCCCGCTCTTCGCGATGCTGCGGGCGGCGGACGGCTGGGCGCAGGCGCTGCGCGTCGATCCGGTCCTTCGCCGGCTCGCGACGGAGCGCGCCGCACGTGTGCCGCAGGAAACGTGCACTCCGTCGCCGCAATGCCTTGCCGATGCGTGGGTCTGGACCGACGCCGACATCGCCGCGGTGGAGGCCCGGCTGCGGCTGCTCACGCGCGATCGCCGGCTTGGCGCGGCGCTTGTCGGTCGGCAGATGCGGCCTTCGGGACGGTTCGCACGCCACGAGGCCCTGGCCGACGCGGATCTCGTTGCCACCGCCTGGGGCGAGACGGCCGCGGCGGTCAATCGCGTGATCGCGATCTATGCCAAGGGGATTCCGCCGCGTTATCCCAAGATCGATGCGATCATCTTCGACACCGCCAGACCCGAATATGCCGACGTGCTGAGCGCGCACGGCGTCGCCACTGCGGCGCTGGGGCACGATGACGACCTCTTCTTCGACCCATCGCTACGCTACGCGATCGGGCTGCTCCAGATGAACGAGCGCACCGAAGCGGGTGCCTATCGACCGCTTTTGGGCGGCGAGAACGCCGCGGCAGTGCGCGCAGTCGCCGGAACCGACTGGCAGGCACGCCCTAATATTGCGCTGCTGGTGTTCGGGCACGGCCCCGAGGATGCGCAATCGCGCACCGGGGTGATGGGGCATATCCGCATGCGGATCGCCGCCGATATGTTCGCACGCGGGCTCGCGCCGTTCATCATCGTGTCGGGCGGCAACGTCCACCCCAACCGCACGCCGTTCAACGAAGCGATCGAGATGAAGCGGCTTCTCGTCACCGAGCACGGCGTTCCGGCCGACCGCATCCTGATCGAGCCGCACGCCCGCCACACCACGACCAATTTGCGCAATTGCGCCCGGCTGCTTCTCGCCGCCGGCTTCCCGGTCGATCGGCCGGCACTGGTCGTCTCGGACCACCGCACGATCCAGTATATCGGCGGCGACGAACTCGCCCAGCGCAACCTGCGCGAGATGGGCATCCAGCCGGGCCGCCTCGCGCTGGGGCCCGACCGGTTCAGCCTGCGCTTCACGCCCGCGCCGATCGCTTTCCACGTCGAGGCCGCCGACCCGCTCGATCCATGAGACGGAAAAGCTGAGACAGCGGCGATTGGCATAATGTTACGTTTGCCGGAATAGGTAATACCTCATATGCTAGGCCTATGGACCTGTTCGCCTCGTTTCACACCGCTCGCCACCTGGCCGCCCGGCGTCGTTCCATTGCTCTGATCGGTGCGGCATTTCTGCTTGGCGCCGCGTCTCCCGCGCTCGAAGCGCCCCGATTTGCGCACTGGATCGACGGCGCGACGGCGAACGAACCCGAGATGCAGGTCCAGATGGTCGATGCGGACACGTTCGTCATTCGCCAGTCGGTCGAAACCAACTTCGAGGCGCCCTTCCTCTATCTACTGTTCGGCAAGGATCGCGCTCTGTTGATCGACACCGGCGCAGGGGGACTCAAGATCCGCCCGACCATCGACCGGATAATTGGCGAATGGCGGGCGAAGCACGGCGACCGCCCGCTTCACCTCGTCGTTGCGCACTCGCACGGCCATGGCGATCATCATGCGGGTGACAATGAGTTTCGTGATCGACCCGACACCGACGTCGTGGGCGTCGCATCGGAAGACGTCGCAGCCTTCTTTCACATCACGAACTGGCCGGACGGTATCGCTCGCTTCGATCTCGGCGGGCGCGTTCTCGAAATCATCCCGACCCCCGGCCACCAGCCGGCGCACATCATGGTCTATGATGCGCGCACGCAGCTGCTGTTCTCGGGCGACATGCTCTACCCGGGGAGGCTCTACGTACCGCGCGACAAGTTCGACGAGTTCCGCGCGAGCGCCGACCGGCTCGCCGCCTTCGCGGCCACCCATCCGATTCGCGCGCTGCTCGGGGCACATATCGAGATGACCGCCACGCCAGGGCAGGACTATCCGATGAAGGCAGCGACGCATCCCTCGGAGCATCCGCTCCCGCTCCCGCCCTCGGCGATCGGGGAACTCCAGCAGGCGGTTGCAAAGATAGCTTCGGCGCCGATGGTCGATCGGCACGCCGATTTCATCGTCTACCCGCTTCCGCCACGACCCGCCTCCTGAGACAGCTGATCCTTCGCACAGAGCCATCAATTTTTCCCTTGAAAGCCTGCCAGGTCGGCCCGCCATCGAACTGTCCACGCCATTTCAACCGGCGCATGCCCGGCCTGAAGCGGAAAGACTGACGGTCCGCTCCCGGAAGCCTTCAAAGATTCATGAACAGCGGCATTGAGCGCAAAGCTGCCACTTGCCTAGATCGACTGGAAATAGTTGAGAGCGGCTGATCGGTTTCTGGATACCAGGAGCGGAAAGCAGCCATTTGGTCATATCCTCCGAACCGGGGGTTGTGGGTTTGGAACCAATTTGGAGGACGTGGACGTTTCCACCCGCGACAGGATCAGCGCGATCAGAAGCGGTAAGGTCAGGCCATGAAGGCAATGCGGATATTGCTGGCGACATTGGTGGCCGCCGGGCTGTGGGGGACGAGCGCGACGGCGCAACAGTCACCGGCCGAACTCTACGGCGATCTCTTCCGCAGGGTCCAGATCGAACATGTCTTCGATGACGGCAAGACTTTCGTCGACGCCCGGCCCCGCCGCGCGCCGGCGGAGATCATGGCCGATTATGCCCGCCAGCAGCCGCGCGACCGCGCGGCACTGCGGACTTTCGTACTCGCCAACTTCATCGTGCCCGGCGCGAATGATCGCCAGGCAACCGACCTGCGCGAGCACATCCGCACGCTTTGGCCGACGCTCGTGCGCCATCCGGTGGCGGCGCGTCCGGGCAGCTCCGCGCTGCCGCTGCCGGCGCCGTTTGTCGTGCCCGGCGGACGGTTTCGCGAGATGTATTATTGGGACAGCTATTTCACCATGCTCGGCCTGGCGAAGGACCGACAGCAACCGATGATCGAATCGATGCTGGCAGATTTCGTCAGCGTCATCGAGCGCTACGGCCACATCCCGAACGGCATGCGGACCTATTATCTCAGCCGGTCGCAGCCGCCATTCTTCGCGCTGATGCTCGACTTGTCCGAAGCGAAAGGTTCCACGCTGGCCGCGCAGCGGCTGGCGGCGCTCCGGCGCGAGCATGCGTTCTGGATGCGCGGTGCGGCGTGCATCACCCCCGACGGTGCTTGCGAACGCGTCGTCCGGATGCCCGATGGCAGCCTGCTCAACCGCTATTGGGACGACAAGGACACGCCGCGTGACGAATCCTATGCCGAGGATGTCGCCACCGCGGCCGCGGACAGGACCCGGCCGGCGGCGGTGGTGCAGCGCCATCTGCGCGCCGGCGCGGAGAGCGGGTGGGATTTCAGTGCGCGCTGGCTCCGCGATCCCGCAGTGCTCGCCTCGGTGCGCACCACCGATATCGTGCCGGTCGACCTCAACAGCCTCATGCTGGCGATGGAGCAGCGGATCGCCGCGCGTTGCCGGGCCGCGAAAGACCAAGGCTGCACGGCGGAGTTCACGGCGCAGGCGCAGCGGCGCAAGGCGGCGATCGATCGCTATCTCTGGGTGCCCGGCGAGGCGCGCTATGCCGATTGGGATCGGATCGCGGGCCGACCCACCCCAGTGGTTTCCGCCGCGGCGCTCTATCCACTGTTCGTGGGCGCCGCCTCGCCGGAACAGGCGCGAGCGACAGCCGCCACCGCGCGCAGGAAACTGCTCGCGCCCGGCGGGCTGCGGACGACGACCCTCCGCACCGGGCAGCAATGGGATAGCCCGAACGGCTGGGCGCCGCTGCAATGGATCGCGATCGACGGGCTCACCCGCTATGGCGAGAAGGAACTGGCGCGCGAGATTGCGCGGCGCTGGATCGGCACGGTCGCGACTGCCTATGCCGAGACCGGCAAGATGCTCGAGAAATACGACGTGGAGGAGCACCGGCCGGGCGGCGGCGGCGAATATCCGCTCCAGGACGGGTTCGGTTGGACCAATGGCGTCGTCAGCGCGATCCTCGAACGCTATCCGGACCTGAGCACCGAGAAGGTGCGCCCGACGCGGTGAGAAACGCGCCAGACCGCGCACGGGGCCGGGATCGGAACGCGCGTTTGCGGGTTGGGACCGGAAAAGTCGCGGGAGAGAGGCATGTCCATTTCGGAGCGCTTCAGTGTGCGCACCGGGCTGTTGCTAGGGGCAGCGGTGCTTCCAGCGGTACCGGCGCTGGCGCAGACCACCCCAAGCGAGACGCCACCGCCCGCCGAACAGAACGGAACCCCGGCCCCGACGCCACAGACCACCCCTGCGGCGCCGGCCGACGAGGCCTATGGCAACCAGGAGATCGTCGTCACCGGCCAGACGAGCCGCGATCGCCCGCTGATCACCGCTTCGGCCGACATCACCTATGCGACGCGCGCGGATATCGACCGCAAGGCGCCGCGTTCGACCGCAGACATGCTCGAGCTCGTTCCCGGCATCTTCGTCGAAGGCACGGCGGGCGAGCTCTCGAACAATTATTCGGTCCGCGGACTGCAGGGCGGCGGACAACGTTTCGTCCAGCTCGAAGAGGACGGGATGCCCGTGCTCTATCAGGGCGGCGGTGCCGACTTCTTCTTCTCGCAGGATCTGACCATCGACCGGCTCGAGGCCGTGAAGGGCGGCTCGTCGGGGGTGCTGACGGTCAACGGCGCAGGTGCCACGATCAACTTCATCTCGAAGCGGCCCAGTTTCGATGGGGCCGAGGGGATGGCACGCGCCACCGCCTATAATTACGGGCTCAAGCGCGGCGACCTCTATTATTCGGCGCCGATCGCCAACAATCTGGCGTTCAGCGTCGGCGGCTATTTCCAGAGCAGCCCCGGCGTGCGCAAGAACCCGTTCGACTATGACGGCTATCGCGTGAAGGCGATGCTCGAATATCGCTTCGACGGCGGCGGTTATCTGCGGCTCACCGGCAAGATCGGCGATCTCAAAACGGCCTATTATGCCGACCAGCCTTATACCTATAACAACGGCAAGCCCGGCAGCGTGCCCGGGCTCGACAAGCAATGGGACAATATCGGCGGCGGCGCCTTTGCGCGCCTCTCGGTGCCGGTATCGACTTTTGTCGAGCCCGACGGGCTCCGCGATTTCCGGCTGAGTGAAGGCGTGCGCGCCAGGACGAAGCAGCTGCGCCTCGATTTCGAGAAGCCGGTGACCGAGGGGCTCGATCTGTTCCTGCGCGCCCGTTATCTGGACTATAGCTACGACTTCAACGGGCTTTTCCCCGGATCTGGCACGGGCAATGCCGGGCTGACCAGCGCAGTCGATTATCTGACGCCGGGGCCGGATTCCCCGATCAACAATCTGCTCACTCTCGGCGCGGCGGCGTTCCCCGGCACCGCGCGCTACGGCATCAAGAATTTGCGCACCGGCACTGTCGTCGGATCGAACCAGACCGACATTTTGAACGGGCTGAACGGCAACGGCTTTCTGCAGCAGACCGTGCTCAACCACGATTATCTGAAGGGCAGCGATTTCGGCGCGAATGCCGGCTTCCGCTGGGAGTTCGAGAGCGGCGCGTTCAAGAATTCGCTGACCGCGGGCGTGCTTTATTACGATGTCCGCCGCAAGCAGAACCAGGCCGCCGTCGCCACCGTGGTCAACGATGTGCGCAACAACAGCGACATCTACGACATCGTCGCGCTCGACGCGAACAACAACGTCATCGGCACGCTGAGCGACAACGGCCTGATCTCCTATGGCGACTGGGGCGTCGGCATCCGCGAGCGCGACGACAAGTCGATGTCGGTCTATCTCAACGACGAGCTGTCGATCGGCGACAGCCTGCATATCGACGCCGGCATCCGCTGGGAGAGCGACGAGGCGAGGTTCCGCGACGGCCGCGCCGCCGCGGTCAACCAGCCGGTGCCGCCGGGCACGGCCGGCGTCATCCCGACGGTGGGCTCCACCTGGGACGGCACCTTCAACCTCACCCGGCGCACGCAGGAGGCGACGGCATGGACGGTCGGCGCCAATTACCTGATCACGCCGAACCTCTCGATCTATGCGCGCTATGCCAAGGGCTTCCAGACCAACAACACCGATCCGGTCACCGGGATCGAGCTTTACGAAGCCGGCGTCCGCTATCAGCTCGCCCGCTTCCTCAGCGCATCGGCGACGGTGTTTCGCACCAACTTCAACGACCAGTTCTACAATTTCATCGACCCCTCGGATCCGACCCAGCAGACCAGCTTCCTCGCGGACCTCAGCACAAAGGGGGTCGAGATCGATGCGGTGGTGCGGCCGGTCGACTGGTTCTCGATCGACTTCACCGGCGTGTTCCAGGATCCGAAGCTGAGCAACCTCCGGCTCAACGGCGTGCAGCAGCCGACCTATGACGGCAACCGGCCCGAGCGCACGCCCGCACAGCTCTATACGATCACCCCGGCGATCAAGCTGCCGAACGGGCTGGGCGAGGTCTTTGCGCGGTACAAATATGTCGGCAAGATCTTCGCGGATTCGGGGAACGGCGTGGCCCTGCCCGGCTATGGGGTGACGGGGGCGGGCATCAGCCTCAACCTGACGAAGAACCTGCAGTTGAGCTTCGACGCCGACAACATCTTCAACGTGACCGGCCTCACCGAAGGCAATCCGCGCCAGGGCCAGACGCAGAACGCGGCGTCGGGCTATTTCTACGCGCGCGGGATCGTCGGCCCGACCTATGGCGGCTCTTTGACGCTGAAATTCTGATGGGGGCGAGGTTCGCGCGAAGCCTGGCGACGGGGATGTGCCTGATGGCCGCAGCGCCCGGACCGGCACAGCGCGCGCCCGAGCTGGCCTATCAGTTGACCGAGGGACAGAACCTCAACGCCTTCGTCCGCGACGGCAAGGTCGCCGCGCATCTGCTGCTCCGCTCAGGCACCGACCCGCGCATCCTTATCGCCTTCCCGGCGGGGAACAGCGGCGTTGGGCTGTGGTTCGATCGGACGGCGGCGCCGGTGGCGTGGCGGCTCGAAGGCGCGCCGCAGCCGGTGACGCTGGCCGACGGCCGGGGCCGGCCGCTCTACGGCATCCGCGCGGTGGCGACCGTCACGGCACCCCGGCTCGCCGTCAAGCAGGCGGTACTGTCGAACGTGCGCTTCCTGCGCGACTATCAGGCAGTGGGCAAATTCCCGGCCGAAATCGCCGTGCCGATGCGCGTGGAGGGAGATCGGATAAGCTACGCGCGTGACCGGGTGGACGGCGCGCCGGGCTATCGGCTCGAGTTGCGCGTGATCGAGGGGCGGATCGACAAGGGAGGGATCGCTGCCGGCGCGAGCGGGCGGATCCGGCTGGAGATCGTCGCGGCGAGCGGGGACACGCCGCTGACCGGACTGACGCTCCCCGAATTGCTCAACGACCATGCGGCGGACGATCCGGCAGCGCGCAACGCGCTGCATTTCCTCAGCTATCGCGAGAAGTTCCTCGCCGGCTCATGGCGGTTCAACACCTATTTCGGACGCGACACGCTGATGTCGGTGCGCCTCCTGATGCCGGCGCTCCAGCCGGCAGCGATCGAGGCGGGGTTGGGCGCGGTGCTCGCGCGGCTCAACGAAGCCGGCGAGGTGGCGCATGAGGAGGGCCTCTCCGAATTCGCGATCCTCGACCGGCGCCAGCATGGCGGCAGCGGCGACGCGCCGACGCTCGATTATGCGATGATCGACGACGATTTCATGCTCGCGCCGGTGGCGGCGCACTATCTGCTCGACCGGGTCCGGCCGGACGCGGCGAGCACTTTTCTGGCAGGCAACGTCCCGAGCGAGACCAAGCCGGGCAGCTCCGAGCGCGCCGGTACCGCGATGGTGCGTAATCTGCGCTTCGTGCTCGCGCAGGCTCGGCCTTTTGCCGAGGCGCCGGGCGTCGCGCGGCTCGTCGCGCTCAAGCCGGGACGGACGGCGGGCCAGTGGCGCGACAGCGGCGACGGAATAGGCGGCGGGCGTTATCCGTACGACGTCAATGCAGTGTTCGTCCCCGCCGCGCTGGACGCAGCCGCCCGCCTGTTCCGGGCTGGGTTGCTCGACCCGTATCTGACCGCCGACGATCGGGCGGCGTTCGGCCGGGCCGATGCGATCGCCGGACTGTGGCGCAGCCGGGTGCCCGGGCTGTTCCGCGTCTCCGTTCCAGCCGCCCGCGCCGTGCCGATGATCCGCACCTATGCGGCGGGACTCGGCGTACCCGCCCAGCCCGCACTCGCCGCATTGGGCAAGACGCCGCTCACCTTCCACGCGATTGCGCTCGACGCGGCGGGCGCGCCGGTGCCGATCCTCAACTCCGACGAGGGCTTCGCCTTGCTCTTCGGCGATCCGGCACCCGCCGATCTCGACATTTTCGTCGACGCGATCATGCGACCTTTCCCGGCCGGGCTGATGACCGATATCGGCCTGCTCGTCGCCAATCCCGTGCTGGCGGACCCGGCGATGCAGGCGCGCTTCACGCCTTCGGCCTATCACGGCACCGTGGTCTGGTCGTGGCAGCAGGCGCTGCTCGCCGCGGGCATCGAGCGCCAGCTGGCGCGGAGCGGCCTGCCGGCAGCGACGCGCGGCCGCCTCCGCCAGGCGCAAGCGCGGCTATGGCGCGCCATCTCGGCGACACGCGCGCTGCAGAGCTCCGAGCTCTGGTCCTGGGCCTATGAGGGCGGACGCTATCGCATGGTGCCGTTCGGCGCGGGGCGGCAGGATGTCGACGAATCCAACGCTGCGCAGCTGTGGAGCACCGTCTATCTCGCCGTGCGGCCGCCGGCCGCCGCGCCCTGAATTTCCGCCAGCACCGCGTCGTGTAGCGGCAGCGTCTCGGCGGAGCGCGCGATCAGGTCGGCGACCTGCTCCAGCTGGGCTCGGTTGGTGGCGGGATCGAGCGTATCGGCGAGCGGATTATAGTCCTGAGCGAGTATGCCCTGGCCGTTGAGCACGGCGAGCCAGCTCGCTTCGCGGAACAGCTCGTCGCTGCCCACCATCACCCGGCCCGAGCGGCGATACTGCGCCTCGCGCTCGACCAGCGTCTCGGGCAGTTCCATGTGACGACACTGCTCCCAGATGGGATCCTGCCGATCCTGGGCATGGTAGTGGAGGATCAGGAAGTCCCTGATATTGTCCATGTCGGCAGCGAACAGCGCGTCGAAACGGCGCGCGAGTGCGGGATCGCAGTCGCGGTCCGGAAACAAAGTGAGCAGCTTGGCGATGCCGCTCTGGATCAGATGGATGCTGGTCGATTCGAGCGGCTCGAGAAAGCCGGAGGAGAGCCCGATCGCCACGACGTTCCCGAGCCACGCGCGCCGCCGCCGTCCGGCCGTGAAGCGCAGGAAGCGCGGCTCGGCCAAGGCTTCGCCGTCGAGATTGGCGAGGAGCGACGCGGCCGCCTCGTCGTCGCTGACGAACCGGCTGCCATAGACATAGCCGTTGCCGGTGCGGTGCTGTAGCGGGATGCGCCACTGCCAGCCCGCTGGCCGGGCCGTGGCGCGCGTGTACGACGTGGTCGCCGCCACGCGTGCGCAGGGCACGGCGACGGCGCGATCGCACGGCAGCCAGTGCGACCAATCGTCATAGCCGGCCTGCATCACGCCCTCGATCAGCAGCGCGCGGAACCCCGAGCAGTCGATGAACAGTTCGCCCTCCAGCCGGTCGCCGCGCGACGTGCCGAGCGCAGTGACGAAGCCGGTCTCCGGATGCTGCTCGACCCGCTCGAGCTTGCCCTCGATCCGGGTCACGCCGTTCGCTTCGGCGAGCCCGCGGAGGTGCTGCCCATAGAGGCTGGCGTCGAAATGATAGGCATAGCCGAGGGTCGAGAGGATCGATCGGGCGTGGTTCACCGGCTTGGCGAAGCGGCCCTCCAGCGCCAGCCGGTTCGCCAGCGAAAAGGCCGACAGCGGCAGGTCGAGGCCCTCGGCCCGCGCCTTCAGCCAGCGATGATGGAAAGAGACGCCCGGCAGCGGGATGCCATATTGGCCGAAGGGATGGAAATAATGCTGGCCGGGCCGCGCCCAGTCGACGAACTCGATCCCCAGCTTGAAGGTGGCCCCGGTGGCACGGAGGAAGGCGGCCTCGTCCAGCCCGATCAGCTCGTTGAACCAGTGGATCGTCGGGATCGTCGCCTCTCCGACTCCCACGGTCCCGATCTCATCCGATTCGAGCAGGGTGATCGAAAGCCGCTGGCCGAAGGTCCGCGCGAGCGCCGCGGCGGTCATCCAGCCGGCGGTTCCTCCGCCCAGGATGACCACCCGTCGGATCCGCCCTGTTCCAGCCTCGTCGATATGCGCCACCTGATACCCTTCGCGAGCAAGGCCATGTCCGTGCGACGCGAACATAGCCCGGCGAGACCAAATTGTGCAGCGCCGTCAGGTGTCCGAATCCGGCGCTCGCGCAGACTGGTTCGGATGGCGGAAGCCGCCGCCGGATTGCTATTCCTCTTGTCGGAAAACCTGCTGATGCGACGGTCCGAGACCGTACAGCCATGGTGAAGAGCCATCCCCCTCCCCTCGCGAAACCGGTGCTGCGACCGTCGGCCGATCGATGTTTGACGCCAAGCCGGGACGGGTCTCCGAGAGCGAGTGGCAAGCGATGTGAGCGCCGGCAACAATTTGTTGCAATCCAATTCTGCTATTGATACGCGCTCGCAATAAACTCTGATGCTCTCAGTTAGGACTTCCCAATTGGCTATTCGTGCACCGCTGACCTTGGAGGGCGCCTTCCTTCGCCTACTCACCACGACAGCCATCGTGCTGCACCTGTCACTTCCGGCGCACGCCGCAGCCGACGACCCCGACCAGGACAGCCCTATCGTCGTCACTGGCGTCCGCGAGCACGACGGCTACGTTCCGCAGGACACCGGAGCAGCGAAAATCGCGATCCCGCTCAAGGACCTGCCGCAGTCAGTTGCGGTTGTCCCGTCCGAAGTGCTGCGCGACCAGCGCGCGCTGTCGCTCCAGGACGCGCTCAAGAACGTGCCCGGCGTGTCCTTCTCGCACGGCGACGGCCAGCGCGACCAAGTGACCATCCGCGGCTTCACTGCGATCGCCGACCAATATGTCGACGGGTTCCGCGACGACGGCCTGTATTTCCGCGACTTGTCGAACGTCGAGCGGGTCGAGGTGGTGAAGGGTCCGGCAGCTGTGCTTTACGGGCGCGGATCATCGGGCGGCCTCATCAATCGCGTTACCAAGAAGCCCAATGTCAACATCATCGGCGGCGCCTTCACCTACGGCTCGCACGATATCGCGCGCGGCGAGATCGACCTCGGCCTGTTCGACGGGCAATCGGGTGTCGGCTTCCGCCTGACCGGCGCGCTGGAGGACAGCGGCAGTTTCCGCGACCAGCAGTTCGTCAAGCGCGTCGCCCTCGCACCCTCGATATTGCTGGGCGCAGGCAAGGACACCACGCTCCTCATCCAGGCCGACTATCTCCAGGACCGCCGCCTAACCGATTTCGGCATCCCCGCGATCAACGGGAAGGTCGTCCGCGTGCCGCGCTCGAGCTATTACGGCGCCGCCAATGCCCACGACGTGGACGTTAGCCGCTCCGAGGTGCTGTCGCAGACGATCACGCTCGAACACCGCTTTTCGGACGCGCTGTCGTTCCGCAACGGTTTCCGGCACTATCGCTATACGCTCGACCGCCACAACACCAACGCGACCGCAGTCAACGCCGTCGCAGGTACGGTCAGCCTGTCGCACGGCGGCATCCTGCGCGATGAAGACGGCTGGTCGAACCAGTCCGAACTCACGCACAAATTCGAACTGGGCGGCACTCGGCACACCGTCCTCTACGGTGTGGAGATCGCCCGCCAGGTCAAGGATGCCGAGACCATTCAGGCGCGCGTCGTCGCCGTGACGCCGATCCTGGCTCCGGTCCTGCCCACGCTTTCCAATGCGAACTTCACCACCCTCAGCGCCAAGTCGGCATCCGCCTTCGACACGCGCGGCCTGTATGTGCAGGATTTCATCGAGCTCGGTGCGGGCTTCAAGGCACTGCTGGGCGTCCGCCACGACTGGTTCGTGCAGAAAACGCAGCTCATCATCCCCGCCCGCGCCACACCGCTCGAGCGCACCGACAAGAAGTGGAGCCCGCGTGCCGGCCTAGTCTTCCAGCCGGATGATGCGCAGTCCTATTACGCGTCGTGGAGCACCAGCTTCCAGCCGTCGGCGGAGACCTTCGCACTGGCGGCGAATAACGCCGACATCGCACCGGAGAAGACCACGAACAACGAGATCGGCGCGAAGTACAGCCTGCTCGACAATCGGCTGAGCATCCAGCTCTCCGGCTTCATCCTGCGCCGGACGGGGATCAAGGGCAGCGATCCCGCCAATCCGCAAATCGTGGTGCCGATCGGCACCCAGCGCACGCGCGGCGTGGAAGTCTCGGGCGCGCTCGACCTGCCCTCGGGATTCCGCGCGATCCTGGGGTACGCTTATCTGGATGGCCGGGTGACGGCGTCGGCCAACCCCCTTTTCCTGGACAAGGGCGCCACCCTGACGCCGAAGCATGCCGCCAATGCCTTCGTCGCCAAAAGCTTCGGCGAGCGGTTCGGCATCGGTGCAGGCGCCAACTATGTCGGGGACCGCTGGGCCGATCCCGCCAATACGACAGTCCTGGACCATTATTTTACTGCCGACGCGATGGCTTGGACACAGGTCGGTCCGGCACGGCTGCAGCTCAACGTCTACAATATGTTCGACAAGGACTACATCGTTTCGGGCCATGGCACATCACCGATCCTGAACCTGCCCGGAGCGCCCCGCACCGTTCTCGCAACACTGCGCTTCGGGCTCTGACCCCTTCTGCATTGTCGTTGTTCACGCTGTTGAGCGCCCGCACCATTACGCGCTGCGGCATGATCTACGGGACCGACAGTACGCCCGTTGATCCAGCCGGTTGTCGCAGCGCCGCTTGAAGAGATCTCCATCGGCTGGCGAAACGATTTTGACGGCGGCCAGTCCGATACCGACGCCGTCAGGCCTTTGGCGGGCAGTCGTTCGTCGAACCGCATTTACCGTTCATCGTCCGCCGCAGCGATTGATAGAACGGACCGCCCTGTTGATCGAAGAGCGCGCCGCCTCGCGGGTGCGATCGAATATCCATCAGTCGTCGCCCTCCAAGGGCGATTGATGACTTGGACAGCATGGGAACAATGTGATGCGTATTGTACATTTGGGACTGTTGTCGCTCGCTTTTTTGGGTTCGCCCCATTTCGCCGAGGCGGCTACGGCCAGTACTACCATGAAGCAGTCGGACAAGGCCGTCGTCTCCACGCACGACCTCGACCTTTCGACCGATGCGGGGTTCAGGACAGCGCGCGCGCGTATCCGCCGCGCGGCGGAACGTGTTTGCGGCGACTATCCGCGCGTTGGTCTATTGCCGCCAACCGAGATCGCGCGCTGCCGCGCGACTGCGGCGCGCGAAGCAGGTGCTAGGGTTGCTGCATTGGCTTCGGGCGCGCGTGATGATCGCGCTGCCTTGACCGATGCAGGCAAGCGGGGCCGATAGCCGGCTCCGGTCCGACCGTACGCTCGCGCGTCATGGAGGTGAGGGGACTTACCGGCCCGCCAAGGCCTTCACCGTCGCGAGATAGGAGCGGCCGATCCGGACATCGGCTCCATTGGCCAGGATCGCGTACCAGATCCCGAGTCCGTCGTGGCGGAGTTTGGCGATGAAGTCGCGCCTGACGATCGTCGAGCGGTGGACGCGGATGAACCTGGCCGGGTCCAGCCGGCGCTCGAGGTCGCCCAGCGTCTGGTGGAGCAGGAAACTGCGCGACCCGACCTGCAGGGACATGTAATCACGCATCGCGTCGATCCGATCGACATCGATCGCCGCGATGCGCACCATTTCCGAACGATACGGAACCCAGAATTCCTCGATCCGATCGGACTGCGTGGTGGTAGCGCGGTGTTCGGGGCTGCCGATCTTCCTGCGCGCACGCGCAACCGCCCGGACTAGTCCTTCGGACGTCACCGGCTTCAACAGATAGTCGACTGCGGCAACATCGAATGCCGCCAGGGCAAAGCCGTCAAAGGCGGTACAAAAGACGATGGCGGGTGGCTGCTCTCCGGCGGAGAGCGACTTCGCCACACCCATGCCGTCCACTTCCGGCATGGCGATGTCGAGAAGCACGAGGTCGGGCGACAGCGCCTTCGCCAGTCGCAGCGCGATCTCCCCATCGGACGCTGTCCCCACCAGCGAAAGGCTGGGGACGTGCGCGCAAAGCATGACCAGCCGTTCGATCGCGAGCGGTTCGTCGTCCACGATCAGCGTGCGCAAGGCGGGTTCAGCGTTCATCGAAGGTCAACGGCATGGCGAGGTCGACGAGAAATCCGCCGGGATCGAGCGGGCGGGCGCGGCAATAGCCGTCCCGGCCGAACCGCGCAGCGATGCGATCGGCGACGTTGCGCAAGCCCAGGCCGGTTCCTCCGACGGTCTCCTTGCCGGCCGCTCCGGGTTCGCCGTCGTCCTGCACCGACAAAAGGAGAAAGCCCTGCCGGTCGCTCGCGCGGATGCTGATCGTGACCGGTCGGCGCGATCGCGACACACCGTATTTCACGGCGTTCTCGATTAGCGGCTGCAAGATCAATCCGGGGACGAGGGCACCGCGCAGGTCATCCGGCAGATCGATGGCGAGGCGCAGGCGGACGGGAAACCGGACCTGTTCGATCTCGAGATAGAGGCGCTGGAGCCGAATTTCTTCCTCCAGCCGCACATCCTCGCTCGGGTCGCCGACCAGGCTGGCCCGGAAGAAGCTCGAGAGATTGATGATCATGCGCTCGGCGGAGGGGCGCCTGTCAGCCATGACCAGTGAGGACAACGAGTTGAGCGTGTTGAACAGGAAATGCGGGTTGACCTGGTACCGCAGCGCCCGAAGCTCGGCCGCCTGCGCCGCGGCACGGAACGCAGCGTTCTTGCGTTCCAGCGCGCCGACCTCCGCGGCATAGCGAAGCGCCAGGTAGAGCGCTGCCCAGCCGACGAAGAAGAAATAGCTGTTGACCGCGCTATCCGCGATCATCTTGGTCACTTCCATATTGGTGTCGTCGGCATTCGTTCCCCCGACCTGCACCATCATCCGGCCCGCCGGCTGGGGTTGCTCCGCACCGGAGGGCGCTTTGTCCGCACGGGCGGCGGGCGCGGACCATGGTGATTTCACGACCTCGAACACCACCCAGTCGGCAGCCGAAAAGGCCAGTGCCGCAGGCGCAGCCAGCAGGCCTGCGACGATCATGCCGCGTCGCAGCGAGTTCCTTACAACCCTGCGCAACACCAAATAGAGCAGGTAGGTGAGCCCCATGCTGAAGACCATGAGCACGAGGTGCCGCGCCAGGGTGTCGAGCTGGCAGGCCTGTCCCATGACCGCCGCCCGCAACGTGACGATGGCGCAATAGAACAACCAGAAACCGGCAATCGACAGCAGGGCGACACGTGGCGAAAGGGCAGGTTCGTCGTGCGGGTCCGCAGCAAATTCGTCAAGCATGGTGGACCATAGCGTCAGGCCGGCGGCGGTGAGAAGATGGCGCAGTGTCGCTGATCGAAGACCATCGAACATTCATCGAAAACACGTGGCCGCAAAGCGCTTTCGAGAGATCAGGTTCCTAGGCAGAGCAGCAATTGGCCGCCAACAGTCGGGCAGCTCCAGGACGAGAGCGGGTTCCAGTCGATCAGGCGACCCGGGGCAGCTTGGCGAGATGCTTGTCGAGCGTGATCGGGTAATCTCGCACACGCACCCCGGTGGCGTTGTAGATGGCATTCGCGACGGCCGCGCCCGGACCGCAGATCCCGAGCTCGCCGACGCCCTTGGCTTTCATCGGGGAGACGATCGGATCTAGCGTATCGAGGAAGATGCATTCCTGATGCGGGATATCGGCATGGACCGGCACTTCGTAACCGGCGAGGTCGTGATTGACGAAAAAGCCGAAACGCTTGTCGACGGCAAGCTCCTCCATCAACGTGGCCCCGGCGGACATGACCATCGCGCCGATCACCTGACTGCGGGCGGATAGCGGGTTCAGAATGCGGCCCGCGTCGCAGACCGCGAGCATACGGCGGATGCAGGTCTCGCCGGTATAGGTATCGACGCCCACCTCGCAGAAATGAGCCGCATAAGTGCCTACGTCATAGTCGCGCTTGAACGCGCCATAGGTCATCTCGCCGTCAGCCGAGATGACGCCGGCCTCGGTCAACACCAGCGTACGGTCACCTGCGCGGATCCGTCCATTTTCGAAGGTCGCACTATCGCCATCGAAGCCGAGCTTTTGCCCGATCGCCCGGCGCAGGTTGACACAGGCGGCATAGACGCCCGCGGTGGAGCTTGCGGCACCCCATTGTCCACCTGATCCGGAGGAAACGGGATGGCGGGAATCGCCGAGCACGACGGCCACATGGTCGAGTGGGACGCCCATCGTCTCAGCCGCGGTCTGCGCGATAATGGTGTAGGTGCCCGTGCCGATGTCGGTCATGTCGGTTTCGACGATGATGCGCCCGCCCGCTTCGAGCCGCACCCGCGCGGCCGATTTCCCTGTGGGGGCGCCGCGATACCCCGCCGCGACGCCCATGCCGACGAGCCAGCGCCCGTCGCGTACCTGGCCCGGCCTCGCCTGACGGCTGGACCAGCCGAAACGCTCCGCTCCCTCGCGGAGGCAGCGCACCAGATTGCGATCCGAGAAGCGCTGCGACGGGTTGGCCGGAACGGTTCGCGGCTCGTTGCGGATGCGCAGCTCGATCGGATCGATGCCGAGCTTTTCGGCAAGCTCGTCCATCGCGACTTCGAGCGCCAGGTGGCCCGGCGCCTCGCCTGGCGCACGCATCGCATTGCCTTCGGGCAAATCGAGCGTCGCGATATAGTTTGCGATCAGGCGATTGGCGCCGGCATAGAGCTTCGGCGTCTGCCGCGTGCCGTTCTCGCCGTCCTCGCCATTGAGGTTGCCCGACCAGTTCTCGTGCGCGATCGCAGTGATCCGCCCGTCGCGCTCGGCGCCGATCCGGATGCGCTGGATGGTGGCATGGCGATGCGTCGTGTTGTTTGCCATCAGCGGGCGCTGAAGCGCGACCTTGACAGGGCGCCCAGCGGCTTTCGACCCGAGCGCGGCCAGCACCGCGTCGGCCCGGATGAACAGCTTTCCGCCGAATCCGCCACCGACATAAGGCGAATCCACTCGGATCTTCTCCGGGTCGATGCCGAGAATTTTGCCCATGCTCTCCTTGGCCCAGTTGATCATCTGGTTGGAGGTCCACAAAGTCAGGCGATCGCCTTCCCAGGCAGCGATGGTGGCATGCGGCTCCATCATCGCATGGCTCTCGTCGGGCGTCGTGTAGCGGGCGTCGAGCTTGACCGACGCGGCCGCGAAGGCGGCATCGAAGTCGCCCATCGTCTCACGGTCGGGCTTACCACCTTGTCCTTCGGCAAGCGGGGCGCCCGGCGCGGCGTGGGCGAGATCGAAGGCGCCGTCGGCGCGCTCGTAGCGGGTGCGGATCAGGGCCGTCGCGGCGCGTGCCTGCTCGAACGTTTCGGCCACGACACAGGCGATCGCCTGATGATAATGCGCGATCTCGCTGCCGCCAAACAGGGGGGCGTTGTTCTGCATTCCCTTACCGACCGGCTTGGTCTCGGGCGCCGCGACCACCGCCAGCACGCCGGGGGCCGCGCGCGCCTCCGACGTGTCCATCGACACGATGCGGCCTTTCGCGATCGCGGACCCGAGGACATAGCCATAGGCTTGGTTGGGAACGACATCGTGGCGCTCATAGGCATAGGGCGCGGTGCCGGTCGTCTTGAGCGGTCCATCGATGCGAGGCGTCGATTTGCCCACCACTTTCGATCGATCAAACAGGTTGGTGCCGGCGGGTGCGTTGAATTCCATTGATCAGCTCCGGGCCTCGGCGATCACTCCGGCGAGCGTGCGCTCGGCCAGCATGATCTTGAACCGGTTATCTGCAGTCGGACGGGCATCGGCAAAGACGCGGGAAACGACAGTTCGCGCACCTTGTCGCATCGCCGCCTCTGCCGCCTCGATCCGCCACGGCTTGTGCGCCACGCCACCAAAGGCAACCCGACCCGTACCGTCGCGCTGGATGACCGCCGCGACCGAGACAAGCGCAAAGGCATAGGACGCGCGGTCGCGCACCTTATGGTAGACGTGGGTGCCGCCAAGCGGTTTGGGCAGCGTGACCGCAGTGACGAGCTCACCACGATCGAGACTGTTGTCGCGCTGCGGCTCGTCGCCCGGCAGACGGTGGAACTCGGCAATCGGGATTGCGCGCGTCGAACCGTCAGGCTTCACTGTCTCGACGGTCGCGTCGAGGACGCGCATGGCGACCGCCATGTCGCCCGGATAGGTGGCGATGCACTTGTCGCTCGACCCGATTACCGCCAGCTGGCGCGAATAGCCGCCGATCGCCGCGCAGCCCGAGCCGGGTGCGCGTTTGTTGCACGGATGGTTGGTGTCATAGAAATAGGGACAGCGGGTGCGCTGCAGGAGGTTGCCGGCGGTAGTCGCCTTATTCCTGAGCTGTCCGCTCGCGCCCGCAACGATCGCTCGCGTCAGCACGCCATAATCGAGACGGACGCGATCGTCGGCGGCGAGTGCGGTGTTGGTGACGAGAGCGCCGATCCTCAGCCCTCCCTCGCCGGTCCTCTCGATCCGATCGAGCTTCAGGTCCTGCACATCGACGAGGTGCGTCGGCGTTTCGATCTCGAGCTTCATCAGGTCGAGCAGGTTGGTGCCGCCCGCGAGGAACTTGGCGCCGGGACGGTTGGCGACCGCAGCGGCGGCTTCCGCCGGCGTCCTGGCGCGTTCGTAAGTGAAGGACTTCATGTCCGCCTCCCCGCCACTTCCGCCATGGCTTCGGCGATATTGGAATAGGCGCCGCAGCGGCAGATATTGCCGCTCATCCTCTCGCGCAGCTCGATATTGCTCATGGCGGGGCGAGCAGTGAGGTCCGCCTGCACATGGCTGGGGACGCCCGCCCGGATCTCGTCGAGCATTGCGACGGCCGAGCAGATCTGCCCCGGGGTGCAGTAACCGCATTGATAGCCGTCATGCTTTATGAAAGCGGCTTGCATCGGATGGAGCCTGTCGGGTGTGCCGAGACCTTCGATCGTCGTCACCTTGTCACCTGCATGCTGGACGGCAAGACTGAGACAGCTGTTGATCCGCTGACCATTGACGATCACCGTGCACGCGCCACACTGGCCGTGATCGCAGCCCTTCTTGGTGCCGGTCAGCTTTAGGTGCTCGCGTAGTGCATCGAGGAGAGTCGTGCGGGTGTCGACCTCAAGTTCGTGGCCGCGGCCGTTCACCTCGAAAGCAACCGGCATCATCGAAGGTTTGGGCTGCACAGGAGTGGTCTGCGCCGCCTCGGCGTCGAGTGGTGGCACCGTAGTCAACACCACCGTCGCGCCACCAGACATCAAAACGCCTCGTCTCGTGATATTCAGCTCTTGAGAAACCTCGGACAAATTCGACGCTCCTTTGGTTCGATCAAGACGGGCGCCCGGCGGATCTGCCAGCCGACCATGCCGCCGTGCCGATCGTAGGTCTGCAGTTCGGCGTTGAGAGCTTAGCGCAGCGAAGCTGCGGCAACTAGACGGCTGAAACGGGATGAAGCTATGAATGAACTTCATGAAACCGGATGTGGAAAACTACGTTGCCAGGTAGCCGGGATATCGGCCGACCACCTGGCTCAACCGGCAATGCTCGTGCCGAACATGCGGCCCGCACGATTCTCGTGCCGGCACTCCATAAACGGCCCTCTCGCCCAGCTTGCCTTCTGCTCGAGGGTGACGGCGAAAATCGGGAGCCGGGCCTTGTCGCCCCCTCCTTTCCATGGCCAAAGGCGCCCCGACGTGAGCCGAGACGCCTTCTTGGATGAGCCGGTTCGGTTGGCGAATTAACCGAAGAAGATGTCGCTGCTTTGCAGTTGAACGTTGTCCAGCCCGATCACGAAATCGGCGATCCTGTCGCCATTCACGTCGCCGGCAAGGAAGTAGTTCCCATGGTCGCGGTAGAACTGCAATTCACCGGCACTTCCACTGAACGCCCGGTTCCCGATCCAATGGAACGAGTCATCGGCTTCCGTCCGCGTGTCGGCGTCCAGACCGCTCAGGTCGATCTTGTCTTGGCCGCGGCGGAAGTCCGTGATGCTGTCCCGGCCGCCCAGTTCAGCGAACACGAATACGTCGTTGCCCGAGCCGCCAGCCATGACGTCGTCGCCGGCACCGCCGTACAAGCGGTCCGCACCATCGCCGCCATTGAGCACATCCGAGTCCGCTCCGCCGAACAGCTTGTCGTTGCCGTTCCCGCCATCAAGGACGTCGCGGCCGGCACCGCCATCGAGGACGTCGTCGCCCGCATCTCCGTACAGAAGGTCGGCGCCGGCGCCGCCGCTCAGAACGTTGGCGACATTGTTGCCGAACAGCTGGTCGTTATGGGCCGAACCGGTGATGTTCTCGAAATTCAGCAGGCGGTCGCCGGTGGCATAGCCGCCGAGGCCGTCCGGCAGGAAATCTTCGATCGCACCGCCCAGGCTTCCCCAGAACCCGACATTCCCCGTGCGGACGGTGTCGAGCCGAACGAGGACGCCGGCGTCGGAGGCTTCGTAGCTGACCGTATCGATACCCGCGCCGCCGTCGAGAACATTGCGGGCGTCGTTCGCGATGATGAGGTTGTCGAGCGCGTTGCCGGTTCCGTTCTGCGCCGAACCGACGAGTTCCAGCGTCTCGAGATTGGCTCCCAAGGTGAAGCTCACCGAGCTGACCACTCGGTCACGGCCTTCGCCTCCGAGTTCTTCGATGATCTCGCCTGTCTCGCCCACGACGTAGATGTCGTCGCCGATCCCGCCCTTCAGCGTATCGGCCGCTCCATCTGCCCCGCCATCGAGGCGATCGTTGCCGGAGCCGCCGAACAGGCTGTCGACGCCGGCTCCGCCAAGCAGCGTATCGTTGCCGCCATTGCCGATCAGGCTGTCGTTCCCGGCATAGCCCCTGAGGATGTTGTCGAGATCGTTGCCGGTGAGGCTGTTGGCGAAGTCGTTCCCGGTCCCGTTCGCGGCGGTGCCGGTGAGAACCAGGTTCTCGAGCTCCGCACCCAGCGTGTAGCTGATCGAGGATTCGACGGTATCGATGCCTTCGCCGATGAGCTCGGTCACCAGGTCGCCCGCATCATCGACGACATAGGTGTCGTCGCCCGTGCCGCCGGTCAGTCCATCCGCGCCAGCGCCGCCATCGAGACGGTCGTCACCCGCCCCACCGAACAGCAGGTTGGCGCCTGCGGCGCCGGTCAGAACATCGTTGAAGGCCGAACCGATCAGATTCTCGATTCCACTGAGTGTGTCGGAGCCCGCGCCAGTCGCCTGGGCGCCTGCGAGGCCGAGGTTCACCGTCACACCGACAGCCGCGTCGCTGTAGCTGGCCGTGTCGATGCCCGCGCCGCCGATCAGGACGTCGTCACCCTCACCACCGAACAGAGTGTCGTCGCCATTGCCGCCGTCCAGCGTGTCGTTCCCGGCCAAGCCGATCAGCACGTCGTTGCCGTCCGCGCCGCTGAGGACGTCGTTGCCGGTGGCACCGGTGATGGTCTCGTCGGATGCGAAGCCGGTGAGGACCAGATCGCCGATGAAGCCGTCGAAATTATAGGCAGTGAACCCACCGGTGTAGCCATTGGCAATCGTGAAGAGAGTCACGAAGCCGTTCACGGCGGCACCGGCGTCACGGTCGACCTGCAGCAGCAGGTCGGTCCCCGACTGCAGCAGGCGGAGATGGCCGCTGGCGAAGGGGTTGGAGTTGGCCGTGTAGCCGAGCAGCGAGCCGTTCAGGAACGTCGTCATCTCGAACCGGTCGCCCGCGTTGCCGACCTTGAAGTCGGTGACGACGTTGCCGTGGTCCGTCGTGCTGGCGACTGCGCCGGTGCCGGCGAGCTGGATCGTGTCCTGGCCCGTGCCCAGCGTGAGGGTGTGTTTCGACTCCGTCGCCGCGCCGAGGAGGCTGACGCTGAGGATGTCGTTGCCCGACCCGGCATCGACGACCGCGGATTTTACTGCCGTCAGGACGATCCGGTCGTTGCCGGCGCCGCCATCCACCACGACAGTGTCGAGGTAGCGATTGCCGGTCGTGCCTAGCGCCGCATAGGTGTTGCCGATCAGGCCGTCCGGGTTCGTCGCGAGGGCCGCGGACAGCGTTCCGGAGCGCACTTCCAGCAAATCGTCCCCGTCGCCGCCGTCGATGTTGACGTTGGTGGCAACCGTCCCCGCAGCGCGGGTGACCAGGATGCTATCGTTGCCGCCATAGCCGAACAGCGAGTCCGTCTGGCCGGCCGCCCCGGCCACGGCATTGTCGACGAGCAGGTTGAAGACGTCGTTGCCCCGCAGGGTGTCGCCGAAGCCCGACCCGGTGAGGTATTCGATGCCGCTCAGCGTGTCGATGCCCTCGCCGCCCGTGTCCTGGGCTCCGGCGATCCGGAGGTCGACGTTCACACCCGCGGTCGCATTGACATAGGTGGCCGTGTCCAGCCCCTCGCCGCCGATCAGCGTGTCGTTGCCGAGCCCGCCGGACAGGGTGTCGTTGCCGAACCAGCCGTCGAGGACGTCGTCGCCGGCGTTGCCGACCAGGGTGTCGAGCGTACCGCCGCCTCTGACGATGTCCGCGCCCGAGCCGCCGCGGAAGATCACCCGCTCGATGCTGGTGAAGGAGCCTGCCGCAATGCCGCCCATGGTGATGGCGCTGTTGCCGGCCACATTGGCCAGGTCGAACGCGATCCCGCCGGTCTGGTCGGTGTAATAGGCATAGGCGATGTCGGAGCCTTCTCCGCCGTCGAAGGTGTCCTGGCCGCCGTCGTTGGTATAGACCGTGCTCAGGCCCGCAGCCGTGCCGTTGCCGATTCCGCCCACCAGGGTGTCGTCGCCGTCGCCGCCGCGCAGGATGTCGTTACCCATGCCGCCGACGAGCTGGTCGTTGCCTGCGCCGCCTTCGATCACATCGGCACCGTCAGCCGTGGTCGCCCCGGTGTTGAAGGTATTCACATAATCGCCGAAAATCACGTCGTTGCCGCCGCCGCCGATCAGGGTATCGCCCAAGCCGCTGCCGATCAGGAAATCGGCAACCGCGCCGCCGACAAGGCGGTTGGCCGTGGTGCTTCCGCCGGTGAGGGTGTTGGCGAAGGCAGCAGCGCCGATCAGGTTTTCCACGTTGGTGATCGTGTCGGAGCCGGTGGAGGTCCCGGTGTTCTGAGCCGCGACGGTGTTCAGGTTCACCGTCACCACCGAGGTCGCGGCGGAATAGTCCACCGTGTCCGAGCCGCCCGCGCCGTTATAGACGTCGGCGCCGCCGGCTTCGAAGAAGACGTTGTCACCGGCATCGCCGGTGACATTGTCCGCGCCCGCGGTCGTGCGGACATTCTCGAATCCGATGATCGTCTTGTTGCCCGCGCCCGTATTCTGGGCGGTCAGCGTGGCGAGGTTGACGGCTATCCCGACGGCGCCGCTGCTCGCGAACGAGATCGTGTCCACTCCGTCGCCGCCGTTCAGGATGTCGTCGCCGAGCCCGCCGTCGATCACATTGCCGTTCGCATCGCCGACGAGGAAGTCGGCGCCCGAGCCGCCGCGCAGGTTCTCGATGCTGCGCAGGGTGGCGACCATGCTGCCACCGACCATCGCGATGCCGTCGGTCCCGCCGGTCAGCACCGCCGTCACTGCCGTGACGGAGTCGGCGAACGAGGCGGTGTCGCTGCCCGCGCCGCCGTCGAGCAGGTCGACGGTGCCGATCGCGTTCGCGCCCGGGTTCAGCGTGTCGTCGCCCGCGCCACCCGAGAGGGTGTTGGCGTTGGCGTCACCCGTCAGGCTGTCGTTGAACGCCGAGCCCTCGAGCTTCTCGAAGCCGCTGAGCGTGTCCGAGCCCGCGCCGGTGCTCTGCGCCGATCCTTGCGCCGCGAGGCTGACCGTCACGCCAGCCGAAGCGCCCGCATAGGAGACGGTGTCGATCCCCGCGCCGCCGGTCAGGACGTCGTTGCCGAGGCCGCCCTCGATGACGTTGTCGTTGCCGTCGCCGGTGAGGGTATCGTTCAGCGCCGAGCCGATCAGGTTCTCGATGCCGGTCAGCGTGTCCAAACCGGCCGCGACGGTGTTCTGGGCCACACCCTGCACGTTGAGGTCGACCGTGACGCCCGTCGTGGAGCCGCCGCTGAACGCGTTCACGAACGAGGCGGTGTCGTTGCCGTTGCCGCCGTTCAGGACGTCGTTTGCGATCGTGCCCTGGAGGAAGTCGTTGCCCTCGCCGCCGTCGAGCACCGCGCTGCTGGTGTTGTTGGCGGTGACGGTGGTCGTCACGGCCGCCGCACCCTGCAGCGAGATGTTCAACTGATAGGTCATCCCCGCCGTGAGCGGCTGGGCAACGCTGCTGCCCGTCCACTGGCCTACGCGAATGTAATAGGTGCCCGGCGCAGCGAAGGTGTAGACCAGATAGGCGTCGTCATGTCCGGCCGGTGACGCGTCACCAGTCCCGGTGTCGTTCGACGCCAGCACTACGCCGCTGCTGTTGACCAGTTCGAGGATGCTGTCGGTCAGCGTGCCGTTGCCGTCGATGTCGAAGATGGCTTGCGCGCCCGCCTGGGTCACCACGACCTTGTAATATTCCACCACACCGCCGGCCGCGGTCGCGTTGATCGTCGCGTGCGGAAGGCTGGCCGCGTTCGTGATGTCCGGATTGGCATCGACGTCAAAGGCGCCTGTCGTGTCCACGGCCGTGGCGATCGATCCGTTGTTGGTGGACTGCGCCTTGGTGATGTCCGCCTGCGACGGCGCCGAATAGGTCGTGGTGGTCGTGAAGCCGCCGCCGATCAGACGGTCGTCGCCGCCGAGTCCCGTAAGGACGTCGGCGCCGCCGGCGCCGACGAGGATGTTCGCCTGGCTGTTGCCGGTGATGGTGTCGTTGCCGCTGGTGCCGCCGATGTTCTCGATGCTGCGCAGCGTGTCGGTTTCACCATCATGCGTGACGATGACATCGGTGTTCGTGTCGTTCAGGGTAACGGTGATGCCCGTGGGGTTGGTGAAGATCACCGTGTCGCTGCCGGCACCGCCGTCGAGAAGATTATTGGCGATATTGCCGACGAAGATGTCGTTTCCGTCCCCGCCCCTGGCGTTCTCGATCAGCGAGCGGGCGTCGTTATTGTAGAGCAGCGACATGGCGAAGTTGCCGGGCGCCAGATTGGTCAGGTTCTGATAGGCCAGATTGTTGGCCAGTTGGGCCTGATCGACAGTGGAGAACTCACCCGGGCGCAGGTCGATGGTGACACCATTGGCGTAGTTGCCGGCATCGATCGTGTCGTTGCCGCCGCCGTCCCAAATTGTGAGATAGATCTTGTTGCCGGACGGCGCGCCCTGACCGACGCCGTTGATGAACATCTCCCCAGTCGTCTGGCTGAAAGTATAGACGCTGTCGCCCGCGTTGGTGTTGTAGTTGGCACCGTACATGTACTGCAGCGCGGCCAGGTCGTACTGCATGTAGGTCTGGGGCTGGTTGACCTTCTCGCCGGCGAAGTTGCTGTTGGTGAAGGGTGCGGGCGTATAGGTCATCAGCGACCAAGACTGCCCGTCACGGTCGGGAGTCAGGGACTGAGTGCCAAAGCGCGGGGTGGTCCCGAAATAGAAGGACAGATCGGAGTTGGTATAGTCCTGGTGCCCGTGCTTCAGCCCCATGGTGTGGCCGATCTCGTGCATCATCGTGGCGAAGCCCCACGTGCCTTCAGTGGCCATGTCGTAATAAGGCTGGTTGTTGCGGCCGAACCAGATGTCGCCCGCCACACCGCGCGTGTCGGACGGGAACCCGCCATAAGCGGACGCAACGTCGGAGTCGCCGGTCTGTGAGATCCGGATGTTGGCGTGGACCGTGTCCGTTTCGGTGATTTCGGTAAACGTCAGCCCGGTCGCCGCGGAGATCTGCGCGAAGGCCGCGCGCGCCGCCGCCTGCTGCATCGAGCCCAGCTCGAGCTGGTACTGGCTCACGCCGTTGGTGTCGTAGCCGGAGCCATTATAGTTCGAGCCCGACTCCGGGAAGCTGAAGGTCAGGTTCTGCGTGCCCCATTTGGAGCCGATCAGGACGGCATCGACGTTCCGGTTGCCGGTGATCGACTTGCTGCCGTCCGGATTGGTGACCAGCGGCAGCAGCACGCCGAGATTGTTGCCTTCGGGATTGGCGTCGGTGACGCCGCCACCGCCGGAAGCCCCGTCGTCGTCGTCCTTCGTGGCGGCCTGGCACGCTGCACAGCCGCATCCCTCCACCACCTTGTCGTGAACGATTTCGCTCAGCGGATCCCAGGAGACGGAAGGCTGGTCACCGGACGTGCTGTTGCCGAATTCGGAAGTGCTCATTCGTGGTCCCCTGTGTGGCCCGATCGCATCGTCCGTACCGCGAGTTCGATTGTGCGCCCTGCTCGCGGAACGGAGCCAAGTGACGCTATGCTTTACGAAAAAATAAATCTGTCAAGCGCTGCCGATCTGCGCGGAGGCCGTCCATGCCGATTCAGGTCGATATGCGTCGAGGGGTGACAAATCAGGAATCCGGGTGGGAGCAGGATCGAATCACCGACGGTTTTGAGGATAATGTCCAGGTGTGACTTGGGGTCGCGGTTGGCGTATCGGGAAGCGTGTTCAAGTTCGTGGAGGAGCGCGATGATCCGCATCTTGCCATCAATCGCGGCGGCGATCGCCGCATGCACGCCTTCTCCTCAGGAAACCGCCATGCACAGCCAGACCCAGAACCGAGGCGCCACCCCGAAAAACTCGAGCACGGCAGGGTCCGAGGCTTCGGGAGGCGCCCTGAACCCGACCAAGCGAGGCGCCGGCGATCAGGAGCGAGCTGCCTTGGGCCCCGTCCCCGAGCCGGTGTCTGCAGCAGAGAACCCTGTACCAGCCGTGCCGGCCGATTCGCCCGCTGAGACCCAGGGCCGCCGCACCCTGTCGACTGCCTTCGTCATGGTGGGCCCCGACGGGCGCCTGACGGTGGAGCTGCGCAACGGGCGCTTGCTGGTCCTTCGCAATGTGGTCATGCGCCGCAAGACCTATTGCGGCGTGCACGTGCTCGGCGGCGAGGCCGGCGCCCGATATTGCGGCGGATACTCCGAGGTCGCCGCCGCCAAGCCCGGCGGCTCGCCGGCTCCCGCGGAGCCGGATCTGGCGGCCCCCAATCCCATCGAACCTCAGCGCAACCCTGCCAAGTGAATGCCAGCAAGCAGATCGAAAGGGGATGGTCCGGCCGACCTGAACGAGCATCCGCTTTTGGATCAAGATAGCGCTACCAGAGCCGGGCGGAGCGACTTATGAGCACTGCCCACAGCGGAGCGATTTGGCGCCTGCCTGGCCCCGGGGATGAATATGATCGACTTCAGTCGCGTTGCTAAATCCTGTCTGGCTGTCGCAGCGATTGCCGTCGCGCTCGTGCCCCACATGGCGATCGCTCAGCGCGAACGAATTCGCATCAGCGAGGACTGGCGGTTCATCAAGGGCGACCCGGCGGGTCTGACGGCCGACCTGCGTTATGACGTTCGGCCGAGCGTCGAAAAAAGCGCGGACGGCCGCGTTGCGGATGCGCCGCCCGAGGCAGCGGCCGCGATTGCCACCGCAGACGCGCAGGTGCTCAAGCCCTGGATCCTGCCGACGGGCAACGGCTTCATCGCCGACCCCGCTCGACGTCACATCCGGCCTGCAGGAGACCCCGGCGGCGACGTTTCCTTTGTGCAACAAGGCTTCGACGACAGCAAATGGCAGCGCCTGACGCTTCCGCACGACTGGGCCATCGCGGGACCGTTTCTGGAAACCGGCCCTTATGGAGGGATGGGCAGACTGCCGAGCTGGGGCATCGGATGGTACCGGAAGGCGCTGGCGATCCCGGCCTCGGATCGCGGGCGATCGATCTTCCTCGATGTCGACGGCGCCATGTCTTACGCGACGGTCTGGCTCAACGGACGGCTCGTCGGCGGCTGGCCCTATGGCTATAACGGCTGGCGGCTCGATCTCACGCCCTATGTGTCGTTCGGCGGGCCCAACCAGCTGGCGATCCGGCTCGACAATCCTCCGGAATCCGCCCGCTGGTATCCCGGCGGCGGGCTCTATCGGGACGTCTGGCTGGTCAAGACCGACCGGGTCCACGTCGCGCATTGGGGCGGCATCGTCACCACGCCGCAAGTGTCGAAGGCCAGTGCCACCGTCGCGCATCGGCTGACCGTCGCCAACGATGGCGCCGCCGCCCTGCCCGTCTCGGCGACGACCGAAGTCTACCTCGCCGGTGCGGACGGTCGGCGCACCGGCCGACCGGTCACGCGCTTCGCCCTTGGCAGCGCGACCATCGCCGCGGGCGGCACGGTGGTGCTGAACGGCGACGGCAGCATCGCCGATCCGCACCTGTGGGGGCCGCCGCCGACGCAACGGCCGAACCTGTATGTCGCGGTCTCGACGGTCCGCGCCAGGGGTCGCGTGGTCGACACCTACGAAATACCGTTCGGCATCCGGACGATCGTGATGAACGGCCGCGAAGGACTGGTCGTCAATGGCGAGAAGGTGAAGATACAGGGCGTCAACAATCACCACGATTTGGGCGCGCTTGGCGCTGCATTCAACGTCCGCGCGGCGGAGCGCCAGCTCGAGATCCTGCGCGAGATGGGCGTCAATGCGCTGCGCATGAGCCACAATCCCCCCGCCCCCGAGCTGCTCGATCTGGCCGATCGGATGGGTTTCGTCGTCATCGACGAAGTGTTCGACTCCTGGGAGCGCAAGAAGACGCCGCTTGATTTCCACCTGATCTTCAAGGATTGGGGCGAACAGGACCTCCGCGCCATGCTGCGCCGCGATCGCAACCATCCTTCGATCCTTATGTGGAGCATCGGCAACGAGGTGGGCGAACAATATACCGGCGAGGAAGGCGCCAAGGTGGCCCGTCGGCTGGTGGCGATCGTTCGCGAGGAAGATCCCACGCGCCAGACCACGACATCGATGAATTATGCCCGGCCCGAGATGCCGCTGCCGACGACGATCGACGCCATCGGGATCAATTATCAAGGCGCGGGCGTCCGCTCCCTGCCGCCGCAATACCGGCCTTTTGCCGAGAAGTTCCCGGACAAGATCCTGTTCGAATCGGAGAGCGCTTCGACGCTGAGCAGCCGCGGCGAATATCTCTTCCCGGTATCGGGGAGCATCAGCGGCCCGGTCCGACCCGGTTCCGGCGGCGATCCGATACGCCAGCAAGTGAGCGCCTATGAGATCCACGCCGCCGATTTCGGATCGTCGCCCGACCGCGAGTTCGCGGCGATGGACCAGAACCCGACCGTCGCCGGCGAGTTCGTGTGGACGGGCTTCGATTACCTCGGCGAACCGACGCCTTATTACGGCGCGCGCAGTTCCTATTCCGGCATCGTCGACCTTGCCGGTTTCCCCAAGGACCGCTTCTGGCTCTACCAGTCGCGATGGCGGCCCGACCTCAAATTCGCACACATCCTGCCGCACTGGAGCTGGCCCGGCCGCGAGGGACAAGTGACTCCGGTCCATGTCTTCACGTCGGCAGACGAGGCAGAGCTGTTCATCAACGGCAAGTCGCAGGGCAAGCAGAAGCGCGCGCCTTTCACCTATCGCTTCCGCTGGGACTATGTCGTCTACGAACCGGGCGAAGTGAAGGTCGTGACCTGGAAAGAAGGACAGCCTTGGGCAACGCAGACCGTCACTACGACCGGCGCGGCGGCCGCGCTCTCGGTCAGCGCCGATCGGACCCGGATCGCGGGTGACGGCCGCGATCTCGCATTTGTGACGGTGCGTGTTCAGGATGCCAAGGGCCGCACGGCGCCAACCGCGTCGAACGCCATCCGCTTCATCGTGTCCGGTCCGGGAGAATTGGTCGCCACCGACAATGGCGATCCGACCAGCTTCATTCCGTTCCCGTCAGCGACAAGGCCCGCCTTCAACGGACTGGCGCTGGCGATCGTCCGCGCCCGGCCGGGTGCGAAGGGAACGATAACGGTCCGGGCGGAGGCCGACGGGCTGGCCGCCGGCATGGCCACGCTGACGGCCCGCTAGCCCCCGCGCCTTGCCGAGCGGCCAAGCTCAACGACCTTAACTCAGACAAGATTGACATGGCACGCCGTGAATCTTATGCCTGACGTTAGCGCTACCACAACTTGAGCCGTCACCTGCAAAGCAGGGACCATTGGGGAGGATGAGAATGGTTTCTCGTATTCAACTAGTTCGCCGTGCGCTTCTGGGTGCTGCGGCGGTATCCGGCCTCGCTTTGCCGACTGCCGCAGCGGCGCAGACTGCAGTCCCCCCGACGGCGAGCAGCAGCCCAAACGAGCCTGCAAGCCAGGCGCAGGGTGCCGGCCAGACGGCTCCGACTCAAACCGACTCCACCGATCAGGCTTCCGCCGATCCGTCCGCGACGGGCAACGACGATATCGTGGTGTCCGGCTATCGCGCCTCGCTCGAGAGCCAGACCAATGCCAAGCGCAATTCGATCGGCTTCACGGACACGATCTTCGCCGAGGATATCGGCAAGTTTCCGGACACCAATATCGCGGAATCGGTGAACCGTATCCCCGGCGTCACGATCAGTCGCGAAGTTACCGGTGAAGGCACCAATGTCGCGATCCGCGGCTTGGGGACGAACTTCACCCGGGTGCTGCTTAACGGCGCGCCGGTGGCGGTCGCTTCGGTGCGCTTCGACGCGCAGAGCACCAACCGTGAAGTGGACCTCGACCTCCTTCCCACCGAATTGTTCACCCAGCTCACCGTCAGCAAATCACCCGTTGCCAGCCAGGTTGAAGGCGGCGCCGCCGGAACCGTGAACCTGCGATCGGCAAGGCCGTTCGACAAGGCGGAGACCTATGTGAGCTATTCGCTCCAGGGGCAGAAGGTCAGCTCGGCGGACAAATGGGGCTATCGCGGTCACCTGCTGGCGAGCACCACTTTCGGCAATTTCGGTATTCTGGCGGGCGTCTCCGTTTCGAAGTCCGAATTTCGGATCGACGGCTATGAGACGATCGGCTGGACGAATCCCAATCTGTCTGCCGCCCAGCGCACCAGCGGCGCGTTGAATTCCACCGGCGGTGGCAATTTCAGCATCCCGGCAACGGTTCCCGCGAACGCCGGCAACGGCCTCACCACCGGCGCCGTGATCAACCAGGCATTTCTGCTCGCCAATAATCCCGGCGCGACGATCGATCAGATCGACAACGGCCTGATCCCCCGCCTCAGCCGTCCGCGCACCGAGGTGGGATCCCGCGAGCGCCAAAGCTATCTCGCGTCGCTCGAGTGGCGGCCCAGCGACTCGCTGCATTTCTATGTCGACGGCATGTACGGCAAGCGCGATACCGAATTCACGCGCACCGCGCTGAACTGGGTTGGCCGCAACGGCGCGGCGATCCCGCTCAACACGACTTATGACCGCACCGATTGCACCACCGGCTGCGTGGTCACGAGCGGGACCTATGCGAACGCGCAGTTCTTCCTCGAATACCGCCCGTACAAGGACACCCAGGACTATTGGGGCGTCAATCCCGGGCTGGACTTCATCGTCAACGACTGGATCAAGGGCGACATCCAGGCGAACTATACCAAGAGCAATTTCCGCCGCGAAAGCCCGACCGTTCTGGTGATCACGCCGCCGAGCAGCGGCGTCACGGCAACCTATGTCAACGATGGGATCAGGCCCGTCGTCACCGCCAATGTCGATCTCAACAATCCCGCGAATTTCGGCTGGGCAGGCGGCGGCCGCGTCAATCTGAACGGCGAGGAACGCGAGACCGAGACCAAGGGGGTGCGCGGCAGCCTGTTGTTCGGGGATGCTGCGCGATTCAGCGTCCGTGTCGGCGCGGCATATGACGACACGCGCCGCCGGATCACGCCGTTCGACAACACCGCCGTATGGCAGAACGCGATCTGCGGTAACGGCCCGAACATCAATCTGCCGGCGCCCAACACGAGCACCACGCCCTGTACCGGCCTCAACCAGCCGGGCGCCGCGACGCCCACCGGCTTCCCCACCTTCCCCGGCTACGGCACCAATTTCACAGCGGGCGGCCCGCCGATCAGCTATGCCGGCTCTCTCATCCCCACGGCCGCGGTGCCAAGCTATCTGATGCCTGGAAGCAACGGCTTCATCACCGTCGACTGGAACAAGTTCAAGGCGGCTACCAACTATGATGCCTTGCTCGCCGACGCCGACGAGACCGGCAGCGGCAGCAGCGGCGCCAATGGCGGCCTGATCCACGAGAAGGTGACAGGTACCTTCGCCGAGGCGAACGGCGTCGTCGATATCGGCCCGAACACGCTGCGGCTCAATGCCGGTGTCCGCTACGTCCGGACCGAGCAGATCATCGGCGGCCGGGTCAGCGTCCCTGACGGGCGCAACTCCACCATCGCGGATGGCGGTCGTTACCCCAATACGGTCACCTTCCCGACGACGACGACGCTCTATTCGAAGTTCCTGCCTTCGGCGAGCGTCGCACTCGACTTCGGGGGCAAGGCGGTAGTGCGTGGATCGGTCTCGCGGACGATGACTCGCCCGGATCCGAACGCGATGCTTCCCGGGGCGAGCTTCGTGCAGCCGTCGGCCGACACGGGCACGGTCGGCAATCCGGATCTCGATCCGTACATCTCGACCAACATCGATCTCGGCTTCGAATATTATACCGGCGGCGAGGGCGTGATCGCCTTTGCCGCGTTCCGCAAGTCGATCACGGGCTTCACGGTGAATGGCCTGCGCACCGTCCCGTTCTCGTTCTTCAACCAATATGGGATCACGGTCGACTCGCTCACCCAGGCGCAGAGGGATGCGCTGGCCACCCGCGCCAATGGCGGCCCGCTGAACAACGTACCGGTGGTCGTCCAGCAGCAGGTCAACTCGGACGGCAAGCTCAAGGTCAACGGCCTCGAGTTCCAGATCACCCAGCCGCTCGATTTCCTCACCAGCTGGGCGGGCGTTCGCGGCTTCGGCTTTCAGGGCAATCTGACGCTGATCGACCAGAAGGGCGAAGGCGCCGGCGCGCCCGCGGTGGCGATCGGCGTGGCGCCGACGACCTATACCCTGACCGGCTATTATGAGGACAACGGGCTCTCGGCGCGGCTCACCTACACTTACAATGAAGGGTCGCAAGGATCGGGCACGAACCAGAATGGCATTCCGGCCGCCGCGATCTTCGGACGGGACTATACCCAGCTCGATTTCTCCGGGAGCGTCGATCTCGGCAAGATCTTCGGCCAGAAATACCTGCCGACTTTGGTCTTGAACGTCATCAACATCACCAAGGAATCGCAGAGCAGCTATTTCCAGTTCGAGAACGCGACGTACAACGAATATAATCCCGGCCGGACCGTCCTGGTGGGCATTCGTGGCCGGTTCTAGATCCATCTCCCCGAGGATCGGGTGAGTCCTCTCGCCTGATCTATCCCCCTGGAGCCGCCGAAAGGCGGCTCGTTTTTTGGGCGCGGCGCGTTTCGCCAAGTATGTTCGTCGGCCGAGACGGGCGCATCTCGGCCGATCGGACATGAGACCATTCGCGCGACTGGCGCCCTTCGGGAACACCGCAAAGGGAACGGCCGCCGCATTTCAAATCGTCTCGACGCGCATCTAGAACTTTCCTTGAACCGTCAGGGTGAACAGCGGGCCGACCATCTGGTGCTGGCGTTCGTAGAAGCTCACCGGCGCGCTGTTGCGCCGGCCGGAATAGACGGTGCGGTAATTGCGCACCTGGCCGTCGTTGAGATTGAAGACCTGGAAGTTCACCTTGAGACCCTTCACGTCCTTCAGCTCGATGAACGCGCTGGTATAGGGCCCCTCCCAGCTCTGGTTGATCTCGTCGAGATAGTAAGCGAGCCCGTAATGCTGGAACGAGAGCCCAGCCCCCCAGGCGATCTGCGTGCCTGGAATGTCGTGGCGGAGCGTCAGCTCCGCCCAGCGATCGCGGGTGTTGCTGATCACCCGTTGGGTGCTGGTAAGCGGATCGCGCACGCGGCTCCGCTCGAAACCCACATCGGCGTCGAGCTTGGCCCCTTTCCAGCCGATCGGATCGAACTGGATCGTGCTGATGCTCTGGATGCCGAACCGGGTGGCGCGCGGCAGATTGCCGACCGCGTCGCCATCCACCCCCATGGGAATATGGTCGACGATGTCCTCCACCCAGTGATTGTATATCTTGAGCCTGGTCTTGCCCCAGCGCCCGAAATTGCGACCGATCTCGCCCGTCAGCTCCCAGCTTTGCGGCGGCACGAGATTGGGATTGGCGTCGTTTTCGCGATCGTTGGTGATGTCCTGGTTGGCGAGGAAATCGTAGAAGCTGATCTGGCCCACCTTGCGCTCGAACTTGAGGCTCGCGTCCCAGCCCATGGCGGGGCGCCAGGCGAGCGAGGCGCTCCCCTTGGGGCGGAAGAAATGACGCGCCGGATCGGCGCTGCCCAGCTCGGCGAGCTCCGAATATTCCGCCCCGCCGGCGAGTTGCAGGTCCAGCCTGGGCGATAGCGGGCGGCTCAGCGCCGCAATGCCTTCGTACCGGGTCTCGACCACGGTTCCGCTACCCTGCGGGAAGGGAATGTCGGCATAGCTGCCATCCGGCTGCAGGCTGGCCAGGCTGCTCCTCTGCACGAGCCGGTTGTCGGCGCGCTCGAACGAGAGGGTCCAATCGTTGCGCCCTCCTTTCCAGCGATATTCGAGCCGACCGATCGTCTCACCGATCTTCGAATCCTGCCCATAGCGTGTGCCGGTCGAGGGCGCGCCGCTGTCATAGTCGGTGCGCTGGTCATAGGTCGCCGGCGCATGCTCGAAGTGGCGCAGGCCGATCGCCTTCAGCCGGCCGCCGCCCAGAGGCACCGAAACGTCGCCGCTGATATCGTACTGGAAGCCGAAGGTGCGGCGGCGATTGTTCCAGTCATTGTGGTTTCCGTCGACGCGCACGCGCCGCTGGAAATTGTCGCCGCGGTTCCAATAGGGGTAGTAAGCAAGGTTGAGATTGGCCTGAAGGGGACCGTTTCCGCCATATTTGAGGATCGTGGAGACCCGCGCCTGATCGAAGCTGTTCCAATAGACCTGGTCCCGCTGCTCGATCGGCGTGCCGTCGGGCGACAGGATGCGATAGTCGTTGCCGCCCATCGCGCCGCGGCCGGGATTATTCTCCAGCGACACGGTATAACCCAGCGCGCCGCTCGTCCCGCTGTAGCTGATCGATCCGGCGAGCCAGCGCGGTTTGGCGAAATGCGGCCGCAGCTGCGGGCTCCAGCTGAAATTGCCGCCAGCCTTGCGGTCAGCTTTGAGGATCACGTCGGCGACCTGTCCGGTGAGCCCCGCGATGCCGAGCGAGGCCGCTTCCTTGATCTCGATGCGCTCCACATCGGCCGCGGGGACCTTCTGCAGCTGCGCGGCCGCCCCGCCCGCCTTGTCGGTGGCGCGCTGGCCGTTGATCAGCACATTCTCCGAGGCCTCCCCCAGCCCGCGCGCGTCGTCGGCGCCGCGGATGGTGAAGCCCGGCACCTGAGCCAGCATGTCGTAGGCCGTCTGCGGGGCGAAGCGCGCGAAGTCGGCTGGCGTGAACACCTTGGCGCCGGTTGCCGGCGCCGCGGCGGAGGGTTCGGCTGGCGTATCGTGCTGAGCCCAAGCGGATAGCGGCGCGAGCAGCACCGCCGACACCGCCAGCCATTCGCCCACAAGACGCGATGGCCCGACCAAACGAAGGTTCTGGAAGTCCCGGCTCATTTTCTGGCCCGCAGATCCTGGGGGCTGACACCCGCGATCCGCAGCTGGATCAGCTCGCCCGCATCGAGGTTTCTCGTTCCGCCGCTCGCGAAAGCGCGGACATAGTCGGGCGTGACATCGAAGATGCGCAGCTGGATGAGCTTCTCGGGAGACAGGTCGCGCAGACCCACTGCGCGCATCGACCGCACATAATCGGGCGTAACGCCGTGGATCCGCATGGCGAGCAAGTTATCGGGGCTGATCCGCGCGTATCCGAGCTTGGCATATTCCCCGATCTCTTCGGGCGTCACGCCGTGGATCTTGAACGCCACCAGCGTCTCGATCTTGCCGCCCCTGTAGCCTGCGCTCGCGAAACTGCGCACCAGCTCCGGGGTGATCTGGAAGATGCCGAGCTGGACCAGCTCGTCGAGCGTCGGCGTCGCCCAGCCCTCGGCCTGCAGTGTGTCGAGCACTTCGAGCGACACGCCGCTCATGGTGAGCGCGAAGCTCTGGTCACGGTCGGGCCGGCCGATGCCGCGCGCGGCGAGCCGGTCCGCAAAGGCCGTGCTCGGCGTCAATGTGCAGTCGCCGTCGGCACGCCGGTCATGGCCCAGCCCTTCGCAGGCAAGCGTGCCGGCTGGCCGCATGAGCCGGAACTGGACGCGACCGCCACGATCGAACGCGTCGCGCGTCAGCCCCTCGAAATCGGACAAGGGTACGGACTGGGACCAATTGTTGCGGTGCTTGGGGCCGGCATTGTGCTCGACGCGCAGTTCCACATCGGACGGCCCCTCCAGATGGGCTTCGAAAGCGAGGCGATCCTTGGTGTCGAGCGGCGTGGCGGATGCGCAGCAGGTGAGCAGCATCGCCGCCGAAGCGAGCGTGGAACGAAGCATGAGCATTCTCCTGGATGACGGGCAAAGGGGTGCCGTTCGCCCGCGACGGGGCGTTTCGGCGGTACGGTTTCGGTAGGTAGAAGGTGGCGCGAACGCGGTGCCCGTTACGGGCCGTCGCTATCCTTGTCGGGATCGAAGCCAAGCGCCTTCAGCTCGGTCAGCTTGCCGGGCGAAGTGACGCCGATCCCGCGCGCCCGGAGCTTGCGCACATATCGGGGGGTGACGCCCAGGGCGAGCATGCCCTGATAGTCGTCTAGCGAGCCGCGGATGCCGAGCCTGCGCATCTCGCCGACATAGCCGGGATCGAGCCGCAGGGCGCGCGCGTCCACTATTTGCTTGAAGCTCCCCCCCAATCCGGCGGCGCGCATGTCGCGGACATATTCGGGCGTGACGTCCAGCGATCGCGCCTCCACCAGCTGGTCGATCGTCAGACCCGGAAAACCTGCCTCCGCCATCGCGCGCTTATATTCCGGCGTGACCCCGACGGCGCGCATCTCGATGAGCTGATCGACGTCGACCTGCTGTGATCCGCGGACCGACGGGCTGGCCTGTGCCACCACGACGGGAAGGGCAAGCTGGACCGCTTGCGCGGATACCTGCGACGCGGAACCCGCTTCGACCAGGGCCTGATCCGTGGCGGAAACCGAAGGCGAAGCATCGGTGTCCTGTGCTCGAGCCACCACGCCGCGCGGCAACGGGGACGCCGATGATGCCGGCGATGCCGGCGCGGCACCTGCCACGCGTGCCGGGTCCGCGGCGACCGATGCGGCCTGGCTCGGCGCGAGCGTCAACGCGGCAAGCGGCGCGGCCATGGTGAGCATTCCCGCGGCGAAGCCGGCCACCCAGGATCTGCCCGAGGGCTGGCGCGCGGGATTCATGTCGAGCACCCGCGTGATGCGCCGATGCAGCGAGTTCTTCCCCGGCGCCACGCCATGTGCGCCGAGCAGTACGCCGCGGCACTCGTGGCGGGCCACGCCGATCAGCAGTTCGGCATAATCGGGCCCGTTGATATCGGCGGCGAGCACGGCATCGTCCGCCGCTTCCTCGCGCAGCTGATGGGCTTCGCGTGCCAGAACCCAGGCGAGCGGATTGAACCAGAATGCGGCGGTGGCGACACGGGCGAGCATCAGCTTCGCCCAATCGAGCTGAACGACATGCGCCAGCTCGTGCGCGATGATCGCCTCGGCCTGTTCGGGCGCGCGTGCGGCCGCGTCGCTGAGCAGGATCGTCGGGCGCATCAGTCCCCAGCTGATCGGCGAGGCGAGTTCCTCGCTCCTGAGCAGCGCCGTGCCGCTCTTGAAGCCCATGCGCCGCTGGGCCCGGGCGAGCGCCGCCAGCCACTCGGGCTCGACCAGCACTTCGGCGCGCGCGCGCAGGCCGACGAGACGGAACAGCGCGGCCAGGGTGAGAAGCAGCAATGCCGCGGTCGGCAGCAGATAGGCATGCCGCGCCAGTGCGTTCACGGCGCCGGCGAACGGCGAAGGCTGATCGGATACGGCCTGAACCTGCGGTTCGGCGGCCGGCAACGGAAGCGCCGCCCTGGTCGCCTGCGCGACGCCCTCTGTCGATGGCGTCTCCGTAACGGGAGGCGTGCCGATCCCCAGCACGCCCGCGATCGATTCCGGAACCGGCAACGACAGCGAAGGCAGGGCCAGGCTCGCAAGCGGCAGCGCAACCAGCGCGAACAGCCCAAGATGCGCGATCGTCGAACGCTCCGCGGCCGAGCGGCGGCGGGTCAGGCGGAGCAGCAGCAACGTCGCGGCGGCGACGAGGAGCGACTTGAGTGCGAGGAGCAATATCGCCATCGTTATTCTCCGCTGGCCCGGGCCTTTCGCGCACGCGCGATCATGGCCTCGAGTTCGTCGAGCTCGTGCGCATCGGGTTGCTGCGCCATTCCCAGCAGCGCGCTGGCCGCGCTGACCGGCGATCCGTTGAAGAAGGTCCGCACCACCTGGCTGAGCGCAGTCCGCCGCGCCTGGCTGTCGGGCAAGGTCGGCGAGAAGAGAAACCCTCGGTCGCTTTCCTCCCGGCGCACGAAGCCCTTGTCCTCGAGTCGCTTGAGCATCGCCCGCACCGCCGATCCCGTGAGCCGGTCGGGCAGCGCGTCGCAGATATCCGAAACGGTGCGCGCGCCCCCCTCATAGAGCAGATCGACGATCTGACGTTCGCGCGGCGGCAATTGCGAAAGCATGGCATACCTCTTGGACTACATTTGTAGCGTGCTACATTTGTAGCGCGAACGCAAGCGGTATCTTTTCGGCATTTCTCCGCGGTCGCCACGTCCGGGCCGGCATCGGATCTTATGCGTCGTCGCCATGGCGGGATCGAGCGGGATTCACATGGACGGAGCCGATCGCGATCGACGCCAGAAATATTTGAATCTTTTGAGGAAAATACGCCTCAGGATGAGAAGGCGTCCGGAGGACTTGGTAGCGGAGGAGGGACTTGAACCCCCGACCCCAGGATTATGATTCCCGTGCTCTAACCAACTGAGCTACTCCGCCGAGCGGCGCTCCAAGTCCCTAAGGAGCGCGCCACATAAGTCCCGCTTTTCGTCCGGTCAAGCGAACATGTGCCGCGAATGCGGCTCCCATGGCCCGCCGCGATACCACCAGCTCGCCAGCCCCGCGATCTCGACCTCGCGCGGCCGGAAATCGCGCGACAATGCCCCCAGGACGACCTTGGCGAGCGAGGGCCGCACCTTGTTCTGCACCGTCACGTGCGGCCGCCAGCGGCCCGCATCCTGCGGCATCAGCATTCCCGCGAACGCCTGCGCCAGCCGCTCGCGGATCGCCGTGAGTTCCGGCACCTCGATCCGATAGGCCACGCCGCCGCCCAGCGACATCAGCCCCGTGACCTTCGCACGCGGCGCGCGGATCCCCCGCGTCTCCGCGCCGAGCCGCTGCTTGAGCTCCTCCCCCACGCTCGGCGGCAGATGGTGGAACAGCGTCAGATGCGCGGGCAGCACGTTGCGCTCGGGGGGATAATGCTCGCGCCGGAGCACATCGAACCACGCCTGGTCCTGCCGCCCGAACAGGGCCGTGACGATCAGGGGTGCGTTGGCGCTCAGATCTCGACCTGGCTCCCCAGCTCGACCACGCGGTTGGTCGGCAGGCGGAAGAATTCCATTGCGCTTTCGGCGTTGCGCAGCATCCACGCGAACAATTTCTCGCGCCAGATCATCATCCCCGGCCGCGACGACGGCAGCAGGGTCTGCCGCGCGAGGAAGAAGCTGGTGTCCATCATCTTGAACTCGGCCCCGCACGCGCTGACCTGCTTCAGGGCCGCGGGCACATCGGCCTCCTGCATGAAGCCGTAGAACAGGATCATCCGGTGGAAGCCCTTACCGAGATCGTCGATCTTCATGCGCTTCTCGTCGGGCACGTACGGCACGTCCGCGATCTTCACGGTGAGCAGGATCACGCGCTCGTGCAGCACCTTGTTGTGCTTGAGATTGTGGAGCAGCGCATGCGGCACCCCGTCGGGGGTCGAGGTCATGAACACCGCGGTCCCCGGCACGCGGGTGGCGGCGATCGCGGCCGATTCGATGAAGATCTTGATCGGCATCGCACTCTCGCGCAGGCGCTCGATCATCAGCTTGCGGCCCTTGGCCCAGGTGGTGAGCAAGGTGAAGACGATGAAGCCCACCAGCAGCGGGAACCAGCCACCGTCGGGAACCTTGGTCAGGTTCGCCGCGAAATAAGCGAGATCGACGGCGAAGAACAAGGCGAGCAGGGGAATCGCATAGCGCTTCTTCCACTGCCACAATGCGAACAGCACCACCGCGAGCAGGCAATTGTCGATCAGCATCGCGCCGGTGACCGCGATACCATAGGCCGCAGTCAGGTTCGACGAGGTCTGGAACGACAGCACCAGCAGGATCACCATGGCCATCAGCGCCCAGTTGATCGTCGGGATGTAGATCTGCCCCGCGGTCGAGGCGCTGGTGTGCTCGATGCGGAGCCGCGGCACGAAGCCGAGCTGGATCGCCTGCTGGGTCACCGAAAAGGCGCCCGAGATCACTGCCTGCGATGCGATGATCGCCGCCATCGTCGCCAGCACCACCAACGGCAGCTGGAGCCCTTCTGGGGCGAGCATGTAGAAGGGGCTGGTCAGTGCCGGAGCCCCGTCGCGCATCAGCAACGCGCCCTGCCCCATATAATTGAGGATCAGCGCCGGCAGCACGAACCAGAGCCACGAGACGCGGATCGGCTTGCGCCCGAAATGCCCCATGTCTGCATAGAGCGCCTCTGCGCCGGTCACCGCCAGCACGACCGAACCCAGCGCCAGGAAGGCCCGCACCGGATCGATCATGAAGAATTGGACCGCATGGGTCGGCGACAGCGCCCAGAGGATTTCCGGCGTCTGGACGAAGCTCAATATTCCCAGGGTCGCGATGACCAGGAAATAGAGCATCATGATCGGACCGAAGAACGCTCCCACCCGCGCCGTGCCGGTACGCTGGATCGAGAACAGCATCACCAGGATCACCACGGCGATCGGGATCACGAGGTTGGCGAAGCCGGGTGCCGCGATGGCGATGCCCTCCACCGCCGACAGCACCGAAACCGCCGGCGTGATCATCGAATCGCCATAAAAGAGCGCCGTGGCGAACACGCCGAGCAGCACGATTCCCTGCGTCCAGCGCTTCTGGTTGGCGCTGCGCGATATCAATGCGAGCAGCGCCAGGCTTCCGCCCTCGCCCTTGTTGTCGGCGCGCATGATGATCGTGACGTATTTGAGCGTCACCACCGCCATCATCGACCAGAACATCAGGCTGATCACGCCCATGATGTGGACGGTGTCGAGATCGAGCTTGTGGTGCCCGGCGAAGGTCTCGCGAAAGGCGTATAGCGGGCTGGTGCCGATATCGCCGAAGACGATGCCGATCGCGCCGAGCGCGAGCTTCCATGTCGCATCCGCGGCATGGGCATGCGCGCCGTGCGGTTCGTCTGGAGCCGGGAGCGTTTCCGCCTGCCCGCTTGCGTTGATATTCACTGTCGCGGTGTTCGCGCGAAAAGGGAAACGGACCTGGTCATGCGACCTGTGTTCTCGTCAAAAATGTGCGCGGCCGTTAGCACGTGCAGCAAGCGCTAGCAACGGCCGGACCCGGACAGATGGTTACGCCTGCACGGACCTGCAAGTAGGGCCGGAACTCCCTCAGCGAGCGCCGGCGAATAGCGCATCCGCTTCCGTGCGAGTCGGCACGGCGCGCAGCACGAAGCTCGAATTGATCGTCACCACGCCCGGCAGCCGCCCCAGATGCTCACGGTGCAGCCGTTCGTAATCGTCGAGATCCTGCGCGAGGATCTTGAGCCGGTAATCCTGCCCGCCCGATACCAGCGCACATTCGACCACTCCGTCGATCTCGGCAACCGCGCGTTCGAACCGCGCCAGATCCTCCTCGATCTGGGTACCGAGCGTGATGTCGACCAGGGCCGTGATCCGGAAGCCCAGCCGCCTGTGCCCGAGTCGCGCGCCATAGCCGGTGATGTGCCCCGAGCCTTCGAGCGCCTGGATCCGCCGCGTACATGCCGATTGCGACAATCCCACCTGCGCCGCGATCGCGCTCACCGGCGCACGCGCGTCGGCTGCCAGCAATTTGAGGATTGCACCGTCGATCCTGTCCATCGCGCATGATTCTCCTGCCGGACGGCACCATACAGCATTTTCATGCGTAATATCCAGCCTCCGCGGCAAAACTTGCAGAGATTCGCGCCGGTATCCTGCGTTACTATGCGGGCAACAACGGATTCTGGAGAGAAGCCATGCGCATCGGTGTCCCCAAGGAAATCAAGAACCACGAGTATCGCGTCGGCCTCACGCCCGCTTCGGTCGCCGAGCTGGTGCACGCCGGCCACGAAGTGCTCGTCGAAACAGAGGCCGGCATGGGCATCGACTTCGCCGATGAGGCCTATACCAGGGTTGGCGCCAGGATCGCCCCCGATGCCGCCGCGGTGTTCGCCGGCTCGGACATGATCGTGAAGGTCAAGGAGCCCCAGCCGCAGGAAATCGCGCTGCTCGAGCCGCGCCATGTGCTCTTCACCTACCTCCATCTCGCCGCCGACAAGCCGCAGGCCGAGGGCCTGATGCAGTCCGGCGCGACGTGCATCGCTTATGAGACGGTGACCTCCAATTCGGGCGCCCTGCCCCTGCTCAAGCCGATGAGCGAAGTCGCCGGCCGCATGTCGATCCAGGTCGCCTCGCACTATCTCGAAAAGGAACAGGGCGGCCGCGGCGAGTTGCTCGGCGGCGTCCCCGGCGTCGCGCCGTGCAAGGTCGCGATCCTCGGCGGCGGTGTCTCCGGCATCAATGCCGCGCAGATGGCGACCGGCCAGCGCGCCGACGTGACGATCTACGACATCAGCAACGAGCGCCTCGCCGAGCTCGACATGCACTTCGGCAGCCAGATCAAGACCGCTTATGCCAGCAAGGCCGCGATCGCCGAAGCGGTGAAGACCTCGCAGGTCGTGATCGGCGCGGTGCTGGTGCCGGGCGCAGCGGCACCCAAGCTGGTCACCAGGGACATGCTCAAGACGATGATGCGCGGCTCGGTGTTGGTCGACATCGCGATCGATCAGGGCGGCTGCTTCGAGACCAGTCATGCCACCACGCATGACAATCCCGTCTACGAAGTCGACGGCGTGATCCATTATTGCGTCGCGAACATGCCCGGCGCGGTCGCCCGCACCTCGGCCTTCGCGCTCAACAACGCGACGCTGCCGTTCGTGATCAAGCTCGCCAATCTCGGCGCCGAAGGCGCGATGAAGGCCGACAAGCACCTCGCCAACGGCCTGAACGTCTACAAGGGCAAGATCGCGTTCAAGGCAGTCGCCGACGATCTCGACCTGCCGTACGAGGCATGGGCGGGCTGATCTCTCGTTCCCCTCCCTCTTAGGGAGGGGCCAGGGGTGGGTAGAAAAGGTCGGGGCTCGATGCCCCGGCCTTTTCTTTTGCTCCACGCACCTCGTTGGGCTCGCTAGAGTCAGGACTCATATTAAAAACGCGTCATCCCCGCGAAAGCGGGGACCCATCTCCTGAGCGAGCGGCAAAATGCACCGGTGCGTTTGTGGAGACTGTCGGAGATGGGTCCCCGCTTTCGCGAGGGGTTTCGCGATGGACGCAGTACAGCCGTTATGAATCAACAGCTTGTATAGGTTCTCACCCTAGCGCTCGCACCCACCCCCAACCCCTCCCTTGCAGGGAGGGGAGTCAGTTAGGGCTGCGTAGCCCCTGCCTTCTCCTCCGCCGCCTGCGCCTCCAGAAACCGATCCAGCAGGAACAGCCGTCCCACCAGCTGGGCGCGATACGTCGCCTTTGCCGGCGTCAGCTCCACCGCCTTGGCCCAGAACGGCCGTGCCTCGTCGAACTTGCCTTCGCGAATCAAGGCAAGGCCGTGGAAGAAGGGCGGCCCCGGATGCTGCGGCGCGAGCTGCGCTGCGCGATCGAATGCGAATTTGGAGGCCGGCGAGATCTGGTTGCCGTCATTCTCGGCCAGCTTGATGCCGAGCCATGTCCATGCGCCCACGTCGCCCGGCGCCTGGCGCACCGTCAGGATCATCGCCCGCACCGCGGTATCGGGCGCGCCCGCGCGCGTCATCGCGTCGGCACGTGCGAACGAGCCCCAGGTGAAGTTGAAGCGCCCGAACATCCCGTCGCGGACCGCGACGATATCCGGATCGACTTCGCCCGCTTTCTGCACGGCGGTCACCGGATGGCCCGCAAGCCCCGGACTACCCTGCCAGGCATATCCCGCCGCGCCCAGGGTCAGCGCCGTCGCCGCGACCGTCCACAGCTTCCGGGGAAAACCCGTCATCCACAGCAGCAGCGCCGCGCCGAGTGCTATCCCTGCGAGGATCACCCAGCCCATCACGGCCTGCGCCTCGCGAAATTGCGCCGCGCGATCAGCACGCCCAGCCCGAGCAGCACCAGCGGCGCGAGCCACAGAGGCGCAGTGATCCAGCTCAGCGGCGGATCATAGGTCACATAGTCGCCGTAACGCTGCACCAGCCACTTCCGGACCTCGCCGGGGCTCTCGCCCGCGGCGATCCGCTGCCGCACCAGCGCGCGCATGTCGCCGGCCATCTCGGCATCGCTGTCGGCGATCGACTGGCCCTGGCAGACGAGGCAGCGCAGCGTGTCCATCAGCGCCTTGGCCTTCGCTTCCTGCGCGGGATCGGCGAGCTGGGTGTAGGCTAGCTCGGCGGGGGGAAGCTTCGAGTCCGCGAACGAAGGCGCGCTGAACAACAACGCCGCCGAAAAAACCAGCGTCACCCCCGCGAAAGCGGGGGCCCATCTCCTGCACGCGCCGGCTGTACCACGGTTGTTATATTGCGTGGCATCTTCCGGAGATGGGCCCCCGCTTTCGCGGGGGTGACGGGAGGTAGCGAACCTCACTTCGCCTTCTCCAACTCGCCCAGCAGCATCGCCACGTCATCCTCGCGAATGTCGCCGATATGTTGATAGGCGATCCTCCCCGCGGCATCGATCACGAAGGTCTCGGGCACCCCCGACGATCCCAGCGCTAGCTGCGCGCGGCTGGCCTTGTCGTCGCCGATCCGCGTGTACGGATCGCCGTGCCGCGCAAGAAATGCCTGCACCGCCTCGGGCGTGTCGCGCACTGCGATCGCGTCGATCTCGACGCCGGCCTGCTTCAACTTCATCAGCTGCGGCGCCTCGGCGATGCAGGGGATGCACCAGCTCGCGAACACATTGAGCAGCCGCGGCTTGCCCTTCAATTCGGCAGCGGCGACCCCCGGCTTGCCGGGCAGCAGCGCAGGCAACACGAGCGAAGGCACCGGCTTGCCCACCATCGCCGAATGCACCGTCCGGTCGCCCGGCTTGATCAGCCCGCTTGCGACCAGGCCAAATACCAAGGCGAACAGCACGAGCGGTGCCCAGATCAGCACCCGCCTCATGCCCAGGACTCCGCATCCACGCGCCGCTCGCGCCGCACCCGGCCGATCAGCGCCAGCGCGCCGCCCAATGCGATCAGCGCGCCACCGAGCCAGATCAAAGTCACGAACGGCTTCCACCACAAACGGATCTGCCAGCGCCCCTGTTCGTCGCCCTGCCCGAGCACGGTGTAGAGCTGCCCGTCGAGCATCGTCGTGATCGCCGCCTCGTTGGTGTTGGTCGGCGGCGTGCTGAAGAAGCGCTGCTGCGGGAACAATTCGAACATCGGTCCATCGCCGCGCCGCACCTGCAGCCGCGCCTCCAGCGCCGACCAGTTCGGCCCGACGGTCGGATGCACATCGGCCAGGGTCACCCGGAACGGTCCGACGGTGACGTTCTGTCCCACGGCGATCGCCGCAAGCCGCTCGGTCTTGAATGCGGTATCCGCGGCCATGCCGGCGATGCTCACCGCAACGCCGAGATGCGCGATCACCATGCCCCACACGTGCAATGGCGTCCGCCGCAGGTTGCGCCGAACCACCGGCACTACGCTCGCGACACCCAGCCCGACGGCAAAGGCGATGCCGAGCACCGGCACGAAATGCGCGCCGCCCGAAAGCGCGAAGATCAGCGCGAATGCCGCGCCCGCCGCCGCGGTGGGCACCAAAACGCGCTTCGCCAGCGCATTCAGATTGTCGCGCCGCCAGCGCAGCAGCGGCCCCGCCGAGGTTGCCGCGACCAGCGCCAGCGCCACCGGCACCAGCGCCTTGTTGAAGAACGGCGCGCCGATCGAGAGCTGCACCCCCGCCGCCTGCGCCGCGAGCGGATAGAGCGTGCCGATGAACACCACGCCGAGGATCACCGAAAGCAGCAGATTGTTGAGCACCAGCGCGCCCTCGCGGCTCACCAGCTGGAAGGTCGATCCCTGCGTGATGGTGCCGACACGCGCGCCGAACAGCGCCAGCGCCCCGCCGATATAGATGCCGAGCAAGGCGAGGATGAACGTCCCGCGCGTCGGGTCCACCGCAAAGGCGTGCACGCTGACGAGGATGCCCGATCGCACGAGGAAGGTGCCGATCATCGACATCGCAAACGCGACCAGAGCGAGCATCAGCGTCCATGCGCGCAATCCGTCGCGCGTCGCCAGCACCGTCACCGAATGGAGCAAGGCGGTGGCCGCCAGCCAGGGCATCAGCGATGCGTTCTCGACCGGGTCCCAGAACCACCAGCCGCCCCAGCCGAGCTCGTAATAGGCCCAATAGCTGCCCGCCGTGATCCCGATCGTCAGGAAGATCCACGCAACCAGCACCCAGGGCCGCATCGCCTTGGCGAAGGCCGGCCCCACGTCGCGCATCACCAGCGCGCCGACCGCGAAGCTGAACGCGACCGAGAGCCCGACATAGCCGAGGTACAAGGTCGGCGGATGGAACGCCAAACCCGGGTCCTGCAGCAGGGGATTGAGCCCCTGCCCGTCCGGCGCGGGCGGGTTGAGCCGCACGAACGGGTTCGAGGCGAAGGCGAGGAACGCGTAGAAGCCCAGCGCGATCGCCGCCTGCGCGCCCAGCGTCGCCGCCAGCGTGCCGCCCGCCAGCCGCCGCTCGAGTGCCGCCACCCCCGCTCCGGCCACCGCAAGCACGGTCACCCAGAGCAGCATCGAGCCCTCATGGTTCCCCCATGCGCCCGCCACCTTGTAGATCATCGGCTTGAGCGAATGGCTGTTCTCCGCGACCAGCACCACCGACATGTCGCTCCGCACGAACAAGGCGATCAGCAGCCCGAACGACAGCAGCGCCAGCAGTCCCTGCACCAGAGCGGTCCGCCGCAGCGCCGTCATCAGCTGTGCAGAACTCAACTCCGTTCGTGCTGAGCTTGTCGAAGCACCGCTCTCCGCAAGCGTCTCGCCCGCGGCTTCACGCCCTTCGACAGGCTCAGGGCGAACGGCAATGGAAACCCTCGCCGCGCCCCAGGCGAGCATCAGCTGGACGAGCGCGAACGCCGCCGCCAGCCACAAGGCCGCAAGCCCCGCCTCGGCGATCATTTGGAGCCAGTCATTATTCTAGCGTCTCGGTCTTGTGCATCTTGCCGGCCACTTGCGGCGGCATGTAGCGCTCGTCGTGCTTGGCCAGCAGGTTGTCCGCAGTGAAGCTGCCATCGGAGTTGAACCGGCCTTCGGCGACCACCCCCGATCCTTCCTTGAACAGATCGGGCGCCACGCCGCGGAACGCCACCGGCACCTTCGCCTTGCCGTCGGTCACTACGAACGTCATCGAAATCCCGTCGGGCTTGCGCACGATCGATCCCGCCTCGACCATGCCGCCCAGCCGCACTGCCTTGTCGGTGGGCACCGGCTTTCCGGCGATGTCGCCGGGCGCATAGAAGAACGCCGCCTGGTCCTGCAGCGCCGACAGCGCCAGCCCCGCCGCGCCCGCCACCGCGCCGAGCGCGAGCAGCCCGAGCACGAGCCGCTGATGCTTGGGCTTCATGGCTTCCGCCTCAGCGAATCCGCCGCGGCCTCGGCACGCCGCATCGATCGCCACGCCCATGTCGCCAGCCCGCCGGTGCCGAGCAGGGTCACGGCATAGGCCGCGGTGATGAACGCCCAATGGTTCACTGCGCCGCCATCCGCCGCATCCGCGCCTCGATCTTCTGCGTCGCGAGCATCGCCCGCATCCGCATCAGCACCACCGAGAGGAAGAACAAACTGAACCCCCCGATCGTAAAGAACAGCGGCCACAGCATCGAGCTGTCGATGCTCGAGCTGGTCAGCCCGATGCTCTGCCCCTGGTGCAGCGTGTTCCACCACACCACCGAATAGCGCACGATCGGCAGCAGCACCGATCCCGCCACGCCGAACAAGGCCGGCACGCGCCCGTCGCCGCCGCGATCGCTATCGGCGCGGGCCAGCGCGATATAGGCGATATAGACGAAGAACAGCAGCAGCATGCTCGTCAGCCGCCCATCCCATTCCCACCAGGTGCCCCAGGTCGGGCGCCCCCAGATCGAACCGGTGATCAGGCAGAGCGCCGCGAACACCGCCCCTGCCGGCGCCGTGGCACGCGCGGCGATGGCGGCAAGCGGATGCCGCCAGATCAGATAACCCAGACTCGCGAACGCGACCCCGCTCCATCCCGCCATCCCCAGCCAGGCGGCGGGCACGTGGATGTAGAGGATGCGCACGCTCTCCTTCTGGAGATAGTCCGCCGGGGTCTGGGTCAGCCCGCCCCAAGCGCCGAACAGCGCAAGCGCCACCCCGGCCCAGAACAGGATCGGAGTCAGCGGGCGCGCGAGCTTCAGGAAGCGCGTGGGATTGGCGAGAGCGTGGATCACGATATCCGCCAGCCAATAGCCGCCTTCGCCCGCGGAATCTACGCCGGGATGTTCGCGGCGAACGCTCGATTGCAAACTCCGCGCTTGCCCGCAGCCGCCTCTGTCATCATGCTTTCGTCACGGGATCGTAAGGAAATGGCGCGGCCGCATTCCCGGGAGAGGCGTGCGCACGCGGATCGGCGCCGGCCTTCCCCGGCTACACAAACGCAACAAGGACCAAGGCCATGCCTTTCATCACTACCAGCGACGGCACCGAGATCTTCTACAAGGACTGGGGTCCCAAGACCGCACAGCCGATCGTCTTCCACCATGGCTGGCCGCTCTCGGCGGACGACTGGGACAACCAGATGATGTTCTTCCTCGAACACGGCTATCGGGTCGTCGCGCACGATCGCCGCGGGCATGGCCGCTCGACCCAGACCGACATCGGCAACGAGATGGACACCTATGCCGCCGACGTGATCGCGCTCGCCGCGGCGCTCGATCTCAAGGGCGCGATCCATATCGGCCATTCGACCGGCGGCGGCGAAGTCGCGCATTATGTCGCACGCGCCGAGCCCGGCCGCGTCGCCAAGGCGGTGCTGATAGGCGCAGTCCCCCCGATCATGGTCAAGTCCGATGCCAATCCCGGCGGCCTGCCGATCGAAGTGTTCGACGGGATTCGCGCCGGCGTCGCCAACAATCGCGCGCAATTCTACGTCGACCTGCCGACCGGCCCCTTTTACGGCTTCAACCGCGAAGGCGCGAAGATCGATCAGGGCGTGATCCATAATTGGTGGCGCCAGGGGATGATGGGCGGCATCAAGGCGCATTATGACTGCGTCAAAGCCTTTTCGGAGACGGATTTCACGGAAGATCTGAAGAAGATCGATGTGCCGGTGCTGCTCCTTCACGGCGAGGATGACCAGATCGTCCCGATCGCCGATGCCGCACTGATCGGGATCAAGCTGCTCAAGCACGGCTCGATCAAGACCTATCCCGGCTTCCCGCATGGCATGGCGACCACCCATGCCGACATCATCAACGCAGACCTGCTCGCTTTCGTTCGCAGCTGAATCGCGTCCCCTCCCCGCGTCGCGGGGAGGGGTTCGCTATCGAACGCATCCAGCTGGGCACATGCGCGTTGTAGCGCGATCCGCAGCAGGAGCCTCAACATGATCGACACTCCCGATCCACGCGCCGCAGCCGCGCTCACCGCGATGTCGGTCGATCTCGCCGAGCTCCTCGCGACGATCGACCAGGTCCGCACCCAGCTTCAGCGCTTCCAGGCACACATCATCTGCGCCCAGCTGGACGCGGCGGAGCATATGATGCCGGTCGATCTGCAATAAAGATCGTCGGCGATCAGTTGCGGACCTCGTCAGATCCTCCCCGTGCCGGGGAGGATCGGAATGTCCGCGTTCCACCACTCCCAACCCGTCCCTAATGCACCGCCCCCAGATGCCGCAGCTTGTCCGGATTGCGCATGATGTAGATGCCGACGATCTTGCCGTCCTCGATCGCTAGCGCGGTGGTCTGGAGCAGGCCGTCGGCCTCGCAGGTCACGAATCCGGGCAGCCCGTTGATCATTCCCCAGCGCTCGACGCGCGACATCTCCTTGGCGAAGAAGCGTGCGAGCGAGCCATGCAATTTCATCACGTCCTCGATGCCGAGGATCGGCCGCAGCCCGGCATGGACCTTGCCGCCGCCGTCCGAATAGACCGAGACGTCGTCGGCGAGCAGGCTGCGCAGCCCGGCCATGTCGCCGTTCCGCGATGCCTGGAAAAAGGCCGCGGCGATCTCCAGCCCGCGCTCCTTCGGCACGTCGAAGCGCGGCCGCGCTGCGCGCACATGCGTCCGCGCCCGGCTGGCGAGCTGGCGGGTCGCGGCGGGATCGCGCCCGATCGTCTCGGCGATTTCGTCGAAACCCAGTCCGAACACGTCGTGGAGCAGGAACGCCGCGCGCTCGAGCGGCGACAGCCGTTCGAGCGCAAGCATCAGCGGCAGCGTCACGTCGTCGGCATCGTCCTCCTCGACCATCGGCTCGGGCAGCCATGGCCCGACATAGGTTTCGCGCCGCGCGCGCGCCGATTTGAGCTGGTCGAGGCAGAGCCGCGTCACCACGCGGCGCAGGAACGCCTCGGGCTCGCGGATTTCGGCACGGTCCGCGCCCATCCAGCGAACGAACGCGTCTTGCACCACGTCCTCCGCGTCCGCGACCGAACCCAGCATGCGATAGGCGATGCGGGTCAGCCGCGGACGCAGCGGATCGAACGACGCTGCAGCGTCGCTGCTCACGCGGCCTGTGCCGCCGCGGGCTTGGCGTCGTAGAACAGACCACAGCCGACCGCGAGGCGGTTCCATCCGTTGATCACGTTGATCATCAGCGTCAGTTGCACCTGTTCCTCCTGCGTGAATTCCGCGGCGAGGGCATCATACACTTCGCGCGGCGCCCGCGAGGTCGATATCAGAGTCAGCGCATCGGTCCATGCCAACGCCGCGCGCTCGCGCGCCGAATAGACCGGCGCATCGTGCCATGCGCTCAGCAGATAGATGCGCTGCTCGGTCTCCCCGGCCTTGCGCGCATCCGCGGTGTGCATGTTGATGCAATTGGCGCAGCCGTTGATCTGCGAGGCCCGGATCTTGACCAGCTCGAGCAGCGAATGCTCGATCGCCGGAGCGATCTTGAGCGACATGTCGAGCCAAGCCTGCATCTGGACAGGGGCGGCGGCGAAGGGGTCGAGGCGTTGGGTCATGGTCGTTCTCCTTGGGCTTACGGAGACATGACGAGACAGCGCCGGCGGATGTGACATGGCAGTGCGATTTTATTCGTCGTCCCGGCGAAAGCCGGGATCTCAGGCCTCAGGCGCAAAGCTCGCGGCCTGAGGCCCCGGCGTTTGCCGGGGAGACGGGCGCTACTTCAAATGTAGGATTTCGCTTGCTAGGCCGAGTTCGCTCTTTGAACCGTCGAACCTATCTGCCCGCACCCTCGACGCAACATCGTTACGCCGACACGCAACTAAATTGCCGATTCACCGTGCAAACCGTGAAACTTGGTCGCCGTTTTCCAACAAGCCGCCAAGCGAATCACCCGCGCCCGATCAGCCTTTGCGCGATGCGATCGGCGACTTCGCTCTCGGGATCGCCGGTGCGGTCGCTTTCGTCCCACACTTCGATCAGCCGCTCGGGGATCTTGTCCACGCGCGACTGGACCTCGGCCATGTTGCCCTGGCCGAGATATTCGAGCCCGACATTGATGATGCCGCCCGCGTTGATCACGTAATCGGGGGCATAGAGGATGCCGCGGTCGTGCAGCCGCGCCCCGTCCGCGCGCGTCGCAAGCTGGTTGTTCGCGCCGCCGGCCACGACCTTGGCCTTGATCTGCGGGATCGACTGCTCGGTGAGGATCGCACCGAGCGCATTGGGGCTGAACAGGTCGATGTCGAGCGTCAGGATCCCGTCGGCATCGACAGCCTCGGCACCAAGCTCAGCCGCGAGCGCCCTGGCCCGCTCGGCATTGACGTCGGCGAGCACCAGCTTCGCCCCGTCCTTTGCCAGCAATCGGGCGAGCCCGCCGCCGACCGAGCCGACGCCCTGGATCGCGACACGCACGCCGCGCATGTCGTCGGCGCCGAGCCCGCGCTTCGCCGCCGCCTTGACGCCTAGATAGACGCCGCGCGCAGTCACCGGTCCCGGATCGCCACCTGCGCTGCCGGCCGCCACCGGCAGGCCGGAAACATGCTTCGTCCGGGTCGCGACCACCTTCATCCGCGCTTCGGACATGCCGACATCCTCGGCAGTGACGTATTTGCCCTGGAGCGATTCGACTGCGCGGCCGAATGCCTCGAGTTGCTCGGTGGTGACCGTGGCGCCGGGTTCGGCGGCGAGGATCACGCCCTTGCCGCCGCCCATCGGCAGGTTGGCCATCGCGTTCTTGTAGCTCATCCCCCGCGAGAGCCGCAGCGCATCGGTGATCGCCGCATCCGAATCGGCATAATGCCAGAAGCGCACGCCGCCTGCCGCCGGCCCGAGCGCAGTCGAGTGAATCGCGATGATCGCGCTCAGCCCACTGGCGTGGTCGGTGAAGAGGTGAACGCCCTCATGCTCGTCGAAATCGGGGAAGCCCCAGTCGGTTTTCAAGGGAAATATCCGGGCTGTGGAAAATGGGGCGACCGACGGGACTTGAACCCGCAACTTCCGGCATCACAAGCCGACGCTCTAACCAATTGAACTACGGTCGCCGCGAACGTTGGCCGCTTAGCGAGGGCTTTCGCGAAGCGCAAGATCATTGCGCGATGCGCCGACGGCTTCCTCAGGCGCGATCATTCCGTCGCGCGCCAATGCCCTTGCCGCTGAGGCGAAATTGGGCGCCGAAAGATAGGCATGGCGGGCGAGCAAAGGCGCGTCGGCGCCGTCGTAGATCAGCCGCCGCATCGCCGGATCGACTTCGACGCCTTCGAAGATTCGCACCGACGCCCCCCGCCCGCTCCCGGCACACGCGTCGCATCCGGGCGCCGACCACAGGATCGCCCCCGGATCGAGTCCCAGAAGCGCCGCGGTCGATCCGAATGCCTGTTCGGGCTGCCGGCAGCTGCGGCAGAGCCCCGGCGCAATACGCTGGGCGATCACCAGGCGCAGCGCCGCGGCCAGCGCGAAGCGATCGCTGGCCAGCCGCCGGAGGGTCAGGATCGTACCCACGGCATCGCCGCCGTCGAAACAGGCGATCACCAGCCCGCGATCGGCGGCGTCGACCGTCAGGTTTGCCGCCGCCCGATCCGCGATCACGCCGCCGAGCGGAATCCCGAACCGGCGGTGCAGCGCCGCGGCGGTTTCCTCGGCACCGGGCCCGGCGATCGCGATCATGCCGGTCAGCCGATCGGCCGCACGCTCGATCGCCGCGGCCAGCCTCGCCGGCACGCCCAGCGCATCCAATGCGTGCGGGTCCGCGAAACGCGGCATTTCGGCTTCGAGCTGCGCGTCGAGGGCCATGTGCCGTCGAGTGCCTGTGATATGTGACGGCTTGCTTGCGCTTTTGTTACGCCGGGCGCCACGGACACGCGATACTGGCGAAATGCCGCCGAATTTGGCAGAATCACTCGCGATGCAGACCCTCGCCGACCCTTCGCCCGCCGTCCCCAATTTCGGTGCGGGCCATCCGTCCGAACCCGTGATCGAGCACATATTGCGCCAGCCCGGCATCCAGCGCGTGCCCAACCCCAAGGTGGCGATGTTCATCGGCAAGAAGTTCATCGACCCGGAGATGTGCCGGCTCCTGATGCTCCAGATCGATTCGAAGCGCCGTCCCTCGACCCTCGCCGACGCCAATGGTGATTACGCCTTCCGCACCAGCGAAACCTGCGATCTCGATCCCGACGATCCGCTGGCGATGGAACTCAAGCGCCGCATCATAGCGCTGACCGGGCTCGACCCCGCACATGCCGAGCCGATGCAGGGCCAGCGCTACGAGGTCGGCCAGGAGTTCAAGGCGCACACAGATTATTTCGAGCCTTCGGGCGCAGACTTCGAGAAGTTCTGCAGCGTCGCCGGCCAGCGCACCTGGACGGTGATGCTCTACCTCAACCAGGTCGAGGCCGGCGGCGTGACGCGCTTCAAGGCGATCGACAAGATGGTGGAACCCGAGGTCGGCAAGGTGCTCGCCTGGAACAATCTGCGCGCCAACGGCACGCCCAACCCGTCGACCATCCACCATGCGATGAAGGTTCGTGCCGGCACCAAATACGTCATCACCCAGTGGTTCCGCGAGCGGCCCTGGGGCTGGTGACATAGAAAAGGCCCCGGCGGGCTTTCGCCCGGCCGGAGCCCTCTTCCCCTGTTACCCGATCAGAATTTGGTGCTGAGGCCGATCGTGAAGACGCGGCCCTGATCGTAGCTGTTGGTGTCGGCGATCCCGGTGGTGCCGCCATAGTCCTGGAACTCGACGAAGCGCGTGCCGGTGAGATTGCGCCCCTCGAGCTTGAACTCCCATTCGCCGCCGAGCACGTCGAAGCCCTGGCGCAGCACGAAGTCGAGGCGGACGCCCGGCCGCTCGACGATCGGCGGCAGGCCCCCGCCCGAGAGCAGACCGCGGGCGACGACCCGGTCGCTCGCATAGTTGAACAGGAAGGTCAGCTGCGAGAGCTTCTGCGTGTCCTCGATGCCGAGCTGCAGGTTCACCAGATGGTCCGACTGGCCGACCAGCGGCTGGCCCGAGACGAACACCTGGTTGGCCGGACGCGTCACCGACGCCGGGTTGATCGGATCGCGGATCAGCTCGTTGCCCGCGAAGACCTCCGAATGGGTGTAGGTGTAGTTCGCGATCAGCACGAGGCGGCGCGTCGTGAACAGGTCGTTGTTGATGAAATCGAGCGGCACGTACTTCTGGAGCTCGATCTCGCCGCCATAAAGCTGCGCCTCGGGCGCGTTGGCGAAGTTGATCTGGGTGGTGTTGCTGCCGGCAAGCTGGAAGCTCACCGTCTCGATCGGGTCTTCGATCTTCTTGAAGAAGCCCGACGCGGTCAGGCGCTGGTCCTTCCCGAAGAACCATTCGTAGCGCGCCTCGAGATTGGTCAGCTTGCTGTCTGTGAGGAACGGGTTGCCGTAGAAGACGCGGTCGGAATCGAAGTCGAGATATTGCTGCGGCGCGAGCTCGCGGAACTGCGGGCGAGCGATCGTCTTACTCGCGTTGAGTCGCCACTGCATGTCGGTTGCGAAGTTCCAGGTCAGTGTCGCGGCCGGTAGCCAATAGTCATTGTTGAGCTCCGTCACCGGCTGATTGTCGGTCGGAAGCACCGTCTGCTTGGCGGTTTCATAGCGCACACCGGCGGTCATGCGCATGCCGTCGGCGATTTCGCCCTCGAGCTGAGCGTAGCCCGCGTGGACCTTCAGCCCGGCGTCATAGGAGCGCGCGCCTTGGCTGGTCGTCGAGGGCCGCAGGACGATGCCGTTCGCCTGCAAACTATAGTCCGACAGCAGATAGTCCGGACGCAGCTGCGAATAAGGATCCGGCAGCGCCGTGCCGCCCGGCAGGACGTAGTCGAACGTATAGCGGAAGGACGAACGATCGGTATCCTGATAGGCATAGCCCGCCTGCAGGCTGAACGGCCGGCCGAGGTGCAGGTCGTAAGCGAGATCGATGCCGCCGGCCCACAGATTCTCGTTGAGATCGCTGAACGCGACGGTGGCGTAGGAGCCGCCGTTCAGCGTGTTGCGATAGTCGTTGATCGACGCGTCGTAGAGATAGCGGAAGGCGCGTTCATAAGGCGATTTGCGCTTGGTGTTTGCATAGGCACCGCGCACGTCGACGTCGAGGTCGCCGAAATCGAACTCACCGACTAGCTGGCTGGTGAAAAGCTGGCGTTCGAACCAGTTGGTATTCTGCTCCATCACCGGCGCATGGCCGTTGACCGGAGATTCGAAATTCTCGGCGGTACCCGCGCCCAGCCGGCCCTGCTTCAGCGTGTCGTGGATATAGACATTCGTGAAGCGGATGCGGTGCTCGCCGAACTCGGCGCCGAAGCCGAGCATGCCGTTAACCAATGCACGATGGTCGGTGGTGACGCGACGGAAGGTCGTGCTAGGGATGCTGCGGACCCCCGAGACGGCATCACGCGTGCGCCAGGTGTTGCTGAGGCCCGCGCCCGCGATCACGCCGAGCCGCGTGCCGCCGATGTCGGTCGAGGTGCCGAAGCTGGTCTCGCCCGAGAAGTTCGGCGGAATGTGGTAGTTCTCGAAAAGGACCGTTGTCTCGGCGTTGGTCAGATTGACTGCCTGACTGGTCGGGATCGTGGTCCGATCCGCGCCGGCCTTGAGGATGAAGTTGGGTGTATCACGCTCGCCGGAGTCATAGCCGAGCCAGTCGTGCGAGCCGCCGTCATAGGTGTAGCCGAGCTCGCTGGTGGTCTCCATGTCGAAGCCGACCGAACCGCCCACCGAGAAGAACGACTTTTCGGGAACCGCCGTAGTCGTGAGGTTGATCACGCCGCCGCCGAACTCGCCCGGATAATTGGCCGAGAAGGTCTTCTGGACCAGCGCCGAGCCGATGACGCTCGTCGGGAAGATGTCGAGCGGCACCACGCGGCGGAGCGGCTCCGGGCTCGGCAGGGGCAGGCCGTTGAGCAGCGACAGCGAATAGCGGTCGCCGAGGCCGCGCACATAGACGAAGCCGTTGCCGACGACGCTGAGGCCGGTGACGCGCTGGAGGGCGCCGGCGATGTCGCCTTCACCGGTCCGCGCGATATCCTCTGTCGAAAGCACCGAAACCACCTGTGGCGTGCTGCGCACGACATTGGGGATGTTGCGGCCGATGACGACGATGTCCTCGGAATCGCTGCCGGCGCCAGGTGCGGAAATCTCGACTTCCTGCTGCTCCGGGGCCTGCTCGGGCGCGGTCTGCGTTGCCGGCGGCGGGCTGGCAGTCTGGGGAGTGGCGTCCCCGGCCGTCTGCGCGAGCGCGGCCGGCGCAACCAGGCAGGACGTGACAGCCAATAGACTTGCGAAGGCGAGCTGGTTCTTCATCGGGGTATCCGCTGTTTTGGGGTAGGGGCGCCGGATAGGCTCAGGGGGACGGCGGTCTTGCCGCCGTCCCCCGTCGCCCGGCTTGCAGCCTTAGAGGGCAGTGCAATTGCCACTGGTCGTGCCGAAGCTCGCCCGGTTGGAATTGCAGGTCCAGCCCTGGAACCAGGTATCGGTCGAGCCGCTGACCGCGCCGATATAATTGGTCTGGACGAGGAACGACGAACCCGACGGGTTGAGCGTCCGCGCGTCGAATGCGGCGACCGCCAGCGTCGTCGCCGTCGGGAAATAGCCGTTCTGCAGCGCGTTGGCGGCGGTGCCGTTGGTGGTGTTGCCCGAACTTCCACCGGTCGTGAAGAAGGCGTCCTGCTCGGCGGTGGTGATCGTGTTGCCGTTCACTGCGTTCTGCGCGGTCAGCGCGGTGCCGCAGGCGAAGTAGATCGAGTTGAAGCGCGGCGGCCCCTGATCCTGCAACGCCGGGTTGGCGGCGCGGATCGTGCCGCGGTCGGCGGTGCCGGCTTCGGTGAGGAGGCACGCACCCGGCGTGACGAGGATCGAATTGACCAGGGTCAGATCGGCGCTGCCGCGCAGGCGGATCGCCGCCAACGGGTTGGTCGTGCTGGCATTGGTCTGGATCAGCGTCGCGTTGGCAACCCGGCCCCAGGTCCGCGGCAGTGCGTCCTCGGGATTGGCGCCGGTGCCCGGATTGAAGCTCGAGTCGACTTCCATCGAATAGGTGTCGGTGGTGGTCAGGCCCGGCTTCTGGGCAGTGATCAGGAACTGGACGAGGCCGCGCCAGCCCACATCGAAGTCCAGGCCGTCATCGTCGGAGCCGGTGAGCACGAGGTGCCGGGCTTGGGCGGTACCGCCGAAGATCTCGATGCCGTCGTCCGAGCTGTTGTGGACCTGGACGTGATCGATCGTGGTGCCCGATCCGACGCCGGCGAGGGTCAGGCCCTGCAGCTCGTTGTTCGGACTGATGACGGTGCCCGAGTAGCGGATCTGGACGTACTGGAACACACCCGAGCTGTCGCCCGGTGCATTGCCGCCGTAGAGCGCGTTGCCGGTGCCTTCGACGACGTTCTCGCAGGTCGTGCTGGTGCCGTTGGCGTCGTTCGAGCCGGTGATGCAGTTCGCGACCGGCGAACGGCCGGCGAGGATCACGCCGCCCCAAAGGCCCTGGCTGTCATCCGTCGTGGTGGCGGCGAGGTTCTGCTGGGCAGTGAAGATGATCGGCGAGGTGGCCGTGCCCTGTGCGTTGATCGTCGAGCCGCGGTTGACGATCAGGAAGTCGTTGTCGGCATTGGTGGTGTTGGCGAACAGGATCGCGCCGGCGCCGATGGTGAGCGAGCCGGCCTGGCCGATCAGCCCTTGCGAACCGCGATCGGTGCCGACATCGACACGACCGTTGATCTCATAGGCGACGCCCGGGGCAGTGGCCTTGCTGGGCAGCGACAGGTTGGTAACCAGCGTCGGTAGGCGGCAGATGCGATACGCGCCGATCGTGCCGACGTCGGTGAGCGCCTGGCCGGTGCCGGTCGGGCACGCCGCAGCCGGCGTACCCGGCGTGGGGGTCGGGCTCGGGCTGGGACTCGGCGCTGGAGTCGGCGCGGGCGCCGGAGCCGGGAAACCGCCTTCGCCGGGCGAAGCGACGCTGCTCGCGCCATCGCACGCCGCGAGGCTGAGCGCGGCACAGCTGGTCAAGAGGATGAGGCTGAGGCGTTGGAAGCGGGCCATAAAGTCTCCGTTCCGGCGGAATGCCGGGTTGCGCGTGTGGGCGAATGGACGGGATCGACTCGGTTCCCCCTGCCGATCACGAACGCTGCGCTAGGAGGCTTGCGTGACTCGTCCGCGAGAGTTTGAAGACTCCTGCGAGACAGTCGAATGACAATCAGGTTACGATGTTGCAGGTCCGCAACAAGCGCGGGCCCGCGGGCCCGAGGGGAAATCCGGCATTGCCTGCGCGATCAGAACTGCGCGGTCATTGCTACCCCGATCGTCACGACAACCACGCCGAGCATCTGGCGAAAAGTGAGCCCCTCGCGGAACAGCCGGTGACCGGCGAGCGCCGCGATCGGCATCTCGATCACGCCCAACGCGCGAACCGCTGCTGCCGGAGCGAGGTTGAGCGCGAAGAACCAGCCCGATGAAGCAAGCGCGCCGAACAGACCCGCGCCGAGGGATTCGCGCCAGTCAGTGATCACCGCGAGGAGCGCCGGCCGATCGCGCCAGAGCAGATAAAGGATCAGCGCGCCGGCTTGCACGGCCTGCACGATCGCGACGCTCGCCATTGCCGCGAAGAAGGGGTGCTGGGGCTCGAGCCGCAGCCCGGCATGGCGAAACGCATTGAGCGCAAACCCGAAGAGCAACCCGGAGACGACGCCGAGCGCGACGCCGGACACCGGCTTCTGCCCGCCGCCGGTCCGGCGCGGCCAGACGAGAATCGCGAGGCCCGTCGTGGTGAGCGCCACCCCTGACCAGCCCAGCGGCGAGAGATTGTCCTCGAATACGAGCAGTCCCGCGATCGCGGCCAGCGGTACCGAGCTCTGCTGCAGCGCCGTCCCGATCGCGAAGCCGGCATAGTGCATTGCGAGGAGCAAAGCCGCGGTTGCCAATACCTGCGCCAGCGCTCCGGTCAGCGCCGGCCACCAGAAGGCGGCGCCGAAGCGTGGCGCTACGTCTGGAGCAAAGGCGAACGCGACCGCCACAAAGACGAGCGAGAAGGGCAGCCCGAAGAGGAAGCGGACCAAAGTCGCACCCCAGGGGCCGGTGCGCGACATCATCCCCCGCTGGAGGGCGTTGCGGCCAACCTGAAACGCCGCTGCCGCAATCGTCGCGCCCGCCCACAGCATCTCGTTCCTCCCGTCCGAAGGCGCGGCTTAGGTGCGCTGCATCGCAGCATCAACCCTGTCGCCCCTTTTCGGCAGGGTCTCTTCGGTCCTGGATCGGCGAACCATGAGCCAGGCTAATGGCTCTCGCGAGAAATGGTGGTTTGCGCCGCCGTCTCTGCTGCGGTCATTTCACCGGCGCAAAGGGAGATCATGATATGTCCATTCGAGCCGCGCTCGCCGCCATGCTGCTGTCGTCGGCGGCACCCGCACAACAGGCCGACGATCCGCTGCTCCGCCCGATCGCTCCCAAAAGCGCCGCGAAATGGCTGGGGCCGGAGGCGCCGATCCGTGTGTTCGGCAATTTCTATCTGGTCGGCTTCGAGGGGCTCAATGTCGGACTGATCGACACCGGTGCCGGGCTGATCCTGATCGACGGTGCCGTGCCGCAGGGCGTTCGGGCGATCGAGGCGAACATCCGCAAGCTCGGCTTCCGGGTCGAGGATGTGAAGTACATCCTGAGCACCGAACCGCATTACGATCACGCCGGCGGCATCGCCGCCCTTGCGCGCGATAGCGGGGCGACGGTGGTGGCGGGCGCGGCGGCCGCGACGGTGTTGCGCGGCGGCACCGATCCATCGGACGCACAGGCAAGCTGGCTGGTGCCCTTCCCCGCCGTGTCGCGGTTGCGCACCGTTCGCGACGGCGAGCGGCTTCGGCTTGGCGGGGTGACTGTCAACGCCCGCGCCACACCCGGCCATACCCGGGGGAGCACGAGCTGGACATGGCGAAGCTGCGAAGGCCGCCAATGCCGCACGATCGTCTTCGCCGCGAGCCTCAATCCCGCAGCGCCGCCGGCCTATCGCTTTTCCGATCCCGACCATGGCTGGCTGGTCGCGTCGTTCGGACGGTCATTCGCCGCGATGCGCCGTATGCCCTGCGACATCCTGATCACTGCGCACCCGAGCCAGTCGGGGGGAGCCGAGAAACGCCGGCGCTTCGACCAGGGGTCGAAACCCAATCCCTACATCGATCCGGGCGCGTGCCGGGCTTATGCGCAGGATTTCGCGGCGGCGCTCGACAAACGGCTGGCGCAAGAGCGCGCGCCGCAGGCGAAATAGACACGAAAAAGCCCGCCGATCGTGCGACCGGCGGGCTTCTCTACATGGTGGGCGCGGCAAGGATTGAACTTGCGACCCCTGCGGTGTGAACACAGTGCTCTACCACTGAGCTACGCGCCCTTTCGCCCTGGGTCCTTGAACCCTTCGGCGGAAACGGGAAGCGGGCCTTTAGGCGGTGCGGGGTGCGCTTGTCCAGCCCCAAGGCCCTGCTTTACCGTCGGATCAGTTGACCGAATCCTTGAGGCCCTTGCCGGCCTTGAACTTGGGCTGGTTAGATGCCTTGATCGTCATCTCCTCGCCGGTGCGCGGGTTGCGGCCGGTCGACGCCTTGCGCTTGCTAACCGAGAAGGTGCCGAAACCGACCAGGCGCACTTCGTCGCCCTTCTTGAGCGAAGTCGAGATCGCATCGAACACCGCTTCGACGGCCTTGGTGGCGTCGCCCTTGCCGAGGCCGGAGGTCTCAGCGACCGTCCCGATCAGCTCTTGCTTGTTCATGCTGGTGGATTCCCCCTGAGTGAGTGCATCGAAAAATGAGTCGCGGCGGCAAGCCGAGCGCGCCAGTCAGCACGCGACCGCCGCCGCTGTCAAACCCTCAGCGGCGGATTTTGCCGCAAAAGTTACGCGTCCTCAATGATGAACGGCGTCGCCGATCCCGGGCACATGCGCCGGCGGCTGAGCCGCCAGCTCGTCGGCATCGGTCCAGTCGATCGCCGTGAGCGGCTCGGTCAAAGCGAGCCGCAGCACTTCGTCGACATGGGTGACCGGAACGATTTCCAGCCCTTCGCGGATGTTCGCCGGGATCTCGACGAGGTCCTTCTCGTTCTCGCCCGGGATCAGCACCGTCTTGATGCCGCCGCGCAGCGCCGCGAGCAGTTTCTCCTTGAGCCCGCCGATCGGCAGCACCCTGCCGCGCAACGTGACCTCGCCGGTCATGGCGATGTCCTTGCGCACCGGAACCCCGGTCATGGTCGATACGATCGCAGTGACCAGACCGATACCCGCCGACGGACCGTCCTTGGGAACCGCGCCTTCGGGCAAGTGGACGTGCACGTCCTTGCGCTGGAACAGGCTCGGCTTGATGCCATAGGTCGGCGCGCGCGCGCGGACGAAGCTGAACGCAGTCTCCACGCTCTCCTTCATCACATCGCCCAGCTTGCCGGTCGTCTTGATCGCGCCCTTGCCCTGAACGGTGACGCTCTCGATCGTCAGCAGTTCGCCGCCCACTTCGGTCCAGGCGAGCCCTGTGACCGCACCGATCTGGTGCTCCTCCTCCGAAAGGCCGTGGCGATATTTCTGCACCCCGGCATATTCGTGAAGGTTCTCGGGCGTGATGGTGACGTTGGTCTCCTTGCCCTCCAGGATCTTCCGCAGTGCCTTGCGCGCCAGCCTGGCGATCTCGCGCTCGAGCGTGCGGACGCCCGCCTCGCGCGTGTATTTCTGGATCAGCTCGCGCAGCCCCTCGTGCGTCAGGGTGAACTCGCCTTCCTTCAGCCCGTGCGCCTCGATCTGCTTGGCGATCAGGTGCCGTTCGGCGATCTCGACCTTCTCGTCCTCGGTATAGCCTTCGAGCCGGATGATCTCCATGCGGTCGAGCAGCGGCTGCGGCAGGTTTAGCGAGTTGGCCGTGCACACGAACATCACGTCCGAGAGATCGATGTCGATCTCCAGATAATGGTCGTTGAACTTGTTGTTCTGCTCGGGGTCGAGCACTTCGAGCAGCGCCGAGGCGGGATCGCCGCGGAAGTCCTGGCCGAGCTTGTCGATCTCGTCGAGCAGGAACAGCGGGTTCGAGGCGCCGGCCTTGCGCAGGTTCGTCACGATCTTGCCGGGCAGCGAACCGATATAGGTGCGGCGATGGCCGCGGATCTCGGCCTCGTCGCGCACGCCGCCCAGCGACTGGCGAATGAACTCGCGACCGGTCGCCTTGGCGATCGACTTGCCGAGCGAGGTCTTGCCCACGCCGGGAGGCCCGACGAGGCACAGGATCGGCCCCTTCAATTTATTGGTGCGCGCCTGCACCGCGAGATATTCGACGATGCGGTCCTTGACCTTCTCGAGCGCATAATGGTCGCCGTTGAGGACAGCCTCGGCCTCGACGAGATCCTTCTTGAGCTTGGACTTCTTGCCCCAGGGCAGGCCGAGCAGCACGTCGAGATAATTGCGCACCACCGTCGCCTCGGCGCTCATCGGCGCCATGGTCTTGAGCTTCTTGAGCTCGGCGGTCGCCTTGGTGCGCGCTTCCTTGGAGAGCTTGAGCGTCGCGATCTTCTGGGTGAGCTCGGCGATCTCGTCGCCATCACCCTCGTCGCCTTCATTGCCCAGCTCGCGCTGGATCGCCTTCAATTGTTCATTGAGATAATATTCGCGCTGGGTCTTCTCCATCTGGCGCTTCACGCGGCTGCGGATCTTCTTCTCGACCTGCAGCACGCCGAGCTCGCCCTCCATGAAGGCGAAGACCATCTCGAGACGCTTCCGGGGGTCCTTCTCGACCAGCAGCGACTGCTTGTCGGCGACCTTGACCGCGATGTTGGCGGCGACCGCGTCGGCGAGGCGCGAGGGATCGTCGAGCTCAGCGAGCTGGACCGCGGTCTCGGCGGGCAGCTTGCGGTTGAGCTTGGCGTAATTTTCGAACTGATCGACCACCGAGCGCATCAGCGCCTGGAGCTCGGCACTCAGATTGTCGGGCGTGATCTTGCTCACCTTTTCGCCCAATTCGGCGGCGGCGCTTTCCAGCTGCGTGTCGCCTTCGTCGACCGGATTCACTGTCGCGGTGAGGAAAGGCCCCGATTCGTCGACCGTCTCGAGCGTGCCGCGCTCCTTGCCCGCAACCAGCACGCGTACGGTGCCGTCGGGAAGCTTGAGCAGCTGGAGCACTTCCGCCGACACGCCGGTGTCGTACAGATCCTCGCGGCCGGGATCATCCTCGGCGGGATCGAGCTGCGCGACGAGGAAAATCTCCTTGTCGTCGGCCATCGCGGCTTCGAGCGCGGCGACCGACTTGTCGCGGCCCACGAACAGCGGCACGATCATATGCGGGAAGACGACGATGTCGCGAAGCGGCAGGACGGGATAGGACTGCTTCATGGATACTCCTGGGCCCGAGCGGCCCTCACATTCCACTATATATGGTGCCTGCGCCAGCCGCATCAATCGTCGTGCATTGATTGGCTGTGGACTGTCGTTTCCGGCGACGCATCGGCCCGCGGAAACGTCGCGACGTGGCACATGCGGGCGCTTCGGCTATATCCGCTCCCGCCAGACCCGATTTTACGCTCGCGACGGCGGACGCGCCGTCGAGCGCGCCTGATGGAGAGACCTATCCGCATTCACCTGCTGCTCGCCGCTTCCGTCCTCGCGCTGAACGCTTCGCCTGCCCTTGCGCAGGTCAAACCGGGCGAACCGCCGATCACCGAAATCACCAAGACTTCCGGCGGCCCGATCGATCCCGAACGCGCGGCGCTGCGGCTCGAGCATGTCGATCTCGCGATCGAAGTGTTCCCCGATACGCAGACGCTGCGGGGGGTTGCCACGCTGACGCTCGCCACTTCGGCACCGCAGCGCCGCCTGCTGATCGATCTCGACAAGAACTTGCCGGTGAGCGCGATCAGCATGGACGGGCAACCGCTTGCCCGCACGAGCTGGTCCAATCCCGAAGGCCGGCTGACCATCGCCTTGCCCACAACGCTCGCGGCGGGCAGCCGTGCAACGGTCAGGATCACCTATGGCGGCACGCCGCATGTCGCCGTGCGCGCGCCGTGGGACGATGGCATCGTCTGGTCGAAGACCCCAGAGGGCCAACCGTGGATCGCGACGACCGCCGAAGGCTATGGCTGCGACCTGTTCTGGCCGTGCCTCGATTTCCCGGCCGGGGAGCCGGCGAAGGTCGACCTCCACATCACCGTGCCCAAGGGCCTGTCGGCACCTTCCAACGGCGTGCTGCAAAAGGTCGATACGCTTCCCGACGGCCGCACGACCTGGCATTGGCATGCGCGCAGCCCGAACCCCTATTCGGTGGTGCTCAACGTCGCGCCCTATGTCGAGATCAAAGGCCTTTACAGGAGCCGCTTCGGCGGGACGATCCCACTACATTACTGGCACCTGGCGGGCCGCGATGCGCAGGCGAAGGGCCTGTTCGCCGAATTCGCGCCGACGCTCGATTTCTTCGAAGCCAATGTCGGCCCCTATCCCTGGTCCGACGAGAAACTCGGCGTGGTCGAGACCCCGCATCTCGGCATGGAACACCAGACGATCAACGCGTACGGCAACAACTACGCCAAGGACGCGACCGGCTTCGATTGGCTGTTCCAGCACGAGCTCGCGCACGAATGGTTCGGCAACCAGATGTCGGCGGCGAACTGGGATGATTACTGGCTCCACGAAGGCTATGCCCAGTACATGCAGCCGCTCTACGGCCGCTGGCGGGAGGGCGAGGCCCGCTATGCAGTGATGATGGAGAAGTTCCGCAACCAGATCGAGAACAAGGCGCCGATCGTCTCCGGCCGGATCATGACCGAGGAAGAGGTCTATGAGGAGGAGAAAGGCGGCCCCGGCGGCGACATCTACGTCAAGGGTGCCTGGGTGCTCCACACGCTGCGCAACACGATCGGCGACAAGGCCTTCTGGGAAGTCACACGCCGGCTGGTTTATGGCCGCCCCGATCCGAGACCAGGCAATTTCCAGCCTCGCTTCGCCACCACGCCCGAATATATCGCCATCGTCAACCAGGTGACCGGCAAGGACATGACCTGGTTCTTCCATGTCTATCTGTATCAGGCGGCGCTTCCCGAGCTGATCGAAACCCGCGAAGGCGACCGGCTCACGCTTCGCTGGAAGACTCCCGGGAACAAGCCCTTCCCGCTTCCGGTCGAGGTGCAGATCGACGACAAGGTCGAGACTGTGGCGATGACCGGCGGCACCGGAAGCATAGCCGTGCCGGCGGAGGCGCATGTGATCGTCGATCCCGCCTCGCGCCTCCTGAAGCGCTCCGAAGCGGTCGAAGCCGCCCAGCGTGACCCGCGCCACGGCGAGTGATGATGAGACTTTGGCTCTTCGCCGCCGCCATGGGTGCGTTGGCGTTCCCCGTCACCGCCGCCGCGCAGCTCTACGAGGGCAAGGCCGGCAATGCGCCGATCATTGTCGAACTCGACCAAGGCGATGGTGCACCGAGCGGGCGCTATTTCTATCGCAGCACCCGCCTCGACATTGCGCTCGACGGCGAACGAGACGCGGATGCGCTCAAGCTGAACGCACGGCTCACCGGCGACAGCCTTGTCTTGAAGCGTGCGGGCAATGGCTGGGCGGGAACGCTGACCACCGCCAAGGGCAAGACGCTTCCGATCGCGCTCACGCCGGCCACGCCTCCCGCCGCACCGGTCGGCGCTCCCGCGGATCTCGACGGCTATGATCGCATGCAGCTCGCGGGGCTGCGTCTCGAACCCGCCCGCACGGAGCGCATCGGTACGCGCACGATCCGCTGGTACACCGAGCGCATGTCCGGAACCCGGCTGTTCCGCATCGAAGGCGGATATGCCGCCGCAGCGCTGCACAGGATCAACGCCGCGCTGACGGCGACGCAGTGGGAGCATGTTCGAAACTGGTTCGGCTGCCCAGGTTATGAGGGCGGCGCGGGCATTGATTCGGACGAGGCCGGGCCAGTCTATCTCGACGATTCCTGGGTCAGCTATCCGTGGCGGACGAGCTGGGGGTGCGCGGGTGCGGCGCACCCCGATTTCGGAGTGCAGGGCGTCATTTTCGACGCGCGGACCGGCAGCGAAGTCAAGCTCGATGATCTGCTGCGCTTCGGAAAGACGCCGCCGCCCGAGCGGTCGGACGCCTGGTACACCTATCGCGGCGGAACTTTCGCCACGGGATTGGTGGCGCTGCTCAAGCGTTATCATTCCAAACAGATGGCGGCTTCGGAAGAGGACGGCTGCAGCTATGACGACCCGGGCGTTTGGAGCTTCCCTCAAGCCTGGCTCACCCCGGACGGCCTGTTCGTCGCGGCGTATTTCGCTCGTGTCGCGCGGGCCTGCGATGCTCCCGAATGGGCGGTGATCCCGTGGCGAGCGCTGAACGGTCCGGCCGTGCGGCGCTCTACCGCACGGCCCCGGTGATCAGACCGGGCGGAGGACCCTCGCCAGGACATAAGCGAAGGCGATCTGCCACGGCGTGTAGATCTTGAGCGGCTGGATGATGTCGCTGGCGGACGAATCACCCGTCGCGCCGGTGGTGAGATACAGATACAGGCAGAAGCTGCCGACGGCGCCGAGCAGCACGGTGCCGAACGCCTCGAAGGTGAGGCTCGATCCCTTGCGGAGCAGCCCGAAGATCGCGCAGAGCAACAGCGCGCCGCCGCCGCCCACGGCACCGCCGACAAAACCGCGCAGGAAGCCCACTTCGTCGCCGCGCATTCCACTGACGGTCATCAGCGCGACATAGTGCATCAGCGTGAAGCCGAGGAAGAATACCAGCGCCTTGACCGCGAGCCGGTGCTGCCGCTCGCGCCAGACGAAGGGCAGGCCGAACAGCGGCGTTATCCAGACCGCGCCGTTGTCGATGTGGAAATAGACCACCAAGGCCAGGCCAATTGCGTACAAGACATGCCCAAGTACCAGCCATTTGAAGGTTTCGAGCGCGGCCGGGTTGAGCGCCAGATCGAAGGGCGAATGATACTCACGAGGATCTTCGTCATCGAGGATGGCTACATCGGACATACGTCACCTCTCCATCTCTTCTCCTGCGGAGATGGTGCGCCTCGTGAGCGAGTCGGTCAAACAAAAGCGGCCGGAAGGGTATCTTTCCGGCCGCTCGTGCAGTGTTTTGGCAACAGAAGTTCAGGGTCCGCACTCCCTACCCACAACGGCCGGGATCGCCCGGAGACGGGCGCTGGCAAGGAAGCTCGCGCAGCGCGGGCTGGTGGCCCGAGCAAGTGAGCTGACGCAGTCCAGCGTTCGTCTCCGGGCGACCGCGAAGCGGCGGGCGGATTTTGGCGCACAGCCACGTCATTCGTCGGTCGCGATGAACACCGCATCGCTCCCTCCTCATTCCTCCCTGTGCGCCAAAATCCGCTCCGTCACGGCCATTGCGGGCAGGGAGTGCGGACCCTAGGCGGCGCTGCCGGTCTTTTCCTTCTTGGCGTAGATCCGGACCGGATCCTTGCGACCCTCGACCACGTCCTTGTCGATCATCACCTCGTCGACGCCGTCCATGCCGGGCAGGTCGAACATCGTGTCGAGCAGGATCGCCTCGAGGATCGAGCGGAGCCCGCGCGCGCCGGTCTTGCGCTCGATCGCCTTCTTCGAGATCGCGGTTAGCGCGTCGTCGTTGAAGCCGAGCTTGACGCCCTCCATGTCGAACAGCTTCTGATACTGCTTCACCAGGGCGTTCTTGGGCTCGGTGAGGATCTTGATCAGCGCATCGATGTCGAGATCCTCGAGCGTCGCGATCACCGGCAGGCGGCCGACGAACTCGGGGATCAGGCCGAACTTGAGCAGATCCTCGGGCTCCGTCGAACGCAGCACTTCACCAGTACGACGCTCGTCGGGCGCGGCGACATAGGCGCCGAAGCCGATCGACTTGCCCTGCAGGCGATCGCCGATGATCTTCTCGAGCCCCGAGAAGGCGCCGCCGCAGATGAACAGGATATTGGTCGTGTCGACCTGGAGGAACTCCTGCTGCGGATGCTTGCGGCCGCCCTGCGGGGGAACCGAGGCGGTCGTGCCTTCCATCAGCTTGAGCAACGCCTGCTGGACGCCCTCGCCCGAAACGTCGCGGGTGATCGAGGGATTCTCGGCCTTGCGGCTGATCTTGTCGATCTCGTCGATATAGACGATCCCGCGCTGCGCCCGCTCGACATTGTAGTCGGAGGCCTGGAGCAGCTTGAGGATGATGTTCTCGACGTCCTCGCCGACATAGCCGGCTTCGGTGAGCGTCGTCGCATCGGCCATCGTGAACGGCACGTCGAGGATGCGCGCCAGCGTCTGGGCCAGCAGCGTCTTGCCGCAGCCGGTGGGACCGACGAGCAGGATGTTCGACTTGGCGAGCTCGACATCCGCGCCCTTGGCGCCGTGGTTGAGCCGCTTGTAATGGTTGTGCACCGCGACCGAGAGCACGCGTTTGGCCTGCTTCTGACCGATCACGTAGTCGTCGAGCACGTCGCAGATTTCCTGCGGCGTCGGGACGCCACCGTCCTTTTTCGAGACGAGTGCCGACTTGGTCTCTTCGCGGATGATGTCGTTGCAGAGCTCGACGCACTCGTCGCAGATGAACACGGTCGGTCCGGCGATGAGCTTGCGCACCTCGTGCTGCGACTTGCCGCAGAACGAGCAGTAAAGCGTGCTCTTGGAGTCGCCGCCGCTGAGCTTGGTCATTCAATCCATCCTTTACGCGCCGGACGCGTAGCCACTACCCGCCATCCTACACGCGGGTTCCCGTCCGGCAATCCATAATCCGCCCACAGCAAGCGGTTTGCGCCGTCCGAAGGGCCATGCCCCCGGACGGCTTATAATCCAATAATCTTAAGCAGCTGCTGCGTCTTCGGTCGGCTGCGGCCGCTTGTCGTACACTTCGTCGACGATTCCGAACTCCTTGGCCTCATTGGCTTCGAGGAAGGTATCGCGATCCATCGCGCGCTCGATCCGCTCGAGCGGCTGGCCCGTATACTTGGCATACAGGTCATTCATCCGCTGGCGAATACGGAGAATCTCCTTAGCCTGGATCTCGATGTCCGAGGCCATGCCCTGCGCGCCGCCCGAGGGCTGGTGCACCATGATGCGGGCATTGGTGAGCGCGACACGGAGGCCCGGCTCGCCCGATGCGAGCAGGAAGCTGCCCATCGAAGCGGCCTGACCGATGCACACCGTGCCGACGCGCGGACGGATATATTGCATCGTGTCGTGGATGGCCATGCCGGCGGTGACCACGCCACCCGGCGAGTTGATGTACATCCAGATATCCTTCTTCGGGTTCTCGGACTCGAGGAAGAGCAGCTGGGCAGTGATCAGCGAGGCCATATGGTCCTCGACGCCGCCGGTCACGAAGATGATGCGCTCGCGCAGCAGGCGCGAGAAGATGTCGAAGCTGCGTTCGCCGCGGCTCGACTGTTCGATGACGATGGGAACGAGACCGCCGGTAACGGGATCAATGGTCATCTGACCGGAAAGCGGATGCATGCGGGATTTTCTCTTGGATGGTTGCCCAGAAACCCAACATCGGCGCTCGGACTGCGCGGCGCAAGGGGGCAACGCGGTAAACCGCCGGTAGGGCCTGCTTGACACGTCAGCTTGACACGGTTGACACGAAACGGGCTTTTTCGGCCGTCGTTGACACGCTTCCCCTCCTACCTCCCGTTGTCACGCGTCACCGACGCGCCCGATACGCTCGTGCCGCGCGCCACAAACGCGGCACCTACGCGGCACGATCGCGCCATTCACGCGCCGCCTTCGCCCCTAGTTCGCGCCGGCTACGCCCCTGTGACGCGACAGCCGTTTGCCCCCGAACGCGGCTGCGACTCCGCAGCACCACATGCCGGCACGAGCGGACCGCAGCACGCCAAATCCTACATTGCAAGGCAGCCCTGCCGCGCCCACATCGTTTCGCATGAGCAAGGTTCTAGTCACCGGTGGCTCCGGCTTCGTCGGCAGCCATGTGATCCTGCAGCTGCTGGCGGCGGGGCACGAAGTCCGCACCACGGTGCGCAGCCTTTCCCGCGAAGCCGAGGTGCGCACGACGCTCGCCGCGGCGGGCGCGGATGCCGGCGACCGCCTCTCCTTCTTCGCCGCCGATCTGGAAAAGGACGATGGCTGGGGGGAGGCGGCGGCGGGCTGCGACTATGTCCACCATGTCGCCTCGCCCTTCCCGCCCGCACAGCCAAAGGACGAGGACGAATTGATCCGCCCCGCGCGCGAAGGCACCTTGCGGGTGCTCCGCGCCGCCCGCGACGCGGGCGTGAAGCGAATCGTGGTCACTTCGTCCTTCGCGGCGGTGGGCTACGGCCATGGCCAGCGCGACACGCCCTATACCGAGGCGGACTGGACCGATCCGGACGGGCCGGCGGTGCAGCCCTATATGAAGTCCAAGACGCTCGCCGAGCGCGCGGCGTGGGATTTCATCGCCTGCGAAGGCAACGGCATGGAGTTGGCGGTGGTCAATCCGGTCGGCATCTTCGGCCCGGCGCTGAACGGCGATCTCTCGACTTCGATCTTCCTCGTGAAGACGATGATCGAGGGGAAGATGCCGGGCACGCCGCGGCTCTATCTGGGCGTGGTCGACGTCCGCGACGTCGCCGATCTCCACTTGCGCGCGATGACCGATCCGGCGGCCGCGGGCGAACGCTTCCTCGCCGTTGCAGGCGAGGCGATGTCGTTCCATCAGATGGCGATGGTGCTGCGCGAACGACTGGGGCCTGCCGCCGCCAAGGTGCCGAAGCGTCAGTTGCCCGATTGGCTGATCCGCCTGCTCGCGATCTTCAATCCGCTGGCGCGCGAAGCGGTGCCCCGGCTGGGTATCAAGGCGAGCGCGAGCAACGAGAAAGCGCGCCGCGTGCTCGGCTGGACGCCGCGATCCCGCGAGGACGCGATCGTCGCCAGCGGCGAGAGCCTGATCGCGCTGGGCCTGATCGGACGTTAGGCTTTTAACTCTTCCCCCTCCCTGTAAGGGAGGGGTCAGGGGTGGGTGGCACCGGCTGGGGCTCGATGCCCCAGCCGGTGCCGTTTTGCTGCGAGGCCAGAGCTTCCTTTAAGCGCGCAGACGCGCGCACCCACCCCCAGCCCCTCCCTGCAAGCAGGGAGGGGAGTCAGATAGTTGACCTCGACACACGCTAAGGCATTTTCCATTCTCTCCCGCTATCGAGGCGCGATGGGGACAGGATCTTCGATTTCCGACGAGCGGCGGTTCGTGCTGTGCTTGCTGCTCGGCGGGCTGGCGCTCAGACTGTTGCTGCTCCAGGTCCGTGGCGACGGGCTGACGGGCTTCTACGGCGGCGGCGAGGCCACGCGGATCGCACTCGCACTGGCGCGCACCGGCACATTCGCCGATGCCTATTACCAAGGCTATGGGCCGACCGCGCATCTGCTGCCGGTGCTTCCCGGCATCGCGGGCTTCCTCTTCTGGCTGTTCGGGCCGCTGAGCGTTCCGGCCAATCTGGCGTTGCTCGGCTGGTCGCTGCTCCAGACCTTCGCGAGCTATCTGCTGCTGCGCCGGCTTTTCCAGCGCCTCGGGATGGACCCGACGGCGATCCGCTGGGGGCTCGCCTTGCTCTGCCTCGTGCCGGTGTTTCAGCCGCAGGAGACAATCGATTTCCGCTATTGGGAGGGCGCCGCGGCGGTGACGCTCGCTGCGCTCAACCTAAATCTGCTGCTGGCGCTCGACGAACCTACGCAGCCCGACTGGCGCTCGTTGCTGCTCTGCGCCGCACTGGCCGCACTGACCTTCTTCGTCAGCCCCGCCGCGGGGCTCGGCATCTATGCCTGCTGGGGATTGTTCGCGCTGCGCCGGCTCGGCCTGGCCAAGGCGTTCCAGTTCGGCGGTCTGTGCGCGGCCGCGCTCGCATTGCTGATCGTGCCCTGGGCGATGCGCAACGCCGCGATGCTCGGCGAGCCCGTGCCGCTCCGCAGCAATTTCGGGCTGGAGATCGCGATCGCCAATCACCCCGCCGCCGTTTCCGGCGACAGGCCCGCCGAGACCTTCGCCGAACGGATGTTGGCGATACACCCCTATCACAGCCGCCCGGCACGCGCCGAACTCGCTCGCGAAGGAGGTGAGATCGCCTATGCGCGCAACCTAGCCGCCGAGACGAAGGCGTGGATCGTCGCGCATCCGCTGGATTTCGCGCGGCTCAGCGCGCGTCATCTCCGTCAGTTCTTCTTGCCTTCGCCATGGCAGTTCTACTTCAGCAGCGGGGAGGAATGGCGCACTCCCCGCGCGATCCTGCTGTCGCTGGTGAGCCTGTTCGGGCTGCTCGGGCTCGCCACCGCGATCTACCGGCGCTGGCGCGGCTATGGCTGGCTCGCGATCTATATCGCCGGCGCGGCTTTACCCTATGCGATCGTCCAGCCGATCCCGCGCTATTCCTATCTCGTCTACGGGATGCTCGCCTTCTTCGCGGTGGAGGCGCTGCTGCGCGCCGGGCGCTATGTCGTCGGTAGAGTCGGCCCCGGCACTGCCAGATAAGCCAGCCGACGCATCTCACGGCGCCCGCGCACCACCGTATCCAGGATTAACCCGGTGAACAGGTTGAGGAAGGCGAGGATCATCAAGCCCGTCGCGAGCACGGCGGTCGGGAAGCGCGGCACGAGGCCGGTCTGCAGATAGGTGATCGCCAGCGGCACAGCGAGCAGCACCGCCATCATCGCGAACACGGTAGCGATGAAGCCGAAGAACAGCATCGGCCGCTCGATCCGGTAGAGCACCGCGATCGTCTTCGCGATCCGATATCCATCGCGCCAGGTGTTGAGCTTCGACGCCGATCCCTCGGGCCTCGCGAAATAGCGCGCCTCGACCTCGCCGACCGGCATCTTGAGTTCGAGCGCGTGTACGCTGATCTCGGTCTCGATCTCGAACCCGGACGACAGCACCGGGAAGCTCTTCACGAAGCGCCGCGAGAACACCCGGTAACCCGAGAAGATATCGGTGAAGCTGCGTCCGAACAATTGCGCCAGAAGCCCGGTCATCGCCCGATTGCCGAGGACATGGCCACGGCGATAGGCCTCCGCCGCCTCATGCACGCGCGTCCCGACGATCATGTCGAGCCCCTCCTGCACCAGCCGATCGACCATCGTCGGTGCGACGCTCGCGTCATAGGTCGCGTCGCCATCGGCCATCACATAGATGTCGGCATCCACATCGGCGAACATCCGCCGGACGACATTGCCCTTGCCCTGCATCCGTTCGCTGCGGACGATCGCGCCGGCCGCGCGCGCGACTTCGATCGTGCGATCGCGGCTGTTATTGTCGTAGACATAGATCATGGCGGTGGGGAACACCGCGCGGAACCCGGCGATCGTCTGCGCGATCGCGGCTTCCTCGTTGTAGCAGGGCAGAAGGACTGCGATGCGCGGTTCAGACAAGCCATTCCCCCCAAACCTTCTCCCTTGATGGGAGAAGGATAGCGAAGCTCGGCAGCTTGCTGCCTAGCGTAGCTTGGATGAGGGTGAGCGAGCACCCTGCCGAGATGTCACCCTCACCCTTCCCACGCCTTCGGCGCGGGCCCCTTCCCTCTCCCATCAAGGGAGAGGGAAAGCAAGGCTCAGCCCTCGGCCTTCTTCTTCGCTGGTGCCTTCTTGGCGGGCTTGGCCGGAGCCTCTTCCGCCTTCTCGGCCTTGGCGGCGGGCGCCTTCTTGGTCGCGGCCTTCTTCACCGGCTCGGCCTCGACGAGTTCGTCGCCGGGCGCGGCGGGCTCGATATCGGCCTTCTCGACCTTCTTCGGCTTGGCTGCCGCCTTCTTCGCCGGCTCCTCGGCCTTGGCGTCGTCAGCCTTGGCTTCCTTCGCAGGCTTCTTGGCGGCGGCCTTCTTGGCCTTGGGCTTGTGGTTGTCGTGATCGTGGTGGTGGGTGCCGGTATCGAAGCCCTCGTCGCTCTCGATCGCGGCTTCCAGTTCCTCGCGAGTCACTTCGCGCTCGCTGATCTCGGCCTTGTCGAACAGGAAGTCGACGACCTTGTCCTCGAACAGAGGCGCGCGCAGCTGGGCGGCCGCCATCGGCTCCTGCTGGACGTACTGCATGAAGCGCTGGCGATCCTCGGGGCCGTATTGCTGCGCGGCCTGCGCGATCAGCCGGCTCATTTCCTGCTGCGAGACCTCGACGCCGTTGGCGGTGCCGATCTCGGAGAGGAGCAGGCCCAGGCGCACGCGGCGCTCGGCGATCTTGAAATAGTCGTCGCGCTCGGACTCGAGCTCGGCGAGCGCCGCGGCCGGATCGGCCTCGTGCTCGGTCTCGTGGACGAGCTGGTGCCAGATCTGCTGGAACTCGGCGTCGACCATCGACGGCGGCACCGGGAAATCATGGCCGGCGGCGAGCTGATCGAGCAGCTTGCGCTTCATGTACGTGCGGGTGAGGCCATTGAGCTGCTGCTCGATCTGGCCCTTGAGGAGACCCTTGAGCTGCTCGAGGTCCTGCAGGCCGAGCTGCTTGGCGAAATCGTCGTCGATCTTGGTCTCGCCGGCGGTCTTCACCGCGGTGATCTTGAGATCGAAGGTCGCGGGCTTGCCGGCGAGATCCTTCGAACCGTAATCCTTCGGGAAGGTGACGCTGATCGTCTTCTCGTCGCCCGCCTTCACGCCGACCAGCTGGTCCTCGAAGCCCGGGATCAGACGGCCCGAGCCGATCTCGACCGCCATGCCCTCGCCGGTGCCGCCCTCGAAGGCGACGCCGTCGGCGGTCTTGCCGACGAAGTCCATCGTGACCTGGTCGCCGGTCGCGGCCTTGTGCTTGGCCGGGGCATCGTCCCATCCCTTCTGGTTGCTGGCGAGCTCCTTGAGCTGCGCGTCGACCGCGGCGTCATCGGCCGGAACGGTCAGGCGCTCGAGCTTGAGGCCCTCGATCGACGGCGTCGGCACGTCGGGGAGCACTTCGAGCTCGATCTTGATCTCGGCATCCTTGCCGGGCGCATATTCGCCCTCGAGGCTCACCGCGGGCTGCATCGCCGGACGCAGCTTGTGGTCGACGAGCAGCTTCTGCACGCCTTCCTGGATCGAGTTGTTGAGCGCGTCCTGCGCGATCGCCTCGCCATGCATCTTGCGGACGAGGTTCGCGGGAACCTTGCCGGGGCGGAAGCCAGGCATGCGGACCTGCGGGGCGACCCGCTTCACTTCGGCATCGACCTTCTTGTCGATGTCCTTGGCGGTGATCTTGAGCGTGTAAGCCCGCTTCAGGCCCTCGTTCAACGTCTCGACAGTCTGCATCAGTTCAAGCTTCCAAAAAGAATGAGATCGCGGCGCCGGGACGCTGATCAAGAGCGACGGTGCCTGGTGCGGGCGAAGGGACTCGAACCCCCACACCTTTCGATACCAGAACCTAAATCTGGCGCGTCTACCAGTTCCGCCACGCCCGCAGGGGCACCGCCGGTCGGCGGGCTCTATAGCAGTCATGGGTCCGGGGGCAAGCCGCGAAGCAACTTGCTTGGCCCCGCCGACGTTCAGCACGGGAAAAGGAGATGCCCCATGCCCGTCGAGCCGCCGATTCCCGCCCAGCCCGAGCCCGCGCCGTCCGAAAATCCGGGCGCGCCGCAGCCGGGCCAGCCGACCGCGCCGCCGCCCGAATATAACCCACCCGCCCCCGATATCGACGTTCCGGCGCCCCAGCCCGGCGGCGATCCGCACGTTGCCCCCGGGCAACCGATGGCCTGAGGCCGCGTTGACCCAGGGAAGGAGAGACAGACATGGGCGAGACCAAAAGCGACGCCGAACTGCGCGGCCCGATCGCCGGGCCGGCGGACGATTCCCGTTCGGACCTGGAGCAAGCGGTGCAATCGCGCGCCGACGAAGCCGATGCGGCAGGCGGCGGCGATGCCCATTCGCCGCTGGAGCCGACCGGCGTAGCGGACGGCGTCAGCGGAACCGCGGGCGAAGTGAAGAACCAGGACAGGACGCAGCAATAGCGGAGCACAGCAAGTCCGATGGCCCATTATTATCTGAACCTGATCAACGGGTACGGCTTTACACCCGATCAGGAAGGCGAAGACTTCCCCGATCTCGATGCCGCACGCGAACGGGCCAAGGAGAGCGTGCGCTCGATCCTGAGCGATGAAATCAAATCGGCCGGGCTGATCAACCTGCGGGGACGGATCGATATCGCCGATCACCGGGGAGCCGTCGTCACGACGCTGCCTTTCCGGGATGCAATCGAACTCAAGCTGGACGATTCGCCGCCGGAGCGAGAAGCCAAATGATCGAAAAGCATCTGATGAAGCTGCGCGCGCGCGACGACATCAGCGCGGAGGAAGAGCAGGCGCTGCGCGATGCCCTGGGCGAGGTCCGGACAATTCCCGCCGACCGCACCTTCATCCCGGCCGGAAAGGAACTCACCAGTTCGACGCTGCTGCTGGAAGGTGTCGTCTGCCGGTACAAGGACTTGAGCGACGGCCAACGCCAGATCACCGAACTGCACGTCGCCGGCGATTTCGTCGATCTGCACAGCTTCACGCTGAAGCATCTCGATCACAACATCATGGCGCTGACGGCGAGCACGGTCGTGCAGGTGCCGCACGAGAATTTGAAGAAGATCACCGTGGATCACCCCCATCTCGCCCGGGTGATGTGGTTCTCGACCAATCTCGACGCCGCGATCCACCGGGAGTGGGAAGTCTCGCTCGGTCGCCGCAACGCGCTCCAGCGCACCGCGCATCTGTTTTGCGAGCTTCAGGTGCGCCTCGGCCTCGTCGGCCTCGCCAGCGAGCGCGAATATGCGCTGCCGATCACGCAGACGGAACTCGCCGAATGCCTCGGCCTCACTTCGGTGCACGTCAATCGCGTGCTCAAGGAATTGCGCGAGCGTGGCTTGGTCGAGTTTCGCAGCCGGCGCGTGACGATCCGCGACCTCGCCGGGCTGCGGCGCGAGGCGGAGTTCGATCCCGCCTATCTCTATCTCGACAAGCGTTCGCGGTGACGCGGGCGGAGCGCCGCGCCACCGCGACGCTTCAGTTGGCAGCCGTCAGATCGACGATGCGATCCCGATCGTAGCGCAGCACCCCGGCCATTTCGGGGATTCGTCCGATCGTCACGCCGAAATAATTGGGCAGCTTGCCCACCGGCCGATAAGCCGCGGGCCGGATCGTCATCTGCGCCAGCCGCGGATCGATCGTCATGCCCGCCGGGGCCGGCCCGAGATAATTGGGGATGTCCATCACCACCGGCATCGACGAATCGCCCGGCGGCGCCTTGGGCCGCTCCACGCCGTCGGTCAGGATCACGCCCATGTCGACGATCTCGCCCGCGCGCGCCTCGAACTTGACACTGCCCATGCAGAAGCAGGTTCCGAGCGGCGCGGCGCCATTGGCGAGCGCCAGCGGCCCATAGACGCGATATTCGCCCGGCGTGACTTCCTGCAAATAGGTCGACGCGCCGCCCTTCGCCTTGGCGAAGCGGTCGAGCGGGCCGATCCCCACCGCCGCCATCATCCCGAAGGGCGTGAACTCGAAATTGCTTTCGGTTGGCTCGACGGGTTCCTCCGGAATCCGGGGCGGTGGCGAGCCCTTGGGCAGCTTCGCCGCCGCGGCGACCGCGCGATCATAGGATGCGCGCTTCTTGAGATATTTCTCGTGCGCTTCGGCAAATGCGTCGGCGCGGAGCTCAGCATAGGCCGCCTGATCCTCCGCGGTCGGCACGCGCATCAGATAGAGCGGCACCGCTTCGTCGGTGCGGAGCAGGACATAGGCCTTGGCGGGATCGAGCGCCACCACCGGCTTGTCCTTGACGGCCCTGGTCTCGACGAACACCGGGTGCTTGTCGCGCGCGATCGCGGGGCTCGCCAGCGTCAGCGACGCCAGCGCGGAGAGGAAAAGCTTGTTCACAGGCCCAGCGCCTTTTCCTGCGGAGCGGCCGACGATGCGACCAGCGCCTGTTGCTGCAGATAGCGGGTGCGGTCTTTCTCGCTGACGCCCGACAGCCCTTCCTCGAAATTGAACTCGGTCCACAGCTTCTTGGGCAGGCCATAGCGGTCATAGCCCTTGAAGTGCATGCAGGTCCGCATGTTGACGCGACGCACGCGGCGCTTCTCGCCCGATCCGAAGATCGCCTGCGCCATCAAGTTGCCCAGCGCCCCGCCGACCGCGCCGGCCACCGTGCCGGTATAGGGATAAGGCACCTGGGTGTAGCCGATCCCGCTCGCTAAGCCGCGCGCATAGCCGTCGCACTCGCGGACATCGGCATAGGCCGTCGCGAAATCGGTGTCGGTCCGGCGGAAGTAATAATATTTGTCGTAGTCGCCGGCATCGCTGGGATCGGGCTTGAACGCCAGCTCGGGCATCTTGACCGATGCCGCGTCGACCGCCTCAGGCATGCCGAAGGGCGAATCGCTGTCCGCCAGAGTGGCCGTAGTAGACACGGCGGCCGGGGCGTTCCCCGCATTCGCAACCGCTTCCTGCGCACAGGCGGGCGCGACGGCCCCCGTCAACGCGGCCGCCCCAAGGGCAGCCACACTCGCTCTTACCATGATTTCCTCCCCCTCGAATGGCGTCGAATCGCCATTCCCCCGGGGGGCAGGATATTCAGTGAAGCGCTCGAAACAATGCCGAAGTGATCGGTAGTCTCACTTGGCGGCCGGAAGCCGCCGCGCCGCCAGCACCTTCACCGGCGCTTCCGGAACCTCACCCTTGAAGCTGCCCTGCAGCGTCTTGGTCGGCGAGGTCGGGGCGTCGAAGATCTTGAGGATCACGTCCATCCCCTCAACGACGCGCGCGAAAGCGGCATAGCCGAGATTGTCGCCCGGCTTGCTCGGGTCGGCGTCGAACGAAGGCTGATCGCCGACCATGATCGTGAACTCGCCACGCGCGCTGCCCGGCGCGAGCCGCGGCATCGACAGCGTGCCGTCGAGATGCTTGATGCCGGTCTGGCTGGTCGGCTCGTGCTTGATCGGCGGCAGCATCTTCGCAGGCGCGTTCTGCACGCCGAGCTGGACGAAACCGAAATGGTCCGCGACCTTGACGGTGCGGTAGAAGACGATCCCGTCGAGGCGCTTCTGATCGACATAGCGCAGGAAATTGCGGGCGGTGATCGGCGCCTTGTCGGCATAGACCTCGACGACCACCCGCCCCGCGCTCGTCTCGAGCACCACGCGCGGATTGACCGCGGTGGTCTGAGCGGCGGCGGGAAATGCCAGCATGCCGGCCAGCAGCGCAAAAACCATTCCCCGGATCATCTCACGCCTCCCCTGCTTCATCCTTCACCGCGTCCTTCGCCCTGGCCAGCTTGGCGCTCTCGGCCTTGAGTGGCTTGGACACCGGACAAACCTCCTGCAGATAGCCGTTCAGCGCATTGGCGAGATTGGCCTCGACCAGTCGATAATGGACATATTGCCCGCGCTTCTCGCTCGTCACCAGCCCGGCATTTTCAAGCACGGAAAGATGCTGCGATACCGCCGGCTTCGAAATCTCGAACCGCGCCGCGATCTCGCCGGCGGTCAGCTCGGCATGGCTCAGATAAGCGAGGATTTTCCGTCGGACGGTGGAGGACAGGGCTTCGAACACGCGTTGCATGCCCAATATTTAAGTGATTGCTTCATTGCTTTCCAGTCCAAATCTAGTAATTAGGTAATTCCTTAATTGCCTGCGAGTCGCCTCATGCACGATCCTCACGCAGTAAACAGCCTTATCGAAACGCCCGGTGCCGACCCGGTAGAGGGGCAGGTGCGCTGGAGCCCGGCCTTGTCGCTGTGGAATGGCGGCATGGCAGGCGGCGCCATTCTGCTCGGGCCCCTCACCTTCTCGTCCGGCGCGCTCATGGTGTTCGTCCTGACCACCGGCGCGACGCTATTGCTAGGCCATTCGGTCGGCTTCCATCGCCGCCTGATTCATCGCAGCTTCGAATGCCCGCTCTGGCTCGAACGGATCCTCGTCTGGTTCGGTACGGTCGTCGGGATGAGCGGACCGCACGGCATCATCCGCACCCATGATCTGCGCGACTGGGCGCAGCGCCAGCCCGCCTGCCATCCCTATCTCAGCCACCGGAGCCCGATGCTGAAGGACGCATGGTGGCAAATGCATTGTCGGCTCGAACTCGCGCATCCGCCGGCGTTCGAGCTCGGCCGCGCCGGTCGCGACCCTTTCTATCGCTTTCTCGAAACGACGTGGATGGTGCAGCAATTGCCGGTCACGGCGCTGCTATTCTGGGCCGGCGGATGGGGGTTCGTCGTCTGGGGCGTCTGCGCGCGGGTCGCCATCTCGGTGCACGGGCATTGGTTCGTCGGACACCTGGCGCACACACGTGGGCCCCAGCATTGGCTGGTCGAGGGAGCCGGCGTGCAGGCGCATGACGTCCCATGGGCTGGCCTGATCACCATGGGCGAAGCTTGGCACAACAACCACCACGCCTTCCCCGGCTCGGCGCGGATCGGCCTCTATCCGGGGCAGAGCGATCTCGGCTTCGCGTTCATCCGCCTGCTGGAGCGCGCGGGACTGGCCTGGGACATCAGGACGCCCGCAACGCTTCCCCGCCGCAGCGAACTCAATTGTCTGGAGGCAGCATGCTGACCAAACAGCGCCCTGCCGCCTGCGGTACCCAGGCCGGAAGTACCCTTGGCGGGAGCATCGCCGCTGCCGCGGTGTTCAACTGCTGGTTCCTTGCGCAGATGGGGCCTCTGGGCCTGATCGCGTTTCCGATCGCGCTGCTGCTGATATTACCCGTCGCGATTGTTCCCGCGGCTGTGGTTTATCGACTGGCAGTCCAAGTGAAGCTGGCGAACGACTGGACCGCCGCAGCAGCGGGACTGTTGGCAGGAGAGGCGGTCTTGTTCCTGGGCGACGTGACTCTTCTCGCCCCGACACCATTCCCAAGTGATGCGCTGTTGTTCGGCGCCGCAGGGATTGCCGGCGGCATCGCCTTCTGGCGCGGGGTGCGCAGCGAGACGAATGCGCCGAACGAGCCGGTCAGCCCGCCAGCGCCTTCTTGAGCAGTTCGTTGACCACCACGGGGTTGGCCTTGCCGCCCATCGCCTTCATCGTCTGGCCGACGAAAAAGCCGAACAAGGCCTCCTTGCCGCCGCGATACTGTTCGAGCTGCCCCGGATTCTTCGCCAGAACTTCGGCAATCACCGCCTCGATCGCACCGGTGTCGCTGGTCTGCTTGAGCCCACGGTCCTCGACGATCTTCGGCGCGCTGTCGCCGGTTTCGAGCATGATCTCGAAGACCTGCTTGGCGAGCGGGCCCGAGATCGTGCCGTCGGCGACCAAGGCGAGCAATTCGGCGCCCTGGACGGGGCTGACCGGGCTCTCGTCGAGATCCTTGCCGAGACGATTGAGCGCGCCGTACAGGTCCGAGATCAGCCAGTTGGCCGCGGGACGCGCGACTTCCTGCTCGCCCTTGGCCTGGACCCGCGCCGATTCGGCCAGCAAAGCCTCGAACCAGCGCGCGGTCTCGGCGTCGGCGGTGAGCACCGCGGCGTTGTATGCGGAGAGGCCGAGATCGCTCTCGTAGCGGCGGCGCTTGGCGTCGGGCAGCTCGGGCAGGCTCGCCTTGCACGCGTCGAGGAACGCGTCGTCGAGCACCAATGGGAGCAGGTCCGGATCGGGGAAATAGCGATAATCGTGCGCGTCTTCCTTCGAGCGCATCGAGCGCGTCTCGCCGCGATCGGGATCGAACAGCCGGGTTTCCTGGACGATCCGCCCGCCGCTCTCGAGCGTCTCGACCTGGCGCCGCGCTTCATATTCGATCGCGGCCATCACGAAGCGCACCGAATTGACGTTCTTGGTCTCGGTCCGCGTGCCCAATTCATCGCCCGGCTTGCGCACGCTGACATTGACGTCGGCGCGCATCGAGCCCTCTTCCATGTTGCCGTCGCAACTGCCGACATATCTCAGGATCGAGCGCAGCTTCTTGACGTAAGCCCCTGCTTCGGCTGGCGAACGCATGTCCGGGCGGCTGACGATCTCCATCAGCGCGACGCCGGCGCGGTTGAGGTCGACATAGGAGCGCGTCGGATGCTGATCGTGCATCAATTTGCCGGCATCCTGCTCGATATGGATGCGCTCGATCCCGATTTCCTTGGTGAAGGCTTCGGGGTCCTTCTCGTCGAGGCTGATCTCGATTCGACCCTCGCCGACGATCGGGTGGTAGAGCTGACTGATCTGATAGCCCTGCGGCAGATCGGCGTAGAAGTAGTTCTTCCGGTCGAACCGCGAATATTTGTTGATCACCGCGCCCAGCGCCATGCCGGTGCGCACCGCCTGGCGGATGCACTCCTTGTTCGGCGTCGGCAGCATGCCGGGCATCGCTGCGTCGATCAGCGACACCTGGCTGTTGGGCTCGGCGCCGAACTCGGTCGCCGCGCCCGAGAATAGCTTGGCGTTGGAGGTGACCTGCGCGTGGACCTCGAGGCCGATCACGACCTCCCATTCGCCGGTGTCGCCTTTGATGCGGTAGCTGGAAACTGCGGAATCGTTCATGCGGCCCCGCTAGCACGAGCCCCCCCTTCGCCGCCAGCACCTTGCCAGCACTTTGTTAACTGCAGCCATGGCAGATCCGGCCGCGATGGACGCGCCGCAGACCGACCGCCTCGCCGCACTCGATCTCTTGCGCGGATTGGCCGCGCTGGCCATCGTCACACGCCACTTTCCCTGGCCGGGCGACCTGATCGGATTCCTTCCACGCGACTATCTCGCGGTCGACCTGTTCTTCGTGCTCAGCGGATTCGTGCTCGCGCGGGCATATTGGCCCAGCCTGTCACAGGAGCAGGGCGCGCGGACTTTCCTCGTTCGGCGGCTGACGCGGCTCTACCCGCTCTATTTGCTCGCCACCTTATTGGCGGCGGCATTCGCGTTCGCCAACGGCGCCCCGCTCGGTTCCTGGGCCGCCACGCTTGGCGCGAACCTGCTGTTTCTACCCGCCCCACCCGATGCGGCAATGGGCCCCAATCTCTTCCCGTTCGTCTATCCGGCGTGGTCGCTTTTCTGGGAGCTTCTGGCAAACCTGCTCTTCGCGGCCATCGCGTTCCGGCTGCGCGGTCCCCTTTTGCCTGCGGTCCTGCTGACCGGGTTTCTATTGGTCGGCCTGGCCGCACAGCAGTTCGGCTCGCTCGACGCTGGCGCACGCTGGACCGATCTCGCCGGAGGCGGCTGCCGCGTGCTCTACGGCTTCTTCGCCGGGGTGGCGCTGTACTTCTTGCATGCCCGCCTGCGCGTGCGCATCGCCTTGCCCGACTGGTTGCTCGGGCTCGCATTACTCGCGGCCTTCGCACCGGGTACCGGGCTGGCGTTCGGCGCGGGCTATGACTTTCTCGCGGCGACGGTCTTCTTCCCGCTGCTCGTGCTGCTCGGCGCGAACGCACGCACCAACCCGCTGTCCCGCCGCATCGGCGCGGGGCTTGGTGGCGTTTCCTATGGCGTATATGTGCTGCACCAGCCGATCCAGCAGCTCGGCACCTTGCTCGTATCGACCGAGACACTCGGCGCGTCGGGCATTCCCGGGCTGACCGTGCTCGTGGTGGTCACATTCATCGTGGCTTGGGCTGCGACCCGCTGGATCGACGCGCCGGCACAACTCTGGATTCGGCGGCGCCGCGCTCAGTGCGCGCCGGCCGATCCGACGCTCACCACCAGCTATCCGGCCGCGCAGTGAAGCCGGCGCGTTGCTCGATCGCCAGCGCTGCGTCGAGCACGCCCTGCTCGTCGAGCGGCTTGCCGATGATCTGGAGGCCCAGCGGCAGTCCGCCTTTGTCGAGGCCACCCGGCACCGACATCGCCGGCAGGCCCGCGAGACTGCTCGGCACGGTGAAGACGTCGTTCATGTACATCGCCAGCGGATCGCCCTTGTCGCCCAGCGCGAATGCGGCGCTCGGCGCGGTCGGGGTGAGCAGCAGGTCGCACTCCATCCACGCATTCTCGAAATCGCGCGCGATCAAGGTCCGGACCTTCTGCGCCTGGGTGTAATAAGCGTCGTAGAAGCCCGCCGAGAGCACGTACGTGCCGATCAGGATGCGGCGCTTCACTTCTTCGCCGAAGCCGGCGGCGCGGGTTGCGGCGTACATGTCCTGCAGGTTCTGCCCCTCGGCCAGCTCGCGCAGGCCGTAACGCACGCCGTCATAGCGCGCGAGGTTCGACGAAGCCTCCGCCGGCGCGATGATGTAATAAGCCGGCAGCGCGTATTTGGTGTGCGGGAGCGACACCTCGACCACTTCGGCACCGGCATCCTTCACCCAGTCGATGCCCTGCTGCCAGAGTGCCTCGATCTCGGCCGGCATGCCGTCGACGCGATATTCCCTGGGAATGCCGATCTTCTTGCCGCGGAGATTGCCCGAGAGATTGGCCTCCCATTTCGGCACGGCCAGCTCGAGCGAGGTCGAATCCTTCGGATCGAAGCCTGCCATGCTCTCGAGCAGGATCGCACAATCCTGCACCGAGCGCGCCATCGGCCCGGCCTGGTCGAGCGACGAGGCGAAGGCGACCACGCCCCAGCGCGAGCAGCGGCCATAAGTCGGCTTGATGCCCGAGATGCCAGTGAACGCCGCGGGCTGACGGATCGAGCCGCCGGTATCGGTGCCGGTAGCGCCCGGCACGACGCGCGCTGCGATCGCCGCGGACGAACCGCCCGAGGAGCCGCCGGGCGCCAGCGGAGCATTGTCGCCGCCGCCGCGCCGCCATGGCGAGATCACGTTGCCGAAATACGACGTCTCGTTGGACGAGCCCATCGCGAACTGGTCCATGTTGAGCTTGCCGAGCATGCCCGCGCCCGCGTCCCACAGCCGCTGCGACACGGTCGATTCATAGACCGGCTTGAAGCCTTCGAGGATGTGGCTCGCCGCGGTGGTCTGCACGCCTTTGGTGGCGAACAGATCCTTCATGCCGATCGGCACGCCGGCCAGCGGCTTGAGCGTCTCGCCCGCGGCACGCGCGGCATCGGCTTCCTTGGCTGCGGCGATGGCGTGATCGGGGGTCTCGACGATGAACGCGTTGAGCGCCTTCGCCTTGCTCACCTTGACGACGAATGCGTCGGCGACTTCGCGCGCCGAGAAGGTCCCCATGCGGACGCCGTCGCGCAGCTGCGCGATACCGAGATCGGTGATGTCGGTCATGCCCGCACCTCCCCCGTCATCCCGGCGAAAGCCGGGATCTCAGCGTCGTGGAGCGTGCCCTTCCGGCACGAGACCCCGGCCTTCGCCGGGGTGACGGAAATACGCATCATTCGACCACCTTCGGCACGGTGAAGAAGCCGTGCTCGCCCTGCGGCGCGTTCTGGAGGACGGCGTCGCGCTGCTGCCCTTCGGTGACCACGTCTTCCCGAAGCCGGAGCGTATTGGGGATCACGGCGGTCATCGGCTCGACCGAGGACGTGTCGACCTCGCCCAATTGCTCGATCCAGCCGAGGATGTTGTTGAGTTCTGGCGCAAGGCGCTCGGCATCGGCATCGCTGATCGCGATCCGGGCGAGGCTGGCCACCTTCTTCACGGTTGCAGTGTCTACGGACATGAGGGCGCGACTAACAGCCGCGCCCCCTGCCTTCAAGCGGTGCCTGTTTTATTCGAACGGATCGCCGACCGGCACACCGCCCACATAGACCTGGCGGCGCGGCACGGTGCGGATTTCGACATTGCCCGCGGCATAACCGTCCGAAATCGCCTGCTCGTCCTGGGCGCTTGTCGCGCGCGCAGCGCTCCCCTGCTCCCATTTGCCGTTTTCAAGGTGATATCGGACGCCGTCGCGGCAGGCGATACGAACCGGCGGCGGCGCGGGCGACGGCGCCTTTGCGGCGGGCTTCGGTGCAGCGAAGCAGCTGTCCTCGAACACCAGTGCTTCGCTTTCACCGATTAGCAGCACGCCACACTTCTGCTCGCGCGTACAAATATAACCCTGCGCCATTCGTTCGCGCAGCGCTTCGGGCAGCGAGGTGCCTGGCTGCAGCATCCGCACATTGGCGGTAACCTGGGCGCGGTTCCTTGCCTGCTCGCTGGTGTCCCGTACGTCCCAGCGCATCTTGGCGGTGGCCACTTCGTTCGCCCGCGCCTTGATCGTGGCGTTGGCCGAACCCTGCAGCTTCTTGAGCGCAGCCCTCCCCGGTGCACCGAAGTCGAACGCCAATGCGCGCCAGTCGAACTGCTCAGGCGTCACTTTACCCGATTCGAGCCGCGCGACCTGATCGCGCGTCGAGATCGCATTGAAGCTCACCAGCGGCGTCGCCAGCACCAGCGCCACGCCGCAGACCACGAAAGCGAGCATCAGGTTGAGCGGCCGTATCCGGGCAGCCCAGTCCAGCCGGCCGCGTACCAGGGCGTAGAGATAGGCCCCGCCCCACAGGCACGCGAGCGCGACGAACACGATCGCCCAGAGCCGCTGGGGCGTGAAGCCATATTGCCCGGTGCGCAGCGAGATCGCGATCGTGGCGAGCACCGCCAGCGGCAGCATCACCGCCGCCAGCCCCATCGCGCCGTAGCGCAGCAGCGGGAAGCGTCGCTCCTGATCGGGCGCATTGCCGAGCACTGCGTTGGCGAGGACCAATGCACCGGCGACGCAGAACAGCAGGATCGGCGTGGTCGACTTGGTCGCCTCCCACAAGGCGTTCAGTCCGGTGAAGGGCAGCGCGACGACGAACAGCACCAGCCCCACGGCGAGCACCGGCGCGAGCACCGCCAGCACCATCGCCACCACGCGCTGGAGCAGCCGCACCACGCCGTCATGCTCGCGCAGGAGGCCGAGCGCCGCCCCGAAGGCGAGCCCGATCAGCGAACGCCAGAACCAGTCCTTTTCGAGCAACTCCTTCAGGAAATCGATCTTGATCAGGTCGAACAGCAGCGCCAGCAGCCAGGCGAGCGCGAAGACGATCGCGACGAACACCCAGCATGCGAACCACAAAACCACATTGGTCCAGGCATGGTCGTGCACCGATTCGTACGGGAAGCGCCGGGCGCCTTCGTCGCGCGCCGCCTGGAACAAAGGTGCCGCGACCGCCACTGCGAGCAACAGGCTCACCATCCGCCAGCCTTCGCCGACGCTCCAGTCCTCGGGCGTGCCGTTCCACGCCACCACCAGCGCGCCGACCAATGCGAGCGCCGCCGCGAACAGCAGCGACCACCACCAGAGCCGCCGCTCGAGCGTGAAGCCCGTCAGTCCCGCGACGAACACCACGCCAGTCACCGAACTCGCCTGCAGCGTCGTGAGATTGTTGTGAAAGCCGGGGCCGAGGATGAAATGCACCACCAATCCGGCGACGAGCCCCAATCCCGCAAGGATCAAGGGCCGCATTGTCCAGCCGTTCTCCGGTACCGGCCCCTCGCCTGCGATGGCTTCATCCCCCTGCATTGCCGATCTCCGATTTGTTGAAGCGCGTGATCTGGCGCAAGCCGCCTGCCGCGGCATGATCAAAGGCTGAGCTTTTCCTGAGCGGCGCCAAATCCGTCCCCGTTTCGCGGCTGGAACATCCCCTGCCCCAATGGTTACGTCAACGCAGTTGCATCCGGCACAAGCGTGCGCCACGGGAACGCGATTGCAACGCGTCGGTTTATGTTGCACCGCACAATGGAGAGTGCGTTTTGGCCCGGAAGTTCCTGTATGTCGTCGCAGTCCTGATCGTGCTCGCGCTCGCCGCCGCCTTTGCCTATCGCTTCTACGGCGTTCAGCTGATGCGCCAGTTCATGGTGCCCGGCGGCGAGGCCGTCGCGCTGCCGCCGCCCGATCGCGCCGCTTATGCGCGCGCCGACATGTGGATCGCCCGTCCCGACAAGCCCGGCAATCCCGCGCTCTGGACTCCGGAGGGCTTCAAGCCCGCGGACGAGCCCGAGGCCGCGGTGTTCTTCGTCCACCCGACTTCGTTCCTCGACACCGCGACGTGGAATGCGCCGCTCGACAATGCCGATGCCAACAACCGCGCCGCCTTGTTCCTGCGCGGCCAGGCGAGCGCGTTCAATTCGGTCGGCGCAATCTGGGCGCCACGCTACCGCCAGGCCACTTTCGGCGCCTTCCTCACCAACAAGGCGGCCGCGCAGCAGGCGCTCGACTTCGCCTATCGCGACGTGATCGCGGCGTTCGACGAATTCGTGAAGGAGGCCGGCGATCGCCCCATCGTCCTTGCCGGCCACAGCCAGGGCGCGCTCCATCTCTCGCGCCTGCTCGTCGATCGAATCGCCGGCACGCCGCTCGCGAAGCGCGTGGTCGCGGCCTATGTCGTCGGCTGGCCGGTCTCGATCACCGCGGACCTGCCCAAGATGGGCTTGCCCGCCTGCTCGCGTCCCGACGAGGCTGGCTGCATCCTCTCCTGGCAGAGCTTCTCCGAGCCTGCCGATCCCTCGCTGATCCTCGACACGTTCGACGCGACCACCGGCTTCACTGGCAAGCCCCGCGCGGGGACGCCGATGATCTGCACCAACCCGCTGACCGGCAAGCCCGGTGGATCCGCCCCGGCCGAGGCCAATCTCGGCACGCTGATCCCCGACATGAGCTTCCAGTCGGCGCAGCTCGTCACAGGACGCGTCCCCGCGCGCTGCGACGGCCGCGGCTTCATCTCGATCGGCCGCACGCCCCCCGATTTCGGCCAGTACGTCCTGCCCGGCAACAATTACCACGTGTTCGACTACAGCCTGTTCTGGGCGAACGTGCGCCAGGATGCCGAGCGCCGGCTGGCGGCGTACAAGCAGTGATCACCACCGCCTCCGCCGAGTTCCGCGCCGCGCTGCCCGTCGGCGGGCGCCTGCTCGGGCTCGATGTCGGCACCAAGACGATCGGCACGGCCTTGTGCGACGCCGGCTGGAGCTTCGCCAGCCCGGCTTCGCTCATCCGCCGCACCAAATTCACCAAGGATAAGGCCGCGCTCGCCGAGCTGATCGCGCAGCAGCAGGTGAAGGGCCTCGTCATTGGCCTGCCGCTCAACCTCGACGGCACGGACAGCCCCCGCACCCAATCGACCCGCGCCTTCGCGCGCAATCTCGACGACATGGCCCTCCCCATCCTGCTCTGGGACGAGCGCTGGTCGACCGTCGCAGTCGAGCGCACGCTGATCGAGCAGGACTTCAGCCGCGCCCGCCGCGCCGAGATGATCGACAACATGGCGGCAGCGCATATCCTGCAGGCCGCGATCGACGCGCTGGTGAACGTGACTTAGTCGCCGCTACCCGCAAATTTCCATCCGGCGCCATAGTATACCGCATGCTGACCTCCGCTCTCTGATATGTTTCAGAGGGGAAACGTTCCGACTGGTTCAAGACGGCTTGCCCGTGGTGCGGTCCCCGTCTAACCCGCCCTTTTAATGCAAGCCTCCGATCACAGCCCCGCGGCGCAGCTTCCCGGCCGTGCCGCCTTTCCGCACCGGCATCTGACCGGCATCGCGGGCCTCCAGCCACACGAGATCGTTTTCCTGCTCGACGAAGCCGAGCAATGGGTCGAGGCGAACCGCACCCGCGCCAAGAGCGACAAGCGCCTCGAAGGCCTCACCCAGATCAATGCCTTTTTCGAGAATTCGACGCGGACCCTGCTCTCGTTCGAGATCGCCGGAAAGCGGCTCGGCGCCGATGTCGTCAACATGCACGCTGCGCAGTCGAGCGTGAAGAAGGGCGAGACGCTGATCGACACCGCGGTGACATTGAACGCGATGCGCGCCGATGTGATCGTCATCCGCCACATGAGCTCGGGCGCAGTCGATCTGATCGCCGAGAAGGTCGATTGCCCGGTGCTCAACGCCGGCGACGGCTGGCACGAGCACCCCACCCAGGCATTGCTCGACGCACTCACCATCCGCCGCCGCCGCGGCAGCGTCGCGGGCCAGCGCGTGGTGATCTGCGGCGACATCCTCCATAGCCGCGTCGCGCGCTCGAACATGCTGGCGCTGACCGCATTGGCCGCCGAGGTCCGGGTCGTCGCGCCCTCGACGCTGATGCCGGCGGCGATCGAGCGGATGTATGTCCAGCCCTTCACCGATTTCGACGCCGCGCTGGAAGGCGCCGACGTGGTGATGATGCTCCGCGTCCAGAATGAGCGGATGGCGGGCGGCTACATCCCCTCCACCCGCGAATTCCACATGCGCTACGGCCTCACGCCCGAGCGGCTCGCCCGCGCCAAGCCCGATGCTTTGGTGATGCACCCGGGCCCGATGAACCGCGGGGTCGAGATCGAATCCTCGGTCGCCGATCACCCGACACGAAGCGCGATCACCGAACAGGTCGAGATGGGCGTCGCGGTACGCATGGCGTGTCTGGATGTGCTCACCCGCAGCGAGCGCGGCGTGGAGGGCTGGGCATGATGTTCACTCGTCACCCCCGCCCTCTTCCCCGTCACCCCCGCGAAAGCGGGGGCCCATCTCCTGCAGGCGCCGGTGAGACGACAGCTGTGGGTCTCCGCGACTTCTCTCCGAGATGGGCCCCCGCTTTCGCGGGGGTGACGATTTGGGAGGCGCGCGCATGAAGACCGTCTTCCGCAATGCGCAGCTCGTCTGCCCTGTCGGCGGCGTCACCAGCGGCGACCTGCTGGTCGACGGCGAAACGATCGCCGCTACCGGCGAGTTCGAGATCCCCTCCGACGCGAAAGTGATCGATCTCGCCGGCAAGACGCTCGCCCCCGCGCTGATCGATCTTGGCGTGTTCGCGGTCGATCAGGCTGCCTGCCGCGCCGGCGGCATCGCCCGCGTCGGGCTGATGCCCGATCAGTCGCCGGTGCTCGACGATCCGGGCATCATCCGTCGGGCCGCACTGTCGGGCAAGCCGGCGCTCTGGGTCCACCCGCTCGCTGCGGCGACCCGTGCCCTCCAGGGCCATGATCTCGGTGAGATGGCGATCAACGCTTCGGCCGGCGCGCGCGCCGTCGCCACCGGCCGGGGCTGGATCGCCTCGTCGGCGACGATGCGCAAGGTGCTCGCTTATGCCCGGGACATCGGCGTGGTGGTGGTCGCGCATGCCGAGGATGGCGGCCTCACCGACGGCACCGTCGCGACCGAGGGCGAGACCGCGACGCGCCACGGCCTACCCGCCGCCCCCGCCATCGCCGAGGCGCTCGCAGTGGCGCGCGACCTGATGCTCGCCGAGGAAACGCAGGCGCGCATTCATTTCCGCCAGGTCACCACCGCCGCCGCCTTCGATCTGATCCGCGCCGCCAAGCGCCGCGGTGTCCGCGTCACTTGCGGCGTCACGCCTGCCCACCTGCTGCTGTCGGATATCGCAATGAGCGACTTCCGCACCTTTGCCCGGCTCTCGCCCCCATTGCGCGACGAAAGCGACCGTCAGGCAGCGCTGGTGGCGGTCAGGGACGGCACGATCGACGTCATCGCATCGGGCCACGATCCCCGCGGCCCCGAGGCCAAGCGCCTGCCCTTCGTCGACTCCGAGCCCGGCATGTCGGGCGCTGAGACCCTGCTCGCTTTGTCGCTGGGGCTGGTGCGCGACGGGCTGGTCCCGATCGAGCGCCTGTTCGCATTGCTCGCCGCCAATCCCGCGAAGATTCTCGGGCTGCAGAGCGGCACGCTCGAACCCGGCGCCCCCGCCGACCTGATCGTCCTCGATCCCGGCGCGCCATGGCAGATCGAAGCCGAACGCATGGTCGCCCGCGCCGGCAATACGCCGTTCGATGGCCTGCCGGTCCAGGGCAAGGTGCTGAAGCTGTTCAAGGGCGGCACGCTGGTCGAGTAGGAGGCGCGTGCTCAGCCCTCTCCCGCTTTCGCGGGAGAGGCAGCGAGACTTGGTGAGCGAAGCGAGCCTAGTCGCAGCGGTGAGGGTCTTCTTCTTCGGACGACTACCAAAGAAGAAGACCCTCACCCAACCCTCTTCCGCGAAAGCGGGAGAGGGCTAAGAACACCGCTCTTCCAGCCCAAACGAAAAAGGCCGGAGCGTGAGCCCCGGCCTTTTCGTGACGAAACTGGTTCGGCTCAGCGCGCGGCGACTTGCGCGCGACCGTTGCCCTTGACCCAGGCGGCGAGGGTGTCGCCCGCACCGACGCGGACGAAGCAGGGGCTGCCGCTGGCGCGCACCTGGCGGCACAGCGTAGCGGCACCGGCGCGGTCGAAGCCGCCGACCGACAGGCGGTAGAAATTGCCCGCCGCAGTCGAGAACTTCACGCCCTGTGGGGTTTCGCCGCGGAGCGCGGGAACGCGGCTGGCATGCCGCGCCCAGCCGTCGCGGGCGACTTCGGCGTTCGCATAGGCGCCGAGTTGGACATAGTAATTGCCGGGCTTGGCCTTCGTTGCGGCGACAGGCGCCGCGGCGCGAGCCGAAGCCCTGGCGACGCGAACCGGTGCCCTGGCGGCGACGGGCGCGGACGCTCGCTCGGCGACGCGGATCTGCTGGACCACTTCGGCGCGCGGGCCGAACACGACCTGCGGGCCGGTTCCGGCGACCTGCTGCGGCTCGGGCTGCACTTCCGGCGCGGATGCGGGTGCGGCTGCAGCGGCGACTTCGACGGGCGCCTCGGCGACGACCTGCTCGGCGCCCTGCGGCACGCCGGGCATATAGGCGTCGACCGGATCGGCCGGAGCGACTGCCGCCACGGCGACATTCGGCTGCTGCGACAGCGCGAGCGCAACCGGCTGGCCGCCGTCTTGCACCGGCACCACGTTCAGCAGCGATGCGACCTGGTCATAGGCATTGGTCGGCCGCGAGAAGCGTGCCCATTCCATCATCCGCTCCTGAAGCTTGTCGGGAGCGACGTCCATCGCAGCGATCTCGTTGGCCTGCTTCCAGCGGCCGGCGAGCGCGAGGCTGAGCGCGAGGTTCTGGCGGGTCTTGGCAGTGGCGGTCGCTTCGCGCGCCGCCGGGCCGAGGATGTCGATCGCAGTCACCGGATCGCCGGCGAGCGCGAAAGCGAGCCCGCGGTCGCTGGCGGGAATCTTGTCGCCGCTGGCCTGCAGCGTGATACGCGCACCCTGCCAGTCGCCCTGCGCGATCTTGGCGAGGACGAGGTTGAGCGTGACGCGGCCGTCCGCCGGGTCGAGCGTCAATGCGTCGGTGAGCGCTTGCGAAGCCGAAGTGAAGCGGCCCGCGAGCAGATAGGCCTGGCCCAGCAAAGCGCGATAATCGGCGTTGGTCGGATCGTTGGCGACCGCGGCTTCGGCGTGCTGCACGGCGTCACCGCCCTTGCGCTTCGCAATCGCCTTCTCCGCCGCCTTGGCTTCCGCTTCCGCCTTCTTGGCGTTGGCGCCCGAAGTCGCGAAGGCCGAGCTGGTGAAGCCCTGCGTCGCGACGCCGGTCACCGCCACGCCGCCCAGTACGAGCGCCGAGAGGCCGAACTTGATCATCTTACGGCTGTTCATGGTCATGTCCTTCACCCACGGTTCGCGGCGGGTTCGATCTGGCCGGCGAGAGCGTCGATGCCCTCGAGCGTTTCGAGAAACTGGTCGAGCGCCTGCGTCACCAGTTGCTGCGCCGAGCGGCAGGTGATCGCCGAAGCGAGGCGAAGCTTGAGGTGACGCTCCTGATCGAGGCGCAGCGTGAACGCCGCCTTGGCCTTTTTCGAAGCGACTTCGCGCACCACCCGGGCGAGCGTGGCTTCCGGAACTTCCGGCGTATGCTTGAGCACCGGCTCGCGCTTCATCTTGCGCGCGGGCACCATCAGCGGCGCGTAATCGACTTCGGCCTCGGGAGCATGTTCCGCGGGGGCGAATTCGGGTTCCGGCTCGGGCGCATATGCCGGCGCGGCAAGCTGCTCGTCGAGCGCCTCGAGCTGGCGGAGCACGGCAGGCTTGGGCGCCTCGATCTCCTCGTCGACCGGGGCGACATAGGGCATCTGCACAGGCGCCTGCTGGAAGTCGTGGCCCATGTCGTTCCAGCCGAGATCTTCCTGCGGGCCGGTGTTCATCTGCAGGAAGCCCTGCGGACGCATTGCCGGACGCGCCTGACCCTTGCGGGCGAGGAGGCTGGAGGAGAGTGAAGCGAGTGGTTTGGAGGTGCCGATCATCGCCGCCTCCCTCAGCCGACCACGCGGCGGCCGAAGCCACCTGCGCGAGGCGCCTGGCCGAACTGGCTCGGCTGCGCCGGCGCCGCGAACACGGTGCGGCGGAAATTCTTCTCGAGCCGGTCGAAGATATAGGCCCAGAGCCCGGCGACCTCACCGGCGGACTTGCCGCGCGGATCGGTTTCCATGACGGTGCGGCCGTCGATCATCGACGCCGCGAAATCGGTGCGGTGATGGAGCGTGATCGGGGCGACGGTGCCGTGCTGCGACAATGCGACCGCGGCTTCCGAAGTGATCCGTGCCTTGGGCGTCGCGGCGTTGACCACGAAGATCAGCGGCTTGCCGGCGCGCTCGCACAGATCGACCGTGGCGCCGACTGCGCGCAGATCGTGTGGGGACGGACGCGTCGGGATGACGATCAGCTCGGCGACCTGGATCACGCTCTGGATCGCCATGGTGATGGCGGGAGGCGTGTCGATCACTGCCATGCGGAAACCCTGCTGGCGCAGGACCTCGAGATCCGCCGCGAGCCGCGCGACCGTGGTCTGGGCGAACGCCGGATATTCGGTGTCGCGCTCGTTCCACCAGTCGGAGAGCGAACCCTGCGGGTCGATATCGATGAGAACGACAGGCCCGTGGCCAGCCAGCTGTGCCTGCACCGCAAGGTGACCGGACAGCGTGGTCTTTCCCGACCCACCCTTCTGCGATGCCATCGCTAGAACGCGCATGAACCCCCTCGAAAACTCGGTATTGCGGAGGACCTGATGCCATGCGGGTCGATAAGAAGCGGTTAACGCGTTTCGCCTTGGCACGGGTTTTGGTTTCCCGGCCGGTAAGGATATCTTTGCCTGCCCGGAGTTAAGTGGCATTCATCTCTTTTCGCGGGGTATTGGAGCGTGCTCGGAATGAAGTCTCTGTGGATGGCCGCCGTCGCGGGTGCCCTGCTGCTGGTGGCCCCGGCCTGCGCGCAGGAAGACCCGGTCAGGGCCGGCGTCGACGCCTATGAGCGCGGCGACTATCGCACCGCGGTCGAGAAATGGCGCCCCGCCGCCGATCAGGGCAATGCCGACGCGCAGTTCAACATGGGCCAGGCCTATAAGCTCGGCCGCGGCGTCGCTGTCGATCTCAAGGCGGCCGAGGCCTGGTATCGCAAGGCCGCGCTGCAGGGCCATGAGCAGGCCGAAGGCTATTACGGCCTCGCTCTGTTCGAGAACGGCAAGCGCGCCGATGCCGTCCCCTGGCTCCAGCGCGCGGTAGGCCGCGGCGATGCGCGCGCGCAGTACATCCTCGGCATCATGCTGTTCAATGGCGACGGCGTCGCGAAAGACTGGGTGCGCGCCTACGCGCTGATGGTCCGCGCCTCCTCGACCGGCCTCGACGCCGCGGTCAAGGCACGCGCGCAGATGGACCAATATATGCCGCTGGGCGATCGCCAACAGGGCCTCGCCCTCGCGCGCAAGTACGAAGACGAATTCAACAAGGGCGGCCGTCCGCTGCCGCCGGTCGAGGTCGCGGAGAATAATCGTCCCGCCCCGCCCGCGGTCACGCGCCCGGCGCCGCGCACCACACCGCCCGCGCCTGCTCCGGCACGCGCCACCCCCGCTCCGGTACGCGCCACGCCGGCCCCTGCGCAGGATGGCGGCTGGCGCGTCCAGCTCGGCGCGTTCGGCGACCCGGGCAATGCGCGAAAGCTATGGGACCAGGTGAGCGGACGCTTCCCCGGCCGCCAGCCTTACTTCGTCAAGGCGGGCGCATTGACCAAACTTCTCGTCGGCCCCTTCGCCTCGCGCGCGGCGGCCGCCGGTGCCTGCGGCAGCGTCAAGCCCTGCGTTCCTGTGGCGCGCTGAGTGGAGGGAATTGCTTCGCGCCCGCAACAAAGTCGCATGAGGCGCGTTTCGCGCCCATGATCAAAGCTTTGCTGGCCATCGCTGCCGCTCCCTCGCTTCTCTTCGCCACGAGTGCCGTCGCCCAGGACAATGAAGCCCCTGGGGAGCCGGCACCCGTGCAGGAGGCCAATCAGGACAAGAAGCCGATCAGGGTCCGCCTCTCGCTGGGCCCGCAGCTGCGGCCGCGCTTTCCCGGCTCGGACGAGATGTTCCTGCTTCCATTCTACGACGTCTCGATCACGCGCGGCGACAAGCCCTTCGAATATGAGGCGGCGGACCAGGGCGTGTCTTTCTCGCTGATCAAGAGCACGGGGTTCGCGTTCGGCCCCGTGGTCCAGCTCGAGGGGAGTCGGCGGCGCAACGAGACCGATCTGCCGATCGACGAAGTTGGGACGAGCATCGAGGCGGGCGGCTTCGTCGATGTCTGGCTGGGCTCTTCGATCCGCGCGCGCGGCGAGCTGCGCAAAGGCGTGACCGGCCATAAGGGCCTGGTGAGCGACGTGATGCTCGATTACGTCGCACGCGACGGCGACAAATGGCTGTTCTCGGTCGGGCCGCGCTTCTCTCTCGCCGACCGCAAATATCAGGAGGCCTATTTCGGCGTGAGCCCCACGGTGAGCGCGCGGACCGGCCTGCCCGTCTACGCACCCGACGGCGGCGTGCATTCGATCGGCGCCGCCGCCACGACGCTCTACCAGCTCGATCGGCACTGGGGCCTGTACGGCTATGCCAAATATGAGCGCCTGATCGCCGATGCCGCCGATTCCCCGATCGTCCGCACGATCGGCTCGCGGAACCAGTTTTCGGGTGGCGTGGCGCTGACCTTCACATTCGACACGGGAATCCGGCGTTGAGGCATCAGTTCGAACCATGATGGGCTAAAGTGAGCCCATTAAGGGTTGCCGCTCCTCTTCGTCATCCCCGCGAAATCCGGGGACCCATCTCCAACAATTTCCACGAGCGCGCCGGGCTCGATAAATTCCGAAGCCTGCCACTCACCCCGCCAGAAAGGCGGCCAGTTCATCGGGCGCTCCGGTCGGAAAAGCCGATTTGAGATAGTCGAGGAACGCCGACACGCGGGCGCTCAGCAAGCGGCGCGACGGATAGAGCGCCCACAAGGCGATTTCCGGCCCGTCTATGTCGCCCCAATGCACCAGGGTCCCCGCAGCCAGATCGCGACTGACGAGCGATACGGGAAGGCGTCCAGCGCCGGCCCCCGCGCGGACCGCGTCGCGGTTCATGACCATCGATGACACGCTGAGAACCGGCTCGACTGCGATGCACATCGCGCCATCGGGGGTCTTCACTTTCCAATCCCCCTCCTGATCGAACGATCCGCGAACGACCGCAGGCGCCGCAATGCCGTCCGCCGGCCGGGCGACGGAAGGGCTCGCCACCACCACCAGCCGATCGCGCAGAAAGGCGCGCCCAACCAGGCTCTCGTCCGGGGCTGGATTGACACGGATCACGAGGTCATAGCCCTCCTCGATCATATCCACCGGCCGATCCTCGGTGGTCACCTCGAGCCGGACTTCGGGGAATCGGGCAGCGAAGCCGGCGGCGAGCTTTCCCATCGCGATCTGCGAGAACAGCAGGGGCGCGCTGATCCGCAATCGCCCGCGGGGTGTGTGTCCGCGTGAAGCGATGGCAGCCGCCGTCTCGTTGAGTTCGGTGAGCAGCGCGCCCGTCCGCTGATGGAGCGCGCGCCCCTCCTCGGTCAGCTTGAGCATGCGCGCGCCGCGCTCGAACAGCCGCACGTCGAGGCTGGCCTCCAGCTCCGCGACCCGGCGGGACAAAGTGGCCTTGGGGCGCCCGGCGGCGCGCGCGGCACGTCCAAATCCGCCGTGCCGGGCGACGAGATTGAAGTCGGCGAGGGCGAGTAGGTCCATGCGTTCCATCAGTGAGACTGTACGTCCAAATATAGCGTCTATTGGCGCGCATGTGGATCACTAATTTCCGGGAATGCCATTTGGCATCAACCAGGAGTGACCCCCATGACCATCCTCGTTACCGGCGCTACCGGCCAAATCGGACGCCATGTCGTCGATCAGCTCATCCATCGCGGCGCCGATGTGCGCGCGCTCGTCCGCGATCCCGCCAAGGCGAACCTGCCGGCGGGCGTCAGTGTGGTTCAGGGCGACCTGCTCGACATCGTTTCGCTGCGCGGCGCATTCTCGGGTGTCTCGACGCTGTTCCTGCTCAACGCAGTGGCGGCCGACGAATTCACCCAGGCGCTGATTGCGCTCAACCTCGCCCGCGAGGCCGGCATCGAGCGGATCGTCTATCTGTCGGTGATCCACAGCGATCTGTACCTCAACGTGCCGCATTTCGCGGGCAAGTTCGGCGTCGAGCGGATGATCGAGCAGATGGGCTTCAACGCCACGATCCTGCGCCCCGCATATTTCATCCAGAACGACCTCACCATCAAGGACGTGGTGACCGGTTTCGGCGTGTATCCGATGCCGATCGGCGGCAAGGGGTTGGCGATGATCGACGCGCGCGATCTGGGCGAGATCGCGGCGATCGAACTCCTTCGCCGCGAACAGGCGAGCACGCCGCTTCCGCTCGATCGGATCACGATCGTTGGGCCTGACACGCTGACGGGTGCGGACATCGCCGCGATCTGGACTGAGGTTCTCGGCCGCCCGATCGCTTATCCGGGCGACGACACCGCCGGTTTCGAGCAGAATCTGCGGCAGTTCATGCCGAGCTGGACGGCCTACGACATGCGCCTGATGACGGAGCGCTTCCAGACCGAGGGCATGATCCCCGCCGCCGGCGATGTCGAGCGCCTCACCGCGCTGCTGGGCCGCCCCTTGCGCACCTATCGCGAATTCGCCGCCGAAATCGCGGCTTGAACCAACGCACAAGGAGATCCGTCATGATCTATTCGACCGCCACCGTCCCGGTGAACCCCGAGGGCGAAACCCGGCTGACCCGCGCGCAGGCCTGGGCCGGGCTCGAGCTGAAGGCCCGCGATGCGCGCCTGTTCCTTCCGCCCGGCCTCTGCACCCGTTGCGATGTCGTCGAGGAAAGCGCGACGCATTTCGTCCGCGAAGCCACGATCGGCGGTGCCGAGCTGCGCGAGATCGTCGCGCTGGAACACGAGAGCAAGGTCACCTTCTTCCAGGCTACCGGCCCGCGCGAAGGGGCGATCGTCAACGAGCTCTACGAAGACGAGGCCGGCGCGCTCCAACTGCGCTTCTATTGCTATCTCGGTCTGCGCGGCAAGGCGCCGAGCGGCCCGGAGGAGCAGGCGGAGCAAGCCCAATTCGATGGCGACAACGGCTATAAAGCCGCCCTGTTGTCGACGCTGAAGCGCACCCGCGAACTGCTCGCGGAGGGCAGGCTCTGATCATACCGACATGGCCGGCGAGACTGCGATTTCAGGCGGTCTCGCCGCCAACCCACTCCCCTCGCGGAATCCCCTGCGCATAGAGCAGAGCGGTCAGGTCGTTATGATCGATCCGCGCGCCCGCCGCGGCGGCGACGATCGGCTTGGCGTGATAGGCCACGCCCAACCCGGCCTTACGGATCATCGCGAGGTCGTTCGCGCCGTCGCCCACCGCCATCGACGCTTCGGCCGGCAGCCCCAGTTCGGCCAGCGCGCCCAGCAACGTGCTCTCCTTTGTGCCGCTGTCGACGATCGGCTTCGTCACCTTGCCCGTCAGCCGGGCATCGCCGATCTCGAGCCGGTTGGCGATCACCCGGTCGAAGCCGATCTCGGCACCCACCGGCTCGGCGAAGCGGGTGAACCCGCCCGAGACGAGGATCGTCGTCGCACCACGCGCACGCATCGTCTGCACCAGCGCTTTCGCGCCCGGCATCAGCTTTACCCGCTCGGCAAGGCAGCGGTCGATCGCGCTTTCCTCCAGCCCCTCCAGCAACGCCACCCGCGCGTCGAGCGCCTCGGCGAAGTCGAGTTCGCCTTTCATCGCCCGCTCGGTCACTTCGGCGATCCGGCTCTTGATCCCGGCATAGTCGGCGAGCTCGTCGATGCATTCGACCGTGATCATCGTCGAATCCATGTCGGCGACGAGCAGCTTCTTGGCCCTGCCCTGCTGCGGCTGGACGATCACGTCGGTCGCCGGCAATGCGCCTTCCAGTACCGCCCGCGCCGCGCCCGGATGCGACACGAACAGCAGGTCCGCCGCTTTGCCCTGGTCGAGCCAGTGCCACGCCCCCGGCGCGCAATCGACACCCGCCAGCCGATCGGCCGCTTCGGAAAGCTGCCCCGCGCTGAGGCCGTCTGCTATGAGCGTCGCGATGAACATGGGATCCCCTGACCTGCCAACGGTGGCGCTCATCGCAGGGCCGACCGCGAGCGGCAAGTCCGCGCTCGCACTAGCGCTCGCCGAAAAGCACCGGGGCACCGTGATCAACGCCGATTCGATGCAGGTCTATGCCGATCTCCGCATCCTCACCGCGCGGCCGAGCGTCGAGGAGGAATCGCGCGTCCCCCACCGCCTGTTCGGCCATGTCGACGGCGCCGACGCCTATTCGGCGGCACGCTGGGCGGCCGAGGCACGCGCCGCGATTGCCGAGGCGCATCGCGAGGGCCGCCTGCCCATCCTCGTCGGCGGCACCGGCATGTATCTGCGCACCCTGCTAGAGGGCATCGCGCCGGTACCGGAGATCGATCCCGAAGTGCGCAAACAAGTGCGCGCACTGCCGGTGGCAGAGGCGCATGCCCAGCTCGCCGCCGCCGACCCGGAAGCCGTCGCGAAGCTCAACCCCACCGACACCACCCGTGTCGCCCGCGCGCTCGAAGTCGTCCGCGCCACCGGCAAGCCGCTCGCGCATTGGCAGGAGCAGCGTCTGGGCGGGATCGCGGGTGAGATCCATCTCGCCCCGCTCATCCTCCTCCCCGACCGCGACTGGCTCGGCGAACGCATCGACCGCCGCTTCGCCGACATGGTCGACCAGGGACGCGCCGAGGCGACAGCCCTGCTCGCCCGCACCGACGTGCCTGCCGATGCCCCCGTCCTGCGCGCGATCGGCGTGCCGGAACTGCGCGCCTTGTTCTCCGGCGAAACCGATGTCGTCGAAGCCGCCGCCGCCGGCGCACTTGCCACGCGACAATATGCCAAACGCCAGTATACGTGGTTCCGTCGCCAGCCGCCGCCCGAATGGGAACGTAGCGACGCGACAGAAACAAAGGTATTACTGGCTATAATTGAAACTAAATTTCACATATAAGGCTTGACGTGCCATTTTCTTGCCGTTAGCAGCGCCAATCCGGCGTTGTGCGGCAACGCAGCAAAAGGAGGCAGACGTGACCGAGAAGAGCGGAGCAGACATCCTGATCGAGGCGTTGAGCGACCTCGGTGTGGAGGTCATCTTCGGCTATCCCGGTGGCGCGGTGCTTCCCATTTACGACGCGCTCTTCAAGCAGGACCGCATCAAGCACATCCTCGTCCGCCACGAGCAGGCCGCCACCCATGCCGCCGAGGGCTATGCCCGCTCGACCGGCAAGCCCGGCGTCGTGCTCGTCACTTCGGGCCCGGGCGCGACCAACGCCGTCACCGGAATCACCGACGCGTTGATGGATTCGATCCCGCTGGTCGTGATCACCGGGCAGGTCCCCACCGCCCTGATCGGCACCGATGCGTTCCAGGAAGCCGACACCGTCGGCATCACGCGGCACTGCACCAAGCACAATTACCTCGTGAAGGGCCCCGAGACGCTCGGCAGCATCATCCACGAGGCGTTCCACATCGCCACCTCGGGGCGCCCGGGCCCGGTCGTCGTCGATATCCCCAAGGACGTTCAGGTCGCCACCGCGCGTTACGAGGCGCCGGGCCCGATCCAGCACAAGACCTATCGCCCGCAGACCCAGCCCGATGCGGCGAAGATCCAGGAAGCGGTCGACATGCTCGCCGCCGCCGAGCGTCCGATCTTCTACACCGGCGGCGGGATCATCAATTCGGGTCCCGAGGCTTCGAAGCTGCTCCGCGAGCTCGCGGCGATGACCGGCGCACCGGTCACTTCGACGCTGATGGGCCTCGGCGCGCTGCCCGCCTCGTCGGACCAGTGGCTCGGCATGCTCGGCATGCACGGCACCTACGAAGCCAATTGGGCGATGAACAAGGCCGATCTGATCATCGCCTTCGGATCGCGGTTCGACGATCGCGTCACCGGCCGGCTCGACGCCTTCGCGCCGAACAGCCGGAAAGTGCACATCGATATCGACCGGTCATCGGTGAACAAGAATGTCCGCGTCGACCTGCCGATCATCGGCGATGTCGGCATTGCGCTCCGCGAGATGATCGATTGCTGGAAGGCGCGTCAGCACCCGAAGCCCGACCTCACCGAATGGTGGAACCGGATCAACGGCTGGCGCCAGACCCGCTGCCTCGATTTCGAGGAAAAGGGCGACGCGATCATGCCGCAGCGCGCGATCCGTGCGCTCTATGAGGCGACCAAGCACCGCGCACCGATCATCACCACCGAGGTGGGTCAGCACCAGATGTGGGCCGCGCAGCATTTCGGCTTCGAATCGCCGAATAAGTGGCTGACGTCGGGCGGCCTCGGCACGATGGGCTATGGCCTGCCTGCCGCGATCGGCGCGCAGCTCGGCCATCCGGATGCGCTGGTGATCGACATCGCCGGCGAGGCCTCGATCCAGATGAACATCCAGGAGCTGGCGACCGCGACCCAATATCGCCTGCCGGTCAAGATCTTCATCCTGAACAACGAATATATGGGCATGGTCCGCCAGTGGCAGGAGCTGACCTATCAGTCGCGCTATTCGGAGAGCTACAGCGATGCGCTCCCCGATTTCGTCAAGCTCGCCGAAGCCTATGGCTGGAAGGGCATCCGCATCGAGGGCCGGCAGGAGCTGGAACCCGGTATTACCGAGATGCTGGCCTATGACGGGCCGGTATTGGTCGACTGCAAGGTGGCCAAGCTCGCCAACTGCTTCCCGATGATCCCGTCGGGCGCCGCCCACACCGAAATGCTGCTCCAGGCCGCCGAAGTCTCCGGCGAAATGGACGACGAAGCCAAGGCACTGGTCTGATCCCATGCACATCAAGGAAGAGCAAAAAGAGCGGCACACGCTTGCCGTGATCGTCGACAACGAGCCGGGCATCCTCGCCCGGATCGCCGGCCTGTTCACCGCGCGCGGCTACAATATCGAAAGCCTCACCGTCTCGGAGATCACCGAGGACAATCGAATTAGCCGCATCACCATCGTGACATCGGCCTCGGCCGCGGTGATGGAGCAGATCATCGCGCAGCTAGAGCGCCTCGTGCCGGTCCACAAGGTGACCGATCTCACGGCCTTCGGCCCGCATGTCGAGCGCGAGCTCGCGCTGGTGAAGGTTGCCGGCACCGGCGATCACCGGATCGAGGCGCTGCGCCTCGCCGAGGTCTACCGCGCCCGCGTCGTCGACGCGACGATTTCGAGCTTCGTGTTCGAAGTCACCGGCGGCTCGGAGAAGATCGACAAGTTCGTCGAGCTGATGCGCGAAGTCGGCCTGGTCGAAGTCGCGCGCACCGGCGTGGTGGCAATTTCACGAGGTCGCGAAGCGGCCTGACCCTCATTCGTCACCCCGGCGAAAGCCGGGGTCTCATGCGGCAGGCGTATCGGCGCTTCCTCATGAGATCCCGGCCTTCGCCGGGATGACGGTTTGTTTTGAAAGGAAGAGCTAGAATGCGTGTCTATTACGATCGCGACGCCGATCTGAACCTGATCACCGGCAAGAAGATCGCCATCCTCGGTTATGGTTCGCAGGGCCATGCCCATGCCCAGAATCTCCGCGATTCCGGCGTCAAGGAAGTCGCGATCGCGCTCCGCCCCGGCTCGCCCTCGGCGGTAAAGGCCGAGGATGCCGGCTTCAAGGTGATGAGCAACAAGGACGCCGCCGGCTGGGCCGACATCCTGATGATCCTCGCTCCCGACGAGCATCAGGCCGGCATCTGGGATGCGGATATCAAGGGCAATATGAAGCCCGGCGCAGCGCTCGCCTTCGCGCACGGCCTTAACGTGCATTTCGGCCTGATCGAGCCGCCCGCGGACATCGACGTGATCATGATCGCCCCCAAGGGCCCCGGCCACACCGTGCGCAGCGAATATAAGCGCGGCGGCGGCGTTCCCTGCCTGATCGCGATCCACCAGGACGCGAGCGGCAACGCGCACGACGTCGCGCTGGCTTATGCCTCGGGCGTCGGCGGCGGCCGCTCGGGGATCATCGAGACCAATTTCCGCGAGGAATGCGAGACCGATCTGTTCGGCGAGCAGGCCGTGCTCTGCGGCGGCATCACCCATCTGATCCAGGCGGGTTTCGAGACGCTGACCGAGGCCGGCTACGCGCCGGAGATGGCCTATTTCGAGTGCCTCCACGAGACCAAGCTGATCGTCGACCTGCTCTATGAGGGCGGCATCGCCAACATGCGCTATTCGATCTCGAACACCGCCGAATATGGTGACATCAAGACCGGGCCGCGGATCATCACCGACGAGACCAAGGCCGAGATGAAGCGCGTCCTCGCCGACATCCAGTCGGGCCGCTTCGTCAAGGATTTCGTTCTCGACAACCGCGCCGGCCAGCCCGAGCTCAAGGCCAGCCGCAAGGCCGCCGCGGCGCATCCGATCGAGCAGGTCGGCGCCGAGCTGCGTGCAATGATGCCATGGATCAGCGCCAACAAGCTGGTCGACAAGGACAAGAACTGAGCCAACTCTTCTCCCTCTCCCCTTCAGGGGAGAGGGTTGGGGAGAGGGGCAAGTGCGGTGCGCTCTCGATAGGCCCCTCTCCCCTGCCCTCTCCCCGCAAGCGGAGAGAGGGAGAAGCAGATTTCGCCTCCCGTTTCGATTAGGCTCTCGCCGCAATCGCAATGGGGGAACCAAATGCCCGAAGAAACCGAAGGCCGCGCCGGCGTAACCCGCGTCGAGGCCTATTCCGACGCGGTCATCGCGATCGTCGTGACGATCATGGTGCTCGAGATGCACGCACCCGAGGAAGCCGGCTGGGGCCACCTCATCCATCTCTGGCCGGTATTCGTCGCCTATGCGCTCAGCTTCGCTTATGTCTCGATCTACTGGGTCAACCACCACCGGCTGTTCCACCACGCAACGCGGGTGACCAACGGCCTGCTCTGGTCGAACATCGCATTGATCTTCACGCTCTCGCTGATCCCGTTCGGCACTGCCTATCTGGGCGAGCAGATCTTCAGCCGCGACGCGACGCTCGTCTACATGGGCATCATGCTGCTGCCGTCCTTCACCTATATGTGGTTGCAGCGGACGATCCGGCGCACCGGCAGCCAGTCGGAAGAATCGAAAGCCTATCACCGGCTCGCGCTCCGCAAGGGCGCGGCGGCGAGCGTGGTCTATGCCTCGGGCATCGCGCTCACCTTCGTCTCGCCCGCACTCGGCCTCGCCTGCGCGGCTCTGGTCGCGATCTTCTGGTGCCTGCCGGCCAGCGCGCTCGATCACCTGTTCGAACGCTGACGCAAAAGAAAACGGCCGGGGATCGCTTCCCGGCCGTTTTCCTTCGATGATCGAGCCTCAGAAGCCCAGGCGCACGCGCCCGCCGAAGAAGCGCGGCGTGCCGGGATAGCCGGCATAATTGCCGGTCTGCTCGGGCACCGCGAAGCCGGTGATGTAATAGAACTGGTTGGTCAGATTCTCGACGAAGAACTCGGCCCGCCACTTTTTGTTTGCCGATTCCACCCCGATCGAGGCGCTGATCAGCGGATAGCCTTCGTTGTTGATCGGCGTCCGGCCAGTCACCGGGTTGGGGTTGCCCGAAGGGATCGTCACCTCGCTATTGTAGCGCATGTCGACATGGAAGAGCCCGTTGACCCGGCTGGTGAGCGGCGGAGTCCAGGTCGTCGCCACGGTGACGGTATGCTCGGGCTGGTTGTTGAACTGCCGGCCCTCCTGCCCCGCAAGCGGCGTTCCGGTGAAGTTGTTGCTGTCGTCATATTTCGCACTGATCCAGCTATAGCCGAGCTGGAAGGTCAGATCGCGCGTCGGGCGGATCGTCGATTCGATCTCGAGCCCCTTGCTGATGCTCTTCGGCACGTTCTGGACGACGAAGTTGTTGCCCGAAAACACCAGCGACTGGAGATTGTAGAAGTTCATGTAGAATGCCGCGACGTTCAGCGAGAATTCGCGGCTCGGGCTCGCCTTGAAGCCGATTTCATAGGCGTCGTTGGTCTCGGCGCCGAAGCGCAGGTCCGATCCTTGCGCGCCGTTGCCGCCGAGCAGCACCGAATCGAAGGTCGCCTGGTCGAGATTATAGCCGCCCGATTTGTAGCCGTGATCGAAGCTCGCATAGGCCAGCAGCCGCTCCGAGAACTTGTAGGCCAGCTTGGCGGTGCCGGTGATCTCGTTATCGGTGAACTCGTCCTCGTAATTGCCGTTGAATTCGGTGTTCACCGCCGGGTTGCAGCTGAGCAGGAACAGGTTGTTGAACAGCCCCGGGACCTGACGCAGCACGTTGGCATAGGCAGTCGCCGCCGGATCGCCCGCACGCACCCGGTTGAAGAAGGTGCAGCTGCCCAGATTGTTGTTGATCGAGGCAGTCATGTCCTTGGTTTCGTGGTTCCAGCGCGCGCCCAGCGTCACCGATAGCTTGTCGGTCACGTTGATGATGTTGTGCGTGAACAACGCGAAGGCGTTGGTCTTGACGCGGAAATCGTCGGGGCTGTTGCCCTGCCCCGCCACCGCGCCCGGAAGCGGGCTCGCCGCAAGCGCGGCAAGGCCCGGGATCGGCGTGCGCGGATAATTCGGGATCACGCAGGCGGCCGCCGGCGCGGTACCCGCCTGCGCGCGGAAACAGCCCACCAGCGGAGCAAGCGCCCCATAGGCGGCGGTCAGCGCCGGCAAGGTGTTGGGCACCGCGGGGTTGAGCAGAGCCGCGCCGAACGTCGGCACCGTGGGCCCAAGCGAGCCATAGAATTGCAGCGGGGTGCCGAATCCGGCACGAAGCTGGCCGGCGAACACCGTGTCGACATAGCGATTGCCGTCATTGCCGATCTGCACCACGTCGCGCAGCTTGTTGGTCTCGTTGAGGTAGAAGCCGCCGATCAGCCAGTCGAGCTTGTCGCCGAACGCCGAGCCCTGGAGGCGCAGCTCCTGGGTGAAATCGTTGAGCTCGTTACGATAGCCGTTGCGATAAGCGCGATCCACGCCTGAGAAATCGATGTCCTGGTTCCGGACCACGCGCCAGTTGCGATAGGCGGTGATCGAAGTCAGCTTGGTGCCGCCAAGGTCCCAGTTGAGCTCGCCCGAGAAACCCCAATCCTTGATCTTCTCGGCATAGTCGCGGTTCGGCGACATCGCCTGAACTCGGTTGCTCGGATCGCCGGTATAGAGTCCGACCAGCCCCTGCGCCGCGGCGATCGACTGGAGCGCCGGCGCGAGCGGCCCGCGGACCACGGAGACCGCGCCGCAGCATTGCTCGTCGGTCTGGTAATAGTCGCCGATCAGGCGGAAGGTGATGTCGCCGCTGTCGAGCAACGCCTGGCCACGCACGTTCCAGCGATCGACGTCGTTGATCGCGCGGTCGCTATTGGCGTCCTTGATATAGCCGTCGCGCTTGCGATAGCCCGCGTCGAGGCGCAGCGCGAGCGACTGGCTGACCGGCCCGGTGATCGCGCCCTTGACGCCATAAGCATTGTAGTTGCCGACCATGCCCTCGACATAGCCATGCGTCTCGAACTGCGGCTGCGCGGTGTAGATGCTGAGCGCGCCGGCCGAAGTGTTGCGGCCGAACAAGGTGCCCTGCGGCCCGCGCAGCACTTCGACCCGCTCCAGCTCGGGAAGCTCGGAGATCGCGACGCCGGCGCGGGCGCGGAACACGCCGTCGACGAACACGCCCACTGCGGGCTCGAAGCCGGGATTGTCGCCGCCGGTGGTGATGCCGCGCAGATAGATGGTCGTGCCCGTCGCCGACGACTGGCCGGTCGAGCTCTGCAGCGAAGGCGCGAGCTGCTCGAGATCGCGGACATTGTCGACCCCGGCATTCTGGAGCAATTCGGGCCCGATCGCGGTGATCGCGATCGGCACGTCCTGCACGGTCTCGTTGCGCCGGGTGGCGGTCACGATGATGTCGTTCGCGCTCTGATATTCCTGCGTCTGGGTCTCGTCCGGCGCAGCGGTAGTGGCCGTGTCCTGCGCGAACGCAGGCGTCGCCAGCAACAGTCCAAGCGCGGTCGCCGCGAGCAAATCGAGCTTCTTCATGGGATTCTCCCCCCTCTCCTGAGTACCCCCGCACCTATCCGGCGTCGGCGTTGCTTTTATTACGCATGAAACTAACGCTGCATTTTTGAAGCCGTCAACGGGAATGCGGCGCGGAACTCTGCGGTTTCCGGCCATTTTTGGCAGAGCGGTACGGATGGGCAACAGGTTCGGCGCGGCTAAATCAGCCGTTACGTAGCGTAAACTGGATCAAGTCGAGGAAGGACATAATCGATGGCGGAAAATCACGATCCAGCGGAAGATGGCGATCTGGTCGCCTCCCCCGCCAAGATCGCGGTGCCCGAAGACGTCGCCGATGCGATCCGCACGCTGATCCGCTGGGCCGGCGACGATCCCGGGCGCGAGGGCCTGATCGACACGCCCCAGCGCGTCGCCCGCGCATGGAAGGAATATTGCCAGGGCTATGGCGAGGATCCCGCGCACCATCTCTCGCGCGTCTTCGAGGAAGTCGGCGGCTATGACGAGATCGTGCTGTTGAACGACATCCCGTTCCAGTCGCATTGCGAGCACCATATGGCGCCGATCATCGGCAAGGCGTCGATCGCCTATCTGCCGAAGGACCATGTCGTCGGCATCTCGAAGCTGGCGCGCGTGCTCAACGCCTTCGCGCGCCGCCTGCAGGTGCAGGAGCGGCTGACCGCCGAAGTCGCCGACTGCATCTGGGAGCAGTTGAAGCCCGTCGGCGTCGCGGTCGTGATCGAGGCGACGCATGCCTGCATGACCGCCCGCGGCGTGCGCACGCCCGGCGTCGGCATGGTCACCAGCCGGATGATGGGCGTGTTCCGCGAAGACGAACGCAGCCGCCGCGAGGTGCTCGCCTTGATGGGTTATTGATGCGGGTTCTCGTCACCGGCGGCGCGCGGCGGATCGGTGCGGGCATCGCGCGCCGGCTCGCGCTGCGCGGGCACGCCGTCGCGATCCACCATCATCACGCGCCCGCGGACGCCGAGGCACTGCGCGACGCAATCCTGGCGGCGGGCGGCAAGGCGTGTGTCGTGTCGGGCGAGCTCGCCGATGCCGCCACTGCGCCCGCACTGATCGCGGAAGCCCGTGAGGGATTGGGCGGCCCGGTCGCCGGCCTCGTCAACAACGCGTCTTTATTCGCCTTCGACGCGCTCCCGATCACCGATTTCGCGCTGCTCGACCAGCATATGCGCGTGAACCTCGGCGCCCCGGTGGCGCTCGCCTCCGCACTGGCGGCGCAAGCGGACCTCGACGAAGGCGCAATCGTCAATCTGCTCGACCAGAAGGTCGCCAATCTCAACCCCGATTTCTTCACCTACACCTGCAGCAAGGCCGCGCTCGCCGCCGCGACGCAAATGATGGCGCAGGCGCTCGGCCCCCGCATCCGCGTCAACGCCGTCTCGCCCGGCCTGACCCTCCCCAGCCTCGACCAGACCCCCGAGCAATTCTCCGAGCACGCCCGCCAGAACCTGCTCCAGCGCCCCGTCGCGCTCGACGACATCGCCGCGACGGTCGAGCATCTGCTGACTTGTCCCAGCATCACCGGCCAGAACGTCTTCGTCGATTGCGGCCAGCGCTTCCTGCCACGCGACGGCGACGTGATGTTCGAGGGGCGGGAGCGTCCCGATGCCTGACTATACGATCCTGCTCGACGAGCTCGTGGTCGAGATGGGCCTCGGCATCCATCCGCACGAACAGGCGCCGCAGCGCGTGACGCTGCACGTCGCGATGACGTGCCGCTACGATGCGCCGCCCGAGGACCGGATCGGTGCGGTCGTCGATTATGATTTCCTCCGCCGGGAAATCCACGCGCTCGCCACCTCGCGCCACTTCGCGCTGCAGGAGGTTCTGTGCGATGAAGTGGCGGCGCTCGCGCTGCGCGACGCCCGCGTGCGCGAAGTGCGCGTCCGCTCGATGAAGCTCGACGTCTATCCCGACGCCCGCATCGGCTGCGAGATCACCCGCCGCCGCGACTGAACGACAGGAGAGTGTCATGCCCGACCCGTTGACCGGCCTCGAATTGCGCTCGACCGTTTCCAGCGACGGCAATCTCACGCTGACCCTCGAACCGGTCACGCTCACCCCGCCCGGCCCCGACGAAGTCATCGTCCGGGTCGAGGCGGCGCCGATCAATCCCTCGGACCTCGGCCTGCTGCTCGGCCCCGCCGATCTCGCGACGCTCCAGCCCGGCGGCACAAGGGACCGCCCCACGCTTACCGCCGCGATCCCGCAGGCGCGGCTGGGTGCGATGAAGGCCCGCCTCGACAAGCCGATGCCGGTCGGCAACGAAGGCGCCGGCACCGTCGTCCAGGCGGGCGAGAATGTCGCGGGCCTGCTCGGCAAGAAGGTCGGCATGATCGGCGGCGCGATGTACGCCCAGTACCGCAAGATCGCCGCACGCGACTGCATCCCGCTCCCCGGGGGCGCCAGCGCCGCCGACGGCGCCTCGATGTTCGTCAATCCGTTGACCGCACTCGCGTTCGTCGAAACGCTGCGGGCCGAGGGGCACAAGGCGCTGGTCCACACCGCCGCCGCGTCGAATCTCGGCCAGATGCTCAACCGCATCTGCCTCGCCGACGGCGTGCCGCTCGTGAACGTGGTCCGCAGCGAGGCCCAGGCCGCGATCCTGCGTGACATCGGCGCGAAATATATCGTCGACAGCAGTACCGCGGACTTCCGCGAAAAGCTCACCGACGCGATCGCCGAAACCGGCGCCACGCTGGCCTTCGACGCGATCGGCGGCGGCAGGCTCGCCAACACGATCCTCCACGCAATGGAGGCCGCGGCCAACCGCAGCGCGACCGAATATAGCCGCTACGGCTCGTCGACCTTCAAGCAGGTCTATATCTACGGCGCGCTCGATCTCGGACCCACCGAGCTCGACCGCGGCTACGGCTTCGCCTGGGGCGTCAGCGGCTTCCTGCTCACGCCCTTCCTGATGAAGCTCGGCATGGAAGGCACGATGCGCCTGCGCGCCCGCGTCGCGGCCGAGCTGACGACGACCTTCGCGAGCCATTACACCGCCACGATCTCGCTGACCGAAGCGCTCGATCCGGCGGTGGTTGCCGCCTATGCGAAGAAGGCCACCGGCGAGAAATATTTGATCGACCCGACCCGCTGACCCAAATTCCTCCCCCGCTGCGCGAGGGAGGAATTGGTCAGGCCCTATTCGCCGCGCTCAGCACCGCGCGCACCGAAGCCGTCGCGATATCGGCGTCGATGCCCACCCCGAACACGGTCCGACCGTCCACGGTCCGGCATTCGACATAGGCGGCCGCCTGCGCATCCGCGCCGTGGCCGATCGCGTGCTCGCTATAATCGACCACGTCGAGCGACGGCCCCGTGGTCCCCGCAAGCGCGTCGATCACACCCGAGATCAGCCCGTTGCCGCGCCCCGAAATCGACTGCTCGACGCCGTCGATCGCGATCCGCCCGACGAACACGCGCTGGCCCGCCGCACCGGTCTCCTCGTAATCGACCAGGGCGATGCGATCGCCGGAACCTGGCAGATAGACTTGCTCGAACTTCTGCCGGATATCCGCCGCGTTGAGCTCGCGGCTGGTCTCGTCCGCCAGTGCCTGGACGTGGCGCGAGAAGTCCGCCTGCATCCTCTTGGGCAGCTTGAGCCCGCGATCTTGCTCGAGCACCCAGGCGACGCCGCCCTTGCCCGATTGCGAATTGACCCGGATCACTGCCTCGTAATCGCGCCCCAGGTCCTTGGGATCGATCGGGAGATAGGGCACGTCCCAATACTCGTCGTTGCGCGCTTCCTGCGCCGCGAACCCCTTCTTGATCGCGTCCTGATGGCTGCCCGAGAATGCCGTGAACACCAGTTCGCCGGCATAAGGATGGCGCGGATGCACCGGCAGTTGGTTGCAATATTCGACGGTCTGGATGACCTCGTCGATGTCCGAGAAATTCAGCCCCGGATCAACGCCCTGCGTGTACATGTTGAGCGCCAGTGTCACGAGGTCGACATTGCCGGTCCGCTCGCCATTGCCGAACAGGCAGCCCTCGACGCGGTCCGCCCCCGCCAGCAGCCCGAGCTCGGACGCAGCGACTCCGGTGCCGCGATCGTTATGCGTGTGAAGGCTGATCACGATACTGTCGCGGTTGCGGATGTTGCGCCCGAACCATTCGATCTGGTCGGCATAGATGTTCGGCGTCGCCGCCTCGACCGTTGCCGGCAAATTGAGGATCAGCGGCTTCTCCGGCGTCGGGCGCAATATCTCCATCACCGCTTCACACACCTCGACCGAGAAATCGAGTTCGGCGGTCGAGAAGGTCTCGGGCGAATATTCGAAATGCCAGTCGGTATCGGGCTGCTTCGCCGCCTCGTCGCGCAGCACCTTGGCACCGGCCACGGCGATCTCGCGGATCTCGTCGCGGCTCATCCCGAACACGATGCGCCGCCATGCCGGCGAGACGGCGTTATAGAGGTGGACGATCGCCTTCTTCGCGCCCTTCAGGCTCTGGAAGCTGGTCTCGATCAGATCCTGCCGCGATTGGGTGAGCACCTGGACGATCACGTCGTCGGGGATCCGCCCTTCGCGCACCAGTCCCGAGATGAAGTCGAACTCGGTCGCACCCGCGCTGGGGAACCCGACTTCGATCTCCTTGACGCCCACCTTCACCAGCAGATCGAAGAAGCGCTGCTTCTTCTCGCCGTCCATCGGATCGATCAGTGCCTGGTTGCCGTCGCGCATGTCGGTGGAGAGCCAGCGCGGCGGCTTTGTGATCGTCTTCGACGGCCATTGCCGGTCGGGCAGGTCAACCTGCGGGAAGGGACGGTATTTTACGCTAGGATCGCGCAACATGGGTGCCTCTCAAGGGATCGCGGACGCGCCGTAGCGCGTGCCAGTTCAAGCTGGAAGTTCTTTGGCCCTCGGCCATTTGCCCTTAGAGGCGTGCGCGCGCAGCGGTTCGGCCCCTAAGGGCGGATAAGTCGCAGAAGGCGCAGCGCGTTCGTCACGATGCCCTTGTTAGCGGGCACGGCGATTTTGTCCACCATCGTTGATCTACGGGGCGCGAAAGCCCCGATTTCCCGATCAGGCAGTAGTGTTCGCCACCGCCTCGGCATCCACCGCATTGTCCGCTGCAGGTTCCGCAGCATTGTCCGGCGCGGGCTCTTCCGTGGCAGCTGGAGCTTCTTCGGGCGTCTCGCTCGGCCGGGGGCTGGGCGTCGCGACGATCTCGGCCATGGGCGGCGGATCCGAATAATTGGTGCCGGTGGTCCCGCCACCGCCGCACCCCGCCAGAGCCAGCAATCCCCCAACCAGCAGCACGCGCATCTTCATCCCCCCTTGGAGCGCCGCACCGTTAGCATGCGCGGGGGCGCGCTTCCAACGCCCACGCTTTCCGCCAGGGCGGCTCCCGAACGCGACGAAGCGTTGCCGAAGCGCAACCTGGTATGTCGACAAGATCTTTGTATTTGTAATTGCTAGATAAATCCTAAAAAATCGCATTTGTGCGAGAGCGACGGGACGCCCGGGAAATCGCATGGACGCGCCGCACACCCCAAACTGCTCTCTAGACAGACGCGCGATACCACGATCAAAGGGGGTCAGGTTCGTGCATCCGGGCACGAACCACAGCATCGTCGAGAGCGACACCACGGAAAGGGCTTCGCACGAGCCGGGGGCGCTGACGAAGGAATAGCCCGGGAACGGGTGCGAACAGGAGAAGAGAAAATGGCCGAGACTAAAGCACGTGGTGGCATCGCAAAGCCGGTGACGCCGTCGCCGGAGCTGGCCAAGATCGTCGGCACCGCCGATCTGCCGCGCAGCGAGATCGTCAGCAAGATGTGGGCCTACATCAAGAAGAACAACCTCCAGAACCCTGAAAACAAGCGGGAAATTCTGGCTGACGCGACCCTGAAGCCGATCTTCGGCGCGGACAAGGTCACGATGTTCGAGATGAACAAGCACATCTCGAAGCACGTCAAGTAAGGCTGCCGCCGGCAGACGCCGGCACGCCTGACAGACAGCAGCGGGGCGGGTCTCGGAAGAGGCCCGCCCCGTTCGCGTTTCAGTCGAGCGCAGAGGCGGAATCGGCCGCCGAACAGATCAGTGTGTGGAGCGTCCGGGCCCCATGCGACTCCTCGGCACCCGACTCGTCGAGCGCCAAATCGGGGCCAAATCCGGCTACTGCGGCCTTCTCCGGGGCCCATTTTCCAAGCTTTTCCACAGAAATCTTCGCCTCCAGCGGATATGGAGCAATTTCCCCTGGAACTGGCCACACGTCCGCCAGGCTGGCATTGCGGGACTGAACAGGAGACGAGCATGTCCGAGCGTTTCGAACGCCACCGCCAGCCCTGGCGGACCGACGAGATCCAGAAGCTGCACACCCTCGCCAAGAAGGGCATGCCCCTGCGGGCGATCGCCAAGGCGCTGACCCGCAGCGAGGAATCGGTCAAGGAACGCGCCAAGCTCGACGGCCTGAGCATCGCCAAGCTGCATTGATGGCGCACTTTCGTCATCCCCGCGAAAGCGGGGACCCATCTCGTTTGCTCTCCCGTAATATAACGGCTGTGATGCGCGTTGCACGGGCAGGAGATGGGTCCCCGCTTTCGCGGGGATGACGATGGGGTCGATATTCGCGATTGGCAGGCTTACGAACCTGCTCCTTCCCGTCTAACGCGCCTTCATGCCCACCTACGACGCCATCATCCTAGGCGCCGGCGCCGCCGGCCTGATGTGCGCCGCAGTCGCCGGCCAGCGCGGCCGCCGCGTGCTGCTGCTCGATCACGCGAGCGAAGTCGGCAAGAAGATCCTGATCTCCGGCGGCGGCCGCTGCAACTTCACCAATATCCACACCGCGCCCGATCGCTATCTCTCGGCCAACCCGCATTTCGCCAAGTCGGCGCTGGGCCGCTACACCGCACAGGACTTCCTCGCTTTGGTCGAGCGCCACCGCATCGCCTGGCACGAAAAGACGCTCGGCCAGCTGTTCTGCGACGGCTCGGCGCGCCAGATCGTCGACATGCTGCTCGACGAATGCGCGCGCGGCCAGGTCGAGATCCGCACCGGCCGCCCCGTCGGTGAGATCGCGCACGCCGACGGCCGCTACCGCGTCGGCGACGACGAAGCCCCCGCATTGGTGATCGCCACCGGCGGCCCGTCGATCCCAAAGATGGGCGCCACCGGCTTCGCTTACGATCTCGCCCGCCGCTTCGGCCTCAAGGTGGTCGAGCCCCGCCCCGCGCTCGTGCCCCTCACGCTGCCCCCCGACCAGGCCCTGTTCCGCGAACTCTCCGGCGTCGCGACCGACGTGATCGCCCGCGCGGGCAAGGCCGCCTTTCCCGAAGCCGCGCTCTTCACCCATCGCGGCCTCTCGGGCCCCGCGATCCTCCAGATCTCGAGCTATTGGCGCCACGGCGAGCCGATCCATATCGACTTCTTGCCCCACCGCCCCGCCAACTGGCTGGTCGAAATCAAGCGCGCCCGCCCCCGCACGACGCTGCGCAAGACCCTCGCCGAAGCCCTCCCCGATCGCCTCGCCGAGACGCTGGCCGAACAACTCGCCCTCCCCGGCGAGCTCGCCAACCTCCCCGATCGCAAGCTGCAGGAAGCCGAACGCCGCCTCGCCGCCTGGCCTTTCCTCCCCAATGGCACCGAAGGCTTCGCCAAGGCCGAAGTCACGATCGGCGGGATCAGCACCGCCGACCTCTCCTCGCAAACCATGGAAGCCCGCAAAGTCCCCGGCTTCTACGCGATCGGCGAGGCAGTCGACGTCACCGGCTGGCTGGGCGGCTATAATTTCCAATGGGCCTGGGCCAGCGGCTGGGCCGCCGCGCAGGCGCTCTGAGAAAGAAACGGAGGTCGGGGCTTATTTGCCCTGCAGCCCCTGCGTCCGCTTCGCCACCGTCGCGCTGCGCAGCGCCTCGGTGCGGGTCCGCAGCATCGCGATCTCGGCGTCCGAATAGCCGTCGCGGCCATAACGCGCACTTGCCGCCTCGATCCGGCGCCCCTCGCGGCGCAGCGCCCGCGCCTCTCTCCGGTCGAGCTGACCCGCCTCCCGGCCGGCGTCGATCTGCTCCCGGATAGCGCCGACCTCGCGCGACACCGAGACACTGCGCCCAAGGGTCGGATTGACCGGCGCCGGCAGCCTGATGTCGCCGCGGATCGGCGCCCGCGCGCCCGAATAGTCGCGCATCGCACGTGTCAATTGCGCCGAGGCCGGCGTGGCCGCGACGAGCGCGAGAACCAAAGATCCGAGTGCGAGCACACGCATACCAGTCTCCCCATTCGAGCCCTTCCACCCAGCCTCTCCCCCGCCGACTGAACCGCCGCTTAATCCCCCGCCCGCCTCAGGACTTCCACCGCCAACCGCGAATTCGCTTGCCCTTCCCCCTCCGCACCCCCATGTGCGCGGTTCCATGGAATTCCAGAACCTCCCCGCGCTTCTCGCCGAAGCGCTCGCCGCGCGTGATTACTCCGCGCCCACGCCCGTCCAGGCCGCCGTCCTCGAGCCCGAAGCGAAGGGCCGCGACCTCGTCGTCTCCGCCCAGACCGGCTCGGGCAAGACCGTCGCCTTCGGCATCGCCATGGCCGACGACCTGCTCGGCGAGGACGGCCGCGTCGCCCCCGCCCGCGCGCCGCTCGCCTTGATCATCGCTCCCACGCGTGAACTGGCCCTTCAGGTCAGCCGTGAGCTGATCTGGCTCTACGGCCCCACCGGCGCGCGCATCGCCACCTGCGTCGGTGGGATGGATGCCTCGAAGGAGCGCCGACAGCTCAACCACGGCGCGCACATCGTCGTCGGCACGCCCGGCCGCCTGCGCGACCATCTCGAACGCGGCGCGCTCGACCTCTCTGCCCTCCGCGCCGCCGTGCTCGACGAAGCCGACGAGATGCTCGACATGGGCTTCCGCGACGATCTCGAGCACATCCTCGACGCTACACCCAACGAGCGCCGCACCCTCCTCTTCTCCGCCACGATGCCCAAGCCGATCGTCGCGCTCGCCCGCCGCTACCAGAAGGACGCGCTGCGCATCTCGACCGTCGGCGAGGATCGCGGCCATGGCGACATCGCCTACCAGTGCGTCACCATCTCGCCGTCGGACATCGAGCACGCCGTCATCAACCTGCTCCGCTTCCACGAAGCCGAGACCGCGATGCTGTTCTGCGCCACCCGCGACAATGTCCGCCATTTGCACGCCACCCTCGTCGAGCGCGGCTTCTCCGCCGTCGCCCTCTCCGGCGAGCACAGCCAGTCCGAGCGCAACCACGCGCTCCAGGCCCTGCGCGATCGCCGTGCCCGGGTCTGTGTCGCCACCGACGTCGCCGCGCGCGGCATCGATCTGCCCACGCTCAGCCTCGTCATCCATGTCGAGCTGCCGCGCGACGCCGAGGCGCTCCAGCACCGTTCGGGCCGCACCGGCCGCGCCGGCAAGAAGGGCACCGCCGTCCTCCTGGTCCCCTATCCGCGCCGCCGCCGCGTCGAGATGATGCTCAAGGGCGCGCGCATCAACGCCGAATGGATCGACGCGCCGACGCCCGAGGCGATCCGCGCCAATGATCGCGAGCGGCTCCTTGCGGCCCTCCTCGCCCCCGTAGAGACCGACGAGGAGGATGCCGCCCTCGCCGAGCGCCTGCTCGCCGAGAAGACGCCGCAGGAGATCGCCGCCGCGCTCGTCCACGCCCACCGCGCCGCGATGCCGCAGCCCGAGGAGATGATCGAGCAGACTCCTGAAGGGCGCCGTGCAGCCCAGCAGGAGCGCCACCGCCCCGGCTTCGACGATATCGCCTGGTTCCACATGGACATCGGCCGCCGCCAGAACGCCGATCCGCGCTGGATCCTGCCCCTGATCTGCCGCCGCGGCCACATCACCAAGAACGAGATCGGCGCGATCCGCATCGGCCCGAACGAGACCTTCTTCCAGGTCCCCAGCGCCATCGCCGCCAAGTTCGCCGCCGCCATCGCCCGCACCCATGAAGGCGACGAAGACGTCCGCATCGAGCCCTCGCGCGACGGCCCGCCGCAACATGGCGGCGGCGCCCGCGGCCCCCACCAGGGCGGCGGCGGTGGCGGCCGCCCCTCGCACCACAGCGGCCCCCGTCCCCCGCACCAGGGCGAAGGCCGCCCGACCCTGCGCCGCCAGGACCCCAGCCGCCCCCAGACCCCCTACAAGGCCAAACCCCACCGCAAGCCCCCGCCGCAGCGCTGAACGCTTTTCCCCGCCGAACCTCTCTTCGTCATCCCCGCGAAAGCGGGGACCCATCTCCTGATCGCGCGACGAAATGCACCCGGCGCGCTCGTGGACGGTGCTGGAGATGGGTCCCCGCTTTCGCGGGGATGACGCGTCTTGAGTTGCGTCCTCAATTTGGGATCGCATCAAAGCAGTAATTGGATGGATGCCTCTGCCGCCGGGTGACGCGTTCAAAAGAACGCGACGATCTCCCCCACTCCGTTCGTTTCGAGCGAAGTCGAGAAACCGGGCCAGGCGAACCACCACGTTTCTCGACTTGCGCTCGAAACGAACGGAAGGCGTGTACGATTCAACCGCAAGCCATCGTGCTCCAAAGGGAAACCCAGATGCCCATCCCCCGCATCCTAGTCGACGCCGATGCCTGCCCGGTAAAGGAGGAGATCTACAAGGTCGCCTTCCGCCACGAGGTCCCCGTGGTCGTGGTCAGCAACCAGCACCTCCGCGTGCCCCAGCATCCCTTGCTCGGCCGCCAGGTGGTGAGCGACGCCTTCGACGCCGCCGACGACTGGATCGCCGAGCAATCCGCCCCCGGCGCGATCGTGATCACCGCCGACATCCTCCTCGCCGACCGCGCGCTGAAAGCCGGCGCCCGCGTCCTCTCCCCCACCGGCAAGCCCTTCACCACCAGCTCGATCGGCAGCGCCATCGCCACGCGAGCCATCATGGCCGACCTGCGCGCGGGCGGCGACCAGCTCGGCGGCCCAAAGCCCTTCGCGCCGGCGGATCGCTCGCGCTTCCTGCAGGCGCTGGATACGGCGGTGGTGGCGGTGAAGCGGAGCGGCTGACCTCCCCTCTCCCTTGAAGGGGGGAATGGGCGAATTGAGCCCAATCTAAGCCGCGCTTTTTGGGCCGCCTCCCAGGAGTTGGTGCCAGCTCGTCCATTTGGACGATATCTCCAGCGCCCTCAAGCGGTGGGTGCCCCACCCTCGCGTGCAACATGGTTTTCCAGCCTGCGGAAGGCATTCTAATTTAGCTCGTTCCGAAGCCCTCTTCCATGCAATCATCCTTGCCGGTAAGGAGATGTTGACTTATATGTCAATAGAAGGCTGGATAGATGGCTTGGTTGCCTGTGGTCGCCTTTATCAGGTGCGCCCTTGGCTGCCGGGGCAGTCGATCGAGCGAAGGATATTCGCAACGCAGGAGGTGAATAAGCTGGTGTGTGGGCCTTGGCCGCATGTTGCCGCGGAGCGGAGGTGCGGAAGCCTCCGGGCTGATTTCGACGCGTTTGTGTCGGGCGAAGAAATTGGCGTTTGCACAATACCGCGCAAGGCGCGGAATGCCCGTATGGGGCTGCTAAGCCCAGCCTCGGACGGGATTTGGGATTTTCGCAGTCAGTCCCCTCGGCCCGGGATTCGTGTTGTTGGAAAGTTTGCCGCCCAGGACGCTTTTGTAGCACTTGTTCCCGCTGCCCGCTCCCAAGCCTGTGATTACATAGCGCGGGGGCCATTAGGAGATGCAGATTCGGATGAGTGGAAAGCCCTGATAACGGAGGCAAAACGCCTCTGGAATTCGCTTATGCCAATGTGGCCGGGCATAACAGGAGATCATATAAATGACTACTTCCGGACCAAATACTATCACATCTGAGATAGAATCTGGGGAGGTAATTTCGGCCGCTACGCGCGCGTATTTTCAGTCCCGCCTTCGCAACCGACTATATACGCTCGTTATCTCGAATTTTCGAATGGCGGAAGGCAAGGGGATGACGCGCGCGAAACTCGCGCGCAGGATGGGAAAGCGCCCCGAAATCGTCACCCGCCTCCTGTCCGCTCCGGGAAACTGGACCCTAGATACGGTTAGCGATCTGCTTTTGGCCGCCTCTGGAGAGGAACTTGACGCTACGTCGTCATCCCCTTTCACTAGCCCACCACGAAATTACGACGCATATTTACGAATGTTGGAATCCTCTCAAGGATGTAATGATCCTCCAAAAAAACCGGATATCAAAATGCTGCTCCCTCGCGCTGGATCTACCCAAGATGCCACGCCGCTCTTTAGCATTGCGTCTATCCAAGGCGGGATCGGGAACCAAAATGCAAATTGTTAAGATATTGAAAAGTACTAATATACGCCTTGGAAATGCGGAATTAGGGACTGATTACTACCTGCCCGACTTCATCGCTGGAATTAGAGAGCGGTACCGTTTTTTTGAATATCCCACGAAAGCTTCAGACATAAGTGGAGACGGGCCAGTAAAATTTCAGATCGGAAGATTTGATAACACAAATATAAATAAGTTGGATTTATATTCCGCCGCAATTTCTATTGAGGCTGAAGCACCTACTGAACAATTAGACGATATTATAGAGGATTTATTCGTATGGGCTCAATCAAATTTTCCGATGAAATTTATAGAATCTGATACAGTGTCTCGTCTTTATTCTAGTTCAGTGGAATTTAGCGACGAGAACATGTTTAAACTTACAGATGCCCTTCAGGGCGCTACAGATTATATTTCCGAATGCCTCTCTGTCGACGGCATTTCTGCCGCTTATGCGCTTAATACGATTGCTCTAGTAGCAGATCCTAAGTTATCTACCCCCCTACAACCGGCAAGATTCTTGATAGAACGCCGCGCCAATACTAATTTTGAAGACAATATTTTCTTTTCAGAGGCTCCTTTGGCCACCGAAAAGCACATCTCGATATTGAAAAGCCTATCCGGGCTCCTTTGACAGCGACACTACTCCACCTTGCAATGTAGGATTTTGTCTGCTTGCCTCGAGGGGTCGGCCTTGCCGTCCGTTATCGGGGTCCTCGGATTGATCCAGTTCGCAACATCCGGCCAACGCGCGTGGCGCGTGGCGCGCGCGTGCGACTTCGGCGACGCCAAGCCGCCGCTTAGATGGCGCGTCAGTGGCGCGTACCTGTAGCGCCGGTGGCGCGTGCGTGGCGCGTATGTGTAGCGTGGGTGTCGCGTCACGGGCCCGAACCCGGCGCGCGTGCCAACCGCGTCTCAAAAATTATCGCGTCGTTTCAATGTCGTGGCGTGTCAACGCCGCCCGCAAAACCTCATTTCGAGTCAACCGAGTCAACCAAATCGGGTCTTGTCACCCGCGCCCCGTTGCCCTCGCCCCGCCGCTTCCTAAGCTCCGCCAATCTTCACATCACGGTGATCGACGATGTGCTAAATACCTTTCGCAATTTCGAGGACCGGATTGATGCTGGAATTATTGCTCTTTGGCCTATTCGCGTTCCAGCAAAGGCCAAATGCCGATGGGATCAATCGGGAGCAATTGCAACGCGGCATCTCCGTAGCCCGACAGAGGGCCGGAGTGGTCGCCAGCATTTTAGATGCTGTCCGCGAGAATGATCAGACGAAGCTGCGATCCTTGAAGGTCTTGGGGGTGAAATATACATCGGATTTCGATGCGAGCCCCCGGGAGCGTAACGATGCTCCTTTTTCGGCCGCGTCCTTGGAGCAGTTCAACGAATGCAAGCCGAGCAGGCCTGGCGGCAGCGGCATCAACTGGGTGTCGGTGCAATGGAACTGCGGCCCGCAGCGAGGCAAGGGAAATGCAATGACGGCATTTCGGTTCGATGGAATGCGCGTGATCGAGATAAGAACGGGACCAGGCGCGCCTCTGCTTCGACTGCAATAACCGTATAGCGGCCCGCTTTCGACCACGCGCGCGGCGATGGTCTCCCTTGCAATGTAGGATTTCGTCTGCTTGCCTCTCGGGCGGTCGGCCTTGCCGTCCCGCTCTTTGATTCGTCGCACCGATCCTGCTTGCAGCACCGCGCCGCATGGCGCGTGCGCGTGAGGTTGGCGTCGTCAAGCCAGCGCGCAGCCGTCGCACAAGCGGCGCGGGGATGCCCCTCCCCACCAGTGTGACCTTCGTGTGACCTTTGGGCCGCTACACTGCTGCGCAGGCCCCGCATCGTGTCAACCGCGCCAGAAGGCCCATTCAGCGATTTCAATGACTTGACGAGTCAACGCCGCCCACAAAACCCCATTTCGTGTCAACCGTGTCAACCAGATCGGCGTCAAAGCCGGCATTGTCGTTCGCGCCCCGTTGCCCTCCTCCCCGCGCGTTCTTAAGGTCCGCGCAAATTCCAGGACACGGGGCACTATGCACAGATTGAAGACCATCCTCCTCGCCGGCGCGCTGGCGACGGGCCTCGCCACGCCCGCCACCGCCCAGCGCGCGCCGGCGAAGGTCACCCCCGAGCATGTCCGCGCCCATGTCGACATCCTCGCCGGCCCGGCGCTGCGCGGCCGCGGCAGCGCGACGCCGGACGAGGCCGCGGCGGCCGCCTATGTCGCGGCGATGTTCCGCGGCTATGGCCTCGCCACGGCGCCGGGGATGACCGGCTACACCCAGCCGGTCGACGTGGTCAGCCTGCGGCTCGACGGCACGCCGGTGCTCACTGCCAACGGCGCCGCGGTCGAGGCGCCGTTGCTCTTCTCCTCCATGGGCCAGCCGGTCCGCGGCAAGCTCGTGGTGTTCGCCGGCACCGATCCCAAGGCCGTCCCCGCCGCCGACGCGGTGATCGTCACCGGCACGGGGGTCAACGGGCTGCAATTCGCCGGCGGCGTGGATCCGTCCAAGGTCAAGCTGGTGATCATCCGCGCCACCGAGCAGGTCCGCGGCTATTACGAGCGCATCGGCGGCCGCCCCCGCCTGCCCCGCTACATCAAGGGGGAGACGCCGCGCCTCCGCCCGACCGTCGTCGCGCTTGCCGACGCCGCGTTCGACAGGCTCGCCGCGCAGGACGGCGCCGACGTGGCGCTCGAATTGCCCGGCTTGGTCGAGCAGGCGCAGGTCACCACCAATGCGCTGGGCTGGCTCCCCGGCACCGACCCGAAGGCGGGCGTGCTGCTGATCACCGCGCATGTCGACCATCTCGGCGTCCGCCCCGACGGCAAGGTGATGTACGGCGCCAATGACGACGCCTCGGGCACCGCCGCGGTGCTCGAGCTGGCGCGCACGCTCTCGACCCGGAAGCACCGCCGCGGCATCCTGTTCGTGGCCTATGGCAGCGAGGAAGCCGGCGGCTTCGGCGCGCGCTGGTTCGCCGAGCATCCGCCGGTGCCGCTCTCGGAGATCGTCGCCAATCTCGAGATCGAGATGATCGGCCAGCAGGATCCCAAGCTCCCCGCCGGCACGATGATGATGACTGGGTTCGAACGCTCGACCTTCGGCGAGACGCTGAAGGCGCACGGCGCTTTGGTCACCACCGATCCCTACCCCGAGCAGAACTTCTTCCAGCGCTCGGACAATTACGCCTTGGCGCTCAAGGGCGTGGTCGCGCACACCGTCTCGGGCTGGGCGACGGTCCCGACCTATCACACGCCCGAGGACACGATCGAGCGGCTCGATCTGCCCTTCATGGCCCGGGCGATCCAGTCGCTGGTCGCGCCGCTGGCCGGCCTCGCGAACAGCAAGGCGAAGCCCGAGTGGAAGCCCGGCGGCCGCCCGACCGAGCAATGACCGCGGGCGAATTGCAGGACCTGCTGGTGACGGCCCTGGTGCGCAAGGCCGGCGGCAGCAAGCGCGACTGGCGCGCGGCTTTGGGCAAGGTCCGCGTCTACAGCGCGGAGACGCATCCGCATTGCAACTGGTCGGTCGCCCCCTCGGGCAGCAACGGCGAGAACGCGATCATCGAGCGCCTGCTCGACGATTTCCGGGGCAAGCACCCGCTGGTAACGGCGGACTGATACTTCCCTCTCCCCTTCAGGGGAGAGGGTGGCCGAACGAAGTGAGGTCGGGAGAGGGGCAAGCCGGATGCACCATCGATACCCCCCTCTCCCCCAACCCTCTCCCCGCAAGCGGAGAGAGGGAGTTTACCTCACGCCGCGGCGCGCAGCGTCCGTGCGGCGGCGACCATCGCCTCGATCGCCGGTTTCACTTCGTCCCACTTGCGCGTCTTGAGCCCGCAATCGGGGTTCACCCATAATTGCTCGGGCTTGAGGTGCTGCTGCGCCAGCCGCATCAGCGTCACCATCTCCGCCTCGCCCGGCACCCGCGGCGCGTGGATGTCGTACACCCCCGGCCCGATCGCACCCGGGTAGCGATATGCGGCAAAGCCCTCGAGCAGCTCCATCTGCGAGCGGGCGGTCTCGATCGAGATCACATCGGCGTCCATCGCGCCGATCGCCGGCAGGATGTCGTTGAACTCGGAGTAGCACATGTGCGTGTGGATCTGGGTTGCGTCCGCCACCCCCGCGGCGGAGAGCCGGAAGCAGGCCACCGCCCAGTCGAGATAGGCCTGCCAGTCCCGCCGGCGCAGCGGCAGCCCTTCCCGAAGCGCCGCCTCGTCGATCTGGATCGCCTTGCACCCCGCCGCCTCGAGATCGACCACCTCGTCGCGGATCGCCAGCGCGATCTGCCGGCACGACGCCTCCCGCGGCTGGTCGTCCCGGACGAAGGACCAGTTGAGGATCGTCACCGGCCCGGTGAGCATCCCCTTCATCGGCTTGGTCGTGAGGCTCTGGGCGTACCGCCACCACTCCACCGTCATCGGCTGCGGCCGGGAGACGTCGCCGAACAGGATCGGCGGCCGCACGCACCGCGAGCCGTAGCTCTGCACCCAGCCGTTGACGGTGAAGGCGAACCCCGAAAGCTGCTCGCCGAAATACTGGACCATGTCGTTGCGCTCGAACTCGCCATGGACGAGCATGTCGAGCCCCACTTCCTCCTGCCACGCAATCGTCCGCGCCGTCTCTTCCCGCAGGAATGCCTCGTACGCAGCACCGTCCAGCTCGCCGCGATTGCGCCGCGCCCGGGCATTGCGGACCTCGGCGGTCTGCGGGAACGAACCGATCGTCGTCGTCGGGAAGGCCGGCAGGTCGAGCACCGCCGCCTGCGCCGCGATCCGCGCGCCGAGGCCGGAGCGGCGCTCGTACATCGCATCGGTCACCGCCGCGGTCCGCGCCGCGACCTCCGGATTGTGCACCCGCGGCGAAGCCCGCCGATCGGCATTCGCACGTGAGGCCTTGTCGAGCTCCCCTGCCACGCTCGCCCGCCCGTCGTTGAGCGCACGCTTGAGGACCGACAGCTCCTCGATCTTCTGCACCGCGAAGGCGAGCCACTCGGCCACGTCGCCGAGCTTGCTTTCGAGCGCCAGATCGACCGGCACATGGAGCAGCGAACAGGACGGCGCAAGCACCAGATCGCGCGTCACCGCGATCGGAGCAAGGCGGTCGAGCAGCACGTCGAGATCGGCGCGCCACACATTCCTGCCGTCGATCACTCCAAGCGACAGCAGCATCGTCTTCGGTGCGGCCTTGAGCAGCGGATCGAGTTGCTCGGGCGCGCGGACCAGATCGACGTGCAACCCTGCCACCGGCAGCGCCGCGGCGAAGGACAGGTTCTCGCCGAGCCCGCCGAAATAGGTGGTGAGCATCAGCTTCGGTCCCGCCCGCGACAGTCGGGCATAAGCCCGCGTCAGTGCGCGCCGCTGCCGTTCGTCGAGATCGAGCACCAGCACCGGCTCGTCGATCTGCACCCATTCGGCGCCGGCATGGGCGAGCTGTCCGAGGATCGCGGCGTAGAGCCCGAGCACTTCGTCGAGCATGTCGAACGGATCGACTCCGCGCCCCTTGGCGAGGCTCAGCCAGGTAACCGGCCCGAGCAGCACCGGCCGTGTATCGAAGCCTTGCGCCTTGGCCTCGCGATATTCGTCGACGATCTTCAGGCGATTGAGCGCCAGTTTCTGCCCCGCCGCAAGCTCGGGCACGAGATAATGGTAATTGGTGTCGAACCACTTGGTCATCTCGCAGGCAGTGACGCTGCCGTGCGTGTGGCCGCAGCCGTCTTCCTCGCCGGTGGTGCCGCGCGCCATCGCGAAATAGGTCAAGAGCCCCGCCTCTCCGTCGGCACTACGATAGCGCTCGGGGATCGCTCCCAGCATCAGGCTGGTATCGAGGACGTGATCGTAGAGCGAGAAGTCGTTCGACGGCAGCCAGTCGGCGCCGAGCGCCTTCTGCCGCGCCCAGGCTGCGGTGCGCAGGCCCGAAGCGGCGTCGAGCAGTTCGGATTCAGAGGTCTTGCCGGCCCAATAGGCCTCGAGCGCATGCTTCAATTCGCGGCGCGGCCCGATGCGCGGGAAACCGAGTGTGGCAATCGTGACGGTCATGTTCTTCAACCCCGAAGAGGGGCGGAGCATGGACCAGACACGAGCAGGCGCCGCGAGGACGACCCGCGGCGGAATGCAAGCGGCCAGCCCGGACACCCCGCCGGTGGACGTTATGCGTCGCAGGCAGGTCTCCTGGCTCGCGGGTCACAGCCGACGGTCCGTCTTCCCGGGGCGCGAACCCCAGTGACATTATGGACCGCAGCTCACCGCTTACAGTTGCGGGGGCAGCGCCGGCATCGCACCGGCTTCCCGTCTTAGCTCCGCCGCGGGGCACGCCCCGGACGAAGAACCTTCGACTGCATCAGGATTGGCACCGCGCCGCGGCGCGGTCAAGTACGATATAAAGATATCTTTATATCGTCATCTCAAGATCAACGCGGCTTGACGAGCCGTTCGCTCTCTCCCGAAGGCTGAGCGAATAGCGGCTGGCCGTCACGCGACCAGTTCACGCGCTGAATCCGCGGCGAACGCTTCGGCGTGCAGCGCATGTCAGGCCCCGGATTGGCGTGATAGACGATCCAGGTCTCGCCCCCGGGCGCGGTGAAGAAGCCATTGTGTCCGGGCGCATAGACGCCCGCCGCGACCGATTTGGCGACCACAGGCTGGAGGCGCTTGGTCCAGGATTTCGGGTCGAGCAGGTCGCTGCCCGGCTTCGCATGCAGCAGCCCCACCGCATAATCGTCGGACCAGCAGGCGCTTCCCGAATAGGAGAGATAGATGTCGCCGCGCGGCCCCTGGAAGAACGCCGGCCCTTCGAGGATCTGGCGCCCGCCCTGGCGCTCCCAGCTCTGGTCGGGACGCGCGATGATCGTCTCCCGCCCCTCCAGCGTCACCGGATCGCGCATGGCGACGATCGACAATACGCTGTCCGGCCCGACATAAGGCGAATAGACGAAATAGCGCTTGCCGCCCGCCGTGAAGGTGGTGCCGTCAATGCCCGTGTATCGAGTCTTCAGCTTGCCCATGTCCCGCCACTCGCCGGCGAGCGGATCGCTGGCATCGTTGCGCAGGACGAAGATGCCGCGATGGGCATCGTCATTATGGCCGGTCTCGGCGGCAGTGTAATAGATGTACCAGCTGCCATCGATACGATGCAGCTCGGGCGCCCAGATCGCCACGCCATTGGGGGCCGGCTCCGACGGCGCCTTCCAGACCAGCTTGCGTTCGGCATGGGCGAGATCCGTGATGTCCTTCGTCCGCCAGATCTCGAGCCGGTCGCCCAGCGTATGCATATAGTAATAGGTATCGCCTTCGCGGTGGACCGACGGATCGGGTCCCGAAGGGAGCAGCGGGTTGGTAAAATCCTTCGCCCCGGCCTGTTGGTCCTGCGCCGGATCGGCGGCCCCGACCAGAGCGAAGGCCGCGGCGAGCACGGGAATCAGAAACTTGGTCTGCACTTCATTCTCCACTGGCGGCCGGAACGCTGCCGGGGAAGGCAGCGACGATCGCGTCATATTGCTTGCGGTCGATCTGGATCATCGATCCGTGGCGCAGACCCGCCGGCATCGCATAGCGATCCCACGCCGCGACACCGCTGTTCCCCGAGACCTGATACCAGGGCCCGCGCAGCCGCGGCGCCTTGGACAGGCCATAGCTCGTGCCGGCATATTGCTCGTAATAAAGCAGCCAGTCCTGATTATTCGGCGCGCGGATCAATGTCGGCGCCTCGCGGAAATTGGGGCTGAGCGGCGGACCCGGCTGGGGATACGGCCCGGTCAGCGACGGCGCGCAGCTCATCCGGATCGTCTTGCCCGTGGTCCAGTCGTACGACGGATAGCGTTCGTCCTTGATGATCGCGCAATAGCCCGGCCCGCCATCGTCGGGCTGTATGATCGTATCGATCGTCGCCATGTCCCAGTCGAACAGCCGCCGCGGAGCCCCCTCGAAGGTCTTGAGATCGCGCGACTGGACATAGAGCGTGCGCTGGCTGGCCCAATAACGCTCGGGATCCTTCGGATCGCCGGGCACATTCGGTGTGTGCCAGGTCAGCAGGAACTTGCCCGATCGCTGATCGAAGAACAGCTTGGGCGCGCCGATGCGCTGGAGCGCGCCCGCATGGCCCGGGATGTTCGCAAGGTCCGGCTTGTACGTGCCCCAGGGCGTCCAGCGGATCAGATCGTTCGAAACCCAGAAGCGGATATAGGGATCCTCGTCGCTCTTGTTGCCGACGAGGAAATAGCGCCCGTCGCCGCCGCGCGCGATCGAGGCGTGGCCGTGATACTCCTCCGAGACCGGACGGCCGCCATTGACCTGCCGCCAGTGCAGCCCATCCTCGCTAACCGAATAATAAAGGACGCCGTAGCGCGCCTTCGTCATGTGCGCGAAGAGATAGGCTTTGGCGGGATCGACATAGGGGGCCTCGGGCGCGCCGGGCGGCACCTGCGCCTGCTGCGCGGACGCCGTTGTCGTCGCCGCGGCCAGCAGCAGCATGACCGCGGCCATCCCTCTCGATCGTCTTGCCAGCACCCTGCTCCCGCGACCGCGCTTCACGCGCCCTACGCCGCATCCTCGAAAGCGTAGGCCACCGTGTCAAGATTTATCATATCAATGGGCTTATTATGCTGGTGTTTGCTATCTTTCACGCCTGAGCTGATCGTCACGTGAAGCCGTGCTCATCCGAGACGGATACGGACGGCCTAGGCCGGCTTGAACAGCCACGTGTCGGTTCATGAGGAAAAGCCGATCCCAGCGTATAAGCAGGGATCCTTGTACGGGCCGTGATCGCGGAGTGCGCCTCTTTCGCCGATGTTACATAGTCAAGTGGGGGCCGCGCGCAGTCACGAGACGCGCTGAAACTCGCTTAGACCCCGCGTTTCTTGCCTCGAAGCCGTCCTTCACGTTGTCGATCCGGGCGACGAGCTCGTGCCCGCTCCAGCGTCTAGGGCGGCGAGCGTTTCGTGGTTCGGCGAATCGCGCCAGATTGGAGGGCATCGCGATCAGTCCCACTTCATCTCGCCCTTGGCCACCTTGGCGCCTATCTGCAGCGCCGCAGGTAGGCCGGCGTTCGGATAGCGCTTGGTCATCGCGGCGATCAGCGCCGCACTGTCCGCTGCCCTGGCGAGTTCCTTGTCGAACGCAACGAGGTAGTCGCGTGTGTAGGCGACAGCCGAGGCGTCGATGGAACTGTTGACCGCCATGTGACCTGGCACGACAATGCGTGGCTTGCGTGCGACGATGGCGTCGAGCGTCCTAATCCAGGCTACCCGCGCTTGGGATGTCGCCGTGTCGGCGGTCCACACATGCAGGCCGGAGAATATCAACACGCCGCCGAACACCGCGTCGAGGGAAGGCACCCACAGGTACCGCCGGTTTTCGAGCCCCTCGGCGGGCACGATGTCGATGCGATGGCCGTCCAGGCTCAGCGTGGCGCCGTCGAAAGCTTCGGGAATGACGATATCGGCGAGCCGTTGGGGTCCGTTCTCCTTGAGCTGGGGCCTCCAGACAGCCAACTTCTTCTCGGCACTTGCCTTGATTGCCGTGATCGTCGCTGACGCTGCGATCACCCTGGCCGACGGAAACGCCGTCCTGATCGGTCCGAGGCTGAAGTAGTAATCGGGATCGCTCTGGCTGATATAGATGGTTGTCAGTGTCTTGCCGGAGGCCTTGATGGCTTCAGCGACAGCGAGACCGTCCGGCAGCGAAAAACCGCCGTCGACGAGGATCGCCTCCTTCGTGCCGGAGAGCAGCACCGGCGCACGAAAGAACCCGTTTTCGCCTGCGGGAAAGTGCTTCCACTGGAGGGGGGGCGAAGCGGCCAATGCGTCATTCGCCGCACCAGCGAGTATGGCGGCGGTACCGGCTGCGCCCGCGGCCTGAACGAAGTCTCTGCGAGTCATCATGATCTTCCTTGTCTTCACGACTGGTCGTCCGCCCGGCCCGATAGACGACGCTTCTAACTCTTCTTCGTCGAATGGGCACGCGAGACGGATCGTCCGACCGCCGCACACAAGATGCCGCTTCAGCGCTCGATCCGGCCCGTGGAGAATGACGGCGCGGTCGGTCATTTGGCCCTATCCGCAGTCGCTCTTCAGGAGCCGTGAGGCCCCGGTGGCTGCGGCGGAACAGCAGCGCCGTCGGGGCCGCAGTTGCTGCTATCCTCGCCCTTATTCTTGCAATCTTCAGGCATGCGCGAACCCACGCCAAACTGAAACGACAAATTGAGCGGATTGAGGCCCGACATCGGCGCGCTTGTGCTCACGCCGGCTCCGCCGGCTTGCGGCAAACCACCGACGACTCCGGCGACAGTATCAAAAGATCGGACGCCGGCGATCGGCGAAACGGGGGTTTCCACAGGCCTGGGCGTGACGATCAATTCCGCGCCGACAAAGCCGAGCGCATAATTGCCGCTCACCGCGAGTGTGCCCTGGGTGATGGCATACGTGCCGACGGTCGAACTCGCGCCGGCGCTGGTCCCCAGCATGCCCGTCAGCGTGTCACCGTTGACCAAGCTTCGCCCCCCCACGGTATAGGTCAGCGCGGGGTTCGCCTCCCCGAAGATGCGACTGAGACCGTCCGCCGTCACCGTGATCGGACGGGCGATGGCGGTGAACGCGTTGGCATTGCCAATCGCTTGGCTGCTGGTGAGAGTGTAGTTGCTGTCCGCGCTTAATCCGGAACCTTGGATGGCATAGCTGCCCACGTCCGACCTGCCGGTCGCCTTGGTCGTCCAGGATGCCGCTCCGCCAAGCGTGTCCCCATTGACCAGGCCGATCGTCGCATAGCTGCCGGTCAGCCCAGCGGGGCCGTCGCCATAGACGCTGCTCGCTGCGTTCGCGCTATACACCAAGGATAGCGCGCGGGGCGTGACGACCAGGTTTGCAGCGACAAAGTCGAGCGCATAATTGTCGTTCGCGGCGAGTGTGCCCTGGGTGATGGCGTAGGTGCCGACATTCGCGCTTGCGCCGGCAGCGGTCGCCAGCGCGCCCGACAGTGTATCGCCGTTGATCAAGCCTCGCCCGCCGACGGCATAGCCCAGCACCGGATTTGCCTCGCCATAGATGCGGCTGAGACCGGTTGCAGTCACCGTGATCGGGCGGGCCGTCACGGTTAGCGCTATGGCATTGCCCGCAGCCTGGCTGCTGGTGACGGCGTAGTTGCTGTTGGCGGTGAGGCCGGAGCCCTCGATGGCGTAGCTGCCGACGTTCGAGGTGCTGGTCGCTGTCGTCGTCCAGGACCCCGCCCCTAGGAGCGTATCGCCATTGACCATTCCCGTCACGGCATAGCTGCCGGTGAGATCCGCGGGGCTATCGCCATAGACGCTGCTCGCCGCAGCTGCGGTGTAGGCCACCGATAGCGTTCGCGGCGTGATCGTGAGCGCTGTGGCGTTGCCCGCCGCTTGGCCACCCGTCAGCGCATAGTTGGCGCTGGCGGTCAGGCCTGAGCCCAGCACGGTGTAGCTGCCGATGTTCGAACTGCCGGTCGCTGTTATGCTCCAGCTCGCGGTTCCGGCGAGCATGTCGCCGTTGGCGAGGCCGATTGCCGTGATGCTGCCAGTCACGCCCGTGGGCGTGTCACCATAGATGCTGGTTGCCGCATTCGCGCTGTACAATACCGACAGGGCGCGCGGTGTGATGGTAAGCGCCGTGGCATTGCTGGCCGCTTGGCCGCTGATCAGAATATAGTTGCTGCTCGCGCCCAGCCCCGAGCCTTGAATGGCATAGCTACCGATGTTCGAGGTGCCCGTCGCGGCGGTGGTCCAGGTTGCCGCGCCGCCAAGCGCATCGCCATTGACCAGGCCCGTCGGCACATAGCTGCCGGCAAGGCCTGCCGGGACGTCGCCATAGATGCTGCTCGCCGCATCCGCGCTGTACACCACCGACAGAGTGCGCGGCGTGATAGTGAGTGCCGTCGCGTTGGCTGCGGCCTGGCTGCTGATGAGCGTGTAATTGGCGCTGGCGCTGAGGCCGGAACCCTGGATAGCATAGCTGCCGACATTTGATGCGGCGGTCGCGGTGGTGACCCAGGAGGCCGCCCCGGCCAAGGTGTCGCCATTGACCAGCCCGGTCGCCATGAAACCGCCCGTCAGCCCGGTGGGGGTATCGCCATAGACGCTGCCGGCCACGGTGGCGGCGTACACCACCGACAGCGCACGCGGCGTGATGGTCAGCGCCGCGACATTGCCGGCCGTCTGGCCGCTGGTCAGCATATAGTTGCTGCTCGCCGCCAGCCCGGAACCCTGGATGGCGTAGCTGCCGATGTTCGAGGCGCCAGTCGCCGGCGTGGTCCAGCTCGCGGTGCCGGTCACCGTGTCGCCATTGACCAGCCCGGTCGCGATGTGGGTGCCGGTCAGGCCGACGGGCGCATCGCCATAGATGCTGCTTGCCGCATTGGCGCTGTAGACCACCGACAGCGCGCGCGGTGTGATCGTGAGTGCCGTCGCGTTGGCCGCCGCCTGGCTGCTGATGAGCGCGTAGTTGGCGCTTGCGCTAAGGCCGGAACCCTGGATCGCGTAGCTGCCGATGTTCGACGTTCCGCTCGCCAGCGTGGTCCAGGATGCCGTGCCCGAGAGCGTATCGCCATTGACCAGCCCGGTGGGCGTGGTGCTGCCGGTGAGGCCGGCCGGCGCATCGCCATAGATGCTGCTCGCCGCATAGGCGGTGTAGACCACCGATAAGGCGCGGGGCATGATACCCAGATTGGCGCCGACATAGCTGAGCGCGTAATTCCCGTTCGCCGCGAGCGTGCCCTGGAGGATTGCATAGCTGCCGACATCGGATCCGGTGGTCGCACCGGTGGCCAGGGCGCCGGAGAGCGTGTCGCCATTGACTAGGCCCTGCCCGCCGATCCCATAACTCAGTACCGGATTGGCATCGCCGTAGATGCGGCTTTGCGGGTCCGCGGTGATCGTGATCGGGCGCGGCGTGATCGCGAGCGCAGTCGCGTTGCCCGCGGCTTGGCTGGCGGTCAGCGCATAGTTGGCGCTGGCGGTGAGGCCGGTGCCGGTGATCTCGTAGCTGCCGGCGCTCGAATTGCTGGTTGCGATCGTGGTCCAGGATATGGTGCCCGTGAGTGCATCGCCATTGACCAGGCCTGTCGGCACATAGCTGCCGGCAAGGCCCGCTGGGACGTCGCCATAGATGCTGCTCGCCGCATCGGCGCTGTACACCACCGCCAGCGGTCTCGCGGTGACGGCGAGGGTCGCGCCGACATAGCTGAGCGCGTAATTGCCGCTCGCCGCGAGCGTCCCCGAGGTGATGGCATAGCTGCCGACGTTCGAGCTCTGGGTCGCGGCCGTGGCCAGGATCCCCGAAAGTGTGTCGCCATTGACCAGCCCCTGCCCGCCGACCGTGTAGCCTAATGTCGGGTTGGCATCGCCATAGACGCGGCTTTGTGCGGCGGCCGTGATGGTGATCGGGCGGGTGGTGACGGTGAGCGCGGTTGCATTGCCTGCGGCCTGGCTGGTGGTGAGCGTGTAGTTCGTGCTCGCGGAGAGACCGGAGCCGGTGACGGCATAGCTGCCCACGCCGGAACTGCCGCTGGCCGTGCTGGTCCAGGACGCGGTTCCGATCAGCGTGTCGCCGCCGATCAGGCCGGTCGGCACATAGCTGCCGGTCAGGCCCGTCGGCGTGTTGCCATAGACGCTGCTCGCCGCGTTGGCGGTGTAGACCAGCGACAGCGCGGCCGGAGTGATGGTAAGCGTGCCGGTGATGCCCGGCGCCAGGTCATAGCCGAGCTGGCTGGAATAGAGTCCCTGGACGCCGATGGCGTAGCTGCCGGCATTGGAGCCGGACGTGGCGAGCAGGCCCGACACGAGCGAATAATCGGCCCCTGCGGCCAGCGCAAAGCTGCTTCCAGAGGTTTGCGCCGCGCCGTTATAGACATAGCTCGCCGTGGCGGCGCTGGTATCGACCAGCATCGTGGTCATGAAGGTCTTGAGCAGCGGCGCCGTTTTGCCTTCATAGATGCGCCAGGTCAGCGCCTGGCCGCCTACCGTATCCAGATCGGCTCCCCAGCCGGCATAGTTCGATGCCTGGGTCATCTGCGTCGCGGTCAGCCCGGCGCCGCCGGCGCTGCTGCTCTGCCCCGTCGACGTCAGGTTCCAATAGCTGTTGACGGCGATTCCGCCAGCCGACAGGCCGACAAGCCCCCCGCCATGGCCGCTGCTGACCGCGCCGGAGGCATAGCTATAGCCGATCACTCCACCCTGATTCTGGCCGACCAGCCCGCCCGTGACATCGTACCCGCTGACGCTGGCGGTGGAATAGGAATGATCGAGATGGCCCGAGATGAGAAAGCCGACCAGCCCGCCGCTGCCCAGTTGTGAAACGGTGCTTCCGGTCACCGAGCCGGTGGAAAAGCTGCTCGAGATGTCAGCGCCAAAGGACGCGCCGATAAGCCCGCCGACGGACCGGCCAGACGGCGCGCTGACCGAGCCGCTGAAATAGGCATTGGCGATGACGCCGCCATTGGCCGCCCCCACCAGCCCGCCGACATCGATACCCGTCGCCGCGCCGACCGAAACCGAACCGGTCACCCCGATATTGCGGATCGTCGCGCCATTGGTGCGGCCGAACAGGCCGGCGTCGCCTGAGGGCTGGACGATGGTGAGGCTGGACACCACATGGCCCTGGCCATCGAGCTGGCCGGTGAAGGGCGTGGCGCTCGTTCCGATGGGTGCGAAGCCCATGCCGGACCACATGCCCTGGTGATTGAACTGCCCCGCACCGGAGGAGGCGATTCCGGTCTCCGCGAGATCGATATCCCCGCCCAGCACATAGGTTTCGCCCGGTAGGGCCGCCATCAGCTGCAACTGGTGACTATTCATCACGGTGCGCACGCCGCCTGCCAGCGGCGCGATTTCCCAGGCGCCGAATGGCCGCGTCCGGCCTTCAAAGACGATCCAGTCGCTCGCGGTGAAATTGCCATAGGCGCTCGCTTTATAGGCATAATTGGCGGCGCCGGATTGCGCGGGGTTGGAGGTGACCGCGGCTACGTTGGTGATCGTGCCTCCTTCGTTCACGCCGACGGCGCCGGTGGCGGCGCTCGAATAGCTGTCCCAATAGCCGTTGGTGAGGGTGCCCTGCTTGATATGGCCGATCAGGGCACTGTTAGCGGAAAACTCCAGAAAGCCCGAAGCATAGACGTTGCGGATATCGGAATGGTCACTATAGCCGACAATGCCGCCAGCGCCGGAGCCGCTTATTTCTCTGTTGGAATAGGCATGATCGATGCTGGTATATTCACTGAAACCCACAATTCCGCCAACATTGTTATTACCGATTATATATCCGCTCGAATAGACATGATCGATGTTGCTTTCCTGGCTATAGCCAACCAGGCCGCCCACCATATTGAGCCCTGAGACAAGGCCGGTTGCATAACTGTAATTTATGCTGCTGTGGTAACTCAGCCCTACCAGTCCGCCGACATAGGTTTGTCCGCTTACAACTCCCGTGGCATAGCTGTTCGATATCGAGGAGCCTATTTCGGCGAACCCCACCAGCCCGCCAATGTTGATGGCGCCCCCCCAACCGATCATATCGACCGACCCGGTCGCATAAGAATCGATAATGCTGCCGAAATTGGTTCCCACCAGCCCACCGGCGGTCTGGCCGAAGGAATCGAAATTGAGCGTGACCGCCGAATGGGAGTTGCTGATGGTGCCGCCATTGACGCCCACTAGGCCAGCAACGTTGAAAGTGCCCGACACCTGCCCGGTGGCATAGACGTTGGTCAGGTTTCCTCCGACAGAGACGGCAATCGGAGCGACACCGGCCGTCCCCCGCAACCAGACATTGACGAGGCCGAGGTCGTGGACGTTGCCTAAGAGCGTCGCGAACAGCGCGGCTCCGTCCTGGCCCGGCCGGTTGATGGTCAGGCCGGAGACGACATGCCCCTGGCCGTCAAAGTCTCCGGAAAACGAGTTTCCGAGGCTGCTGGAGAGCTTGATGGGAACGAACCCGGCGCCGCCATTCCAGTTGACCGTTCCACTGGCATCCACATCATTCGCCAGCGCGAAGTTGGTGGCATGGGGAAGCCTGTCCAGGCCCTGCAGGCCGTAAACATCGCCGATCCGATAGGGATCGCCGATCGTCCCGGCGCCACCGAGCGAGCGCAGGAAGCTGCCGCCGCTCAGCCTGAAGTCGTGAGCGTGGAAATCCGGCAGGCTCGCCGTGTTCTGGCTCCAATTGCCGGCCTGGAGCGTGAAAATGCCGATGGAAATTGCCGCGCTGTCGTTCACCGCTGCGCCCGCGTTCAGCGTCAGCCCGCCGCCGGATGCGGTGATCGGCGCGGCGATGTTGATATTGTTGGCGGCGAGCAGCGTCAGCGTGTTGGCGCTCGACCAGTTGACCGCAGCGTTGACGTTGACGTCGCCATTGCCGTCGAGCGCGCCGTCGCTCGACTGAATGGTGACGTTACTGGTCGCGAGATTGGCGGCGAGCGCCGCGCCGGTGATGTCGCCGCCCGATGTGGCGATGGTGAAGTCCTTGGGGTCGATCAGCCATAGCCCGGTCAGGCCGTTCGCGGCGCTAGTATCGACGGTGAGGCCGTCCAGCGCCACGGTGCTGCCCGACGTCTCGATGGCCCCGCCGTCACCGGCCAGCGCTCCGCCCCGGGCGGTAATTGATCCCGCGAAGCGCGACTGGCCGTCGGACCACAGGACGATGGAACCACCCTTGCCGGTTTCGAGCGCGTCGGCGCGGATCGCGCTGGCAGCGTCCATGGTCAGGCTGGCCGCACGGACGGTTGCGCCCTGTCCCTGCGCATCGCCGCCGATCAGGACGCTACCGCCTTCGTTCCTCCCGGAGACATCGATGCGCGCCTGCTCGAGCGCGATGTCGCCGGTGCCGCTGACCAGGACAGATCCGCCCGCGGCATCGATCGTACCGCCCAATATGATGTTGCCGTCGCTGCCCGTCACGCTGCGCGCGGCGATGTATGCGGGCAGGTTGACCAAATTGTGGACCGCATCGCGCGCGGCATCGGCGCTGACGACCGCGCGGCCAGCGCCATGGCCCAGCACGGCGTCGGCGGGCAACGCGACCTTGAGGAATCCGTCGCCGTTCAGGTCGAGCGTGGCGCGCGTCACCGCGCCGATCGTCACGCTGCCGGCGGGCGCGCTGATCAGCCCGTTCGTGCGCACCGATCCGCCGAGCAGCGCGACGAAGCCGTTGCTGCCGGTGGCGACGGTGCCGTCCATAATGGTAGCGCCGCCGGTGCCCACGAAGCTGCCGTGCCCGGCAAGGAAGTCGCCATCGGCGATGTCGAGCGTCGAGGCGACGAAGCCGCGCCCGGTGCGCACCACGCCCTCGCGCGTGATCTGGATGCCGTTGGGGTTGACCAGATACACCGAACCCGTGGCGCCGATCTCGCCCGCGATGGTCGATCGGGTCGCACCGGTGACGCGGTTGAGGATCGCCGCGTTGGCATCGGGCTGGAGGAAGCGCACCGCATTGCCCAGACCGACATCGAAGCTCTGCCAGTTGACGATCGCGCGGTTGCTCGTCTGGGTGACGGTCAAGGCGCCGCCATCGGGTGCGCCGATCTGCACCGATCCTGCCGCGACCGTCCCACCCTCGGGCAAGGCGCGTTCCTGGGCGTGCGCCACCGGCGCGGCGAGCGCACCGATCGGGACCAGCCAACTGGTGGTGCGGGCCAGGTGAAGCAAGGCGGCGCGGTACTTCATGACTTCATCCTCCTTGGGCCCGCGGTCAAAACGAGACCGCCATGGATGCGACGAGCTTGGTCTCGTCTTCGATCAGGCTTTCGGCGTGGGTGCGAGCGATCTCGGCTTCGAGCGAAACCTGGCCGCCGATCGCGGCGCGGAGCCCGCCGCCGAACGACCAGCCGGTGATCGTTCCGGGCTCCAGCGCCGTCGGCTTCGACAAAGCGCCCCGCCCGGCCGCAACGAAAAGATAGGGCGTGACGGTCACGGGATTCGCCACGACGCGGCGCTGTGCCTCGATCCGCCCGGTGAAGCCGCTGTCCACGTTGAGCGTGCCAAGATCGAACCCGGACAAGGCGTCGCCCGCATCAAGCGCGAACTGCGCGGAGGCGGGCAAGGCGCCAGACACCGAGATCTGGCCGCGCACCCGCAGCGCGAAAGTGATGGCGTCGTCGGCGCGCAACAGCGCGCTCAGGTCCGCATCGAGCTTGGTGAAGTCCGGCCTGCCGCCCTGGCGCGAGAGGCTGACGCCGCTCGCCATCGCATCGGCGCCGTCTCGAGCGCCCCAGATATCGAAGCCTTGGGTGAGCTGCAGCGCGCCGCCCAGCGTGAGCGCGCGCGAGATTGCGCTGCCCCATTCGGCGCCGAAAGTGGCAAAACGCAGCTTGTCGTTGCTGAGCATCACACCGAAGCGGCGCGCCGTCTGGCGTTCGTCGAGTATCTCGAAGCTGCCGGTCAGGTTCAGCGTTTCGCGCCGCGTGAGCACCAGCGGGTAGTGCAGTCGCAGCGACATGTGATCGAGTGCGCCCCGCACCGCCAATGCGCTGGCGGGCAGCTCTGGATCGGTGTCGGCGCGGAGATATTCGAGATTGGCGGAAAGCCCGTCCGCTCCGATCGGAACGATGCCGCCCAGCGCCGCGATATGGCGCCGCGGATGCCCGGAGAACAACCCGAAGTCGCGGGCGGTGGATGCGAAGGCGTAGACCTGCTCGCCGGCGCCCAGCACGCCGTTCGCAGCGAGCTGGAGATCGAAGGACCAATGGCCATATTCCTCGCCCAGCGGGTTGCTGGCACTCAGGCTCGCGCTCAGCGGGCGATGCCGGGCTTCGATCACCAGCTGCGCCCCGCCGGCTTGCTCACCTGGAACCAACGTGCTCTCCAGCGTCACCCCCGGCAGGCGCGAGGCGAGCAGCACGCGCCGCTCGATCTCCTCGATCCGCAATCCCTTCTTGCCCAGCAGCCCCGCAAGCCGGCGCGCAACGGCACCGCGCACGGCAGCAGGCACCCGGCTCGTATCGATCGTTTCGACGAACCCCTCGACGATGACGATGCGGACGTCGTCGCCATCCTTGAGAGTCTGCGGCGGGATCGCCGCGCGGGTCAGCACCTGCCCGTCCTGCGCATAGAGCGCCTCGATCCGGGCGGCGAGTTTGTAGAGATCGGCGACGGTGCGGCGCTGCCCCTCCAGCGCGGCAGCCAAGGGTGCGATCCGGATGGCCATCGCCGGATCGGCGCCCTCGACGCGAACCCGGCCTACGGTCAGCTGGAGCTTTTCCGCGCCCGCCGGCGCTGTGGTCGCGCGCGTCTGCGGCAACACTATGCCATCCGGTGCCGCCGGCTCGACCGGCGCGGCGGATTGCGGCGTCGTGCGGCTCGGCGGAGCGACGACCTGCGCCCTGGCCGCCATCGCGGTGCAGCCCAAAGCGAGCGCAACAAGGCCCACCCGCGCCACGGATCGCCCGAACCGTTGGAGATGTCCCTGGGGAAGACCAGCTGCATCTGGCTGGACTGAAGGCGCCGTTCGAAGCGTCAATTTGCGTCCATTCGCAGCTTGCGACGGAGGCATAGTGAGCGTGGATATCGGGGGTGACAATCGCTCGATATAGCTAGCTGATTTCAGCTATGAGGCAACGTTCGCAGCCTCCGAAAAGAGCGCAGCGGTGGCGGCAAGAAGATCCTCGGCGCGCATCGGCTTGTGAATGATCCGGCACAACGGCAATGCCGCGATCGCATCGGAATCGATCTGCGTATCGCCGGTGATCAGCAAGGCGGGAACCGTCTTTCCGATCCGCCCGCGCAGTTGCACTATCGCTTCCACGCCCGTCTCCGCACCGCGCAGGCGCTGGTCGCAAAGCAGCAGGTCGGGCGCCGCCGCGGCAACCCGATCGAGCGCTTCGCCCACCGTCTCGGCGCTGCTGCAGGATACGCCCCATTGGCCGAACAGTGCCTCGGCGCCGATCCGGATCGCCTCTTCATCGTCGAGCACGAGCACATGTCGGGCGGGGAATTTCCCCGGCCAGGCGTCCGCCGACACCGGCTGGAAAGCGCTTTCGCTGGCGGATAGCGGCAACGAAAACCGGAAGACACTGCCCCGGCCCGGCCGCGAACGGAGTGCGATCCGCGTATCCAGCAGATCCGCCATCCGCCTGGCGATGGCCAGCCCCAGGCCGAGACCCTTTTTGCGATCGCGCTCCGGATTGCCGAGCTGGAGGAACTCCTCGAAAATGTCGGCATGGCGGTCATCGGGGATACCGATCCCGGTATCCCATACCTCGACAACCGCCCGATCACCGCGACGCCGAGCCGCGACCAGCACGCCGCCCTGCGCGGTGTAGCGGATCGCGTTGAAGGTCAGGTTGCGCAGGATGATCAACGCAAGCGACGAATCGGACATAACGGCGATCCCCGTGTCGCGCACGGAGAACAATATGCCCTTTTCCAGGGCGACGACCGACATCTCGTTGCCGAGCTGATCGAAGATGGCCTGCAAGGCGAAGGGGCGCGGCTTAGGGGTGATCGCCCCGGCATCGGCGCGCGAGAAATCGAGCAGCGCGTCGAGCAGTTCGGCAGTGGCGAGTTGCGCGGACTTGCTCTGGCGCACGAGAGTGCGTTGCCTGATGGTCTTCGCTTCGCCTTCCATGGCGCTGAGCAGCATCGAAAGCGCGTGGATCGGCTGGCGCAGATCGTGGCTGGCCGAGGCCAGGAAACGCGATTTGGAGAGGTTCGCCGCTTCCGCCCGCTCGCGTGCCTTCTCGAGCTCGGCGGCCTCTGCGGCCAGCCGCGTGTTCAGCGCGACATTCTCGAACCGAAGCAGGATCGAGCGCCGCATCGCCTGGGAGTTCGCATAGGCCGCGCCCCACATGCCCGCGCAGAAGATCATCTCGAAAAGGGTGAAATTGCCGAGCGCCGTCTCATGTGCGGCGGTGGATTGCAGCCCGGTCAGCATCGCCAGATAGACGGCGATATAGCAAGAGAATATCCGGAAGGTGGCCCCATAGGTCATCACCGCGCCGCAGCACACGCCGGAAAGGACCGCGAAAATCAGGAGCATCTGTGATCCGGTTGCCGACTGGTAGGTGAGCCAGGGCAGCGTGGTCCAGCCGAGTGCGTGGAGGGACTGGGTGATGCACAGCCGCATCTCGATTTTCGCAGGCGACGCGACGACATCGGCGTCCGAGACGAACCATCTGAGTTCGATCAGTTCGCCGACCTTCAAGACGACCTGAACGGCGAGCCACCCAGCGATGACGGCGCCGGCATCGCGCACGTACCAGGCGACCACGAACGAAGCCGCCAACGTCGATAGGTTCGACTGGCGCAGCATCGCGTAGACCAGGCGCAATTGCTCGATCAGTATGTCGCGCTCGGCGACGCCCTCGGGCAGCGCGTCGGTGCTGCGGAGCGGTCCGCTCATTTGATCAAGCGCAGCCGCCGGGCCTCGTAGACGGCTTGCGTCCGGTTAGCGACGCGCAGGGCGCGGAAAATCGCCTGGACGTGCACCTGCACCGTGAAGGTCGACAGCTCCAGGCGATTGGCGATCGCCTTGTTCGATAGTCCTTCCCGTATCAACTCGGCGATCTCGACCTGCCTCGCCGTCAGGCTCGTCGATTCCTGCTGCTCGCCCCCCGGAATTGCGTCTCGGATCAGCGAGACCAGATGCTCGGGATCCTCCGCTTTCGACAGGCAAGCGGTAACGCCCATTGCGGAAGCGCGCTCGACGATCTCGGCATCGACTTGAGAGCTGACCAGGATGATCCTGGCGCCCGGCCAGAATTTCCGGATCTCGGGAATGGCATCGATACCGTCGCGCCCTTCGAGCTTTACGTCGAGCAAAATGGCATCGGGAAGCTCGAGCGCCTCGCGCATCGCCTCCTCGATCGAGTGATAGGCCCGGAACCTGCTGCCCGGAAGGCGCTGCTCGACGACGAGTTCGAGGCCGGCACGAAACAGGCCATGATCGTCGATTGCGACAATGTCGTAGCGCATCGATCGCCCCCATTCGAGTACGGCTGTGCCCCTTCAAGATCGCGCAGATTCTCGGCCTCGGCTTGTCGCACCGGATGGCCCCTTGTCAATCGGAGGGGTGGCCTAGGAGACCTCCGTTAATCACCGAGTTCCTTCGGCAAGGATGAGTGGCCGCTTTCGGGGTTCTTGATTGCGTCCTGAGTGTCTGAACACGGGCGCATTGCTGACCGGCAGCAACTGACCACAAGCCGACGTTCAAAGCCGCGGGATCCACGCCCAAAGCGCGGACGCCTCCCCGCAGTCAGCCATCCTTCTGCAGCCTCGACCGACCGACGTCCAGGACTGCGTCGGTAAGTGTCTTCAATGCAGTCGCGTGCAGCCGCGTCACAGTCCAGAAGAGCTTTACGCTAGTTGGCATTCCCGGCGTCAACTCAACGAGTTCCTCATTGGCGATCCGGGGGCGAGCGAGGATGGTGGGGTGCATAGCCCAGGCCATTCCCTGAAGCGCGAAGTTGAGAAATCCCGATGTCGACGGAACCCAGTGCGTCGGCGCATCGAGCTCGATTCCATGCGCCTCCCTTGCCCACCGGGCTTGGAGGTTGTCGCGACGCTCGAAGCGCAGGCATGGTGCGCGGCGGAGAGCTTCTTCGGTCACACCGTCGGAAAAGTAGCGCGCTGCGAAGTCGGGACTGCAGCAGGCGAGATACTCCAGGCTCCCGAGTTCGATGGTCTTGCATCCCTGAACGGTTCCGGGGTCGGCGGATACGGCGCCCATGACCTCGCCTGATCGCAACCGATCGGCAGTCAGCGCCTCGTCCTCAATGATGAATTCCAGGAGATAGCCGCTCGCCTTCGCGAAGTTGGCTGCTGCCTGCGGGAACCATGTGGCGATGCTGTCCGAATTGACGGCAACCTTCAACGTTGTGGGAACGTCGTCGACCCCGGTGGAAAGCGATGTGGCCAGCGCGAGATCGGCTTCAAGCAGCTGGACTTGATCGACATGGGCACAAAGCCGCCTGCCAAGATCGGTGGCCACGCATGGTTGTCCTCGGACGATCAGGATGCTTCCCAGCCGCTCCTCGATCGTCCGCACACGCTGCGACACCGCCGAGGGCGTGATGCCAAGCCGCTCCGCGGCGCGCTCGAAGCTCCCTTCGCGAACGACGAAAGCGACAGCCGAGAGCGCTGCATAGTCAAGCATGACTTAGCAATGCTTCATCGGGGTAACAAAAACAAGTTTTACTGAACTGCGCTGCATCGCCACATGAACGGCATGACCCCTATCTTTCCGACCTTCGTGATGGGCTTCGCCATGTCGGGTGCTCTCATCATGGCGATCGGTGCGCAGAACCTCTTCGTGCTCCGTCAGGGCCTTAAGCGCGAACATGTTGGCCCGATCGTGCTGTTCTGCGGCTGCGCCGATGCGCTGCTCATCGCCGCCGGTGTTGGCGGCGTGGGCGCCCTGCTCGGGGCGATGCCTCAGCTGACGATGGCACTGACCGTTGGCGGCGCCCTCTTTCTGAGCTGGTATGGCTTCAAGGCGTTCCAGCGAATGATGGCGCCCGAGGCAATGACCGTCACGACGCAAGGCAGCGTAGCGCTTGGCCGCGCCCTTGGCACGGCAGCGGCCTTCACCCTGCTCAACCCGCATGTCTATCTCGACACGGTTCTGCTGATGGGGGCAGCGGGTTCGGCCCATACGCCCGCGCTCCGGCCGGTGTTCGTCGCTGGTGCGGCGACAGCAAGTATCATCTGGTTTGCCGCGCTCGGTTACGGCGCCCGTATCCTAACGCCGCTGTTCGCCCGTCCGGCCGCCTGGAAGGTCCTCGATGCGGTTGTGGGCATTGTGATGCTGACGCTGGCGGCGACGCTCATCGGGAGAGTATTGGCATGAGCAGCTTCTCGCCACGCCGTCTGTCCGTCGGCAATGACGCGACATTCGTCCAATCCCAAACCTCGAGACTCCGGCAGGCGCTGAAAGCGTTTCTCCGCCAAATCGTCACCGTGTCCGAGACCGCTGTTCGGCGCCGATACGATGCTCCTTGGAAGCGCTGCACGGACCTCGATCGTCCTTCAAACGTCCACGACCGAAGGAACTGAATTGGTGGCGTGGATCGTTCTCCGCTATCGCCGTGATCACCGAGACCTGCTGGGCCCTCAGCCTGAAGTGGGCAACTACGCAGCGCAGCCGGGCCGCATCGGTGCTCATCGCCGTGGACTTCGCCCACATGGGGCCTGCTGGCGGCTGCGATGCGATCGCTGCCGGCATGATCGAGAACGGCATGTCGGCGAGGTTCGCGGACGCGCTGATCGGGAGCGCGACGAGCTTCAACAATGGTGAGCGCTGTGCGCTCGAGGCACCTGAGCCCGCGGAACACCACCCGACCAGATTGGAACGCTGGACCGAAGAAATCTTCGGTGCATCACGGCACACCGCCTGAACTGGCAATCAATTGTATAACTGGAGGATCCCGAAAATGAGAAAGCTCGTTCTTCAGATGCAAATGTCGGTCGACGGCTTTGTCGGCGCCGATGGCGACCACGATTGGCTCGTCTGGAACTGGGGCGACGACAACCGCTGGGACGAGGAATTGAAACGAGATTTCAACGCCCACTTCCAGTCCGTCGACACCATATTGTTGAGCCGCAAGATGGCGGAGGAAGGCTATCTGTCTCATTGGGGCAATGCGGCGAAAAGATATCCGCAGGACCCGTTCTATGCCTTCGCGAAGCGTATCATCGATGTGCAAAAGGTGGTGCCGAGCGACAGGCTGGAAGAGCCCCGATGGGAGCGTACGCTAGTCACAAGCGGAGACCTTCCGCGTGAAGTTGGCGCGTTGAAAGCCGAGGAAGGTCGCAACATTGCCGTCTTCGGTGGTGCGGGTTTTGCCTCGGCATTGATTGCGGCCGGACTGGTGGACGAGTTCCAATTCTACATCAATCCGGCGGCCCTTGGCGGCGGAACCGGCATCTTCGGCCGGGCCGGCTTCGGCAAGCTTCGCCTACTTGGCTCAAAGGCCTATGAATGCGGCATCGTGGTGAGCCGTTACGTTCCGGCTGCCCAGGGTCACAGCTTCACGCCGATCGAAGGCCTCGACCTTTAACTGCGGTAGATCGTGTAGCTGATGAAGTAATACGGATTCTCAGCGCCTACGGAAGTGACCATCACTGCCATCGTGTGGGGCACGCCGACCACCGACAAACCCCGCAGCGTCGCAGCCGTGCCGAGGTCGGGCTTACCCGACAGGATCAGTGTCCCATTCTCGATGCGGAGGTTGATCGGTGCATTCGGCTCGAAGCGTAGCGGCATCGGCCCGCTTGGAAGCGAAAGGGCATAAGCATTCGCGTCCGACGGAACCAGCACAGAGCCTTCGACGGCTGCAGCCTTGCCGTTGACAAGCAATCCCATCGACCCCTCCGTTTCCTTGATAAATTTGGAGATAGCTGCCTGAGCGTGGCTCAATAAGGAGCGGCCTGGGGTCGGTTTTTGGGCCGACAGCGGACGGGCCGCTTTCGGAAGCCGAAGGCGGATAGCTGCCGTTCTGGCGGACACGAGGAATGTTCGGAGAGGCTCCGGCCGACGCCGATGGCCGCAGCAGCCGAAGCACCGCGCCACGTGAAGTCCGAGCGCCGCGAGCCCGATCTACTCTCGCTTCCCACCTGCCCCCTCTCGTTCATTGTCGACTTTAACAGTGCCGTACCTGGATGGGCGAAGCCACTCCCGATTTCTCGTCCACCGCGGCGATATGGTATTCCTATGGGCGTTCCTTACCCTCGACGGGCGCGGGCCCGAGATAAGTAGGCGGCAACTCCCCGGTATAGAGCACGAGCTTCTGCACGAACACGTTACCATCGATCCGCCACAACTTCACCGTATGCCGGCCGGACGCAAGGCGACCCAATCTAGCCTCGAGCGGGAACGCATTATCGCGGACCGCTTGAGCCCAGTCGCGGTCGTCCACCTTCAGACTCATCGTAAGCGACTGCACCGGACCGTTATCGATCGAGACGCCGATCCGCAGTCCATTGCCTCCGCGTGTATCGAGCGTGGGAACCATATAGAGCCGCAAGGTCGCGTCTCCGCTGCTCGGGAGAGTAACATCATAGTCGAGACGGACGTCGTCTGCGGGAGCGGTGGCCGGCTGGCCTTGAGGAAATGTGCCCACTGCACCGGCGGTCCGGCCGAGACGGGGGATTGCTCGCCAGGCAAGGCCCTTTCCGCCTCTGGAACGCGTAAAATCGACGGCCTCGGCCGCAGCAAAGCTGCGATTGCCGGTTGGTTGCGCAATTCCGAAGCGAACAGGTCCAGGCTGACCCTCCACTCTCGAAACCGCAGGCATGACGTCGGAGCGCGGATCGTTCCACGAGGTATAGCCGAACTTTGTCTGCAGCATCATGCCGTCCCACTTGCCGCCGTTCAGCTTATGGTAGGCAAGCTTTAGTTCGGCATCTCTGGCGAAGGCGGCTTCGGTGTTCTCCGCGAATATATTCGCCCGGGCGTCCTTCGCCGAAGCGAGCCGTCGATTCCAGGCGACGGCGTAGTAGAGATGATGGAGGTTCGTCATCGCCTCGACCGGGTATTCGACGAGCTGGAAAAAGGCATCGTGCTGGTCAGACGACAATCGCCCCTTCACCACCCTCACCTTCCGCGCGAGCGCGTCCCACTCGTCGACGATCGCTCCGAACTCCCCGCCATCGAGGATGTTGGGTGTCGCCTCGCCCAAGCGGTAGCTGTCCCAGTTCACCAGTTCGGGCTTGCGGCGAGCGGCCAAGCGAGAGTAATCGCTGATCAAGTCGCCAATCACCGGGCCGAGTGACGAACCGAATGTAGCGCTCGCCCAGTCGCGAGGGAACGCAGCGAGCTTTTGCGCGGTCATCGCTTCGGGATTCCATGCCATCTTCAGGAAAAAATCGATTGGGAACTCCATCGGCTTTATGTCGCCGACGTTGACGATCCAGATCGTGCGCGCGCCTGTTCGGTACGCCAGATCCATCTGCTGCCACGTCTTCTCTATCTGGACCGTATTCAGCCATTTGTAGCTGCGCGGCCCCCCGACATAATCGAAGTGATAATAGACCCCATAGCCACCCTTGCGAGCCGTACCATTCGAGGGAAGACGCCTGATCTGCCCCCAATTATCGTCGGCGAACAGCAGGGTTACGTCATCAGGAACCTTCATCCCGCGATCGTAATAATCCTGCACTTCCTTGTAGAGAGCCCAGACCTGAGGCGTCTCTTCGGCGGGACGCCCCGTCACCTCCGCAATAATTTGTCGCTGATCACGCACGACGCGCTCTAGCAGGCCAATCGCTGTGCCTTCTGCCATTGGTTCGTCACCATCGCCGCGCATTCCCACGGTGACGAGTTGTTCGTATCCGCGGCCATTCCCTTTGGACATCATCCGCTCGATACCGCCGCGCCAGAAGCTACGCAGGTTCGCGGCGTTGGTCGTGTAATCCCAGGCTCCGCCGGTGACGCCGCCTTCCTTGTTGCGGTGCCATTCGGATTGCGCGCGCGTCATCGGTTCATGGTGCGAGGTCCCGAGTACGATGCCCTTGGCGTCGGCCAGCGGCATGCTTTGCGGATCATCTGTTCCGATCGCTTTGCCCCACATCGCCGGCCACAGGTAATTGCCCTTGAGGCGGAGCACGAGGTCGAAGACGTGCGCATAGGCCTTGGCATTTACGCCGCCGAACTTGCGGCGGGCCCAGGTGCCGAATGCCGGATCCTCGTCGTTTATGAAAATGCCGCGGTACTGCACCTTGGGCGCGTCGGCCCGCGCTCCTGCGGTGATGTAGAGATTGGTTCGGCGACGCACGGGCACGTCGGCCCACCAGGACCACGGAGATACGCCAATCTTCTCCGAGATATCATAGGATCCGAAGATAGCCCCGCGCCGGTCCGACCCAACGATCACCAGCGCGCGACGGACTCCCGGAAACGGATCGTCAACGACGATCTGTCGATAGCCTTCCCATTTCCCGACAATGTCGGACACATCAATTCGGCGCCGCTTGACCAGATCGGCAATCAGTGGGCTGTTTCCCAGCTGGCCGATAAGCACGGCGCTCGTAGCCCCGCCGAGCGAACTTCGGAGCGGGAGCGGCTCTGCTCCGGCAACGCGGGCCACGTCTCGCGAGAACGCAGAGGCCGCATCTTTGACTGCGCCGTCTGCGTCCGCATCGACAATGACCGGGACGGGTCGCCCGTTGGTGATCAGTCCGAAGGAGGTTGTCGACGCCTTGGTGCAGACGCTCACCGGAGCATGACACGCCAAAGCGGGATTAGCGTATCCGAGCGACGCAAGGGTCAGAACGAAGGCGACGATACGAGACGAAGGGTTGTTCACGCGCCTACTCCGAGCGGGGCCGAGCGTTGGACAGATTGTTACCTGCCTCCCACCCACCTGAGCCCCTTCCGGGGCCATGCCGCCCTTGTCTCGCCCCTGGTCCGACACATTCACGCCAGCAGAACGGGGTCGATGAGGTCGTTGCAAATCGACAAACCTAAAAGACGGGGGTGGCACCAAGGCGCCACCCCCGAGGGGGAGGTCAGAAATTCGCCCGGAGCCCAACGACGAAATTGCGGCCGGCATAGCTGCCGTTGTAGGGCCTCGCCTCCTGCTTCTCGTACCGGGAGAGCGTCACCTGCTGCATCAGGTTCTGCGCCTGAAGGGTGATGCTGGCCTTGCGATAGAAGGGCAGCGGGAACGAAAGCTGCGCGTCGAGGTAATTGGTCGCGACATTGTACCGGTCGCCCGGGACGTTGTCGCACGGGCAGACGGCTGCGAGAGTCTCGTCGCGATGGACGAACGAGAGACGCAGCTGAAACAGCTTGCTCTCATAATAAGCCGTGGCGTTGTACGTCCAGGGTGCGAGCCCCGCCAGCAGGGCGTTGGGGTTCAGGCCCGGCGGCATATCGCCGCTCAGCGACTGGCCGATATGCGTGACGTTCACGTTGAAGCCGGTCCCCTTCAGCAGGAAGTCCAGTGGCTGGACCCATGTGAACTCCTGCCCGGAGAGGTTGATGATCAGGTCGGAATTGTCGCGCTGCTGCACGTTGAGGAGTGCGCTACCGGGACCGCCGGCATTGTTGATGCCCAGCTGCTGGCGGGTGGTAAGACGATTGAAGTCGATCCCAAGACTGCTGAACGGGCGCTGCGTCCGCAGGATATAGGGATAGTTGTAGATCTTCTTCCACCAGGCGTTGAACGACAGCACTGTGCGCGAACGCGGGTACCATTCGATGCCGACGTCGAAATTGTCGGCAGTGAACGGCTGCAACTCGGGGTTGCCGAGATCGAATGTGGTCGCATCCAGATCGAGGCTGTAGCCCGGCAGCAGGTCCGCGGGATTGACGCCGGTCACGGTCCTTGCCGCAGCGCCACGCACCAGCAGGGTGTCGGTCAGGAAATACGCGAAATTCGCGCTCGGCAGGAAATTCTCATACTCGTTCGAATAGGTTCGAATGGTCGGCCCCGAGCCACCGATCAGGATGAAATCGTTGACGCGGCCGTTCGCCCTCTGAAACGTCTTTGCATAGCGCACACCGAAATTGAACCGCAGCTCGCTGCCGAAGATGTCCTGCCGGCCATCGGCCATGACATAGGCGGCTGTCGTGTCCTCGAGCAGATCGCGCCTTGCCAGCGATCCGAGATAATTGTCGGCCCCCTCGCCCGGGTTGATGCCGTCGCGGAAGTAATCGAGATTGACCTTCTCTGCGATCTTGTCGAAATCCGGAACCAGCCATCCCTTGTTGAATCCAGCGTCGAACGGCGCGCCCTTGAACAGCGTCATCGATGGCAGTTCGGTCATGTAATTGGGGAGTTCCGAATTCGGAATCGCCTGGACCAGTGACGCCTCGGTCGAGGTCCAGTTCGTTCCGCAATAGCCACGGGTGAAGCAGTTTGCCGTCTGGCCGCCCGACCGCGACGTGATGCGGCGATCGAACACGTTCTTCATGAACCCCTGGCTTAACCGGAACGTGTTGGCATCGCCCCAGGCGACATCGAACCGGATCGCCTTCTGGTCGAGGTCCTGCAGCGTGATGCCGTTGCGGCCCTCGTTCCAATAATAGCGATTATAGGTCGAGAGATCGATGTTGCTGGCGATGGAAGGCGTCAGATCACCCGGCGTGTAGTTGTAATAACCGACCTGGCCGGTGTTGGTGGGGTTCAGGTTCGAGGTCGGCACCGACGCCGGCTGCGGCGTTCCCGCGGGATGGAACGAGAGCGGAATCGTCGGCGCCGCCGATTGCAGCGTGTACTGGATGGCCTCGTTGCGAAGGTGGGCATTGTTCATCATGCCGGATACCGAGATGTGCAAGTCCGACCGTGCGTCCCATTCAAGCGCCGCCGAGCGGTAGAACAGATCGGATGGCGTGTTGCCGTAATCCGACTGGTTCAGGAAATAGGTGTTGGCGAACGTGCCGGACGTGAGCACGCGATCCTCGTTCACTTCGAAATCGACGGGGATCTGGTTGTTGTAGCTGCGCACCACCATCATCAACTGGTGCTGGCGAAACTCGTTCTTGACGTCGCTGAACATGAGGTCCGCGCGGAGACGCAGGTTTGGAGAAGGACGGTATTCCAGATTCAGCAGGCCGCCGGTACGCTCGCGTTTGCCGATCGTCTGCTCGGCGCGCATGAGGCGCGGGACCAGCGTAAAGCTGAGGTCCTGACAGCTCATCCCGGAGGTGCCGCCCGGCGCGTGGTTGAGGCACTGGACGAGCGGCGAGCCCTGCGGGCCGAGGCCCAGTTCCGAAGGCACGTTGCCGGGCACGGTGGTCAGCGTCGCGCCGGCGCCGCGTCCATAGCCGCCGGTCGGGATCTGGCCCGAATTGCAGCCGTTGGCGATGCCCGCGGCATTGTTCGGGCAGGCACCCACCGCCAGCGTCGTCCACCCGATCGTGTCGAAATTCTCGGCGCGATAGTCCCGCTTCGCATAGGCCAGCGCGCCCAGGATCCCGAATTCGCCGATCCCGGTCTCGAAGCGGTTGCTGACGATCAGCGCGGCGCGCGGCGTCGTGGTGTTGCTGGCATCCTGATATTGGGCCTGCGCCTGAATGCTGATGTTGAAGCCCTTGCGATCGAACGCGCGCAGCGGTTGCATGTCGACCACGCCGGCGGTGCCCCCCTCAACCGTGCTGGCGAGCGGCGACTTGCTGAGGGTCAGGCTGCGGAACAGTTCATTGGGAAGCACATCGAGGCCGGAACCGCGGCCTTCGTTCCCCGAATAGGCGGAGGTGGTGGTTGCGAAGCCGTTGATGGTGGTGACCGTGAAACCCGCGCTCAGCCCGCGGACATTGATCGTGGTACCCTCGCCCGAACGATCGCGGTCGATCACCACGCCGGGCAGGCGCTGCAGCGATTCCGCAAGATTCTGGTCGGGGAACTTGCCGACGTCTTCAGCGAAGATCGAATCGGTGAAGTTGGTGGCATTCCTTTTGGCGTTCGCGGAATCCTCCAGTGATTGGCGGTATCCGGTGACGACGATCTCGTCGTCATTGCTCAATATTTGTGTATTCGCTCCGGCCTGTTCCCCAGCCTGAGCGGGGGGCAGCGTTTCGCCCGATTGCGCAGGCCTGCTTGGGGCGGAAGCCGCGGGCGGCTGCTTCGGAGGGGGCGTTACCTGATCCTGTGCATTTGCAACCGTCCCAAACGTGACGGCGCCGAGCGACGTAGCGGTGACCAACGAGATGCGAAGCAACGCGAATCGGTTTGCCATGGATGCCCCCTCCTGACGGGATTTTTTTATATATGATCGCCAGTTTCTTATGTGACGACAATGGTACCGCTATCATTACGCACAACAAAGCGTCAACCCATTAACGCATACAAATGCGACCACTCCGCGAGGAAGGCTCCCGAAATCGTCGCTCCTGTCGCCGTGGGCTTGGAGGTAACTGGCTGAAAAATGGGCTAAGACATCGTCGGATGGCGTTGCCCACCCTAATGGTCATTGCCGCGCGCGACGTTTGGCGCGGCACCTGCGCAGCAGAGAATCCGTGCCGATCCGCCGCGTCTTTGCCGTCCATTCGTCCGGCACTTAGGATGCTAGGAGGAAGGGGGTGCGTCCGATTCTCTCTGCACCAGTCGGTAAGGCAGGATTTCATGACGGACGGGGCCCGATTCGCCTGTCCGACGCTGACGAATCGTCTCGACCAGCATCTCAATCGCTCGCCCCGCCATATCGGCGATCGGCTGGCGGATCGTCGTGAGCTCCGGCCAGATCGCCGTGGCCATCGCGGTATCGTCGAACCCGACGACGCTCAGGTCGCGCGGAACATCGAACCCCCGCCGGTGGGCCGCCCCGACCGCACCGGCTGCCATGTCGTCATTGCTGGCAAAAACCGCAGTGGGGCGCCCGGGAAGTGCAAGCAGTTCCTCGGCCGCTTCAAATCCCGAGCGATAGGTGAACAGGCCGCTGCGGACCATCGCCTCATCGAAGGCGACCTCATATTGGGCAAGCGCGTCGCGATAACCCGAGAGGCGGCGGAAGCTCGATCCATGTTGCGGGTTTCCAAGAATGAACCCAATACGGCGGTGACCTGACTGAAGCAGATGTTGGGTCATCCGGCGTGCCGCCGAATGATCGTCTATTCGCACGGCATGGAACTCGTAGGAGGGATCATTGGCTGCCAGCAAGACTGCAGGCACCTCCGCTTCGCTCAGCAGCTCGTGAACGTCCCGCCTGTCGCAGAGGGGCGCCGGCACGACGATGCCGTCGGTCCTCCTGCGGATGAATTGCGCGATAGATTCGAGATCCGTCTGACCGGAATCGAAGCGGTTGACGATCAGCTGAACATTTTCCGTACCGGCCTGTTCGAGAGCCCCCATCAGAAGTTCGCTGAGATAAGCCGAACTCGGATTGCTGTAGAGAAGGCCGACGCGGATATCCCCCGTCGCCGCAAGCGACCTCGCCGCATTACTGGGAATATAGTTCAGCGCCTGGATCGAGGCGTTCACGCGGTCGCGGGTCTTCGGACGCACACTGTCGGCACCGTTGATGACCCTGGAAACAGTCATCGGAGCAACACTGGCATGCCGCGCGACATCCCGGATGGTAACGCTATCAGCAACTCTCCCGCGCGAACGACTTTTGATAGGTGCCTCCACGGTGCCGGATGACCAGCATTTGGAGCTTTCAGCCGAGACTCGCAAGAGTATCAGGTAAGCGGACCCAATCGAGAACGGCTGGTTGAGCGCGCAGGGCCGGATGGGGCAACGCTGTTCAGAACGCGGAGACGGCACATTGCCCCAGAGCGCCGGTAGCAAACTACCAGGTGGTCGGGCGCTGGATGAACGACCGCATCACCCGGCGAGGGCGAAACGATCCGCGCCGGACATCTGTTCGGGAGGCGCGGTGGCAATAAAATCGAACGGCGCAAATGGCGCCAACTAGCCAGGCAATCCACCAGACATGTCAGGCGATTCCGCTGCCTTCGACCCGCAGCACCGGCACGAATGCGCCGGGGCCGGGCGGGGGAAGGGTAAGGCGCATCCCGTCGCCGCGCTGGGGGACCGAGAGGAGAAGGTTGCCGTTCTTCGAGATGATGTCGAGCAGCCGCTGGATCACCTGCTTCGCGGGCTTGTAGGCTTTCCGCTCATAAATCCCGCGGTCGTAATGCCATTGGCCGAGACAGGTGCAGGTCTGCCAGGGTTCGGGCCGGATAAGTTCATGGTTCATCCGGTCGCCCTAGGGGGAGGACTCGGCTTGTTTTCGGGGTTGTCCGAACCACTCGATCTAAAGCTCGTGAGCAGCGCAACTTTTAAAAGTGGCGCGATGGCGTTGACATATCAGCCTGCTTGAGCGCGGAGACGACCGGACGGGCGGCACCCGTCGGCACCTGTTCGAGACGAGGTCGCCGTCCCTGCCCGCTCCGCCACATCCAGGCGAGGCCGGTTCAATCCTCAATCAAGAGCAAGTGCTCAATCGACGCGCTGGATAAGTTCGCCGGTCGCAGGCATTTCGAATGTCCTCGCATCGATGATCCTGAGTTCGTCGCCGAATTGCAGCCGCACCCCACGTGGCCCCAGCCGACGTCGGACCGCGCCGTCACTGGTGTGTAGTTCGACCAGCCTGTATTCGATCACCACGAGCGGAGTCTCGTCGTCGCCGACGCAAGGATATCGGGCGATCTCCTCGCGGACTACAGTTGGTCCGGTCACGCCATCGCTGCCATTGGCTAGGAACGCTCGAGCTCGGCGCGCGTGCGTGCGCTGCGCGCCTTCAGCAGGTCATGCCGCGACAGGATGCCGATGACCTTGCCGCTGGTCTCGTCGACGATCGGGATCCGCCCTACTCCGGTCGCCACCATGAGGTCCGCCACCGCACCGATAGGCGACTTGGGCGCGGCAAAAGGCTGCGAAGAGTCGGATAGCGCGTCGACCAGGCTGGTCTCGTGCAGATCGCCTTCGAGCCGCCAGCGCAGCGCATCCGAGCGCGAGACGAGACCCAGCAGCCGGCCGGCCGGGTCGACGACGGGATAGCTGCGATGGGTTGCGCCTTCGGTAAACCAGGCAATGACGGCACGGATCGGCATATCTCCGGGCAAGGTCTCCGGCGCAGGTGTCATCAGCTGCTCTGCCTGCAGGAAATCGAGCGGGTCGACCGAATATTCCTGCAGGATGTGGCGACCACGCCGCGCGATTTTCTCCGTCAGGATCGAACGCCGCATGAGCAATACGCTGATCCCATATGCCCCCGCGGAGGCTGCAATCGTCGCGGGGAGTGCGTCGAAACGCCCGCTAAGCTCGAGGGCGAAGATCGCTCCGGTGAGCGGCGCCCGCATCGCGCCGCTCAGGATTCCGGCCATGCCAAGCAACGCCCAGAAGCCGACCGGCCCAGGCAGAAACTGTCCGAGCAGGGCGCCCAGCGCGCCGCCGAGAATAAGCAGCGGCGCCAGCACACCGCCCGAGGTGCCCGAGCCGAGAGCCACCAGCCATACGACGGCCTTGAGCGTGAGCAGCGCGAGCACCAGCCGCAGGCCGAACGCCCCGTCCAGCAGCGCCTGAATGTTCGCATAGCCCGCACCGAGCACGCGTGGGTCAAACAGGCCGCCAAGCCCGACCACGACGGCACCGACAGCCGGCCACCACATCCAGTGCACCGGCAGACGGTGGAACATATCCTCCACGCGGTAGAGGAGCGACGACAGCAACACAGCCTCCAGGCCGATGATCAAACCCACCGCCAAGGCGATGGCATCCATGCCAACTCCCGGGACGATCGCCCCGGTAAACGGAAATAACGGACCTGTGCCGAGCAGGAACGGACGGATGCTGTGAGAAACGAGCACTGCGACGACGACAGGAAGGAAGCTGCGCGGCTTCCACTCGAACAGCAGCACTTCGACGGCGAGAAGAATCGCCGCCAGCGGGGTTCCGAAGACCCCAGTCATCCCTGCCGCCGCACCCGCGACCAGAAGCGTCTTGCGCTCCGCAGCGCTCAATTTGAAGCATTGCGCCAGCAGCGAGCCGATTGCTCCACCCGTCATGATGATCGGACCCTCGGCGCCGAAGGGCCCACCGCTTCCTATCGAAATCGCCGACGACAGCGGCTTGAGAATGGCCACCTTGAGCGAGAGGCGGCTCTCGCCGTAGAGGATTGCCTCGATGGCTTCGGGGATCCCGTGCCCCCGGATCTTTTCCGAGCCGAAGCGCGCCATCAGTCCCACGATGAGGCTGCCGATCACGGGGATTGCTACGGTCGCCAGCCCCACATGGGCTGCGGTGATCTCCGCTGGCGCCAACGACAGCCGGGCGAACCAGAAGAGATTCGTCGCCAGCGCGATGAGGCCCATGAGCGCCCATGCGCCGAGTGCCGCGCCCGCCCCTATCACGATCGCCCCGCCTGACAGCGGCACCAGGCGCCAGTCCGCGCTATGATCCGCCAGCCGGCGGAGGCCGGCCGCGTGCGTAAGATGCTCGGGCATGAAAACTCGGTTACACAGGCTGTCGAGCGAGCCCATATATCGCACTACGATATTATACAACCAGGAGAACAGTGCGTGGCTGCGAAAAAGATGCTCACCGATGAAGACTATGCCGCGCTTGCCGATTTCCGTCATGCGCTGCGGCAATTTCTTGCCTTCAGCGAAGCGCGCGCGGCGGAGTCCGGCCTGACCCCGCAGCAGCACCAGGCGCTGCTGGCGATCCGCGGCGCCGGAAACCGGCCCGTATCGATCGGCTACATCGCCGATCGGCTGATCTTGAAGCCCCACAGCGCGACGGGGCTGCTCAACCGGCTCGAGAGCCTGGGACTGGTGGTCCGGGAGGCGTCGCAGCAGGACCGCCGACAGGCATTGCTGCGGCTCACGCCCGCGGCACAGGCGGTGCTCGAGCAGCTTTCGGCGACGCACCGGGAGGAAGTCGTACGGCTCCGGCCAATGCTGGAGACCTTGATCGACCGCGTGCGCTAGGTTGATTGCGAACTGTATCGTATTGCGATATAGTTCGCAAAGGGAGTTGGCGTCATGCACACGATCCTCGTCATGCTAGGGTCCATCGCGTTGGTGGCAGGCGCGCTCGCGGGAGCGGCGGCGCTTTGCTGGCTGCTGTGGCACTTGTGCCGTTATCTGCACCATCCCGAATGGTCCGCTCTCCTGATCCTGTTGCTGGTGCTCCTGGCCCTCACCGGACATCTTCCGCGGAGCGGATTGTTGAACATGGCGCTTGCGTTCGCGCTTGCAGCCACGGTGCCGTTATGGATCGCCGGCAGGAACTGGTGCAGGCGCTGGTCGGGTTCCGAACCTGTTGCGGAAGCGGGGTCGTGAATGCGCCGCAAGCACTTGTTGGACTTCGACTGGACGAGCGCCTCTAAGGCATTGGGCCCATCGGATTTCCAACGCATTTGAAGCGGCCTATCGGCGCAACGTCTTTTCGACCGGCGCCGATGCTGATGAACGAATGGGCCGAGTTTCTTTTGGCCTAAGCTCATATCGACCGCTTCTGGGCTGTAAGCGGCCGGACTGCTTTCAGGTATGGAATGCAGGAAGCGGACAGCGTCCGGCTTCGAGCGATATCAATCCCCCGGGCGGCGTACGCGCCGCCCGGGGGCCGGACAGGTTCAGGAACGGACCTGCCCGCCGGTGCCGATCGTCAGAAGACGATCTTGAGGCCTCCGGTGATTGCGTGATCGGCGGTGCCGGATCCCAGAACGCCGTCATAGCCGACACTCAACGTGGCGCTGGAGGAGAGCCGGAACCGTGCCTCCGCATTGAACACGCCTGCATCCTTCGAGCTGGTCGTACCGAGAACGGTGAACGGCGTACCGCCGGCAAAGGCATGGCGGCCGACCGGTTCCAGATCGCCCCAGCCGTGACGCCAACCCACGGTACCGCGCAACGACAAGGGACCGGCCGGGCTCGTCTCGAAGCGGGCGCCAAGCGTCGAAGCCATGGTCTTCTCGCTGATCGCTGCGCCCGACAATGCCGCCGGACCACCGGCTTCGGTGAATGCATCGGTCTTGGCGCGAATGGCGGTCAGGCCCGCGAACGGCTCGATATAACCGCCACCCAGCGGCACCCGATAGCCGGCCTCGACGAAGCCCTGCAGGACCGATCCGTCATAGTCGGCGGTCGGCGATGCGCTGAACCCCTGGAACGCGATGCGGCGCGTCGTCTCGGTGGAAGTGCGAGCATAACCGACACCGCCCCGCAGGCCGAACCCGCCGAAGCGCGCTCCGGCATAGACCATCCCGTGGATGCCCTTGATCGAGCCGCTGCTATCGCGGCCGCTAACCCGGAGCTTCGTGTCGGTCCAGCCGGCAGCGATGCCGATCGTCACCGGCCCTACGTTGCGATCCAACCCGATCACGCCGCCCTTGGTATCGCGATCGAGTTCGGCAGCGTTGTAATCGCCGTCGCTGACGCCCGAGGTGCTGAAGAGACGCCCCCATAGCGCGCCTCCCGTCTCGCCATCGGCGAGGCGGTCCAGCACGGCATTCCGGACCAGCCGGCTGTCCTCGACCATCGCGTTGCGCGCGGACGGATGGATCTCGCCGGAAAGCTGGTCGAAGGCAGCCTGCGCCGCGGCGTCGGTCGGCAGCAACAGCAGCGCGTCCTTTACCGGATTGCCGTCGGGCAAGCTGTCGGCGCCACCTGCCGCAGCCTTCTGGTTCGGAGTGATTCCCGCACCCGCCAATGCCTTGAGCTGGACGAATTCGATGAATGCGCTCGTCGGCGTGTAGCCGTCGCGCAGCCCGGCAAAGGCAGTCAACAGCTGGTCCTCGAAGAGGAACTGGCCGGTCAACCCACCGTCCGCCTGGACCACGACATGCTTGCCATGCAGCACGAGCGGCTGCGTCGTGACGGCCTGCAACCTGCTGCCCGCCTCGATCTGGACCGTCCCGGTGGTGCGGAAGCTGTCCGCGCCGGTCGCCCCGGCTATGTCCACCGCCAGCGCCGAACCATTGGCGAAGACAGTGGCCGCCGAAGTCTGGACGACATCGCCGACGCCGCCGTCCTGAAGCCTGAGCACGCCGCTGTTCTGGAAGCGCTCGAGCCCCTGCCAGACGGTCGTTTCCGCGGTCGCCGCCAACACGCCACCCAGGATGGTGCCAGTCGTGGCATTGAACAACGTATCGTCAAGCGTCGCGAAGTTGCTGGTGCCGCCGGTGCTCCGCCAGTTGCCAGCGTTGATCAGCAGGCTGCTGTCGCCGGCGATCTCGACCGTGCCGAGCAGGGTGCCGGCATTGCCGATGCCGACCGATCCTCCGCTCGCGCTGATCGCCCTCGCGGATCCCAACCCCGAGGTGTTGCGAATGGTGCCGTTGTTGACGATCACCACGCCCTGATTTCCATCAGAAAAGGCCTCGACGCCGTTGTTGTTGCCCTGCGCCACCCCGTTCACGGTGATGCGGGTATCGCCGAGACCGAAATTGATCGCCGAGATGCCGCTGAGGCCGCCGGACGCGTTGCCCGATTCCACGGTGATGTCACTCGAGTTGCCGCCGGCGAAGACGAGGATGCCGGCCTGACCTTGCGCGGCGACGGTTCCGGTGGAGATCACGCGGGTCTCGCCAGTGCCCAAATTTTCGGCCTTGATGGCGTTGCCGGCCGCCTGGACGTCGGTGGCACGGATCGTCAAATCGGTCGTGGTCTGGCCGCTCTGGGCGAGGATACCGTATTCGCCCCCGGTTACCGGCCCTGTCGTCCGGATGGCGGTCGCACCGATGCCCTGATTGTCCACACGGATGCCGCCGAGGCCGCCCGACACGCTCGCGGCGAGCACGGTGATGTCGCCCGCATTTCCCAGGCCGACGGCGGCGATGCCGACATCCTCCTGGGCGGTAACGGCCCCGGTTGCGACGACGGTGGTTGCGCCGCTGCCGAAATTGACAGCGGTAATGCCGAAGCCGCCGCTCTGGACATCGGCCGCGTGGATCGTCAGCCCAGTCGAGCCTGCCTCATTCGCGGCGCGAATGCCGTAAGTGCCGCCGGTAACGAGCCCGGTCGCGGTGATCGAAGTCGTGCCGATCCCCTGGTTTCTCGAGAGAATGCCGTGGAAGCCGCCCGATGCGGTCCCGGCTTCGATTGCGATGTCGCCGGCATTTGTCCCGGCGAACGTGCGGATGCCCGCCCCGCTTCCACCCGTGGCGGTCCCGGCAATCACGGTCGTTTTGCCGCTGCCGAAATTCTCCACGCCGATGCCCTCGTCGCCGCCCTGGACCGCGCTCGCACGTACCGTCAGATCGGTCGCGCCCACGCCATTGCGGGCATAGATGCCGGACTCTCCCCCCGAGACGGGCCCGGTGGTGGCGATGAAGGTATCGCCGCTGCCGTCATTTCGGGTGTCGATGCCGCTGGCGCCACCCTGCACGCTCACGGCAGAGATGCGGATATCGGTCGATCCGGTACCACCGACGATCGAGATGCCCGCGCCATTACCCGCTTCGCCGGTGACGATACCCGTTGCGCTGACGCTGGCGGAACCGAGCCCGAAATTGGTGACGGTGACGCCGGACGATCCAGTCACATCGACTACATCGACGATTACGTCCTGCGCGGAAGTACCGGCCTTGACCGCAATCCCGTCAAAGGCTTGGCCAGTGACGTTGCCGCTGGCCCGGACCGTGGTTGCGCCCGTCCCGTCATTGTTCACCTGGATCCCGAACAGGGCGCCCTCCGCATTATGGACGTCCACCAACGCGTCCGTCGCAGTGGCATTGTTCTCGATCCGAACGGCATCGCCGGAGAAACCTACGACATTGCCGGTCGAGACGATGCTGGTCGATCCGGTGCCGCCGCTGGTTGCGCCGATTCCATAGGTGCCGGCGACGTCGACTGCTGTGATCGAGATATTCCCGGCGTTGGTGCCGGTCACCGCCCTGATGCCGAAGCCGGTCGCCGCTGCGACCGGGCCGGTTGCGACGATATTCGTGTCGCCCGTCCCGAAATTGGTGGTCCGGATGCCGGCAGTCTGCCCGTTCACTGCGTTGGCGCGAAGGTCGATGTCGGTGGAATTGACGCTGGCCTCGACCGAGATGCCGGCTTCGCTCAGCCCGGTGACGGTTCCGGTCGCCTCGATGCTGGCGAACCCGCTTGCCATGTTGAAGACTTCGATGCCCGTGGTGCCGCCCGTCGCCTCACCAATAGCGACATTGACCGCGCTGACCGCCTCCTCGGCATAGACCCGCACGGCGGCCTTGGTCTGACCGGTCACCTTGTCGGCGATCACGGTCATCGTCCCCAGCCCGTCACTTTCGGCGACGATGCCATAACCGGTCGCCTGAACCTCAACTGCGCGCAGAAAGAGGTCCGTCGTCAGGCCCTCGCGGTTCTGCGCGAGGATGCCGTAATTGAAGGCGCCAGCATCGCCCCCCACAACGAGGCCGGTGACGGCGATGAAGGTCTCACCAGTGCCTTCGTTGAGGGTGCGGATGCCGAAATTGCCGCCGCTCACGTTGACGGCGGTGACCCGGAGATCGGTCGATCCCGTGCCGATATTGACTGCGATGCCGGTACCAAGCGTGGCGACGACGTTGCCGGTGGCGTTCACGCTGGCGAGCCCGGCGCCCTGGTGATCCAGGAGGATGCCGCTGGAATTGCTCGTCACATCGACCGCATCGACCGAAGCACTCTGGCTCGCGGCGGTCGTCGTGACGAAGATGCCGGTCGTTGCTCCGCTCACGGTGCCGCTCGATCGCACCATGGTGTCGCCCGATCCGAGATTCTCGACGCGGATGCCCCTTTGCGCACCCTCCACATCGTGCGCATCGACCAGCACGTCGGTGGTGGCGATATCGCCGAGGACGTTGATCCCTTCATCGCCGAAACCGCTGACCTTGCCGGTCGTGACGACCGTGGTGGTGCCGACGCCGCTATTATAGGTGCGAATGCCCGAAAAACCGGTCACGTCGGTGGCGGTGATCGACAGGTCGCCGATGAGCCCCTGGCTGGACGCGAAGATGCCGTTCTCGCTCGCGCCGGTCACCAGTCCGGTCGCGACTATGGACAGGTTTCCGCTGCCGAGGCTGCTGGCCGTGATGCCGCTGGTCGCGCCGTTCACCTGCGCGGCACGAATATCGATTCCGAGCGTGTCGACGCCCGCCGAGACGCGGATGCCGTCGGCGCTCAGCCCGGTCACGGTTCCGGACGCGTCGACCTTGACCAGATCGGTGCCAGTGCTGTCGACGATGATTCCGAAGGTGCCGCCGGTCACGTCGCCTACGGTCAGGTCGACATTGTCGGACGCGTCGCCGGCGGTGATCCGCACCCCCGCGCCGGTGTGGCCGAGTACCGGGTCGGTCGCGGTAACTGTCACGGTTCCGTTCGCGTCGTAGGACACCCGGATTCCGTCGTCGCGCGCAGAGACGTCGTCGACGATCAGGCTGAGATCGCCCGCGCCGAACGCGCTGGTCGTGAAGACGCCGTTGCCGGAGATATTCACGATCGAGCCGACCCAGAGGGCGTTGGTGTCACCGCCGCCGGCATTGTCTAGGCGCAATGCGTTCGCGCCGTTGGCGAGGATATTGCCGTTCGAGAATATCGAGAGTTCGCCGGCCGACAGACCGCTGCTCCCGGTCGTCGAGAAGCGCACGCCCGCACCGGTCAAATCGGGCGATCCTTCGAAGCTGATCAGCCCGTCTCCGGTGACCTGCAGCGCGAGGCCGTTGCCGTTGTTGCTGGTGTCGACTTCGAAGCCGGGATTGGTGATCACCTTCGCATCGTCGGCGGTGATGACCTGCGGCACATTGGTCTGCCCGGAGCAGGTGAAATTGTTCGGCGGGCCTTCGACGCATTGTGCAAAGGCGGGCGACGTGAGTGCCGCGAGGCTGGCCGAAGCGGCCAGCGCCGCCAGCCGGGACATCTTCCGACGATGCGCGCAGTTGCGACGTGATCCGGGAGGGGCGAGATTCGAGATCTGTGCGTTCATGATGCGGGTTCCACTGTTCCTGATTGGCGCCCGGCGCGACCGGCCAACATCCACGGGGGGTCGATGCGGCAGCCGAAGGCGGGCCGGGGCTCGATGGGACAGGGGTGGCCATGCGTTCAGTTGCACCGGCCGTCGGCGAACGCTGCTCCGAAATGCAACGGGTTGCATTTGAACCGGCGACCGGTCAGGTTCGGGATCGCAGGGGGGGCGATGTCGAACAGCTTTGGAGAACGGCTGACGCTGGCGCTGAAGGCGCTGTCGATGAGCCGGGGGCGGCTCGCCGCCGAACTCGAGGTGGACAAGTCGCTGGTCGGGCGATGGGCGTCCGGGACGGTTCGCCCTTCGGGCCATAACCTCGAGCGCCTGACGCGCCTGCTCGCCGAAAAGCTTCCTGGACTGACACTGCTGGATTGGGAGCGCGAGCCCGCCGACTTCGCCGCGTTGTTCGGTGTCGACCTCGTCAACCTGCCCGGCGATCGGCCGTCAGGCCTCGACCTTCCGGCGGAGACGCTGGATGCCGCTTATGGATCGACCCGGCTACGCGGTGAGGGCTATGAAGGCTTCTGGCGCGCAACGCATCCCGCGGTCATCGCCCCCGGCAGGTTCTTCCACGAACACGGCATGATCCGGCTCGGTGATTCGGGGCTCCTCCGGTTCGAGCTCGGCGGACCCGATGTTCGCTACGTCGGTACGATATTGCCGATCGAAGGCCAGGTTTTCGTGATCGCCACGGACACTGTCCGGCACCTTCCCTGCTACATGATCTACAATATCGTCACCACGCCGAAGATCGTGCTGATGGACGGCATTTTGCTGACGGCCGGAAACGCGATGCGTAACCCGTCGGCCTATCCGATCGTGATGGAGCGGATCGGCGACCTTACCGGAGACAAGGAAGCGGACGATGCCCATGCCGCATCGCTGATGCGCCGCCCGCAGTTCGTCCAGGACGATGCATTGGTCTCGTCGGCCATGCGCGATCACCTGATCCGGGATTTCGGACCCACACCGGCGCAGACCGGCGGAGACATGCTTTTAACCGCAGCCGGAACGGCGGACCTCGCCAAGGTCGTCGCGGCGCTCAATTATCCAGGCTGAACACGCGCTGGTTTGTCGCACAGGGATGAGGGCAACATGGGAAGCCCTTCCTTGCTTGGCGGCCGCTTTCGGGAGGCGGAATTCATACTTTTAATGACCGCAATTGGACGCAAAGCAGACAACAACGGAAGGCTGAATTTCCACGATAGCAGGTCCTCCCTTGATTCGGCATGCGCCGGCCTTAGCCGCAAGCCTTCGGTGCAGGTTACATTCGGGATCGATTTTTACATTTCGTGCCAATCAACTTTCACTAAATTGCTTATCTCGCTGCGCCGCTAAGCTGCCCGGCGCCTGACCGGGAACCTGAACGCCGCATCGACCGCCATAGGGTTGAACCGCCTCGGCCGCGCTCCCGTCGGTTGGGCCGGCCGCTCGACCAGCACGAACGGCTCGGGCAACCCCTCGCACAACATGTCCGCCCAGGCCTGCGCCAGCTCGCGTCTGCGCGGCAGGTAGGCGGCACGATTATAGGCGCCCTCGACCTTACCTTTGGGAACATGGGCAAGCAGGTCGATGATAGCCCGGTCGCTCTCCTTTCCGTGCCCCTCGACCCACTCATTCATGATCGTTGAGAATGCGGCTCGAAAGCCGTGCGGCACATGATGGCCGTGATAACCCGCGCGGTTCGGCAGGTAGCCCAGCGCATTCTCGCTCATCGGCCGATGGAGGTGCCGCGTGCTCGGAAACGCGAGCGGGCCCTCCCCCGTCAGCGGCCAGAGCGCCCGCAAGACCGCGATCGCCTGGGGCGTCAGCGGTACGAGATGGTTCCCGCCGGGCGCTTCCTTACGGTCGAGGTCGCCCTACACAGCCGAGATGCGTTGCCGGACCCGCTTTGCCGTTTCGATCGCCCCTCTCGCCTCGATCTCACGCAGCGCTGCCATCACGAGTGGCGGGCTGAGTTGCGCGACCGGCAATTCGCCGATTCCGGGAAATACGTCCCGGTCTCCTGAAAAGTACCACGATTTTCCGACCGCGCGTACCAAGCTGGAGTGCCCGAAATGGCCGAAACGGGGTCGGACGGTCGTGGCCGAGCTGATCGGCTAAGCATCGGTTTTTAGGAGGAAAAAGTCGATCCCGGTGGCCCGGCATGGACTCCTGTGGAGGGGCCTCTGGCGGAGAGGGTGGGATTCGAACCCACGGTACCCGTGAGGGCACGCCGCATTTCGAGTGCGGTACATTCGACCACTCTGCCACCTCTCCGCGAGGTCTTAAGATGCCGATTATCGGGGGTATCCCGACACCGGCACCGGTCGATGAGGGCGGGCCCTTAGCGCAATGAATCCGGGGCCGCAAGCGCGGTGCTTGTGCCGCGCCGAACAAGCACTAGATTATCGTCATGTCGCGTGAGTCCATCCCCGCCCTTCCCCTCGAAGCCGCAGTGCCGATGCCGCCGGTGTCCTCCGCCCGCTTCGCGATCGGCGATGTGGTGCGCCACCGGATGTTCGATTTCCGCGGCGTGATCTTCGACGTCGATCCCGTCTTCGCCAATTCGGACGAATGGTATGAGGCGATCCCCGAGGATGTCCGGCCGCGCAAGGACCAGCCTTTCTACCATCTGCTCGCCGAGAACGCCGAATCGAGCTACATCGCCTATGTCAGCCAGCAGAATTTGGTGGTCGACGAAACCGACGAGCCGGTCGACCATCCCGCGATCGCCGGCCTGTTCGAGCATTATGCCGGCGGGCGCTACAAGCTGAAGCCGCTGCACCGGCATTGATCGGGTCGCCCCGGATCGGGCCGCTGCGGAAAATCGCGCGGCTGCCGAGCGGGAAAATGGCACTCCGCGGTTGACAGCGCGGACCTCTTCGCATAGCTGCGCCCTTCCTCCTGCCGGGGCAATCCTTGGCGGGCACAAGCTTTTGTAGGTTGAGACATCGCCATGTTCGCTATCGTGCGCACGGGCGGCAAGCAGTACCGCGTTGCCGCCGGAGACAAGATCGTCGTCGAGAAGCTCGACGGAGAGGCCGGTTCGACGGTCACGCTGGGCGACGTTCTGCTCGCCGGCGAGGGCAGCGAGCTCAAGGCCACCGACGGCCTGACCGTCTCGGCCGAAATCATCGCGCAGGCGAAGGGCGAGAAGGTCATCGTCTTCAAGAAGCGCCGCCGGCACAATTATCGCCGCAAGAACGGCCATCGCCAGAACCACACGATCCTGAAGATCACCGCGATCGGTGCGCAGGAAGAGAAGAAGAAGGCCGCGCCCAAGGCGAAGAAGGCCGCAGCTCCCGCCGAGGCTGAAGCCCCGGCCGTGGAAGCGTAAGCGAGATACGAGGAGTAACGCAAAATGGCACATAAGAAAGCAGGCGGCTCTTCGCGCAACGGTCGCGATTCGGCAGGCCGTCGCCTCGGCGTCAAGAAGTTCGGCAGCGAAGCAGTCGTCGCCGGCAACATCATCGTGCGCCAGCGCGGCACCAAGATCTATCCGGGCGTGAACGTGGGCATGGGCAAGGACCATACCCTTTTCGCGCTTACCGACGGCCGCGTGTCGTTCAAGGTCGGCAAGCTCGGCCGCAAATTCTGTTCGGTAGACATGATTGCGGAAGCTGCCGAATAACATCGGGTAACCGGACGGGTTGCCCACCAGGGTGACCCGGGTCCGGCGAACGGACCAGCTGAAAAGGGAGACGGGTCACCCCGGCTCCCTTTTTCTTTGCTCCCTCGAAATGTGGCTGCAAACTGGGTGTCACACTGACGCGCCAGGGGCACCACAAGACCGAGGAGAATGGTCATGTTCGTGCGTACGCAGAGACTGACGTTGCGGCCCGGCTGGCGCGAGGATGCGGCCGAGCTCGCCCGCGCGATGGGGCATGAGGAAGTGGTGCGCAATCTCGCCCGCGCGCCCTGGCCCTATACGATCGAGGCCGCGGAGACCTTCGCCGCCAGCTTCGAGGAGGCGACGACCCAGCCCAGGTTCCTGATCTTCGAGCATCAGGGCCACAGCCTTCGGCTGATCGGCGGGATCGGCATCGGCCCGTTCGAGAAGGAGCCGCACGAGCTCGGCTATTGGATCACGCCCGACGCATGGGGCCGCGGCTATGCGACCGAGGCGGGTGCGGCGGTGCTGCGCGCGGCGCGGGCGGCGGGAATCCGCCACGTCGCCGCCGGCCACTTCCTCGACAATCCGGCATCCGGACGCGTGCTGCGCAAGCTGGGCTTCCGTCCGACGGGGCGGATGACTTCAGTCTATTCGCGCGGACGTGGCGGCGCGGTCCCCTCCGTTCGGTTCGAACTCGATCTGGCGGGCGGCGACGTAGGCGATCACGACCCGCGAAACCGAATGGCGGCGTGACGCATTCACGGCGCGAACAGGGCTGCATTTCCTCTCTCCGCATCGGATTAGTCCCGATCGCGGAAACGCAGTCCCATTCGCCGCTTTCGCCCCGGCGCTTCCTCCCCTAAGCCGGGCTCCCCGTGAGCAAGAGTTGATCTCCGTCGATGTCACCCAGTGCACGCAAGCGCCTGTCTCCCGAAGAATCGCGCGACGCCGCGCTGGAAGCCGCCCGCGCGTTGCTGCTCGAAGCGGGGCCGCAGGCGGTCACGCTGAAAGCGGTTTCGGCGCGGATCGGGCGGACCCACGCCAATCTCCTCCACCATTTCGGTTCGGCGGCCGGGCTGCAGAAGGCGCTCGCCGCCAGCATCGCCGAATCCGTCACCGCCAAGATCGGCGCGGCGGTGCTGCGCGCGCGCACCGGCGACCATGATCCGCGCGAGGTCGTCGACCTGACCTTCGACGCGTTCGGCAAGGAAGGCGCCGGCGCCCTGGCGAGCTGGATGATCCTCAACGGAAACGAGGACGCGCTCGACCCGATCCTCGAGGCGATCCACCGCCTCGTCGACGAGATCGCCGAGGGGCATGGCGAGGACGCGATGCCGCTCCACGAGGAGACGCTGCAACTCACCCTGATGGCGCTGGGCGACGCGCTGCTGGGCGGACCGATGGCCCGGGCGCTGTCGCTCCCCCGCGACAAGGCACGCGAGATGGCGGCGGCAGCGCTGCGGCATTCGGTGGTCAACGAGGGCTAAGGGCTTCGACATTCAATGCCCCTTACTTCCCTCGCCCCCTGTAAGGGGGAGAGGGTTGCGCAGACTTAGGTTTTGCGAAGCAAAGCCTTAGTCGGAGCTGGGTGAGGGGGTGCGGCTGCGCAGCAGCCGCGCGGAGCTTCGCTCCGCTCTACCCCTCACCAATATCCTCTCCCCTATCAAGGGGAGAGGGGGTTCAAGTTGAACGTCGATGCCCCAAGGCCGCTCAGGCGGCCTGCTGGGTTCCCCGGCGCGCTTCATATTCCACGGCGTCGTTCACCGCGCGCGAGAGCGATGCCATGGTGAAGGGTTTGCGCAGCACCCCGCGCCCGCCGAACATATCGGCCTCCGCTTCGCCGGCGAAGCCGGTGACGAACAATACCGCCACGCCCTCCAGCCGCTCGCCGAGGCTCGCGATCATCTCGGGGCCGGTCTGTCCAGGCATCAGCACGTCGGAAATGACGAGGTCGAGCGACGCCATTCCGGCAACGGCACCGGGAGCCGCCAGTGGATCGGAGCAGGAGGTCACGCGGTGCCCGAGCTCCTGCAGCGCGCCCACGGTAGCGCCGAGCACGCGCGGATCGTCCTCCACCACCAGGATATCATAGGCCTTTGCCGGCACGACTTCCTCGACCGCAGGCGTCGCCGGCGCCGGCGCTTCCATGGTCTCGGCCCGCGCCTCGCCGGTATGCCGCGGGAGATAGACCGTCACCTTGGTGCCGCCGCCCAGCTCGGTCTCGATCCCGATCTCGCCACCCGACTGGCGTACGAAACCGAAGATCTGGCTGAGGCCGAGCCCCGTCCCCTTGCCCACCGGCTTGGTGGTGAAGAAGGGCTCGAACACGCGATCGAGCACCTCGGGCGACATCCCGCAGCCGGTGTCCGCCACGGTGATCGTGACATAATCGCCCGCCGGGCACTCGCCGACTTCGTTCACGCCGAGCGTGGCGCCGTCGGTGGTGATCGTCAGCGTCCCCCGCCCTTCCATCGCGTCGCGGGCATTGACCGCGAGGTTGAGCAACGCATTCTCGAGCTGGTGCCGATCGACCCAGACGGCCCATTGCTTCCCCGCATCGCGCGTCTTGACCTTGATCGTGTCGCCCAGCGTGCGATCGAGCAGATCGGACATGCCGGCGATCAGCCCGCCCGCCTCGACCGGCTCGGGCAACAGGGGCTCGGAGCGCGAGAAAGCGAGCAGCCGCCGGGTCAGCGCGGCGGCCCGGTTGGCGCCCTCCATCGCATTTTCGATATGCTGCTGGGCGTCGGGGCCTCCGGTGTGGAGATGCCGCTTGGCGAGCTCGAGCCCGCCGAGGACGACCGCGAGCATATTGTTGAAATCGTGCGCGATACCGCCGGTGAGCTGGCCCACCGCTTCCATCTTCTGCACCTGGCGAAGTTGCGCCTCGGCCTGCGCGCGCTCGCGTGCCTCGGCGCGCAAGTCCGCGGTCGCCGCGTCGACCGCGAGCTGGAGCTCGGCCGCGCGCTCGCGTTGCGCGGTCGCTTCGGCGTCGGCGGCGGCGCGTTCGCCCTCGGCCGCGATCGCCAGCCAGCCGAGCAGCACCGCGCCGATGACGATCATCACGCCGAAACCGGTGAGGATCCGCGAGGCGAAGCTCGAATTGTCGATCAGATCGCCTGCCGCACGCGTCCGATCGCGCAGTAGCACGCGCTCGGAATCGACGATCCGGGTGAGCAAGGCCTCCACGGCCTGCCGCGCCGGGCTCTGCCGGACGCGATAATAGCTGCCCCAGGCATCGTTGTGGCGCTTGTAGGTCGAATAGAGCGCGGTTTCGCTGAGCTCGCGTCCGCGAACCTCGAACGCGCGCTGCAATTGCGCGATCTGCGCCTGTTGGCGGGGACTGTCCCGCGTGAGCTGCCGCAGCCGCGCGAGCTGCTCGGTGGCACGCCCCCATTGCGCCGAATATTGCTGCCCCAGCGTCCGGTCGGCGCTGACCACGTAGCGGCCCAGCGCCGCTTCCGCCGCGGATATCGCGCCCGATAGCTGGTTGGCGCGGATGACGACTTCGAAGGTATGCTGCTGGAGCGCGACGGCACGGTCGCGTTCCTGATCGGTGCGGTGCTGGAGGACGATGATCGCCACCAGCACGCCCAACCCGAGCATCGCGAGCAGGCCGAGTACGAGGATGCGCCAGTTCGTCACACGACGAACCCGCTCCAGCACTATGCCTTGCCCCTCACTCATTTGGTGAATCTAGGGTGCTAAGAGCTTGGGGGGAAGCGATTAGAGTCGCTTCAGCTTATCACGCCCACGCTTCGGCCCGCGGCACGGAACATTTCCAGGATTCGCGTAACCTGCTCGACCGTGTGCTCGGCGCAAAGCGAGCAGCGCAGCAGATAGGTGCCGGCCGGCGTCGCGGGCGGACGGGCCATGTTGACGTAGAGGCCGCCGTCCAGCAGCGCCTGCCACATCGCCACTGCCTGCTCCTGATCCTCGAGGATCACCGCGATGATCGCGCTGTCCGGATTCTCGGTGCCGAGGCGGAAGCCCATCTCCTTGAGCCCGCCATGCAGGGTCCGGGCATTTTCCCAGAGATGCTGGCGCTTGTTGTGCGCGTGCATGAGCTTGCGGATCGACATCGCCGCGGTCGCGACCACCGAAGGCGGCAGCGAGGCAGTGAAGATATAGGGGCGGCAGGCAAGCCGGATCGCCTCGAACTTGGGATGGTTCGACACGCAGAAGCCGCCGACGGTACCGACCGACTTGGAAAAGGTGCCGACGATGAAATCGACATCGCCCTCGCAGCCCTGTTCCTCATATACGCCGCGGCCATTGGGACCGTAAAAGCCCATCGAATGCGCTTCGTCGCTGAGCACCATGGCGCCGTGCTTCTTGGCGACCGCGACCATTTCCTTGAGCGGGGCGATGTCGCCGAGCATCGAATAGACGCCTTCGAGCACCACCAATTTACCCGGCTCCTTCGGCAGGCGGCCGAGGCGCTTGTCGAGATCCTCGACGCTGTTGTGGCGAAAGCGGACGATCTCGGCATTGCCCTGCTGGCAGCCGTCATAGATCGAGGCATGGCTGTCGGCGTCGAGGATGACGTACTCGCCCTTCCCCGCCAGCGTCGAGATCATGCCCAGATTGGCCATGTACCCGGTCGAGAAGACGATCGCGCCCGAGACGCCGTAGAACTCGCGCAGCGCTTCCTCGACTTCCATGTGATCACGGAAGGTGCCGTTGAGCATGCGGCTGCCGTTGGTGCCCGAGCCGAATTGGTCGAGCGCGTCCTTGCCGGCCTGGATCACGTCCGGATCGAAGGTCATGCCCATATAATTATAGGTGCCGAGCAGGATCGTGTCCTTGCCGGCGATCACTGCTTCGGTGGGCGACTTCACCTGCTCCATCACGATCGCGAACGGATCGGTGACGCCGCTGTCGAGCAGCGCCTGGCGCTCGGCGATGAGTCCGTCGAACTTGCTCATCAAATCGCGCTCGGGAGCGACGGCTTCGGGATTCTCGGGAAGCGCGTCGGCGGTCTGGATGGCGTCGGTCATGTCAGCCCTTCAGCTTCTGCACCGCGTCCACGAGCTGGCCGACATTCTCGATCTCGGCCTGCATGTTCATCGTGATGATGATGTCGAACTCGTCCTCGATCGCCGCGACGAAATCCATCACCGTCAAGCTGTCCCATTCGAGATCGCCGGCGAAGGTGGTGCTGTCGGTCAGCGCCACGCCCTTCTTGTTGAAGGGCTCGATCTGGGCGGTGACGGTTTCGAAGATTTCGGAGCGTTCGGTCATGCGCGGTCCCTTAGTGCGATCGGGGAACCCTGCCAAGCGAATGCGGCGGAAAGGCGCCGCTGAGGGGGCGGCGACGTGCGGCGGCGTGGATGGGTTTGGATTGCGGCGCTCCAGTCGCTAGGGGCGTGGCATGCTTCGCCTGTCCGGACTCTACCTCCCGCTCGACCACCCGCCCGAGGCGATGCCCGAGGCCATCGCCAAACGCCTCGCCATCGGACCCGCCGAGCTGAAGGGCTATTCGGTCTATCGCCGGGGCAACGACGCGCGGCGGCGCAATGCCATCCATTTGGTCTACACGGTGGATGTCGTGCTCGCGGACGAAGCCGGGGTGCTGGCGCGCTTCGCCGGCGACAAGGACCTCAAGCCGACGCCCGACATGGCCTACAAGTTCGTGGCGCGGGCGCCGAAGGACTGGAATGGCCTCCGGCCCGTGGTGATCGGCGCGGGGCCGTGCGGGCTGTTCGCGGGGCTGATCCTCGCCCAGATGGGCTTCCGGCCGATCATCCTCGATCGGGGCAAGGTGGTGCGCCAGCGGACGAAGGATACCTGGGGCCTGTGGCGCCGGGGCGAGCTCAATCCGGATTCGAACGTCCAGTTCGGCGAGGGCGGCGCGGGCACCTTCTCCGACGGCAAGCTCTATTGCCGGGTCAAGGATCCGCGCTTCCTCGGCCGCAAGGTGCTGGAGGAGTTCGTGAAAGCCGGCGCGCCCGACGACATCCTCTGGGAAGCGCATCCGCATATCGGCACCTTCCGCCTCGTCACCATGGTCGAGAGCATGCGGGCCACGATCGAGGAACTCGGCGGCGAATATCGCTGGGAGACGCGGGTCGACGATCTCGAATTGGAGCGCCTGCCCGACGGGCGCCAGAAATTGCGCGGGCTGCACCTGCATGACCTTGCTGAGGATAGGGGCAGCTTCCTCGAAGCCGATCACGTCGTGCTCGCAGTGGGCCACAGCGCCCGCCCCACCTTCGAGATGCTCCACCGGCGCGGCGTGCATCTGGAGGCCAAGCCCTTTTCGATCGGCGTGCGGATCGAGCATCCGCAGAGCTGGATCGATCGCGCGCGCTTCGGCAAGTGCGCAGGGCACCCGGACCTCGGTGCAGCGGCGTACAGCCTCACGCATCACTGCGAGAACGGCCGAACAGTCTACAGCTTCTGCATGTGCCCTGGTGGGCGCGTGGTGGCGGCGACCTCGGAGGAAGGCCGCGTCGTCACCAACGGAATGAGCCAATATTCGCGCGCCGAGTTCAACGCCAATTCGGGGCTGGTCGTGGCGATCGATCCCGCGCGCGACTATCCGGGCGGACCGCTGGCGGGGATCGAACTCCAGCGCCACTGGGAGGACCTCGCATTCATCGCGGGCGGCTCCAATTATCACGCGCCGGGGCAAAAGGTCGGCGACCTGCTCGCCGGGCGCGCCTCGACCGAACTCGGCGAAGTCGTCCCCTCGTACAAGCCGGGGGTGAAGATGACCGATCTTTCGGCGTGTTTGCCCGGCTTCGTGATCGAGGCGTTCCGCGAGGCGCTCCCGGTGTTCGGACGCCAGATTGCCAATTACGACCATCCCGACGCGGTGATGACCGGCGTGGAGACGCGGACCTCGTCGCCGCTACGGATCACGCGCGGGGCGGACTTCCAGAGCCTCAATGTCGAACGGCTGTTCCCAGCAGGCGAAGGTGCGGGCTATGCCGGCGGCATCCTCTCCGCGGCGATCGACGGGATCAAGGCCGCCGAGGCCGTGGCGCGGAGCATGATGGGCGGGGTAGCCTGAACGGCCGGAATTGGTGGTTAGCCGCGAAAGGTCACACTAGGGTCACACTGCCTGCATGGTTCTAGCCGGCCGTGTTCCTGCGCAGACAATCCAGGATGGCATGGGCCGAGCAGCATTATACTCCTGCTTTCGCACGAGCAGGATGAAGGGGCCGTTACGATATCAAAGAGCTGAATGAGGCTGTCAGACGAAATCCTACATTGCAAGCATGTCTGCAAATGGGTGGTCAGCGGACAAAACTCCTTCTCCCCTTGTGGGAGAAGGAAGGGGCCCGCTCGCAAAGCGAGTGGGAAGGATGAGGGGGGTGTCTGCAATTGGGCGCTAACTGCCATTCGTCCGAACGGCGCGTTCAGAGCAGCCCCTGATCGCGATACCAGGCCGCGGTCGCCGCCAGCCCCGCATTGGTCTCCACCTGCGGCTTCCATAAATCCACAGGCGGGCGGCGGGCGGAGTCGATCACCCAATCCTCGTGGCAGAAATAGGCGACGCGATCGGGGGTGAGCTTGGCGCTCTTACCGCGGACCAGTCGATCGAGATGCGCGCCGGCCATCATCAGCGGGCGCGGCAGCGCGATCGTGGCGACGCGCTTGCCGATCGCACTGCCGATCGCCAGCCCGAATTCCTTGTGGCTCCAGCCATTTTCGCGGCCGTCGTCGCAATCGAACGACCGCCCCGCATTGTTGCCGCTGGCCAAAGCAAGCAGCAGCCGGCCGAGATCCCCGACCTCGATCACCGACAGGCGCCCACCCGGCGGCAGCAGGGCGATCCCCCTTTTCGCGAGCTTGAACAGCTCGAGCATCTCCATGTCGCCCGGTCCGTAGATCGCCGGCGGACGCACCATCGCGGTGTCGAGCAGCGAATCCTCGACCAGCCGCTCGGCCTCGGCCTTGGACCAGCCATAATCGGACATGCGGGGCTCGCGCGCGGCGAGCGACGAGACATGGACGAAACGCCGCACGCCCGCGCCCTCGGCGGCGGCGAGCATGTTGCGGGTGCCATTGATGTTGCCGGCAGCGAAACCGGCGCGATTGGGCGCGTTGACCACGCCGGCGACGTGGATCACTGCGTCCGCCCCCTCACAGAGCCGATCGAGGGCGTCGGTGGCGTGCAGATCGCCGGGGACCCATTCGAGATGCGCCCGCTCCGCCTGCTCCCGCCGGGTGAGCGCGCGCACCGTATGCCCCGCCTCCACCGCCAGCGCGATCAGCCGCGATCCGACGAAACCGGTGCCGCCGGTGATCGCAAGCGTGCTCACAGCAGCGCCATATGGCTGCGGTGGACCAGCGCCGATCGCGGGGCATAGCCGAGGATCTCGGCCTGCTCGTCGTTGCGGCGGCCGGCGATGCGGGCGGCATCGTCGCTCGGATATTCGGCGAGCCCGCGCGCGAGCGGGCGCCCCTCCGGCCCGGCGACCACCACCAGATCGCCGCGGACAAAATCGCCTTCGATCCGCGTGGCGCCGGCGGCGAGCAGGCTCTTGCCCCCCGCAAGCGCTTTCGCCGCGCCGGCATCGACATGGATCGTGCCGCGCGCGGTCAGCCCGCCCGCCAGCCACGCCTTCCGCGCCGGCGCGGCCTTCTCGGCAACGAACAAGGTGTGCCGCGCCTCGGCCGACAGCGGATGCTCGACCCGGCCCGAAGCGATGGCGAGATGTGCCCCCGCGGCATTGGCGATCCGCGCGGCGGCGATCTTCGAAACCATCCCCCCCGAACCCATGCCCGACGCCGATCCCTTGTCCGCCATCGCCTCGATCGCGCCGTCGATCCGCTCGACCCGCTCGATATGTTCGGCGCCGGGAAGCGCGGGATTGCGATCGTAAAGCCCATCGACGTCCGAGAGCAAAACCACGCCCTGCGCCCCCGCCGCCTGCGCCACCCGCGCGGCGAGCCGATCATTGTCGCCGAAGCGGATTTCCTCGGTCGCGACACTGTCATTCTCGTTGAGCACCGGAACCACGCCGAGCCCCAGCAACCGATCCAGCGTCGCCGCGGCATTGAGATAGCGGCGGCGATCCTCGAGATCGTCGAGCGTCACCAGCATCTGCGCAGCGGTGAGGCCGTTGGCGCCCAGCGTCTCCGCCCAGACTTGGCTCAGCGCGATCTGCCCCGTAGCGGCCGCCGCCTGCGCGTCCTCGAGGCTGGCGCGCCCGCCCTTGGCCAGCCCGAGCCGCCGCGCACCCAGCGCGATCGCGCCCGACGAGACCACCGCGATCTGCTGTCCGGCCCGGACGCGCTCGGCGATATCGACGGCAATGCCCTCCAGCCAGCCGCGCCGCACCCCGCCCGCCGGATCGACGAGCAACGCCGAGCCGATCTTGACGATCAGGCGTGGGCAGGAGGAGGGGGGAAAGAGGGACATGACCGAAGTGCTGCTAGCCTAGCGAAGAGGGAGCGAACCAGAACTTTTCAAGCAAGTTGCCGACAACCAAAAATGCGCTCGTTCCACCGAGCAACCACCAGCCCGCATTGGCCCGCCGGCGATTGAGCAGAATTATCAGGACCGGAAATACGAAAACGACGAAAAAGCCGACGAGCACGGCGCCCCAGGTCAACGCCATCAATCGTCACCCCCTCAAACCGGCGACCACTCGATCGCGTCCTCGCCCTCGTCGTCGTCGCTGACCTTGCTCGCCTCGGGCCCGATCGCCTCGAGCAATTTGTCGAGCACCCAATCGACTCCGGTGCCGGCGGCGCCCGAGAGCGGGATCACTTCCGCTCCGCTTGCCTCTTCCAGCTCCGCCGAAAGCGCGGCGACCAGTTCGTCGTCGAGCGTGTCGATCTTGTTGAGCGCGACGATCACCTGCTTGTCGGTCAGTCCGGCACCGTAATTCTCCAGCTCGTCGCGGACGATGCGGTAACTCTCGGCGACGTCCTCGTCATTGGCGTCGACGAGGTGGAGCAGCACCCGGCAGCGCTCGATATGGCCGAGGAAGCGATCGCCGATCCCCGCGCCTTCCGCCGCGCCTTCGATCAGGCCCGGAATATCGGCCACCACGAACTCGCGCTGCTTGTGCCGCACCACGCCGAGCTGGGGCCGGGTAGTGGTGAAGGCATAAGCGCCGACCTTGGCCTGTGCATTGGTCACCTGATTGATGAAGGTCGACTTGCCGGCATTGGGCAGCCCGACAAGGCCCGCATCGGCGAGCAGCTTGAGGCGCAGCCACACCCACGCCTCTTCATACGGCCAGCCGGTGCCGTGCTGGCGCGGCGCGCGGTTGGTCGAGGTCTTGTAGCTGGCATTGCCGCGCCCGCCGTCGCCGCCGCGCAGGAAGACGATCCGCTCGCCTTCCTTCGTGAGATCGGCGAGCAGGGTCCGCTCGTCGTCGTCCGCGAGGATCTGGGTGCCGATCGGCACCTTGATCACCAGATCGTCGCCCCCCGCGCCGGTGCGGTTCGAGCCGGAGCCGCCCTGCCCGCGCGGCGCCCGGAAATGCTGGGTGTAGCGGAAGTCGATCAGCGTGTTGAGGCCGGCCACCGCCTCGAAGATGATGTCGCCGCCCTTGCCGCCATTGCCGCCGTCGGGGCCGCCATATTCGATGAACTTCTCGCGCCGGAAGCTAACCGCGCCGGGGCCGCCGGCGCCCGAGCGCACGAAAATCTTCGCCTGATCCAGAAAATGCATGGGCCGTCATATAGACGTTGCCGCCCATCCGTCACCCCATGACGGGCAGTCGGTCGTTTCGGGGTGGCGCATAGCGGAACCGAGGGTATAGGCTCTTGCTTTATTGAGCGGCGCGCGTCGCGCCGGCAAGACAGGACAAGGCGACCGCCGCACCGCATGAATTCGATCGATCGCTACATGGCGCGGCTGATCGCGGTTCCGCTGATTTCGACGCTGTTGATCTCGGCGATGCTGCTCGTGCTCGATCGCATGCTGCGGCTGTTCGATTTCGTCGCCACGGAAGGCGGGCCGGTCAGCGTGGTGTGGCGGATGCTCGCCAACCTGCTTCCCGAATATCTGGGCCTCGGCATTCCGATCGGACTGATGCTCGGCTGCCTGCTCGCCTTTCGCCGCCTCGCTACTTCGTCCGAGCTCGACGTGCTGCGTGCCGTAGGGATCAGCTACACGCGGCTGCTGCGCGTACCCTATATGTACGCGATCGCGCTGGCGCTGCTGAACCTGACGATCGTCGGCTTCGTCCAGCCCTGGGCGCGCTACAATTACGAGCAGCTCCGCTTCGAACTGCGCTCGGGCGCGCTCGGCGCCTCGATCAAGGTCGGCGAGTTCACCAGCTTCGGCAGCCGGATGACGCTGCGGATCGAGGGCAGCGAGAATCAGGGCCGCGATCTCTCGGGCATCTTCGTCCGCATGAGCACGAAGGATGGTCCGCTGGCGGTTACCGCCGAGCACGGCCAGTTCCTCCGCTCGGACGACCCCGACACGATCATCTTCCGGCTGACCAAGGGGACCTTGGTCCACACCGCCCAGGGCTCGCCGGTGCCGCGCGTGCTGACCTTCGACACGCACAATTTGCCGATCCCGCTGCCCAAATACGAGCAGTTCCGCAGACGCGGCGACAAGAATCTCGAGCTCACCCTCCCCGAGTTGGCAGTGATCGGCAAGAGCGCGGGCGCCACCCAGGCGCAGCGCGCCACCAGCCGCGCCGCCTTCCACTTCCGCCTCGCTGAAGTGGTGTCGATGTTCCTGCTGCCGATGCTCGCCGCTGCGCTCGGCATCCCGCCCAAGCGCTCGACCTCGGCGCTCGGCGTGTTCCTGTCGATCGTGATGATCGTCACCTATCATAAGGTGAACGAATACGGGCAGTCGTTCGGCAGCCTCGGCAGGATCGATCCGATCATCGCCTTGTGGGTGCCGTTCGCGATTTTCGCGGGACTGGTGATCTGGATGTACCGCACCGTGGCCTATGTGCCGGGCGGCCAACCGATCGGCGGCCTCGAAAAAGCTTTCGCCCAGCTGTGGCGCGCGATCCGCAAACGCCTGCCCGGCCGCCGCCGCAAGACCACGGAGGTCCCGGCATGAACTGGGTCAATTTCTTCCCGTCGCGAACGATGTCGTTCTACATGGGCAAGATGTTCCTCGTGCGCACCTTCGCCATCCTGGCGGCTTTGGTGCTCGTGCTCCAGGCGCTCGATCTGCTCAGCGAATCCGGCCGCATTCTCGCTGTCCCCGGCAATGGCGATGCCGAGGTCTGGCGTTATGTCGGGCTCCGCACGCCGGAGATCATCGCGCGCTTCCTGCCCTTTTCGGTGCTGCTCGGCACGATCCTCGCGCTGTCGCAGCTCAACCAGAACAGCGAAGTCATTGCGATGAAGGCGTCGGGGCTTTCGGCGCATCAGGTGCTGGCGCCGCTGATCCTCACGGCCCTCGGCGTCGCCGCGCTTTCCTTCGCCTTCAACGAACGCGTCGTCAGCCGCGCGACTTCGACGCTCGAGCAATGGAAGAAAGTCGAATACGGCCCCCTGCCCATCGATCGCGGAGACCGGTCGAACGTCTGGGTGAAGGATGGCGACAATCTCATCGTCGTCGATCAGATTCGCGGCAAGGGCGACGCCGCCCAGCTCTATGGCGTCACCATATATGAGCGTACCGGCCAATCGCTGCGTTCGATCCTGACCGCAAAGCACGGTACGCGCGACGGCGCCGGCTGGAAGGTCGATGGCGCGCAGCGCTTCGACGTAGGTGCGGGGACGCTGACGCCGCTGGCGCCACTCCGCGTCGCAGGCGGCGTACGGCCCGACCAGTTCACGCTCAGCCACATCAATGCCGACGGCCTCTCTTTCCCCGCACTGCGCGAAGTGATCCATGATCTCGAGCTCGCCGGCCGCCCGACCAAGGCGCTCGAAGGATCGCTCTGGCACAAATTGTCGGGGCCGCTCTCTTCGGTGCTGATGCCGCTGCTCGGCGCGGTCGCGGCTTTTGGCATCGCGCGATCGGGCAAATTGTTCGTCCGCGCCGTTATCGGCATGGCGCTCGGCTTCCTCTATTTCGTCGCGGACAATTTCGCGCTGGCGATGGGCAATCTCGGCGCCTACCCGCCCTTCCTCGCCGCCTGGGCGCCGTTCCTGCTGTTCCTGATGATCGGCGAAGCGGTGTTGCTGCGGACCGAGGAATAAAGCCGTGGCCAAAGCGGACCGCCTCGACCGCCTGGACGCGCATCGCCTGGAACTGGAAACGGAATATACCGCCGAACTGATCGATGCGCTGCGGGTCACGGCCTTGGGGAAATGGGGCCTGTTCGACCATCAGGAGGATCGGCGGACACGCGAGGCCGTCGCGCCGGTCATCGACAAGCTGGGGGAGCTCGGTGACGCGATCGACAAGGCAAGAGCGCAGCTTGGCCTCAACCCGTTCGAACTCCAGCAGGAATTCCTCGCTTCGCGCGGCAAGCCGAGCCCACAGGCCGTTGGCGAACCCAAACAGGCGCAGGCATGGCTCGATCGCCTCGCTGCGGCTGACGACGATTAGCCTCGGCAGGTAGGCATAGCCGAGAGGCATAGGGTTACAAATGCAAGATCGTGCAGATGTCGTATTTGTCCAATCGCGGGTGGGAACCACAGGTTAGACGCACACCCATCCACTGCGGCCGTGCGAGGTGCACGACGTCATGATGGTTGATCGGTGGCGGAGATCTGAACCGTGCGCAAACGCGTCTACAACCGCCTCCGGGCACTCTCGCCAAGCGCGATCAGGCAGACGCTTGCTCGTTGGCTTGCGGCTCTCGACGCGGTGAGCCGGATGCTCTTCTCCGAACCGGAGTCAGGCCAGCCAAAGCGCCGTCAGTTCTGAGGCTATCGCTGCACTGCGCTGGCTGAAGTCATTTGCTGCCAATCTGTCATTGTTCCCTTGCAACGTAGGATTGCGCCTGCTTGCCTCACCCTCTCGTCATCCCGGCCTCGAGCCGGGGTCCCGCTGCCGAGCAGAAGAAGCGGGATCCCGGCTCAAGGCCGGGATGACTGTATTTTGTCGATGGTTGTCGATCTCTCCACCTGAGGGTGGGCGATCTCGCAACCGGCTCTTTGATATCGTCGGATCGATCCCCCTCCAGGATGCAGTCAACGCGCGCGAAGGCGTCGCGTCGGTGGCGCGTACCCGTCGCAAAGGAGCACGTCGTGTCAACCGCCTGGATTATTTATTGCCCTAAAAATAACGACTTACCACCTGTCAGTCGCCCGCGAAAACCGCAAACGAGTCAAGCATGAGCCATTTGACTAGGAACAGAGTCTAGCGGCGCGCGCCCATCGTGCTGCGCGCCAGCTGGCCGACCAGTCCCGGCAGACCGGCATAGCTGGCCTTGTGATAGGGCGAATCCTGCTCGACCATCACGGTCAGGCGTCGATGCGCCGCACCGAGATTGTGGTACGGAACGCTTGGCAGCAGATGGTGCAGCGCGTGGTAGCGCAGGCCGACCGGCGCCCAGAGCGCAGGAAGCAAAGCCGGGGGCGGCACGTTGACGCTGTCGAGATACTGCGCCGTGACGGTCATCGCCTCGCCTTCATTCTCCCAGAGATGCGCGACGAGCGTGCGGACCTGGTTGATCACCGTGATCGTGCCGATCACGCCGAGGAAGATCAGGAAGGCGCGCAGCGGGATCACGCCCGCGGCGGTGAGGCCGATCAGCGCGATTGCCCAGACGCTGGTCGCAGCTTCCTGCAACAGCCATTGAGTGCGGGCGGCACCCTCGGCCGGGCGGCGGCGGAAGGACGGGTTGATCACCAGCCCCGAATAGCGTTCGACCACCGGCTTGCGCAGCGCCGGAATGACCAACGAGAGCGGCGCGAGCAGCGCGTAGCGGATCAGCAGCCCGATCGGCGCCAGCGCGGCGATCAGCACGAACAAAGGCAGCGACCACGGTTTCATCAGCGCAAGCGGCAGATATTCGGGATCCTCGACCGTGCCGTAACGGGTACGGGCGTGGTGGAGATTGTGGACGCCCTCGTACATGAAGGACGGCACCATCAGCGGCACGCCGACGAGCAGGTTCCAGCCCAGCCGATAACCCGGCACCGTGCTGTGCTTCATATGGGTGATCTCGTGGATGAAGCTGCCCGCGCGGTACAAAGCGAGCACCGCCACGAAGGCGGCAAGCAATGCAAGGCCGGGCGAGGTCAGCGTGATGGCCAGCGCCAGCGCGCCGTAACCGACGACGACCGAGGCGATCGTGTCGGCCCAATAGACGGCCGGCCGCGCCTTATGCAGGTCGCGTGCGATCTCGGCAGCGGCGCGCAGCATCGCCTTGTCGTCGGCGATGCGCCCCGCCGCGGTGCGCGCAACCGGGGCGTCGGGCGCCGCGACTTCGCGCAAATCCAGTGCGATAGAGCTGTTCATGGGTATTTCCATTGCCCGTAGATAGTGGCTCAATATGGGCAGCAACAGGGGCATAGCGGGCTCGGACAGGTTCCGCTTGACAAGCATGGCCCTCAGGCGGGACTTCGGCGCACCTCTGTCAAAGGCTCGCGTTCATGCCCGCACCTGCCATTCGCCCCGTCGTCACCAAGGCGGATATCAACGCTTTCGTCGAACTCGCTTACCGCCTGAACGGCGACGATCCCCATTGGGTCGCGCCGCTGCGCGACGAAGTGAAGGCGACGATCGATCCGAAGAAGAATGGCTGGTTCAGCCACGCCGAAGCGCAGCTCTTCCTCGCCGAGCGCGACGGCAAGGTCGTCGGCCGCATCTCGGCGCATATCGATCGGCTCGCGCTCGAGATGCCGCCCGAACAGGGCTTCGGCCCCGGCACCGGCTTTTGGGGCCTGTTCGAGGCCGAAGATGCCGGGACTGCCGCCGCGGTGATTGGCCAGGCCGAGGCGTGGCTGAAGGACAAGGGGATGACGCGCGCGCTGGGGCCGGTCAGCCTGTCGATCTGGGAAGAGCCGGGGCTGCTGGTAAAGGGCCACGATCATTCTCCGACGGTGCTGATGGGGCACCACCCGGCGCGCTATCAGGGCTGGATCGAGGCGCTGGGCTATGCGCCCGCCAAGAAGCTGCTGACCTATGAACTCGACATCACTCAGGGCTTTCCCCCACTCGTCCAGCGCATCATCGCCGCGGGCGAGAAAAATGCGAAGATCCGCATCCGCAAGGTCAACAAGAAGCGCTTCGATGAGGAAGCCGCGATCATCCTCGCGATCCTCAACGATGCATGGTCGGATAATTGGGGGTTCGTCCCGCTGACCCAGCCCGAGATCGACGATGTCGGCAAGAAGCTCAAACCGCTGGTGTTCGAGGATTTGATCATGATCGCCGAGCTCGAAGGCGAGCCGGTCGCGTTCATGGTCACCCTCCCCGATCTCAACGAGCCGCTCAAGCCGTTGAAGGGCAAGCTACTGCCGTTCGGCTGGGCGAAGCTGCTCCTCTGGCTGCGCAAGCCCAAGGCCCGCACGATGCGCGTGCCGCTGATGGGCGTGGTCAAGAGGCTGCAAAGCTCGCGCATGGCGAGCCAGCTGGCCTTCATGATGATCGAATATATCCGCCGCGCGGCCGTGCCCAATTACGGCGCGGAGCGCGGCGAGATCGGCTGGATCCTCGACGACAATCAGGGGATGATCGCGATCGCCGATACGATCGAGAGCCGGATCAACCGCGAATATGTAATCTACCAAAAGCCGCTCTGAGGGGAAAACCCGCGGCGGGTACGCAACTGCGCCGCGGGTTCCTCTGGCCGCTACTTGCCGGCTTCGAGCGGATCGAAGCCGGTCGCGAGCCATTGCTCCCGCGTACGGCAATCCTTCGTCCGGAGATGGCTTCCGGTCAGGGTGTCGACCACGCAGTAGAGCTTCTGTTTCGATCCCTTCGCGCTTTCCTGCTGCGGCTGGTCGGATTGCAGCTTGGGTTCGGTCGTCGGATCGGACTTGGCCATCGCGGGCGAAACGGCGCCGCCGGCCAGCAAGGTAGCTGCGAACATTGCGGCCGCGGCGGAAATGATATGGTTCTTCATGGTGTCTCTCCTCGGATATGGGCCGGCAGGCGCCACCGCGGCTGCCGGTCGTGACGGTCGCTTATTTCTTTTGCGGGGCGGCCGGATCCACGCCGGTCTTCGCGATCCACTGCGCGCGGGTCATGCAGGTCTTTTGCGTGAACACCGTTCCGGTCGAGACCTGCGGTTTGACGCAATAGCGCCTGCCTTCACCGGCCTTGGCGGAAGCCTTGGCCGTCTCGGTGCTCGGATCCGAGGCATAAGCCGGCGCGGTCGCGCCTGCGACGAGGACCGCGGCGGCAATCATTGCGGCGGCGACGCTCGAAACGCGGCCGGTGGTGCGAGTGCTAAACATATCCCTGACTCCCAGTTACTTTCAGACACCAGGCGCTCCCTCGTGCCGCCTGCCTCCTATGCGTTGCATCGGCCGTGCCAGTTTGTCCGGATATGGGATTTCAAAGGCTTAGCTGTATTACACTTCCAAGTCACCGCTATAACACAGCAATACACGCCAAGAATTGGCGGATCATGCGCGAAGGTGTTCGGAAAGGGACAGTCGGCTCTGTCCGATATCGACCGTCAGTGTCCGATTCCGTAACGGAAGGCGCTGCGGCCTAGCGCAGGGTCACCCAGGTCGGGGCGTGATCGCTGGCGCGTTCGCGGCCGCGATACTCCTTGTCGACGCCCGCGCCCGCCAGCCGATCGGCGGCTTGCGGGCTGAGCAGCAGATGATCGATGCGGAAACCCGCGTCGCGCTGCCAGCAACCGGCCTGATAGTCCCAGAAGGTCCAGATGCCGCCGCTCGGGAAGCGCGTGCGCAGCGCATCGGTCCAGCCCTGCGTGAGCAGGTTGCGATAACGCTGCCGCGATTCAGGCTGCATCAGCGCATCGCTCGCCATCGCCCGCACCGAGAAGGTGTCGTCGTCATTGGGAATGACATTGTAATCACCCGCCAGAACCACCGGCCGCTCCTCGGCGAGCAGCGCACGAGCGCGATCGGCAAGCCGCTCCATCCACTTGAGCTTATAGTCGAATTTAGGGCCGGGCTGCGGATTGCCGTTGGGCAGGTAGATCGATGCAACCACCAGATCGCCCACTTCGACTTCGATATAGCGGCTGTGCGCGTCGTCGGGATCGCCCTCGAGCCCGCGCTGGCGCTCGACCGGCTGTGCGCCGCGCGCGAGCACCGCGACGCCGTTGAAGCCCTTCTGCCCGTGCCACACCGCGCCATAGCCCGCCGCCTCGATATCCTTGACCGGCAGTGTCTCGTCGGCGCCCTTCAACTCCTGGAGGCACACGATATCCGGCTTCTGCTCGTCGAGATATTCGAGCAGGCGCTCCATGCGCGCCTTGATCCCGTTGACGTTGTACGTGACGATTTTTGGCAAGATCAGACCGAGAAGCTGGTGCCGCAGCCGCAGCCCGATGCGGCATTGGGATTGATCACGTTGAAATGCGCACCGCCCAGCGAATCGACGAAATCGACCTGCGCTCCGCGGACGAGGTCGAGACTCACCGAGTCGACCACCAGCTGGACACCATCGAGCTCGGCGACGGTGTCGTCGGCTTCGGCCGCATCGGCAAAGCCGAATTTGTACTGGAAGCCCGAGCACCCCCCGCCCTCGACCGAGAGCCGCAGGATGGCGGGCTTGGACTGCTTCGCCGCGATCGCCGCCACGCGTGCCGCGGCGGCGGGAGTGAGCGCGATGTCAGGCTGGGTGATCGTTGCCATGCTGCCGAGATAGTGGCGCTGCGGCAGCGAGGCAATGACGCGGTTCGGCCGAAACCGACAAGAGTGTCGCGGCGCGGCCGTGACATCCCGTATTCGAATGGATCAGAACGAAGCCCAATCGCCTGAACCGGCGCCGCCATTCGCCATCGCGGCAACCGGGAATGCCTTGGCCGGCGAGGCATGGCCCGAGGTCCTGGCGGGCGCGCTTGCGCGGGCCGCGAAGGGTCGCGCGCCATTGCCGACATTGAACTTCGAGGCCTGCTCGCTGAGTGCGGCGACTTCGCCTGACAAGTTGCGCGCTGCCGCCGAGGTTTGCTCGACCATCGCGGCGTTCTGCTGGGTCGACTGGTCCATCGTCCCGATCGCGATCGATATCTCGCTGATCGCAGTCGACTGGGCCTGGTTGTCGCTGGCCATTTCGCCGAGCAGCGTGTGGACTTCGCTCACGTCGCCCGAGATGTCGGCGAGCGCGCTATCGACCTTCTGGACCATCTCCACCGCCGCGACGATGTCGGTCTGGGTGGCGGTCAGCTGATCGCGGGCACGGCCGGCTTCCTCTTCGGCGCGCATCGCGAGCGCCGAGACGAGATCGGCGACGACGGCGAAGCCACGGCCTGCTTCACCTGCACGGCCAGCTTCGACCGCGGCGTTCATCGCGAGAACCCGCGTCTGGAAGGCGATCTTGTCGAGGCCTTCGATGACCGAGTCGATGCCCTTGGCACTGTCGGCCACGCGCGTCATCGCCTGCACTGCCTCGTCGGCGATCGAACGCCCACCCGAGACCGTCGCGATCGCGCCATCGGCGCGCTCGACCGTGCGGCCGGCAGAAGCTGCGGTGGCCTTGAGGCGGCCGTCCATCTGGGTCACCGCCGCCGAAGTCTCTTCGAGGCTCGCGGCGTTGGCTTCGGTGCGACGCGCGAGATCCTCGGATGCCTGGGCGATCTCGCCCGAGCCCGTGCGGATCGTCGCGGCGCTTTCCATCACCGTGCCGATCAGGCTGCGCAGCTCGCTGACCGCCCCGTTGAAATTGCTCTTGAGCTGCGCGAACGGCGGCTGGAGATCGGCGGTGACCTGCGCGGTGAGATCGCCATGGGCTAGCGCGGTCAGCCCCGATCCGAGGCTGTCGACGATCAACTGCGCCTGCGCTTCCTTGGCCTGCTCGGCGGCCTGGAGCTGGTCACGAAAGGCAACCATCGCCCGGGCCATGTCACCGAGTTCGTCGGCGCGCTCGGTTCCGATCACTTCGGCGGTCAGATCGCCGGCGCCGAGCTTGCGCATCGTCCCTGCCTGCGAAACGATCGGCTCCACGACGCGACGGCGCACCGCAGTCGCAACCGCGAAAGCGACGCCCATCCCGAGCGCCAGCGTGATCAACAGAACCACGATCGCGATGATGCCGACAAGCTTGCCCGACGCACTGGTCTCCTGCGCGTGCTTCTCGATCGCCTCGGACGCCGCGCCCATCGAATCCTCGAGTGCGCGGAACTGGTCGAAGAAATTGGGCAAGGCGCGCCGCGCCGCTTCCGGATCGCGGGCAGTGTCCGCCAGCATCCCGCGCGCGGTTGCGGCATAAGCCTGCATCGGCGCGACCAGCTTCGACGTCACGGCCGCGACTTCGGCGGATCCGGTGTATTCGCCGTCGGCGGCGATGTTCTTTTCGAGCGTCGCGAGATGCTCCGCGAAATCCTTCTCGATATCCTCGCGCTTCAGGGTGCTCGCGGGGTCCTGCGCCTGCAGCGCGGCGAGGACATCGCTGCGGATGGCGTCGTGCATCATGTCCGCCAGCGTATGGTTGTGCAGCAGGCTCGACGCCGCGGCCTGCCGTTCGAGCGCAAGGCTCTGCTGCCACGAAGCCGCTATCCCGGTGCCGCCGCACAGCAGCATCAGACCCAGCAGGACGCCACTCACGGCTTTGGCGGCCCGCTGGAGCGACATGCCCGCCCCGACTGCGGTGATGGAAGCTGCACTCATTCCTACGTTCCTCTTCGATGCAGGCGGCTGCGTTCGATCCGCGCCGGGCATGTTCCATTATAGGATGCAAGTTCGCGCAGGTGACTTGGCCTCAAATTCAAATCTGCGCGGCCCTGCAGCTCTCTTTCTTCCTACAATGGAGAATGTTGCCGGGATGAGGGCCCCCGGCACGATCAGATCTGCCGGGAGTTCCTCATGCACCGTTCGCTGTTATTCGGCGCCACCGCCGCCCTTGCGCTGATCCCGCCCGCGCATGCCCAGGATGCCGAAGCGCCGGCATTGGCATTCGGTGGGCGTTATGTGGCCGATACCGTCTATGTCGCCGAAGGCAGCGGAGCCGATCGTGCCTTCGTCCTGCACGACGCCGAATTGACCGTCGATGCGGATTTCGACCAACTGATCGGGGTACGCGGACTGACCGGCGGCGTGCATCTGCTCGCCACCGCCGGCGGCGCGCCCAACGATGCGGCCGGCACGCTGCAGGGCATCAACAATATCGAAGTAAGCGCGCATCGCGCGAAGCTCTACGAAGCCTGGCTCGAGCAGGCGCTGAGTGAAAGCGCGAGCCTGCGCATCGGCTTGAGCGACCTCAACGCCGATTTCTATCAGAATGATTCCGCCGGCCTGCTGATCGCTCCCGCTTTCGGCATCGGATCGGAGCTCGCCGCGACCGGCCCCAACGGCCCCTCGATCTTCCCCTCGACCGCGCTCACCGCCCGGCTGGCGCTCCAGTTCGGCGACACCGGCTATGCTCGCGCCGCCGTGGTCGATGCCAAATCAGGCGTGCTCGGCGATCCCGACGGCGTCGACTTCACCCTGCGCGACGGCGCGCTGTTGATCGCCGAGGCAGGAACGACCGCGATTGGAAAGCTGGCCGTGGGCGCGTGGCGCTACACGCGGCGCCAGGACGATATTCGAGCGATCACGCCGGCGGGCGAGCCGGTGAAGCGCGTCGCGACCGGCATCTATCTGCTCGCGGACCGCAAGATCGCCGGCAGCGGCGGCCATGCCGTCAATCTGTTCGCACGCGCCGGCATCTCGGAGGGGCGCACCACACCGTTCCGTGGCGGCTTCCAGGCCGGCGTGCTGATCGAAGCGCCCCTCGTCGGCCGCCCCGACGGCCAGCTCTCGTTCGGCGTGCAGCAGGGATTTCTGTCACGCGGCTATCGCGACGTGCTGCGGGATGAAGGCTATCGAAGCAGTACCGGCGAATGGGGCATCGAACTGACTTATGCCGACAAGATCGCGTCGTTCCTGACGCTCCAGCCCGATCTGCAATATATCCGCCGCGCGCATGGCGAGCCGAAGGGCCGGGGTACGGTGGTTCTCGGGCTGCGGCTGACCGCCGAGTTCGCCAGGGAGGACTAGGCCTAAGTGGTGGGGGCCACCTCGATGGGCAGCCCCTCTCCTCTCCTGCCTCTTACTTCGCGGGGCCGCCGATGCCGCCCTGCGCACGATTCTGGACCGCGGTCAGATATTCGCCGGTCTGGAGGAACGGGATCGGATTGACTGCCTTTCCGTCGACGCGGACTTCGTAGTGGAGATGGCTGCCGGTGGAACGGCCGGTCGAGCCCATCAGGCCGATCATCTGGCCGCGACGGACGCGGGCGTTGTCGGCGACGAGGATCTTCGAAAGGTGGCCGTAGCGCGTTTCGATGCCGCGGCCGTGATTGATCTGGACCAAATTGCCGTAACCGCCCTGACGGCCAGCATGGCTGATGATGCCGTCGGCGGTCGCGTAGATCGGTGTGCCGATCGTGCCGGGGATATCGACGCCGGCATGCATCGCCACCGTGCCGCGGAACGGATCCGAACGCACGCCGAAGCTCGACGTGAACAGCAATTTGTCGACCGGCTGCATCGAGGGGATCGAGATCACCGTCTGCTCGAGCGCGTCGAGCTTCTTCCAGGTCAGGAAGAGCGCGCGGAACTGGGCATCGGCGCTCTCGGCCGAATCCGAACCGGCGGCGCCGTCATTGTCGTCCATCGGCTCGTAGGGGCCGCCCATGCCGCCCTTTACGAAGCGCTCGGGCGCGAGGCCGAGGCGGCGGAATTGGCTGGCAGTCTGCTGATAGCGCGCCTCGCCGGCAACGCGGGCCTTGCCGGCAAGTGCGACCTGGCGCTGCTCGACATCGCGCAGCGGCGCGAGCATCTCGGCGGCGACAGCGCTGGTCAGCGGCGCGGCTTCGGCCAGCGCGGCATCGAGCGCGGCGGGATCGGTCTTGCCCGAGAGCACTGCCGAGATCAGCGCCTGACGCTGCTCGACGCGCGCCGCCTGGAGTTTGGCGGCTTCCTTGGCGGCGGCAACTTCGGCCTGCATCTTCGCGACCTGCGCGCGCATCTTGGCGACCTGCGCCTCGGGCGAACCCGGAGCCGCGCTCACGCCGCTGACGGCGATCGCACCGGCCATCGCCTGCGACACGCCATAACCCGAGAACAGCACGGTGACCGCCGCGACGCCGGCGAACAGCGCCTGGGTGCGGCCGGCGATGCTGAAACGGCGCAGATCGCGGCCGTCATGGAAAATAAAATCACGGGTGGTGAAAAAATTGCGGAACCGCTTGCCCAGGTTCGCATTCTTACAGTTCGAAACGTCGGCCATGAGTCCCCAGCGATTCAGGCAAGCGCGCACCGATGCGACCCGGTGATCGGCCTACAAAAAATTCCATTGTCCCGGCAGAGCCCCCTCCGCGTCTGGACGTGTCGGGGTTTGCCCTGAGAAATCAGGGGACTGCAATAGGCCCGTAGTAACCACGCGTCAGACCGGCTGAGTCGCGCGCCGAGTCGTTGAAAGGAGGCTTCAGGAGACCGCGAAAATACGTGCGGACAAACATTTGCCAGGTCGTTTCGGGAACGAAACCGTGCTGCTCGCATGCCGATTCGAACCAGATCGTGCCGGCCCGGACATGACGGATTTCGTCGTTCAGAATGCGCGTCAGAATGCGCGTGGTAGCGATATCGCCGACCGCTTCGAACCGCGCGATCGTGGCCGGCGTGACGTCGAGTCCGCGCGCCTCCAGCACCATCGGAACCACCGCCAGCCGTGCCAGCGGATCGTGCGCCGTGGTGGCCGCGGCATCCCACAAACCGTCATGCGCCGGCATTGCGCCGTAGTGGCTGCCGAGCTGTTTCAACCGCCGATCGAGCAGCGCGAAGTGCATCGCCTCGTCCGCACCGACGTGCATCCAGTCGTCGGTGAAGCCGCGCGGGAACTGCCCGCCGAAACGTCCCACCGCATCGAAGGCGAGATCGATCGCGGCGAATTCGATATGCGCCAGCGCGTGGATCAGCGCGATCCGCCCGCGTTCGGAGCCGCCCTTGCCGCGCCTGGCCATCCGGTTGGGCGGCAGCAGCTCCGGGCGCTCGGGGCGCGCCGGCCGATCGGGCATCGCCACGTCGAACCGGTGGTCGAGCCGGCCCAGCCGCCAGTCGCGCGCCGCCGCTCGTGCCGCCTTCACCTTGGCGAGCGGCTCGGCGGCGGTCAGCACCGCGCGCGCCGCCTCGGCAACGCTGCGCGTCACGTGCCGAGCATTTCCCGCGCCACCGCAAGCACTTGCTCGGCATGGCCGGGCACGCGCACCTTGCGCCACGCGCGGAACAAAGTGCCGTCCGCCGCGAACAGGAAAGTCGAGCGGTCGATCCCCATATATTTGCGGCCGTAGAGCTGCTTCTCGACCCACACGCCGAGCGCTTCCATCGCCACCCCATCGGCATCGGTCGCGAGCGGCACGGTGAGATCGTATTTCGCGGCGAACTTCCTGTGCTTCGCCGTGCTGTCCTTCGAAACACCGAGAAGGTCCACGCCCAATGCCTTGAATTCTGGCAGCAACGCCGAGAAATCCTGCGCCTCGCGCGTGCAGCCTGCGGTATCGTCCTTGGGGTAGAAATAGAGCAGCAACGGCCCTTTCCGGTCGGACAGTACGAAAGCCCCTTCGGCCCCCTCCAGCTCGACTGCCGGCAGCCTGTCGCCCTGCTCGATCATCTCTTCGTCTCCGTCAGCCGCCGGCGCGGATCGCCGCCCAGCACGCCGCCACCTCCTGCCGGGTCGCTTCGAGCGAGGCAACCACAGCGTCCCATGATTCCAGCCCGACCGCGCGGGCGATCAGTGCCTGCGTGGTCTCCGCCGGAGGCTGCGCGTCGGGCGCGACAAGACGCAGCGTGACCAGCAGCCGCGACAGCAATGCATGCGCCTCGACCATCGTGTCGGGCATCAGCCCCTTCGCCGCGAGCAGCCGGATCGCCTCGCGGAGCCGCGGCGTGAAGGCGGTCTTGTGGCGCAGCTGGAGCACGTGGACCGCGAATTCGAGATCGACCAACCCGCCGGAGAGCAGCTTGGCGTCGAGCGGCCCCGCAGGCGGCTTATGCGTCGCCATCTCCGCGCGCATCCGGATCGCGTCGGCGAGGATATCGCGCTCGGGCCGCGCGCCGTTCAGCACGTCGTCGACGATCGCCTGCACCGCGCCACGCGCCGCCGTCGAGCCGAATACCGGCCGCGCCCGAGTCAGCGCCATATGCTCCCAGGTCCAGGCGTCCTCGCGCTGGTAGCGCGCGAACCCGTCAAGCGAGACCGACAGCGGCCCCTGCGCACCCGAGGGCCGCAGCCGCGTATCGACTTCGTAGAGCGGTCCGGCGGCGGTCGCGACCGACAATGCGGCGGTCACGCGCTGCGCGAGGCGGTTGTAATAGACCACCGCGCCAAGCGGTTTGGCGCCGTGGGATTCGGCCGCATAATCGCCGGTGAACAGATAGATCAAATCGAGATCCGAGGCGTGGGTGAGCGCCTGCCCGCCCATCCGGCCCAGCGCGAGGATCACCAGTTCGCTGTCCGGCACCCGGCCATGCGCGCGCTCGAATTCGTCGACCGTGGCGCGCGCGAGGACTTCGATCGCCGCCTCGGCGATCCGCGCATAGCCATAGGATACTTCGAGCGGGTCGCTTGCCCCCGCGACGATCTGCGCGCCCAATGCGAAGCGCTTCTCGCCGACCAATCGGCGGACATGCTCCAGCTGCCATTGATAATCGGCGCCGCGCTCGCGTGCCGCCATTTCCCCGATCAGCGTGGGGATATCGGCAACGGGATCGAGCGCGCTCGCGTCGATCAGTCCGTCGAGCAATTCGGCGCGCCGCCCGAGCTGCTCGGCCAGGGTCGGCGCGTGGCACAGGATCGTGCTGAGGAGTTGGCGAAGCCCCGGCTGCGCCTCGAGCAGCCGGAAGAAGTTGATCGCGCTCGGCAGCCGCGAGAGCATCGCATCGAAGCGAGTGATCGCGTGCGTGCTGTCGGGCGCCTGCGCGAAGGCGGCGATCAGTCCGGGGAGCAGCGCTTCCAGCGCCTCGCGCGCCTGGGGCGAGCGCAGCGCCGGATAACCGCCGCCGCGCCAGCCCTCGACGATGCGGAGCGCGCCTGCCGGATGATCGAACCCGGCTTCCTTTAGGCTGGCCTCCAGCGTCTCGGGATCGGCGGGCAGCCGCGGTTCCTCCTCGCCGGCGAGGGCATCATAGACGCCCCCCACCCGCTCGACATGCGGGCGCAGCCGCTCGATCAGCGCCGCGCCGTTCGGCAGGCCGTGCAGCGCCGCGACATTGTCGAGTGCTCCCTGCCCGGCCGGCAGCGTATGCGTCTGCAGGTCGTCGATCATCTGCAGCCGGTGCTCGACGGTGCGCAGCTCGGTATAGGCCGCGCTCAGCGCCGCTGCATCGTCGGCGTCGATCCGCCCGTCCGCGGCCAGCGCCGCGAGCGCGTCGCGGGTCGCCGGCACGCGCAGCGCCGAATCGCGCCCGCCATGGATGAGCTGGTGGATCTGGGCGAAAAACTCGACTTCGCGGATTCCGCCGCGGCCGCGCTTCAGATCGTAGCCGGGGCCGAACGCCTGCGCCTGGGCATAATGGTCGCGGATCCGGCGCGAGATGTCACGGATCTCGCGGATCGTCCCGTAATCGACTGCGCGCCGCCACACGAACGGCCGGATCGCCGCGAGGAATGCCTCGCCCAGCGCGATGTCGCCGGCACAGGCACGGGCACGGATGAACGCCGCGCGCTCCCAGGGCAGCGCCTGCGATTCATAATAAGAGATCGCCGCCTCGACCGGCAGCGCGATCGGCGTCGCCTCGGGCGAAGGCCGCAGTCGCAGATCGACGCGCATCACGTAGCCGTCGGCGTCGCGCGACTGGAGCAATTCGATCACGCGCCGGCCGATACGCACCGCCGCGTCCTCGGGCGCCTCGCGCGGTTTGCACGGCAGGGTTTCGGGATCGAAGATCAGGATCGGATCGATGTCGGAGGAGTAATTGAGCTCGCGGCTGCCGAGCTTGCCCAGCGCGATCGCCGCGAAGCCGAGCGGCGCGGCATCGGGCGTGCGCTCGCGGATCGCCGCCCGGATGGCCCGATCCAGCGCATCATCGGCGAAGTCGCTGAGCAGCCGCGTGACTCGCGTCAGATCGAAGCGCCCGGACAGGTCGCCGAGCGCCACGAGCAAAGCGAGCCGCCGGCGCTCCAGCCGCAATCGCCGCGCCTCTCCCATTTCGCCTTCGAAAGAACGCGCGGCAGCGAGTGGATCTTCAAGCGCCGCTCCGAGGTTTTCGAGCAATTGCGACTCGCGGTCGGCAAGCATCGCAAGAAAAGGCGCATGGGCCCGCGCAAGATCAACAGCGCGTTGCAAGTCCCCGGAATTCATCGGGTAACCCCTTGTCGAGACGAATCAGGAACAACACATTCTCGGGAGTCAAGCAACAAATGTGAAGTTGAGGCGTATTTGTGTCGTGACCCGATCGTCATCCCGCTCCGCCCCCGAGGCCAATGGGCGCGCTTATCGCGTCGAACGGCCCCGCGCCAGCGATGCGATCGCGCTATCGCTACGTGACGCCTTCTCGCGCGAGCCGAGCCTGCCCGAAGACATGGCCGCGATTCTGCGCCGCCTTAATCGTCCCGGCGTCTCGACCGCGCATTGAGCTAGGGTCGTGCCGCGTCAACGGTCGCGGCTGAGATCGTCGACCTCGCCCATGATCGTATCGAGCGCGCTCTTGCCGCCCGGATTGGGCAGGCTGTCGCGTCGCGACGGCAGCTGTCCTTCGGTCAGCAGCGTTTCGAGCGCGACGCGGCCACGCGCGACCCGGCTCTTGATCGTGCCGACCGCGACGTTGCAGATCTCGGCCGCTTCCTCATAGGCGAAGCCGCCCGCGCCGACGAGGATCAGCGCCTCGCGCTGCGGCTGCGGCAGATGCAGCAAGGCGCGCTGCATGTCGTTCAGTTCGACATGGCGGTCCTGGCTCGCAGGTGCGGCGAGCAGCCGATCGGCCACCAGATCGTCCCATTCGCCCTTGAAGCGCGCGCGGCGCATCTGCGAGAGATAGAGATTGCGCAGGATGATGAAGGTCCATGCGCGCATGTTGGTGCCCGCCTGGAAGCGCTGGCGCGCCGCCCATGCCTTGAGCAGCGTTTCCTGCACCAGATCGTCGGCGAGGTCGCGGCTGCCCGAAAGCGAGCGGCCGAACGCGCGCAGATGCGGGATCACCGTCGCGAGTTGCTTCTTGAACTCGGGATCGGACAGCGCGACGTGCTCGCGCGGTGGCTCGGCTGCCGCGTCCTCGCGATCGTCGGGCTGTTCGGACTCAGTCATTCGATCCCGTTCACTTGCGCATGCATGTTGCGGCGCTGATTGGAGATAAGCGCCGCAGGCGCGATTGCCAGCATTTTTGCGGAAAGGTCCGGTCAGAACCAGACGATGATCACGAAGGCGATGATCACCAGCGCCAGGCCGAAGCCCAGCACATAGCGGGTCATGTGTGGCGTCGTCCCGGCGCGGGCGCGATCGGTGGAGACATGGATGGTTTCGTCATTCTCAGCCATGTCCCCTCAACCCCCGAAAACCGTTTTGGGTCCGTATCATGTGGAACCCGCACCGGAATTTTTCAGACGCCGGCGGGCACCGTCGCCTGGTCGAAGAACAGCGCCTGGCTGATCGTCGTCTTCACCGTTTCGCGCTGGAACGGCTTGGTGATCAGGAAGGTCGGCTCGGGCCGCTCGCCGGTGAGCAGGCGCTCCGGGAAAGCAGTGATGAAGATCACCGGCACGCTGAATTCGGCGAGGATGTCCTTCACCGCGTCGATGCCCGAACTGTCGTCGGCCAGCTGAATGTCGGCGAGCACCAGGCCCGGACGATCCTCCATCGCCAGCGCCACCGCCTCGTCGCGCGTGACCGCCACGCCGGTCACCTCATGGCCGAGATCGCGGACGATCTGCTCGAGATCCATCGCGATCAGCGGCTCGTCCTCGATGATCATCACGCGGGTACGCGTCTGGCGCTCGATCTCCGCGACCGCTTCGCTGACGAGGCGGGAAACCTGCGCGGGGTCCTCTTCGATCAGATAGCCGGCATCCTCGATGCTGAAGCCCTCGACCGTGGTCAGCAGCAATGCCTGGCGCGACAGGGGCGTCAGCCGCGCGAGCCGCTTGCGGGCAATCATCTCGGCCTGGTTCGAGGAATCCTCGATGATCTCGTCCTCTTCGAGATGGGTCGACTGCCAGATCGCCTGGAAAGTCCGGTAGAGGCCGAGCCGGGGATCGACGTCACGGGGAAACTGGTCGGGCGCCGCCACGATGGCTTCGAGCGCGGCACGCACATAGCGGTCGCCTTCGCTCTGGGCGCCGGTGAGTGCACGCGCATAACGGCGCAACAAGGGAAGGTGCGGCGCGAGTTGCTGTCCAAGCGACATAAGGGAAATTTTCTCCTTCGTGGGCGCGGGCCGCTTTTGTCGCGCCCCGGCATCCGCATTGCAATCGTTTCTGCTTTCCGAAGGAGCCCCTCCCCGGATTTCGCATCGCCTGTGGAACAATCGAGGCGCTATTTGGTTTCATCGCGCGGGCCATGTGGCACTCCGTGCACTACGCGAGCGCTTGCGCTCTGGCGTCATGGCGTTAATCGGGCACCTGGTGCTCATGCGTGTTCACAGTCCGGGTCCCGGACGATCGGGTCCTCACGGGGGGAATTGGTGCGTTCCGCAAAGGGTGAAACAAAACGGCCGCCAAAGCCAAAAGGCGGGACGGAGAGCAACAAGCCCAGCCGCAGCGTGGGCGATGCATTGCGCCAGGCCTATGACGAGGCCGTTCGCGAAACTGTGCCCGACGACCTGCTCGACTTGCTGAAGAAGCTCGACTAGCCAAAAGCATGGACAGCACGGATCCGAAGCCGCGTGGCAAAGGTCCCGCGGCAACGATGGCCCGCATGCCGACCGGCGCGAAGGTTTTCCTGATCCTCGTCGGCGCGCTGCTCCCGCTCGCGCTCATCGCACTGCTCACCACGCTCCAGACGACGCGGATCGCCGACACCGAGGCGCGCGCGCGCCTGCATGCGATCGCCGACGAGAGTTCGGGCGTGGTGGAGAATGCGCTGACCAATCACGTCGGACAGATGAGCCAGACGCTCGCTGCGCTCGAACAGAATCCGGGCGACGCACCGAGCTGCACTCAGCTCGCGGGCACCTTCGCGGCGCAGGGCAGCGTTCGCTTCGCCATTGCCGACCGGGGTGGGCGCGTGCTCTGCGGCCAGCGCTTCTCGCTCCCCGGCGCGCCGGTGCTCCGCCCGTCCGAATTGCGTGCCACGTTCCTGCCCGACGGGATCGCCATTCGGATCGGCGGCAATGCGGGAATGAGCGCCACGGCTTATTATCCCGTGTCGGCGCTGGCGGCGCTCGCCCGGCCCAGCGGCTTCGTGCCCGATTACGGCGCGGCGCTGGTGCGGCACGAGCAGCGGCTGGCGCTGCGCGACCTCGCTACTGCGGGACCGCTCGGGCGCAGCGAGAAAGTCCTCAGCAATCTCTCGATCGACAATCTCGATCTCGAAATGTCGATTCCCGGCGCGCCGATCACTTCGCCGCTGATCATCACCACTGCGCTGCTGGTGCTGATGTGGATCGCCGCCGCCACGATCGGCTGGTCCGTGGTCAACATCCTGCTGATCCGCCCGCTCAGGACGTTGCGCACCAGCGTCGGCAACTACACGCCCGGCGAAATCCTCGACATGAAGCGCTTCGGCGCGATCCCGGCGCAGGAGATCCGCGATCTCGGCGAAACCTTCCAGCAGATCACCCGGACGGTGCAGCTCCACGAGGCCGATCTCGCCGCGGGCCTCATTCGTCAGACCAAGCTGACCCGCGAAGTGCATCATCGGGTCAAGAACAACCTCCAGGTCATCTCCAGTCTGATCAATTTCCACGCGCGCGCCGCGAGGAGCGCCGAAGCGAGCGAGGCCTATGCCTCGATCCAGCGCCGGGTCGACGCGCTCGCGGTGGTGCATCGCCATCATTATACCGAGCTCGAGGAGAATCGCGGGCTCGAGCTGCGTTCGGTGATCGGCGAGCTCGCCGCGAACATCCGCGCGACCGCGCCCGAGCAGGCGGCGGGGCTCGGCATCACGCTCGAGATCGAGCCCTTGCTGGTAAATCAGGACGTCGCGATCGCAGTCGCCTTCCTGATCACCGAACTGGTCGAACTGGCGGTCAGCTGCAACCCGACCACGCACGTCCGCATCTCGATCAAGGGCGGCGAGGAGCCGGACCGCGCCATCCTACGCGTCAGTTCATCCGCTTTGGTCGAGAGCGCCGAGCTGGAGGGACTGTTGGAGAGCCGCTACGGCCGCGTCATCGCCGGGCTCGCGCGCCAGCTCCGCACCCCTCTCCATCATGACCCACTGGTGGGTGCATATGAGGCTTCGATCGCGATTACGGGGCGACCCTGATTTTTTTCGCAAAAAAGTTCGGAACTCGGGAACCCGTTTCCGCGATGTACGTTCTGCACCTCGGATAGTGACCTTTTGCCCCCCCGCTCTCGCTATCCAAGACATGGGCCCGGAAGCGTCAACCCTCCCCCCCCCGGTGACGCTTCCGGGCCTAACACTTTCTCCCGTCAGCGGAATTCATGATCGCTCGCCACGGCTTCGTGCCTGTCGCGGAACGATTTGATGGATCCGGGCATTTCTTCCCTGAACCCGATGCGTAAATTGGAGAAGTTTCGATGCGCAAGATTCTAACCTGTGCCGCGCTTGCCGGCGCGATCTTGGTCTCGGCCTGCAACACGATCGAAGGTGTCGGCCGCGATGTGGCTTCCGCCGGCGATACGGTTGCCGGCGCCGCGGACGACAACAAGTAGGTCGTTCGCTCGGATTTTCAGGAAAGCCCCTCCGTGTGCGGAGGGGCTTTTCGTATTAGGACGCCGCTTCGGTCTCCGCCGCGCGCTCGCGCCGCCGCCGCGTGAACCAGATCGCCACCAACGCGAGGAAATAGAGCGCGACCAGCGGCACCGCGAGCAGCAGCTGCGACCCGACATCGGGCGGCGTCAGCACCGCCGACAGCGCGAACGCCCCGACCACCGCATAGCGCCACGCGCCCTTCAACTGCTCATAGGTGACGATGCCCGCGTGCTCGAGCAGCATCAGCAGCACCGGCAGCAGGAATGAAATCCCGAAGCCGAAGATGAACTGCATCACGAACTTCAGATAGTTGTTCACGTCGGGCAACGCCTGTTGCGCAACGCCGCCCAGATCGCCCTGGAAACCGAGCAGGAACTTCAGCGCCACCGGGATCGCCACGAAATAAGCCATCGAGGCGCCGGCGATGAACAGCACGGGCGTGGCGAGCAGGAAAGGCAGCAGCGCCTTCTTTTCCTTGCGGTAGAGGCCTGGCGCAACGAACTGCCAGAGCTGGTTGGCGATCACCGGGAACGCGATCATCAACGCCGCGAAGAAGGCGACCTTTATCTCGACGAGGAAGCCGCCGAAAACCTCGGTATTGATGATCGTCACCTGCCCCGCGACCTTGAGCGGGGCGACGAGGAAGCCGAGGATCTGCCGCGCGAAATAGAGGCAGCCGGCGAACGCCAATACCAGCGCGCCCAGCGACCAGAGGAGGCGGCGCCGAAGCTCGATCAGATGGTCGAGCAAGGGCGCCTGAGTGTCGTCGATCTCTTCGTTCACGATTGCGGCTCGTCCGGCGTCGGGGGCTGATCCGGCATCACGGCCTTGGGCTTGCGCACCCGCTTCGGCTTCGCCGCGGCCGGTTCGGTCGTCTCGGCGGGGAACAATGCCGGCTGCTCGACCATCACCGGATCTTCGTCAGCGGCCGGATCCTGCGCGAAATGCTCGGGCTGAGGCGCGGGCAGCGACGGCGTGGGATGCTCGCGCATGATCCGCTCATTCTCCGCAGCCCATTGCTTCTCCATCTCGGCAAGCTCGGATTCGCGGATCATCGTGTCGATCCCCGAGCGGAACTGGCGCGCGACGCCGCGCGCCTTTCCCACCCATTTGCCGACGAAGCGCATCGCGCGCGGCAGGTCCTTGGGTCCGATCACCAGCAGCGCCACCACGGCCACAAGCAGCAACTCGGTCGGCGCTACGTCTAACATTCGGCACTGCCTCGGGCGCGCCCCGAAGCGAGACGCGGATCAACGGTGGATGGAATCGGACTCAGCGCTCTTCGCGCGTGCGCTCGGCTTCGGTCTGGAAGCTCGCGTCCGGCGTCGGTGCGGGCTTGCCCTCGATCCGGGTCGGCGGCGCCGGCGTGGCTTCGTCGTCCTCGGCCATGCCCTTCTTGAAGTTCTTCACGCCCTTGGCGACGTCGCCCATCAGGTTGGAAAAACGACCGCCACCCAGCAACAGGATCGCTACCACACCGAACACAAGCCAGTGCACAAGGCTTAAACCGCCCATCAGAAATCTCCTCTATCGCGACCTATCTAGGCTTCGCGCGCGTCCGGGGCAACGGCCCAGGCAAGGCCGCCGTGAATTGTTGGCGAGCCCTATTCGTCTTCCATGACAGTTTCGCTCGCGCCTTGCTCGAACTCCCCCTCGAAGGCGAGGTCGACCGGATCGAGCAGCCCCGCCGCCTTGAGATCGTCGATCCCCGGCAGATCACGCCGGCTGGCGAGCCCGAACTGGCTGAGAAAGCCCGCCGTCGTCGCATAAGTGAGAGGGCGCCCCGGCACTTCGCGGCGCCCCGCCGGGCGCACCCAGCCCGCCACCATCAGCACGTCGATCGTGCCCTTGGAGATCTGCACCCCGCGAATCGCCTCGATCTCGGCGCGTGTCACTGGCTCGTGATAGGCGATGATAGCCAGCGTCTCGATACCCGCGCGGCTGAGTTTCCGGCTCTCCTCGCGGTCGCGTCGTAGCAGATGCGCGAGATCGGCGGCGGTCTGGAAATGCCAGCGCTCGCCGCGGCGGACCAGCTCGATCCCGCGCCCGGCATAAAGCGCTTCCAGTGTCGCCAGCGCGCCGCGAACATCGGCCTCGGCGCCGACATGCGCCTTGATCTCGTCAACGGTCATCGGATGCTCGGAAGCGAACAACACCGCCTCGACGGCACGGCCCAGATCGTCCTGGCGGATCATGCGCTCGCCTTGAGATAGAGCGGCGCGAACGCCGATTTCTGCTTGAGCTCGAGCCGCCCCTGCCGCGCCAGCTCGAGCGCGGCTACGAACGAGGAAGCGAGCGCCGATTTGCGATAGGTCCCGCTCGCTCCTTCGGGAAGGAAAGTCTCGATCGTGCTCCACTCGATTCGCGTGCCGATCAGTGCCGAAACACGCTCGATCGCCTCTTCCAGCGTCATCACGTCGCGCACCGCCACTACGTGCATCACCGGCCGGGTGCGCGCGCTGATCCGGCCATAAGCGGCGATCAGGTCATAGATCTCCGCCTCGTAGCGCCCCTTGCGCACCACGCGCAGCCCTTCCGGGGTCCCGCGCAGGAAGACGTCGCGCCCGAGCCGGTCGCGCGCCACCAGCCGCGCCCCGGCCTCACGCATCGCATTGAGCCGCTCGAGCCGCAGCTGGAGCCGCAGCGCCAGTTCCTCGGGGCTCGGCGTCTCCTCGGGATTGCGCGGCAGCAGCAGCGCCGATTTGAGATAGGCGAGCCAGGCCGCCATCACGAGATAATCGGCCGCCAGCTCGAGCCGGAGCTCGCGCGCCTCGTTCACGAACCGCAAATATTGCTCGACCAGCTCGAGGATCGAGATCTGCCGCAGGTCGACCTTCTGGTTCCGCGCGAGCGCCAGCAGCAGATCGAGCGGGCCTTCCCACCCGTCGATGTCGATCTTCAGAGTGTCGGAAGGATCGGCTTCGCTCATCAATGCAAGTTAAGCAGAGCACATGGTGGCTGTCACCATCTCCCTCCCCCCGCAAGCGGAGAGAGGGAGCTAGGCCAGCGCCAGCAATTCGTCCCGCTTGGCGATCAGCCCGCCAAAATCGGCGGCGGCGCTTCCACCCGCAATCGTCGCCATCGCCCGGTCCAGCCGCGCCACACATTCGGGCGTCGCATCGCCGATCAGCTCGGCGATCTCGACCATCTCGTCCATCCGGGCCCAGCAATCGAGCACCACGTCACACCCCGCGGCGAGCGCCAGCGAGGCCTTTTCCCCTGCCGTGCCCGACAGTGCCTTCATGTCGATATCGTCGGTCATCAGCAGTCCGTCGAAGCCGATCCGGCCTCGGATGATCTCCGAAATCACCTTGGGCGAAAGCGTCGCGGGCCGTTCGGCATCCCATGCCTCGAACACCACGTGGCACGTCATTCCCATCGGCGCGCCGTTAAGGCGGGTGAACGGCTCCAGATCCATCTCCAGCGCCGCCGCTTCGGCCTTGACGTGCGGCAAGTCGTAATGGCTGTCGACCAATGCGCGGCCGTGCCCGGGCATGTGCTTGACCACGCCGACCACGCCGCCGCGCCGCATCCCTTCGAGCATCGCCTGCCCCAATGCCGCGACTCGCATCGGGTCGCCGCCGAAGGACCGGTCGCCGATCGCCGGCGTGACATCTGCCTGGCGCACGTCGAGCAAGGGCGCGCAATTCACGTTCACGCCGACTTCGCCCAGCATCATCGCCAGCGCCTGGGCATTCGCCCGTGCCGCCTCGATCGCCGAGATCGGTGCGATGTCGTACAGCGCGTCGAACGCCGCCCCCGCGGGGAAAGCCGGCCATTCGGGGGGCACCATCCGCGCCACGCGCCCGCCCTCCTGATCGATCAGGATCGGCAAATCGGCGCGGCCCGACAAGTCGCGCAGGCTGTCGGTCAGCGCCTTCATCTGCGCCACGTCGCCGCAATTGCGCTTGAAGAGGATGTAGCCGAGCGGGTCGGCTTGCCTGAAGAAGGCACGCTCGTCGGGAGTCAGTTCATGGCCGGAGGCGCCGAAGATGACGGGTTTCATGCGCCCGCCTTAGACCAGGCGCGGGCCGGGCGGGAAGGCCCCCAGCTCAATTCGCGATGAAGCAGTTCTCGCCTGCGACCTTCAGCCGCCCGCACAGGTCGCGCGCCTGCGGGTTGCTGCCGGCATTGACGCGCAGCCGCCAGACGGCGTTACCGTTGCTCTCGCCACGCTCGACCGATTTGCCGAGCGGCGCGAGATAAGCGAAACGTCTGGTCAGCCGCACCCAGGCGACATTGGCGCCGGCCTCGTTCGGAAAGGCGCCGAGCTGAATCAGCGAACCGGACCCAGGACGCGCCGTCGCAGGCTTCGTGCCGGCGGCGGATGCGTTCGGCCCGACGATGGTGGGACCGGGAATCGCCAACTTGGCGTTCTTGGTACCCGGAGCAGTGCTGCCTGGAACGGTCGCCCGCGTTCCTTCCACCGGCGCCTCGGGAAGCGCACCGATATTGATGCTCGAATTGCTCGCCGCACCCTGGCTCGTCGCGAAGACGGTGTCGCCCTCGCCTTCGGCCTTCATGCCGCCGGGCTCGTCGGGCTTGACCTTGTAATCACCCGCCGGCGCCTTGATCAGCTCGCCATTGCCGTTGATCGGATTCTGCGTCCGCTGATACCACAGATAGCCGAGCACCGCGGTTCCGATCACCGCCAGCGCGAGCACCGCGAGCAGCATGAAACGCGCGACCGAATGGTCCTGCGGATAGTCCTCCTCGGCCGTCTCCAGCCAGGGAAGGCGATCCTGCTCGTCATAGCCCTGGCCCGAACGCAGGCTCATCAATGCATCTCCTGGACAGCCTCGACACCCATGAGGCCCAACCCATTACGGATAATCTGTCCGACGCCGCGCGCCAAGAAGAGCCGCGCGCAGGTCAGGCCCGGTTGGTCGGCAAGCAGGAAACGGCGCTCGGGGCGGTCGTTGCCGACGTTCCACAAGGCATGCAGAGCAGCCGACAAATCATAGAGATAAAAAGCAATTCTATGCGGTTCGCGCGCCAGTGCGGCACCTTCCACGACCCGCGGAAACTGCGCCGCCAGCTTCACCAGCGCCAGCTCTTCCGTATCAAGCAGGGACAGATCGGCGTTCGGGCATTCGATCCCCGCCTCCGCCGCCTTGCGATGGAGCGAGGCGATCCGGGCATGGGCATAGTTCACATAGAAGACCGGATTGTCCTTCGAAGCCTCCACCACCTTGGCGAAATCGAAGTCCATCTGCGCATCGGCTTTCCGCGTCAGCATGGTGAACCGCACCACGTCCTTGCCGACCTCATTCACGACATCGGCAAGCGTCACGAAATTACCGGAACGCTTGGACATTTTCACCGGTTCGCCGGCGCGAAGCAGGCGGACCATCTGCACCAGCTTCACATCGAACCGCGTCTTGCCGCCGGTCAGCGCCTGTACCGCCGCGACGATCCGCTTGACCGTCCCGGCATGGTCGGCACCCCAGATGTCGATCAGCTGGTCCGCCGATTGCGCCTTCTGGAAATGATAAGCGAGATCGGCGCCGAAATAGGTCCATTGCCCGTTCGACTTCTTGATCGGGCGGTCCTGATCGTCCCCGAACTGCGTCGCGCGGAACAGCGGCAGCTCGACCGGTTCCCAATCCTCGGGCGTCTCGCCCTTGGGCGCTTCGAGCACGCCGTCATAGACGAGGCCGCGCTCGCGCAGCCACGCCTCGGCCGCCTCGGGCTTGCCCGCCGCCTGCAGCTCGGCTTCGGACGAGAACAGGTCGTGATGGATGCCGAGCAAGGCGAGATCGGCCTTGATCATCACCAGCATCGACGCGACGGCTTCCTTGCGGAACAGGTCGAGCCATTCGCTCTCCGGCTTGCCGACGAACCTGTCGCCATATTCGGCGGCGAGCTTCTCGCCCACCGGCTTCAGATATTCGCCCGGATAAAGGCCCTCGGGAATCTCGATCGTCTCGCCCAGCGCCTCGCGGTAGCGCAGGTGCGCCGAGCGCGCGAGCACGTCGACCTGCCCGCCCGCGTCGTTGACATAATATTCGCGCACGACCTTATGCCCCGCGAACTCGAGCAGCGAAGCGAGCGCATCGCCCACCACCGCCCCGCGGCAATGCCCCATATGCATCGGCCCGGTGGGGTTGGCGGAGACATACTCGACATTGACCGTCGCGCCCGCGCCGATCGTCGAGCGGCCGTAATCGCCCTCGGTCTTGAGGATCTCGTCCAGCTCGCCGCGCCAGGTGTCGTCGGTTAGCGTCAGGTTGATGAAGCCGGGTCCGGCGACCGAGACGGCGGAAACCTCGTCCAGCTTCCCCAGCTCAGCCGCGATCTTTTCCGCCAGAGCGCGCGGATTGGTCCCCGCAGGCTTGGCGAGCACCATCGCCGCATTGGTCGCAAGGTCGCCATGCGTGACGTCGCGCGGCGGCTCGACCGTGACCGCGCGTCGCTCCAGCCCCGCAGGCAGGTCGCCGGCGGCGACGAGCGCGTCGAGAGCGGCATCAAGGTGCGCGGCAAAACGGACGTAAAGAGTCATTGCGGTTCCAACAGTGAACGAGAGCGCGCGCCTTAGCGGATGGGGCGCGTGGGGACAATTGGCGCTTGGGGCTGGGATTGCGGCCCGCGGGCGGCGGCGATTGGTGGGTAGCGGCGAAAGGTCACACTAGGGTCACACTGCCTGCATGGTTCTGGCCTGCCGTGTTTCTGCGCAGGCAATCCAGGACGGTGTGGGCCAAACAGCTATATTCCCGCTTTCGCACGAGCACGGGCCCGAGGAGAGGGCATTACGATGTCAAAGAGCTGGATGAGGCTGTCAGGCGAAATCCTACATTGCAAGCATGTCTGCTACGGGTGGGTGGCAGACATTCCGTTCCTCCCCGGCACGGGGAGGGGGACCGCCGCCGAAGGCGGTGGTGGAGGGGGAGCGCCACAAGGGGATTCGCTGGTGGAGAGCCCCCTCCACCAGCCTGCGGCTGGTCCCCCTCCCCGTGCCGCACTAGTGGGCGAAATCCGTCGGCACAATCCGTGTCTAGCCGAGTAAACCAGGCAGCGCCGCGCCATCCCGGCTCAGGCGCGCACCAGATCCTTCAGCACGCCCGCGCTCTTCATGTCGGGGAACAGCTGCTGCGCCGTCCGCGTCGGCGCCAGGTCGAAGTGCGACGCCACAGCGCTGTTGATCAGCGTATCCAGCCCCGTCGTCGGCCGCAAATCGCGCCCTTCGTACAAGGCCGCGTCGCCCAGCCCCGGCCAATCGGCGACAACCCGGCCGCCCTGCACCGCGCCGCCCATCAGCATCGCCAGCGAACCAGTGCCGTGATCGGTGCCCTGGGTGCCGTTGACCTTCACCGTCCGCCCGAATTCGGTGGCGACAACCACCATCGTATCCGCCCAGAGCGGCCCCAACCCATCCCGGATCGCGCCCACCATCGCGTCGAGCCCCTTCAGCTGCCCGGTCAGGCGGCCGCGCTGCTGGGCATGCGTGTCCCAGCCGCCGGTCTCGATCATCGCGATCCGCGCTCCGCCCTCGGCGGTGAGCAGCTTGGCGGCCAGCGCGCCGGTCGCGGCGGCGTTGCGGCCATTGTCCTGGGCGAGATCGCTGGTCAGCATCCGCGTCGCGGTCGCCTGCTCCCAGATCGCGTGGAGTTGGGGATCGTCGCGGTACATGGTCGTGACGCGCGCGAGCAGATCGTCCGATGCGTCGGGCAGCGCAGACGGCGCATAGCTCGCCACTTCGACCGGACCGCGCAACGCCATCGGGATCGTCGCCGCGAGCGCGATCGCGCGATCGTCGGCGGGGAGCAGCGACAGCAGCCGGTTGAGCCAGCCGTCCTTGAGCGCATAGGCGCTGCTGCCGCCGGTCTCGAGCACGTTCTGCCCGTCGAAATGCGAGCGCTCGCGATAGGGCGAGGCGACCGCATGGACGAACAGCGCCTGCTTCGCCTGCCACAGGCCAAGGGTGTTGGTCATCGCCGGATGCAGCGCGAACGTGGAATCGAGCTTGGGCGCCGAGGCGAAATCCTGTGCCAGCACGCCGCGCTGCGCCGCAAAGGCGGGATCGCCGATCGGGGCCAGCGTGCCCAGCCCATCCGCCGCACCGCGCTGGATGATGAAGACGAAACGGCGTTCGGTTGCCGCCCGGGCGAGCGCCATCCGCGTCCCGAAGGCGGAGGTGAGGACCGCGGAGGCGCCGAGTGCCACGAAGCTGCGACGGTTGAGCATGGCCTATCTCCGCATGAATTCGGGGGCGACGAGCATCAGCGCAACGCCCTGCCCCGGGCTTTCGGCCCGCGCGATCGACTGCGCGGTGCTCTCGCTCAGCGCATCGGGAAAGAGTTCGGCGGCGCGCTGGCGGGCATCCACCGTATCGCGGGTGCGCTGCGCCAGCCGCTCGGCCGCCTCGACGCGGCGCATGATCGCGTCGGGCCCGGCCCAGCTCCCGGCGACATCGTCCCAGCCGGCAGGCGAGCCCGGCTTCCACACCGGCTGGCCGAGCTGAGTCATCAGCCCGTTCATCGCCATCGGGGGAAGCTGCTGCGCGCCGAGCCCACGGAGCGCCGAAATCGTCCACTCCCAGGGCGACTTGAACTTGACCGGCTGCGCCACCCAGCATTCGGGCGCCTCGACCAATGCACGATAGACAGTGGGCAAATCGCCGCCCGAACGCAGAAACGCGGTCTCGAGCTTGCCGACCAAAGCCGGCGGCGGCTCGTCCCCGGCGAAATGGCGCGCGAGCTTGGTGGCGAGGTGCCGCGCGGTGGCGGGATGTGTCGCGAGCAGGTCGAGCACCGCGGCCGCTTGCGCCTCGCCTTGCTGCGGCCAGCTCTTGCCGAGGATCGTCCGCGCACCCGGTTCGTGCAGCCGCGGGGCGAATACGAAGCTGCCCGGCTGGCCCTCGCCGCCGGCATAGGCCGCCCCCCTGCCGCGCCCCAGCCCCGCAACCGTCCAGCCGGTCATCGCCCGGGCGAATTCGGTGACGTCGGCCTGGCTGTAGCCGGTGCGGACGCCGAGCGTGTGGAGCTCGAGGATCTCGCGGGCGAGATTCTCGTTGAGCCCCAGCTTCCGGCCGCGCCTTCCCGTAACCTGTCCCAATGCGCTGTTGGGCCCGACCGACTGCGCCTGATCGAGATAGATCAGCATCGCCGGATGCCGCTCGACCGCGTGGAGCATGTCGCCGAACTTGCCGAGCACATGCGGCCGCACCGCTTCGAACTCCAGGCTGCCGGCGAGCCCCACCATCTCCAGCTTGTCCGCGGACACCGCGAAGTGATTGGCCCAGAAATGCACCAGCCGCTCGGCGAAGGGCGCCGGGGAATTGAGCGCGACGAGCGCCCGCGCCGAGATCGCGCCGGCATAATGGTCGCGCGCCTGCAGCCGCGCGGCGCGGCGCGCCTGCGCTACGGGATCGTCCGCCTTTTCCTGCTCGGGCATCGGTTGCATCGCCGAGCCCCGCATCGCCGGATCGGTCTCCATCTCGGGCTTCATGGGGGCAGCATTGCGCTTTTCGCGCTGGAGCAGGCGCACTTCGCGCAGATATTCGGTGAGTTCGCTCGCGATGCTGCTGCTCGGTGCGAGCGCCGCGATCGCCTGCGGCCGGGCCTCGTAACGATCGAACTGGTCGAGCACCCACCGCGCCGGATCGGGCCCCGGCGCGTCGCCCGGACGGCCGCCAAGGCCGAACCGGTTGAGTGCAATGCTTGCCTTGGCCATGGCGATCACCCTCGTTGCCCCGTCAAGGTGATACCCGCAACCTGTCGCAGAAGTTTGTCAGCCCAACGGTTCGTCGCGATTCATGCACGGATTGCAATCATGCCTGCCGCGCTTTGCGATTGCCGGTCTTGTTGCGTTGCAGCATTTTGATTTCGAGAACAGAACAAGACACAACAGGGATGCCGGTCTGGCTCTTTCGAGTTTTTGAAGGAGATAGATCGTGACCAAGCTTCTTATCGCCGCCGCCGCCGCCGTAATCGCTTTTGCGGCCCCCGCCACTGCCAAGGAACGCGTGTTCACCCACGAAGGCGTGACCTATGCCTATACCGCGCAGCCCCAGGGCGACGCGCTCGTCCTCGAGGGCAAGGCCTCGAAGGGCGGCAAGTTCCGCCTCGTCGTCAAGGGCGACTGGGTGAGCGGCTATGCCGGTGGTGCACGCGTCTCGTTCCGCGCACCGAAGCGCGAAGAGGCCGACGCGATCCTCGTCGCGCAGCGCTAAATCGAAACGGGGGCCTTCGCATCTGGCGGAGGCCCCTTTTTTTTGCGCGTCAGAACCCCTCGGGCAGCGCGATCGGCCCGACGACTTCCTCGTAGCGCGCGATCGCGTAGCGATCGGTCATCCCGGCGATGAAGTCGGCGATGTGCCGGCTCCGCCACGGCTCCTCCGCCGGCAACGCCTCGCGCCACTCCGCCGGCATTTGCGCCGGATCGGCAGCATAGGCCGCGAACAGCCCCGCCACCACGCCATGCGCCGCCTCGGCCGCCGCCATCTGGCCCGGATGGTGATAAAGATTGGCGTACATGAAGCGCTTGAGCCCGCGCTCGGCCTCGCGCATCGCATCCGAGAACGTCACGAGGCAGCGGCCCGCCGCGCGCACGTCGGCCAGCGTCTCGATCCCGCCCTCGGCCAGACGCGCCTGGGTCGATGCGATCAGGTCGTTGACCATCTCGCCGATCTGGGAACGGATCAGCTCGCCGACCAGCCGCCGCGCCGGCACGCCCGGAAACCTCGCTTCGACGCGGCGCCACCCTTCCGCGATCATCGGCACCTGCATCAGCTGGTCGAGGCTCAACAGCCCGGCACGCAGGCCATCGTCGATGTCGTGATTGTCATAGGCGATGTCGTCGGCCAGCGCCGCGACCTGCGCCTCGAGCGACGGCCAATGGTCGAGCTCGAGCGGAAATTGCGCGTCTGCCGCCGCCAGCGCCCATTGGGGCGCAGCGATCGGGCCATTGTGCTTGGCGAGCCCTTCGAGCGTCTCCCAGGTGAGGTTGAGCCCGTTCCAACTGGGATAGGGCCGGTCGAGCTCGGTCAGCGTGCGCAGCGTATGGCCGTTGTGATCGAACCCGCCCTGCCCGGCCAGCGCCGCCTCCAGCGCGTCCTCTCCGGCATGGCCGAAGGGCGGATGGCCGATATCGTGCGCCAGGCACAAAGCCTCGGTCAGGTCCTCGTTGAGCCCCAGCGTGCGCGCGATCGTCCGCCCGATTTGCGCGACTTCGAGGCTGTGGGTCAGCCGCACCCGGAAATGATCGCCGTCGGGCGCCATGAAGACCTGGGTCTTGTGGCGGAGACGCCGGAAGCTGATCGAATGGATGATCCGGTCGCGATCGCGCTGAAAGGCGTCGCGCGGGCCGCGGACAGTCCCGCTTTGTTCTTCGTGGATGCGCCCGCGGCTCTGGTCCGGTGTGCTCGCCCAGGAGGAAGTCGCTCTCACGCTGGCGGCACTAGCGGGTCGGCGCGCGCTTGTCGAAGGTTGATGCGAGTGTACGTCGGTCTCGCCTCCATGGTTGTAAAGAGCTCTTGACACTCAGGCTGACGTCTGTAAAGAACTCTTTACAGGCAGGAGAGTCGTCTTGGAAAACCGCTTGAAGGCGATGCGCGAGGGATACGGATGGAGCCAAGGCGAACTCGCCCGGCGGCTCGGGGTCTCGCGGCAGACGATCAACGCGGTTGAAACCGACAAATACGATCCCAGCCTCCCGCTGGCTCTGCGCATGGCAAAGTTGTTCGGCGTCGCCGTGCCCGAGCTGTTCATCGACCACTGGGAACCGGGGGAATGATCGAAATGGCGAATGACAAGTCTGCGCCCAGCTGGCGCAACTTTGCGGCATGGAGCGCAGTGGGTGCGGTATTCTACGTCCTCGCCCTCTGGGTCGCCATGCTGTTCCTGCATCAGGACATCATGGACGCGGTCGTCCGGCCGACCCGGGTCACTGCGCAGCTGGGGCTGGCGATGCTGTTCTCGATAGCGGTCGTCGGCTTCACCAGCCGCAAGCGATCGCTCAATCTCGGAACGCTCCGCAATTTCCTGATCCAGAACGCAGTGGCCATCCTAGCTTTCCTGCTCGTCATCTGGGGCTTCAGCGCGCTCGCTCGCACCGAGGTGGGCGCCTCGGAGTGGATCGCCGCCGTGACGGGCGCGACGCTTGTCGTCATCGCCATCCTCGGCGGCCTCGCCACCGCGAGCGTCCACACGGGCCTCCACCTCGTCGATGACGAAATGACTGCCGAGGACCTGCGCGAACGCGGCCGGCTGATGCTTTGCAGCTTCACCTGGATAGCGTGCTACGGCCTGTTGCTGATCGCGCTGGGCCTCGCTGGCGCTGGCATCCTTTCCCCGGCAGCGGCCCTGGCGGGCGCACTGGTACTCATCGCCATCCTGACGCTGCTGGCGATCGCGGCGTGGCGGCTGTCGGACGAGTTGGGGCGCACGCTGTCGCACGAGACCGGCAATATGGCCTTCTACCTGATCCTGGTGCTCGGCGGCGGCTGGGCGATGCTGGCACATCTCGGCTTCGTCGCCGCGCCCGCGCCGCTCGATTGGCTGACGATATTCACCGTGCTCCTGTTCGTGGCGAGCTTCATCGTGCTGGGGCGGAGGAAGTTGCTGACGCACTGAATGGCGAACCGGACCTCTGGCAGTGGGCTGAGGAGACAGTTCAGTCCGCCCCGAGCCTAGTCACCTTCTGTCCGGCCTCGCTGGTGAAGACGAAGCCCGAAACGCCCGACTTGCCGAGCGTGTTGACGAAGGCCTGCGCCTCGGCGGCGGTCTTGAACGGCCCCGTCAGCACGCGATTGGTGGCGCGCAGCGGCGTCCACCAGCCGGTCTTGCCTTTCAGCGCGGGTGCCTTGGCCACGACTGCCTTCCATGCCTTGGACAGGCTCGCTTGGTTTGCGCCGCCGGCGACCTGGACCCAGACGCGCGCCGGCTCGGCCTTGGTCTTCGGGTCGGGCTTCTTCGCCTTGGGATCCGGCTTGGCGAGTTCCGCCTTCTTCACATCCTTGCTTTTGGCCGGTTCGGGCTTGGCTGGTTCAGGCTTGGGCTTTGCCAGGGCGGGCTTGGCAGCCCCGGGTGTGGCCGCAGCGACGCGCGCGGGTTCGGGCGGAAGATCGACCGGAGTCGCATTGACGATCTGGAGTTCCTCGCCGGGAATGGTGATGCCCGCGACGATCGCGGCGAGCACCGAATCCTCCTGCCCCACGCGCGCCGGACCCGGCGGCGCCGGCTCGCGAGCCGCAACGGCGATAGGCTGCGGTTCGGGCCCACCTGTGGCCGGGCGCGCGCTGTCGGGTAGCGTGGTGACGGGTTGTTGCGCAGGTGTCGCGGCGACTGTGGCCGGCGCAGGCGTGGGCGACGAAGGCTCGGGTGCGGGCGCAACGGCGGCGCGCGCGGTGTCGCCGCTCGATACCGCCGCGGGGACGCCTTGTCCGGGTGCCGTGATGGCGCTGCGTTCGGGCGAGGGACTCTCGTTGCGTGCGACCCGCGTCGGCTCGGCCGCCTCGCGGATCGGGGCGTCGATCTCGTCGGCGCGCGGCGCGGGGAGCGGCTGGACCAGCGGCGTCTCCTGCCGGGGTGCAGGCGGCGGGCCGGGCAGCGGCGCGGCGGCCGCGGCATGCACCGGCGTGGCAGCGGCGGTCTGCACCGGGACGGTGCGCCGCGCGGGCGGGGCGACTTGGCGTGCATCGCGCTCACGCTCGCGGCGCGATCTGCGGTCTCTATCCTGCGGTGCCTCGGTTACCGGCGTTCGAGCCGGCTGCGCCTGCGCCGTCTGGACAGGACGCGCCGCAGGGACATAGCGCGGCAGCGGGGGCGCCAGGCGCGCATCGGCGAGCCGTGCCGCGCTGGGCGAGAATTGGCCGAAATGCACGGCGAAGGCACGATCGGCAGGCGCGAGATTGGCGAGCCGACGGAAGAAGGGCGCAAGCGACGACCCCATATTCCCCGGCATCATGCTCGTCGCGATCCGTTCGGCGCCGGGGATATCGTCGTTCATCGCGAGGATGAAGGCGCGTGCGCGCCACGCCGCGCGATCGCTCTTGCGGAGCAGCGGGTCGAGTTGACGCATCGCCTCCTCGACATCGCCCGTAATGCCCAGCGACAGCGCATAGCGGCGCACCGTCTCGTCATCGCGTTCGCTTTGCAGCGCCAGCTTGTAATCGGCTTGCGCCAGCACCGGCTGCCCGAGCAGGTCATAAGCGAAACCGCGATCGGCGGCATATTCGCGCACCGGCAGTCCGCGCGCCTCAGCCGTCTGGAACAGGCGCAGCGCCTCGCCCGGCCGCTCCATCCGGACGAGCGTCGAGCCGCGGCCGGAAAGCACGCCTGGATTGGTGGGATCAATCGCCTCGGCACGCGCAAAAAAGGCGAGCGCTGCGGCGGTGTCACCGAGGCGCGCACTCAGATTGCCGGCCTCCAGCAACGCGCGCACGTCGCGCGGATTCGCCGCAAGCACGCGCATCTCCTGCGCAAGGCTATCGGCGTCGGGATTGGTTGCGGGGACGAACCCGGTCTGGGCGAGCGCCGGCACGGCGCCCGAGCCCGCGACAAGGGTTAACGCCAGCGCGATACTGCGCAGGGAGCGAATCTGCTTCATTCGGGATCAGCTAAAGGCGCGATTGGCTGAACCGCCAATGACGCGTCGCCGGCAGCTCGCCGAAGCGAGAGCCGCCGGCGACGAACGCCCCTTACTGGTTGTTCTGGCTGCGCAGGAACCGCGGAATGTCGAGCGGATCCTTGTCATCGTCATCGGTGGGTTTGGAGGCACCACGCGAGGCCATGCGCTCGAACAGCGTGCCGCCGGCGCGGCGTGCGGGCTTGGCCTCGGGTGCGGCTTCCTCCTCGCTGCCGCCGGTCAGCCAGCGGCGGCGGCTGGTCAGCTCGGGCGCCGGCTCCTCTACGGGCTCCTCGATGGGCATTGCGCTGCCCTCGCCAAGCAACAGCTCGTCGGAATTGCCGGCATCGTCATAGCTCGCTGTCGGCTCTTCCTGGGGCTCGACTTCCGGCGCTTCCGGAGCTTCGAGAACCAGTGCCTCTTCCTCCGGCTCCTGCGCTTCCGCCTCGTAGCCGGGATCGGAGAGGCCGGCCTCCGGAGCAGCCTCGGCGGCAACGGGTTCGGCGGCAGCCGCGCTGCGGCGCGGAGTCGAGAAGGAGAAGACGCGCGGCTGTTCGGCGGCGGGCGCCGCACGCGCCTGCGCATCGGCATCGATGCCGGTCGCGACGACCGAGACGCGGATCTTGCCTTCGAGATCGGGATTGAATGCCGAGCCCCAGATGATGTTGGCGTCCTCGTCGACCAGCTCGCGGATATGGTTCGCGGCTTCGTCGACTTCGAGCAGGCGCATGTCCTCGCCGCCGGTGATCGAGACGATCACGCCCTTGGCGCCATTCATCGAGACGCCGTCGAGCAGCGGGTTGGCGATAGCCTTCTGCGCCGCGATCAGAGCGCGATCATCGCCCTCGGCCTCGCCGGTGCCCATCATCGCCTTGCCCATCTCCTGCATCACCGAGCGGACGTCGGCGAAGTCGAGGTTGATCAGGCCCGGCATGACCATCAGGTCGGTGATGCCGCGAACGCCCTGCTGGAGGACCTCGTCGGCCATCTCGAACGCCTGCTTGAAGGTCGTGTTGGCATTGGCGATCAGGAACAGGTTCTGATTGGGGATGACGATGAGCGTATCGACATATTTCTGAAGCTCTTCGATACCCGATTCCGCCGATTGCGCGCGGCGGCGGCCTTCGAAGGCGAACGGCTTGGTGACCACGCCGACGGTCAGGATGCCCATGTCGCGCGCTGCCTTCGCGATCACCGGCGCTGCGCCGGTGCCGGTGCCGCCGCCCATGCCGGCGGCGATGAAGCACATATGCGCGCCCTCGAGCGCCTTCTGGACCTGGTCGATCGTCTCTTCGGCGGCGGCACGCCCGATTTCGGGGCGCGACCCGGCACCCAGGCCCTGCGTGATCTTCGCGCCCAGCTGGATGCGATGCCCGGCAGACGACTGCTTGAGTGCCTGGGCGTCGGTGTTCGCCACGAGGAACTCGACTCCCAGCACATCGGCGCGGATCATGTTCGCGATCGCGTTGCCGCCCGCGCCGCCGACGCCGATCACCGTGATCTTGGGCGTCAGCTCATCGACGTCAGCCGGAAGAAATTCGATGCTCATTCTAGTATCTCCCCTGGCGCCGCCATCGCGCTGGGGCGGCACCGTCGAACGCTTTGATGCACTATGGATGCAACCGACTCTAGTGGAAACAGGGTCGCCGGTCGTATTTCTTTAATAATTGGACCGAAATGCCGCCATCAGGCGCTGAAGAATCGCTCCGGGGCTGGCCTTGGTGACCATCTGGTGCCCGGCGGGCTCGAGTGCGCGCAGATCGATCGGATCGGTCGCGGCGAAGCGTGCGAGTCCCGCCAGCGTGGCAAAGGCCGGGCCGGCATGCGCCTCGGGAAGCGCGATCAGGCCCTTGGGGCGGCCGACGCGAACCGCATTGCCCAGCGATTGCTGCGCATAATCGGCGATGCCCTTCAGCTCCGCGCCACCGCCGGTGAGGACGATCTGGCGGCCGATCGGATCCTGGAAGCCGAGCTTCCGCAGCTCCTTCTGGATCTCGGTCATCAGCCGTTCGAGCCGCTGGCGGATCGTCGCGTTGAGCTGTGCCTTAGTGATGCGCGGCCCTTCGGCACCCTCGTCGGGGATGGCGGGCTGGACGTCGATCATCTCATGATTGTCGCGCGGGCTGAGATTGGCCGAGCCGTGGAAGCATTTGGTGCGCTCGGCCCAGGTCCGCGCGGTGCCGAATGCCGAGGCGATGTCGTCGGTAATATCGGCAGAACCCATCGGAATCGAGGCGAGCCCGGCGAGCACGCCGCCCGCGAATACCGAAACGTTGGTGACACCCGCACCGATCTCCACCAGCGCAACGCCGAGTTCGCGCTCCTCGTCGGTGAGGCAGGCGAGGCCGGTCGCGACCGGCGCGGCAATGATCGAGCGAACCTCGAGATGCGCCGAGCGGACGCATAGATCGAGATTGCGGACCGGCGAGCCTTCGGTCGAGACGACATGGATGTCGATGCCGAGCCGATCGGCGTGCAGGCCCAGGGGGCGCTTGATCCCGGCGAGACCGTCGATCGTGTAACAGGTCGGCTGGGCATGGAGCACCATCTTGCCCTGCGGATCGATCGCGTCGCGGCCGGCCTTGAGAAGCTCGTCGATATCGGCCTGCTCGACACGATGGCCCCCGAGATCGGCTTCGAGCTTGACCACATCGGAGAGCAGGCCGCCCGCCGAAAAGCTGACCCAGACGTCCTCGATATTGGTCCCGGCGATGCGCTCCGCCTGCTCGACCGCCTCGCGGATCGCCAGCTCGGTGGCGTGCATATCGGCGACATAGCCGCGCTTGACGCCGCGGCTCTCGCGCTGGCCGGTGCCGAGCACGACGAGTTGTCCATCGTCCATCCGCTGTGCGATCAGCGCCGAGACCTTGGACGATCCCACGTCGAGCGCGGTGATCAGTCCTTCAGCTACTGCCTTGGCCATCGTCTTATTCCCCCGTCACAACGCTGGTCGCCGCCGCTTGCCCGGGCGGCCGCTGCATCACCATATTCCCCGGCACGCGCATGTCGAAGCGGATTGTGCCCTTCCGTAGCAGACCCTGCGCCGCATCCAACTCTGCGAATTTGCGTAAGGACTTGGCCGCTTCCTCCTCGCCTTCGGGAAGCTGGAGCTTCTCCCCGCTGGTGAAGGTCAGGTCCCAGCGGCGATTGCCGACCCACGTCGCCGCCTTGATCAAGGGCTTGATCGCCGGCGCCTCGTCGAGCAGCTTCTTCCGCGCGGGCTCCTGTGCGTTGGCGCCCTCGCCGATCAGCAGCGGCAGATCGGGCATCGCATCGGTCGATACGGGCTCGAGCGGCACACCGGTGGGATCGACCAGCATCAGCTGGCCATGGCTCTGCCAGATCGCCGCGGGCTCGCGCTCGATGATGAAGATGCGCAGCGTGTTGGGCAGCCGGCGCGAGACGCGCGCGTCCTTGACCCAGGGATATTTGAGCAGCCGCTCGCGGACCAGAGCGAGATCGACCAGAGGCATTGCGCGCGAATCCTGGTCGAGGGCCTGGGTGTAGACGGTCATCTTGTCCATGCGCTTGATGCCGTCGATCTGGATCTCGTCGACCTTCAGCCCGGCATCGCCCACCACATTGGCGACGGCGACCCCGGCCATCGCCGGCACGCCGAACCATGTCGCCACGCCGAGCGCGACCGCGCCGACGGTGCCGACGATGCTCCAGGTCGCGATCCGGGTGAGCGTCGCCTGGCTGAACGGCAGCGCGGCGACCGCCTGGTCGAGCAGACTCGGCCGCTTCGGCCGGCGCGAATTCGCCTTCTTCTTGGGCGCTGCGCCGCGCCGCGTAGCGGTGCGCTGGGTGGGCCTTCGACTCAAAGCGCTTCGTCCACGATGCGCTGGACGAGCTCGGCATAGGAGATGCCGAGATGCCGCGCCTGCTCGGGCACGAGGCTGAGCAGCGTCATCCCCGGCTGGGTGTTGACCTCAAGCAGGAACAGCCCATCGACGCCCTGATTGTCGTCCCAGCGGAAGTCCGAGCGCGAACATCCCTTGCAGCCAAGCAGCCGATGCGCATCGAGCGCGATCCGCTTGCAGGCGTCGGCGACGTCCTCGGGGATATCGGCGGGGAAGACGTGCTCGGTCAGCCCATCGGTGTACTTCGCGTCGTAATCGTAGAAGCCGCTCTTGGGCTTGAGTTCGGTCACGCCGAGCGCCTGATCGCCGAGCACCGCGGTGGTCAGTTCGCGCCCGCGGATGAAGGGTTCGGCGAGCAGTTCGTCGAACTCCTGCCACGGCCCCTTCGCGCCGCGCGCGATCGGATTGCCGTAATTGCCTTCATGGGTGACGATCGCCACACCCACCGACGAGCCTTCGTTGACGGGTTTCAGCACATAAGGCCGTGGTAGCGGATCGCGCTCGTACAGTTCCTCACTGTGCACCATCCGCCCACCTGGCATCGGGATGCCGTGCGGCACCAAAGCCTGCTTGGTGAGCTGCTTGTCGATTGCGATCACCGACGTGACGAGGCCGGAGTGCGTGTACTTCAGCCCCATCAGGTCGAGCGTGCCCTGCACCGTCCCGTCCTCGCCGGGCGTGCCGTGCAGCGCATTGAACACGATATCGGGCCTGAGCTCCGCGAGCTTCACCGCGACGTCGCGGTCCATGTCCACACGGCTGACGCGGTGACCAAGCTCCTCGAGCGCATCCGCGATGCCGTTGCCCGACATCAGCGAGACCTCGCGCTCGGCGGACCATCCGCCCATCAGAACGGCGACGTGCAACTTGCTCACTTCTCGACCCCGATACGCTCTTCGACGGCGGCGCCGGCAAACATGCCGACACGCTGGATTTCCCATTCCAGCGCGACGCCGGACTGTGCCTTCACCTTCGCGCGGACGTCCTCGCCCAGCGCCTCGATGTCGGCCGAGGAAGCATTGCCCAGATTGAGCAGGAAATTGCAGTGTTTTTCGCTGACCTGCGCATCGCCCCGCCGCAATCCGCGACAGCCCGCCGCATCGATCAGCGCCCAGGCCTTGTGCGCCTCCGGATTCTTGAAGGTCGAGCCGCCGGTCCTGGAGCGCAGCGGCTGCGATTCCTCGCGGGCGGCAGCGATGCGGTCCATCTCGGCCTGAATCGCCGCCGGCTCGCCGGCATGCCCGCGAAAAGTAGCACTCACCACGATCGCGTCACGCGGAAGCTCGCTGTGGCGGTAGGTATAGCCGAGCGCGTCCAGCGGAAGGACCTTGCGCTCTCCGGAACGCAGCACGACTTCGCATTCGATCAGCACGTCGCTGGTCTCGCGGCCATAGGCGCCGCCATTCATCCGCACGAACCCGCCGACGGTGCCCGGGATCGAGCGCAGGAACTCGACGCCGCCGATCCCGGCATCGCGCGCCTTCGACGAGACCAGGATGCCCGACGCACCGCCGCCGCATTTGAGCGTCGTCGAATCCAGCTGCTCCACGGCCGCAAAGGGCTTGCCCAGCCGCACCACGACGCCCGGCACACCGCCATCGCGAACGATCATGTTCGAGCCCAGCCCCAGCCCCATGACGGGCACCGAGGGATCGAGCGCGAAGAGGAAATCGCTGAGATCATCGGCATCGGCGGGCTCGAACAGCCACTCCGCGGCGCCGCCGCTCTTGAACCACACCAGCGGCGCAAGCGGCGCGCCGTGCGTCAGTTTTCCGCGGACAGGTGGAAGGGCATAGCAGACGCTCACTTAAGCCGCGACCTCCTGCCGCGCCGCCTCGATCGCCGGAGCGAGGCCAGCGGCCCATTTGGTGATGTCGCCCGCGCCGAGGCACACGACCATGTCGCCCGGCACGGTCACTTCGGCGAGCGCCCGCGCCAGCGCCTCGACATCGGCTACCGCCGCCGCCGAGCGATGCCCGCGCCGCCGAATCCCATCGACCAGCGCATCGGAGTTGACGCCTTCGACCGGCTCCTCGCCGGCTGCGTACACGGGCGTCACCAGCACCATGTCGGCGTCGTTGAAGGCCTGGGCGAAGTCGTCCATCAGATTGCCGAGCCGCGAATAGCGGTGCGGCTGGACCACCGCGATCACCCTGCCCTCGGCGCTCTCGCGCGCCGCAGCGAGCACGGCGCGGATCTCGACCGGGTGATGGCCGTAATCGTCAATCACGGTGACGCCCTGCGTCTCACCTACCTTGGTGAAGCGCCGCTTGACCCCGCCGAAGCGCGCAAAACCCTTCTGGATCGTCACATCGGGAATGCCGAGCTCGAGCGCGACCCCGATCGCGGCGAGCGCGTTCTGGACATTGTGCCTGCCCGGCATCGGCAGCTCGATATTCTCGATCGAGCGGACAGTGCCGTCGCGGTTGCGAATGATCGCCTCGAAGCGATTGCCCCCCGAATGCGGGGTGACGTTCACCCCGCGCACATCGGCGCTGGCGGCGAAACCATAAGTGATAATCCGGCGATCGCGGACGCGTGGGATGATTGCCTGCACTTCGGGATGATCGAGGCAGAGCAGAGCCGCGCCGTAGAAGGGCACGTTCTCGACGAACTCGACATAGGCGTCCTTGGCGCGGTCGAAGCTGCCGTAATGGTCGAGATGCTCGGGATCGATGTTGGTCACCACCGCGATCGTGCCGTCCAATCGTAGGAAGCTGCCGTCGCTCTCGTCGGCCTCGACGACCATCCAGTCGCTGTCGCCGAGCCGAGCATTCGAGCCGTACTGGTTGATGATGCCGCCGTTGATCACGGTGGGATCGACCCCGCCCGCATCGAGCAACGCCGCGACCATCGACGTCGTCGTCGTCTTGCCGTGCGTTCCCGCCACCGCGACGGTGGACTTCAACCGCATCAGTTCGGCGAGCATCTCGGCGCGGCGCACCACCGGCACGCGGCGCGCATAGGCGGCCTCGACCTCCGGATTGGTCCGCACGATCGCAGTCGAGACCACAACCACCGCCGCCTCGCCGATATTCTCGGCCTTGTGGCCGATTTCGATCGGGATGCCGCGATCACGCAGGCCCTGCACGACATAGCCTTCGGCGACATCCGAGCCCTGCACCTTGTAGCCGAGATTGTGCATCACCTCGGCGATGCCCGACATGCCGATGCCGCCGATCCCGACGAAATGGATCGTGCCGATATCGGTTGCGACACCCCTCATGCGCCAAAAAACCTCATGCGTGGGCGAGCCTTCCCTGGATTGCCGCGCGGCGCACCTTGATCGGTGCGGTCGGGGCGTGAATCGATTCGACGAGATCGGCGAGGTCGCTCGCCGCGTGCGGGCGGCCGACGCTCTTGGCGCGCGCCGCGGCATTCTCCAGCGCCTGTCCGTCGAGCCCGAGCTTCTGGATCTGCTTGGCGAGTTCGGTCGCATTGAAGGCGCGCTGCGAGATCGTTCGCGCGCCGCCGGCATTGGTGATCTCGCGCGCATTGGCGGTCTGGTGATCGTCGGTCGCGCTGGGCAGCGGCACGAGGATCGCCGGGCGGCCCGCCGCGGTCAGCTCGGCGATCGTCGATGCGCCCGCGCGGGCGATGACGATATGCGCCCAGGCGAGCGCCTCGGGCATGTCGGTGATATAGGTCGAGACGTCGGCGGGGATGCCGTGCGCCTGATATTTGGCGCGCACCGCGTCGATATTCTCGATCCGCGCCTGATGCGTGACCTGCAGCCGGCGGCGGAAATGCACCGGGAGCAAGGCGAGGCCGTCGGGCACCACTCGGCTGAGCACCGTAGCGCCCTGGCTGCCGCCGGTGACGAGCACGCGGAAAATTCCCTCCTCGTCGACGATCGGATAGGGCCGATCGCGCAATGCCAGCACCGCTTCGCGCACCGGATTGCCGATCAGGTGCGTCTTGCGCGTCCAGCGCGGTTTCATTCGCTCGACTTCGTCATAGGAAGTCGCGATCGCGTTGACCCGGCCCGCGACGAAGCGATTGACCCGGCCCAGCACTGCGTTCTGCTCATGGATCACCGTCGGCACGCCAGCACGGAACGCAGCTAGCAAGGTCGGCAGAGCGGGATAGCCCCCGAACCCGATCACCGCCGACGGCTTCAGTTCCTTGAACAACCGCAGCGCCATCGAGCGTCCCGCCATGATACGCCCAGCCGCGCGGATATAGCCGAGCGGTCCGCCGCCCAATCGTCCGGCGGGCAGCACATGCGTGTCGATTCCATCGAACAGTCCCGGAAAGCGCACCCCGCGATCGTCGCTGACCAGCGAAACCTTGTGCCCCCGGTTCGCCAGTTCGGCCGCGAGCGCCGCGGCGGGCACCATGTGCCCTCCGGTGCCGCCTGCTGCCAGAACATAGCTGCGCGAATTCGTCATCCCTTGCTCCACCGACCCGTATATGGCGAGCGCTTCAGATACGGGTTTCGACGCGTGAAGGCGAGCAGCAACCCGTATCCGATCGACAGCGCGATCATCGACGATCCGCCATAGCTGATGAACGGCAAGGTCATGCCCTTGGACGGTGCGATGCCGGTGTTCACCGCCATGTTGATCAGTGCCTGCACTCCGAATTGCGCCGCCAGCCCCGACGCGGCGAGCAGCCGGAACGCGTCTTCCTCGTCGAGCATCTTCATGAACACCCGGATCACGATCGCAGCATAGAGCATGACGATCACCGCGCAGGAGATCAGCCCGAACTCCTCACCGATCACCGAGAAGATATAGTCGGTATGCGCTTCGGGCAGCTTGAACTTGACCTGCCCGCTGCCCGGCCCCGTCCCCGTCAGGCCGCCCGCACTCAACGTCTGGTGCGCCATGTCGACCTGATAGCGATCGGCGAGCGCGGCTTCCTTGGTGGGGAACAGGAAGTTGTTTATCCGCGTGTGCGCCGTGTCGTAGAACAGATAGGCCGCGACCACGCCTGCGATCGCCGTGCCGATCAGCCCGCCGATCGCCACGGCCGAGATCCCCGAGATCGTCAGCAGGATCAGCCAGACCGTACCGAACACGATGGTCTGGCCGAAATCGGGCTGGAGCATCAGCAGCACTGCGATCACCGCGGTCAGCCCGCCGGTGATGAACAGCACCGGCAGTTCGGGATCCTTGGCGCGGAACGACAGCATCCACGCGGTCGCGACGATGAAGAAGGGTTTGAGGAATTCGGAAGGCTGAAGATCGGAAACGCCGAAGTCGATCCAGCGTCGCGCGCCGTTCGCCTCCGAACCGATGAACGGCACCAAAGCGAGCAACAGCAGGAACAACCCCGCCCCGAACAAGGCGAAGCGCCGCGCAACGGTGACCGGCAGCATCGATACGCCGATCAGCACCGGCACCGACAGGCAAACCCACATCAACTGGCGCCAGAAATAATGCATCGCCGGCATGATGTGCGTCGCGTCCGAATAGCGCCGCGCGGTGGCGGGCGAGGCGGCGGCGACGGCGACGAGCCCGATCGCGATCAGCAGCATCGCGAGCAGCAGCAGGACGCGATCCACTTCCCAGAACCACATGCCGGCCCGCGTCGTGTTGGCGCGGCCGAGCTGCTTGCTCACCCGGCGGCGGACGTCGCCATTGGGTCGTTCGGTGTCGGCAGCTTCGCTCATCCGAGCGCAGCCACGGCATCGCGGAACGCCTGGCCGCGCGCCTCATAATCCTTGAACTGGTCGAACGAGGCGCAGGCGGGGGAAAGCAACACGGTATCGCCCGGCTGGGCCTGCGCGGCGGCGCTCTTCACCGCGGTTTCGAGCGTGCCCGAACGCTCAACCGGCATCTCGCCTTCGAGAAGGCCCGCGAACAGCTCGCCCGCCTCGCCGATAGTATAGGCCTTGACGACATGGCCGAAGCCCGGCCGGCACGCCTCGAGGCTGTCGGTCTTGGCACGCCCGCCGAGGATCCAGTGCACGCGCGGATAGGCCGAGAGCGCCGGCGTGGTGGAATCGGCATTGGTCGCCTTGCTGTCGTTGACGTACAGCACGCCGTTTTTCGTCGCGACCCGCTCCATTCGGTGCGGCAGGCCGGGAAATGTCTCGAGCCCCTTGTCGATCGAAGGATTGTCGATGCCCAAAGCCTCGCATGCGGCGATCGCGGCGAGCGCGTTCTGGGCGTTGTGCGGCCCCTGCAGTGCCGGCCAGCGCGACTGGTCCATGCACACGCCCGGCGCGATCTTGTGGAGGTCCTCGCTGCGGCCCGACACCGCGACTTGCCGCGCAATGGCGGCGGAAGGCACGTCGCCGATGCCGATCACCGCGGCATGCCCCCTCGACTGCATCTCGAACAGCCGCGCCTTGGAGGCGGCATAGCCCTCGAACCCGTCATAGCGGTCGAGATGATCGGGGGTGAGATTGAGCAACACCGCGACATCGCAATCGAGGCTGAAGGTCAGGTCGATCTGATAGCTCGAAAGTTCCAACACATAGACGCCGCCCTCTGGGAGAGGATCGCGCCCGAGGATCGGCAGCCCGATATTGCCGCCGGCGAGGCTGGGCAGACCGGCAGTGCGGCAGATATGGTCGATCAGCGCAGTGGTGGTCGATTTGCCGTTGGTACCGGTGATCCCGACCACCTTGTGGGGCGGGAGCTCGGCGCGCGTCTGTGCGAACAGCTCTATATCGCCGATGACCGGCACGCCCGCGTCGCGCGCCTTGGCGGCGATCGGGTGCTTGTTGAGGGGAACGCCGGGAGAAACCACGACCCCTGCGAAACCGGTGAGATCGAGTTCCAAGGGATCCGCGAGCACCAGATCCTCCCCGGCACGGGGAGGGGGACCAGCCGCAGGCTGGTGGAGGGGGCTCTCCTCATCGGGAGTTGCTTGCGGCGCTCCCCCTCCACCAACGACTTCGTCGGCGGTCCCCCTCCCCGTTCCGGGGAGGATCAAAGAACGCGCCGCCTCGTTCGAATCCCACGCGACCACCTCCGCCCCTGACGCCAGCAGCGCATGCACCGTCGCCAGCCCCGACCGCGCAAGTCCGAGCACTGCATAGCGTTTGCCGCGCCAGGCCGTGCTCGTGATCACCTGAGCTTCAGCGTCGAGAGCCCCGCCAGCGCCAGCACGAACGCGATGATCCAGAAGCGGATCACCACCGTCGGCTCCGACCAGCCGAGCTGTTCGAAATGGTGGTGGATCGGCGCCATCTTGAAGACGCGCTTGCCGGTACGCTTGAAGAAGAACACCTGGATGATGACCGAAAGCGCCTCGACGACGAACAGTCCGCCGATGATCCCGAGCACCAGCTCGTGCTGCGCCGACACCGCGATCGCGCCGAGCGCGCCGCCGAGTGCCAGGCTGCCGGTATCGCCCATGAACACCGCGGCCGGGGGCGCGTTGAACCAGAGGAACGCCAGCCCGGCACCGACGATCGCGCCGCAGAAGATCGCGAGATCGCCCGCGCCCGGCACGTGCGGGATGCCCAGATAGGTCGCGAATACCTTGTTGCCCGCGATATAGGCGATCAGCATGAACGCCATGCTGGCGATCACCACCGGCATCGTCGCGAGCCCGTCGAGCCCGTCGGTCAGGTTCACTGCATTGCCGAACGCGACGATCGTGAAGGCGGCGAAGGGGATATAGAACCAGCCGAGATCGGGATGGATCCAGCTGAAGAACGGCACGTAGAGCTGCGTGCCCGTCTGCGCGATGATCACCCAGCTCGCCATGCCAGCGATCGCGAACTCGCCGAGCAGCCGTACCCTGCCCGATACGCCGGCGGTGCTCGCCTTGCGCACCTTGTCGTAGTCATCGAGGAAGCCGATCGCACCGAAGCCGAAGGTCACGAACATGCACGCCCAGACCAAAGGGTTGGCGAGGTTCATCCAAAGGAACAGCGCGATCATCAGGCTGGTCAGGATCATCAGCCCGCCCATCGTCGGCGTGCCGCGCTTAGCGAGGTGACTCTGCGGCCCGTCGCTGCGGATCGGCTGTCCCTTGCCCTGGCGGACGCGCAGCCAGCCGATGAACTTCGGCCCGATGATCAGCCCGATCAGCAGCGCGGTCGCCACCGCCGCGCCGGTACGGAACGAGAGATAGCGGATCAGATTGAGGATACCGGGGAAGCCCAGCTGTTCGGCGATCCAGTAAAGCATCAGGCCATCGCCCTTTCCGCCAATGCCGCCACGACCGTCGAGAGACGCACGCCGTTCGAGCCTTTCACGAGGACCGCATCGCCCGGCGCCAGCACGGCATGAAGCCGTTCGCGCGCGGTTGCGGCGTCGGGCACATGGACGAATTCCACTTTGCCCTCAAGCGCATTCGCCAGCGCGCCCATCGCCCCGCCGACGAGGATGGCATAGCCGACCCCCGCCGCCGCGATCGGCTCGGCGAGCCCCGCGTGAAACGTGTCCGAATGTTCTCCCAGCTCGCGCATCTCGCCGAGCACCGCGATTTTCCGGCCCGGCTCGTTGGCGAGGACGGCGAGCGTCGCACGCATCGAGGCGGGGTTGGCATTGTAGCTCTCGTCGATCACCAGCGCTTCGCCGTCCGGCAATTCGGCCATGAAGCGCGCGCCGCGCCCCGCGAGCCCGCCCATCTCGGCGAGCGCGAGGCCCGCCATTTCGAGGTCGCCGCCCGCTGCGTCGACCGCCGCGAGGATCGCCATCGCGTTCGACACCCAATGCTCGCCCGGCTGTGCGATGGTGAAGCTCAACTCGCGCGCATCGAAGCGCGCCGTGACGAAGGTCCCGCCGGTGCGCGTCCGCATCCGCTCGACCGCGCGGAAATCGGCGCCGTCGTTCAGCCCGAAGGTGACGATCTTCGCCGCAAAGGGTCTGGCCGCCGCGACCAGCCGGTCGCGATGCGGGCTGTCGAACGGCACGATCGCGGTTCCGCCGGGCTCGAGCCCCTGGAATATCTCGCCTTTGGCGTCGGCGATCGCCTCTTCGCTGGCGAAGAAGCCCATATGCGCCGGCGCTATCGTTGTGATCATCGCGACATGCGGCCGCACCAGCCGGGTGAGCTGCGCCAGCTCGCCCGCGTGGTTCATCCCCATCTCGAACACGCCGAACCGCGCGTCGCGCGGCATGCGGGCGAGGCTCAAGGGCACGCCGGTATGGTTGTTGTAGCTTTTCACCGAACGATGCGCGCAGCCTGGGTCAACCCGGTCGAGCGCGGCGAACAAAGCTTCCTTGGTGCCGGTCTTGCCCACCGATCCCGTGACGCCGATCACCTTGCCGTTCATGCGGGCGCGGGCCGCGGTGCCGAGCGCGTCGAGCGCGGCGGTCGTGTCGGCGACGCGGACATGCGGGTGCGGAGTCGGCTCGGACACCACGGCCCCGGCCGCGCCCTGCGCAAACGCCTGGTCGAGAAAGCGATGCCCGTCGGTGGTCTCGCCCTGCAAGGCGAGGAACAGGTCGCCGGGGCCCACTTCGCGGGAGTCGAAGGTCACGCCCGAAACGTCGAATGCCACCGAGGGCTGGCCGCCGGTGGCGCTGGCGATTTCGTCGGAGGTCCAGAGCGTCACGTCGCGCATTCCCGGGCAACGCTCACGTCGTCGAAAGGAAGCACGCGATCGCCGACGATCTGGCCCTGTTCGTGCCCCTTGCCCGCGATCAACACGATATCCGCGGCTTCCGCCATCGTGACCGCCGCCGCGATCGCCTCGCGCCGGCCCCCGATCTCGGTCGCGTCCGGCGCCCCCTCGAGCACTTCGGCGCGGATCGCCGCCGGATCCTCGCCGCGCGGATTGTCGTCGGTGACGATCACCACGTCCGCACCCGCCGCCGCGGCCTGCCCCATCGGCTCGCGCTTGCCGGTGTCGCGGTCGCCGCCGGCGCCGAAGACGAGGATCAGCCGGCCGCTGGTATGCGGCTTGAGCGCCGCGATCGCCGCCTCCAGCGCATCCGGCGTATGCGCGTAATCGACGTAAACCGGTGCGCCGCTGCGCGTGATCACCGCGCGCTCGAGCCGTCCGCGGACCGGCTGCAGCCGCGCGAGATTGGCCAGCGTCGCGGCCACGTCGCCGCCCGTCGCGATCACCAGCCCCGCCGCGGTCAGCGCGTTTGCTGCCTGATAGTCGCCGATCAGCGGCAGCATCACCTTGTGTGTCGCGCCTCCCGCCTCGATCGTCAGCCCCTGCCCCAGCAAGGTCGGATCGCGTGCCACCAGCTTGAGCGTCTCGCCATGCTCGCCCACCGTGATCAGCTTGTTGCCACGCATCCGGGCGAGCTCTTCCACGCGCATCGCATGCGGATCGTCGGCCCAGACCACCGCGGCGCCGTCCATGTCGAGCACATCGGCGAACAGCCGGAGCTTGGCATGGAAATAGGCCGCCATGTCGCCATGATAATCGAGATGGTCGCGGCTTAGATTGGTGAACGCCGCCGCGCGCACCGGCAGCCCTTCGGTGCGATATTGCGAGAGCCCGTGCGACGACGCCTCGAACGCGACGTGCGTCACCCCTTCGCGGGCGAGCCCGGCGACGTTGGCGAGAAAGGTGACGACGTCGGGCGTGGTCAGGCCCGTCGAAACGGTATCATCGGACGTGGTCACGCCCAACGTCCCGATCGATGCCGCGTGCTGCCCCGCCATTCGCCACAGCTGGCGCGTCATCTCGACGGTCGAGGTTTTGCCGTTTGTGCCGGTCACCGCCACGGCGGTCTCGGGGAACGGCGCGAAGAACCTGGCTGCCAGCCGCGCGAAGCGCTCGCGCGGGTTCACATCGGCGATGTGCAGCGCACCTTCGACCACTGCCTCGGGCCGCGCGACGATCGCCACCGCACCGGCCTTCACCGCTGCGGGAATGAAGTCCTCGCCATTGACCCGCGCGCCCTCGAACGCACCGAACACGGTTCCCGGAGCGACCTTGCGGTGATCGATCGCGAACCCGGTGACGACGGCGCTTTCCTCTCCGCCGGTCAGCGCGCCGAGTCTCATTCGGCGCCCAGCTTGGGATCGGGTCCCGTCCAGATCAGCGGGAGCAATTCGCGCTCGTCGATGTCGCGGCCGGCGTTGGGCGTGACGCCGAGCAGCGTCCCGGTGCGGCTGACCACACGGGATACGACGGGAGCGGCGGTCCACGCGGCGGTGGTGCGGTACACTCCCTTTTGGGGATTTGCCTTGGGCGAATCGAGCATGGCGACCATCACATAGCGCGGTGCGTCGATCGGGAAAGCCGCCGCGAAGGTCGAGACGTTGCGATGCTTGTCATAGCCGCCACCCGAAGCCGCCTCGGCGGTGCCGGTCTTGCCCGCGATCCGGAAGCCGGGTGCCTCGCCCTTGCGGCCGGTGCCCTTGAGCACGATCAGCCGTAGCAACTGGCGCATCCGCGCGCTGGTCGATTCCTGCAGCGCGCGTTCCCCGGCCGGAACCTTGTTCGGATCGATCTTGAGCAACGTCGTCGGGCGCAGGATGCCGCCGTTGACCAGAGTCGCATAGGCATTGGCGAGATGGAGCGGCGTCACTGCGATGCCATGGCCGTACGCCGTGGTCATCACCGTTATCCGGCCCCAGTAACTCGGCCAGAGCGGCTTTGCGCCGCCCACTTCGATGCCGGGGCGGCGATCGAAGCCCAGCCGGCGGAACATATTCTGCAGCTTTTCGGCGCCGAGCTCGTCCGCGATCCGCGCGGTGGCGATGTTCGACGAATAGACCAGGGTCTCCGGGATGTTCAGCCAGCGAAACTGTTCGTCGCCCGGATCGTCGTGGATCATGAAGCGCCCGACCTGGAGCGGCCGTGTCGCGTCGAAGCGCCGCGCCATGTTGGTGATCGTCCCCGAATCGATCGCCGCCGCCACGGCGAGCGGTTTGAAGGTCGAGCCGAGCTCATAGACGCTCTGCGTCACGTTGTTCGGCGGCGCCGCGCCTCCGAGTGCATTGGGGTTGAAGCTCGGCAGCGACGTCATCGCGAGCACTTCGCCGGTGTGCACGTCGAGAATCACGCCTGCCGCGCCGCGCGCCTGCAGGTCGGTCATCGCCCGGCCGAGTTCGTTCTCGAGCGCCGCCTGCACCCGCGTGTCGATCGACAGCGCCACCGGCGCGCCGCGTTTCGCCGGATCGGTCAGTTGGCGGTCGAGTACCTTCTCCATTCCCGACACGCCCGCGCCTTTGGCGTCGAGAAAGCCGAGAATGTGCGCGGCCATCGTCGATTGCGGATAGAGCCGGTCCGGCTCGCGCTGGAATTCCATGCCCGGCTCGCCGAGCGCGTTCACGGCCGTCACCAGCTCGGGCATCGCCCGGCGCTTCAGATAGGCGAAGCTGCCGCCCGAATTGAGCAAGGCGTAATAATGGGAGGCACTCTGCTCGGGGATCAGCTCCGCGAGCTTCTGCGCCAGCGCGGCCTTGTCGCCGATGACCTGGTTGGGGTGCACGGCAATGGACCATGCGTCGATGCTGCGCGCGAGCGGCGCGCCGTTACGGTCGACGATGTCGCCGCGCGGCGGGATCAATGCCAGTCCGATGTCGCGCGCGACGGCGGGTTCGGCCCACAGCGCCAGTAGCGCCAGCTTGCCGATCACCACCAGCATGCCGAAGCCGAACAGCAGCGAAAGCACCATCAGTCGCAGCTGGGCAATGGCGACGAGCGCCTGACGGGCACCGCCCGTACGACCCTGCCGGGTCGGCGGGGCGACGACGACGATCAACGCAGCGCCAATTTCTCGCGCTTCGCCAGCTTCCGCAGATCGTCCATCGTCGAAGCGCTCAATACGCCGCGATCCACCGAGGCGATCGCCTGGCGGTCTGCCTTCTTCATCAGCTTGCGAAGCTCCGTGTCCTGCTGCGCGACGCTCTTCGTGGCGGCAGCCTGCGGGGCCTCCTGCACCGGATTGGTCACTTGCGCCACTGCCACGGCGGCGACCTGCGCGGCGGGTGCGCCAGCCGGCACCACCAATGCGGCGGTCTGAATGTCGGCCGGCTGGCCGAGGCTCGCCAGTGCGGTCTCGCTCGCCAGATACTGCTGCGCCACCGGCGCGGCCAGCGCCAGCACTTCGCCGTTCCAGCGCTCGAGCTGGGCGAGGTTGGCGCGCGTGTTGAACTCGGTCTCGAGGCCGCGGATGTCGCGCTGCGCCCGGACGATCGCCAGCTTGGTCGCTTCGAGTTTCGCCCGTTCGGCCGCGCCATGCGAATTGACGAGGTAGCATGCCGGCGCCACGACAACGCCGCACAGGAACCACCCCAGCCCCTTGAAGCCCTGCACTGCCATCAGTTCACTCCCTCACTGCCCCATGGCGCCGCGGCCGTCCGACGCGCCACGCGCAGCGTCGCAGACCGGGCGCGCGGGTTACGCGCTACTTCCGCCTCGCCGGGCCGGACGGCCTTGGCGGGGGTCTCAAAACTCGGCGCAGCCCTGGGGCCTGCCATCGGACGATGCCGCGAACCGGCGGGCTCGCTGCCGCTACGCTCGCGCAGGAACCGCTTCACCATGCGGTCCTCGAGCGAGTGGAAAGTGACCACCGCCAGTCGGCCTCCAGGCTTGAGCACGCGCTCGGCCGCAGCCAGCCCTTCCGCGAGCTCGTCGAGTTCGCGGTTGAGGTGGATTCGGATCGCCTGAAAGGTCCGGGTGGCCGGGTCCTTCTTGTCGTAGTGTTTATGGTTTAATGATTTTCTAACCACGTTGGCGAGTTCGGAAGTCCGCTTAAGGGGTCGTGCGGAGACGATCGCACGCGCGACTCGGCGGGACTTCGGCTCCTCGCCAAAGTTAAATAAAACGTTAGCGATCTCTTCTTCTTCGGCGGTGTTCAGCCACTCCTCGGCAGTCATCCCCGACTGGCTCATCCGCATGTCGAGCGGCCCGTCGGTCTGGAAGCTGAAACCGCGATCGGCCTGGTCGAGCTGCATCGACGAGACGCCGATATCCATCGTCACACCGTCGACCGGCACCAGCCCGCGGCGTGTCAATTCGCCTTCCATCTGGCTGAACGGCGCCTCGATCAGGATCAGTCTTCCGTCCGCCTTCGTAACGAGGGTTTGGCCGCCCTCGATCGCCTGGGGGTCGCGATCGAAGGCGGCCACCTCGGCACCCCGCTCGAGGATGGCTTCGGTGTAGCCGCCCGCGCCGAACGTCGCGTCGACATGGCGCTCGCCGGGCACGACGGCGAGGCTCTCGACCACTTCGTCGAGCAGCACGGGAATGTGGGGCGCGCTCACAGCTTCACGCCCTTTGATTGGCAAAGATATTCGCAGATCTCGCGAAGGCCGGGATCGGCATTGTCGTCGGCGAGCAGCACTTCGGGCGCCCAGACGTCGAACGTCTCGCCGCTGCCGTTGAAGAACGCCCATTTGCCGATCTTCGCCTTCATCCGGAAAAAGGGCGGAATCACGAACCGGCCGCTGTCGTCGAAAGGCGCCTTCTCGACGAGACCGAAGGCGCGGCGCTTGGCGCGCGTATCGGCATCCTCGCCGCGATCCGCCGCAAGCTGCTCCTTGCGATCGAGCCGGTCGTATTTCTCCTTCGACCAGCTCAGATCGTGCGCGGAGAGGCACGGATCCTCCGGGTGGAGGCCCACAACGATCTGGCGGATGTCGGAATTGCGCTCGGCGGCGGCGCGCAGGTCTGCGGGAATGGCGACGCGACCCTTCAGGTCCACCGCCTGGAGCGCAAATCCTTCGAAGAGCTCCCTATCCGCCACGCCCAAACCCCTTTTGGGCACGCCTTCCCCGTGTCCGGAATCGCGGTTTCCCGGCTGGTCCTCCGGTGTTCGATCTCACGGTGAAAAGGGACGTGCCCCCTTAGCCGTCATGTTTGATCACAAAAGCGGCCGGGACACAACGGGTAAAGTGGGGATTAGACGGGAATTTCCCCCACTTTGCCCCTAAAAACACAGTTGTTTTTCCTATAGGCGCTATATGTTCTTTATTTGTACTTACAGCGACATGCTGCGCGACCGGGCAAGCGCGCAAATGTGCCCACAAGCGGAGGATTTCGGATTTTCTATTGGATTACAGGCTATTGATCGGAAATAGCGCAGGGGAATTGCGCGATCGCGCGTCTAATCGGGCCAAATCACATTCGACTGGCGACTCATGCGCAAGGCAGTCTTCCCCGCGCTGCCCGCTATATCCCGTCAGTTCGCCGGGGTGTCGTCCGGCGCATCGGTAGAGGAGGTGCTCGGCGCGACGCCCAGCTCGGCGAGCGGCTCGTCCTTTTCCTTCTCGCCCGCAAGGTTGACGGGTTCCACAACCATATTGGCGACCACTGCCGAATTAGGGGCTCCGACGGCCGACACCGGCTCGTCACGATTGGCGGAGGAAAAGATCGCGGTGGCCAATCCGATCAACACAAGAACCATCGCCAGCCCGGTCATACCGACCCGGACACGCTGCATCGCCTGCTGTGAGTCTTGCGATCCCGACTTCATAGCTGTGGCATAAATGTAACGCATCGCCACGCCCGTGTCGAGGCGGACGGTCAGGCGGCGTCGAGCCACTCCGGCACGGGCAGCCCCTTCGAACGCAACCAGGCGCCATTGTACAGGGTCGAGAGGTAGCGGAAGCCGGTGTCGCACAGGATCGTCGCGATCCGCTTGCCCGGCCCCAGCTGCTTCGCCAGCCGCACCGCGCCGGCGACGTTGATCCCCGAGGAGAGCCCGAGGCACAGCCCCTCCTCCTTGAGCAGCCGCTCGACCCATTCGAGCCCTTCCTCGTCGGAGATGCGGAATTGGGTGTCGACCGGCGCGCCTTCCAAATTGCCGGTGATCCGCCCCTGCCCAATCCCTTCAGCCACCGAAGAGCCTTCGGACCGCAGCTCGCCGCAGGCGTAATAGTCGTAGAGCGCCGCGCCATGAGGATCGCTGAGCGCGATGCAGACCTGCTCGTCCTTGGCTTTGAGCCCCAGCCCCACGCCTGCCAGCGTGCCCCCGGTGCCCACCGAGCAAGTGAACCCGTCGATCCGGCCCTCCATCTGGGTCCAGATCTCCTCGGCGGTGCCGACGATGTGCGCGCGGCGATTGGCGATATTGTCGAACTGGTTGGCCCAGATCGCGTTGGGCGTCTCCTCGGCGATGCGGCGCGAGGTGTGCACGAAATGCCCCGGGTTCGAATAAGGCGCCGCCGGGACCAGCACGAGCTCCGCGCCGAGCGCGCGCAGCGTATCCATCTTCTCGCGGCTCTGCGTCTCGGGCATGACGATGATCGTCTTGTAGCCCTTGGCATTGGCGACCAGCGCAAGCCCGATCCCGGTATTGCCCGCGGTGCCCTCGACGATCGTCCCGCCGGGCGCGATCGCCTCGCGCTCCTCGGCATCCTGGACGATGAACAAGGCCGCCCGGTCCTTCACCGACGCCCCCGGATTGGCGAATTCGCATTTGCCGAAGATGTCGCAGCCGGTCGCCTCGCTAGGCCCCTTCAGCCGCACCAGCGGAGTGTTGCCGATCAGGGCCAGCGTATCGGATGTCACATGCATAACGACTAGATAGGGGCGTCCGGCCCCGCACCGCAAGCAAGCGAAACTATACGGATACGCCGGCCTGCTTGAGATGCGGCTCCAGCCGCCCGCTCAGCCACAGGAAGAACATCCGGTAATCCGAGAAAAGCGACCAGAGCGGATAGGTGAAAGTCGCCGGCCGGTTCTTCTCGACTCCGAAATGCGCGCCCCAGGCGAAGCCGTAGCCCGCCAGCGGTACCAGCACCCACCACCAGCCGCCCTGCATCAGCGCGATGGCGAGGAACACGAAGGTCAGCGCGGTCCCGATATAATGCAGCCGCCGCGTCTCGGGCTTCGCATGCTCGCGCAGATAATAAGGCCAGAAATCGCCATAGCGGGTGATCGTGCGCGCCATGGCCGTGATGCTACGCTTGTTTCGCGCCGGCGCAAGCTATGGTAGAGTGTCACGCAACGGAGGTAGAAATGGGTGTGCAGCTGAACATCAAGGATGCCGAGACGATCCGCCTCGCCCGCGCGCTGGCGGAGATGACCGGCCAACCGATCACCCAAGCGATCCGCGTAGCGCTCGAACGCGAGCTGCAAGAGCTCGACCGCGCGAAGGAGGAACGGCTCACGAAGTTGCGCAGCATCGTCAAGGAGGCGCGCGCGCTCTGGAAGCCGGAATTTGAAGGCGAAGAGCTATCGATCACCCATGCCGACCATCTCTACGACGAGCGCGGCCTGCCCAAGTGATCGTCGACACGTCGGCCATCGTGGCGATCCTGCGTGCCGAAAAGGAAGCGGATGACTTTCTCCTCGCACTCGACGCGAGCCGGCCCGCAAAAATCTCGGCCGGCTCCTGGATCGAGCTGGGAGCAGTGCTTTCGGGCTTCGGCATATCCAGTCTCGAAGCGCAGTTGCTCGAGCTCAAGAAAACCGCCGGCATCCAGATCATGCCAGTGACCGAGGAACAGGCCGAAATCGGGCGCCGCGCCTATGCAATTTTCGGCAAGGGAAACCACCCTGCCCGCCTCAACTTCGGCGATTGTTTTGCCTACGCGCTCGCCAAGGCTACCGGCGAGTCCTTGCTCTTCAAGGGCAAGGACTTCGCCCACACAGACATAACGCCGGCCGCGTGAACGAACGCAAGCACAGCTTTCCTCCCGTCGTCGACCCACAAGTCCGCCTGCTCGTCCTCGGCTCGCTCCCCGGCGAACGTTCGCTCGCCGAGCGGCGTTATTATGCGCATCCGCAGAACCAGTTCTGGCGGCTGATCTCCCCCGCCGCCGGAGTCGACTTGCCCTCCCTGCCCTATGATGCCCGTCTCGAAGCGCTCCTCGCCGCGCATATCGGCCTGTGGGACGTCGTCGCCAGCGCCACCCGGCCGGGAAGCACCGACGCGGCGATGCGCGACATCGAAGGGCATGACATTGCCGCGCTCGCCGCGACCCTGCCCGATCTGCGCGCGATCGCCTTCAACGGCGGCACTGCGCTGCGCCACGGCCTGAAGCAACTCGGCGCCGCTGCGGTCCGCTACGAAATCGTCGCGCTCCCTTCGAGCAGCCCGCTCCACACCATCGGATTCCATGCCAAGTTGCCGGCATGGCATGCGCTGTCGGCATGGCTGAAGGCGGATTCAGGACCTTTTCCGCACCGTCCGTCATGATGACACACACTGACATCGCACTGTCACCGCACTGCAGCAACGCCGCCACCGACCGGTCATGACCCCCGCCTAAGCCCCCGCTCGCCGCACTCAGCGGTCTGTCGGGGAACAATCAAAATGAAGGTCGCATATCCTGTCCGTGCCGGGCTTTTCGCATTGCTCGCCACCTGCAGCACCGCTGCACTCGCGCAAACCAGCACCGAAAGCGCCGCGCCCGAAGCCGAGACGCAGGATTCGGAAATCGTCGTAACCGGCCGCGCCGGCGCGGGCGAGCGCACGCGGGTCGAGACCAGCTACGCCCTCACTTCGATCGACAACGACGCGCTGCGCTCGCGCGCCGCGTCGAGCGTCACCGAAACGCTCAAGTCGGTTCCCGGCTTCTGGGTCGAGGCCTCGGGCGGCGAAGGCAGCGGCAATGTCCGCGCGCGCGGCATTCCGGTCGACGGCTTCGGCTCGATCAACCTGCTCGAGGACGGACTGCCGGTGCAGCACGATCCCTCGCTCGGCTATCTCAATGCCGACCAGGCGTTCCGCGTCGATGAATCGATCGAGCGCGTCGAAGTCGTCCGCGGCGGACCTTCGTCGATCTTCTATCCGAACGCCCCGGGCGGCGTAGTCAATTTCATCACCCGCAAGCCCGGGGATTCGATCTCGGGCGTCGCGCGCGTGCTCTATGGCCCGACCGCCGAGCTCTATCGCTTCGACGGCTGGGTGGGCGCGCCGATCGGCGGCGGCTGGGGCCTGAGCGTCGGCGGCTTCTATCGCAGCGAGCAGGGCGTGCGCGATCCCGGCTTCACCGGCAACAAGGGCGGCCAGATCCGCGCCGACCTGCATGGCGATTTCGGCAATGGCAGCACCACCTTCAGCTACAAGCACCTCGACGACCATGCGATCTTCTACACCGGCATCCCGCTGACCAAGGACAGCGAAGGCGACATCGTCGGCCTGCCCGGCTTCGATCCGCATTACGGCACCACCGCGAGCCGCGCGGTCGCGCGCATGACGCTCAAGAGCGCCACCGGTCCGGTCGATTTCCGCGAATCCGACGGCACCAGCATCCGGCTCGATCAGCTGAGCTGGCTGAGCGACTGGGAATTCGGCGACGGCTGGAAGATCTCGAACAACCTGCGCTACCGGGATTCGCGCACGGTGCGCAACGGCGTCTATCCGGCGTCGGTGAGCACGGCGACGGCGCTGCTCAACACCTATCGCAACCAGGTGCTCGCCGCCTATCCGGGCGCGACCAGCGTCCAGCTGCGCTATGTGGATGGCGGCACGCCGTTCGACGTGACCGGGCAGAACGGCAATGGCGACGTGTTCATCAACGCTGCGCGCCCGGTGACGGTCGAGGAAAGCGAGCTTCTCGACGATCTGCGCTTAGCGCGCAGCTTCGCGATGGGCAGCACCACGCATGATTTCGCGATCGGCGCCTATTACGCCTACATCAAGGAGACCTTCACCCGCTATTCGGCCTCGACCCTCCAGGACGTGTCGGGCAATTCGCGCCTGCTCGATCTGGTCGCGCTCAACGCCGCGGGCCAGGTCGTCGGCGCGCTCACCGACAAGGGCGTCGCGCGCTACGGTTCCGAATTCGCCAACGGCTATGGCTCGTCGAACACGATCGCGCTCTATGCCTCCGACGAGTGGCAGCTCACGCCGGCGCTGCGCATCGACGGCGGCGTGCGCTGGGAGAAAGTGAGCACGCGCGGCGCGCAGGAGGGCAACCGCAGCGTCGACCTCGGCGACGCGACGACGCTCGCCGACAACAATGTGCTCACCGGCAACGGCGTATTCACGCCCTATAGCCGCGATTTCGACCAGACCGGCTGGACGCTCGGCGCCAATTGGCAGTTCGCCCGCGGCGCGGGCCTGTTCGCGCGCTACACCTCGGCCTTCCGCCTGCCGAGCGTCGGCAGCTTCATCACCAACGCCACTGCACAGCCGGTGACGCAGGGGATCAAGATGTGGGAGGCCGGGCTCAAATACGCCTCGCCTCTGGTCAGCCTCTACGCCACGGCGTTCCTGACCGACTTCGATTCCTATTCGATCGGCAACACCCAGTTCAATCCGGCGACCAACGGCTATACCCAGCAGACGGTCTATACCGACACCCGGGCCTACGGCGTGGAATTCGAGGGCGTCGTGCGCCCGGCCACCTGGTTCGACTTCACGCTCAACGGCACGTGGCAGAACCCGACCTTCCGCAACCTCGTGTACAACGAATTGTCGGGCACCACGCTGATCCCGCGGGATTACAGCGGCAACCAGCTCCTCCGCGTGCCCCGCCTCGCGCTGCGTGCTACTCCTGCGGTCACCTTGTTCGACAACCGCTTCCGCGCCCAGCTCGATGTCGAGCATTACACCAAACGCTACGCCGATGCCGCGAACACCTCGGAGCTACCGGCCTATACCGTGCTCAACGCCAGCGTCCGCCTCGGGCTGACCGATCAGATCAGCCTCTGGGCCTATGGCGACAATCTGACCAACACGATCGGCCTCACCGAGGGCAATCCGCGCGCCGGCGAGCTGACCAGCGGCCAGGCCAACGACCTATTGTTCATCGGCCGCCCGATCGTGGGCCGGAACTTCCGCTTCGCAGTGGATTTCAAGTTCTGATGCGTGTCCTCGCGCCTGCGCTCCTCGCCGTCCTCGCGCCCGCGGCGGCGATGGCGCAGGACGCGGTCTTCACCGGCGAGATCACCGGTGCCGACCACCAGCATTACAAGCCGGTTCCGTTCGACGTCCCCACGGGCGTCGAGCGGATCACCGTCACCCTGACCTACGACAAGGTCGACAAGACCGTCGTCGACATGGGGGTGTGGGATCCCGAGCGATTCCGCGGCTGGAGCGGCGGCACGCGCGACCGCTTCACGCTTTCTCCCAGCGACGCCACGCCCGGCTACCTCCCGGGCACGCTCCCTGCGGGCCGCTGGCAGCTGATGCTCGGCGTCCCCAACGCACGCGCAAACAGCCACGCGGCGTATCGCGTGACGGTGGACTTCGATCGGGCCGGCTCGACCCACGCGAGCGATCGGATCGCCGACGCGCCGCTCAATCCCGCCCCCGGCTGGTATCGCGGCGATCTCCACATGCACGATGCCAACAGCGACGGCAGTTGCGCGAGCCAGAGCGGCAAGCGCGTCCCCTGCCCGCTGTTCCGCACCGTGGAAGCGGCGGCCAGAGCCGGACTCGATTTCGCCGCGGTCACCGATCACAACACCGTCGCGCATTTCGGCGGCCTGCGCGAACTCCAGCCCTGGTTCGATCGCACCTTGCTGATCCCCGGCACCGAGATCACCACCTTCGGCGGCCACGCCAACATCTTCGGCGAGCGCCGCTTCGTCGATTTCCGTGTCGGCGCCGCCGTGCCCGACATCGCCGCGCTGACTCGCGATGTCGCGGCGGCGGGCGCTATCCTCTCGATCAACCATCCCGCGCTGCCTTCGGGCGAGGCGTGCATGGGCTGCGGCTGGACCTGGCCGGACACCGACTGGAGCCGCGTCACGGCGATCGAGGCCGTCAACGGCACGATCGCGAGCGGCCCGTTGGCCGGCATCGGCTTCTGGTACGCCCGCCTCAACGAAGGCCGTCGCCTGACCGGGATCGCGGGGAGCGACAATCACGATCCCGATGCGCCGCAGGGCAAGGCGCCGATCGGCCGGCCCACCACGGTCGTCCACGCACCCGAACTCTCGATGGCCGGCATCCTGGCGGGGATACGCGCCGGCAATGTCTTCATCGACGTGACCGGCACGCGCAACCGCCTCCTCGAAGTGACTGCGACGGCGGGCAAGGCTCAGGCGGTGGTGGGCGGGACGATCGCCGGCGATGCCGGGCTGCGCATCCGCGCGCATGTCGTCGGCGTCGCCGGCGCCAGCGCCGAGCTCGTGGTCAACGGCGCGGTAGCGGGCCGCTCGCCGGTCGCCGGCGACGACGCGCATGTCGAATTCCCGCTCGCGCCGCGAAGCTGCGGCTGGACGGCGGTGAATGTGCGGGACGGCCAGGGCAATCCGCTGCTGATCGGAAACCCGCTCTATCTGACCTGCCGGCGATCGTAGATACAGCCCAGGTTTGAGGACCCATTCAAGCGGTTGATTTGACTAACGGACTACCTCCCACACTCGTCATCCCCGCGAAAGCGGGGACCCATCTCCTGAGCGAGCGGCAAAATGCACCGGCGCGCTCGTGGATAATGCTGGAGATGGGTCCCCGCTTTCGCGGGGATGACGCGTTTGAATATGAGACCTCAAGCTAGCCCGCCTATTTCGCCTTCGCTGGCGACGGCGTCGGCGACGGCGACGGCTTGCGCGCCGCCCAGTCATAGGCGCCCGGTCCCGCGCATCCCTTCAGCGTCCGGCTACCGATACGCACTTCGGCGCCCAGCGGCAGCGTCTCCTTGCCCGCCGTACACGCCTTGGCGATGAGCGTGATCGTCACCGCTTCGGCGTCGGGCGTCTGCGTCTCGAAGCGCGCCGTGTCGCCCTCTAGTTTGGGCGATATCGGGTAGAAATCCGTAGGGCTCGCCGCGGGGGCGTCCGCAAAGGCGATCGTGCCCGGCGCGATGTAGATCGCCCAGTAAGGCGCACTGCCCGTCGCGCGGATCGGCTTGTCGAGATCAACGCCGCCCAGCATCGGCCCCGGCGTGGGAGTCGGGGTCGGCGCGGCGCTGTTGTTCGCCACCTCCTCGCCCCCGCCGCATCCGGCGAGCGCCAGCGCAAGTCCCATCGTCAGCAACGGCCGCATGCGTTTCTCCATCGCCGCAGTCCTGCGAACCGGAGCGGCACGGGTCAAGTAGGTTTCCTACAATGCGACGTTCTGCTATTGTTCCGCATCATGAGTCGCGCTGTTCCCGCCTCGGCCTCGGGCGTCGTTTCGCGCAGCGCAACAATCGATCCTCGCGTTGAAACTTTTGTTCACAATCCGCGGGCAAAGTGCGAAGTTAAAGCCGGCATTTCCAACATTCTGGCATTCCCTCCCCGCCCGCTGCGCTGGCTGTTCCTCGACTTGAACAGCTATTTCGCCAGCGTCGAGCAGCAGCTCGATCCGGCGCTCCGCGGCAAGCCGGTGATCGTCGCGCCGGTCGATGCCGACACCACCGTGGCGATCGCCGCGTCGGTCGAGGCCAAGCGCTTCGGCATCTCGACCGGCACGCCGGTATGGGAGGCGAAGCGCAAGTGCCGCGACATCCTGATCGCCCCCGCCCGGCACGAGAAATATGTCGAGTTCCACGATGCGATCATCGCAGAAGTCTGGAAGCATATTCCGGTCACCCATGTCTGCAGCATCGACGAAGTGGCATGCCGGCTGCTCGACAATGAGAATTCGCGCGAAGCCGCAGTCGCGCTGGCGAAGCGGATCAAGGCGGGCATCCGCATTAATGTCGGCGAATGCCTGACTAGCTCGATCGGCATCGCCCCCAATCGCCTGCTCGCCAAGCTCGCCTCGGACCTGCAGAAGCCCGACGGGCTGATCGTCCTCACCGCCGATCAGCTTCCGCACAGTCTCTACGACCTCAAGCTGCGCGAGATCGCCGGGATCGGCGCCAAGATGGAGCGCCGGCTGGCGCAGGACGGCATCCTCGACATCCGCCAGCTCTGCGAGCGCCGCCCGCGCGACGCGGGCACCGCCTGGGGCGGCACCAATGGCGATCGACTCTGGTACCTGCTCCACGGCGTCGAATTGCCCGAAAAGCCGACGCAGAGCCGCACGATCGGCCACAGCCATGTCCTGTCGCCGGCCAAGCGCGGGCTCGAGCCAACCCGGCTCACTGCCCGCCGTCTCGCGCTCAAGGCGGCGAGCCGGCTGCGGCGGAAGGGCTATCGCAGCCGCCTGCTCGTGCTCCACGGCAAGTTCGAGGACGACAAATCCAACTGGCGCGCCTCGTGTCGGCTGCCAAACACGCAGGACAGCTTCGTCATCCTGTCGGCGCTGGACTCGCTCTTCCCCCGCCTCGCCGAGGCCGGTCGCGCGCGCGCCGGCGGCTTTCGCCTCCGCATGGTCGGGGTGACTTTGTGCGAAATCGAGACAGTCGAAGGCGAGCAGGGTTCGCTGTTCGCCGCGCTGGATCCCGATGATCCGCTGGCGCGCGAGACGCGCACCTTGTCGCTCAGCCGCGCGATGGACCGGATCAACGAGAAGTTCGGGCGGCATGCCGTCAGCGTCGGCCCGCTGAACGGCGGGCGCATCGACGCGGTGGGAACGAAAATCGCCTTCGGGAGAATCCCGGATCTGGACGAGTTCCATGAATAGGGTTCACACGGGAGAAACAATCGGCGTGTTACGTTGCGGCGCAGCACAATAATGTGACCTTGTATCACGAATCGCTTGACGATTCTTGCCACCTGTCCGAAAGCATCTCTCGCTATGAAGAACCCCTCCCTTATTGCCGCCGCCGCCGTTGCGCTTCTGTCCCTTGCCGCGTGCGGCAGCCAGACTCCTGAAGAAGTCACCAGCACCGCGCCCGATCCGATGGCGTCACAGCTCGCCAACGCTGCGCCCATCGAGCTTCCGCCCGCGATCGCCGAGAGCGTTACGCTGCGCTGCGGCGATAACAGCCTGATCTACGTCGACTTCTTCCAAGGCAACAAGCAGGTCCAGCTGAAGACCGAGAAGGGCGGCCCCGCCACCATGCTCAAGGCGCCCGAAGCCGGCCAGCCGTTCGAAGCCGCCGGCGGCTTCAAGCTCACCGGCACGTCGAAGAATGTCAGCGTCACGGTTCCCGGCAAGCCCGCCAAGACCTGCCACGCCTGAAACGCGACCGATTCGTCATTTTCAAGGGCCGGCGGGGCTTCCCCGCCGGCCCTTTTTCATGCCAGCTTGACGCGCGCGACGGAGGACACGCTTGGCTACGATCGCAGTGTACAGCCTGAAGGGCGGCGTCGGTAAGACCACGCTGGCGGTCAACCTCGCCTGGGCTGCCGCCCGCTCGGGGCGCCGGACCTTGCTGTGGGACTTAGATCCCCAGGCCGCCTCGACCTTCCTGCTCGAAGGCCATGCCAGCGGCCGCAACGAGGCGCAGGCGATCTTCACGCGCGATGTCGAGCCCGCCAAGCTCGCGCGCAATACCGGGATCGACCGGCTCGACCTGATCGCGGCCGACACGTCGCTGCGATCGCTCGACCGGACCTTCCACGAACTCGACAAGAAGAAGCGACTCGCCAAGTTGCTCGGCGCGCTGACCGAATCCTATGATCGCGTGCTGCTCGATTGCCCGCCAGGGCTCACCGAAACCAGCGAACAGGTAATGCGCGCCGCCGACCTGATCGTCGTGCCCGTCATTCCCTCGCCGCTCTCGATGCGCGCGCTGGCCGAGGTCGAGAGCCATCTCGGGCGGCGCGGCAAGGTGCCGCTGATGCCGGTCCATTCGATGGTCGATCGGCGTCGCAAGCTGCACGGCGAGGCGCTCGCGGCACATCCGGACTGGCCGGTGATCCCGATGGCGAGCGTGGTCGAGACGATGACCGTGCACCGTCGGCCGCTCGGCAGCTTCGCGCCGCGAAGCCCCGCCGCACAGGCATTCGCGGCGCTTTGGCAGGCGATCGAACGCCGGCTGGCGTCCGCGCGTTGAGGCCGCGATGACCCGCGCGCTACCGCCCCAACTGGACCTTGATCCCGATCTCGTGCTGCGCGCCTATGCGATGGGCGTCTTCCCGATGGCCGATCACCGCGCGGCCTCGAGCGTCTATTGGGTCGAGCCGAAGCTGCGCGGGATCCTCCCGCTCGACGGCTTCCATCTCTCGCGGTCGCTCCGCAAGACGATCCTCGCCGATCGATTTCGTGTCACGCTCGATCAGGATTTCGAAAGGATGATCCGGCTCTGCGCCGAATCCGCGACCGATCGGCCCGATACCTGGATCAACGGCCCGATCGAGCGTGTCTTCCTCGAACTCCACCGCCGCGGCTTCGCGCATTCGATCGAGTGCTGGGACGGCCAACAGCTGGCCGGCGGACTCTATGGCCTCGCGCTCGGCAAGGCATTCTTCGGCGAATCGATGGTCACTCGGGTACGCGATGCCTCCAAGGTCGCCTTCGCGCATCTGGTGGCGCGGCTGAAGGCAGGCGGCTTCACTTTGCTCGATTGCCAATTCCAGACCGACCATCTCGCCACGCTCGGCGCAGTCGAAGTGCCGCGCGACGATTACGTCGCGTTGCTGGGCGCCGCGCTCGGCGATTCGACGGCGGGGCTTTCGGTCGGTGCGCCTTCGGTCGACGGCGATTTCTCCGCACTGGACCGGTTGCCCGATCCGCCGCCGCCCGAAGGCGCGGGTACCGTGTCCGGCCCGCTGTCGCGGAAGGTCATCGCGCAGCTCTTGGGCCACACGTCGTAGATCGGGTGCTGGACGACGTTGAGCGCCGGTCGCTCCTTGTAGAGCCAGCCCGAGAAGACCCGGCGCCAGCTCTTGTCGAGCTGCTGCACGTCGACCTGCACGAAGGCGCCGGTGAGCTGGTCGGCTTCCCAGGGCGCGGTCTTGTCGCAGGCGCGCAGTCGCACGATGACGTCGTCGATCCGCGCCGCCTGGCCGGGCTTGAGCTTGAATTCGCGCGCGACGCCGTTGCGCTTGTTGAGCAGGCCGAGCACTGCCTCGCGCTGGTTCATCGGCGTGGCCGCGGCATTCAGCACGCTGGTATCGGGTCCGACCGCCACGACTTCCGCGCCGCCCGCGGCGTTGCCCGGCCCGGTGGTGATGATCAGGTCCTCGGCGCTGTTGTTGCCCGCCTGCTCGCCGCCCTTGCACGCGCCAAGGCCGAGCAGCAGCAGCATCGCTGCCGCCGCAGTTGCGGCGCCATATCTCATGCGTCGGGAGTCCAGGCCTCGTAATCGCCGGTGGAGCGCGCCCGCTGCCCGCCCGCCTCGAGCGCGCCGGGCGGGCGATAGGCCAATCGGGTGCCGGTCTGGTTCGGCTCCGCCGCCTTTTCCCACACGCGCGGCGCAGGCAGCGCCTGATCGGGCGCGGCATCGATCTGATGGTGGAGCCAGCTGAACCATTCGGGCGGCACGCGGCTGGCGTCGTTCGCGCCGCTATAGATCACCCAGCGGCGCGTGATCCCGTTCGGATCCTTGCCGCCTGCCCAATAGACGTTGCCCAGCGAGTCCTCGCCTACCTTCGTCTTGCCACGAAGGCCGAACCACGTGCCGAGGGTGGCGCCGTTCCACCAGGTGAAGGGATTCCGATTCAGGCTCATCCGCGCCGATTAGCTCCCGCGACGGACAGAGGCAATCGAATCCGCAGCGCAATTCGCCGCTAGCGGCCGGTCCAAGTCACCTTGTCGCCCACGGCGATCCCCAGTTCGGCCGATTTGCCGCCGTTGATCTCGAGAACCGCGCTCACCGGCTCGCCCGATTTCAGCGGCTGTTCCGAATAGGGAACGGCATTCTCGGCGATCGCCGCGATCGTGCCGTCGGGGCGGATGAAGAGGATGTCGAGCGCGCTCGGCGTGTTCTTCATCCAGAAGCTCGCCTCGCGCGGGCCGCCGCCCTCCGCGGGATAGGGTGCAAAGAGCATGCCGCCGTCCGCAGGCAGATTGGTGCGGAACATCAGCCCCCGTTCCTGCTCGGCGGCGGTGCGAGCGACCTCGACATTGAATTGCCGGGGCCCGGCCTTGGCATGAACCGTCACCTGGACCTTGGCAGCGACGTTCTGCTGCGAATCGGCGTTTGCGCCCGCATCGACCTTGCATGCCGTGGATACGAACAACGCCGCGGCGGCAAACGCCACCTTCATTCCACGCCTGCGAATCATGGTCTCAGCCGGTCCTTTCGACCGCTACAGCCAGCGGCCCCTTGTCACCCTCGACGATGCGTGCGCTGAGGGGTTGGCCGGGTTCGACTTCCTCGATTTCGGCACGACGCAGCGTCTCCATATGGACGAATATATCGGCCGAGTCCGTATCGCGCACCAGAAATCCATAGCCCTTGAGGCGATTGAACCATTTGACGGTCACTGCCTCGAACGGTCCGGCATCGTCGATCAGCTTGACCCGGTCGGTGCGTTCGCATTGCCGCTTGGGCGGCTCGACCGCTTCGCTCAGATCGATCGAGCGTATTTCCTTCGCCTGGAGCCCGCGCTGGCGCTGCACCGCGACGCATTCGACTCGTGCGCCTTCGGGCAAGCTCCGCCTTCCATGCTCCTGCAGCACGGTGAAATGAATCAGGATGTCGCCCACTGCGGCGTCATCGGCAACGAGAAACCCAAACCCCCGGGTTACGTCGAACCATTTGACGACACCGCAATAAACCTTGTCTTCCAACGCCGTTTCCGCCCCGAAACCCTCTTCCCCTGGCGGCGCGACCGATTCGTCGCGAGGCGCAAGCTGTTGTTCAGCACGCATTATCTTGGCCCCCCAAGCGAGCGGTTTTAACACAGCCTTTTCCAAATGTGGAATTGCTTTGTTAGATTCACTCTTCAGGTTTAATTAGAATGGTCCCACGAAGGGACGATCAGCGCCTCCACGTCTTCGCCGGGCGCCATCCGGACGATCTTTCGCGAGAGGTCCAGCGCATGGCCTGCGCGCAGCATCGCGGCCAGATGCTTCTCCTGCTGCGGCCGGTCTACGGCCTCGCGCGCAAAGGGCCCGATCCGCTTCCGCCGGGCAAAGGCGATCGCGCTGGTGGGGGCGTCGGCCTCTACCGCCGGTGCCACCGCGTCGGCATCCTCGTCCTTGATCCCGGCATGACGCAGCGCCTGGCTCACGCGCCGGGCACCCAGACCGCGGCGCCCCATCGCGCTTGCCTTGGATTCGGCGAAGAGCCGATCGTTGACATAGCCGAGATCGGCCATGCGTTGCGCCAGCCCGGTCAGGTCCGGCGCCGCGTCGCCGCTCCAGCCGCGCTCGCGAATCTTCCGCCTCAAATAGTCCGCCAGCCGCCCTCGCGTGGTAGCGTAGCGCTCGACATAGCGCAGCGCGAAACGCTCCAGATCGGCGGGGTTCAAGGGAGTGAGCGGGCGCCTCGGGCGGGTCATGCGCCATGATTGTGCCACAGTAGCAACCGATTTTGAACGCCAGTGCGTAGCAGAGCCGTCCGCATAGTATGCGTTGTGGGGGCACAACGGTCTGTCAGCTCACAGGGGCACGAGACAAAGAATGGTATTGGACGAAACGGGACCGCACCAGGGTATCATGGAGACGGGAAAACCCGATCCTACCCCGACCGACGATAGTCACCCCCGCCGCCTCGCGGACTTCGCCACGCTCGGCGAAGCGCTGGATTATGCGGCGGAGGGCGTGCGCGGTCTGAACTTCCACGATGCCCGCGGCAACCTGACACGGCCCTATCCTTTTTCGGAGCTGCGCCGCGACGCGCTGGCGCAGGCCAGCCGCCTGATCGCCGCCGGCGTGAAACCCAAGGACCGGATCGCGCTGATCGCCGAGACCGGCACCGAGTTCGCCTCCTTGTTCTTCGGCGTGGTCTACGCCGGCGCCTGGCCGGTGCCGCTGCCGCTGCCGACCAGCTTCGGCGGCGCGCAATCCTATATCGATCAGCTCCGTGTCCAGCTCGAAAGCTGCGACCCGTCGATGCTGATCTTCCCGCCCGAGATCGGCGCGATGTGCGCCGAGGCAGCGCGGATCACCGGCGTCGAGGGCGTGGACTGGTCTGAGTTCGGAAAACGCGACGCACCCGAGGTGGCGCTACCGCAAGCGAGCACCAACGACATCGCCTATCTGCAATATTCCAGCGGCTCGACCCGGTTTCCACACGGCGTCGCGATCACGCACCACGCGCTGCTCAACAATCTCTCGGCGCACAGCCACGGCATGCAGCTTCAGGATCGCGACCGCTGCGTCTCCTGGCTACCCTGGTATCATGACATGGGGCTGGTCGGCTGTTTCCTCTCGGTCGTCGCCAACCAGGTCTCGACGGATTACCTGAAGACCGAAGATTTCGCCCGGCGGCCGCTGGCATGGCTCGACCTGATCAGCCGCAATCAGGGTACCACTCTCTCTTATTCGCCGACCTTCGGCTACGACATCTGCGCGCGCCGCATGTCTTCGCAGACCAAGGCGAGCGACCGCTTCGATCTGTCGCGCTGGCGCGTGGCGGGCAACGGCGCCGACATGATCCGCCCCGACGTGATGCAGTCGTTCGTCGACGCCTTCGCCGATGCCGGTTTCAAGGCCAGCGCGTTCCTGCCCAGCTACGGCCTCGCCGAGGCGACGCTGGCGGTGTCGATCATGCCCCCGGGTGAAGGCATCGTCGTCGAGCTGGTCGAGGAGACCCAGCTCTCGGGCGGCGACGTGGCGCGCGAGGATCGTCCGCAGCGCTTTCGTGCAATCGTCAATTGCGGCAAGCCGGTGAAGGACATGGAAGTCCAGATCCGTGAAGAGGATGGCACGCCCCTGCCTGAAAAGGCGATCGGCAAGGTCTGGTGCCGCGGCCCTTCGGTGATGGTCGGTTATTTCCGCGATCCCGAATCGACCGCTGCGTGCATGGCCGATGGCTGGCTCGACACCGGCGACATGGGCTATATTTCAGAAGGTTACGTCTATATCGTCGGCCGGGCGAAGGACATGATCATCGTCAACGGCCGCAACCACTGGCCGCAGGATATCGAATGGGCGGTCGAGCAGCTTCCCGGCTTCAAGCAGGGCGATATCGCAGCTTTCGCGATCACCACACCGGGCGGTGAAGAAACCCCCGCGGTACTCGTCCAGTGTCGCACCTCGGACGAGAAGGAGCGCATTCGCCTGCGTGACGAAATTCGCGAGCGGGTCCGTTCGGTCACCGGCATGAACTGCGTGATCGAGCTCGTGCCGCCGCGCACGCTGCCGCGCACCAGCTCGGGCAAGCTCAGCCGCGCCAAGGCACGCAACCTCTATCTCAACGGCGAGATCAAGCCCTACGATCTCGCGGCCTGAAACGCGCTTCGGGCGGGCCGGCGAGTCGGCCCGCTCGGCGCGTCCGGCTTGCGATAAGCTGGTCGGAGCATGCAAATTTCCTCCGTTTCGCCGGCAAATCTAACCTCTCGCTAACCCTCTCTCGGCTATTCCCGTCCGGTGACCAGCCAGACGACTTCTCAATTTGCCCGGCCGCGCATCGACGCGCGTGCGCTTCTTGGTCTCTACGATCCCGCCGATGCCATCGATTGGGGCCCGATTCGCGCCGCGCAGCTCCACGCCGGCAGCCAGCTTGCATTGTTCATGCTCGCCGCAAATCTCGTCGGCGCATCGCTCGTTACGATGCTGCTCGCGCCGCGCATGCCGCTGTGGCAGCTCGCGAGTTGGGGCGCGCTGGTCGCGGCAGTAGGCTGTGCGATCGCTTTTCGTCGCCTTTCCAGGCGCCACCGTACCGCGGTCACTGCCCCGCTCAAGGATGTTCGCGATACCCTGCTCGACGGGATCGCGCTGGGGGCAGTCTGGTCGATCCCGCCGCTGGCGTTCGGCCATGCCGCCGATGCCGATTCGGCGCTCGGCCTGTGGATCATCATTTCGCTGCTGATGACCGCATCCGCAGTCGCCATGGCGGCACTTCCGCTGGCGACAATCGCCTTCGTCTCGATCGTCGGCGCCGCGATCACCACGATGCTCGCATTGGTCGCCGCACCCGTGCTCGCCGCCGCCGCCTCATTGTTCACGGTGCTGCTGGTGATCGCCACCTTCGGGCGCGGCAAAGCTTTGGTGGTCATCCGCGCCAACGAGCTGGCACTCGCCGAGCGCGACGAGACGGTGAGCCTGTTGCTGCGCGAATTCGAGGATTCGGGCTCCGACTGGCTATGGGAGATCGATGCGCAACGCCGCGTCGCCCGCGCCAATCCGCGCTTCGCGGTCTCGCTCGGTGCCGATCCCAAGACGATCAACGGCACGCCGTTCCTCCAGTTGCTCGCCGGTCCCACATGGGAATCGGGTAATTTCGCGCCCGCGCTGCGCGATCTTGCCGAGAAGCTCAAGGGGCGCGAGGCGTTCCGCGATCTGCTGCTCCCGGTTTACGTCAATCAGGAAGAGCGTTGGTGGGAGATGTCGGCGAGCCCGCGCTATGACGAGCGCGGCGCTTTCATCGGTTTCCGCGGCGTCGGCTCGGACGTCACCGAGGCGCGCAAGTCGGCCGACAAGATCAATCACATGGCGCGTTACGACACGCTGACCGGGCTGCCCAATCGGCTGCTGATCAACGAGTCGCTGGCGCGCGCGATGGCCGATGCCGAAAAATGGGGATCGCGCTGCGCCTTCATGATGATCGATCTCGATCGGTTCAAGGCCGTCAATGACACGCTCGGCCACCCGGTCGGCGACCGCCTGCTCGGGCGGGTCTCCGAACGCCTCAAGCTGCTGATGACCGAAAACGAGATGATCGGCCGACTCGGCGGCGACGAGTTCGCGGTGGTGGTCCGCGACGCGACCGATACCCATCGCATCGAACAGCTTGCCCAGACGATCATCGATTCGCTGTCATGCCCCTATGAGGTGGACCAGCACACGCTCTATATCGGCGCTTCGATCGGTCTCGCGGTCGGCCCGCGCGACGGACGCAGCGCCGAGATGCTGATCCGCTCGGCCGACCTCGCCCTCTATCGTTCCAAGGACGCCGGCGGTGGCGCGTTCCACTCCTATGAGCCCCAGCTCCACATGGCGGCCGAGGAGCGCCGCGTACTCGAGATCGCGCTGCGCAACGCCGTCGAGCAGGGCCAGATGCATCTGAACTACCAGCCGGTAGTCAACGCCGAAACCGGCCAGCTCACCGGCTTCGAAGCGCTGCTGCGTTGGACTCACCCCGAGTTCGGCAATGTCTCGCCGGCGAAATTCGTGCCGCTCGCCGAGGAAGCTCGGCTGATCGCCCCGATCGGCGAATGGGTGTTGCGCACTGCGTGCGATGAGGCAGCACGCTGGGATATCCCTGCGCGAATTGCAGTCAACGTCAGCCCCGAGCAGCTCCACAATCCCGCCTTTGTCGGTGTCGTCGCGCAGGCGCTGGCCCAGTCCGGCCTTCCGTCCGAACGGCTCGAGCTCGAAGTCACCGAGAGCGTGTTCATGCGCGAAGGGACAGTGGCGATCGAAGTCCTCGAAAAGATCCTCGATTTGGGTGTTCGGCTGAGCCTCGACGATTTCGGGACCGGCTATTCGTCGCTGGGCTATCTCGCGCACACGCGCTTCAGCTCGATCAAGATCGATCGCAGCTTCGTGCAGGGTGCATCGAAGGGCACCAAGGAAGCGATCGCCATCATTCGCGCCGTGGTGGCGCTCGCCGACAGCCTCGGCATGGCCACGACTGCCGAGGGCGTCGAAACCGAGGAAGAGCACCAGATGGTCCAGCAACTGGGCTGTACGAAGGTCCAGGGCTATTATTTCGGCCGCCCCCTTCCGGTCCACGAAGCGCGTGCGCTTGCGATGCGCCCGATGGGCGACAGCGCTGCAGCGTGACAAGTCTTGCTAGCGCCGCAACGGCCCGCTAAGGGCTGCGGCCGCACAGGGGCGTAGCTCAGCTGGTTAGAGCGTCGGTCTCCAAAACCGAAGGCCCTCGGTTCGAATCCGAGCGCCCCTGCCATTTCGGACTCCCGCCGTTTTCCGCGGCTTTTTCGACATCCGCGCCGTCTCCGGCGGTCGCATTTTCCACAAGAATATCAAAGGATTTGCGGTAGGTCGCCGAAAGCTTTCGGTCCCGAAACGGGCAGTTCCAAAGTACCCCCGAGATCATGTGTTTTTTGGTGCCCAAGTCGGCATCCAGGAACCTCCGGCGCGCTCCCGTCGCGATCGACATGAGGGACCGCATGATCTCGTGCACACTGCTGGAGCTGATCGGTTTGGTGCTGCCACGGAAGGTCATGTCTTCAGAGCGGGCCATCTTCGCCGCTTGTTGAGCGAATAGCGCCCGGTCGAATACCATTCGAAGAGCCTGGTGACAGCCGCCGCGCTCCCGAGATCCGCCTCTATGACGCGCTTGCCATTGGGGACCATGACTGCAGTAACCGAGGGTGCAACGGAGGGCTAGGTGCCCTGATCCGCCTTCTCCAGCATGCCCTTGCGCACCTCCTCGGAAAGATTGTCGATATAGTTCTTGGCCGTCAGCACCGCGTCCGTGGCGGGGTGGCTGCGCAGATAGGCGATCACTCGTTGAAATGGGTCCGCCCGCTGACCTTGGCGGTCTCGATGGCTGGTGCCGTTTGGGGAGCCTTGCAGTGACGATCGATGAAATCTTGATGCGAAGTGACCTCCTGCGCCGAACGTATGATCTCTTCGCGGCGCAATTCCATACCCGTGCGGATCTGCTCCAACGGATAGAGATCAGCCGATACATTGTAGCGCGCTGGAACGGCACCGTTGCCGAGCAGGATGGCGAGCCAGCTCGGCTCCATATAGGATTCCGAATCCCCCAGCGCGATTTGTCCGCTGGCGTTCCAGACATCCAGCTTGTGCCGAAGGCTGTCGGGTATCTCCATGTCGCGACACGCCGACCATAGAGGCTCGGGACGGCGCGAGAGATAATAATGGGCAATGATGAAGTCGCGGATGCGCTCGATCTCGCTGGTAGAGAGCCGGTTATATTCGTCGCGCAGAACGGGGTCGATGGTCCGTTCGGGGAAATATTTGAGCAGTTTCAAGATCCCCATGACGATCAGCTGTATTCCTGTTGACTCCAGGGGTTCGAGAAAGCTGGAGGCGAAACCGATCCCCACACAATTGCGGCTCCAAAAGTGCTTGCGGTGGCCAGAGGTAAAGCGGAACAGGCGTGGCTCGGCAATCGGTTCGCCGTCGATATTGCCCAGCAAGGCCTCGCGCGCCGCATCGTCGCTCCACAGATCCGAATTATAGACCATGCCGTTGCCGCTGCGATGTTGTAGCGGGATGGTCCAGCGCCAGCCCCCGGTGTGTGCGGTGGACCGCGTAAACGGCGTTGGCGCGCCGGTGCGTTTGGATGGCACCGCGATGGCGCTGTTGCAAAGCAACCAGCGCGACCAGTCGACGAAAGGCGTGTTCAACGCCGTTCCCAGCAATTCGGACGCAAAGCCGGAACAATCCAGGAAGAAATCGCCGGGAACCTTAAGGCCATTGGCAAGATGGATGGCGGCAATATCGCCGGACTCGCCATCCAGATCGAAATGCGTCATCTTGCCTTCGATACGCTGCACGCCCAGCGCGATCGCCACGTCCCGCAGATAGCGGGCGTAAAGTCCGGCATCAAAATGATAGGCATGGTGATAGCGCGGATTCTGCGGATCGCCCGGGACGAAATTGTTGTTTTTCGCAACGGCATAGGCGAACGAATAATCATCGATCGGACGATCTTCGCCCGATTGCCGCATTCTCAGCCAATAATGGTGGGTCGACACCCCTTCGACCGGATGACCATAATCGCTGAAGGCATGGAAATGCCGGTTTCCGACGGTTCCCCAGTCGCAGAATTCAATGCCCAGCTTGAACGTACCCTGGGTGCTGCGAACAAAGTCGAATTCGTCGATGCCGAGCAGGGCGTTGCACTGCGCCAATATCGGGATCGTCGCCTCCCCGACACCGATGATGCCGATCTCCTCCGATTCAACCAGAGTGATGCGCGCTCGATGAGGGTCAAGCCTCTTGGCCAGCAGCGCAGCCGCTATCCACCCCGCCGCACCGCCACCCAGAATGACGATATCCTGTTGATGGCCGCTGTTCATAAACTACCTCGCCACGAACGTACCCGATGCCGTGCCTGCCGAATGGGTCTCAGGCGTATGTGGCGCTGGATGCCGGTAAAGGCATGCGCACAACCGGCTGTGCCTGTGACATGCAACCGGGCATCAACCGGCCACAATACTGTAATCGAAAATGGGAAGGGCGCTCGATGGAGCGCCCTTCCCCGTTCAGATCATCAGAAGCGCACCCGCATGGTGAGCTCGTAGCGCCGATCGCTGACGTAGTAGTCGTACGGCTGGAACACGCCAGGCACAGGCTCCTGAAGAGTTCGCGAAATTGTGTTGAGAAGGTTGTTCGCGTTGAACGAGACGGAAACCTCGTCGCTCAACTTGTAGTCGAGACCCAAATCCAAGTAGCCGGCCGCCGCCGTGTAGGCCGGAACCATGTTGTATACGGGATAGGAATGATCCGAGTCAAAGTTGGTCGAACTGGTGTTGAGCGTGTAAGGATTGCCACCGCTCGTCGCATAGGACAGCGGGTTGACATTGGTCGACAGCAACGCCTTGTCGCGCCAGTTGTATGCCAGGCGGACATTGATCCTGCCGCGGCTGTACAGCAACTGGATGTTGTAGGCCCACTTCGACAGTCCGGCGTAGGGAAGGTTCGGATAAGTCTGCGGTATCGTGCCGTCCGGATTGAGGCCCCCGTTTGGCGGCGGGGTGGGACCCAACACGCTGTTGGCCTGCTGAGCAGGGTTGCGGCTGTCGATATAGGTCAGGTTGCCCTCAATACCCAGTCCCCTGAGCAATCCCGGCAATTGGTCGAAGAACTTGCGGCCCCCGATCTCAAAACCCTTGATATAGGCCTTCTGCGGCGACGACTTGTTCTGCAGGTAGAGCCACGGAAGATCCAGATTTGTCGGCGTCCCCGTCCCGGTCGGCGGGGTCGCACCATCGGCGTATGCCAGGGCCGGAACAGGAAGATTGTTGGCGATGAACGAATAGAACAGCGGTTCATCCTTGATCTGCTTGGCGAACAGATCGATGTAGAGGAAGCTGGATGACGACGGATAGTATTCGAACGTCAGGTCTTCACTGGTGATCATGGTCGGCTTCAGATTCGCGCCCGCGTCGCGGGCGGCAAAACCCGTGAGAATCCTGGGTGCCAGCGAATTCGTGGGGTTGGGAAGTGACCTGACGTCGATCCAGCCGCCCGCGCGAATGTCATTGAGACTCGGCGGAGAAGTCGACATCGATGCCGCACCACGAATGATGAACTTGTCGGATACATCGAACTTGATGTTGAACGAAGGCAGAACACGCGTGTACGCATAGCTGCGGGTCTGCATGGTATAAGCTTTGGTAAACCCATAGAGCGTCGGGTACGCGTTCGATGATCCCGGCAGACCCTGCTGCGCGTTGAAGTATGCCGTGCTGTCCGCTTCGGACAGAGCGAGGTTCGCAACGTCCGGCGTTTGCAGCAGACCGCTCGCCCGCAGAGAATCGTGAAATACACGCACGCCGATATTACCCGAAAACGCCGGAATGAACCCGATACGATCATGCGCGAACCTGGCCTGGACATAGGCGGCCATGTTGGTGATGCGGCTCTCGGTCTTGTTCAGGCCCTGATCGATGGATTTCGTCCAATACTGATCCGCGGTCCCGTCCGGGATTTCACCGTTGTAGGTCTTGAGCAAATGATACCAGTCGTAGCTCTGCATGAGCGATTGGCTGGCGACGAAAAGCTGTCCCGGAACCGGCCCGGCGCCGCCGAAGAAATTCGGGAATGTGGCAACTTGATAATCCGACTGCGGGACATTTGGGTTATTGAGATATTGAATGTTCCCCGGCCCGTACGTCGGGTCCCCGGGATGATTGCCGAAGTTATGACCCATCCAGGGCTGACCCAGCGGTGCCCAATACGTCCCCACGAAGTTGTCGTTTTCGGTGCGCCTTGCGGCACGAGCGCCAACAGTGATGGAGCGCAGGAATCCACCGTCGCTGACCTTGTATTCAAGGTCGAGATGGCCAGCCAGCATCTTCCCCACATTCTTGGGTTCGTGATAGCCCATCGCGGCCAAGTAGGCCGTACTCTTATCGAGCAAGCCGGCAGAGGGCATGCCAGACAAGGCGGGCAGCGACCCCGTCAGATCGACGTCCACCGAATCAACCAGCGGGCTGGCCTGAGAGAGGGCGACATACATGCTCTGCCCGGTCGAGCGGGAACTGACATATTGAGCGCCTCCACGCACAGCCACCCGGTCCCCAGGGGTCCAGACGAAGCTCTGCGAAATATCCAGCGTCGAATTCTTGTTGTGCGATGCCGACGCACCGCTGGTGGGGTTCAGCGTGGCAGCGGGGCCGCACTGCGCCAGACGGGGTGCACCCGCAGGAAGAGTCGCCGGATCCACACCCCCGTCAACCGACCAGTCCCACTGAATCGACGATGCCGGAGCGCCGTAGGAAGCACCGCAATCGATCTGGTACCAGGCGGGCAGCCAGCTGGTGCTGGTGGTCGTGTTGGTAAACTCCACCGACTTGCCGGTGGACGCGAACATCAGGCTTCCCTTGCGGAAGGCGCCATTGGCATCATATTCAACCGGACTGCCGATCACGGGCATAACTGTAGTCGACGCGGATGGAATCCCTCCTATGGTGCCGCTGTTCTCCTGACTATTCTCGACATATTGCGAGAAGAATATGGTGTTGGTCAGCGTTAGGTTCGAAGCCGGCCTCCACTGAAGCGCCTGATACGCACCGTACCTGTCGCGCCTGTTCTGATTGTTGTTCCACTTGAACTGGCTGGGAACAAAAGCCAGATGATCGGCGCGCTTGGAGGTCGGCACATATTCGGCAAACATCGCGCCAACCTGCAGATCGCTGCTCTGCTGGTACAGGCGGCTGTAGGCCAAATCCCACAACACGCCAATTTCGCCGATGCCTGTATCGAAACGCTTGGAGAACATGGCGGAAATGCGGGGCGAAGCCTTTCGCGCCTGGGTGCCATAGCTGCCGCCTGCGGTGACGTTGAACTGAGTATCCTTGAAATCGAACGGCAGATGCGTTCGAAGATTGATCGCGGAGGCACCCCCTTCGATGAGGTCGGCGCGCGTCGCTTTGTAAACATCGACCCCGGCCATCAGTTCAGGCGTGATTTCGTTCCAGCTAAAGGAGCTTGCGCCGTTGGCGCTGAACAACTGCTGCCCATTGAGCATGCTCGAATTGAAGGGAAGACCCCGCACGGTAAGGCCCGTACCCTCGATCTGGAACGCGCTGCTGCCGCCGTTGCTCCCAGCGAAACGCGAGATCGACACACCCGGCACGCGCTGAAGAACTTCGGTAATCGAATTGTCGGGAAGCCTGCCAGCCTCGTCCGCGGTCACCGAGTCGACGATCGTGTCGGCGTTCTTCTTGATGGAAATTGCATCCGCCAGCGCCCTGCGCCGCGCGGTGACGATGATTTCCTCTTCGGAGACGTTGCTGCCATCCTGCGTTGCATCGTCGGTGCTAGTCGTTCCCGCATCCTGCGCCCATGCCGGCGTCGCCACGCTCAGGGTGGCAAGGATGAGCGCTGAGGCACTGGCATTCAGCATCGAGTTTCGCATCTTCATTCATACTCCCCCAAATTGGATATATTTTTCAAATGCGCGTCGTATTTTTATACGTGCACGATATCGGCTATGATCGACTGTGAATGCTGCTGAGCAGCTGCTGTTGGATGGCCGCGATATTGACGATGGACCGACATGGGTTGCGCCACGCGCGCACCGCATTGAACACCAGTGGCGGCAGCTCGGTCGTGGTCATTTTCCGTGAAGAAGATCGTCGCCCATCGAGATTGGACTTCGGCTGCCTTGCACCGGGCGACCTGGAATCGCCTTCGCCAATACCTCCGCAGTAGCGCAAGGCATGCCGTGACCAATGGCCATGGTAAACCCTCCATTCTTATAGCAAATGGAGGGCATTTGCCGTCACCAGCATCCCCTCTCCCTAGAGTCTATTTTATCACCAACCCTAAAATGGTCGGTGCTACTTCTGCGGTAGGCCTCTTTAGTCACACAAGCCGGAGCAATCGTCCACCTTTAGCATGCGCTAAACTCGCCAAAACACGCAAAAAGCGTAGCGAATATTGTGCGCGGAATCCGCACTACGGATTGAGAAGCCGGAAAGCGACGCAGAAGTCCGTTTCGGAACATTTTTGGAAAATTCCAACCCGCGAGGCTTGGCCGAGCCCACCGCTTGACCGTAACAAGGTCAAGAAGCCGCCCGTTGGGTAGGCTAGCCCGAATCGTCTCGAGGCCACGTTTATTGTCCCGGGTGTGGCCAGCCGATCCTCTTGTTCAAGGAGCGGGAAGGGCAGGAGAGGCTATGAAGCTCGTCCGTCGTTCGGCAGCGGCAATTGCCAGTCTGGGCCTTGTTCGGGATGCCGAACGGGGTGTGAGCGCCCCTGATTGGAAGACGCAAGCGTTCTGGCCAGGCATGGCTATCGACAGCAGCCAGCCATGAGTTCCGATGCCACAATCTTGGCGAGCGAGGCACGAGCCCATCCCGAGACCAGCGATGCAGACGGCCGTTCGGATCCCAGCTGGCTGGCTCTGGTCCGATCGGCGATCTTCATCTTTCTGGCCTGGACCTGCGTCGGCGTGTTCCTCGCAGTGCCGGATACGTTCACGGGCTTCCATTGGCCCATGCTCGTATCGAAGATCATCGATGCCTGGGCATGGGCCTTGTTGACTCCGGCCCTTTTACTGATCGACCGCAAGCTCTCGTCAATCGAGCAGAATATCGTTCGCCTGGCGCTCCTGCTGCTCCTGCTGAGCATTCCCTTCAGCCTCGCCCATACCTTCCTCACCGGTCTGCTTCTGTATGCGATCCCCCAGATATGGTGGAATCCATTGCTCAGACCCGATTTTGCCGTCTATTTTTTCCTTGGGGCCTGGCAGACATTTTCCGCGCTCGTCGGGATAATATATGCGTTCAAGCATTATAACCGGTTCCTGACCAGCCGCCTTCAGTTGGAGCGTGTTGAAAAGAATTTGATCGCGTCGCGGCTGAATGCGCTGCGTCTCCAGCTTGAGCCGCATTTCCTCTTCAACACGCTCAATACGATTTCGTCGGAAGTTGTGACCAACCCCAATGTGGCGCAGGGTATGATCGGAGACCTGGGCGCATTGCTTCGGCAGTCGCTCGACTGCAGGGACAGGACGGAAATTACGCTGGCGCAAGAGCTATCACTTCTCGAGCATTATCTCTCCATTCAGCGCATGCGCTTCGGGGACAGGATGGAAATCGGGATCGATATCGAGCCGGAGACGCTGTCTATCCTGGTGCCTCCGATGCTGCTGCAGCCGCTGGTGGAAAACGCGATCCGCCATGGGATCGAGGGCCGACTTTCAGGCGGCAAGGTCATGGTTTCGGCATGGCGGGCGGGAGACCAGTTGCAGATCCGGGTCCTCGACGATGGCGTCGGCCTGCCACCCAATTGGCGGATGGACGCATCGACTGGACTTGGCGTGCGCGTCGCGCGCGAGCGGCTGGCGGCGCTTTACCCCGATTTGGGCGAGCAGGGTTTCGTGATCCGTCGACGCGAGGGAGGCGGCACTGAAGTGGCAATGAGCGTGCCCGTGCACAGCGACGGAAGCGACGAAGCGTGACAGCCTCGTCCAAGCAGATCCGTGTGCTGGTCGTCGATGACGAGGCTCCGGCCCGCAGGCGCCTGATGGACCTGCTCTCAAAGGATCGCGATATCGGAAAGATCCTCGAGGCAAAGAACGGCGTCGACGCCGTCGCGCTGATCCAGGATATGCATCCCGATATCGTATTTCTCGACGTGCAGATGCCGGGCGTGGATGGCTTTGGCGTGATCGATGCCATGGGCGCTGAAAACATGCCGCTGACGGTGTTCGTAACCGCCTACGATCAGTTCGCGCTCAAGGCATTCGAAGCGGAGGCGGTCGACTATCTGCTCAAGCCCTTTGGCAATCCGCGTTACGAAAAGATGATGGAGCGGGTCAAAGAGCGACTGAATGAGAGTCACGCGAACAGCAACGGCGACGCGAATAGCTTTGGTCCGGAGCTGCTCAAGCTGGCCGCGAGTCGTGCCAAGCCGGGCGCACTGTGGAACTGGATGGTCGTCAAGAAGAGGGATGCCACCCACTTCCTCATGGCGCGGGACATCGACTGGATCGAAGCCGCCGGAGTATATGTCAAACTCCATGCCGGGGAAGAAGAATTCCTGTACCGCGCTGCCCTTGCCAAAGTGGCAAGCCGGCTGGACCCGTTCATGTTCGTACGTATCCATCGCTCCAGCGTGGTAAACCTCAGATCGATCGCGTTCCTCGAGCGCCGTTCCCATGGCGAGTTCGAAGTCGTGCTGAAAGACGGCACGCGCCTCATGATGAGCCGCTCCTATCGCGGCGAGGTTGAAGCAATGCTGGGGCAGAATCTCTAACAGTCCTATGATTCGGCCGCGCCGGCGGTCGCCGCAGCCAGTCCGCTGTCGCCCTGTCCATTTCGCGGCCATCATCCTCCGGCCCGAAACAATTCCCGACGGCCCTATTTTTGGCGGCGTATAGCCCTCGCAAGAAGTCGGCGGCAGCGCGCAAAGGCTAGCGGTCGACATGTTTTGGGGGAGATGAAATGAAATTATGTGGGCGAGTACGCCGGCGAGTGCTGCTGTCGGGTCTGATTGCGCTCGGCCTGACTGCATGCGGGGGCGGAGCTGCAGCCGGAGGCGGAACGCCGACACTCACGCCGACGCCGACGCCGACGCCGGCCCCCACCCCCACCCCACCGCCGACCCAGGCGCTTGCGGCGGTCAGCACGGCTCAGCTCGGCAAGGGGTGGAACATCGGCAACACGCTTGAGTCGTTAAATGATTACGGCAAACCCCATACGACCTCGCAGGAGACCGTTTACGGCAATCCCGCGGTAAACCAGAGGTTGCTGAACGCAGTCGCAGCCGCCGGCTTCAAGAGCGTGCGCATTCCCGTTGAGTGGGCACAATATATCGACGGCACCGGGAACGTCGCTCCGTTCTGGCTCGCCAGGGTCAAAGAAGTAGTCGATATGGCACGCAGCGCCGGGCTGTACGTCATCATCAACCAGCATAAGAGCGACTGGTACAACCCGACGGCTGCGAGCCAGGCTGCCGGCAACGCCGCGTACAAGAAATTGTGGACGCAAATCGCGAACAATTTCAAGGATTACGACAACCATCTGCTGTTCGCTGGCACCAACGAAATCCACGTCGACTATGGCGTGCCGTCGCCGGAAAATTGCTCGGTTCAGGCCGGCTTCAACCAGGTGTTTGTCGACGCGGTGCGCGCGACCGGCGGCAACAATGCGTCGCGAACACTGGTGTTCCAGGGTTATAACACCGACATCAACAATACGATTGCAGCGTGCGGAGCTCCCGTCCCAACCGACACGGTCAGCGGCAGGCTGATGATGGAGTTCCATTATTACGATTCGTACAACTTCACGCTGAACGACAAGAGCGCCATCTGGCAGTGGGGATCGATCGCGACCGATCCCGCAGCAACGGAAGCGTGGGACAACGAGGCGCATGTCGACGTCCAATTCGACAAGGCGAAGGCGGCCTATACTGACAAGGGCATCCCCGTGATCATCGGCGAATACTGCGCCATCTCGAGGACCGAATATGATGCGTCGCTGAAATACCGAGACTATTGGACCAAATACGTCACCGGATCCGCGATCCGGCATGGCTTCGCAACCTTTTACTGGGACACCGGCGCCTTCCCCAATCACACCTGCGGGCTGTTCGACCGCAACACCGGTGCCGACTTTAATCCCTCGACGATCGCCGCGGTTTTCGCCGCGCCCTAGATGTCGGGCATCGTGCTCCGCGTCGGGGATTCTCAGTCGACGATCTCCGGTCCGCTACCGGCTACCGGCTACCGGCTACCGGCTTCCACCAACGCCAATGCCGAAGAAGGAATTCGAATGATTCCGCGCCTGTCTTCACGCACGACCCGTATCTCGCCTATAGGGGGGCAGGCGGTCCGACGTTCTTCGCTCCTGGCCTGGGTTGCCCGCAGCGCCCTGCTGCTGAGCATCGCCATGCCTGCCAGCTTGCTGGCTGCCGACCCTGCGCCGGGCAGCAACCCGCTGCTGCGCGACGTATTCACCGCCGACCCCGCGCCGTTGGTCGTAGGCGACACGGTCTATCTTTACGTCGGGCATGACGAGGCCAAGGGCGACGACTTCTTCCTCATGAAGGAGTGGCTGTGCTATTCGTCCAAGGATCTGCGCCACTGGGCCGCCCACGGCGCCGTCATGAAGCCCACTGACTTCAAGTGGGCGCTGGGCGATGCCTGGGCTGCGCAGGTAGTGCGGCGCAACGGCCACTATTACCTTTACGCCACCGTGAAGCACGGCGGCGCGCAGCCCGGCATGGCTATTGGGGTCGCGGTGGCCGACAACCCGTTGGGCCCGTTCAAGGATGCGCGCGGTTCGGCACTGGTCACCGATGCCACGACGCCCAGCCCCTATGGTTGGAACGACATCGACCCTACCGTCTTCGTCGACGACGACGGCACCGCCTGGATGGCCTGGGGCAACCCGGTGCTCTATCTGGCCCGGCTCAAGCCGAACATGACCGAGCTGGACGGCCCCATCCAGAAGATCGCGCTGCCCAACTACACCGAAGGGCCGTGGCTGTCGAAGCGCAAGGGCATCTATTACATGACCTACGCATCGATGGCGCACCAGAACGTCTGGGAGCGCCTGTCCTATGCCACCGCGCCCAGCCCCAGCGGGCCCTGGACCTACCAGGGCGAGCTGACAGGCCAGACCCGCAATAGCTACACCATCCACCCGGGCATCATCGACGACTTCAAGGGCCAGTCCTACCTGGTCTACCACAACGGCGAGTTGACCCTGCCCGACGGCCAGACCGGCAACGGCAACCGGCGCTCCGTCACGATCGACTACCTCCACTATGACGCCGACGGCCGCATGTGGCCCATCACGCAGTCGAAGGCCGGCATCAGCACATCACCCCGGCCGCCCGTCGGCAAGGTGCCCGCGCCAGCGGACTTCGGCCGCTCCGACCCCCGCGTGGCAGTCCAGCAGTTTGCTCAAGGCTATCCCGAAACCTGGCCGGGCCGCCCGGCGCTGGCCTCGGTCACCCGGCCTTTCGACCAGGCCCCCAATCCCCTGGGCTTCAATAGAGAGGGCGGCGCCAGCCGCCTGGCGCAGACCTTCGTGCCGCGCGCCGACATCGCAGTGGGCCGGCTCAGCTTCTACGCCGGCGACGGCCTCGGCACGGACGCCGCGCACCCATTGCGGCTGTCGCTGCGAGACGTGGAGGCCGGCACCGAACTGCTCGGCGCCGGCCAGGGCCTCGCCATCGCCTACCAGCCGCAAGGGGCCGGCCTGCTGAGCTTCGACTTCAGCGCCCATCCCCCTGTCGTCCTGCGGGCCGGTCGCCGCTACGCGCTGGCGCTCCAGGGCGAAAAGGGTGCGCTGACGCTCTATCTGCGCGCCAGCCGCGACGACGTTTATGCCGACGGCGAGGCCAGCCTCGACGACCTGCCGCTGAAGGACAAGCAGGGCCACCCCGCGGACTTCGCATTCGCATTGTACGCACGCGATGCGCGTTGAGCCTGCCCGTGCGGCGCATTCAGGTCCGGCGGCCCTGACCGACCAAGACGCAGACGCCTGACGGCGACCGGACGGGTCACGCTCTGCCGTGTGACGTTGGCAACTCAAGTTTGAAAGATATCCATAATATGAGGTTGCAAAAAACATGCGGGAAATGAAGGCCTTGGCATTCTGTTCGGTGAGCCTGGCGGGCATTGCCCTGCTAGCCGGATGCGTCGGCGGGGCGCCTACCGGTTTGTCCTCTTCATCCCTGGCCCCGTCTCAGGGGACCTTTCACTGGCAGTCAAGCGCGCCGCTGGTCGGGCCGCAGCCTGATCCACCCCAAACCGTTTACGCTGTAAAGGATCCATCCGTCGTATTTGCGAACGGAAAATACCACGTCTTCATGACCACGGCCGGATCAAAGGGATGGGGCATCGCCTACACAAGCTTCGCCGATTGGTCGTCCGCATCGACGGCGCCGATATTCCCCCTCGACAAATCGCCGATAGGCCCCGGGTACCGCGCGGCGCCGGAGGTGTTCTACTTTGCTCCGCAAAAACTCTGGTATCTGATATTTCAGGGCGGCGACCCGATGTATTCCACCACGACCAACATCGAGGACCCGATGTCGTGGAGCCCAGCTCGCCCGTTCTTTGCCACGGCGCCGGACATAACGAAGCCGCCGGCGGGGACGGGATGGCTCGATTTCTACATTATCTGCAATGACACCAAGTGCTACCTCTTCAATACCGACGATAATGGCCACGTCATGCGGTCGGAGACATCGATAGATCAATTCCCGAATGGCTTCCACAATACGGTCATCGTCATCGACGAGCCCCGGGATGACGCATTCGAGGGAAGCAGCCACTATCGGGTAAAAGGAACCAATACTTACCTTACCGTCGTAGAGGCGATCAGCCCGAAGGGGCGCTATTTCCGGATATGGAAAAGCGACGGCTTGGAAGGTGCCTGGGTGCCACTGGGCACAGCCGCCAAGAATCCCTTCGCGACAGGCGACAACGTGGGGAGCATCTGGTCCGAGGGCATTTCCCATGGCGAACTGATTCGGGACACGAAAGATCAGACCCAGGTCATTGACCCCTGCAAGCCGCTTCAGTTCCTGTTCCAGGGTAACGACCCGCTGGTTCACCCTTCCGATTACATCCAACTTCCGTACCGACTTGGCCTTCTGACAGCCAAGGGACCAAATCCGATCACGGACATGTGCGTCAAATAGGCCCCCAGTTTCGATTCATGAGGCCTTACGGATCTGAATTCCGGCTCATTGTCGTCTCGACCGTCTCACTGTGCCGAATTGCCGGTTCGCAACAATTATTACAGAGCTAAAATCGTACTGCTATAGCTTCGGTCAGCAAGTTCCTTGGCTGATGATAGGCATCAAGGCACCGAGTTTACTACTGATAGCTTCACCGATCATGATTAATTATATTTGTGCAGGACCAAATCTTTAGTGGCTCACGATCCCTTTACTCGGATCCAGCATGCCAATGTTGATCCGCGATGTTGAGCTGGGCGGTCATGTTCGTTCCCAGTCCCACGACCCTCCCTAGGCCGGGACGACGTTCCCGGCCCCTTTTTCCTGTAGCGGGTCGGGCGTTGAGGGAAGCGAGATCAGATCCGCAGACGGGATTTCACTGATGAAGCACCATGGTGCCCCGGAAGGCGGGCATCGCGCCGACGCTGGCGCTTGCCACGATCATCACCTTCGCCGCGGCTCCCCAAGCGCGGATGCGGCATCAAGACAAAAAAAGGCAAAGCATCATGCGGCATGGGTCGAAATCGTCCGGAATTATCATATCCGGGCTGGTGTCATGCGCGGCGTTGACGCTGGTTCCCTGCGCGGCGCCAGCATTTGCGCAGAATCGGGACGCTCCCGCGGCGAGCGCGTCCAAAGGCATGTCGGCCGCCACCTGGACGCCGGATAACGGTGACGGAACGTTCACCAATCCTTTGTTTTATGACGAATTCTCAGATCCGGACCTGATCCGCGTCGGCGAGTGGTTCTACCTGACCGGCACCACTATGCACGCCATGCCGGGTCTGCCGATCCTGCGCTCGAAGGACCTGGTGAACTGGGAATTCGTCGCCTACGCCCTGGACAAGCTCGACCTCGGCCCGGCCTATCGGCTGGAGGACGGCCGCAACATCTACGGCCAGGGTATCTGGGCGCCGTCCTTCCGCTACCATGACGGCAAATTCTACATCTTCTCGAACGTCAACGACCAGACGACCCAGATGTTCACGGCCACCGATCCGAAGGGACCGTGGACGCGCACGCCGATGAAGCGGAGCTTTCACGACCTGTCCGTCCTGTTCGACGATGACGGCAAGGTCTATGTCGTTTGGGGTCACCAGGATATGCACCTGGCCCAGCTTACGGACGACTTGACCGATGTGGTTCCGGGCACCGAGCGCGTCCTGTTCGCTGCCGACGCCGGGATGGGCGAAGGTGCACATTTCTACAAGATCGACGGCAAATACTACATCATCAGCGCCAATTATGCCGGCGGCTTTCGCATGCCGGCGGCGCGGGCCGATCATGTGCTGGGCCCCTACGAGGTCAATCGAGCGATCAGCTTGCACGAGGACTTCGGCATGGCGCCAGGCCCGCGCCTGAAAACGCCCAAGCCACCTTTCGATTTTTGGACGCCCGGCCCCGCCGCCAGTCACGGCCTGGCGATGCACCAGGGAGGCATAGTCCAGACGCCCGAGGGCGAATGGTGGGGCTTCTCAATGATGGATTTCAATTCCGTCGGGCGCCTGCTCAGCCTGTCTCCGATCACATGGAAGGACGGCTGGCCCTATTTTGGTCTGCAGAGCAATCTGACGCGCACACCGCGAACCTGGGTGAAGCCGAAGACCGCCACGCCGCAGCCGATGCGCGTGCCCTTTCAGCGTAGCGACGATTTTTCGGCGCCGCGGCTCCAGCCCCTATGGCAGTGGAACCATGTTCCGGTGGACGACAAATGGTCCTTGTCGGAACGACCGGGTTTCCTGCGGCTTCATGCCCTGCCCGCGACCTCGTTCTACGATGCGCGCAATACCCTAACGCAACGGGCGATCGGGCCGATGTCGACGCCGACCGTGCTGCTCGATGCGTCTAGCCTGAAGCCGGGCGACACGGCGGGACTGGGCCTACTCAATCTCCCCTATGCGACTCTGGGCGTCGAAAAGCGCACCGCCGGTCTCGACGTCGTCTTTTATGACCAGCGCCGCGACCATGTGGTGCGGGTGAAGATGACCGGGACGCGCATCTGGCTTCGGGCCGACTGCGATTTTCTCACCGAACGGGCGCGCTTCAGCTATTCGTTCGACGGCGTCACCTTTACCCCTATCGGCAACGAGGTCGTGCTGGTCTATCAGACCTTCACTTTCCAGGGCGTTCGCTATGGATTGTTCAGTTACAACGCGACCGGCGCCGAGGGCGGTTTCGCCGATTTCGACAGTATTCAGGTCTATCAGCCGCATACCCACGGCCTGATGCAGCCCATTCCCTATGGTCGATCGATCCGGCTGACCTCGTTTCGCGCGACGACCGGACTGGCGGCCGGGCATGGGCGCCTGGCTTCAGGCGCCCCGACGCGGTTCGAGATCGTCGACCGCCGATTGGGGCGCGTCGCTCTGCGATCGGGCCGACGCTACGTCACTGTCGCTGCGGATGGAGCGGTGACGCTTGAGGCCGGCCAGTCCGGTACGGCGCAAACCTTCCAATGGATTGAAACGCCGACGGGCGAACTGGTGCTGATGTCATTGGCCACCGACCGCTTCCTGCGCATCGATCCGAAGACGAGGGACATCCGGGCCGACAGCCCCGGCCCCATGCCGGACGACAGCGACGGCGCGCGCTTTATCTGGTCGGAATAGAACGGGCGGCGCCGGTGAATCCAGAGATTCACCGGCGCAATGCATCACCGCGCGCTCAGCGAACTCGAATTCGAACTCAACACGAATGGGGCGCGAAAAGATCACAAGCCCGGTGGCTGTCTAGAAGTGCCGGCCGCATCGAGGGGATCAAAGCAGCCACGGCACGCCCGACCCGCATTAGCCCCCGGACATGGAAGTTCCGGTCAGACGATAAGAGCGCCAGAAGCGGCACCACTCCGCACACCCCCCTGACAGGTCAGTTCCTGCCCTTTCCGACCAGGCAGTAGGTAGTGACTGCGTCCAGCGACGGTGATCGAGGAGACCTGGACCGGCAACCTGGACGCCGTTCAAGACCAGCGACATCATCGATATCTCGCGCCGGCACAGCTACGCCAACGTGCTGCCGGCGCTGGTGGCGCGGTGGGAGATTGCCAGGAACTGGTTGCTGCGCGGCTCGGTGACGACCAATATCGGCTGGCCCGACTATACCGACATCGCACTGATCTCGACGGTCGTTGTCAGCGAATCCTACGATGCGGCCAACGATGTCGTGAACCTCAACGCCTCGGTCGAGATTGGCAATCCCGACCTCCAGCCCTATGATCCGCCCGCCGTTGCTCGGGATCAACAATGCCGGGATCGTGAGCTGGGCCTCCGCCGGAGTGGCCGGCGGAGGCCCCGATCCGTCAGAACTGGACCTTCACGCCCACGCGCGCCGCCCAGAGCGACGGACGGCCCTGTACGTCTTCCGCCGGGTTCGAGAAGCTCGAATAACGGTATTGCGCACAGGGGTTGGCGACGCCGTTGGTGGTGCCGGCGACGCAGGCGACGTTCACTACCGAAGTGAGATACGGGAACGCGACCTGGCGCAGCGAGCCCCAGTCCTTGTTGATCATGTTGAGCACGTTCTCGATGTCGCCGAACAGCTTGATGCGCGCGCCCTTGGCGATGCTGTCGATGCCGGGCAACGGAAGCTCCTGTTCGGCGTGCAGGTCGACCTTGAACCAGTTCTTGCCGCGCTGGCTGTTCTTGGGAAGAATCTGCCCGCGATAACCCTCCAGGCCATTGGCAGCGATGAACTTGTCGAGCGCGGCCTGTGTCGCTGCGCTGTCATAGGTCACGATCGGATCGGTGCCCGCGGCCGGCACGTAGAGCAGGTAGCGGTTCGACGAACCCGCGGTACCGAACACCGACGAGTGGCTGTTCGGCAGATTGGGGTCGTTCATCGTCAGGCTGTACGGGATGCCCGAGCGGAGCTCGCCGAACAGGCTGATCCGCGTCTTGTAGTCACCGACAAACGCATGGTCGAAGTCGACGTTGAACTTCCAGCTGTTGCGGATCTGGTAGATCGAGGTGCCATAGGCGGCCACGTTGGGATCGACCATCGCATTCTGGCCATAGGTGCCCGACGCGGTGGTGCCGTTCATCGAGCTGACGTCGGTCACGTCCTGGAAGGTGTAGCTGGCGCCGAGATTGAGGCCCCAGTCGAAGCTCTTGTCGACGCGTGCGACCGCAACCAGCGAATGGCCGCGATCGGTGTTGGTCAGGTACAGATCGGTGTTGCCGCCGCTGGTCAGCGACGCATAACGCGGCCGCCCATCGGGCGTGGTGCCGATCTGACGCAGGCGCAGACTGCGGCTGAGGCTCATCAGAAGTTGAAGCGAATACCGCCATTCACTGCGAAGCCGTGAATGTCTGATCCATCCTTCCAGTTGGCAATGACGAAGGTGGAGACGCGTCCGTTCGCAGCGCTGCCGATCAGCCCGACCGAATAGCGCATCGCGTCCTTCCATGTTGCCGTATCGAGTGTGAAATTCGAGGCAGGCGCGCCGAAACCGAACACGGCATCGTCACCGCGTGACCAGTTGCGCAGCGCCGAGGCACTGGCGAACGGTTCGAACGTCACGCTCGCCTCACTTGCCGTGCGATAGGATAGTCGCAGGCCGGCCTCGCCGATCTTTGTCTTGTCGCGTCCTGGCGAATAGGCATTGATCGAATCGATCCGCAGGTCGTCGATGTCGGTATCCGCATAGCTGAAGCCGACGAACGGCATCGCCGCGAGCCCGGCGGTACCGCCGATACGATACGAACCCCGGACCGACGCCGCCGTGGCGCCGCCGTCGAGCTTCTGCGGCCCGGCAGCGCCGAACAGCGATGGCAGGTTGAGGTCGTAGTGGCGCCACTCCTTGCGGACCGTGCCATCGAGCATGAAGGCCCCATTACCCACAGCGACATAGCCGCCGGCGAAGGGCGCCTCGACTCCGAGGCGGCCGGAGCCCGGGACCATTGCGTCACCGTCGTACCATCCGCCGAGAATGCCGAGATGCAGGATCCATCCGCTTCCGACATCGAAGCCGAGATCGGCACCGATCGTCACCGCCTGATGCTCGACCCGCATTTCAGGTGCCGCGGAAATTGCAACGCCGCTGCCCGAAAGAGTCGATGCAACGGTCTGCCGCGTATGGCCGCTGGCGGCACGCATCCATAGGCCGAACTTCTTGCCTCCCGCAGCGGAATCGGTCCGCGCGCTCAAATAGGGGCTGATCGGCTCGTCGAGCAGCGCCGACGCGGATTCCGCGAGGTAGCTGAGCCCGCCTACCGCGGTCGCCTGCGGGTTGACTTGCTGCAGCACGCCGAACTGGCTGGTGTTGGCGGGATTACGCCCGAAGCTTTCGAGGATGAAGCCTGATGTCGCGAACGGCGTATCGGAGGTGAAGGTGCCGATCGCGGCCCCCGGCGTGACCGTCACCACGGGCAAGAAGCCGCCCGCGACGTAGCTCTGCGCCCCGACGCGAGCGAGTCGGACATTCGTGTTGCCGGTCGCCGTGCCGCCGATGTTGAGCTGGTCGGCAGTCGCGGTAACCGTATTATAGTCGGCGAAGAACTGGCCACCCCCGCTGTAATTGCCCAATACCCGCACCAGATCGCCGGTCGCGCCGTTCTGGGCGTTGATGATGCCCGTATTGGCCATCGTACCGGTAGTGAACCTGCCTTGACCGGCAAACTGGATCAGGTTCGAGTTGTTGGTGTTGCCGAGGAAGGTGACATTGCCGCCTACGCCTATCACTGTGGCGCCAGCGTTGACGAAATTGCCCGAGACCGTGGAAACCGACCGGAGATTGGCAGTGGCACCGGCCGCGTTGTTCACCGTCGTCGTTGCGACGTTCGAACCGGCGACATAGATCCCGCCGTCCAATGTCCCCGTATTGTTCAGCGTAAAGCTTCCGTTCGCCAAGGTGGCGACCACGGCTTCGGTGTGCCCGCCAACTAGAGTCCCCGAGTTGGTAATCGTCACGGAACCGGTTCCGGTTGCGGTGGTCCGGATGCCGGTGGTGCGGGAGATGATCTGGCCGGCATTGTTGACCGACAGCGTGCCACTGTCGGTGGTAAGGTTGACGCCCTCATTGCCGCTGACGGCGCCGGTCGTTGCCAGCTGAACTGCGATGCCTCCCGCCTTGGAAGTGGCGAGTATACCGTTCGCGAAGACGTTCACCTTTCCAGCCACCGAGATCGTCGTCAGCCCCGTGGAATTGCCGCTGTTGGTAACGATGCCGTTGCCGGTAGTGGCGGTGATACCCGCGGCAGTGACGACGCTGCCGGCTCCTATCGTCACGGCGAGCGTGCCGGCGTTGACCGCGGCATTCGCATTGATCGCGATGATACCTGTGCCGGCGGTAGCGGTGACGGCACCGCCGGTGGTGACCGCGACGTTGCCGGTACCAGTGGTGCTCGCCAAAATACCAAACTCGCCGCTGATGGCGCCGCTGCGGTTGACGATCACGCCGCCGCCGCTCGCGGCGTTCGAAACTTGGGCGAGGACGGCGATGCCCGCGGTAGCCGTGATCGCGCCCGCGCCGGTCACCGAGATACCGGTATTGACGCCCGTGGTCAGCGCCCGCACGCCGCCACCGGTCCCGCCAGCGATGCGGTTGTCTGAAATGGCGATGCTGCCGGTGCCGGTGTTGAACACGTCCACACCGATCGTGCCGCCGCTGATCGCAGTGTTCGCATTGCCGGTGATTACGATCGCCGCATCCGCGCCGGTCATCTGCACGCCCTGCTGGGCCGTGCCGGTGATCGTGCCGGTTCCGGTCTGGTTGAGGGTCAGCGCGCCGACCGCGCCGGCTCCGGTCGAGGCCAGCTGCACGCCGACATTGTCGCCCATCACCGTGCCGGCGTTGTTGACCGTGATCGCGCCGGATACGGTGGACTGGTCGATTCCGACCAACGGATCGATCGATCCGCTCGCGGCGATGTTGGTGACGATGTTGCCCGCAGTCGAGGCGCTCTTGATGCCAGCCGCGCCCGCCTTGATCTTGCCGTTGACCGTGACCGTCGTGGTGCCGGACGATTGGCCGCTGTCGGTCTGGATGCCGAACGCGCTCGCCGAAGTGGCGGTAACGGTCTTGCCCGCGGTCAGGACGACGTCGATCTTTCCGGTATTCGCCGCCGCGAGCGTATTGCGCGCGACGATCGCCGTGCTGCCGGTCGAGGTGACGTCGCCCGCCGTGACCGCCACGTCGCCGCGGGCTGCCAGTGCGGAGATGCCGTTGCCGGTGGTCGCGCTCACCGCGCCGATCGTGGTCACCTTCGTCGAGCCCGAGCCGCTGTTGGCGGCTGAGATGCCGGTGACCCCGGCGACGGTGTCGTTGGTGGTGACGCTTACGCCGCCGGTCGCCGTCGGCGATGTCAGTGCGGCGAGCACGCCGACATTGCCCGCCTTGACGGCGCCGTTGGTCACCACGGTGACGCTTCCGGCCTGCGACAGCGAACCGACGTCGATGCCGTTCTTGCCGGCGTTGAGCGCGGTCACCGCACCGGTGGTGACGCTGACTGCGCCGCCGGCCGCCGTGTCGCGCACGACGATGCCCGATCCGCCGGTCGCGGTGCTCGCACCGGACAAGGCGACGGTGACAGTGCCCGATCCCTTGTTGAGGATGTTCGCGCCGTCGCCGTTCTGGCCGACGAAGCCGCCTGTGCCGGTGACCGAGATATCCCCCGAGCCGCCGGTGCCGCCGATCAGCCTGAGGCCCTGGGTCGCGCCCGTCACGGTGCCCGCGGCGTCGACGCTCACGGCGCCGTTGCCGGTCGCGGTGATGCCCTCTGCCAGAGTGCCCGTCACCGGACCGGTCGTCAGCACGCTCACTGAGCCGGTGCCGGAACTACCCGCCTGGATGCCGGTTGTCCCCGAAACCGTGCTTGTCTCCACGGTGACGTTGCCGGCCCCCGCCGCGCTGACTTGCTGCGCGATCACCGCAACATGCGAGTCCGAGCTGACGTCGCCCGCGAACACGGATACATCGCCGCCGGTCGACCGCGCGAAAATCCCGTTGCCGATGGTCGCCGTAACCGGACCCACCGTGGTCACGCTCGTCGAGCCCGAGCCGAGGTTCTCCGCATCGATCCCGAACAGCGCATCGATAGCGCCATTGGCGGTGACATCCACGTTACCCGTCGCGCCGGCCGAGATCAGCGCAGCGACGATGCCCGCGTTGCCGGCCTTGATGTCGCCGTTGGCCACGAGGGTCAGGTCGCCGGTCGGTGTCTGGGTCTGGGCATCGATCCCGTTCCTAAACGCCGCCAGCGCGGTCACCGCGCCCGTCGTGATGCTGATGTCGCCGCCGGCCGCGGTATCGCGAACAAAGAAGCCGTTGCCGCCGGCCGAGCTGCTCGCACCCGAGACGTCGACCGTGATGCTGCCCGCGCCGTTGTTCTTGATGTTCGCCGCATCACCGGTCCCGCCGACGAACCCGCCCGTGCCGAAGACGTTGATATCGCCAGCGCCGCCGGTACCGCCGACCARAGTCAGGCCGCGCGTCGCGCCGGTCACGATATTGTCCACTGCGACGGTGATCGCGTCGTTGCCCGTCGCGAGGATGCCCTCGGCGCCAGTACCCGTGANAGTCAGGCCGCGCGTCGCGCCGGTCACGATATTGTCCACTGCGACGGTGATCGCGTCGTTGCCCGTCGCGAGGATGCCCTCGGCGCCAGTACCCGTGACCGTCCCGCTCGCGGAGATGCTCATTGCCCCGGTGCCGCTGTTGGTCGCCTCGATCCCCACCGAGCCCGAGACGTTGCCGGCAATCACCAGGATCGAGCCGGATCCTGCGGCATTGGTCTGACGCGCGATGATACCCGTGTTGCTGACCGAGCTCACGTCACCCGCGATTACGAGCACATTGCCGCCGGCCGCCTTGGCGAAGATGCCGTTGCCCGTCGTCGCCGTCACCGGCCCCAGCGTCACCACGCTGGTATAGCCCGAGCCGAAGTTCTCGGCGTCGACCCCGAAGCGCGCGTCGATCGCGCCGTTGGCCGTGACGTCTACATTGCCGGTCGCAGCGCCCGGGATCAGCGCCGCGACGATGCCGGCATTGCCTGCCTTGATGTCACCATTGGCGACGATCGTGACGTCGCCGGTCAGCGTCTGCGTCTGGACGTCGATGCCGTCCTTGCTCGCCGTTGCCGCCGTCACCGYGCCGGYGGTGACGCTGATGCTGCCGCCCACGCTCTTGTCGCGCACGACGATRCCYTCGCCACCSGTCGAGCTCGTCGCTCCCGTGATGTTGACCGAGACGCTGCCCGCGCCGTTGTTCTGGATCGTCACGGCATTGCCGGTGCCGCCCGCGACACCACCCGCGCTGACATCGATATTGCCCGCCCCGCC